>NZ_OZ186760.1:0-1460000 GCF_964272335.1 Streptomyces sp. SudanB5_2050
TAGCGCGCTCGTGTCGCGCTGGAGCGGCGCCCGGGGGCACGCGCTCCAGCGGGAACCGTCGGGTCCTCGAGCCCGGTGACCGACGGTGGCCTGCGGCCCCAGAAGCGATCCGGGAGGTGGCAGGGATGAGACGCTTCCGCCCGCGCCGATGCGTCCGTGGCCTGTGGGAGGGTCTGGTCGCCTACGGGCGGCTCTGCCTGGCCGGCGAGACGGACCGGTACGACCACCCTCCGCGCCCGCGCATCCGGTGGCACCGGCCGCCGCCGGGACACCCGGAACGGGTGCGCGACGACATGCCTCTGACCGACCTGGAGCGGCGCCTGGCCCGCGAACTGACCGACGAGGACCACGACGTCCGCTAGGCGGGGACGCCACCACGCGTGCCGCGGGCGGGACGGCGGAACGCCGGGCAACCGGGAGAGACGGACGGCCGAAAGGCCAGGAGCCGGAAGGCCGGGCAGCCAGGAGACCGGGAAGGCCGGGGAGCCAGGAGGGCCAAGAGCCCAGGAGCCCGGGAGGCCGGAAGGCCGGAAGGCCGGAAGGCCAGGAGACCGGAAGGCCGGAAGGCCAGGAGGGCCAAGAGCCCAGGAGCCCGGGAGGCCGGAAGGCCGGAAGGCCGGAAGGCCAGGAGACCGGAAGGCCGGAAGGCCAGGAGGGCCAGGAGGCCGGGGAGTCGGCGCCGGGGGTGTTTCCCTTTGCGCGGCCCGCGGGGCCGCGGGCCGTTCCTGGCCGCCCGTGTGTTCCGCTCCGTCTCGCTAGGGGCGGTCCGTCACTCCGTCTGAGGGGCCCGGAGCACCGCGGCGGAGTTGAAGCCGCCCCGTCCGCGGGCCAGCACCAGCGCCACCCGTAGCCGGGGCAGTTCCCGTGGGGCCCCGGTGACCAGGTCCAGCGGGCAGTCGTCGGCGACGCGTCCGGTTCCGGTGGTCGGGGGTACGACCTTCTCGCGCAGGGCGAGCAGCGCGGCTGCCACGTCCAGGGCCGAGCCGCCCGCGCCCAGCCGCCCGGTCATCGTCTTCGGCACGGTGACCGGTACTCCGTAGGGTCCGAACAGCGCGCACAGCGCCTGGCTCTCGACGAGGTCGGCGCGCCGCTCGGCGGCGCCGTCGGCGAAGACCACGTCCACGTGTTCGGGGGCCAGGCCGGCGTCGGCCAGGGCGAGTTCCGCGGCCTGGCGCAGTGTAGGGCGGTCGGGTCCGTCGAAGGTGGCGGCGCAGCCGGCGATGACGCCGTAGCCGGTGGCGCCCCGGCGGGCGGCGGCCCGGGCGTCCTCCAGGACGAGCAGGGCGCCGCCCTCGCCGACCGCGTGGCCGTCGGCCGTGGCCGCGAAGGGCCGGTAGGCCCGGGCGGGTTCGGTGGCCGGGCTGAGCCGGCCGTCCGCCAGGTGCGCGGCCCAGCCCCATGCGCACAGTGTGGAGTCGATCCCGCCGGTGACCATGAGGCATGCCCCGTCGCGGATCCGCCGCCGGGCGCGGGCGAGTGCGTCGATGCCGCCGGCCTGTTCGCTGACGACGGTCGAGCCGTGGCCGCGCAGTCGGTGCCGGATGGAGATCTGTGCGGGGGCTGCCGCGTGGAAGGACGCGAAGGACTGGTAGGCGCTGACGTGCTGGGCGCCTTTGCTCCACAGTGCGGCCAGTCCCCGTTCGCCGAATTCGGCGCCGCCCGCGGAGCTGGCGGTGATCACGCCGGCGCCGTATGCGGGCAGGTCGGCCGGGCTCACGTTAGCGTCGCGCAGGGCTTCTTCGGCCGCGACCAGGGCGATGCGGGTGCCGCGGTCGGTGGAGGGCAGCAGTCTGCTGGGGATGTGGTCCTCGTCGACGAAGCCGGGGATCTCGCCGGCGATGCGTACGGGGTAGCCGGAGGCGTCGAAGCGGGTGATGGGGCCCAGTCCGGTGCGCCCGCACAGCACGGCGTCCCACCAGGCTCTGGTGCCCAGGCCGTTGGGTGCGGCGACTCCGATGCCGGTGACCAGGGTCTGGCGGGGGCCTCCGGCGCCGGCGGGTCGGGCCGGTTCGGGGGCCTGGGTCGCCTTGGTCATGCGGCCTCCTTGAGCCGTGGCCGGGTGAGGACGGCGGCCGTGTGGAAGCCGCCGAAGCCGCTGGCGACGGTGAGGACGGTGCTGGTGCGCTGTTCCCGGGCGAACAGGGGGGTGTAGTCGAGGTCGCAGGTGGGGTCGGGTTCGTGGAGGTTGGCGGTGGGCGGGACGGTGTCGTGCCGGATGGCCAGGGCGCTGGCGGCCAGGTCCAGGGCGCCGGCGGCGCCCAGGGCGTGCCCGATCATCGACTTGATGGAGCTGACGGGCACGCGGTGGGCGCTGCCGCCCAGGCTTTCCTTGAGGGCGTGTGTCTCGTGCCGGTCGTTGTGCCGGGTTCCCGCGCCGTGGGCGCTGATGTAGTCGACGTCGGCGGGGTTCAGCCGTGCCTGGTCGAGGGCGGCGCGGATGGCGTCGGCCATCTCCAGTGCCCCGGGGCGCAGTCCCGTCATGTGGTGGGCGCTGCTGTGGGCGGCGATGGCGGACAGTTCCGCGTAGGGGCGGGCGCCGCGGCGGCGGGCGTGTTCGAGTTCTTCCAGGACCAGGACGGCGGCGCCCTCGCCGAGCACGAATCCGTCGCGGGTGCGGTCGAAGGGGCGGCTGGCGGTGGCGGGGTCGTCGTTGCGGGAGCTGGTGAGGCGCAGGCGGTCGAAGCAGGCCATGGCGATGGGCACGATGGGTGCTTCCGTTCCGCCGGCGACGACGATGTCGGCGCTGCCTTCCCGGATCAGGTCGGCGCCGTGGCCGACGGCGTCCAGGCCGGAGGTGCAGCCGCTGGAGACGAGGGCGACGGGGCCCTGTGCGCCCCGGTCGCGGGCGACGGTGGCGGCCAGGGAGCTGGGGACGAAGTAGTCGTAGAGGGATTCGGCGGCCTCGGTGTGGTCGAGGGTCCAGGTGGTGCCGCAGTCGCTGAGGATGGCGTACTGGGTGGCCAGGCTCGTGGTGCAGCCGATGGCGCTGCCCAGGCTGACGCCGGTGCGCAGGGGGTTGCGGCCGATGCGGTCCGCGACGCCGCTGTCGGCGACGGCTTCGCGTGCGGCGACCAGCGCGAACTGTGCCGCGCGGTCCAGGCGTTCGGTGTCGGCGAGGTCGAATCCGTGGGCGGCGGGGGTGAAGTCGACCTCGGCGGCGACGCGGGAGCGGTAGCCGCAGGCGTCGAAGAGGGTGACGCGGCGGGTGGCGGTGCGGCCGACGGTGAGCAGGTCCCAGAAGCCGGCGGTGCCCACCGCGCCGGGGGCGACGACGCCGATCCCGGTGATCACGACGCGGTTCACCGGCCGCCTCCCGTGGGCAGCGCGGTCACGTGGCCGCGGCAGGCCCGGCCGACGTGCTGGGCCAGGCTCGAGGAGCTTGCGAAGAAGTGTCCCCCGGCGACGGTGTGCAGTTCGATCAGGTTGGTGGTCCACTGCTGCCAGTGGCGCAGGGCGGCGGGTGCGGCGAGCGGGTCGTCGCGGCCCGCGAAGACCAGGACGGGCACGTCCAGCGGCCCTCCGGTGACCGGGTCCAGGGCGGCGTTGCGCAGCGATCGGGCCAGGCGCAGGTCGTCGCGCAGGACGGGCAGGAAGGTGCGCCGCCACAGTCCGCCGGGGGAGGCGGAGGCGCCCGGCGGCAGGGAGCCGATCTCGTCGAGCAGCGGCAGCAGGTCCTCGTCGGGCAGGTCCGCCGCGTCCGCCAGGACGGTGGTGGTGTGCGGGGGCGGGCAGGCGCCGACGGCCAGGAACAGCGGGGGCAGGCCGGAGTCGGCCAGGGCCCGGGTGAGCGTGTAGCCGACGAGGGCTCCCATGCTGTGTCCGTAGAGCGCGTAGGGGCCGCGGCGTGCCGTCTGAAGCAGGGTCGGCAGGAAGTCGGCGAGCAGGCCGGCGCGTTCGGTCAGGCGTGGTTCGCGGCGGCGGCTGTCGCGGCCCGGGAGCGGCAGGGCGGCCACGTCGATGCCGGGTCCGACCGCCGCGGACCAGCCGCGGTAGCTCGCCACGCCCGCTCCGGCGTGGGCGAGGCAGGTGAGTGTGATCCGTGCGGTGCCCGCCTCACGGTCCCTGGAGCGGGAAGCCATGCGTCGCCCTCCTTGTGAACGGTCCGGTCCGGCCCCATCCGGGCGGGCGCCGCCGGCGTGGCGCGTGCCACGCGGTGCCGTCCCGGCGCCGGTCCGGGGGGTGGGTGCCCCTGGGCACCGAGCGTCGCCCGCGCGGCTCGTGCGGCGCTCAACCCCGCGGCGAGGCGGGCGGCGGCCCCGGCCGGCGGCCGCGGCGGCCGCCGCCCCTGCGGGGGCCGGCGTGCCGGGTCCGGCCGGGCGGCGAGGGCACCGGCGCCTCATGCTGCGTACAGGTCGAACGTGGAGGTGCGCCGGGGGCCCGCCACGATGTCCAGGCGCGGGTCGACGGCGAGCATCGCCTGGTGCAGCCGCTGCAGTTGCGGGGAGGGTTCGACGCCGAGTTCGTCGATGAGCCGCTGGCGGAGCCTGCGGTAGACGTCGAGGGCGGCGGCCTGCCTGCCGGAGCGGTAGAGCGCCACCATGGCCTGGGAGTGCAGCCCTTCGTGCTGGGGGTGGCGGGCGATCAGGTCGGTGAGTTCGGCGATGAGTTCGACGTGCCGGCCCAGCCGCAGGTCGGCGTCGATGCGGCGCTCGCGGGCCACCAGCCGGCTCTGCTCCAGGCGCATCGCCTCGATCTCCAGGACGGGCCCGACCCGCACGTCGACCAGGGCGGGGCCGTCCCACAGGTCGAGCGCCCGGCGCAGCACCGTGGCCGCCCGCTCGTCCTCGCCGTCCTCGTAGGCCTGTCGTCCTTCGGTCACGAGCCGCTCGTAGGTGAACGCGTCGACCGCCTCGGCGGGTATCTGCAGCAGGTACCCGCCGTAGCGGGTGGCCAGGACGTCCTTGGCCGAGCCCGGCACGTCGGGGCCCATGGCCGTGCCCAGCAGGCGGCGCAGCTGGAGGATGTACGTCTGCAGCGTGGTCATCGAACTCTGCGGCAGGTCGGTGCCCCAGATCTCCTCCATGAGGGTGGGCACCGGCACCACCCGGCCGGGGTACAGGGCGAGCAGCGCCAGGATCTGCCGGGGCTTGCCCGCACTGGGGACGACCGAGATTCCCTCGAATTCGGCGTTCAACGCACCCAGGACTTTTATTTCCATAATTCCCTCCGCAATGTTTCGGGGCGACTGGTTCTGAGCCGTTGACGGAGCTACTTGATACTGCCTCCTTGCGCCTGTCCGCGTCATTCCCGCCACTCCGCGGCAAGAGGAACCGGACGGTTCTCTGATCGGCGCGCGAGGGCGGCTCTAGTTATTCTTGACCCGTCCCTGGAAGACAGGAGGCTGCGGCTTTGTCCGGGCTGTCTCCGGGTTACCGCTCACGGGTGGTGATTTTGCGCCCGGTACGGTCGGGGGCGTATTCGTTTCGGTTGTTTTTCCGGCCACGGCGAGAGCCGCGGCGAGGGCCGCGGTGACGGCGCCGGGCGGCGCGTGCGGGGGCCGGGGAGCGGTGCCGGCCGTCCGGGGACGGTCGTGGCCGGCCGTCCGGCAGCGGAGGATGCCCTGTCCCGGCCGGTGACGGAGGGTCCCCTGTCCTGGCCGGCGGTACCGGGTTTCCTGTCCTGGCCGGCGGCGGCGGGCGTGTGTCACCGGCTGTCCGGGCGGGGCGGGCTTTTCGGTCGCGGTGTCCTGTCCTTTTCGGGCGGGCCGGGGCCGCGGGGGCTGAAGAACTCTCGAGGAATCGCCCACGCCGGTACGGGGCCGGCTGGAGAATAGCGTGCCGGAAACCATGGGCGGCTAGAGTCCGTGCGGAAGGAAGTGCACCTGCTATTCGTGAGGGAATACCGGGGCCGTGATCCGGGCCGGCGGATGCGGAATCGGGTGCTTCCCGGGCAAGGGCGAGATGGAGTTCCGGATTCTTGGTTCCGTGCAGATCCACGACGAGCGTTTCGGCGTACGGATCGTTCCCGCGGGTGCGAAGCAGCGTGCGCTGCTGGGCGCGCTGCTGGTGAGGGCCGGGCAGGCGGTGCCCGCCGAGTGCCTCGTGGAGGAGCTGTGGGGCGGGCACCCTCCGGTCAACGCCGCCAACGCGCTGCAGGCCCATGTGGCCCGGCTGCGGCGGCTGCTGCCGGCCCCGGGCCCGGGCGGGCCGCGCCACGTGTGGCTGCGGACCTCCCCGCTGGGCTACACCCTGAGCCTGGGGCCGGCGGCGACGGACGCGCAGCGCTTCCACCGTCTGGTGGGCCAGGGGCGCGAGCTGGCCGCCACCGCCCCGGGCCGGGCGGTGGAGGTGCTGCGCGAGGGTCTGGCGCTGTGGCGCGGGCCCGCTCTGCAGGGCAGCGGCCAGGGGCCCATCTGTTCGGCCGAGGCGGCGCTGCTGGAGGAGAGCCGGCTGCGTGCCCTGGAGGTGCTCTACGACGTCTGTCTGCGGGCGGACCGCTGTGCGGAGATCACCGGTGAGCTGGAGGAGCTGGTCGCCGTGCACCCGCTGCGTGAGCGGTTCCACGAGCAGCTGATGACGGCGCTGCACCGCTGCGGCCGCCGGGCCGAGGCGCTGAGCACCTACGACAGGGCGCGCCGGCGGCTGGCCCGTGATCTGGGTATCGGGCCGGGCCAGGTGCTCAGCCGTCGCAGGGAAGCGATTCTGCGCTCCTGTGAGCCGGCGGCGGACTCCGCCGACCGGGCGGGGGCCGGGACGGCCGGGCAGGGCGGGGACGAACTCGGGGTGCTCCGGGAGGAGCTGGTGCGGCTGCGCGGCCACGTGGAGCTGCTGCGCCGGCAGCAGCGGGAGCTGTCCGAGCAGGTCGCCCGGCTCACGGCACACCATCCGTGCGGCCCGTGAGGAACGGCGGCCGGGTCAGCGGGTGACGAGGCGGCCGCTGCCGCCGGCGGCGGCGGGCGTCTCGGGGCGGGCCATGAGGATGGAGCGCTGCAGGCGGCTGAGCGCGGCGGAGGGTTCCAGGCCCAGTTCGTGCACGAGTGTGCTGCGCAGCCGCTGGTAGACGTTGAGGGCCTCACCGCGCCGGCCCGAGCGGTGCAGGGCCAGCATGAACTGGCCGTGCAGGCTCTCGTGCATGCGGTACTGGTTGACCAGGACCGTCAGTTCCGACAGCAGTTCCCGGTGGCGTCCGAGCCGCAGGTCGGCCTCGATGCGCTGGTCGAGCGCGCACAGCCGGGCCTCCTCCAGCCGCTTGACCTCCGTGTCGATGCGCAGGCCGGCCTGGATGTCGGTCAGGGCCTGCCCGTTCCACAGCGCGAGCGCGTCGGCCAGCCGGCGGGCCGCGCCGGCGTAGTCCTCGGCGTCCATGGCCCGGTAGCCGAGGCCGGCGCGCTGGTCGAACTCGCGGTAGTCGACGTGGCCGCCGCGTGTCTGCAGGCGGTAGCCGCCGGGAACCGTGGCGAGGATGTCCTTGGCGGTGCAGCGTTCGTCGGGGCCGTGGGCCAGCGCCTGGGCCATCAGCTCGCGCAGCTGCAGGACGTAGGTCTGCAGGGTGGTCCGCGCGCTGCGCGGCGGGTTCTCCCCCCACAGTTCGTCGACGAGCGCGGCCACCGGGACCACCTGGTCGGCGTTGAGCGCGAGCAGGGCCAGGACCTGGCGCGGCTTGGGCGCGGTCGGCACGACCGACACCCCGTGCTCGCGCACCGACAGCGCACCCAGCACTTCGATGTCCACGTTTCCCCCATGTTTTCAAGGCCGCAGGCCGGTGGCCGGCCTGCGCGTCTCCCGCTGACCGGGACCCGGCGCGGCTGCAGTCCCGATAAAAAAACAGCTCAGTCGGTTTGTCAATGTGGACTCGACGCGCCGCCCCGGCATCGCCCAGATCCAGTCAAACCCTGATCGAACATCTGCCCACAACCCGGCTCCGAACAGGCCCTTCACCACTCAACCCGCCCATGATTCGCCAGGGTTGCGCGAAACCGCGCCCTGTACAGCACCGGAGCGATTGACTGGAAACCATCGGCGCGGATCGCGCGGCACGGGGAAGCCCCGCACAGGGAAAAGGGGCGCCGTTTCCCGAATGCCCGATTCGGGCGTCCGGTCGGCGCCCCCAAAGGAGACCGTACGGTCTTTAATTATCCGGTGGCGGTCCCGGTCCAGGAGCCCTCGGCCTGCCAGAGCCCGGCGTGCGGCGCCGGCGCGAGCGCGGGCAGGAGCAGCAGCCAGAACTGGGCGACCGTACTGCGTGACAGCCACGCCTGGTTGCGCATGCCGAGCACCTCGAAGCCGCTGGTGGCGGCGACCACGGCGGCCACGGCGCTCTCCGGCGCCACGCTCTCGCGCAGCTCGCCGCCGCGCCCGGCCCGGCCGACCATGTCGGTGACCCAGTTCTGCCAGCACAGCCGCAGGTCGGTCCGCGGCTGCCGGCCGGCCTCCCGGCTCAGCTCGAAACCCGCCCGCAGCACCACGTCGTTCTGCAGGGCGCAGGCCAGCTCATGGGTGGCGTTCACCAGGCACTGCAGAACCCCGGGCGGTCCCCCGTCCCACCGGCCGACGACGGCCCGCAGCACGTCTGCGGCCGCTTCCTCCACCGCGTCCGCCAGCGCCGCCTTGCTGGCGAAGTGGAAGTGCAGTGCGCCGTTGCTCACCCCCGCCCTGGAGCTGATCGTGGTGAGCGCCGCGGCGTGGAAGCCCTCGTCGTGGAAGATCTCGGCCGCAGACCTGATCAGGGCTTCCCGCGTACGCACCGCACGTTCCTGTCTGACCATCGATCACTCCGTCACTGCGGGGGGTTGCCGTGCTTGCGGGAGGGCACGTCGGCGTCCTTGGTGCGCAGCATCGCCAGGGACTCGATCAGCACCTCGCGGGTCCCGGCGGGGTCGATGACGTCGTCGACCAGGCCGCGTTCGGCCGCGTAGTAGGGGTGCATCAGCTCGGCCCTGTACTCCTTGACCATGCGGGCGCGCACCGCGTCGGGGTCCTCGGCCTCGGCGATCTGCCGGCGGAAGATGACGTTGGCGGCGCCCTCGGCGCCCATCACGGCGATCTCGTTGGTCGGCCAGGCGTAGGTGAGGTCGGCGCCGATGGACTGGGAGTCCATCACGATGTAGGCGCCGCCGTAGGCCTTGCGCAGGATCAGGGAGATCCGCGGGACGGTGGCGTTGCAGTACGCGTACAGCAGCTTGGCGCCGTGACGGATGATCCCGCCGTGCTCCTGGTCGACGCCCGGCAGGAAGCCGGGGACGTCCAGGAAGGTGACGAGGGGAATGTTGAAGGCGTCGCACATCTGGACGAAGCGGGCGGCCTTCTCGGAGGCCTCGATGTCCAGGACGCCGGCCAGGGCCTGCGGCTGGTTGGCGACGATGCCCACGACCTGCCCGTTCAGCCGCGCCAGAGCGCAGATGATGTTGCGGGCCCAGCGCTCGTGGACCTCCAGGTACTCGCCGTCGTCGACGATCTCCTCGATGACCCTGGCCATGTCGTAGGGACGGTTGCCGTCCGCCGGCACCAGGTCCAGCAGCGCCTCGGAACGCCGGGACTGCGGGTCCGAGCAGGGCGTGCAGGGCGGGAACTCCCGGTTGTTCTGCGGCAGCATCGACAGCAGGTAGCGGACCTCGGCGAGGCAGGTCTCCTCGTCGTCGTAGGCGAAGTGCGCCACCCCCGAGGTCTCGGCGTGGACGTCGGCCCCGCCCAGACCGTTCTGGGTGATCTCCTCACCGGTGACCGCCTTGACCACGTCGGGACCGGTGATGAACATCTGCGAGGTGTCGCGGACCATGAACACGAAGTCGGTGAGGGCGGGGCTGTAGGCCGCGCCGCCCGCGCACGGGCCGAGCATCACGCTGATCTGCGGGATGACCCCCGACGCCCGGGTGTTGCGCTGGAAGATGCCGCCGTAGCCGGCGAGCGCCGAGACGCCCTCCTGGATCCGGGCGCCCGCGCCGTCGTTGAGGGAGACCAGCGGAGCGCCGGCCGCGATGGCCATGTCCATGATCTTGTGGATCTTCGTGGCGTGCGCCTCGCCCAGCGCACCGCCGAAGATCCGGAAGTCGTGCGCGTAGACGAAGACCGTCCGGCCCTCCACCGTCCCCCAGCCGGTGATCACACCGTCCGTGTACGGCTTCTTGGCCTCCAGCCCGAACCCGGTCGCCCGGTGCCGCCGCAACTGCTCGACCTCCCGGAACGACCCCGCATCCAGCAGCAGCTCGATCCGCTCCCGCGCGGTCAGCTTGCCCTTGGCGTGCTGCGCCGCCGTCGCCTTCTCACCCGGCCCGGCCAGCGCCTGCGCACGCACACCGTGCAGCTCGGCCACCCGCCCGCGCGCGTCCGCCGGCTCCGCGGGAAGCGCCACCCGAGGAATGTCATTGAGTATCGTCACGATCTGTCCCTCCCTCATGGCGCGGCCCGGTCGTCGCTTCACCGTAACAAACCATCTATGCGGTTTTGGTTCGGGGAGCTCGGCGCGCACAGGAATCAGCCATGGAAGATGCGGTGCCGGCCTACCGCCAGCAATAGGGGGACCGGTAGGCCCCGGCCCGGCGTCCGGGCCGCCACGGGGCGACCCCCGACCGCTCCCGCCCGCCCGGCCCCTCGTCCCGGCGGGCCATCAGCGCGTACAGCACGACGGTGAGCGCGGCCAGTTCCTCGGCACCGGCACGTCCGCGCTCGATGCGCACAGCGGGCACGGCCCGCTCCGGTTCGGCCATGTCCCCTCCTCTCGGCGTGCGGCCACCGTCCGCCCGCGCACTACAGGAGCGCTGCACTTCCGCTCGAGAGGACGGGCGCCGGCCCCGCCGCCCCGCAGGCGCCCGCAGGGGCCCGCCTTCGGCAACAGAGCAGGGTGCCGGGCGGAGCGACGGCTTCCGGAAGGGCGGCCTCCAAGAGCGGCTCGTCGGAGGGACCGGTTCCCCTAGAAATCAAACCGGACGGTCCCTATCTTTCATCACGTCCGTCACCGACGGCGGACGGAGCGCTTTCGATACGTCCATTAGCAGGGGGAAAAATGGCTACCAGCGCGTTCCCCGCAACACACCCGGCCCTCGGCCAGGAGCCCGTACTGCCCGCCGGCACCCCGCGGTTGCGGCCCAGCCTCTTCCGCTACCCGAACCTGACGACGACCGTCCCCAAGGAACTGGTCCACCGCGCCGCCGTCGCCGAGGTCATGCTCACCGACTGGGAGCGCGTGGACGACACACGCTTCAAAGTCGCCGCCCAGTGGCCGCGCGGCCACAGCTTCTTCACCCCGATCGACGGCCGCTACCACGACCCCCTCATCGCCGCCGAAACGATCCGCCAGGTCGGATCCCTCCTCGGCCACGCCGAATTCGGCGTCCCCTTCGGCCACCACTACCTGCTGCACGACCTCAGCCTGCGCGTCGACCCGCACCACCTGATGATCCACCAGGCCCCCGCCTCCCTCGACCTCGACGTGACCTGCGAGGACCTCAAGATGCGCGGCGGCCGCCTCGCCGCCCTGCGCTACCAGGCCGTCGTACGCCGCGACGGCCACACCGCGGCGACCGGCGTCTTCTCCTTCTCCTGCGTCTCCCCCACCGTCTACCGGCGGCTGCGCCCGCCCCACGTGTTCGCCGACGGCCACCGCCCCCTGCCGCTGACCGCACCCGCCGCCCCGCAGAGCGTGGGACGCATGTCCCCCGCCGACGTGGTCCTCTCCCCCACCGAGGACCCCCACCGCTGGCAGCTGCGGCTGGACACCCAGCACCCCGTCCTCTTCGACCACCCCGGCGACCACGTCCCCGGCATGGTCCTCCTCGAAGCGGCCCGGCAGGCAGCAGCAGGAGCCCTGGGAAGAACCTCCCTGCTCCCCCTCGGCCTGACCAGCGAACTGGTGCAGTACGCCGAACTCGACATCCCCTGCATCATCGAGGCCGCCCCCCACCCCACCCACAGCCCCGGCCTCACCACCGTCCACATCACCGGACACCAGCGCGGCCAGACCGTCTTCACCTGCACCGTCACAGCAGCAGACGCCGCCTGACACCCGCCACCCCCGCGCCACCCCGCCGCCCGGTCAGCGGCCGGAAAAACCCGCCACATGGTCGGCCGCCCACTGACCGAACGACCGCGCAGGCCTGCCCACCAGGCGGGCGAACGTCCCGTCCACCCCGGCCTTGGCCCCCTCCCGCTGCCGCACAGCACTCCGCAGCAGCGCCTCCACCACCGCCGGCGGATACCGCCGGCCCCACCGGGCCCGGGCCTCCTCCCACCCCAGCTCCTCGAAACGCAGCGGACGGCCCAGCACACACGACAGCCGGGCCGTCCGCTGAACCGCCGAGACCGCCTCCGGACCCGTCAGCACATACGCACGCCCCGCATGCCCCGGCCCCGTCAGCGCCCGCACCGCCACCTCCGCCACATCCCCCGGATCCACACACGCGTTCAACGACGCCCCGAACAGATCACGCACCACACCCTCGGCCCGGACCTCCGCCGCCCACCCGAGACTGTTCGACATGAACGAACGGGGCCGCAACAACGTCCAGGCCAGACCCGAGGAACGCAGCAGCTCCTCACTCTCCCGCTGCCAGCACGTGATCAGATCATCCGCCCCCGCATCCTCCACAGCGGCCGCCGACAGCTTCACCACATGCTCCACACCCGCATCCGCCGCCGCCCGCACAAAACACGCATCCTGATCCCCCCCGACCACCGTCGTCACCAAAAACGCCCGCCTCACCCCCCGCAGAGCCGCCCGCAACGACGCCGCATCACCGTAATCCCCACGCACCACCCTCACCCGCCCCCCGGCCGCCACCCGAGCCGGATCACGCACCAGAACCCGCACCTCCACACCGGCCGGCAACCGCCGCACCACCTCCCCGCCCACCGTCCCCGACCCACCCGTCACCAAAACCACCACAACGCCCCCCACCCCGAACGGCCGATCCCCACCTGTCGCCACCGAAGTTACCCACCCGCACGTCTTGGCCACACGCCCACCGACGTTAAAATACGAACTAGACGGTTTGTAAGCGAAGCCTTCCACAGGGCTCATCGCACAACGGGAGGGCAACGTGCCGGCACAAGAACGAGCGATCCGCACACGCCAGAACATCATGCTGGCCGCCGCCACAGTCTTCAACGAACGCGGCTACAAAGCCGCCACCATCGCCGACATCCTCACCACCGCAGGCGTCACCAAAGGCGCCCTCTACTTCCACTTCCCCTCCAAAGACGACCTCGCCCAAGAAGTCCTCGCCACACAGAACCGCAACCTCACCATCCCCGAACGCCCCTCCAAAACCCAAGAACTCATCGACGTCGTCATGCTCCACACCCACCGACTCCAGACCGACCCCATGGTCCGCGCAGCCGTCCGCCTCACCATGGACCAACTCTCCACAGAATTCGACCGCACCGGCCCCTTCCGCCAATGGGCCGACCTCACCCGCCAACGCCTCGAAAAAGCCCGCGACCAAGGCGAACTCCTCCCCCACGTCAACCCCACAGAAACCGCCGACGTCCTCGTCGGCGCCTACGCCGGCATCCAATCCATGTCCCACGCCCTCAGCGACTACACCGACCTCACCACCCGCGCCAACGCCCTCCTCCGCCACCTCCTCCCCACCATCACCCTCCCCTCCATCCTCACCTCCCTCGACCTCAACGAAAACCGCGGCGCCCACGTCTACACCGAAATCCACACCACCACCTGAACCACACCCAAAACACAAAGACGGACCGCACCTCACTGAGCCGTTTCCATCTTGATCAGGTGGCGAGTTCAAGGGCGGCGAAGGCACGGACAACAACGGTGATCCGTGTGTGCTGCAACGGAGCTCCGCACGAGCCGCCAGCATGTGCGGGTGGCCAGGGCGCGTTCGACGAGGCCGCGTATCTCGGCAGTGAACGCGGGCGTGACACCGCCGCCAGCCGCGCAGGCCCTTGCCCGGGAACGGGACGCGGACGGCATAGCCTGCGCTCTGGTATACCTGTCCGCCCAGCACTTGGTAGGGGGTCGGCGAGAGCGTCGGGGGTGCCGTGGGTCCGAGCCGCGGTCAGATCGTGCACGGCGCCAGGTAGCGCGTCCGAGGCTCAGATCCTCACTATCCGCCTCTTGTCAGGATCGATGCAGGGTCCGGTCATTGCGCAGCGGTCTGTGGTCCCAGTACAGCCTCTGCTCCTCGTCCACTACCGGCATGTTGCCGTTGAGTGGCTGGCCGGCCTCAAGAGACGTGGCGATCGCCTCCATGAGCGCTGGCAGAGACGTCCACATCTCATGTGACACGCGCATAACGCCTTCCACGGCCTCGGCCTCGTGGACGCGCCCCCGATCGATTTCGGGACGGTGGTCCAGCACGATGTGCCCTCCGCCGGGATCCCGCGCGATGGGGATCAACTGCGGGTGTCCGTACAGGACGCTGCTGAACCCGAGCTTCATGAAGTCGTTGTCTGCCTCCTTTCCTTCCTGATCCGCCTCGCACTTGTCGTAAAAGCCGGTGAGGAGTTGCCACGCAGCCGCTATCTCGCGTGCACTCATCGGTATGTAGCGCCCTGGCAGCAGTGAGCCCTGAAACTGGTTGAGGAAACCATCGTGTCGCAGCAGCGACATCACCAAAGGCTTCAGCAGCGGGTGGCCGATGACACCTTCGACTGCGGCGATGTCCGTCGGATCCGCAGGCGGTGCCAGCGCGGCGTAGGTCGCCGGCGCGTACTCTGCCAGCCAGTTCTCGATTCGCGTCCACGACTCACTGATCGGTGCGGTCATGGCGCAGCATCCTCTCAGTCAGCCGTTTCTGACCTGACGGGTGGTTGGACGTGCGGCACCGGCAGCGGCCATGAAGAAAGCTCCCGATAGACGGGTCCACGACCAAGATCACCAGTCCGCCAGGAGCTTTCGCGTGCTTGTCCACCCGTCCGGCATCGATCTGTCCAGCCGCACCCTGCAGCACCTCCCCGGTCTCCTCGCAGGGTCACCTCCGCCGCATCGGCTCCCGCCGGCGTCGCCTGACCTGCGGTCGGCAGGCCCAGCTCGTCCTGGCCCACCTGCGCTACGGCGACACCTACGCGCGCCTCGCCGCAGGCTTCCGCATCGGGACCGCCACGGCCTACCGCTACATACGCGAGGCCGTCGACCTCCTGGCCGCCCTCGCTCGAACGCTCGAACAGGCCATGGAGACCGCGCAGAAGAAGACGTACGTGATCCTCGACGGCACCGTGCTGCCGATCGACCGCATCGCCGCCGACCGCCCGTACTACTCGGGGAAGAAGAAGCACCACGCATGAACCTGCACGTGCTCGCGGATCCAGCCGGCCGTCTGATCTGGGTATCGGACGCGCTGCCCGGAGCCGTGCACGATCTGACCGCGGCCCGGGCCCACGGCACTCCCGACGCTCTCGCCGCCAACGACATCAAGTGCTGAACGGACAAGGCGTATCAGGGCGCAGGTCCTGCGGTCCGCATTCCGTCCCGAGGCAAGAGTCTGCGCAGCTGGCGCCGGCGTCACAACCACGATCACGCCAAGATCCGCAGCCTCGGCGAACGTGCCATGGCCACCCTCAAGTGCTGGCGGCTCCTGCGGAAACTCCGCTGCAGCACCACCCGGACCACCGCCAACGTCCGTGCCGTTGTCGCCCTCGAACTCGCCTCCTGATCAAGCTGGAAAGGGCTCAGTGGTCGCGGCTGTTCCGTCTGCCCTCGGAGGGGCTGCGAAGGTAGAAAGCTGAGAGCAGATATCCACTGTTCGGTCACGAGGTGGATCGTATGCAACTCCCGTTCAGGCGGGTGCGCCTCATCGGGTCCGACATCGCAATCTTCGTCATCTCGCACAGCTCGGGCAACGTGAAGGTCTTGGCTGGCCGCCCTGCTCCCGACAGCGCGCAGCGCATCAGGTTGCCTCCCGGGTACTTCGGTGGCCGGCCGTTCTTCGAAGACCTGCGGGCATACGCCACGGAGCACGAGACGATCCGGCGCATCATTGTCGACCTTGACTTTCAATACTGGACTGAGAGGTGACTGGCCCGCGGGTGTCGCCAAGTACCTCTTGAGTTGCGCGGCGGGGTCACGTGACGGCAGCGTGCCAGGATCGTCCCGGCGAGGACCTCACACATCAGTCCAGAAGCAACGGTGGTGTAGGGCTCCCCCGGCCGCCGGCGCCCGGCGCCCTGCGCCCGCTGTGCGACCCGGACGCGCCCGTGCTGGACGAGGACGACGATGGGGGCGGGCCGGACTAACCGTGGTGGTTCTGCGGCCCGGTGGAGACTGCGGCTCGGCGGGCGGCTGCGGCCAACCAGGGCCCGATGGAGCCGTCGTTGGTGAGGTCGGCGCGGTAGGCCAACGCCACGGTCAGGTAGCGGTGGGCTCTCCAGCTGTACCGCCATCGGTAGCTGCGGTAGACCTTGTCGGGACTGGGGGCGAGGCCGCCCCCGTCGCGGGCGCTCCACATGGTGAGGCGCCAGGCCCCGCCCCCGTCGCCCAAGTGCTTGTGCGCGTCCTGGGCCGTCGCCACGTCGGGGAACGCGAAGACCTGGACGCAGACGTAGACGGGGTTCTCAGGCGTGGCGTGGGGACCGGGCTGCTCCGCGTAGACGCCGACGACCACTTCTTCGGTACAGCCACGGCGCGCGAGTTCCCCGGCCAGGTCGCTGGGGCCCGCTTCACGGGAGAGGCGGGTGTCCTCGGCGATCCGGGCGAACTCGATGTCCATGTCGTTGGTAAACCGCCGCGGGAGCAGGGCGTCTGCAGTGAACGGCGTCTCGTCGGTGGAGGCGCGGTCCCAGGAGTCGGGAGAGGGCAGCCGAGGGGCCTGCTGGGTGTTGTCCATCAGGCGGGTGCGCGGGGACGGGGGCATCGTCGCGGTGGGAGCTTCCGCTGCCGCGCACGACGCCAGGAGTGCCTGAAGCCGCTGCTGTACCTGTTGCGCCGACTGGGGGCGCCGATCGGGGTCGCGCTCCAGTAGTTCGGCGACGAGCGCGGTCACCTCCGGCGGCAGGCCGGGGCGGAACGCGTCGAGGGGTGGGGCCTCCTCGTCGAGCTTGCGCCGCACGACCGCGATGCTGTTGTGCCCGGCGAAGGGCGGTCGGCCGGCGAGCATCGCGAAGAGCATCCCACCGAGTGCGTACAGGTCGGAGCGTTCGTCGCCGCGTGCCGTGAGGAACTGCTCCGGTGCGCCGTACTCCGGCGTTCCGGCTGGAGTCAGTTGGGAGGAGCGCGCCACGGTGAACGCGGCCTGGACGAACCCGGCGATCCCGAAGTCGATGACCTTCACAAGCCCGTCGCCGGTGACGATGACGTTGTGGGGCTTGATGTCGTAGTGGATGACCTGGGCCCGGTGGGCGGCCTCCAGCGCGGCGCAGACACCGCTGGCGATGGCCACGGCACGCCTCAGTGGGAAACGACTCTCAGCCTGGAGAAGCGTTGCGAGCGTCCGGCCGTTCACCTTCTCCATGACCAGGAACAGCACGTCGTCATGCACGCCCCGGTCGTACAGGGCGGCGACGTGGGGGTGGACGATCTGGGCAGCGGCGACCGCCTCGCGCTCGAACCGCCGGGGCAGGTCATCCTGGGTAATCCCGCCGAGATCCAGCAGCTTGAGCGCGACCTCACGGTGGAGCACGCGATCCCGCGCGGCCCACACCTCGCCCATGCCACCCCGGCCCAGACGGCCGATCAGCTCGTAACGGTCCGCGATCAGCTTTCCCCGCTCCACGGAGGTGAGCATACGAGACGCCTCGACACCTGCGAAGATGGCGGGTATGGCGGCCGCCATACCGTCTCTCCAGCCTCCTCGGCGCACACACGGGTTAGTCCTGGTGACAATGCCGGTGAGACCTCAGCCCACCAGGCCGCCCACCGCGGGCGGCGCGGCAGACCACACGCCTTCGAGCCGGGGAGCGGTCCGTTGACCGGGGCGACAGCGACACCACGGCGCGACTGGCTGCGTGGGAGGCGACTCAGCAGGACCTGAACGCCCATCTGCCGCCTGTCCGCGAGTCGCAGGGCCGGGTCGGTAGTTACCAGTCGTCGACGCGAGGGACTGAGGCGCTAAGGGTTGTCCCGCAATGACCTGGAGTCCCATGGCGGGGTTGGAATAGCGGCGATGCCGTGCGAGCAGTGTGCGTACTGCGCCGGAGTGATCGACACTGATGGCGCTCGGCTGGGTGCGGAGGCCGCGCGGCGGTTGGCTGAGGTGGACTGGTGTGAGATAGCTCCAGGGCTCACGGACGAAGAGTTCAGCCGGATCGAGGCGACCTATGGGTTCGAGTTCTCCCCAGAGCATCTCACCGGATAGATCAACGGGCTTCACCGTGATCAACCATGTCTGAGGCGAACCCGGAGATCATTTACGGGACAACCCTTAGGCAGACGCTTCCATCGGCGCGAGTAATCGGGGCCTAGGCTTCCGGACGTGATTGAAACCATCGTTTTCGATGTCGGCGAGACCATCACGCGAGACGACCGGTACTGGGCGTCCTGGGCCGACTGGCTGGAGGTCCCCCGCCACACCCTGTCTGCGCTCGTGGGTGCCGTCGTCGCGCGGGGGCAGGACAATGCTGACGCTCTGCGTCTCGCACGGCCAGGCATTGACGTTGCCGCCGAGTACCGCGCCCGCGAGGCCGCGGGCCGCGGCGAGACCCTGGAGGAATGCGACCTCTACAGCGACGTACGTCCTGCACTGGGCGCCTTGCGGGAGCTAGGCGTACGCGTCATCGTCGCGGGCAACCAGACAACTCGCGCGGGTGAGCTGCTGCGCAGCCTTGCCCTTCCCGCGGACCTCGTCGTCACCTCTGGCGAGTGGGGTGTCGCGAAGCCGGAACCGGGGTTCTTCCACCGGGTACTGGAGGTGGCGCAGGCTCAGCCGGACGAAACCCTGTATGTCGGCGATCACCCGGCCAACGACGTGTTCCCCGCCAAGGCGGCCGGCCTATGCGTCGCGCACATCCGCCGAGGACCCTGGGGCCACCTGTGGGCAGGCTCCCGTGACGTGGTGGCCGCAGCGGACTGGCGAATCAACAGCCTCATGGAGTTGACCGACATCGTCCGCAGCTGACCAGTGCGAAGGGCTCCCTCGGTCGAAGTCGGCGGGGCCGTTCGTGTCAACGCGGCGTGTGGACACGAGTACCTTTCGGAGTGGACGCACCGAACTGGAGTCAGTATGCCCGCACTTACGGACAGCGGAGTAGGCCGCCGGATTGCCTACTACCGCAGTGTGGTTCGCCCGAAGATGACCCAACAGCAGCTCGCCGACGCGGCCTGTGTCGCCCTCGGAACCATTCGGAAGATCGAACGGGGCGAGCGAGGCGTCACTGACGCCACCCTGGAAGCCATCGCTGACGCCCTCGGGGTAGACCCTGCCCGTCTACGGACCGACCGCGGAGCGGCGCACACGCGAGTGCATGATGCGCTGCCTGCGCTCTCTGCCGCGATCGCTGCCTACGACCTTCCCGACGACGGCCCCACTCGTCCCGTACGTGATCTGCGGGCTGCGGTCGCCGACGCCGCCAGGTGGCGACTGGCCGCCCAGTACACGCGGATTGTGCGCGCGCTCCCCGAGCTGCTGACGGAACTCGCCCGCGCCTATCACGCCGCCCCAGCTGAAGACCGTGCGGAGATCGCAGGTCTACTCGTCAGGGCCTATCGATCCGCTGACGCGGTCGCCTACAAGTTCGGGGCCCGGGACCTGTCCGCCCGTTTGATCGACCTGATGCGGTGGGCTGCCCCCGAAGCCAGCGACCCGACGTTGACCGCCACCGTGGCCTACGTGCGGACCGAGACGTTCTTCGCTGCTCAGGCTCACGAGGCCGGTCTCAGAGCCCTCGAACAGGCATTGGACGCCTCACCCTGCCCGTCGGCTACCCCAGCCATCGCAGTCCGGGGCGCACTCCACATGCGGGCAGCGGTCATCGCGGGCCGGGCGCACGACGATTCGGCAGCGACGCGACACCTGGACGAGGCCCGCGCATTCGCGGATCGTGTTCCGGAAGGCGTGTACTGGGGCACCGCCTTCGGCCCGGACTCCGTACGCGCGCACGAGGTGTCCGTCGCCGTCAGCCTGGGAGACGAACACGTCACACGGGCTCTGGATGTCGCGAGCGGGTGGAAGCCGCCCAAGGAACTGCCGGCCGAGCGACGCAGCGGCTTCTACATCGAGCTGGCCCGGGCGCAACTGTGGTCTGGGCTCGTCGACGATGCCTTCGAATCCCTGAAGGTGGCCCGGCACATTGCCCCACAGCACACCCGGGAGCACCCGTGAGTCCGTGAGGACGCTGCTCGCCTGCGCCGCCTCAAGCGCGCCGACTCGGAGACGCTCACGAACTTCGCTGAGTGGTGCGCGGCCACCTGAACTGAACCACCCCCAGCTACCCCTTGCTGGGGTACTTGTGCCTTCCGCCGGCCCCCACCATCTGTTCCACGCGCAGGAACCAGCAGATGGGAACCGTGATGCCAAACGGGCTCCGGTCCGCGCCCGCAGTCATTGAGGGGCGCGTGAGCATCGTCCGACTACACGGTGAGGCGTGCTTCGACTGCGGAGCCGTCAACCGGGCCCTGCGCGCGGCTGGGCACGTCGTGGTCAGTGGCAACAACCGCGTGTGGGAGGTCTTCACATGCGGGTGCCGCAATCGGATGGCCGCCGCGTGACCGGTGTACGGACATCCATAGACCCCGGCGGCCGGGCGAACGGCCCCGGGGCGCGGCCAACGCTCAACGAGGGAGCGCCGACACCATGAAAGCTACAGCCCGCAGAAAGCCTGGCGCCAGGATGACCTTGCACGTGTACCGGGTGACCCGGGACGGTGCGGTCACCCAGGACTTCGGCACGGTCAACGTCAAGGGCAAGGAGAATGCGCTGCCGATCCGCGATGCCTACCCTCCCTGCGAATGCCCGCGCCACCGCGCCGCCCAGGCGGCCGCCCGGTGAACGCCACCGGCCAGCCCACGGCCACCGTCCCCGCCGACCTGGAGACGATGCGCGAGACCGTGAGCGCCCTCCTCAACGCCGACGGCAACCCCGTCCTCCCGGAACCCTCCGACATGCAGGTGACGGTCCTGACCGAGCTGCTGCGCGGCCACCTGGAGGTGATGATCCGCGAGACGGAGGCGGTGACCGGGCGGCTGCCGGCCAGCATCGCGCGCTACTGCGCCCTCGCCTGCGCCGGCGAGGCCCGCGGCAAGCTCCGCGCCGCGCCCACCGCGCAGCCCGGCGGCGTCATCGCCTACGCCCGCCGCCTGGCCCGCGTGCTGGCCGCTCTGTGCGACCACTACGAACTCATGGACAGCGAGCCGAGATGACCGACGCAATGCGCCTCTGCCGGCACTGTGATCAGCCGATCACCGATCCCAAGGACGCGGTCCTGATCGCCCAGGAGGCCGGCAACTCCGGGCCCGGCTGGAACGTGCGGGCCCACCGGCGGCATGCCAACCGGACCGAGCCACACCCCGTGGCCGTCCGCGCCCTGGCCCGCATCCTGCTCACACGGGCCTTCGCCCAACGCGATTGACCGCACCACCCAGCCCCGGTGTCTGGGGCCCCATGGCGACCGCAGAGCCAGGGGCGCATCCCATAAGAGGTCCTAACAGAATGACCGCGTCGAAGCTGTGCTGAGATAACGCCGAGGGCCCGGTGTCAGGTAGGGCAACAAAACTGCTGGTCACAGGGACTCTCGCGCCCGTAGCCTGCACCTGTGATGGAGGAAGACGAGATCACCCCGGGTGTCCGCATCGGAGGTGACCGCTATCGAGCGATCAGCCTGCGCTTCCACCAGCTGACACGAGCCTTCCCCGATGAGCGTGATGATCTGATGCGCGACTTCCTCGTGGCAGCTCAAGGTGAGTCGGCGCGGATCGAGGTCATGGTGAGGACCTGGGACGGTGACGGCCTCGACGTCTTCCTTGCCGAGCTGGCAGAAGAGTTTCGAGGATGGAAGGGCGCCAGGACCTGGCGCTCTCTTGAGGACGACTTGACGCTGTCTGCCGAGCACGCAGGATCACACGTCCGATTGACCTGGGGGCTGCACGATCGTCTCCCCGACGACGAGTGGCGTTTCGAAATGACGACCAGCCATGCCCCGGGAGAGGACATGCGCCGCCTTGCCATCGAGATGCGTACCTTCTTGGAGTCAGAGCCGCTGTAGTGGGCGGAGACAGCTCGTCAGGCCTCTATGACCAGCACAGCACTCGAAGTTGTCGCTGTGTGATCAGGCTGCAGGCAAGTTTGAGCAACGCTTCGTGGATGTCGGCTCGTCGTTCCCAACGAACGCGGAGGCGTCTGAAACCGTGGAGCCAGGCGAAGGTTCGCTCGACGACCCACCGGTAGGTTCCGAGTCCACTGCCGTGAGATGTTCCGCGGCGGGCGATGGCGGGGACGACCTGGTGGGCCCGAATCTGGTCGCGGTAGATGTCATGGTCGTAGCCGCGGTCAGCGAAGACGGAATCGGGCTTGCGGCGTGGCCGCCCGACTCTGCCCGGACTGCTGAGATGGCGTCGAGCAGGGGCATGAGTTGAGTGACGTCGTTGCGGTTGCCGCCGGTGAGGATGACCGCCAGCGGGGCGCCGTGGCCGTCGGCGATCAGTTGATGCTTGGAGCCGGCCCCTCCTCGGTCAACTGGGGACGGGCCTGTCTGGAGCCCCCTTGTAAGCGGAGGCGGCCAGAATGGAGGAGACGCAGCCGCGGAACCGCACGTATCCTCCGAGCCGTGACGCCGACATACGTACTGGATGGCAGGCAGATCAGGACGCTGGAGGACTTCTGGCGAGTCATCGGCGAAGCGATCAACGGACCGGGGGGCTACTTCGGTCGAAACCTCGACGCCTTCGCTGACTGCCTCAGCGGTGGCTTCGGAGCGCCCGACGACGATGACTACGTGGTTGAGTGGCGCGACCACCAGGAGTCTCGCCAGCATCTCGGCTATCCGGAGACAGCTCGCCAGCTTGAGATCCGGTTGTCGCGCTGTCATCCCACGAACCGCCCCTCTGTAGGCGCCGACCTTACCGCCGCACGAGATGGACACGGATCCACGGTCTTTGATTGGCTGGTCGAGATCTTCGACGATTCCGCCCCTGGCGTCCTGCGACTCCAGTGACCGGTCACGATGACGCCGTGTTCAGCACGCGGGGGAGGTGGGCGTGCATGTGCTCCGTCACGACTTCGCGTCCGAGTTACTTGAGCCTGTGACCAGCAATTTTTGTGAGAGCGCAGGCCCTGTGGCGACCGCCGGCGCATCCGATGGCGATGCTGCGGGGACCGGGCAGCATCGCGTAGGACACCGGGTTGTCGATAGGTTCGCGGGCCCCGGGAGTGTTCAGGACCACGTCCTGAACACGAGGGTGAAGGCAGTCGTGGTCCAGGATGCCGCGGGCGGCTGCCGGGTCGCGGAGCCGGTCCCGAACGTCTTCGACGCGGTCAGCGGCCGGTGAGATCGGCCTGCCTGTCGGGTCCGTCGGCAGGTGAAGGTAGCCGAACGAGATCAGGCGTATCGAATGCAAGGTGGGGGCCTCCTGATTCTGGTTGGGGTTCGCTCGTGGTGTCGGTGAAGACGGGGATGCAAGCGGGGCATCCGTCCTCGCATCGCCCGCAAGGGTGTCGAATCCTCGCAGCGGCTGGGCCGGCATCGCTGGGTGGTCGAGAGAACCGTGTCCTGGCTGGCGGGCTGCCGACGCCTCCATCGGCGGTATGAACGCAAGGCCGAACACTTCCTCGCCTTCATCGGCATAGCCGCAGCCCTCATCAGCTACCGCCGACTGGCGGGTCTCCTCACGGCCTGAGCCGGTTCTGCTGCACGTCGAAACATGCCTGCATGATCGCTTGCACCCGAGAGGAGGCTTCGGACACAGGTGATCATGGCGACAGGGTCCGGGAACACTCTGGTGGCGGTGCGCAGCGCGGAGGAGCTCCACGCGGGCCGTGTGCTGGTGCTCGTGCCCTCGCTGGACTGCTGGCGCAGACCGAGGCCACGTGGCGGGAGGCGGGCCGTCGGGGGGCCGGTGATCGGGGTGTCCTCCCTGCGGGGCGAGGAGGTGTCCTTCCCCAACACCACGGACGTGAACGAGCTGGTGGAGTGGACGCGGGGCCTGGACAAGGTGACCGTGTATGCCACGTACGTATCTCGGGCTGGGCACGCTGGAGCGCGCGCACAAGGCCGGCCTTCCGGGCTGGGACCTGATCGTCGTCGATGAGGCGCACCGGGCGTCGGGGCGGCTGGGCAAGCCGTGGGCGGTCGTGCACGACAACACCCGCGTCCCCGCCCTGCGCCGCCTGTACGTGACGGCCACGCCCCGTCCGTGGCAGCTCGGGGACGACGAGGCGGCCGGCGCACCGGGCGAGCTGGTCAGGTTCGCCAAGGAGGACTGCGGCCAGTGCCCGGTCAAGTCCAGTTGCACCCGCGGCGACCGACGGCAGCTGAACTTGAACTACGCCCTGCGCGCCGGCATCGAGAGCACCGTCAACGAGTTCGTCAGCGGCCACGGCATGCGACAAACCCGCTATAGCAGCCAGACCAAGACCCACGTCCAGCACGTCTTCACCGCCATCGCCGTCAACATCGAGCGCGTCAACGCGGAACTCACGACACCAGCGGCTGAACGCCAGCTCCAAACACCCACCGCCCTCCAGAACTTCCTGGACTGGCAAGGCATCCCACGGCCAACCTCGTGGCGCACCGCAGGGAAATCCTGACCTCCAAGATCCCCGACAGCGTCACCTACTGAGGCCGACTTGCGCGCGTACCCGAAATTTCGGTGTGACTCGCCACTCAATCCAAGGCGAGTCAGCGGGGCGAAGTGGGACCGGGAAGCGCCGGCTTTCACGCGGCTCTACCGGTGGGCGGAGGTCACACCGTTTCGGTGGACAGCCGGCGCCGGACGGACCGCGCCGCGGACGCCCGCAGCGAACACGGCAAGCCACCGTTGCAGTACTACCGTTCTGTGCGGGTCTGGTC
Organism: Streptomyces sp. SudanB5_2050; assembly: GCF_964272335.1. Lineage (NCBI taxonomy): Bacteria > Bacillati > Actinomycetota > Actinomycetes > Kitasatosporales > Streptomycetaceae > Streptomyces > Streptomyces sp. SudanB5_2050. The sequence continues at coordinate 24,831 of NZ_OZ186760.1, forward strand.
AGGCTCGCCGCGGTTGATTGGCGCACCTATGCCCGCCTTGCACTCCAGGTCCCGCTCCGCTCGGCCCATCAGCTCACGTGCCTCATCCGCGAGCTCCGTCGCCCCCGTGGCCTCGAAAGCGGCCAGGGCGAGCGGCAGGCCGTTCAGTGCTTCGGCCGGTTCGTCGATATGAATTAGGCCGAGTGCCTGGCACATCCACAGCTCACCCGCGTCGCGCTGTCCCTCCCATTGACGGACCAGGGCGACCGGCAGTCCGTCGGCATCAGTCCGCTCTTCGTAGAGGCGCACCCTGCGCAGGGCGAGCCCGAGGGCCAGCATCAACCTATCGGGCAGCGTGCCTCTCGTTGGTGGGAGCGCCTCCGTGGCTTCCTCGTACGCGGCCACCGCTTCCTCGAAGCGGCCGTCCTGAGCGAGGGTGACGCCGAGGGCGACGAGCGGCGTCACAGTCTGCTCGGGCACGCCCTTCTCCAGGCTCAGGTCTACGGCCTCCGCCGCCGCGCGGGCAGCGGCGGAGTATCGCGTCATGCGTGTCAAGGCTCCGCTCAGTTCCGTCAGCGCAGTGACCGCCATCTCGGGTTCCCCAGCGTCGACGCACAGGGCGACGGCGCTGCGGACCGCGTCTTCGCCCTCGTCCACCGCGAGAGTTCTGACCTGCGTCAATCCGATCTGTATCAGGAGCCGGGCCGCCTCCAAGGGATGCGCAGCGCTGTCCAGTCCCGAGAGCTGCTCGTCCAGCGCGTCGAGGACCTCCTCATGGCGGCCCTCCCGCGCAAGTAGGCCGCCGATCGCGAGGCGGGCCGAGAGGCTTGTCCCTTCCGTGTCCCGCAGTCCCTGCGCGAGGCTGGCGATCAGCTCGACGGCCTCGTCCTGATGTCCGGCGAGGCGCAGGACGGCGGCGAGGGACGTGCTCAACTCCGTCACTCGGTTGTGTTCGCCCAGCTCGAGTGAGAGGCCAACCGCCTCCCGGTACGCGGCCGCGGCCTCGGCCCACTCCTTGTTATCCGCGTGTAGTACGGCGCGGCGGCTCAGCGCGTCGGCCAAAGACGCGGGGTCCCTGGCCTCGCGGCCCAGGGCCACGGAGGTGTCCAGGAGGTACGGAACTTCTTCATAACGGTCGCCGAGCTGCATGAGGGACAGGCCCAGCTCGTTCAGCGCGTTGATCTCCGCGGTGGTGGCCTCGGCCTCGCGCGCGAGGGCGAGTGCCTGCCGCCCGGCCTCCACCGCCTCGCCGTAGCGTCCCGTACGCCGCAGTGCGACGCTCAGGTGGTTCCAGATTGCGGACAGCTCCGCAATGTCGTGGTCGGGCCTGCAGGACGCGATTGCCTCTTCCAGGTAGGGCACTGCTTCGCCGAACCGCTCCGCACAGCCCAGCGCTAACCCGAGAGTTTCCAGAGTGAGCGAGCGCCGGTCTGCGGCCTTCTCTGAATCCTCATAGTCCGTAGTCACAGCAGTTTTAACCGCGATCGCCGCAATGCGGATCCACTCATCGAGATGGCCGCGCTGGTGGAGGTACACATTGAGGGCGGAAGGGAGGCAGGTTGCGGTCCACTCGTGCCCGGTCTCCGCAGCCCGCCCGACGGCGGCAATCAAGTTCGGGAACTCGGTGTCGAGCCACTCGCGCGCGGCTTCCTGGTTGGGGAAGCGGTCTGTTCCGTCCGCCCTGAGCAGGGCTTCGTCAGCCGCGTCGGCCGTTTCCGTGTAGTGCTCCAGCAGGTCGCCGAGTGCGGCGTCGCGCCGCTCGGCGGAGGGGATCGGCTGGCCGGCGGCGTACTCCTTGATGAGGTCGTGCTGGGTCCAGACGCCCGCTCCGACTGGCTCGATCAAGTGCGCCAGTGCGAGCTTCCTGAGTACCTCCCGCGTTCTACGCGGTTCCATGCCGGTCAGCGCAGCTGCAGCGGTGAGTGAGAGGTAGGGCCCGGGGTTCACGGGGAAGAGCGCGAACAACAGCAGTTCGTCGGAGGTTTCTAGGCGCCCATGCGAGACTTCGAGGGCAACCTGTAACGCGGCGTCTCCTGCCTCATCCTTCAGGTGGTCCAGTCGCGCAAGCTCTTCGCTACACTGCTCCAGCTCGTTGACCAGTTCCGGCAAGGTCAGGCCGGATTCGGGGCCCAACATGCCCGCCGCGAGGTGTAGTGCAAGCGGCAGATACCCGCACAGCCCGGCCAGCCGTGCTGCCTCCTGGGGGTCACCCTCGACGCGGTTGTCGTTTGCGTTCTCGAAGCGAAGCTCGCGCTGGATCATTTCCACCGCCCCGGCCTTCGACAGCGGCTTCAGACGGAGCCTCCGCGCGCGGGGCATTCTCAGTGCATGTCGGGAAGTGACCAGGACCCGGTGGTACGTCCCGTCCGGAACCAGTGCACGCATCTGCTCGGCGTTGGCTGCATCGTCCAGGACGAGCAGCACCCTTCGGCCCTGATCGGCCAAGTCCGCGAGCATCTGGCGATACTGAGCACCTTGCCCTCCGGGCGTCGGATCGATGACGCCCTGCCAGCCGAAGGCGTGCAGCAATGGCCGGTAGAGCTGCTCGGGCCGGATGGGCGCTGGGGCACTGACGTCGTGGCCTCGCAGTTCCACGCGCACAGCACCGCCCGGGAACCAGCGCCGCCACACTGCAGTAGCCGCCGCATGTGAAGCCAGAGCGGACTTGCCGACACCAGCCATTCCGGTCACCAGCAAGACTGGAACTGATGGTCGAGCCCTGTCGTCACCCGGGGCCAGAGAGGTCAGTACGGCATCGGTCTCTTCGTCACGCCCGGCCAGGAATGTGCCCTCACCGCCGTCGGCAGAGACAGGGCATACGACTGGGGCCTGGCCGCTGTGCGCGTCCGTGCCGACGGCGGGATAGGATACGTCAGCCGTCAGCTTCTCAGCATCCGTCGGCAATCTGTGCTTGCGCAGTATTCCTTTGACGCCCGGTCGGTCGAGGAGCGCGGTGACGGGCACGGCCTTCAGCTCATCGGCCGGGTGCGGCCCGGCCCGCGCGCGGACCAGTACGCCGATCAGCCGACCTCCGCAGAACAGTGCGGCTCCCGAGGCGCCCGCCCACCAGGACGACCCCTCGCGCTGTGCGGGGACAGTGCTGTTCTGGACGTTCACAGTGAGTAGACGTGACTTCGTGTCGGTCCCCAGCTCCAGCCTGCCGCTGATCTCCTTCGTGTCGCGCAGGACTGCCGAACCATCAGGAGCGGTGGCCTGGGATGCGGGGAAACCCACGGCGTGACAGCTCCGTGGCCCCTCGTCGGTGACCACCCCCCAACGAGGCGCGGGTGAGTGAGGCATGTCCCACTCCGGCCGCTCCACATACAACAGCGCAATGTCGGGAGTACTGGTCTGGCCGGTGCCGGGGGCGGTGCCGGACTCGCCCTGTGACGAGACACGTTCTGCTGCCTGCCACTGGGCACCCCCCGAGAGGGCCAGAGGCCGCACCTCGATCCGCGCATTCCGCTGGAGGCCGCCCGCAGTATGCAGGGCGGTGAGGACTAGGTGATGTGACAGCAGATACCCAGTGCCAAAGGTGCCCCGGTCCGCCTCCCAGACCTCCACAACGCGCCCGATGTCAAAGCCCGAGACCATGTGTCTGTCTACATCCTGTCACTGCGGCCGTTCGGGCGACCTGTCCGTGATCAGCGGTCGAGCCCCGGAGCTGTCCTCCGGATCCAGGGTGATCTTCACCCGGTGGGTGGTGCCGTTGCTGTAGCCGCCCTTGGCCTCGGCGCTCCAAGGCAGCACCATCACCTTCGTGCGTGCCTCGGCGTCCTTGCGGATCTCAACGGCGAATTCCATCTCCACAGAGCCAAGCCGGAAACGGATCTGCTCGTCATGTCCGTCAGCCATGGCCTGCTGGAGTTCTGCCCGCACCGTGCTGACGACCTCGGACAACCCAGCCCACGGCTCCTGACCCATGTCTTCCCCCGCTCACGCTTTCCGGCGCCGCGACCGGCGCCCCGTACATCCCTGCATTCTGCCCGCATGACACCCAAACTCAACCGGCGCTGTGGGGTACAGGAGCCAGAACGAGCCACAGACCACTCCCAGAGCACGTCCTCCACGCGTGGGGCGCCATTCCCACTGCGACACGCGTACCTACGGGCGGCCCGGAGCCGTCGGAAGCGGCACGCACCACGACGCCGGCCGCGTCGTGACCGTGCACAGCGCCGGCCGGCCACTGGCGCACGTAATTCAGCTCTCCGAAGTTGAGACCGATGTGTCGTATCTCCACCAACGCCTCGCCGGTGGACGGTACGGGCTCATCGACATCGGCGAACCGGACGGGTCCGGCGTCACTGTGATCGACCACAAGGGCGCGCATAGGGGGTGTACATCCTTCTGTCGTGGACGTGGGTGAACACTCGGCGTGGCAACAGATCGACTGCGCAGATGCGCACCGTCGCCTTCTTGGAAGCCTACGCAGGACCGGGACAGCGGCCAGACCCGTGAGAATCAATCAGTTGACGATCTGTGTCAGTGCAACTCCCAGCGCGTCGAGCCCCGCACCCGCCCGGTGATCGACGCTGTGCCCGGCACAGGCGCGCCCGGCAACGTGTTGATCTTGAGCGTCAGCACTTCCGTCAGGCGGCGGGCTCGCGCCGGTCGGCGTTCCGGGCGACCGCTCCGACCCCGGAGTGGGCGTCGGGACCTTCATCGCGCCCATTGATCTATCGGCGTGAGGCAGCATCGTGGTCGGGCTCGCTAGCTACTGTGGCAGCCGTCACGGAGCCGGCCGCTGCGGCTGCGCTACAACTGGCTGCTCGACGGCGGGGCGGGCTGACCTGCTTCTACGGTCACGTCGTTGTGGAAGGATCCCTGTCGCAACAGCGACCACGACTTCGCCTCGTCGTTTGGCGGCACGCATGTAGCAAGGCCGCAGCCGGGAGCACGGCGAAGATGTACGCCGAGGAACGGGAGGCGCCCAGGTCCCGAGCGAGCGTGGCGGCCCGTGCCGGACCCGGGCCCGCCTTGAGGTACGCGGAATCGCACTGCTGTCCGACTGGCGTCGATGGCTCACCGGCACGAGTCCGCCGGTGTCGGCGCGGCGATTCACAGGGTGCCGACGGAGCGGACCTGACTCGACCTGCTGGCGACAAGACGACGATGGCCGTCATCTGGAACATCACTGCCATGCCGGCGAACCTCAACACCAATGCGGTGGGCGCGGTGCTGGGGGGACCATCACGTCCGGGTTGCTCCAGGACGATGGCCGTGGTACCGAACCAGACCGATCCCGCGGCCCAGGTCCTCCACGCGCCTTGGGCCTGGGCACGGTCTCAAGCTTTTGGAGCACAGTGAGGTCGACTTCTCACTGGTAGCGATGAGAGAACGGTCGGGCAAGCAGAGGCGATATGGCCAGGGGCCTGTTCTCGCCGGAGTTCCCTTGCGCACGGACACCAAGAGCAGCAGCAGGCGCACGTCTTGTGGGAAACGGGGTTCGGCGGGTGCGCCGAGCAGGCGATCGAGGCTGGGGCCGGGGGCGTGGCTGGAACGTCCCCCTGACGTTTGATCCGGACACCCACCGGGCGGACTCTTGGTATGTGCTCGACTGCGCCGGGCAGCCGTCCGCCCCGTGGGGACGAACCGTCCGATCCGCGCGCGCCACTCAACCCCAGCCATGAAGCGTGACCATTGCCGGATACCGCTGATGGCGCACCTTCCGCGAGGAAGACCGCCCGAGGCCGCCGGGGATGAGGTTCGGCGGGCTCCGGGGGCCGAAGAGGACCAGCCGCCTCGGCCAGACACATGAGGAACTCCGCATGACCGACCTTTCCGCACCTACCGATGTGCCGCCCGCCGACAGGGACGCCGTCCTGCGGATCCTGCAGACAACCCACTCGGTGCGCCGCCGCCTGGACACCGACCGTCCCGTCGACCTCCGTCTCGTGCACGCGGCACTCGAAGCGGCCCTGCAGGCTCCGAACGGCTCGAACGAGCAGCCGTGGCATTGGATCGTAGTGACCGACCCCCGCCGCCGTACCGCGCTGGCCCGCTGCTACCGCGAGGCCGCCCGGCCCTATCTCGCGATGATGACCCAACGGGTGGAGGACGGCACCGTCGGCCGCGGCGTGCTGAACGCGTCCCTGCGACTGACCGAAGTACTCGACCGGGTCCCGGTGATGATCGTTCCTTGCCTCGCATCCACGCCAGCCGACCATGTCGACCTCTTCCGCCGGCTCGGGTACGCACCGTCCGCCGAACACGCCGCCCTCTCCGTCTACTACGGGTCCATCTGGCCCGCCGTCTGGAGCCTCATGCTCGCCCTGAGAGCCCACTCCCTGGCTAGCGCGGTCACCGCCCTGCACCTCACCCGGCCGGACGATGCCAACGCGATCCTCAACCTGCCGGAAGGCGTCACCCAAGCAGCACTGCTCGCCGTCGCCCACCCCAACGGGGAATCGTTTCACCCCGCTCCTCGCCGCGCCCTCGACGCCGTTCTCCACCACGACACCTGGTAACCCGGTACACGAAAGGACCACGGGATGGTCGACCAGCACAACCAGCCAGCTCCTCCAGCTCCACTGACAGTCGGCGTGGACGGACCGCTCGCCACCGCGCGTCGCACCATCCTTCGGGAAATCGAAGCGCTGCTCACCCGCGCACGCGAGGACCAGGCCCAAGAACTCATGCAGGCGGTGTACGACGCTCCGAGGATCATGGTGCTGGGGGCGGGCCGCTCCAAACTCGCCGTCGACGCCTTCGCCATGCGTCTGATGCACCTCGGGCTGACCGCCCACGTGTCCACCGACGTCACCTGCCCGGCCATCACCGAGGGCGATCTGCTGCTGGCGTGCAGCGGGTCGGGGCACACCCCCACCGTGGTGCAGCGCGCCAAGGCGGCCAAGCAGGCCGGCGCCCGGATAGCCGTCGTGACGGCGAATCTCGAGTCGCCGCTGGCCGCACTGGCAGACATCCCCGTCCATCTCGCCGAGTACAGCCAGGACTTCGAGCCTGACGCCTCCAGCCAGTTCGTCGGCACCCTGTTCGAACAAGGCGCCCTGGTCTTCTTCGACTGCCTGATCCTCGCACTCCAGCGCGCCCACCATGTCGACCCGGGCGAGATGTACGCCCGGCACACCAACCTCGAGTGACGACCGCACCAGCGCCGACCCCGTACCGAACGGCCGCTCCGAAAACACAGGAAGGCACCCGCGATGTCCAAACGTTCCGCGCCCATCAGCTTCACCAGCACCAAGGCCCAGCTCGGCCTAACCCGTACGCGGGACTGGATCGACAGCCTGCTCCTGCCGAACGCCGAACGCCTGGCAGCCGTCTCCTTCTTCGCCTGCCTGCCCCACCCCCTGCTGCTCCCGGCCGGACAGTGGCTGCGCGGCAGCGGCATCGGCGTCGGCGCCCAGGACGTAGCGACGGCCACCGACGAGGTGACGGGCGCGGTGAGCGCTTCCCTACTGGCCGAGGTCGGCTGTTCCCACGTCATGGTCGGGCACGCCGAACGCCGCCGCGCCTTCGGCGAGACCGACCAACTTATCGCCCACAAGGTTGCCGCCGCGAGCGGGGCGGGTCTCACTCCGGTGGTGTGCGTCGGTGAGACCGACAGGCTCACCGCAGCCGACGCGGCGGAAGTGTGCTCCGCCCAGGCACGGACAGTCGTGGCCGCCGTCCCGCCGAAGCAGCCGCTGCTCTTCCTGTACGAACCGGGCTGGGCCATCGGCGGCACCGAGGCCGCTGACCCAGTGCACGCCTGTCGCGTACTCCGCGCGCTACGAGACATCACCGCCGGCCACCATGCCCGCTTCGTATATGGAGGGGCGGTCGTGCCCGGCGTCTACACCCGGCTACGCGGGGAAGGGGACTGGGACGGCGTGGCCCTGGGCCGCGCCGCCCAGGACCCGCTGCTCCTGACCGAAGCCGTAGACGAACTCGCCGTATGGCAGTGACAACCCTTCACCAGCGCAAGTTGGCTGCTGGGGGCGCCGGTCCCGGTACGACCACCCGCTCCCACACAGAGCAAGGAAGGGGAGACGCTCCGCCGGCGCCTTCCGCAGGGATCCCTGCGGGCGACCGCCCCCCTGATGTTGCAGCGAGCTCGCCGTGCGTCACCGAGCTGAGGAGGTCGGGCGGATGTCAGCCGAGTGGGCGAACGATGCCGGCTTCGAGGTCAGCGATGCGCCGGTCCTGTAAGCGGAGGTTGGAACGGGCACGGCCGTTCCGGTAGCCGACCTTATCGACTACGAGGACGCTGGACCGCAAGTAGGTGCCGAGCTTGTTCGTCAGACGCCCGGCGGCCTCTGCGGCTTTGAGGTTGCGGACCATGTCGTCGAGGTTGGTGAAGTAGATCGAGTAGCCAGCCCGGCAGGCCGAGACCGCGAAGGCGACAGCGATGTGCCATCCCGCTCCGGGAACACCAGTGCAAGTGCGTCCTTCATCAGTGAACCTACTCACGTGACGGCCAGCGTCGCCTGCCACGCGCCTGGACTCATGCCTGTCGCCTTCCGGAAGAACACTGAGAAGTTGGACGCGTCGGAGAAGCCGAGCACGTTGGCGCAGCGTGCCGCGGTGAGGCGGTCGTGAGCGAGGAGCCGTTTGGCCTCCAGAACGATCCGGTCGACGATGTACCCCTTGGCCGTGCGGCCACTGACCTGCTGCACCGCTCGCGAAAGGGTGCGGGGCGCGAATCCCAGCGCACGGGCGTAGTAACCGGCGTCTCGGTGTTCCCGGAAGTGCGCTTCGACGCTGGATCGGAACAAACGGAATACCGGATGCGAGATCCGCGCTTGGGCGTGCGGTGGCCGGAGACGGGCGATCAGCGCGGACAGCAGGATGCCTGGCAGCTCCCCCGAGATGTCCCCCGGTGGGGCGGACGCCTCAAGGAGGAGGTGGTCGCGTGCGGCGTCCACGAACGGCCAGTCGGCGTGAGGAACACTCCATTGCGCGGCCAAGTCCGGGGACGCGACGACTTCACGGGTGGCGTGAGTGACCGGAGCAGTCGGCACGAACAGCACGAGGTGTCCCGTCACGTCTGCGATGTCATCCCATCGGTGCACCGCGCCGGGCGGGATCCACACCGCGGACCGCTCCTTGAGAGGGTGCCGGAGGAAGTCCACCGTGACGGAGCCGTGCCCGGCGTCGACGACGGCGAGGACGTGGAAGTCGGCACGCTGCGTGCCACCGTCGTTCAGATCGCGAAGGTGGCCGAACGTCATCGTCTCGACCGTGTCGGCACGGGGCTCTGTCGGTTGGTAGGCCATCTGTCGGATCACGGTCATCTGTCCAGTTTCCACCATCAGGAGACCAGTCACACCGATGCTCCGCCCGGGGGCGGGAGATTCAATGAAGACATAGGCAAATCGCCCAGAACAATGACCAGGAGAGCCACGATGACTGCAACGCAGCCGGTGCTGCTGCCCGTTTACGACCATCGGCCGGGAACCGGACCCACCCTGGTGTTCCTGCACTACTGGGGCGGTTCCGCCCGCACGTGGGACCTCGTCGTCGAGCGCCTTCCGGGTCGTGACGTCCTCACGATCGACTTCCGAGGATGGAGCCGGTCCAGCGGTCTGCCCGGCCCCTACACCCTCGGTCAGCTCGCCGACGACACGCTCGCCGTACTCGCCGACGCAGGCGTCACCGATCACGTCCTCGTCGGGCATTCGATGGGGGGCAAGGTCGCGCAACTGGTCGCGGCAACCCGGCCCGCCGGCCTGCGCGGCATCGTCCTCGTCAGCTCCGGCCCGGCGAAGCCCGCGGCACAGATCACTCCCGAGTACCAGGAAGCCCTTTGCCACGCCTACGACTCCGACGAGTCTGCAGCCGGGGCACGGGATCACATCCTCACCGCGACCGAGCTGCCCGCGTCGATCAAGGCACAAGTCGCGACCGATTCGCGAGCCGGCGCCGACGCCGCCCGCATCGAATGGCCGCTCCACGGGATCGCGGAGGACATCACCGAGCACACCCGCATGATCAGCCTTCCCGCCCTCGTCGTCGCCGGAGAGAACGACCAGGTCGAACCCGTCGACGTGCTCCGCGACAACCTTGTGCCCTACCTCTCCCAGGCCGAGTTCACGGTGATACCGACCACCGGACACCTGATCCCACTCGAAGCTCCGGCCGACCTCGTCAACGCCATCACGGCCTTCGCAACGGCCGGATGACAATCTGCGCGACCTGACGACAGATCGGCCCCCTGGTCACGAGCCGGACACCCTGCCGTGCAACAGCCGTCGCGGCCGAGGGGCGCTCTCACCTCGCTACGCGCCCCCGACCGGCCGGAGCATAAGACACCCGGCCGGCCGCTGGCCGTTCCATAACCGGTGTTCAGGCGCCGGGGTCAAGGCTCCGGAGTCATCTGGCACTAACCAGGCGGTCGTTGTCATTCGCCCCCCTGTCGAACTCTCCTTGCCCTCCATAGGCTCTTCACGTCCGCACCACTGAAGAGAAAGCAACTCACATGTCTGAAAAAAACGATCACGATGCCGCAAGCGACGTCACTCGGCGGTCAGTGCTACGAAGCAGCACGGGAATTGCCGCTATCGGCGCGGCATCCCTGCTCGCCACCGCGATCTCCACTCCCCCTGTCATTGCGGCACAGGGTGACAGAGGGTCGCTTTCCCGGGACCACGCGCTGCCGGCATCGGTCGCGGGAATTCGTATCCCCAACACCGAACTGACCCGGGAAACCGTGAGGTTCGCACGAAGCGCGTCCTCTGTGACCCTTTTCAACCACGTCATGCGGACGTACCTCTACAGCGCTGTGCTCTTCGAGCGCCGAGGTATCCGCTACGACCGGGAACTTGCCTTCATCGCCGCGGTCCTGCACGACCTCGGGTTGCTGAAGACATACCAGGTACCAGGCGAACGCTTCGAAGTCGGGGGTGCGGACGCCGCGCAGAGGTTCCTCAGGAAGCACGGTGTGCCAGAAGACCGGGTTGCAGTCGTCTGGGACGCCATCGCCCTGCATACCAGCAGTAGCATAGCGAGCCGGAAAAGGCCGGAGATCGCCATGGTCTCCGTCGGATCCGCAGTCGATTTCGCCGGGCAAGGCCTTCAGCAAATACCGGCCGACGCCTTGGAGGACATACTCACCACCTTCCCCAGGGAGGATTTCAAGCAGAACGCCCGCAACACCATCCTCTCGATCTGCCGCACGAATCCTATGTCGGTGGTGATGCACCCCTTCGCCGAGGTCGGCCGTCGTCACCTCGCCGATTTCGCGGTTCCGACGGTCGAGGACATGCTGTTCGCCACGCCGTTCGAGGAGTGACGATCCGCGCGTGATTCCCGCATTCCGGTGCCGCACCTGCCTCAGCTCACAGTCCGGCTGGGAGTTGCCCTATGCCATCCGCGGCCGCTCCCATCCAGCGGCCGACGGTCCACGGCTCCAGGCCGCATCGATGCCGGGGAAGGCATGTGGCACAACCATCTTGGCGATGCTGTTCACGATGACCAGGCGTTCTTTCTGGGGTGGCCCAGCCTGGGTTCATGGCTCCACGAGGTGGCGGAAGCCATGGAGCATCATGGCCCGTCCTCCTGGTTCGGCGCGGTGTCCGCTCCCAAGGTCGACAGCAGCGGAGACATCGAGCCTTTTCCAACCTGACGGCGCTGGCCGCATGTTGGACGGATCCACGAAACGACGAAGCTCCTGGTAGACGGGTTCTCGACCAAGATCGCCCGCAGCCACCAGGAGCTTCGGGTGCTCGTCTACCCGTCGTCGATCGACCTGTCCAGTCGCACTCTGCGGTGCCTGACCGGACGACTCGCCGTCCCGCGCGGGGAGATCGGAACCCGATGGCGGCGTCTGACCGCTGGTCGTCAGGCTCTCCTCACCCTGGCCCATTTGCGATGTGGCGACACGTACGCCCGGCTCGCAGCCGGGTTCGGTGTCGGCATCGCGACCGTGTACCGCTACATACGAGAGGCCGTCGAGGTCCTGGCCGCCCTCGGCCCCACTCTGGCCGAGGCGATGCACATCGCCCGGACCAAGGCGTTCGAGATTCTGGACGGCACTCTGCTGCCGATCGACCGGATCGCCGCCGACACCCCGTACTACTCGGGCACACACAAACGTCACGGCGTGAACGTCCAGGTCCTCACCGATCCCTTCGGACGGCTGCTGTGGGCCTCGCCCTCTGCCCCCGAACCTGCCCTCCCGGACCTTCCCTGAGGTGGCCGGGATCGGTACCACGGTGTCGTTGTGGAAGAAGGGAACCCCCATGCATCCCCGTGAACGGCTGGACAAGGCCGACGAGCCCGGCCGGGTGCTCCGTCCCCCGCGCGACACCTCACCCGGCGCGGTGTCCCACGCACAGGACGGAGCGTCGGCGCCCTCGGACGCGGCCTACCTGATCCGGCTGCAACGTGAGGCGGGCAACCAGGCCGTGGTCCGGGCACTGTATGGGAGCGGGCAGGCGGTGAGTGTCCAGCGCATGCCGCAGCGACCCCCGGCACCGCCCGCGCCCCCGCTTCCGCCGATGCTGGGTTCCCGGACCCCAGCGCCGGCCGCCGCCGCGGCCGCGAGCGATACGGAGTTCGAGCTGCCGACCGAGCACGCGGGCATCCGCTCCACCGTGCCGAACGGCAGGCTGCCGCTGCGGAACAAGCTGCTGGTGCGCCAGGTGTTGACCAAGTACCTTGGCGTGAACCGGCTCGACATCATCGAGCAGATCAAGGTCCGCTACGCGCAGGTGAACGGCGAGGAGTTCGTCGAGACACCGGACATGGTCGCGCTGCGCAGGGGGCATCGGCCGGGGTACAAGGACTCCGACGCGTACATCGCCGACAACGGCGGCGGGGCCGCGCCGTCGCACTGGCCAGTCATCCCGGGCGGGGCGGTCAAGGTGCACAAGGGCAGCCTGGAGAGCTTCCACCTTGCCCCGCCCGGCTCGGCGTTCACCGGCCTGGTGCGGTTCGGCGGCCACGACGACAACGGCGCCCCGACGGAACCGAAGATCATCCTGTTCCCCACCCAGAGCACCGGGGAGTACCTGAAGCAGGGCGTCGCGGAACATGCCAAGGAGGACGAGGCCGAGCAGCCGGAGATCCTGAAGCAGTCGCGGGTGTACCAGAACCGCTACTCCGAGTACACGACGCACGCGGCCTCGGGCGCCCTGTCCAGCCACGGCAAGCTCTCCAGCCGCATCGAGGACAAGAAGAAGTACGCCGACCTAGTGAAGGACCTCGAAGCGGACGATCTCCAGGGCGCGGGCATGACCATCGGTTTCACCGTTATCAAGGGCGCGGGGTCGGCCGCGCACAAGTACTCCTTCGTCTCCCGCAGCAGCAACAACCACACCTTCGACCTCGTCTCCCACGAGGAGAAGTCCAACCTGACCCCCATAAAGCTGATGCGGCTGAGGACCGAGCGGAGCCAGGCGTTCGGCCACCTCTTACTCAAGGCCAACGGTGAGGGCAGCATCACCCGGGAATGGGGCGAGAAGATCATCTCATCGGTCAACGCCGCCGTCGGCTAAGGGGTGTCGCGGAACGCGATCGGCGCTGGATTCCCGCCATGATTCTCCCCGTCGAGAGCTTCTCTTTGTCCGATTTCCAGGCGAGGCGCCCTTTTCAACCTCACGCTGACGCGTGATGAAGGACGAGGACGGCCTGGACGATCGCTGTGATGCGGTTGGTGCTGCAGCGAAGCTTCCGCAGGCGACGCCAGCCCTTCAGCGTGGCCATCGCCTGCTCGCCAAGGCACCGGATCTTGGCATGCGTGCTGTTGTGTCGGCGTGGCCACCGCTTGAGGCGACGGCTGCGGAAGGCCAGCCTGATAGAGCCGCCTGCACCCCCGATACGCTTTGTTGGCCCAGCACTTGAGGTCAGCCTCGGCGAGTGCTTCGACGATGCCGTGGGTGCGGGCGGCAGTCAGGTCGTGAGTGGAGCCGGGCAGCGTGGGCGAGGCCCACAGCAGCCGTCCGCTCATTGGGCCTTTTCCAACCTCAGCCTGAGGTATTGAGTGGAGGCTTTGAGGCTTGCGGCCCCACGACTGTTGGACGCGTGAAGGGAAAGTAGTTGCACATTGAGTGGATTTGGGTGCTACCGGTGGCGCTGCTCCTGGTGGCGTGAGATTACGGGGGTGTGGCGCGGCTGATGTGGGATATGCAGCCAGACGCCAGGCGGCGTACATGGCCCGGTCCGACGGGGTTTCGCGTGATCGCCGGGATCCTGGCGATCGCCACTCGTCTCATTCAGCTGGCCCACGGCTGAGGGCTTAGAACAGGAGTCGCACGGGGGCCTCGTACAACCTGCCGACCAGATTGCCCAATTGGGCTGACAGACAGGTGAAGCCCCTAGTACTGCAGCCGCAGTTGCTGTGACCGCTGGGCTCAGGTCACGAGGACAATGCTGCTCGCTCGGATTCGGCCAGCAGTATGCAGAACTCGTTGCCTTCCGGGTCGGCGAGAATCACCCAGCCCCAGCCGTCGGGCTTGCGGTGATCGGCGACCAGGGAGGCGCCCAGCTTCAGCAGCCGCTCAACCTCTGCGTCCCGTGAGGTATCCGGGCGCAGGCACAGATGGAGCCTGTTCTTGGCCGACTTCGGCTCTGGGACCTCGTTGAAGTGCAAGGCCGGGCCGCCGGGCAGCATGATCTCCGTCTCGTCGTCACCCGGAGCGGCCTCGGGATCCAGCGGGTGTCCGGTCACATCGCTCCAGAACCGCGCCAGTCGGTAGGCGTTTGCACAGTCGATCGCTATGTTCGTCACCGTTGAAGGCATGCGCGCGATCCTGTCGGAGCGGCGCTCCGCCCGCCACCGGAATATGGCCGCACCCGCGGACTGCAGCCGAGATTACGGGGGTCTACGGCCTCGGCGGCGGTAGTGGCTGAGACGGGCACGGTGTTGATGGCGGCGCCGCCAGCGTGACCAGTGCAGGATGTGACCGGCTTCGTGCCGGACGGCGTGAGCGAATCTGGTCAGCAGACGGCGGATCTCGTTCACACTCAGCGGGATCAGGTCGCGGCTGGGTCCCCCTTTTCGTGCTCAGTCGCGCGGGTGGCGGCCAGGTGGGCGGCGGCGGCCATGGCCAGGGTGATGTGCCGGTACCAGGCCGGGTATTGGCGTACTTGGTAGTGGTCCAGGCCGGCCTCGTTCTTCGCGGCCTGGAAGCACTCCTCGATCGCCCAACGGGCGCGGGCGGCCCGCACGATCTCGGCCGACGCCGTGCCTCTTGGGGCGTGGGTGAGGTAGTAGGCGCGCTCACCGTCGGCGAGGCTGCGGCGGATCAGCAGTGCGTCTTCGAAGTCGTCGTCGCCCTCGCCGGGCAGCGGGACCAGGGCCCAGGCGTATTCGCGCAGGCCGTGGGCGCCCTCCCCGGCCGAGCGGATCTCCCAGGCGTGCTCCGGCAGGATCGCCGAGATAGTGCGGGCGTTCTGTCCGCGTGGCCCACATCGATGCTTGCAGGAGATCGCGAGCACGTAGCTCAGGCGCTGCTCGGCCAGCCAGCCTCGCAGGACGGGGTCCTGGCCGTATACCTCGTCGCCGGTTACCCAGCGAAAGGGAAGCTTCGCGGCGAGGGCCCGCTCCAGCATCGCGCGAGCCAGGGCAGGCTTGGTGTGGAAGGTGACGTCGTAGCCGATCTTCGCGTCCGCCCGGCGGGCCGGATCCTCGATCCAGGAGATGGGCAGGTACAGCTCGCGGTCGATCAACGCCCGTCCCCTGGTGGAGGCGTAGGCCAAGAACACGCCCAGCTGGCAGTTGTCGATCTTCCCGGAGGTGCCGGTGTATTGCCGTTGCACGCCGGCCGACCGGATGCCCTTCTTGATGAAGCCGGTCTCGTCCACGGCCAGCACGCCGTCCTCGGCACCGAGGTGCTCCAGCACGAAGCCGCGGACCTCGTCGCGGACCGCGTCGGCGTCCCAGTCGGCCTGGTTCAGCAGCCGTTGCATGCCGTCCGGACACAACTCGCCGGCCTGCTCGGCCAGCGTCCAGCCGTTCTTGCGCTCCAACGGCGCGGGCAGCCCGTGCAGATACTCCCTTGCCCGCCGACGCGACTCGGACCTGCGGAAATGCCCGCCGATTCGAGCATTGAAAGCGTCCAGACCGGCCGCCCAGCGGTGCACCTCGTGAACCGTGACGTCCCCACCCATGCACAGCTCAACGAGTAGCCAGACCGACCGTCACAGCAACTGCGGCTGCAGTACTAGTAGATGGGTTTTCGACCAAGAGAACCGTCTCCACCAGAGGCTTCGTGTGCTTGTTTATCCGTCCGGCGTCGACGTGTCTAGCTCTGCCCTCCGCTTCCTCGCCCAGCAGCTGCGGCGGCATCGTCGAGCGATCGGCTCCCGCTGGCGGCGGCTGAGCGCCGGCCGCCAGGCACTCCTCGCGCTCGCCCACCTGCGGGTGGGACAGACCTATGCCCAACTCGCAGCCGGATTCGGAGTCGGCACCACCACCGCATACCGCTACGTTACCGAGGCCGTCGACCTCCTGGCGGCCCTCGCGCCCACCCTGGCCGACGCAGTCCGGACCGCGTCGACGAAGGCCTTCGTGCTCCTGGACGGCACGCTGCTGCCGATCGACCGTATCGCCGTGGACCGTCCTTTCTACTCCGGGAAACATAAGAAGCACGGGATGAACGTGCAGGTCATTGCGGATCCATTCGGCCGGCTGCTGTGGGCCTCACCAGCTCTGCCCGGCGCCGTTCACGACGTCCGTGCGGCCCGCGAACACGGCATCGTGGACGCTTTCACCAAGGCCGACGTCAAGTGCTGGGCCGACAAGGGCTATCGAGGTGCCGACGGCACGGTCCGTACCCCCTGCTGGGGCCGCTGGGAGACGCTTTCAGCAGGCCAGAAGGCGATGAACCGCTCTCATGCGAAGATTCGCGCGCTCGTCGAGCAGGCCGTTGCTACTCTCAAAGCCTGGAGGCTCCTCCGCAAGCTGCGGTGCTCGACCACCCGGATCACCGGCCTCGTCCAAGCCGTCCTCTGCCTGCATCTGGCCAGCTCAGACTGAGAATGGAAAAAGCTCAGTAACGTCAGTCGGTTACCAACCGTGCCCGGTGTGGCGTCCCCACGAGCGCAACAAGCTCCGCATTTCGGCTGGGGGCAGCCCCATCCGGTCAGCCAGTTCGACTCGCTCTTCCCATACGGTCAGTTTCCAAAGCCACTTGATCCTCAGGCCGGCGTTGACAATGGTGAGGAGCATGGCGAGCAGTGTGCCGTAACCGATGAGTGTGGCTCTCAGAGGTGCTGGGCCACCGTCTGACAGTGCGGCCCAGCCGATGATGGCTTGTAGGAGGGTGACATCGAGAGTAATGGTAAGGGTCCACAATGCGTAGAGGGCTCTTAGGCGGAGGCGCACCATTTTACGGAGCAGAAAGTACAGGCGAGTTCGGCTGGCCACCTTGCGCCGTCTTGGCGTGGGTATCGGGACGCCAGTCCGGTGAGCTATGGCGCTCTCTTTCAGTTCGTCGGCGAACATCATATCGAGCTTGTGGCGCTCTGTTCCCAGCGACCGATTGATGTTGACGATCTCAACGGCGCCGACGATCAACAGGGCCCCGACTAGCGAGGCAATGATCGCCCCGTATTCGTGGGTCATTTTGTACTTGTCCGAGCTGAACGCCGAAAACACCGACGTGGCGATGTCCAACTGACCCCCTTATGAGTGCGTCGCAGAGCGTAGCGCGCGGGTAACGGGCCCGGTGGTGCGGTAGTCGAACTGCATGTCCGAGCCTCGGTGGGGTCAGGACCCGCGAGGCCCCGAGCAGTGATGCCCGGGGTGCCCGGGGCCTTGCCATGTGCGGGGCGCGCTGGGCGGCGAGGACGCCGGAGTGGCGCCGATGGACTGGCCGTGCGCCTCGTGGCCAGTCGGTGGAGCAGCTCGTCGACGAGCTGCTGGAGCTGCCCGCGTCGTGGCAGGACGACGGTGAGCTGTGGCCGCTGGGTGACCCGTCCCGCGCTGGTGGCGGCGTGTGTCGGCCCCGCGGCGGCCGTGCTGGAGACAGGGGAGGACGGACGGGCCACATGGTCGTTTCCGGAGACGTTCAGTGGTCTTCCGGTCGTCACCGCGGCGGCCGTCAATCCGGAGCCCGACGATGACGAGCGGACGGTGTGGGCCGTGCGCAGGCCAACCAGCGGATTCCTCAGCCAAGTTGGTCGTCGGGACCATCGCTGCGGGTTCCGTATAGGCTGGTGCGCGTGGATGTGACGGGGTGTCTTGGGTGTGACCTTCTGGCCGGGCGCCGGGAGTTGCCCGGGGGCGTCCTGCACGAGACCGCTGCTTGGGTCGTGAACCACGTCATCGGTCCGATGAATCTCGGCACCTTGATCGTCGGTCCGCGGGAGCACGTCGTGGCCATCGCGGAACTCGACGACACGGCGGCGGCGGAACTCGGCCCGTTGCTGCGCGATACCGCTCGTGTCGTGGAGACGTTGTGCCGGCCTGAGCAGACCTACGTGTGTATGTGGTCGCACGGCCGTGACGCGCGCAAGCACCTGCACATCGCGGTCCAGCCGGTGACCGCGGAGGTGCGGGCCCGCTACGGCGGGCTGCGCTCCGAGCAGCTCCAGGCCCGGATGCTGGCTGACGGTGACGAGTTGGATGTCACGGAGGTCGAGCAGTTTTGCGAGCGGGCTTGCGAGCTGTTCCGAGCGATCACCGACAGCAGCGCCGAACACCGCAGCTGATCACCGCGCGCTCTCAACATGAGGTTGGCAAAGGCTCATCGACTGGCGGGACTGAATCCTGCCTTATTGATCACTTTTGCGACCAGATGAGGATGCTCGCGAGGTGGAGTGCGGCCTGGTAGGCGATCGCAAGCTTGTCGGTTCGCATGGCTAGGCCGCGCCACCGTTTGAAGCGGTTGATGCATCGTTCCACCGTGTTGCGCTGCTTGTATGTCTCGGCGTCGAAAGCGGGTGGTCGGCCGCCGGCCCGGCCTCGACGGAGGCGGTGACCGACCTGGTCGGAGGGCTGAGGGATGACGGCGTATATCCCGCACCGGCGAAGGTAGCTCCTGATCGCGCGGGATGAGTACGCGCGGTCGGCGAGGACGGCATCCGGCCGCGTCCCTGCTCTTCCGGGCCCCCTGCGTGGAACGCGGATGCCAGCCATGACGGACTCAAAAGCCGGTGCGGCACCCGCCTACCGGCGGTTACGCGGAGCGCCAGCGCCCACGCGTACCTGTCGCTGGCCAAGTGGACCTTCGTGCTCAAGCCGCCTCGGGAGCGTCCCAGCGCGTGGTCCTCGGGTTCGGCCTGGCCGGTTGCCCCCTTTTCCCGGCACCGGCAGCATGCTGGTGGACTCGGCAGACGGTGGAGTCCACCGACATAGTCCAGCCGATGTCGTCAACGTCATCGGCCACCGCCAGGAGCGCGGCGAGGATCCGTTCCCAGGTGCCGTCCACGGCCTACCTGAGCAGCCGCTTGTGAGCTGCCTGAAACGAGCCGAACTCGTCCGGCAGGTCCCACCAGGGGGAGCAGGTGCGGTACTTCCGCGCGATGGCTTCAAGGGTTCGGCGGTGATCCGTCCACCGCCACCCAGGGACCGAATCGGCTGGCATCAGCGGCTTGATCCGGTCCCACATCGCATCCGTGATCACTAATCGGACAGACACGTCCGATCAACTGGTCAACCCGTCAATGGGACACACGCGCACTGAGCAACGTCCCGCAGCAGTCGGTCCTCGACGCGGGATGGTCTTGACGCCGATACCCGGCCAGCCGCGCCCTTCTCGTTACAGCCGTAGCGGCGGCGGACACGTTGTGGGGCACGGCCATCCCGAGCCGACCCTCGTCAATCGGGATGACGCATCCGTGCATCCGTTCGATCGCCGAAGCGACCGCTTACAGCTTCTGTGTGCAGAGACCCCGGCACCGCAACCGGTGTGGCCGATGAAGTGGGGCAAAGCCCCAAGACTTGATAGTTAACCTGGCAACAGTTAGCATGCTAACTATGAGTGGATCGAACCGAGAGAGCACGTTGGAGCTGATGCGATGGATTGTGTGGGGGCAGCGCCGCATCGCTGAGGACTGGATACGGGAGCGCGGCCTCACGCACGAGCAGAGCGCCGTGCTGGCGTACCTGTCGAAGAACCCGGACGCCATTCAGCGTGACGTCGCGCGGGCCATGCGCACCAGTGCGCCGAGCGTCTCGCGGCTCCTGGCCGGACTCGAGCGGCGCGGACTCGTGGAGCGCCAGACACAGGAGAGTGACACGCGCAGCCGCCGGCTACATGTCACTCCAGCGGGCTCCGAGCTGATCCAAGGATTCGAAGAGGCCATGGACCGTGTCGAGGAGTCGCTCCTCGCGCCGCTGGACGCCGCAGGGCAGGCGCGACTCCATGAACTGCTGGAAAAGCTCGCGTCCCGGATCGACCCACCCAGCTCCCCCTGAACCGGCTCTACCGCTCCGCACGGCGGCCGGGAGCCTCGCGGACAGGACCGCCAGTTCCTCCAGCAGCAGTAAGGAACACAGGCATGACCCAGATCACGATTATCGGCGCCGGTCTTGCGGGACTGGCACTGGCACGAACCCTGGCAGTTCACGGAATCCCGTCCACGGTGTACGAAGCGGAGGCGTCTGCCCGGGCCCGGGGCCAAGGCGGCATGCTCGACATCCACGACTACAACGGACAACACGGAATCCGTGCCGCCGGCCTGATGAACGGGTTCCGGTCCCTCATCCTCGAAGGCCGCCAGGCGTCCCGCGACGTGGCACCTGACGGCACCATCCTGGCGGACCGGCCCGATGACCCCGCCGGCGGCCGCCCCGAGGTGCAGCGCGGCGAGCTTCGGCAGTTGCTTCTGGAATCACTGCCCTCCGGCACCGTCGTCTGGGGCCACAGGGGTCGGAGCGTCCGGACCCTCGCCGACGGTCGACACGAAATTGCCTTCGCCAACGGATCGACGATCGCCACCAACATCCTCGTCGGTGCCGACGGCGCCTGGTCAAAGGTCCGGCCGCTGCTGTCCGATGCCACGCCCGCCTATGCCGGACGCTCGATGATCGAGACGTACCTGTATGAGAGCGACACCCGGCACCCCGCCACCCTGGCGCTGGTCGGCGGCGGGTCGATGACCGCCTACGACGAAACGACCCGCATCGGTCTCGGCGTGCAGCGCGAGCGCGCGGACACCCTGCACTCCTATGCCATGTTCGACCAGCCGCTCGACTGGTTCGACGGCATCGACTTCAAAGACGGCCCTGCGGCCGCCCGCACGGTCGCGGCGATGTTCGAGGGGTGGGCGCCGGCACTCGTCGCCCTGGTCGCGGACAGCGACATCCCGCCGATCTTCCGCCCCTTGTACGGGCTGCCAATCGGACACCGCTGGGAACATGTGCCAGGCGTCACGCTCATCGGAGACGCCGCCCACCTGGCACCGCCGGACGGCGAAGGAGCGAACTGGGCACTCTACGACGCGGGCCAGCTCGGCAACGCCATCGCGCAACAGCCCGAGAACGTCGACGCGGCCATCCGCGCCTACGAAGCCGCGCTCTTCCCACGCAACATCGACACGGCGACCGCCGCCGCAGCCTACTACCCCGAATTCAAACTGCACTGACCCACAGCGACGGGACAACGCGGAGAATTCACCGCAGGCGTTGGACGTGGCGGTGGGTGAAGAGGCAGGTGGCGAGGCCGAGGAAGGGACTCGTGGATGTCGTCGCGTCGATTCCCAGCGGATGCGTAGGCGGCGGAAGCTGTGGAGCCAGGCGATCGTGCGCTCGACGACGTAGCGGAAGATGCCCAGGCCGGTGCCTTGTGGCTCGCCTCTCTTGGCGGTCACGGGGCGGATCCCTCGTTGCCAGAGCTGGCGACGACGGTACTTGTCGTGGTCGTAGCCGCGGTCGAACGTGCGGGGCACGTTCTTCCTGAGATCCCTGCCATTATCGGTGTCTCTGCCGCTTTGGGGCATTATCTTTCTCGGTACATGGTCCCTCACGGATGCAAGTGTAGAGCGGTCCGCTTCAAGCGGACTTGGTGCTGCCGCCATGTGGCTTGTCATCATTTTTGCTGGCGCGCCATAAAAGCAGGATTTAGGGGGAAGTGACGAAAAAAGGACCCCACGGGCTAGGATGCTTTACTCTCATTAAGGCGCAAATAGGTGCCCTCCTTACTGCTAATTTCGAGAAAGTGGGAGAAACTGATCCATGGGTAACCTGGGGGCAGTCGAGCTTGCGATCATCCCCGGTTTTTTGCTCATTATTGTCGTCTCCGTCGCGGCGATCAACTACACAGTGCGACGGCCAAACAAGGGCTAAGGTGCGACACTCTTAGATTGGCATCTTTTGGTTCGCCAGTCGTTTCTTTGAAAACTCGCTGGCGCATTGAGCGTTACGGTAGCCGAGGGTGGCCGGAGGCCGCCGATGACAGCTAAAGGGTGTTGCAGAAGGCCATGATCTGGGCATCTCCGTCGTATGGCTGGGGTGTTGAGGGCCGAGCGGGTGTGGGTGGAGACGTTCACGGGGCTGCGGACGGACCAGTTCGGTCGGCTGCTGAAAGCCGAGTGATCCAGCGGCTCGGCCCGCTGCTTGCACTCGAGCCGGCCCGAGCCTGCGCCGATGCCACCGACCGGCTGTGGATTGTCGACGGCACCCTCGTCCCGGTCCGCGACCGCAAGGTCGGAGCGTCCTCCCGAAACTACCGGTTCTCGGCGAACGTGCAGGTCATCGTGGACGCCGAGACACGTCTGGTGGTGGCGACCGCCCGTCCGGTACCCGGCAACACGGCGGACGCGAAAGCCTGGCGGGACTCCGGCCTGGCCGAGCACTGCGAAGGCGTGACGGTCCCCGGCGACGACGCCTACATCAACACCGGCCTCATCGTCCCGCACCGCAAACGCCCCGGACGGTCCCTGCTCAAGGGCGAGGAAGAAGACAACGCGCAGCATCGCAAGGTCCGCGCCCGCGTCGAGCACACCTTCTCCCGCATGAAGAACTACAAGATCCTCCGCGACTGCCGGCAACGCGGCGACGGCCTCCACCACGCCGTCCAAGCCGTCGCCCGCATGCACAACCTCGCCCTCGCCGCATGACCGCACAGCCCCGAACACCCGCTCCGACCCGCGTGATCACGGCCTTCTGCAACACCCTTTAGGCCGTGTATCGAAAGTGGCTGGTAGCGGCCTGTGGGGCATGTTCGAGAATCCTGGAGCTGCTCGCAGCGCGGACCTGCGATGATGTCCGTCATGGGTTCCGAGCCGCGCACTGATCTCGCTCGTCACTATGACTCAGGGGGCTGGTTGGCTCGGTTCGCGGGTCGGATGCTTGTGGTCTGTCCGCGATGCGGAGGCCGTGCTCTCGTGATCCCCCGACCTGGCCTTTCTGAGCCCAGATACTTCAGCGAGCTCCTGTTCCAGCCGCGTCGTCTGGCGTGTGGAGGGTGCGGTGCCGTCGCCGATTGGAAACCTGAGATGCAGGGGGCTGGTCTGGTCGGCGCGGTGCTGGGTGGTAGCGAGGATCCGTTCTTCCAACGGCCTCTGTGGCTGCAGACCCGTTCCGCCGGTCACATCTTGTGGGCCTACAACGAGGAGCACGTTGACGAACTGTCCGCCTACGTCGGGGCGCGATTGCGGGAGCGTGGCGGCGCACGGCCGACGATGTCGATGTTCGCTCGGCTGCCGGCTTGGATGAAGGTGTCGGACAATCGCGGGGAGGTGCTGGCCGGCCTGGAGACGTTGCGGGCGCTGGCCGAACGGATGGCGCCTGCCGACCGCTCCGATGCCGCGCACGGGCGCGGTGACCGTCCCCGCGTGCGCAGGAGTATGTACTTCCGGGGCGGCCCTTATGAGTCTTGAAGGCCCTGCTCACAGCCATTCGTTGATGGCTGCGATGAGGACGGTTGCCTCGTAGCGGACCGCGAGCTTGTCATATCGCGTGGCGACCGCCCGGTGCCTCTTGAGGCGGTTGATCCCGCACTCGACCGCGTGGCGCTCGCGGTAGTCGGCCGGGTCGAAGTACGGAGGCCGGCCGCCGCGGGAGCCGAGCTTCTAGCGGTTGCGGGCCTGGTCGGTTTTGTCCGGGATGGTGCATCGGATCCCGCGTCGGCGCAGATATGCGCGGTTCTTGCGGGAGGCGTACGCCTTGTCCGCGCGGACCCGGTTGGGGCAGACGCGTGGCCGGCCCGGCCCGAGGCGGGGCACGCGGACCTTCTCCAGCACCGGTTCGAACTGCGGCGAGTCCCGCGCTGCCCGGCTGTGATCACGATCGGCATGGGCTTTTGGCCCTGCTCGACGGCCAGGTGGAGCTTGGTGGTGAACCCGCCGCGCGAGCGTCCCAGCCCGTGATCACCGGGCTCGGTAAACACGCCGCCCGGTGGTTCTTTCTGCAGGTCGCCCTGCTTGCGTGCCCCAGCCGCGTGCTGATGGGAGCGGCACACCGTGGAGTCGACGCTCAGGTTCCAGACGATCGCGCCTTTCGCGTCGGCCAGGGACTGCAGGCGGGTGAGGATCCGGTGCCAGGTGCCGTTGCGTTGCCACCGGCGGAACAGGTCGTAGACCCGGCCCAACGGCCCGTACTCGACGGGCACATCCCGCCATGGGACACCGGTCCGGACCCGGGACCGTATGCCGTCGATCAACTGCCGCCGGGACCAGACGGACGGCCACCCCGGCTTCCTCCCCTTCGGTAACAACGGCGCCAGCACCGCCCACTGCTCGTCCGTGAGATCTCCCCGACCCATGAACCGTGATCATTCACAGTCCAAGATCCACTTTCGGTACACGGCCTAGCCGGCTGGCCCTTCCGGCCACGCGGCCGCCGGCATCGTAGTCACCGAGGATGCCGGACCGGAACCGCCGCCAGACCGCAACCGCCGCCACGGCTCCGGTCCGCGGGGACGGCGACCCGGCATCCGCCTGTGCGGTCCCTGCCGTGACCAGGCTTCGGGCTCACGGAGGGTTCATCCCGTCGTCCTGGTGCTCCGGGCCCTGCTCCGCTGGGCCGGCGTCACGGCGGCCCGGGGGGGTGTCCTGCTCGTCCGGGAGCAGGCACTCGATCATGTAGTCGCCCGTGTCGGGGGCGCGGGTCACCCCGTGCGTCTCGCTGCCGAAGCCGGGGAAGTGGCGGTCGAAGGACTCCAGGGCCCTGAGGTAGCGCAGGAGAGGGCCGTCCTCCTCGCCGGTGCTCTCGCCCGGCATGAGGACGGGGATGCCGGGTGGTGTCACCGTGACCATCGCGGCGGCGACCCGGCCCGGCGCGTCCGCCAGGCGGATCCGTTCCGTACCGCCGCGGATCAGGCGCTCGTAGCACAGCCGGGGCGGGGCGACCGGCTCGGGAAGCTGCTGGAAGGCCAGGTCGAGCAGCTCCACCAGGCGGGCGTCGCGCAGGTGGTCGTGCATCTCCTGGCACAGGTCGCGCAGGCTCCGTCCGGCGTAGCGCTGCGGATGCTCGGCGACCAGGGCGGGCAGGACACGGTCGAGCGGGGCACCGCCGTCGTGAAGGTCCTTGAAGTCCATCAGGGCGTCCAGCAGCGTGCCCCACTTACCTTTCGTGATGCCCATGGAGAACAGCACCAGCGTGGTGTAGCTGTCGGTCTTCTCCACGACGATGCCGCGCGTCGTCAGGTACGCGGTGAGGACCCGTGCCGGGACTCCCCAGTCCGACATCGCACCGGTCGCCGAGAGTCCCGGGCAGGTCACGGTGACCTTGATCGGGTCGAGCATGCAGTAGCCGTCGGTGAGGCCGGGGAAGCCGTGCCAGTCCGCTTCGGGCGCGAGGTGCCAGCAGGAGGGCTCGGTCCGCAGCAGGTCCGCCGGAGCCTCGTCGAAGGGCAGTCGCGCGCCGCTTGCGGGGTCGGTCACCTCGTCGGGCTGCCACACCCCGAAGAACCAGGGCGGCCGGTCCCCGGCGGCCTCGATCCGGCGCCCGATACGCACCATCTCCTGCCGGAAGCGGACCGCTTCCGACACCGCCTCGTCCATCAGCCAGTGGCCTTGCGGACCGTCCATCATCGCGGTGGCCACGTCCAGCGAGGCGATCATCGGATACAGCGGTGACGTTGTGCCGTGCATCATCAACGCCTCGTTGAAGCGGTCGTGTTCCACCGGTGCGCGCGGTGCGGACCGGACGTGCACCATGGCGCCCTGCGACAGGGCCGCCAGCAGTTTGTGGGTGGACTGGGTGGCGAAGACCGTCGGCCGGCCGGGGCCCGGGAACGCCTCCTCGTCCACCGACATGCCGTAGCGTCGCGCATAGAGCGGATGGAAGCGGGCGTAGGCGAACCAGGCCTCGTCGAAGTGCAGTCGGGGTGTACTGGCGGCGAAGGCGCGGGCCGCCGAGGGCGCGTCGTAACTCAACCCGTCGTACGTGGAGTTGGTGAAGACGGCGTACTGCGCGCGCGGCGACACCGCGTCCGCGGTGAGTGGGTTCCCGGCGATCCGCGCCGCCACCGCGTCCGCCGCGATCTCGCCCGGCGGCAGGGGTCCGGCGAGCCCGTAGCCGTTGCGGGTCGGGACCAGGTAGACCGGCCGGGCGCCGGAGACGACCAGGCCGTGCAGGACGGACTTGTGACAGTTGCGGTCCACCAGGGCGATCTCGTCCCGCGTCACACTGAAGTGGCCGACCAGACGGTTGCAGGTGGAGTCACCGTGCAGGACGAAGTAGGTGCGGTCGGAGCCGAAGACCCGCGCGGCGTTGCGCTCCGCCTCGCCGATCGGACCGGTGTGCTCGAACAGCGACCCGAGCTCCTCCACCGAGATCGACAGGTCGCTGCGCAGCAGCCGCTCCCCGAAGTAGTCGTGGAAGGCCCGGCCCACGGGCGACTTGAGGAAGGCGACACCGCCGGAGTGCGCCGGGGTGTGCCACGAGTACTCGTGCGCGTCGTCGAAGCGCCGCAGCGCCTTGAAGAACGGCGGGAGCAGGGCGTCCTGGTAGCCGCGTGCGGCGGTGGAGATCCGCCCCGCGATGAACGCCGGTGTGTCCTCCAGCGGCCACACATAGCCCACCACCGACTGCGACACCCACAGCGGCAGCTCACGCAGGCCCTCGTCCGCCATGACCAGGAACACCGGCAGGTTCTGGAACCGGCGTCCGATCCGACGCAGGACCGCGGCGCCGCCCGGCCCGTCCTCGGCCCCGGGCAGGAGGTCCCAGGCGACCACGGCGGCGGCCAGACCGGCCTCCGTTCTGAGCACCGCCTCGGCGTCCGAGACGCTCACCACCCACCGGACCTGCAAGCCGGCCGCCCGAAGCCCCTCGGCGACGCGCGCCAACTGCCCGGCGGTGGCGCCTCCGGCATCCGGCTTCTCCGTCACCGCCATCAGAACCGTGCCCTCGGCCATGCCGCCCCCCCTTGCCCACCGGTGGCCCGCACCACCTGTTGCCAGTGTTCGCGGCCGGCACACGCCCGACTGTCCGTGGCCGGTCAAACAACCCCAACGAGTGGCAGCGCGGACTGCGCGTTGACGTTTCTCCACGGCGGGTCCGACTTCCGGTGGCATGCCCCATCTGCGGCCTCGCGCCCGGATCCGGTCGCACAGCCGGGTCGACGCGCTTTCGCACCCCCGGCCGACGCGCCTTGCCATCACCGGCTCGGCACTCTTCCGCGTTGCGGTCCCGAGGAGGTGACGGTCGGCTCCACGTAATAGTTGGCTAGCCACCTA
Organism: Streptomyces sp. SudanB5_2050; assembly: GCF_964272335.1. Lineage (NCBI taxonomy): Bacteria > Bacillati > Actinomycetota > Actinomycetes > Kitasatosporales > Streptomycetaceae > Streptomyces > Streptomyces sp. SudanB5_2050. The sequence goes on from NZ_OZ186760.1 coordinate 52,323, forward strand.
AATGGTGCTACGTTTTATGTGTCCAGCCACATAAAAGGTTCGGTCACTCGAAGGAGACAGCAGTCATGAAGGCCATCGTTTTCGACACGTTCGGCGGCACCGAGGTCCTGCACGAGGCGGAGGTCGAGATCCCGCAGCCCGGCGCCGGACAGGTCCGGGTGCGCGTCCGTGCGGTCGGTGTCAACCCGGTGGACGGCAAGATCCGCTCCGGGGCCATGGAGCACATCTTCCCCACCACGCTGCCGGCCGTTCCCGGCGGCGAGATCGCCGGGGTCGTCGACGCCGTGGGCGAGGGCGTCGACCGGCTGAAGGTGGGCGACGAGGTGCTGGGCTGGTCGGACACCGGTTCGTACGCGGAGTACGCGCTGGCCGCGGCGGCCGTCCTGGCCCGCAAGCCGGCCGGTCTGGACTGGACGCACGCCGTCGCGCTGCCGGTGGCCGGTGACGGCGCCGACCGGGCGCTGGACCTGCTCGGCGTCAAGGCCGGCGAGACACTGCTGATCCACGGCGCGTCCGGCGCCCTCGGCACCGTCGCCGTCCAGCTCGCCGTCGCCCGGGGCGCCCGCGTCATCGGCACCGCGGGCCCGGCCAACCAGGAGTACCTGGCCTCGCTCGGCGCAACCGCGCTGGTCTACGGGGAGGGACTGGTCGAGAGGGTCCGCGCACTCGCCCCGGACGGCATCGACGCCGTACTCGACGCCGCAGGCAAGGGGGCGCTGGAGGACTCGATCACCCTGCGCGGCGGCACGAACCGCATCGTCACCACCGCCGACTTCCGCGCCCGCGAGCTGGGAGTCGTCTTCTCCGAAGGTCCCCAGCGCCGCTCGGCCGCCCGTCTCGCCGAACTCGCCCGGCAGGCCGCCGACGGCACCCTGGTCACCACCGTCGGCGCGACCCACCCGCTGTCCGAGGCGGCCAGGGCCCAGCGGGCCAGCGACGCCGGCCACAGCCGCGGCAAGCTCGTCCTCACCGTCGGCTGACCGCACCCCTGGATGCCGGCCCCACCAGGGTCGGCACCGGCAGCGCCGGCGTCGGACCGGCGCGTCCCGTCACCCGTCTCGTACTGAGGAGTTCCGCATGCCCGCCACCGACCTCGACTCCCTGTGGCAGCCCGCCCGTGCCGGCGACATCCGGCTGCCGCACCGCCTGGTCATGGCCCCGATGACCCGCGACCGGTCCACCCCCGAGGGTGTGCCGACCGAGATGAACGCCGAGTACTACGCCCAGCGTGCCTCGACCGCGCTCATCATCACCGAGGGCACCCAGCCCTCCCCCGACGGGCAGGGCTACCTGCTCACTCCCGGCATCCACTCCCCGGAGCAGGTGGCCGGCTGGCGCAAGGTCACCGACGCCGTCCACACCGCCGGCGGGCGCATCGTCGTCCAGCTCATGCACACCGGGCGCATCGCGCACCCCGACAACACCCCGCACGGGCGCCGGCCGGTGGCGCCCTCCGCGGTCCGCCCGGCCGGCACGATGTTCACCGCGAACGGTCCGCAGGCCATGCCCGAGCCGAGAGCGCTGTCCACCGGTGAGGTCACCGCGACCGTCGACGACTTCCGCCGCGCCGCCGCGTACGCCCTCGAGGCGGGTGCCGACGGCGTGGAGATCCACGGCGCCAACGGCTACCTCCTCCACCAGTTCCTGTCCGACAACGCCAACCGTCGCACCGACCGCTACGGCGGCCGCGCGGAGAACCGCATCCGCTTCGCCGTGGAGGTCACCGAGGCCGTCGCGGATGAGATCGGCGCCGGGCGCACGGGCATCCGCCTGTCCCCCGGCAACCCCTACAACGACATCCGCGAGGACGACGTCCACACCCTGTATTCGGCGCTCGTGGGCGCGCTCGCCCCGCTGGATCTCGCCTACCTGCACCTGGTCCACGCCGGTGACGACGGACTCCTCGGCACCTTGCGGTCGCTGTGGCCGGGCACCCTGATGCTGAACCGGCCCGGCGCCGAACTGTCCACGCGCGCCCGGGACGTCGCCGAGGGCCGTGCCGACGTCATCAGCGTCGGCACCCTGGCGCTGGCCAATCCCGACCTGGTCGACCGGATAGGCTCCTCAGCGCCGCTGAACAGCCCCGACCCGGCCACCTTCTACGGCGGCGGCGCAAGCGGCTACACCGACTACCCGACCCACGGCGACGCACGAGGAGCACGATGACCGACCCCGCGTCCAGGACCCCCGGCACGGCGCGTGACGGACGGCTCAGCTACGCCGTCTTCCAGCTCGCCCGCGTCCACCGCGGCCACGCCGCCGCCATGCTCCGCGACATGAACCTCCACCCGGGGCAGGAACTGCTGCTGATGCAGTTGTTCGACCGCGACGGCCAGACCCAGTCCGAGCTGCTGGAGACGGTCGGTCTCGACCACTCGACCGTCTCCAAGTCGCTGCGCCGCATGCAGGAGGCCGGGCTGCTCACCCGCGAGCCGGCCGACCACGACAGGCGAGTCATGGTCGTCCACCTCACCGCCAAAGGACGCGCGCTGCGTGAGCCCATCGCGCAGATGTGGCGCAACCTGGAGGACATCTCCGTACGGGACCTGACGCGAGAGCAGATCGAGGCGTTCACCGCGACCGCCTACGCCGTCGAGCGGTCCATCAGGAAGCACGGTCGCGCGCAGGGCGAGTGACCCGTGCGTCCTGCCGCCGGGCTCAGCCTGTCCGGCGTCGGCAGGGCGCGGACGCCGGCGGCAGCCCGCGTGTCCCAGGAGGTTCCCCGGCCCGTGCCTCGCGCGGTGTAGGTGAAGTCCCGGTTTGCCGGTAGGAGGAGGGCCTCACGGTGCCGTACGCGTCGGTGGGCAGCCCGCTGGGCACGCCCGGGAACGGTCTGCTGTAGGGGGCGGCGTGCGCGTCGAAGGTCAGCGAGCGGACGCCGGCGTCCTCCTGGTACGGCAGTCGGAACACGGCGTGACCGGTGACGCTCGCCGGTGCCGGCCGCTGCCGTCGGACGTCGGTGCGGCGCCGGCGGCGGTGGGGGCGCGAACCGCGATCGTGACGGCCACGCCCGGGGAAGCCGCCTTGCGGCTGCGGAAGAGGGCACGCGCAGAAGCCATGGGGTCTTCAGTCGCTGGTGTGTGGGGCGGCACAGGTCCTCCCCCGCCGCATCACCGGGAGAAGCTGTTGCCCGTCGTCCGCGTCGGAGGTCTGATTGACCGGCCACCGACCAGGGAGAGAACATGACGGCGCCGCTGCCCGCCCCCACGTTGCGCACCGCTCGTCTGCGACTGCGTGCCTTCCAGGACACGGATGCGGACGACCTCTTCGCGCTCTTCCGCCCGCGTGCTGGAGAAGCTCGGCTTCGCCCTCGAGGGGACGCTGCGGGAGGACTGCGTGGTCAACGGTGACGTCTCCGACTCGTGGGTCTACGGGCTGCTCGGACAGGAGTGGCAGCCGACGTGCGCCACGGGCGGCGGGCCAGGGGCAAGAGCAGCGCGGGGGGGTGTAGGCCGCGTCCGGGCACGGGCGCCTCGGGATTTTCGTTCGCGCGCGCCGCAGACGCCCGTTCGCGGGCCGGGGGCGGGGCCCGGCCCGCCGCGTCACTCCCGGCCGTGGGCCTGCGTCGGCGGGGTCCGGTGGTCGGCGGGAACCGCCCTGTGCTCGGTGAGACGAGGGGGGCCGCCACCGCGGTCGCCGGATCGGCCCGCCGTGGACGCCGGTGCGGTCCACCGCGGTAGCCCCCTCAGGGGAGGAGTTCCCGCACCAGCGCGGCGACTTGCTCCACCTCGATGAGGAAGCCGTCGTGCCCGTGGGGGGACTCGACGGTCCGGAGCGAGTCGGACGTACGGATGCCCGCCGCCAGCTCCGCCTGTTGCGCGGGCGGGTAGAGCCGGTCCGAGTCCACCCCGGCCACCAGGGTGTCGGCGGTCACCCGGGCCAGCGCGGCGCGCACGCCACCCCGGCCGCGGCCGACGTCGTGACTGTTCATGGCCTCGCACAGGGTGACGTAGCTGCCCGCGTCGAAGCGGCTCACCAGCTTGTCGGCGTGATGGTCGAGATAGGACTCGACCTGGTAGCGGCCGCCGCACCATGGGTCCTCCTCCGCCTGGGCGAAGCGGTCGAAGCGCGACTGGAGTTCCGGTTCGCTGCGGTAGGTGAGGTGGGCCATCCGGCGGGCGAGACCGAGTCCTGCGTGCGGCCCCGACCCGGTGGCGTGGTAGTGGCCTCCTCGCCAGTGCGGGTCCGAGCGTACGGCGCGGGTCTGCAGGCCGGCCCAGGCGATCTGCTCCGCGCTCGCGGCCGCCGTCGTGGCGAGCAGCAGAAGCGCGCCCGTGCGTTCGGGGTGGGCCACGGCCCACTCCAGCGCGCGCATGCCGCCCATCGAGCCGCCCACCACCAGCGCCCAGCGGTCGACGCCCAGCGCCTGTGCCAGACCGACCTCGGCGGCGACCTGGTCGCGCTGCGTCAGGAACGGGAAGTCGCCGCCCCAGGGTCGTCCGTCCGGGCGGGCGGACGCAGGCCCCGTGCTGCCCTGGCAGCCGCCGAGGACGTTGGGGGCGACGACGAACCAGCGGTCCGTGTCCAGTGCCCGCCCCGGCCCGACGAGCCCCTCCCACCAGCCGGGCGTCGGATGCCCGGGCCCGGCGGGGCCGGTGACGTGGCTGTCGCCGGTGAGGGCGTGCAGGACCAGCACGGCGTTGGAGCCGTCCGGCGCGAGCCGCCCCCAGGTCTCGAAGGCCAGCCGCAGGCCGGGCAGCCGGCCGCCCGCCTCCAGCCGCAGCGGTGTCTCCCGCTCGTACCACTGGCGGCGCCCGGGCGGGTCGCCCTCCCGCCAGGCCCCGGAGGGCCGTGGGAGGGAGGCCCGTCCGGGCGGCAGTACGGTGTTCAGGACGCGCCCTTCGCGGCCCTGAACCCGGCCTCCAGGTCGGCCTTCAGATCGGCGAGGTTCTCGATGCCCACCGACAGCCGCACCAGGCCGGGCGAGGCGCCGGTGGCCGCCGACTGCGCCTCGTCCAGCTGGCTGTGGGTCGTGGACGCCGGGTGGATGATGAGGCTGCGGACGTCGCCGATGTTGGCGAGGTGGCTGAACAGTTCGACGGCGTCCACGAACCGCTTGCCGGCCTCGACACCGTCATGGAGTTCGAAGGCCAGGACGGCGCCCGCGCCGCGGGGAAGATAGCGCCGCCCGGCCTCGTACCAGCGGTTGGAGGGCAGTCCCGGGTAGTGGACGGCGGCGACCTCGTCGCGCTGCTCCAGCCACTCCGCCAGGGCCTGGGCGTTGGCGGAGTGGCGTTCGACGCGCAGGCTGAGCGTCTCCACACCCTGCAGGAGCAGGAACGCGGAGTGCGGGGAGAGGGCGGGCCCGAGGTCGCGCAGCAACTGGACCCGGAGCTTGACGGCGAAGGCACCGGGCCCCAGCGCGGTCCAGTACCGCAGGCCGTGGTAGCTGGGGTCGGGTTCGCTGAAGTCGGGGAAGCGCTGGACGTGGGCGCCGAAGTCGAAGGACCCGCCGTCGACGACGACACCCCCGATCGTGGTCCCGTGTCCCCCCAGGAACTTGGTGGCCGAGTGGACGACGATGTCCGCGCCGTGCTCGATGGGGCGCAGCAGGTACGGCGTGGGCACCGTGTTGTCGGCGATCAGCGGGACGCCGGCTTCGTGGGCGACGTCCGCCACGGCCCGGATGTCGAGCACGTTGCCGCGCGGGTTGCCCAGCGTCTCGGCGAACAACGCCTTGGTGTCCGGCCGGACCGCCGCCCGCCAGGCCTCGATGTCGTCCGGGTCGTCGACGAAGGTCACCTCGATGCCGAACCTGGGCAGCGTGTGACGGAACAGGTTGTACGTGCCGCCGTACAGGGAGGTGCTGGAGACGATGTGGTCACCGGAGCCCGCCAACGTCAGTACCGCCAGGGTCTGCGCCGCCTGCCCGGACGCCAGGGCGACCGCCGCCACGCCGCCTTCCAGCGAGGCGACCCGCTGTTCGAAGACGTCCTGGGTGGGATTGTGGATGCGGGTGTAGATGTTGCCCGGCTCGGCGAGGGAGAACAGGTCGGCGGCGTGCTGCGTGTCCCGGAAGACGAACGACGTCGTCTGGTAGATGGGGGTCGCCCTCGCTCCGGTCACCGGGTCCGGCGCGGCACCCGCGTGGAGCTGCCTGGTCTCGAAGGACCAGCCCGGGGCGTCGGGGCCGGCGGGCGTCTTCTCGGGCGTGTGACCTGCGGTGACGGAGTCGATCGGCTGGCTCATGTGGTGCTCCTTGTTGCGAACGGTGACGTGTGCGGCGCCCAGACGTGCACGCACCGCGAAACGGACCGCGTCGTGTACGGATCGCGCGGTGTGCCGGTGGTGTGGGTGCGGGACCGGGGCCGAGCCGGGGCGGGGGCGGCGGTCGGTGTGGCGTGAGCCGGGGGTACGTGGGGACGTGAGTCGATCGACGCGGGGGCGTCAGACGCGAGCGGTACAATCCTCGGCGGCGACGGCACGCACGCGGGTGAGGTGACAGGGGGTCACGAGGACGGTCATGCGGCCAGGTAAGCACATGCGCAGGCGCAAGGACCAGCGGATCGCGCCTCGTTGAGGACCTTGCCATGTGTCCGCAACAAAGCCGCCACGAACCGTCTCCGGCACACCGCCACCGGCCCGGTGGCAGCCCGTGTGCCGGCCGGCGGACGGGATCTTCTTCCGGCCCGGGGGTGACGCGCTCGGACGAAGCCGGTCCCCGGGACGCTCGGCCGCCCCGCCGTCAGGCCGACGGACGGCCGGTGGCGGACGGCCGTGTCCTCGCCCTGGTCCGGTGGTAGGTCACGAAGCCGTTGACGGTCACCCCGGCCCAGATGACCGTGCTGATCAGGGGCCACCACAGCGCCCGCCCCTGCTCGCCCTCGATGAGCCTGACGACCGAGTTCAGCGCCCAGCCGACGGCGAGGGCGAGCGCCGCCCACCTGGCCCACCGCCAGATCGCCATGGTCCCCCGCTCACGGGTTTCCCGCACATCGCTTTCGTCGTGCCGTAACTGTGTGTCCGTCATGACTGTTCGTGTGCCCGTCAACCGGCGTCGTCTTCCGGCCGGGGGAAGGAAGGCCGGAAACCACGGGTACCGCCGTCAGCCGCCGGTCAGTTCGGTTGACCGGGGGTGCCGGTGGTGCCGGTGGTGCGCAGGGGCGGGACGGTCAGCACCTCGGCGGCGTTCGCCATGTCCTCGGGGCTCAGCCGGAACGCCTCCGGGTAGGCGTCGCGGCAGGTGCGCCCGGCTCGCTGGTCCGCCAGGTGTAGAGGCAGCGCCCGCACTGCAGGACGTCCCAGACGCCGGGGACGGGCGAGTAGTACAAGGTCCTGACGCTCTCGTGGGCGCAGCGGGGGCACCGGGGCGGTGGTCGGTCATCGGGTCGTCTTCCTTCGCAACGGGGTGGGGTGGCCGGCCGGTCGGCCGGTGGCGGTGACGGGCGTCAGCCGCGGGCTTCGGACAGCAGGCGCTGGAGCTTGGCCGCCCACTCCCTGGCCTCGGGGAGGTCCATGGTGGGCGTCGAGAAGTTGCCGCGGGCGACGGGATGGACGGGCGTGGTGGCATTGATGATCATCTTGCTGGTCAGGCCCGCCGACTGGGCGGCGGGGAGGGCGACGGGTGGTCCCCGGGCCGCGAACGGCGGGCAGTGGCGAGTGCCCGCGCCCGGCCCCGGACGGAACGGTCCTTCGTGCGCTCCTCGCGGACTTCGCGCACGGACTTCGCGCACCCCTCGCGGACGCGGACGCCCGCACCGGGCACGGAGGTCCGGTGCGCTGACCCGAGAAGGCGGGCAGGCGTCCCGCAGCCTGCGCCCGTGGCCACGCTCGCGCGACCCCCGGCCCGGGCTACCTCGAGTCCTCGTCCCCTCCGGCCCGGTGCTGCACGGTGAGCAGGTCGTCACGGCCCGCCACCGTCTTGAGGGACAGGGTGCGGTAGCCCGCCTCGTCGAACAGGACGGTGATGCGGTCGCCGTCCTCGCTGAGCACGGTGCCGTCGCCCCATTCCGCGTGCCGTACTTGAGTGCCGACCGGATAGCGGGTGGCGGTGGGGTGGACGGGCCGGTCGGCCTCGGCCGGGTCGTCGGCCGCGTCCTGCGCGTCGCACCGGTCGCAGTTTCCGCAGGGCGGTTCGTAGGCCTCGCCGAAGTAGCCGAGCAGGAAGTAGCGTCGGCAGCCGGTTCCCTCCGCGTAGGCCCGGGCCATGTCCACCCGGGTACGGTCGGTGCGCCGACGGGCCTCGGCCGTGCGGGTCGCCTCCTCCACCGCCTCCTCCGGCGGGGTGGCCGGGTCCGGGCGTATCCCGCCGTCCTCTCCGGTGCTGACCGTGCCGGCCTCCTCCAGCAGGTTCACCGCGGCCGTGACCCGGGGGCGGGACAGACCCGTGTCCTGGCGCAGTTCCGCCAGGTCGGCCGGATCGTCCTCGCGGTCGTGCACGGCGTCTGCGACCTCCGTGAGCGCCTTCCTGCCGGTGGTGCGGGCGGCGAAGAACGCCTGCATGCCGGTGTCCTCGGGGCGGTAGAAGAGCACGGCGTCGGCGGGCCGGCCGTCCCTGCCGCAGCGGCCGATCTGCTGGTAGTAGGCGTCGAGCGACCCGGGGAGCGCGGCGTGGAGCACGAACCGCACGTCCTCCTTGTCGATGCCCATGCCGAAGGCCGAGGTGGCCACCACCACGTCCGCCTCCCCGGACTGGAACGCACGGTGGACCCGGGTGCGCTCGGCGGCGGGCAGACCGGCGTGGTAGGCCTCGGCCGCCAGCCCCAGCGACGAGAGCTCCCCGGCGTAGTACTCGGTGTCCTTGCGGGTCCCCGCGTAGAGCAGGCCCGGTTTGGGGGAGGCGGCTGCCCGCTCCAGGACGGCCCTGCGGCGGTCGTCCTCGTCCTGGTACCGGCTGGCCTCCAGCCGGATGTTGGGGCGGTCGAAGCCGGTCACCATCACCCGCGGGTCGTCCATGCCGAGGCGCTCGGTGATCTCCCTGCGCACCGGCGGCGCGGCCGTCGCCGTGAGGGCCAGCAGCGGGGGCCTGCCCACACGGCGTACGGCCTGTTCCAGACGGAGGTAGTCGGGCCGGAAGTCGTGGCCCCAGGAGGAGACGCACTGTGCCTCGTCCACCACGAACAGGGCGGGCCGCGCCCGCGCCAGCCGCTCGACCACCTCGTTGTTGGCGAGCTGCTCGGGTGCGAGATAGACGAAACGGGCGCCGCCCTCGCGCACCTTCTCCCAGGCGGCCCGTTCCTGTGCGGCGGTGAGGTCGGAGTTCAGGGCGACGGCGTCCGGCGCCCGGTCCCCAGCGGGGAGGCCGGCGATCTGGTCGCGCTGCAGGGCGAGCAGCGGTGAGACGACCACCACCGGTCCCGGCAGCAGACAACCGGGCACCTGGAAGACCGCGGACTTGCCGGATCCCGTCGGCATCACCACCAGGACGTCCGCCCCGTCCAGCACCCATTCCATGGCCGTGGCCTGCTCCGGGCGCAGGCTGTCCCAGCCGAACACCTCGGCCGCCACGGCGCGCAACCGCGCGGCGCGCCCCTCGCCCGCGGACGGTTCGGTCGTACTGGTCATGCCCGGCTCCTCACCCTGGTCCTGACGGCCGAGCACACCGTGGCACTCCGGGCGGGCGCCCGCGACCGTCCGCGTCGCACGCCACCTGTCGGCCTCCGGCCGGCCTGCCGCACCCGTGTGGAGGCCGGCTCGGGTGGCGGCACTCGGGTACCCAGTCAGTGGCGTGCAATCAGTCGACCGGAGCGTCCGGTGCACCGGCACACGACCGTCGTACGGGTCCCGGGGCGTCCGCGGCGGCCGCGCGGTCCGCTCCGGTGGCGGTGGCGAGGTCCGAGGCGAGGGCGTGCAGCCACACCTCCAGGTCGACCAGGAGGGACGACGCCCCGGGCGTCGTGTCGGACGAGGTGGCCACCGGCAGCGGTGCGAGCCGGACGTCGACTCCCCCCCCCCCCCCCCCCCCCGGGGGCAGGTCCGCCGCTCTCAGGCCGGCATCCGCTACCTGCCGCGCGACCGTGTCCACCCACCGCCGTGCCTCGGGCGGGAGGCCGGGGACGCCCCGCGCGGGCGGTAGCCAGTAGGCGCCGGTCAGCACACGGGAGCCGTAGTTCAGGGCGGCGAGCCAGTCGGGACCGTCGCCGTCCGCGCGCGGGGCCGGCTCCGTACGGAACTGCGCGTACGCCGCCTCCGCGATCCGCAAGTGGTGCAGGGCGGGCCACAGCGGTCCGGTCGTGGGCCGCTTGGACCTGTCGCCCCGCGGCACGGCGCCGCGGCCGGCCACCACGTCGGCGGTCTCCCGCACCACCGGCGCGGCGGCCCGGAAGAGCGTCGCCACGCTGCGCCGCAGCTCGGTGCGCGCGCCGGCGGGCCACGCGAGGAGCGCGCAGACCAGTCCGATCGCGCTGCCCGTCAGCACGTCCACGAGCCGGGCCTCCGCCAGGCACCAGGTCACGGGGGCGATCTGGGCGAACGCCGTCGACACGACCAGGGTGAACAGCCCCTGCGCCCAGGCGGGTCCGCCCGCGGGTCCCACCGAGAAGGCGACCACCATCGTCGGCACCAGCAGACCGGCGTACACCTCGGTCGCGTCCCCCGCGCCGATGATGAGCGCGCCCGCGAGCACGGCGCCGGCCAGGGTCCCGGCCGCGGCCGACCGTACGGCCGACCAGGTGCCCACCGCCGTCGTGCGGGCCAGCGTGAGCACGCTCAGCAGTACCCAGAAGCCGTGCGACAGGTCCAGCGACCCGGCCACCAGACGGGCGAGGGCGAGGCCCAGCGCGGTACGGACCGCGTTCTGGAACACGACCGAGCGCGGGGTGAGGTTGCCGCGGATCCGTACGAGCCACAGGCGCGCCGTCGACGGCCTCGCGTACCAGAACTGCTCGCGGGGCAGTCCGGGCACCGCACGGCCGGCGCCCGCCGCGAGGTGCGCGGCCGTGCGCACGGTCACCGTCGACACCGCCACCGTCAGCAGGGTCGACTGGCGCCGCAGGAGCGCGTAGGGGCGTGCGCGGCCTCCCTCCGGGGGCTCGCCGCGCTCGTCCAGGAACCGGGCCGTCATCTCCTCGATCAGCTCCGCGCCGCCCGCCGGCCGGTCGCCGCGGAGGATGTCCGCGGTCTCCTCGCACGTCGCCGCGACGCCGTGGAGGAGGTTCCGCGAGGCCGTGTCGGCCGGGGCTGCGGGGAGTTCGCCGAGCGTGGCCAGCTGGTCCAGCAGTCGGCGGGCGGCCGACCCCGCGTGGGCCAGCGCCCGATCGGTCCGGCCGGCGCCGGTCGGCCGGCCGCCGTGCGGTTGCCGCGAGAAGCGCAGCTCCCGCCCGGTCGTCCGCAGCAGCGCGCCCGCTCGCTGTCGACGGTCTCCGCCCGGAGCAGGACGCGCGCCGTGCGGGCCGCCAGGTCGAGGGCGTCCGCGACGCGCACGGCGTACGACGGCCGCCGGGGCGACGGGAACAGCAGGACTTCGCCCAGGCACAGCACCGCCGCGCCCAGTGCCAGTCCACCCAGCCGTTCGGGCAGCGTGGCGGGGGCGTAGGGCGGGAAGCAGGCCAGGATGTAGCAGAGCTGCAGGCCGGGGACGACGCCGGCGAGGCGGGTTGCGCAGGCCGCACCGAAGGTCAGGGAGAGGGCGACGACGAGCATGCCGAGGGCCGCCGTCCATGTCGTGACCGCCAGGACGGTGCCCGACGCGATCAGGGCGGCGGCAGCCGGTGCGGCGCGCAGCACGGTGCCCGTGCGGCGGCTGCCCGAGCCCGGCAGGGGGGACAGGACACCGAAGGCGATGGGGGTGAAGAGGGGCGTACAGCGCGAGGACCGGCCGGTCCAGGAGGTACGCCGCGGGGTAGAAGCCGGCGGCCGAGGCCACGGACACCCGGACCGCGCGCCCGATACCACCGAACGACGCGGCGGGCGACGGCAGTTTCGGCATCGGTTCCCCTTCCCGGCGGTCGACCCGCGCCGGACACTCAGCCGCGGGGTCCCGCGGGCGACACATCATGCCGAACCGCCGAAATGCGGGACCGCTGCCGCACCCGAGCGCCGGGCACGCTCGCCCGACCGGCGCAGCGGGCACCGGGCGCACCGCCGACCGCTCTGACGTCAGGGCGGTTCGGCGGTGCGCCCGGGCGTCTTCCCGCGGGTCCGTGGACGCCGCTCACCCGACTCGTCCGGACGACGACCAGCACGGCTGACCCGCCTTCCGGCGGCCGGCGTCGGTGTGCGCCGGGTCCCTCGCCCCCGGCCGACGACGCCGCGCCCAGAGGCCGACGGGGTGGGGCCGAGCGATCAGAGGCGTCCGGCCCGGCGGGGGGCGCCTCTCATGGAACGTTTCCACTGGAAACGACAACACCGCGTTCGCCCGGTGGCGCAGTGGCGGGTATCTCAGCCCCACAGTTTGCGGGTGAACTCCTTCGCCCACTCCACCCGCTCCTGGTGCGGGCCTTGTAGCGTGCAGGGGGAGTTCGGGCGGGCCTGGCACTTCGGGCAGGTGACATCCTTCGCGTGCCAGGTCCGCGCCGCCGAGCCGGCGGTCTCCTGCGGTTCCCGCTCTCTCCTGCGCTGCCGAGGAGGCCAGGCTTTACCGATCGTTTCGGAATGCCGCCCGAAGCCGTCGGAGACAGATGATGCTGCAGGCAAGCTGGAGGAGACCTTGGTGGATGCATTTGCCTGGCTGCACCAGTTCAAACGACTCCGCATCCGCTACGAACGACGCGCCGACCCCCGGTCGGCATACAGGCGCCGGGGCTTGCGGCGGGGGCGTCCCCGCATACCTCGGATCGACGGGACGGCGTCGAGTAGCGGCAGGAGCTGGGTGACGTCATAGCGGTTGCCGCCGGTAAGTGTGACGGCGAGCGGGGTTCCGTGGCGGTCGACGATCAGGTGGTGTTTGGAACCGGGACGGGATGATGCCGGCCAGTGCGACCCGGTCCGGCACGGGGAGCCGCCCGGGGGGGGGCGATGTCGGCGCGCGGGTCGTGCTGGCAGCAGCGGGGCTATCCGGTCCCACAGTTCGTCGGGGACAAGGTTCTTGGTCACGATGCTGAAGCCTGCCAGAGAATCCGGTTGAGCCCACCGGGCCAGCTCGACATACTCCCCGCATGACCAGCAACGGGGCCGGAGCCACTGAGCAGGGGTGGGACGCTCCCTGGTATCGCGTCCGAACAGAACGCTTCCAGGCATCATTCCTGCCCAGCGCGGACGAGCCCCTGGATGCCGTCTGCAACGTCGATGTCGAGGTCCGGCTGACAGCGGACGAGTCACGCTGGAGCGCGACCGTGTTCACTCTTGCTGAGGTCGAGCGCCTCCTGGGAAAGGACTCCCGAACCGGCGAGTCTCTGAGCGGCCGCTACTTCTGGTGCTCCGACGGCCTCATCGTTCGAGACGCAGGCATCGACAACATCACGACCGTGCTGACTGGTCTGCTCGATTGTGGTGACTTCACGCAGGTCCTTCAGCGGCTCGACGACGACTGACCGTCGGCCCCATTCTGAAACGATCAGTTAGCCAGTCTCGGGATTGACGATCCATCGTGTCCTCTGCCCGGACCGGTCGGATAGCAGCGGTAAGGGCTTCGGTTGCCTCAGGGGCGTCCTGATGATCACCGGTGGCCGTGCCTGTCCCCGGACCAGCCTGCCAACACGATCACGATCCGCGGGGGAAGTGAGGCCCGGCCCAACCGGTGGCGGCCACTACCTCCCGCGCGATGTCAGCGACGAGCCGTCCGTCCGTCGCCACTCGCACGGTCTCTGCGGGGGCCCGCTGATCCAGGAGCCGCGCCTTGCGGATACTTCCTGCCAGCTCGCGTTCTAGCTCTGAGCCGAGTTCTCGGCTCATCAGCCGCTCGCGGGCGGTGGCGTCGGAGGCGGTGAGCAGGACTCGTATGATCCCCACTCCGGCCCCCATGGCACGCTCGAACATGCCCGTCGCTTCCGGCAGCACGCTCATGGTGTTCGTATAGATCAGGCGTCGGTAGCCACGCTGGGCGAAGTTCGCCCACACGGCAGTCAGGTTGCTTTCGGTGATCTCCGCGCGGTGAGGGTCTCCCTCTGGCGCCGGATGCGCCTGCCCCATGAAGTCACCGTCGATGATCGCGTGAGCGACCGCCTCGGTACGCAGCAACGCGGAAACCTCCCACCCCACCGTCGTCTTGCCGACACCAGCTCGTCCTCCGATGAGCAGTACTTCTGCGTGATCCATGGTGGCAGCGTGCCAGCGGGCGACCACCTCAAGCGATCCGATATCGATCCGGCCACCCGATCCCAGCCACGCCCACAAGGTCACGATCTACGACTGGAGTACTGGAGCGTGTCTGCAAGCGCCGTCTCGCACTGGAAAGAGTCTGCCGATGGGCAGACTGCTGATACTCCAGGCTCCCGCCGTACCCGAGCCGGCGGCAGGTGTGTTACAGGAGGATGACGGCGCGTTCGCCGGGTGCGTCCTGGTGGGCCCACGCCGCCTCGACCTGGTCGAGCGGGAAGGGGTTCGGGCGTACGGCCATGCCGCCTGCGGCGATCGCGGCGACGAGCTCGGTGAACTCCCGTTGCATGACGTCCATGGGGACCGCTCCGATACCGCTGCCCAGGACGCGGAACGCGTTGGAGCGCATGGCGTGTCCGGACAGCGTGATGGTGTCTCCGCCCATGCCGCCGATCTGCACCCAGTCGAGCAGGCGGGTGTGCTGGGTGCGCGCCCCGAGGACGGCGCGCATGGCGAGTTCGGTGGGAGGTCCCCATACGTAGTCGAGGACCACGTCGACCTCTGCGGCGGCTTCGGCGAGCGCGGCCGCGGTGGCGTCCTGGTCGGGGGTGAGTCGGACGACGTCGTCCGCGCCTTCGGCGGTGAGTTCGTCGAGGCGGCCGCGGTTGCGCCCGGCGGCGATCACCCGCTCGGCGCCAAGATGCTTGGCGACCTTGACGGCCATCGATCCGGCGTTGCCGGTCGCGCCGTGCACCAGGACCGACTGCCCGGCCCGAAAAGGCACCCGGGTGCGCAGCGCGGCCCACGAAGACAGGGCCGGGTTCATGGTGGCGACCAGGAGCGCGGGGTCGGTTCCGTCCGGGACGGGGATGGCGGTGGCCGGGTCGATTGCGATGCGCTCGGCCAGAGAGCCCGCGCCCATCGGCATGACGAAAGCGAGGCTGCCGTCGGCCCGGCGGACCACGGCGTCGGCGCCGGCCAGGGCAGGCAGTGTCTTGGGGCTGGTGTAGTGCTTGCCTGCGGCGATTCCCTTGGTGGCACGGTGCACGCCGACGGCCAGGACATCCACC
Source organism: Streptomyces sp. SudanB5_2050 (assembly GCF_964272335.1). Lineage (NCBI taxonomy): Bacteria > Bacillati > Actinomycetota > Actinomycetes > Kitasatosporales > Streptomycetaceae > Streptomyces > Streptomyces sp. SudanB5_2050. Next base: position 67,526 of record NZ_OZ186760.1, read on the forward strand.
ACTTCCTGACCCGGGTCGGCCTCCGGCGCGGGGATGGAGCGGATGTGCGGCGGCTCGTCGAATGACTCCACGAGCGCGGCATTGATCATGGGCATGCGCGTTTCCCTTGCTTGACGCATGACCCCGTTAAGATACGGAGCCGTTTTCTATTACCCCGAGCGTACGGCTGCAAGTTAAGATACGCAAGCGGATCCAATCGCATCGCCACATCCTGTGAGAGTCGACATACGGGGGTACCAGTGAGTGAGCGGCACGGAGAGGGCACCCCCACCCGGCGCAGGGGCGCCGCCCTGGAGAACGCGATCACCGATGCCGCCTGGGACGTACTCGTCGAGCACGGCTACAACGGCTTCACCTACGAGGCCGTCGCAGCCCGCGCCGGAACCAGCAAGCCGGTGCTCTACCGGCGCTGGCCGCAGCGCGAGGACCTTCTCATCGCCACACTCACTCGGTACTGGCGCCCCCTCGGCATCCCCGACACCGGCAGCCTGCGTCAAGACGCCCTCACCCTCCTGCGTACGGTGAACGCCGAGCGGGGCCGCACGGTGATACTCCTCCGCATCCATCTGGCGGACTACTTCCGCGAGACGGGCACCGACTTCAACGATCTGCGCAGCCGCCTCCTCCCTGCGGACCGGACGCCGCCCTTCGTGCAGCTCGTCGACCGGGCCGCCGCGCGCGGTGAACTCACGGATGTGCCGCGCTCCGCACGTGTGGTGAACCTGCCCTTCGACTTGGTGCGCCACGACATGCTGATGACCATGGGCCCGGTGCCGGACGAGTCGATCGTCGAAATCGTGGACACGGTGTGGCTGCCCCTGCTCGGCCTGTCACCCCACGCCACGCACGCAGGGCACTGAGCCCGCCCGTGCGACGTTCCTCACCCTGGAGCGTCAACGCTGAAGACACCCCGGCCACGGTCGGACGCGTACCTCGTCCAGGCCGAGGGTGGGCCTCGGCGGGCGGCGTTGGGCTGTCTTGCTCAGGCGCCGGCGCCGCCGTCGACCGGCAGGATCGCGCCGGTCACGTACGAGGCGCGGTCGCTGAGCAGCCATGCGGCCGCCTCGGCGATCTGCCGGGGCTCGCCCGTCCGACCGAGCGGGATCGACTTGGTCATCTGCTCGACGATGCCGGGGGTCGCCGCCTCCCAGGTGTCGATCATCTCCGTGGCGGTGCCCCCGGGGGTGATGCCGTTGACCCGGATACGGTCACCGGCCCAGTTCACCGCGGCGGTCTCGGTGAGGCTGTTGAGCGCGCGCTTCATGGCGCCGTAGGCGGGCGGCGCCGGGTTCGCGCGGCGGCTGCCGATGCTGGAGGTGTTGACGATCGCCCCGCCGCCGTTCTTCCGCATGAGAGCGGCCTCGGCGTTCATGGCGGTCCAGTGCGCGCGGAAGTTCACGGCGAACTGCTCGTCGATGTCCTCGTCGCTGGTGGTGTGGACGGTCCCCGGCGACCAGCAGTGCGTCCACGGAACGCGCGGTGAGGACCTGGACTGTTCCTCCTGACCGGTCCGCAGCACCTCGACGAGCAGTCCGGGCTCCGCCGCCGTGAACGACTCACCCCCGACCGTCGTCGCCAGGCGCAGCTGCTGGTCAGCGCGTACACCACGGCGGTGGACACGGTCCGCCGAGCGGCGGTGGGCTCGGCCGTCGGCCTCAGTCGTGGGTGGCTCTGGCCGCGTCGATGAGGGCGCGCAGGCAGGCAATCACGTGGTCGTGCAGCTCCGGTCTGTCGCGGAACTGGTGGGCGATGCCGATGTATTGGGCGAGTGCGGCGCCGACGGCGGCGGCGAGGACGGCGCTGAGGGGTTCGTCGACCGCCAGGCCGGTTTCCGCGCCGAGTCGGGCCGAGGCGACCTGGACGACGTCGGTCAGCTGGCTGCTGCTGAGTGCCTGAAGGCCGGGGTTGGCTTCGTTCATGGCCTTGGTGAGTGCCATGAGTTCCGCGTCGTTGAACTCCGCTTCCGCTGCGAGCCAGATGTTCACCACGTCGAGGAAGCCGGCCTCGGGGTGCTGTTCGACGGCGTCGGTGAGCCGGGAGGCGACCTCGTTGGCCACGCTCAGCGCGATGTCGTGCTTGGAGGGGAAGTACTGCTGCACAGTGCGCGGTGCGACGTCGGCGGCGCGTGCGATGTCGGCGATGGTCGTGCCGTCATAGCCGTGCTCGGCGAACAGGCGCATGCCGGAGCGGCGGATCGCTTCACGGCGCTTCGCCTTGACGCGTTCACGGTGCGACCCCGATGTCGTCCCAGGTGCGGTCATATCGGAAGCCTAACATGGGGCGCGAATCTGCGTTCTAACGCAAAAATGCTACGGTTGGCAGGTATCTCGGGGGTCCGCTCGCCGATCCGGCCTGTTCCAAGGAGTTCGTGGCTGTGTCCACCTACCTGTACCGACTGTCCCGGTGGTGTTTCCGGCATCGCTGGGCGACCCTGGCGTCCTGGGTCCTGATCGTGACCGTGGCCGTCCTGGGCGCTCAGGCCGCCGGCGGCAGGACCGATGACAATTTCTCCATCCCCGGCACCGAGTCCCAGCAGGCCGTGAGCGTGCTGAAGGACAAGCTCCCGGCCGCCTCCGGCGCCTCCACCCAGGTAGTCTTCGCCGCCCCCGACGGGCAGGACATCACCGACGCGACCCGTCAGAAGGCGATCACTCAGGCCATCAGGGACCTGGGCGCCCTGCCCCAGGTAACGCGGGTCGGCAACCCGTTCGAGACGAACCTCGTCTCACCGGACAAGCGGATCGCACTGGCCACCGTCACCTATGACACAGCCGCCGGGGACGTCGAGGAGGCCACCGTCGACAAGCTGGAGCCGGCCACCGCCGCAGCCGAGGACGCCGACGTGAAGGTGGCGTTCTCCGGCGACGTCTACCCCCACGACGAGGCGGGCGTGAACTCCGAGGCGGTCGGCATGGTCGTCGCCCTCCTCGTTCTGCTGGTCACCTTCGGCTCGCTTGTGGCGGGCGGTATGCCCCTGGTCACCGCCCTGTTCGGCGTGGTCATCTCGATGATGAGCCTCACCATGCTCGCCGCCGTCTTCGACATCGCCTCGGCCGCCACCTCGGTGGCCACCATGCTCGGCTTGTCCTGTGGCATCGACTACGCCCTGTTCATCGTCTCGCGCCACCGTGCCAACCTGCAGGCGGGCCACAGTCCTGAAGAGGCGGCCGGCCGAGCCGCGGGCACCGCCGGAAGCTCGGTGCTGTTCGCGGGCCTGAGCGTCATCATCGCCCTGTGCGGTCTGACGGTCGTCGGTATCCCGTTCCTGAACGTCATGGGCCTGGCCGCCGCCGGCACGGTCGCCATCGGCCTGCTGATCGCCCTGACCCTGCTGCCCGCCTTCCTCGGCTTCGCCGGTGAACGGATGGGCCGCTTCTCCCGCCTCCCCGGCCTGCGCCGTGCCCGCCCGGCGACCGAGACCGCTGTCCACGCGCCCGAGAAACTGACCGGTACCCGCTGGGCGAAGTGGGTCGTACGCCGTCGCGTCCCCGTCCTGGTCGTCGGCGTTCTGGGCCTGGGGCTGATGGCGGTCCCGGCCGCGAGCATGGACCTCGGGCTGCCCGGCGCGGACGCCCGCCCCACCTCCGACACCTCCCGCCAGGCGTACGACCTGACGACGGAGCACTTCGGCCCCGGCTACAACGGCACCCTGACCATCGTCGCCGAGAACGTCGGTCAGCCCGCTCAGGCGCAGGCCATCGGCTCCGCCCTGAGGAAGCTCGACGGCGTCGCGTCGGCCGACCCGGCCGCTGTCGTCAACGGCATTGCGGTGATCAACGTCGTGCCCACCACCGGCCCCAGCGACTCCGCCACCTCCGACTTGGTCCACGACATCCGCGACCGCCGCACCGAGCTGGCCGCGGGAACCGGCGCCCACCTCCTGGTCGGCGGCGCCACCGCCACCCACATCGACATCGCGACCAAGCTGGGCGACGCCCTTCCGGTCTTCCTGCTCGTCGTCGTCGGACTCGCCTTCGTCCTGCTGACGTTCGCCTTCCGCACCATCCTCGTGCCGCTGAAGTCGATCGTGGGGTTCCTGCTCTCCACCGGCGCCGCCTTCGGCGCCCAGGTCGCCGTCTTCCAATGGGGCTGGCTCAAGGACGCGCTCGGCATCACCCCCTCCCAGACCCTGTGCTTCCTGCCGATCATCCTGCTGGCCATCATGTTCGGCCTGTCCAGTGACTACGAGATCTTCGTGGTCTCCCGCGTCAAGGAGCACTACACCCGGCACGGCGACGCCCGCGCCGCCGCCGTGACCGGCACCGGACTGTCCACCCGCGTGGTCACCGCCGCCGCCCTGATCATGGTGTCCATCTTCGTCGCCGTCATGACCGAGACCGACCCGGTCGTCAAGGCCCTCGGCTTCAGCTTCGCCATCGGCGTCTTCCTCGACGCCTTCGTCGTCCGCCTCGCCCTGGTACCCGCCTTCATGGCACTCGTGGGCAGCAGGATCTGGCACCACCCCGAGTGGTACGGCCGCCTCGTCCCCGACCCCGACATCGAAGGCGAAAAGCTCGAAGAGCGCCTCGGCCGCCCCAGCACCCGCCGCCCCGGACAGCCCGCCCCCGCAGACGCCTGACCCCACGCCGGAACCACGACAAGACCGCGGGGCCCGTCGAGCCCACGCGCTCGGTGGGCACCCCCGTTCGGCCTGGCTCCGCGTCATCGTCCTCGGCGTCCTCAGCGACAACGCCTCGCCCGCCAGGCCGACCGCGCTGCTCGAGGCGATGCTGACTGATCGTTGCCGAATGCCGTGCGGCGGCTCGGAACGTGCTTGTCAGGCGTCGGGACGGTGAAGGCGCGCGAACTCGGTGTCCCGAGCGGGCCGGTGAGCACCCAGGTCGTGCCGCTGATGCAGCGACGGCAGGGTTCGTCCCACCACGCGCGGCCGGAGCAACGTCGACCAGCGCCGCCGCGACATGCGCGGCACACCTGGCGCGACTGGCACCACCACGTCACCCTCGTCACCGCCGCCCAGGCCGTCCTCCCCCTCAGGCGGACCCCTCGGGCAGAAGCCCGGTCTGTACCTGCAGACCTCATATCGGCGGGGCCGCGCTCGGCGGCTGGACGAGGAGGTCTTCCAGGAAGTCGCCTATCCCGGCTTCCTGCTGCACCAGATCCTCGACATGTGCAAGGAGAACGTTCAGCTCTCTCGCGCAGGATGGCAACGAACGATTACCTGCCCGGCAGACCCAGAGCCGGATTCATGCGGCCGACCCAAGACGGCCCACAGGCTCGGTAAGGCGGGTAGGCACCCGAGGACACGTCCTCAGGTTGAGGCTGGATGCAAGTGCCCGACCTCGGTGCAGCTTCGGTTGGCCTCGGCTCCGGCCGGGGCCTGCTGGCTGCTTATGCTGGGGCGGTGACACCGAAGGCGGGGCAGGAGACGGAGCTGCGGGCGGATGCGGTGCGCAATCGCGCCCGGATCCTGCGGATCGCCCGTGAGCGACTGGCCGCTGGTGACACGTCACTGCAGCTGAACGCCATCGCCCGGCTTGCCGGGGTGGGTGTCGGGACGGTCTACCGGCACTTTCCCAACCGCCACGCGCTGGTCGAGGCGCTCTCGACGGAACGCTTCCGGGAACTGATCGCAGAGGCGCAGGCGGCGGTCGCCGCCGACGACCCGCGCGCGGGCCTGCACCGTCTGCTGCGCTTCGCGCTGGACCGCATGCTCGACGATTCGGACTTCGCGGCCGTGCTGGAATCTGCAGCCGACGCCAGTGCGCAGACCTCGGACATGAGGGCCGAGCTCGACCAGGCGGTCACCGGACTGTTGGACCGCGCCCGTCTGAGTGGCGCGATCCGAGACGGTGTCGATGCCGAGGACGTGCGCCGCTTGCTGTGCGGTGTGCACCATGCGGTGCACACCGGGGGCGGTGCACGCCGGAACCTCTACCTGGACGTTCTGCTGGAGGGTCTGCGCCCGCCGCGCTGACGGCGGCGCACCTCGTCTCCTGCCCGTGTCAGTCCGGCGGTCCGTCGGGCTGTTCGTCTTCCCCGCACCAACCGGATAGCTATCCGATTGTGTTAGCGTGCGCCCATCGAAACGGATAACTATCCACTTGATGTGCGGCAGTGAGGGGCGGGGTCATGAGCGAGCGGGCAGTGGTGACGGCGGGGACCGGAGGCATCGGCCTGGAGACCGCGAAGGGACTCGCGCGGCAGGGGTACGCCGTGACGGTGGTCGGCCGCAACGCCGAGCGCGGCACGAGTGCCATCAAGGAGATCGCGGCAGCCGCGACCGGAGCCGCACCGCAATTCGTGACCGCCGACCTCGCATCGCTCGACCAGGTGCGCGCGCTCGCTGCGCACCTGGCAGCCGAAGGTCCGCTGAAGGTGCTGGTCAACAACGTCGGTGCGATGTTCACCCAACGCCGCCAGACCGTCGACGGCATCGAGTCGTCCTTCGCCGTCAACCACCTCTCGCCGTATCTGCTGACCGAGCTGCTGCTCGACCGGCTCCAGGCGGCCGCACCGAGCCGGATCGTCAACGTCACCTCCGCCGCCGTCAAGGCCGCCAGGCGCACCTTCGACGCTGTGGAACCGCCGGGCGGCTACTACGGCTTCCACTGGTACGGCCGAGCCAAGCTCGCCAACCTCGCCTACACCCTTCACCTGGCCGAACGCCTCCGCGGTACCGGCGTCACCGTCTTCGCGGCCGACCCCGGCGGCGCCGCCACCAGCATGACCGACGGCACCATGACCTCACCGAAGATCGTCTCCCCGCCCCTGCGCCTGCTGTGGCCGCTGGTGCGCCGGACCTTCACACGCGCCACCGCCGGCCCCGCGTCGGCGGCCGCCTCGCCGTCGGTCTTCGCGGCCACCGATGGCTCACTCGAGGGGCAGACCGGCGTACTCATCGGGCCCGGGACCCGCCCGACCCCCGTTTTCCGTGCTGCCGACGACCCCCGGACCATCGCGAGGGTCCTTGAGCTCAGCCGGCGGCTGGCGCCCCTGGACGGTGGTCACGGCGTGCAACACAAGTGACATCCGCCCGCCCGGGACGACGCAACCCCCGATGATCACGCGGTGGCCGCACGCGTTCCCAGCCGGGTTCATCACCAGATCTCCAGATCAGAACGGCTTACCAGAAGCCCCGTTGCCCTCGACATTGGCCACCATCGTGCGAAGCACCTTGAGCGCGGCCACGTACTCATCGTCGCTGATGCCCTTGTGGACTACGGCGCGTACCTCGGTCGCCAGCTCACGGAGCCGCGCTCTGGCGGCCTCCCCGGCATCCGTGAGGTGCAGGCGCTGCCCGTCGTCGATCCGCAGCCATTCGCGGTGGAGCAGCTGGTCGACGACCCTGGCGATCTCGTGCGGGCCGTCGGCAAGGTGCGTCAGCTGCGCGACGACCTCCTCGCGGCTCGGCGCCGCAGGGCCGCCGTTCACGCGGTTGAGTACCCAGTACTGCGGCTGCGTGACGTCGACCTTGGCCATCGCGTCACGCAGATACCGCGTGACGGTCGCATGGGCCAAGCCGCTCCAGTAGCCGATCGGTTGGGTGGCCAGCATGTCATCCGTCGCGGCCGGGTTCGCCGGCGCCTGGTCAGTGGTGGTGCCTATCAGCGATTCCATGATCGCGACGCTACATTCCCTCCGGCGCACTGAACCACCGGAATGCGCCATTCACTGCAACTCGTCCTGGATGTGCGTCGAAACGCCGACCACCGTCATCCTCAGGGGCGCCGCAGCCTTACACGGCACCATGCCACGACCCGACGTGGCGACTACCGAGGACCGCTCGCCCCGCAGCCAGCGGGTAGATCACGAAACCGTACTGGGGTACTGGCGCAGGGGAATGCCGTCCAGCCGGTCCTCACCACCGAGGGCCAGGGCGCTCCTGGCGCGACAACGACGGAACCCTGCTCGTCGTCCCCGCGCGCTCTCGTAGTTGGCGCACCGATGTCCCACTTGGCCACTTGCCGACTATGGCGCTCAGGACCGCCAACTCGAGGCCAGTTCCGGTGCGGGAGCCGGCCTACAACTCGATGTCGATGTGCTCCACGTCGGTGAACTCCACGTCAAGGCCGTGGGCGCGGGTGTTGTTGGCGCGGAAGTACATTTGGGCGAAGCCTTCGGCCGCGATCCGCTGGAGCTGCTGCTCGGTGGCGCCCTGTTCCTTCGGGGTGAAGAGGCGGTCAGCGAACTGCGGGGGCAGGGCCTGGGTGATGTCGCGGATGCGGGGGTCGTCGGTGGTGCCCCGGGCGGCGGTGAACCCGAACCGGGCGCGTGGAGACGATCAGACCGCCGGTGGAGGCCGCCTTCTGCTTCGCCTTTGCCCTGACCTGTGGTTGCCACCGCTTCTCGGCCTCGCGCTCCATGCGGCCTCGCAGGTCCTGGCGGGGCCGCGTGAGCTGTCCCTTGAGGTACCGCTCGACGATGTGCTGAGAGATCCCGAGGGCTTGGGCGACGGTCCTGGTGCCCTCTGTGCCTGAGGGCTCTGCGGAGGGCGGCGGGTGAACGCCGCCTCCAGAGCGCGGTCCAGGCTTTCCCCAATCGATTCGACAATCGTGGAATTGTGGCCCCGTTTGTGCCTTCGAGAGTTGCAGTATGTCGCCCGCAGGGCGAGCAGACCGCACCCCTACCTCGTCATGTCAGCGGTGCGTTCGGACGTCCTCTGCTGGTGGCACTCGTGACCTCGGCCCGCGATGGGGACCCCGGCTTGCCCAGGCCGGGTCCCACGAGCAGGCCGACCAGTCCCATCGCTGCCAGGACACTGGGAGGTGCTCAGGCCGACGCGGTGCTCGATGCAGAAGCCGCAGCGGAGGGGAAGTGTGGAAGCGCCGTCTCGGCGAGTTCCTGGAGGACCTCGTCCACCGGGCGGTCGCCGGGGCGGAGGTTGAAGGAGACGTGGGCGACGCCGAGTTCGCCCATCGCGCGCAGGTGCTCCACCAAGGCTTCACTGCCGGTGCGCAGGCCGAGGCGGATGGCGCTCGCCGGGGTGGCCGGGTCCTCCGTGAGGTCCAGTTGCATGGGCGTGAGGTACGGCTTCGGCGCCTCGGCCGTCAGCTCCTGCCACTCCCGCGTTCGGAGCTTCAGCGCCCCCAGCGGGCGGGGGTAGTTGAGGGATGCGTCCGCGTTCTCGGCGATCCACTCGGCGGACTGCTGGGCATGCCCGGCGATCGCAATGGGCACGGAGTGACCGGTCGGCTTGGGCAGAACGTCGAGGCGGCGGTCGGCGTCGAGACCGAGCTCCGGCAGGCTCATGCCCTCGTTTCCGGCGCGTGCCGCCCAGGCGGCGCGGAGCGTCTCCACACCAGTACGGAACGTGGCGCCGCGCGCGTGGAAGTCCTCGCCGAACAGCGGGTACTCGACCGGCCTGTCGCCGCTGGCCAGGCCCAGGACAAAGCGCCCGCCGGAGAGTACGTCGACGGTCGCGGCGGCCTTCGCGACGAGCAGTGGCTGCCGCAGCGGAAGAACGACGGCCGCGGTGCCGAGGACGGCGCGCTCGGTGACGGCGGCGAGGTGGCCGAGGTGCGTGAACGTCTCGAAGACCGAGCCGGCGTCACCGAACTGCTCGGGGTCGTACAGCGGCACGTCCCGTACCCACAGGGCCGCGAACCCCAACTGGTCAGCGAGCCGGGCGAGCTCGGTGTGGCGGGCCAGATCGGCGACGCCGAAGGGGCGGCCGTCGCCGGACGGGTCGGCGCGCAGGGCGCGCAGCCGGGCGCTGCCCCAGTCGTTGTCGAGGGGCAGTTCGAGGCCCAGGGTCGGCAGGCCCGTGGGACTCACGAGCCGGTCGAGGGCGGTAAGGGAGTCAGGCATCAGAGGGCACGGCTTTCGGGACTCGGTACGTCGGGAGTGCGGTGGGGACGGCGGGTGGCGGAGGAAGTACGTCGGGAGTATGTGAACGCGCTCGCGCGGGCGGGGCCTGCCATCCCGCCCGCGCGAGCCGGGGCAACCCGTCAGGCTCAGTTGAGCTGGTCGGGGTGGGGGCCGGTGCGCAGGTCGCGGTCGAGGCCGGCGATCGCGGTCATCTCGTCGTCGGTGAGGGTGAAGTCGAAGACGTCGAGGTTCTGCCGGATGCGCTCGGGCGTCACCGACTTGGGGATGACGATGTTGCCGAGCTGCAGGTGCCAGCGCAGCACGACCTGGGCCGGGGACTTGCCGTGCCGGCCGGCGACGCTCGTGATGGCCTCGTCCTTGAGGACGGCACCCTGGGCGAGCGGGCTCCACGCCTCGGTCGCGATGCCCAGCTCGGCGTGCACGGCGCGCAGTTCGCTCTGCTGCAGGCCCGGGTGCAGCTCGACCTGGTTGACGGCCGGAACGAGCTCGGCGCCGTCGATCAGCCGCTTCAGGTGGTCGGGCTGGAAGTTGGAGACGCCCGCGGTGCGGACCCGGCCGTCGGCGACGAGCTTCTCGATGGCCCTCCAGGTGTCCTTGTACAGGTCACGGGCCGGGGTGGGCCAGTGGATCAGGTACATGTCGACGTGGTCGAGGCCGAGCTTGGCCAGGCTGTCGTCGAAGGCGCGGAGCGTGGCGTCGTAGCCCTGGTCGGCGTTCCACAGCTTGGTGGTGATGAACAGGTCCTCGCGGGCGATCCCGGAGGTCGCGAGGGCCCTGCCGACGCCGGTCTCGTTGCCGTAGATCGCTGCGGTGTCGATGGAGCGGTAGCCGGCTTCCAGGGCCGAGGTGACGGCGGCGGTGGTTTCCTCGTCGGGGACCTGGAAGACGCCGAAGCCGAGCTGGGGGATCTCGACGCCGTTGTTGAGGGTGACCGTGGGGATGCTGCTGTTGGTTGCCATGGTGCGTGTGACCTTTCAGGTTGTTCAGGCGGTCGTGCGGATGGTGCCGGTCGTACGGGTGGTCAGGGTGTAGTGGACGGTCTGGGCGCTGATGAGTCCGTCGCGGAAGACGAATGTGTCGACGCCGTCGGTGACCTCGTGGGTGTCCGTGGTGGCGTTCCACTGCAGGAACAGCACGTCACCGGCGAACTGCGGGGCCAGCTGCCAGTCGGCGTCCGGCAGATCGGCGAGCAGGGCGCCGATGCCCCGCCGTACTCCCTCGCGTCCCGTGAGGGTGCCGTCGGGAGTGAGGAAGACGGCGTCCTCGGTGTAGTTCCGGCTGATCAGGTCGAGGTCGCCGGTGCCGAGCCGGTTGCCGTGGTCGGCGAAGACTTCCTGCGGAGTGCGGCTCATCGCGCGAGTGCGGCGGCGGCGAAGCCGTGGTCCTGCTCCGGGGCGCCGCCGCCGACACCGATCGCGCCGATCAGCCGGCCGTCGCGGTGGACGGGGATGCCGCCGGCGATGAAGAGCAGCGGCTTGTCGAGGGCGGTGGGCAGCGAGTGGAAGGGCCCGTCGGGCTTGACCAGGTCGACCAGGTCGGCGGTGGGTGCGTTCAGCTGCAGCGCGGTGTACGCCTTGCGGGTGCTGGTCTCGCCGGAGATCAGGACGGCCTGGTCGTCGCGGCGGAAGGCGAGCAGGTGGCCGCCGGCGTCGAGGACGGTGACGCTGACCGTGACTCCGGCGGCCTCCGCGGCGCGGCGGGCGGCGGTGATGAGGGTTTCGGCGTCCTGCGTGGTCAGCGGGCTGGGGGCAGTGTGGGGAGTGGTGCTCATGGAAGGTCCTTCTCGAAGGGGTTGCTGTGTGCGGGTGGGTCAGACCGTTGCCGGGGCCGGCTCGGCCGTCGCGGAACCGGTGACGGCGCGGCTCGCCCTACGGGTGCGCCGGTCGAGGTGGGCGGCGAGGAAGGCGAGCAGCAGGGCTGTGCCGGAGAGGATGGCGCCGACCCAGTTCGGGGCGGTGAAGCCGAGGCCCGCGGCGATCACGACACCGCCGAGCCAAGCGGCGAGGGCGTTGCCGAGGTTGAAGGCGCCGATGTTGGCGGCGGAGGCGAGGGTCGGTGCGGCGGAGGCCTGGTCGAGTACCCACTTCTGCAGCGGCGGTACGGTCGCGAAGCCGAGGGCGCCGATCAGGGAGAGGGTGATCGCGGCGAGGACCTTGTTGTGCGCGGTGGCCGTGAACAGGAGCAGGGCGGCGGTGAGAGCGGCCAGGGCGGTGAAGAGCATCGGCATCAGGGCGCGGTCGGCGAACTTGCCGCCGAGCAGGTTGCCCAGGAACATGCCGACGCCGAACAGGACGAGCAGCCAGGTCACCGCGCCTTCGGTGTAGCCGGCGACCTCGGTCATCATCGGCGTGATGTAGGTGATCGCGGCGAACACACCGCCGTATCCGAGGACCGTCATCGCCATTGCGAGCCAGACCTGGACGTTGCGGAAGGCGGCGAACTCACCGCGGACGCTCACCGACTCGGGCCGGCCGGTCTCGGGGACGAGCTTGGCCACGCCGAGGAGGCCGATCACACCGAGGGCGGCGACGATCGTGAAGGTGACGCGCCAGCCGGCGGCCTGTCCGATGTACGTGCCGCCGGGGACGCCGATGATGTTGGCCACGGTCAGCCCCATGAACATCAGGGAGATCGCCGATGCCTTCTTCTGCGGGGCGACGAGGTCGGCGGCGACGACGGAGCCGATGCCGAAGAACGCGCCGTGCGCGAGGGACGCGACGATCCGACCGGTCAGCATGAGGCCGAAGCTGGGGGCGGCGGCGGAGAGGGCGTTGCCGGCGATGAACAGGCCCATGAGGAACAGGAGCATCTTCTTGCGGGAGACCCGGGTGCCGAGCACGGTCAGCAGCGGGGCGCCGATCACGACGCCGAGCGCGTAACCGGAGACCAGCCAGCCGGCCGTCGGGATGGTGACGCCGAAGTCTCCTGCGACCTGGGGCAGCACGCCCATGATCACGAATTCGGTGGTGCCGATCCCGAAGGCCCCGATGGCGAGGGCCAGGAGCGCGAGTGGCATGGCGAGTACCTTCCGAGTGATTGTGCGCAGTGGTTACGCTACAGGACAATAATTGCAAGCGCGGTATAAATGCAAGCGGGGCTAACCCTCGCAGGCGTTAGCCCTCGTGTGCAACTATTGAAGGGACGGCCCGACGAAGGAGCCCCGATGACCGCCACCTCCCCCGCACTCACCGCCCTGGCCCACGGCTGGTGCGCTCTTTCCCTACTGCACGGCCGGATCGAGTCCCACCTGGAGCGCGCCCTCCAGACCGGACACGGCCTGAGCGTGCGCGAGTACTCCCTGCTCGACGTGCTCAGCCGCCAGCACGACGGAGAGGGCGGCCACCTGCAGATGAAGCAGGTCGCCGACGCCGTCGTCCTCAGCCAGAGCGCCACTACCCGCCTGGTCACGCGCCTCGAGGACCGCGGCCTGCTCCTGCGCTACCTGTGCCCCACCGACCGCCGGGGCATCTACACCAACGTCTCCGAGGAGGGCCTGAAGCTCCTCGAGGAGGCGCGTCCCACCAATGAGGCCGCGCTGCGCGAAGCCCTCGCCGAAGCCGCCGAGGACCCGCAGCTCGAGCCCCTCGTCCGCACGGTCGAGGCCATCCGCACGCCGGTGGTGGTGGCATGAAGGCCATCGCCCTGGACGGGTACGGCGGACGGGACGATCTGCGGTACACCGACCTGCCGGACCCGAAGGTCGCACCCGGCGAGGTCCTCATCCGTGTTCGGGCCGCCGGGGTCAACCCGGTCGACTGGAAGCACGCCGAAGGCCACCTCGACCCGATCATGAACACCCACTTTCCGCTGGTCCCGGGCTGGGACGTCGCCGGAGTCGTCGAACGGGTCGGCTTCGATGTCGAGGAGTACGCACCCGGCGACGAGGTCTTCGGCTACATCCGCAAGGACTCCGTGCAGCACGGCGCCTACGCCGAGCTGGTCTCCGCGCACGTCCGCATGCTCGCCCGCAAACCCGCGGCCCTCACCTGGGAACAGGCCGCGGCCGTGTCCCTGGCCGGACTCACCGCCTACCAGGCGGTCAAGCGGATCGGCGTGCACGCGGGCGACACCGTCCTGGTGCATGCCGCGGCGGGCGGGGTCGGCTCGTTCGGCGTGCAGATCGCCGTCTCGCTCGGCGCCCGCGTCATCGGCACGGCGAGTCCCGGCAACCACGCTTTCGTACGGGAGCTGGGCGCGGAACCTGTCACGTACGGCCCCGGCCTCGCCGACCGCGTGACCCGCCTGGCCCCGGACGGAATCGATGCCGCCCTCGACTTCGCCGGCGCGGACGCCGTGGACACCTCGCTGCACCTGCTGCGGCGTCCGGAACGCCTCGCGTCCATCGTCGACTCCGGTGCGGCCGACAGGGGCGGCCACTACGTGTGGGTGCGCCCCGACACGGCCGACCTCACGGCCCTCGCTGAACTGGCCGACCAGGGACAACTCACCGTGCACATCGAGCGGGCGCTCCCGCTTGCCGAGGCCGCAGAAGCCTGGCGCCTGAGCGCCGCGGGCCACACCCGCGGCAAACTCGTCCTGACCGTGGAGCAGGGCTGACGCGTGGCGGTTCCTGTGGTCTGTACGCATCCCGGCAGCGACCACAGGAACGCCGGCCGGCGAACCCGCCCATGGGTTCGATGATCTCCGGGTGGGTGTCGTCGGGGGCGTCGAAGCACGCGGCCTTCGTGGCGTCCGGGGCGACCATGCCCGCGGATCAATGTGCAGGTCTCGCCGAGGATGTCGTTCCCGGCATCCTTCCTGCGCTGCGACAGCGTGTCGATGCCGGAACAGGCGGCCCGCTGCGACCGATCTCCGGACCGTCCGACCGTCCGATTGACATGCAAGACGACCGTTCATATTCTCCCGTGTGGGAGAAAGGAAGTCCGGATGCCCAGGCCCAGCGTTCGTGAGCAGTTGATCGAGGCCGCCATGGAGTGTTTCCACGAGCGCGGCTTCAACGGCACAGGGATCCAGGACATCGCCCGCACTGCCGGTATCCCCAAGGGGTCGGTGTACAACCACTTCGAGAACAAGGAAGCTCTTGCCGGAGAGGTCATGGACCGCTACGCCGCCTCCCGCAGGCTGGAGATGCTGAGGGACGAGACCCTGGCGCCCGTGCCACGGCTACGCGCCCACTTCGAGTACCTCGCGGCGGATCTGGAGCGGTTCTCCTATGGGCGTGGATGCATGTTCGGGAACTTCGGGGCGGAGCTGTCGAACCAGACGGACACCATGCGCAGCAAGGTCGATACCCGGCTGAGCTCGTGGGCAGACGCCGTCACGCAGGTCCTGGAAGAAGCTCGTGCGGCCGGTGCCCTGATGACCCCCCTCTCCCCCGCCCAACTTGGGCAGTTTCTCGTAGACGGCTGGGAAGGCGCGGCGCTGCGGGCGAAGGTGACCCGAAGCAGGGCTCCCTTGGACGGCTTCTTCGGCGTCTTCGACTCGCTCGTCGTCCAGTGAGTTCAGTCGAGATCTAGTCTTGCGCCGCCCGGCGCCGTTCATTCTGCAGCAGCCACCGGGGGCATCCCGGGCTGCCGAGTGTCGCCGCGTGGGTCTGCCCACCGTGGGTGTCGCGTCGGGGGTGCCGCGCTGGACTCACGTGGTGCGGCGTGGTTCAGCGACCGCGGAAAGGCCCCACCGGGCATTCCGTCAGCTTCAGCACCTGAAGCGTGGACATCCCGGCCGGTGGGGTCAGATCGGTCGGCCTGGTGCGGCAGGCAACCGTCCGGCGCCGCCAGACCGGCGGCAGTACCCCTGATCATCAACGACAGGGGCAACTAGCCCTGTCGGCCCCGGAAGCCATGAACCCGCCCGGCGTGCGCGAGTCTTCGTGCTGCCGGGAGCGGGACATGGATCCCCGCACGCCCCCAGGCCGGCGGTAGCCCTGCACCCGTCACCGGCATGAGTCGATCCGCGTCAACCGCGCCGCGAAACCCGGGGCGACGAACACACGCGAGCCCGGCCGGACGACCGATGCGCCGCTCCGTCGCGGCCCACCGGGTCCCGACGAGGGGTCTCTTGTGTTCGGACCGATCCACCCGTAGCGTTTAAGACGACCGGTCATATTGAACCGGCGCAACCAGAAAGGAACCCCATGTCCGACCTTCTCGACACCGTCGTCACCGCCCACGGCGGCCTCGACCGCTGGCGCTCCGTCACCCGGCTCACGGCCGAGGTGCAGGCCGGCGGCGCACTGTGGGGCCTCAAGGACCAGCCCGGGGTCCTCGACCGGTACACCATCTCCGTCGACCTGCACCGGCAGGCGGCCACCCTCGCGCCCTTCGCGGAGCCTGGGCTGCGCGCGGTCTACACCCCCGGCCGGGTCGCACTCGAGACGCCTGACGGCCGGGTGGCCGAGGAGCGTGTCCGGCCGCGGGAGTCCTTCGCCGGGCACACGCTGGAGACGCCGTGGGACCGTCTGCATGCGGCGTACTTCGCCGGCTATGCCATGTGGACCTACCTGACCGAACCCTTCCTCTTCGCCGAGCCGGGCTTCATCGCCACGGAGATCGAGCCGTGGGAGGAGAACGGTGAGACGTGGCGACGCCTTGAGGTGACCTTCCCGGACCACATCGCCACCCACAGCCGGGTACAGACCTACTACATCGACGCCGAGGGCCTCATCCGGCGCCACGACTACCGGCCCGACGTGTTCGGCGCCGCCGACCGCGACTCGGCGCACTACACGTACGACCACCGGACCGTCGACGGGCTGGTCTTCCCGGCCAGGCGCTCGGTGCACCTCACCGACGAGCACAACCGAAAGGTCGCCGAACCGGTGATCATCTCCATCGACCTCACCGACATCACGGTCTCGTCATGAGCGACTATCGCGCTGTCGAGGCGACTGCTGACGGTGGATTCACCCTCGTGGAGCGGGAGTTCGAGCCGGTGGGGGCGGGGCAGGTCCGGGTCGCCGTCGAGGGTGCGGGGTCTGCCACAGCGATGTCGCCGGGATCATGAATATGACCGGAAGTCGGCCGTCCGGTGTGCCGGTGGTGCCCGGGCACGAGGTCGTCGGCCGGATCGACGCTCTGGGTGAGGGTGTTTGCGGGTGGCGCGTGGGGCAGCGGGTCGGGCTGGGCTACCTGGGCGGGCACTGCGGCGTCTGCGCGATGTGCCGGCGCGGAGACTTCGTGTACTGCACCGACCAGCCGATGCTGGGCGACAGCCATCGGGGCGGGTACGCGGAGTACGTCACGGCCCGGGCATCGGGTCTCGTGGCGGTGCCGGAGGACACACCGGCGGCCGAACTGGCTCCCCTGACGTGCGCGGGCCTGACCGTGCATCACTCCCTGATCACCTCGGCCGCTTGCACCGGCGACCTCGTCGCCGTCCAGGGCGTCGGCGGTCTGGGACACCTCGGGATCCAGTACGCGCGCGCCATGGGATTCCGGGTGGCGGCGATCGCCCGCGGTCGGGACAAGAAGGAGCTCGCGCTCAAGCTCGGCGCGCATCACTACATCGACTCCACCGCAAGCGACCCGGCGCAGGCGCTGCAGGAACTCGGTGGTGCCAAGGTCGTTCTCGCCACCGCCGGCAGTGGCGCCTCGATGTCGCCGCTCATCGGGGGCCTCGCCGTCCGCGGGCAGCTCGTCGTCGTGGGTGAAGCCCTGGAAGTTCTTCCGCAGAGCCCACATCGTCCCATTCTGCCGACGGTGCTCAATGTGCCGATGGGTGGCTTCAACATCGTCGCATCCTGACCAACGCGGGCCACCGCACCCTGCGGCGCCGGTGGTGGTGCGGACCGGGCGGAGTCATGGCCGGTAGGCGTGCTGGAGGAGGGCTACGAACAAAGTGACGGCGAGGAAAGCGGTCGCTCCCAGCGCGAGCACCTTCGAATGGTCCTTCATCGACTACAGGCCTCCTTGTGCAGTTCATGACCTCATAGGAGGCAGTTCAGCGTGCTCGGGGCGGGCGGAAGCAGGTTGTCGCTCCGTGCTCCCTCCACGAGCAGTCTCTGATGTCCGGACTGAGCCGACTCGGTTCTGCAGGACGCCGCAGCCCGGGCACGTGGGGTGCGTACCCGGGCTGTGCGGTGGGGCCCCGCTACGGAGGGGCGCCGGTGTCAGGCTGCGAGGGTCTTGTGGAGGGCGTCGAGACCATCGGCGTAGATGCCGGCAAAGAGGTCGACGACCTCGTCCTCGGTGGCGCCGTCGGGGTTGAAGCGACCGGACCACTGGACCTCCGCGACGTCGTCGCGGCCGGGAACCGCGTGCACGCGGAGGGTGGAGACGTAGCCGTTGACAGGGAACGGCGCCTCGAGGATGGCGTAGCTGTAGTGACGCTCGGCCTCGTTGAATTCCACGAGGCGTTCGACGATCACATCGCCGTCGGGGTTGGCCAGACGGCGGACGCGGCCGCCTTCGAGTGCGGTGCTCTCGGGGATGTACGGGAGCCAGTCGGGCAGCGTGTCGAAGCCGCCGATGAGGCTCCAGACCTTGTCGGGCGAGGCGGGGACGACGCGGCTGATTGAGGTGGAGGCCATGAATCTTTCTCCTGGATCCTGGTGCTGGAGTGAGGGTGTGGGGGTGGGGGCGATAGGGGTCAGGCGTCGTTGGGGAGCGGGGCAGCCGAGCTGACCAGGCCGGCGGCGCGCAGGTCGGTCCAGAACGCGGCCGGGACGGTCTCGTTCAGGGCAGCGGTGTCCTCGGCGATCCGGCTGGGGCGGGTGGCGCCGGGGATGACCGCGGCGGCAACCGGGTGGGCGAGGGAGAACTGCAGGGCGGCGGCCTTGATGGAGATTCCGTGCTTCTGGGTCAGAGCCTTCAGGCGGGAGACCTTCTCGAGGATCTCGGCCGGGGCCTGCTGGTACTCGAAGTGGGTGCCGCCAGCGAGGATGCCGGAGCTGTACGGTCCGCCGATGACCATGTCCACGTTCTGCTCCTGGGCCATGGGCAGCAGGCGCTGCAGGGCGTGCTCGTGGTCGAGGAGGGTGTAACGCCCGGCGAGCAGGAAGCCGTCGGGCTGCGGCTCGTCGAGCCCGAGGGTCAGCTCGATGGGTTCGGTCTTGTTGACACCGAGGCCCCAGCCCTTGATGACGCCCTCATCACGCAGCCGGGACAGGACGCGGAAGGCACCGGTACGGGCCTCCTCGAACTTGCTCAGCCACGCATCGCCGTGGAAGTCCTGTGCGATGTCGTGGACCCAGACGATGTCGAGCCGGTCGGTGCCCAGGCGCTTGAGACTGTCCTCGATGGAGCGCTCGGTAGCCTCAGCGGTCCACTCGTGGACGATCTTGTTCGGGTTTCCGTGCTCGAAGATTCCGCCCTTCTCGCCGAGGTCTCGGGTGCCCTCCTCGACCTCGTCGAGGATGACACGGCCGACCTTGGTGGACAGGACGTAGGCGTCGCGGGGCTTGGTCGACAGAACTTCGCCCAGGCGCGACTCCGCGAGGCCGGCGCCGTAGAACGGGGCGGTGTCGTAGTAGCGGACGCCCTGGTTCCAGGCGGCTTCGACGGTGGCGCGGGCCTCGTCGTCGGGGATGGCGCGGAACATGTTGCCGAGCGGGGCAGTACCGAAGCCGAGCTTGCCGGGAAGGATTTCCTTGAGGGACATGGTGATGCCTTGCCTTTGCGGGGAGGGACGCTACGGCATTTGATGCACGCGCGCCTTACAAGCCCTGACAATACTTGCATACGCGGGCTAATGCAAGGCGGTTGGTTTTTATGGTGCCGCAGGAGGCGTGCCGACCCGTCGGTTCAGTCGACCCCATCGCTGCCGCACGCCGACAGGTCACATTCCCCTGGTCGGAGCGAGGCGTGCATGAACGGGAAGTGGGGCCGCACCAACAACGAACGGCACCGCAGCTTCTTGGTCGACGCGAACCAGAAGGCCCTGGCCCGCTGAGGGCGGACCGGCGCTCAACGAGGGCGTCACACCCGTCGGCATGACTGACGGGCTGTATTCGTCCCCGCGCCGGCCGGAGAGCCTGCGGTCGGGTCATCCGCCGAAGCTTCTGGGCGTCGTCCTCACACCTGCGGGGATTGCTCTAGGTACTCCACCCCGACGGTTCCGACGAGGTCGTCGTCCCCGCGCCTGCCGGGAACTGGCGCCCTGGTTTCCGGTCGGCGTCGACGCCGGCATCATCGCGTTCCTCGCACTGGACCTGTACCTGATCCGCAAGGGAATCCCGTGGCCGCTCCTGCGGATGGCCGCGCACGCCATGACGGGCGCGACGATCTGGTGCAACGCCAGCTCACAGGGCCACATCGGCACCGACCCGGTGAAGGCCGCCAGCCACAGCGTCATGCCGATCCTGTTCGTGATCGGCGTCGAGGCCGCCCGCCACCTGATCACTGACGAACTGCTGCCGATGAAGATGGCCGCCCACGGCTACAGCGTCGCGCAGGCCCTCGCGATGTCAGAGCAGTAGGAACGCGCTGCTGAGGACCTCGCGGAGGAGACCGAACCACGGCGCCTGGACGCGCAGACGCGCCGGGAGATCGCGCGCAAGGAGGAGTGGTAGATCATCCGTCAGCGCGGTCGGCGCCTGAGTCGAAAGGCAGTCGACCGGATCATCTCGTGCAGGGGATCATGCGTAGGTGTCGCCGATCGAAGCCGCAACCGATGACCTGCAAAACCTCGCTGTTCTCTGGAGTATCGGCGAGGCCCATGCTCACGATGTCGTCGAGGCTGCCTGCGCGGCGCTCGTTGCCGGACTGGACAGTCCGGCATTGCGCATTCTGGCCGGATACACACATGCGGAAGCGGAGTACGGCGTTCCCGACCTGCTTCCTTTCCTGGTCGACGAGCTGGATCTTGTTTTCTACACACGCGACAGCGAGGTCGGACAGGACGCTGCCGTGCGGGCACTCGCGCACCGGATGCTGGCGGGCAGGCTGCCGCCGCGAGAGCTTGCTATGCGCATCCACCAGCGGTTCGGCCACCAGACCGCCTACCCCTGGCCGAGCGCCTTGCTGAGCTTGATGACGAGTACGACATCGTCGAGTACGGGAACAAGACGTTGGCCCAGCTCGATGCCGAGGTCACGGCCGAAGCCCAGCGTCTGATGCGTGAACGGCCCGACCGGGACCGATAGTCGTAGCGATTCACCAGGCACACGGACCTCACGCGGCCCTGACCAGTGCGGCACAATCATGGTCAACTGGGCAGGCAACGGTAGGGGTGGGAACGTGGGGCGTTTTGGCTCGCGAAGCCGACGTAAGGGCATACCGAACGAGCCGGCACTACTGGCGGCGGCTGCTGAGAATCCCGGCGGCAGCGTCGCCGAGATCGACCCGACGTATGTCGACGACCCGAACGGCTACGTACCGCCCGAGGCAATCCGCGGCGCGTGGTTGGTGGACACCAGCGGGAAGCTGACAGGTGAGTACGAGGAGAATCCCCGTCACGGGGTGCCTCAAGACGACTTCAGCAAGCTCACTGACCCTGATCACTGGCTTGGCTGGCTCGGCGATGATCCCGCGGCCGCCGTCCGGACGGGCATCGAAGAGTCCTTGCGCGCCCAGGTGGCAGATGCAGTGGTCGAGTGGGTCAAGATCCTCGAGACCCCTCGGTTTCTCACGGGTGGGCGTCGACATTCTGCGGACGAACAGGTCATGTTGGTGACCCGCGCGGCACTCGCCGCACCGTTTGCGTTGTCCGTGCGCACCACGCAGCACGGACGTTCCATCCTCCAGGGGGTGTTCTCGTGGGCGGCGGTGAACCTCTCACCGCCCGGAGTACGCAGGGATCGGCACTGGTTCGACCTGGGTGTCGAGCTGGACTGGGCCGGTGAACGGCTTCAAGAGCGGATCTACGAAATGGACGGTGCGGACGGCACCGCCGAGCGGTAGAGCGGGGAGTCACTCAGCACCGCGGTCAGAGCGGATGCGAGCGGCCCTGGGGACTTCAGGACCTACTCGACTGCATAGGAAGGTCCGTCAGGCCCCACGTACGGGGCGCTGGCCGACGCGAATTCACTGGTCGCAAGAGGGGCCGGCACGGGATGCTACACGCGTGATCGAGCGAGAAGCCGCCGTCCGGGCCGTTGAGGAACAACTGAACCGTGACTATCAAAGGTGGCGGGCAGCGAGTGCGGAGGCACTGCGCATGGCTGTGGCGGACGTCGAAGAGCACGAACTGGTGTGGATCGTCTCCTGGACGTCCGAGGAGTTCGTGCGCACTCGGAATCCGGAGTTCATGCTCGCAGGCAACGGGCCGTACCTGGTCGACCGCGTCGACGGAGGATTGCATCAGATCGGCGTCGTCTCCGCGGTAACCGGGGAGTGGGAGGCCGACTACCGGGCTCGGATACGCGGTCTGCCGGTGCGCACTGCAGTGGACGATCTGCACGACGTGCTCCGCGGAGTCGCCGCTACGCGCGGACGCATGCATGCTGTGCGGACATTGCGCCAGAGGCTGCCTGTGTTCTCGCCCGCAGAAGCCATCACATACGTGAGCGGCTTGCTGGAGGGCAATGCACCCGCCCGCCTCGTGGCCGTCGCCACCAGGGAACTCGTGGAGCCTCTCAACCCGGTACTTGGAGTGAAGACCATTCTGAGCGGGGCTGCGATCCGAGCCGGTCAGAGACCCGCAGGGTGACTGGAAAGCCAGTCGACGTGCCGATCGCGCATCTGGTCCCGCTCGTCGGACGTGGTGAGAAAGACGTCGGCACCACCGTCGTAGGGGTGGTGGATGCGTTGCATGCGGGTGTCGGTGATGAGGATTCCGGCCACCTTGTCGTCAGCGGTATCTCGGAGCAAGTCGTCGACGCAGCCGCGCTGCCAGGGTCGGCGGGCTGTGAAGAGGTGGCAGTAGGTGCGGAACTCAGGGTCGGGATCGTCCACCACCGGCAAGCTCTGCCAATACTCCGTCTCCGTTCCGGATTTCACTGACGGAACCTCGGCCTCGGTCGTCCAGGTCGGAGTGATGACGTAGACGTCCTCACCAGCGAACAACTCATCAAGGACGGTGTTATAACGCTCCAGGACGACGGTGTACTCGCTCTCGTCCTCGGGATACCGCTTCGACTCCGGCAGGCTGTGAAAACGTACCCAGACACTCCGATATGGGTCACGGAGCTTGTACCCAACCGGAGGGCAACCGGGCCAACGCCGCTGCCACAACTCCGTCAAGTCAGCCCGCCCGTCTCCAAACACCCGCCGCACTCGTCCCTCTCGCGCACCGACTTACCGACGACCATGATGCCGGGGCTCGCCCATGAGAGAAACCGACTTATCATCTGTCACTTCGCCGGCTGCCGGCCTAGCCGGTCCAGTCGCGCTCGACGAGGTTCGTCCCGTGCGTCGTGCTGGCCCCGGTGGGCGCGGACAGGTCACCGCTGCTGCCCCCGCCTCCTCCGCGACGTCCAGCGCCATGGCGCGGGCGAGCACCGCGTAGACGGTGACGAGGCAGGACCCGACCGCCCGCTCCGGATCGGGGTGGTGGATCTCGCCGCGGCGCTCCAGGAGCAGGGCTGTGAAGCGGTCCCGCAGATCGAAGTAGCCCGCCTTGCCGACCCTGGCCACCGTCTCGTCCACGGCGCCCACCGACACCTTGGAACGGCGGCTCACCTCGGTGAGCGAGAAGCCCTGGTAGCCCTTCTCGGCGAGCAGTTCCAGCGTGGTGTCCAGCACCAGCTCGAAAGACCGCTGGCTGCGCTCATGCTTGGGAGCTCGGATGCCGGACGACTTCGCGGTGCGCTTCTGGGAGGTGGGCACCCGCCCAGTCCAGGGAACCGCTCGCCGAGGGTGAGGGCGTACCAGGTCCGGCCGTCAGCCGAGGTCCGTGTCCCGGCTCAGGGTGCGCAGCATGGCGTGCTGGCGGCGGACCTGGTCACGGCCTCGGTAGGGCTCACGTCGGCCCTCGTACTCGCTCGACAGCCAGCCCTGCCAGTCGGCCGCGCGCAGTGTCGAGATGATGTCCGGCCAGGGGATGTGCAGGTCGGTGAGCTGGTCGTCGATCTCGAAGAACTTCGCCTGGATGAAGTGCACGTGCGGAAGTACGTCGGCCAGGTCGGACATGGGAACGGCCAGGGGTTCCAGGAAGGCCGGCCGTTTCTTGCCCTCGAAGCCCTCGTGGCCGTCGTCGACCGGCGCCGTCTGGAAGATGCCGGTGTCGATGAGCAGCTTGAAGTGGTCGCTGCCGGTCCGTTCGATGAAGTCGAGGTACGCCTCGGTGACCGGGTGCTTGATCGGGGTGGGGCTGTGGATCTCGGGGCAGATGACGATATCGAGGTCGGCGGCGAGATCGAGGACACGTTCGACGGCCGGCTGCCAGATGGGGTGCGGGTCGAGGTCAGGGGTGACGACGCCGAACTTCGGGCGGATCGAGGTGAACCCGAGCAGTTCGGCCAGGCGCAGGTCGCGTTCGAGCTGGGCCCTGCCCTCCTCGACGGTGAGGTCGCGGTCGCGCCACATGGCGGTGTCGACCCAGGAGCCGTAGTTCGTCGGGGTGAGTCCGTACCGGTCCAGCAGCCGGTGCCAGGTGTCGGTCCAGGCCGGGTCGGGGTGCGGATAGCCGGGGATGTTGCCTTCGCCGAGGATCTCGATGCCGGTGGCGCCGATGTCGGCGATGTCGGCCATGGCGTCCTCGAGGGTCATCGAGGTATAGAGGTCGCCGGAGTAGCTGTAGAGGGAGACTCCGTGGCGCAGACCATGGGGCGCGGTGTCACGGGGCACGATCGTGGCTGCGGCGGTGGAGCGGAACACCGACGGTCCGGCGATCTCGGGGATGTAGGGCCGGCGCAGGTGGACGGCGACCTCGATGTGGTGGACGCCCGCGCTCAGGCCGCCTGCGTGAGGGATGAAGAGCGTGGCGGGCTCGTCGAGCTGCCAGCGTACGTCCGTGGAGGCGCGGAGCTCGTCCAGGGTGAAGGTGCGCCCCTGCAGCGTCCAGCGCTGGTCCTGGCGGGGGAAGGAGTGGCCGTCGACCACCACATCGGCGCCGTCGACGAGGCTGCCGGCGATGCCGCGGTAGTTGGGGTTGCGCAGCTGGAGCTGGAAGCCCGTGGCGCCGGTGTCGTCGGTCGCGTTGCGGAAGCCTCGCTGCTGGATGATCGGGCGTTCGAGCATGGTCGTCCTTCGTTGTTCGGTGTGGGGAGTGAGGGGGTGGCCCGGCGTCGGCTCCGCGGTCAGGCGTCGTGCCGCTCGAGGTCGTACAGGCGCATGCAGGCCGCCTGGGCCAGGCAGAGCACGGCCGGGAGGCCGATGAAGGCCCACTCGATGGCGCGGCTCGCGCCGGCGGAGACGTGGTCGGTGTGATAGCCGCCCCAGGCCAGCGCCCAGGCGAAGAGGGAGCCGCCGAGCGCGGTGCCCACCTTGGTGGCGAAGCTGTAGCCGGCGTAGAGCAGGCCCTCGTCGCGGCGGCCGGTGAGGGTCTCGTGGTGGTCGATGGTGTCCGAGACGAGCGCAGGCGCGGCGACGAAGCCGAAGCCGCCGAGCAGGTTGGCGAGGAGGAACACGGCGATGAACGCGGCCGGCTGTCCGTCCAGGAAGAAGAGGAGAACGTACAGGGCGGCCGTCGCGACGAGGCCGAGGACGATGCCGCGGCGCTTTCCGGCACGGCGCAGACACCAGGGCGTGACGAGGGAGCCGGCGAGCGCGGAGAGGGAGAAGGCGAGCAGGATGTAGCTGGTGGCCCAGGTGTCGTTCAGGACGTCGCGGGCGTAGTAGACGGCGCCGGCGGTGATGATGCCCAGCCGGACGAAGGCGGCCAGGGATGCGGCGCTCACCCCGAGCCAGTGGCGGTTGCGGGGCAGGGAGGCGAGGGCGCGTAGGGAGGTGGCCTCGCGGGCGGCCGGCGGGGCGGGGCGTTCCCGGCACAGCAGGGCGACGATCCAGTAGAGGAGGGTGCCGGCCGCGCCCAGGACGATCGCCATGCCGGTGAAGCCGCGGGCCCGGTCGGCACCGCCGAGGGCCTCGACGAGCGGCATGACGGCGAGGGAGACGGTGATCAGGCCCAGCGAGGCGCCGACGAACCGGTAGCCGCTCATCTTCAGGCGGGTGTCGGTGTCGTCGGTGAGCATGGGCAGCATCGCGCCGTAGGGGACGTTGACGAGCGAGTGGCAGACGCCGACGACGACGAAGGTGACCGCGGCCCAGATCACCGCCGTGGTGCCGCTGCCGGGCGAGGTGAAGGCCAGAGCGAAGGCGAGGCCGAGGACGGGCGCGGCGAAGATCAGGTAGGGGCGGGCGCGGCCGAAGCGGCTGCGGGTGCGGTCGACGGCCAGACCGACGACCGGGTCGATGACCGCGTCCGCGATCCGGCCGATCAGCAGGATGGTGCCGGCGGTGGCCGCGGTCAGGGCGGCGACGTCGGTGTAGAAGAACAGCAGGAACGCCGTCAGCGTGGTCCAGGTCAGATTGGACGCCAGGTCGCCGAGCCCGTAGCCGAACTGGGCGGGCCTGGTCAGCGGACGCGGCTCGGCGGACGGCGGGGCGGCCACGCCGGGGGCGGGTGAGGGCACGGCACTCATCGTCGAGTCCCTTCGGGAGGCAGGGGCGGGCCGCCGCGACGCGCGGAAGGCGGAGCGGGAGGGCGGCTGCCGGTGACTGCGGCGGACGTCGTCCTGAGTCCGCTCACTGCCGTGGGAACTTATGCATGCCACAGACATAAGTCAATGGTTCCAGGGGAGCCTGTGCGCGAGATAGACAGGACGGATGCGTCACCCTGCCGGTATCCGTCCGCCGAGCATCCGCCCGCCGGGCATCCATGGGCGCGGGCGGGAGGGCCCGACCGTGTGTCAGGCTCCGCCCACGAGCCGGGCGGGCTCCACCGCCGACGGCTTTCCGTACGGCGCCCAGGCCGCGAGGGCGTCCGCCGACAGGAGGGCCTCGACGGCGAGGTGGGCGCCGCCCACGACGCCGCCGGTCTCGCCCGCGGCGGAGGCCCGGACGATCAGGTCCGCCGAGGCCAGGGGCAGGGCCCGGCTGCGCACCGTGTGGTCGACGACGCGCAGGAAGGTGTCCGCGCCGGTGACCGCGCCGCCGCCGAAGACCAGGCAGTCGGGGTTGTAGAAGTTCACCAGGGCGGCCATCAGGCTGCCGATGCGCTCACCGGCCCGCGCCACCGCGGTCAGACACCACGGGTCCCCGGCCGCGGCACCGAGCCCGATGTCGGCGGGCGTGATCTCCCCGGCGGCCCGGTGGATGTCGGCCAGGAAGCGACTGCGCCCCTCGTGCACGGCGGTCACCGCGTCCCGGGCCAGCGCCCAGCCGCCGGCGAGCGCCTCCAGGCAGCCGGTCCGCCCGCACCGGCACATCACGGAGCTGTCCTCCAGCACGCGCGCGTGCCCGATGTCGCCGGCGGAGCCCTTGCTGCCGCGGTGGATCCGCCCCCCGCTGACGATGCCCGCGCCGATGCCGGTGCCGGCCTTCACGTAGATCATGTGCCGGTCGTCGTCGAGCCCCGTGGTCCAAGCCTCGCCGAGGGCCAGCAGGTTGGCGTCGTTGTCGATCCAGGCCGGCACGCCGTAGCGGTCCTGGAGGCGTCCACGCAGGTCGTACCCGTCCCAGCCGGGCATGATCGGAGGCTGTGAGGGACGGCCCGTCGCGAACTCCACCGGTCCGGGGAGCCCGATCACCACGGCCCACAGCCGGGCCGCGTCGCACCCCTTGAGCAGGCCCGCGAACTGGCCGTCGAGGAAGTCGAGCGTCTCCTCGGGGCCGCGCGCGACGGGCCACTCCAGGTGCCGGTGCTCCAGTACGCCGCCGTCGAGGTCGGTCACCGCCACGTCGAGCGCCGCCGCACCGAGCACCGCCGACAGCACCAGCCCCTCCTCGGAGCGGAACCGCAGCCGCCTGGGCGCCCGCCCGCCGCTCGACGGGCCGGTGTCGGCGTCCTCCAGGAGGCCCAGTTCCATGGCCTCCTCCACCCGCTGGGAGATGACGGTGCGCCCCAGGAGGGCGACGGCACCCAGTTCCGGACGGGTGCGGGCCCGGTTGCGGCGCACCAGGCGCAGGACGGTGGCGAGGGCCTCGTATTGGTCGACGGCGGTCGGGGGTCGGCGTGGCATGCCGACATCATTCCGCACTTCTGCCGTGACGGAGCACACCCTTGACGACTTTTGCATGTCATGTGCAATAGTGCTCCCCGTCGATGCCGTCGATGCCGTCGATGCGCATCACCACTCATCACAGATACCCACCGCAGGAGAAGCCGGAGGCTGCCATGACGCAGCAGATAGAGGCCGCGATCGTGGGCACGGGCTTCATGGGCTCCGTCCACGCCCGTGCCGTCACGGCGGCGAGGGGCCGGGTGCGCCTGGTCGCCGGCAGCTCGCCCGCCCGCGCCCGGGAGCTGGCCGAAGCCGTTCCCGGTGCCGCGCCGGCCGACTTCGAGGACGTACTGGCCTCGGACGTGGACGTCGTCCACATCTGCACGCCCAACCATCTGCACCACGACATGGCCCGGCGGGCGCTGGAGGCCGGCAAGCACGTGGTCTGCGAGAAGCCGCTGGCGGTCTCGGTGAAGGAGGCGGACGACCTCGCGCATCTCGCGGCGCGGACGGGCCGCGTGGCCACCGTGCCCTTCGTCTACCGCTTCTACGCCTCCGTACGGCTGGCACGCTCGCTGATCGCGGCCGACGCCCGCGGACCGTGGCTGCTGCACGGCTCCTACCTCCAGGACTGGCTCGCCGACGCGGAAACCGACAACTGGCGGGTGGACGCGGGCCGCGGAGGCGGCAGCCGGGCCTTCGGTGACATCGGCATTCACTGGTGCGACCTGATGGAGTTCGTCACCGGGCAGCGCATCACCGCCGTGCAGGCCACGCTCGGTCGCGCCCACCCCGTCCGCGCGGGCCGGGCCGTCGCCACCGAGGACGGCGGAGTGATCTCCTTGCGCACCGACACCGGAGCGCTCGGCTCCCTGGTCGTCAGCCAGGCCAGCGCCGGACGCAGGAACCGGCTGTGGTTCTCCTTCGACGGCCCGGACGCCAGCTACGTCTTCGACCAGGAGAACCCCGAACGCCTCTGGATCGGCGGCCGGGACGCCGACCGCGTCCTGACCCGCGACCCCGCACGCGTCGGGGGACGCCCGGACGCACTCCCGCCCGGCCATCCGCAGGGCTACCGCGCGTGCTTCACCGACTTCGTCGCCGACACCTACGCCGCCGTGCGGGGCGAGAGCGTCGACGGCCTGCCCACTTTCGACGCCGGGCTGCGCGCCGCCCGCCTGACCCAGGCCGTGCTCGACTCGGCCGCCGACGACGCCACATGGACGGAGGTCCCCGCATGAGACTCGGCATGCTCACAGCTTGCCTGCCCACCTGGCCGCTCGAGCAGGTCGCCGGCTGGGCCGCGCGAGCCGGATACGACTGTCTGGAGGTCGCCGTCTGGCCCGGCACCGGCGGACGCGACTTCGAGGCGGCGCACATCGACGTCGTCCGCTTCGACGCGGCCGAACGCGAGCGCGTACAGCGGCTGACGGAGGAAACCGGCCTGCGGATCTCGGCCTTGGCGTACTACGAGAACAACCTCCATCCCGACCCCGTCCGCCGCGAGGAGATCCGCACCCACCTCAAGCACGCCGTCGACGCGGCCCGGGCCCTCGGCGTGCCGTACGTCGGCACCTTCATCGGCCGCGACCCGGCCCGCAGCGTGCCCGACAACCAGCGGGAGGCCGAACGCGTCCTGCCCGAACTCGTCGAGTACGCGGGTGAACGCGGCGTGAAGCTGATCATCGAGAACTGCGTGATGGAGGGCTGGCACCCCGACGGATATCCCGGCAACATCGCCTACTCCCCCGAGCTGTGGGAGTGGATGTTCTCCCTCGGCCTGTACC
This sequence comes from Streptomyces sp. SudanB5_2050, assembly GCF_964272335.1. Lineage (NCBI taxonomy): Bacteria > Bacillati > Actinomycetota > Actinomycetes > Kitasatosporales > Streptomycetaceae > Streptomyces > Streptomyces sp. SudanB5_2050. Next base: position 97,043 of record NZ_OZ186760.1, read on the forward strand.
TCAACTGGGACCCCTCCCACCTGATGTGGCTCGGCGTCGACCCCCTGGCCGCCATCACGCCGTACGCCGACCGCATCCTCCACGCCCAGGCCAAGGACATCGAGCTCGACCCCGTCGCCCGCAACCGCTACGGCTTCTTCGGCACCACCGCCAAGAACGGCGACCCCTGGGCCACCGGCTGGTGGCGCTACCGCGTCCCGGGCCGCGGCCAGGTCGACTGGGCCCGTGTCGTCGACCGCCTCTACGAGGCGGGCTTCACCGGCACCCTCTCCGTCGAGCACGAGGACCCCCTGTGGGGCGGCACACCCGAGAAGGTCTGCCAGGGCCTGACCATCGCCCACCGCACCCTGCGCCCCCTCGTCGTGGCCTGACCTCACCCGGAGCCCTCCATGTCCCTTCCCTCGGCAACCTCCTACGACCTCGTCGTCGTCGGCAGCGGCCCCGCCGGCAGCACCTACGTACGCGAGGTGTACGACCACCACCCCACCGCCCGCATCCTGCTGCTCGACGCCGGTCCGCGACTGACGGACGTGCCGGGCACGCACGTGAAGAACATCCCCGACCCGGAGGAACGCGCGCTGGCCCAGCACGCCTCCGAAGGTCCCGGCCCGGCCGGTCGACCCGGCACCCGCCTGCTCGGCGCCCCCGACCTCCCCGCGGCCGCACTCTCCACCAACATCGGCGGCATGGGCGCCCACTGGACCGGCGCCTGCCCCCGCCCCGGCGACGGCGAACGCATCGGCTTCATCCCCGACACCGAGCTGGACGCCCACCTCACCCGGGCCGAGCAGCTCCTGCGCGTCGACGCCCACGCCTTCGACCACGCTCCCTTCGCGGACGAGGTACGCACCCGCCTCTCCGCCCTCTTCGACCCCGGCCGGCCGGACCACCGCCGGGTGGCCCCGATGCCCCTGGCCGTCACCAGGCGTCCCGACGGCGCCCACATCTGGAGCGGCACGGATGTCGTCCTCGGCCCGGCGGCACGCGACCCGCGGGTCGAGATCACCGACCGCTGCCTGTGCCTGCGCGTCGTCCTGGACGCCGGCACCGCGGCCGGAGTGACCGTACGGAACCTGGCCGACGGCGAGGAGCGGACGGTCTCCGCACGGGCGGTCGTCGTGGCCGCGGACGCCCTGCGCACCCCGCAGCTCCTGCACGCCTCCGGCATCCGCCCGCCCGCACTCGGCCGCTACCTCAACGACCAGCCGCAGATCGTCCATGCCGCCCGCCTGCCCGACGACGTCGTCACCACCCACCGCGCCGTCACGGACCGCGCCCGCGACGAGGACGGTGCCATCCTCCCCCAGAGCGGCGTCAGTTGGGTCCCGTACACCGATGCTCACCCCTTCCATGGCCAGGTGATGCAGCTCGACGCGTCACCGGTCCCGCTCGCCGACGAGACGACCGTCAAGCCCGGCACGGTCGTCGGACTGGGCTGGTTCTGTGCCAAGGACATCACCGCCGAGGACCGCGTCGAGTTCGACGACACCACGACCGATGCGTACGGCCTGCCCGCCATGCACATCCACTACCGCTACACCCCGCGCGACCTCGCCACGATCGAACAAGCGAAGAAGGCCGTCACCGAAGCGGGCACCGCCGTGGGGATCCCCCTGGACGCCTCCCCCGTCCTCCTGCCCGCGGGCAGTTCGCTGCACTACCAGGGCACCACGCGCATGGGGCCCGCCGACGACGGCACCAGCGTCTGCGACAGCCACAGCCGCGTCTGGAACGTCCGGGGCCTGTGGGTCGCGGGCAACAACGTCATCCCGACCGCCACCGCCTGCAACCCGACCTTGACCTCCCTCGCCCTCGCCGTCCGAGGCGCGTCATCACTCCTGCACCACCTGGGCTCCGCAGCCGAACACGGCGCACCGGCCCCGCAGCCGGCGCTCGGAACTGCCTGAGGTCTGTCCGGTGTGTGCCGCACGTTGCTCCGCTCCCTGGAGCGGGTACCTCTGCGCAACCTGGAACGCGCCCGCCGCTGGATCACCGACTGGATCACCGACGAAGAACGGCGCGAGGTCGAGCGCGCTGCGCACGCTCGACCAGTTGCTCCAGCAGGTCTTTGCTGTGCGACCTGCTGGAGTTCTAGGCATGGTCGGCAGTCACGGCGCGGCGGACGCTGTCGCGGAGCAGGGCTCGACGCTGGTCGTGGAGTTCGGAGGGCTCCTGCGCCGTCGCCGCGTAGACGTTGCTGACCGGTGACCACGCCATGGACATGGCGATCACCATGGCCATGATGTCGAACGGGTCTCCCTGGCGCACCAGGCCGGCGGCTTGCGCCTCGGCGATGGCGCGCAGTTTCCGGTCATCGAGGCGGTCGGGATCGTCCACCAGGTGACCGGCCGGGCGCCGCTCCAGGCGCGCCCAGGTGGCCAGCCGAATGAGGTCGGGGCGGCGAAGGTACTCGTCGTAGAGGCGTACCGCCCAGTCCGCGAGGTCGTCGGCGTCGATCGGGACGACGTTCACGATCCGCTCCAGCGAACCGAGGAAAATGGCGTCGAAGAGCCCTTCCTTGCTGCCGAAGTAGGCGTAGAGCTGGGCCTTGTTCGTGCGCGCGGCAGCCACGATCCGCTCGACGCGCGCTCCGGCGATCCCGTGCCGGGCGAATTCCTGGGTCGCCACTTCGAGGATGCGCTGGTACGTCGCGGCTCCGCGTGCGGTCAGGGGCTGATCGGCCATACCTCCAAACTACCAGACAGAACAGTTGGTTTATTTATGGCGCCGGAAGCACTACGGTAATAGACCGAACAGTCTGTCTGTGAGGAGACACCGTGCGGAACACCATTGGCTGGCAGCTGGACGACTCGTCGTCGGCACTGCGGCGGACGCCACTGCAACGACGCGATCTGCGCCCCGACGACCTTGCTGTCCGGGTGGACTACTGCGGCGTCTGCCACTCCGATCTGCACGCCGTCGACGCCCACGGCGGTGCGGGAAACCAGCCCCTGGTGCCCGGGCACGAGTTCACGGGCGTGGTGACCGGGACCGGCCCCGCGGTCACCCGCTTCACCGCCGGCGATTCCGTCGCGGTGGGCAACATCGTGGACTCGTGCGGCGAGTGCGCCATGTGCCGGGCCGGCCAGGAGAACTTCTGCCACTCCTTTCCGACACTGACCTACGGCGGCACCGACCGGCACGACGGATCGCCCACCCTGGGGGGCTACTCCCGCGAGTACGTCGTCCGCGACCGCTTCGCCCACCTCCTCCCCGCCGGACTGGATCCGGCCGCCGCCGCTCCGCTGCTCTGCGCGGGGATCACCGTCTGGGAACCGCTGCACGCCCTCGGCGTGGGGCCGGGGACCCGCGTCGCCGTGGCCGGACTGGGTGGCTTGGGCCACCTTGCGGTCAAGATCGCGGTGGCGCTCGGCGCGGAGACCTCGGTCATCAGTCGCTCACCGGACAAAGTCGGCGACGCCCGCCGTCTCGGCGCCCACGGTCTCATCGTCTCCACGGACCCGGAGCAGATGGCCGACGCCCGCGACCGGTTCGACATCGTCATCGACACCGTTTCCGCCCCGCACGACCTCGCCCCCTACCTGCGCCTGGTGGCCCTGGACGGGACGCTCAGCCATCTCGGGCACCTCGGGTCCGTCACCGTGGAGACCGTCGACCTGCTCATCGGACGCAGGAAACTCAGCTCCGCAGGCAGTGGCGGCACCCCCGCGACCGCCGCCATGCTGAACTTCTGCGCCCAGCACGGCATTACCGCCGACGTCGAGGTGCTTCCCTCAGGGCAGGTGAACGAGGCCCTCGACCGTCTCCGGCGCAATGACGTCCGCTACCGCTTCGTACTCGACATGTCCGACCTGGACCGCGCGACGAGCGTCCGGACAAACTGAGCGGTCGACCGTGAACGGGAGGTCTGTCCGGTGACGCCGCCTGGCGCCATGCCCGGGTCATGCGTCATACGGAAGAGATGGGCTACCGCCTCCATGGACTAGGCGCCGCCTGCTGGCGGGCGATGTTCGACCAGGCCATGGCCCGGATCGCGGCCGGTCCAGGCGGGTTGAACCGCGCACCACAGCCCGGCGCAGCCACTACCGACGACGACTTCCCGCCCCCGCGACCGGGGAGATCACGAAGCCACACTGGAGTACTAGAGGGACGGTTCCTTCCGGCTTGGCCCGAGCGGGGGGGGCGAAGGGGCCTCACCTAGGGAATTCCCGCCAGGCGCAACAGCGCTGTCGCCGCTGCCGCGCCGACGACGACCACCACGAACGGCGCCTTGCGCCAGGCGAGGATTCCGCCGAAGAGGACGCCCGCGGGTCGCGCCCAGCCCGCGAGGCCCTGACCCTCGGTCAGCGCGCCCGTGACGAGCAGGGCGACGAGGAGCACGGTGGCCCCCACGGTGAGCAGTTCCTGGACACGGGCGGGCAGTTCCACGCGCCCGTGCAGCACGGGTCCGGCCAGGCGGAAGGCGTACGTGCCCGCGGCGAGGACGAGGACGCAGGCGAGCGTGGCGTTCACGAGGCGCTCCCGGGGGCGGTGGTGCGCGGACGGCGGGGGCCGCGGCGGGCGGCGAGCAGGCCGAGCAGGGCGAGGAGCACCGGCACCCCGGCGGGCAGCAGCGGGGCGGCGGCGACCGCGATGACCGCGCCGGCGGCCGATGCCCGCCGTGCCGCACTGTCGGCGCGCAGCGCGGGCAGGACCAGGGCGAGAAGGATCGCAGGGAACGCCGCGTCGAGCCCGAACTTGTCGGTGTCGCCGAGCGCCGTGCCGGCGAGGGCGCCCGCGAGGACGCTGACGTTCCACGCCAGGAACAGGCCGATGCCGGATATCCAGAACGCGGCCTTGCGCGCCCTGCCCTCGTCCTGGGCGAGCACGAAGGCGGCCGTCTCGTCGGTGATGAGGTGCGCGCCGATCAGCCGTGCCGCCCAGGAGCGGCCGAGGTCGTCGGCGAGGGCCAGGCTGAACGCGGCGGTACGGGAGTTGAGGAGCAGCCCGGTCACCGCCGCGGCCACGGGGCCGCCGCCCGCGGTGAGCAGTCCGACCGCGCTGAACTGGGCGGAGCCCGCGTACACGAGCAGCGACATGAGGACGGGGACCCAGAGGGGGAGCCCGCCCGCGACGGCGATCGCGCCGAAGGAGACGCCGACGACGGCGTCGGCGAGCCAGACGAGGGCGATGTCGCGCAGGACGCCGGGCGGGAGGTCGGAGAGGCGGACGAGGGAGGCGCCGGGCGCGCGGGTCGTTCGGTTTGGCGGGTCGTTTGTTCGGTTTGACGAACGCATGCATCGTAGGATGGGCAGTGCGGGGTGCGTTCGTCAAGGCGAACGAATGACCTTGTACAGCGAACGATGTGCGACACGAAGCGTCTCGATCAGGAGCGAAAGCGATGAACAACGGCACCGGCCCCGGTGGCGCCCAGCCGTCCCGCATGCCCCGTGAGTGGGTCGCCGCGGCGCTACGCCGCGAGCGCGCAAAGGCCGGGATCTCCCTCTCCGAGCTGGCCAAGCGCGCGGGGATCGCGAAGTCCACCCTCTCGCAGCTTGAGGCTGCTACCGGCAATCCCGGCATCGAGACGATCTGGGCGCTCGCCGTGGCGCTCGGGGTGCCGTTCAGCGTCCTGGTGGAGTCGCCCTCGCCCGCCGTGACGGTGATCAGGGCGGGCGAGGGCCCGACCATGCACGCGGAGAACTCCTCGTACGCGGGCACCTTGCTCTCCGCGGGGCCGACCGGGGTGCGGCGGGACATCTACCACGGGACGCTGGAGCCGGGCGCCCCGCGTGAGTCGGATCCGCACATCCCGGGTTCGATGGAACACCTGGTCATCAGCACCGGCCGCCTGCTCGCGGGCCCGCGGGGCGAGACGGTGGAGCTGGGCCCCGGTGACTACATGTCGTACCGAGGAGACGTGCCGCACTCCTACGAGGCCCTTGAGCCGGGCACGATGTTCGTGATGGTCATGCAGCACGTCTAGGCCCAGCCGTTTGGATCAGGAACGCGGCCGGCTCGCGCAGCTGTCCGCGCCGCGCCCGAGCCGATCGCCGCCGCAGCCGACCGGAACCGGGCCCTGGAGGTGGTGCGGGAACAGGCCGGAGCCCCCAGCTTGCACGACATCCGGGACGGCGCGGGCAAACCCCCTCGCCCTGCCCGTCAGCACCGCCGCCCGCGTCGTCAACCGCGGCACCGTCCCCGCCAGCGCCCAGCAACTGCGCGCCTTCCCGCCCGGCTGTGGCATCCCGCCCGAGCAGCACGCCGTGTGGTCGGCCGCCTTCGCCAAGATCAGCAGCGCCCCCTCCATGCCCACCGTGCAGGAGCTGTATCGGTCGTGGGCCCGGACGCGTGGAAACTCCTCTGAGCTGCAGCGCCTGCTGCGCACGGCGTACGACTCCGACAGGGGGCCGGCCTCGCCGGGCCACAGGCGCAGTGGCGTCGCGGTCCATGAGTAGGTGAGCGGGGGCCACCCAGCCGGTGTAGGTGCACGGCAACACAGCCGAAACCGTCGTGGAGGCGGACGACACCATCATCGTCACGGGACGCACGCGAGCAACCGAGTGCTTCAGCGAACTCCAGTAGGACCGGTCGGCGCCAGACAAGGTCCGCGGTACTGGTTGCCGAAGAATCAACGGAGTGGTCCTGGCCTGGCCCGTTGTCCTGAGTTCGCAGCGGTGCGCACCGAGCCGCTCCTCGCCTCGGCCGTACGGATTGGCGTCGTCGGGCCAGGTACCGGACGCCGTAAGGGAATCAGAGGCGGGGCTGCTCGGCTACTTCGGGTCGCGATTGAACAGGGCCTTGGACCAGAGATAGCCGAGGACCGTCAGGCCCAGGCACCAGGTGACGGCCAGCCAGCCGTTGTGGCCGATCTCGCTGCCGAGCAGCAGGCCGCGCAGGGTCTCGATGGCCGGGGTGAAGGGCTGGTACTCGGCGATCGGCTGGAGCCAGCCCGGCATCGTCTCGGCCGGGATGAAGGCGCTCGAGATCAGCGGCAGGAGGATCAGGGGCATGGCGCTGTTGCTGGCCGCCTCTGCGTTCGGGCTGGACAGGCCCATCCCGACCGCGATCCACGTCAGCGCCAGGGAGAACAAAGTGACCAGCCCGAGCGCCGCCAGCCACTCCAGGACGCCTGCGTCCGTGGAGCGGAATCCGATGGCCACGCCGACGGCCCCGACGAGTACCACGCTCATGACCGACTGCAGCACGCTGCCGACGACGTGCCCAATGAGTACAGAACTGCGGTGGATCGACATCGTCCGGAAGCGGGCGATGATGCCCTCAGTCATGTCCATGGCCATATACACCGCGGCGCCGATCGTGGTGCTCCCGACGGTCATCAGCAGGATGCCCGGAACGATGTAGGCGACGTAGTCGGAGCGGTCCGCGCCGCTGCCGCCGAGGCCGGCGCTCATCGCGTCGCCGAAGAGGTAGACGAAGAGCAGCAGCATCATGACGGGTGTCAGCAACAGGTTCAGCGTCGCGGACGGGTAGCGGCGCGCGTGCAGCAGATTGCGGCGCAGCATCGTGGACGAGTCGCGCACGGCCAGGGGCAGGGTACTCATCGGGCGGCCTCCTCGGCCGGGGTGGCGGCGTTGTTGCCGGTGAGGGCGAAGAAGACGTCGTCGAGGTCGGGGGTGTGCACGGTCAGTTCGTCCGCCTCGATGCCGGCGGCGTCCAGCCAGTCGAGGACGGAGCGCAGTTCACGTTGGCTGCCGCCGCTGGGAAGCTGCAACGCCAGCGCCTCGTCGTCCCGCTGCACTTCGCGCAACGCGGTGGCGGCGCTGTGGTAGGCGGACGGATCGGTGAAACGAAGGCGAATGTGCCCGCCGGGGATCGTCCGCTTCAGTTCGTCGGCGCTGCCCTCGGCGGCGATCGTGCCGTCGTGGAGCACGGCGATCCGGTCGGCGAGTTCGTCGGCCTCCTCCAGGTACTGGGTGGTGAGGAAGACCGTGACACCGTCGGAGACGAGCTCGCGGATGATCTGCCACATGTTGTGGCGGGAGCGCGGGTCGAGTCCGGTGGTGGGCTCGTCGAGGAAGATGACGCGGGGGCCGCCGACCAGGGTCATGGCGATGTCCAGGCGCCGCTTCATACCCCCGGAGTAGCTCTGCACTGGCTTGTCGGCGGCATCGACGAGGTCGAAGCGCTCCAGGAGTTCGGCGACGACCTGCTTGCCCTGGCGCTTCGAGAGGTGGTTGAGGTCTGCCATGAGGCGCATGTTCTCTTCACCGGTGATCAGGCCGTCGACGGCGGAGAACTGCCCGGTGACTCCGATCACGGCCCGCACCCCGTCCGGCTCGGTGGCGATGTTGTGGCCCGCGACCTCGGCCTGCCCGCCGTCGGCACCGATGAGCGTGGAAAGGATCTTCACGACGGTGGTCTTGCCGGCGCCGTTCGGACCGAGCAGCGCGAAGACTGATCCTTCCGGGATGCACAGGTCGATGCCGTCGAGGACGGTCTTGTCGCCGTACGCCTTGCGCAGGCCGACGGCGGAGATGGCGGGCGAGGACGGGCGACGACCGTCATCGATGGATGTGGGCATGACAGGCGAAGGCATGCGGGACTTCCCTGGAAGCAAGGGGTGATGGAGGAGATCTGGGCCGGGCCCGGGGGGCCGCCCTGTGGGCGCCGGCGTCATTCGCAGCCGGCCCGCCATGTGAGGCCGGGGCCGTCTAGGTCGACGGGTACTACTTCTCGGCCGTACCGGGCTTCCCGCCGAGGGACTCCTGATAGACGTCCGCGTAGGTACGGGAGTCCTTGATCAGGTCGTCGCAGAATGCGGCGACATCCTCGCCGATGAGTTCCAGGACACCCTTGCCCTCGGCGGCGCCCTCCTCGAAGAAGTCGACGATCCCGGGGAGCAGCGGCCCGTCGGTCAGGTCGGTCGGTCCGACCTTGAACAGGTACCTCTGCATTTCCTTGTAGACGATCTGGTAGTCCGGCGGAAGCGACTTGACCCGAGCCATGTGCGCGCGCCACTGCTTCTTGCCCTCGATGATGTCGTGGATGCTCACGTCAGCCCTCCAGCCGGCTCAGTTTCCTCGCGACGTTCCTGTTCAACTGCTCACGCCACCGGTCGCGGTAGGTCCGGGCCCCTTCTCCACCGGCCAGCGCCACGCAGAAGCCCGGGATGTCGTCGCCGAGCACCTCCTGGACGCTCAGCCCGTCCGCCGCGGTTTCCTCCAGCAGCCCCAGGGCGGCGTCGAAGATCGGCGTCAGATTGCGACCGGTGAAGTCCCCATGGGGAAAGAGATGAGCCTTGATCTGTTCCCACGCCGCCCGGTAGTCCTCCGGCAGAGCCTCGGCCCGGGCTTCGAACGCCTTCCAATCCCGAGTGAGATCGCTGCCTGTGATCTTCTCCCAGAAGTTCATCTCCCGCCCTCCTTGAGCCTGTCGATGCGTGATGAGACGTACTGCCATTTCGCCCAGAACTTCGCGAGTTCCTCGCGTCCGGCGTCGTTGAGCGAGTAGAACTTGCGCGGCGGGCCGGCCTCGGATCGTCGCTTCACCACCTGGACAAGTCCGTTCCGCTCCAACCGCAGCAGGATGGTGTACACCGTCCCCTCGACGACGTCGGCGAAGCCGAGCTCGTTCAGCCGGCGGGTGATGGCGTACCCGTAGGTTTCCTCGCTGCCGATGATTTCGAGCACGCACCCTTCGAGCGTGCCCTTCAGCATCTCCGTCAGGTCATCCATCGCAAACCCACCTCAGCCCTGGGTCGGTACTACGTGGTACCGAGTACTGCTACAAAGTAGCACTGAGTAGTAGAGGGCGCCAGCGAGTGGCGGCCACGGACCGGACTTTGCGATCCGCGGAGAGATGGCTCCCCTGTGCGGGGCACCATCCACCGGCACGGCGTGGACTTGAGAGGCAGCCGAGAACCAGTGGGCCGGGCATCGCAGTCTCTTGTCCGAGCTGCGGTGCCCGCCGTCTGGCGGGGCCTGCTGAAGGGTCACACCGCCAGACACGGCGTATCCGCCCTCCGAGCCGTAAGGCCGCCGCGGTGCGTCGCCGTGCTACCCCCAGGTCTGGCGGCAAAGGCCCACGACATCCGACGCAGCGACCCCGTCCGCACGGTCGCACAGCTCCCGCATCTGCTCACGCGGCTGCGTCCCTGCCGACGGCGTCTGCGGCACACGACGCTGCACCGACGGGCGAGGCCGCTCGCGCGGCTGCACCTGGCGCTGGGGAGCAGCCGGACCGAGACGGGGAGCGGACCGCTTCGGCGAAACCGCACGGCGTGGCGCTCCCCCGGGTTCCTGGACGTGGCGCCCGGGTGTCCCTTCGCCCTTGGGGGCGCGTAGCGGCCGGTCAGGCTCGATCCGGACGAGAGCGGAACGACCCGACGGCTGGACAACGGGCACGGCAGGCGTCGTCTCGGCCGGACGGGCCGGGACGGCGGGGCCGCGGACGCCTTGCGGGTGACGGTCGGCCACCAGCGGGGCAGGCTTCACCACGGTGCAGGCCGTGGCGCTCAGCAGGACCAGGAGCAGGAGAGCGAGCGGTCGAGAGGACACCGGCCCACTCTGCGCCACCGGCGGATGCCGGTGGGCAGTGCCACGCGGCCGGTCACCACAAGGAAGGACAGAGATGAGTGAGGCTTGACGCGGATCGATCCGACGTCCCCACTCTTGAGGGCTGGGACGTCGGTAGTCTCAGCTGTCGCGCCCGCACCAGGAGTGATACGGGGGCATGATCATGATCCAGCTCGCTCAAGGACGCCTTGCGACGGTTGGCGGGCGAACGGTCCAACACAGCCCTTCACTGCCGAGCATGGGGTCTCGCGGTTCGAGGACGGGGATGTCGGGGCGGGTGAGGGTCCGTCTGCATAGGGCGAGAACAGCAGGACCGCGCCGGGAAGGGGACGGTGTTCGTCCCGGGCGCGGACATTGAGCGCCATGGTGAGGGCGCCGCCTGCTGAGCTCAAGAACGAGCTGCCGCGCTATCGAGCACCACTACGCCGCGGAGAATCCGCATCTGCCCGAGGGGCCCCGCCGACTGCTGCACGAGTACGTCGACACCGGCCGCCTCGGCGTGAAGACCGGCCGCGGCTTCTACGACGACTACGCCACCGCAGCGAGCAACGCCTGACGCACCGTCCGTATCACGTCGGGCCTCACTACTCGCATCCGCCGACCAACTCGCCGGCGACGACCACGCGGGAGATCAGGTTCTCCCTGTCGAGAACCCTGGGTGACCGGACGCTCGCAGCAACCACTGCCCGCGTCCGGGACACGGCCGGTCAGCGCGCGGAAAGGTCCCCCGGTTGCTGCCCCTGCTCGACAGGATTCCGGCCGTCGCGGGCCGGGGCCGGGGCGGCACGCTCGCCGACCTGATCGCCGCCGACTCGATGCCGTGCCGGACAGCGTCGCGCTCTTCGATGCCGTGCCGGACAGCGTCGCGCTCTGCCGGGCGGGCCCGGGACGCGTCGCGCGCCCGGGCCCGTCCGTCCCGTACCGGTGCGGGTCAGCGCACTTGGACGGAGGCGACCAGAGTATTGAGGTCCGGCCAGAGCTTCTTGTTCGTCTCCGGCAGTACGACCCACAGCACCGAGGGGCGGACCCGCCCGGTGTCGACCACGAGGACCGCGTTCAGGTCCATCGTGGACGGCACCCCGCGTTTGTGGAAGTGGATCTCGCTGACCAGCAGCCAGGCGTCGTGTCCGTCGACCTTCAACGGCTGCGAGGCGACGTCGACCAGGATCGCCTGGTCGCGGGGGTATTCGTAGCGCCGCCGCTCGTCCATCACCGCGCCCGCCACGCCCCGCAGCTCCCCGGTGCCGCCGGCCGCGGCCATGATGTCCTCGTCGACCTGCGTGGACTTCACGAGTGCACGCTGGCGCCCCTCCTGCTTGCGGGTGAAGCCGTCGAAGACCGGATCCAGCGGCTCGCTCCGGTCCCACGTCCCGCCCAGCTCCGCGTACTGCAGGGAGGAGTCCGTGACGGTGCCGATGACCGGCGAGCCCTGGCCCGGGTAGTCCCGTACCTTGACGGTCTCGGTGAGCCGCCGCTCCTCGGGCAGCGGGGAGGCGCCGGGGGTGAGAGTGGGCACGGGGATCCCCCGCTGCGGGGCGTCCGCGGTGCTGCCCGTGCAGGTGGCGGCCGAGGAGTCGGGTGTGCTGTGCGCCTGCTGGACCACCTTGCCGTCGACCAGCACGGTGCACGTGAGGGTGCCCCCTTTCTGGTCCTCCTGGCTTCTGACGTCCAGATAGAATTCGGCGCCCCTCGCCAGCGTGAGGGTCTTGCGGTACGGCAGGATGGCGATGCCGTAGGGGACGTGGCTGTCCGCCTCCCCGACGGTGAGGTCCACCGAGGGGTGGTCGCCCGTCGCGATGTAGGTGACCTCGACCTGCCGGGATTTCTTGTCCGGGGACGCCTCGGCGCCGCTCGGGTCGCCGACGGCCAGGGCCAGCCCGACCGCGCCGAGGGTGACCACCTCGAAGAGGATCACCAGGGCGCCTACCAGGTAGAACCCGCCCGGGATCCGGTCGAAGGTCTTCCTGCCGCGGCCGGAGTGGAACTCGCGTCTGGGCTGGGGTGTCTGCGTCATGTCGTCCTCCCCCTCACGCCCGGCTGCTGTCGCCGGAGCGGCGGTCGGCCGGCTCGCCGGGGAAACGTGTGGCCAGCAGCCCGGCCTCCCGTGCCTCGTCCAGCATCCGGTGCAGGTCCTGGAGCCGGGACCGGTCGGCGAGCCCTTCGATCTCGGCGACGGCCAGCTCGTCCCGCACCGTGTTCACCACCAGCTCGTGCATGTCCTCGCCGAGTTGCTCCAGTTCCCGTACGGCCTCCCACTCGCGGTACGCCGCGTCCGCCGCGCGGGTGTTCTCGGCGTACCGCTCCAGCGCCTCCACCCGCTCCTCCAGCGCACTCGACGACAACCGCAGCGCCTGCCGCTGCGCCCGCAGCACCTCCTCCACCCGCGAGCCGGAGGCGTCCCCGGCAGCGGTGCGCACCTTCCGCGCCAGCCGGGTCAGCTCGGCCAGGCGCTGGGCGATCTCGTACTGCTGGGCCGGCAGCGTCACGTCGTTGGCGATGTCGTCCAGCAGCCCCTCCCGGTCGACCTGCGACTGGAGCACCGCCGTCACGGCGGCCTGGGCGCGCTCCATCCGGCGCAGCGGCGAGTGGCCCAGCAGTTCGCGCAGGGAGTCGTCGCCGAAGTCCTCGGCCAGGTAGTACCGGCCGTGGCGCAGCCGGGCCACCCGCTGCCGCTCGTCGGTCCCGCAGCCGAGGACGACGATCAGCAGCCAGGCCAGCAGGTGCACGCCCACGACGGTCAGGATGAACGCCTCGAAGCCGAAGTGGACCCCGACCCAGATCAGCCCCGCCTGCGCCGCGAGCCCGACGGCCAGGCCGGGCCACACGCCGATCAGCGCCCACAGGATCGTCACCGGCAGTAGCGCGCACACCGCGGAGACCCCCAGGGCCGTCCAGATGTCGGCCTTGGTGCGTCCGCCCAGCCCCGGTTCCTCGGGCAGCGGCAGCGTGGCCGGGAAGAGTCCGTCGGCGGACTTCTCCAGCAGCGTGCGCTCGGCTTTCTCGAGGGCCGGATCCACCACCGGCCGCAGCGCAATGTCCTGCGCCATTCAGCAACACCCCCCACAGATTGGGGAGATCGTGACACACGCCGGAGGGACTGCCCGCGCCGCCCCTGCCGCCGGCCGCCGGCTGAAACGGCGCGGACCCGAAGACACACTGTCTTCCACCCTTGGCCTGATGACGCCGAGGCCGGCAGCGAACGCGTCCGCGCCCAGCACCCGCGCAGCACGGTCGGCACTGCCGGAGCCGTCGGCAGCACAGCCATGCGGCGGGGCGGCCACCTCTTCAGTCGATGGCCGATCCGCCCTGGGCGGGACGGGGCTCGTCGGGGAGAAGGATCTTTGCGCCCGCCTGCTCGGCGACGTCTGCACCGAACAGAGCGCCGGGTGTGTAGGCGCCCGGCCGGCCCTCGCCGCGGGCGAGTTCGGCGGCCACTGTTGCTGCCACCGAGGCGGTGTAGACCATGCCGTCGTCGGCGCGCAGCCAGCCCTCGCGGCGGGTGCCGTCAGGCCAGGTGACGACCGCGTGCCCCCAGGAGTGCCGGCGTGGGGCCGGGGCATCTTTCATCTTGGCCTTGGCCATCTGGCCGACGGCGAAGCGTCGCAGCGGCTCGATGGAGAGCAGCTTCCCGGCCAGCGGGGCCAGGGACCGTACAACTCGCGAGGTGGGAGCCATCCCGGTGGTCACGGTGACGGACGGAGCCTTGCTGGCCCGGTGCGCGGCGAGGAGTTCCGCACCGGGAGCGCTCGCAGACTTCGCCTGCTGCCCGTCGGGCAGGGTGAGGTTCTGGGGATCGGCGCCGAGACGTGAAGCGACCATGCGTCCTTCGGTGTAGCGGCGTCCACCCGTAGCGAACATGTCGACCATGGAGGCTGCGAAGGCGGTGCCGACGACTCCGGCGCTGAGGGACACCGAGGCGAGGGCGTCGACGCGCACGGCGGCGGGGGCCGGGCGGTCCTCGCACAGCTTGATCACGACGGCTTCGGTGGCCAGCACGCCGAATCCGGAACCGGTCACCAGTGTGCTGCCCGCCTGTTCGGCCTCCGCATCCAGTTCGAGCAGGCGGGGGACCGCTGTCAGATCGGCGGCCAGGTCCAGGTAGTGGCCACCGGGCATGCACGCCCGGGCGATGACCGCAGCCGTCTCGGCGTAGTTACCGATGCCGTTGAAGACCACAGCGGGTCGCTGCCGAGTGATCTCCGCCGCGATGGCGTCGACGCCGTGCGCGATGATGACACGGCTACCGAGGCCCACAGCGGCCTCGCGCAGTCGGTAGCTTTCGCGACCGACGAGAACCGGGTTGATTCCCTGCGCGGCGAGATTCGCCGAGACGGCACTTCCGATGCGCCCGCCGGCGCCCAGGATCCAGATCTCTCCGGATGGTGCGCTCTGGGTGGTGTCAGTCATGTGCTGCCTCCTGTCGTTCGGCACATGCGGTGGCCGCCCGCCGACACAGCGATGTCTCACTGTGTCATCACTGACCCTAACACGGATGACACACTGAGACGTCACTTGCTACTGTCCGACCATGGCCAGATGGGACCCCGGAACCGAGGAGCGCCTCACACGAGCGGCGCTCGAGCTCTACACGGAGCACGGATACGACAACGTGACCGTGACGCAGATTGCCGAGCGGGCCGGGATCACCCGACGCTCGTACTTCCGGTACTTCCCTGACAAGCGCGAGGTCCTGTTCGCCGGCTCGGAACGACTGCCCTCCGTGATCCGTGAGGCGGTCCTCGATGCCCGCCCGGCCGCCTCCCCTCTATCGGCGGCCCTCGAGGCCCTCGCCCAGCTGGGCACCACCCTCGTCGAACACATCGGCCACATCGCCGAGCGGCGCGCCGTGATCGCCTCGAGCCCGGAGCTCCAGGAGCGGGAGCGCACCAAACTCGCCGCAGTCACCAGCGCGATCCACGAAGCGCTCCTGGAACGAGGCGTCGGCGACGACAGCGCGAAACCGGTGGCTCAGATCGCCACCATCGCCTGCCAGAACGCCTTCGACCGCTGGATCGACGCGCGCGGCCAGAAGGACTTCGCGGCCTGCCTCCACACAGCCACTGCGTCGCTTCGAGAGGCGCTCACCGCAGACAACGTGACCATTCACTCCGAGTGACCACTCCCCCAAGCTTTACAGCTGGGGCACTCGAGTCGATCACAGTGGTCGGGGTGCGAGTGCCACGCCGGGCTCGCGGAGGTGCGCATCTCCTGGCGGGTGGCGCGGCACGACGCCCCTCGGTCAGTATGCTGTTCGTCATCGGGCCGGGGAGGTCAGCGTGAACTATGGCGACAAGCTCTTCTGGCTCTCGGTTGTGATTCAACGCAAGTACGCGCAGATCTGCGCCGAGTTCGACCTGACCCCCTCGCAGGCCACGCTGCTCTGCGCAGTCAGGGACGAGCCGCGGCAGATGGCCGACCTCGCCGCGTCGTTGGGGATGACCAAGAACGCATTGAGTCAGTTGGTCGATCGCACCGCGCGGCGTGAGTTGGTCGACCGGGCAAGCTCGAAGCAGGACCGACGGGTCGTCATGCTCAGCGTGACACCCACGGGGAAGGTGCTCGCCGAGGCCGTTTACGCCGAGGTCGCCAAGCGCCTGCCCGAGATCACGACGAACCTCGACGCTGACGATCAGCGCGACTTCGAGCGCATGACCACCGCCATCGTCGACACCTCGGACCTCTCTTCACCTGCCTCGAACTGACCCATCACATCGCAAGACCTCGCCACACCCATGCCTTGACGAAGTTCATGCCATGAACTAATTTCGTTCATGCCATGAACCAATGAAGGGTGGCAGCGATGAGCACTCAGGAGACCGGCACGATCGCAGTCTTCGGCGCGACGGGGCAGCAGGGCGGGGCGGTGGTCGACGCGCTGCTGGACCACAAGGCGCGGGTACGGGCTTTGGTCCGCGACCCGCGGTCCGACCGGGCTCAGGCGCTGGCCGCCCGCGGCGTCGAGCTGGCGGTCGTCCGGGCAGACGACCCGGCGTCGCTGGCCGACGCGCTGGCGGCGGTCGAAGGGTTCTACTTCATGACCCCGGAGGCGAACAGCCTCGAAGAGGTCGAGGCGGAGATCCGCATCGGTACCGCGCTCGTCGACGCGGCGGCCGAGGCGGGCGTCCCGCACGTCGTGTTCAACTCGGTCTTCGGAGCGGACCGGGAGCGGGGTGTGCCGCAGCACGACTCGAAGCACGCGATCGAGGAGCATCTGAGGAAGTCCGGCCTCAGGACCTCGATGGTTCGCGCGACCGCCTTCATGGAGAACTTCGCGAGCGTGCTGGCACCGAGCCTGGAGCACGGGGAGATCGTGCTGAGGATGCCGCTGCCGGAGGACGTCCCTCTGAAGATGATCTCGGTCAGGGACATCGGCCGGGTCGCCGCCGCGCTCCTGCTCGACATCGCCCAGGCGCCCGGCGGAGCCGTCGATCTCGTGGGTGACGAGCTGACGGGCCCTGAGATCGCCGCGGCGTTCGGCGCGCACGCCGGGCTCCCGGCACGGTACGAGGCCCTCCCGGTGAGCGTGCTTCCCAACGACCTCGACAGGGTGATGTTCCGCGAGTTCGCGAAGGCGGCGGAACACCCTGCGGACCCCGCGGTGGTGCGCTCGATCGAGCCGGCCACCCTGGACCTGGTCGAGTGGATCCGAGCCTCCGGCTGGACGGCGCCCACGAACGCGGCCGGTTCCTGAACCTCCGGCCGCGATGAAGCCCGCGATGGTGCCCCAGGGCCTCGGTGCTCCGGGCACGGCACCGCATCCGCCGACGGTCGAAGTAGTCACGGAGCTCCCGGGGCGCGGCCGGGGCCGACACCGGCACAGCGGTTGTCGAGAGGCTGCCTGCCGGTCGACGCCGAGGGGAGGATCCATGTCCAGGGCCCCAGGCCGCCAGCCGAAAGTCCTCACCGACTACGCCCGCGTGGCCGCCGCGCCGGCGTCTGACCGGCGCCGGCGACACCAAGCCCGCGCCCGCACCGGCCGCCACCGGTGACAGGCCGCCCGACAACCCTGGTCGCGGTCCACAGCTGGAGCGCCAGACGGCAGGACCGCCGAAGCGGCCTGCGCCCGCTGGTTCAGTGGGCGATCCCGACATCGCCTTCCGTCGGCAGCGATACGCATGACAGGGACGGCCGTCGGCAGCGATACGAATGTCAGGGACGGCTGTGGGAGCTTGCGCGTCCGAGGCCGCCCTCAGCTCGTGGTCTTGATCCAGTTCAGGATCTGGGCGTTCGTCTCGGGTGCGTTCTTGTGCAGTTGTACGTTGTGGCCGCTGTTGGGCACGACGATCGATGTGAGGCCGGCCTGGTCGGAGTAGTAGGGCCGTTCGCCGGCCAGCATCGTCTTTGAGGTGCAGGTGCCGGCGGTGCAGTACTGGTCCTTGTCGCCGGTGACCAGGAG
This sequence comes from Streptomyces sp. SudanB5_2050, assembly GCF_964272335.1. Lineage (NCBI taxonomy): Bacteria > Bacillati > Actinomycetota > Actinomycetes > Kitasatosporales > Streptomycetaceae > Streptomyces > Streptomyces sp. SudanB5_2050. The sequence goes on from NZ_OZ186760.1 coordinate 114,917, forward strand.
GGTGGGCACGTTGATGGCGCGGGAGGGGGACTTGGCGGGCGGAAGAGGGGTGGTCTCAGAGTCTGCCGCGGTGCTGACATCCTTGAGGCGTTCGTCAGCCTTGATGACGGCGGGGTCCGTGTGGGCGGTGTCGTAGAAGAACTGCCGCATGCCGGCGTTTGTGGTCAGGTAGCCGGGGTCGTTGATCGAGCCGCGGAACTTGGGGTCGTCCTTCGCCTTGATCTCGAATTGGATGTCCTGGCCGGGGCCGTCGTCGGAGGGCTCTTCCTCACGAACGACGTGGCTCATGCTGGTGAGCACGAAGGCGTCCACTTCACGGGGGTACTTCGCGGCCTGGGCCCAGGCCATGGACGAACCCAGCGAGTGGCCGACCCAGACGACCTTGTCGAACGTGCGGTCCTTGATCTGGCCGTCCCGCAGCTGGGTGATGACCTGGTGGAGGGCGTCGGTGCCGGTGGCGAGGGTGTACGTGGAGCTGGGCGGCAACGTGCTCCTGCCGGTGGCGAGGCGGTCGACGTTGAAGGTGGAGAAGCCCGCGTCGAGTGCCGAGGAGACGTAGGAGTAGCGGCCGTTGGCGACCGGCATGTCGTAGTAGCTGTGGTTGTAGGTGGAGCCGGGGACCAGCAGCTGCACGGTCTTGCTGGTCGCGCTCCGGTGGCGCGGCTGGCACAGCTCCCCGTAGATGTGGGCGTTGCCCATCTCCTTCACCGACACCGGGACCCGTACTTCGTGGCAGGCCGCGTCGGGGTGCAGCTTCTGCACACGGCTGGGGGGCGTGTGCGCGGTGCCCGCGTCCGCGGACGTCGCCGGCTCGCCTTGGCCGCTCACGATCACCGGTATGGCGATCCCCGCCGCCGCTACGGTCGTCAGCACGGCGGTGAAGGCTTTGCTCTTCGTCGAGAAGGTACGACGGCGTCCGGTCATGATCGTTCTCCAAGAAGGGCGCGGTGATGGGCTGAGGCCGGGTCAGTGCTGGGCGGGGGTGAACCAGCGTGTCGCGGCCCGCTCGAAGGCGCTCGGGTCACGGTCCTGTGCTGCGGCCCAGGCCACAACGCCGTCCGGGCGGACGAGAAGCGCCGTGAAGCCGAGGTCGTTGCGCGCCGGGCCGGACCGGTACACGATCTGGCCCTGATGGCCTTTGGCCGCACGCTGCAGGGCGTCGTCGGCACCGAAGTCGAGCAGAACGCCCTGCCCTTGGCGCAGCAGCTCACCGAGGCGGGTGCCGTCCTCGAGGCAGAAGTCGGGGGCGGTGCGGCCGACGAGGGGCTGGGTATCGCCCAGGTCGTAGCGGTGGAACAGGCCACTCGTTCGCCGGTAGGCGAGGGTCGTGCCGTCGGTGGTGCTCAGCAGTTCGTGGACCAACCTGCGCAGCGCGGGTGCGTTGGGGCCCGGCTTCATGGTCGCTACCTGGGCGCGCGACCAGTCGAGCACCGCAGCGCCCACGGGGTGGCGTTCGCTCGTGTAGGTGTCGAGCAGGCCCTCGGGTGCGGTGCCGCGCACGGTCGCCGCGAGCTTCCAGCCGAGGTTCACGGCATCTCCCATGCCCAAGTTCAGGCCTTGGCCGCCGAGCGGCGAGTGGATGTGGGCGGCATCCCCGGCCAGCAGAACGCGGCCGTTGCGGTAGGTCGTGGTCTGCATGGCACGGTCTGTGAAGCTCGACGCCAGATGCACCTCGCTCAGCGTCACGTCGGCGCCCGTGATACGGCGCAGGACTTCTTGGAGGTGCTCGCGCGTCAGCGGCTGCGACCGGTCGAAGGAGCCGCCGTCGAAATCCATCATGCCCACATGACCGGGGAAGGGTGTGCGCAGGTACATGCCGTTGTCCGTCAGGTTGAAGCCGACGGACAGCTGGTCGGGTTGGGCGAAGGTGACCTGGGCAGCGTAGCCGGTGAACAACGGGTCCGTGCCGACGAAGTCGAAGCCGGCCAGGCTGCGCACCGTGCTGCGCCCGCCGTCACAGCCCACCAGGTAGCGGGCCCGGTATTCCTGGTCGACGGCCTCTACCGTGACATGATCGGCGTGCTGTGCCAATGCCGTGACAGGCGCGCCGCGCACGATCTGAACACCCAACTCGGCGGCGCGTTCGGCCAGGACCGCGGTGACCGCCTCCAGGCTGGTCATGAAGCCTTCCATCGCCGGGCTGGGCAGCCGCCACGGGAGCGAGGCCACGTCGATGTCGGCCGCGTCCAGGCCCATGCCGGCGAAGTGGCTCACGTCGCGGGGGGCCGGCGCTTCGGTCAGGTCGGGTGCAGCACCGATCTCGGCCGGGTCGGCGTGCGAGGCACTGAGCACAGCATCCAGCAGGCCACGGCGATAGAACGTCTCGGCCGATCCCGCGCTCAGGCCCCGCAGCCCCAAGGGGAGTGTCTTCCACGGCGAGGCGGCGTCCTCGTCCCGCTCCAGGACCAGGACGGAGGCACCGCCCAGGGCGAGCTCGGTGGACAGGAACAGGCCGACTGGGCCGCCTCCCGCAATCACCACGTCACGCATGAGGGATTCCTTTCTGACGCACGAAGGGGTGGGCCGTCCAGTGCGGGGTCAACCGAGCCGGGAGAGGCCGTCGACGATCACGGCGATGCCGTTGAGGAACTGCTCGCGGTCGTCGTGAGCTTGCATCTGGGAGACGACGGCGTGCATGAACGGGTAGTCCTCGGCGTCGAGCTGCTGCCAGGCCACCGCGGTCGCATCGAGGAACGTCTCACGGTTGTGCGAACCGTCCGGAGTGTCGCCCTCTATCCGGGTGTTCTGACTGACGGCGCCGAGGATGTAGTGCACCAGCGTCGATGCCGCATCGAACCAGGAAGCCCGCGGTACACCCAGCGCGCCGACCTGGCGGCCGATCCGCTCGAAGATGCCGACCGTCACCAGCCCGAACGGCTTGCGGACCACCTGCTGGGTCAGTCGCGACGCCAGCCACGGGTGCTCGGCGATCGCGTCGAACAGCGCAAGCGCCACAGTGCGGATTTCATCCTCGGGCGAGGATGAAGCCGTCACGGAGTCGGCGGCCAGCGCAGCGGTGACGAGCGCCTCGGTCACTGTGTCCAGCAGCTCATCGCGGCTACCCACCCGGTAGTAGATCGCTCCCGAGCCGGTGGACAGGCGCTCGGTGAGCGCCCGCGTCGTCATGGCAGCCTCACCGCCCGCATCGAGCAACTCGATCGCCGTCTCGATGATCCGCTCCTGGGAGAGCACCTGATTACGCCGCGCCGAGCGGGGCTTCCTCGTGGCCATGCCTCAACCATGACACGTTTGGTGCGCTGCACCAAATTGGTGTAGCGCTCCAAATGTGATAGCCGCTCCCGAGAGGGCCTGCCAGACCTGGCGGGTTCCGGTGACCCAGCGGGCCAGCCTGTCGCCCAGGGGGCCCCGAAAACTGACGAAGGTGAAAGGCGAGAACCGCGCTGTCGGTCCTGGCAAGTACGCCGAAGCTCAGCGGGACGGTGACATTCACGGCGCACAGCGCGGCGAAGGAGACGCAGGCGGCCTCGCCCACCGGTCGCGCCGGAGTCTGCCGAAGCTTGCAAGGGCAGGCGTGCACTACGTGTTCAACCCGCCCCGAGTCTCTCCGTCACCACCGTGGTCCACAGTGGCTCAGGTGCCGGCGCCCCTCGTTTTCCCGCTGACAACCCGGGCAGAACTTCGAACCGCTGCCCTTGCCGCGCGTCCTCACATGAACGACCCATTGGTCCGCTGCCGTTCCTGATCGACGACAAGAGCACGCTGAGGGAAGAGCACACGCGACATGACCCATCCCCGAGCAGCAGGAGCGGGGCGCGGAGCTCCCGGTCTCGGCCAGATGTGACATTCCCACGACCAGGCGGGAAGCCGCCGGCTGCGCTGCGTGCCGAGTCCCGAAGACCCCTGCGCTCACGGCCGGGGGCTGGACTCCGACAACGCGATCACTGCCGCCGGGGCGCTCACCACTTCAGACGCTCCTTTGAACCCCTTCGGCACCGCCGAGGAAGCCGCCGCCTCCGCCCTTTACAACGGAACGTCAGTCTACTGGCGTGCCGGGATCGAGAAGGCGGCGAACGCGGCGTCCAGCAGCTTGCCAAGGTCCTCTTGACCGTCGCTCGCACTCCACTCCCCGAGGACGATCCACAGGATTTCGAGCGCCGCTGCTGCTCGTACGTTGGCGATGACCGATGCTCCGTCGGTCGGGGAGGTTGCCTTCTGCAGTCGGGCGACGATCTCTGGTCGCCATTCAGCCTGCTTCTCACGGAGGTGTGCGCACAGGGCTGGGGTCTGCTCGATGAGGCCGAGGATCGTCACGAGTTCCTGGACGTCGCGCACGAGGAATCTCACGGCTGACTCCAGGGCGTTTCGCAACCGGCTCCAGTCGTCCTGGTCGGCCTGCTCGGCATCGAGTGCGTCAGTGATGACGTCGCCGACAGGGTCGAAGACGAACAGAACCACGTCTTCCTTGGTCCCGAAGTAACGCAAGAAGGTGCTCCGCGACACTCCGGCGGCTTCGGAGAGGTCAGCGAAGGTGACCTGGTCGAAGCCGGTGAGGCAGAACCGATTGAACGCGACGCGGGCCAGCTCTGCTCGCACCGCGTGGCGGCTGATCTCACGGGTACCGACTGGCGCTGCACTCATGGGGACGAGTGTACTCCGACACACTCGCTTCCTTTTTTGGAAACGGGTTCCTATCCTGACACTCAGTGTCAGACGAGAAACCGAGTTCACCACGCTGTCTCAGCCGACGGCCCGGTCAGACGGGCCGTCCCTTACCGCGATATGGAGCCACCTCATGAGCTACGAGGACCTTCCCGCCCTGACGGTCGACGTCTCGGACGGGGTCGCGACGGTGAAAATCGATCACCCGCCGCTCAATCTGATGGACTCGGTCCTCCTGCCGTCACTCCGGGCGTTCGTCGCGCGTGTGCGGGATGACGCCGATGTCCGCGTCATCGTCTTCGAGAGTGCCGACCCGGAGTTCTTCATTGCCCACGGCGACATGGCCTACCTCACCGACCCTGACGCGCTGCCCGCAGCCACCCGCGCCGCGATCGCGGCCGCGCCGGGCTCGACCGTCCCGGAAGACCTGAACATCCTCCAGGCGATGAGTGAGGAGGTCCGCTCGCTGCCGCAGGTCACCATCGGCAAGCTGGCGGGCTTCGCGCGCGGCGCGGGCAACGAGTTCTTCATGTACCTGGACATGCGATTCGCCGCGATCGGCAAATCGGGGCAGGGGCAGCCGGAGTCCTTGATGGGGATACTCCCTGGAGGCGGCGGCACGGTGAACATGACGCGCCTGGCAGGAAGGGCACGCGCGCTGGAGCTCATCCTCGGTGCCGAGCTCGTGGGCGCGGAGCTCGCGGAACGGTACGGCCTGATCAACCGTGCCCTGCCCGCCGCAGAACTCGATCCCTTCGTCGACGCACTCGCCCGACGGATCGCCGGCCTCCGGCCGGAGGTGATCTCCATCACGAAGGCTGCGGTCGACGCGGTCGCGCCGCCGATTCCGCGTGCGGCATACGCCGTTGAGAACAAGGGCCTGTTCGCGGCGTTCGGCGATGAGGTCACCGAGCTCGCCCACAAGCTGCTCGCCGCTGGCATCCAGACCCGCGAGGGCGAACGGGACCACGAGCGCATCGCCAACAGCATCTGAGTGCCGGCAGGGTCCTGGTCGGCCTTGGACCGGTTCGAGCGCGCGGTGACCGCGACCAGGCTGGTGGGGCACCATGTGGTCGACGTCCAGCCCGGACGCGGACGTCACCTCCACCTGGTCGGTGCACCGAGTGCAAGCCGACGGCGTACGAGCACACGTGCGAGATCCAAGACGCCTACGAGTACCACGAGCACGAGGACGCGGAGTGGTCGCGACGGTTTCGCACGTTCCCGCACGGGCGGGCGCGGACCCACGCCGCGGGGGCCGGTTGGCACTTTCCACCAGGCGGTGGGCTGGTTGCGCCGTCACCGGGTGCCGCTGCCTGGGGTGGCAGTGCCGGCTCGGCAGGTGTCAGAGTCGCGGACAAGCGGCTGCACGCCAGCCTCGCGGGCGCCGGCCGCCAACGCGGACCACCGGGACGGCGTTCGCCCGCGCGCTGCAGCGGGTGGACGAGGCTTCACCGCCAGCAGCCCAGCCGCCGGCGCTGTGCGCCCGCTGCGCGACCCTGATGCGCCAGAGCTGGACGAGGATGAGGACGAGTCGGCCGGCTCGGAGTGAGTCGGGGCCGTCACTGCCTGCTTCCCTACCGGTCGTCGCCCCTACCGGCCGTCGCCCGGCGTCACAGGAGGGCGCCGCCGGAGACCTCGATGCGCTCGGCGGTGACCCAGCGCAGGCCCTCGGAGGCCAGCGTAGCGATGGCGTCGCCGATCTCCTCAGGTTCGCCTACGCGGCCGAGCGCGGTCTGACCAGCCAGAACCTGGCGCATTCCGGCGTCGTCCCGCATCGCTCCACCGTTGAAATCGGTGGCGGTCGGCCCCGGCGCGATGGAGTTGACCCGGATGCCGCGCGGGCCGAGTTCTGCGGCGAGGGTGCGGCTCAGAGCTTCGACGGCGGCCTTCGAGGCGGAGTAGACCGAGGTGGCGGGGCTGGTGTGGCGGGTCAGCGATGTCGAGACGTTGATGACCTGGCCGCCCTGGGCCAGCAGCGGCACGAGCGACTGGATGAGGAAGAACGTGCCCCGGACGTTGGTGCCCATCACCGTGTCGAAGTCGTCGATCGTGACAGTCTCCAGCGGCCCGAAGACTCCCACTCCCGCGTTGTTGACCAGGATGTCGAGCCGCGAAGTACCCCAGCGCTCCAGCTGCACGCCCAGTTCGGAGGCGAAGGACGCGAAGGAGGAGACGTCGCTGATGTCGAGCCGGAGAACAGCGGCAGTCCCACCCACGGCCTGCACCTGTTCCACCGTCTTCTCAGCCCCGGCCGCATCGCTGCGGTGCGTGACCACGACCCGCACCCCGCGTGTGGCCAGGGCGATGGCCGCGCTGCGCCCTAGGCCGCGATTCGCACCCGTCACCAAAGCGATCTTGTCGATTGTCATGAACTTCCTCCGCCGCGCGACAACCAGGACGCGCCCAGGTGCCACAGATCAGATGCGAGTCACTCGACTCGCCTTGTTGGTGCACCGTAAGCGGGCCCCAGAGGCGAGTCAAGTGACTCGCCTCGGGGCTACGGCATACTCTCCGCATGGCAGCAGAACTCACCGCGCATCACCGCAGGCTCGCCCAGCAGAAGCGCGAGGCGATCACCTCCGCGGCCACAGAGTTGTTTTTGGACCGTGGCTACGACGGCACCTCCCTCGCACGGATCGCAGAAGCGGCCGGGGTCTCGAAGTCCACCCTGTTCAAGCAGTTCCCCACCAAGGCGGCCCTTTTCGAGGTCATCGTCACCGAGTCCTGGCAGCGCGACGCCGGCGATACCGCCGCACGGCCACAGGCGGGAGATCTGCGCTCCGGGCTGACAGCCATCGGCCACCGCTACGCCGACCTGATCGGCCAGCCACGCATGACAGGCCTGTTCCGGATCGTCATCTCCGAACTGCCTCGTTTCCCCGAGTTGGGGCGGATGCAGTTCCGGCTCGGCAAAATGCCCTACTTCGCCTCCGTCCAGCACTACTTGGAATCCGAGCATGAGGCGGGTAACGCTGATGTGCCCGACGCTGAAAGCGCCGCGAACCAGTTCCTCGGCATGATCGCTAACTACGTCCTGTGGCCCCGCATGCTGCTGACCGACTGGAATCCCACAGCCTCCGACATCCACAACGCCGTCGAAGAGGCCGTCCAGACGATGCTCGCCAGATACGCCCCCCGACCCGCGCCGACGACGGCCGGCTGACGCCGGCCCACGAGGCCGGCTTCTGCCTGGGGATGGGTGAGACGTGCCGCATCCTCACCCGTCCCGAAGAACCGGCCGGCCCGGACGTGAACGAGCTGAGCACCGCCGTACGGGCTGTGTCGGGCAACGGGATCTGATACCGCCGCGGCGACGAGGCCGCCCGCCGAATCGTCACCTCTGACTGCCACATCGCACGCTGCCCCAGGACCCCGTCCAGCTCTGGGCACTGCTCGCCGACGTACTCCAGGCCCTGGACCAGCACGGAGCAAGCCTCCCTCTGGACGGCAGCAGCCTCCGGCGCCAACCTCCTCGGCTGCCCGGCGGCAATCCGCCGCACCGACCCCACCGGCGGCTAGGCCCGTGCGCGTGCAGTCGAACCCGGACGGCACCTGCCGCTGGGCCGACCTCCACCACGGCAACTGGCCATGGCCTCACCCGACGACCGCCGCGCAAAGGCCCCCACGACCGCCAACCAGGCCCCGACCTGCGCCAGTGACGAAGCCATTCCACTTATGGCGGAGCCGGACTTCCCGGCAGCTCACGGAGGACCGGTCTGCCAACTCGCGGGCGAGGCCGACAACTCGGCCGGCGGACTCGATCACCCTGGAGCGATACGGCTGAGGTGCTCCCAGGACCGGTAGAGATCCGCCTGGGCCTGGTCCATCTGCAGGACGTGATCGAAGGACTGGCTGCCGACGATCAGCCGTCGGGGTGGATCCGGCAGTGCGGCCAGCTTCATGATGACGGGGGCGGCGGTGTCCGGCTCCGGGGCGACGGCATCGCCCCACATCGCCTCCATCTCGGTGCGCAGGGGCTGATATTGCGGCAGGGGCTCGGTGGTTGTGGTCCCGGCGGTGAACAAGCCGGTGTTGTAGCCGCCCATCTGCACGATGGTGACCTTGATGCCGAACCCTTCGACCTCCATCGCGAGTGCCTCGCTCACCGAGTCCAGTGCGGCTTTGCCCGCACCGTAGAAGCCGACGGTGGCCATGCCGCCGCCGCTGCCCATCGAGGTGACCTGGAGAAGGCGCCCGCCGCCCTGGGCACGCAGGTGTGGAAGGACTGCCTGAGCCACCCACACGGCACCGAAGAAGTTCACGTCCATATGGGCCCGGACCTGCTCCTCCGTGGCCTCCTCCACCATGCCGTAGAGCATTACGCCCGCGTTGTTGACGACGACGTCCAGTCTGCCGAAGGCGGCCACCGCCTGCTCCACCGCGTCGAACACCACCCGGCGGTCGGTGACGTCCAACGGGAGCGGGACCAGGTGGCCGGGGTGCTCCTGGGCCAGTTCCGCCAGGGGACCGATGTCGCGGGCGGCAGCCACCACGCGGTCGCCGCCCGCCAAGGCGGCCTCGGTGAAAGCGCGCCCCAGGCCACGGGATGCGCCGGTGATGAGCCAGACTCTTGCGTCCGCCATGTTGCGTCACCCCAAGTAAATAAAACGATCCGTCTCGGTTCGTTTCGAGCGTAGGGCATCGAGACGATGACATCAATACGGTCCGTCTCGTTTCCTTCGCGGGTAGGCTGGGCGCATGTCCAAGGAGAAGGGGCCGGACCACTCCCGGCGCAAGGAACGGTCCCGGCAGGCGATCCTCGCGGCTGCCCGCGCCCTGGTCACCGAAGAGACGTACGAGAAGGTCACGGTCGAAGCCATCGCCGCCCGTGCCGGCGTCGGCAAGCAGACGATCTATCGGCGGTGGCCGTCGAAAAGCGCGGTCGTCGTCGCTGCCCTTCTGGCTCTGAGCGAGGATGCGGACGGGCAGTCGGTCACGCTGCCGGACACCGGCGACCTCCGAGCCGACCTGGGGCTCGTCATGCGCGCCACGGTCGAGGAGTTCGCCGACCCGTCCTTCGACAAGCTGATCCGCGCCCTCAACACCGAAATCGCCAACGACGCCGCACTGGCGGTCGAGTACCGCGAGAAGCTGGCCGGGCCACTGGACGAGGCAAAAAAGGCACGCCTCCGCAGCGCCCAGAAGGCCGGTCAGCTCGCCCCCGACGCCGACCTCGACCTGGTCCTCGAAGTGCTCTACGCGCCGCTCTTCCTGAGATGGCTGCACCGTAGCGGTCCGCTGACGACCGCGTACGCGGATTCGCTCGTCGACGCGACACTCCGAGCTTTCGGTCCCTGACCAGGTACTGCGGACCGTGGGTGTCGACCACCCGGTCGTGGACGACGGGCACCTCACCGAGACGATCCGTGCCCTCGTGCCGCAGGGTGTCGACGCGGCGCTGGAGCTGGTGGGCTGTTCGGTCCTCGTCGACACCCTGCGCACCGTCCGCCGGCACGGCACCGTCTGCTTCACCGGAGCAGGTCCGTGACGCCCATGCCGACGTCGAGTCCGGCACCATTCTGGGCAAGCACGTCGCCCTCTGGAGGACTGAGAAGCGGAATGTCCGGGGGCGCACTCCGTTCACGGACCAGTGGTGGCGCTGCGGGCCGCGTAGGCGGCCGGCGTGATGCCGGTGCGGTCGCGGAAGAAGCGGCCGAAGTTCGCGGGATCGGTGAAGCCGAGGTGAGCGGCCACGCTCCGGGCGTCCCACTGGGCGTGTCCCAGCAGCCGTCTGGCTTCGAGGAGGCGCCGCTCGTCGATGAGGTCACGCACCCCGTATCCGGTGGCGTGGCGGGCCGCGCGGCTGAGGGTGCGCACCGAGCAGCCGAGAAGTTCGGCGTAGTCCGCTGCCCGGTGCAGTTCGCGGAAGTGCAGCTCCAAGGCGTCAGCGAACCGGCCGTAGGTGTCACAGTGGCCCGTGCCGGCCGTCGCCGCGCCCGTGGGGGTGGCACCGGGCGTGTTGGCGAGGCGCAGCAGCAGTGCTTCGAGCAGGCTGCGGCGCAGGGCGTGGTGGACATCGAGGGGGCGGCGTCCGAGCGCCCGGTGTTCGGCCAGGAGCTGCAGTGCCGTCTGGTGGAGCCAGGCGGCTTCGTCGGGGTGCGGGCTGAGCACGGCGGGGGCCTCGTGGGCGGTGAGCGGGGCCAGCAGGCGAGCGGTGGCGGGTGTCAGGACGTCCGGTTCGAACAGGATGAACGGGCCGCGGGCGGCGCCCGGCGGATGCCAGCACTGCGTGTGACCAGGTCGCACCCACAACCACTGGCCGGGGACGACGGTCCGCGTGAGGTGGTCGACGTCGTGGAGCAGCTCGCCCTCGGTGACCGCGATGAGGTAGTGAAAGGTGGCGCGGCCCGGGTGGGGCGGGTTCCACGGCCAGTCGTCGTGCTCGGCGAAGAAGTCCTGCACGGTGCTCACCTCCAGCCCGAAGGGCGTGCCGACCGGGGGCTGGAAGCCGTACAAGGGGACCTCGGCCGGTCCGGCCTGGGGGTTCGAGGCTGGATGTCGCTTGCCGACCATCATGTGTCCGCAGCCTACCGTCCGTTCTCGGCGGTTACCGGGCAAGGATGGAGCGTGCCGCCGCACCTGCGGGGGGCGCACTCGGCGGTCTTCAACGCCGCAGCCTGCCATCACCTCGAGGAGGACAACGCCCGATGACTTTGCACAAGACTGCCGCCGACTACGCGCAGGAGCTTCCCGGAGCCGAGCTGGAGCATCCCTTCGGGGACGACTGGGAGGTCTTCAAGGTGCGCGGCAAGGTGTTCATGCTGATGACCGAGGTTCCCGGACGTCCCGTCGTGATCCTCAAGTCGGACCCCGGCGAGGCCCTGGCCCTGCGGGAACACCACAGCCACATCACCCCCGGCTACCACATGAACAAGAAGCACTGGATCACGCTGGAGGACGGGGAGGGCATCGACGAGAAGCTGGTCAGGGAGCTCGTCACCGAGTCCTACCGGCTCGTCGTCGCCCACCTGCCCAAGGCCGAGCAGCCCGTCGACCCGCACACCTACGCCGGCGGAACGCGGGCATCCCGGTGAGCGCCGCCGGTGACCGGCTCCAGGACACCGCCCGCCAGACGGCCCTCGCCCTGCCCGACGTCAGCCACTCACGCCCCTTCACCCCCCAGCTCGACGTGTACAAGGTCGCGGGCAAGGTGTTCCTGATCGTCACCGACTACCCGGACGAGCAGATCATCACGGTCAAATGCGAACCCGAACACGCCCGCGCGCAGGTACAGAGGCACACCTCGATCACACCGGGCCGCTACCTCGACAAACGACACTGGATCACGCTCGGGCCGGGACCCGGCATCACCAAGCCGCTGATCACCGAAGCGGTCGAGGACTCCTACGACCTGGTCGTCGAGCGGCTGCCACGACGCGACCGCCCCCGATGAGCACCCCCAGCGCGCCCACCAACAGCTGAGCCGACACTCCCGTACAGAGCTCGCTGCCGATCGAAAGCCCCCATGAAACCGGCCCTGCCGCTCTTCGACCGGTCTCGGCCACCTTCTCCGGCGGCATGCTCGGAGATGTAGACACTGGTGAGGGGTTCGTTGTGCTGGCCGGTGATCCTCTGGGCCGTCGCGCCCCGCGCTGGCCGCAACAACGCTCGTTTCGCGCTCGCCATGGACCTACCGGCGTCCGTCCTCGCCCACTTCACCGGCATGAGTATCAGCAACGCCACCAGCTGGCCCGGATACGCCAGACGCGACTGCCGGCCAGGTCCACGCTGTATGCCAGCCCAGCGCAGCAAACCTCGCTGGCCGGCAGGAGTTCCCCAAGACGCTCACGGAACTCGGTCCGGCGGGAGACAGCTACGAGCCAAGCCGCAGTTCTCCGCTCTCGCCAGCCGCCTTCGAGAAGCGCGGCGATCTCATCGGCGGTGATGAGGGCCGCGTCCTCACAAAGATTTCGCATGAACCGGTCCGTCCCACTGTCCGACCACAGCACAGAGTCGTTCAAGTCGACCAGGCCGATGCTTCGGCGCAGCTGCGGGCTGCCGCGCCGCCGGAGTTGTCACCAGGTCGGCACGCTACTTGTCACCGGCAACGCGGAGGCGGAGCAGTGGTGACCGGTTCCAGTACTGCGGCACTGTCTGGGCTGCAGGGCGGGTCCGTACGATCCATCGACTCAGTTGGTCTCAGCAGCGCCTTCTTGCCCGAGCGCTAGGAGCCGAGGGCGGCGGTGTTGCGTCGGGTCTCCGAGAGGTGCATGGCGACGTACCGCGTGAGGGCCAACGCATCGTCCGGTTCATCGGCCTGGAAGGTGACGCGACGCAGCAGGCTGACCCCGTCGAGCGCGACGCCCTCGCGGGCGAGGACGAAGACGAGGGCGAGGAAGGCGGACCGGGCGTTGCCGTCGTCGAAGGGATGGAAGAAGCAGACGTCGAGATAGGCGCGTGCGGCCCGGGCGGTGAGCGGAAGGGGCTGCTCGGTGTCCCGCGCGCTCTCGGCCAGACAGGCGTCGAGGCGGGCTCGGGTGTCCGGGCCGATGCCATAGCGTTCCCTGCCTCCCTTGGCGAAGGCCGGCAACTCGCGGAACGTCGGCAACTGCTCTGAGCCCAGGACATGTCGCTGCCATCGACGGAGCAGCTCGAAGTCGAGTCGGGCGCCGCGTGCCGCGTCGGCCCGCAGCAGTTCCAGGGCGGCGAGCAGGCCGTCGGCGCGGGCGGGGTCGATGGCGCCGTCGAAGGCACGGATGTCCTCCACCGCGCCGTCGCATGACGGCGTCACGGGTTCATCGCCGCCCCCGTCGGGGGCCTCGTGCCAGGGCACGGTCTCGCGTACCGCGAGCCAGCGCTCGAGGTGGTCCTGCGCGAGCCCGCCCGCTCGTCCGGCGTGGTCCGGCCGCAGCGAGAGCGAGAGTCGCTCGGCGACGTCCTCGACCAGCACCGGGTCGGGGCCGATCCAGCTCTCGAACCGCCCGCCGATCGCATCGTCGACCAGCTTCTCGGCGACGTCGGGCGCGACGTTCCAACGGATGAGGAACCAGGTGAGCACCTGCCGGCAGTGCCCGTGCCAGCCACTGCCGCAGCCGGTCCGGTCGGTCACCTGCAGGATCAGGTTTCGGGCGGCGCGCTCCCACAGGATCCGCTGCCCCTCGACCTCGGTCAGGTTCAACGGGTACGCGTCGAACCACCCGGCGAGACTCTCCAGCCACCCGCGCCATTCGCAGAGGGCCGCGACGACGCGGGCGAGGGTCTCCTGCGGTGTGGTGATCGAGTCCCTCGGACAGCACCAGTTCCCGACCGGTCCCCCGTCGAAGTCCCCTTCGTCGTGCGCCCAGCGCCAGCCCACGGTCCAGCGGCCGTAACGCTCGGCGAGGGCATGCGACATGGCATCGGCCCAGGGCCGCCCCTCGCCCGAGCTCCAGGCACTCATCGCGGGGTCGCCGAAGGGAATGTCAGGACGGCTGGGCACCCTCCGAGCAGGCCCGAGCGACCGCACCACTTGCGGCGCCAACGCGCTGTCGAAGAAATGACGCGCGGGATCCACATCGCCCCAGGTCAGATAACCGGGAGCCAGCTCGACCATCACCGCACAAGCTTGCCACGCCCACCCGCCTGCAGTTCAAACGGTTTACCGGCTGGAGCGCTCAGGCACCAGCCGAGGTGGTGTCGTCCCGCCCGTCGCCCTACAGGGACCGGCTGCGAACTTGGTGACGGCGAGCCTGCCTGTGCGACAACCAGCGTGCTGCGGCCCATCGCGGTGCGGGCGTCGTCGGTGGTGCTCGGTGCCGCGGTGACCCGAACCGGGCGCGGGTGGAGACGATCGGGCCGTCCGGGCGAGACGCCGAGCGGGAACGAGCCGAGGGCGGGTTTGCCTTCCGGGGCGCTGAGTGCGATGGGTGCGGCGGTCCTCGCCTTCCACCCGCTGCCGACCGCCTCGGGTGATTCACCCGCCTTCAGGGCGGCACACTCCGACAGCACGTCGGGGTACGCCGTCCCTTCGGCGTACTCCCCCGCGTGAGGAGGAGGTGATGGGGAAATCGAAATAGGTGTCCGGATACGGTTCGTCGGCCAGCGTGTAATGCCACCACTCGCAGTCGTACGCGATGAAACCGCAGGCCTCCATGATGGTACGGAGGTGCCGGCGGTTTCTCGCTTCGGCCTGCGTGATCCCCTGTGCTCCATGGTGGGAGAGGGGGTCCATCAAGTCATGGCCACCGCCCATCGGGACGATCTCCTGAGAAGCGAGGTCGTAGAGCGTGAGGTCGACGGTGCTGCCCCGGCTGTGTCCCGACTTGGCGGCCACGTACCCCCGTTCGAACATCTCGGCCCGGCCGATGTTGGGATAGTGCCGCGCCTTCGTGCGGCCGTCTTCCGGCAGCTGTGACCAGCGCATGAAGCAGTCGACGGCACGCTGCGGACGGTAACCGTCCCAGAGAAGCAGGCCGAAGCCCTGAGTTTCGGCCTGCTCGCGTGCTCGTTCCAGGGCTTCTCCCAGCGCCCTCGTGCCGACGATCCGGTTGGCCAGGTACCCGTCCACGGGCTTGCCGGTGAAATTGTCCCAGGTGGCGTACTTGGCATCCCAGCGTATTCCGGCTATTCCGGCTATTCCGGAGGAAAACTCGTCGATGAATACGAAGTCGTCCTCCATCGGCCTTTCCGCCGTCATCGGTTCTTCCTCGTCAAGGCCAAGGACAGGATCCGGTCGAGGACTTGGCCGAGCGGTACTCCTGCGGCCGCCATCATGCGCGGGTAGCGGCTGTACGACGTCATGCCGGGGAAGGTGTTCACCTCGTTGAGGACCACTGCTCCGTCCTCCTTGAGAAACATGTCCACACGTGCGAGACCGCTGCACCCGAGGGCGCGGTACACGGCCATGGCGGTCTCCTGGACGAGCAGGCGCAATTCCGGCGGAATGTCGGCGGGAACGATCGCCGTCGAGTTGTCGGAACCAGTCTCCGGCGATTCCTCCTGATGGATCCGGAAGAAACCGCGGGAGAGCGCGATCCGGTCCACCTCGCCCGCCATCAGGTCGGGTTCGTTGCCCAGGATGGCGCAGCCGATCTCGCTGCCGACGACGGCCTCCTCGATCAGCACTTTCGCGTCATACTGCCGTGCGGTCTCGACCGCGCTCTGCAGTTCTTCCGCCCGGGACACCTTGCTGACGCCGAAGGACGAGCCCGATCGCGCCGGCTTCACGAACACCGGGTAGGTGAGCTGCTCGGGGTCGATGCTCTGGTCGGCCGCGGCGGTCCAGAAAACCGGCGTGGCGATTCCCGCGCTTGCGGCGACGGTGTAGGCGAGGGATTTGTCCATGCACAGGGCCGAACTCTGCACATCGCAGCCCGTGTACGGGATGCCGGAGAGCTCAAGGAGTCCCTGCATCGCGCCGTCCTCGCCGCATGTGCCGTGCAGCACGGGCAGCACGACGTCGAGGGGGATCGTCTCGTACCCCTCCTGCCCCTGCTGCTGGACGAGCAGTCCGTGAACGGTGCTGTCCGGTGACAGTGCGGCCGCACGACACTTGCCGTTCTCCCACTCCGCGTCGGGGCCGTCGCAGAGCTTCCACGCTCCGTCCTTCGTGATACCGACGTAGTACGGTTCGTACTTCTCTGTGTCGAGGTTCCGGGCGACCTCTTGTGCGGACTTGATGGAGATGGGGTGCTCTTCGGAACGGCCGCCGAATATGATGCCGACCTTCAGCTTATCCATGCTGGTTCCCGCTTTCGAATTGCAGACAGTTGATGAGGGAGTTTTCGACCATGTCGCGAAGGGCGTGGTCCGTGTAGTAGGCGGTGTGCGGGCTGATGAGCACATTCGGCAGCTCCTGCAGCCGCAACAGTGACTTGCTTTCCACGGGCCTGGTGCGGCAGTCGGCGTAGAAGATTCCTTCCTCGCCCTCGACGACATCCAATGCCGCGCCGCCGATCCTGCCGCTTTCCAGTGCCGATACCAGGGCCTCGGTGTCGATGAGCGCCCCACGCCCGGTATTGACAATCAGGGCGCCCTGCTTCATCCGCTCGATACGCCGCCGATTCAGCAGGTGATACGTATCCGGGGTGAGCGGGGCGTGGAGCGTGACCATGTCGCTCTGCTGCAGCAACTCGTCAAGAGAGACGTATTCGGCAGGGGTCTTGGGACGGCTGTCGTGGGCGAGTATCCGGCAGCCGAAGCCCCGCAGCCTGCCCACGACCGCGGCGCCGATCCGGCCTGTGCCGATCACACCAACGGTCAGATCGCGCAGTTCCTTGCCACGCCCCGCGTTCAGCCGATAATCGTGCACATCCGCGCGCCGGACGATGGATTTCGCGTCGCGCACTGCCATCAGCATCAGCATCAACGCAAAGTCGGCCACGCTGTCCGGCGAGTAGCTGACGTTTCCCACGGTGATGCCGACGCTCCCCGCGTATGCCACATCGATGTGGTTGCAGCCGATGCTCCGCGTGGATATGTACGTCACGCCGGCTCGGCCCAGCGCAAGGAGAGTGGCGTCAGCGATGGGGGTCTTGTGGCCGACACTGATGGACCGGATTCCGGATGCCAGTTCGGCATTGACTTCGGATACCGGCGCATCCGTGATGATCGGCGTCACGCCGAAGCGAGGCGCCAGCTCTCGGAACAAGGCTGCCTCATCCGGGTCGCACCCGTAGATGGCGATTCGGGGCGCTTCGCTGTAGGTCATGTCCAGAGTCAACGCGGCGTGCTGTTGCCCGAACGTATTCATTTTTCGATATGCCGGCGATACACCGCGGCGCCTTGACTGGACGCATGACGTACCAGGAACCAGCATGATCCCCCTCAGCCTCGGCGAGATCGCCCAGGTCGTCGGCGGGAAGGTCGACGGCGACGCATCCGTGACAGTGACCGCGCCGGCCGTGCTCGACGGCCGGCAGGCCGAGCCAGGCGGTCTCTTCGTCGCCTTCGCCGGCGAACACGTCGATGGCCACGACTACGCCGGCCAAGCGGGCCGGGTCGGCGCGGTGGCCGTGCTCGGCTCCCGGCCCACGGCACTGCCCACTGTTGTCGTCGAGGACCCCCAGGCCGCGCTTCAGGCACTCGCCGCCCACGTCGTGGCCCGGCTACGCGACGGGCTGACCGTTGTCGGGCTGACCGGCTCCCAGGGCAAGACCGGCACCAAGGACCTGCTGGCGGCCGTGCTGTCGAGCTCCGCGCCGACGATCGCTACGGTCGGCTCGCTCAACAACGAGCTCGGCGTGCCACTCACCATGCTGCGCGCCGACGCGGCCACCCGGTTCCTCGTACTCGAGATGGGAGCCCGCCACGTCGGCGACATCGCCGCGCTCACCGACCTGGTCGCGCTCGACATCGCCGTCGTCCTCAACGTCGGCCAGGCCCACCTCGGCGAGTTCGGGTCGCGCGCGGCCATCGCCCGGACCAAGGGAGAGCTGGTGCAGGGGCTGGCGCCCGGCGGCACCGCCGTCCTCAACGCCGACGATCTCCGGGTGGTCGCGATGCGCGCGCTCACCGACGGTCCGGTGCTGACCTTCGGCCGGGCGGAACACGCCGACGTGCGGGCGGTCGGCCTGGCGCTTGACCGGCTCGGCCGGCCGTCCTTCACGCTGCGGGCCCGCGACGCCTCGGTTCCCGTCGTGCTGCCGCTCGTGGGCGCCCACCAGGCGCGCAACGCGTCGGCCGCCGCGGCGGCGGCACTTGCGGCCGGTGTTCCCCTCAGCCGGGCCACGGCGGCGCTGGCCACCGCCTCGCTGTCGAAGTGGCGCATGGAGATGCGCGTCCTCGCCTGCGGCGCGATCCTGCTCAACGATTCTTACAATGCCAACCCAGACTCCACCCGCGCCGCCCTGGACGCACTCGCGGCGATCGAGGGCGGGCGCAGCATCGCCGTCCTCGGTGAGATGCTCGAACTCGGCGCCGACAGCGAGGCTGAGCACCGCGCCGTCGGGGAGTACGCCGCCTCCCGGGCCGACGTGGTCGCCGCGGTCGGCGAGGCCGCCCGGCCGATCGCCGACGGTGCGGGGGAACGGACGGTGGTCCTGGCCGACACCGCTGCTGCCATCGACTGGCTGCGCGGCCACCTCGCTGCCGACGACGTGGTGCTCGTCAAGGCATCCCGCGGAGCGCGCCTCGACGAGGTCACTGCCGCGCTCGACTGAGTCACTCGTACGCGGCCCCCGGGCCGATTGGCAGGAGATCCGGGCCTATCGCCCGCGCCGCCTCATGTAGAGGTCGAAGGCCCGGTAGACCATCGGCCGCAACGGCAGGTCCCACTCGCCGACGTACCGCACCGCCTGCCCACCGGTGCCGACCTTGAACTGGATCAGTCCGACGTGCGGGTCATCAGCGTCGAGGGTGGGGGTGATGCCGCGCAAGTCATAGACGTCGCAGCCGGCCGCCAGGGAGTCGCGGATCATCGCCCACTGGCAGGCGTGGGAGCCGCGCACCTCGCGCTTTTCGGTGGAGGATGCGCCATAGGCGTACACCGCGTGGGTGCCGACGCGGACCATGACGGTGGCGGCGACCAGGTCGCTCTGATGGCGGGCCAGGTAGAGCTTGATCCGCTCAGGGTCCTCGGCGCGCAGCGCCGCGAACATGGTCTCGAAATAGCGCAGGGGCCGGGGCGTGAACCGGTCGCGCTCGGCGGTGTGGACGTAGAGGTCGTGAAACACCTTCAGGCCCACGCCGACCGTATCGACCGTTACCTCGACTCCCTCCCTGGCCGCCTTCTTGATGTTGCGGCGCCACTGCTGGTTCATGCCCCTGAGCAGCTCGGCCTCGGTCCTGCCGGCCAGCGGAACCTCGTACTTGAACTGTGGGTGCCCGACCCCGAAGCCGTCCTGAGGGTTCTGCGGCAGCCAGCCGGCGTCCCTGAGCCGGCTGGTGACACGGGTACCGACCGGGTCGGTCCACTGGCTGGGCATCTCGGTGAGCCGCCGGAGGCCCGGGTCGGCGACGCCCTCCTTGACCTGGGCGGCGCTCCACGTGTCCGTGACCACCGGCGGGCCGAGCCTGACCGCGAACGCGCCGTGCGCCTTGAGATACGCCGCCAGCGGATCGAGCCACGCACCGATCTCGCCGCTCCAGTCGATGACCGGGCCCTCGGCCAGGTAGGCCAGCGTGAACAGTTCGAGCTTCGGCACCGGTCGGTGCAGGACGAGCCCGGCACCAACCAGGCGCCCGCCGTCGAACCAGCCGAGGGACTCGCTGCGCCACTCGGTCTTGACGCGGCCCCACGCCGGGGTCTGCAGGAAACTGACCGACCGCTGTGTCCGCACGAACGCCACGTGCTCGGCGGCGCTGATCGGTTCTACTGTCAGGCTCACGCCCGCTGTTCGTGCCGGTTCGCTGTAAGACATGCCTTCAGTCAAGGCGGCTTGACGTTGTCGGCGCGTATGCGGTTTTCGATACGCCGACGATATGTGCCGGTGTTCTCCGGCCACGTACCTGTCCTCGTGTTCACCAGCTGATCCCGGCCGCCACCGGCAGATGATCACTGCCGGTCTCCGGCAGCAACCACGCACTCTTCGGCTCCACCCCGCGGACCAGGATCTGGTCGATCCGCGCCACCGGGAAGGATGCTGGCCAGCTGAAGCCGAAGCCGTCCCCGGCCACGTCCTGTACCGAGCGCAGCTGAGAGGTGAGGCCGTCGAACGCACGGTCGTCCATGGTGCCGTTGAAGTCACCGAGCACCACCACCCGCTTGTTCTTCTCGGCGGCGAGGGCCTCGCCGAGCGCCTGCGCGTTCCTGTCCCGATCGCCCGTCGAGAAGCCTCCCCTGGGATTCACGCGTACAGATCCCAGGTGGGCCACGTACACCGCCAGCGGCCCCTTGTCCGTGGCCACCGTGGTGCGCAGCGCACGGTTGGAGGGCAGCTTTTCCTCGGCCGGCTTCGTGGCCCCCAGCGGCCCGACGTCCTGCTTGATGTCGACCGGCCTGGTGCCGGACAGCGGCAGCTTGCTCCACAGCCCGACCGTGCCCTGCACGGTGTGGTACGGGTACGCCTTCGCCAGCTCCTTCATGTACGTGCCCTTGGCCTGCGCGCTGATCTCCTCCAGCGCCAGCACATCCGCGCCGGAGGCGGCCAGGTCGCGGGCTGTGCCGGCCGGATCGGGGTTCTCGGCGGCCACGTTGTGGCTGACCAGCGTGAGGTCGCCACCCGGGTAGGACTTGTCGCCGAGCAGCCCGCCGAAGAGGTTCAGCCACACCACGGCCGGCAGCAGCAGCGCGACCACCGCCGAGATGGAGCGGCGCCAGAGCGCCCCGGCCAGCAGCACCGGAACGAACAGCCCCAACCACGGCAGGAAGGTCTCGACCAGACTGCCGAGGCCACCGGTACCGTTCGGAATCTGCGCGTGCAGCAGCAGGATCAGACCGAGCAGCAACGCGAGGGCCGCGAGCACCGGGCCTCGCTTCCAAGGCCCCGGCCGGGTGGCGATACGCGTCGCTCGGCGTACGCCCGATACGCCCGCGCGCCGCGTGCCGCCGCCGGCGGCCGCCGGGCTGCCCTGTGTGACCTTCGCCGTGTCCACCTGTGTCATCGTCTGTTCTCGCTCACTGTTGTGCACTGCTGATCACTGCTGCGTTCTCGCGTCAAGGGTGGGATCGGCCCCTACGTCGACCGCATCACCCGAAACGTGCACAGACGTCGTCGCGGTGGCCACCCGGCGCGCGGCCTTCTCATCGAGCTTGGCCGCGGCCGGACAAGCGTCGTTGAAGACCGTCACGCCGTCGGGTACGGCCCCGTCGGCCGCGCCCAGTGCACCATGGCGCTCACCGCGAGGCGCGTGCGAGGGTGCTGCGGCCGGCGAGGAGGCCGAGAGGGACGACGCCTGGTGACTGAGGGCTGCGGTGGGCCCTGCTGCCACGACTTTCAGGCCGACAATCGGCCGACGAACCCGGCAGGTTGCTGTTCGTGCTGAGGGATGGGTGCGAGACATACCGCAAGTGAAAACAGCCGGATGTTGCCAACGTGTATGCGGTTTTCGATACGTGGACGATATGTGCCGGCTTGTAGCCTTGAAGCATGCGTGTCTTGATCGTCGAGGACGAACCCTATATGGCGGAAGCCATCCGCGATGGCCTGCGCCTGGAAGCGATCGCGGCCGATATTGCCGGTGACGGCGACACCGCACTGGAACTGCTCAGCATCAACACCTACGACATCGCCGTCCTCGACCGTGACATTCCCGGACCCTCCGGTGACGAGATCGCCAGGCGCATCGTCGCCTCCGGCAGCGGCATGCCGATCCTCATGCTCACCGCGGCGGACCGTCTCGATGACAAGGCTTCCGGGTTCGGGCTCGGTGCCGACGACTACCTCACGAAGCCGTTCGAACTGCAGGAACTCGTGCTCCGTCTCAGAGCACTCGACCGCAGACGTGCGCACACCAGACCTCCCGTACGAGAGATCGCAGGCCTGCGGCTCGATCCCTTCCGCCGCGAGGTCTACCGCGACGACCGCTATGTCGCGCTCACCAGGAAACAGTTCGCAGTGCTCGAAGTCCTCGTCGCTGCCGAAGGCGGCGTCGTCAGCGCCGAAGAGCTACTGGAACGCGCATGGGATGAGAATGCCGACCCGTTCACCAACGCCGTACGGATCACAGTCTCGGCCCTGCGGAAACGCCTCGGCGAGCCCTGGATCATCGCCACTGTGGCAGGCGTGGGCTACCGCATCGACACGGCACCCGGCGCCGGGCACGGTGATGGTGACCGTGGATAGGCGGCCCGGCTTGAGTGTCCGCCTCAAGCTCACCCTCAGCTACGCCGGGTTCCTCCTGGTCGCGGGCGTCTTGCTGTTCGTCGCCGCGTGGATTTTCCTCATGCGAGGAAGTTCGAAGGCTCTGGTCTTTCCCAAGCTGTCCGACTTCCCGCGCGCATTCGACCCAACCAATTTCGGCCCAGTCGTCTTCGTCCCGGCGGGAATCCTTGCTCTGACGTTCCTGCTCGTGATCGGTCTCGTAGGCGGATGGATTCTGGCCGGCCGGATGCTCGCCCCGCTATCGCGTATCACCGACGCCACACATAGGATGGCGAACGGACAGCTGTCCTTCCGAATCCGTCTGCCGGGCCGCCGAGATGAGTTTCGCGAACTCGCCGACTCCTTCGACACGATGCTTGCGCAGCTCGAGGCGCACATCGCCGAACAGCAGCGATTCGCGGCCAACGCCTCTCACGAACTGCGCACCCCGCTGGCGGTCATGCAGTCGCTTCTCGATGTGGCCCGCAACGATCCCGACCACGACATCTGCGAGCTTGTCGAGCGCCTCCGAGTGGTCAACACCCGAGCCATCGACCTCACTGAAGCATTGCTCCTGCTCAGCCGCGCGGGACAGAAGTCGTTCACCAGGGAACACGTCGACTTGTCCCTCATGGCGGAAGAAGCCACCGAGACGCTCCTCCCCCTCGCGGAAAAGCGCGGTGTCACCATCGACACCAGCGGAGACATCGCCCCCGTGCTTGGATCACCGGCGCTCCTGCTCCAGCTGACCACCAACCTCGTGCAGAACGCGATCGTCCACAACCTGCCCGAACACGGCCTCGTACGGGTCCACACCAGCGTCCGCCCCGACGCCGTCGTGCTCACTGTCGAAAATACCGGCGAGCAGCTCTCCCCCCAGCTGGTCTCCACGCTCACCGAACCCTTCCAGCGCGGCACCGAGCGCCTCCACAGCGACCACGCAGGCGTCGGCCTTGGCCTGGCCATCGTCAAGACCATCACCCAGGCACACGACGGAACGCTCACCCTTGCCCCTCGCTCTGCCGGCGGGCTCCGCAGCACTGTGGAACTGCCCACGACAGCCCAGCACACCGGCAGGTAGCGAGTCAGGAATCAGGCGAGCATGGCGTGGTGGACGCCGTCGCTGAGGGCTGTTGCCACGTCGCGTCTTCGTTGGGAGGTGAGGAAACCGGCAGCCCTACCGCCAGGAAAGCCCGACGCTCTGGGGAGAATTCGAACCCATAGGTCGCCTCGATCCGGCCGAGGCACCGCCATGGCACGCGTGGTTCCTCCCCGCGATGCCGTTGCGGTGGTGCAGTGGGTGGCCCAGCGCCCGTACGGGTCTGCGGCCTCCACGTCCGCACGTTGAGCTGCGGCAAACCGAAGGGCATGCTGTCGCGCGAGCGGGTCCGGTACCGGAGCGTGGACGGCGGCGGTGAGCTGTTGCACGAGCAGTCCGAGCGAGGGCAGCAGCGCCACAACCGCGGCGGGGTGTCCCAGCACGGTCACGGTCATCGCCGTGCTCCATGCGAATGCCATCACCAGCACGGCGAGGGTCCACACCCTCGACTGGGCATTTGACCTTCCGTGCTTCGGGAGCGAGGGCGCTGGAGGGCTTCCCGCCCTGGCGGTGCTCAAGCGCCGGGCGGGAAGTGGTGCACAGCGTCGCGGGCACCCCGGCAGGCACTCGGTTCACTTCTGATCAGCATTCATGCGACTGCACAACCGGTGGCCAGGAGTCGGCACCATGAGGGAAGTCGCCTCGGCGTCACCGAGTCATGGGACCGGGTCGAACCACAGGGGGTTGGTGCCGTCACAGGTGTAGTTGACGGTGATCTCCTGTCCCGGCGCGATGGCGCGCACAGCGTGGATGTCCACGGTGAGGGCGTCGGTGTTCTTGCGGTAGCGCGCGTTGGGGCGGGGCGAGTGGTTGTAGAGGCTGCCGTAGCCCAACGCGAGGGCAGCCTGGCCGCCGGGCCAGTTGAAGTAGTAGTCGTACAGTGCCGTGTCGTCGACCAGGTGGCGCTGTGAAGCAGGTACCAGGATCACGGGGCAGGACTCGACGGTCTCGCCTGCTGTGAGGGCGCGGGTGGCGAAGACACCGCGGCCGTGGACCGCGGAGACGCCGATCCGGAGGTGGCCGGGGCCGCTCGCCGCGGCGTGCGGGACGTTCACGGGCGCACCGCCCGGTACCAGCAGTCGGGCTCACCCATCATGCCGAGATCACCCACGCGGTCGATGCGGTCACGGTGGTAGTCCGACCACTCGGCGACGGGACCGACATTGGTCAGCTCCAGGCCCGCTTCGGCGAACTGCTCCTTCAGCAGCGCGTCGGGCACGACCAGCTTGCTGTAGGTGTGCGCCGGCACGAGGGGTCGACGGCCGTGCTGGTCCAGGATCTCGCACCGGATGCTCAGCAACGCCATCCCGGAGGTGCCCAGTGGCCGGCAGGTGCGCGTGCGCCGGTCCACGACGTCCACGTCGCCCTTCGGGCCGTGCCAGACCTGCGGCCATTCGCTGGTCTCCGGTCCGGTGCCGGCGGGCAGGTAGCGGTCGGAGACGTAGTCGAAGACGAGAACCCCACCCGGGGACAACGACCGGGCGAGCGCGTGGAGGAACTGCTGGTGGGCGGCCCGGGTGGTGATGTCGCCCAGGCTGTTGCCGCCGAGAAAGACCATGCGCACCCCCTCGTCGGGGAGCACCTGCCCGGCATCGCGCACGTCGCCCTGGTAGACGATGACCCGGCTGCGCAGACCGGCGGAGACGTTGCGGCCCAGTCCGGCGTTCAGGCTCGGCCCGGACAGATCGACCGCGACGACCTGCCGCACGCCCTCCGCGAGGAGCGGTGCGGCGTGGCGCAGAGTCCCGGCACACGGCAGGTACACCAAATCCGGCGGCCGGTCGCCGTACACCCGTGCGGCCGCCCGGACCTCGGCGCGGCTCAGCTCGGTGTCGAAGTGGATCTCACCGGCGAGCCGCAGCAGCGGCTCGTTGTCGTAATGGGCGCGCACCATCTCGGCCAGCTCCGTTTCCGTGGCCGCGGAGGGCCCGAGGCGGCGGACGGAGGCGGAAACGGGTAAGGACTCCACGACGGCGCACCTCCGGCAGCGGCTGAAGAGACCGCCGGATACCTGCCCGAGCCACAGCGGTGGAACACGGGCCTTTTCCGGCCGTGTCCGTATCTCGCAACGTGCGGGCCGATTCGACTACACCGGACGATGTGCAGTACCGCTGCCTGTGCGCAGGTGGGAATGTGGATGGAGGTGGAGGTAGAGGCCGGCGGCGGCTTGGGCGCTCGTGGTGGGCAGGGGAAGCAGGTCGCTGGTTCCGTGGCCCGCGAGTCCTTGAGGGAACCGGCCGTTGACCGGTCGGCGCACGGTGTTCAGGAAGGTGCTGACGGCGTCGTCGGTCTGGGTGTCGTAGAGGTCTTCCGCGCCGGTGATGAGGTTGAGGAAGCTTTCGTGCAGGCGTAACGGTTCCTGGTCCCGGACGCTGAGCTGCTGGGCGGTGCGGAAGTAGTGGTCGCGGCCGTCGTGGACGCGATAGAAGGCACTCACCAGGATGAGAAGGCGCTCATAGGCGTGCCGGTAGGCGGTCTGGTAGAAGGCGCAGGCAGCGTCCTCGTCGATGTCGCCGCGCAGCACGCTGTTGATGGAGGCGGCGGCGAGCAGACCGCTGTACATAGCCAGGTGCACGCCCGTGGACAGCAGAGGATCGAGGAAGCAGGCGGCGTCTCCGGCGAGGAACCAGCCCGGTCCGGTGAACGTGTCGCTGACGTAGGAGTAGTCGCTCTCGGTCTTCAGCGGCGCGCTCTGGCGGGCGCCCGTGAGCATGCCGGCCAGGCGCGGGCAACGGCCGATGGCTTCGTCGTAGACGGTCTGGAGCGATCCGCCGGCCGCCTGCCTGGCGTGGGCGAAGGAGCGTTTGTCGGTGACCAGGCCGACGCTGAGGGTGCCGTCGTGCAGGGGGATGGCCCACAGCCATCCATGGTCGGGCAAGGAGAACACCCCGATCGCGCCGCTGGGCGCAGTGGCGAGAGGCGCGGCGCCACGCCAGTAGCTCCAGGTGGCGACGTTGCGGAAGACGTCGTGGACGCGTCTGGTGCGCAGTTGCCGGGCGGCGAGGAGGCCTGCGCGGCCGGAGGCGTCGATGAGGTGGTCGAAGCGGATGCGCCCTTCGGTGCCGTTAGGGCCGTTCCAGGTCGCTTCCACGGCTCGCTTGCCCTGGCCGTGGCCGCTGCCGTCTTCGAACGCGGTGCGTCCCGCGCGGACCTCTTCTCGCACGTCGGCCCCCTGTGTGCGGGCGTGCTCCAGCAGCAGTTGGTCGAACTGGGAACGGATGACCTGGAAGCTGTAGGCCGCCGGCCTGTCCGGTTCATCGAACCCCAGCGACCACTCCTGACCGCCCCAGCCGTAGAACGCCCCCGTCTTGCGGACGAAACCGTGCGCCTCGACTACCTCACGCGCGCCGAGCACGTCGAGCACGGGCAGCAGGGACGGGAGCAGAGACTCTCCGATGTGGTAGCGCGGGAACCGTTCCCTTTCCAGCACATGCACCTGGTGGCCCTGGCGGGCCAGGAGAGCCGCGGTGGTCGCGCCCGCCGGACCGCCACCGACCACCAGCACGTCGGTCTCTTCACGCATGCCGGGCTCCTCAACCGTCGACGAACACCGTTTGCCCACCCCAGCCGAGCACTGTCTGACACAGTGTCATCACTATGAGCAGTGAACCTCACGGCGAGGCAGCCCCGACAGAGACCCTCACGCCAGTCCACTCCCGGGAATCAGGCCACACTCAGGTCCCGCTGACCGTGGGCATCGAGGAGGAGGTCCTCCTGGTCGATCCAGCCACGCGCGCCCTCAGCCCCCAGGGACCCCAGCTGGTGGGCGAGGCGGCCGGCGAACTCGGTGACCGGGCAGGCACCGAGCTGACCCGCTACCAGGTCGAGCTGCGCACCGACCCGCACACCTGCCTGAAGGAAGCCGCCGGCCAGATCCGTTCCACGAGAGCGGCGGCCGCCCGCGCAGCTGCCCGCCTCGGACTGCGCATCACCTCCACCGGCACCCCTGTACTCGGCCAGACGGTCCCTGTCCCGATCAGCCCAGGCGCCCGCTACGCCCACAGCGCGGCCCACTTCCGCGCCCTGGACGACGAGCAGACCGCGTGCGCCTGCCACATCCACGTCGGCCTGCCCGACCCCCGCGATGCCGTGCACGTCAGCAACCACCTGCGCCCCTGGCTGCCGGCCCTGACCGCCCTGAGCGCGAACTCCCCGTTCCAGGACGGCCGGGACACCGGGTACGCGAGCTGGCGCACCACCACGTGGGGGCGCTGGCCCGTCGCCGGCCCGCCCCCCTACTTCGAATCCCCCGCCCACTTCGACGACCTCGTCGACACCCTCATCGAGAGCGAGGCCCTGATCGACCGAGGCGGCCTGTACTGGGACATCCGCCCCTCCCACCACCTGCCCACCATCGAGATCCGTGTCGCCGACGCCGCCCTGAGCCCCGACGACACCCTGATGCTCGCCGCTGTCGTCCGCGCCCTGACCGCCGGCGCCCTCACCGCCGTCCACGCGAAAGAACCCGCCCCACGCCCGGGACCGGAGATCCTGCGCGCAGCCTGCTGGCGCGCCGCCCGCGACGGACTGGCCGGCCACGGCATCGACCCACTCACCGGCCGCCTGGTGGCCCAGACCACGCTGGTCGAGCAACTGCTGCACACCGTCACGCCGGCACTGCGGCACAGCGGCGACCTCGATCTGGTGCACGAGCAGTGGCAGCGCCTGCGCACCGAAGGAACCGGCGCGGACCGCCAACGCGCCGCCTACCGCCAACGCTCCAGTGCACACGACGTCGTCGACTACCTCATCTCCGCCACCTGCCCCCCGTAGAAGCCACGCATACTCATTGCAGCGTCACAGACCGGAGCGGGACGGGTCACCATCTCGCGGTCTCCTCCACGGCCCAGGGAACTGCTCCAGCGGCGCCGCAGGTGCCCGGCCGGCTTGCACAAGTGCGAAGCCGGCCACAGCCCCCGCTTCGGCGGGGCCGTGGCAACCAGCGCCCTGGCCCCGCTCATCGGCGGCGCCCCTGCTCCAGGCAG
The DNA here is from genome assembly GCF_964272335.1 of Streptomyces sp. SudanB5_2050. Taxonomy (NCBI): domain Bacteria; kingdom Bacillati; phylum Actinomycetota; class Actinomycetes; order Kitasatosporales; family Streptomycetaceae; genus Streptomyces; species Streptomyces sp. SudanB5_2050. Next base: position 143,284 of record NZ_OZ186760.1, read on the forward strand.
TTTTTGGCTGGCTGTCGATCAAGCAGCTTGGGTGGCCGGAGCACTGCTCCATCAGGGCGACAGTGCCGTGGTGCAGGTCGTCAGTCGCCGCTTTCGCGCGCAGGTGGTCCTAGCGTCGGTGGAGCTTGGGCAGTGTCCCCGTCGGCCGACGGCGGGGCAGAGTGCGGCGGAGGAGTCATGGCGCGATCCGAAGAACCTGACCGCCCAGCCGGTGACCGCGGCGACCCGGTCAAGGGGCCGGAGGATTTGCCGAAGCGCTCGTGGACCGGTGTGCTGAAGCGCACGGTCAAGGAGTTCAAGGCCGATGCGTTGACGGACTGGGCGGCGGCCCTGACCTACTACGGGATCCTAGCGCTCTTCCCCGCCGCACTGGCCCTGCTGTCCATTGTGGGGCTGATCGGGAAGTCGGCGATCCAACCATTGATCGACAACGTCGCGGGCCTCGCTCCCGGGGCCGTGGGTGACATCCTGACCGCGATGCTCAAGCAGCTCGGCGGAGGCCAGGGCAAGGCAGGCATCGCCCTCGTCATCGGTATCGTCCTCGCCCTGTGGTCCGCCTCCGGATACGTCGCGGCCTTCATGCGCGCCGCCAACAACGTGTACGACATCGGCGAGGGCAGACCCGTGTGGAAGACCCTGCCGACCCGGCTGGGCATTACCGTCGCGGTCATCATCCTGCTGGCCCTGACCGCGGTCGGCGTCGTCGTCACGGGCCCCTTGGCGCAGAAAGCCGGTGACCTGCTGGGGCTGGGCAGCACCGTCGTCACCGTGTGGAACATCGCCAAGTGGCCGGTGATGGTCCTCCTGGTCAGCCTGGCCATCGCCCTGCTCTACTGGGCCGCCCCGAACGTCAAGCGGCGCTTTCGCTGGGTCAGTGCGGGCAGCTTGCTGGCCGTTCTCATCTGGATCGTCGCGTCGGTGGCGTTCGCCTTCTACGTGGCGAACTTCAGCAGCTACAGCAAGACCTACGGCACCTTCGCCGGCATCATCATCTTCCTGGTGTGGCTGTGGATCACGAACATCGCCATCCTCCTCGGCCTGGAGTTCAACGCCGAGACGGAACGGCAGCGGGCGATCGAGGGCGGCCGCCCACCGGGCGACGAGCCCTACGCCGAGCCCCGCGACACCCGGAAACTGCCGCCCGATTCTCCGCATGGAGACGTAGGGTGAGTTTCGGCAGGGACGACGGGGCAGCGGGCTACTCGTGCGGTGGACGCTGGGTGCGCAGTCGCTGCCAGTGCCGGCGCGTGTATTCCTCGGCCTCCCGCAGGAGTGCCTCAGCCTGCTCGTCGGTCTCGGCCGGATCCCTGGTGGGGAACGCTGACCTGTGTGGTGGGGCGGTGCGGCGCCAGGGCGGGCGGGCAGAGCTCGCTCCCTGACGCCGGGTGCGGGTGGTGGCCCAGCGCAGCATCAGGACAGGGCGGTACCGTGTCTGCGGGCATCGCGTGCGGGTAGGAGCAATCCTTCTCCTGGTCAGCCGGGCCAGGTACCGGTCAGACGACGGGTGGCCGCGGCGCCGCCGCGGTCGACGGCCGCCTTGACGCCCGCGAAGATCGCACCCTGCAGCACGGCAGCGGCCACGGCCTCTCCCCACCCGCGCTCCTCGTCCGTGGCATCGGGCGCGTCCTCGGCATGCCCGAGCATCTTCCACACCTGTTTGAACAGGCCACCCGCCAGCACCCCACTGACGGCCCCGAGTGCGAGTCCGACGGGCTTGTACGCCACCTTCGACGCCTTCATCGCTGCCTCCCTTGCGTCCTTGCGTCTACTGCCTCTTCTTGCGGCGCAGCAGCAGACAGCCGACGACCAGCACTGCTCCTGCGGCGATCAGCGGAGTGCGGTTGTTGCGTACCGGTTCGGGCGCCTGGTCGTGCCACATCTGCTGGGCCTGCCCCGCCTTGGCCTTCGCCTGTTCCGCGGCTGCGGCGGCCTTCGCCCTGACCGGGTCGGGCAGCTTGTCCTCCACGAGGTGCGCGGCCTGGGCCGCCTTGGCCTTGACCTGCCCGGTCAGCTCCGTGGCCTTCGCCGACGCCTGCTCCTTGGCCTGGGCTGCCTTCTCCTGGGCGCGAGCCCTGACGTCGGTCTTGTCGGCCAGGGCCTCGACCGTGTCCCCCAGTTCGTGTCGAGTGTGCTCGACCTGCTCGCGCAGCTCCTCGGGGCTGGCGGCGGTGGGCTTGTCGTGGGGCGGCTGGGTCATCGCTTGGCACTCTCCTTGATCTCGGCCACGTCGGCCTTCACGCTGTCGATGGTCTGTTCTGGGGTCGGCGGGGCGGCCCGGGTGACTTCCTTCTTGCCCGTCAGCGCCAGCACCCCCGTCACCACGCCGAGCACCGCGGTGACGATCAGGGCCGCCACCCACACGGGCAACGGCACGGCGAGGGCTGCGATCGCCGTGGCGATCAAGGTCTGGAGGGTGAAGAAGCCGGCCAGACCGGCCCCGCCGAACAGGCCGCCGCCCTTGCCGTAGCGCTTGCCCTTCTCCTTCATCTCCGCCTGCGCCAACCGCATCTCGGCCCGCACCAGCTCAGTCAGCTGCTGCGACGCACGCTGCACCAGCTCTCCCACTGGCTCGCCACCCGAAGAAGAACGCCCGGTGTGGCTGCCGAAGTCGGGACTGCTCGCCTCAGCCATCGTCGTCACCCTTCTGCCGTAGTGACCACCCGAGTCCCACCGACAGGCGCAGGAACACCTGCCCGGCAGCACTGACACAACCCGTTCACAAGATCACCTTCCCTGGCAGGCGCGACAGCCAGTGCACGACTCCCCCGCACCCCGGCACCGCGCCCCGCCGCCCCTGACCACACCGAGGCGGTCGAGGAGGAGCAACTGCTGCTCGCCACCGCCCGCCCTGACGACATCGACACCGTGCTGTGGCTGGTCCCCGACGACCTCACCCTGCCGCTGCACGCCGGCCAGCAGTGCCTGACCACGCTCGCCCTCCGCAACGAGCCCGTCGACCCCGCCACCGTCCTGTGGGAAGCCCAGAGCGCGGCCTGCTGGACGGCGGCAGTGCAGGGCAACCCGATAGCTCGCTATTACACCGGTGGCCGGCCCCCTGGGTCGTGTCTCCCAGCTCTTGGACGCGGAGGCATCGAGGGTCCCGTCGTGTTCGTAGACTTATGACGTGGCATTCATGAGCACCCCGCACTGCTGCTTCCTGTGATCGGAAGGCGCTGAGGGCGATGCCGGACGGCGTCGCCCTCCTCGGTGTGCCTGCTGCATGCATCACGTCCCGACGCTGCCCGTTACTTCCCGAGGCAGTGACGCTCTGAGCGCGCAGGCACGATCCCTTCCCTTCACCCCTTGCCAGGAGTGCCTCGTGCCCGTGTCGCTTCCCCCTGCCCTCGATCTGTCCCTCGACCTGCTCTGCTGTCCGACGTGCCGAACGCGGCACCTGCACCCCGAGGGCGGTGCGCTGCGTTGCCCGGTAGGCCATACCTTCGACATCGCCCGTCACGGCTATGCCGGCCTGCTGACGGGCACCCGCGCCACCAGCGGCGACGACGCAGCCATGGTCCAAGCCCGGAACCGGTTCCTGTCCACCGGCATCTACGCGCCCATCCGCGAAGTCGGGGCCCGACTGGCGGCCGACGCCATGTCCGAGCAGGGCACGGTGGTGGACGTGGGGTGCGGCACCGGCTACTACCTGGCCGGCGTACTCGACCGGCTGCCCGACGCCCGTGGCCTGGGGCTGGACACATCGGTGCGCGCGCTGCGCTCGGCAGCCCGTGCCCACGACCGCGCCGCCGCGGTCACCTGGGATGTCTTCCGTCACTTCCCGCTGGTCGACGGGGCGGCCGATGTCGTGCTGAACGTGTTCGCCCCACGCAACCCGGTCGAGTTCCACCGCGTACTGCGCTCGACCGGTCGGCTGATCGTGGTCCGGCCCACCGGGCGGCACCTGGCCGAGCTGCGCGGTCAGTTGCCTGCGATGGTCACGATCGACCCGGCCAAGGAACAGCGCCTGCACCGGGCGCTCGACCCCTTCTTCGAGGCAGCCGTCACTGAACGGGTGGAGTACTCCGCACCCCTCACCAGGCCGGATGCCCTGGACCTGGTGGCAATGACACCGAGCGCACGCCACGTGAGTCGTGCAGACATGAACGACTGCGTCCTCCTGCCCGATCAGGTCACTGTCTCCGTACTGGCCACCGCCTACCGGCCTCGGTGACCACGGGCGGGCGCATACGCCCGCTGACCGGCGAGCGATGGGCACGCCCGGCGTCCTGCCTTCCCCGCAGCTGCGGGGAAGGCAGGACGTTGGTGACGGGGAGGCGGGTCACACCTGCCGCTGGCCGGGATCAACGTGGACCTGGTGGAACCCCTGGTCCAGCAGGGCTGGGCGGTCCACGTTCCCGTCCGATCGGGCCCACTGGCTGGATACGGCGTCGAGCACCGCCGTGGCGGCGTTGGTGAGCAGATCCGCGGTGTACGGGTCGAGGTCGGTCCCTGGCCGATCTCGGAGCGCGTCGCTGACTCGCCTGCGCCATTCGGTTCTGCGTTGGTGGAGTCGCCCGGCCAGTGCGGGCGTCGCCTCGATCAGGCGGATGGTTGCGAGGGCCTGCGCACTGGCGTGAATCTCATCCTGCCAAGCCCGCAGGACCTGATGCAGGCACTCCCACGGCCCTTCGCTCGCCGGCCGCATTGCGATGTCGGCGACGACGCTCTCTCCAGTGAAGTCGATGCCGTCGAAGACAACGTCTTCCTTGGTCGGGAAGTAACGGAAGAAGCTGCGCTTGGTCATGCCGGCTGCTCGGGCGATGTCCTCGACGGTCGTCTCGTCGAAGCCCTGGCGGGCGAACAGGTCGATGGCCACCTTGGCGAGCTCCGCCCGCACTGCTCGGCGGGTGCGTTCCCGCAGTCCCTCTTTCATGCACCCAGTCTACTTTGCTTCATTCGATGACTACCATGTCACCAAGTGACAGATACGAATGGGGTGGTGTCAGTGGAAGGCAGGACCGTCCTGGTGACCGGCAGCACGGGGGGCATCGGCAAGGAGACCGCACGGCAGTTGACCGTGCTCGGCGCGAGCGTGATCCTCGTCGGACGGGACAAGTCCCGCGCTGACGCTGCCGTGGCGGATCTTCGTCACACCAGCGGGAACGACGACGTCACGGCGATCACGGCCGACATGTCCCGGCTGCGCGACGTCCGTCGCCTCGCCCAGGAGGCCGGCGCCCGGGCCGGCGGCGTGGTGGACGTGCTGATCAACAACGCGGGAGCGACCCAATCCCACCGCGAGGTGACCGAGGACGGCATCGAGACCGCATTCGCGGTCAACGTGGTCGCGCCGTTCTGCCTCACCCACTGGCTGATGCCTGCCCTGACCGCGTCCGGGCAGGCCCGGGTCATTAACATCACCGGCGGCATCCCCCGGGGGCAGATCGACCTCAACAACCTGCAGGGCGAGAAGTCCTATGTCGGGCTGTCGTTCTACAACCAGACCAAGCTGGCGCAGATGGCGATGAGCTACCGCTTCGCCCAGGAACTTGCGGCCACACCGGTAACGCTGAACGTCGCCTACCCCGGACACGCCTACACCTCGATGAACAAGAACCTGACCGTCGGCACCTATCCGCCATTGGCTCGCCCGATCGTCCCGTTGCTGCGGCTGGCGATGCCCGTCGTCTACGGCCGCCGGGCGCTGCTGAGGGCCACGCGCTCCAGCGTCTACCTCGCCTCCAGCCCTGAGGAGCGCACCACGAACGGCGTCTATTTCAACAGCAAGGCCAAACGGACCCCGTGGCCCGACGCCGTTCTGGACGACACCACCCGCAACACCATCTGGGAGCTGTGCGAGATGCAGCGCGACCGTCCGACCACGGCGTAACGCTGTCACCGACGAGAATGGATGTGCTCATGGTGCATGGCAACGCCCCGCTGAGCCCCGTCCGCCCCACGGAGCACGTACGAACTCGCCGACCTTGGCCTCTGCATCGGGCGACGCACGATCGGGCGGCACCTGAGCCGACTGGGGCTGGGCCGACGACGGTTCATGGACCCCAGCGGGCGGCACCAACCGCAGACCCGGCAAGATCATTGCCCGCCGGCCCGTCGCACACGGTCCACCCGTGAAGACGGTGGGCCGGATCCCCGACGGCGGAGGCTGGCGGATCCACGGCCGAAACAGCGACCAGGCCAAGGTGACGACGCGGGCCAACCCCGCGATTCAGCCCCCCGGACTGCCCGCGTCGCGGACGAGGAGGGCGATCTGCACCCGGTTGGACAGGCCGAGTTTGGTGAGCGACCGGCTCACGTGAACTTTGACGGTGGTCTCCGCCATCCCTAGCTCACGGGCGATCTCCGCGTTGGCCAGCCCGCGGGCAACCGCGCCGACGACCCTTCGCTCGCGGTCAGTCAGGACCGACAGACGCTGCCTGGCCGCGACGTAGTCGGCGGAGCGCTGTCCGGCGTAGGCATCGATCAGTCGCCTCGTGACCGTCGGCGCGAGCATCGCGCTGCCCTCGGCGACCGCGCGGACGGCGGCGATGAGGTCGCGCGGTGCGGTGTCCTTCAACAGGAACCCGGCGGCCCTGGCGCGGAGGGCGCCGTGGACGTACTCGTCGCGGTCGAAGGTCGTCAGCATGATCACGGCCGGCGGGTCGGGCAGCCGGTTGATCTCCGTCAGCGCGCCCACGCCGTCGATGCCGGGCATACGTACATCCATCAGGACGACGTGCGGCCGGTGGCGTGCGACCGCGTCGACGGCAGCGGTTCCGGAGTCGGCCTCGGCGACCACCTCGATGTTCCCGGCGGCTTCGAGGATCATGCGCAGGCCGGTCCGGACGAGGGCTTCGTCGTCGACTACCAGAGTGCGGATGAGGCGGGAGGTCCGGGTCATGTCGGCAGTCTCGCAGTGACAGCGAACCCTCCAGCGGGTTCGGGGGCAGCCGCGAACTGCCCGCCGAGGAGTTCGACGCGCTCCCTCAGCCCCACGAGCCCCAGGCCGCTGCCGGGCAGCGGAGGAGCGGGAACGTGCACGGTGGTGTTCGTGACGGTGACCTCCAACGCCGACGGCAGGTGCCGTACCGCCACCCGGACCGTGGGCCGGACGGCGTGCTTGTGGACATTGGTGAGCGCTTCCTGAACGACCCGGTAGGCGGTGTGCTCGACCAGGGCGGGGACGTCGCGCACAGTGCCCTCGTCCTGCCGCTCGACGGGGATACCCGCCGACCTGGACTGCTCCAGCAGCCGTTCGAGGTCGGCGAGCGTCGGCTGCGGCAGGAACGGATCGGCTGTCTCCCCTTCCGTCAAGACACCCAGGACGGAGCGGAGCTGAGCGAGCGCTTCCCTTCCCGTGGTGCGAATGAGCTCCGCCTCCTGCGCGGCCCTCTCGTCGGTGGTACTGATCTCCAAGGCTCCGGCTCGCAGCACCATCAGGGAGACGCGGTGGGCCACGACGTCGTGCATGTCTCGGGCGATGCGGGCACGTTCCTGCGCGCGGGCCTGCTCGGTCCGTACGACCTGCTCCCGCTCCAACCGTTCAGCCCGCTCGCGCAGCCCGGCCACCACCAGCGCCCGGGCACCCTGCCACAGCCCGCCCACGACGGGCAGCCAGACGAACAAGGCCACACCGCCAAGCGCCGACACCGCCTCGACTCCCGGCCGGGGCACCGCCACCAGCAGGCTCGCGGCCACCGTGAAGAGCAGCAGGTGACGAGGCCGTCGGTAAGAGGTCGCGGCCACATAGGAGGCCACCGATACCAGCAGCCCCGGCGGCCTGACCACAGAGTCGACGCCTGCGAGAAGGAACAGCAGCCACGGCCGCTCCGATGCGGTCCGGACCGCCACCGCCGCCAGCAGCCCCACCACCGCGGCCACGACCGGGCCGGGCACCGAGGCGAGCACCGGCCATGCCGGCCCGTACGGACCGGGCAGTGCGGCCGGAAAGAACGCGCTGCCGAACGCGACGACGGGAAGCAACCAGGTTCGCAGCCGACGACGGACCGGATCACTCGGCCTCGCCAACGTCCTTGCCGTGCATGATGGTTGTGTCACCAGCTCAGGATCCTCAACGGCCTGCGTCCGGCCGCGAGCACCCCCTGGCTGCGCAGCTCAGGCACGGTGTCCCGGAGCACTCGGATGCCGAGGGGGACGAACACCGCGCACAGACCGACGGACAGGACGACGTCGAGAAGCCCGCTCTCCTTGAGCGCGCCGGTCCACAGCGATCCCGCGAGGAGGAACAGCACCAGCCGCCCCGTACCGAAGGTTCCCGACCGGAAAGCCCCGATGGCGAGCACTGCCGTGCCGGCGTACAGGGCGAAAGCGGCCGTGATGGGCACCCGCAGGGGTCCGTAGGAGATGTCCGTGTAGTCGGCCATCACCAACTGGGTGGCGCGCTCCAGCCCCAGCGGCTCGATCAGTTGGAAGGCGGTGTGGTCCACCCCGGCCCAGTACAGGCGGCAGAACAGGCCGATCACGACCAGCGTGCCGCCGGTGCAGGCGAGTCTCGGGGCGCGCACGGCGATGATCCCGGCGAGGGCGACGCAGGCGATACAGAGCAGGACGGCGCCTGCGGCGAAGCATCCATAGCCTGCGGTCATCAGGTCGGGGTTGGCCTGGAAGGCAGCGAGCTGGCCGTAGAAGGGGAACGGCTGGCTGTCGTACCACGCCAACTGCTCCGGCGTGAAACCCGCCGTGCGCACGGCCAGGTAGCGCAGCAGCAGCCCGACGCACCAGACGACGGGAGCAAGGATGCAAGCCGTCCCACCGATGAAGCGACCGGGGAACCAGATTCTGCGGGGAAGCCAGACAGCTTCTTCTTGCGCGCCGCCCTCGGGGGCGGGCGTGTGGTGTAAGGACATGCCAGCAGCCTCGCCGCCCGCCGGCACCCTGACATCCGCCAATGGTTACGCCCCTCCGTCTCTTTAGGACTTCTCACAAAGGCATGGGACGTGGCGATGGGTGATGAGGCATTCACCTGATCATTCATCACCGCGACCTCACTTCACTCCTGACTCACAGGTGATGCGCCGTCCTCACGCAGGGACGCCGGTCCGTCCGGGTAGTCCTCGAACCGCGCGGAACGCCAGGATGATGCCGGTACCGGCATGGGTGAAGCCTAGATGTTCAGGTCGTCGAGTGCCTGGTCGGCGTCCGCGGCCGGATCGTCGGGCGCGAAGACCAACGCCCCGTCGCCGTTGGGCTGCACGGCGTGAACGGTGATGCCGCCCTGCCCGAGCAACTCGGTCGGCGTCACCGGCACCGGCGTCTCGTTCCAGGGCCCGCGCGTACCGGTTCCACCTGCGCCGAGGCGCTGGCCAGTTCGGTGTAGGACGTCCAAGTAGACACCGAGTGATGCCGGGCCCCGTCAGGAGTTCGTGGACGGTCGACGTACGCGTCAACTGGCCCGAAGACCGACCGCCAGCGTCAGTTCAAGGACCCGTTGTGGCGATGCGAGGTCCGGAAACAGCTCGCGCAGCTGCGACATCCGGTACCGGACGGTCTGGGGATGGACGAACAACGCTGCCGCCACCTCGTCCCGCCTGCCCTGGTGCAGCAGCCACGCCCGCAACGTCTCCTCCAGCCGCCGTGCGGTCGTGACAGGCAGGGCCCTGAGCGGTGCGAGGGCTCGGGCACGCAGGTCTGCGAACGTGTCCATATCGGCGGTCAGCACCAGCTCGGGCAGGTGGTCCTCGGTGTCGCGGATATCAGAGGAGAGGGAGCGGGCGCGTACGGCTCGTCCGTACGAGGCGGACGCGCGGGTCCATGGCCGGGGCGGGCCGACCACGGCCGTGTGGCCGGCCAGCTGCCGCAAGAGATGTGATCGGTCGGCATCGGGGACGAGCAGCACACCGGTGGCGTCCGGCAGATCGTCGAGGACGAGGGTGCTCGGGTCGAGCGCGCGGTAGGCAGGCCGGGCCTGGGCGGCGGGCAGCAGGACCGCCGTCAGCGAATCCGGAGGCTGCCATCCGGCCCGTTGAGCAGAGGCCAGCAGCACGTCCGGGCTCGCGCCGGCGAGGAGATCGCGGGCCAGGTGTTCCAGGTGGCGCTCGTGGGCCCTGCCCCGGGCGGCCAGTTCGTCGGCGTGGCCGGCAGCGCTCGCGGCGGAGAGCTCGTCGATGTAGGCGAAGGTCAGCTCGGCGAACTTGGCGACCTCGGCGGCGGGCAGACCTGCGGACACGGCGCCCGCTGCCAGGCATCGCCAGGCCACGCGGGCGCCGACGCGGTAGGCGCTGAGCAGGGCGTCCATCGAACGGCCGTCGCGCACCTCGCCGCGGCCCAGCTCGTAGGCTGCATCGCCGGCGTCCCCGCCTGTGACATTCCCGCTCGCGAGGTCCAGGTAGTGCCCCAGGGCGGTCCGGACGGCCCGGCGGATGGTGGCGCCCATATGGCCCGACAGGGCGTTGGCGTAAGAGGGGACCTCGTCGATGATCGCCTGGACGACCTCGTCGGCTGTGGTCTTCAGCGCGGCCCTCAGTGCGGTGACCGTCGTCTCATCAAAGGCCAGTTCACTGGCCCTCCGGATTGCATGGCTCACGTCTTTGTTCCCTGCGAACAATTCCACCCACCAGATTCACGTCCTGCGGTCAGGACTTTACGCCCTGAGGCGCAGCAAGCTGGAGCCATGACGAGTGCAGCCCTCCGCAGCAGGGCGTGGAAATTGCTGGAGATGGTCACAACGCCGCTGCTGCCGTCGGACTACCTCGACCTGGTCAGCCCACTGCGTGCGGGCGCCGACCTGCGTGGGCGCATCGAGGCCGTGCACCCCGAGACGGGTGACGCCGCGACCATCGTGATCAGGCCGGGGCGGGGCTGGCGCGGCCACACAGCCGGTCAGTACGTGCGGATCGGGGTCGATGTCGACGGGGTGCGCCTGTGGCGTGCCTATTCCATCACCTCGCCGACGAACCGCCAGGACGGCCGCGTCACGATCACCGTGAAGGCTGTCCCGGACGGCAAGGTCAGCAACCACCTGGTCCGCAGGGCGAAACCGGGCACGCTGATCGAGCTCGACCAGGCGACCGGTGACTTCGTGCTGCCGCAGGCCAAGCCCGCCAAGGTGCTCTACCTGACGGCCGGCAGCGGCATCACACCCGTGATGGGCATGCTGCGCGACAGCGAGTTCGACGACGTCGTCATGGTCCACTGCGCGCCACAGCCCCAAGACGTGATCTTCCGCAACGAACTGCACGACCTGGTCGCGGACGAGAAGCTGCGGCTCACCGAGGTGCACACCGCCAGGCACGGCATGCTCGACATCACCCGTCTCGACGAACTCGTGCCCGACTGGGCCGAGCGCGAGACCTGGGCCTGCGGGCCCGCGGGCCTGCTCGACGCCGCCGAAGAGCACTGGAGCACACACGGCCTCCAGGACCGTCTGCACACCGAGCGGTTCCGCCCCAGCATCGTCGTCGCCGGTGATGGCGGCGAGGTCACGTTCAGCGCCACCGGCAAGACCGTCGACGCGGACGGCGCCACGCCGTTGCTGGACGTCGGCGAAGAGGCGGGCGTGCTCATGCCCTCCGGGTGCCGCATGGGCATCTGCTTCGGCTGCGTCACGCCGCTCAAGGCGGGCGCTGTCCGCGACCTACGCACCGGCGAGATCACCGAGGCCGAGCCGGGCGTCCTCATCCAGACCTGTGTGTCCGCCGCCGCGGGCCCCTGCGACATCGAACGGTAGGAGCATCTTGACCGCTATCGACCCCACCGCCCACCTCACTGCGGAGCAGATCGAGGAGCTGGGCCGCGAGCTGGACGCAATCCGCGACGAGGTGATTGCCAGCCGAGGCGAGAAGGACGCCGCCTACATCCGTAAGATCATCGCCGCCCAGCGCAAGCTGGAGCTGGTCAGCAGGGGCGTGCTGCTGTTCTCGATGTTCCCGCCCGCGTGGCTGGTCGGCACCGCCGGTCTGTCCGTGGCGAAGATCATGGACAACATGGAGATCGGCCACAACATCCTGCACGGCCAGTGGGACTGGATGCGGGACCCGAAGATCCACTCCACCACGTGGGAGTGGGACCACGTCTCGCCGGCCGACCAGTGGAAGCACTCGCACAACGAGCTGCACCACACGTACACCAACGTGATCGGCAAGGACAACGACCTCGGCTACGGCATCATGCGCGTCGACGAGGACCAGAAGTGGCACCCGTTCCACCTGGGCCAGCCGCTGTGGAACTTCGTCAACGCCTGCTTCTTCGAGTACGGCATCGCAGCGTACGACCTGGAGCTCGGCAAGAACCTGAGCAAGCGCCGCCGCAAGGACCCGGAGTTCCGCGAGCGGGCCAAGGCCGTGGGCCGCAAGATCCGCAAGCAGGTGCTCAAGGACTACCTGATCCACCCGCTGCTGTCGGGCCCGTCGTTCCTCCCCACGCTCGCCGCCACGTTCACCGCGAACCTGGTCCGCAACATCTGGTCCCACTCGGTGATCATGTGCGGACACTTCCCGGAGGGCGTACAGGTCTTCGAGCGCCGGTCGATCAAGAACGAGACGCGCGGCCAGTGGTATCTGCGCCAGATGATGGGTTCGGCGAACATCAGCGGCAGCAAGGCCATGCACTTCATGACCGGCAACCTGTCGCACCAGATCGAGCACCACCTGTTCCCCGACCTGCCGAGCAACCGGTACGCCGAGGTCGCGGTGAAGGTGCGCGCCCTGTTCGAGAAGTACGAGCTGGAGTACGTCACAGGGCCACTGCCCAAGCAGGTGTTCTCCGCGTGGCGCAAGGTCTTCCGGCTCTCGCTGCCGAACAAGAAGCCCGAGGTCGGAACGCCGGACCGCGAGCAGGAGCTCGTCGCCGCCTGATCGTCACGAGCGCCTGGCTCACGGACCCGAGGTCAGGCGCCCTTGTCCGCAGGCTCCAGACCGACCGCCACACACTCCACGTGATGTGTCAGTGGCAACACGTCACAGGGTGTGTGGACGGGAGGGGAACCTGCGGCAGCTCAGCTGCTGCCCGGATGTTGCTCAGGCGTCGATGATGACGGGAATGATGAGGGGCTTGCGGCGATAGGTGCGGAACGCCCAGTTCGCCACGGCGCGGGCCACGAGCTGTTCGAGCTGGCGCGCGTCCCCGACGCCTTCCTCGGCAGCGGTGGCCAGCGTCTTCTCGATGACGGGGATGACCGGCTCGAAGGTCGCGTCGTCGTGGACGAAGCCCCGGGCCAGGAAGTCGGGGGCCTCGGCGAGGGCGCCGGTGTCCGCGTCGACGATCGCCACCACCGTGACCACGCCTTCGGCGGCGAGGGTGAGACGGTCCTTGAGGGACGCCTCGGTGGCACCGCCGACCTCCATGCCGTCCACGTAGACGTTGCCTGCGGGAACCTTGCCGGTGACGGACGCCCGCCCGTCGACCAGGTCGACGACGACGCCGTCCTCGGCGATGACCACCCGGTCGGGATCCACACCGGTGCGGATGGCGAGGTCACCGTTGGCCCGCAGGTGGCGCCATTCACCGTGCACGGGCATGACATTGCGGGGCTTGACAATGTTGTAGCAGTAGACGAGTTCGCCGGCGCTGGCGTGCCCGGAGACGTGCACCTTGGCGTTGCCCTTGTGGACCACGTGGGCACCCCACCGGGTGAGTCCGTTGATCACCCGGTAGATGGCGTTCTCGTTGCCGGGGATGAGGGAGCTGGCGAGCAGGACGGTGTCGTCCTTGCCGATGCGGATCATGTGGTCCCGGTTGGCCATCCGTGACAGCGCGGCCATCGGTTCGCCCTGGGAGCCGGTGCACACCAGAGCGATCTTGTGATCCGGGAGCTTCTCCAGCTCCTTCGTGCTCACGACCAGACCGGAGGGGACCTTCAGATAGCCCAGGTCCCGGGCGATGCCCATGTTGCGGACCATCGACCGGCCGACGAAGGCGACCTTGCGTCCGTGCTGGTGGGCGGCGTCCAGGACCTGCTGGATGCGGTGCACATGGCTGGCGAAACTGGAGACGATGACCCGGCGCGGCGCGGTGCGCATCACCTGCTCGATCGCCGGGTTCAACTCCCGCTCGGAGGTGGTGAAGCCGGGTACTTCGGCGTTGGTGGAGTCGGTGAGGAACAGGTCCACGCCCTCCTCGCCGAGGCGGGCGAAGGCACGTAGATCGGTGATGCGGTCGTCGAGAGGGAACTGGTCCATCTTGAAATCGCCGGTGTGCAGCACCATCCCGGCCCGGGTACGGATCGCGACCGCGAGGCTGTCGGGGATGGAGTGGTTGACCGCCACGAACTCGCAGTCGAAGGGCCCGAAGCCACGCCGGTCGCCCTCCCGCACCCGCACCGAGCGCGGCCGGATGCCATGCTCCTTGAGCTTGGCCTCCAGGAACGCCAGCGTCAGCTTGGAGCCGACGACCGGGATGTCCCTCCGCTCGCGCAGCAGGTACGGCACGCCGCCGATGTGGTCCTCATGACCGTGGGTGAGGACCACCGCCACGATGTCGTCCAGCCGGTCCCGGATCGAGGTGAAGTCCGGCAGGATCACGTCCACGCCGGGCTGGGTCTCCTCGGGGAACAGCACCCCGCAGTCGACGATCAGCAGCTTGCCGGCGTGCTCGAAGACGGTCATGTTGCGGCCGATCTCACCCAGGCCGCCCAGGGCGATGACCCGCAGCCCTCCTTCGGGAAGGGGAGGGGCGGCTTTCAGTTCGGGGTGTGGATGACTCATACCCTGACGGTACCCGGAGAGCGGGACAGGATGATCCATTAACTCCTCCCGACAGGGTCGGGGCACCACAATGGGTGTCCGGGGACGCTCCGATGACGCCGGCGGCCGGGCAGGGAGGGGTGGAGGCGGGCCCTTCGCGGCAGGAGATTCACTGGCCCGTCCTCATCCAGCAACAGCAGTGGACGCACCAGCCCACCCCCTCCCCCGCTCGTGACCGACTTCGCTTAGGACGAGAACCGTGCGCCGTCGGCGCCCGGGAGGTATCCGGCTGCATAGATGCCGCAGAGCCGGGCACGAGGACGTCGTCGCACAGTAACCGCGACAGGTAGACGCCCATCAGGGCAAGCCGGTCCTCGGACGCCTCTCCTGGACGCCCCCGTGCGTCGCAGTGGCGAGCGCAGAGACCGGCCGAAGAAGAAAACGAAGGTGGCAACCGACATGCTCATACTCGGCGTCATTCTGCTTCTCATCGGCATACTGGTCGGCATTCCGATCCTGACCACCATCGGCGGCATCCTCCTCGTCGTCGGCGCCGTCCTGTGGCTCCTCGGCGCCACTGGTCGAGCCGTCGGCGGACGAAAGCACTACTTCTGACCTGCTGACTCCATGCCTGCACATGGACGTGGGGCCCATCGCGCAACCCGTCGCGATGGGCCCCACGTGAGCGTTGCCCCGAAGATCATCCACGCTGCGGCTTCCCTATGGACCCTCGCTGCTCGTCAAGAGGCGCTGGGGGCTCTTGGCGTCCCCTGAACATGTAGGGCATGCTCCACGGCCTCCAACCGCCGTCGCTGCCGACGCATGGACAGAGGATTGATCAGCAACAGCCGGGCCACCGCGTTCGCGAGCCACAGCAGCGCCGCAGCGCCCAGGAGCCACCACACCCAGCGACGGCTCTGCACGCTCAGCACGCGGCGCTGTCGCGTCGCGATGTCGACCGCGGCCGGCTGCTCGGCGGGATCTTCCGGCACCTTTCCACGCTGGATCCGGCGACCGACCCGCTCATGCCCATCCTCCCACTACGACGGATGCAAGGGGAGGTGTCGCTGCTGGGGGCCGTTGCCCGTCTACCCCGCACGCGGTCGTTGCGCCCCGTACGCGCCCAGTGCCCCCGTTTCACTCCATCAGGGCTGACCTGCCCGTTTCACTGGTCCTGGGCTCTCCCTTCTCTCAGGATCGGTCCGCGGCAGGTACCACGAGCGGCATTCACTTTCCGCTTCGTGGTGCTCACCGCACGGGTGCAGCGACACACAGGAGAGGGGGACCAGCGTGCATCTGACACCGCACGAGCAGGAGCGTCTGTTGATCCACGTGGCGGCCGATGTCGCCCGACGGCGGCGTGAGCGCGGTCTGCTGTTGAACTATCCCGAGGTCATGGCGCTGCTGACGGCGCATGTCTTCGAGGAGGCGCGGGCCGGGGCGACGGTCGACGCGGTGATGGAGTCCGGGCGCCATGTGCTTCGGCGCAGCGAGGTCATGGACGGCGTGCCGGAGATGGTCGACAACGTCCAGGTCGAGGCGACGTTCCCGGACGGAACGAAGCTGGTGACCATCAGTGATCCGTTCGACGAGGCGTCCACGAAGGTGGACGTCCATCCCGGCAAGCTCGAGCTGCTGCCGGACGAGGACGAGTACCGAGTGGCCTTCAACGACGACGTGACACCCGTGCCGCTGGTGGTGCGCAACCCGAAGGACCGCCCGATCCAGGTGGGGTCCCACTTCCACTTCGCCGACGCGAACAAGGGACTCAAGTTCCGCCGCGAGACGGCTCACGGGATGCGGCTGCACATCCCGTCCGGCACCTCGGAACGGTTCGAACCCGGCGACAAGCGCACCGTGATGCTGGTGCCGATCGCCGGCGAGCGGATCGTCCACGGGCTCCAGGCCGACAAGAGCGAAGAGGAGAAGCACCTCGATGCCGAACAGGGCTGAGAAGGACAAGGTCAAGAAGGACAAGCCCTGGGACCCGCTGCTGCGTTCCCGCTACGCCGACCTGTACGGGCCGACCGCCGGCGATCGGGTCCGGCTCGCCGACACCAATCTCGTCCTGCGCATCGACGCGGACTGGTGCGGTGGTCCGGGGCGCAGCGGGGACGAGATGGTCTTCGGCGGCGGCAAGGTGATCCGCGAGTCGATGGGCCAGTCGCACATCCCCCGTGATGACCCCCGCGAACCGGTCGACACCGTCATCACCGGAGCGCTGATCCTTGACCACTGGGGCGTGGTCAAGGCCGACGTCGGGTTGCGCGACGGCCGTATTCACGCCATCGGCAAGGCGTACAACCCGGAGACCATGACGCCGCGCCCCAACGACGACCCTCGCGCCTCGGACTTCATCGTGGGTCCCGAGACCGAGGTGATCTCCGGCAAGGGACGCATCCTGACCGCGGGCGGCGTCGACACCCACGTGCACTTCCTGTGCCCGGAGCAGATCCACGAGGCGGTCGCGTCGGGCGTGACGACGCTGATCGGTGGCGGCACCGGTCCGGCCGAGGGCAGTACGGCCACCACCGTGACGCCCGGCAAGTGGCACCTTCAGCGGACCTTCGAGGCGCTGGACGCCTTCCCGGTGAACATCGGCCTGCTCGCCAAGGGCAGCACCGTCTCGACCAAGGCGCTGCACGACCAGGTCACGGCAGGCGCCCTCGGCTTCAAGATCCACGAGGACTGGGGTGCCACTCCGGCGGTGATCGACGCCGCGCTGAGCGTGTGCGAGGAGACCGGTGTGCAGGTCGCACTGCACGCCGACTCGCTGAACGAGGCCGGGTTCGTGCAGAGCACTTTCGCCGCGACCAGGGAGGACCGCGGCGCCAAGAAGGCGAAGTATCGCAGTCTGCACATCTTCCACATCGAGGGCGCCGGCGGTGGCCACGCCCCCGACATGATCAGTCTCGCCGGCAAACCCAACGTGCTGCCCGCGTCGACGAACCCGACCCGGCCCTTCACGGTCAACACCGTCAGGGAGCACGTCGACATGATGATCGTGTGCCATCACCTCAACCCGGAGGTCGACGCGGACATGGCGTTCGCCGACTCCCGGATCCGGCCCTCCACCATGGCCGCCGAGGACCTGCTGCACGATATGGGCGCCATCTCGATGATGTCGTCCGACGCCCAGGCCATGGGCCGCATCGGCGAGATGATCATGCGGACCTGGCAGACCGCGCACGTCATGAAGGCCCGCTACGGCCACCTGCGTGAGGACGACGCCCACGCGGACAACTTCCGCGCCCGGCGTTTCGTCGCCAAGTACACGATCAACCCGGCCATCACCCACGGCATCGACCACGAGGTCGGCTCCGTCGAGACCGGCAAACTCGCCGACCTGGTGCTGTGGGAGCCGAAGTTCTTCGGCGTCAAGCCGCACATGGTCATCAAGGGCGGCCAGATCTCCTACGCCCAGATCGGCGACGCCAACGCCTCGATCCCCACCCCGCAGCCCTACCTCCCCCGACCCGTCTGGGGCTTCAAGGGCCGAGCCCCGGCGGCGAACTCCTTCAACTTCGTGGCCGAGGCCGCCCTGGACGGCGAACTCGCCGAGATCGGGCTGCTCAAGCCCATGCGCGCGATCCGCTCCACCCGGGAGGTCACCAAGGCCGACATGATCCACAACAACGGCGTTCCGAAGATCGACATCGACCCCGACACCTTCGACGTCACCATCGGCGGCGCCACCACCTCCGACGTCCGCACCACGGTCGACGGACAGGAGGTCGGACGCAATTACGCCACCGAGCTGCCCCTGGCCCAGCGGTACTTCCTCTTCTGATCGCCACGGCCGGCTTCGGTCACGACCGTACGGCCGGCCCCGTCACCTCCCCGTGAAAGGCGGTTCCGCCACCCCATGAGCCGCACTGCCCTGCTCGTCCTGGCCGACGGCCGCTTCCCCGCCGGCGGACATGCCCATTCCGGCGGCGTGGAGCCCGCCGTCTCCTCCGGTCGGGTCCACGACAGCGCGAGCCTGGAGGCGTTCTGCCGGGGGCGGCTGCACACCGCGGGCCTGGTCGCAGCCGGCCTCGCCGCGGCCGCCGCCAACGGCTACGACGCCCTGGCCCTGGACGAGGCCGCCGACGCCCGCACCCCTGTCCCGGCGCTGCGCCGCATCGCACGCCGCCTGGGCCGGCAACTGATGCGCGCGGCCCGGGCCACCTGGCCCAGCGCCGACCTCGACCACCTCGCCCTTCACCGGCCGCAGGGCGCCCACCAGCCGGTCGTGCTCGGCGTCACCGCCCGCGCCGCCGGACTCACTCCACTGGACGCCGCCCAGGCCGCCGGATACGAGAGCGTGGGCGGTCCGGCGACCGCCGCGGTGCGCCTGCTGAGCCTCGACCCGTTCGAGGCCACCGCCGTCCTGGCGCGGCTCGCCGACGAACTCGACACCGTCGCCGACACCGCGGCCGACGCGGCGGGGCGGGTGGCGGCGGAGGGGATCGCCGCCCTGCCCGCCGCGTCCGCTCCCTTGCTGGACATCACCGGTGAGCAGCACGCCGCCTGGACCGTCCGGCTCTTCGCCTCCTGACCCGCCCTGACCGTTGCCTGGAGCATCCCTGTGCATCTCGACCACCCCGTGACCATGCCGCATCGCCACACCCACAGCGCCGAACCGCTGCTCGCCGACGGCAGCCGCCGTGCCCTGCGCATCGGCTTCGGCGGACCCGTCGGCTCGGGCAAGACCGCGACCGTGGCCGCACTGTGCCGCACCCTGCGTGACCGGCTCTCCATCGCCGTGGTCACCAACGACATCTACACCCAGGAGGACGCCGCCTTCCTGCGCCGCGAGGCCGTCCTGCCGCCCGAGCGGATCACCGCCGTGGAGACCGGAGCCTGCCCGCACACCGCCATCCGGGACGACATCTCCGCCAACCTCGAAGCCGTCGAGGAACTCGAGCAGACCCTGAGCCCGCTCGACCTGATCCTCATCGAGTCCGGTGGGGACAACCTCACCGCGACCTTCTCCCGCGGACTCGTCGACACCCAGGTCTTCGTCATCGACGTGGCCAGCGGCGACGACATCCCCCGCAAGGGCGGTCCCGGCATCACCACCGCCGACCTCCTCGTGGTCAACAAGACCGACCTGGCCCCCTACGTCGGCGTCGACCTGGACACCATGAGGTCCGACACCCGTAAGCAGCGCAAGGACCTGCCCTACGCCTTCACCAGCCTCACCTCGCCCGACGGCGTCCAGCCGGTCGCCGACTGGGTCACCGACTGCCTTGCCGCCTGGCACGCCGCAGGACCCTCCCGGTGAACGTCACCACCGCGCGGACTCCGGCCGTGATTCCGCCACCGACCGGAGAACCCCTCCGAGCGGAGGGTGGAACACACGGCCGGCGCTCCGCCGAACCCGCCCCGACGCACCCGTCCGGAGTCACCGCCACCGCACGCATCCGGGCCGCTCACAACGGCCGCGCCACGACGGTCCCCCTCCTCCACAGCGACGGCCCCTTCCACCTGCGCCGGCTACGGGCCCGGGGCGCTCAGGCACGTGTCTGCGTGCTCGGCGCGATGAGCGCACCGCTCGGCGGAGACCGGCTGGCCCTCGAGATCAGCGCCGAGACATGCGCCCGGCTGGAAGTGACCAACGCGGCCGCCACCATCGCCCTGCGCGGCCCCACCACCGCCCTAGCCACCTACGACGTACGGATCAGGGTGGACGAGGACGCGTCCCTGCACTGGCTGCCCGAGCCCCTGATCAGTACCCGGGGCAGCATCCTCCACCAGACGTTCACCGTGGACCTCGCCCCCACCTCCCGTCTGCTCATGCGGGAGGAGCAGCTCCTGGGCCGCTCAGGCGAGGCGCCGGGTCATCTCACCACCCGGCTGACCGTACTGCGCGGCGGACGACCGCTCCTCGACCAGCACTCCGCCTACGGCCACCCGGCACCGGCATGGGACGGCCCCGCCGTCCTCGGGGGCCACCGGGCGACCGGACAACTCCTCCTGGTCGATCCAGGACTGGACGCGCCGCGGGAGCCGCACGTCATCGGCGACGGCTCGGCAGAGGGACACGCCGTACTGACCCCTCTCGCCGACCCCCAGGCCCTCATCGCCACCGCCGTCGCCCCGACGCCGGCCCAGTTGCGCCACCTCCTGGACACCGCCCTCGCCCACGTCTACGAGACGCCGCGGCCGGAAGCCGAAGGCGAGCAGTAGATCTCACCTTCAGGCCGACTTCCACGGCCTGAGCTTCTCGGGATTGAGCACGGCCCAGATCCGCCGGATCCGCCCGTTCGCGATGTCGAAGGCGTACACCGACACAACGGCGCCGTCCACGTGGGCCACCAGGCCGGGCTGGCCGTTGACCGTGCGCTCCCGGACCGTCAGCCGGCCCGGGAGCGTCCGGTCGGCGAAGAAGCGGGCGATGGACTCCGCGCCCTCGACCGGGTGGAGCAAGGCGGTGACGAGTCCGCCGCCGTCACCGACGGCGACGGCACCGGGGTCGAGCAGGCCGATGAGGGCGGGGATGTCCTTCGCCTCCCACGCCTGCCTGAACGCCCTCACCACATCCGCCCGCTGGTCCGCCGGTGACAGGGGAGCCCGTGAGGCGTCGACGCGGCGTCGGGCGGAGGACGCCAGCTGTCGGCAGGCAGCCGGGGTGCGGCCGACGATGTCGGCCACCTCGGAGAACGGGTAGCGGAAGACGTCGTGCAGCACGAACGCCACGCGCTCCGCCGGGGTCATCGCCTCCAGGACGACGAGGAAGGCCATGCTGACCGATTCGTCGAGCGTGACCCGATCGGCCGGGTCGGCCGTGCTGTCGTCGCTCGCGCCGGTGGGCCACTCGGTGCGCGCGGGCAGCGGCTCGGGCACCCATTCCCCCACGTAGCGCTCCCGCCTGGCCCGTGCCGAGCGCAGCACGTCGAGGCAGATGCGGCCGGTGACCTTGGTCAGCCAGCCACCTGGGGACGCCACGGCCTCCCGCTGCCGCGGGGGCATCGCGTACCAGCGGGCGTACGTCTCCTGAACGGTGTCCTCGGCCTCGGCCAGGGAGCCCAGCATGCGGTAGGCAAGATTGATCAGCCGGCGGCGCTCGGCCTCGAGCGCGTTCGTCGTCGAATCCGGTCGGCTGTCCTGCGGCGCGGTCGAACGGTGCGTCATGGTCCAAGGCTCCTCGGTCGCTTCTTCCTTCATCGTCATGACGCGGCAGCGCCCCGAAACGTGAGGTCGCCGCCCCGCCTCACATTTCGCCGGGCCGTCTCGTCGTACCCGGCAAAGGAACGTGACGGAAGCAGACGGAGGCAGAACGGCATGGAGCCCGTGAACGTCGCAGTCATCTACTACAGCACCAGCGGCAACGTGCACGCCCTGGCACGAGCCGTCGTCGAGGGCGCGCGGAAGGCCGGGGCGCACGTCCGGCTCCGCAAGGTGGCCGAGACCGCCCCGGCCGAGGTGGTCGACGCCCATCCGGCCTGGGCCCGGCATCACCGGGACACCGCCGAGGTCGCCGAGGCAGGACACGGCGACCTGGAGTGGGCCGACGCGGTGCTCTTCGGTACCCCGACCCGATTCGGCAACCCCGCGGCGCAGTTGAGGCAGTTCATCGACACGACCGGGCCCCTGTGGTTCGCGGGCAAGCTCGCGGACAAGGTGTACTCGTCCTTCACCGCTTCCAACACCGCCCACGGCGGGCAGGAATCGACCCTTCTGGCGCTCGGCAACACCTTCTACCACTGGGGCGGCGTCATCGTGCCGCCCGGTTACACCGACCCGGTCCAGTTCACGTCGGGCAATCCCTACGGCACCTCGGCCGTGGTCGGCGACGCGGAGCCCGGCGAGGTGAGCCTGGCGGCCGCTCGCCACCAGGCTCGCCGGGTCGTCGAGGTCACCGCCGCGCTCAAGGCCGGACGCGCCGCCTGAGTCCGCCCTCCCTCCTCCCCTCCAGCACGACACCACCGAAGGAGTACTCGAATGACCACCACCCACGAGTCGGAGCTCCGGGCCCTCTTCGCGAGCCGCGCCGACGCCCAGCAGACCAAGGACATCGACCGACTCATGTCCTTCTACGCCGCCGACGCCGTCTACTACGACGTCGTCCCCCCGCTGAGGTTCACCGGCACCGACGAGATCCGCCGCAACTTCGTGCGGTGGTTCGACGGATACGTCGGCCCCATCAGCCTGGAGACGCACGACCTCACCCTCGTGGCCGGCGAAGACACCGCCTTCGCGCACATGCTCCACCGTGACTCGGGAGAGCGGAAGGGCGGCCTCCAGACCTCGATATGGGTACGGGAGAGCGTCTGCCTCCGGCGGACGCACGGAGCGTGGTCGATCACGCACGAGCATGTCTCGATCCCCATCGACCCGGCGACCATGACGGTCTGGCTCCCGACCGACAAGGACCAGCTCGCCTGACCCCGTTCGCGACGAACGTGACGTCGTCCGAGAGCCGGTGCGAAGTGCTGGTCGCAACCAGGCGTCGATGGTTGCGACCAGCACCGTCGCTCCGTGGCGGACGGCGAGTTCGACGCACCGGGTGGCCACGGCCCGGTGGTGCTGGAGCCGATTGATCCCGCACTCGACCATGCGCTGCTGCTTGTGATCGGTCTTGTCGGACTTCGGTGCACTGCAACCGCCTGGGTGATCTGCAGCGCTGTCGACGCTTCGGTCAACTCCCTTCGACCGCGCATTCCATGGCTCACGACGGCCGTGATCGATAGGCTGGGAGGGTCGAGGCTCGGGAGGATCGGCAGTGTCGTTGAGCTACTACGTGTACATCTCCGACAGCAAGGTCGACATGCTGCTGCCGCAGATCGACCCCGGGTTCGGGGCCAAGCGACAGACGGAGGTGGGCGTGAACCTCTCCGTGCTGTCGGCGAAGCGCACCACCGACGGCCCGCCGAACGACCGGATCACGCGTCTCGAGGCAGTCGTCCGGTACCTCCGCGACCACGGTGACCTCGGCACGGTGGACGCACCGGGCCAGTACTTCTGGGGTTCGCTGCGGATGCGATGGGGCTCGTTCCGCGACGACCCCGCGTCCTCCCTGGTGTTCTTCGGCGGGCGCACCGAGGACACCGTCGTCGCCCTGGGCGGCTCGAACCGGCACGTGTTCGACCACGTGCCGGACGCAGAGGCCCACGGCGTGGGGCGGTCGATGATGTCCTCCATGCTCGACGGCCTCGGGATCACCTCCGATCTGGAGGACGAGTACGTCGCCGACGCGGTGGACGGCGACCTCGACCGCGTCGATCGCGCGGCGCTGGGCCGTGTTGAGCAGGCCGTCGCGCGCTTGCGCTGGCCGGCGCAGAACGTCGAGTTCGTGGCGAAGCGGCTGCTGCACGGCGAAAGCCCGGACGGTACCGGCACGTCGGTACTGCTCGGAACACCTCTGTACGCCGCCGTGGTGGACTGACGCGGATGGCCACCTGGCGCCGCGGTGACGTCATCCTGGATCTGTACGAGGTCCTGGATGTGGTGCGCTCCGGCGGCCTCGGACTGGTGCACCGGGTCCACCACCGTGGCTGGGACATCGACCTGGCCGTGAAGACCCCGCGCCCGGCCGTCGTCCGCTCGCCGGACGGGATCGGGGACTTCGAGCGTGAGGCGGAGGTGTGGGTGGGCCTGGGCCTGCATCCGCACATCGCCAACTGCGTCTACGTGCGCACCCTGGAGGACGTGCCGAGGGTGTTCGCCGAGTGGGCCGACGGCGGCAGCCTCGCGGAAGGCGTCCGCAACCGGACCCTGTACGGCGACGCTCCCCTCGCGACGCTGCTGGACGTCGCGATCCAGTCGGCCTGGGGCCTGGACCACGCGCACGAGAACGACGTCGTGCATCAGGACGTCAAGCCCGCCAACGTGATGCTGACCCGGGACGGCACGGTCAAGGTCACCGACTTCGGTCTGGCGCGGGCCCGCGCGGCCGGGGACGCGGAGCCGTTCGTCAGCCGGGGCGGTCTGGACCCCGCCTACTGCTCGCCCGAGCAGGCACGGTCGCCGTCCGGGCTCACCTCGGCCACGGACGTGTGGTCCTGGGCGGTCACCGTGTTCGAGATGCTCCTGGGCAGGCCGCCGGTGCGGGACGGGACCACCGCGGGTGCCGCCTTCGAGGAATACGCCCGGTCCCGGACGCCGGGCGCGATCGAGCGGGTGCCGGACGAGGTGGTGGACGTACTGCGGGAGTGCTTCGCGGAGGATCCCGCCGCACGCCCCTCCCGGCTCGGCCCGCTCGCCGAGCGGCTGGTCGCGGTGCACCGGCGCGAGGTCGGCCCCTATCCCCGCCGGGCCCCGTCCGCGGCCACCCTGCTCGCCGACAGCCTGTCCAACCACGCGCTGTCGATGCTGGACCTCGGCCGCCACGACAGCGCCGAGGAGCTGTGGACCCGCGCCCTGCGGGCGGATCCCCACCACCCGCACGCCCGCTACAACCGCGGACTGCATCGCTGGCGAACGGGTGTGATCACCGACGCCGACCTGGTGGACGAGCTGGAATCCGTGCGGTTCGGCGACCCCGAGAACGGCACGTACCTGCTCGCGCTGGTGCACCGCGAGCGGGGCGACGCGCGTGCCGCGGCCGAACTGCTGCGGGACGCGTCCGCACGGATGCCCGACGACCCGCAGATCACCGCCGCCCTCGCCTCGGTGCGGGACGCGCCCGCCCCGGCCCAGTCCGTGCTGCCCGGGGAACACGACGACTGGATCAGTGCCCTCGCCCTGACGCCGGACGGCGCGACCGGCGTCTCGGCGGACGGTTCCGGCGGGTTGCGGATCTGGGACCTGGCCGCGGGCGAGTGCCGCCAGGAACTGCACCTGGAGAACTACAGAGCCTCGGCTCTCGCGGTCCGCGACGACGGACGCCTCCTGGTCGTCGGCGGGGGCACCCGGCGCGCGCTGGTGCTCGACCTCGAGGCCACCACCGGGTTCGAACTCCCCGGCCACCCCAGCTGGGTACTCGCGGTCGCGCTGACAGGGGACCAGCGGCACGCGGTCACCAGCGGGTACGACGGAGAGATCGTCACCTGGGACCTGGAGACCGGCGAACCGGTGGAGGTCCGGCAGTTCGAGAGCAAGGCCGATCACCTGGGCGCTCGGGGCACCCTGTGCTGCGTCGTCGACCACACACGCCGGACCAGCTCGGTGTACGACGTCCGCACGGGCGCCCTGGTCCACCGGTTCGACCACACCTGTCTGAGCGTGCGCTTCACCGACGACGGCCGTCTCGTCGCGGTCACCGGCGGGAGCGCCCACGTCCGACTGGCCGACCTCCGGTCCGGTGACGCCTCACGGGTACTGAAGACCGAGTACGGCCGTACAGCCCTCAACTCGGACGGCACGGTCGGCTTCTCCAGCGGCGGACGCGCCGAGCCGTCACGGGTGTGGGACCTCACGACGGGCCGCTGCCGCCTCTCCCTGGACGCGACACCCGACACCAAGAAGGTCGCGCTGAGCGCGACCGGCCGCCTCGCGCTCACCGCCGAGGGCAAGACCGTGCGGGTATGGCATCTGCCGCCTGCCGGACCACCGGCCCCCTGGAGCTACGTCCGCCCGCACCAGGCCGCGGAGGTCAGCGCCGCTGCCGCCCGAGCGGCCGAACTGCTGGACCAGGCGGTCACGCACGGCGCGGCGGGACGCCTGGAGGAGGCGGCCGAACTGATCCGCGCCGCCCGGGCACTGCCCGGTCACCGGCGCCACACCGAGCCGGTACGCCTGTGGCGTCGACTCGGTGCCCTCGGCCGCCGCGGCACACTCGTCGACGCCTGGTCCGCGGGCCGGATCACCCCCCAGGACGACCGGTCCTGGGCCCTGGAACTCAGCGGGCGCAGCCCCACCGCCCTCGCCCGGTCGGGAAACTCCGAAGCCTGGGTCTTCGACGTGGAGACCGGGCAGCTGCTGCACACGCTCAGTCTGCACACCGGCCACCTCAGTGCCCTGGCGATGACCGCCGACGGCCGGCTCGCGGTGTCCGGGGGCGAGGACGGCCGGGTCGTCGCCTGGCAGCCCCGCGAGCGGCGCATCGTCCAGCTCTTCACCAACCCCCGCGACCACGTGTACTACGTCGCGGTCAGCGAGGACGGCCACGTGGCCCTCTCCGGGACCGCCGACGGCGTCGTCTCCGCCTGGGACATCCCCAGCGGCCGGTCCCTCGGACGCTGGGAGGCCCACTCCGGAGCCGTGCTCGACGTGGCCGTCAGCGCCGACCACCGGTACGGACTCTCCCGTGGCCAGGACGTCACCGTGAAGATCTGGGACCTGCACACAGGCGAACCGCGGTGGGTGCTGGGCGGGCACACGGCGTGGATCGGTGCCGCACGGTTGAGCGAGGACGGCCGCTACGTCGTCACCGGCGGCGCCGACGCGACCGTACGCGTCTGGCGGACCGCCGACGGACAGTGCGAGGCGGTGCTCACCGGACACACCGACGCCGTGGTCGACGTCCTGCCCGACGCAGACGGCCGGCGCCTGCTGTCCTGCTCCGCCGACGGCACCGTGCGGCTGTGGGACGTGGCCGCCGCCCGCTGCGTCCATGTGCTCACCGGGCACACCGCCGCGGTGCACAGCCTCGCCGTCACACCGGACTTCCTCCTCGCGGCGTCCGGCGGCGAGGACCGCCGGGCACGCCTGTGGGACCTGACGGCCGGCCGCGAACTGCGGGCCTTCACCGGCTTCTCGACCGCGGTCACCGATGTCGAGCTGGCCCCCGACGGCGCCCTGCTCCTGGCCGGTGACGAACGCGGCCGCCTGCTGACCTGGGCTCTGGACTGGGAGTACGACTTCGGCGCGGCGACCGGGGTGCTGCGGACGGAGTCCGAGCCCGTGATCGAGGAACTGCGGGCCGAGGTCGCCGTCGAACTGCCGTCCCGCGACGACAGCCGCCCGGCGCTCGTCGAGGCGATGGCCCGCATCGGCGAGCGGCAGCGGCACGCTGTCATCCGCACCCTGGAACTCGCCGCCGAACTCGACAAGGTCCCCTCGCGCGACGACACGGGCTACCGCCTCTACATGCACTCCGTGGCCGAGGACCTGGCGAGCCGGGAGCCCGACACGACGCCGGGCACGGCTGAGGCGCTCACGCTGCTGCTGAGACCGGAGGCGGAACTCAACCGGTCCGAGACCTTCTGGGCCGGCCACTTCGCCGCCGTGCTCCAGGACGACCTCGTCACGCTCGCCGAGGCCGCCCCCGTCCTGCACAGCGAGGGCGACCCGGTCGCGGCCGAGCGGACCTGGCAGCTCGTGGTCGATGTGCGCTCCCACCTGTGGGACGCCGGGCACGTCGAGACCCAGCGCGCGATGCTCGGCTGGGCCGCGGTACTGATCGACCTGCGCCGGCAGACGGAAGCCCTGGCCCTGATCCGGGCGGTGACCGCGGAACGCGAACGGGTCCTGGGACCGGACCACCCCGCCACCCTGGAAGCGATCACGGCACTTGCCTCCCTGCTCACCGACAAGGGCGAACTGGACGAGGCCGAGCGGCTGTACGCCGTGCTGGTGCCCCAGCTCGTGAGGCGCCGCGGCCCCGACGACCTGCGGACCCTGGAGGCCCGGGTGGGGCTGGCCCGTGTGCACCTTCGGCTCGGACGGCACGGTGACGCGGCGCAGACCCTGCGCGAAGTGCTGGCGAAACGGCGGCTGCGTCTGGGCGAGCACCACGCGGACACCCTCGCCGTCCAGGCCGAACTGGACCGTCTGCCCGACCCGGTACCGCCCGGGCCGAGACGGAGGGGATGGAGGAGACGACGATGACCGCGGACCGGTCCAGCATCGGCGCCCTGATCACCGGCAAGGCGTTCACGGCGCAGGTCGGGGCGTACTTCCCCGTGAGCATGGCCTTGCGCGGTGATGTGTTCGAGGCCATTTTCATGATGCGGGAGGGCGACCTCGGGCATCGCACCAGCGGGCCCTACTCACCGGAACGGCCCCCGTCCGACGCGATGGGCTGGGCCCAACTGCGGACGGGGACGGCCATGGCGGGCTACTTCCCCTCCTTCCGGATCGAGGCCGGCGGAATCTGGCCGCGCATCCATGTCACCCTGCCGGGCACCTCCGTCCGCGGTCTGATCGTGATGCCGGAAGAGGTGACGGCGGAGGCGGTGAACGCGCCCTACCTCGGCGCGTGGCAGGACCAGAGCTCCTTCGACGTGCGGCTCGGGCTGGACTACCTCGCCGACTGGCTGGGCTCCTGTCACCACGAGGCGGGCGGCACGGCACCGTCGATCGATCTCGACCTGGTCTACCGGCCGTACGACTACGAGGCGAGCCTCGCCAAAGTCGACCAGCGGATGCGCGAACTCGTCCCTCCGGTGCGCCCGGTCCTCGAACTGCGTTGGCGCTCGGCGACCCCGGCCCAGCGCAGGGCCTTCGTGAAGCACCTGAAGGGCGCCCGGAAGAGCGGCTCCCGGTCCGACCGGCGCTGGAACTACCGTCTCGGCGGCATCGAGGTGGAAGTGCCGCGCTGACACGGCGGTACGCCCTCCCGCCCTTCGCCGCCCGCACCCCACGTCACACCGACGTCGGTCCGGTGCAGGTGAAGGTGCCCTGCGACCACGACGGCTCCTTCGAGCCGACCATCGTCAAGGAGCGGCCGTCAACGACGAGACGTCCCTGCTTCACTTCGGCGGCCCAGGCTCCCTCTGAAGCACCGCAGGGCGCTCGTGTCAGGATGCTGGGCATGTCTGGTCGCGCGCTGAGTTTCGGAGTGGTGGCGGAAGCCTACGAACGGTTCCGGCCGGAGTATCCCGTGGAGCTGTTCGACAGAGTGATGGCCTACGCGGGCCATCCGGTTCGGACCGCCCTCGAGATCGGCGCCGGAACGGGCAAGGCGACCCGCCTGTTCGCTCGACGAGGGGTCATGGTCACCGCGACCGACCCTGACGGAGCCATGCTCGCCGAACTGCGCAAGCACGTGCCGAGGGGCGTCAGAACGGTGCGAGCCGCGTTCGAGGACCTGCGACCGGGTGAACGGTACGGACTGGTCTATGCCGCAGCAGCGCTGCATTGGACGAACCCGAGGGGCCGGTGGTCACGCGTGGCCGCGCTGCTGGAGCCGGGTGGCGTGTTCGCCTCCTGCGGCGGGCCATGTCAACTGGCTGACCCGACTGTGGAGGAAGCTGTCCGCGCGGCGCGAGCACCCTTCTTGGAGAGTGACGAGATCCCGTCGCCTGACGGGACGCCTCCGGATCAGGAGATGCAGTGGCCGGGTACGGAGCTGCGACAGTCCGAGTGGTTCACCGACGTCCAGCAGTCCGTGATCGAACGGCGTGTGACGATGAGCGCTCGCGACTACGTGGGTCATCTCTCCACCGTCTCGGCCTATCTCGTCCTGCCGACCGCGGAGCGAACGCAGGTGTTCAGCCGGATCATGCAGGTACTGCCGGACCGAGTCGAGATGGCAGCCGACATCACCGTCCACCTCGCGCGTCGGGGCCACGACGATTGATCACGACACCTACCAGGTCAGCAGGTCGCTGACGGTCGGGAACCTGTTTTCGGTCACAATCGTTTTCCTGTCCGCACGCCTAGACGAGGAGTCAACGCTTGTCCGCCCGATCGACGGACCCTTCGGGGCACAGTCCCCGACCATCCCGCCCAAAATCTTCTGAGCACGGCGAGCGGCGGGGCGGTGTCGGATGAGTGCCGTGGAAGCCTGGCTGGGTGTGCTGGCGGTGTTCGTGCTGACCGCGGGCACCGGCTACTTCGTCGCCCAGGAGTTCGCGTACGTCTCCGCCGACCGGCTCGCCCTCGCCCGCGAGGCCGACGCCGGGGACCGGAAGGCGGCCCGGGCGCTGAAGGTGCTGGAGCGGTTGTCGTTCATGCTCTCCGGTGCGCAGCTGGGCATCACCGTGACGGGTCTGGTCGTCGGTTTCATCGCCGAGCCGTCCGTCTCCGCGCTGCTCCGGCCGGTCCTGTCCGGTCTCGGCGTTCCCGACGGCGCGGTCACCGGTATCTCCGTGGTGCTCGCGTTCGTTCTGGCCACCGTCGTGCAGATGGTGCTGGGTGAGCTGGCGCCGAAGAACCTCGCCATCGCCGTCCCGGAACGGCTGGCGAAGGCGCTGGCAAGCTCCACGCTGGCGTACCTGAAGGTCGTCGGCCCGGTGGTCCGTGTCTTCGACGGCGCCGCGAACAAGCTGCTGCGCAAGGTCGGTATCGAGCCGGTCGAGGAACTGCACCACGGCGCCACCCTGGAAGAACTGGGCCATCTGATCGGCGAGTCCCACGAGCAGGGGCAACTGCCGCGCGGCACCGCCGAGCTGATCGACCACGCCCTGGAGTTCTCCGAGCGGACGCTGCACGAGGTGATGGTGCCGCGCGTGGACGCCGTCTACGTCCGCAAGGACGCCACCGCGGCCGAGGCCATCGGCCTCATCGGCGAGCACGGCCACTCCAACTACCCGGTGCTCGGTGACCACCCGGACGACGTCGGGGGTGTGCTGGGCGTACGGGAGCTGATGGGGCTGCCCGCCGGCCGACTCACCTCCGTCACGGCGGGTGCGGTGGCCCGTGAGCCGCTGCTGCTGCCGGACACTCTGCCGCTGCCGGACGCCGTGGAGCGGATGCGTGAGCGGAACGACGAGTTCGCCGTCGTGCTCGACGAGCACGGGGGCGTGGCGGGCGTCGTCACCTACGAGGATGTCGCCGAGGAACTCGTGGGTGACATCGCCGACGAGTCGGACACCGTCACCGAGGTCGCGGTCGCGGACGACGGCGGCTGGCTGGTGGACGCCGGGCGCCGTCTGGACGAGGTCGCCGAGATCACCGGCATCGAGCTGCCCGCGGACGAGGACTACGACACCGTGGCCGGCCTGATCGTCGACCGGCTCGGCCGCTTCCCGGCCATCGGCGACCACCTCTCGGTCACTCTGCCCGACGGCGGAGACGTGACGATCGACGTACGCACCCTCGACCGGCACGTACCGGAGCGGGTCCGGATCGAGCGGACGACCGAGCAGACGCAGGAGCAGGTATGAGTTTCCCGATGGCGCTCTTCGTCACCGTCTTGCTGCTCATCGGCAGCGGGTTCTTCGTCGCGGCCGAGTTCGCGCTGGTCGCCGCCAAACGGCACCGTATGGAGAAGGCCGTCGCCGACGGGCAGCGCGGCGCCAAAGCGGCACTGGCCGGCATGCGTGAGCTGTCGCTGATGCTGGCCGGCGCCCAGCTCGGCATCACCGTGTGCACCCTGGGCCTCGGTTCGGTGTCCAAGCCCGCGATCTCCCACGAACTCGACCCGCTGCTGCACAAGCTGGGCCTGCCCACCGCGCTCAGCTACGGCGTGGCCTTCGCCGTGGCGATGATCGTGGTCGTCTTCCTGCACATGGTGCTCGGTGAGATGGCGCCCAAGTCCTGGGCCATCGCCCACCCCGAGCGCTCCGCGATGCTCCTCTCCCCGCCCTTCAGGGGGATCGTGAAGGCGGTACGTCCGCTCATCCGGGTCCTCAACACGTTCAGCAACGCCCTCGTCCGGCTGTGCCGGGTGACTCCGCGCGACGAGCTGGCGTCCGTCCACAACCGCGAGCAGCTCACCCATCTGGTGGAGGAATCCGAACGCCTCGGTCTGATCAGCGAGACCGACTCCGACCTGCTGACCCGCTCACTGACGGAACCGGAGACCCCGGTGCGCGAGCTGCGGATCCCGGCCGCCGACATCACCGCGGTCGACGCGGACGCCGACGCGGAACGGATCCTGAGCCTCGCCGCAGCCAGTGACCGTACCCGGCTGCTGGTCCGTGCGGGCGCAGACGTGCTCGGCTCGGTGCATGCCCGTGACGTCCTGGTCGCCCGTGCCCAGGGCCGACCCACCACGGCCCGCGCCCTGGCACGTCCCGTGCCCGAACTGGCCGAGGAGACCACGGTGGCCGACGCGATCGAACTGCTGCGCCGACGCCGGGCCACCCTCGCCCTGGTCCGCGACCGCAC
Organism: Streptomyces sp. SudanB5_2050; assembly: GCF_964272335.1. NCBI lineage: Bacteria > Bacillati > Actinomycetota > Actinomycetes > Kitasatosporales > Streptomycetaceae > Streptomyces > Streptomyces sp. SudanB5_2050. Next base: position 175,728 of record NZ_OZ186760.1, read on the forward strand.
CGGCGCTCTCACCGGCATGGTGAGCCTGGACGACCTCCTGGCCCGCTACCTCCAGCCCCAGACGGCATGACCACCCACCCGCCGCATCCGGGCGTGGAGTCCTGGCGGAACGCCCCCCACCGTCGGACGAGCGGATCCGTCATCGCCCAGTCGAGGTGATCAGCCTTGCGCGGGGTTGCTGCGCAGCTTGCGTCGTTCCCGTTGATCGGGGTGGCGAATGACCACTCCTCCGGACCCACCGGACCCGGTGAGCCGGATCAGCGGTGTACCCGGGAGACGGTCGGAAGTGGTTTCGTCCTTCAGGCCGCCGACGCCGGGATCCATGCCGCTGGTGTCCGCGGCCCAACCGTCGGGAAGGACGATCGTGACACCGGACGTCTCCCCGAACGCCTCCACCGCCACCTCCTTGAGGCGGCACTCGACGCGGGTGAAGTCGATCTTCACGCCCCCCACGCCTCCATGGGCGATCACACGCCTGGGAACCTCCCAGCGTCCGGGACCGCGGGACGCGCCGAACATGCCGCCCCTGAGCACCAGCGGCGACCGGTCCTCCGTGGCCTGCGGCTTCGGCAAGTCAGCGGTCAGTACGGCCAACTCGGCGTGAGTCCTGGACTTCAGCGCCTGCTCCAGGCGCGCATCGAGCTCATCGAGATCGATGCGTCCCTCGGCCGCCGCATCACGCAACTGCTCCACCACGACTTCGCGGTCGTCGTGAGAGGCGCGGAGCTCGCCGGACGGAGCAGGACGCGGAGAAGGCTCAGGAGACTGGGCGGTCATGGCCGAAAGGATATGCGGCCGACGGGGTGAAGGGACTGGGACCGTCTCATTCCATCGCTATTCCCTCTCTGCGACGACTAGTCGACGGGACGGGGTGAGCGAAGCATCGGCCCTGCCCTGTGCGGATACCTGCCCCCCGGCGGCCGTCACCGCCGCCGCCCACCCCGCCCCCTCCGCCCCTCTCAGGCCGCGAAGACGGCCGTCATCTCCCGCAGGGTGTCGGTGACCGCGCGGGCGCCGGGGGCTCCAGGTTCGATGAGGGTGTAGTGGCCGGTACCGGGCAGGACGACCGTTCTGAGGTCCCGGTGCACGGCCGCGTAGTCGCTGAACTGGGTGAGCGGGACCTCCTCGTCGGCGGCGCCGTGCAGCAGCACGGTCGGCACGCCGGTGGTGCCGGCGCCGCGCAGCAGGGTGAGGGGGTCCACCTGTCGGCAGCGTTCGTCGAAGTGCTCCTCGCCACCGAGGAGTTGCAGCGCGGCGTCGTCGCTGAGGCCGTCGCGTCGGGTTGCGGTGAGGTCGGTGAGCGGGGCGAGGGCGAGCACGCTCGTCGGCAGTGTGTGCGTGTGCCAGCGGGAGCCCGGTGGCAGCAGTCCCCGGGCTGCGCACCACAGCGCCAGGTGACCGCCGGAGCAGTGCCCCGCCAGAACGTAGGGTCGTCCTTCGGGCAGGGTGTCCACGACGCGGGAGACGTCGTCGAAGGTCTCCGGGTAGCCACCCGCGCCCCCGGAGCGGCGGAAGCCGGGAAGCAGCACGTCGAAGCCCTGCTCGGACAGGTACGCCGCGAACGGGGTCAGGTGCATCCGGTCGTAGCGCCAGTAGCCGCCGTGCAGCAGGATCACCAGCGGGGCGTCGGTGTCGCCGGACGGCCAGGCGTCGTAGGTCTGGTGGGGATGGTCGCCGTAGCGGCCGTGCACCGGTGCCAGCACCGGCTTCAGGCTCAGGACCCGCCGCTCCTCCTCGGCCGCGAAGGCGGAGATCGTCCTAGACGTCACCGCGCACCTCCCACAGTTCGGGGAAGACCGGGCGGGCGGCACGCCGCTCCAGCCAGGCGAGCCCGGCGGAACCGGCGCTGCCCGGTCGGGCGCCCATGGCGCGGCGGACCACCAGGGCGTGGTCGAAGCGCCAGCGGGTGACGAGTTCGGCGATGTCGGTGAGCAGTTCGCCGAGCGCCAGGTGGGGGTGGTGCGGCGGTCCGGTGTAGACGTGCCGCCACACCTCCACGACCCCGGGGTCGCCGGTGTACGGACGCGTCACGTCGCGCTCCCGGACGTGGCGCGGGACGGGCAGGCCCTGCCGGTGGAGGTACGCCAGCACCTCGTCGTAGAGGGACGGTTCGCGGTAGGTCTCGGCGAGCGCCTCGTGGACGGCTCGGTCGCCCCGGTGGGCGCGCAGCAGGCCGGCGGACTTGTCGCCGAGGAGGAACTCCATGTGCCGGTACATCGCGGACTGGAAGCCCGACGCCTGGCCGAAGGCGGCCCGGAAGCCGTTGAACTGGGCGGGGGTCAGTGCGGCGATGGGCGCCCAGGCGCCGCCCAGGGCGGTCAGGGCCCGGCGGCTGCGCGTCAGCGCGTCCGTGGCCGCGTGCAGGTCGTCCTTGGCGAAGGCCACCCGTGCCGTGCGCCACTCGTGCACGATCAGGGTGAACCACAGTTCCATCACCTGGGTGGTCACGAGGAAGCCCATCTCGTCGGGGGCCTCGGTGAGCGGCTGCTGCAGGGAGTTGAGTACGGAGGCGCGCACATAGGTGTCGTACGGGCTGGCGCCCGTGAAGGGCCGGGTGAGGGCGGCGTCCGTCACCGGCTCGTCGAGGGCGGTCGTGCTGTCGTTCATCGCTTCTCCTGGGGGTGCGTACGGGTCACACGCCGAGGTGGGCGCCGCCGGAGGCGTCGATCCACTGGCCGGTCACCCAGCGGGCGTCGTCGCTCGCGACGAACGAGACGATGTCGGCGATGTCGACGGGGTCGCCGAGCCTGCCGAAGGTGGATGCCTCGGAGTATCTACGGCGGATCTCCGGGACGGCGAGTGTGGGGTTGATCTCCGTCTCGGTGTATCCGGGGGCGACGGCGTTGACCGTGATGCCCCGGGGGCCCAGCTCTTGGGCGAGGGAGAGGGTGAGGTAGTCGAGGGCCGCCTTGGTCATGGTGTACGCGACGATCGCCGGGAAGGCGACGCGGGTCGCGACGGAGGAGATGTTGACGATCCTGCCGCCGTCGCGCAGGCGGTCCAGGCCGCGCTGGACGATGAAGAACGGTGCCTTGGTGTTGACGGCGAAGACACGGTCGTAGTCGGCCTCGGTGACGTCGGCGATGCGCCGGGGGACGGTGATGCCCGCGTTGTTGACGAGGATGTCCAGGCCCGTGGGCGCGTCCTGCTCCGCGAGCGCGCGGTCGAAGGCGGCCCAGAGGGCGTCGGCGTCGCCGGGGACTCCGAGTTCGGCGTGCACCGGGAAGGCGCGGCCGCCGTCGGCCTCGATCTCCTTGACCGTCCGCTCGGCGGCCGTCAGGTCGTGTCCGTAGTGGACCGCCACCAGGGCGCCCTCGCGGGCGAGGCGGCGGCTGATGGCTCTGCCGATGCCGCGGCTGCCTCCGGTGACCAGGGCGGTCTTTCCGTCGTGGCGGGCGGCGGTGGTCATGGTGGGGCTCCTTCGGTGAGGGGGTGGGGCGGCCGACCGGCCGGGGGTGGGCAGGGATCGGGTCAGGCGTCGAAGTCGAGGGTCACCTCGGGGGTGCGGGGCCGGGCCCGGCAGGCGAGGGTGTATCCGGCGGCGCGGTCGCGCTCGTCCAGGGCGTACTGGCGGTCCGCCTTCACCTGTCCGGAGACGACCTTGGCGCGGCAACTGCCGCACAGGCCCTCGCGGCAGGCGTACGGCACGTCGGGGTGGGCGCGCAGCAGCGCGTCGAGGAGGGCCGTGTCGTGGGGCAGCACGGCGGCGACGCGGCGGCGTCCGTCGAGCAGGGCGGTGACTCGGGCCCTTCCCGCGTCGGCCGGCGGCGCCGGCTCCGGTGCTCGCGGGGCCCGTGGTGCCGTGGTGAACAGTTCCTGGCGGACGAGTGCCGGATCGGCTCCCCCGTCCGTGAGGACCCGCCGTGCGGTGGCGACGAGACCGGGCGGTCCGCACAGGGCGAAGGTGGTGTCCGGGCCGGGGCGGGCGTCCACGGCCGTCAGCAGACGGCGCAGCCCGGCCTCGTCGAGCCGCCGCGTGAGCGGGCCGCCACCACTCCCCCGGTCCTCGTGGGTCAGCACGTGCAGGACGGTGAAGCGGTCGACGAACTCGTCCTTCAGTTCGGCCAGTTCGTCGGCGAGCAGCGCGTCGGCGGAGGTGGGGACCGAGTGGACGAGGCTGACGCGGCAGGCCGCGTCGTGGCGCAGCGCGTGGGCGGCCATGGGGGCCAAGGGGGTGATGCCGGAGCCGCCCGCGATCAGGACGTGGTGGGCGCCGGACAGCTCCGGCAGGGCGAAGGTCCCGGTGGGCGGCGAGAGTTCGAGGTGATCGCCGGGTGCGAGGACGGTGGCCGCGTGGGCGCCGAAACCGTCGGGTCGGCCCCGCTTGATCACCAGGCGCAGTGTCTCGGGGGCGTACGGGGGCGGGCAGATCGAGTAGCTGCGGCGCAGTCCGGGGCCGGCTTCGCGGTGCCGGACGGTGACGTGCTGTCCGGGGCGGTGGGTGAAGACGGCGCGCAGGGCGTCGGGCACGTCGAGGGTGACGGCCACGGTGTCGGCGGTCAGGTGACGGACCTCGGTGACGCGGAGCCGGTGCCGGCGGGCGGGGTGGGCGAGGCCGGCCGGCGGAGCGGGCGAGGTAGTGACGGTGGCGGTGTTCACGGTGGGCCTCACAACGCGGTCACGTGGGGGAAGGGCTCGCGGCACCCCGTGCACCACCACACCGACTGGCAGCGGGACGGGCCGAAGGGGCTGTGCGGGCGGGTGGCGCGCGCACCGCAGTGCGGGCAGGGCACATCGCCCAGCCCGACGGGGACGGGGCCGTCGGGGGCCGGGGTCACGGGCGGGGCGATCCCGTGCGCGGCGAGCCTGCGCCGCCCTTCGGGGGTGATGCGGTCCGTCGTCCAGGGCGGTGCCAGGACCTGCCGTACGCGGCCGTCGGGATGGCCGCAGGCGGTCAGGACGTCCCGTACCGCGGCGGTGATCTCGGCCAGTGCGGGGCAGCCCAGGTAGGTGGGGGTGATCTCGACCTCCAGCACGCCGTCGGCCCCCGGGGCGACGGAGCCCACCACGCCGAGGTCGCCCAGGCCGATGACCGGCAGTTCCGGGTCCGGAAGCGCCAGCACCCGCTCGCGCACCTCCCGGGCCGACCGGCGCGGCGTGGAGGGTTCCCGCCCGCTCACCAGGTGCCTCCGGGGAACTGGCGGCGCACCGACTGGAGTTCGGCGACAAGTGCACCGAACTCTTCGGTGTGCAGCCCGGATCGGCCGCCCCTGGCCGACCAGGTGGGCGCGGGTACGGCGAGTCCCGCCTCGGTGAGGACGCCCGTCACGCGGTGGAGCCACGTCTCGCGCAGCGGTGCCGGCGAGGGCACCGTGCCGGAGGCCGACAGGCGGCGCAGTACCTCGTCCTCCTCGAAGAGTTCACCGGTGTACGGCCACACCCGTTCCAGGCCGTGGCGCATGCGGCGGGCGCTCTCCTCGGTGCCGCGGCCCAGCGTCACCGTCCAGCGGTCCGCGTGCAGCCGGTGGAAGGCCACCTCCTTGGCGGCCCGCGCCCCGAACGCGGCGAGTTCGGTGTCGGGGCAGTGCGTGAGCTGCTCGTAGTACAGGACGGCGTAGTGGGTGTAGGCGAGCTGCCGGGCCACGGTCGTCGCGAAGTCGCCGTTGGGGAGTTCGGTCAGCAGGGTGTTGGTGAACTCGCGGTCCGGGCGGCCGTAGGCGAAGTCGTCCTCGGTGCGGCCGGTGCCGTCGAGCCGTCCGGCGTGGGTGAGCAGGGTGCGGGCGTGGCCGACGAGGTCGAGGGCGATGTTGGACAGGGCCAGGTCCTCGTCGAGGGTCGGCGCGCGGGTGATCCACTGGCACAGGCGCTGTCCGAGGACCAGGGCGTCGTCGCCGAGGCGCTGGAGGTGGAGCGCCAGGTCGGCGGCCGAGCCGGCCGGCGCAGCCCCCGGCGCGGCGCCCGCTGTCCCCCCAGACGCGCCGGTCGCCGGGGCCGATGTCGGCGTGGGAGCCTCCGAAGCCGACATCGGCGTGGGCGCCACCGAGAGGTCGATGGTCGCGGTCTTCGTCGAGGTGTCACGCGTCGTGCTCACCTTCGGGGCCTTTCTCGGTCAGCGGCGCGAAGTGCTCGGGGTAGCGGTACGGCTTGTGACGGGCGGCGGCGAAGTACGGGTCGCGTTCGTCCGGGGAGGCCGTGTGCACGGCGTCGGAGCGGACGACCCACAGCGACATCGGCTCGCCCCGGCGGGTGTACAGGTCGCGGGCCGCGGCCAGCGCCGCGTCGGGGTCTGCCGCGCGCACCGATCCCACGTGCTGGTGGGCCAGGCCACGGCGGACTCGCAGGAAGACCTCCCAGGACGCCGGCGCGCCCTCCCGTGCCCCGCTCATCCGGTCCGTCCTTCCGTCTCGTCCGACCGGGCGGCGTACGCGGCGGCGGCCTCCCGGACCCAGGCCCCGTCCTCGTGGGCGGCCCGGCGGTGGGCGATCCGCTGCCGCGCCCAGTGGGTGTCGTCGCCCAGGGCCCTGCGGTAGGTGTCCCAGTCGACGGGGGTGAAGTCGTAGTGACCGCGCTCCTCGTTCCAGCGGATCGCCGGGTCGGGCAGGGTCAGGCCGATGCGTTCGGCCTGCGGGACGCAACTGTCGACGAAGCGCTGGCGCAGCTCGTCGTTGGTGTGGTGCTTGATGCCCCACGCCCGGGCTCGGCGGGAGACGGCGGCGCCCGGTGCGGCGGTCCGCGCGTCGGCGCCGCCCTGTGCGGTGTCGGGCGGCCCGAACATCAGGGCCACGGCCGGCAGCCACCACCGGTTCACCGCGTCCTGCGCCATCTCCTTCTGCTCGGGTGTCCCCTCGCACAGCGCGCGCATCAGGTCGTAGCCCTGCCGTACGTGGAATGCCTCCTCCTGGCAGACGCGGCGCATGGCGCGGGCGTACGGACCGTAGGAGGTGCGGCACAGGGGTGCCTGGTTGATGACGGCGGCGCCGTCCGTCAGCCACGCGATGGCACCGGTGTCGGCCCAGGTCAGCGCGGGGTGGTTGAAGGTGGCGGAGGCGCGCTGCTGCCCGCGGTGCAGGGCGTCCAGCAGGTCGGCGCGGTCCACGCCGAGCGTCTCGGCGGCGGAGTACAGGTACAGGCCGTGTCCGGCCTCGTCCTGGACCTTGGCGATGAGGACCGACTTGCGGTGCAGGGACGGGGCACGGGTGAGCCAGGCACCCTCCGGTTGCATGCCGATGATCTCGGAGTGGGCGTGCTGGGCGATCTGACGGACCAGCATGCGCCGGTACCCGTCGGGCATCCAGTCGCGCGGTTCGACCGTGCCACCGGCCGCGACGAAGGCGTCGAAGTGCGCCGACGGCCCGTCCTCGGACACGGCACTGACGGCAGGGGGCGCGGTCACCGGGCACCACCGGCGCGTCCGGTGCCGGCGGCCGCGGTGGTGCGGCGCGTCGGGCGCCGTCCCGGGGCCCGGACCCGTACCGGCTGCCTGGGCACTCGCATCACTCCTTCGGCTCGGGACGCCCCGCGGCCGGCCGCGGGGGCCGGGCGGAGCGGATCGTCTCGTTGCGGTAAGAGGCCGGACGGACGGTCCGGCTATCCCCGCGTGCGGCGGTTCGGCCGCGTGACAAAGCTCACGGGGTGGCCCGGGGAGTGGGAGCCGCGGGCGCCCGCCTCTTGTGGGGGTGACAGTCGAGAACCGCACGGCGGCCGGCACGCCGAGGCGAAAGGGGAAACCATGAGCACCATCAGGGAGTTGCTGGTCGAACTCACGGGCACGGCCGAGTACGCCGACCAGGTCGGCGACGACGTGGACCTGGCCGCCAGCGGCATCGATTCGGGCGATCTGGTGCGCCTCGTGCTGCTGGTGGAACAGCGCCTCGGCGTGGAGATCACCGCCGAGGACATGGAGGGGCTGCGCACGATCGCCGACTACGAGCGCTTCGTGGCCGGGCACTCGGCCGCCGGTGCGAGCGGCGTCGTCGGTGCGAGCGGCGGTGCGTGATGTGGCTGACGCAACTGCTGGAGCGCAACCGCCAGTGCCGGCCCGGCCGTACCGCCCTCGTGGACGAGGAACGCAGCGTCACCTGGGCCGAGTTCCACGACCGCACGCTCGAACTGGCGCGCGGACTGGCCGAGCTGGGCATCGAGCGGGGTGACCGGGTCGCCGTGCTGTCCAAGGACCGGATCGAGGTCCTGGAGAGCTACTTCGCGCTCGCCCGGCTCGGTGCGCTGTTCGTACCGCTGAACCACAGTCTGGCCGAACCCGAGGTCGCCGGGATCATCGAGCGCGTCGGGGCGGTGGCCGTCATCGGCGAGTCGGAGCTGCTGGACCGGCACCCCGAGCTGCCGGCGTCGGTGCGTATCAGGCTCGCCCTCGACAAGCCCGCCTTCGAGGCGCTGGGCACCCTCGCCGCCGAGCGGGACCTGCCGGAGGTCGCCGACACCGACCCGATCGCCGTGCTGCACACCTCGGCGACCACCGGTCAGGCCAAGGGGGTCACCGTCGACAGCGGGTCGTTCCGGGCCATCGCGCTGGGCTGGCTGGTGATGGCCCGGCCCACCGACGACATCGTCATGGTCAACTGCTGCCCGCTGTACCACGGCAGCATGGTCGTGTCCCTGACCTATCTGGCGGCCGGCGCCACCGTCGTCCTGATGCCCGGCTTCACGCCGCAGCGGGCGCTGACCGCGGTGGAGCGGCACCGCGCCACCCACATGTGGCTGGTGCCGCAGATGCTGCGCTTCATGCTCCAGGCCAAGGCGTCCCACCGCACCGACCTGTCCTGTCTGCGGGAGATCCTGTACGGCGCCGCTCCCATGCCGCTCGACGTCTACGCCGACGCGGTCGAACGGCTCGGCTGCGGCTTCCGGCAGGTGTACGGGATGACCGAGGTGGGCGGCCCGTTCGTCACCCTCGGCCCCGACGAGCACCCCGCCCCGGGAGACGTCACCGCCCGCATCCCGTGCGGGCGGGTCGTGCCCGGCATGTCCGCCCGCGCGGTGGACGGGGGCGGCCGGGAACTGCCGCCCGGCGAGATCGGCGAGATCGTGGTGCGCGGGCCGGGCGTCATGCGGGGCTACTGGAACGACCCGCAGGCCACCCGGGAGATCACCCTCGACGGCTGGATCAGGACGGGCGACCTCGGCTTCCTGGACGACGAGGGCCGCATCAGCCTGGTGGACCGCACGAAGGACGTCATCATCCGCGCCGGCCAGAACGTCTACCCCTCGGAGATCGAGCGCGCCCTGCTGACCCACCCGGCCGTACGGGACGCGGCGGTCGTCGGCATGCCCGACGAGGACTACGGCGAGGTACCGCTGGCGTACGTCGTCCCGGAACCGGGAGCAGACCCGGGCGCGGCGGCGCTCCTCGGGCACGTCAAGGGGCTGCTCGCGCCGTACAAGTGGCCGCGGCGCGTGGAGTTCATCGAGCAGGTGCCGCGCAACCCCGCCGGGAAGATCGTCAAGAAGTTGCTGCGGGCGTGAGCGGATGCCGCGTCGTACGGCGAGCACCGGGCGCCCCGCGCCGGCCGGGCCGGCCGTGACACGGGCCTCGCGGCCGACCGGGGCCGATCGCGAGCCCGCCGACGTGGTCGGTGAGGTGTCCGCACTGCGCCCGCTGCTGGCCGCCGCCGGGCTCGGTCTGGGCACGGCGACCGTCCGGGAGCCGGGTCCGCGGCCGGCGGGGCCCGCCGAGGCGGCCGCGGCCGCCTCGATGCCGGCTCGGCGCCGGCTGGAGTTCCTGGCGGGCAGACGCGCCGCCCGCCGGGCGCTGCGCGCGGTGGGCCTGGACTGCGGTGAGATCCCCCGGTCGGGGCGGCTGCCGGTGTTCCCGCCGGGCCGGGCGGCGTCGATCTCGCACAGCGCCGGCATCGCCGTCGCCGTGGCCCGAGCGGCAGGCCCAGGTCTGCCGCTCGGCTGCGACCTGGAGCTGCGGCCCCTCCCCCGCGCGGCGGCCCGCCTGGTGCTGCGCGAGGACGAGGAGGAACTACTGGACGACCGAGACGAACCGTTCCACGCCGGTTCCCGGCTGACGGGCGCCGGCTGGACGGTGACGGAGCTGTTCTCCGCCAAGGAGGCGGCGTGGAAGGCTCTGGCCGGCACGGGCACCGACCCCGACCCCGACCTCGGCCTCGGCCTTGCGTGCCTCGGCGAGGCTGGGGAGACGCCCCAGGGCCTGCGTCCTGCGCGGCCCACAGTGAGCCTGCGCGACCTGCGGGTGGGCCCGGCGGAGGACGGGCTGTGTGTCGTCCGGCTGCGTGCGGACCCGGCACGCGCCGTGCGGGTGCGGGTCGTGCGCGTCGGGACCGGCGTGTTCGGCTACGTCCTCGGCCCGTCCCCCGGCCTCGGCCCGTCCGCCGCCCTCATCTGAGCAGGACCTCGTCGGCCCCGGCGCGATGCGTCGGGACCGGCGAGGCAGTCGTGCCGGGTCGGCTCAGCGTTCGGGCGTGCCGCCGCCGTCCCGGTAGGAACGCCGTACCGCGTCGGCGGCCTTGTCGGTGTGGGCGTCGTACTTGTTGCCCGTCCGCTGGTCGACCGCCCGCTCGGCGCCCGCGACGCCCTTGTCCGCCTGATCGGGGTGGCCCTTGGCCATCTGCTTGGCCTTGTTCATCATGTCGCCCAGCTTGCCCATGGGGTTCCTCCCGGTGGTGCGCGTTCCTCGTACCCCACCGCAGGTACCCCTCGGTGCCTGGGCGAATCACCCCTTCCGGTTCACCTCCGTCACGCTCCTCACCCGCGGTCACCGACCCGTGCGGCCATGTTCCCGGCCGGGTGCCGGTTGTCGTGGATGAGCTGGTGGGCGAGGCCGATCTCCTCGAAGTCGAAGACGCGGGACAGGCACGGGTCGACGATGCCCTGGTCGATCAGCCGGGTGACCTCCCGTGCCTCGCGGGCGGTGGCGACGTGCGAGCCCTGCAGGCGCTTCTGCCGCATCCACAGGAAGCGCAGGTCGACGTCGCCGTTGTAGCCGGTGGTGCCGCCGCACAGGACGACCATGCCGCCGTTGTCGCACACGTACAGGGACGTGGGGACGGTGTCGGCGCCGGAGTGTTCCAGCACGACGCGCGGGCCGCGGCGCTCGCCGATGACCTCCCAGAAGGCCCGGCCGAAGGCGCGGGCGCCCGACAGCCAGCGGCCCATCGCCTCCTCGTCGGAGGTGTCCGGCAGCCGCCCCCAGTGGTCGAACTCCCGCCGGTCGATCCAGCCCTCGGCGCCCAGCTTGAGGCAGAACTCGCCGCGTTCCTCGCTGGAGACGACCGCGACGGGGATGCCGCCGACGTGCCGGACCAGCTGGATGGCGATGCAGCCGAGGCCGCCGGCCCCGCCCCAGATCAGCACGGGGTCACCCGGGCGCACCGTGTGCGGCGGCCAGCCGAAGAGCTGGCGGTAGGCGGTGGCGGCGGTCGCCATGTAGCAGGCGGCCTGCGCCCAGGACAGCCGGGCGGGCTTGGGGTGGAGCATGTAGTCGTCGACGACCGCGAACTGGGCGAAGGAGCCGTAGTTCTCCTCGTAGCCCCACACCCGCTGGCTGGCCGACCAGGTGGGGTCGCCGCCGAGGCGGATGTCGTCGGCCTTCTCGTCCCAGCGGTTGGCGAGGACGACGACCTCGTCGCCGAGCTTCACCCCGCGCACGTCCTCGCCGACCGCCCAGACGATCCCGGACAGGTCGGAGCCGCCGATGTGGAAGTCCTCGGTGGCGCCCGCCTTCTGCCGGGCGGCGATCACGTCGAGCGGCGAACCGAGCGCCGCCCAGACGTTGTTGTAGTTGATGCCGGCGGCCATCACCTTCACCAGGACCTGTCCGCGGCCCACGGGCGGGACGTCGACCACCTCGGTCCGGAAGGCGTCGACGGGCTGTCCGTAGCGCTCACGGCGGATGAGCGAGGCGTACATCTGCTTCGGTGCGGTGCCGATCTCGGGCGCGTCGCCGAGTTCGTAGAGGTCCTGGGTCGGTCCCACGCTGGCTCTCCTCAAGGCGCGTTCGACGTGTTCAGGGGGCAGGGGGCGCGGCGGCTCGGTCACCGAGGTCCCGCAGGGCCTTGGCGACCGCCTCGCCGATGCGGGCGATCGGTTCGGGTTCGGTCATCTCGTAGTGGCCGCAGGGCACTTGATGGTCGTGGAGGGTGCCGTCGACGTGGGGGCGCCAGCTGTCGGCCTTGCCGGGCAGCACCGCCAGGTCCGCCGGGAAGTCGGTGGGCCGTTCCTCGGCCGCGCTGAAGAACAGCACGTCGCCCCGGTAGACCCCGGGGACGAACTGGGGCGCGATGCGCAGGTTGTTGCGCATGACGGCGGCGATGGCGGCGGCCTCGGCGCGGGTGACGGGGGTGCTCGTCGGGTCGGCGGTGACCCGGGCGTCGATCCGCCGCAGGACGGTGTCCACGTCCGCGGTCCCGGTGTCGACGGGGAGACCGGCCACCCGCGACAGCAGGGCCGCCACCTGCCGTTCGACGGCGTCGGGGTCGTGGGCGGTGCCGTGCGGCTGGGGGGCGTCGAGCAGGGCGAGGAGTTCGACGGACTCACCGGCGCTCTGGAGCGCGCAGGCCAGGGCGTGGGCGACGAATCCGCCGTAGGACCAGCCCAGCAGCCGGTACGGGCCGTGCGGCTGCACCCGGCGCATCAGGTCGAGGTAGTGGGCGACCATGGCGGCGGCGTCCGGCGCGGGTGGCCGGGTGCCGTCGAGGCCGGCCGCCTGGATGCCGTAGACCGGCTGGTCGCCGCCGAGGTGGGGCAGCAGTCCGGTGTAGCGCCAGGAGACGCCGGCGCCGGGGTGGACGCAGAACAGGGACGGGGCGGTGCCCTCGGGGCGCAGCGGCAGCAACGGGGCGAGAGCGGTGGGGGCGGATCCCGGCGTCTCCCCGTCGGGCCCGTCGGTGGGCTCGTCGGCGGCGGCCAGGACCCCGGCGACCGTGGGCGCGGCCAGCAGGGTCGCCGCCGGCACGTCGAGGGTGCCGGTCTGCCGCAGCCGGCCCGCCAGCAGCACGGCGCGCATCGAGTCGCCGCCGAGGTCGAAGAAGTTGTCGTGGACGCCGATTCCGCCGATGCCGAGGGTCTCCTCCCAGAGGCGGGTCACCGCCTCTTCCCGTTCCGTGCGGGGCGGCACGTGTGCGGTGGTCAGCCGGGGCCGGGGGGCGAGGGCGGGGACGGCGTCCTCCGTGGCCGGGGCGTCGTCGGTACCGGTGCGCGCGCCGGGGGCGTCGATCCAGTGGCGTCGGCGTTCGAAGGCGTACGGGGGCAGCGGAACCCGCCGGGGTGCGCCCGGCACCGGGGGCAGGGCGCCGTCGAAGCCCGCGCTCCACAGCCGCCCCAGCGCCTCGGCGAGGACGAAGCCGTCGGACGCGTCGGCCTTGGCGTGCCGCATGGTGGTCACCGTCACCGGTGCCTCGTCGGCGAGCCGGGCGGTGGCCAGCTTGGTCAGGGTGTCGCCCGGCCCGATCTCCACCAGGACGGGGTGCAGACGGTCCCACAGTGCGGCGATGCCGTCGGTGAACCGCACGGTGTTCCGGGTGTGGTCCAGCCAGTGCCGTACGGAGGTGGCCTGGGCGTCGGTGACCCAGGTGCCGGTGACGTTGGTGACGTACGGGAGGCGCGGCGGGCGCAGGGTGACCTGGCCGAGGTGGGTCTCGTAGGCGGGCAGGACCGGGTCCAGGACGTGGGAGTGGGCGGCGACGGGGATGCGCAGGCGGCGGAACGGGACGCCGCGGCGGGTGAGCCGGTCCTCGAAGCGGGTGACGGCTTCGAGGTGTCCGGCGACGGTGCAGGCGTTCGGGCCGTTGACGGCGGCCAGGGACAGTGTGTCGTCGAGCAGCGGTTCGATCTCCTCGGCCGGGGCGGCCACGCCGACGGTGGCGCCGCCGGCGGAGCTGATGAGCCGGATGCGCTCGGTGACCAGGGGCAGCATGTCGTCCAGGTCGATGACGCCGGCCAGGCAGGCGGCGGTGTACTCGCCGAGCGAGTGGCCGATCAGCGCGTCGGGGCGGACCCCGGACTCGACGAGGGTGCGGGCCAGGGCGTACTCGGTGACGACGAGCCCGAGGAACGCGGCCGTGTCGTCGGGGTGCCGTTCCTCGAAGAGGGCGGTGCGCACGTCGGCGCCGAGGACGGGGCGCAGGACGCGGGCGCACTCGTCGACGGTGTCGCGGTAGACGGTGTGGTCGCGGTACAGCTCCGCGCCCATGCCGGGGTACTGGGTGCCGCCGCCCGGCAGCAGGAACGCCACGCGGACGGGGTCGTCGGCCGGCGGGGGGCCGGGCGGGGCGGAGCGCAGCGCGTCGAGGGCCTCCTCGCGGGTGGCCGCCGTGACGGTGAGGCGGTGGCGCAGTGCGGGCCGGTCGGTGCGCAGGGAGTGGGCGACGTCGTCCAGGCGCAGTCCGGGGCGGCGTTCGAGGTGCCGGGCGAGGGCGTCGGCCTGGCCGCGCAGGGCGACGGCGGTGCGCGCGGACAGCGGCAGGACCAGGCGGCGGCCGTCCTCGCGCGGGCGGGGCGCGTCGGAGGTGGTGGGCGGGGCCTCCTCCAGGACGACGTGGGCGTTGGTGCCGCCGATGCCGAAGGCGCTGACGGCGGCCCGGCGGGGGTGGCCGGGCGCGGGCCACTTCTCCAGGGCGGTGGGGACCCGGAAGGGGCTCGCGTCGAAGTCGATGAGCGGGTTGGGCCGGTCGAAGTGGAGGCTCGGCGGGATCTGCCGGTGTTCCAGGGCGAGGACGGCCTTGATGAGTCCGGCGATGCCCGCGGCGGCGCCCAGGTGGCCGATGTTGGTCTTGACCGAGCCGAGCGCGCAGAACCCGGTCCGTCGGGTGCTGTGCCGGAACGCCTCGGTGAGCGCGGACACCTCGATCGGATCGCCGAGCTTGGTGGCGGTGCCGTGCGCCTCGATCAGACCGATGGTGCCGGCGTCGACCTCCGCCTGGGCCTGTGCGGCGAGGATCACCTCGGTCTGTCCGGCGGCGCTGGGCGCGCTGAAGCCGACCTTGCGGCGGCCGTCGTTGTTGACGGCGCTGCCGCGGATGACGGCGCGGACGCGGTCGCCGTCGGCGAGGGCGTCCTCCAGGCGCTTGAGTACGACGGCTCCCACGCCGTCGCCGGAGGAGGTGCCGGCGGCGTCCGCTGCGAAGGCGCGGCAGTGGCCGTCGGGTGAGAACGGCCCGTCGGGCACGTGGCGGTAGCCCAGTACGGCGGAGGGGTTGAGGGAGACGGCCGCGGCGAGTGCGGTGTCGCAGCGGTGGTCCAGCAGGTCCTGGCAGGCGGTGTGGACGGCGACGAGCGCCGTGGAGCAGGCGGTCTGGAGGGAGACGCTGGGGCCGGTGAGGCCGAGTTCGTAGGAGAGGCGGGTGGCGAGGGTGCCCAGGGAGTTGGCGGTGGCCGCGTGGACGAGCGCCACCGAGCCGGGCTGCCCGGCGAAGCGCGGGTACACGTGGGCCGGGTAGTAGCGGCTGTCGCCGGCGCCCGCGTAGACGCCGAACGCCTCGCCCGTGCGGTCGCCGCCGAGGCAGCCGGCGTCCTCCAGGGCGTGGTACGCCGTCTCCAGCAGCAGCCGCTGCTGCGGGTCGACGACGGCGGCCTCGGCGGGGCTGTAGCCGAAGAAGCCGGAGTCGAAGCGGTCGATGCCCTCGACGACCGACGCCAGCCGGATCAGTGAGGGGTCGTCCAGGTCGCGCGGGTCGCCGCCGGCGGCGAGGAACTCCTCGTCGGTGACGGGCCGTACGGACTCCCGTCCGGCGGCCAGGTTCTCCCAGAAGGCGTCGAGGTCGTCGGCGCCGGGGAAGCGGCCCGCCATGCCGATGACGGCGACGGCGGGGAACTCGGGGAACTCCTCGTCGGGCGGTGCGCTGGTGTCGTGCACGGCGGGTGCCTCGTCCTCTCCGGGCTGGGTGGTGTGCGGCGCGGGCTTCGTCCGGTCGTCGTACGGCTGGGCGGGGTGCCGCAAAGAGTGCGTCGGGCCGGCTCCCGGCCCGGTGGCGTGCGGCACGCCGCCGTCCGTGCCGTCAGGCACGGCCCCGGTCCTTGCCGTGCCGTGCGGTACGGCGGGCGCGGGCGGCGCGCTGCCGCTGTGCCTGCTCCTTGGCGCGGTCCAGGCCGCCGGTCTCCTGCCGTGCCGGCTGTTCGGCGACCGTCGGGGAGCCGGCCCGTGTGGCCGACAGGTGGCGGGCCAGGTCCCGCACGGTGGGGTGGGCGAACAGGTCGACGACCGACAGGTCGGTGCCGAAGGCGCGGTTGACGGCGGTCCGGGCGGTGACGAGGAGCAGGGAGTTGCCGCCCAGGTCGAAGAAGTTGTCGTCCCGGCCCACCCGGTCGCGGCCCAGGACGCCGCGCCACACCTCGGCGACCCGGCTCTCCAGCCGCCGCAGCTCCTCCCCCGTCTCCGTCCTGTCCGAGTGTGCCGTGGTGCCCGCCGAGCACAGCGTCCACACCTCGTCGCGCAGTCCGGTCGCGCGGGCCGCGTCGGCCGCCGCGCGGTACAGGGCCCCCAGGTCGGTGCCGTCCTCCAGGCCGACGCGGGCCACCAGGCGCCGCGTCTGGCGCACGGGGGCGACGACGTGGCTGCGGACCCAGGGGGCGGTGCGGTCGGCGCCGATCAGCAGGTGCGGTTCGTCCAGGGTGCGGGCCAGGTCGAACGAGCGCAGTGCGGCGGGCACGTCGAGCAGCCGGTAGCCACGGGCCTCGGTGAGGGCGGTGAGTCCGTAGCCCCGGCTCATGCCGCGCTCGCGCCACATGCTCCACGCCAGCGACTGCGCGGGCAGGCCGAGGCTCCGCCGGTACCGGGCGAGGGCGTCCAGGTAGGCGTTGGCGGCGGCGTAGGCGGCGTTCATGGCGCCGCCGAAGAAGCCGTTCACCGAGGAGAAGGTGACGAAGGAGGTGACCGGATGGTCGGCGGTGAGCCGGTGCAGGGTCCACGCGCCGCACGTCTTCGCCGCGAGGGCCCGGCTCCAGGTGGCGGCGTCCAGTTCGCCCACGGGGCGTTCCTCGAGCGTTCCGGCCAGGTGCAGCACCGACGTCAGGGGCGCGCCCCACGCCTCGCCGGCGGCTTCCACCGCGGCCCGTACCTGGTGTGCGTCGGTGACGTCGGCGCGGGCGTAGCGGACGTCGCCCAGCTCGCGCAGACGGGACAGGCCCTCGGTCTCGGATTCCGGTGTGCGGCCGGTGATCAGCAGCCGGGTGCCGGGGGTGCGCAGCAGATGGGTGGCGATCTCGGTGCCGACGCCGCCCAGGCCGCCGGTGAGCAGGGTGAAGCCGTCGCGTGTGGGCGGCTCGGCGCGGGGCGGGGTGTCGGGCAGGGCGGCGAGGCGGCGTACGTAACGGTGTCCGTCGCGGTACGCCACCTCCGCGCCGTTCACGGTGACCGTCGCCTCGGCCGCCAGCAGGGCCGTCGGGTCCGTGCTGTCGTCCGGCGGGAGGTCGAGGTGGGTGCCGCGCAGCCATCCGAACTCCTCGGTCAGCGACTTGAGCAGCGCGCCCGCCATGGCGTGGGCCGGGGACGGGCGGTCGCCGGGGCGTACGGCCTGGGCGCCCGCCGTCACGTACACGAGGTCGACCGGGCGTCGCCGGCCCGGCCGGGCGGCGAGGGCGCGGGCGAGGGCGAGCAGTTCCCGCGCATCGGTCGTGTCCTGCGGCGCCGTCTCCGGATCACGGCTGTCGCGCAGCCCGTCGAGGTGCAGGACGGCGTCGACCGGCCGCCGGTCCGCCTCCAGCCGCCGCAGCAGCTCGGCGTGGTCGGCTTCCTCGGTGGGCCGTACCCGGTGGTGCGCGGCGTCGAGCCGGGCGTACGCCGTCCCCTCGTCGACGACCGTGCACAAGCCCCCGCCGGACCGCAGGAGGTCGGCGAGCCGCTCCGCGAGGCGCCGCACCCGGGGGTCGGCGCCGGTGAGGACGAGGGTGTGCCGGCCGGCCGGCGTCGTACGGACCTCGGGGCGTTCCGCCCGCTGCCACACCGGCCGCAGGAACCAGTCGGGGACGGTCGCGGCGCTGCCCAGCAGGAGCTGGGTCCGCCGGATCTCCTCGTCGAAGGTGCCCGCCTCGAAGCTCTTGCGGAGCCTGGTGCGCTGGATCTTGCCGATCTCGGTCTTGGGGATCGCGTCCCGCCCGACCGGGACCATGAAGGCCGGGCTGACGCCGATCTCCCGGGTCACCTTCCCGGCGATCTCCCGCAGGGCTTCGGCGGTGGCCTCCTCGGTGAGGTGGAGGAAGAGGGCCAGTTCGTCGGTGGGCGACGACGGATCGGAACGCACCGCGACGGCGGCGGTGAAACTCCGCTCCACAAACGGCAGTTCCTCGACGCACGCCTCGATCTCGTGGCTGTAGTGGTTGACGCCGTTGACGATGATGACGTCCTTGGCGCGGCCGGTGATGTACAGCTCGCCGTCGCGCAGGTACGCGAGGTCGCCGGTGTCGAACCAGCCGTCCTCGGTGAACGCCTCCGCGTTGGCCTCCGGGTTGTCGTGGTAGCCGCCGGTCACGGAGGTGCCGCGGACCTGGAAGCGGCCCGCCTCACCCTCGGTGAGGAGCGTGCCCTGCTCGTCGACGATCCGCATGGCGAAGCCGGGGTAGGGCCGGCCGCAGCTCACGAACGTCCCCTCGTCCGGGACGGGTTCGGCGGGCAGGACGGTGTCGGTGACCACGGAACAGGTCTCGGACATGCCCCAGCCGGGGTGCATCACGTCCTGCGGCAGCCCGAACGGCTCGAGCGTGTGCAGGAACCGACGGGCGGCCGAGGCCACGACGACCTCGCCGGCGTTCATCACCAGCCGCATCGGCGACAGGTCCCAGGCGCGTCCCGCGAAGCGGTCGGACTGCTCGGCGAGGAGGCCGAAGGCGAAGTTGGGCGCCCAGGTGACGGTGACCCGGTGCCGGTCGGCGAGGTCCATCCAGCGCAGGGGGTCCTCCAGGATCCAGGAGGTGGGGGCGTGGATCTGGCGGCAGCCCAGGTACACGTCCCGCAGGTGGAACATCACCACGCCGGTGACGTGGTCGAGCGGGATCCAGTTCAGGGAGACGTCGTCCGCGCCGAGCGCGTTCAGCTGCTCGGTGGCGGCGGAGCGGGTCAGCACGTTGCGGTGGGTGAGCCGCACCGCCTTGGGCAGGCCGGTGCTCCCGGACGTCATCAGCATCAGGAGGAGGTCGTCCGGCCGGGCGGGGTGCCAGTCGTGGTCCTCGGGCGCCTCGCGCAGTGCGTCGGCCGTGGTGAGCCGCAGTCCGGGCCAGTCCTGCCGGGCGGCGAGGTCGCGCAGCCCGGCCTCGCGTCCGGCGGAGCACACGATCCGGGGACGGCCGAGCATCCGCCAGATGCCCTCCAGTTTGGTCAGGGCCGCCGAGGGGGTGTCGTAGGAGGCGGGGACGGTCAGCGGGACCGCGACGAAGCCTCCCAGGAGGCAGCCCCACAGCACGGCGAGGAAGTCCTCGGTGGCGTCGCACTGGAGGATGACCGGGTCGCCGGGGCGCAGGCCCGTCCGACGCAGTCCGGCCAGGACGCGGGACGCCTCGGGGATCAGGGACGCGTAGTCGCGCCGGTGCTCGCTGCCGTCGGCGTGGACGTGGACGATGTCTCCCCGGCCCCGTTCGGCGGCGCGGCGCAGGGCGTCGGCCCAGCTCGGCACGGACGGTTCGGCGAGGGCGGGACCCTCGCTGAGCGCCGGTACGGCGGAGGCGCGGCCGGGGCGGGCGGAGGCGGGGGCGGGTCCCGTGGGGCGGTCGGGCAGGCCGGTGTGGCGGCGCTCCAGTTCCTCCGGGGCGTTCTCCACCGTCACCTCGGCGACGGTGACGCCCGGGACCCTGGCCAGCCGTTCCCGCCAGGTCCCGGCGGCGGTGCGGTCGACGGTGGGCAGGGCGCCCAGCTCCGCGGTGTCGACGGTGCCGTCCTCGGTGCGGGGCAGCGCGTTGACGGCGGTGACGCGGACGGTGCCGTGGCCCGCGCGGTCCAGGGCGTCCTCGACGCGTTCGGCGGCGTCCGCCCGTGCCGGGACCACGTACAGGCGCGGTGGGGCGCCGTCGGTGCCGGGCAGGGCGTGGGCGTCGTGGACGCCGGGCACGGAGCGGGCCGCGTCCTCCAGTTCCGTGAGGCCGGTCGCGGACGGGGCGGGGGCACGCTCGGGGAGCGCGGGCAGCCGCCCGACGCGGACGCCGGGGTCGGCGCCCACGGTGCGCAGCACCTCGCGCAGGGCGTGGGCGAACGCCTCGACGGTGCCGGTGTCGTACAGGTCGGTGGCGTACTCGACGTGCAGGGTCAGGCCGTCGGGGGCGCCCTCGGGGGTGCGGCTCTCCAGGACGTCGACGAACAGGTCGAACTTGGCGGTGCCGGTGGCGGTGGGCCGCAGCCGGGTTCGTGAGCCGTCCAGTTCGAGGACGGCGGGTTCGTTGTTCTGGAGGGCCAGCATGATCTGGAACAGGGGGTGCCGGCCGGGTGTGCGGGGCGGGTTGAGCGCGTCCACCAGCCGGTCGAAGGGCAGGTCCTGGTGGTCCAGGGCGGCCAGGTCGGCGGTGCGCAGCCGGGCGAGCAGGTCCCGGAAGGCGGGGTCGCCGGAGGTGTCGGCGCGCAGGACGAGGGTGTTGGTGAACAGGCCGATCAGAGGGTCGAGGGCGGGTTCGGTGCGGCCGGCCACCGGGGTGCCGACGACGATGTCCTCACCGGCGCCGCAGCGGGTGAGCAGGGCGCCGAGGGCGGCGTGCAGCACCATGAACAGGCTGGCGCCCTCCCGGTCGGCGAGGTCGACCAGGGCGCGGTGCGAGGAGGCGTCGAGGCCGGCCTCGACGTGCGCGCCGCCGCCGCGCGGCGCGGTGGGGCGCGGCCGGTCGCCGGGCAGGGTGCACTCCTCGGGCAGACCGTCCAGGGCGCCGCGCCAGTGGGCGGTCAGCCGCTCCAGCCGCCCCGGGCCGTCCGGTCCCGGTGCCAGGAGGGCGCGCTGCCACAGGGCGTAGTCCGCGTACTGCACCGGCAGCGGCGCCCACGCGGGGGCGCGGCCGGCCCGGCGGGCCGCGTAGGCGGTGCTCAGGTCGTCGGCGAAGGGGCGCAGGGACCAGCCGTCGGCGGCGCTGTGGTGCAGGACGAACAGCAGCACCCGGTCGGCACCGGTGCCCAGCAGCCAGACGGCGAGGGGGCTTTCGGCGGTCAGGTCGAAGCGGTACCGCAGCGCGGCGGTGACGTGGGCGGCGGTCTCCGTGGCGGGGCAGTCCACCCGGCGCAGCACCGGACGCGTCTCCCCCGGCGGCAGGATGCGCTGGTGCGGGACGCCGTCGTCCTCGGCGATCACCGTCCGCAGGATCTCGTGGCGGTCGGCCAGGTCACCGAGGGCCACCCGGAGCGCCTCGATGTCGAGGTCGGCGGCGAGCGGAACGAGGAGCGGGATGTTGTAGGTGGCCGCCCCGTCGTCGAGCCGGTTGAGGAACCACATGCGCTCCTGGGCGAAGGACAGCGGAACCCGCCCCGGGCGTACGACGTCACCGAGGTCCGGCCGGGGCGGGCCGGCGTCGGTGTGCGCGGTGAGCCGCAGCGCGAGGGCGGCGGGGGTCGGCGTCTCGAACAGGGCGGTGATGGGGATCTCGGCACCCGTCCCGTGCCGCAGGCGGGCCAGCAGACGGGTGGCGAGCAGGGAGTCGCCGCCGAGGTCGAAGAAGTTCACGTCCGTGCCCACGGTGTCCCCGGGCAGCTTCAGCACCTCCTCGAACAACCGGCACACCAGGGCCTCTGCGGGAGTCTCGGGCCGGGTGCCGGCCGCGGCGGCGGTGAAGTCGGGGGCGGGCAGGGCCCGTACGTCGAGCTTGCCGTTCGCGGTCAAGGGGAGCGCGTCGACCGGGACGCAGACGGCGGGGACCATGTGCTCGGGCAGGTGGGCCGCGGCGTGGGCGCGCAGCTCGGCGGGGGTCACGGACGTGCCGCCCGAGTGCACCGTGTAGGCGACGAGGTGCTGGGCGCCGTTGTCGGCACGGCGAGGCACGACGGCGGCGCGGGCGACGCCCGGGTGGGCGGCGAGGACGGCCTCGATCTCTCCGGGTTCGACGCGGAACCCGCGCAACTGGATCTGGGCGTCGGCGCGGCCCAGGTAGTCGAGCGTGCCGTCGGGGCGGCGCCGGGCCAGGTCGCCCGAGCGGTACATGCGGGTGCCGGGCGGGCCGAAGGGGTCGTCGAGGAAGCGTTCGGCGGTCAGCTCGGGCCGGTTGAGGTAGCCGGGGGCGACGCCGGCGCCGGACACGTACATCTCCCCGGTGGCGCCCGGCGGCACGGGGCGTCCCGCGGCGTCCAGGAGGTGGACGCGGAGGTCCGCGAGGGGGGTGCCGATGACGCTGCCTCGGCGCGGGTCGTCCAGGTCGGCGCGGGTGAGGCGGTGGTGGGTGACGTGCACGGTGGTCTCGGTGATGCCGTACATGTTCACCAGCGCCGGGCGGTCCAGGCCGTGGCGGTCGGCCCAGGGGCGCAGCCGGGCCGGGCGCAGGGCCTCGCCGCCGAAGACGACGTGGCGCAGCGCCCCGGCGTCCCCGCCCCGCTCCAGGTCGGCGTCGACGAGCTGCTCGAACGCGGACGGGGTCTGGCTGAGGACGGTCACCCCCTCGCGGTGCACCAGCTCCAGGAACTCCCGGGGCGAGCGGCTGACGGCGTACGGGACGACGACGACCCGGCCGCCGTGCAGCAGGGCGCCCCAGATCTCCCAGACGGAGAAGTCGAAGGCGTACGAGTGGAACAGCGTCCACACGTCGTCGGCCCGGAAGTCGAAGTGCTCGGCCGCGGCGGTGAACAGCCGCACCACGTGGGAGTGCGGGACCGGCACGCCCTTGGGGCGGCCGCTGGAGCCGGAGGTGTGGATGAGGTACGCGGTGTCGGACGGGCTCACCGGCCCGAGCCGGTCGGCGTCGGTGAGGTCGGCGGCGGAGCGGCGGGCCAGATCCGCCGCGACCCCCTCGTCGTCCAGGCGGACGACGGGAAGCGCGTCCCCGGCGAGGTGGGCGTGGGCGCGCTCGGTGACCAGCACGACGGGGGACGCGTCCTCGACGACCAGCCGCAGCCGCTCGGCCGGATGTCCGGGGTCCAGCGGCAGGTAGGCCGCGCCCGTCTTGAGGACGGCCAGCAGGGCGGGCAGCAGCCGGATCCCCCGGTCCAGGGCCAGGGCCACCACCCGGCCCGGCCCCGCGCCCCGATCGACGAGCAGCCGAGCGAGCCGGTTGGCCTCGGCGTCGAGCGCGGCGTACGTCAGTCGGTCGTCGCCGCAGGTGACGGCGGTGCGCTCGGGCCCGTCCGCCGCCCGCTCCTCGAACAGCTCGGTGAGGGTCCGCTCGACCGGGAAGGTGCGTACGGGGGCGTCGCGGGGGTGCTCGCCCGGCAGCAGGACGTCCAGGTCGCCCAGCGGGGTGGCCGGTGCCGCCTCGGCCAGCCGACGCAGCACCGTGAGGAACCGGTCGCGGTGCAGGGCGAGTTCGTCCTCGTCGTAGAGCGCCGGGTTGGCGTCGAAGGCCAGCCACACTCCGCCGGAGAGGCCGCCCGGGCGTACCGAGATCTGGAGGTCGTCGACCGCTCCGCCGGAGAGGTGGTGCCAGGTGGTGGGGTGTCCACCGAAGACGGGTGACTCGTCGAACGGGACGATGTTCAGCACCGGCCCGTACAGGCGGCGTCCGGTGCCCAGCAGGCCCAGGTCGCGGCGGAGGAACTCGCCCCGGTAGCGCTGGTGGCGGCGCAGTGCCTTCAGCTCGTCGGCGACGGCCCGCGCCAGCTCCGCGACGGACGTGTCCGGGGCGGCGGTCACGCGCAGCGGGAGGACGTCGGATGCGGTGCCGGGCGTGCGCAGGGCGGCGCTGCCGAGGCGGCTCATGGTGGCCAGGCCGAGCACCAGGTCCCCGGCGGCGGTCATCCGGTGCAGGTAGGCGGCGGTGGCGGTGGCGAGCAGGTCGGTACGCCGGACACCGAGGCGGGCCGCGGCGGCGTCGAGGGCGTCGGTGTCGGCGGTCGCCAGCTCGGCGGTGCGGCGCAGGAAGGGCGCGGCGGGGGCGGCCGTACGGGAGGTGAGCCGGGCGGGCTCCGGCAGATCCGCCAGGCGGCGCGCCCAGTGGTCGCGGTCGCGGGCGTACCCCTCGGAGGCGCGGTAGGCCGCCTCCTCCGTCCGGAGCCGGCTCACCGGCGCGAAGTCGCAGGGGGCCGGCTCGCGGCCCTCGGCCAGCGCGTTGTACGTGTCGGCCAGGCGCCGCCCTAGGAGTTTGTAGCTGTAGCCGTCGAGCAGGAGGTGGTGGGCCCTCAGCAGCCAGAGGAAACGGTCGGGGGCGAGCGTCAGCAGGGAGTGCGCGAACAGCGGTCCCTTCTCGATGTCCACGGGGACCGCGAGGTCGGCGCGGACGTGCGCCCACGCGGCGGCCTCGGGATCGTCGGCGCCACTGACGTCGACGCGGTGCAGGGGCCAGTCGTCCGCGTCCGCGGCCCGGTGGCAGCGGGGGCCGTCGTCGGTGTCGGTGAAGCGCAGGGCGAAGGTGTCGGCTTCAGCGACGGTACGGCGCAGCGCGGTCTCGAACAGGCCGGTGTCGAGGGGACCGTGGATCTCCACGGCCTCCGCGGTGTGGTACGCGGCGCTGTCCGGTGCGAGCCGTCCGGCGTACCAGAGGCCCTCCTGGGCCCCGGACAGCGGAAGGCGTTCGTCCGCCTGGAGTGACATAGCACAACCTCACGTGGCAAGCCGTAATGTCCCGGACGACGAAGGCCCGGCCTGTTCGGACGCGTGCGCCCGTCGCGCCGTGCCGCCCTCGCGTGTGTGTACGCACCGGGCCGGCCCACGGGACGGAGAAGGGGTCGCACGCCCGGGGCAGGGGTTCAGGTCACCCGGCCCCGGTCTCACGGCACATCACGGTGGGACACGGAACCGGGCGGGTCAAGCGGGACCGGGCCCCGTCCGCCTCGGTTCCGGGGATTTCCCTGAAGTGCGCGGGGGCGGGGAGTGCGCGGGAGTGTGCGGGGACGGGGTGTGGGCGGCTCACCGCAACTTCTAGAGAAATCACGCGACTTCCCCTCGCCCCGGGTCTTCGGCTGGATCCGGCCGCGTGCTGCCGTGCACTCTCGAAAGCCCCTCACCCCCGCGGACAGCCGGCGGTGGCAGACCGATCCCGGGCCGTGGGAACCCCGACATGAACGACGGAAAGAAGGCTGACGGCATGCACCGTGCGCTGTGTCCGGTCGAGGCGCTCTACGTGGGCCAGAGAAGCAGAGCCGTCCTGTCCTGCACCCTGCGCGGACCCGTGGACGTCGCGGCGCTGTCGGCCGCCTTCGACGCCCTCACGGAGGCGAACCCGACGCTGCGGACCCGCATCGTCCAGGAGGGCACGGGCGAGGGCACGGGCCACGTACTGCGCCTCCTGGACGAGGACGAGCGGCCCCGGCTGGCCACCCGCACCGGCGGCGTGGAGGAGGCCTACGCCGCGGAGCTGAACCGGCCCCTGCCGGTCGGCGGCCCGCTGAGCCGTGCCGTCCTGGTCAGCGCGCCCGACGGCGAGAGCCACCTGTTCGTGCTGGTGGTGGACCACACCGTCACCGACGGCCACAGCAGCATCGCCCTGCACAACGCGCTCTGGGACCGCTACCGGTCCCTGGTCGACGGCGAGCGCCCAGCGGCAACCGGCGACGCCGGCCCTCCGCCCTGGCCCATACCCGTCAGCCGGCTGCTCCCGCCCGCCGACGCGGCCGACACGGCGAAGTACCTGGAGGGCCGCCTGGCCGAGACGCGGCTGCACCCGGTCGAGCTGGTGCCGTACGACGTGCGGCGCCCCTCCGGCACCGCCGGCCGGTCAGCCGGAACCGACGGGCACATCGAGGTCAGCCGGCTGACGCTGGAGGCCGACCTCACCTCGCGCCTGCGCCGGACGGCGCGTGCCTCGGGCGTCTCCGTGCACGCCCTGGTCGCCGCGTCGCTGCTGGCCGCGGCCCGGCGGCGCCTGGACGGCGACGGCCCCCGCACGCTCGGCTGCCTCTCCCCCGTCGACCTGCGGTCCCGGCTGTCCCCGCCGCTGCCCGCCTCCGCGATGGTGCCCGCGGTGACCACCCACCTCCAGACCCTCGCCGTGTCCCGGACCTCCGAACCGCTGGAGCTGGCCCGTGCCGTGCACACCCGCCTGAGCGACTTCCTCACCCGCGGCGACCATCTCCACGAGATGCGCATCACGCCGGAGATCCCCCGCAATCCCGCCCTGCAACTGGCCACGGTGATCGCCACCAACATGGGAGCCGTCCCCGGTCCGCGGCTGCCGAGCGGTCTGCGGGCGGTGGACGTGCGGCTGGTGCCGGCCCGCGAGCAGTACTTCCCGCAGGCGGGACGCAGCCCCGTCATGGCGTGCGTGGTCTCCTTCGAAGGCCGGCTGGCCATCGAGTTCCCGCACTCCACAGCCTGCTTCAGCCCGGACTTCATGCGGGCGTTCCGCGACGACGTACGCACCGGCCTCCTCCGTTTCGCGACCGCGACGGGACCCGAGCCGGCCCACGCCCACGCCGTCACCGGCTGACCTCAGCCCGTCAGCCCGTCAGCCCGTCAGCCCGTCAGCCCGTCTCTTCGCCCCGGCTCACGCATCCCGGCCGTACGGTTGCCCGAAGGAGTCTCTGCCCGACATGACCACCGTCAGCGAACTCCCCTCTCCCCTGACGCTGCTCCCCCGAGCCC
Source organism: Streptomyces sp. SudanB5_2050 (assembly GCF_964272335.1). Taxonomy (NCBI): domain Bacteria; kingdom Bacillati; phylum Actinomycetota; class Actinomycetes; order Kitasatosporales; family Streptomycetaceae; genus Streptomyces; species Streptomyces sp. SudanB5_2050. The sequence continues at coordinate 202,265 of NZ_OZ186760.1, forward strand.
AGGCGGGCGACGAGCACGCGATGAACCACCTGCTCACCGGCATCACGCCCTACGTGGCGCGCATCTGCCGGTCCATCACCCATGACGACGGTGCGGACGCCACCCAGGAGGCGCTGCTCGCGATCTACCGCGGCCTGAGGACGCTGCGCGAACCGGCGGCGTTCTACGGCTGGGTGCGCTCGGTGACGGTCCGCGAGGCCGTCCGCACCGCCAAGCGCTACGGCGAGGAACGCAGCTGCTGCGAGCTGGAGACACGGCAGGAGACCAACCCACTGGACGCGGTGCACATCAGCGACGTGCTGGAGCGGTTGTCCCAGGCGCACCGGCAGGTGCTCACCCTGCGCGCCTACGGACTCAACGAGGACGAGATCGCCGAGGTGCTCGCCCTGCCCCTGGGCACCGTCCGTTCCCGTCTCTTCCGCGCCCGACGGCGGTTCCAGGAGGCGTGGCAGCCCTCGGCGGCGTGAGGCGCTCGCCGGTGCCGCGCCGCCGGTTGCGTACGCAGGTGGCCGCGGCGGTGCGTCACCGCCACGGCCACCGCCCGGGACCCGGGAGCGCGGCCCCGTTCGCGCTACCGCACGCGGTCGGGCAGCACACGCGGGGGCCACTGGCCGGCCGCGAACATCCCGAGGGCGTGGGCTCGCGCCACCAGGGCCGGCCGGTTGGGTGCGTCGAACCGCCGGAACATCTGCCCGACGCGGTACTCGACTCCCTGACGGCTCAGATAGAGACGGGAGGCCAACTGCGCCGTGGACTCGCCACTCGCGACCCCTTCCAGGACCTGTGCGTCGAGGGCGCTGAGCACGGGTCCGTCGGCGGCCTCAGGTCGGGTGCCCCGCTGGGTTCCGCGCTTTTCTCCGGCCCGACGTATGCCCGCCGCACGGGGCGCCGATTCCGCGCGGCGCAGAGAGACGACGAAGCCGGAAACGGCACCCGAGGGTTTCCTGACGGCGACCCCGGTGACTTCGGCCATGAATTCCCGACCACCGCCGTCCCGATAGGTCACGGTCTCCGTGAATCGCCGACACGCGCCTGTCGAGAGGGCGGTGAACTTCTTCCGCAGCCGTACGGGAACAGGTGAATGGAGCAGGTCGAGAATGCGGCGTCCGCGAATCTCGTCGGTGCTCATCCCGAATCGGCGGGCGAACTCGGGCTCCGCGACCGTGACGGTCAGGTCCCCGGGGGAGACACGGGCCGTGCAGGCCCTCACCGAAGGGGCGCCGCGGTGCGTGCCGCTTCCGGTCGGGCCGGGGCGGGCGGGCACGGCCGGGGCGGCGGCGCCCTTCTTGTTCTTGCTGGGCGAGGCGTCGGGGAAACTCGTGGTCGCCACGGACGTACCGTCCTTCTTCCTGCGCGTGGGGGGCTGGGAAGGGTCGGCGAGCGCGGAGCGGACCGGTGCGCTGGGCCTGGGTGTCGACGGGCGCCCGGTGACGGCACGCACCACCGGGTCGGTGGCCGGGCCGGATGTTCCGCGTCGCCCCGGGTCGACCGGCAGCGGGCGCCGGGCTCCCCGGATGGGTCGAGAGGGGTCGAGGTGAGCTGAGCGGACGGCGGCGAGGCAGCCGACATCCCTATGCGTCGGACAACGTTGTCAGGGCCATTCGATATCGCTGCCCGACCTTTCCGGGTGGGCGCCGGGGGGTTCGTTCGGCCGTACGGTCGGCCTGCGCCAGGAGTCCGGCCGAGAGCTGTACAGCACGAAAACCTCCACGAGATGAAGGATGACCGTATCAAGGAGCGGTTTCGAGACTAAGGGCCGACAACCTCCCTAGCAAGGGTCCGTCAAGTGACCTCGGTAACCCGCCAACCCCTTTGTGACCGGGCATTTTTCGGGCCGCGAGAACCACCGATACAAACACTGCCGGAGTGCCGGCCGCTGCCCTTCGAAAGGGGATTTCCCCCACGTCCACCAGCATCCGCGCGCCGCGCGGACTTCGGGAGGAACCGACGAATCGACGTGCCCGAACGGGCAGCCGGAGTCCCCTTGCCGTCACGACGGGATCGCCCTGTCCGTTGCTCCGAGGATTTGTCGCCAGCGGGTTCGTGCCACCGGAGCCGAGCCAGTGAGTGCCGGAGGAACGGGGCGGGGCGGGCCGGAAGAATGTTCTTCCGGCCCGCCCCGTCGCCGCCGGTATGGGACGCCGTAGCGGCGCCGGTCAGAAGGGCTTGGTCGGCAGGTACTTGCCGTCCAGAGTGATGACGGCGCGCTCGCCGCCCTCGGGGTCGGCGACCTTCTTCACGTCGAGCCTGAAGTTGATCGCGGAGATGATGCCGTCACCGAACTCCTCGTGGACCAGGGCCTTGAGGGTCGTGCCGTAGACCTGGAGCATCTCGTAGAAGCGGTACATGGTCGGGTCCGTCGGAACCCGGTTCGGCATCGAACCGCGGAGCGGAACGGTCTGCAGCAGCATCGCCGCGTCGTCGCCCAGGCCCAGCAGCTCGGCCACGGCGTTCGCGGACTCCTCCGGCAGCGCGTGCTGACCCAGGACGGCAGCGGTGGTGAAGGCCACCGACAGGCCCGAGGCGTCAGCGATCTGCTGCCAGGAGAGGTTCTTGACGGTCTTGGCCTCCACGGCCTTGGCTGCCAGGGCTTCACGGGCGGTCGAGTCGAGCTGTGCGTGCACCATGATCAGTACGTCCTTTTCTCAGCTGGGCCACCTCACGAGGATGAGGTGAGATGGCGAGTGGGGGGAGGGGAGTGTCCCGGGTGGGTGGCCGGGGCCGGGAGTATCAGGCCGCTTGCGGGACGGTCAGGTCCTGGACCCGGCCGGTGGGGATGTCGAAGACCCAGCCGCGCACGGTGACCTTCCCTTGCGCCGACGCCTTGGCGACCGAGGGGTGGGTGGCCAGGTTCGCGAGCTGGGCCAGTACGTTCTGCCGTACCAGGGCGGGAACGTCACCGCCTGCGACGGTGCGGGCCACGGAGGCGTCCGCGTGCCGCAGCCAGGTGGCAACCGCGGGAGCACCGCTGAGGTCGTGGCCCTCGGCGAGTGCGGTCATGGCACCGCACGCGGAGTGACCACAGACGACGATGTCCTTGACGCCGAGTGCGGTGACGGCGTACTCGATGCTCGCCGTGATCCCGTCGGCCTCGGGGGTGTAGGCGGGCACCAGATTGCCGGCGGTGCGAATGACGAACAGGTCACCCGGCTCGGTGCCGGTGATCAGCTCGGGGACGACGCGGGCGTCGGAGCAGCCGATGAACAGTGTGTGCGGTGTGTGATGCGTGGCCAGGTGGGCGAAAAGCTCCGCCTTGGCCGGGAAGACGTCCCGCTGAAAACGGGTGACGCCTTCGGTGAGGTCCTCCATGGTCACTCCCTTCGGGTGGTGATCGGCCCTGTGGGCTGGTGAGATCCACCCTGCATGACCTCCTGCTATAGCGTCCAAGAGCTGTTGGAGATAGGAGCTATTGCCTGCATCTATAGTTCATTCCATGGCTGCTCTCGAACTGCGTCACCTGCGCTATCTGCTCGCGGTCGCCGAACACGGCCACTTCACCCGCGCCGCCGAGGAGCTGCACATCTCCCAGCCGACGCTCTCCCAGCAGATCAAGCAGTTGGAGCGGTCCCTGGGCGTGCAGCTGTTGGACCGCACCGGTCGCGCGGTGCGGCTCACCGACGCGGGCGCCGTGTACACCGACCACGCCCGGCGCGCGCTGCGCGACCTGGCCGCCGCGGAGCGTGCCGTCCACGACGTCCAGGACCTCTCCCGTGGTCACCTCCGGCTGGGCGTCACTCCGACCTTCACCGCCTATCTGGTCGGCCCGCTCACCGCCGAGTTCCACACTCGCCACCCCGGCATCAGCCTCACCCTGATGGAGATGACCCAGGACCGCGTCGAAGCGGCCCTGCTCGCCGATGATCTCGACCTCGGCATCGCCTTCGCCGGCCCCCACCTCCCCGGCATCGCCGCCACCGCCCTGTTCACGGAGACACTCACCCTGGTCACCGGCACCCGCCGGCCCGACGCCGGCCACGTCACCCCGCTACCCGTGAGGGAGCTGGCCGACCGGCAACTCGTCCTGCTCAATGGCGACTTCGTCACCCGTGATCACATCGACGCCTACTTCGCCCGCCACCGGACGGCCCCACGCATCAGGGTCGAGGCCAACTCCATCCAGGCACTCACCGAGATCGTCCAGCGCACCGGCCTGGCCACCGTCCTGCCCGACGCCGTCACCCACGACCACCCCCATCTGGCCCCCGTCCCTCTCGACCCACCCCTCCCCACCCGCACCGTCACCCTCCTGCACCGCGAGACTGCCTACCGCGGCGCCGCCACTCGCGCCTTCACCCGACTCACGCACGACCTCGTCCGCACCCGCGGCTACCCGCCCGCGGCGTAAGCCCGCCGGACCAGCCGGTGAGAACCCGGCTCGTACCGCGGGGTGATCGGTGGCCTGCCGGCGCTGGTCATCGCTGCGGGCTCGGGCGGCGCGGCCGCATGCGGCCCGGGGACGAGCGACTCACCGTGCTCGGGCGCGGAGTTGCTCGTTGATGCGTTGGGCTTCTTCGAGTTGGTCCTCGAGGGCGATGATCCGGCAGGCGGCTTCCACGGCGGTGCCGGCGTCGACGAGTTCGCGGGCGCGGGCGGCGATGCGCAGTTGATAGCGGGAGTAGCGGCGGTGGCCGCCCTCGGAGCGCAGTGGGGTGATCAGGCGGTGCTCGCCCAGGGAGCGGAGGAAGGCGGGGGTGGTGCCGAGCATGTCGGCGGCCCGGCCCATGGTGTAGGCAGGATAGTCGTCGTCATCGAGAGGGGTGGCGGGGCGGGTACTGCGTGAGGGCATAGACCTCTTCTTCCGAGGACGCGTCGAGGGGTCCGGGCGCCGACCGGCGCCCGGACCCCGAGCTTTCAACACCATCTGCCGGCTTCTGCGAGCCGACTCTCGTTTTCCGCTGCTCTCCGCCTGGAGGGGCGGGGCTGCGGGGATCGCGGATGCGTGACCGGGGACCACCTTCCAATCCGGGGCCTGCGGTACCCGGGCGGTCTACTCGGCCCGGGCGATCCTGATGGCGTTCTGCTCCTTACCTGTTGCGGGTGTTCCATCCGTACTGCTGGGTTGTGCGGTACTGCTGTGCGACCCCTGGGGCCGCTCGGCCCGGCAGCCAGTGGAGGAACCCGTCACTTCCGGCTCCGCCGCTCCGCTGCCGTTCCGCTCCTTCGACCTGCTGCACGGCAGTTCGTCTCTGCCGTGCCCATCGACTTCTGGGTACGACACAAACTCTAGCCCTGGGCGACAGCAATGTCTACAGCGACGACGACAGATTTACTCCACCTGCGGGACCGGGGATTCTTCGTCGAAGACGACGGCGCCCGCTGGGTCCCCGACCTCGACGGCTCTGAGCCGGACGGTGCCGTGCGGGCCGGGACGGCGGGGGGGCGCCTGACTCAGAGCCGGTGAGCGGGCAGCGCCCGGTAGCTCTCCACGAGCCGGGTCATCTCCGGGTGCGACGAGGGGTACTCCCGGTGGTCGATGCGGGTGATGGGACGCAGAACGGCGGTGGCGTTCGTGGCGAAGGCCGCCTCGCAGCCGTCGAGGTCGGGGAGGCCGACCAGCTCGGTGGGGTCTCCCCCGGTCTCGCGCAGGAGGTGCCGTGTCGTGCCGGGCAGGACGTCTCCCCCGGGCCAGACGACCCGGCCCTCGCGCACCAGGCCGATGTTCCAGGTGCCGCCCTCCAGCACCTCGCCGGCGCTTCCGGTGAACAGCACGTCGTCGTAGCCCTCCCGCCGGGCACGGCGACGGAGCCGAAGGGCGGGTCCCAGGGCGACCGATTTCACCTCGGGCAGGTCACGGCGGTGGACCGCGGTCCGCACCCGCAGGGGCCCGGGGTCCGTCTCCGGGGCCGGCCGTGCGGTGACCAGGATCCGCGGACGGGCGTCCGCGTCGATGGTGGCCTGGTCCAGCGCAGGGTCGAACACGGTGACGCGGACGATCCGGCGGCCGCTTCGCGGGACGGCCCGGCGGGCCAGGGCGCGCACGCGGTCCGGGTCGAGTGTCGTGTCGAAGAGGAGCCGGCAGTCGCGGATCAGACGCTCCAGGTGGAGGCCGAGGCCCCGTACCCGGCCGTCCTCCACCAACAGGGTGGTGAAATGGCCGTAGTTGGTCAGGGCCAGGGCCGCGAGCGCGTCTTCGCCCGCGGGCCGGCCGTCGAGTTCGATCACGGTGTCTCCCCTTCGTGCCTGCCCGGGCCGGCACGGCGGCCGGCGCGCTGCCGTGGGTGCCGCGCGGGACGGGTGGGTGCCGGACGGGGGTGCCCGGTGTGCGGGGCGACGGTGCCGCCGCCCCGCACACCGGGCACGGTCCGGCTCACTTGATGTAATCCTCGACGACCTTGGGCGGCCAGGTGCCGACCTTGAGGACGCCCATGGAGTAGGCCCGGGACACCAGGGCGGCCCGGTTCGGGACCTTGAGCGCCCGCAGCAGGCCGGTCACGTGGTACTCCACGCCCTGGCGGCTGAGGAAAAGGCGGGAGGCGAGGGGGATGGTGGAGACACCGGCGGCTATGCCCTCCAGGATGCGGGCGTCGATCTCGCTGAGGAGCTTCTTGCGCGGCGCCATCTCCTCGGCGTCCTCGGTCCGTTCGTCCGCACCGGACATGACGACGAGAATCGCGGCCACGTCGGGGGTGTGGCCGCCCTGGACGGCCATGGCGCGCAGCGGGAGCGCGGAGGCGGTGCTCTCCTGATCGACGGCGATGACGTCGGTGAGGAAGCGGCGCCGCTTGCCCTCCAGCAGACGCGAGAACTGCTGCATCAGCGGTGGCCGGACGCTGGGGTGGATCAGGTCGCAGAAGTTCCGGCCGCAGAGGCTGGAGGCCGGTCCGCCGAAGCGGCGGTCGAACTCCTGGTTGACCTGCTGGATGGTGAGAGCCGGATCCAGGCAGGCGATGTAGGCGTCAGCCCGGTCGAAGCCGTCGGTGTGACCGGCTGCCGGCACGGCGGTGCCGGCCGGACCGGCCACGGGGGTGCGGTCCATGAGCGTGGCGTGGGGGGTCGGCGCCAAGGAACTCAAACCCTTCTTCTATCGGTGCTTTAGGAGGAGGGCCAGGTAAGCGACTGGCCTAGCGCGAAAAAGAATGCGACAGAAAAGGAAGACGCTGGAATATTACGAAGGCCGACGATGACCGGTCAACGCGACAACGGTTTGACCTGCTAATACTGTGGTGACTCCTTCGGTAGGTACGGTTCCGCACCGAAGGGGTTCGGTCGGGGAGGTTCGGTGTGGACACCGAACCCTTCGGCGCCCCCTCCGGCCGATGGAATTGACCCCAGAACGCGCCAAAAGAGACAGCCCGCCCCCAGCGGGCCGACGTCATCGCGCCAGTTCAGAGCAGGCACGCGCGGATCGCCTCGCGAGTGCGGTGCCCATCCGGGGAGGAGCGGAGGAGAGAAAGCGGTTGCCCTCGGCGGGACGCACTCGGAGGGAAAACGGAAAGGCCCGGGCCTCGTCCCGGATATGGCGGGGACGACGACCCGGGCGACTTCACCGAATGGCTACCTGTGGAAACTCGCGCCTTCCGCGCGGGAAACAAGAGCGATGAGTTCCCGGCGTCCGGGGATACCCAGTTTCCGGTAGGCGTGGGTGAGGTGCTTTTCGATGGCGCGGGAGCTGACACCCAGCTCGCCGGCGATCTCCTGGTTGGTCAGGCCGCGGCAGGCGAGCCCCGCCACCTGGCGCTCGGTCGGGGTGAGCACGGTCTCCGGGGACGCCGTGTACAGGGGCGTCCTCACGGTGCCGCGGGTGGCGCGCTCGGCCAGCGCCGGGGCACCGCAGGCGGTCGCCAGGGTGGCTGCCTCCCGGACCAGCGCCTCCGACTCGGGGCCGCCGCCCAGGCGTTCGGCGAGCGAGAGCAGCGCCCGGGCGAGTTCCAACTGGTTGGCGGATCCGCGCAGGACGGTGACCGCCTCGCGCAGCCGAGCCGTACCCCGTCCGCCCTCCTCCAGCCGGCCGAGCAGCCGCAGGGCCCGGCCGACGCCCACCGGGGCACCCCACTGCTCGGCGCGGGCGTACTCCTCCTCGGCCAGGACCCGTGCGGTGCGGGTGTCGCCCATGCGCCGGTGCACGCTGATGGTCCAGGGACGCCAGGGGAAGAGCACCGGGTTGTGCCAGCCCGCGGCCTCCATCTGGCGGCCGCAGGACTGCAGCGAGTCGAGGGCCCCCGTGTGATCGCCCGTGGCGATCTCGCCGATGGCTTCCAGCAGGCGGAGCAGGCCGGTCAGGGGGAGGCCCTGGGACCGGGTCCGGTCGACTCGGCCCAGCACGCGTTCGGCGAGGGCGGGGTCACGGGTCTCCAGGGCGACGATGGCGTGGGTCATGGTCGCCACCGTGCCCAGGGAGTGGTGGTCGGTCTCGGTCATCCCCAGCGCCGCCTCGGACCACTCGCGGGCCTGGGCCAGCCGGCCCCGGCCCAGGTGGACGAGGGCCTGTTCGATGTGGGCGAGCGCGTTGGCGGGGGTGGTGCGCCGCTCGTGCGCGCGCTGTTCGACCGGGAGCCAGGAGTCGACGGCCTCCACGGAGTCGGCGGCGATCATCGTGATGATCACCAAGGGGAGGGTGGAGTGGACGCGGGCGGAGGTGGCGGGTTCGCGGTCGAGGATGCGTTCCGCCAGTCGCACCACCTCCGCGGCGGGCAGCCGGCAACTGAGGGTGACGGCACCGAGCAGGGCGATGGTCAGCTCGCGCTCCGCGCCGGTGTCCACAGGTGGTTCGGGCCCGAGTTCCTTCAGCCGCTCGGCGGCCGCCGCGAGCTCGAAGGGGTCCTCGTGGCCGCAGTGCCGCAGGCGGGCCTCCAGCCGCAGCGCGAGGTCGCGGTCGAGGCCGGTGAGCCCGGAGGCCGGGCCGAGACCCTCGGCCGCCTGGCGCAGCAGGTCGACGACGGTGAGCGGGGTCGGGCCGAGCGGAGTGGGTGAGATGCGCAGCGCGGCCACGGCCCGGTCCCGGGGCTCCGGCAGCAGCGTCATGGCCTGGGCGATGTGCCGTTCGCAGGCGAGTGGGTCGAAGTCCCTCTCGGCGGTTCCGAGTTCGACCAGGAGCCGGGCGCGGGTGACGCCTTCGGCGGGGCTGTCGAGCAGGGCGCGCCGCAGGTAGCGGGCGGCGGTGTCGGATGCGCCGCGGCGCATGGCGGTGTCGGCGGCGGCGCTCAAGACCTCCACGGCCCAGGGCTGGCGCCGGGTGACGACGGCCATGAGCTGGGCGGCGACCTGCTCCGCTGGACTGCCCGAGGCGTACAGGAGGGCCGCGGCCTCGTCGTGCAGCCGCTCGCGCTGGTCCATGGTGAGGGTGGACTCGACGGCGTCACCGACGGCGCGGTGGGTGAAGCGCGGCTCGTGCGCGGAGGTGAGCATGCCCAGAGCGCCCAGCGCGCGCAGGGCTCCGGAGTAGCCGGCGTCGTCCAGTCCGGCCAGGCGGGTCAGGGTGGCGACGTCGCCCTGCTCACCGAGGATGGCGATGGCGGCGGCGAGGTCGCGTACCGGGGCGGGCTGGGTGCGCAGGGTGCTGGCGAGGTGTTCCCGCAACTGGGACGGGCTCAGCCTCCGGGTGAGATCGGCGTGTTCGGCTTGCGGTCGGCGGCCGACGAGGTCGGTGCCGACCAGGGTCGACATCAGGAACAAGGGGTTTCCGGCGGAGGCCTCGTGACAGGCCCGGACGAATTCCTCGTCGCCCGGTTCGCCGAAACGGTCACGGACCAGCGTACGGGCGGCCTCCAGGCTCAAGGAGGCCGGCCTCAGGGTCTGGGTGGCGGCCTCCCGCAGTTCGCGGATCAAGGCGTGGCTGGTGCGGGGGTCGCCGTCGCGCAGCGCGCACACGACGACGGCCCGCAGTCCGTGCAGCCGCTTGGCCAGGAAGGTGAGCCAGCGCAGCGAGGGCACGTCGGACCACTGGAGGTCGTCCACGAGGACCAGCAGTCGGCTGTCGGCGCTGACGTTGGCCAGCAGCGAGAACAGTCCGTGCAGCACCGCTTCGGTGGCGGCGATCGCCTGGTCGGCGCCGGGCGAAGCGGTGTCGTCGGCCAGCACGTGCCGGGCGAAGGACGCGTGGGCGTCCATCCAGCGGCCGCGCACGTCCTGGGGCGAGCCGCTGAGCAGGGGCTCGAAGAGCTGCCGTACGACGCCGAAGGCGAAGTCCTGCTCCATGGGTGCGGCGTTGGCCCGCAGCACCCGGACGTCCTCGTGGGCGTCGCCCACCGCGGACAGCCGCTGCAGCAGCGCCGAGCGTCCGATGCCGAGGGGGCCGGTGACCACCACGAGGGAGGACCGTCCTTCGGCGGCGGCGCCCAGTGCGGCGTCGACCAGGGTGATCTCGGTGTTGCGCTCCAGCAGCATGGGTCAGCCGCCCTCCGGTCCGTATCTCAGTGCGCGCAGTTCCTCGCGTCCGCGGATGCGGAGTTTGCGGTAGACACCGCTGAGGCGCAGTTCCACCGCGCGGGTCGTCACCGACAACGTGGTGGCGATCTCCCGGTTGGCCAGACCGCTCGCGGCGAGGAGGGCGGTCTCGTGCTCGGCGGGGCTCAGCGCGGGCCAGCCGGCCGGCGGCCGCGGGTGCGGCGCGGCGCCCCGCCCGGGCGGTACGCCGGCCGGAGCGGGCAGGACCTGGGAGAACCCGGGGAGCGGGCCGGGAGCGACGCCGCCGGCCGTGGAGGCTCTGCGGGAGGTGAGGGCCAGCGCGGTCCTGCGCTCGGCCTCCGCGCTCTCCGCGGAGGCCAGTTCGAGCACGGCGCGGGTGTAGTCGGTACGAGCGGGGGATTCGCTGAGGGTGGCGACCGCGGCCCGGAAGTGCTCGGTACGGTTCTCCCTGATCACCACCGCCAGGCCGAGTTCCGCGCGGCCGAGGGCGCTGCGGGTGCCCCAGCGGGCGGCGAGCCGCACCTCCTCGCGCGTCAGGCGCAGGGCCTCCGCGTCGTCGCCGAGTGCGTGGGCGGCCTCGGCGGCCAGGGAACGCCAGGGCAGGACCGCCGGGTTGACGCAGCCGTAGTGCAGCAGCCAGCGTCCGCAGGCGCGGAAGTAGGCGCGTGCCCGCTGCGGATCGTCCTCGGAACGGGCCAGCACGCCGCGTGCGAAGAGGAGATAGGCGCTGGTGGCGCACTCCTCGGAGAGGGACGGGACGGGGCGGGCGGCGATCTCGCGGGCCCGGTCGGGGCGGCCGTTCTGCAGGTCGGCGACCAGGTTGAGCGAGGCCCAGTAGGGGACGAACAGCGGGTGGAGCCGGGCCGGCGGCAGCTCCGCCTCGGCCGCGGCCAGGTCGCGGGCGGCCGCGTCGGGGCGACCGTGCCGCAGGTGGAGGTCGGCGCGGACGGCCAGGACGTGGGCGATGGCTATCGCGGCGCGTTGCCGGTGGGCCTCGTTGAGCAGAGTGGCCAGGTGGGCCTCGGCCTCGTCGCCGTCGTCGGTCAGGAACAACGCGCGGCACGCGAACAGGCGGGGCGTCACGAGCGGGGGGCGGCCGCCGGGATCGGGCGCGAAGGCCGCCCTGGCCAGCCGGCGGGACGCCTCGAGATGGACGCCGGCCATCGCGTGTTCCCAGGCGCGCACGCCGGCGACGGCGGGGCTGTGCGAGTGCTCGGGCAGGGCGGGGGCGGGAGGGACGCCCGGGCAGGTCTCCTCGTGACGCAGGAACCGGGCGACTCGCAGGAGGGCGATCAGCTCGTGCCGCTCGCTGACGGTGGCAAGCTCGTGCCGCTCGCCGACGGTGGCAAGGTCGTCCCGCTCACTGACGGTGGCATCGTTGTCAGCGGTGGCGGTGCGCTCGGGGTGCTCGTCGGACCCGTCCCGGTGCGCCGGGTCGGACGTGTTTCCGCCACGGGGAGCGGTCGCGTCGCCCGCGACGGCCCGGGCGCGGCGGCCGGGCGGGCTTCCCATGCCGCTCCCCCGCCCCGGCGCGGGGACGTCCGCGTCGAAGGGAGCAGGGGCGCCGAGTGTTCCGGGGCCGGTGGGCTGAGCAAGGCGCGCGGCGCGGGTGTCGCCGCCGAGGAGGCACAGGTCGACGGCCTGGGCACGCAGGCCCGTACCGGTGCCGGTGGAACGTATGAGGCCGTGCAGGCGGCGCTCCGCGGCCGTGGGGGCGGTGACCATCTGCACCGAGGCCAGCTGGAGTTCGACGCGGGCCCGTTCCTCGGACCGCAGCGGCTCGTCCAGGGCGCGGGCGAGGTAGGCGGTGGCCCGATCCCGCCTTCCGCTGCGCAGTGCGGCGGCGAAGCCCCGACGCAGAGTGGCCACGGCCCACGGCGCTCCCACGGGGCGGGCGCGCAGCAGCAGTTCGGCGATGCCCTGGTCGGCCACGGCGACCCGCTGGGCGAGCCGGGCGGCGCGCGCGTACAGGTCGGCGCGGTCGGCTGCGGGCATCTCCTCCAGGATCCGGGCGCGCACCACGGCGTCGTGGCCGGGGGGCGATCCGTCGCGGGGGGTGAGCAGGCCGCTGGCCATGAGCGTGGCGCGCAGCCGGGCCTCGGGCACGGGATGCAGGCCGGCGAGCGTGCAGACCAGCGGGAAGTCGAGCAGGTCCCCGCAGACGGCGAGCGCGCGCAGGACGTCGACGGCGACCGGGTCGCGCAGTTCGCTCAGTGCCTGCGCGGCGTGGTCGCCGACCACTTCGGCGGTCAGGGCGCGCAGGTGCTCGACGTGCTCGGCGCGTGGGGCGCATCCAGTGCGGGTGAATCGGAGGAGGACCTCGTGGACGACGGCCGGGACGCCGCGGGTGGCCTGGGCGAGGGCGTCGGTGAAGTCGGTGTCGCCGGGGACGCCGCAGACGGTGCGCACGGCGGCGCTCACGCCGCTGGTCGTCAGGGGCGGCAGCGCGAGTTCGATGGTGCTGGCGAGGCCGGTCAGCGGGGTCCCCACGCTCCACTCGGGCCGGTCGATGGCGGTGCCGGTGGTGCTGGTGAGCAGGGCGAGAGGAGCCCGGGGCAGGCGGCGGGCCAGGGCCTCCAGCCAGCGCAGGGAGGCCGGGTCGAGCCACTGGACGTCCTGCACCACGAGGAGGGTGGGCCGGTCGTGGCACGCGGTGAGCAGGTGGTTGAGGCCTGGCAGGCCGCCGGGGCGCTGCGGGGCCACGAAGAGGCGGGTGGCGATGTCGCGGTCCTCGGGCGCGAGGAGCTGGGCGACCACCCCGTAGCGCAGTTCGTGCTCGGCGGAGGTGGCACGGGCGGCGAGTACGTGGACTCCCCTGTCCCGCGCCTGCCCCGCGGCCCAGCGCAACAGCTCGTTCTGCCCCAGACCGGGCTCTCCCGTGACGGTGACCAGGGCCGGGCGGCCGGAGCGGAGTTCACCGATCACGGCGGAGAGGACCGCTTGTTCCCGGTCGCGTTCGAACAGTGGCAGGTCAGGGGGTGCCATGTCGTGATCTTATATTTCCGCGAGGCCGGTGGTTCGCGCGTCGGACGTCTTGTTCCCCCGTTGACGGAACGTTCATCTGCCGTCTCCGCCCGGCCGGGAGACGGCGTCCTCCGCTCGCAGGGCCGCGCCCAGATCGGCCCGCCGCTGCACGCCCAGTTTGCGGTAGACGCTGGTCAGATGGAGTTCGACGGTGCGCACGGTGACGAAGAGCGACTGCGCGACCTCCCTGTTCCCGGCTCCGGAGGCGACCAGGCCGGCCACCGTCCGCTCCGTGCCCGTCAGCATGTCCAGCGCGGACGAGGTGATCTCCCGCATGCGCCCGCCGGCCGCGACCAGCTCCTGACGAGCCTGCCGGGCCAGGGCCACGCAGCCGCAGCGTCGGGCCAGCGCGACCGCTTCGCGCAGGTGTTCCCGTGCCTCCCGGGCTCGGCCCTCCCGCACCAGCGCGCGGCCCAGCATCAGGGAGGCACGGGCCTCGTGGCCGCGGGCCGGTGAGGACCGCAGCAGGGCCACCGCCTCGCGCAGGGGTTCCACCGCCGCCGCGCCCGGCGTGCTCGCGCCGCGGGCCAGGGCGGCGTATCCGCGGGCACGCAGGGTCCCCCACCGCTCGCTGGGCGCGGCGCCCCGTTCGGCGAACTCCCGTGCCTCCTCGGTGCGGTCGAGCCCGCCGAGGAGGCAGGCGGCCTCCAGCCACCAGGGGGCGAAGACGGGGTTGGCGAGCCCGGCCTCCTCCAGCGAGTCGCCGCACGCCACGAACGTCTCCAGTGCCCCTTCCAGGTCTCCGCGGGCCTGCCGGAGCCGACCCAGCGCCATCAGGTACCAGTGGTACTCCCACACGAAGCGGTCGAGACCGGGGCGCTTGATCGCCGAGAGGGCCTCCTCGGCCCGCTCGGTCTCACCGCGTGCGACGAGGGAGGTCGCGTAGGCGGTGTGGGCCATGGTGGCGTTGTCGCCCCAGCGTTCCCGGCCGATGATCTCCAGCGCCGTCTGGGCGTCCGCCGCGGAGTCCGCGAGCGCGCCGTTCTCCAGGCGGAACATCGCCCGGGTGGACAGGGCCAGGGCGTACGTCCACACCGCGGCCTTGTCCCGGCTGTCCCGCAGCACCGCCTCCAGCGCGTCGTCGGCGGCCCGGTCCTCCTCGGCCAGGTACAGGGCGAGCGAGGCGGGCAGCAGCGACCACGTCCCGAGCGGTGCGTCCGGTGTGCGCAGCGCCCGGCGTGCGCGGCGCGCGCTGTCCGCCGCGCGGCCGGCGTCCGCCGCGCAGAGCACGCTCAGCATGGCGAGCTGCTGGCGCTGGGCGGGGGTGTCGCCGGGCGGCTCGGGGGTCCGGGCGGCGCGGCGCAGGGCCTGGGGGAAGGTGGACTTCTCGTCGGAGCCGACGATCAGCAGGGCCGACTCCGCGAGTGTGCGCAGTTCCCGTTCGGCGGGGTCCGGCACGGGGCCCGCCTCGGCGTCGAGGGCGTCCAGGGCCTCGGTGAGGATCCGGGTGCCCTGTGGGGCCCGCTGCACGCTCAGACAGGTCAGGGCGAGCTGGATCGCGGTGCTGGTGCGGGCGCGCGCGTCGGTGGACAGGTCGTGCGCCTCGTGCAGCAGGCTGAGGGAACGCTCCGGGTCGTTCTCCGCCAGCGCCTTCGCGAGCCGGGTCAGCAGGGCGGGGTCGTCCGGTCCGGCCTCGCGCACCCGCTGGAGGTAGCGGGCGGCCGCTTCGGGGGCGCCCCGGTGCTCGGCCTGGGTGGCGGCGGCGCGCAGTACGTCCAGGGCCCAGGCGTCCGTGGCCCCCGGCACCAGCAGGAGTTGCGCGGCGCTCTCCTCGGGCGGGCGGCCGATGTCGCTGAGCAGCCGGGCGGCGCGCAGGCGCAGCTCGGCCGCCTGGGCCGCGCCGAGGGTCTCGAGGACCGCGGCACCGACCAAGTCGTGGACGAGTTCGCGGCGGTCGGCCCGGACCAGGCCGGCCTCCCGCAGTACGTCCACCGCCTCCTCCACGTGCGGGACGGACAGTCCGGCCAACGCGGCGAGGTAGGCGGTGTCCTCGTCGCCGAGCACGGCCATCGCGCGGGCCGTGCGGCCCACCCAGTCCGGCTGGTGTTCCAGCACCCGGTGCACGGAGGCGGCGACGGTCCTCCCGCCGATCTCGGCCATCCGGCGTTCCCCCGCCTCGTCCGGGCCGAGGCCGGCCGCGCGCAGGTCGTCCAGCAGGCGGACGACCTGGAGGGGGTTGCCGCCGGTGACGGACGCCAGACGGTCGACGAAGGACGGTCGGGGCTGCTGGGCGGGAAAGAGCAGGCCGGTCAGTTCGGCCACCCGCGGGGTGTCCAGCGGCCCCAGCCGCAGCGACACCGGCAGGTGGTGGGCGACCAGGTCGGCGAGCGCGTCGCGGGCGGCGGGACCGGCCTCGGTGCGGTGGGCGGCCACCACGAGCAGCGGCAGGCCGTCGGCGCGGCGCAGCATGAAGTCCAGCCAGCGCAGGGAGCGTTCGTCGCACCAGTGGGCGTCGTCCAGGACGAGCGCCAGGGGGCCGTCGGCCGCCAGGTTGACGGTCAGCCAGTACAGGCCCTGCAGCACCGAGAAGGTCCCACCGGGTAAGGCGTCGCCCTCCTGGGGTGCGGCGGTGAGGGCGGGCAGGGCGTGCCGGGCGCCTCCGTCCAGCAGGGTCGAGGAGCGGCCCCTGCGGCCGGTCAGGCCGAGCGGGCCGAACAGGGCACGCACCGCGCTGTAGCCGGTGGTCGCCTCGACGGCGCGGCAGGATCCGTGCAGGACGGTCATGCCGGCGAAGGGGCCGCCGTCGGCCAGGGCGGCGCGCAGCAGGGCCGTCTTGCCCGCGCCCGCCGGGCCGTCCAGGAGAACCAGGCGGGGCTGTCCGGCCCGGGCGGCCGCGGCGTGCCCGGCCAGTGCCTCGAGGTGCCCGGACCGCCCGACCAGCGGCGGGACGGGGTGCGCGGTGCCGGCCCGGTCGGTCACTTGCTCTCCCTAGGGTCGTACGGGCCGGACGGCGCCGTGGTCCTCGTGCGCCGGCCGGTGGTCCTCCCGCGCCGGCCGGCCCGGGCTGCGCCGGAGCCCCGCGCGACCGAGGTGACCGGGCGACTGCCCCGCTCCCCCCGCGCCATGCCTACGTATACGTCACAAGTACGCCTCGGAGAGGCTTCGCGGCCTCGTGAGGCGAGAAATCTAAGGAATTCCCCCGTCGCAGCCGTGAGATCAAGTGGTGGTGCGGTCGTCGTTCCCGTGTCCGACCCCCGGCCGGCCGCACGCCATCGCATCGTCGCGCCCGTCGCACGCCTGACCGGCGGGCCACGGCGCACCACGGCAGTCACTTCGTGAAAGGGCCCGCATGGACTCCGCCGCCCGGCCGATCCTCTTCGTCAGCCTCCCCGAGAGCGGACTGCTCAACCCGTTGCTGGTGCTGGCCGGGGAGCTGGCCCGGCGCGGCGTGCCCGACCTGTGGTTCGCCACCGACGAGCACCGGCGGGGTGACGTGGAGGGCCTCGCGGCCGCGTCCGCGGTGTCGTTCGCCTCGCTGGGCGGGGTGGTGTCCGAACTGTCGGCGGTGACCTGGGACGACGCGGTGTACCGCGAGGTGACGCAGTCCTCGCGGTTCAAGGCGCATCGCGCGGTGGTGCGGCAGTCCTACAGGCCGACGCTCCAGGCGCGCAAGTACCGCGAGCTGGAGCGCGTCGTGGACGAGGTGCGGCCGGCGCTCATGGTCGTCGACTGCGTGGCCGGCTTCGCGGTCGACCTGGCGCTGGCTCGGGGCATCCCGTACGTGCTCAACGTGCCGTTCGTCGCCAGCAACGTGCTCACCTCGCACAACCCCTTCGGCACCTCGTACACCCCGAAGAACTTCCCCGTGCCCAATTCGGGTCTGCCGCTGGCGATGTCGGCCCGGCAGAGGCTGGCCAACACGCTGTTCAAGTGGCGCACGCTCGGGATGTTCCTGCATCCGCGGATGGGCAGGGTGCTGCGCGAGGACGCGGCGATCCGCAAGGAGCTGGGCATCGCCCCGCCCAACGCGATGACACGGGTGGACGGGGCCGCCGCCGTGCTGTGCGCGTCCATCGCGGAGCTGGACTACCCCTTCGACGTCCCCGAGAAGGTGCGCCTGGTGGGGGCCGTGCTGCCGCCTCTGCCGGAGGCCCCGGACGACCGTGCGGTGGCGGGGTGGCTGGACGAGCAGACCTCGGTCGTCTACATGGGCTTCGGCACCATCACCCGCCTGACCCGCGAGGAGGTCGGCGCGCTGGTGGAAGTGGCCCGGCGGATGTCGGGCACGCACCAGTTCCTGTGGAAGCTGCCGCGGGAGCAGCAGCACCTGCTGCCGCCGGCCGCCTCCCTGCCGCCGAACCTGCGGGTGGAGAACTGGGTGCCCTCCCAGCTGGACGTGCTGGCCCACCCGAAGGTGTCGGTGTTCTTCTCGCACGGGGGCGGCAACGCCTACCACGAAGGCGTCTACTTCGGGAAGCCGCAGGTGGTGCGGCCGCTGTGGGTGGACTGCTTCGACCAGGCGGTCCGCGGCCACGACTTCGGCATCAGTCTGACCCTGGACCGGCCGCACACCGTCGACCCGGACGACGTGGTGGACAAGCTGACCCGGGTCACCTCCGATCCGTCCTTCCGCGAACGGGCCGAGCGGCTGGGCGAGCTGCAGAAGGCGGCCGGTGGCCGCCGGGCCGCGGCCGACACCGTACTCGGCCTGCTGGCGGCGGCATGAGCCGCCCGGCGCACCGGCCGCATCCCGTCGACTCCCAGCCCAGCGACAGCAGCGAGGACCGCATGGCCTTCACCCACCCCGTCTCCCGGCCCTTCCTGACCGGCCGGGAACTGGAGTACGTCACCGACGCCGTGTCCGGCGGCTGGATCTCCTCCCAGGGACCGTACGTGCGGCGCTTCGAGGAGGCCTTCGCCGCGTGGAACGGCGTGGCGCACGGCGTCGCCTGCTCCTCCGGCACCGCCGCCCTCACCCTCGCGCTGCGGGCCCTGGGCATCGGCCCGGGCGACGAGGTGATCGTGCCGGAGTTCACGATGATCGCCTCGGCCTGGGCCGTCACCTACACCGGCGCCACCCCCGTCTTCGTCGACTGCGCGGACGACCTGAACATCGACGTCACCCGCGTCGAGGAGAAGATCACCCCGCGTACCCGGGCGATCATGCCGGTGCACGTCTACGGGCGGCGCTGCGACATGGACGCGATCATGGACATCGCCCACCAGTACAACCTGCGGGTGGTGGAGGACTCCGCCGAGGCGCACGGGGTGCGCCCGGTGGGGGACATCGCCTGCTTCTCGCTCTTCGCCAACAAGATCATCACGGCCGGCGAGGGCGGCGTCTGCCTCACCGACGACCCCCGGCTCGCCGGGCAGCTCGCGCACCTGCGGGCCATGGCCTTCACCCGCGACCACAGCTTCCTCCACAAGAAGCTGGCCTACAACCACCGCATGACCGCCATGCAGGGCGCCGTGGCGCTGGCCCAGGTCGAGCGCCTGGACGACATCCTGGCCGCACGCCGGGAGATCGAGGCCCGTTACGACGCCGCTCTCAAGGACGTCCCCGGCATCACGCTGATGCCGCCGCGCGACGTGCTGTGGATGTACGACCTGCGCGCCGAGCGCCGCGAGGAACTGCGCGCCCACCTCGACGCACGCGGCGTGGAGACCCGGCTGTTCTTCAAGCCGATGAGCCGGCAGCCCGGCTACCTGGACCCGGTCTGGCCGACCCTCAACGCCCACCGCTTCAGCGAGGACGGCCTGTACCTGCCCACCCACACCGGGCTCACCGCCGACGACCAGGAGTACATCGCCGGGGCGGTCCGGGAGTTCTACACCTCCGGCTGAGACCGGCCGGCCCGTGCGCCGCCCGCCCGACGCGGGCGCGGCACCGCGACCGCACGACGAGAGACGAGGAACGGACATGACGACCAGCACCGGCCCCACGGTGGTCGACTTCCCCTTGCGCACACCCGAGGAGCCGCTGCCGCTGTCCCAGTACGCCGGCCACCGGCGGCAGAGCGGCCTGGTGCAGTCCCACCTGCCCAACGGCGTACCGATCTGGCTGGTCACCCGGCACGAGGACGTGCGCGCGGTGCTCACCCATCCGAAGATCAGCGCCAACCCTGACAACGAGGGGTTCCCGAACGTCGGCGAGACGATGGGCGTGCCCAAACAGGACCAGATCCCCGGCTGGTTCGTGGGCCTGGACTCCCCCGAGCACGACCGTTTCCGCAAGGTCCTCATCCCCGAGTTCACGGTACGCCGCGTCCGCGAGCTGCGCCCCGCCGTCGAGCGGATCGTCGACGAGCGCATCGACGCGATGCTGGCCGGCGGCAACACCGCGGACCTGGTCAACGACTTCGCGCTGCCGGTGCCGTCCCTGGTGATCTCCTCCCTCCTCGGTGTGCCCCCGGCCGACCGGGACTTCTTCGAGTCCCGCACCCGCACCCTGGTCGCCATCCGCTCCTCCACCGACGAGCAGCGCGCCACGGCCACCCGTCAACTCCTGCGCTACATCAACCGGTTGATCGCCATCAAGGACAAGTGGCGCGGCGACGACCTGATCAGCCGCCTGCTGTCCACGGGGCAGCTCAGCCACGAGGAACTCTCGGGCGTCCTGCTGCTCCTGCTGATCGCCGGGCACGAGACCACCGCCAACAACATCGGGCTCGGTGTGGTCACCCTGCTCTCCCACCCGCAGTGGGCCGGCGACGAGCGGGCCGTGGAGGAGCTGCTGCGGCTGCACTCGGTGGCCGACATGGTGGCGCTGCGCGTCGCGGTGGACGACGTGGAGATCGCGGGCCAGGTGATCCGCAAGGGCGAGGGCATCGTCCCGCTGCTGGCCGCCGCCAACCACGACACGGAGGTCTTCGGCTGCCCGCACGCCTTCGATCCCGAGCGGTCCGAGCGGCGGCACGTGGCCTTCGGCTACGGCGTCCACCAGTGCCTGGGCCAGAACCTGGTCCGGGTCGAGATGGACGTCGCCTACCGCAAGCTGTTCGAGCGCATCCCCACCCTGGAGTTGGCCGTCCCGCTGGAGGAACTGGCCTTCAAGTACGACGGGATCCTCTTCGGACTGCACGAACTGCCGGTGCGCTGGTAGCCGCCGGTACCACCCCCTACCACCGAGGAGCCAGACGATCATGCGTGTCACCGTCGACAGCGAACGGTGCGTCGGCGCCGGCCAGTGCGTGCTCAACGCCCCCTCCGTCTTCGACCAGGACGACGACGGCGTCGTGGTCCTGCTGCACGAGGAACCCGCCGCCCAGGACGCGGACGCGGTCCACGAGGCGGGCGACCTGTGCCCGTCGGGCTCGATCACCGTCCACGAGGACTGACCCCGGCCGACACCACCACCGAGCCGGAACCACCAGAGCAAGAAACCGGAAGGACACACACCGTGACCACCGCTGAGGACACCCGGGCCCTGTGGCTGCGGCGCTACCACCCGGCCGGCACCGACGCCGTCCGGCTGGTCTGCTTCCCGCACGCCGGCGGCTCCGCCAGCTTCTACCACCCGGTCTCGGCGCGCTTCGCACCGCGGGCCGAGGTCATCTCCTTGCAGTACCCCGGCCGTCAGGACCGGCGCAAGGAGCCCTGCGTCACGGATCTCGGCACCCTGGCCGACCTGATCACCGAGCAGCTCCTCGCCCTGGACGAGAGGCCGACGGTGTTCTTCGGGCACAGCATGGGCGCGGCCCTGGCCTTCGAGACGGCCTGGCGCCTGGAGCAGCGGGACGCCGGCCCGCACACCGTCCTCGCCTCCGGCCGCCGGGCCCCGTCCACCACCCGCGCCGAGGAGGTCCACCTGCGCGACGACGACGGGATCGTCACCGAGATGAAGCGGCTGAACGGCACCGCCGCCGGTGTCCTCGGCGACGAGGAGATCCTGCGCATGGCGCTGCCCGCGCTGCGCGGCGACTACCGCGCCATCGAGACCTACTCCTGCCCGCCCGACCGCCGGGTGCGCTGCGCCCTGACCGCCCTCACCGGCCGAGACGACCCGCTGACCACGGTCGCGGAGGCCGAGCGCTGGCAGGAGCACACCACGGGGCCGTTCCGGCTGCGGGTGTTCGACGGCGGCCACTTCTTCCTCACCCAGCACCTCGCGGCGGTCCAGGCCGAGATCGGACGCGCCCTCGACCCGGTCCCGCCCGCCAACGCTTCCTGAGCGCCCCGCCCGGGCGAGGGATGGGCCGCCGCCCGGGCCGGTGCTGGAGCCGTGACCGGCGTACGCCCGTCGGTGCCGTGCCCGAGTCCGCTCACCGCAGCCGTGGCCGACGCATCACCGGAGAGCCCGCACACGGCCGGACGGCGACCCCGTCCGTCGCCCTTCACGTCACTTTCCGCTCCCGCGCCCCCCGGACAAGGACACCATGCGCACACTTCTCGTCGACAACTACGACTCCTTCACCTACAACCTCTTCCACTACCTGTCCCGGGTCAACGGACGGGAGCCGGAGGTCATCCGCAACGACGATCCGGGCTGGCGGCCCGAGTTGCTCGACGCGTTCGACAACGTGGTGCTCTCCCCCGGCCCCGGCACCCCGCACCGGCCCGCCGACTTCGGCCTGTGCGCCGCCATCGCCGAGGAGGGCCGGCTTCCGGTGCTCGGTGTCTGCCTGGGCCACCAGGGCCTGGCGCTCGCCCACGGCGCACGGGTGGGGCGCGCACCCGAGCCGCGCCACGGCCGCACCTCCGTCGTGCGGCACGACGGCACCGGCCTCTTCGCGGGGCTGCCGTTCCCGCTGGAGGTCGTGCGCTACCACTCCCTGGCGGTGACCGACCTGCCGCCCGAGATCGAGGCCACCGCCTGGTCGTCGGACGGCGTGCTGATGGCGCTGCGCCACCGCACGCTGCCGTTGTGGGGCGTGCAGTTCCACCCCGAGTCCATCGGGACCCAGGAGGGGCACCGCCTCCTGGACAACTTCCGCCGGCTCACCGAGCGGTACCACTCCTCACGGCGCGGCGGTGCGGGCCCGGCGGGCACCGCTCCCGCGCCCGCCACCGGGGACACGTCCGCTCGCGCCGCGCGGTCCGCACCGGACACGCCCGGCTCCGTCCGGCGGCTGCGGGTCCTCGCCGAGCGGCTGCCGGCGCGCTGGGACGCGGAGGTCGCCTTCGACACGTTGTTCCGCACCGGTGAGCACCCCTTCTGGCTGGACAGCAGCCGCCCCGGCGGTCGCCTGGGCGAGTTGTCGGTGATGGGTGACGCCTCGGGCCCGCTCGCCCGGATCGCCCGGGCCGACGTGCAGGCCGGCACCGTGACGGTCACCGCCGACGGCACCAGCCGCACCGTGTCGGGGCCCTTTCTGTCCTGGCTGGAGAACGACCTGGCGGGGCTGCGCACCGAGGTGCCCGAGCTGCCCTTCGAGTTCGCCCTGGGCTGGGTGGGCTGCCTGGGCTACGAACTCAAGGCCGAGTGCGGCGGCGACGCCGCCCACCGCTCCCCCGACCCCGACGCCGTCCTCGTCTTCGCCGACCGCGCCCTGGTCCTCGACCACCGCACCGACACCGGCTACCTGCTCGCGCTCGCCGAGGACGGCGACGAGGACGCCGCCCGCGCCTGGCTCGCCGAAGCCGCCGCGTCGCTCCACGGCATCGCCGGCCGGCCGCCGGCGCCGTGTCCCCCGGTGCCCGAGTGCACCGCGGGCCCCGTGGAGCTGCGGCACGACCGGGACGCCTACCTCAAGATGATCGACGTCTGCCAGCAGGAGATCGCCGCCGGCGAGACCTACGAGGTCTGCCTGACCAACATGGCCGAGGTCGACACCGACCTCGATCCCTGGCAGGCCTACCGGTCCCTGCGCCGGCTGAGCGCCGCACCCTTCGCCGCGTACCTGCACTTCGGTCCGCTGGCGGTGCTCAGCAGCTCGCCCGAGAGGTTCCTGCGCATCGACCGGCACGGCGCCATGGAGTCCAAGCCGATCAAGGGCACGCGGCCGCGCGGCGCCACCCCCGAGGAGGACGCCCGGCTGGTCGAGGACCTGGCCTCCTCCGAGAAGGACCGCGCCGAGAACCTGATGATCGTCGATCTGGTCCGGCACGACCTGGGGCGGTGCGCCGAGGTCGGCTCGGTCGTCGCCGACCCGGTGTTCCAGGTGGAGAGCTACGCGACGGTGCACCAGCTGGTCAGCACCGTCCGGGCCCGGCTGCGTCCGGGCACCAGCCCGGTGGCCGCGGTGCGGGCCGCCTTCCCCGGCGGATCGATGACCGGCGCCCCGAAGATCCGCACCATGCAGGTCATCGACCGTCTCGAGGGCGGGCCGCGCGGCGTGTACTCGGGTGCCATCGGCTACTTCTCGCTGACCGGCGCGGTGGACCTGTCCATCGTCATACGCACCCTGGTGCTCAGCGGCAACCGGCTGCGCTACGGCGTCGGCGGCGCCGTCATCGCGCTGTCCGACCCGGCGGCCGAGTTCGAGGAGACGGCGGTCAAGGCCGCCCCGATGCTGCGCCTGCTCGGTGCGCGCTTCCCCGGCCGCGAGGAGGCCGGCGGGGATCTCGTCCGGCCCGCCGCCCGCGTCCCCGCCGCGGCCCCCGAGCCCGCCCCCGCGGCGCGGGCGGAGTCGGCCGTCACCCGGTGACCGCGACGGGAGCCGCCCCCGCCCCGGGCCGGCTCCCGTCCCCGCCACGCTCGTGCCCCGCCCGCATCTCTAGGGAAAACCCGGACCGCTCGGCAAGAGCCTTGAGCCGATCCCCGCACGACGGCGACGCTCGACATCCCGGGAGTGATGGTGCCCGTCCACGCACACGACTACGCGACCGATCCACCCGGTGCCACCGGCCGGTCCCTGGACGGGCTGACCCTGCCGGAGGTGTTCGCCGCGGCGGTGCGCCGCGGCGGCGACGCGACGGCCCTGCTCGACGGCGAGCGCGCCCGGACCTGGAACGCCTGGCGGACCGAGGTGGACGCGCTGGCGCGCGGTCTTCAGGAGGCGGGCATCGCCCCCGGTGACGTGGTGGCCCTGCACCTGCCCAACAGCTGGGAGTACCTGACGCTGCATCTGGCGGCCGCCGAGGTCGGGGCCGTCACCATGCCCGTGCACCAGGGCAACGCCGCCGCCGACGTACGGGCCCTGCTGGAACGCGTCGGCCCGGCCGCTCTCGTCCTGCCGCCGCGCACACAGGAGGACGGCGGGCCGCTGGCGGCGGCGACGCTGCGCGAGGCGCTGCCCGCACTGCGCACCGTGCTGGTCACCGGGGACACGGCCGCCCCCGGCACGCGGACCGTGACCGGGTTGCTGGAGCGGTTCTCCGGACAGCGGCCCGACCCCGTCGAGGTGCGTCCCGAGTCGCCGTTCCTGCTGCTGCCGTCCTCCGGCACCACCTCCGCACGGCCCAAGATCTGTGTGCACTCCCACGACGGACTGCTCACCAACTCCCGCGCGGCGACCGAGGATTCGGCCGACGCCTACGCCGGTACGGTGCTGACCGCGTGCCCGCTGACCCACTGCTTCGGCCTGCAGTCGGCGTACTCGGCGCTGTTCCGCGCGGGCCGCCAGGTGCTCCTCGGCACCTGGGATGTCGACCGGTTCTTCGAGCTGGCCCGGCGGGAGCACCCGACCGTGGTGGTCGCGGTGCCCGCCCAACTGCACGACATGGTCTCCCGGGCGGAGGGCTCCGCCGACGGCGCGGGTTTCCGTCCCGACCGGGTCCTCACCGCGGGGGCCGCCCTGCCCCCGGCGCTGGTGCGCTCGGTGCGCGAGGTCCTGGACACGGCTCTGGTGGTGGTCTGGGGCATGTCGGAGGCCGGCAACGGCACCAGCAGCCTGGCCGGGGACCCGCCGGACGTGGCCTCGCGCAGCGTGGGCCGCCCCACGCGGGACGCCGAGCTGCGTGTCCTGGACGAGGACGGCCGCCCGTGCCCGCCCGGTGAGCCCGGCGAACTGCACTACCGCAGTCCCAGCATGTTCCGCGGCTACCTCGGCGAGCCGGAGCTGACCGGGCGGGTGGTGTCGCGGGACGGCTGGCTGCGCACCGGCGACCTGGCCTCGATCGGCGAGGACGGGCTGGTCGTCTTCCACGGCCGGTCCGCCGAACTGATCAACGTGGGCGGCCGGAAGTTCAACGCCGTGGAGGTCCAGGCGCTCCTCGCCGACCTGCCCGGCATCGGCCCGCTCGCCGTCGTCGCCAAGCCGGACCCGCGGCTGGGCGAGTACCCGGTTCTCGTGGTCACCGAGCGCCCGGCGGAGGACGGGGCCCCGGGCACCGCCGGTGCCTCGGGCGGTGCGCCGGGCCGTCCGCGCGGCACCGTCGGGCTGGACGAGGTCACGGCGTTCCTGCGCGGGCTGGGCCTCGCGGAGTACAAGATGCCGCTGGAGCTGGTGGTGCTGCCCGAGCTGCCCCGCACTCCCGCCGGGAAGATCAACCGGCTGGCGCTCGAACGGCTCCTCGCCGAGGACGCCGCGCGTCCCGCGCCGCTCCCGGACGACGTGGTCCGCCCCGACCTGCGTACCGCGCTCGACCTGGTCATCGCGGCGGTCGCCGAGGTGACCGCCGCGTCCGGGGAGGGCGGGGACGGTGGCACGACGCCGGCGCCCATCGGTCCGGACACCACGTTCCGTGCCCATGGGCTGGACTCGGTCGCCTCGGTGCGGCTGCGCAACGTGCTGTCCGAGGCCACCGGCCTGCCGCTGCCCGCGGGCCTCGCCTTCGACTTGCCCACCCCCGCCGCCCTGGCCCGCGAACTCGCCGGAGCGGGCCGGCCCGGCGAGGTGGTCGATGTGACGGCACCGGCCCGAACGGCTGCCGGTGACGGCGAACCGGTCGCGATCGTCTCCATGGCCTGCCGCCTGCCCGGCGGCGCGAACTCCCCCGAGGCCCTGTGGGAGGTGCTGCGCGAGGGCACCGACGCCGTGTCCGCCTTCCCCGAGGACCGGGGCTGGGACCTGGACGCCCTCTTCGGCGACGATCCCGACGCCTCCGGCACCTCCGTGGCCCGCGAGGGCGGCTTCCTGCGCGACGCGGCCCACTTCGACGCCGGTTTCTTCCAGATGTCCGCGCGGGAGGCCCTCGCCACCGACCCGCAGCAGCGGCTGATGCTGGAGACCGCCTGGGAGGCCGTGGAGCGCGCCCGGATCGACGCCGCGACGCTGCGCGGCAGCCGCACCGGCGTGTTCACCGGCGCGATGTACCACGACTACGCCGCGGGCGCGGCCGACGCGGCCGGGGACCTGGAGGGCCTGCTGCCGGTGGGCACCGCGGGCGGCGCGCTGTCCGGTCGTATCGCCTACGCCCTCGGTCTGAACGGCCCGGCGCTGACCGTGGACACGGCCTGCTCGTCCTCCTTGGTCGCCCTGCACCTGGCGTGCCGTTCCCTGCGGGCCGGGGAGTCGGATCTGGCGCTGGCCGGCGGGGTCGCCGTGATGGCGACCCCGGCCGCCTTCACCGGGTTCTCCCGGCTGCGGGGTCTCTCGCCGGACGGCCGCTGCAAGTCCTTCGGTGAGGGCGCGGACGGCGCCGCCTGGTCCGAGGGCGCGGGCCTGCTGCTGCTCGAGCGGCTGTCCGACGCCCGCCGCAACGGCCATCCCGTCCTCGCCGTGATCCAGGGTTCCGCCGTCAACCAGGACGGCGCGAGCAACGGCCTCACCGCGCCCAACGGCCCCGCCCAGCGCCAGGTCGTCCGTCAGGCCCTGGCCGACGCCGGGGTGAGCGCCGGCGAGGTGGACGCCGTCGAGGCGCACGGCACCGGCACCGCCCTGGGCGACCCCATCGAGGCGGAGGCCCTGCTGGACACCTACGGGCAGGACAGGCCGCCGGGACGGCCGCTGTGGCTGGGCTCCGTCAAGTCGAACCTCGGGCACACCCAGGCCGCCGCGGGCGCCGCCGCCGTGATCAAGATGGTGCTGGCCCTGCGGCACGGCCTGCTCCCGCGCACCCTGCACGCGGACACCCCGACCACGCGGGTGGACTGGGACCGGGGCGCCGTACGGCTGCTGTCCGAGGCCCGGGACTGGCCCCGCGAGGACGGCAGGCAGCGGCGCGCCGGGATCTCGTCCTTCGGCATCAGCGGGACCAACGCCCACCTGATCCTGGCCGAGGCGCCGGATCCGGCCCAGGACCCGGACCCGGCGCCCGCGCGGGAGCCGGACGACGCCACGTACCCCGAGGGCTCCGCTCACCCGGCCGCCGCCGTGCCGTGGCTGGTGTCGGCGAAGGACGGCGACGCGCTGCGCGGACAGGCCCGGCGGCTGGCCGCCCACGCCGCCGCGCACCCCGAGCTGTCCGGCCGGGACATCGCCTACTCCCTGCTCACCACCCGTACGCTGCACCCGCGCGCGGCCGTGCTGACCGGCGACGACCGGGACGGACTACGGGCCGCAGCGGAGGCGTTCGCCCGCGGGGAGACCCCCGGGAGCGCCGTCCGCACCCTGCCGGGCGCCACGGCGGAGACGGCGTTCGTCTTCACCGGGCAGGGCAGCCAGCGCCCGGGAATGGGGCGCGGGCTCGCCGCCGCCTTCCCCGTCTTCGACGCGGCCCTGCGCGAGGTGTGCGACCTCCTCGATCCGCTGCTGGAACGGCCGTTGACCGAGGTCATGTGGGCCCCGCCGGGCAGCGAGGAGGCGGCGTCGCTCGACGGAACCGGCTACGCCCAGCCCGCGCTGTTCGCCTTCGAGGTGGCCCTGTACCGGCTCCTCGAGTCCTGGGGGACCGTCCCCGACCGGCTGGTGGGGCACTCGGTGGGCGAGATCGCCGCGGCTCACGTGGCGGGCGTGCTGTCGCTCCGGGACGCCTGCGCCCTGGTCGCGGCGCGCGGCCGGCTGATGCGGGCGCTGCCACCGGGCGGGACCATGGTCGCGGTGGGCTGCTCCGAGGCGGAGGTCCTGCCCCTGCTCGCGGACCGCACCCACGAGGTCGCCGTCGCCGCCGTCAACGGGCCCCGCTCCGTGGTCCTGTCCGGCGCGCGGGAGCCCCTGTCGGAGCTGACCGCCGAACTCTCCGCCGCCGGGCACCGGACGCGGCTCCTCGCGGTCAGCCACGCCTTCCACTCACCACTGATGGAGCCGATGCTCGCCGCCTTCCGCGAGACGGTCGCCGGCCTGTCCTTCCACGCGCCCACCGTGCCCCTCGTCTCCTGCGTCACCGGCCGGCCGCTCACCGCTCGGCAGGCCCGCGATCCGGAGCACTGGGTGCGCCACGTCCGGGACACGGTGCGGTTCGCCGACGCGATCGACCGGCTGGCCGAGGAACGCACCACCGTCTACGTCGAGTTGGGCCCGGAGGCGGCCCTCGCCCCGATGGTCCAGGAGTGCCTGGGCGAGGGGGAGCCGACCACCGCGCCCGTGGTGGTGCCGGCGCTGCGCGGCGGGGACGGCGAGGAGGAGGCGAGTGCCCTTCTCACCACCGCCGTACGCCTGCACGCGGCGGGACTCCCGGTGGACTGGCGGGCGGCCCTGCCGGGAGCGCGCGCGGTGGATCTGCCCACCTACGCCTTCCGGCACGAGGCGTACTGGCTGGCCTCGGTGCCCTCCGCGGCGGTGGCCGTGGGGCCGCCGGCGGCGACCGCCACGACCGGCGACCCCCGGGCCGAGCTGGAGGAGCGGCTGGCCGTCCTGTCCGAGGAGGAGGCCGAGGCGCTGGTCGTCGATCTGGTGCGGGGCGAGCTGGCGGCCGTGGTGGGCGGTGAACTCCCCGCCGAGGCCGGGGCGGACACCGTGTTCACCGACCTCGGCGTCACCTCCGTGACCGCTGTGGAGCTGCGCAACCGCCTGACCGCCGCGACCGGCGTGCGGCTGCCTCCGACCCTGGTCTTCGACCACCCCTCCCCCGCCGCCGTGGCCCGTCTCGTGCGCGACGGGCTCCGGCCCTCCGGTCCTCGGCGCCCTCGGGACGCGGCCTCCCTCGTGGACGAGCTGGAGGAACTGCTCGTCTCGGGCGCGGCCCTCGACACCGGTACGGGCGCCCGGCTGCGGGCCCTGGCCGGCCGCTGGGCCCCCGCCCGGAACGGAACGCCGGCCCGCGCCGCCGGCCCGCTGGACCTGGACTCCGCGTCCGACGAGGAGCTGTTCCGCCTCATGGACGGCGCCGGCCTCCCCGGGGACACCGCGGACGGCACGACCGGGTCGGCCGACGCCGCTGCCGGCGGTGTCCGGTGACCGTTCCCACCCGGTCCCGCGCCCTGCCCGCCGTACGTTCGGACGCACGCAGGTGCACGCGCACCGGCACGTCCTCTGCCCGAACCGGTCGCGGGCGTGCCCGTTCGGGCGCGGCGCGCGGGCCGTCGACCACCGCAGACGCACGGGCCGGGGACCGTCCGTGCCCGTGGCGAGGTCCGGTGCCGCCCGCCGCGCGGGCCCCGGACGCGTGCCCGGCCGGCCACCGGCCGACCGGTCGACCTGCGCGGAGCGTCCTCCGCCTTCCACCGGCCGCCCTTCACCCGGCGCGGCCCCACCAGCGGGAGCACCTTTCATGAACCCGACCGTCACGCCCGTCGCCGCCCCGTCAGGACCGGCCGGTGGGACCGGTGACCTGATGATCGAGGCCGACGGCGTCAGCAAGTCCTTCGGCCCGGTCCAGGCCCTGCACTCGGTGAGCGTCAGCGCGCCCCGGGGGACGGTCCTGGGGCTGCTCGGTCACAACGGCGCCGGGAAGACCACCCTGGTCAACATCCTCACGACGGCGCTGCCGCTCGCCTCGGGGCGGGCCGCGGTCGCCGGTTACGACGTGGCCCGCGAGCCCGTCGAGATCCGTCGGCGGATCGGGCTCACCGGGCAGTTCGCCTCCGTGGACGGGCAACTCGGCGGACGCGACAACCTCGTCCTGATCGCCCGGCTTCTGGGCGCCGGACGGCGGGCGGCCCGGGCGCGCGCCGACGAACTCCTGGAGCTGTTCCAGTTGACCGAGGTCGCCGACCGGCGTGCGAGCGGCTACTCCGGTGGGCTGCGACGCCGCCTCGACCTGGCCGTGTCCCTGGTCGGCGCGCCCGCGGTGCTCTTCCTCGACGAACCGACCACCGGCCTGGACCCGTCCAGCCGGCTCAACCTGTGGGAGATCGTCGAGGGCCTCGTCGAGCAGGGCACCACGGTGCTGCTGACCACCCAGTACCTGGAGGAGGCCGACCGGCTGGCCGACTCCATAGCGGTGCTGTCCGCCGGCCGGGTCGTCGCCGCCGGGACCGCCGCGGAACTGAAGGCGACCGTCGGCCGCCGCACGGTCACCCTGGCCCTCGAGACCGGCGAGGACCGGAACGCGGCGGGCGCGGCCCTGCGCGGCGCGGGGTTCGCCCCGGTGGTCGGCGAGGAGGACCCCCGCGCCGTCGTCGTCCCGATCGACGCCACCCGGGAGATCGCCGAGGTCGTCCGGGCCCTGGACCAGGTGGGCGTCGAGGCCACCGAACTCACCTTCGGCGAGCCCACCCTGGACGACGTGTACCTGGCACTCGCCGATCAGGCCGCGTCCCGCACACCTGTGTGAGACCCCGGCCCCCGGCCCCCGGCGCCGTGCGCCGTCACCGAAACACCGCGACACCCGGCGGGCGGAACCGCCGCCCGACGTCTCCTGTGGAGGACCCCGTGACCACTCAGCTGCCCCCGGCCCCCCGTCCGGCCGCGCCCCGGACCGCGGCCGGCACGGCGCCCGTGTTCGGGGGGACCTCGCTCCCCGCCCAGATACGGATCCTGACCGGGCGGTCGCTGCGGGCCATGGTGACCGACCCCGGCATCGTCCTCTTCGGCCTGATCCAACCGGTGGTCATCCTGTTCGTCCTGACCCAGGTGTTCAGCAAGATGGGCATGCCGCCGCACTTCCCGGAGGGCGTCAGCTACCTCGACTACGTGCTGCCGGCGATCCTCGTGGACAACGCCGCCCAGTCCGCGATGCAGTCCGGTGTGGGTCTGGTCGAGGACCAGAAGAACGGCATGGTCGCCCGACTGCGGTCGCTGCCTGTCCATCCGGGCGCCCTGCCGGCCGCGCGCAGCCTGGTCGGGCTGGTGCGCGCCACCGTGCAGGTGCTGATCATCATGGTGCTGGCGATCACCGTGCTGGGCTACTCCCCCAACGGCGGCGCGGCCGAGCTGGCGCTCTCCGCCGGCCTGACGGTCTTCATCAGCTTTTCGCTGGGCTGGGCGTTCATCGCGGCGGGTGCGTGGCTGCGGCGGGCCGAGCCGCTCCAGAACCTCGCCCTGATCGTGATCTTCCCGCTGATGTTCGCCTCCAGTGCCTACGTCCCCGTCGCCGACCTGCCCGACTGGCTGGCCGCGGTGGCCTCGGTCAACCCGCTGACGTACGCCATCGACGCCAGCCGCGCGCTCGCGCTCGACGTGCCGGGCCTGGACCACGCGATCCCGTCCGTGCTGATCAGCGCGGTGATCGCCGTGCTCGGTATGGTCGCCGCCCTGCGCGGCTTCCGTCGGCCCCTCTGACTCCCGCACGAACCCCCCGGAGTGCGGGCAAGGCGAAGGCCCGCGGACGCACACCCCCGCGTCCGCGGGCCTTTGCCTTGCCCTCGCCGGTCCTCGGGCCCCTTCCGCCGTAGAGATGTGCGCGTCGATACGCCGTGCCCGTGCGGCCGTCCGCCGCCCTCCTGCCCGCCTGCCCGCCTCGGGCACGCGACTCGCCCGAACGGGCACGGCGCGCCCGCCGGCGCGTGAGGCCGCCGGCTCCCACCAGGCCCGTCGCGCCGGTCGCGCCGTACACCCGCCCTGGAAACGGTCCCCGCTGAGGCGGGAAGCGGGCAGCTCGGGGCTCCACCCACCGATGGGAAGCGGGCAGCTCGGGGGCGCCACCCACCGATGGGAGCCGGGGACTCGGGGACGCCACAGACATTGATAGGAACCAGGGGCTCGGGGTCACCACACAGCGACAGGAACCGGCGGGAGCACCGGCGCACAGACGTCATGGACGCGACGGGGCCCGGTGCCGGTGGCACCGGGCCCCGTCGGTCGGCGGGCGGGTGTCCCTCCGAGCTTCGGGCCGCGCGGCGGGCCCGAAGCTCGGAGGGGGTCAGGAGAGCCCGAGTTCGTTGTCGAGCATGTCGAACATGTCCTCGTCGGAGGCGGAGTCGAAGTCGAAGGACTCGTCCCCGGCCTTCTCCCCCGGCGCCGTGCCCGCCTCGGTCCGCAGCGACTGCCACTTGCTGCGGAGCACCTCCAGCCGGCCGGCCACCTGGTCGAAGAGGGCACCGAACTCCTCGCTGCCGGCCTCGATGCCGGAGAGGCTGCGCTCCAGCTTGTCCAGTTCCGCCAGCACCGACTCGGGGCCGTCCACCGCGGCGGGGGCGACCTTGGCGTACAGGTGGGCGACGAGTTCGCTGGGCGTCGGGTAGTCGAACAGCAGCGTGGCCGGCAGCCGGACACCGGTGAGGGCGCCGAGCCGGTTGCGCAGCTCCACCGAGGTCAGCGAGTCGAAGCCGAGGTCCTGGAAGGCGCGGGTCGGTTCGACGTCGGCCAGACCCGCGTGGCCCAGCACGGTCGCGATCTGACCGCGCACCAGGTCGAGGAGGACTTCCTGGCCCTCGGCCGGGGTGAGGCCGGTGAGCCGCCGGGTGAGGTCGGCGGGCGCGGCGGCGCTCCCCGCGGTGGCGGTCCGGCGGGCCGGGGTCCGGATCAGCGACCGGAACAGCGGCGGCACTTCGCCCAGGGAGCGCAGGGCAGCCAGGTCCAGTCGCACCGGGAGGACCGCCGGGGCGGACCCCGCGGGTCCGGTGACCGTGTCGAACAGGGCCAGGCCCTGCTCGGGGGTCATCGGAGGCATGCCCGCCCGCGTCATGCGCGCGATGTCCGCCTCGGTCAACTCGCCGGTCATGCCGCTGCCCCGGGTCCAGGGGCCCCAGGCCATCGACACCGCGGGAAGTCCGCGGTCCCGGCGGTGGCGGGCCAGCGCGTCGAGGAAGGCGTTGCCCGCCGCGTAGTTGGCCTGTCCCGCGCTGCCGAGGGTGCCGGCCACCGAGGAGAACAGCACGAACGCGTCGAGTTCCAGCTCCGCTGTGGCCTGGTGCAGGTGCCAGGCGGCGTCCGCCTTGGGCCGCAGTACGGAGGTGAGCCTCTCCGGGGTGAGCGAGTCGACGACTCCGTCGTCCAGGACGCCGGCCGCGTGGACCACCGCGCGCAGCGGGCGGTCGGCGGGAATGTCCGCCAGCAGTGCGTCCACGGCCGTCCGGTCGGCCACGTCGCAGGCCACGACGGTGACCCGGGCCCCCGCCTCCTCCAGGGCGGCGGTGAGCTGCCCGGCACCTTCGGCGGCCGGGCCGCGCCGGCTGACCAGGAGCAGGTCGCGGACGCCGTGCGCGGTGACCAGGTGGCGGGCGACGGCGGCCCCCAGACCGCCGGTGCCGCCGGTGACGAGGACGGTGCCCTCGGGGTCCCAGCCGGCGGGCGCGTCGGGGGCGGGCGCGTCCGTGGGCGCAGGCGTGCCCGGCACCGGAGTCCGCACCAGGCGGGGTGCCAGCAGCCGGCCCGCGCGCAGCGCGAGTTGGGGTTCGTCGGAGCGTGCGGCGGCCCGCAGTGCCGGCGTGCCGTCGGGCGCTGCCGCCGGGTCCGTCGCTCCGGCCGGGCCGGTGGCGGCGGACTCCAGGTCGAGCAGGGTGAACCGGCCCGGGTGTTCCGCCTGGGCGGCGCGTACGAGTCCCCACACCGCGGCGGCGGCCGGGTCGGCGCCGTCGGTGGCGCCCCGGGTCACGACGACCAGGCGGGAGGCGGCGAACCGTTCCTCGGCGAGCCAGTCGCGGACCGTGGCGAGGACCCTGACGGTCGCCGTGCGGGCGGCCTCCGCCGCGTCGTCGGCCACGCTCCGGCCGACCGTGCCGGGCTCCGTCTCGGGGGCGGTACCGACCGGCAGCCAGACCACCGGCGGCACACCGCCGCCGCCCGGGGCGTCCGTGATGGCACCGGCGCGGTCACCGAGGTCGGTGAGGCCGGGCACCCGCTCGATGTCGGCGGTCCCGAGCAGAGCGGCGTCGGGGCCGACCACGGTGAGCGGGCCGGACCTCGCGTCGGTGTGCGCGGCGGCGTCACCGGCGTCCGCGACGGTCACCCAGTCCAGGACGAACAGGGAGTCGCGGTCCGCCCCGCCCGTACCGCCGAACTGTCCGGCGGCCACCGGACGGGTCACCAGGGAGGCGACCGCGGCCACCGGGGTGCCCGTGGTGTCGGCGACGGCGATCGCGAGGGTGCCGTCGTCGGCGCGAGACAGCCGCAGGCGTACGGCGGAGGCGCCCACCGCGTGTACGGACACCCCGTTCCAGGAGAACGGGACCCGGCCGGGGCCCGATTCCTCCGTCGTCGTGGCGTCCTCGTCCGCGCCGGCCAGGGCGACGGCGTGCAGTCCGGCGTCGAACAGGGCCGGATGCAGGGTGAACGCACCGCCGTCGGCGCTCTCCGGCAGGGCCGCCTCGGCGAAGACCTCGCCGTCCCTGCTCCAGGCGGCCCGCAGGCCCTGGAACACCGGCCCGTAGACGAACCCGGTGTCCTCGAAGCGCTCGTAGAGGCCGGTGACGTCGAGCGGCTGGGCCTTCTCCGGCGGCCACACCGTGGCGTCGAAGTCGGTGGCGGGGGTGTCCGCGCCGCCGGATGCCAGGGTGCCGTCGGCGTGCGAGGTCCAGGGCGCTCCGGGGTCGTCCGCGGGCCGCGAGTGGATACGGACGGTGCGCCGTCCCGACTCGTCGGGGGCGCCGACGCCGACCTGCACCTGAACCGTGCCCCGTTCGGGCAGGACCAGCGGCGCGGCCAGCGTCAGTTCCTCCACGCGGTCGCAGCCGAGGACGGTGCCCGCGTGGACCGCGAGTTCGAGGAGGGCGGTGCCGGGCACCAGGACGGCGCCCATGACGCGGTGGTCGGCGAGCCAGCCGTGGGTGCCCTGGGAGAGCCGCCCGGTGAACAGGTGGCCGTCGGTGCCCGCGAGTTCCACCGCGCCGCCGAGCAGCGGGTGATCGGCGGGCGCGAGGCCCGCTGCTTCCGCTCCCGCTCCCCTCGCCATCATCTCCGCGGGCCAGAAGCGGCGCCGCTGGAAGGCGTAGG
Organism: Streptomyces sp. SudanB5_2050; assembly: GCF_964272335.1. Lineage (NCBI taxonomy): Bacteria > Bacillati > Actinomycetota > Actinomycetes > Kitasatosporales > Streptomycetaceae > Streptomyces > Streptomyces sp. SudanB5_2050. The sequence goes on from NZ_OZ186760.1 coordinate 237,529, forward strand.
TGGGCAGATCGGCACGGCGGGCGCCGAGTCCGGCGAAGAACGCCGCCCAGTCGACGCGGACACCGTGGCCGTGGAGCCGGGCGAGCGCCTCCACCAGGGCGTCCTCACCGGGCACGGTGCGACGCTGGGCGGAGACCGTGACGGCCTCCTCGGGGAGGGACTCGCGGGCCATGGCCGCCGCGACGCCGTCCGGGCCGAGTTCCAGGAAGCGGGTCACGCCGGCCTCGTGCAGGGCACGGACGCCGTCCGAGAAGCGGACGGCCTCGCGGACGTGCCGTGTCCAGTACTCGGCGGTGCACAACTCGTCGGCGTCGGCGACGGCCCCGGTCAGGTTGGAGACGACCGGCACCGCGGGCCGTTGCGGGGAGAGGCCGGCGACGACCGCGCGGAACTCCTCCAGCATCGGCTCCATCAGCGGCGAGTGGAAGGCGTGCGACACGCGCAGTGCGGTCGTGCGCCGTCCCCGTTCCCGCAGGACGGCGGCGACGCTCTCCACGTCCCGCGCCGTACCGGACACCACCACGGACGCCGGACCGTTGACCGCCGCGACGGAGACGCCGTCGGTGAGGAGCGGCAGCACCTCCTCCTCGGTGGCCTGTACGGCGACCATGGCGCCGCCCTCCGGCAGGGCCTGCATCAGCCGGCCGCGCGCGGCGACCAGGGCACAGGCGTCCGCGAGCGAGAACACCCCGGCCACGTGCGCCGCGACGACCTCACCGACGGAGTGGCCGGCCACGAAGTCGGGGGCGACGCCCCACGACGCGGTCAGCCGGTACAGGGCCACCCCGAGGGCGAACAGCGCGGCCTGGGCGTACGCGGTGGCGTGGAGCGCGGTCTCGTCGTCGCCCCACATCACCTCGCGCAGCGGACGTTCCAGGTGCTCGTCCAGTGCGGCACAGACCGCGTCGAACGCCTCGGCGAAAGCGGGGAACCGCTCGTACAGGTCGCGGCCCATACCGAGCCGCTGGGAACCCTGCCCGGGGAAGAGCAGGGCGAGCAGTCCTTCGCCCGCCGTCGTGGCGGGCTCCTCGCCCCGCGCGACGGCGCCGAGTGCGGCGAGCAGGCCCTCCCGGTCGGTGCCGGTGACGGCCACGCGGTGCTCGAAGGCGGTGCGGGTGGTCGCCAGGGAGTAGGCGACGTCCACCGGGCGCGGCACCGCGGCCCCGCTGCCGGAGCCCGCCGGGCCGTGCGCCGCGAGGTGGTGGAGCAGTCGCTGCGCCTGGGCGCGCAGGGCGTCCCGGGAGCGGGCGGACAGCAGCCACGGCACGACGGGAGCCGTGGGCACGCCGGAACCCGTGCCTTCGGTGCGTGGGGCACCGGGTGCGGCTCCGGCCGGGACGGCGGGCGCCTGCTCGATGATGACGTGCGCGTTGGTGCCGCTGATGCCGAAGGAGGAGATGCCGGCACGGCGCGTGCGGTCGCCGCCCGTCCACTCCCGCGGCTCGGTGAGCAGCTCCACCGACCCGGCGGTCCAGTCGACCTGGTCGCTCGGCTCGTCCACGTTGAGCGTGGCGGGCAACAGTCCGTTGCGCAGCGCCATCACCATCTTGATGACACCGGCGACACCGGCGGCGGCCTGGGTGTGGCCGATGTTCGACTTGACCGAGCCGAGCAGCAGCGGCCGGTCCTCGGGCCGGTCCTGGCCGTACGTGGCGAGGAGCGCCTGGGCCTCGATCGGGTCGCCGAGCGTGGTCCCGGTGCCGTGGGCCTCGACCGCGTCCACCTGGTCGGCGGCGAGCCGGGCGTTGGCGAGGGCCTGCCGGATGACCCGGCGCTGGGAAGGGCCGTTGGGGGCGGTGAGCCCGTTGCTCGCGCCGTCCTGGTTGACGGCCGAGCCGCGGACCACGGCCAGCACCTCGTGGCCGTTGCGGACGGCGTCGGAGAGGCGCTCGACCACGAGGAAGCCCGCGCCTTCGGAGAAGCCGGTGCCGTCGGCCGCGGCGGCGAACGACTTGCAACGGCCGTCGGGCGCCAGTCCGCCCTGGCGGCCGAACTCGGCGAACACGGCGGGCGTCGACAGCACGGTGACACCGCCGGTGACGGCGAGCGAGCACTCACCCTGCCGCAGTGCCTGCACCGCCAGGTGCAGCGCGACGAGCGAGGAGGAGCAGGCGGTGTCGACGGAGACCGCCGGGCCCTCCAGGCCGAGCTTGTAGGCGACCCGGCCGGTGACGACGCTGCCGTTGCCGTCGCTGCCCGGGTAGTCGTGGTACATCACACCGGCGAAGACACCGGTGCTGCTCCCCTTGAGCGAGGACGGATCGATCCCGGCCCGCTCCAGGGCCTCCCACGACATCTCCAGGGCCAGGCGCTGCTGCGGGTCCATGCCGAGGGCCTCGCGGGGCGAGATGCCGAAGAACCCGGGGTCGAAGTCGGCCGCTCCTTCGAGGAAGCCGCCCTCCCTGGCGTACAGGCCGTCGGGGTGCCTGCCCTCGGGGTCCCGCAGGATCGACAGGTCCCATCCGCGGTCCTGCGGGAAGGGGACGATCGCGTCCTCGCCGGAGGTGACGAGGCGCCACAGGTCCTCGGGGGAGGTGACTCCGCCCGGGTAGCGGCAGGCCATGCCGACGATGGCGATGGGCTCGTGCCGGGCCGCGGCCAGCCTGCGGTTGTCCCGGCGCAGCCGGGCGGTCTCCGCCCGGGCGGCGCGCAGGGCGCCGGTGTCACCGTCGTCGCCGGTGAGGGTGGTACCGGTGGCTCCGGTGTCGTCGAGGCCGGCCCGGGGCGCGTCGCCGTCAGCGGGGTCGGCGTCGCTGCCGGTCTTACGCTCGTGCTCGCCGGTTCCGTCGGTCTCGACGGTTCCGTGCGCGGCGTGGGCGGTGTCGTCCTCGTCGTCGGCGTCCAGCGACGCCAGGAGGGCGTCCCGCTCGGTGTCCGGCAGGGCACCGGCCTCGTCGGCGAGTTCGAGCAGCGTCTCGACCAGGCCCGCGTCGCGCAGGCGCCGGGTCGGGATCGACGACAGGGCGCGGCGAATGCCGTCCTCCGTGTCCGTCCCACCGCCGTCCGGGCCGGTCTCGGGGTACGCGGCGGCCAGTTCCTCCTCGATGACCTCGGTGACGGCGAGGGCGTTGGGGTGGTCGAAGACCAGGGTCGCCGGGAGCCGGAGCCCGGTCAGGGTGTTCAGCTGGTTGCGCAGTTCGGTCGCGGCCAGCGAGTCGAAACCCAGTTCCTGGAACGCCCGGTCCGCGCCGACCGCCTCCACCGAACCATGACCCAGCACCGAAGCCACCTGCTCCCGCACCAGACGCAGAACCGTCCGATGCCGCTCCGCCCGGCCAAGCCCCGCCAGCCGACCAGCCGGCGAACCCCCCTCACCCGCTCCAGCCGCCGGCAACGCCGCAGCCGCCGCACGCCTCACCGGCACCAACCCCCGCAACAGAGCCGGCACCTCATCACGACGCACACCCAACGCCGCGACATCCACCCGCAACGGCACCACCGTCGCCTCACCACGATCCAGACCCCGCGCGAACAACGCCAGACCCGCATCAGCCGACAGCACCGGCAAACCCTGCGCAGCCATCCGCCGCCGGTCCACCTCAGACAAGTACTGACCCAGACCAGCACCCACATCCCAGAACCCGAACGCCATCGACGTCGCCACCAACCCCCCGGCCCGACGCCACGCCGCCAACGCGTCCAAGAACACATTCGCCGCCGCATAGTTGCCCTGCCCGGCCGTCAACACCAGACCACCCGCAGAAGAGAACAACACGAACGCCGCCAGCTCCAGACCCGCCGTCGCCTCATGCAGCCACCACGCCGCATCCGCCTTCGGACCCAGCACCCCATCAAGCCGCTCCGGCGACAACGCACCCACCAGCCCGTTGTCCCCCACACCGGCCGCATGCACCACCGCCAGCAGACCACCATCCGCCACCAGCGAATCCACCAACGACCGCACAGCCCCACGATCCGACACATCACAAGCCAGCACCCGCACCGCGGCACCCAACCCCCGCAGCTCACCGGCCAGCTCCACCGCACCCGGCGCCCCCGGACCACGCCGCGACACCAGAACCAGATCCCGCACCCCACGCTCAGCCACCAGATACCGGGCCACCACAGCACCCAGACCACCCGTACCACCCGTGACCAACACCGCACCCGAACCATCCAACGCAGGTATCGACGCGAGGCTGTCGGCCTGACCAGCGGGGTGTGTGTCGTCCTGACCGGCCTGGTCGTCCGGCAGACGCGTCAGCCTGGGCACCAGCACCGCGCCACCACGCACCGCGACCTCGGACTCACCCGAGACCACCGCCGCCACCGCGGCATCCACATCAGCCGGCACGCGCGCGTCGGGGTCCAGATCCGCCAGGGCGAACCGCCCCGGGTTCTCCGCGAGCGCCGCACGCACCAGACCCCACACCGGAGCCTGCACCACATCACCCGCAGCAGCCGAACCACCCACACCCACCGGCATCGCACCCCGCGTCACCACCACCAGACGCGAACCCGCGAACCGCTCACCGGCAAGCCACTCCTGCACCACACCCAACACCCGGTCCAACACCGACCGCACACCCACCGGCACACCCACAGAACCGTCAGACGCGCCAGGGGCGTCGGCGGCACCGCAGTCCAGGACCACCACGTCCGGCACCGCGCCGGCCGCGTCGGCGACCTCGCTCCACGGGATCCAGCGTGCGTCTGCCCCGCTCTTCCCGGTGTCCGGCACCCAGGTGATGCCGTACAGCGCACCCGTTTCGCCCGGGACCGCGCCGAGTTGCTCGGTGGAGACCGGGCGGCCCACCATCGAGCCGACCGTCAGGACCGGCGCGCCGGTCACGTCGGCGACCCGGATGTCCATGCCGCCGTCCTCGGCGGTGGCGATCCGGACGCGGACGGCGGCGGCGCCGACCGCGTGCAGGGAGACGTCGTTCCAGGCGAACGGGATCACCGTGCCGCCGTCGTCGTCCTCGTGGCCGGGGTCGGTGCTGTCGTTGAGGATCGCGGCGTGCATGGTGGCGTCGAGGAGCGCCGGGTGCAGGCCGAACCGGCCCGCCTCGTCCGACGCCTCCTCCGGAAGCGCCACCTCGGCGAACAGCTCCTCCCCCCGACGCCACGCCGCACGCAGCCCCCGGAACACCGGGCCGTACCCGTACCCACGCTCACGGAAGACCTCGTACGCCGCCTCCACCGACAGCGTCTCGGCACCCGCCGGCGGCCACTGCTCGTCGAGCCCGGCCGGTGCGGTCTCGGCGACCGTCTCCGTCAGGAAGCCCGTGGCATGGGTGGCCCAATCCTGCCGGGTGCCCTCGGGGCGGGAGTAGACGGTGACGGTGCGGCGTTCGGCGGTGGGCGGCCCGACGATCACACGGACCTGGACGCCGCCCCGCTCGGACAGCACCAGCGGCGTCGCGAGGGTCAGTTCCTCCAGGGTGGCGCAGTCGACGGCCTCGCCGGCCGCCAGGGCCAGTTCGACGAGGACGGCACCGGGCAGCAGGATGCGGCCCAGGACGACGTGGTCGGCGAGCCAGGGCTGCGCCTCCACCGACAGCCTGCCCGTCAGCACCACGCCGCCGGAGTCCGGCAGAGTCACCACCGCACCCAGCAACGGGTGTTCGGCGGCGTCGAGTCCGACGTCTTCCGTCGCCGCGGGAGCCGCGCCGGTCGCGGCGAGCCAGTAGCGCTGCCGCTGGAAGGCGTACGTCGGCAGGTCGACGGCACGGGCACCGGTGCCGTCGAAGAAGCCGGACCAGTCGACCGCGGTGCCCGCGGTGTGCAGGTGTGCGAGCGCGGTGAGGAGAGCGAACGTCTCGTCGCGGCCCTTGCGGGCCGTCGGCACGAGCAGGACGGTGGCGTCCTCGGCACGGTCGAGGCAGGTCCGGGCCATCCCGGTCAGGACCGCCTCGGGGCCGATCTCGACGCAGCGGTCCACTCCGGCGGCGCGGAGGGCGCGGACACCGTCGGCGAACCGGACGGCCCGGCGGACGTGCGTCACCCAGTAGTCCGGGGTGGTCAGTTCGCCGGCCTCGGCGATCCGGCCGGTCACGTTGGACACCACCGGCACCAGGGGCTCCGCGAACGACAGTCCTTCGACGGCCTCACGGAACGCGTCGAGCATCGGCTCCATCAGCGGCGAGTGGAACGCGTGCGAGACGCGGAGCCGGCTGACCCTGCGTCCCCGCTGCCGGAACACCTCGGCGACCGTCTCGACGGCCTCCTCCACGCCCGAGACCACCACCGAGGTCGGGCCGTTGACGGCGGCGATCGACACGCTTTCGGCCTCGTGGAAGTCCAGCTGTTCCCGGACCTCCTCCTCGGTGGCCTCCACCGCCACCATGGTGCCGCCGGCGGGAAGCGCCTGCATCAGCCGGCCGCGCGCGGCGACCAGGGCACAGGCGTCCGCGAGGGAGAACACCCCGGCGACGTGTGCCGCCGCCACCTCGCCGATGGAGTGGCCGGCCACCAGGTCGGGAGTGACGCCCCAGGACGCCAGGAGCCGGAACAGTGCCACCTCGACGGCGAACAGACCCGCCTGCGCGTACGCGGTGCCGTTCAGCGACTCGGCGTCCTCGCCCCACACCACTGCGCGCAGCGGACGCTCCAGGTGCTCGTCGAGTCCCGCGCACACCGCGTCGAAAGCCTCCGCGAACACCGGGAAGTTCTCGTACAGTTCACGCCCCATGCCGAGGCGCTGGGAGCCCTGACCCGAGAACAGGAACGCGGTGGTGCCGACGGACCGTGCCTCGCCGGTGATCACGCCGGGGGCGTCCGTGCCCTCCGCGAGGGCCCGCAGTCCGGTCAGGATCTCGTCTCGGCCGGTGCCGAGCACCACCGCGCGGGACTCCAACGCGGTGCGGGCGGTGGCCAGCGCGTACGCCGTGTCCAACGGACGGTCGTCCGGGCGTGCCGTCGCGTGGTCGAGCAGCCGGGCTGCCTGGGCGCGCAGCGCCTCGGGGGTGGCCGCGGACAGTGCCCAGGGCAGGACGGCGGGTGCGGGACGCCCGGTGGCGGAATCCGTTCCGGCTGCGGGCCGCGCTTCGTCCGCGGTCCGGGTGGGGCTCTGCTCCAGTACGACGTGTGCGTTGGTGCCGCTGAGGCCGAAGGCGGAGACGCCGGCCCGGCGCGGCCGACCGGTGGCCGGCCAGGGCCGTTCCTCGGTGACCAGTTCGGCGTGGCCCTCGGTCCAGTCGACGTGCGGGGAAGGACGGTCGACGTGCAGGGTGCGCGGCACCGTGCCGTGTTCCATCGCCATGACCATCTTGATGACGCCGGCGACACCGGCGGCGGCCTGGGTGTGGCCGATGTTCGACTTGACCGAGCCGAGCAGCAGCGGCCGGTCCTCGGGCCGGTCCTGGCCGTACGTGGCGAGGAGCGCCTGCGCCTCGATCGGATCGCCGAGCGTGGTGCCCGTACCGTGCGCCTCCACCACGTCGACTTCGGACGGGGCGACTCCGGCGCCCAGCAGCGCCTGGCGGATCACGCGCTGCTGGGAGGGGCCGTTGGGGGCGGTCAGCCCGTTGCTCGCGCCGTCCTGGTTGACGGCCGTGCCCTTGACGACCGCGAGCACCCGGTGCCCGTTGCGCACCGCGTCCGAGAGACGTTCCACCAGGAGCACACCGACGCCCTCGGACCAGCCGACACCGTCCGCCGCGCCCGCGAACGCCTTGCAGCGGCCGTCGACGGACAGACCGCGCTGGCGACTGAACTCGACGAACATGCCGGGCGTCGACATCACGGTGGCGCCACCTGCCACGGCGAGCGAGCACTCCCCCGACCGCAGCGCCTGCACCGCCAGGTGCAGCGCGACGAGCGAGGACGAGCAGGCGGTGTCGACGGTGACGGCCGGGCCTTCCCAGCCGTAGGTGTACGAGAGCCGACCGGACGCCACGCTGCCACCGGCGGTGCCGGAGGGCGAGACGTTGAGCGCGTAGTCGTGGTACATCACACCGGCGAAGACACCGGTCCTGCTGCCCTTGAGCGAGGTGGGGTCGATGCCCGCCCGCTCCAGGGCCTCCCACGAGGTCTCGAGCAGCATGCGCTGCTGCGGGTCCATGTACAGGGCCTCACGGGGTGAGATGCCGAAGAAGCCGGGGTCGAACTGGGCCGCGTCGTGCAGGAAGCTGCCGCGGCGCGTGTAGCTCTTGCCCTCCTTGCCCGGTTCCGGGTCGTAGAGGTCCTCCACGTCCCAGCCCCGGTCGTCCGGGAGGTCGGAGACCGTGTCGGTGCCGTCCATGACCAGGCGCCACAGTTCCTCGGGGGTGGTGACCCCGCCCGGGTAGCGGCAGGCCATGCCGATGATGGCGATGGGCTCGTCGTCGGCGGGCCGTCCGGCGCCGGCACCGTTCGCGTCGGCCGCCCGTGCGGTCTCGCTGCCGTCGAGTCGAGACACGATGTGCTCGGTGACGGCGAGGGCGTTGGGGTGGTCGAAGACCAGGGTCGCCGGGAGCCGGAGCCCGGTCAGGGTGTTCAGCTGGTTGCGCAGTTCGGTCGCGGCCAGCGAGTCGAAACCCAGTTCCTGGAACGCCCGGTCCGCGCCGACCGCCTCCACCGAACCATGACCCAGCACCGAAGCCACCTGCTCCCGCACCAGACGCAGAACCGTCCGATGCCGCTCCGCCCGGCCAAGCCCCGCCAGCCGACCAGCCGGCGAACCCCCCTCACCCGCTCCAGCCGCCGGCAACGCCGCAGCCGCCGCACGCCTCACCGGCACCAACCCCCGCAACAGAGCCGGCACCTCATCACGACGCACACCCAACGCCGCGACATCCACCCGCAACGGCACCACCGTCGCCTCACCACGATCCAGACCCCGCGCGAACAACGCCAGACCCGCATCAGCCGACAGCACCGGCAAACCCTGCGCAGCCATCCGCCGCCGGTCCACCTCAGACAAGTACTGACCCAGACCAGCACCCACATCCCAGAACCCGAACGCCATCGACGTCGCCACCAACCCCCCGGCCCGACGCCACGCCGCCAACGCGTCCAAGAACACATTCGCCGCCGCATAGTTGCCCTGCCCGGCCGTCAACACCAGACCACCCGCAGAAGAGAACAACACGAACGCCGCCAGCTCCAGACCCGCCGTCGCCTCATGCAGCCACCACGCCGCATCCGCCTTCGGACCCAGCACCCCATCAAGCCGCTCCGGCGACAACGCACCCACCAGCCCGTTGTCCCCCACACCGGCCGCATGCACCACCGCCAGCAGACCACCATCCGCCACCAGCGAATCCACCAACGACCGCACAGCCCCACGATCCGACACATCACAAGCCAGCACCCGCACCGCGGCACCCAACCCCCGCAGCTCACCGGCCAGCTCCACCGCACCCGGCGCCCCCGGACCACGCCGCGACACCAGAACCAGATCCCGCACCCCACGCTCAGCCACCAGATACCGGGCCACCACAGCACCCAGACCACCCGTACCACCCGTGACCAACACCGCACCCGAACCATCCAACGCAGGTATCGACGCGAGGCTGTCGGCCTGACCAGCGGGGTGTGTGTCGTCCTGACCGGCCTGGTCGTCCGGCAGACGCGTCAGCCTGGGCACCAGCACCGCGCCACCACGCACCACGACCTCGGACTCACCCGAGACCACCGCCGCCACCGCGGCATCCACATCAGCCGGCACGCGCGCGTCGGGGTCCAGATCCTGGTCCTGGTCCTGGCCGTGGTCCTCCTCCAGGTCAACCAGGGCGAACCGCCCCGGGTTCTCCGCGAGCGCCGCACGCACCAGACCCCACACCGGAGCCTGCACCACATCACCCGCAGCAGCCGAACCACCCACACCCACCGGCATCGCACCCCGCGTCACCACCACCAGACGCGAACCCGCGAACCGCTCACCGGCAAGCCACTCCTGCACCACACCCAACACCCGGTCCAACACCGACCGCACACCCACCGGCACACCCACAGAACCGTCAGACACGCCACAGTCCAGCAGCACCACGCCCGGCACGTCGGCGTCCTCGCCGCCCTCGGCGACCTCGGGCCAGGCAGCCCAGGCCGGCTCCGCGGTAGCGTCCACGGCGGTCGGCACCCATGCGGTGCCGTACAGCGCGCCCCCGTCAGCGGATGCGGTGACGAATTGGTCGGCGGAGAGCGGACGGCTGGCTATGGAACCGACCGTCAGGACCGGGGCACCGGTCACGTCGGCGACGGACAGGGAGACGGCACGGCCGTCGAGCCGACCGATCCGGACACGGACAGCGGCGGCGCCGACCGCGTGCAGGGAGACGTCGTTCCAGGCGAACGGGACGGCCGTCTCGTCGTCGGTGTCGTTGAGGATGCCCGCGTGCATCGCGGCGTCCAGCAGGGCCGGGTGCAGGCCGAACCGGCCCGCTTCGCCCGACGCCTCCTCCGGAAGCGCCACCTCGGCGAACAACTCCTCCCCTCGACGCCACGCCGCCCGCAGCCCCCGGAACACCGGCCCGTACCCGTAACCACGCTCCCGGAAGACCTCGTACGCCGACTCCACCGGCAGCACCTCGGCACCCGCCGGCGGCCACTCACCCCACTCGGCCGCAGCCGCCGCAGCCGTCTCCGTGAGGAAACCGGAGGCATGAGCCGTCCACTGCGCATCACCGGCGTTCTCGGGGCGCGAGTAGACGGCGACCGTGCGACGCGCGTCCGTGTGCGGACCGACGACGACCCGCACCTGGAGACCGCCGCTCTCGGGCAGCACCAGGGGTGCCGCCAAGGTCAGCTCCTCCACGGTGGCGCAGCCTGCCGCCTCGCCGGCCGCCAGGGCCATCTCCACCAGGCCCGTGCCGGGCAGCAGGATGCGGCCGAGAACCACGTGGTCGGCGAGCCAGGGCTGCGCCTCCACCGACAACCTGCCCGTCAGCACCACGCCACCGGAGTCCGGCAGAGCCACCACCGCACCCAGCAACGGGTGCTCCGCGGCGTCGACACCGGCCGACCTCGGGTCCGCCGCCGTGACGGCGGTCGTCTCGGGCCAGTAGCGCCGGCGTTGGAAGGCGTAGGTCGGCAGGTCGACGGCGCGGGCGCCGGTGCCGTCGAGGACGGCGGCCCAGTCGACGGTCACACCGGTGACGTGGAGCCGGCCGAGAGCGGCCAGCGATGTGCCCTCCTCGTCACGGTCCTTGCGCAGCAGCGGGACCAGGACCGCGTCCTCGCCCGCACGCTCTCGCGCCATTCCGCAGAGCACACCGTCCGGACCCAGCTCCACGAACCGCGAGACACCCTGCTCCACCAGAGCCCGCACGCCGTCGTCGAAACGCACCGCCTCACGCACATGACGCACCCAGTAACCCGGGTCTGCCAGCTCACCGGCCTCCGCCACCCGGCCCGTCACATTCGACACCACCGGCACCCGCGGCTCACCGAACGACAGCCCCGCAACCACCCCACGGAACTCATCGAGCATCGGCTCCATCAGCGGCGAGTGGAAGGCATGCGAAACCCGCAGCCGGCTCACCCTGCGTCCCTGCTCCCGGAACACCTCGGCCACCGCCGCGACGGCCTCCTCGACGCCGGAAACGACCACCGACGACGGACCGTTGACCGCCGCAATCGACGCACCCGCGACGGCCTCCAGGTGCTCAAGTACCTCCGCCTCGGTGGCCTCCACCGCCACCATGGAGCCACCGGCGGGAAGCGCCTGCATCAGCCGGCCACGCGCGGCGACCAGCGCACAGGCGTCTGCGAGGGAGAACACCCCCGCCACATGCGCCGCAGCCACCTCACCAATGGAATGCCCGGCCACGAACTCCGGCCGCACACCCCACGACGTCAGGAGCCGGAACAGAGCCACCTCGACGGCGAACAGACCCGCCTGCGCATACGCGGTGCCGTCGAGGACGGACCCGTCCTCACCCCACATCACCTCGCGCAGCGGACGCTCCACATGCTCATCGAGTCCCGCCCACACGGCGTCGAACGCCTCCGCGAACACCGGGAACCGCGCATACAGCTCACGCCCCATCCCCAGCCGCTGCGACCCCTGCCCCGAGAACAGGAACGCGGTCCGCCCCGCGCCGGTGACCACGCCCTCGACGACCCCGGCGTTCGGCAGGCCCTCCTCCAGCGCCGCGAGCGCCCCGTCATGGTCACCGGCCACCACCACCGCACGGTGATCGAACCGGGAACGCTGCGTGGCCAGCGAGAACGCCACGTCCAGCGCATCCGCCGACCCAGCCGCCAGGAACTCCCGCAACCGTCCCGCCTGCGCCCGCAACGCCTCCGGCGACCGCCCGGACACCACCAGCGGCACCACACCCGGGCTCAGGGAAACGACACCCTCACCCTCCGTCTCCACCTCGGGCTGTTCCAGGATGAGGTGCGCATTCGTACCGCTGATCCCGAACGAGGACACACCCGCCCGGCGCACACGCTCCGCTCCCGGCCACTCCCGCACCTCGGTCAGCAGCTCCACCGCACCCGCGGACCAGTCCACATGCGACGACGGAGCATCCACATGCAACGTCCGCGGCAGCACCCCGTGCCGCATCGCCATCACCATCTTGATCACACCCGCCACACCCGCGGCAGCCTGCGTATGACCCAGATTCGACTTCACCGACCCCAGCCACAACGGCCGGTCTCCCTCACGCCCCTGCCCATAGGTGGCCAGCAGCGCCTGCGCCTCGATCGGGTCACCCAGCGTCGTCCCCGTCCCATGCGCCTCCACCACATCCACGTCCGCCACCGACAGACCACCACTGGCCAACGCCTGCCGAATCACCCGCTGCTGCGAAGGACCGTTCGGCGCCGTCAAACCATTGGACGCACCATCCTGGTTCACGGCCGAACCACGCACCACCGCCAACACCCGATGCCCATGACGCCGAGCATCCGACAGACGCTCCAGCACCACCATCCCCACACCCTCGGACCAACCGGCACCGTCCGCGGAGTCGGAGAATGCCTTGCAGCGGCTGTCGGGTGACAGGGCGCCCTGGCGGGAGAACTCGACGAAGGCGGTGGGAGTGGCCATCACCGTCACGCCACCGGCGACGGCGAGCGAGCACTCGCCCGAGCGCAGTGCCTGCGCCGCCCAGTGCATGGCGACCAGAGACGACGAACACGCCGTGTCCACCGTCACCGCCGGACCCTCGAACCCGAACGTGTAGGACACACGACCGGAGGCGATGCTGCCGGCGCTGCCGTTCCCCCGGTAGCCCTCGTACTGCTCGCCGGTCAGGATGCTGCCGTAGTCGTTGTACATGACGCCGGCGAAGACGCCGGTCTGGCTGCCGCGCAGCGACACCGGGTCGATCCCGGCACGCTCGATGGCCTCCCACGTCGTCTCCAGGAGCAACCGCTGCTGCGCGTCCGTGGCCACCGCCTCCCGCGGACTCATCCCGAAGAACTCCGGATCGAACTCGGCCGCGTCATGCAGGAATCCACCCGAGCGCGTGTACGACGTACCCGACGCCCCGCGATCCGGGTTGTAGAGCGACTCCACATCCCAGCCACGGTCCGACGGAAACTCCGAGACCGCGTCCACACCCTCCGACACGACCCGCCACAGGTCCTCGGGCGAGGCAACCCCACCCGGATAACGGCACGCCATCCCGACGATCACCACCGGATCGTCCGCCACCGACGGCAACGCCGCCACCGGCACCACCGCCGCCGCATCCGTACCCAGAACACCGTCCAGCAGATGACCGGCGAGAAGCGTGGCCGTCGGATAGTCGAACACCACCGTGGCCGCCAGCCGCAGCCCCGTCACCTTGCCCAGCCGATTGCGCAGCTCCACCGCCGTCAGCGAATCAAAGCCCAGATCCTGGAAAGCCCGGTCAGGGTGGACACTCTGCACCCCGGAATGACCCAGAACGATGGCGACCTGACCACGCACCAGGTCCAGCATCATCTCGCGGCGCTCCGCCTCGCTCAGCGCGTTGAGCCGTGCTGCCAGATCCGAGGCCGTGGCGGAACCCGCCGCCGCGACGCTACGGCGAGCAGGGGTCCTGATCAGGCCCCGCAGCAGCGGCGGAACCTCGCCCCTGGCCCGGAGCGCCGGGAAGTCGAGGCGTACGGGGAGGACGACCGGCTCGCCCGAGGCCAGGGCCGCGTCGAACAACGCGGTGCCCTGCTCCGCCGTGACCGCCGGCAGACCCGAGCGCGCGATACGCCGCCGGTCCGTCTCCGACAGCCCCTCCGTCATCCCCGCTTCCTGCGACCACGGACCCCACACCAGGGAGGTGGCGGGCAGACCCAACGAGCGACGGTGGCGGGCCAGGGCGTCGAGGAAGGTGTTGCCCGCCGCGTAGGCGGCCTGGCCCGCGCTGCCGAACGTCCCCGCCACCGAGGAGAAGAGGACGAAGGCGTCGAGGTCCAGGTCCTTGGTCGCTTCGTGGAGGTTCCACGCCGCGTCCACCTTGGGACGCAGCACACCCGCCAGACGCTCCGGCGTCAGCGACTCCACAGTCCCGTCATCCAGCACACCGGCCGAGTGCACCACCGCACCCACCCCGTGCCGCGCGACCAGGGCAGCGACCGCAGCCGCATCCGCCACATCACAAGCCTCGACCGACACACGCGCACCGGCCCGCGACAACTCCGCGACCAGCCCCTCAACCCCCTCCGCCGCCGGACCACGACGACTCACCAGCAGCAGCTCACGAACCCCGCGCTCCACCACCAGATGCCGAGCCACCACCCGACCCAGACCACCCGTACCACCCGTCACCAGAACCGGACCACGGCCCCACTCCAGACCCGCACCCCCGCCCCCATCCGCGACCGCGTCCAGAACCACGCGCGCCAACCGCGGCACCCGCACCCCACCACCGACGACAGCCGCCTCCGGCTCCCCCGACGCCAGCGCAGCCACCACCGACTCAGCGTCCGCGCCACCCCCCACATCGAGCAGACCAAAACGCCCAGGATGCTCGGACACCGCCGACCGCACCAACCCCCGCACAGCGGCGGCGTGCAGGTCAGTGGCGCCCTCGGTGTCACGGGTGACGAACACCAGGCGCGATGCGGCGAACCGCTCCTCCGCCAGCCAGGCACGGATCAACTCCAGCGCCCGCACCGCAGCGTCGTGCACGGAACCGACCACATCAGCACCACCGGCACCAGCATCGGCCCCGACCAGCACCGTCCCCGGCACCTCACCCGCACCCGCAAGATCCGCCAGATCCGCGAACGTCACGAATCCGTCACCCGGCAGGCCCGCGAGCCCCGCGTCACCGTCCAACAGGCCCACCGGACCCAGCCCGGTGGTATCGCTCATGGGCCGAGCCGACACCCACTGCACCTGGAAGAGTGAGTCACGGCCGGTGGCGTCGAGCTGCCCGGCTGCCAGCGGGCGCACGGTCAGGGACTCCACCGAGGCGACGGGGGCGCCGGCGGTGTCGGCCAGTTCCAGGGCCATGGTGCCGTCGGCGTCCCGGCTGAGCCGAACACGCAGTGCGGAAGCACCAGAGGCATACAGGCGCACTCCGCCCCAGGAGAACGGAACCCCGCCGCGGCCGTCGTCACCGACGACGAAGGCGTGCAATGCGGCGTCGAAGAGCGCCGGATGCAGGCCGAAGGCGTCACCCTCGGTCCCGTCCGCCAAAGCGACCTCGGCGAACAGCTCGTCGCCACTCCGCCAGGCGGCACGCAGCCCCTGGAAGGACGGCCCGTAGTGGAATCCGGCTTCGGCAAGCCGCTCGTAGCAGTCACTCACGTCGACCGGCGCGGCGTCCTGCGGGGGCCAGACCGAGGTGTCGAAGCCGGTGGGCGTGGCGCTTCCGGGCGCCAGGACTCCGGTGGCATGGACGGTCCAGGGGGCACCGGTGGCGTTCTCGGCGCGCGCGTGCACGCCGAAGGAGCACCGACCGTCCTCATCGGGCGCGCCTACCCTGACCTGTATGTGGATGCCGCCGCGGTCGGGCAGCACCAGTGGGGTGGACAGGGTCAGTTCCTCGACCACGTCGCAGCCGACCTCGTCGGCGGCCCGAACGGCCAGCTCCAACAGGGCCGTACCCGGCACCAGTACGGCACCTTGAACGACGTGGTCGGCCAGCCACGGGTGTGACTGCGTCGACAGCCGACCGGTGAGGACGACGCCGTCCGCACCCTCGGTTCCAGCGAGTTCGACGGCGGCACCCAGCAGCGGGTGCCCGGCGACACCGAGACCGGCGGAACGCATGTCCCCGGCCCGCGTCGGCACGTCGGCCGGCCAGTAGCGCCGGCGCTGGAAGGCGTACGTCGGCAGGTCGACGGCACGGGCGCCGGTGCCGTCGAGGACGGCGGCCCAGTCGACGCTCACACCGGTGACGTGCAGCCGGCCGAGAGCGGCCAGCGATGTGCCCTCCTCGTCACGGTCCTTGCGCAGCACCGGGACCAGGACCGCGTCCTCACCCGCACGCTCTCGCGCCATACCGCAGAGCACACCGTCCGGACCCAGCTCCACGAACCGCGACACGCCCTGCTCGACCAGGGCCCGCACACCGTCGTCGAAACGCACCCCCTCACGCACATGACGCACCCAGTACTCGGGGTCCTGCACCTGTCCCGGTTCCGCCAGTGCACCGCTCACGTTGGAAATGACGGGGATCCGCTGGCGCTCGTACGACAGGGCCTCCACGACCTGGCGGAACTCATCGAGCATCGGCTCCATCAGTGGCGAGTGGAAGGCATGCGAAACCCGCAGACGGGACGTACGCCGTCCCTGCTCCCGGAACGCGTCGGCCACCGCCTCCACCGCGTCCTCCACACCGGAGACCACCACGGAAGCCGGCCCGTTGACAGCCGCGATCGACGCACCCGCGACGGCCTCCAGGTGCTCAAGCACCTCCGCCTCGGTGGCCTCCACCGCCACCATGGAGCCACCCGCGGGAAGCGCCTGCATCAACCGGCCACGCGCCGCCACCAACGCACAGGCATCCTCCAGCGAGAACACCCCCGCCACATGCGCCGCCGCCACCTCACCGATCGAATGCCCGGCCACGAACTCCGGCCGCACACCCCACGACTCCACCAAACGGAACAACGCCACCTCAACGGCGAACAGACCCGCCTGAGCAAACTCCGTCCCGTTCAGCGACTCGGCGTCCTCGCCCCACACCACCTCACGCAACGGACGCCCCAACAGCCCGTCCAACACCGCACACACGGCATCGAACGCCTCCGCGAACACCGGGAACCGCGCATACAACTCACGCCCCATCCCCAGCCGCTGCGAACCCTGCCCCGAGAACAGGAACGCGGTACGTCCCGTGCCGGTGGCCACGCCCTCGACGACCCCGGCGTTCGGCAGGCCCTCCTCCAGCGCCGCGAGCGCCCCGTCATGGTCTCCGGCCACCACCACCGCACGGTGATCGAACCGGGAACGCTGCGTGGCCAGCGAGAACGCCACGTCCAGCGCATCCGCCGACCCGGCCGCCAGGAACTCCCGCAACCGTCCCGCCTGCGCCCGCAACGCCTCCGGCGACCGCCCGGACACCACCAGCGGCACCACACCCGGGCTCAGGGAAGCGGCCCCCTCGCCCTCCGTCTCTACCTCGGGCTGTTCCAGGATGAGGTGCGCGTTGGTGCCACTGATACCGAACGAGGAGACACCCGCCCGGCGCACACGCTCCGCTCCCGGCCACTCCCGCACCTCGGTCAGCAGCTCCACCGCTCCCGCAGACCAGTCCACATGCGACGACGGAGCATCCACATGCAACGTCCGCGGCAGCACCCCGTGCCGCATCGCCATCACCATCTTGATCACACCCGCCACACCCGCGGCAGCCTGCGTATGACCCAGATTCGACTTCACCGACCCCAGCCACAACGGCTGCTCCGGAGCACGGTCCTGCCCATAGGTAGCCAGCAGCGCCTGCGCCTCGATCGGGTCACCCAGCGTGGTCCCCGTCCCATGCGCCTCCACCACATCCACGTCCGCCACCGACAGACCACCACTGGCCAACGCCTGCCGAATCACCCGCTGCTGCGAAGGACCGTTCGGCGCCGTCAAACCATTGGACGCACCATCCTGATTGACCGCCGAACCACGCACCACCGCCAACACCCGATGCCCATGACGCCGAGCATCCGACAGACGCTCCAGCACCACCATCCCCACACCCTCGGACCAGCCCACACCATCAGCCGCATCCGCGAACGAACGACACCGACCGTCCGCCGACAACCCACCCTGACGCGAAAACTCCACGAACGTCGTCGGCGTCGACATCACCGTCACACCACCGGCCACCGCCAGCGAACACTCACCCGAACGCAACGCCTGCGCCGCCCAGTGCATGGCGACCAGAGACGACGAACACGCCGTGTCCACCGTCACCGCCGGACCCTCGAACCCGAACGTGTAAGACACACGACCGGAGGCGATGCTGCCGGCGCTGCCGCTGCCCTGGTAGCCCTCGAACTCGGGACCGGCCAGCAGATTGGCATAGTCGTGATACATGACGCCGGCGAAGACGCCGGTCTGGCTGCCGCGCAGCGACACCGGGTCGATCCCGGCACGCTCGATGGCCTCCCACGTCGTCTCCAGCAGCAACCGCTGCTGCGCGTCCGTGGCCACCGCCTCCCGCGGACTCATCCCGAAGAACTCCGGATCGAACTCAGCCGCGTCATGCAGGAATCCACCCGAGCGCGTGTACGACGTACCCGACGCCCCGCGATCCGGGTTGTAGAGCGACTCCACATCCCAGCCACGGTCCGACGGAAACTCCGAGACCGCGTCCACACCCTCCGACACAACCCGCCACAGGTCCTCGGGCGAGGCAACCCCACCCGGATAACGGCACGCCATCCCGACGATCACCACCGGATCGTCCGCCACCGACGGCAACGCCGCCACCGGCACCACCGCCGCCGCCTCCGCACCGAAGACACCGTCCAGCAGATGACCGGCGAGAAGCGTGGCCGTCGGATAGTCGAACACCACCGTCGCCGCCAGCCGCAGCCCCGTCACCTTGCCCAGCCGATTGCGCAGCTCCACCGCCGTCAGCGAATCAAAGCCCAGATCCTGGAAAGCCCGGTCAGGATGGACACTCTGCACACCTGAATGACCCAGAACGATCGCGACCTGACCACGCACCAGGTCCAGCATCATCTCGCGACGCTCCGCCTCTTCCAGAGCCTCCAGTCGCTGTACCAGCCCCGCCGTCGCCGCCGAACCACCGGCCGCCGAACGACGCCTGCGCGCACGGACGAGACCGCGCAGCAGATTCGGAACGTCCTCCCGGCCCCGCAGTGCGGCCAGATCGAGGCGTACAGGGAGGACGACCGGCTCGCCCGAGACCAGGGCCGCGTCGAACAACGCGGTGCCCTGCTCCGCCGTGACCGCCGGCAGACCCGAGCGCGCGATACGCCGCCGGTCCGTCTCCGACAGCCCCTCCGTCATCCCCGCTTCCTGCGACCACGGACCCCACACCAGGGATACCGCAGTCCTCCCGGAGGAGCGGCGGTGTTCCACGAGCGCGTCCAGGAACGCGTTGCCCGCCGCATAGGCGGCCTGGCCCGCGCTGCCGAACGTCCCCGCCACCGAGGAGAAGAGGACGAAGGCGTCGAGGTCCAGGTCCTTGGTCGCTTCGTGCAGGTTCCACGCCGCGTCCACCTTGGGACGCAGCACACCCGCCAGACGCTCCGGCGTCAGCGACTCCACAGTCCCGTCATCCAGCACACCGGCCGCGTGCACCACCGCCCGGACCGGGCGGTCGGCCGGCACCCCGGCGAGCAAGGCGTCGACGGCCGTACGGTCGGCGAGGTCGCAGGCCGCGACCGAGACGCGGGCACCCAGACCGGTCAGTTCAGCCGTCACGGCGTCGATGCCCCCGGTGGCCGGCCCGCGCCGGCTCACGAGGAGCAGATCCCGTACGCCGTGCTGCACGACCAGGTGCCGCGCGAGGATCCGGCCCAGGCCGCCCGTACCGCCGGTCAGCAGCACCGTGCCGCCGTCCGTGTCCGACAACGGGACGTCGGTCGCCGCGCTGCTGGTGTCATCGGCGGAGACCACCCGCGTCAGCCGCGGCACCCGCACCTCGCCGTCCCGTACGGCGGTCTCCGTCTCCTCAACCGAGAGGGCGGCGGTCAGCGCTCCGATGTCCGTGCCGTGCTCCACGTCCAGGAGGCCGAAGCGGCCCGGGTGCTCCAGCGACGCGGAGCGCACCAAGCCCCGCACAGCGGCGGCGTACAGGTCAGTGGCGCTCTCGGTGTCACGAGTGACGAACACCAGGCGCGATGCGGCGAACCGCTCCTCCGCCAGCCAGGCACGGATCAACTCCAGCGCCCGGACCGCAGCGTCGTGCACGGAACCGACCACATCAGCACCACCGGCACCAGCATCGGCCCCGACCAGCACCGTCCCCGGCACCTCACCCGCACCCGCAAGATCCGCCAGATCCGCGAACGTCACGAATCCGTCACCCGGCAGGCCCGCGAGCGCCGTCGTCCCGATCGTGCCCAGCACGCCCACCTGGCCCGGAAGGGCATCGCCGTCGGCATCCCGGGCCGAAACCCATTCCACTCGGTACAGCGCCCGGGAGGCATCGTCGGGGCGTACGCCCGCGGTGGCCGCGCGCACCGTCAGGGACTCGACGGAGGCGACCGGCGCCCCGGAGGGGTCGGCCATGTGCACGGCCAGGGTGTCGTCCCCGGTCCGGGACAGCCGGACCCGCAGCGCCGACGCGCCGGACGCGTGCAGGGACACGCCCTCCCAGATGAACGGCACCCCGCCCGGAGCGTCGCCTTCTCCGAAGGCGAACGAGGCGTGCAGGGCCGCGTCGGAGAGCGCCGGGTGCAGGCCGTAGGCCGTACCGTCCGTCGCCTCGCTCAGGGCGACCTCGGCGAACACCTCGTCGCCGCGCCGCCACGCGGCGCGCAGACCCTGGAAGACGGGGCCGTAACGAAGACCGGCGTCGGCGAGCCTCTCGTAGCAGTCGCTCACGTCGACCGGCTCGGCATCGCGAGGCGGCCACACCGAGGCGTCGAACTCCGGAGCCACCGTGTCCGGAGCCAGGACGCCTTCGGCGTTGAGTGTCCACGGCTGCCGCTCGTCACCGGCGTCGTCCCGGGAGTGCATCGTGATCGTGCGGCGTCCCGAGTCGTCCGGCTCACCGACACTCACCTGGATGCGCACGGCGCCGCGCTCGGGCAGTACGAGCGGTGCCGGCAGGGTCAGTTCCTCGACCGCGTCGCAGCCGACCTCGTCGGCGGCCCGGACGGCCAGCTCCAGCAGGGCCGTGCCCGGCACCAGTACCGCGCCCTGGACGGCGTGGTCGGCCAGCCAGGGGTGCGACTGAGCCGACAGTCGGCCGGTGAACACCACCCCGTCTCCCGTCGCGAGTTCCACAGCCGCGCCCAGCAGGGGGTGCCCGGCCGCGCCGAGGCCGGCCAGCCTGATGTCCCCGGAGCCGGCGACGGTGCCCGTCGGCCAGAAGTACTCGTGCTGGAAGGCGTACGTCGGCAGGTCGACGGCACGGGCGCCGGTCCCGTCGAGGACGGTTCCCCAGTCGGCGGCGACGCCGGACACGTGCAGCTCGGCCAGAGCGGCCAGCGCGGTGGTGACTTCCTCTCGGTCCTTGCGCAGCAGCGGGACCAGGACCGCGTCCTCACCCGCACGCTCTCGCGCCATACCGCAGAGCACACCGTCCGGACCCAGCTCCACGAACCGCGACACACCCTGCTCGACCAAGGCCCGCACACCGTCGTCGAAACGCACCGCCTCACGCACATGACGCACCCAGTAACCCGGGTCTGCCAGCTCACCGGCCTCCGCCACCCGGCCCGTCACATTCGACACCACCGGCACCCGCGGCTCACCGAACGACAGCCCCGCAACCACCCCACGGAACTCATCGAGCATCGGCTCCATCAACGGCGAGTGGAAGGCATGCGAAACCCGCAGACGGCTCACCCGCCGACCCTGCTCCCGGAACACCTCGGCCACCGCCGCGACGGCCTCCTCGACGCCGGAAACGACCACCGACGACGGACCGTTGACAGCCGCGACCGACACACCCGCGACGGCGTCCAGGTGCTCAAGCACCTCCGCCTCGGTGGCCTCCACCGCCACCATGGAGCCACCCGCAGGAAGCGCCTGCATCAGCCGGCCACGCGCGGCGACCAGCGCACAGGCATCTGCGAGGGAGAACACCCCCGCCACATGCGCCGCCGCCACCTCACCGATCGAATGCCCGGCCACGAACTCCGGCCGCACACCCCACGACTCCACCAAACGGAACAACGCCACCTCAACGGCGAACAAACCCGCCTGCGCAAACTCCGTCCCGTTCAGCGACTCAGCGTCCTCGCCCCACACCACCTCACGCAACGGACGCCCCAACAGCCCGTCCAACACCGCACACACGGCATCGAACGCCTCCGCGAACACCGGGAAACGCGCATACAACTCACGCCCCATCCCCAGCCGCTGCGACCCCTGCCCCGAGAACAGGAAGGCCGTACGGCCGGCCTCGCACTCACCCACGACCGCGGCCGGGTCGGGCTCGCCCACGCACACAGCGGCCAGACCGCGTACGGCGGTCTCCCACTCGTCTGCCAGGACCACGGCGCGGTGATCGAAGTGCGAGCGCCGCGTGGCGAGGGAGTGCCCCAGGTCCACCGCGCGCAGGGCGGGGTCGGCCTCGATACGGGCAAGGAGCCGTGCGGCCTGCGCCCGCAATGCCTCCGGCGACCGCCCGGACAGCGCCAACGGCACCACACCCGGGGCCAGGGATGCGACACCCTCACCGGCGGGCTCCAGCTCAGCGACCGGTTCGGGCTGTTCCAGGATGAGGTGCGCGTTAGTGCCACTGATCCCGAACGAGGACACACCCGCCCGGCGCACACGCTCACCGCCCGACCACTCCCGCACCTCGGTCAGCAGCTCCACCGCACCCGCGGACCAGTCCACATGCGACGACGGAGCATCCACATGCAACGTCCGCGGCAGCACCCCGTGCCGCATCGCCATCACCATCTTGATCACACCCGCCACACCCGCGGCAGCCTGCGTATGACCCAGATTCGACTTCACCGACCCCAGCCACAATGGCCGGTCTCCCTCACGCCCCTGTCCGTAGGTGGCCAGCAGCGCCTGCGCCTCGATCGGGTCACCCAGCGTCGTCCCCGTACCGTGCGCCTCCACCACATCCACGTCCGCCACCGACAGACCACCACTGGCCAACGCCTGCCGGATCACCCGCTGCTGCGAAGGACCGTTCGGCGCCGTCAGACCATTGGACGCACCATCCTGATTGACGGCCGAACCACGCACCACCGCCAACACCCGATGACCATGACGCCGAGCATCCGACAGACGCTCCAGCACCACCATCCCCACACCCTCGGACCAGCCCACACCATCAGCCGCATCCGCGAACGAACGACACCGGCCATCCGCCGACAACCCACCCTGACGCGAAAACTCCACGAACGTCGTCGGCGTCGACATCACCGTCACACCACCGGCCACCGCCAGCGAACACTCACCCGAACGCAACGCCTGCGCCGCCCAGTGCATCGCGACCAGAGACGACGAACACGCCGTGTCCACCGTCACCGCCGGACCCTCGAACCCGAACGTGTAAGACACACGACCCGAGGCGATGCTGGGCGCACTGCCGTTGCTGCGGAACCCTTCGTACTGTTCGTCGGCGAGCATGTTGCCGTAGTCGTTGTACATGACGCCGGCGAAGACGCCGGTCTGGCTGCCGCGCAGCGACACCGGGTCGATCCCGGCACGCTCGATGGCCTCCCACGTCGTCTCCAGCAGCAACCGCTGCTGCGCGTCCGTGGCCACCGCCTCCCGCGGACTCATCCCGAAGAACTCGGCATCGAAGGCACCGGCGTCGTGCAGGAAGCCACCGGCCTTGGAGTACGTGGTACCCGACGCCTCACGGTCCGGGTTGTAGAGCGTGTCGATGTCCCAGCCGCGGTTCACGGGGAATTCCGTGACGGCGTCCACACCCTCCGACACGACCCGCCACAGGTCCTCGGGCGAGGCGACCCCACCCGGATAACGGCACGCCATCCCGACGATCACCACCGGATCGTCCGCCACCGACGGCAACGCCGCCACCGGCACCACCGCCGGCTCCGCCGCACCGAACAGTTCGTCCAGCAGGTAACCCACCAGCGCATGGGCCGTCGGGTAGTCGAAGACCACCGTCGCCGGCAGCCGCAGGCCCGTCGCCTTGCCCAGCCGGTTGCGCAGTTCCACCGCCGTCAGCGAATCGAAGCCCAGATCCTGGAAGGCCCGCGCCGGGTCGACCGTCTGCGCTCCCGCGTGGCCGAGCACCACCGCGATCTGGCCGCGCACCAGGTCCAGCAGCACCTCACGCCGCTCCTCGGCTCCCAGTCCCTCCAGGCGCTGCACCAGCCCCGCCGTCGCCGCCGAACCACCGGCCGCCGAACGACGCCTGCGCGCGCGGACGAGACCGCGCAGCATCGGGTGCGGGTCGCCCTGCTCGCGCAGGGCCGCCAGATCGAAGCGCACGGGAAGGACGTTCGGCTCACCGGAGGCCAGGGCCGCGTCGAACAACGCGGCGCCTTGTTCGGGGGTCAGCTCGGGCATTCCAGCCCGGGCTATGCGCCGTACGTCCGTGTCGGAGAGGGTGCCGATCATGCCTGCGTCCTGGGTCCACGGCCCCCATGCCAGGGAGGTGGCGGGCAGGCCGAGGGAGCGACGGTGGCGGGCCAGGGCGTCGAGGAAGGTGTTGCCCGCGGCGTAGTTGGCCTGGCCGGGGCCGCCGAGGATGCCGGACATCGAGGAGAAGAGGACGAAGGCGTCGAGATCGAGGTCCTTGGTCGCTTCGTGCAGGTTCCACGCCGCGTCCACCTTGGGACGCAGCACACCCGCCAGACGCTCCGGCGTCAACGACTCCACAGTCCCGTCATCCAGCACACCGGCCGAGTGCACCACCGCACCCACCCCGTGCCGCGCGACCAAGTCAGCGACCGCAGCCCCATCCGCTACATCACAAGCCTCGACCGACACACGCGCGCCGGCCCGCGACAACTCCGCGACCAGCCCCTCAACCCCCTCCGCCGCCGGACCACGACGACTCACCAGCAGCAGCTCACGAACCCCGCGCTCCACCACCAGATGCCGAGCCACCACCCGACCCAGACCACCCGTACCACCCGTCACCAGAACCGGACCACGGCCCCACTCCGGACCCGCACTCCCGTCCCCATCCGCGACCGCGTCCGGAACCACGCGCGCCAACCGCGGCACCCGCACCTCACCACCGACGACAACCGCCTCCGGCTCCCCCGACGCCAGCGCAGCCACCACCGACTCAGCGTCCGCGCCACCGCCCACATCGAGCAGACCAAAACGCCCAGGATGCTCGGACACCGCCGACCGCACCAACCCCCACACCGACGCCCCGGCCAGGTCCGAGCCGTCCACGGCGCCCGACGTCACGAACACCAGCCGCGATGCGGCGAACCGCTCCTCCGCCAGCCAGGCACGCGCCAGCTCCAGCGCCCGCACCGCGGCAGCATGGACGGAATCGGCCACACCGCCGTCACCGGCAGGGGCGCCAGCGTCGACCAGTACCGTCTCCGGCACCTCACCGCAACCGGCCAGTTCCTCGAGGCTGTCGAAGGCTCGGAACCTCTCACCGGGCAGATGGGCGACCTCGCCCAGCACGCCGACCGGGCCCGCTGCGGAACCGTCCTCCATGGCCGGGGCGGTGACCCACTCCACGCCGAAGAGTGCGTCCCGGTTCGAGGTGTCGGCAGCGGCCGTCCCGCCGGTTACCGCGCGCAGCACCAGATTCTCCACGCTGGCGACGGGGGCACCGGCGGGATCGACCACGGCGACCGCCGCGGATTCGTCGGCGGTACGGGTCATGCGGACCCTTACTGCCTGGGCACCGGAGGCGTGCAGGCACACTCCTTCCCAGGAGAACGGAACCACGCCCCTGGCGAGACCGCCCAGGGCGGAGATGTGCAGGGAAGCGTCGAGCAGCGCCGGGTGCAGTCCGTAACCGGCGGCCTCGCGCTCGGCGCCTTCGGGCAGGGCGACCTCGGCGAAGACTTCGTCGCCGCGTCGCCAGGCGGCGCGGAGGCCCTGGAAGAGCGGGCCGTAGCGGTAACCGCCCTCGGCCATGCGCTCGTAGAGGTTGGTGAGGTCGAGGGGTTCGGCGTCGGTCGGCGGCCAGACCGTCGTGTCGAAGTCGGCGGTGCGCTCGCCGGGGGCGAGAACACCGGTGGCGTGCTCGGTCCAGGGCATGCCCTCGGCGTCCTCGGGGCGGGACCGGGCGGTGAGCGTACGACGGCCCGCGGTGTCGGCCGGGCCGACGTGAAGGTGGAGCTGCACTCCGCCCTGCGGGGGCACGACGAGGGGGGCGGCGAGGGTGAGTTCTTCGACGCGGTCGCAGCCGACCTCGTCGCCGGCCCTGACCGCCAGTTCGACGAAGGCCGTGCCGGGCAGCAGTGCGTTGCCCATGACGACGTGCTCCGCGAGCCAGGGGTGGGTGCGCAGCGACAGTCGCGTGGTGAGCAACAGGCCGCCGGAATCCGAGAGTTCGATGGCGGCGCTGAGCAGGGGGTGTCCGGCGGGTCGCAGGCCCGCCGACTCGACGTCCTCGGCGACAGAAGGAGTGGGTACGGGCCAGTAGCGCTGGTGCTGGAAGGCGTACGTCGGCAGGTCGACGGCACGGGCACCCGTCCCGGCGAGGACGGCGGCCCAGTCGACGGTCACACCGGTGACGTGCAGCCGGCCGAGTGCGGCCAGCGCGGTGCCCTCCTCGTCACGGTCCTTGCGCAGCAGCGGGACCAGGACCGCGTCCTCACCCGCACGCTCCCGCGCCATTCCGCAGAGCACACCGTCCGGCCCCAGCTCCACGAACCGCGAGACACCCTGCTCGACCAGAGCCCGCACACCGTCGTCGAAACGCACCGCCTCACGCACATGACGCACCCAGTAACCCGGGTCCGCCAGCTCACCGGCCTCCGCCACCCGGCCCGTCACATTCGACACCACCGGCACCCGCGGCTCACCGAACGACAGCCCCGCAACCACCCCACGGAACTCATCGAGCATCGGCTCCATCAACGGCGAGTGGAAGGCATGCGAAACCCGCAGCCGGGACGTACGCCGTCCCTGCTCCCGGAACGCCTCGGCCACCGCCGCGACGGCCTCCTCGACGCCGGAAACGACCACCGACGACGGACCGTTGACCGCAGCGATCGACACACCCGCGACGGCGTCCAAGTGCTCAAGCACCTCCGCCTCGGTGGCCTCCACCGCCACCATGGAGCCACCCGCGGGAAGCGCCTGCATCAACCGGCCACGCGCCGCCACCAACGCACAGGCATCCTCCAGCGAGAACACCCCCGCCACATGCGCCGCCGCCACCTCACCGATCGAATGCCCGGCCACGAACTCCGGCCGCACACCCCACGACTCCACCAAACGGAACAACGCCACCTCAACGGCGAACAGACCCGCCTGAGCAAACTCCGTCCCGTTCAGCGACTCGGCGTCCTCACCCCACATCACCTCACGCAGCGGACGCTCCACATGCTCATCGAGTCCCGCGCACACGGCGTCGAACGCCTCCGCGAACACCGGGAACCGCGCATACAACTCACGCCCCATCCCCAGCCGCTGTGAACCCTGCCCCGAGAACAGGAACGCGGTGAGGCCGCCGCGGACGCTGTCCTCCAGGACGGCGGGGTGGGGGTCGGCGGAGGTGAGGGCGGTGAGGGCCGCCTCGGTGGCCTCGGGGTCGGGGGTGGCCAGGACGACCGCGCGGTGCGGGAGGGCGGCGCGGCTGGTGGCCAGCGAGAGGGCGATGTCGGCGGGGCGCGCGTCGGGGGTCGACCGGAGGTGCGCCAGGAGGCGGGCGGCCTGGGCGCGCAGCGCTGTCTCCGAGCGGGCGGAGAGCACCCAGGGGGTGAGGGCGGGGTCCGTGACGGTCGGTGTCCCCGCGGTGCCGGTGTCGGCGGTCGTGCCCTCTGTCCCGTCGGCACCGTCGCTCTCGACGGTCTCGTGGTCGGCCTGTTCGAGAACGACGTGGGCGTTGGTTCCGCTGATGCCGAAGGCGGACACGCCGGCCCGGCGGGGGCGGCCGGCCTCGGGCCAGTCGACGGCCTCGGTGAGGAGTTCGACGGTGCCGGGCGACCAGTCGACGTGCGTGGTGGGGGTGTCCACGTGGAGAGTGGCGGGCAGCAGGCCGTGCCGCATCGCCATGACCATCTTGATGACGCCCGCCACACCGGCGGCGGCCTGGGCGTGTCCGATGTTGGACTTGATGCCGCCCAGGAGCAGCGGGCGTCCGTCGGGGCGACTGCGCCCGTACGTGGCGAGGAGGGCCTGGGCCTCGATGGGGTCGCCCAGGGTGGTGCCGGTGCCGTGGGCCTCGACGGCGTCGACCTGGTCGGCGGTCAGGCGGGCGTCGGCGAGCGCCGCTTCGATGACGCGTCGTTGGGAGGGGCCGTTGGGGGCAGTGAGGCGGCTGCTGGCGCCGTCCTGGTTGACGGCGGAGCCGCGGACCACGGCGAGCACCGGGTGGCCGTTGCGGCGGGCGTCGGAGAGGCGTTCGACGAGGAGGACGCCGACGCCCTCGCCCCAGGCGGTGCCGTCGGCGGCTTCGGCGAAGGGCTTGCAGCGGCCGTCGGCGGCGAGCCCGCGCTGGCGGGAGAACTCGGTGAACAGTTCGGTGGTCGGCATCATGGCGACGCCGCCGGTGAGGGCCAGGGAGCATTCACCGGCGCGCAGGGCGCGGACCGCCAGGTGGAGGGCCACGAGGGAGGAGGAGCAGGCCGTGTCGACGGTGACGGCCGGGCCCTCCAAGCCGAGGGTGTAGGAGATGCGGCCGGACAGGACGCTCATGGCGCCGCCGGTGAGGTTGTGGCCCTCGGTCTCCTCGGCGGAGCGGGCGAGCGAGCCGTAGTTGGTGTCGGCGCCGCCGACGAAGACGCCGGTGTCGGTGTTGCGGAGGGCGGTGGGGCTGATGCGGGCGCGCTCGACGGCCTCCCAGGCGGTCTCCAGGAGGAGGCGCTGCTGGGGGTCCATGGCGAGGGCCTCGCGGGGGGCGATCCCGAACAGGTCGGCGTCGAAGTCGGCGGCGTCCTCGAGGAAGCCGCCCTCGCGAACGTAGCTCTTGCCGGGGGTGCCCGGGTCGGGGTCGTAGAGGGAGTCCAGGTCCCAGCCGCGGTCTTCCGGCAGGGGGCCGACGGCGTCGGTGCCGTCGGCGACCAGGCGCCACAGGTCCTCCGGGGTGCGGACGCCGCCGGGGAAGCGGCAGGCCATGCCGATGACGGCGATGGGCTCGTTGTCCCGGGCCTCGACAGACTCCAGCCGTTGCCGGGTGCGGCGCAGGTCTGCGGTGACCTTCTTGAGGTAGTCGCGGAGCTTGTCTTCGGAGCTTGCCATGGGGTGGATCCTCTGGGTTCGAGAAGGACGCGGTGACCGGATCGGGGTGCGGGGGCGCGTCCGGCGGCGTGCTCGTGGCGCGCCGGCGGACGGGGCGGTTAGGCGAGCCCCAGTTCGTTGTCGATCAGGTCGAACATCTCGTCGTCCGTGGAGGTGTCGAGGTCGGAGTCGTCGTCGGGCTGGGCGCCGTCCGGGGTGGAGTCGAGCTTCCACTGGAGGGCCTTGAGGCGCTTGGCCAGGTGGGCGCGTTCCTGGTCGTCGAGTTCTGCGCCGCCGACGGCGGCTTCGAGGTCGGCCAGTTCGGCGAAGACGGGTTGCCGCGTCTCGCCGGTGTCGGTGCCCAGTTCGGTGCGCAGGTGACGTACGAGGGCTGCCGGGTCCGGGTGGTCGAAGATCAGGGTGGTGGGCAGGGAGAGGCCGGTCTCGGCGTTGAGCCGGTTGCGGAGTTCGACCGCGGTCAGTGAGGACATGCCGAGGTCGAGGAAGCCGCGGCCCGCGTCGAGGGATTCGGCGGAGGCGTGGCCGAGGACGGCGGCGACGTGGCCGAGGACGATGCGGTGCAGCAGTGCCTGCTGCTGGGGGCCGGGGAGTCCGGCCAGTCGTCGGAGGAGGTCCGCCGGTCCTTCGCGGTCGGGCATTCCGCTGCCGGCGGGGTGTGTGGTGCCGGTGGGGGCGGTGCGCCGTGGGGCCGGGCGGGCGAGGGCACGCAGCAGTGGCGGCACCTCGTCGCCGCGCAGGGCGCGGGTGTCGAGGCTGACCGGGACGAGTTGGGCGGTGTCGAGGCCGGTGGCCGCGGAGAGGAGGCCGAGGCCCTGGTCCGCGGTCAGGGGCCGGATGCCGGAGCGGGCCAGGCGGGCCAGGTCGGCGCCGTCGAGGGCTCCGGTGAGTCCGCTGCGGTCCGCCCAGAAGCCCCAGGCCAGGGAGTGCGCCGTGAGGCCGCGGGCGCGCCGGTACTGGGCGAGGGCGTCCAGGAAGGCGTTGGCGGCGGCGTAGTTGGCCTGGCCGGGTCCGCCGGCGACTCCGGCGTAGGAGGAGAACAGGACGAACGCGGTGAGTTTGCTGTCGCGGGTGAGTTCGTGCAGGTGCCAGGCGGCGTCGGCCTTGGGGCGCAGGACCCGGTCGACGCGGTCGGGGGTGAGGTCGTCCAGGAGGCCGTCGTCGAGGACGCCGGCCGCGTGGACCACCGCGGTCAGGGGGTGTTCGGCGGGGATGCCGGCGAGGACGCGGGCCAGGTCGTCGCGGTCGGCGGCGTCGCAGGCGACGATCTCGGTATCGGCGCCGAGGGCGGTGAGTTCCTCGCGCAGGGCGTTCGCTCCGGGGGCGTCGGGTCCGCGCCGGCCGGTGAGCAGCAGGTGCCGTACGCCGTGACGGGTGACCAGGTGGCGGGCGACGTGGGCGCCCAGGACGCCGGTGCCGCCGGTGATCAGGACGGTGCCGGCGCCGGTTCCGTCGCCCCAGGCACCGGTGGTGGCGGGCCGGGGGGCGTCGTCGGGGTGGTCGGCGCGCACCAGGCGGGGCACGGTGACGGTGCCCGCCCGGACGGCGAACTGGGTCTCGCCGGTGCGGGCCGCCGCGGTCACGGCGCTGATCAGGGCGTCGGCCGAGGCGTCCGGGACCTGGGGTTCGGTGTCGGTGTCGGTGGGTGAGTCGGGTCCGTCCGGGGTGGATTCGTCGCGCGCCGCCGGGTCGAGGTCGGCGAGGAGGAAGCGGCCGGGGTGTTCGGTCTGGGCGGAGCGCAGCAGGCCCCAGACGGTGGCGTCGGCGAGGCCGGGGACGGTGTCGTCCGGTCCGGTGGCGACGGCTCCTTCGGTGACCACGAGCAGCCGGGTGCCGGCGTGGCGGGGGTCGCGCAGCCAGTCGGTGGCCAGGGTGAGGGCCTGTCGCGCGGAGTCGTGCGCGCCGGCCGCGGGGTCGTCGCCCGCTGTGGGTCCGTGTACGGCCACGACCACGGCGGGGGGCTCGGCCGCGCCGCTGTCGAGGGCCGCGGTGAGGGCGGCGAGGTCGGCGTGGACCTGGACGGTGGCGCCGGACCGCTCCAGGGCGGCGGTGAGCCGACCCGGGATGCCGAGGACCGCCCAGGGGCCGTCGTGGACCGGGGTGGCGCTCCGGGTGCCGTCGTGGTCCTGGGTGGCGCTCGGGGTGCCGTCGGTCAGCGGGGTCCAGATGACGCGGTGCAGGGCGTCGGGGCCGGGGGGCGCCGGGAGCCGCTCCGGGCCGGCCCGTCGGGTGGTGACCGTGCCGGTCAGGACGGGGGTGCCGGTGGTGTCGTGGGCGTCGACCGTCCAGGTGTCCTCGCCGACGGGCGTCAGGGCGATCTGGAGCCGCGCGGCTCCGGTGGCGTGCACGGTGACGTTCCGCCAGGCGGCGGGCAGCACCGGCGCGGTGGCGTCGTCGGGGGTCGCCGCCAGGGCGACGGCGGTCTGCAGGAGCGCCGGGTGGAGGCGGAAGCGGGTGGCGTCCGCGTGGGCGCTCTCGGGCAGTTCGACGTCGGCGAGGAGCGTGTCGCCGGAGTGTCGCAGGGATCGTACGGTGCGGAACGGGGCGTCCAGGTCGAGTCCGCTGCGGTGGACGAGGTCGTGGGCCCGGTCGAGGTCGACGGTGGCGGCCGCGTCGGTGGACGCGCCGGGGCCGGGTTTCGCCGGGGCGGGGTCGGTGTGCGGGGCGGGGGCGAGGACGCCGGTCGCGTTGCGGGTCCAAGGGGTGGCGCCGCCTGCCGTGTCACCGTCGGGCCCGAGGAGGCGTGAGTGGACGGTGAAGGTGCGGCCACCGGAGCCTTCGCGTCCGCTCTCCGGGCCGCCCAGGCCGGTGTCCGGGCCTTCCGGGCCACTGTCCGTGCCGTCCGGGCCGGTGTCCGTGCCCTCCGGGCCGGGCCCCGTGCCGTCGTGCGCGGACACGGTGAGCTGGATCTCGACGCGGCCCTGGTCGGGGACGGCGACCGGAATGTGCTCGTCGAGTTCCACGACGCGGGGCAGGCCCGTCTCGTCACCGGCGCGCACCGCCCAGTCGAGGAGGGCGGTGGCGGGGACGACGGCGGTGCCGTGGGTGCGGTGGGCGTCGAGCCAGGGCTGGGTGGTGAGGGAGAGGGAGCCGCTGAGGAGCGCTCCGCCGTCGGCGAGCCGTACGACGGTGTCGAGGCCCGCCGGGTCGGCCTGTTCGCCGCCCGCCTCCAGCCAGTACCGCTCGCGCTGGAAGGCGTAGGTCGGCAGGTCGGTGGGGTGGCCGTGGGCGACGGCGGGCCGCCAGTCGACGGGCACGCCCGCCACGTGGGCGGCGGCGAGGGCGGTCAGGAAGCGGGGGGCGCCGCCGTCGTCGCGGCGCAGGGAGCCCAGGGTGACGGCGTCGGCCCCGGCGGAGGCCGCGGTGTCCTCGATGCCGACGGTGAGCACGGGGTGCGGGCTGCACTCCACGAACACGTCGTGGCCCTGGTCGACGAGGGCCCGCAGCGAGTCCTCCAGGCGCACGGTGCTCCGCAGGTTGCGGTGCCAGTACGCGGCGTCGAGCCCGGTCCCCGGGTGCCAGTCGGCGGTGACGGTGGAGAAGAACGGGATGTCGCCGTCGTGGGGTGCGATGCCGGCGAGGGCGGCGGGCAGGCTCTCGGCGAGCCGGTCGACGTGCGCGGAGTGGGAGGCGTAGTCGACGGGGACGCGGCGGGCGCGCATGCGCTGCTCCCGGCACCGGGCGAGGAGGGTGTCGAGTCCTTCGGGGTCTCCGGACACGACCACGGAGGCGGGGCCGTTGACTGCGGCGACGGAGACGCCGGGCAGGTCGGCGACGAGGGCGTCGGCCTGCTCGTGGGAGACGGCGACGGCCACCATGCCGCCGTGCCCGGACAGTTCGCGGGCGATGGCGAGGCTGCGGACGGCGACGACCGCGGCGGCGTCGGCGAGGGACAGGGCACCGCTGACGGCGGCCGCGGCGATCTCGCCCTGGGAGTGGCCGAGGACGGCGGCGGGTTCGAGGCCGTGGGCGCGCCACAGCTCGGCGAGGGAGACCATCACGGCCCACAGGGCGGGCTGGGCGACGTCGACCCGGTCGAGGGTGGGGGCGCCGTCGGTCCGGCGCAGTACCTCGGTGAGCGACCAGTCGACGTGCGGGGCGAGGGCGGCCTCGCAGTCCGCTATCGACCGGGCGAAGACCGGTGAGGCGTCGAGGAGTTCGGCGCCCATGCCCTCCCACTGGGTGCCCTGGCCGGGGAAGACCAGGACGGTCCTGCGGTCGCGGCCGGCGCCCCGGCCGCCGCTGACGACGGAGGCGGCGGGGCTGCCCTCGGCGAGGGAGGCGAGTCCGGCGCGGAAGTCGCCCGGGGTGGTGCCGATGACGACCGCCCGCTTCTCCAGGAGGGCCCGGCGGGTCACCAGGGAGTGGGCGATGTCGGCCGGGGCGGTTCCGGGGTGTGCGTCCAGGTGGGCGAGGAGGGCCTTGGCCTGGCCGCGCAGGGCGGCCTCGCTGCGGGCGGACAGCGTCCAGGGCAGGGGCGCCGTCCCGCCGGTGGCGCGGGCGTCCGCGGTGGCGTCGGCCTGCTCGGTCCCTGCCGTCGGGGCGGCCCACACGGGGACGGACGTACGGTCGGTTCCGGGGGCGTCGGAGACGGCCGGCACGTCGGTCGAGGCGTCGGACGATGCCTCGACCGGGGTGTCGGACGATGCCTCGATCGGGGTGTCGGCCGGTGCCTCCTCCAGGATGACGTGGGCGTTGGTGCCGCTGATGCCGAAGGAGGAGACGGCGGCACGGCGCGGCCGGGGCACGGCGGGCACGGGCCACTCGGTGGCCTCGGTCAGCAGCCGGACGCCGCCGCTCTGCCAGTCCACGTGCTCGGTGGGCGCGTCGATGTGGAGGCTCTTGGGGAGCGTGCCGTGCCGCAGCGCCAGCACCGTCTTGATGACGCCCGCAACGCCGGCGGCGGCCTGGGTGTGGCCCAGGTTGGACTTGACGGAGCCGAGCAGCAGCGGGTGGGCGGCGTCCCGGTCGCGGCCGTAGGTGGCGAGCAGCGCCTGGGCCTCGATGGGGTCGCCGAGCCGGGTGCCGGTGCCGTGCGCCTCGACGGCGTCGACGTCGGCGGCGCGGACGCCCGCGTCGGCGAGCGCCTGACGGATGACGCGCTGCTGGGCGGGGCCGTTGGGGGCGCTGAGGCCGTTGCTCGCGCCGTCCTGGTTGACCGCGGAGCCCCGGACGAGGGCCAGTACCCGGTGGCCGTTGCGGCGGGCGTCGGAGAGCCGTTCGACGAGGACCAGGCCGACGCCCTCGGAGAAGCCGGTGCCGTCGGCGGCGGCGGCGAACGGCTTGCAGCGGCCGTCGGCGGCCAGGCCGCGCTGGCGGGAGAAGTCCACGATGATCTCGGGCGAGCACATCACGGTGACGCCGCCGGCCAGTGCCATGGTGCACTCGCCGCCGCGCAGCGCCTGGAGCGCCATGTGCAGGGCGACCAGGGAGGACGAGCAGGCGGTGTCGACGGTGACGGCGGGACCTTCGAGGCCGAGGGTGTAGGCGACCCGGCCGGAGACGATGCTGTTGGCGTTGCCGTTGTTGACGTACCCGGCGATCTCGTCGGGTACGTGGGTGACGCGCTTGAGGTAGTCGCTGGAGGACAGGCCGGCGAAGACGCCGGTGCGGCTGCCGCGTACGGAACGGGGGTCGATGCCGGCCCGTTCGAAGACCTCCCAGGAGGTCTCCAGGAGGAGGCGCTGCTGCGGGTCCATGGCGAGCGCCTCGCGCGGGGAGATGCCGAAGAAGTCGGCGTCGAAGTCGGCGGCGTCGTGCAGGAAGCCGCCCTCGCGGGTGCGGGAGCTGCCCTGGTGTTCGGGTACGGCGTCGTAGAGGCCGTCGAGGTCCCAGCCCCGGTCGGCGGGGAAGGGCGCGATGGCGTCGGTGCCGTCGGTGAGCAGCCGCCACAGGTCCTCGGGCGACCGGACGTCGCCGGGCAGCCGGCAGGCCATGCCGACGATGGCGAAGACGTCGTCGTCGCCGTGCGCGGCGGTGGCCGGGGCGGGGGCGGCGGGCGGCGCGGCCGGGGACGCGTCGGTGAGTTCGCCGTCCAGGAAGGCGGCGAGTTCGGTGACGGTCGGGTGGTCGAAGACGAGGGTGGCGGGCAGCCGCAGTCCGGTGGCGCCGTTGAGCCGGTTGCGGAGCTCGACGGCGGTCAGCGAGTCGAAGCCGAGGTCGCGGAAGGCGCGGCCCGCGTGCAGGTGGGCGGGGTCGGTGTGGCCGAGGACGGCCGCCGCGCAGGTGCCGACCAGGTCGCGCAGGGCGGCGAGCCGGTCGTCGGCGGACAGACCCGCCAGACGTGTCCGCAGTCCGTCGGTGCCGGTGGGCGCGCCCGCTTCGGCGGTGCGCCGGGCGGGGCCCCGGTACAGGGAGCGCAGCAGGTGCGGCACGTCGCCGCCCCAGGCGCGCAGCTGTCCGGCGTCGAGGCGTACGGGCACGAGGTGGGGACGCTGCTCGGCGAGGGCGGCGTCGAAGAGCGCCATGCCGTCGGCGGCGGTCAGCGGCAGGACGCCGGAGCGGCGGACCCGGGCGAGGTCGGTGTCGTCGAGGTGGCCGGTCAGGGAGCTGGCGTCGGCCCACAGGCCCCAGGACAGCGAGGTGGTGGGCAGTCCCTCGGCGCGGCGCCGGTGGGCGAGGGCGTCGAGGTAGGTGTTGGCGGCGGCGTAGTTGGCCTGTCCGGCGTTGCCGAAGACGCCGGCGCCCGCGGAGAACAGCACGAGGTCCGCGAGGTCGAGGCCGCGGGTGAGGCGGTCCAGGTGACGCGCGGCGTCGGCCTTCGGCGCGAGGACGGTACGCATCCGGTCGGGGGTGAGGTGTTCGAGGACGCCGTCGTCGAGGACGCCCGCCGCGTGCACGACCGCGGTGAGGGGGTGTGCGGCGGGTACGGCGGCGATGACCCGGGAGAGCGCGTCGGCGTCGGCGGCGTCGCAGGCGGCGAGGGTGACGTGGGCGCCCAGTGCCTCCAGTTCGGTCCGGAGTTCGGTGGCGCCCGGGGTCTCGGGGCCGCGGCGCCCGGTGAGGAGCAGGTGCCGCATGCCGTGCCGGGTGACGAGGTGGCGGGCGAGGATGCCGCCGAGGACGCCCGCGCCGCCGGTGATCAGTACGGTGCCCTCGGGGTCCCAGGCGCGCGGCAGGGTGAGGACGATCTTGCCGTAGTGCTTGGCCTGCGCCATGTGGCGGAAGGCCTCGCGGGAGTGGCGCACGTCCCAGGTGACGGTGGGCAGCGGGCGCAGGGCGCCGGAGGCGAACAGGCCGGTGAGGTCGCGGAACATCTCCCGGATGCGGTCCTCGCCCGCCTCGCGCAGTTCGTACGCCTGGTAGAGGGCGACGTCCGGGTGGTCGCGGACGACCTGCTCGGGGTCGCGGACGTCGGTCTTGCCCATCTCGACCAGGCGCCCGCCGGGAGCGAGGAGCCGCAGCGAGGCGTCGACGAAGTCGCCCGCCAGGGAGTTGAGGACGACGTCGACGCCGCGTCCGCCGCTCGCGGCCCGGAACCGGTCCTCGAAGCCGAGGTCCCGCGACGAGGCGAGGCGGGAGTCGTCCCAGCCGTCGGCGCGCAGCAGGGCGCGCTTGTGCTCGCCGGCCGTGCCGTACACCTCGGCGCCCCAGTGGCGGGCGAGCTGGACGGCGGCCATGCCGACGCCGCCGGCCGCGGCGTGCACGACGACGGACTCCCCCGCCTCCAGGCGGGCGAGGTCGCGCAGGCCGTAGTAGGCGGTGAGGAAGGCGACGGGCACGGAGGCCGCCTGCGCCCAGGTCCAGCCGTCGGGTACGGGGGCGACCATGCGGGCGTCGGCCACGGCGTGGGTGGCGAAGCCGCCCGTGACCAGGCCCATGACGCGGTCGCCGGGGGCGAAGTCGGTGACGCCGTCGCCGACGGCGGTGACCACACCGGCGGCCTCGGCGCCCAGGAGTACGGCCGGGCCGGGGTACATGTCCAGGGTGTTGAGCACGTCGCGGAAGTTGAGGCCGGCGGCGCGCACCTCGATCAGCAGGTGACCGGCGGCGGGGGCCTCGGTCGCCTCGGGGCAGGCGACGAGTTCCAGCTCGTCGACGGAGCCCTTCCGCGGGATGTCCAGCCGCCAGGCGCCGGCACCGGACGGCACGGTGAGCGCGTCGCCGGTGCGGGGCCGGGCCAGGCGGGGGGCGTACGGCTCGCCCTGGCGGATGGCCAGCTGCGGTTCGCCGGTGGCGAGCGCGGCGGGCAGGGCCCGCCAGGAGTCGTCGTGGGCGTCGAGGTCGACGAGGACGAGGCGGCCGGGGTGCTGGGTCTGGGCGGAGCGCACCAGGCCCCACACGGCGGCGCCGGGCAGGTCGTGGGCGGGGTCGCCGGGTCCGGTGGCGACGGCGCCGCGGGTGACGACGACCAGCGGGGTGCCGTCGGTGCGGTCGTCGGCGAGCCAGTCCTGGACGGTGGCGAGCACGTGGTCGAGGACGGTGTCGGGGACGTCCGAGTCGTCCGCCGCCTCCGGCTCCCGGGCGAACAGCAGGACGGCGCCGGGGGGGCGCCCGGTGGTGGCGTGGTGTTCGGTCAGCTCGGCGAGGGTGCCGAAGGCGGGCAGTGGGGTTCCGCTGCCGTCGGGTGCGGCGGCGGGGGTACCGAGGACGGCGAGGCCGGGCGCGGCGGGGGCGGCGACGGGCGGGGTGACGGGGGTCCAGTCGAGCCGGAACAGCCAGTCGCGGGCGGCGCGCGCGGAC
Organism: Streptomyces sp. SudanB5_2050; assembly: GCF_964272335.1. NCBI lineage: Bacteria > Bacillati > Actinomycetota > Actinomycetes > Kitasatosporales > Streptomycetaceae > Streptomyces > Streptomyces sp. SudanB5_2050. The sequence goes on from NZ_OZ186760.1 coordinate 275,477, forward strand.
GGGTCGAGGGCCTCGGCGGTGACCTCGCGGACGGCCAGCGACTCGATGACGGCGACCGGTGCGCCCGTCGGGTCGGTCATGTGGACGGTGATCGTGTCCGGCCCCGCCGGGGAGACCCGCACGCGCAACGCGGTGGCGCCGGTCGCGTGCAGCGACACGCCGGACCAGGCGAACGGCACGACGGTGCGGTCGCCGTCGGACGTGAGGTTGGCCGCGTGCAGGGCGGCGTCGAGGAGGGCGGGGTGGATGCCGAAGCGTCCGGCGTCGCCGCGGACCTGTTCGGGCAGGACGACCTCGGCGAACACGTCGTCGCCACGGCTCCAGGCGGCGCGTACGCCCTGGAAGACGGGGCCGAACTCGTACCCGCGGCCCGCGAGGAAGTCGTAGAAGCCGTCGGCGGCGACGGTGGTGGCGCCCCGGGGCGGCCAGACGGTCAAGTCCTCGGGCCGTTCGACGCCCGGTACGCCGGGCTCGGTGAGGCTTCCCCGGGCGCGGAGCGTCCACAACTCCTCGCCGCCGCCGTCGGGTCCGGTGGTGCGGGTGTGGACGCTGACGGGGCGGCGCCCGGACGCGTCGGGCTCACCGACCGCGATCTGCACCTGGACCTCTCCGCGTTCCCGCAGGACGACGGGCGCCTGCAGGGTGAGTTCGTCGACCTGGCCGCAGCCCAGTGCGTCACCGGCGCGGATCACGGACTCCACGAGCGCGGTGCCGGGCACGATCACGGTGCCGGACACGGCGTGGTCGGCGAGCCAGGGGTGGGTGCGCAGCGACCAGCGGGCGGTGGCCACGAGGCCGTCCCCGCCCGCGAGTTCGACGGAGGCGCCGAGCAGCGGGTGGTCGGGCGAGTCGAGGCCGGCGGAGGTCACGTCGCCGCCGAAGTCGGCGAAGCGCGGCCAGTAGTGCTGCCGTTGGAAGGGGTAGGTGGGGAGGTCGACGCGGTGGGGTCGGGTGCCTTCGTAGTACGTGTCCCAGTCGACGTCGGCGCCCAGCGCCCACGCCTGGCCCAGGGAGAGGGTGAACCGCTCCAGTCCGCCCTCGTCACGGCGGAGCGTGCCGACCACACCGGCGCTCGCGCCCGCGTCCTCGATGGTCTCCTGCACCCCGGTCGCGACGACCGGGTGCGCGCTCACCTCGACGAAGACGTGGAACCCGTCGGCCAGCAGCGCACGCGTCGCCGCCTCGAACTCCACCGTCCCGCGCAGATTGCGGTACCAGTAGCCGCCGTCCAGCTCGGCGGTGTCGATCAGCGACCCGGAGACGGTGGAGTAGAACGGCACTGCGCAGGACCGTCCGACGACCGGGGCCAGCAGTTCCGCGAGCTCCTCCTCGATCCGCTCGACGTGTGCCGAGTGCGAGGCGTAGTCGACGGCCACCCTGCGCGCCCGGACGCCGGTCCGCTCGCACCGGTCCAGGAGCTCGTCCAGGGCGTCGGCGTCGCCGGAGACGATGACCGACGACGGGCCGTTGACGGCGGCGACGCCGATCCGTCCGTCGAAGTCGTCCAGCAGGTCGCGCACGTCCCGGACGCCCCGCGCGACCGACACCATGCCGCCCAGCCCGGACAGGGCGCGCAGCGCACGCGACCGCAGCGCCACCACCCGCGCGCCGTCCCGCAGGGACAGCCCACCGGCCACCACCGCGGCGGCGATCTCGCCCTGCGAGTGCCCCAGCACCGCGGCGGGCTCCACGCCCCGGGACCGCCACACCTCGGCGAGGGACACCATCACCGCCCACAGCGCGGGCTGGACGACGTCCACGCGCTCCAGGGACGGCGCACCCTCCGCGCCTTTCAGGACATCCGGCAGCGACCAGTCCACGAACGGCTCGAGCGCCGCCGCGCACTCCGCGACGCGCGACGCGAACACCGGTGAGGTCGCCAGGAGTTCGGTCGCCATGCCGGCCCACTGCGAGCCCTGGCCCGGGAAGACGAACACCACACCGCCCGAGCCCTCGCCCGCGACGCCCTCCACGACACCGGCGGCGGCTTCGCCCGCGGCCAGCGCGTCGAGGCCCGCGAGCAGGGTCTCCGTGTCCCGGCCGACGACCACGGCACGGTGGTCCATGGCCACGCGGGTGGTCACCAGCGAGTGCGCCACGTCCAGCACCCGAGCGTCCGAGGAGCGCACGGCGGCGGCCAGTCGCGCGGCCTGCTCGCCCACGGCCGCACGGGACTTCGCCGACAGCGTCCACGGCCACCAGCCGTCCTCGACGGCCGGCGTCGCCTCCTCGGCCGACGCCGCCTCCTCGGCCGGCGCCGGATCGGGTGCCGGAGCCTCCTCCAGGATGAGGTGGCCGTTGGTGCCGCTGATGCCGAAGGAGGAGACGCCGGCCCGGCGGGGACGGCCGGTCTCCGGCCAGGGCGTGGCCTCGGTGACCAGGCGGACGGCGCCGCTCGACCAGTCGACGACGGGGGTCGGCTTGGTGATGTGCAGGCTCTTGGGCAGGGTGCCGTGCCGCATCGCCAGGATCATCTTCATCATGCCGGCGACGCCGGCGGCGGCCTGGGTGTGACCGATGTTCGACTTCAACGAGCCGAGGAGCAGGGGCCGCTCGGGGTCGCGGTCCTGGCCGTAGGTGGCGAGGATGGCCTGCGCCTCGATCGGGTCGCCGAGCGGGGTGCCGGTGCCGTGCGCCTCGACGGCGTCCACGTCGGCGGGGGTCAGGCCCGCGTTGGCGAGGGCCTGGCGGATGACGCGCTGCTGGGAGGGGCCGTTGGGGGCGGTCAGGCCGTTGGAGGCGCCGTCCTGGTTGAGGGCCGAGCCGCGGACCACCGCGAGGACGGGGTGGCCGTTGCGGCGCGCGTCGGAGAGCCGTTCGAGGAGCACGAGGCCGACGCCCTCGGCGAAGCCCATGCCGTCGGCGCCCTCCGCGAAGGCCTTGCAGCGGCCGTCGGCGGCCAGGCCGCGCTGCCGGGAGAACTCCACGTACGGCTCGGGCGTGGACATGACGGTGACGCCGCCGGCCAGCGCCATGGTGCACTCGCCGGTGCGCAGCGACTGGAGCGCCAGGTGCAGAGCCACCATCGAGGAGGAGCAGCCGGTGTCCATGGTGACGGCGGGGCCCTCGAAGCCGTACGTGTAGGAGAGACGGCCCGAGGCGATGCTGGAGGCGTTGCCGGTCATCAGGTGTCCGGCGAGCTGTTCCTGGGCGGCGGCACCGCCGAGCCGGACCTGGTAGTCGGTGGTGATGCTGCCGACGAAGACGCCGGTGGCGCTGTTGCGCAGGGTCCGCGGGTCGATGCCGGCGCGTTCGAAGGTCTCCCAGGAGGTCTCCAGCAGCAGCCGCTGCTGCGGGTCCATCGCCAGCGCCTCGCGCGGGGAGATCCCGAAGAACGCGGGGTCGAATCCGGCGACGTCCCGGATGAAGCCGCCCTCGCGGCTGTACGTGGTGCCCTGCCGGTCGGGGTCCGGGTCGTAGAGGGAGTCCAGGTCCCAGCCGCGGTCCTCGGGCGGGGTGGACACGACGTCCAGCTCGGCCGCCATCAGCTCCCACAGTTCCTCGGGCGTGGTGACGCCGCCGGGGAAGCGGCAGGCCATCGCGACGACGGCCATCGGCTCGTCGGTGATGCCCGCGGACACCACGGCGGGCGCGGCGGCGGTGCGGTCCTCGCCGAGGAGCAGGGTGCGCAGGTGCGCGACGACCGCCGCGGTGTTCGGGTAGTCGAAGAGCAGGGTGGTGGGGAGCTTGAGGTCGGTGGCGGTGGTGATCCGGTTGCGGACCTCCACGGCGGTCAGCGAGTCGAAGCCGAGGTCCTTGAAGGCGCGGTCGACGTCGACCGCTTCCGGTGAGGAGTACCGCAGGGCGGTGGCGACCTCGGCCCGGACCAGGTCGGTGAGCAGACGGTCCTGCTCGGCGGGCGCGAGGGCGCGCAGCCGGTCGCGCAGGGCATGGGTGTCGGGCGCCGCGGCGGCGGCCGCCGCCAGGGCGCGGCGGACCTCCGGCAGGTCCCCGACGAGCGGGCTGGGCCGGGCCGCCGTCATCACGGAGGCGTACGCGCGCCAGTCCACGTCGACGACGGTGGTGTGGGAGGCGCCCTCGGCGACGGCGGCGCGCAGCGCGGCGACGGCGGTCTCGGGGGCCATGGGGGTGAGGCCGTCGTGGCTCATCCGGTCGGCGAGCACGTCCGCGGTGGCCATGCCGGCGTCCGCCCACGGGCCCCAGGCCACGGAGGTGACGGGCAGGCCCTCGGCGCGCCGCTGTTCGGCGACGGCGTCCAGGTAGGCGTTGGCGGCGGCGTAGTTGGCCTGTCCGGCGTTGCCGAGGACGCCGACGATCGACGAGAACAGCACGAACAGGGTGACCGGGTGGTCGCGGGCCAGTTCGTGCAGGTGCGCGGTGCCGGCCGTCTTGGGGCGGAGGACCGCCTCGAAGCGGTCCAGGGTGAGGGAGTCGAGGACGCCGTCGTCGAGGACGCCGGCGGCGTGCACGACACCGGTGAGGGGCAGCTCGGCGGGGAGACCGGCCAGGAGGCGGGCGAGCTGGTCGCGGTCGGCCACGTCGCAGTCGGCGACGGTGACCCGGGCTCCGAGGCCGGTCAGTTCCGCCACCAGTTCGGACACGCCGGGCGCGTCGGACCCGCGGCGGCTGGTGAGGACGAGGTGGCGTGCGCCGTGGGCGGCCAGCGAGCGGGCGACATGGGCGCCGAGCGCGCCGGTGCCGCCGGTGATCAGGACGGTGTCGTGGTCGCCCCAGCCGCCGATCCCGTCGTCCTCGCCGGCCGCGGTCACGCTCGGCGCGTCCTCGGTGGCCGCGGTCGGCTCGGGGAGCGGCATACGGGCCAGGCGGCGGGCGTACGCGCCGGAAGTCCGTACGGCGATCTGGTCCTCCTCGCCACCGAGGAGAGCGGCGAGCCGGGCGAGGCACCGGGCGTCGGGCTCCGCGGGGATGTCGGCGAGACCGCCCCAGGCGTCGGGCAGTTCCAGGGCGACGGCACGCCCGAAGCCCCAGGTCTCGGCCTGGACCGGCGAGGTCAGCGGGTCACGGCCGTCGACCGAGACGGCACCGCGGGTCAGGGCCCACAGCCGGGCTCCGGTCCCGGACAGGGCGTGCACCAGGTCCTTGGCGGTGGCGAGGCCGCGCGGTACGACGGGGTGGTCGGGGTGGGGGTGTTCGTCGAGAGCGAGCAGCGAGAGCACTCCGGCGGGTGCGTCGCCGTCGGTGTCCGGGCCGTGGCCCGGGCCCGTGGTGAGGAGGGCGGTGAGGGCGGCGGTGTCCTCGTCGCCGGTGAGGTCGTGGCGTTCGATGCGCAGGCCGCGGGCGGCGAGGGCCGCGAGTACGTCCGCCACCCAGGGGTCGTCGGCGTGCCCGGAGGGGACGAGCACCGGCCAGCGGCCGCCGGGCACGGTGCCGCCGGCGCCGGTCAGCGCGGTCCAGGTGACGCGGTAGCGCCAGCCGTCCAGGGTCGAGCGCAGGGTACGGCGGCGGCGCCAGGACGCCAGCGCGGGCAGCAGGGTACCGAAGGCCTCGACGTCGTCCCCGGTGACTTCCAGGACGGAGGAGAGGCGGGTGATGTCGCCGCTCTCGACGGCCGACCAGAACTCGCCGTCCGCGGTGTCTCCACCGGACGCGGCGGCGGCCGACTCGGCGGGTGTCAGCCAGTACCACTCGCGACGGAAGGGGTAGGTGGGGAGGTCGACGCGCTGGGGCCGGGTGCCTTCGTAGTACGCGTCCCAGTCGACGTCGGCGCCCAGCGCCCACGCCTCCCCCAGTGACGTGGTGAACCGCTCCAGTCCGCCCTCGTCACGACGCAGCGTGCCCACCACACCCGCCCGCACACCGGCGTCCTCGAAGGTCTCCCGCACCCCGGTCGCCACCACCGGATGCGCGCTCACCTCCACGAACACCCGGAAACCGTCCGCCAGCAGCGCACGCGTCGCCGCCTCGAACTCCACCGTCCCCCGCAGATTGCGGTACCAGTACGAGCCGTCCAGAACGGCGGTGTCGATCGCTTCCCCCGTCACCGTCGAGTAGAACGGCACCTCGCAGGACCGGGCCGTCACCGGAGCCAGCAGCCGCGCCAGTTCCTCCTCGATACGCTCCACATGCGCCGAGTGCGACGCGTAGTCCACCGCCACCCGACGCGCCCGCACTCCCGCCGCTTCGCACTCGGCCACGAACGCGTCCAGCGCGTCCGCGTCTCCGGACACCACCACGGACGACGGGCCGTTCACCGCCGCCACACCGATCCGGCCCTCGTAGCCGGCCAGCAGCCCGCGCACCTCGTCCACGCCACGCGCCACCGAGACCATGCCGCCCAGACCTGACAGCGCCCGCAACGCCCGCGAACGCAACGCCACCACCCGCGCGCCGTCCTCCAGCGACAGACCGCCCGCCACCACGGCGGCCGCGATCTCCCCCTGCGAGTGCCCCACCACCGCGGCCGGCCGCACACCTCGCGAACGCCATACTTCGGCGAGCGACACCATCACCGCCCACAACGCGGGCTGCACCACGTCCACCCGCTCCAGCGACGCCGCACCCTCCACGCCGCGCAGGACATCCGGCAGCGACCAGTCCACGAACGGCGCCAACGCCCGCGCGCACGCGGCGATACGGGACGCGAACACCGGCGAGGTCTCCAGCAGTTCCACCGCCATCCCGGCCCACTGCGAGCCCTGGCCCGGGAAGACGAACACCACGCCCCCCGTGCCGTCCCCCGCGGCGCCCTCCACGACCCGGGCGGAGGGCTCACCCGCCGCCAGCGCGTCGAGGCCGGCGAGCAGATCGTCCACGTCGCGGCCGACGACCACCGCTCGCTGGTCCATCGCCACCCGCGTCACCGCGAGCGCGTGCGCCACGTCCAGCACGGAGGCGTCCGACGCGCGCACCGTCGCCGCCAGCCGCGCCGCCTGCTCCCCCACCGCCGCACGCGACTTGCCCGACACCACCCACGGCCACCACGCGCCCTCGGCCTGTCCGGGCTCCGCGACCTCGGGTGCCTCTTCGGCCGGAGCCTGTTCGAGCACGAGGTGGGCGTTGGTGCCGCTGACGCCGAAGGAGGACACGGCGGCGCGGCGCGGACGGCCGGTCTCCGGCCAGGCGGTGTGCTCGGTGAGCAGTTCCACTCCGCCGTCCTCCCAGTCCGCGTTCGGGGTGGGCGCGTCGATGTGGAGGCTCTTGGGCAGGATTCCGTGGCGCATGGCCTGCACCATCTTGATCACGCCGGCGACGCCGGACGCGGCCTGGGTGTGCCCGGTGTTGGACTTCAGCGAGCCGAGCAGCAGCGGTCGTCCGTCGCCGCGGTCCCGCCCGTAGGTGGCGAGGAGTGCCTGCGCCTCGATGGGGTCGCCGAGGGTGGTGCCGGTGCCGTGCGCCTCGACGGCGTCGACCTCGGCGGAGGTGAGGCCGGAGTCGATGAGGGCCTGCCGGATCAGCCGCTGCTGGGAGGGGCCGTTGGGGGCGGTGAGGCCGTTGGAAGCGCCGTCCTGGTTGATGGCGGAGCCGCGGATCACGGCGAGGACGGGGTGGCCGTTGCGGCGGGCGTCGGACAGGCGCTCCAGCAGGATCAGGCCGGCGCCCTCGGACCAGGCGGTTCCGTCGGCGGCGGCGGCGAAGGCCTTGCAGCGGCCGTCGGCGGCGAGTCCGCGCTGCCGGGCGAACTCGGTGAACATCTTCGGCGTCGACATGACCGTGGCACCGCCGGCCAGGGCGAGGGAGCACTCCCCCTGGCGCAGGGAGCGCACGGCCAGGTGCAGCGCCACCAGCGAGGAGGAGCAGGCGGTGTCGACCGTGACGGCGGGGCCTTCGAAGCCGTACGTGTAGGACAGGCGGCCGGAGGCGACGGCGACCGTGTTGCCGGTGAGGAGGTGGCCTGCGACCTCCTCCTGGCGTCCTCGTGCGGCACCGTCGTAGTCGCCGTGCCCGGTGCCGACGAAGACGCCGGTGGGGCTGCCGGTCAGTGCGTCGGGCGCGATCCCGGCGCGTTCCAGGGTCTCCCAGGAGGTCTCCAGGAGCAGCCGCTGCTGCGGGTCCATGGCGAGGGCCTCACGCGGGGAGATCCCGAAGAACGCCGGGTCGAACTCACCGGCGTCGTGCAGGAAGCCGCCTTCGCGGGCGTAGGTGGTGCCGTGGTGGGCGGGATCGGGGTGGAACAGCCGGTCGAGGTCCCAGCCGCGGTTGGTGGGGAAGGCGGAGATGGCGTCCACGCCGTCCCTGGCCAGTTCCCACAGTTCTTCGGGGGAGCGCACGCCGCCGGGGTAGCGGCAGGCCATGGCGACGACGGCGATGGGCTCGCGGTCCCGGTTCTCGGCCTCGTCGAGTCGCTGACGTGCCTCCTGAAGGTCGGCCACGGCCCGCTTGAGGTACGCGCGGAGCTTGTCCTCGTTCGACATCAGGTGCCCACCTCTCCATGAGATTCCGGAACTCGCGAAAAGCGGAGAGCGGCGAATCCGGATTCCACGCCCCGACACTGCTGGATGTTCCGGCGGGCGCGGCGCCCGTCCGGCAGATCCGGTCCGGGGCGACAGGCCGACCCGGTCCGAGGGCCAGTCTGGCCGTCCCGGACTGCGGGTTTCCCTAAAGTGCGCCGGGGGGGCGTACGGAGCCGGAAGGCCCCGGTCCGTGGTCGGACACGGGGCCGGGGCCTTCCGGACGGAGTGCGGTCAGCCGACGACGGCGGTGTCCTGCCGGGACGCGGCGTCGGAGGTGACCGTGGTCTCCAGGGCGGTGAGCCACTCCTCCACGAGTCCGGCCGCGGGGCCGGAGTCCTCGCGGATGAGGGAGAGGTGGTCGGCGTCCAGGGGGCGCACGGTGGCGTCCGGGACGACCGGCTCGTGCAGGCGCTCGGGGTCGGGAGCGGGAACGCCCTCGATGAGCGCCCGGGTGCACTTGATCTCCAGGACGGGCGCGGTGGTGGGGTGCACGTCGAGGGCGTTGAGCAGCACCATCCAGCGGCCCATGGCGGACAGCCGGGAGTTGGTGAGGCGCACCGGGGAGTCGTCCACGGCGGTGAAGTTGAACTTCATCATGCCGTTGTAGTCGACGCCCTCGTCGCTGTCGTGCCGGATGCTGAGGGTGTCGAGGAGGACGACGGCGGTGGGGCGGATGCCCCAGGTGCTCTCCAGGACGCCGGCCGCGGCGTAGGCGAGGGATCCGCCGGAGGAGTGGCCGAGGAGGACGAAGGGCTTGCCGTCGGCGGCCTGGAGGGCGCTCTCCGCGATGATCCGGGCGGCTGCCTCGGGGTGGGCGGGCAGGGCCTCTCCGGTGTTGAACCCGATGAGGGGCAGGGCGGTGACGTCCCGCTTGCCGCGGAAGTGGCCGGACAGGGTGGCGTACTGGTGGACGCCGCCGTTGGCGGTGGGGGCGCTGACGCAGACGAGCCGGGACGGGGCGGGTCCCTCGGCGAGCGTCACCGGCCAGGGCAGGTCCTCGAGTTCGGCGGTGACCTCGAAGGAGGGGCGGAGCGCGGCGACGGTGGCGAGCATCCGCTGGGCCTCGCGGAGCTTGCCCTGGGCGAGGCCGTCGAGGAAGAGGCGTTCCATCGAGTCGTTCTCGGCGGGGCCGCCGGTGGCGCCGGTCTGCGGGGCGGCACCGCCCTGGGCGCCGAGTTCGGTGCGCAGCCAGGCGGTGAGACCGCTCGGGGAACCGCTGTCGTAGACGATGCTCGCGGGAAGCTGGAGTCCGGTGGCCTCGCTGAGTCTGCGGCGCAGCTCGATGCCGATCAGGGAGTCGAAGCCGAGTTCGAGGAAGTCGCGGTCGGGGTCGACGTCGGCGGTGTCGGTGTGTCCGAGGAGTTCCGCGGCGCAGTCGACGACCAGGTCGAGGAGGGCGGTGTCCTGCTCGGCGGCGCTCAGGGAGGCGAAGTGCTCCCGGAAGGAGGCCGGTTCGGTGGGACGGGCCGGGCGCGGGGTGGTGGCCGAGGCGGTGTTGCGCGGGGCCCGGACCAGGCCGCGCATGAGCGGGGGTACGTCGTCGGGGTGGGCGATACCCGGGGGCGTCGCCAGGGCGGTGGCCACCACCAGGGGTGCGTCGAGGCGCAGCGCGGTGTCGAGGAGTACGAGGGCACGGTCACGGGACAGCGTGTCGATGCCGCCGGCGCGGATGCGCTGCCGGCCGCTGTCGGTGAGGAGGTCTCCGGCCATGCCGTCGTCGAGGTCCCAGGCTCCCCAGGCGACGGACAGGGCGGGCAGGCCCTGGGCGGCGCGGTGCCGGGCGAGGGCGTCGAGGAAGCAGTTGGCGGCGACGTAGTTGGCCTGCCCGGCGCGGGCGGTGACGCCGGAGATGGAGGAGTAGAGGACGAAGGCGTCGAGGCCGAGGTCCCGGGTGAGGTCGTGCAGGTGCCAGGCGGCGTCCGCCTTGGGCCGCAGGACAGCCGCGAGGCGTTCCGGCGTGAGCGTGGTGAGCACGGTGTCGTCCAGGACACCGGCCGCGTGCACGACGCCGGTGAGCGGGTGTGCGGCGGGGATGTCGGCGAGCAGCGACGCCAGGGCGTCGCGGTCCGCCACGTCGCAGGCGGCGAAGGTGACGTGGGCGCCCAGCGCCTCCAGTTCGGCACGGAGCCCGTCGGCGCCCGGGGCGTCCGGGCCTCGGCGGCCCGCCAGCAGGAGCCGGGTGACGCCGTGGCGGGTGACCAGGTGGCGGGCGGTGGCCGCGCCGAGGGTGCCGGTGCCACCGGTGACGAGGACGGTGCCGTCGCGGCCAGCGCCGAAGGCGTCGGGGAGATCAGGGCCGTCCTGGACGGCGGGCGGGTCCAGCGGGGCGAGCCGCGCGACGAGTACCCGCCCGTCGCGGACGGCGGTCTGGGGTTCGCCCACGGCGAGCACGTCGTCCAGGGGAAGCCGGGCGCCGGGTTCGAGGTCGACGAGGGTGAAGGCACCGGGGTGCTCGGCCTGGGCGGTGCGGATCAGGCCCCACACGGCGGCGCCCGCGGGAGAGACGGCCGGGTCGCCCGGCAGGGCGGCGACGGCGCCGCGGGCGACGAAGACGAGGCGGGCTCCCGGGGGCCTCGGGGTGCCGAGCCACTCCTGGAGGAGCACGAGGGCGGCCCGGGTCGCTTCGTGGGTGGCGGTGACCGGACCGTCGCCGGAGCCGGCGGCCTCGGCGTCGTCGCCGCCGATCATGGGCACGAGGACGACGGTGTCGTCCTCGGTGACCTGGGAGAGCGAGGTGAGGACGGTGCCGGTGGCGAAGGGGTCGGTACCGAGGGCGACGCGAGGGCCGGTGGCGACGGGCGCGGGCGCCGGTTCGGCGGGGACCCACTCCAGGCCGAGCAGGGAGGCGCGGTCCGCGGCACCGGGCCCCAGGAGCCGGGCGGTGGACGAGGGCCGCAGGGCCAGCGACTCGACGGAGAGGACGGGCCGTCCCGAGGTGTCGACGGCGGCGATGGACACGGAGTCCTCGCCGGCCTTGCCGATGCGGACCCGCAGCCGGGTGGCACCGGAGGCGTGCAGGGTGGCACCGGCCCACGAGAAAGGCAGCAGCCCCTGGTCGGCGTCCTTCAGGTCGACGTACTCCACCGCGTGCAGGGCGGCGGTGAGCAGAGCCGGGTGGAGGCCGAACAGGGCGGCGTCGTCGGTGCGGTCGGGCAGTTCCAGTTCGGCGAAGACCTCGTCGCCGCGCGTCCAGACGCCGCGCAGGCCCTGGAAGAGGGGGCCGTACTCGGTGCGCTCGTAGAACCCGGTCAGGTCGACGGGGTCGGCACCGGCGGGCGGCCAGGCAGGGGATTCGAAGGGGACGACGTGTTCGCCTGGGGTCAGTACGCCGGTGGCGTGCTGGGTCCAGGGTGCGTCGTCGGCGTCGGCGGGCCGGCAGTGGATGCCGAGCGGACGTCCGCCGGAGGCGTCGGGGGGACCGACGCGGACCTGGACGGCGACGGCGTCCTTGGGGTCGAGGCCGAGGGGGGTGGTGAGGGTGAGTTCCTGCACGCGTCCGCAGCCGACCTGGTCGCCCGCGCGGACGGCCAGTTCCAGGAAGCCGGTCGCGGGGAAGAGGATCACGCCGCCCATGGTGTGGTCGGCGAGCCAGGGGTGGGTGCGCAGTCCGATGCGTCCGGTGAGGAGGACGTCCTCGGCGCCGGCGAGGGCGACCGCGGCACCGAGGAAGGGGTGCCCGGCCGGGGTGAGGCCGGCGCCGGGGATGTCGGCGGCGTGGGCGAGGGGACGCGGCCAGTAGCGGCGGTGCTGCCAGGCGTAGGTGGGCAGGTCGGCGCGACGGGCTCCGGTGCCGTGGAACCAGGCGGCCCAGTCGACGCGTACACCGGCGACGTGCAGCTCGGCGAGGCCGGTCAGCAGGGCGTGCTGCTCCGGGCGCTTGGACCGCAGGGCGGGCACCGCGACGGTGTCCGTGGCACCGTCGCGGCTGTCGAGGGTCTGCCGGGTGAGGGCAGTGAGGACGCCGCCGGGCCCGATCTCCAGGAAGGCGTCCGCACCGGCATCGGCGAGGGCGCGCACGCCGTCGGCGAAACGGACGGTGGCGCGGACGTGGTCCACCCAGTACGCGGGAGTGGTCAGCCGGCCCGGCTCGGCCACCCTGCCCGTGACGTTGGAGACGACCGGGATGCGGGGTTCGGCGTACGCCAGGGTCTCCGCCACCTGACGGAAGGCATCCAGCATCGGCTCCATCAGGGCCGAGTGGAAGGCGTGACTGACCGACAGACGCTGGACCTTGCGCCCCTCGCCCGCGAACTCGTCTGCCAGCGCGGTCACCTCTGCTTCGGGGCCTGCGATGACCACGGAGTCCGGGCCGTTGACCGCGGCCACGGACAGAGCGCCGGTGAGGTGGTCGACGACCTCCGCCTCGGTCGCCTGCACGGCCACCATCGCGCCACCCGCCGGCAGCTCCTGCATCAACCGGGCCCGAGCCGCCACCAGCGTGCACGCGTCCTTCAGCGAGAACACCCCCGCCACATACGCGGCCGCGATCTCACCGACCGAGTGCCCCGCGACGAACTCCGGCGTGACACCCCACGACTCCACCAGCCGGAACAACGCCACCTCGACCGCGAACAACGCAGGCTGCGTATACCCGGTGGTGTCGAGAAGGGCCGCCTCCTCGCTGCCCTCCTCCGCGAACAACACCTCGCGCAAAGGTCGATCGAGCTGCGGATCCAGCAACGACAGCACCTCGTCGAGCGCCCCCGCGAACACCGGGAAACGGGCATACAACTCACGCCCCATCCCCACCCGCTGCGACCCCTGACCGGAGAACAGCACCGCGAGCGAACGCTCCACGGCCCGCCCCCGGGCCACCTCCACCGGCTCCCCCGCACCGCCGACGGGGGCCAGCAGGACCGCACGGTGCTCGAAGGTGGAGCGGCCGGTGGCCAGGGAGAAGCCCAGGTCCAGGGCGGTGGCGCCGGTGACGTCGGTGAGCCGGGCGATCTGGGCGTCCAGGGAGCCCCGGGTCTTGGCCGACACCGTCCAGGGGACGACGGTGGGAACGGCGGCGGGCGTGGCTCCCGGTTCCTCCGTCGCGTCGTCGGTGGGCTCCTCAGCGTCGGGGGCCTGCTCGATGACGAGGTGGGCGTTGGTGCCGCTGATGCCGAAGGAGGAGACGCCGGCGCGGCGTGGCCGCCCGGTCTCCGGCCACGGGGTGGGCTCGGTGAGCAGGCGTACGTTGCCGGCCTCCCAGTCGACGTGCGTGGACGGCCGGTCGATGTGCAGGGACTTGGGCAGGACGCCGTGCCGGATGGCGAGGACCGTCTTGATGACGCCGGCGACACCGGCGGCGGCCTGGGAGTGGCCGATGTTCGACTTCACGGAGCCCAGCAGCAGGGGGCGGTCCGCGGGCCGGTCCTGGCCGTAGGTGGCGAGCAGGGCCTGCGCCTCGATGGGGTCGCCCAGCGGGGTGCCGGTGCCGTGTGCCTCGACGGCGTCCACGTCGGCGGCGGAGAGCCCGGCCCCGGCGAGTGCCTGGCGGATGACGCGCTGCTGGGAAGGGCCGTTGGGCGCCGTCAGACCGTTGGAGGCACCGTCCTGGTTGACGGCCGAGCCCCGGATCACGGCGAGGACCTGGTGGCCGTTGCGGCGGGCGTCGGACAGGCGCTCCAGGACGAGCACGCCGGCGCCCTCGGACCAGCCGGTGCCGTCGGCGGCGTCCGCGAAGGCCTTGCATCGGCCGCTGGTGGAGATGCCGCCCTGGCGGGTGAACCCGGAGAAGCCCATGGGGGTGGACATCACGGTGACGCCACCGGCGAGGGCGAGGCCGCACTCGCCGTTGCGCAGGGCCTGGGCGGCCAGGTGGATGGCGACCAGGGAGGCCGAGCAGGCGGTGTCGACGGTGACGGCGGGTCCGGCGAGGTCGAAGGCGTAGGACAGGCGTCCGGAGACGACACTGGCGGTGAGGCCGGTGGTGGCGTGTCCCTCGGCGTCCTCGCGGGAGTTCATGACGACGCCGACGTAGTCGACGCCGGCGGTGCCGACGAAGACGCCGGTACGGCTGCCGCGCAGCGAGACCGGGTCGATGCCGGCTCGTTCGACGGCCTCCCAGGTGGTCTCCAGGAGGATGCGCTGCTGGGGGTCCATGGCGACGGCCTCGCGGGGCGAGATCCCGAAGAAGCCGGCGTCGAAGGCTGCGGCGTCGACGAATCCGCCCTCGGCGGCGGCGCTGCTGCCGGCGCCTTCGCCGTTGAGGGCGTCGAGGTCCCAGCCGCGGTCGTCGGGGAAGGGGGTGATGCCGTCGCGGCCCTCGTCGAGGAGCCGCCAGTAGTCCTCGGGGGAGTTCACGCCGCCGGGCAGGCGGCAGGCCATGCCGACGACGGCGATGGGTTCGCGGCGTTCCGCCTCGGTCTCCTCCAGGCGGCGCCGGGTCTTGTGCAGATCGGCCGTGACCCACTTGAGGTAGTCGACGAGCTTCTTGTCATCGGGCATGACGGTGGGGAACCTTCCTGTGGTGGATCAAGCTCGTCTCAGCGGTCGCCCAGGCGGCCGAGCTCGTTGTCGATGAACGCGAGGACCTCGTCGGCGCTGGCCGACTCGAAGTCGTCGGCGACGTCCGGGCCGGTGGGATCCGGTGCGGTGCCGCGCACCTTGTCGAGCATCCGGCCCAGGCGCAGGGCGAGGCCCGCGCGGGTGATCTCGTCCGGGTCGTCCGCCGCCGCCGCGAGGAGCGCGTCGAGCCGGTCGAGTTCGGCGAGCAGGGACGGCCCCTGCGGGGTGTCGTCGCCGGTCAGTTCGGAGACGAAGTGTTCGGCGAGGGCCGTGGGGGTCGGGTAGTCGAAGACCAGGGTGGCCGGGAGGCGCAGTCCGGTCGCGGTGGACAGGTGGTTGCGCAGTTCCAGCGCGGTCAGTGAGTCCAGGCCCAGTTCGCGGAACTCCCGGGTGACGTCGACGGCCTTCGGGGAGGCGTGGCCGAGGACCCTGGCGGCCTGTTCGCGGATCAGGTCGGTGACGCGCCGGACCCGGTCGGCGGCGTCGAGTCCGGCGAGTTCGGCGCCGAGTGCCGCCGCGGCGCCGGCCGCGTCGGTGGCGGCAGCGGTGCGGCGGCCGCTGCGGACCATGGAGCGGAAGAGGGGCGGCAGGTCCTCGGGAGCGGCACCGCGCATGGCGCCGGGGGCGAGGCCGACCAGGACGAGGAAGGTCTCGTCCGAGCCACGGGCGATGTCGAACAGGTCGAGGCCCTGTTCGACGGCGAGCGGCGGCAGCCCGCCGGACTGCATGCGGCGCATGTCGGTGTCGGACAGGGTGCTGGTCATGCCGCCGTCGTGGGCCCACGGTCCCCAGGCGAGCGAGGTGCCGGCCAGGCCGAGTGCACGGCGGTGGCGGGTGAGGGCGTCCAGGAACGAGTTGGCCGCGGCGTAGTTGCCCTGGCCGGGGCTGCCCATGACGCCCGCGATGGACGAGAAGGGCAGGAACGCGGCGAGGTCGAGGTCGCGGGTCAGTTCGTGCAGGTGCCAGGCCGCGTCGACCTTCGGCCGCAGGACGGCCGCGAGGCGTTCGGGGGTGAGCGAGGCGATCACGCCGTCGTCGAGGACGCCCGCGGTGTGGACGACCGCGGTGAGCGGGTGCTGTGCCGGTACGGAGCCGATGAGGGCGGCGGTGGCGTCGCGGTCGGTGGTGTCGCAGGCGGCGACGGTCACCTCGGCGCCCAGTTCGCGCAGTTCCGCCGCGAGTTCGGCGGCGCCCGGGGCGTCCGTGCCGCGGCGGCTGGTGAGCAGCAGGTGACGCATGCCGGCGGTGGCGAGGCGGCGGGCGAGGTGTCCGCCGAGGGCGCCGGTGCCGCCGGTGATGAGGACGGTGCCCTCGGGGTTCCAGCGGGGCGGCATGGTGAGCACGATCTTGCCCACGTGCTTGGCCTGGCTCATGAACCGGAACGCCTCACGGGCCCTGCGCACGTCCCAGGTGCGTACCGGCAGCGGCCGGAGCGCGCCTTCGGCGAACAGGTCGAGCAGTTCGCCGAGGAGGCCCTTGTTGCGTTCGGGTCCGGCTTCGCCGAGGTCGAAGGCGCGGTAGCGCACACCACCGCCGACCGACTCCGGGTCGCGGATGTCGGTCTTGCCCATCTCCAGGAACCGCCCACCGGGCGCCGTGATCCGCAACGAGGCGTCCACGAACTCACCCGCCAGCGCGTTCAGCACCACATCCATCCCACGGCCACCCGTGACCGCACGGAACTTCTCCTCGAAGCCCACATCACGCGAGGACGCGATGTGATCCCCGTCCAGACCCAGCCCCCGCAGAACGTCCCACTTGCCCTCACTGGCCGTCGCGAACACCTCGGCACCCAGATGACGCGCCAACTGCACCGCCGCCATCCCCACACCACCGGCACCCGCATGGATCAGCACCCGCTCCCCCGCCGACAGACCGGCGAGATCACGGAAGGCGTACAGCGCGGTGAGGAACACCAGCGGCACCGAGGCGGCCTGCTCCTTGGTCCAGCCTTCGGGGACGCGGGCCAGGTAGTGCTCGTCGGCGACGACGACGGGGCCGAAGCCGCCGGGCACGGTGCCCAGGACGCGGTCGCCGGGCGCGAGGCCGGTGACGGCCTCGCCGACGGCGGTGACCGTGCCGGTGGCCTCGGTGCCCATCGGGCCGGACTCTCCGGGGTACATGCCGAGCGCGTTCAGCACGTCGCGGAAGTTCAGGCCGGTGGCGTCCACGTCGATGCGTACCTCGTGGGCGCCGAGCGGTGCCAGGACTTCCGGGCAGGGAGCCAGGACGAGGTTGTCCAGGCTGCCCTTGCCGGTGGTGTCGAGGCGCCACGGCACCCCGGTCGGCGCGAGCAGGCCGGGCGCGGTGGCGAGCCGGTCGAGCCGGCCGACGAGGGCGGTGCCCCCGCGTACGGCGAACTGGGCGTCACCGGTGGCGAGCAGCCCCGGCAGGCCCGGCAGCAGGGCCCGCAGGGCGTCGGGGGCGGCCGGTGCGCCGGACCGTGCGGAGGCGGCCGTCGCGTCCGGGTCCACGGCCGGGTTCGGGTCCAGGTCCAGCAGGACGAACCGGTCGGGGTTCTCGGACTGGGCGGAGCGCACCAGGCCCCAGGCGGCTGCCGCCGCGAGGTCGTGGACCGTCTCCGTGTCGTCCGCGGCGACCGCGCCCCGGGTGACGAACACCAGACGGGAGTGGTCGAGTCCTCGGGTGTCCAGCCACTCCTGGACGAGGCTCAGGGCACGGGTGGTCAGCGCGTGGACGGCGCCGGGCACGTCGTTCCCGGTGGCGTACGGGTCGCCGGCGTCGGCAGGGCCGTCGTACGTTCCGCCGAGGGGTACGAGGACGAAGTCCGGGGCGGCGGAGGGGTCCGCGTCGGCGGCGGTGAGGTCGGCGAGGGAGGACAGGCTGCCGCCGGCGCCGAACACGTCCTCCCCCAGGACCGTGGCGGTCAGGCCCTCGGTGGGCTTGACCTCTGGGGCGGCGGTCCAGTCGAGCCGGAACACCGGCTCCTGACCGCCGGTGGTCACCGGGGCGCGGGGGACGCTCGGGGCGCGCAGGACCAGGGACCGGGCGGAGAGCACCGGGGCGCCCTCGGCGTCGGCTGCGGTCAGCCGGACCGACTCGTCGCCGAGCCGGGTGATCCGCACCCGCAGGGTGGTCGCGCCGCCGGCGTGCAGGGAGACGCCGTTCCAGGCGAACGGCAGCAGCGGATGGTCGGCGCTGCCGACGCCGAGGTAGCCGTTCGCGTGCTGGACGGCGTCCAGCAGGGCGGGGTGCATCCCGAAGTACTGGGCGTCCCCGGCGATCTCCTCGGGAAGCGTGACCTCCGCGAACGCCTCGTCCCCGCGGACCCACACCTGGCGCAGCCCGTGGAAGGAGGGCCCGTACTCGGTGCGGCTGTAGTCGCCGTCGAATCCCACGGACGCCGCGTCGGCCGGCGGCCAGACGGGAGTCTCGAAGGGGTCGCTGTGCTCCTCGACGGCGAGGACACCGTCGGCGTGCCGGGTCCAGGGACCGTCGACGGCGTCGGAGGGGCGGGAGTAGAAGGTGAGCGAGCGGGAGCCGTCGTCGTCGGGTGCGCCGATGACGACCTGGACGGAGGTGGGCACCTTCTCGTCGAGGACCATCGGGGCGGCCAGGACGAGTTCCTCGACGCGGGCGCAGCCGACCTGGTCGGCGGCGCGGATCGCCATCTCCAGGTAGCCGGTGCCGGGCATGATGACCGTTCCGCCCACCTTGTGGTCGAGCAGCCAGGGGTGGACCTGCAAGGAGATCTGGCTGGTGAACAGGGCTCCCTCGGAGTCGGCGAGCGGGACGGCGGCGCCGAGGAGGGGGTGGTCGGCGGAGATGAGGCCCGCCGTGCTGATGTCGCCGGTGAGGGCGGCCGGGCGCGGCCAGTAGCGTTCGCGCTGGAAGGCGTAGGTCGGCAGCTCGGTGCGGCGGGCTCCGGTGCCGTGGAACCAGGCGGCCCAGTCGACGTGCACGCCGCTGACGTGGAGTGCGGCGAGGGCGGTGAGCAGGGCGGTCTCCTCGTCGCGGTCCTTGCGCAGGGCCGGGACCGCGACCGCCTCGTCCCGCTCGTCGGCGTCCACGACGCGCTGGGTGAGGGCGGTGAGGACACCGCCGGGGCCGATCTCCAGGTAGGCGTCGGCACCCGCTTCGGCCAGGGCGCGTGCCCCGTCGGCGAAACGGACGGTGGCGCGGACGTGGTCCACCCAGTACGCGGGAGTGGTCAGCTGCCCCGGCTCCGCGACCGTACCCGTGACGTTGGAGACGACCGGGATGCGCGGTTCGGTGTACTCCAGGGTCTCGGCGACGCGGCGGAACTCCGCGAGCATCGGCTCCATCAGCGGCGAGTGGAAGGCGTGACTGACCGACAGCCGCTGGGTCTTGCGGCCCCGGGCGACGAACCCGGCGGCCAAGGCCAGGACTTCGCCCTCCTCACCGGACAGCACGACGGAGTCCGGGCCGTTGACCGCGCCCAGGGCGACCTGCCGCGTCAGCAGCGGCGCGACCTCGGCCTCGGACGCCTGCACCGCCACCATCGCGCCACCCGCCGGCAGCTCCTGCATCAACCGGGCCCGAGCCGCCACCAGCGCACACGCGTCCTTCAGCGAGAACACCCCCGCCACATGCGCGGCAGCGATCTCACCCACGGAATGCCCCGCGACGAACTCCGGCGTGACACCCCACGACTCCACCAGCCGGAACAACGCCACCTCGACCGCGAACAACGCGGGCTGGGCGTACCCGGTGGTGTCCAGGAGGGCGGCCTCGGGCGTCCCCTCCGGCGCGAACAGCACCTCGCGCAGCGGACGGGCCAGTTCGGTGTCGAGGCGTGCCATGACCTCGTCCAGCGCATCGGCGAAGACCGGGAAGCGTGCGTACAGCGCACGCCCCGTCCCGGCCCGCTGCGAGCCCTGCCCGGAGAACAGCATCGCGAGGCCACGGTGGGCGGCCCGGCCGCGGGCGACCTCGGCCGGGGCACCGTCAGGCCCGGCGAGCAGCACGGCACGGTGGTCGAACCGGGTGCGGCCGGTGGCGAGGGAGAAGCCCACGTCGAGCGGTTCGGCGCCGGTGAGCGCCGTGACACGCGCGACCTGGGCGTCCAGGGCCTGCCCGGACTTGGCCGACACCGGCCACGGCACGACGGACGGGGTGGCCCGCGGACCGTCGGCGGTCACCGGCACGTCGGGCTCGGGGGCCTCGGGGGCCTGCTCGATGATGGTGTGCGCATTGGTCCCGCTGATGCCGAAGGACGAGATGCCCGCCCGCCAGGGGCGCCCCGTCTCGGGCCAGGCCGTCTCTTCGGTGAGCAGCCGGATCGCCCCGGCCTCCCAGTCGACGTGCGTGGACGGCCGGTCGATGTGCAGGGACCTGGGCAGGACGCCGTGGCGCATCGCCATGACCGTCTTGATGATGCCGGCGACACCGGCGGCGGCCTGGGTGTGCCCGATGTTCGACTTGATGGAGCCCAGCAGCAGCGGGCGCTCGGGGTCGCGGTCCTGGCCGTAGGTGGCGAGCAGGGCCTGCGCCTCGATGGGGTCGCCCAGCGGGGTGCCGGTGCCGTGACCCTCGACCGCGTCCACGTCGGCGGGGGTCAGGCCGGCGGTGGCCAGGGCCTGGCGGATGACGCGCTGCTGGGACGGCCCGTTGGGCGCGGTGAGCCCGTTGGAGGCGCCGTCCTGGTTGATGGCCGAGCCCCGGACGACGGCCAAGACCTCGTGCCCGTTGCGGCGGGCGTCCGAAAGACGCTCCACGACGAGCAGACCGACACCTTCGGACCAGCCGGTGCCGTCGGCCGCGTCCGCGTACGCCTTGCAGCGGCCGTCGGTGGCCAGGCCGTTCTGGAGGGTGAACCCGGAGAACGCGGACGGCGTGCTCATCATGGTGATGCCGCCCGCCACGGCCAGGTCGCACTCGCCGGCGCGCAGGGCCTGCATCGCCCAGTGCAGGGCGACCAGGGAGGAGGAGCAGGCGGTGTCGACGGTGACCGCCGGGCCCTCCAGGCCGAAGGTGTAGGCGAGGCGGCCGGAGACGACGCTCGCGGCCAGGCCGGTGCCGGCGTGACCCTCCAGGTCTTCCCGGCTGTTCATGACGAGGGTGGAGTAGTCCTGGCCGTTGGTGCCGACGAACACGCCCGTGCGGCTGCCGCGCAGCCCGTCGGGGTCGATGCCCGAGCGTTCGAACGCCTCCCACGTGGTCTCCAGCAGGAGCCGCTGCTGCGGGTCCATCGCCAGGGCCTCGCGCGGCGAGATGCCGAAGAAGGCGGCGTCGAACTCGGCGGCTCCGGCGAGGAAGCCGCCGTGCAGGGTGGCGCTGCGGCCTCGGCCGTCGGCACCTCCGGTCGTCAGTGTGGCGAGGTCCCAGCCGCGGTCCTCGGGGAAGGCCTCGATCCCGTCGCGGCCCTCGCTGAGCATCTTCCACAGGTCCTGCGGGGAGCGCACCCCGCCGGGCAGGCGGCAGGCCATGCCGACGATGACGACGGGGTCCTCGGCCAGGGCGGCCGCGGTGGCCGGGTCGGGAGCGGGGCTGCCCTGCTCGCCCAGCAGTTCGGCCACGAGGTGCTCGGCGAGCGCCTGCGCGGTCGGGTAGTCGTACACCGTGGTGGCGGGCAGCCGCAGCCCGGTGGCGAGGGCGAGCCGGTTCGGCAGCTCGATCGCGGTGAGCGAGTCGAAGCCCAGGTCGCGGAAGTTCCGGTCGGGGGCGACGGCCTCCGGGCCGGGGTGACCGAGGACGAAGGCCGCGTGAGTGCGCACCAGGTCCGTGATGAGCCCGGTCCGCTCGTCGGCGGGCAGGTCGCGCAGCCGGCCCACGAGCCCGGACGCGGTGCTCCTGGTCCGGTCCCGCGTGTCCTCGGCCTCGGCCAGTGCCTGCCGGGCCTCCGGCAGGTCGCGCAGGAGCGCGTTGCCGCGCATCCCGATGAGACCGTCCAGGACCTGCGGCTGACGCGGGTCGAGGAGCACGGTCACGGCCTCCGGCCGGGTGACGGCCTGCCGCAGTGCGGCCACCGCCAGGTCGGGGTGGACGGCCGGGTGGCCGACGGCACGCCGTGCGGGCCTCCCCTCGCCCTCGGACCGTTGCGCGTCCGCGGGGGCGTCGGGCTCGTCGCCGACCCAGGCGCCCCAGGCCACCGAGGTGGCGGGCAGGCCCGCGTCGCGTCGGTGCCGGGCGAGCGCGTCGAGGACGGCGGTGGCCGCGGCGAGGTTGGCGCGGCCGGCCGTGCCGACGGTGCCGGCGACGGAGGAGCACAGGACGAACGCGTCCAGGTCCAGGTCCCGCGTCAGTTCGTGCAGGTGGAGGGCGGGCACGGTCCTGGCACGGTGCGGGGCGGCGTACCGCTCGGGGGTGAGTTCGTCGAGGACGCCGTCGTCGACGACCCCGGCGGCGTGCACCACCGCGGTGAGCGGGAGGTCGGCCGCGAGGCCCGCGAGGACGCCGGCCAGTGCTTCACGGTCGGCCACGTCACAGGCGATCAGGGTGGCACGGGCACCCAGTCCCTCCAGCTCGGCGCGGAGGTCGTCGGCGCCGGGCGCCTCGGGGCCGCGCCGGCTCAGCAGCACCAGGTGCTCGGCGCCCGCGGTCGCGAGCCGGCGGGCCAGGTGGGCGCCCCGGCCGCCGGTGCCGCCGGTGACGAGGACCGTGCCGCGCGGTTCCCAGCCGGTGTCGGGAGCCGTGTCCGGTGCCGGGACCAGGCGGCGGCCGAAGACCGCGGAGGCGCGGACGGCGACCTGGTCCTCGCCGTCGTGGCCGGCGAGGACGGCGGCGAACCGGCGGGCGGTCCGCTCGTCCAGCTCGGCGGGCAGGTCCACGAGACCGCCCCAGGCGGCGGGGTGTTCCAGCGCGGCGACCCGCCCGATGCCCCACACGGCCGCCTGGGCGGGAGCGGTGAGCGCCTCGGGAGCGGCCACGGCGACCGCTCCCCGGGTCACGCACCACAGGGGTGCGGCGACGCCGGCGTCGAGGAGGGCCTGGAACAGGACCGCGTTCGCGACGGCGGGCGCATCGGTCCCGTCCTGCAGCGCGGCGGCCTCCGACGAGTCGGCGAGGGCCAGCAGGGACACCACGCCCGTAAGGACGGAGCCGTCGGCCGAGAGCCCGCGCAGCCGTCCGGCGAGCGTCTCCCGCCCGGCGGTGTCCTCGGGGCCGAGGGTGAGGCGTACGACATCGGTGCCGACGGCGTCGAGCACGGCGGAG
The DNA here is from genome assembly GCF_964272335.1 of Streptomyces sp. SudanB5_2050. Taxonomy (NCBI): domain Bacteria; kingdom Bacillati; phylum Actinomycetota; class Actinomycetes; order Kitasatosporales; family Streptomycetaceae; genus Streptomyces; species Streptomyces sp. SudanB5_2050. The sequence continues at coordinate 298,480 of NZ_OZ186760.1, forward strand.
GTCCACGGGTCCTCGGCCAGTGCCGAGGGCACCACGGCCAGCCAGGTGCCGGAGGGCACGGGTGCGTTGGCCGGCAACGACAGTGGCTTCCACGCCTCCTGGTGCCGGTGGGAGTCGACCCTCGCCTGGTCACGCCGCCTGCGCCGCCAGGTGGACAGGGCAGGCAGCACGGCGCCCAGCGCGTCGGTGTCCACGTCCAGGTCGGAGGCGAGACCGGTCAGGTCCTCCCCCTCGACGGCCGTCCAGAAGGCGTGGTCCAGCGGATCGGCGCTCCCGGCGCCTTCGCTGGGGCGCCGGGTGTCGGGCCAGTAGCGGGCGCGCTGGAAGGCGTAGGTGGGCAGGTCGGCTCGTCGGGCACCGGTGCCGTCGAAGACACGGGCCCAGTCGACCCGGGACCCCTCGACGTGGAGTCGGGCCAGCGCGGTGAGCAGCGCGGACTCCTCGTCGCGGTCCTTGCGCAACGCGGGGACGACCACTGCTCCGGCGGCGGCGTCGATGTTCTGCTGGGCGAGGGCGGTGAGGACGCCGCCGGGGCCGATCTCCAGGAAGGCGTCCGCACCGGCATCGGTGAGGGCGCGCACGCCGTCGGCGAAGCGGACGGTCGCGCGGGCGTGGTCCACCCAATAGGCGGGAGTGGTCAACTGGCCCGGCGCGGCCATCCTGCCCGTGACGTTGGAGACGATCGGGATGCGGGGTTCGGCGTACTCCAGGGTCTCCGCCACCTGACGGAAGGCATCCAGCATCGGCTCCATCAGGGCCGAGTGGAAGGCGTGACTGACCGACAGACGCTGCGTCTTGCGCCCCTCGGCCGCGAACTCGTCCGCCAGCGCGGTCACCTCGGCTTCGGGACCTGCGATGACCACGGAGTCCGGGCCGTTGACCGCCGCCACGGACAGACCGTCGGTGAGGCGGTCGACGACCTCCGCCTCGGTCGCCTGCACGGCCACCATCGCGCCACCCGCCGGCAGCTCCTGCATCAACCGGGCCCGCGCCGCCACCAGCGTGCACGCGTCCTCCAGCGAGAACACCCCCGCCACATACGCGGCAGCGATCTCACCGATGGAATGACCCGCGACGAACTCGGGGACCACGCCCCACGACTCCACCAGGCGGTAGAGGGCGACCTCGAAGGCGAACAGGGCGGGTTGCGTGTACCCGGTGGTGTCGAGAAGCGCCGCCTCCGCACTGCCCTCCTGCGCGAACAACACCTCACGCAAAGGCCGTTCCAGCTGCGGGTCCAGCAACGACAGCACCTCGTCGAGCGCCCCCGCGAACACCGGGAAACGGGCATACACCTCACGCCCCATCCCCACCCGCTGCGACCCCTGACCGGAGAAGAGAACGGACAGCCTGCGCTCGACAGCCCGCCCCCGGGCCACCTCCACCGGCTCCCCCGCACCCTCGACGGAGGTCAGCAGGACCGCGCGGTGCTCGAAGGTGGAGCGCTCGGTGGCGAGCGTCAGGCCCACGTCCAGTGGTGTGGAACCGGTGACGGAGGTGATCCGGGCGAGCTGTGCGTCCAGCGCCTCCGGGGACTTCGCGGACACCGGCCACGGAACGACGGCGGGAGCCGCCTCCGGTTCGGCGACGGGCACCGGCTCGTCGGCCTCGGGGGCCTGCTCGATGATGGTGTGCGCGTTGGTCCCGCTGATACCGAAGGACGACACGGCCGCACGGCGCGGGCGTCCGGTCTCCGGCCAGGCGGTGGTCTCGGTCAGCAGGCGTACGTCGCCCTCGGTCCAGTCGACGTGCGTGGACGGCCGGTCGATGTGCAGGGACTTGGGCAGGACGCCGTGCCGAAGCGCCATGACGGTCTTGATGACGCCGGCGACACCGGCGGCGGCCTGGGCGTGGCCGATGTTCGACTTGATGGAGCCCAGCAAGAGCGGCCGGTCCTCGGGCCGGTCCTGACCGTACGTCGCGAGCAGGGCCTGCGCCTCGATGGGGTCGCCCAGGGTGGTACCCGTGCCGTGCGCCTCGACCGCATCCACGTCGGCGGGGGTGAGCCCGGCGCTGGCGAGGGCCTGGCGGATGACACGCTGTTGGGACGGCCCGTTGGGCGCCGTCAGACCGTTGGAGGCGCCGTCCTGGTTGACGGCCGAGCCGCGCAGGACCGCGAGGACCGGGTGACCGTTGCGGCGGGCGTCGGACAGCCGCTCCACGACCAGCATGCCGACGCCCTCGGACCAGCCCGTGCCGTCGGCGGCATCCGCGAAGGCCTTGCAGCGACCGTCGGGGGCGAGGCCGCCCTGCCGGGTGAAGCCCGCGTAGCCCATGGCGGTGGACATGACGGTGACGCCGCCGGCGAGGGCCAGGTCGGCTTCGCCGGAACGCAGCGCGTGCGCCGCCCAGTGGAGGGCGACCAGGGAGGACGAGCAGGCGGTGTCGATGGTGACCGCCGGGCCCTCCAGTCCGAACGTGTAGGACAGGCGCCCGGAGATGACGCTGGTGGCGAGGCCGGTGGGGGCGTGTCCCTCGGCGTCCTGACGGGAGTTCATGACGAGGGTGGTGTAGTCCTGGCCGCTGGTGCCGACGAAAACGCCGGTGCGGCTGCCGCGCACGGTGGCCGGGTCGATGCCGGCGCGTTCGAACGCCTCCCAGGTGGTCTCCAGGAGCAGGCGCTGCTGCGGGTCCATCGCCAGGGCCTCGCGCGGCGAGATGCCGAAGAACCCGGCGTCGAAGTCGGCCACGTCGTACAGGAACCCTCCCTCGGAGGTGGCGCTGCGGCCGAGGCCGCCCTCGCCGCCCCGCCGGAGGGTCTCCAGGTCCCACCCTCGATCGGTCGGGAAGGCGGAGATCCCTTCGCCGCCTTCCATGACCAGCTGCCACAGCTCCTCGGGGGAACTGACGCCGCCGGGCATCCGGCAGGCCATGCCGACGATGACGACCGGGTCCTCGGCCAAGGCCGCGGAGACGGGGACGGGGGCGGCCGTGCCGGTGGCACGCTGCTCGTCGAGCAGGGCGGAGACCAGGTGCTCGGCGAGAACGGTGGGCGTGGGGTAGTCGAAGACCAGGGTCGCGGGGAGGCGCAGGCCGGTGGCCGTGGTCAGCCGGTTGCGCAGTTCGACCGCGGTGAGCGAGTCGAAGCCGAGGTCGTGGAAGTCGCGTTCGGCGTCGATGGCCTTGACCGAGGAGTGCCCGAGGACCGGGGCGGCCTCGGCGCGGACCAGGTCGACCGCGAAACGCAGGCGCTCCTCCTCCCGCAGGTCGAGGAGTTGCCGGGTGACGGCCGCGGCGGTGCTCGCGCCGCCGACGGCGGTCGCGGCGGTGCGGCGGGTGCCGCGTACCAGGTTGCGCAGCAGCGGGGGGACCTCGCCGGGCATCCTGCTGTTGCCGGAGGCGCCGATCGGCACGAGGTACGGCTCGTCGGAGACGGTCGCGGCGTCCCAGAGGGCGAGGCCCTGGTCGACGGTGAGGGGCGGTGCGGCGGCCGCCGTCATGCGGCGCGCGTCCGTGTCGGAGAGGGTGCCGGTCATGCCGACGGTCTGTTCCCAGGCGCCCCAGGCCAGCGACAGACCCGGCAGCCCTTCGGCCGCACGCCGCTGGGCCAGCGCGTCCAGGAACACGTTCGCCGCCGCGTAATTGGCCTGCCCCGCACTGCCCATCACACCCGACACCGAGGAGAACACCACGAACGCCGCCAGACCCGCGCCACGCGTCAACTCGTGCAGATGCCAGGCCGCATCCACCTTCGGACGCAGCACACCCGACAACCGCTCCCCCGACAACGACGTCACCACACCGTCATCGAGAACACCCGCCGTGTGCACCACCGCCGTCAGCGGATACTCCGCCGGCACCGACGCCAGCAACCCCTCCACCTGCGCACGATCGGCCACATCACACGCCCGCACCTCGACGACCGCGCCCAGCCCCTCCAACTCCGCACACAACGCGTCCACACCCACGGCCGCCGGACCACGCCGCGACACCAGCAGCAGACGACGCACCCCACGCGACTCCACCAGATGACGGGCCAGCACCCGGCCCAGACCACCCGTACCACCCGTCACCAGAACCGTGCCCTCGGGGTTCCAGCGCGACGGCATCGTGAGCACGATCTTGCCCACGTGCTTGGCCTGGCTCATGAACCGGAACGCCTCACGCGCCCGCCGCACATCCCACACCCGCACCGGCAACGGACTCAACACACCGTCGGTGAAGAGGCCGACGAGGTCGCGGAGCATCTCGTGGATGCGTTCGGGTCCGGCTTCGCCGAGGTCGAAGGCGCGGTAACGCACACCACCGCCGACCGACTCCGGGTCGCGGATGTCGGTCTTGCCCATCTCCAGGAACCGCCCACCGGGCGCCGTGATCCGCAACGAGGCGTCCACGAACTCACCCGCCAGCGCGTTCAGCACCACATCCATCCCACGGCCACCCGTGACCGCACGGAACTTCTCCTCGAAACCCACATCACGCGAGGACGCGATGTGATCCCCGTCCAGACCCAGCCCCCGCAGAACGTCCCACTTGCCCTCACTGGCCGTCGCGAACACCTCGGCCCCCAGATGACGCGCCAACTGCACCGCCGCCATCCCCACACCACCGGCACCCGCATGGACCAGCACCCGCTCCCCCGCCGACAGACCGGCGAGTTCGGTGAGTCCGTAGAGGGCGGTGAGGAAGACGAGCGGCGTCGAGGCCGCCTCCTCGTCGCTCCAGCCCTCGGGAACGCGGGCGAGGAACCGTTCGTCGATCAGCGCGTCGGTGGCGAGGCCGCCGGGCACCATGCCCATCACCCGGTCGCCGACCGCCAGACCGGTCACCTCGGGGCCCACGGCAGTCACGACACCGGTCGCCTCGGCGCCGAGGAGTCCGGCCTCGCCGGGATACATGCCGAGCGCGTTCAGCACGTCACGGAAGTTCAGACCCGCGGCCCGCACCTCCAGGCGGACCTGCCGGCCCACCGGCGCCTCCAGCACCTCGGGGCAGGCGCGCAGCGTCAGCGCGTCCAGGTTGCCCGGGGCGGTGGTGTCCAGGCGCCACGGGCCCTCGGCAGGCGGCAGCAGGCCGGGACCCGCGACCGCACGGTCCAGCCGCGCCACCAGCACCGCGCCGTCCCGGACCGCGAACTGGGCGTCGCCGTCCGCGAGCGGCGCGGGCAGCTGCGCCAGGACGTCCTCGACGGGAGTGGCCTCGTCCAAATCGACCAGGGCGAATCGGCCCGGGTTCTCGGAGTGCGCGGCGCGGACCAGACCCCAGACGGCGGCGGCGGGCAGGTCCTCGACCCGGTCCTCGGGGCCGGCCTGGACGGCACGGCGGGTGACGAACACCAGCCGGCAGTCGGCGAATCGCTCCTGGGCGAGCCACTCCTGCACCAGGCCGAGGGCGCGGGCGGTGAGCGTGTGGGTGGCGAGGGGCACGTCACGGCCCTCGGTCCCGTCGCCGGTGTCACCGAGGAACGGTACGCAGACGAGGTCTTCGTCGCCGGTGAGCCCGCTCAGGGCGGCTGCGGCGCCGTCCTCGCCCGGTGCGGCGACGGTGGCGTACCGGAAGGAAGGGGTGGCGTCTCCGGACCTCGGGGCCTCCGCGGTCTCCGGGGCACCCGGGGCTTCCGGCAACGGCGACCACACCAGACGGAGCAGCGAGTCAAGCTCCGGACGGCGGGTGGCAGGGGCCTGCGTCCCCGCAGGCACGCGGAGCACCAGCGACTCGGCCGACAGGACGGGCGCGCCCTCGACGTCGACGGCGGCGATGGACACCGTGTCCTCGGCGGTACGCGCGACCCGGAAGCGGACCACGGAGGCGCCGCCCGCGTGCAGCGACACCCCTGCCCACAGGAACGGCAGCAACTTGTGCTCGTCGTCCAGGCCGGCGAAGCCGACGGACTGGACGGCGGCGTCGAGCAGCGCCGGGTGCATGCCGTAGTAGCCGGCGTCGTCTGCCTGGGACGGCAGCGTCGCCTCGACGAAGGCCTCCTCGTCACGGGTCCAGACGGCGCGGATGGTGCGGAAGACGGGACCGTACTCGGTGCGGTCGTAGAAGCCTTCCAGGTCGACGGCGACGGCGCCCTCCGGCGGCCAGACCGAGGTGTCCAGGGGCAGGACGGCGGCGCCGGTGGTCAGGACGCCGGAGGCGTGCTCGGTCCAGGTCTCCTCGGGGGCGTCGGCCGGCCGGGAGTACAGGCTGACCCTCCGGGAGCCGCCCTCGTCAGGGGCGCCGACCCACACCTGTACGACGACGGCGGCGTCGTCGGGCAGCAGGAGCGGCGTGGCGAGGGTGAACTCCTCGACCCGGTCGCAGCCGACCTCGTCCCCGGCGCGGACGGCCAGTTCCAGGAAGCCGGTGGCGGGGAACAGCACCATGCCGCCGCCGACGGTGTGGTCGGCGAGCCAGGGGTGGGTGGAGAGGGAGAGGCGCCCGGTGAACAGGACCCCCTCGGAAGCGGCGAGGGCGGTGGCGGCACCGAGCAGCGGGTGCTCGGCGGGGCGGAGCCCGGCGCCGGTGACATCACCGGTGTGCGTGGCCGGGCGCGGCCAGTAGCGCTCGTGGTGGAAGGCGTACGTCGGCAGCGCGACGCGGCGCGCAGCGGTCCCCTCGAAGCAGCGGGCCCAGTCGATGTCCGTGCCGACCACGTGGAGTCGGGCCAGCGCGGTGAGCAGCGCGGACTCCTCGTCGCGGTCCTTGCGCAGCGCGGGGACGACCACCGCCCCGGCGGCGGCGTCGATGCTCTGCTGGGCGAGGGCGGCCAGGACGCCGCCGGGGCCGATCTCCAGGAAGGCGTCCGCACCGGCATCGGCGAGGGCACGTACTCCGTCGGCGAAACGGACGGTCGCGCGGACGTGATCCACCCAGTACGCGGGAGTGGTCAGCCGGCCCGGCTCGGCCACCCTGCCCGTGACGTTGGAGACGACCGGGATGCGCGGTTCGGCGTACGCCAGAGTCTCGGCGACGCGGCGGAACTCCGCGAGCATCGGCTCCATCAGGGCCGAGTGGAAGGCGTGACTGACCGACAGACGCTGGACCTTGCGCCCCTCGGCCGCGAACTCGTCTGCCAGCGCGTTCACCTCTGCCTCGGGACCTGCGATGACCACGGAGTCCGGGCCGTTGACCGCCGCCACGGACAGAGCGCCGGTGAGGCGGTCGACGACGTCCGCCTCGTTCGCCTGCACCGCCACCATCGCGCCACCCGCCGGCAGCTCCTGCATCAACCGGGCCCGAGCCGCCACCAGCGTGCACGCGTCCTCCAGCGAGAACACCCCCGCGACGTACGCGGCCGCGATCTCACCGATGGAATGCCCCGCGACGAACTCGGGGACCACGCCCCACGACTCGACCAGCCGGAACAACGCCACCTCGACCGCGAACAACGCAGGCTGCGTATACCCGGTCGCGTCCAGCAGCGCCGCCTCCGCACTGCCCTCCCGCGCGAACAGCACCTCACGCAAAGGACGTTCCAACTGCGGGTCCAGCAACGACAGCACCTCGTCGAGCGCCCCCGCGAACACCGGGAAACGGGCATACAACTCACGCCCCATCCCCACCCGCTGCGACCCCTGACCGGAGAACAGCACCGCGAGCGAACGCTCCACGGCCCGCCCCCTGGCCATCTCCACCGGCTCCCCCGCACCGTCGACGGAGGCCAGCAGAACCGCGCGGTTCTCGAAGGAGGAGCGCCCGGTGGCCAGGGAGAAGCCCAGGTCCAGCGGGGAGGCGTCGAGCGCGGTGATCCGGTCCAGTTGTCCGGGCAGGGCCTCTTCGGTGCGGGCGGAGACGGGCCACGGCACGACGGCCGGAACGAGCGCGGGCTCGTCCGGGTCCGTAAGGGCCTCCGGCTCGGTGGTGGCCGGCTCCGGTTGTTCGAGGATCACATGGGCGTTGGTGCCGCTGAGGCCGAAGGAGGAGACACCCGCACGCCAGGGGCGCCCGGTCTCCGGCCACGGGGTCTCCTCGGTGAGCAGCCGGACCGCCCCGGCCTCCCAGTCGACGTGCGTGGACGGCCGGTCGATGTGCAGGGACTTGGGCAGGGTGCCGTGGCGCATGGCGAGCACCATCTTGATGACGCCCGCGACGCCCGCGGCGGCCTGGGTGTGCCCGATGTTCGACTTGATGGAGCCCAGCAGCAGCGGGCGCTCGGGGTCGCGGTCCTTGCCGTAGGTGGCGAGCAGGGCCTGCGCCTCGATGGGGTCGCCCAGGGTGGTGCCCGTGCCGTGCGCCTCGACCGCGTCCACGTCGATGGCGGTGAGCCCGGCGCCGGCCAGTGCCTGGCGGATGACGCGCTGCTGGGAAGGGCCGTTGGGCGCCGTCAGACCGTTGGAGGCACCGTCTTGGTTGATGGCCGAGCCGCGCAGGACGGCCAGTACCTCGTGGCCGTGGCGGCGGGCGTCCGAAAGACGCTCCAGGACGAGCAGGCCGACGCCCTCGGACCAGCCGGTGCCGTCGGCCGCGTCCGCGAAGGCCTTGCAGAGACCGTCACCGGCCAGGCCGCCCTGACGGGTGAACCCGGAGAAGTTCATCGGGGTCGAGAGAATGGTGACGCCGCCGGCCAGGGCGAGGGAGCTTTCCCCGCTGCGCAGCGACTGGGCGGCGAGGTGGAGCGCGACGAGCGAGGAGGAGCAGGCGGTGTCGACGGTGAGTGCCGGTCCCTCCAGGCCCAGGGCGTAGGAGACGCGTCCGGAGATGACGCTGGTGGCGAGGCCGGTGCTCGCGTGCCCTTCGACGTCCTCACGGGAGGTCATGACGAGGTTGGCGTAGTCCTGGCCCGTGGTGCCCACGAAGATGCCGGTGGCGCTGCCCCGCAGACCCGCCGGGTCGATGCCGGCGCGTTCGAACGCCTCCCAGGAGGTCTCCAGGAGGAGCCGCTGCTGCGGGTCCATCGCCAGGGCCTCGCGCGGCGAGATCCCGAAGAACCCGGCGTCGAAGCCGCCGACGTCCTGCAGGAAGCCGCCGCGCCGGGTGGCGCTGACACCGCGGCTGTCGTGACCGCCGCCGAACAGGGCGTTCAGGTCCCAGCCGCGGTCGGTGGGGAAGTCGGTGATGCGGTCCTCACCGTCGGCGAGCATCCGCCACAGGTCGTCCGGTGTGGCGATGCCGCCGGGCATCCGGCAGGCCATGCCGACGATGACGACCGGGTCCTCGGCGACGTCGGCCGCCACGACGGGCGCGCCGGTCTCGCCGTGCTCGTCGAGGAGTTCACCCACCAGGTGCTCGGCGAGGCCGTGCGGGGTGGGGTAGTCGAAGACCAGGGTGGCGCTGAGCCGCAGGCCGGTGACGGTGGTGAGGCGGTTGCGCAGTTCGACCGCGGTGAGCGAGTCGAGGCCCAGCTCGCGGAACTCACGGCCCGGTTCGACGGCTTTGGCGGAGGAGTGGCCGAGTACGGCGGCGGCCTCGGCCCGCACCAGTTCGACGGTGTGGCGGACCCGTTCGTCCGCCGGCATGTCCAGGAGGCGGCGGGCGAGGGCGGCAGCGGTGCTCGCGCCCCCGCCGGCGGTCGCGGCGGTGCGGCGGGTGCCGCGTACCAGGTTGCGCAGCAGCGGCGGGACCTCGCCGGGCATCCTGTTGTCGCCTGAGGTGGCTCCGACGGCGACGACGAGGGGTTCGTCGGAGCCGGTGGCCGTGTCGAAGAGGGTGAGTCCGCGTTCGACGGGGAGCGGCGCGGCGCCGGAGGCGGCGATGCGCTGCATGTCGGTCTCGGAGAGGGTGCCGGTCATGCCGACGGTCTGTTCCCAGGCACCCCAGGCCAGCGACAGACCCGGCAGCCCCTCGGCCGCACGCCGCTGGGCCAGCGCGTCCAGGAACACGTTCGCCGCCGCGTAATTGGCCTGCCCCGCACTGCCCATCACACCCGACACCGAGGAGAACACCACGAACGCCGCCAGACCCGACCCACGCGTCAACTCGTGCAGATGCCAGGCCGCATCCACCTTCGGACGCAGCACACCCGACAACCGCTCCCCCGACAACGACGTCACCACACCGTCATCGAGAACACCCGCCGTATGCACCACCGCCGTCAGCGGATGCTCCGCCGGCACCGACGCCAGCAACCCCTCCACCTGCGCACGATCGGCCACATCACACGCCCGCACCTCGACGACCGCGCCCAGCCCCTCCAACTCCGCACACAACGCGTCCACACCCACGGCCGCCGGACCACGCCGCGACACCAGCAGCAGACGACGCACCCCACGCGACTCCACCAGATGACGGGCCAGCACCCGGCCCAGACCACCCGTACCACCCGTCACCAGAACCGTGCCCTCGGGGTTCCAGCGCGACGGCATCCGCAACACGATCTTGCCCACGTGCTTGGCCTGGCTCATGAACCGGAACGCCTCACGCGCCCGCCGCACATCCCACACCCGCACCGGCAACGGACTCAACACACCCGAGTGGAACAAGGCCAGCAGCTCGGCCAGCAGTTCACCGGTACGGTCCGGTCCGGCTTCGCCGAGGTCGAAGGCGCGGTAGCGCACACCACCGCCGACCGACTCCGGGTCGCGGATGTCGGTCTTGCCCATCTCCAGGAACCGCCCACCGGGCGCCGTGATCCGCAACGAGGCGTCCACGAACTCACCCGCCAGCGCGTTCAGCACCACATCCATCCCACGGCCACCCGTGACCGCACGGAACTTCTCCTCGAAGCCCACATCACGCGAGGACGCGATGTGATCCCCGTCCAGACCCAGCCCCCGCAGAACGTCCCACTTGCCCTCACTGGCCGTCGCGAACACCTCGGCACCCAGATGACGCGCCAACTGCACCGCCGCCATCCCCACACCACCCGCACCCGCATGGATCAGCACCCGCTCCCCCGCCGACAGACCGGCGAGATCACGGAAGGCGTACAGCGCGGTGAGGAACACCAACGGCACCGAGGCGGCGGTCTCGTCGTCCCAGTCGGCGGGGACGACGGCGAGATAGCGCTCGTCGACGAGGGCGGTGTCGGCGAGGCCGCCGGGCACCATGCCCATCACCCGGTCGCCGACCGCCAGACCGGTCACCTCGGGACCCACGGCCGTCACGACACCGGTCGCCTCCGACCCGAGCAGTCCGGCCTCACCGGGGTACATGCCGAGCGCGTTCAGCACGTCACGGAAGTTCAGCCCCGCGGCCCGCACCTCCACTCGGACCTGCCGGCCCACCGGCGCCTCCAGCACCTCGGGGCAGGGGACGAGGGCGAGGCCGTCGATGCGGCCGGGCGTGGTGTTGTCGAGGCGCCAGGGCAGTCCGGGGACGGGCAGCAGGCCCGCGCCGGTGGTGAGCCGGGCGAGGCGGGGCACCAGGACGGTGTCGTCCCGGACGGCGAACTGGGTGTCGCCGTCCGCCAGCAGGGCGGGGAGCCGTGCCAGGACGCCGTCGGCGGGGGCGTCCGTTCCGGCGTCCAGGTCGAGCAGGGCGAAGCGGCCGGGGTTCTCCGCCTCGGCGCCGCGGACCAGGCCGTGCGCGGCGGCGGCCGCCAGGTCCCGTACGGTGCCGTCGCTTCCGGCGGCGACGGCTCCGCGGGTGACGAACACCAGTCGTGCGGTGCCGGGGGCATCCAGCTCCAGCCACTGCCGGACCAGTCCGAGGGCGTGGGCGGTGAGGGCGTGGGCCGCCGCGGGGGTGTCGCCGTCGGGGGTGTCCAGCGGGACCAGCACCAGGTCGGGGGCCGGGGTGAGGGCGGCGGCCTCGGCGAGGGTGGTCACCGGGGTGGGCCAGGAGGTGCCGGCGCCGAGCGTGACCGGGTGTACGGCGGTGGTGGCGGTGTCGTCGGGGACGGGCAGCCACTCCAGGCGGAGCAGTCCGTCCTGTGCGCCGCGGTGCAGGGCCGGGGCGTGCGGCGTCGAGGGGGCGCGCAGGCTCAGCGACTCGGCGGACAGCACCGGGGCGCCCTCGACGTCGACGGCGGCGATGGACACCGTGTCCTCGCCGGTGCGGGCGACGCGGACCCGGACGACGGAGGCTCCGCCGGCGTGCAGGCAGACTCCGGACCAGGAGAACGGTACGAGCTTCTTGCCGTCGCCGAGGCCGGCGAAGCCGACGGACTGGACGGCGGCGTCGAGCAGGGCGGGGTGCATGCCGTAGTACTCGGCGTCGTCGACCTGCGCGGGGAGCGCGACCTCGACGAACGCCTCGTCGGCGCGGGTCCACACGGCCCGCAGCCCCTGGAACACCGGTCCGTACTCGGTGCGCTCGTAGAAGCCTTCCAGGTCGGCGGCGACGGCGCCGCGGGGCGGCCACACGGTGGCGTCGAAGCCCGCGGTGCGCTCGCCCTCGGCGAGGAGGCCGGAGGCGTGCTCGGTCCAGCGCTGTTCGGGGTCGTCGACGGCCTGGGAGTAGACGGTGACCGGGCGCGACCCGTTCTCGTCGGGTGCGCCGACCCAGACCTGGACGACGGCGGCGGAGTTCTCGGTGAGGACGAGGGGCTTGGCGAGGGTGAGTTCGTCGACGCGGTCGCAGCCGACCTGGTCGCCGGCGCGGACGGCGAGTTCCAGGAAGCCGGTGGCGGGGAAGGCCGCCATGCCGCCGACGGTGTGGTCCATCAGCCAGGGGTGGGTCTGGGCGGAGAGGCGTCCGGTGAACAGGACGCCGTCCGTTCCGGCCAGGGAGACGGCGGCGCCGAGCAGCGGGTGTTCGGCGGAGACCAGGCCCGCGGCGCTGACGTCGCCGGCGGCGGCCATGAGCACCGGCCAGTAGCGCTCGTGCTGCCAGGCGTAGGTGGGGAGGTCGGTGCGGCGGGCCCCGGTGCCGTGGAAGCAGGCGGACCAGTCGACGTCGACGCCGGCCGTGTGCAGCCGGGCCAGCGCGGTGAGCAGGCAGCGTTCTTCGGCGCGGTCCTTGCGCAGTGCCGCCACGGCCAGCGCTCCGGTGCCGGTGTCGGAGTCGAGGCTCTGCTGGGCGAGGGCGGTGAGGACGCCGTCGGGTCCCAGTTCGACGAAGGCGTCCGCTCCGGCGTCGGCGAGGGCGCGTACTCCGTCGGAGAAGCGGACGGTGGCGCGGACGTGGTCCACCCAGTACTCGGGGGTGCTGAGCCGGTGCTCGTCGTCGAGGGTGCCGGTGACGTTGGAGACGACCGGGAGGAGCGGCTCGTGGTAGGTGAGGCTCTCGGCGACGCGGCGGAACTCCGCGAGCATCGGCTCCATCAGCGGCGAGTGGAAGGCGTGACTGACCGACAGCCGCTGGGTCTTACGGCCCCGGGCGACGAACCCGGCGGCCAGGGCCAGGACTTCGCCCTCCTCACCGGACAGCACGACGGAGTCCGGGCCGTTGACCCCGCCCAGGGCGACCCCCGGCGTCAGCAGCGGCGCGACCTCGGCCTCGGTCGCCTGCACCGCCACCATCGCGCCACCCGCCGGCAGCTCCTGCATCAACCGGGCCCGAGCCGCCACCAGCGCACACGCGTCCTCCAGCGAGAACACCCCCGCCACATGCGCGGCAGCGATCTCACCCACGGAATGACCCGCGACGAACTCCGGGACCACGCCCCACGACTCCACCAGGCGGTAGAGGGCGACCTCGAAGGCGAACAGGGCGGGCTGGGTGTAGCCGGTGCTGTCGAGGAGGGCCGCCTCGGGGGTGCGGCGCCCGGCGAACAGGACGTCGCGCAGCGGCCGGTCCAGGTGCGGGTCCAGCAGGGCGCACGTCTCGTCGAGGACGGCCGCGAACACCGGGAAGCGGGCGTGCAGTTCGCGTCCCATGCCGGCGCGCTGGGAGCCCTGGCCGGAGAACAGCACGGCGAGGGTGCGTGCGGTGGCGTGGCCCCGGGCCGCTTCGGTGGTGGTGCCGTCGACGCCGGTGAGCAGGACGGCACGGTGCTCGAAGGTGGAGCGCCCGGTGGCCAGGGAGTGGCCGATGTCGAGGGGGGTGGCGCCGGTGAGGGCGGTGAGGCGGGTGATCTGGTCGTCGAGGGCGGTCTCGGTGCGGGCGGAGACCGGCCAGGGCACGACGGCCGGGACGAGCGCGGCATCGGGCTCGGGCGCGGCGGACGGTTCCGGTTCGGCGGCCGGTTCGGCCTGTTCCAGGACGACGTGGGCGTTGGTGCCGCTGATGCCGAAGGAGGAGACGCCGGCGCGGCGCGGGCGGCCGGTCTCGGGCCAGTCGGTGCGGTCGGTGAGCAGGCGTACGGAGCCGGAGGACCAGTCGACGTGCCGGGAGGGGTGGTCGGCGTGCAGGGTCTTCGGCAGGATTCCGTGGCGCATGGCCATGACCATCTTGATGACGCCGGCGACACCGGCGGCGGCCTGGGCGTGGCCGATGTTCGACTTGACGGACCCGAGCAGCAGCGGGTGCTCCGGGTCGCGGTCCTGGCCGTAGGTGGCGAGCAGGGCCTGCGCCTCGATGGGGTCGCCGAGCGGGGTGCCGGTGCCGTGCGCCTCGACCGCGTCCACGTCGGCGGGGGTCAGGCCGGCGCTGTCCAGGGCCTGGCGGATGACGCGCTGCTGCGCGGGCCCGTTGGGCGCGGTGAACCCGTTGGAGGCGCCGTCCTGGTTGACGGCGGAGCCGCGGATCACGGCGAGGACGGGGTGGCCGTTGCGGCGGGCGTCGGACAGCTTCTCCAGCAGGAGCATGCCGACGCCCTCGGACCAGCCGGTGCCGTCGGCCTCGTCGGAGAAGGCCTTGCAGCGGCCGTCGCCGGCCAGTCCGCCCTGGCGGCTGAACTCCATGAGCGAGCCGGGGGCGGACATGACGTTGACGCCGCCGGCCAGGGCGAGGGTGCACTCGCCCGCGCGCAGCGCGTGGGTGGCGGCGTGCAGGGCGACGAGCGAGGAGGAGCAGGCGGTGTCGACGGTGACCGCCGGCCCTTCCAGGCCCAGCGTGTACGACAGCCGTCCCGAGGTGGCGCTGGCGGCGATGCCGGTGCCGATGTCACCGGTGGCGTCGCTCAGGGAACGGATCAGCAGGTAGGCGTAGTCCTGGCCGTTGGTGCCGACGAAGACACCGGTGGGGCTGGAGCGCAGCCGCCGGGGGTCGATGCCGGCCCGTTCGATCGTCTCCCAGGTGGTCTCCAGCAGGAGCCGCTGCTGCGGGTCCATGGAGACGGCCTCGCGCGGGGAGACGCCGAAGAAGCCGGCGTCGAAGTCGGCGACGCCGTCGAGGAAGCCGCCCTGCTGGCTCACGGAGTGGCCGCGGGCGTCGACGCCGGCGTCCCGCAGGGCGTCCAGGTCCCAGCCTCGGTCGGTGGGGAAGCCGGAGACGGCGTCGGTGCCGGAGGAGACGAGGTCCCACAGGTCCTCGGGCGAGTTGACTCCCCCGGGGTAGCGGCAGCTCATCGCGACGACGGCGATGGGTTCCGAGGCCGCGGCGGCGAGTTCGCGGTTCTGCCGCCTGAGGCGCTCGGTCTCCTTGAGCGAGGCCCGGAGAGCTTCGACTACTTTTTCGCTGGGCGTGGTCATGATGGCTCCGTCAGTCCCGCTCTTCGTCAGGGTGGGCGTTGAGTGCCGCCTGCACCAGGTCGTCGATCTCCATGGCGTCGATGGACACGCCGTAGGCGTCGTCGTCCACGGCCGTGGTGTCCTGGTGGGCGCCGGGTGTGTCCGGTGTCTGTCCGGCGAGTTCCAGCAGCCGGTCCAGGAGGCCGCCGGCGCGCAGCCGGTCCAGGGGCAGGCCGGCGAGGGCGGCGCGCACGGCGCGTTCGTCGTCGCCGGTCGTGGCGGCGTGCGAGGTGCCGCCGCTGCCGCTCGGCAGGAGCTGCTGGAGGATGTGCCCGGCGAGGGCGGCGGGGGTGGGGTGGTCGAACACGAGGGTGGCGGACAGGGTCAGTCCGGTGGCGGCGTTGAGCTGGTTGCGCAGCTCGACGGCGCCGAGGGAGTCGAATCCGAGGTCGCGGAAGGCGCGGTCGGGGCCGACCTGGTCGGTGCCGGGGTGTCCGAGGACTTCGGCCGCGCGTTCGCGCACCAGGGTCAGCACGGTCGTGGCGCGGCGACCCTCCGGGAGCCGGGTGAGGCGCTCGCGCAGGGCGGGTCCGGACTGCCGGGCGTCGCGTCCGCCGTCCGAGGCGGCGAGGGCGGTGTGGGAGGGCATCTCGGCGAGCAGGCGGCTGGGCCGGACGCTGGTGAAGGCGCGCGCGAACCGGTCCGGGTCGACGTCGGCGACGACGGCGACCGGGTCGGTGCCGGTGACGACCTGCCGCAGGGCCAGGACCGCGAGGTCCGGGTCGAGCGGCCGGACGCCGGTGCGGCGGGCGAGGGCGGCGGCGCGCTCGCCGCCGGCCATGCCCTCGCCGTCCCAGGCCCCGTACGCCACCGAGGTGGCCGCGAGACCTTCGGCCCGGCGGCGTTCGGCGAGGGCGTCGAGGACCGCGTTGGCGGCGGCGTACGTGCCCTGGCCGGGGTTGCCGACCGCGGCGGACGCGGAGGAGAACAGGGCGAACACCTCCGGTTCGTGGGCGCGGGTCAGCTCGTCGAGGAGCAGGGCGGAGGTGACCTTGGCGCGGAACACGGTGGCGAACCGCTCGGGGGTGAGGCCGTCCAGCACGCCGTCGTCGAGGACGCCGGCGGCGTGGATGACACCGGTGAGCGGAGCGTCCTCGGGCAGCTGCGCGAGGACGGCGGCCAGGGCGTCCCGGTCCGCGGTGTCGCAGGCGGTGATGACGGGCTCGGCGCCCAGTGCGCGCAGGTCCGCGGCGAGTTCGGCGGCGCCGGGGGCGTCGGGTCCGCTGCGGCTGAGCAGGAGCAGGCGGCGGGCCCCGGCCCCGGCGAGCCGCCGGGCGGTGCGGGCGCCGAGGGCGCCGGTGCCACCGGTGATCAGGACGGTGCCGTCGGGCTGCCAGTCGCGGGGCGCCTCGGGGCGTACGGCGGCGAGGCGGCGGCCGAAGACCGCGCCGGGGCGGACGGCGAGCTGGTCCTCGCCCTCGGGGTCGGCCAGGACGGCGGCGAGCCGTTCGGCGGCGCGCCCGTCGAGGGTGACGGGCAGGTCGACGGTGCCGCCCCAGCGCTGCGGGTGTTCGAGGGCCGCGACCCGGCCGAGTCCGTGGACGGCGGCCTGGAGGGGCGCGGCCACGGTCTCGCCGGGCGAGACGGCGGCGGCGCCGCGGGTGAGGCACCACAGCGGGGCGTCGGTGCGGGCGTCGCCGAGGGCCTGGACGAGCGTGGCCGTCAGGGCGGCGCCGAGCGGGGTGCCGTCGGCGGTGAGGCCCGTGCCCGCGCCGCCGCCGGGGGCGACGCTTGTGGGGGTGTCGCCGTCGGGGGTGTCGCCGTCGGGGGTGTCGCCGGCGGGGGTCTCGCCGGCGAGGGCGAGCAGGGAGACCACGCCCGTGAAGGGGCCCGAGACGTCCAGGTGGTGGCGGATCGCGGCGGCGAGCGCGGCACGGTCGTGGTCGTGGGCCGGCACCTCGATCGTCACGGCACCGCTGCCGAGGATCCGCAGGACCTGCGCGGTCCACGGGTCGTCGGCGTGTCCCTCGGGCAACACGGCGAGCCAGGTGCCGACGGGCGTACCGGCGGCGCTCCGGTTCAGGGGGCGCCAGGCGATGCGCCGGCGCCAGCCGTCCACGGTGGCCTGGTCGCCGTGCTTGCGGCGCCAGTCGCGCAGCGCGGGCAGGACGCGGGAGAGCGCGTCGCCGTCGACGCCCAGCTCGCCGGCGAGGGAGTCGAACTCCTGGTCCTGGACGGCGGCCCAGAACGCCTCGTCCCCGGCGCTCCCGGCGTCCCGGGCCGCTCCTGCGGCGGCCGGTGCCGCGTCGGCCCAGAACCGCTGCCGGCGGAACGGGTAGGTCGGCAGGTCCACCCGGCGGGCACCGGTGCCCTCCAGGAGCGCCGCCCAGTCGACAGGCTGGCCGGCGGCGTGCAGCCGGGCCACCGCCGTGATCAGGGAGCGTTCCTCGTCGCGTCCGGTGCGCAGCGCCGGAACGACCACCGGGGCGGGACGGTTCTCGTCGGCCAGGGTGTCGAGGGTGTCCTGGGCGAGGGAGCACAGGACGCCGTCGGGGCCGAGTTCGAGGTAGCGGGTGGCGCCCCGGGCCGCGAGGGTGCGGACACCGTCGCCGAAGCGGACCGCGCGGCGCACGTGCCGGACCCAGTACCCGGGGTCGCACACCTGCCCGTCGGTGGCCGGTTCCCCCGTGAGGTTGGACACCAGGGGCAGCTTCGGCGGGGTGTACGACACGCTACGGGTGACCCGTTCGAAGTCCTGCAGCATGGCGTCCATGTGCAGTGAGTGAAATGCATGGCTGACCCGCAAACGCCTAGTCTTCCGGCCGAGCGCGGCGAACTCGTCGGCGAGCGCGGTCACCGCGTCCTCGTCCCCGGAGACCACCACGGCTTCCGGGCCGTTGACCGCGGCCAGGGAGAGCCGGTCGGTCAGCCGCGGGGCGACCTCGTCCTCGGTGGCGCGGACGGCCAGCATGGCGCCGCCGGCCGGGAGGGCCTGCATCAGGCGGGCGCGGGCGGCGACGACCCGGCAGGCGTCCTGGAGGGAGAACACTCCGGCGACGTGCGCGGCGGCGATCTCCCCGACCGAGTGGCCGGCCAGCAGGTCGGGACGCACGCCCCAGGACTCGCACAGCCGGTACAGGGCCACCCCGAGGGCGAACAGGGCGGGCTGGGTCCAGCCGGTGCTGTCGAGGAGGTCCGCCTCGACGGTGCCTTCCTCGGCGAACATCACCTCGCGCAGCGGACGGTCGAGTTCCTGGTCGAAGTGGGCAAGGACCTCGTCGAGGGCCTCGGCGAACGCCGGGAAACGGGCGTACAGGGCACGGCCCGCGCCGGCCCGCTGGGAGCCCTGGCCGGGGAAGAGGAACGCGGTCCGGCCGCCGGGTGTCGCGCGGCCGCGCAGCACCGCGCGGTCGTCGCGGTCCTCGGCCAGGGCGGTGAGCGCGTCGAGGAGTTCGTCGCGTCCGGCGACGGCGAGCACCGCGCGGTGTTCGAACGCCGAGCGGGTGGTGCCCAGGGAAAGGGCCAGGTCGGCGGGGCCGGGCAGGGCGGCGGGGTCGGCGGCGAGCAGCCGGTCGCGGAGCCGTGCGGCCTGGTCGGGCAGGGCGTCCGCGCTGGCCGCGGACAGCGGCACGGGCAGGGGCCGTTCGATGGCGGGCCCGGCGGTCTCGATGGCGGGCCCGGTGGTCCCGGCCGTGCCCTCCGGGGCGGGGGCCTGTTCCAGGACGACGTGGGCGTTGGTGCCGCTGGCGCCGAAGGCGGACACGGCCGCGCGGCGCGGGCGTCCGGTGTCGGGCCAGTCGGTGGCCTCGGTCAGCAGCCGTACCGCGTCCGGGTCCCAGGCGACGTGGCTGGAGGGCCGGTCGACGTGGAGGGTGCGGGGCAGGGTGCCGTGCCGCATGGCCAGGACCATCTTGATGACGCCGGCGACACCGGCGGCGGCCTGGGCGTGGCCGATGTTCGACTTGACGGACCCGAGCAGCAGCGGGCGCTGCGGGTCGCGCTCGCTGCCGTACGTCGCGAGCAGCGCCTGGGCCTCGATGGGGTCGCCCAGGGCGGTGCCGGTGCCGTGCGCCTCCACCGCGTCGACCTCGCGGGCGGTCAGGCCCGCGGCGGCCAGCGCCTTGCGGATGACGCGCTGCTGGGAGGGGCCGTTGGGCGCGGTGAGGCCGTTGGACGCGCCGTCCTGGTTGACGGCCGACCCGCGCAGGACGGCGAGGATCTCGTGGCCGCGGCGGCGCGCCTCGGACATACGCTCCACGACGAGCATGCCCACGCCCTCGGCCCAGGCGGTGCCGTCGGCGGCGTCGGAGAAGGGCTTGCAGCGGCCGTCCGGGGAGAGCGCCCCCATCTCGCCGAACTCGACGAAGCCGACCGGTGTCGACATCACGGTGACGCCGCCGGCCAGGGCGAGCGTGCACTCGCCGCCGCGGATCGCCTGGGCGGCGAGGTGCAGGGCCGTCAGGGAGGACGAGCAGGCGGTGTCGACGCTGACGGAGGGCCCTTCGAGGCCCAGGGTGTAGGAGAGCCGGCCCGACAGCAGGCTCGCCGACTGGGCGGTCTCCACGTGCCCGGTCTGGCCGATCGCGGGACGGTAGTCGCCGCTGCCGCCGCCGACGAAGACGCCGGTGTCGCCGCCGCGCAGGGTGGCGGGGTCGATGCCGGCCCGTTCCAGGGCCTCCCAGGCGGCCTGGAGGACGATCCGCTGCTGCGGGTCGATGACCAGGGCCTCGCGCGGGGAGATCCCGAAGAAGGCGGGGTCGAAGTCGGCGACGTCGTAGAGGAATCCGCCCTCGCGGCTGACGCTGCGGCCACGGCCGTCCCGGTCGCCGTGCAGGAGCCGTTCCAGGTCCCAGCCGCGGTCGGTGGGGAAGCCGCCGATCGCGTCGGTCCCGGCCTCCAGCAGTTCCCACAGGTCCTCGGGCGAGCGGACGTCGCCCGGGTAGCGGCAGCTCATGCCCACGATGACGACCGGGTCGTCACCGTCGTCGGTGGCGGGACGGGACGCGGACGCGTCGGCGGCGGTGGTGGACTCGTCCCCGTCCCCGCCGAGGAGTTCGTCGAGGAGGTGCGCCGCCAGGGCGGCGGGCGTCGGATAGTCGAAGACGAGCGTCGCGGGCAGGGTGAGGCCGGTGGCGGCGGCGAGCCGGTTGCGCAGGTCGACGGCGGTCAGCGAGTCGAAGCCCAGGTCGTTGAAGGAACTCGTGGCCGGGACGGACCCCGCGTCGGCGTGGCCGAGCACCGGGGCGACCTCGGCGAGCACCAGGTCCAGCAGGCCGCGTTCGCGGTCGGCCCGGCCCAGGGGGCGCAGCCGGTGCCGCAGGTCCGTGGCGGTACTCGCGTCACCGCCGTCCACGGCGCGCAGGGCCTCGCGGGCCTCGGGCAGCGCGCTGAACAGCCGGCCCGGGCGGGTCCGGGTGAACGCGGGGGCGAACCGGTCCCACACCACGTCCGCGAGGGTGACGGAGGCGGGGGCCGCCGGGTCCTCGGCGGCCTCGCCGACCAGTGCGGCGAGGGCGGCGAGGGCGTGCCGGGGCTCCATGGCGGGCAGTCCGTTGACGCGCAGGTGGGCGGCGAGCCCGTCGGGCCCGGCGCCCTGCCAGGCGCCCCAGGCGACGGAGAGCGCGTTGACGCCACTCGCGCGGTGCCGCTGGACCAACGCGTCCAGGTAGGCGCCCGCGGCGGCGCCCGGCCCCTGGCCGGTGACGCCCCAGACGGCGGAGATGGAGTTGAAGACGACGAACGCGTCCAGGGTCCGCTCCCCCACGGCGGCCGTCAGCGCGTCGTGGGCGGCGTGCACGGTGGTCGTCGAGGGCTCGTCCGGGGTGCCCGTGTCGCCGGTGTGGACGACCGCGGTGAGCGCACGGTCGGCCGGCAGGGCGGCGACGGCCCGGGTGAGCGGGCCCGCGTCGGCGGGGTCGGTGTGGTGGACCGCGGTGAGGACGGCGCCGGCGGCCTCGACCTCGGTGCGCAGCGCCGCGAAGGCGTCGTCGGCCGGGTCGGTGGGACCGGCCAGCAGCACCCCGGCGGCGCCGTGGGCGGCGAGCCAGCGGGCGACGTGGCCGCCGAAGCCCTCCGGGCCTCCGGTGACCAGGACGGTTCCGGTGGGGCGCCAGACGGTGTCGGGGCGCTGGGCGGCGGCCCGCGTCAGGCGGCGGCCGAAGGCGCCGGAGGCGCGCAGCGCCACCTGGTCCTCGGCGGTGCCGTCGGCCGTGCCGGTGGCCAGCACGGCCCGCAGGCGGTCGGCGGACCGGGCGTCGGCGACGTGGTCGACGTCCACGAGGCCGCCCCAGCGTTCCGGCTCCTCCAGGGCCAGGACCCGGCCGAGGCCCCAGAGGGCGGCCTGCCCGGGGTCGGCCGCCCGGTCGGTGCGGCCCACGCGGACCGCGCCGCGGGTGACGCACCACAGCGGGGCATCGATCCCGGTCTCCGCCAGGAGGCGCAGCAGGGCGTCGGGCCGGGCGGGACCGTCGAGGGGACCGGCGGCGTGCGCGGAGGCGGCGCCGAGCAGGGCGAGGACACCGGCGTACGCGGTGCCGTCGGCCGCCGTCTCCAGGCGGGCGGCGGCACCCTCGTCCTCGGCCGGGACGACGAGGCGTACCGCGTCCTCGCCGAGCGCCCCGGCCAGGGCCTCGGCCCACGGGTCGCCGTCGAGCGCGGCCGGGGTCAGGACCAGCCACCGCCCGGTGGTGCCGCCGGCGGGGGCGGTGGCGGTGAGGGGCTGCCAGGTCACGCGGTAGCGCCAGCCGTCCACCAGGGCGCGCTCGGACCGGCCGCGGTGCCAGGCGGACAGGGCGGGCAGCACGCCGGAGAGGACCGCGTCGTCGAGGCCGAGGGTGGCGGACAGGGACTCCGTGTCCTCCCGCTCGACCGCCGCCCAGAACGCGGCGTCGACCGGGTCCTGCCCGGCACCCGTGCCGGTGGCCGAGGCGGGCTCGGGCCAGTAGTGCTGGTGCTGCCAGGCGTAGGTGGGCAGCTCGGTGCGGCGCGCGCCGGTGCCGTGGAACCACGCCGCCCAGTCGACGCCGACGCCGGCCGTGTGCAGGCGGGCGAGCGCGGCGAGCAGGGCGCGCTCCTCGTCACGGTCCTTGCGCAGCGCGGGTACGAGCGGGCTGCGCGCCGCGTCGCCGCCGTCGGCGTCCGTCGCGTCGTCGAGCACCCGGGCGGCCAGGCCGGTCAGCACGCCGTCGGGGCCGATCTCCAGGTAGGCGTCGGCACCCGCTTCGGCCAGGGCGCGTACGCCGTCGGCGAACCGGACGGTCGCGCGGACGTGCCGTACCCAGTACTCGGGGTCGGTGAGCCGCCCCGGCTCGGCGACCGTACCGGTGACGTTCGAGACGACGGGGACCCGGGGTTCGGCGTACTCCAGGGTCTCGGCGACGCGGCGGAACTCCGCGAGCATCGGCTCCATCAGGGCCGAGTGGAAGGCGTGACTGACCGACAGACGCTGCGTCTTGCGGCCCTCGGCCGCGAACGCGGCGGCGACTGACAGGACTTCGCTCTCCTCACCGGACAGGACGACCGACTCCGGTCCGTTGACCGCGGCCAGCGACAGACCTCCGGTGAGCCGTGCGGCGACCTCCTCCTCCGAGGCCCGCACGGCGACCATGGCACCGCCCGCGGGCAGTTCCCGCATCAGCCGGGCCCGGGCCGCCACCAGCGTGCACGCGTCCTCCAGGGAGAACACCCCCGCCACGTGCGCGGCCGCGATCTCACCGACGGAGTGACCGCCGACGAAGTCGGGAACCACGCCCCACGACTCGATCAGTCGGAACAGCGCCACCTCGAGCGCGAACAACGCGGGCTGGGTGTACCCGGTGGTGTCGAGGAGAGCCGCCTCGGGCGTCCCCGCCGGCGCGAACAGCACCTCGTGCAACGGTCGTTCGAGGTCGGCGTCGAGCCGGGACGCCACCGCGTCGAGGGCCTCGGCGAAGACCGGGAAGCGCGCGTACAGCTCACGTCCCGCCTCCGCCCGCTGCGAACCCTGGCCGGAGAAGAGGACCGCGAGCCTGCGCTCGGTGGCGTGGTCGCGGACGGTCTCCACCGGCTCGCCCTCGGGCGTCACCAGCAGGACCGCGCGGTGCGCGAAGGCGGAGCGGCCGACGGCCAGGCTGTAGGCGGTGTCGAGCGCCGGGACCTCCGGCCGTGCCTGCGTGAAGGAGGTCAGCCGCGTGTGCTGGGCGGTCAGGGCCGCCTCGGAGCGGGCGGAGACCGGCCACGGTACGACGGTCGGGGCGGTCTCGGGCTCCACCGACGAGTTCGGCTCGGCGACCGGTGCGGGCTGTTCCAGGATCACGTGGGCGTTGGTGCCGCTGACCCCGAAGGCGGAGACACCGGCGCGGCGCGGGCGTCCCGTCTCGGGCCAGGCCCGGTGCTCACGCAGCAGTTCGACCGTGCCGGCGGACCAGTCGACGTGCGAGGACGGGGTGTCCACGTGCAGGGTGCGCGGGAGTTCTCCGCGGCCCAGGGCCAGGACCGTCTTGATGACGCCGGCGGCACCGGCGGCGGCCTGGGTGTGGCCCAGGTTGGACTTGACCGTGCCGAGCAGCAGCGGTCGCCCGGGGTCGCGTCCCTCGCCGTAGGCGGCGATCAGGGCGTGCGCCTCGATGGGGTCGCCGAGGGTGGTGCCGGTGCCGTGCGCCTCGACGGCGTCCACGTCGGCCGGGGTGAGGCGGGCGTCGGTCAGCGCCTGGCGGATGACGCGCTGCTGGGCGCGGCCGTTGGGGGCGGTCAGGCCGTTGGACGCGCCGTCCTGGTTGACGGCCGACCCGCGCAGGACGGCGAGGACCGGGTGGCCGTTGCGGCGGGCGTCGGACAGCCGCTCCAGGACCAGGACGCCCGCGCCCTCGGACCAGGCGGTGCCGTCGGCGGCGTCGGCGAACGCCTTGCAGCGGCCGTCCGCGGCGAGGCCGCCCTGCGCGGTGAACTCGACGAAGGCGTCGGGGCTGGACATCACCGAGACGCCGCCCGCGAGGACCAGGGAGCATTCGCCGGAGCGCAGCGCCCCCGCGCCCATGTGGAGGGCGACCAGGGCGGAGGAGCAGGCGGTGTCGACGGTGACCGCCGGGCCCTCCAGGCCCAGCGTGTAGGACAGGCGGCCGGACATCACGCTGGCGGTGGTGCCGGTGGCGGCGTGGCCCCGCACGTCGGTGGTGCCGCGGCGGAGCACGGTGGCGTAGTCCTGGCCGTTGGTGCCCACGAAGACACCGGTGGCGCTGGAACGCAGGCTCTGCGGGTCGATGCCGGCCCGCTCCAGGGCCTCCCAGGCGGTTTCGAGGAGCAGCCGCTGCTGCGGGTCCATGGCCAGGGCCTCGCGCGGCGAGATGCCGAAGAAGGGGGCGTCGAAGAGTCCGGCGCCGTCGAGGAAGCCGCCCTCCAGGGTGGCGGAGCCGCCCCGGGCGAGGGACTCCAGGTCCCAGCCGCGGTCGGTGGGGAAGCCGGCGACGGCGTCGCGGCCGTCGGCCAGCAGGCGCCACAGGTCGTCCGGGGACTCGATGCCGCCGGGGAACCGGCAGCCCATGCCGACGACGACCACCGGGTCGTCGTCCGTGGACCGTCCCGCTCCCGCGTCGGCGTCGTGTCCGGAAGCCGCCTCGGGCAGGTCGCCCAGGAGTTCGGCGAGGAGGTGGGCGGCCAGGTCGCGGGTGGTCGGGTGGTCGTAGACGAGGGTGGCGGGCAGCCGCAGGCCGGTGGTGGCGGTCAGGGTGTTGCGCAGTTCGACGGTGGTCAGCGAGTCGAAGCCGAGGTCGGTGAAGGCCCGGTCGGGTTCGACGGCGGCCGGGTCGGGGTGGCCGAGCACGGCGGCCACCTGGGCGCGCAGGAAGTCGAGCAGGTACCGCTCGCGGGCCGCGCCGGACAGGGCGGCGACCTGGCGGCGCAGGACCGGCTCCGTGTCCGCGGGGGCGCCGTGCGCGCCGCCGCCGGCGCGGAGTTCGGGCAGGTCGCCGACGAGGGCCCGGTTCGGGGCGAACACGGCCGCGTACCGCTGCCAGTCGATGTCGGCGACAAGGAGGGCGGTGTCGCCGTGGCCGACGGCGCTGTCGAGGGCGGCGAGGGCGTCCTCGGGGCTCATCGGGGTGAAGCCGCCGCGGCGGACCCGGTCCTCGACGCCGGTGCCGTCGCCGGCCATGCCGGTGCCGGACCAGGGGCCCCAGGCCACGGAGGTGGCGGGCAGGCCCAGGTCGCGCCGGTGCTCGGCCAGGGCGTCCAGGTAGGCGTTGGCCGCGGCGTAGTTGGCCTGGCCGGCGGAGCCGAGGACGCCCGCGGTCGAGGAGAAGAGCACGAAGTCGGTGAGGCCGAGGTCGCGGGTCAGCTCGTGCAGGTGGGCGGCGGAGCGGGCCTTGGCGTCGAGGACGGAGGCGAACCGCTCGGGGGTGAGGGTGTCGAGCAGGCCGTCGTCCAGGACGCCCGCGGCGTGCACGACGGCGGTGAGCGGGTGCTCCTCCGGTACGGCGGACAGGGTCGCGGCGAGCGCGGCGCGGTCGGACGTGTCGCAGGCGACGACCGTCACCCGGGCGCCCTTCTCGCGCAGTTCCGCGACGAGTTCGGCGGCGCCGGGGGCGTCCGGGCCGCGTCGGCCCGCGAGCAGCAGGTGCGGGGTGCCCCGTCCGGCGAGCAGCCGGGCGACGTGGGCGCCGAGGGCGCCGGTGCCGCCGGTGATCAGGACGGTGCCCTCGGGGGCGAACGCGCGGGGCGCCGGTCCCTGGGGGGCAGGGTGGCGGGTGAGGCGCCGCGCGTAGGTGGCGGAGGCGCGGACGGCGAGCTGGTTCTCCGCACCGGGTGCGGTGAGCAGGTGCGCGAGGCGTCGTACGACCCGCTCGTCGATGTGCTCGGGCAGGTCGACCAGGGTGAGCCGGCGCTCGGGGCGCTCCAGGACGGCGACGCGGCCGAGGCCCCAGAGGGCGGCCTGCCCGGGGTGGGCGAGGCGGTCGGCACGGCCGGTGCTCACCGCCTGCCGGGTGAACAGCCAGACGGGAGCGGTGATCCCGGCGTCGTCCAGGGCGGTGAGGGCGGCGGCGGTGGGCACGATTGCCGCGGTGCCGGCCGGGTCTTCGGCGACGCCCGGTTCGGTCGTACCGGCGGGGGTGAGGGCGAGCAGGGCGAGGACGCCGGTGAACCCGCCGTCGGGGTGGGCCAGTCGGCGCAGGGAGGCGGTGAGCGCGGTGCGGTCGGCGGTGGCCGGGGTGTCGACCGTGACGACGGCGGTGTCCGGGCCGAGTGCCTCCAGGAGTGCGCTCGCCTCGGGTGCGGGGGTGCCGGCCGGGCGCAGGACCAGCCAGGTGCCGGCGGGTCGGCCGGTGGGGGCGCCGTCCAGCGGCTTCCACACGATCCGGTGGCGGTGGTGGTCGGCGGCGGCCCGCTCGGTGCGGCGGCGCCGCCACGAGGACAGGGCGGGCACCAGGGCGGTCAGCGTCTCCTCGTCCAGTCCGAGGTCGGCGCCGAGCGCGGGCAGGTCGCCGCGCTCCACGGCCGCCCAGAAGGCGGCGTCCGCACTACCGTCGGTGCCCGTGTCGGACGTGTGCGGGGCGAAGGTGGTGTCGGGCCAGTAGCGGCTGCGCTGGAAGGCGTACGTCGGCAGGTCGACGCGGCGGGCGCCGGTGCCGTGCAGGGTGCCGCCCCAGTCGACGCCGGTCCCCCGCACGTACAGCCCGGCGAGGGCCGCGGTGAAGCAGGAGACCTCGTCGCGGTCGCGGCGGAGCGCGGGGAGGACGGTGACGGGTGCCGAGCCGTCCGCACGGCCACCGTCGCCGTCGAGGATCGCGCGGGTCGCGGCGGACAGGGTGCCGTCGGGGCCCAGCTCCAGGTAGGAGGTGGTGCCCTGGCGGTCCAGGGCGCGTACCGCGTCGGCGAACCGGACGGTGGCGCGGACCTGGCGCACCCAGTACTCCGGCGTGCGCAGTTCCTCGGCGGTGGCGAGGTCGCCGGTGACGGTGGAGACCACCGGCAGGACCGGAGCCTGGTAGGTGAGGCCCCGGGCCACGTGGGCGAAGTCGTCGAGCATGGGCTCCATGCGCGGCGAGTGGAAGGCGTGGCTGACCCGCAGGGCGCGGGTGCGACGGCCGTCCGCGGCGAGGCGGGCGGCGACGCCGGCCACCTCTTCCTCGTCGCCCGCGATCACCACGGAGCGGGGTCCGTTGACGGCGGCGAGGGAGACGCGGTCCTCCAGTCCGGCCAGGAGGGGCAGCACCTCGTCCTCGGCGGCCTCGACGGCGACCATGGCGCCGCCGGCCGGGAGCGCGGCCATGAGGCGACCGCGTGCGGCGACGAGAGTGCAGGCGTCCTCCAGGGAGAACACTCCGGCGACGTGGGCGGCGGCGATCTCTCCGACGGAGTGACCCGCCACGCCGTCGGGGGCGACGCCCCAGGACTCCACGAGCCGGTACAGGGCCACTTCGAGGGCGAACAGGGCGGGCTGGGTGTACGCGGTGTCATGCAGGAGGGCGGCCTCCTCGGTGCCCTCCGGTGCGAAGAGGACCTCGCGCAGCGGACGGTCGAGCTCCTGGTCGAAGCGGGTGAGTACGGCGTCCAGGGCGTCGGCGAAGACGGGATGGCGTTCGTACAGACCGCGTCCCACGGCGGCGCGCTGGCTGCCCTGCCCGGTGAAGAGGAAGGCCAGGCGGCCCCGCGCCGGGGCACCGGTGACCAGGGCGGTGTCGGGGGTGCCGTCGCGCAGTGCGGACAGCGCGCGCTCCAGTGCCCGGCGGTCGTCGGTCAGGACGGCGGCCCGGTGTTCCAGGGCGGCGCGGGAGGTGGCCAGCGAGTGGGCCACGTCCGTCAGCGGCAGCTCCGGGTGGTCCGTCAGGTGGTCGAGGAGACGGGCGGCCTGCTCGCGCAGGGCGTCGGCGGTACGGGCGGACAGCACCACGGGGACGCCCGCGGGCAGGATGTCCGGGTCGGCCGCCGCGGGCGCCGGCGCGGCTGCGGGCTCGGGCGGCTCGGGGGCCTGCTCGACGATGGTGTGGACGTTGGTGCCGGACAGGCCGAAGGAGGAGATGCCCGCCCGGTAGGGGCGGCCGGTCTCGGGCCAGGGCCGGGTCTCGGTGGCCAGCTCGATGGCGCCGGAGGTCCAGTCGACGTGGCTGGAGGGGGTGTCCACGTGCAGGGTGCGCGGGACGGTGCCGTGGCGCATCGCCATGACCGTCTTCATGACGCCGGCGATGCCGGAGGCCATCTGGGTGTGGCCGATGTTGGACTTCACCGAGCCGAGCAGCAGCGGCCGGTCGCCGGGCCGGTCCTGGCCGTAGGTGGCGAGCAGGGCCTGGGCCTCGATGGGGTCGCCGAGGGCGGTGCCGGTGCCGTGGCCCTCGACCACGTCCACCTCGCCCGGGGTGAGTCCGGCGTCGGCGAGTGCCTGGCGGATGACGCGGGCCTGGGAGGGGCCGTTGGGGGCGGTCAGGCCGTTGGAGGCGCCGTCCTGGTTGACCGCGGAGCCGCGGATCACGGCGAGGACGGGGTGTCCGTTGCGGCGGGCGTCGGACAGGCGCTCGACCAGGACCAGTCCGACGCCCTCGGCCAGGCTCATGCCGTCGGCGCCGTCGGCGTAGGCCTTGCAGCGGCCGTCGGGGGCCATGGCGCGCTGGCGGCTGAAGCCGATGAAGGCCTGCGGGGTGGCCATGACGCTGACGCCGCCGGCCAGGGCGAGGGTGGACTCGCCGTTGCGCAGCGACTGGCAGGCCAGGTGCAGTGCCACCAGGGAGGAGGAGCAGGCGGTGTCCAGGGTGACCGCCGGGCCCTCCAGTCCGAAGGTGTAGGCGAGGCGGCCGGACATCACGCTGGAGATGGTGCCGGTGATCAGGTGGCCCTCGGCGCCCTCGGAGCCGGCGCCGCCGGCCGTGTAGTCCTGGTAGCTGGCGCCGATGAAGGTGCCGGTGCGGCTGGAGCGCAGGGTCGCGGGGTCGATCCCGGCGCGTTCCATGACCTCCCAGCCGGTCTCCAGGAGGAGCCGCTGCTGCGGGTCCATGGCCAGGGCCTCGCGCGGGGAGATGCCGAAGAAGCCGGCGTCGAAGTCGGCCACGTCGTGCAGGAAGCCGCCCTGCGTGGAGTACGTGGTGCCGGGCCGGTCGGGGTCGGGGTCGTACAGGGCGTCCGCGTCCCAGCCGCGGTCGGCGGGGAAGCCGGTGATGGCGTCGGCACCGGCCGCGACGAGATCCCACAGGGCCTCGGGGGAGGTGACTCCGCCCGGGTAGCGGCAGCTCATGGCGACGATGGCGATGGGTTCGTCGGTGGCACCCGCGGCGCGGACGGGCGCGTCGGTTTCGGCCGCGGGCCCGCCGATCAGCTCGCGCAGGTGGCCGACGAGGGTGAGCGGGTCCGGGTAGTCGAACACCAGGGTGCTGGGCAGGGTGAGGCCGGTGACGGTGGCGAGCCGGTTGCGCAGGTCGACGGCGGTGAGCGAGTCGAAGCCGACGTCGCGGAAGGCGCGCCGTTCGGACAGCACCTCCGGGGAGGCGTGGCCGAGGACGGTGGCGGCCTCGGAGCGCACCAGGTCGAGCAGGAGGCGGTCCTGCTCGCCGGCGGGCAGGGCGCGCAGCCGGGCGGTGAACTCGCCGCCCTCCGCGGCGCGGGTCGTGCTCTCCTCGGTGATCCTGCGGACCTCGGGCACCTCCGCGAAGAGGTCGGTGGGGCGCGAGGAGGTGAAGACCGGGTGGTAGCGGTCCCAGTCGACGTCGGCGACGGCCAGCGCGCCCTCGTCGCCGTCGAGGACCTGCCGCAGGGCGGTCAGGGCCAGCCGGGGGTCCATGAACTCCAGGCCGCTGCGCCGGATCTGGCCGGGGTCGACCCGGCCGAGCTTCATGTCGTCGGCCCAGATGCCCCAGGAGATCGCGGTGCCGTGGGCGCCGCGGGCACGCCGGTGCTCGGCGAGGGCGTTGAGGTGGGCGTTGGCGGCGACGTACGCGGCGTGCCGGCCGCTGCCCCACATGCCGGCGGTGGAGGAGTACAGCACGAACGCGTCGAGCTGGTCGTCGTCGAGGAGTTCGTCCAGGTGCGCGGCGCCGGCGGTCTTGGCGTGCACGACCTTGGCGAACGCGTCGAGGCTGGTCTCCTCGATCGTCTGCAGCTCGATGACGGCGGCGGTGTGGAAGACGCTGCGCACCGTGCGGCCCTCGGCGGCGAGCCGGTCCAGGAGGGCGGCGACGGCGTCGCGGTCGCGGACGTCGCAGGCGGCGACGGTCACGGCGCAGCCCCGCTCGGCGAGTTCGGCGACGAGTTCGGCGGCGCCGGCGGCGTCCGCGCCGCGGCGGCTGGTCAGCACCAGGTCGCGGGCGCCCTGGTCGGTGAGCCAGCGGGCCAGGTGCGGGCCGAGGGTGCCGGTGCCACCGGTGACCAGGACGGTGCCGCGCGGAGTCCAGGTGCCGGCCCCGGTGGGGGCGGGGGCGGGGACGACGCGTCGGGCGAGGACACCGGTGGGGCGTACGGCGAGCTGGTCCTCGCCGGTGGCGCCGGCCAGCAGGGCGGCGAGCCGTTCGCCGGCCCGCCGGTCCGGCGTGTCGGGCAGGTCGACGGTGCCGCCCCAGCGCTCCGGGTGTTCGAGGGCGGCGGTCCAGGACAGGCCCTGGACCATGGCCTGGGCGGGCCGGGTGAGGCGGTCGGCGCGGCCGGTGGTGACGGCGCCCCGGGTGAGGGTCCACAGGGGCGCCTCGATCGCGGCGTCGCCGAGCGCCTGGATCAGGACCACGCTCAGCGCGAGGCCGGTGGTCAGCACCGGGTGGGCGGTGCCGGTGTCCTCGGCGTCGGCGAGCAGCGAGACCACGCCGGTGGGGGCGGACGGTGCGCACAGGGCGCGCAGCCGGTCCGCGAGGGCGTCCCGGTCGGTGTCGGCGGCGGTGAGGGCGAGGGGCAGCACCTGGGCGCCGTGCGTCGTCAGGGTGTCCGTGACGAAGTCCGCGTACGCCGGGTCGGTGCCGTCGGCGGTGACGAGCAGCCAGGTGCCGTCCAGGCCGGCGTCGGGCAGCGTGCCGAGCGGCTTCCAGGTGGCGCGGTAGCGCCAGGAGCCGGCGGTGGAGCGGTCCCGGCGCTCCTTGCGCCAGGTGGACAGGGCGGGCAGCAGCGGGGCGAGCGCGTCGCGGTCCAGGTGGAGCCGGGAGGCGAGGGAGTCCACGTCCTCCTGCTCGACCTCGGACCAGAACTCGGCGTCCGCCGGGTCCCCCTCGCCGCCGTGCGGGCGGCCGGCGAGGGCCCACAGGTGCTCACGCTGGAAGGCGTAGGTGGGCAGGGGTGTCCTGCGGGCGCCGGTGTCGGCGTACACCGCGCTCCAGTCGGCGCGTCCGCCGCGGACCCACTGCTCGGCGAGAGAGGTCAGGAAGCGGTCGGTGCCGCCCTGTTCGCGGCGCAGGGTGCCGACGGCGGCGACCGGCCGGCCGGTGTCCTCGGCGGTGGCCTGGACGGCCATGGTCAGCACCGGGTGGGGGCTGACCTCGACGAAGACGGTGTGCTCGGTGTCGAGCAGGGCGCGGACGGTCTCCTCGAAGCGGACGGTCCGGCGCAGGTTGCGGTACCAGTAGGCGGCGTCCGTGCGGGCGGTGTCGAGGAGTTCGCCGGTCACGGTGGAGTGGAAGGGCAGGCGCGGGGTGCGGGGCGTCACCGGGGCGAGCACGTCGAGGAGTTCCGCCTCGATGCGTTCGACCTGCGGCGAGTGGGAGGCGTAGTCCACGGCGATCCGGCGGGCGCGCAGGTCGCGGGCGGTGAACTCGGCCTGGAGGGCGTCCAGGGCCTCGGGGGTGCCGGCGAGGACCACCGAGCGCGGCCCGTTGACGGCGGCGACGGACACCGCGCCGTCGTACGGGGACAGGTACTCCTCGGCCTCGGCGGCGGACACCTGGACGGACATCATGCCGCCCGCTCCGGCGAGGACGCGGCCGATGGCCCGCGAGCGCAGGGCGACGACGCGGGCGCCGTCCTCCAGGGAGAGGGCGCCGGACACGACGGCGGCGGCTATCTCGCCCTGGGAGTGGCCGATCACGGCGTCGGGGGTGACGCCGTGGGCCTGCCACAGCCGCGCGAGGGAGACCATCACGGCCCAGGTGGCGGGCTGGACGACGTCGACCCGGTCCAGGGAGGGGGCGCCGTCCGCCTGGCGGATCACGTCGGTGAGGGACCAGTCGGTGTACGCGGCCAGGGCGGCGGCGCACTCGTGGAAGCGTTCGGCGAAGACGGGTGAGGTGTCGAGGAGTTCGGCACCCATGCCGGCCCACTGGGAGCCCTGGCCGGGGAAGACGAACACGGTGCGCCCGTCGGTGTCGGCGGTGCCCTGGACGACCCGGGCGGTGGATTCGCCGGCGCCGAACGCGTGGAGGGCGTCGGCGAGTTCGGTGAGGTCGGAGCCGAGGGCGACGGCCCGGTGCTCCAGGACGGAGCGGGCGGTGATCAGGGTGTGGCCGACGTCGCTGGGGTGCGGCGCGGCGTCGGTGGTGACGTGCGCGGCGAGGTTGGCGGCCTGTTCGCGCAGGGCGGCGGGGGCGGCGGCGGACAGGATCCAGGGCAGGGTGCCTCCCGCCGGCAGGGCGGGTTCGGGGGCGGTCGCGGGCTCCTGGGCCGGGGGTGCCTGTTCCAGGACGGCGTGCGCGTTGGTGCCGCTGATGCCGAAGGAGGAGACGGCGCAGCGCAGGGGGCGGTCGGTCCGGCTCCACCCGGTGTTCTCGGTGATGAGGCGGACGGTGCCGCCGGACCAGTCGATGTGGCTGGAGGGTTCGTCGGCGTGCAGGGTGCGCGGCAGTTCGCCGTGGCGCATGGCCTGGACCATCTTGATGACGCCGGCGACGCCCGCGGCGGACTGGGTGTGGCCGATGTTGGACTTCACCGAGCCGAGCAGCAGCGGGTGTTCGGGGTCGCGGTCCTGGCCGTAGGTGGCGAGCAGGGCCTGGGCCTCGATGGGGTCGCCGAGGGCGGTGCCGGTGCCGTGGGCCTCGACGGCGTCGATGTCGGCCGTGGTCAGGCCGGCGGCGCGCAGGGCCTGGCGGATGACGCGGACCTGGGAGGGGCCGTTGGGGGCGGTCAGGCCGTTGGAGGCGCCGTCCTGGTTGATGGCCGAGCCCCGGACGACGGCGAGGATCTCGTGGCCGTTGCGGCGGGCGTCGGAGAGCCGTTCCAGGACGAGCACGCCGATGCCCTCGGCGAGGGTCATGCCGTCGGCGCCCTCGGAGAAGGCCTTGCAGCGGCCGTCCCGGGCGAGGGCCCGCTGCCGGCTGAAGGCGATGAACGGCATCGGGTTGGTCATGACCGTGGCGCCGCCGGCCAGGGCGAGGGTGGACTCGCCGTTGCGCAGCGACTGGCAGGCCAGGTGCAGTGCGACCAGGGAGGAGGAGCAGGCGGTGTCGACGGTGACCGCCGGGCCCTGAAGGCCGAAGGTGTAGGCGAGGCGGCCGGACAGGACGCTGGGGCTGGAGCCGGTGACGACGTGTCCCGCGGAGCCGTCGTCCATGCCGACGCCGTAGTCCTGGTAGGTGGAGCCGATGAAGGTGCCGGTGGGAGTGGAGTGCACCGAGGCGGGGTCGATGCCGGCGTGCTCGAACGCCTCCCAGGTGGTCTCCAGGAGCAGGCGCTGCTGCGGGTCCATCGCCAGGGCCTCGCGCGGCGAGATACCGAAGAAGCCGGCGTCGAACTCGCCCGCGTCGTGCAGGAAGCCGCCCCGCGTGGAGTACGTGGTGCCCGGCCGGTCGGGGTCGGGGTCGTACAGGGCGTCGGCGTCCCAGCCGCGGTTGCCGGGGAACTCGGAGATGGCGTCGGTGCTGTCGGCGACCAGCCGCCAGAAGGCGTCGGCGGAGCGGACGCCGCCGGGGAAGCGGCAGCTCATGCCGATGATGGCGATGGGCTCGTCGGTGGCGCCGGCGGTGGCGGGCGCGGCGGAGGACTCGGCGCCGCCCAGGAGTTCGCCGCGCAGGTGGCGGGCGAGGGCGACGGGGTTGGGGTAGTCGAAGACCAGGGTGGTGGGCAGGGTGAGCCCGGTGAGCGCGGCGAGTCGCTTGCGCAGTTCCACCGCGGTCAGCGAGTCGAAGCCGGCGTCCCGGAAGGCGCGTTTGGCGGGCACGCCCTCGGCGGAGGTGTGGCCGAGGACGACGGCGGCCTCGGAGCGCACCAGGTCGAGCAGCAGCCGCTCCTGCTCCTCGGCGGTGAGGCCGCCGAGCCGGCCGGCCAGCTCGGCGGCCGTGCCGGAGGCGCCCGGGGCGGCGGGGGCGCGCAGGGCGGCGACGGTGTCGATCGCGTCGAACAGGCGGCCGGCGCGGGCGGCGGTGAAGACGGGGTGGTACTGCTCCCAGTCGACGTCGGCGACGGTGACGGCGCTCTCGCCGCGTACGACGGCGCGGCGCAGCTCGGTCATGGCGGTGTCCGGCCGCAGGAGCCGCAGTCCGGTGCGCTCGATGCCCTCGGAGACCGAGCGGTGGGCGCTGGCCATGCCGACCTCGGCCCAGGGGCCCCAGGCGACGGAGGTGGCGGTGAGGCCGCGGGAGCGGCGGTTCTCGGCGAGTGCGTCGAGGTAGGCGTTGGCGGCGGCGTAGGCGCTCTGTCCCGCGCTGCCCCACACGCCGGCGACGGAGGAGACCAGGACGAAGAAGTCCAGGTCGCGGTCGCCGAGCAGGGCGTCGAGGTGGGCGGCGCCGAGGGTCTTGGCGGCCATCGTCGCGGCGACCTCGTCCAGCGGGGTGGCGGTCAGCGGCGCGGACTGGCCGACGCCGGCCGCGTGCACCACACCGGTGAGGGGCGCGTCGTCGGGTACGCCGTCGAGCACCGCGGCCAGCGCGCCGCGGTCGGCGGCGTCGCAGGCGACGAGGGTGACCCGGGCGCCGAGTTCCTCCAGTTCGGCGCGGAGTTCGACGGCGCCGGGGGCTTCGCCGCCGCGGCGGCCGGTGAGGATCAGGTGGGTGGCGCCGGAACGGGCCAGCCAGCGGGCGGTCTCGGCGCCGAGGCCGCCGGTGCCGCCGGTGATCAGGACGGTGCCGGAGGCCGTGAACTCGTCCTCGCGGGGCAGGTCGTCGCCGGGGTGGCGTACGACGCGGCGGGCGAGGGTGCCGTCGGCGCGCACGGCGAGCTGGTCCTCGCCCTCGTGGGTGGCGAGGACGCTCACCAGGCGCTGGACGGCCGGGGCGTCGAGGACCTGCGGCAGGTCGACCAGGCCGCTCCACTGCTCGGGCCGCTCCAGGGCGGCTGCCCGGCCCAGGCCCCAGGCGGCGGCCCGGGCGGGGTGGGTCAGGGGGTCGCCGGGGCCGGTGGTGACGGCGCCGCGGGTCACCGTCCACAGCGGGGCGGTGACGCCGGTGTCGCCCAGGGCCTGGGCGAGGACGACGCCGAGGGCGAAGCCGGTGGGCAACCCGTCTTCGGGGTGGGCCGGGTCGCCGAGCGGCAGTAGGGAGAGGACGCCGCTGACGCCCGTACCGCCGTCGGCGGCCGCGGTCTCGACGGCGGCGCGCAGGGTCTCGGCGAGGTGGTCGCGGTCGAGGTGGGTCTCGTCCAGGACGAGGCGTCGGACGACGGCTCCGTGGCCGCGCAGGGCGTCGAGGACCTCCGCGGCCTCGTCGGCGGGTGAACCGGGAGCGAGGTCCCCGTCGGGGTGGGAGGGGGCCGTGGTGACGGCGAGCCAGGTGCCGTCGAGGACGGGGGCGCCCCCGGTGCCGGCGGGGTGCCAGGCGACCCGGTAGCGGGCGGCGTCCAGGACGGCACGTTCCTGGCGGGCGCGCCGCCAGGACGACAGGGACGGCAGCAGCGCGTAGAGGGAGGCGTGCTCCTCGTCGCGCAGGCCGAGCAGCCCGGCCAGCCCGGCGGCGTCGCCGGACTCGACGGCGGTCCACAGTGCGGCGTCGGCCGGGTCGGTGGCTCCGGCGGCGCCGCGGCGGGCGGTGGGCGCGGTGGTGTCCGGCCAGTACGTCTCGTGCTGGAAGGCGTACGTGGGCAGTTCGACGGTGGTGGCGCCGGTGCCCCGGTGGACGGCGGCCCAGTCGACGCGGACGCCGCGCACGTGCAGGCGGGCGAGGGCGGTGAGGGCGGACTCGTCCTCCGGGCGGCCGGTGCGCAGCAGCGGCACGGCGTCGGCGTCGGAGTCGTCGCCGAGGGTGTCCTGGGCGGCGGCGCACAGGGAGCCGCCGGGGCCGATCTGGAGGAAGGTGGCGGCGCCCGCCTCATGGGCGGCGCGCACCGCGTCGGCGAACCGGACGGTGGACCGCGCGTGCCGCACCCAGTAGGCGGCGGTGCGCAGGTCGTCGCCCTCGGCCGGGCGGCCGGTGAGGTCGCAGACGACGGGCACGGTGGGCCGGTGGTACGTCAGGCCCTCGGCGACCTCGCGGAAGGCGTCCAGGACGGCGTCCGTGCGGGGCGAGTGGAAGGCGTGGCTGACCCGCAGGCGGCGGGTGGTGCGGCCCCGTTCGGCGAAGTGGGCGGCGATGCGTCCGGCGGGCTCCTCGTCGCCGGAGACGACGACGGCCGAGGGCCCGTTGACGGCGGCCAGGGAGACGCGGTCCTCCAGGCCCGCCAGGAGCGGCAGCACCTCCTCCTCGGACGCCTGGAGGGACCACATGGCGCCGCCCTCGGGCAGGGCCTGCATGAGGCGGGCGCGGGCGGCGACCAGGGCGCAGGCGTCGCCCAGGGAGAGGACGCCCGCAGCGTGGGCGGCGCTGATCCCGCCGATGGAGTGACCGAGGAGCACGCCGGGGCGCACGCCCCAGGAGCGGACGAGCCGGTAGAGGGCGGTCTCCAGCGCGAACAGGGCGGGCTGGGTCCAGCCGGTCTCGTACAGGGCGGCGGCGCCGGGGGTGCCCTCCTCGGCGAACAGGACGTCCTTCAGGGAGCCGTGCGGGGTGCCGGCGGGGGCGTCGAGGAGCAGCGGGTCGAGGCGGGCGACGACCTCGTCGAGTGCCTCAGCGAACACCGGGTGGCGCTCGTACAGTTCGCGGCCGGTGCCGGGGCGCTGGCTGCCCTGGCCGGTGAAGAGCAGGGCGGTGCGGCCGGCGCCGCCCGTCTCGCCGAGGACCAGTGCCGGGTCGGTGCGGTCGGCGGCCAGCGCGGCCAGGGCGCGGCGGGCGTCCTCGGCGGTGCCGACGACGACGGCGCGCTGCTCGAACGCCGGGCGGGTGGTGGCCAGCGAGAGGGTGACGTCGGCGGGGGCGTCGGCGGGGCGGGCGTCGAGGTGGGCGAGGAGGCGGGCGGCCTGGGCGCGCAGCGCGGGGCGGGTGCGGCCGGACAGGGTCCAGGGCAGGACGGCCGCGGCGACGGTGCCGCCGGTGTCGGTGGTCTCCGGGGCCTTCGCGGGCTCGCCCTGTTCGAGGACGACGTGGGCGTTGGTGCCGCTGATGCCGAAGGAGGAGACGGCGGCACGGCGCGGGCGGCCGGTCTCGGGCCAGGGGGTGTGCTCGTGGACGAGGGCGACCGCGCCCGATTCCCAGTCGACGTGCCGGGAGGGTGCGCCGGCGTGCAGGGTGCGCGGCAGCTCGCCGTGGCGCATCGCCTGGATCATCTTGATGACGCCGGCGACACCGGCGGCGGCCTGGGTGTGGCCGAGGTTGGACTTCACGGAGCCGAGCAGCAGGGGCTGTTCGGGGTCGCGGTCCTGGCCGTAGGTGGCGAGCAGGGCCTGCGCCTCGATGGGGTCGCCGAGCGGGGTGCCGGTGCCGTGGCCCTCGACCGCGTCCACGTCGGCGGGGGTCAGGCCGGCGGTGGCCAGGGCCTGGCGGATGACCCGCTGCTGGGACGGCCCGTTGGGGGCGGTCAGGCCGTTGGAGGCGCCGTCCTGGTTCACGGCCGAGCCCCGGACGACGGCGAGGACGCGGTGGCCGTTGCGGCGGGCGTCGGACAGCCGCTCCAGGACCAGCACGCCGACGCCCTCGGACCAGCCCACGCCGTCGGCCTCGTCGGAGAAGGCCTTGCAGCGGCCGTCGGGCGACAGGCCGCGCTGGCGGGAGAACTCGATCAGGGAGCTCGGGGTGGACATCACGGTGACGCCGCCGGCCAGGGCCAGCGAGCACTCCCCCGCGCGCAGCGCCTGCATCGCGAAGTGCATCGCGACCAGGGAGGAGGAGCAGGCGGTGTCGACGGTGACCGCCGGGCCCTCCAGGCCCAGGGCGTAGGAGACGCGGCCGGAGGCGATGCTCGGGGCGGTGCCGCTGCCCTGGTGGCCCTCGAAGCGCTCGTCGGCGAGTGTCGCCGAGTAGTCGCTGTACATGACGCCGGCGAAGACGCCGGTCCGGCTGCCGCGCAGGGAGACGGGGTCGATCCCGGCGTGCTCGACGGCCGTCCAGGAGGCCTCCAGCAGCAGACGCTGCTGGGAGTCGGTGGCGAGCGCCTCGCGCGGGCTCATGCCGAAGAAGCCGGCGTCGAACTCGCCCGCGTCGTGCAGGAAGCCGCCGTGACGGGCGTAGGAGGTGCCGGGGTGGTCCGGGTCGGGGTGGTAGAGGTGGTCGAGGTCCCAGCCGCGGTTGACGGGCAGTCCGCCGATGGCGTCGGTGCCCTCGGCGACCAGGCGCCACAGGTCGTCGGGGGAGGTGACGCCGCCGGGGTAGCGGCAGCTCATGCCGACGACGACGATCGGGTCGTCGGCGGTGGCGCGGGTGGGCGTGCCGGTGTCGGGCGCGGCGGTCTCGGGTGCGGTGTCGGTGAGTTCCCGCAGCAGGTGGCCGGCGAGGGCGGCGACGGTCGGGTAGTCGAAGGTGACGGTCGCGGAGGTGCGCAGGCCCGTGGCCGCGGCCAGCCGGTTGCGCAGTTCGACGGCGGTCAGCGAGTCGAAGCCCAGTTCCTGGAAGGGCCGTTCGGGGTCGATGTCGTGTGCGGAGGCGTGCCCGAGGACGGTGGCCGTCTGGGTGCGGACCAGGTCGACGACGGCCTCGGCGCGGGACTCTTCGTCGAGCCGGGACAGGCGCTGGGCCAGGCTGAGGGCCGCCTCGGAGCCGGTGCGCACGGTGCGGCGGGTCCGGGTGCGGATCAGGCCGCGCAGCAGGGGCGGCACCTCGCCGTGACCGCGCAGGACGGCGAGGTCCAGACGGGCGGGGACGACGGCGGCGCGGGGCACGGTGAGGGCGGCGTCGAAGAGGGCGAGGCCCTGCTCGGTGGTGAGCGGGGGCGTGCCGGAGCGGGACATGCGCTCCAGGTCCTGCTCGGACAGCTCCCCCGTCATGCCGCCGGTGGGCGCCCAGGGGCCCCAGGCCAGGGAGAGTCCGGGCAGGCCCGCGTCCCGGCGCAGGCGGGCCACGGCGTCCAGGAAGGCGTTGCCCGCCGCGTAGTTGGCCTGGGCGGGGGTGCCGGTGGTGCCGGCGAGGGAGGAGAACACCACGAACGCGGCGAGGTCCAGGTCGCGCGTGGCCTGGTGCAGATGCCACACGGCGTCCGCCTTGGGGCGCAGGACGGCGGTCAGGCGCTCCTCGGTGAGGGATTCCACGAGGCCGTCGTCGAGGGTGCCCGCGGTGTGCACGACGCCGGTGACGGGGTGGTCGGCGGGCACGGAGGCGAACAGCCGCCGTACCGCTTCCGGGTCGCTCACGTCGCAGGCCACGAGGGTCACCTCGGCCCCGGACTCCCGCAGTTCGGCGCGGAGTTCGGCGGCGCCGGGGGCGTCGGGACCGCGGCGTCCGGCGAGCAGCAGGTGCCGTACGCCGTGTTCGGCGACCAGGTGGCGGGCGAGTACGGCGCCCAGGCCGCCGGTGCCGCCGGTGACGACGACGGTGCCCTCGGGGTCCCAGGGTGCGGCGGTGTCACGGTCGCCGGGGCGGACGCGGGTGAGGCGGGCGCCGAGCACCGTGCCGTCGCGGAGGGCGGTCTGCGGTTCGTCGGCGGACAGGGCGGCGGCGAGGGCGGCGGGCGCGTCGCCCACGGCGGCGGCGGGATCGAGGTCGAGCAGGCCGAAGCGGCCGGGGTGTTCGGTCTGGGCGGCGCGCACCAGGCCCCAGACGGCCGCGGCGGCGGGGTCGGTGACGCCGTCGCCGCCCGCGGGGACCGCGCCCCGGGTGACGAACACCAGGCGGGAGCCGCGCGGGGTGTCCGCGGCGAGCCATTCCTGGAGGCGGGTGAGGACATGGGCGGTGAGCGTGTGCACCGCGGCCGGGACGTCGTCGCCGGCGCCCGTGACGCAGGCGAGCACCAGCTCGGGCGTGCCGGCGCCGAAGGTGGGGGTGTCCCCGGTGAGGGCGTCGACCGGCGTCCCGGCGGCCGCCAGCGCGTCGCCCAGGTGGTACGGGTCGGCGCCGAGCAGGCCGACGGTATCGGTGAGGGGTTCCCCCGTGGGGCCGGGCAGGCGTACCCAGTCCAGGGCGAACAGGGCGTCGCGTTCCAGGGCGGAGGCGGCGGCTCCCCGGGCGTCGGGGGCGGAGCGCAGCACCAGGGAGCCGACCGAGGCGACGGGCGCGCCGGTGGTGTCGGCCAGGGCCACGGCGACGGCGTCGTCACCGGCCGGAGTGATGCGGACCCGGGCCTCGGCGGCGCCGCTCGCGTGCAGGGTCACGTCCTGCCAGGCGAAGGGCAGCCCGCCGCGGGCGTCCTCGCCCAGCGGCGCGAGCGCGGTGGCGTGCAGGGCGGCGTCGAGCAGCGCGGGGTGGAGGCCGAAGGAGGGGGCGTCGCCGGCCGGTCCCGCGTCGAGGGCGACCTCGGCGAAGGTCTCCTCGCCGCGCCGCCAGACGGCGCGCAGGCCGCGGAACGCGGGGCCGTAGGAGAACCCGGCGTCGGCCAGACCGTCGTAGAAGCCGTCGAGCGCGACGGGCTCGGCACCGGCGGGCGGCCAGACGGCGGCGTCGAACTCCTCCGTCTCCGGCGCGGCGTGGGCGCCGGGGGCGAGGGTGCCCTCAGCGTGCCGTGTCCAGGGCCGGTCCTCCTCGCCGTCGGGGCGGGAGTACAGGCTCAGGGGGCGGCGGCCGGTCTCGTCGGGGCTGCCGATCCACACCTGGAGCTGGACCCCGCCGTCCTCGGGCAGGGCGAGCGGCGCGGCCAGGGTGAGGTCCTCGACCCGCTCGCAGCCGACCTCGTCGCCGGCGCGCACGGCCAGTTCCAGGAACGCGGTGCCGGCCAGCAGCACGGTGCCGCGCACGGCGTGGTCGGCGAGCCACGGGTGGGTGCGCGCCGACAGACGGCCGGTGAGGAGCAGGCCGTCGGAGTTGGCGAGGGTGACGGCGGCGGCGAGCAGCGGGTGGTGGGCGGCGCCGAGTCCCGCGGACCGCAGGTCGCCGGGGAGTCCGGCGACTCCCTTGGGCCAGAAGCGGCGGTGCTGGAAGGCGTAGGTGGGCAGGTCGGCGCGGGCGGCGCCGGTCCCCTCGAACCAGCCCTTCCAGCGCACGGGGGTGCCCCGCAGGTACAGACCGGTGACGGCCTCGGTGAGCGCGGCGGCCTCGGGGCGGTCCTTGCGCAGCGCCGGCAGCACGGCGGCCCGGTCGTGTCCCTGATCGTCCAGGACGGTGCGGGTGAGGGCGGCGAGCGTGGCGTCGGGGCCGAGTTCGAGGAACAGGCCGGTGCCGTGGCCGGCGAGCCAGGAGACACCGTCGGCAAAGCGCACCGCCTCTCGGACGTGGTCGGTCCAGTGGTCGGCGGAGGTCAGCTGCTCCAGGGTGGCGGGCGCGCCGGTCAGGTGGGTGACGACCGGGATGGTGGGGGCCTGCGGGGAGAGTCCGGCGACGACCGTCCGGAACTCCTCCAGCATGGGCTCCATGAGCGGCGAGTGGAAGGCGTGCGAGACCCGCAGCCGGCGGGTGCGGCGTCCCAGGGCGGCGACGCGCGAGCTGACGTCCTCGACCGCACCGCGCTCACCGGCGACGACCACGGCCCGGGGACCGTTGACGGCGGCGACGGAGACCTGTCCGGGGTGCGCGGCCAGGAGCGGCGCGACCTCGTCCTCGGTGGCCTCCAGGGAGGCCATGGCGCCGCCCTCGGGCAGCGCCTGCATGAGCCGGCCGCGCGCGAGGACCAGGGTGCAGGCGTCCTCCAGGGAGAATACCCCGGCCACGTGGGCGGCGGTGATCTCCCCGACGGAGTGGCCGGCGAGGTGGTCCGGGGTGACGCCGAAGGACTCGACGAGCCGGTAGAGGGCCACTTCGAGGGCGAACAGGGCGGGCTGCGCGTACGCGGTGCGATCGAGCAGGGCCGCCTCGGCGCTGCCCTCCTCGGCGA
Organism: Streptomyces sp. SudanB5_2050; assembly: GCF_964272335.1. Taxonomy (NCBI): domain Bacteria; kingdom Bacillati; phylum Actinomycetota; class Actinomycetes; order Kitasatosporales; family Streptomycetaceae; genus Streptomyces; species Streptomyces sp. SudanB5_2050. The sequence goes on from NZ_OZ186760.1 coordinate 340,836, forward strand.
ACATCAGGGGGCGCAGCGGGCGGTCGAGGCCGGCGTCGAGGTGGCCCAGCACCTCGTCGAGGGCGCGGGCGAAGGCCGGGAAGCGGGCGTACAGGTCACGTCCCATGCCCGGTCGCTGGGAGCCCTGGCCGGAGAAGAGCACGGCGAGTTTGGTACGGCCGCGCGGCTGGTGGGTGCGCAGGCCGGGGGCGTCCTCCCCCGCGGCCAGCGCGGTGAGAGCGGCGACGGCGGTGTCCCGGTCGGAGGCGGTGAACGCCGCCCGGTGCTCGAAGGCGGAGCGGGTGGTGGCCAGGGCGTGGGACACGTCCAGGGCGCGCAGTCCCGGCCGGGCGGCCAGGTGGTCGAGGAGCCGGGTGGCCTGGGCGCGCAGTGCCTCGGGGGTGCGGCCGGACAGCAGCCAGGGCAGTGGGCCGGCCTCGACGACGGGAGCGGACTCGCCCTCGTCGTCGGCGCCGGCGGACCGCTCGGCCGGGGCCTCCTCGATGATGGTGTGCGCGTTGGTGCCGGACAGGCCGAAGGAGGAGATGCCCGCCCGGCGGGGTGTGCCGTCGCGGCGCGGCCAGGGGACCGGTTCGGTGAGCAGCCGGACGGCGCCCTCGGTCCAGTCGACGTGGCTGGAGGGCCGGTCCACGTGCAGGGTGCGGGGCAGTAGGTCGTGGCGCATCGCCATGACCGTCTTGATGATGCCGGCGATGCCGGCGGCGGCCTGGGTGTGGCTGATGTTGGACTTCACCGACCCCAGCAGCAGCGGGCGTTCGGGATCGCGTCCCTGGCCGTAGGTGGCGAGGAGGGCCTGGGCCTCGACGGGGTCACCGAGGACGGTGCCGGTGCCGTGGGCCTCGACCACGTCGACGTCGGCGGCGGTCAGCCGGGCGTTGACCAGGGCGGATTCGATGACGCGCCGCTGGGAGGGGCCGTTGGGGGCGGTGAGGCCGTTGGAGGCGCCGTCCTGGTTGACGGCGGAGCCGCGGACCACGGCGAGGACGTGGTGGCCGTTGCGGCGGGCCTCGGAGAGCCGTTCGAGGACGAGCACGCCGACGCCCTCGGACCAGCCGGTGCCGTCGGCGGCGTCGGCGAAGGACTTGCAGCGGCCGTCGCCGGCCAGGCCGCCCTGCCGGGCGAACTCGACGAAGGTGGTGGGGCTCGCCATCACGGTGACGCCGGCGGCCAGGGCGAGGGTGCACTCCCCCGCGCGCAGCGACTGAGCCGCCAGGTGCACCGCCACCAGTGAGGAGGAGCAGGCGGTGTCGACGGTCACGGCGGGACCGACGGCACCGAAGAAGTAGGAGAGGCGGCCGGACAGGATGCTGGTGGCGTTTCCGGTGAGCTGGAAGCCCTGCACGTCGTCGTCGGGGCCGACGCGGTAGTCCTGCGGCATGGCGCCGACGAACATGCCGGTACGGCTGCCGCGCACCCCGGCGGGGTCGATGCCGGCGCGTTCGAACGCCTCCCAGCCGGTTTCGAGCAGGAGCCGCTGCTGCGGGTCCATGGACAGCGCCTCGCGGGGCGAGATGCCGAAGAAGTCCGGGTCGAAGGCGGGCGCGTCGTGCAGGAAGCCGCCCGCGAAGTCCGCCGGTCCGTCGCCGAGGGCGGTCTCCCAGCCGCGGTCGGCGGGCATGCCGGTGATGCCGTCCTCACCGGCCTCCAGCATCCGCCACAGGTCCTCGGGGCTGCTGACGCCACCCGGGTAGCGACAGCTCATCCCGACGATCGCGATGGGCTCGGTGGCCGCCGCCTCCAGCTCGCCCACCCGCTCCCGCGAGCGCTTCAGGTCGGCGCTGGCCCGGCGGAGGTAGTCCCGGAGCTTCTGTTCCTTGTCCATTTCAACGCAACCCATCTGGAAGAAGACCGGCGGACGGCTGGCGGTCCGACGTGGACGGCGGACGTCCCGGGCGGCCGTACGGCGCCGGGGGGTCGGGCGTGCCCGAGGGAGGGAGGGCGACCGGGGACACGACCGCCGCGGCGGTCCGCCCGGCTCGGTGGCTCACGCGCCCGCGAGGGCGGGTGGGATGTCACGTCGCGCGGGGCACCCCGGTGACGGTCCCCCGGCGCGCGGCGGGACGGGCAGGGCCCGGACCGTTCCTCCGCGGCACACGCCCCGTGCGCGTGCCGAGCACACTGTTCCGCTGACCATGGGCACAGTCTGCGACGGCGCCCGCTCTGGAAATCCCTAGTGTGTGAGGGCGGTCGTCGATGCTCGGCCGCGGGGACGGCAGGGACCGCCGACGGAACGGCAGGGACCCGTCACCGGGTCTACCAGTTGCCCAGGAGTCCGGAGGGACCGGAGGCTCCGGTGGCGAGCAGACGGCTGTAGTCCCGCTCCCGGGAGGCCTGGCGCAGGTCGGACTCGACCATCATGCGCATCAGTTCCTCGAAGTCGACCTCGGGCTTCCAGCCCAGCTCCCGGCGGGCGTTGCCGGAGTCCGCGCAGAGAGTCTCCACCTCGGCGGGGCGGACCAGTCCGGGGTCGACGACCACATGGTCCCGCCAGTCGAGGCCGACGTGCTCGAAGGCGATGCGTGCCGCGTCGCTGACCTTGTGCATGGTGCCGGTGCCCACCACGTAGTCCCCGGGCTCCTCCTGCTGGAGCATCAGGTGCATGGCGCGGACGTAGTCACCGGCGAAGCCCCAGTCGCGCTCGGCGTCGAGGTTGCCGAGGCTGAGCTTGTCCAGCAGTCCCAGCTTGATCTGCGCGACCGCCAGGGAGATCTTGCGGGTCACGAACTCGGCCCCGCGTCGCGGCGACTCGTGGTTGAACAGGATGCCCGAGACGCCGTACATCCCGTACGACTCCCGGTAGTTGCGCGTGATGTAGTGGCCGAACGTCTTGGCGACCCCGTACGGGCTGCGCGGGTGCAGGAAGGTGGTCTCCCGCTGCGGGCTCTCCGCCACCTTGCCGAACATCTCGGAGGACGACGCCTGGTAGAAGCGGATCTGGCCGCGGCTCGCGCCCCCGGAGGACTTGCTCAGGCCCGACACCATCCGCACGGCCTCCAGCATCCGCAGCACGCCGAGGCCGTTCACCTCGGTGACCAGCTCGGGCTGCTGCCAGGACATGGGGACGAACGAGATGGCTCCCAGGTTGTAGACCTCGTCGGGCTGGACCAGGTCCACGGCCGACACCAGGCTGCCCTGGTCCATGAGGTCGCCGTCCACGAAGGACAGCTCGGGGATCAGCTTGGCGATCCGGTCCTTGCGTGGGTTGGCCTGACCCCGGCAGAGCCCCCACACCTGGTAGCCCAGGCCGAGGAGGTGCTCCGCCAGGTACGACCCGTCCTGTCCGGTGATTCCGGTGATGAGTGCGCGCTTGGTCATGTTCCCTCTTTCCACCGCCACGGTGAGGACGCGGTCGGGCGGAAATCCGCGCCCGTGGGGCGGACCGGTCGACACCCCCTGCACGAGCCGTCCTCGTCGCAGCCATGCAAGCACGGGCGAGGCTAAGGAATTTGCGAGTCTTTCCGCCCGTCCCGCGCGGACGAAACGGGTCGCAACACCGAGGCAACCGGCATATCTCCCAGGGGCTCAGGGGCCCGCCCCGCGCGGCGCGCTCAAAGGACGCGCACCCCGATCCCTCGGGCCCGGTACACGCAGGTGTCGTCGCCCCACAGGGTCGCCTCGGCGACGGCCCAGCGACCGGTGGCGTCCTCGCCGACCGCCAGGATCTCCATGTCCACGGTGATCAGCCGGGTTTCCGGGGTGATCTGCCCCCGGTACTTCCAGGCCACTTCCCGGCCCGGCATCACCGGCTCGAACCGGGGAGACGGCATTCCGCCGGTGAGTCCCCGTTCGATCATGTAGTAGCGCAGGAGCTGGCCCATGGCTTCGATGCCGAGTGATCCCGGCTGCACCGGGTCCTGGAAGAAGTGCGCCTTGAAGAACCACTCCCCGGCGTCCACGTCCTTCTCCGACCGCAGCCGGCCGAGACCGGCGCGGCCCGCGTCCGGCCAGTAGCCGGTGACCCTGTCGATCATCAGCAGCATCGGCCCCGGCAGACGCGCCGGGCCGTCGAAGAGGGCTGCCGGACGCGTCGTGAGGTCCACCGTGCGGTCGCACGGCGCGGTGAGCGCGGCGCGGTCGTCGGTGGAGACCGGGATGCCCGTCTGCTGTTCGAAGGCCGAGTGCGGGAAGAACCCGAAGACCGTGGACAGGTCGAAGACGAGTCGGGTGCCGGCGAAGCAGCGGACCGTGAACGACTCGACGATCATGTCGCCGCCGCGCGAGACCCGGGTCAGCTCGGCGTGGGTACGCACGGTCGCGGTGGCGTCGGTGACGGCCGCGATGACGGTCCCCGAGCCGTCCAGGTTGCGGAACAGCAGGTCGATGTCGCTGGTCAGGGCGCTGCCCACATAGGTGGCGAGCCAACCGCACGGCTGGAGGGCGATCTCCATGAGGACGGCGAACGGCATGGTCCGGCCGTCGTTCTGCTCGAAGTACCAGGCACGGTCGGGGACGTCGTACTCGGCGACGACGCGGCTGCCCTCCGCCATCCCGTTCGGCGGCCCCTCCACCTCCACGATCCGGCTCATGAAGTGGTACGGAGGCCCCGGAAGACGCGCGCTGCGGCGCGTCCCGTCGAAGCGTGCGTAGGCCGGGCCGAACGCCTCACTGGGCCTGCCCCAGGCGCAGGCGAGCAGCGAGGCGTAGTCGAAGGCGAAACCGTCCACCACCGCGGTCGCCGAGGGCTCCCGGTGCCCCACCAGGCCGCCGAGCGAGGCGAGAGGAACCGGGGTACCGCTGGTCTGCCGGGCGGCCGGGCCGAGTTGGCGCCAGTGCGTCAAGGGCCAGTCCGGCACCAGCCGGAGCCCCACGTGCCGGCCGTGGAAGGCCCGGCACCCGTCGACGGTGCCCAGCACGTCGGCGTACAGGGTGGGCACGGGGCCGGCCGACACTCCGCGCACGAAGACCTCGTACACGATCCGTCGGCTGCTCGGAGTGGCCTGGCCCCGGCACTCGGCCGTGCTGGGGGCGCCGTCGACCGGCTCGAAGCGCCATCCGTCCCGGTCGACGGTGAAGCCCATGGCGGCCAGGTAGAAGGCCATCGCCTGCATCCCGCCCTGGAGCATCAGGGTCCCCGGCATACAGGGGTCGTTCTTGAAGTGCCCGTCGAAGAACCAGTCGTCGGGCGCGACGGGCGTCTCGGCGCGGAGGTAGCCGCGGCCCCAGGGCCCGCCCGCCGGGTCGAACGCGGTGACCTCGCGCAGCAGGCGCAGCCGGCCGCTGTCGATGCGCGGTGACCGTACGTGGGCCGCGGCCCGCTCCCACCCGGGCCCGAAGCAGTCCGCTGGACGCCCCTCGGAGAAGGCCCGCACCCGATCCGCGTCGAAGGAGCCGTACGTGCACCGGACCGCGGGTGGGTCGGTGGGGAGGTCGGGGCCGGGTGGGTCGGCGGCCGGGTCGCCCTGCACTCCGGCGCTCCGGGCGAGTTCGTCCCGGGTGAAGAACCCCGCTTGGGCCTTGCGGACGCTGAGGCGCAGCTCTCCGTCGACATGGCAGTCGTAGTGGAAGAAGAAGAGCCGGACACCGTCGTGCTCGGCGTGTCCGTCGATGTGGATCTCGTAGCTCAGGGTCTCTCCCGCGCGGGGAGGGCTTCCGTGGTACGTCAGTTCGCAGCCGAGCAGCCGGTAGGCTCGCTCGCCCCGGTTCAGCAGGTCGATGCCGAGCCAGCTGATCAGCAGGAGGTCCGCCTGGCCGGCCTCGACCATCAGGCCGCAGGGCATCCGCCCGGTGGCGTCGAGGTACCAGCTGTCGAGGGTGACGTCGGTCTCCGTCCAGATCGTGCCCTGCCGGTTCGCCGGTCCGGGTGCGAGGAGCACCGCCGGTTCGGCGTCGATACCGGTGACCCGGTCGGCCAGCAGCATCGGCGGTTCCGGCATCCGCGTCTGCACCGCGTAGGCGTCCTGCGGGGCGAACACGGGTCCGAAGAGGTCGGAGACGCGTCCGGACGCGAGGTGTTCCAACTGGGCCCTGTCGAACGTGGGTCCGGGCCGGACCACGGGCAGTGACCGGCACGGTTCGGCGGGGGCGACCGGCGGCGGCCCGCTGGTCCGGGTACGCGGTACGCCCGGCCGCTGCCGGGGGTCGGCGGCCGTCGGCGGTGCCGCACGGCCCAGGGCGGCGAGGGACTGTTCGGTGAGCCGCAGGAACCGTGCGTGCAGGTGCGCCTGGCCGGCCATCACGTCCCGGTGGAGCGCCGTCACCCGCAGGGCGTGCCGGGCGGCGAGGGCCCTGCGGTCCGCGGACGCCGGGGACCGACCGTCGCTCACGCGGGGTGCGACGACGGCCGGCGAGTCGGGCGGCGGGGCGGGCGGGCCGGGGTCGTGGACGGGAGCGAGGCGGGGTGCCGCGGGCAAGGTCACGGCGGGGCGGCCGAGCGAGGAGGGCAGCCGGGGTTCCGGCAGAACCGGGACCTCCAGCGTCGGACCGGTGCGCGCGGTCCCGGCCTCCGGGACCCGCCGCAGTTCGGCGAAGAGGGCGTCGGCCCGCACCGGCACACCGGCGACCACGAGTTCGGCGACGGCCAGGCACAGCTGCCGGAGCCCTCTGCCGTCCGGAGCGTCCAGGGTCACTGCCACGTGCTCCCGTTCCCCGAGCACCCGTTTGATCCACCCGGTGCACAGCCCGCGCGGCCCCTGCTCCACGAAGACGCGGACCCCGTCGGCCCAGGCCCTCTCCACCGTGCCGGCGAAGTCGATCGTGCCGAGGCCCTGGGCGGTGATCGCCTCGGCGGCCCGCTCGGCGGTCGGAAGGTACGCCCGCCGCTCGGCCCCGCTGTAGAAGCGCACCCCGGGCACCTTCGTGGTGGGCCGCAGGTGGAGGCGGCGCCACTCCTCGCGGACCTCGGCCAGCTCCGGGGCGTGGGCGGCCAGGTCGTAGTCGATCGCGAGGGCGTCGCCGGCACCGAGCCGCTCCACGGCGGCCGTGACCGCCCGGGACTCCCCGCCGACGACACACACCCCGGGCGCGTTGACCGCCATCAGGTGAACGGCCGGTTCGTGCGCGATCTCCTCCTCGACCCGTTCGAGGGGGGCGGTCACCAGGTAGCTGGACCACCGGGTCCCGGTCACCCCGGCGCGTTCCCACGCCCGTCGCACCGCGCGGAGTTCTCCCGTCAGCTCCCGGGTGAACAGGCCGCTGTCCCGGGCGTCCACGTACAGCCCCTCGGCGTCCGGCCAGGCTCCCAGGGCCACCAGAGCGGCCGTCTCACCGGAGGAGTAGCCGAGGGCGGCGTCCGGCCGCAGGCCCAGCAGCCCCCGGCACAGCTCGGTGTGGAGCGCGGCGAGCCGGGCGGCGCTCCGGATCCGTTCGAGCGTGGTCGGCTCGGGGCCCGGCTCCACGGGACCGGTGGCGGCGCCGCGCCCGGCCGAAGCGGTCTCACCGAGTGACGGGAGGGCGAGCATCAGCTCGCGCCCCATGCCCGGGTAGGCGGCCGAGCCGTTGGTGTACACGAACCCGGTCTCCCCGGTCACCGGGGCGTCCCGGTAGAGGAGACCAGCGGGCTTGATCCCACCGCGAGCGAGCCAACGGCGCGCGCCCTCCACGGCCGTGGGAAGTCCGTCATCGTCGTCCACGACGAGTGCCAGGCGAGCCGGGCCGTCCGAGGACTCCGCTCCCCGCTCCAGCGCGGCCAGCACCTCCCGCCGGTCGCCGCCGGAGAAGACGTGCAGCCGCGGCAGGGCTCCCGGGATCCGGGGCAGCGGGTCTCCGGCGCGCAGCCGGACACGCGCGGAGGGGGCCTCCAGCGGGGTGACGACGGCAACCGCGGTACGCAGGCCCGGCCGCGGCTCCGCGGGCGCCCCCGGGCGGGGCACCGCTCGGTGCGGGAGGGCGGTCGCCGCGACGGCGGCGGCCAGCAGCCCTTGGGCGGCGTGGACCCGTCCGAAGACCGCGGCCGGGTCGACGGTGGCCGCCGCGTCGTCCCCGACGAGCAGATCGGCCTCGCCCTCGCCGTCCTCGTCGAGGAGGGCGAGCACGGTGTCGCCGTCCCGGCGGGCGGCGGCGAGCGGTTTCAGCACCAGGACGACGGCCGCATCGCCGGTGCCGGTCTCACGGCCGAGTTCGCTCAGGGCGGCACGGTGCACGGCTCCACTGGACACATCGGTGGCGCCGACCAGCGCGGCATCGGCCTCGCCCGCCCTGATGGCCCGGGCGGCGAGGGTGAGCGCCACCAGTCCGGACGCCTCCTCCGCGGACACCGCGAAGCCGGGTCCCGCCAGGTCGAGCTGGGTGTTGATCCGGTTGGCCACGAGGTTGGGGAGGGTGCCGATCACTCGCTCCGCCCCCATGGAGGAGACGAAGGCGTCGCGGGCACGCGCGAGGAGGTCGGGGTCGGTGTCGCACCCGGCCTGCTCCGCCCAGTGCGGCAGTCTCCAGCGTGCGCCGCCGCGCGCCACCTCGGGGTCGACCCCCGCCCCGATGAGCACCAGGGTCCGCTCGCGGGGCAGGGAGATCCCTCGCACGGCCTCGCGCGCCGCTTCCAGCACCAGGAGTTGATGGGGCGAGGTACTGCGCAGCGCCGACGGGGGAAAGCACAGGTCGGGCAGTGACACGCCGACCTTCGTGGTGGGTCCGCGTCGCTCTCCGTCGAGGACGGCGCGACGGAAGTCCTCGGTGCCGGCCCCGTCGCCGGTCCGCGCGCCGACGGCCACGATGGCGATCGCGGATTCCGCCGCCGGGCCGTCGGAGTCGGTGGCGTCCGGCGCCGCACGGAACGGGAGGGGCGTGCCCTCCGCGTGTGCTGCCGGGTCGCCGTCCCAGGCGTCGACGATCAGGTGGGCGTTGGTGCCTCCGAAACCGAACGCGCTGACGGCGGCCCTGCGCGGCCCCTGCCACGGCTCGGGCTCGCTCAGCACGCGCAGCGGTGTGCCGTCGAGGCCGTCGAGGGGACGGTCGGCGCCGAGGGTCGCCGGGCGGATGCCCGCGCGCATCGCCCCGAGCACCTTGAGCAGGCCGCTCACCCCGGCCGAGGCCAGCAGATGACCGACGTTGGACTTCACGGAGCCGATGGGGACGTCGCGGGCCTGCGCGAAGGTCCGTGCCATGCTGCGGACCTCCACGGCGTCCCCGACCGGGGTGCCCGTGGCGTGGCACTCGACGAGCGAGACCGTCTCCGGTGCGACGCCGGCCGCCGCGTACGCCAGCCCCATCGCCCGCTCCTGCCCCTCCTGGGCGGGGCTGAGCAGGCCGCGGCCACGGCCGTCGTTGGACAGTCCGATGCCCCGGATCACCCCGAGGACCGGTGCGCCGCCCGCCAGTGCGTCCGCCAGCCGCATCAGGGCCACGAACCCGGCGCCCTCGCCGTGCAGCAATCCGTCCGCTTCCCGGTGGAAGGGGCGGCTGCGACCGGACCTGCTCACCGCCGACAGGCCGCAGAACCCCACGTGCAGGAACAGGTTGTCGACGCGGTTGACCGCGCCGGCGAGCATCAGGTCGGCCGTGTTGTCGTGCAGGCGGTCGCACGCGAGTTTGATCGCGTACAGCGAGGAGGCACAGGCGGCGTCGAGCGCGAAGGCGCCCGCTCCCAGGCCGAGTGCCCGGGCCGCGAAGTGGGCGGGCAGTCCGGAGGAGAAGCGGTTGCGTGCGTCGGGGCGCGTACGGCGCCCGCCGGTCAGCAGGGCGTCCCGCACCTGCGGCCCCTGGGCGGACAGCCAGACGTGTTCGGCGAAGGCCGACCCGGCGCTCGTGGGGTAGGCGAGGTTGCCCAGCACCAGACCGGCGCGCTCGCCGGGACCCCCGTAACCCGACTCCCCCAGTGCCTGCCGGGCGCCGTACAGCACCCAGTGGAAGAGCGGGTCGAGGGTCAGGATCCGTTCCGGCCCGATGAGGAAACCGCTCGGGTCGAAGACCTCCTCGAACCCCCGGACATAGCCGCCGACGTCGGTCCAGGTGCGGTCCTGGTGGTCGTCGACCGTGCCCATGGCCCAGCGGTGGGGCAGCCGCCACCGTTCCTCCGGGACCGCCGACAGGCTGCAGCGGCGTGCCGCGACGTTGTCCCAGAAGGTGTCGGGGTCCAACGCGTCGGGCAGCACACAGCCGCGTCCGACGACGGCGATCGGTTCGAATCCCATACTGCTCCACTTCGGGGCGCACGCATACGGAGGAACGGGGGCGCGGAGCGCGCTCGTTCAGTCGGGACGGCGGACGAGCTCCACGCCGAGCAGTTCCACGCGAGGGGTGCCGTCCGGGTCGAGGAGGGCCACGTCGCACCGTGCGCCGGTGTCGTGCACCTTCCGGGCCCGCACCACGCACCTCAGGCTGTCCGCGGCGGGGCCGCGCCGGTGGACGCGGCACTCGGCGACGGCCATCGGCAGACACGCGCTCCCCAGGGCGTGGTCCGCCCAGACCAGGGCCAGTTGCAGCGCGCCGTCCACCGCGGCCGGATCGGTCTGCCAGTGGGTGCCGCCCCAGCCCAGCCCGGTGACGCCCACGACGGTCGCCTCCGCCCCGTCGGAGCCGACACCGCGCAGGGTGCGGAGTGCCTGGAACCGTGGTCCGTGGAAAAGGGTCCGTCCGTCGTAGGAGACGGGGCGTTCCGTGTCGTCCCCCTCCCGGGGGCCGGCCCATGTCCCCTCTTCTGAGGGTGCCGCCCCGAAGTCCAGTACGGCGTGGAAGTGCGGCGCCCCGTCCGCGTCCCGCAGTTCGGCCTCCAGCCCCGTCGGGGGGCCGACGGCGCGGCGGCGGCCGTGCACGGTGAAGCGGTGCCCTTCGTTCTCCAGCCCCGGCAGGGTGACCTTGTCGAGCACCCGCACGTCGCGCAGGACCGGAACTCCGGACGTGGGGCGCCAGACGCCGGCCGCGCCGGTGAACCAGTCCAGGACCAAGGCCAGGGGCAGCACCGGGTCGTCGGCGACGCGGTGGTCGGCCAGGTAGGGGTGGGTGGCGGAGGTGACGCGGACATGGGCGGCGGGCGGGTCGCCCGCACCGTACGACGGCGCCTCCCCGTCGCCGGCCACCACGACGATGCGACTGTCACGGGCCGCCGCGTCGAGTTCGGTGGTGAAGGCGGCGGCGCCCCGCTCCCGTGGGATCAGCTCGACACCCGACCGGTGGAAGCGCTCGGCCAGTGCCGGGGTCACCATGCCGCCGTGCCAGGGCCCCCAGGCGATGGAGCGCACCCGGCAGTCCGGCCGCCGGGCCCGTTCGGCCGACGCCACGTGGTCGAGGACGGCGTTGGCCATGGCGTAGTCGCACTGTCCCGCGTTGCCGAAGACCCCGGCCACCGAGGAGAACAGGCAGATCGTCTCGACCGGGTCGTCGGCCGTCGCGGCGAGCAGCGCCCGCAGACCGTCGGTCTTGGTGGTCATCACCCGGTCGAACTGCTCGTCCGTCTTGTCGGAGATCCGCTTGTCGGCCAGGACTCCGGCGCCGTGCACGATCCCGGTGACGGGGCCCCATGCCTCTCGGACCTCGCGGAGCGCGGACGCCAGGGCCTCGCCGTCCCTGACGTCCACGGTCAGGTACCGGACCGGGGAGCCTGCCTCCTCCAGTCGGCTGAGTGTCGCCCGTACCTCGCGCGCCGCCAGGACGGCCCTCGCCCGCGCGCGGATCTCGGCCGGGCCGGTGCCGGCGGTCCGCTGCTCCCCGAGCAAGCGCACCAGTGCGGCTTCGTCGGCGGCCTCGGAGGCGCCCGGGGGCTCCGCGACCAGTTCCGTGCGGCCCAGCAGAGCGATGCGCGGCCGGTGGGTCCGGGCGAGGTCGGTCAGGGCGGCCGCGGTGACCCCCCGCGCTCCCCCGGTGGCGACGATCACGGACCGCGGGCCGATGCCCGTCGTCTCCGGGCCCGGTTCCGCCGGTGCTTCGACGGCGCACGGTACGAGGCGGGTGCCGTCCGCGCGCAGGCCGGCCTCCGGTGCCGGTCCGCCTTCGAGCAGTTCCTCGACGATCGCCTCGGCGACGGTCTCGGCGTCCCGGCCGCCGCGCTCGCAGTCGATGGCCTTGACGGAGGCGTCCGGCCACTCCTGTGCGGCGGTCCTGGTCAGGGCGGCGAGGCCGCCGAGCCAGGCGCGGCCGGGTTCCCTGCCGTCCAGCCCGAAGTCGCCACCGGTGTCCTGGACAGTGACGAACACCCCACCGGCGGCCTCCATGCGCGGCGCGACCGAGCGTGCCGTGCGGAAGGCGTCGCGCAGGATCTGTCCGGCCTCCTCCGGTGACCCGATGTCGAGCAGTCCGCCAAGGTGCACGACGGCGCCCGCTCCGTCGGGCACCTGGGTCGCGGTCCCGGCCCGTACTCCGCGACCGGTGAGTTTCCCGGCCACCAGGGCGGCGAGCGCGGAAGGTCCTCCGACCACGGACACCGGGCCGTCGCGGAGGCCCGCCATCTCCAGTCCCGGCGCGGGCGCGTGCACCGTGCGCAGGACGAGGCGCCTCAGTTCCACCGGCTCCGGTTCCCGGCTCGCGACGGCCGTGTCGGGCTCGGCGTCGGGCGGTGCGGCAGCGGCGGACGGTACGGCAGCGGTGGACGGTGCGACAGCGGACGGTACGGCGGCGGGAGCGACCGCGGCCTTGAGGGCGTCCACGATCTCGCGGAGCGTGCTGAGCCTGCCGAGCGCGGCCACGTCCCCGGTCGGCAGGTCGCCCACCCGTTGCCGAACGGCCGAGAGGATCTCGACGCGCTTGATGGAGTCCACGCCGAGGTCCGCATCGAGCGCCATGTCCGCGTTCAGCATGGACACCGGGTATCCGGTGCGCTCGGCGACCACCGAGAGCAGCAGTTCCTCGAACCGCGCAGGGTCCGCGGCCGACGGCGCGTCGGCGCGGGACGGAGCCGGTGAGGGCTCGGGCCGACGGGCGGGTGGTACGACGGAGGCGGCGGTCGGCGCGGGGGCGGCCGGCGGTGGCGGGGCGGGAGTCCGCGGCATCGCCCCGGGGGGCGTCTCGGGCCCATGGTGCACGGGAGCGGGGGCCGGCGGGAGGCCGGCGGGGGACGCCGCGGCGAGATCGGGGGCCGCGGACGCAGCGGGCAGGACCGGAGCGTCCTCCCTCGGGGGCGCGCCCAGGAGCGCGGCCAGGGTCGTCTCGGTCATCCGCAGGAACGCCATGTGGCTGTCGGCCATCATGCGGTGGCAGGCCGCGTGGGCCTCCGCCGCGTGCCGCTGCACGCTCTCGACCATGGCCGACCAGTGCGGGTCCGCGGGGAGGGCGGGGTCGATCGGCTCCGGCAGTGATCGGGCGGCCGGTACGGGTTCCGGTACCGATGCCGGTTCCCGGACCGGCGCGGGTCCCACTCCGGATACGGGTCCCACTCCGGATACGGGTTCCGGTTCCTGTGCCGGAACAGGGCCGCCGAGCGGCAACGGCGGTGGGGCGGGCGCGAGCGTCGTGGCCGGTGCGGCTACCGGCGGAGTCCGGGGCGGATTGGGTGGCGGCAGTTCGGCCGCCCCGCCCTCGGGGGGATAGGGCTGACCGTAATTGGCACCGCTGATCTGCACGGTCATGCGCGGTTCGCGCTCCTTCGCTGCTGTCGCTGACGGTCCGTACGGCGCCCAAAGGAAGCCGTAGTCCAACTGCGCACCGCGCGCCGCGAGCCTGCCCAGCGCGCCGTGCAGGGTGGTGACCCCGTCCTGCCCCCGGCGGTCGAGGGCGACCGCGGCGTGCTCGCGGTCACCGAGGACGCGTCCGACCAGGCCGGTCAGCGCGGCCCCGGCGCCCACCTCGACGAACGTCCGCGCGCCCGCCGCGTACATGGCTTCGATCTGCTCATCGAACAGCACGGGCGCGGCCAGGTGCGCGGCGATCCTGCGGCGTACTTCGCCGGCGTCCCCCGGGTACGGTGCCGCGTCCGCGTTGCCGTACACGTCGATCACGGGTGCCGTGAGGGTCAGGTCGTTCAGGAACGCGGACAGCGGCTCGGCCGCCGAGGCGACCAGCGGGCTGTGGAAGGCGTGCGAGGCGTCCAGCCGGCGCACGGCGACGCCCCTGGAGAGGAACTCCCGCTCCACCGCGTCGATCGCTGCGCGCTCGCCGGACACCACGACCTGGTCCGGCGCGTTGTGGTTCGCCGGCCACACGTTCTTCGAGCCCGTTCCGGCGAGGACGGCCGTCACCAGGTCGCGGCTCGCGGCCACGGCCAGCATCGCCCCCGGGGTGTCGGCCGCGGCGCGCATCAGCTCGCCCCGCCGGCGGGCCAGCGCGACCAGGGATGCGGCGTCCAGCGCTCCGGCGGCGTGCAGGGCCACCAGTTCGCCGAAGCTGTGGCCGCCCACGCAGTCGGGCCGCAGTCCGAGGCCGCGCACCACCTCCAGGAGGGCCAGGCTGTGCACGGCGAGCGCCGGCTGCGCCCACTCGGTGGCGTTCAGCAGGGCGGCCCGCTCCTCCCGCTCCGTGTCGTCGAATCCGGGAGGCGGGAACACCACGCCGTGCAGGGCGCGGCCGTCGAACCGGCGGCCTGCCAGACGGTCCCAGACGGCCTGGGCCTCGGGGGCGAACATGGCGAGGTCGGCCCCCATGCCGACGTACTGGGCTCCCTGTCCCGGGAAGAGGAACGCCACCTTGCCGACGGCGGGGTCGCCGGTGCCGTAGTGCGTCCCGCCCGGGAGGGAGAACGCGTCGTGCGGCCGCCGCCGGATCGCGGCTGCGGCCTGCGCGAACCTGTCGTACAGGTCGTCGGTGTCGGTCGCCACTACGGCCAGGCGTGCCTCGTCGCCGGGCCGGAACCCGGCCTGGCTCTCCCGCGCGATCTCGGCGAGGGGGCGGCCCCGGTCGATGGTCCGCTCCAGCAGGGCGTCCGGCGAGGGGGCGCTGAACAGCACCAGTTCCGTGGGCGCGCACCGGCTGCGCCACGCCGGACGGCCGTTCCCCGCCGAAGGCACGTACTCCTCCAGGGTGACGTGGAAGTTGCTGCCTCCGAAGCCGAAGCTGGACACCGAGGCGCGGCGCGGATGGCCGGGCGGACGTACCCATGGGCGCGCCTCGGTGTTGACGTAGAACGGGCTGTCCCGCGTCCGCAGGGCGGAGGCGGGACGCTCGACCTTGATGGTGGGCGGCAGGACCTGGTGGCGCAGGGCCAGGACCGTCTTGAGCAGGCCGGCGGCTCCCGCGGCGCACTTGGTGTGGCCGATCTGGGACTTCACCGAGCCGATCGCGCACCACTGCCGGGCCCGGCGCCCGCCTTCCTCGAACACCGTGCGCAGCGCGGCGAGTTCGGCGGCGTCCCCGGCCTTCGTACCGGTGCCGTGCGCCTCGACGAGTTCGACCGTGCCGGGGTCGTAGCCCGCCTGCTCGTACGCGCGTCGCAGCGCCCGTGCCTGGCCCTCGGGCAGGGGCGCGTAGATCGCCGTCCCCTTGCCGTCGGACGAGCTGCCGATCCCCCGGATCACCGCGTGGATCCGGTCGCCGGCCCGTTCCGCGTCGGCCAGCCTCTTGAGCGCGTACATCACGACGGCTTCACCGAGCATCGTGCCGTCGGCCCGGTCGGAGAAGGGCCGGCAGTCCCCGGTGGGCGACAGCGCGGGTGTCTTCGAGAAGCACATGAACATGCCGATGTCGTTCAGGGTGTCGACGCCCCCGCTGACGACCAGGTCGGCACGGCCCAAGGAGAGTTCCGCGACCGCGGTCGACAGGGCGGCGAACGAACTCGCGCACGCGGCGTCGGTGGTGTGGTTCGTGCCGTGCAGGTCGAACCTGTTGGCGATGCGTCCCGCGACGACGTTGCCGAGGAGCCCGGGGAACGTCGCCTCCTGCCAGGGCGTGTAGTGGTCCTGGACGGCGTCGCACACGGACTGTGCCTCGGCCTCGGGGACGCCCTGTTCCCGCAGGGCCTTCAACCACACGGGGCGTTGGGTCCGCCCCTGCATGTGGCTCAGCAGCTCCAGCGAGGACGCGCCGAGGATGACGCCGACCCGGTCGCGGTCCACACCCGACAGCCCGCCGGCGTCGGCGAGCACCTGGTCGGCGACCATGAGGGCGAGCAGCTGGCTGGTGTCGGTGGCGGGGAGGGTGGTGGGCGGGATTCCGTAGGCCAGCGGGTCGAAGCCGACCTCGGGCAGGAACGCCCCTCTGCGCGCGTAGGTCTTGTCCGGCGCGGCGGGGTCGGGGTCGTAGTGGTCCTCGACGAGCCAGCGCGACGGAGGCACGTCGGTGATCAGGTCCCGGCCCGAGAGCACGGTCCGCCAGAACTCCGTGGGGTCGGTCGAGCCCGGGGCCAGGGCTCCGACGCCGACCACGGCGACGGGTACCTGCGGGGGGTGGGTCTCGGACACGGGCTCTCCCTTTCGTGGGGCGTCGGCTTCCGGGGCGGGGAGCGCGGTCACGCGAGCCTGCGCGGCGTGTACGCGAAGGCCGAGGCCGGGACCGGGACGCCGTAGGTGCGCAGTTGATGGGCCCGCGTGAGAACGGCGGCGCCTTCGAGGAGGTTGAGCGCGATCTGCACCACGGTGCGGTTCTCCGGTTCGGCGAGGAAGCCTCCCGCGGTCCACCGGTTGAACGCTCCCACCGCCGGGCCGCACCAGATCTGGTAGTCGGTGCGCCGGCCGGTGTCCCCGTCGATGGCCCAGCGGCTGGAGCTGCCCAGGTACCAGCGGAAGACGAGGGCCATCCGGTGCTTGGGGTCGTTCTCCGCCCGTGTGATCTGTGCGGGGTCGCGCGCCGCCCAGAACCGCTTGGTCCGTTCCCACACCTCGTCGACGGGAGCCCCGAGGACGTCCCGTTCCAGCTTCTGCCGCTCCGGGGAGGGGATGTCCTCCAGGGAAGGGTGGGCCCGGTAGGCGGCGTAGAGCCGGGAGGCCCTGGGGGCGAACATCGTGCCCCGGCGCAGCACCTGGAGGGTGACGCCCATCTCGAACATGTCCGCCGCGGGCGCCATGGTGACGTCGGCGACGTCCGCCTGGGCGAGCAGTGTCTTGGCGTCGTCCGAGATGCCGGCCTCGGTGGCCGTCTGGTTCACCGACCCGGTCACCACGTAGGCCGCCCCGAGCGCGAAGGCGGCGGCCACCGCGGCGGGCGTTCCGAGCCCTCCCGCGGCACCGATCCCGACCGGGCGCCGGTAGCCGAAACGACGGGTGACGTCGTCGCGCAGCATCAGCACGCGGGGCAGGAGGGAGCCCAGCGGGCGTCCGTCGGTGTGGCCACCGCTGTCGGCCTCCACCGTGACGTCCTCGGCCACCGGTACCCGACGGGCCAGTTCGGCCTCGTCGGCGCTCAGCTCGCCCTGCTCGACGAGTCGGCGCAGCAGCTCGGCCGGTGCGGGTGAGAGGAACTTCTCGGCGACCTCGGGCCGGGACACCTTGGCGAGGATCCGGGTGGGTCGCAGGACGCTCCCGTCGGTGTCCCGGCGCAGTCCGCGGGCCGCGCACAGCACCGCGGCGGGCGTGAGTTCCAGGTAGGCCGAGAGCGACACGCGGGGCACCCGGTGGTGGAGCAGCAGCTTCGCGGTCCGCAGTTCCAGCCCCGGTTCGGCCGGTGAGTGGATGAGGTTCACGCCCCAGTTGGTCCTGTCCCGGAGCCGGTCGGCCAGTTCGCGCACGGCCCGCTCGACCTCCGGCAGGCCGAGACCCGCCGCGCCGAAGAAGCCGAGCATGCCGGCCCGGGCCATCGCGGTGACCATGCGGGTGGTCGCGATGCCGTTCGCCATCTCACCCGCCACATAGGGGAAGCGGACACCGTGGGCCTCGCAGAAGGCGCGCCCGCCGAGCCACTCCGGGTACAGCGGCGGCAGCGTGCCGACGACCTCGTCGGCCGGGCGCGGTCCGAAGGCCAGGCCGAGGGTCCGGCGGGTGCTGTCGGTGACGACGTGCACGTGCTCCCGGATCCGTCGGGTGCCGGCGGTGATCGCTTCGGGTGAGAAGGCCGGCGGTTGCGTATCCGTGCTGCCGGGCCGGGCGGGAGCGGACAAGGGCGGGCTCCAAGGAGGCGTGCGTACGGGTGACGGTCGGCTGAGAGGCCCGGGGCGGGCTCAATGCCGCTGCCGCGCGGGATCCGCCTCCGCGCGGGCCGGGGGCGCCGGGCGGAGACCGGACAGCAGGTAGTCGAGGTCCACCCGGGTGACGGACCGGGGGGTTCCCAGCGCGGTGCGTACCCGGGTGTCGTCGTAGCGGCGCAGGTGGCTCAGGTAGGGCGTGATGCCGGGGTAGAAGTCCATGGACGCTTCGAGGGCGGACACGTCGTCGGGTCGCCTCTCGACCAGGCGGGTCCGCAGGGGCGCGAGCCGCTCCATGAGTTCGGTGATCGCGGCCACCGGAACGTCGTGCTCGTGGACGACGTGGTAGGTGTCGACCCGGCCGGACGGCTCCCGGTCCGCCAGGCGCAGCATGACTTTCGCCGCGTCCTCGACGGGCATCATGTTGAGGTGGCCGTAGCGTCGGCCGACCAGTCGGGCGACGGGCCGTTCGGACCGCTCACGTCCCGGGTCCGCGAGACCGACGGCGCGCAGCGCGTCCCCCACCAAGTGGTCCAGGACCTGCAGCGGGTGCCGGGGCAGTTCGGGGTGCGGGGGCAGGTTCGTCACCAGGATGCTGGGCCGCAGGACGATCACCGGTCTGCGGTGTGTCCGCGACCATGCGTGCACCAGGGTCTCGGCCTCGTACTTGGACCGCTCGTAGGCGTTCTCGAAGCCGTGGGTGTCGTCGAGTTCGTCCTCGTAGACCACGCCCTCACGGCGTGCTCCGGCCACGAAGGCCGTGCTGACGTGGTGGACCACCGGTCGACGGCCCCCGGCGGCGGCCAACTCCAGTACGGCTCTGGTGCCTTCGACGTTCACCCGGCGCAGCGAGGCGAGGTCGCCCTCCAGGTTGATGGAGCCGGCGCAGTGCCAGAGCGCGTCGAAGCGGTCCGCCAGTTCCCGGAACCGGTCCGCGGGCAGCCCCATGAGCGGTCGGCTCAGGTCGGTGGGTACCACCCGCACCCGCGTGGGCAGTTCCGCGATCATCCGTTCCGGCGCACCGGACATTTCGAGGAACCGTGTGATGCGGCCGAAGGGGTCCGCCGAGGCCGCGTGGGTGAGCAAGGTCAGCGTTCCGTCCCGCTCCAGCAGGCACCGCAGCAGTCGGAGGCCGAGGAATCCGGTGGCACCGGTGAGGGCGATGTTCACGACCGTGACTCCCGGTGCTCGCGCCCCGAGGAGGCGGGTGGCCGTAATCGCCGCCGCGCCACCGACTCGCCCGCTCTCATCCCCGGCCTCCCCGTCGGACGCTCCGCACGCACACCGAGGACAGTGCCAGGTGGCGGGGGTCGGCTGCGTCCCTTCCGCCCATGGTCATCCCCCAAGGCGTTCCCCGGGTACGGAGGTTGACGAACAGGCACGCGAACACCTGGTCCGGCCGCGTGAAGAACCCTTGGGACCCCGCGTCGGCACAGCGGAGGGCCGTCTACCTTGTGCTTCCGACCCGGTCGCCGCCCGTTCGAGCGACCGCCCACCCCGGCCCCACGCTCCTCCGTCCGCCGGCCGGCGTGCCCTCCTGGATGCCGACCGCTTCCCGGCCCCGCCGGACCGCCTCGACCGGAAGATGGTGATCATGCCCGCCGACGTGCGCACGCACCCGATCGACCGCGCGTACCTCAGACTGGAGCAGGCCCGTCCCGGTGCCCGCTGGGACACGGGAGGCATCGCGTACCTCAGCGGCCGGCCACCGAGCCTGGCCGACTTCCGCGCCTACGTCGGGATGCGCCTGCCGGAACTCCCCATGCTCACCTATCGGTTGGAACGGACCGCGCGGCCGCCCGTGTGGCGTCCGGACGAGGCGTTCACTCTGGAACGCCACGTCCACGAAGTGGTGACGGCCGGCCCGGAGGCACCGCCGTCGCCCTTGGAGACCGCCCTCGGCGCACCACTTCCCCGCGACGCGCCCTGGGGACTGTGGCTGGTGCACGGTGAGACGCCCGACGAGTACGCCGTGTGTTACCGGTTCGAGCACGTGTGCCAGGACGGTGTCGCCGCCGCCCTGGCCTTCCGTACTCTGCTCGGCACCGGGGAGCCCGCCCTCCGACCGTTGCCCCGGCCGCGCGGTCGCGGGGAGAACCTGCGCAGGACGGTCACGGCGCTGGGCCTCGCGGTGGCGTACGCCTTCGACGTCCTTCCGCGTCCGGGCCGGCGCTCCTCGACGGCCTTCGTACCCACCGGACGGCGGAAACTGCTGCGGACCCGGCTGCCCGTCGAGAGGCTGCGCGGGATCGGCAGGGCACGCGGGGTGTCGGCGAACGACGTCCACCTCACGGCGCTGGCGGGTGCCCTGGGCAGATGGTCGGAGGAGGCCGGCATCCCCCTGCCCCACACGTCGGCGTTGCTGCCCGTGGACGCACGCCGGCACGACGAGGAGCAGACGTGGGGGAACCGCACCTTCGCCGTCCGGGTGCGGCTCCCCCTGACCGAGCCCTCGCCCCTTCGGCGGCTGGAACTCGTCGCGGCGGCGACTTCCGCGGTGAAGCGGAGGCCCCGGAGGCAGGCCGTCCACGACCTGGTCCGGTACATGCCCGCCCGGCCCACGGCCTGGTACATGCGGCAGATCACCTCACCGCGCGTCACCACGCTGCTGGCGACCTCCGTGCCGCTCGCCGAGGACGGCGTCCTGGGCGCCACCGACGTCACGGGCGCCGCGCTGCTCCCGCTGCTCCTGCCGGGCCACCTCTGCGGCGTGGGACTGGCCTTCTTCGGGGACTGGGCCGAGGTCTCCTTCACGGTGGACGACGCGCTTCCCCACGGCGGGCGGTTGCCCGGCCTGTGGACGGACGCCGTGGAGGAACTCGAGCAGGACCTCGGCGAGGTCGGGTAGTGCTGCCCCAGCAGGTCGTCGCCGTAGGCGTTGCCGAGGGGGCTGCGGATGATCGAGTGGTCGTGGAGCGGGGAACCGCACGGCCGACGCCCCGGGAGGGTCAGGAGGTGCCGGCGCGTACGGCGGTCGTGGCCAGGGTGGTGTAGAGCATCGTGAAGCAACCGCCCATCGAGTCGATGGCGGCCCCGACCGCGTCAAGGATCTCGGCTGTCCGGTCGGGAGGGAGTCGGGTGAGGCCGCCGGTGGTGGGGAGCAGCTCCAGCCATTGGTCGCGCGTATAGGACCGTTCCCAGTCGAACCGCCACTGTTCGGGGTCGTCGAAGCGCCCGGTCCGACGGATCGCGTCGGCGAACTTCGCGTACCCCGCTCGGTACACGTCCAGTGGGCGTCGGGCCGGCTGACCGCTGAACGGAGAGTCCGGCACCACCCTCCGGTAGGCGGCGGCGAACGGTTCGGCCACCTCGGCGGGCGGCTCGTACACGTGCCCGAAGATCACCAGACGCCCGTCCGGACGCAGTACCCGGGCCGCCTTGACCGCGCCGGCGACCGGATCCACCCAGTGCCAGGACTGGGCCGCGATCACCGCGTCGAACGTCCGTCCGGCCGGCCGCCAGGCTTCGAACGTCGCCACCTCGACCTCCAGGCCGTGGGCGCGCGCGAACTCGGCCATCCGCTCGTCCGGCTCGACGCCGAGCACGGCGCAGCCGGCGGCCTGGAACTGGCGGGCCGCGATGCCGGTGCCGCAGCCCACGTCGAGCACCTCGGACCCAGGGCTCCCGGCGACGACCCGCGCCACCAACGCGTCGGGATAGCCGGGACGGGCCCGGTCGTAGCGTTGCGCGTCCGCACCGAACGACTCGGCCATCCGCCGGACCTCGTGCGACTCCACTCGGGAAGGTTCTGGTTGCTCTCGCGGTAAGGTGGGCATGTGCCCACCTTAGTGGGCACATGCCCACTGGGCAATGGATGCCGACAGTCCGACGCACGAGAGGATCTGTGAGTGCCGACCGGGGTGCACCTTCGCGACGCGCGGCAGCAGTTGTTCGACGCCGCCGAACGCGTGCTGCTGCGGGACGGGCCGGACGCCCTGACCAGCCGCGCCGTCACCGACGAGGCGGGCTGCGCCAAAGGCGTCCTGCACCGGTACTTCAGCGACTTCGACGCCTTCCTCACCGACCTCGTGCTCGACCGGGCCGCGCAGTTGGAGACGCAGGCGAGCGCGCTGCGCGAATCCGCAGGCACCGGCACGGTGACCGACAACCTCACCACTGCGCTGACCACCCTGTTCGGCCCGGTTCCGGTGGCCGTCATCCCGCTCATCACCTTCCGGGACGAGCTGCGCGCGCGGCTTCGACGAGCCACTCCCGGGGGCGGCATCGCGATCCTCGCCCAGGTCGCGACCGCGATCTCCGCCTACCTGGCCGACGAGCGTGAACTGGGCCGCATCGCGGCCGACGCCGACATCGACTCGCTCACTCTCTCCCTGGTCGGTGGCGGGCATCTCCTGTTCGCGGACCGCGACCCCGGCCCGCCGCCCACGGCAACCGTCGACAAGCTCGTGACCACGGTGCTCGCCGACGTCGTGCAACGGCGGCCACGCTGACGGTCGAGCCGGAAGCGCGGGCACGACGTTCGGTCGGTGTCCGCTCTATACCGGTCGGGCGGGCGGGCGGTGGGCCCGGTCTTCGTCGCCCTGGTGCCCGGTCGTGGTGGGGTGACGGTAGGACATGGTCAGGCGGTCGGGTTTGACGGTGACGACGGCTTGCGGCCGCGGCGGCCGTGTCGTCAGCTGAAGGTGCGACCAGTTCTGGAGGATGGTCGCCAGGATGATCTGCAGCTCGGCCCAGGCGAAGTTCTCACCGATGCACTTGCGGCGTCCGTCGCCGAAGGCGAGGAAGGAGCCACGGGCCGCCGTGGTCTCCGCGCGCGTCCAGCGGTCCGGGTCGAAACGACCGGGTTCCGGAAAGACCTCCGGGTCGTGCTGGTGAAGGTAGGGGCTCCAGACGACGTCCGCGCCCGCTGGAATGGAGTGTCCGCCGAGCCGGGTGTCCCGGGTCGCGGTGCGCGTCACCATCCAGGCCGGCCCGTACTTGCGCACGGCTTCTTGCAGCACTCTGCGGGCGTAGTGGAGTTGGTCGACGTCGGTGTAGCGAAGCGGCCGGTCCTGGCAGACCGAGGCGAGTTCGGCGCGCAGGCGTTGTTCGACGTGCGGGTCCTGGCTGATCTCGTACAGGGTCCAGGCGAGGGTGGTGCCGGTGGTCTCGATGGCACCGGTCAGCAGGGTGATGGCTTCGTCCTGGAGCTGCTGACGGCTCAGGGGCTCCGGTGCGGTGAGAAGAGTCTCGAACAGGCCGGTGGGGCGAGCGGCGTGGGGGCATCCGGTCGGCGCCGCCGCCCCCGTCGAGCTGGGCAGTTGGCCGGTGTGGTGGTCGATGGCCTGGTCGATGAGGGTGCGCAGACGGGCGACCCGGGCTGCGTGGGCGCGGTTCGCCGGAAGCGGCAGCCGGTTGGCCCAGGGCGGCAGGATCGTCTGGCGGATCGTTCCTTTCATGATGGCCGGCATGAGGGTGGTGAACTCCTCTTGCAGGTGAGGCGGCAGATCGGTGCCGAACAGCGCGACGAGGAAGGCGGCCAGGGTCAGGTTGTTCATGTCGGCGAAGACGTCCCGGTGTTCGCCGTCCTCCCAGGTGGCGACCATGGACCGGACCTGGTCGATCATGGCGTCGCCTCGGGTGGCGATGTGCGCTTTGTTGAACATCGGCTGCATCAGGCGTCGGTTGCGCAGGTGGACGTCTCCGTCGGCCACGGTGGCGAGTCCGTCACCGAAGAACACGCGCAGAGCGTCGATGATCTTGCCGCCCTTGGTGAAGTCGGCGGCGTCGGTGACCAGGACCTTGCGGGTGAGGGCAGGGTCGGTGACCACGTAGGCGGGCGCGGTGCCGATGCGTATGCGGACGACGCTGCCGTGCTCTCGCAGCGAGGCCATGAACGGCAGGGGGGTGCGGGCGAGACGGTGGGCGTGTCCGATCAGGGGGAGGCTGCCCGGCGCCGTCGGTGTGGGCGTGAAGAGGGGGGTGCTCACTGCTCGGCTCTCCTCATGGTGGGGGCATCGAGGTGCGGCCGATGCATGCCCAAGATCAATCCCGTGGATGCCGTCTGCGCGTGATCTTCACATGCCGGAGCGGTCGGCCTGCCCGTACAGGACCGTCCGGTTCAGGTGAGTCGGTCGGTGGGCTCTGCCGCCTGGAACGGGGTCGCCGTCAGGCTGGCGAGGAGCTTGAGGCGTTCCTCGGAGGTGCTGCCGGGTTCGGCGGTGTAGAGGCTCAGGTCGTGGACGGCCCGTTGCGACACGGACAGGTCCACGGACTGGTAGGTGAGCTCCAGCTCGCCGACGTCGGGGTGCTGGAGCCCTTTGACGCCGTCGTGGCGGATGCGGACCTCGTGCGCGGCCCACAGGGTGCGGAAGTCGCGGCTGAGGGTGGACAGCTCGCCGATCAGTTCGCGCAGGGCCCGGTCGTGGGGTTCACGCCCCGCCTCGGCGCGCAGCAGGGCGACGGTGGCGGCGGCGCCGGATTCCCAGTCGGCGAAGAAGTCGTGGGAGGTGTCGTCGAGGAAGTGGTAGCGGGCGAAGTTGGGGCGGCCGCGCTCGTCGGTGGTGGGGCTGTCGAACATCGGGGCGTGCAGGGCGCGGCCGAGGGCGTTGTGGGCGATGACGTCCAGGCGGCCGTTGCGCACGAAGGCGGCGGACATCGTGATGGAGTCGAGCAGCCACTGGATGCGGGGCGGGACCTCGACGTCCCGGCGGCGCGACGGCGCGCGGCGAGCGGGGCGTGCGGCCCGGGCCAGATCGAACAGATAGGTGCGCTCGTCCTCGTCGAGCTGGAGTGCCTGGGCGACGGCGGCGAGGATGTCCTCGGAGACGCCGCTGATGTGTCCCTTCTCCAGACGGGTGTACCACTCGGTGCTCATCCCGGCCAGCACGGCGACCTCCTCGCGCCGCAGGCCCGGGACCCGGCGCCGGCCACTGGTAGGCATTCCTGCCTGCTCCGGGCTGATCCTGGCGCGGCGGCCGGCGAGAAAGTCCCGGATCTCGGTGCGGTGATCGTGCTGGTCGTCGTCCATGTCCTCCACGGTAGTCAGGCTCACTCGGGGAGGGAGGTTGAGCTTGTACCCCCCATAAACGCCACCTTCCTCGAGGGCGGGGCGGCCGGTTTCCTGGATGACGCACCCCGATCACCCCCCTTTGGAGATGCACCGTGAGTACGCGAGGAGGAACCCTCCAGGCTCCCGCCGAGGTACGTACCGAACCGGCCGAGCAGGCAGCGGGATCGTCCCGGCTGCCGCTCGTCGTCCACATCCTGGCGCTCGGCACGTTCCTGATGGGCACGACCGAGTTCGTCGTGGCCGGCCTGCTGCCCGAGATCGCGGGCGACCTGCAAGTCAGTGTCGCGCGGACCGGTCTGCTGATCACCGTCTTCGCCGTCGGGATGATCGTCGGTGCGCCGCTGATGGCCATGCTCACCCTGCGGTTGCCCAAACGGCTCACCTTGATGCTCGCCCTGGGGATCTTCGCCGCCGGACACGTCATCGTCGCGCTCGGCTCCGACTTCTCCGTGATCCTCGGAGCACGGTTCCTGACCGCGATCGCCACCGGCGCGTTCTGGGCGGTGGCCAACGTGGCCGCCGCCGACGCCGCGGGCCCCGCCGCCCGCTCCCGCGCCCTCGGCCTCGTCGGGGCCGGCGCGATGCTCGCCAACGTCGTCGGCGTGCCGCTGGGCGCGTTCGCCGGACAGCTCGTGGGCTGGCGCGGCCCCTTCTGGGCACTCGCGGCTCTGTCCGCCGCGGCCATCGTGCTGATCGCCCGCACGGTCGGACACGACGGACATGCCCGGCAGACGGTGTCGGTCCGCTCCGAGCTGACCGCGCTGCGCTCCGGCCGTGTGTGGCTGGTGCTGGCGGCCTGCGCCACCACGACCGGAGGTGTCCTGGCCGCCTACTCCTACATCGCCCCGCTGCTGACCGAGCGCTCCGGCATCGCGTCCGGGATCGTGCCGCTGGTCCTGGTCGGATTCGGCCTGGGCGCCCTGGCCGGCTCGCTGGTCGGGGGCCGCCTGGGTGACCGCCACCCGCACACCGTCACGGTCGTGGCCGCTGCCGGAGCGACCCTCCTGCTGCTGGCGGTCTCCCTGCTGGCCGGCTACGCCGTGCCCACCATCGTCCTGGTCACCCTGCTCGGCTTCTTCGGCCTGGGTGCCAACCCGGTGCTGATGGCACTGGCGGTCCGCTTCGCGAAGCAGGCACCCTGCTCGCCTCGGCCCTGACCGTCTCGGCGTTCAATCTCGGTACCGCCGTCGGCTCATGGATCGCCGGTCTCACCCTCGACTCGCCGCTCGGGACCACCGGTCCCGCCCTCGTCGGCACCGTGATCGCCGCCCTCACGCTGATCCCGGCCGTCCTCATCGCGCTCCACCAGCGCCGCCGCACGGCAGCAGCCCTCGCCCGGGCCGGCACGGACACCGACGCGACAACGATCACGAAGAAGGCCGCCAAATAGGGCCCAAACGGATCAAACCGGCGAGAGTGGTCACGACCAGCTCACGCCCCCGGCAGCACGCTCGGTACGGCCCTCGTACGGGGAGCCGGACCGATCCACGCCACACCTCTCACGCACCACTCGGAAACGGAGCACCACCCCATGCGCGCGACCCTCATGTACGGCGCCGGCGACGTCCGCGTCGAGAACGTCCCCGACCCCGTCGTCAAGCACCCCACCGACGCCCTGGTCCGCATCACCGCCTCCTGCGTCTGCGGCAGCGACCTGTGGCCGTACGCCTCGATGAAGCCCGAGGACGGCCCGGCCCGGATGGGCCACGAGTTCATCGGCATCGTCGAGGACACCGGCTCCGAGGTGACCACCGTGAAGCGCGGCGACCTGGTCGTCGCCCCGTTCGCCATCTCCGACAACACCTGCGAGTTCTGCCGCGAGGGCCTGCACACCTCCTGCTCCCACCCGCAGGCCGGCTTCTGGGACGGTGAAGCCGAGGAAGGCGGCCAGGCCGAAGCCGTCCGCGTACCGCTGGCGGACGGCACCCTCGTCAAGTTGCCCGTCGCAGCCGACTCCGCGCTCATCCCGTCCCTGCTGACCCTCTCGGACGTCTTCGGCACCGGCTACCACGCCGCCGTGGCGGGCGGGGTCGACGAGCGCACCCGCGTGACCGTGATCGGTGACGGCGCGGTCGGCCTGCTGGGAGTCCTGTCGGCCAAGCGCCTGGGCGCCGAGCAGATCATCCTGATGGGCCGCCACCGGGCGCGCACCGGCCTCGGCCGTGAGTTCGGCGCCACCGACGTCGTCTCCGCCCGCGGCGAGGAAGGCATCGAGGCGGTGCGGGAGCTGACCGGCGGGCACGGCACGCACGTGGTCCTGGAGTGCGTCGGCAACATGGCCGCCTACCAGCAGGCCACCGGGATCGTCCGCCCCGGCGGCGTGATCAGCCGCGTCGGCGTCCCGCAGTACGAGGAGGCACCGATCGGCTTCGGGAGTCTGTTCCGCCACAACATCCGGCTCGCCGGCGGACCGGCGCCGGTGCGGGCCTACATCGAGGAATTGATGCCCGACATCCTGGACGGCGCCATCGAGCCGGGGAAGGTCTTCGACGTCACCACGGACCTCGACGGCGTCCCGGCCGGCTACCAGGACATGGCCGACCGCAAGAGCCTCAAGGTCCTCGTCAAGCCATGACCCGGCCCCGCTCACCCGAAGCGGCGGGCCTCCGAGCCCGGCCCGTCGCTCCGCTTTCCTCCACCACCGATCGAATATGAGGTCCTTCCCATGGAGCGTCGCAAAGCGCTCGGACTGATCGCCGGTGGCGGCGCTGCCGCCGCCGCGTCCTTCACGACTCTGCCCGCCTTCGGCGCGGAGGCCGGCCGCGCCGCCGGCGCCGCAGGACAGGGCAAGGCCACGGGCAAGGGCGGCTACACCTTCGCACTGGACAGGAACGTCGAGCGGACCCCGGTACGGTTCGAGAACCGCTACGGCATCACGGTTGCCGCGGACCTCTACGTGCCGAAGAACGCCAGGGGCAGGCTGCCCGCCCTGGCTCTCAGCGGCCCGTTCGGCGCCGTCAAGGAGCAGTCTTCGGGGCTCTACGCCAACGAGTTCGCCCGCCGCGGCTACGTCGCCCTCGCCTTCGACCCCTCCTTCACCGGGGAGAGCGGCGGCAGGGTGCGCGACGTGGGCTCGCCCGAGATCTTCACCGAGGACTTCCATGCCGCCGTCGACTTCCTCGGCCTGCAGCGGTTCGTCGACCGCGAGCGGATCGGCCTGCAGGCCGTGTGCGGGCTGAGCGGCATGGCGCTCACCGCCGCGGCCGCGGACAGCCGTATCAAGGCGGTCGCCACGGCCTCGATGTACGACATGTCACGCAGCATCTCCCGCGGCCACGAGGACTTCTACACGCGCGAGCAGCGCCGGAAGATCGTGGACCACGTCAGCCGACAGCGCTGGATCGACGCCGAGCAGGGCACCTACGCGCGGGGCTCCCACGAGGTCCCCTTCGACGAGAACGGCGACGTCGCCCCCTCGGACCGGGTCCTGCCCGAGACCCTCCCGGCGGATGCCGACCCGGTCACGAAGAGCTTCTTCGCCTATTACCGCACCGAGCGCGGCTACCACCCTCGCTCGATCAACTCCACCACCGCGTGGACCGCGACCACGCCCATGTCGTTCTTCGCCTACCGGCAGATGACGAACATCGACATGCTGGCGCCCCGCAGAGCCCTCCTGGTGGCCGGCTCCGAGGCGCACTCCCTCTACTACTCCCAGGACGTCCGGAAGGCGGCACCCGAGACCGTCGACCTCGTGGTCGTCCCGGGCGCGGACCACGTCGACCTGTACGACCGCAAGGACCTCATCCCCTTCGACCGGCTCGACGAGTTCTTCACCGAGAACCTCGCCTGACCGTCAGGCGTCCCGGCGGGCCGGTGCGGCCCGGTCTCGACGGGCGCGGTCACGCCGTGGGGCCCATGATCGGTAGGTGGGACGGTGAGCGGTGGAGAGAGCAGGAGGGCACGATGGTGGTGACGAACGGCCGGGCCGCGGCGAGGAGCTGACCGCGCGGAGGAGTGATCGGCGCGCGCGGCGCATCCGGCGCGCGCGTCCCCCACGAAGTGCGGAGCGACAGGCACCCGTTCAGGTACCACCGCGTACCACTGCGCCAGGAGTGACACCATGACCGTCGCGGTCGTCCTGTTCACCTCGGATCTGCGTCTGCACGACCATCCTCCGCTGCACGCCGCGCTGAAGGCGGCGGACGAGGTGGTGCCGCTGTTCGTGCTCGACCCCGGCATCCACGCGGCGGGCTTCGACGCGCCCAATCGGAGAGCCTTCCTCGCCGACTGTCTGAACGACCTCGACGCCTCGCTGCGCCGCCGCGGCGGCCGGCTCGTGATCCGCGCCGGGCCGGTCCCCCGCGAGGTCCGCGCCGTCGCCGCCGAGTGCGGGGCCACCGAGGTGCACATGGCCGCGGGCGTCACCGCGTACGCCCACCGCCGTGAGGAGCGGCTGCGCGAGGCGCTCGGCGGCGACGGTGTCGCCCTGCGCGTGCACGAGGCGGTGATCACCGCTGTCGCCCCGGGGGCGGTGACGCCCGCGGGCTCCGACCACTTCGCCGTGTTCTCCCCGTACTTCCGCCGCTGGTCCCAGGAGTCGCTGAGGGATCCCCTCGCCGCGCCGCGGACCGTGCGCGTGCCCGACGGGGTGCGCGGCGAGCCGCTGCCGGACCGAGCGCAGGTGCCCGGCGTCTCGCCCGGTCTGCCGACCGGAGGGGAGTCCGCCGGGCGCGACCAGTTCTCGCGGTGGACGCGTTCCGGGCTGCCCCTCTACGAGGACCGGCACGACGACCTGGCGGGCGACGGCACGTCCCGGCTCTCGCCGTACCTGCACTTCGGAGCGCTGTCCCCCGTGGAACTCGTCCAGCGGTCCCGGGCACACGGCGGGCCGGGCGCGGAGGCTTTCGTACGCCAGGTGTGCTGGCGGGACTTCCACCACCAGGTGCTGGCGGCGCGGCCCGGGGCGTCGACCGAGGACTACCGCACCCGCCACGACCGGTGGCGGGACGAGGAGGAGGCGGCCGAGGACATCGCCGCGTGGCGGGAGGGACGTACCGGATATCCCGTCGTCGACGCGGCGATGCGTCAGCTGCGCCACGAGGGCTGGATGCACAACCGGGCGCGCCTGCTGGTGGCGAGCTTCCTGACCAAGACGCTGTACGTCGACTGGCGGATCGGCGCCCGGCACTTCCTGGACCTCCTCGTGGACGGCGACGTCGTCAACAACCAGATGAACTGGCAGTGGGTCGCCGGTACCGGCACCGACACCCGCCCCCACCGGGTGCTCAACCCCCTCGTCCAGGCCAGACGGTTCGACCCGGACGGTGCCTACGTACGCCGCTGGGTCCCCGAACTCGGCGATGTGGACGGCGGGAGGGTGCACGAGCCCTGGCGCCTGAGGGCGCAGGAGCGCTCCGCGCTCGACTATCCGGAGCCGGTCGTCGACCTCGCCGAAGGGCTCACACGCTTCAGGCACGCCCGCGGCCGCGACTGAGGAGACGATCTCTCGTGCACCGGCTCTTCGGCGACCCGCCCGGCCCGCACCTCCTCGCACCGGACGAGGACGGGCCCGGCGGGGGCACGGCCTGCTCGTGGACGGTGATCGGCCGGCTGGAATCAGTGCATCCGTACGAGGGCACCCGGCCGAAGCACTGCCGTGCGGACGACCGAGAGTGAAAAGGGGTTGTGCATGCCTGGACTGCCGTCGGCGGTGGCCCCACCGGCCGATCTCGTAGCGGAGCCGCTCACCGCCTCCCAGGCCACCGAGGCGGTCGGCGCCGTGCTCCGGCAGATCCTCGACGAGCGACTGCGTCATTGCCGCACGGTCGACCCCGTCTTCGCCCAGGAGCTGGCCACCCGGCTGGCCGCCCTGGTCGAGCGGGGCGGCAAACGGCTGCGCACGGCGTTCGCCCACTGCGGCTGGCGCGCCGCCGGCGGCTCGGGGGACGCCACCGCGGTGCTGCGCACGGGAGCCGCCCTCGAACTGCTCCAGGTCTGCGCCCTCGTGCACGACGACGTGATGGACGGCTCCGTGCGGCGCAGGGGCGGTGCGGCCCTGCACGTCGACCTCGCGCGTGTGCACTGGGCGGCGGGCATGCGCGGTTCCGCGGAGGACTTCGGGACGTCGGCCGCCGTGCTCGCCGGCGACCTGGCGCTGGCCTGGGCGGACGACCTGCTGACGGAGACGGCGCTCGGCACGCCGCACGGCCGGCACCTGCACGAGGAGTGGCGGGTGATGCGCACCGAGATGGTCGCCGGGCAGTACCGCGACCTGCACGCCGAGGCCGCTCGCTCCTCGGATGTCGACGAGGCGCTGGCCATCGCCACGCTCAAGAGCGCCTTGTACACCGTCGCCCGGCCCCTGGCGCTCGGTGCCTCACTGGCCGGAGCCGACGCGTACGTGGTGGAGGCCCTGCGGGCGGCCGGCCGGTGCGCCGGGCTGGCCTTCCAGCTCCGGGACGACCTGCTCGGAGCCTTCGGCGACCCGGCGCGGACCGGCAAGTCCGCCGACGACGACCTGCGCTCCCGCAAGCTGACCTACCTCCTCGCCGTCGCCGTGCGACTGGCCGACGCCACCGACGACCACCTGGCCGCCGCGACGCTGGCGCCGGACGCGGACCCGGGGTCCGGGCACGCCGTGCGGCGCGTGCGGGCGGCACTCGAACGCACCGGCGCCCGGAAGCTCGTGGAGGCGAAGATCGAGGAACTGGCCGAGACGGGCCTCGGCCACTTCGAGCGCGCCGGCGCCCACCCGGCCGTACGCCGCGAGTTCGCCGCACTGGTGGAACGCGCCACCGGCGTCGCCGCGCACCGGTCGGAGGAGGTCGCGTGAGAAGAGTTCCGGCTCAGGCGGTGGACGGCGGAGACGGCCCGCCCCCGGGCAGGGGTCCCGGGGGCGGGGCGCGTCGGTGAGACGCCGGCTCAGCCGAGCGGGTTGTCGGTGTCGCGCAGGGTGGCCACGGTGGGGGCGTACATGCGGGCCTTGATGGTGCCGAGGGTGTCGCCCGCCTTGTTCACCTGTTCCCGGGCGATCTCGATCGCGGTGGAGCGCACGGCGTCCTCGGCGACGGCCCGGTCGACGATGCCGGCGGCCGCGGCGTCGGTGCCGCCGTAGCGGCGGGCGGTGAGCATGGCCGTGTGCGCGGTCTGCGGAGTCAGCCGGGACTGGATGAGGGCCGTCATGCCGGGGGTGAAGGGGATGTTGATGTCGGCCTCGGGAAGGCACCAGTAGCCGCGGTCGGCGCGCATCACGCGGAAGTCGTGAGCGAGGGAGAACATCGCGCCGGCGGCGAAGGTGTGCCCCTGCAGCGCGGCGACCGTGACGACCGGCAGCGACAGCATCCTCGCGAACAGCTCGTGGACGGAGACGACGTAGTCCTGGTGCTGGTCGGCGTGGGCGAACAGCCAGTCCAGATCGAGACCGTTGGAGTAGAACTTGCCGGTGGCGGCGGTGACCAGGGCCCGGGGGCCTTCCGCCTTCTCCACCTCGTCGAGCGCGGCGCCGACGGCGGTGAGCCAGTCGGGGTGGAAGCGGTTCTCGCCGTCCCCGAGGTCGAGGACGAAGACGTCGTCGTGGCGGTCGAGCGAGGGCATGGCGACTCCTTGGTTACCGATCTGACATGGGTCGAGGTGTGCGAACTACGCCTCGGAGCGGGGCCCGGAACCGGCGCCCGGGCGGTCCCGCAGGGCGTAGCGGAGCAGGTCGTGGATCTCGGCGGCGGCTGCCTCGATGGGGGCGGTGCTCCGTTCGGCCCGGCACATGATCACCGCGCCTTCGACCGCGGCGATGATGAAGGCACCGAGCCGGCGGCTGCGCTCCTCGGTCAGCCCGTGCCGGAGGAAGAGGGCCGCGAGCGCTTCCTGCCAGCGGGCGAAGACCGCGGCGGCGGAGCGGGCGAGCTGAGGCGCGTCGTCATTGGTCTCGACGGCCACCGCCACGATCGGGCAACCGGCCCTGAACCCGCTCTCCACGAGCCGGTCGCGCCACAGCTCGAAGAACGCGTCGACCGCCTCCACCGGATCGTCCGCCCCCATGGCGGCGTCGATCAGGCCCGCGATGAAGTCCCCCGCCAGCGCCACCGCCTCGTCGATGAGCTGCGCACGCCCGCCGGGGAAGTGGTGATACACCGAGCCCCTTGGGGCTCCGCTGTGGGCGAGGACCCGGTCGATGCTGGTCGCGCTCGCCCCGTACTCACGCAGCAGCGCGGCGGCGCTGAGGACCATCCGGTCACGGCTCTCGCTCCTGCGCGGACTCACCGCCCAGCACCTCCCGACGATGTGGCCTCCGCGAACGGAGAGGGCTACCTGTCGGTAACTTATGGGGTATGACATAGAACATGCAAGGGGTGTGAGGTCCGGAGATCGCCACCCCTCGCCGGTCAAGGCCGTGTGGCGGCCTCGCTGTCGGGGTGGAGAGCCAGGATCTGGTCGAGCCCGACCATGCGCAGCACGCGCAAGGTGTGGTCGGGGACGGCGGCGAGTGCGATGTCGGCGTCGGCGGCGTGGACGTGGTTGCGGGCGACGATCATGGCGGTGATGCCGCTGGAGTCGCAGAACTCCAGACCGGTCAGATCCAGGACGAGGCGCTGGCCGGGCTGGAGGGTCAGCGCGGTGATCAGTGCGCGGAATTCGCCGGCACTGGTGTAGTCGAGGTCGCCGTTGACCTCCAGGACGGGTCCGGTAAGAGCGTGGCGGATGGTGGTCTGCAGCGGGTTCATGCGGTGGCTTCGGTCCGGGGGGTGAGGGCGGGTGCGCCGAGGGCGAGCAGGGCTGTGTCGTCGTCGAGGCCGTCACCGAGGTCGTCCAGCAGGCCGGTGAGGGCCTGGATCACGTCCTGCGCCGAGCGGTCGGCATGGTCGGCGGCGAAGTCGAGCAGCGCCTCTTCACCGTAGAGGGCGGTGCGGTCGTCGCCGGTACGGGCCTCGGTCAGGCCGTCGGTGTAGAGCAGCAGCGTGTCCCCGGGTTCCAGCACGGTCGTGGCGGCGGTGAAGGTCGCGGTGGGCAGGACGCCGACGAGGAGGCCGCCGGGAGTAGGGAGGTATTCGGTCTTCCCGTTGCCGCGCAGGACGAGTGCCGGAGGGTGCCCGCCCGCGGCCAGATGGACGGTGACCCGTCCCGTGGCGGGGTCGGGGGCCAGGGTGCCGAAGATCGTGGTGCAGTAGCGCGGGTCACCGCCGGTGTAGCGCTCATGGAGCACCTGGTTGAGAGTCGTCAGGGCGAACACGGGGTCGGGGTCGTGCACAGCGGCGGCACGCAGGGTGTAGCGGGTCAGTGAGGTGACCGCGGCGGCTTGGGGACCCTTGCCGCACACATCGCCGAGGAAGAAGGCGAAGCGATCGGCGTCGATGGGGAAGAGATCGTAGAAGTCGCCGCCGAGCCGGTCCGGGGAAGCGGTGCGGTAGTGGGCGGCCGCGTCCAGTCCCGGCACCGAGGGCAGGGTGTCCGGCAGCAGCGACTGCTGCAGCACGGCCAGGGCGTCCTGCAGCCGGGCACGGTCCGCCTCCGCCTCCTTCTGCGCCTGTTCGGCCGCCTTACGGGCTCGCAGGAGTTCTTCCTCGTAGGCGCGGCGGTCGCGGGCGTCGAAGACGGTGGTGCGGATCAGCTGCGGTTCTCCGCCGCCTCCGTGTTTGACGACGGAGGAGACCAGGACCGGTATGCGCCCGCCGCCCGCCTCCTTGATCTCCAGGGCGATGCCGCTCAGCTCGCCCTGCATCCGCAGCAGGGGCGAGAAGTGGGTCTCGTGGTAGAGCTTGCCGCCCACGGTCAGCAGGTCGGTGAACCGCATCCGGCCCACCACAGCGTCCCGCTCCTGGCCGAGCCAGGCCAGCAACGTGCCGTTGATCTTGGCGATGGTGCCGTCCATCAGCGTGGACAGGTATCCACAGGGCGCGTTCTCGTAGAGTTCCTCGACGCTGTCCTCCAGCAACGCGGCGAACGCCGCAGTCGGTCCTTCTTCGTCGTCCTCGTTGTCCGCGTCGTGCGGACCGGGCTCCTGGCCGATGCGGCGCATCACGCCAGACGCGCCAGGAAATCGGTGATCGCTTCGTTGGAGGCCTCGGGTGCGGAAAGGTGCGGGCAGTGCCCGGTCGCGTCGAGTGTCACCAGTGTCGAGCCGGGGATCGCCTGGTGGACGAACGCGCCGACCTCACGTGGGGCGATGACGTCCTGGGTGCAGTCCAGGATCAGCGTCGGCACCGCCACCGCCTTGAGGTCGTCCCGCGAGTCCGACAGGAACGTGGTCCGGGCGAAGACGCGGGCCATGTCGGGGTCGGTGGCACAGAAGCTGTTCTTCAGTTCCTCACCGAGTTCGGGCCTGTCCGCGTTGCCCATGATCACCGGTGCCATCGCCGCCGACCAGCCCAGGTAGTTCGACTCCAGCGACGCCAGGAGTTCGGCGATGTCCTCGGCGGTGAATCCGCCCCGGTAGCCGTCGTCGTCGATGTACCGCGGGGACGGAGCGACCATCACCAGCGCCCTGAGACGCTCCGGCGCCCTACCGACCGCCAGCACGCCGATCATCGCGCTGACCGAATGCCCCACGAACACCGCATCCCGCAGATCGAGCGCCTCGCAGACCTCGACCACGTCCTGCGCGTAACCGTCCAGCGAGGCATAGCGGTCCTCCGAGAACGCGGAAAGGTCGGACCGGCCCGCACCGACGTAGTCGAACAGCACCACCCGGTAGTCCTCGGCCAGCGCGGGCACGGTCAGACGCCACATGTTCTGGTCACAGCCGAAGCCGTGCGCCAGCACCACCGTCGGTCCGGACGGGTTACCGGTGACCGTGACGTTGTTCCTGCTTTCTACATCCATTCCCCCACTCTCTCAGGCTCTGTCCACTCCCCCGGCACGGCTGCGGACGGCCCCCACGCCCCGGCCAGCGGGTCTCACCGTGCGGGGTCACCACGTCACGGAAAACTATTGCCGTGCGGCCCTCTTCGGCGTGAGTCGCGCGGACGGCACCCGCGGCGGTGGACGGTGGACAGTGCCGGACGGCCGGGCACTTCTCATGCCGCGCTGATGACGATCTTTCCCGAGGCGTGACCGTTCTCGACGGCGGCGAGGGCGGCCGGGGCGTCGGAGAGGGGGTGGACCGCGGTGATCACGGGTGCGAGCAGGCCGTCGAGAGCCAGCCGGGCCGACCGCTCCAGGTTCTCGCGGTCGACGCGACGCTCGACGAAACGCCCACCGAGATCGGGCACGGACATGTCACCCACGGCGATGACGTTGCGGGGGTCCCGGGCCAGCGGAGCGACCGTCCGCAGCGAGCTGCCGCCGGCCAGGTCGACGATCCCGTCGAAGCCGTCCGGAACCAGCGCGCGTGCCACGGCGGCGACGTCCTCAGCGGTGTAGTCGACGAACCGCGCCCCGACGGCCTCGGCGTGCTCGCGTTTGGCGGTGCTCCCGGTGCCGATCACCCGCAGCCCGCGCCCGACGGCCAGCCGGGCGACGGCGAGGCCGACCCCGCCCCCGACTCCGTTGACCAGGACCGTGGCACCGGCCGGGAGGCCGAGCTGATCGAGCACGTCCACCGCGGTCGTCCCGGCCACCGGCAGCGTTGCCGCCACGGTCGCGGACAGACCCTCCGGGATGCGCGCGGTGTGCGGCGCGGACAGCACCGTCGTCTCGGCGTAGGTGCCGCCACCGGTGAGTGCGAAGCCGAAGACCGCGTCACCCACCTCGAGCCCGTCGACGTCCTCCCCCAGGGCGAGGACGGTTCCGGCTGCCTCCATGCCCAGCACGCGGGGAAACGGACGCCCGCCGTCGAGCCCGTCGAGCGGACCCGAGCGCAGAAGGTGGTCGAGGGGATTGACGCCGGCGACGTCCACCCGGATCAGCACCTCGCCGCGCCCCGGAACAGGGTCGGGACGATCGAAGTACTCCTGCACCTCGGGCCCGCCGTGCCTGCCGAAACCCCACGCCTTCCCCATCTTTCGCCGCCTCTCGTACAACCGGCCCGGCACTTCCGGGCGTTGTCGCCATCCTCACCTCTGACATTGATGTGAAGGGCAACCGGCTGAGACGCAGATCACACACCCTCAGACCTCTTGCGCCACCGGCTCCCGTGCCGTGGACAGCTCAGCCCGGTGTCGGCTGTTGGCCCTGATCAGCACGTCGAGTGCGTCCCGAGTCTCGATCAGGTGCGCGATCTCGGCGTCGATCCGGTCGCGCTCGCGCATCATCGCCGTGAACGTCTCCTCGGCGACGTCCAGGTCACCCGGGACGTCCACACACGGCAGCACCGTCGCGATCACCCTGCTGGACAGGCCCGCGTCGAGCAGCTGTCGGATGAGTGACACGCGCTGGACCGC
The DNA here is from genome assembly GCF_964272335.1 of Streptomyces sp. SudanB5_2050. Classification (NCBI taxonomy): domain Bacteria; kingdom Bacillati; phylum Actinomycetota; class Actinomycetes; order Kitasatosporales; family Streptomycetaceae; genus Streptomyces; species Streptomyces sp. SudanB5_2050. Next base: position 377,950 of record NZ_OZ186760.1, read on the forward strand.
GGCATCGGAGTAGTGACGCTGCCCCGCGTCGGAGCGTGAGCTGGTCAGCAGGCCCTGATCTTCGTAGTAGCGCAGTGAGCGCGGGCTCACGCCCGTGCGCTTGGACAACTCGCCTATCCGCATCCTCGAGAGCCTACGCCCGCGTGCTGAGGTACCGGCCGCCGTCGCGTCTTGGCCACTCGCGGACGCCCTCCACCGGCCCAGGCCCCCTCAGCACCGATCACCCACTGCCACGTCCGACGGCCTTCTTGATGCCTCTCGGCATCGAGGCGATCTCGCCTCGTGGAGCATGCGTGGAAAATGGTGGAATGACGCGAGGGAACCAGGGCTCGACACGCGATCGTGAACTGACGATGGTGGGTCGGGAGACCGAGACCGCGGAAATCATGCGGCGCCTCGCCACCGACCGGTGTCACAGCGAGGTGTTGATCCTCGCGGGGGAACCCGGTGCCGGCAAGAGCGTACTGCTCGACTTCGCGGCCGACCGCGCGCGGCGCGAGGGCAGCCGGGTACTGCGAGCGGTCGGCAGCGAGTCCGAGGCACACCTCGGGTTCGCGGGCCTTCATCAGATGCTCCGCTCGGTCCTCGGCGAGCTGGACAGCCTGCCGGCGCGGCAGCACTCCGCGCTCCGGGCGGCCCTGGGTCTGAGCGAATGCACGCAGGCCCCTGACGGCATGCTCGTCGGTCTCGCGGTTCTCACCTTGGTGTCGGAGCTGGCGGAACCGGCGCCGCTGCTCGTGGTGATCGACGATGCCCAGTGGATCGACCGCGCGTCGTTGGACGTTCTCTCCTTCGTGGCCCGGCGCATGGACAGTGAACCCGTCACGCTGCTGCTGGGTGTGCGCGCCGCGGCCGTGCTGCCCGGGTTCGACAAGGGATACGAGCGTCTCGACATCGGTCCGTTGAGCGGTGAGGCAGCGAACCGGTTGCTCGACCGACAGCCGGCCCCGCCCGTCGGGCGCACTCGGGTGCGCGTGCTGCAGGAGGCGGCCGGAAATCCGCTCGCCCTGATCGAACTGGCCCGCGCCGCCGCGACCCGGCAGCCCGACGGCGGCACCGTGGAGGGCCCGCTGCCCGTCACCGACCGATTGGAGCGGATCTTCGCGCAGCACGCGCGGCTCCTGCCGGACGTGACGCGCCGCTCCCTCCTGCTGCTCGCGGCTGCCGATGCGACGGACGCACCGACTGCTCATCGAGGACTCCCCCAGGCCGACGACGAGACGTGGGCGCCTGCGGAGCGGGCCGGTCTCGTACGCCGAGACGGTTCCCGGATCTCGTTTCGCCACCCGCTCATCCGCTCGGCCGTCTACCACGCGGCGTCCTTCGAGGAACGCGGGCACGCGCATCTCGCGCTCGCCGAGTTGCTGAGCGAGGAGCCTGACCGCCGCGCCTGGCACCTCGCCGCCGCGACCACACGTCCCGACGAAGGCGTGTCGGCCGCCCTGCGGCAGACGGCCGACCGGGCCCGCCGTCGGGGCGGTTACGCGGCCGCTGCCGCCGCTCTGGAGCGCGCCGCGGAGCTGAGCCCGAGCCGCGCGGACCAGGCGCGGCTGCTGACCGAGGCCGCCGCCATGGCCGTCTTCACCGGTCAGCTCGACTGGGTGGACCGCCTGGCCGCCGAGGTCCGGGGGCGCAGTGACGATCCGGCGCTGATCAGCAGGACGTCGCTGGCCACCGGACGGCTCATGGCCCTGCGTCGGCACCATGCGGCGGCCTTCGCCCTGCTGACGCGCATCGCCGAGGAGGCCGCGGACACCCGGTCGCCCCGTCTGCTGGAGGCGCTCGCCGCGGCGGCGGTGGTCCGCTACTACTCGGGCGAGGAGTCCCAGCGGCAGCACATCGAGAAGCTGCTCGGCGCTGTGCCGGACGCCACCGTCAGGGACGCCCTGCGCGCCTGGGTGCCGGCCGTCTCCGACCCCTACGGCGAGGGAGCCTCCCTCGTCCCGGCGCTGCCCGGACTGATCGCCGAGGCCAAGGACGACGCCGACAGTCTCACCGCGCTCGCCATCGTGGCGTGGATCCTGGACCAGACCGCTCTGGCTGCCCGGACCTTCGACGAGGCGTTCGACCGGTGGCAGGCCCGTGGCTCGCTCCCGGACGGTCTGGGATGTGCCGTCGGCTGGGCCTATTTGGAGCAGGGCCGGTGGGCCGAGGCCCGTTCGGTGGCCGCCGAGATCTCGGCGGTGGCGTCCGTGGCAGGGCTGGACCACGCCGAGGCGTGTGCGCATGTGCTCGACGCGGCGGTACTCGCGCTGCTCGGCGAGTCGGCCGACGCGCGACGGGGTGCCGAGCGGGCGCTGGTCCTCGTCGACCCGCTGGAGAGCCGCTCCGTCGCGGTCTTCGCCCGCCGGGCCCTGGGCCTGGCGGCAATGGCCGAGGGCGACTACGACACCGCGTACGCGCAGTTCCGGTCCGCCTTCACCGACGACGGCGATCCGGTGCACTACCACGTCTCCTACACCCTCCTGGCCGAGTTGGCCTCGGCGGCCGCCCGCCTGGGCCGGCGGAAGGACGCCGCCGACCTGCTGGAGCGATCGGCGCGACGCCTGGGCACAGGCGTGTCGGCGCGGGTCACCGCACTGCTCGACCGAGGCCGCGCTCTGCTCGCCGAACCGGAGCACGCGGAACGGTACTTCCGGGCCGCGCTGGCGGACGACACGGGCGAGCAGTGGCCGTTCGAGCGGGCACAGACGCGGCTGGACTACGGCGAATGGCTCAGAAGACGACGTCGCATCGCCGAGGCCCGCCCGCAGCTGATCATGGCACTCGACACCTTCCGACGACTCGGCGCGCGGCCCTGGACCGAGCGGGCGCAGGCAGAACTTCGCGCCGCCGGCATCACCGCCGCCGACGGCGTGGTGCCCAGTGCCCTCACCGAACTGAGCCCACAGCAGCAACAGATCGTGCGACTCGCCGCCCGCGGCCTGACGAACCGCGAGATCGGAGAGAGCCTGTTCCTTTCGCCCCGCACGGTCGGCTCCCACCTCTACCGGGTGTTTCCCAAACTGGGCATCACCGCCCGGTCGCAGCTCCGCGATGTGATCGAAGGCCCTCTGTCAGGCACCGGCACCCAGATCTGAGACGGCTGCGTCCGCCGCCGCACCCGTGCCGGCCCGCACGTCGAGGACTGTCCCTAGGCGGGGGCCTCAGCACCCGGGAGCACTCCCCTCACGATTCGTCGGTCGTCTGCGGGAGGGTGGGCGCCGGAGCACTGTCCCCGCGCGGGGACCGCTGCGCCCGGGTGCAGTCACATGACGCATACCGCGCCGCGCCCGGCCGGACGCACCATGGCTGAGCGGGGCCGCCCGCGAACGGACGCGTTCCGGGCGGCCCGCCCGCACGGCGAGGACCCCGCGGTCCGATGCCCGCGACCAGCCTCGGCTGCGGACCGCCCCGAAGCAGCAGACGCCGCGACCCGCAGTCACGGCACCACCTGCGCACGGCCCCGGCAGAGGCGCAGCGCAACGCCCCCTACCCGTCATGAGCAGAGGCTCATCCGTGTCCAGCCCGTGCCAGCGGCCTGCACACGCGACATCGATCGAACCGGAGACCATCGTGGACACCATCACCCTGGGCGACGTCACCGTGACGCGAGTCCGGGAGTACTACGGCCCCGTGGGCATGACGCCCGAGGCGTTCGTCCCGGACAGTCCGGCCCAGGCCTGGGACACGCACCGTTCCTGGCTGGTGCCGGACTTCCTGAACGCCGAGACCCGCGTCGTCAACACCGCGATCCAGACCTGGGTCCTGCGCAGCGAGGGCAGGACCATCCTGGTCGACACCGGCGTCGGCAACCACAAGGACCGGCCGTACGCTCCGGTGTGGAGCCGCCTGGACACCGACTTCCTGGGCAATCTCGCCCGCGCCGGGGTGCGCCCCGAGGACGTCGACATCGTGATCAACACCCACCTGCACATCGACCACGTCGGCTGGAACACCTACCTCGACGGCCGGACCTGGGTACCGACGTTCCCCAACGCCACCTACCTCATGGCGAAGGCCGACTTCGACTACTGGAACCCCGCCAACGAGATCAAGACCCGGCTCGGCCGCGGCAACCAGAACGTCTTCGAGGACAGCGTCGCCCCCGTGCACGAGGCCGGCCTCACCCTGCTGTGGGAGGACGGCCACCGTATCGACTCCCACCTGCGCCTCGACCTCGCTCCCGGCCACACCCCCGGCTCATCGGTGCTGCGGCTGGAGTCCGGCTCCGACCGCGCCCTGTTCGTCGGCGACCTGATGCACAGCCCGATCCAGATCCACGAGCCCGACGCCAACAGCTGCTTCTGCGAGGACCCCGCCGAAGCACGCGCCACCCGCCGCAAGCTCCTGGGCTCGGCGGCCGACAGCAACGCCCTCGTCTTCCCCGCACACCTCGGTGGCCACGGCGCCGCCGAAGTCGTCCGCGCGGGCGGAAGGTTCGCCGTCAAGGGCTGGGCGCCCTTCTCCCCGTACACCGAGCAGGTCTGAGGCCCACGGCAGGAAAGACGAGAAGGACACACGCGATGAACCAGCACCCCTCCCCCGTCGTGACCACCGTGCAGGGCACCGTTCGCGGCCTGCGCCGGGGCCGCACCCTCACCTTCCGGAACATTCCGTACGCCGCCCCGCCCCGCGGCGCCGACCGGTTCGCCCCGCCGCGCCCGCACGAACCGTGGCCGGGCGTACGGGACGCCACCGTGCCGGGACCCACCGCCCCGCAGGCCCAACGCAGGCTCGGCGACATCGACATGACCCCCTACTTCGGCACCGGCTGGATCCGCGGCGAGGACTACCTCACCGTCAACGTCTTCACGCCCGCCACGGGGGGCGGCGACCTGCCGGTCATGGTCTTCGTCCACGGCGGCGGCTTCGTCGCCGGATCGACGCGGGCGACCTTGTACGACGGCTCCGCCTTCGCCCGCGACGACGTCGTCCTCGTCACCCTCAACTACCGGCTCGGCATCGCCGGGTTCCTCGACCTCCCCGGGGCGCCCGCCAACCGCGGTCTGCTCGACGTGGTCGCCGCACTGCGCTGGGTGCGGGAGAACGTCGCCGCTTTCGGCGGCGACCCGCACAACGTCACCCTCTTCGGCCAGTCCGCCGGGGCGACCGTCGTCGGCGGCGTCCTCGCCACCCCCGAGGCCGCCGGGCTGTTCCGCCGCGCGATCGTGCAGAGCGGCAGCGGCCTGGGCGCGTTCACGCCCGAGCAGGCCGCCCGTGTCACCAGGGCCGCGAGCACTGCCCTGGGTGTCGAGCCCTCGGTCGACGCCTTCGCCGGCGTCCCCGACGAGCGGCTCGTCGAGACGGCCGGCACGCTCACGGGCATCGATCTGCGGACCGGGACCCACGGCGATCCGCTGATCGGCCTCAGCCCCTTCAGCCTGGTCCTGGACACCCAGCCCGCCGTGTCCGTCGCCGCCGGCGGCGCCGACGTCGACCTGCTCGTCGGCACCAACACCGAAGAGGGGAACCTCTACCTGGCCCCGGTGGGCAAGTACGCCACCTCGACCGCCGCCGACGTCGAGGAGGCCGCCGCACGCTCGCACCCGGACCCCGCGCGACTCGTCGAGACCTACCGCGCCTCACGCCCCGGGGCGTCCTTCGCCGAACTGCGCTCCGCCATCATGGGCGACGCCCTGTTCGGCGTGGGCAGCCGCGCTCTGGCCGACGCCCATGCCGCCCGTCCGCGGTCCGCTACCTACGCCTACGAGTTCGCCTGGCGCTCACAGGCCCTGGGCGGAGAACTCGGCGCCGCCCACGGGGTCGAACTGCCCTTCGTCTTCGACCTCGCCGACCGGCCCGAACTCAACGGCCCCCACGCCCTGCTCGGCCCCGACCAGGCCCCCGCCGACCTCGCCACCCGCGTCCACGAGACCTGGATCCGGTTCGCCCGGACCGGCGACCCCGGCTGGGACCGGTACGACACCGGCCGCCGCGCCACCATGCGCATCGACACCGAGTGGTCCCAGGTCGACGACCCCCACGGCCGGGAACGGCTGGCCTGGACCTGATCCCGACCGACGGTCACGGTGCCGCGTCGGGAGGGCCAAGCTCGGCCAGTGCGGTGGCGCTCGGGCTGCCGGGGTCCGCGGTGTACAGCACCAGCCGCAGGCTGGTGCCGGGCACGAGCAGGGTCTGACGGTCCAGTTCCAGCTCGCCGAGTTCGGGGTGGTGCAGGCGTTTGCGCAGCGTCGGCCGGAGGTGCACGTCGTGGCTGCGCCAGCCGGCGACGAAGTCCGGGCTGTGCGCGGCGTACTCGTTGACCAGCTCGCCCAGCGCACAGTCCGCCGGGTGGCGGGCGCCGGCCGCGCGCAGGTGGGCGGCCGACTGTCGGGCGAAGTCGCCTTCCGCGCCGACGGGTGCCGAGCAGAGGGTGCCGCCCAGGCGGATGGCGAGGCGCACGGTGTTGCGCTCGTGGGCGGGCACCTGCGCGAAGTCGGTGATCAACGCGGCCGCCGCGGAGTTCCAGGCCACGATGTCCTCCAGGTCGTTCACCACATAGGCGGGGAACGGCCCGAGCCGATGGAGGAGTCGGAGCGCGTCGGCGGGTACCGGCGCCTGATCGGCGTCCGTACTGGGCGGGATCTGCCCGGCCAGCCGTGCCAGGTGCTCACGCTCCATGTCGGTGAGGCGCAGCGCGGTGCCCAGTGCGGACAGCACCTGCGGCGACGGACGCGGGGCGCGGGCCTGCTCCAGTCGCTCGTAGTAGCTTGTGGACACCCCGGCCAGGGCGGCCACCTCTTCCCGCCGCAGCCCGGGGGTGCGCCGGGCGCGCAGGCCGGGTGGGTGGACAGCCGAGGCCGGCATCCGGGACGGGTGCAGCGCCTCCCGTCGACGGCGCAGGAAGTCAGCCAGTTCCGCTCTTCTCACCCCGGCAGGGTGACACAGCGGCCCTCGGCTCAGCCACGCACCAGTAGTCCGGGGCTCACCGGTGCGTTCCACGGCACCGCCCCGCGCGCCCACTCTGGTGCGGTCACCCCTCGTGCAGAACACCGGAGAATCACCGTGTCACCACGCACTCCCGAAGAGACCTTTCGCCGGCTGCTGGAGCTGCTGCTGGCCAAGGACATGGATGCCGTCGCCGATCTGTGGGCGGAGAACGGCACCGCCGAGTTCCCCTTCGCCGAGGGAGCCTCACCGAGACGGCTGACCGGGCGTGAGGCCGTCCGGGACTACCTGGCCGGCTACCCCGACCTGATGGACGTACGGGCGATCCCGACCCTCACCGTGCGCCACACGGACCAGCCGGACACCGTCGTGGTGGAGTTCACCGCGCGCGGTCGCACGGTGGCCACCGATGAGCCGTACCAGTTGGACTACATCACGGTGCTCACCACCCACCAGGGCCTGATCACCCGTTATCGGGACTACTGGAACCCGCTGGCGGCCGCCTCGGCGGCCGGCACGCTCCCCGAACTGCTCGACTCGCTGCGCCCGCGGGCCACCCGATGACCGGCGTGCTGATCACCGGCGGCACCGGGAAGACCGGAAGCGTCCTGGCCGAACTGCTCCGCGGAAGCGGTGTGCCGGTCCGGGTGGCGAGCCGCGTCCCACCGGCCGACGCTCCGGACGCCGTCCGGTTCGACTGGAGCGATCCGGCCACCCATCCGGCCGCGTTGCACGGGATGGACCGGGTCTACCTGGTGCCTCCGGTGGACACCACGGACCCGATGCCGCTGGTCGAACCGTTCTTGGTCGAGGCTGAACGCCTCGGCGTACGCCGAGTGGTGCTCCTCGGCTCCGCCATCGTGCTGCCGGGTGCCGCCGGCGCGCTGGAACTGGCCGCGCGGGTGCGGGCCCGGCCCGGCTGGGTGGTGCTGCGTCCCTCCGGGTTCATGCAGAACTTCCTGGCACCCCACCCGCTAGGCGAGCGGATCAGGCGACGCGGTGAGATCCGCACCGCTGCCGGAAGCGGCCGGGTGGGCTGGATCGACGCTCGCGACATCGCGGCGGTGGCCGCCGTGCTGTTGACCGAACCCGACGGCCACCAGGACGACCGGCGTGACTACCTGCTCACCGGGCCGAAGGCGCTGAACTACCAGGATGCGGCGCAGGCCATCACGCTCCGTACCGGCCGGCCCATCCGGGTCGTGCCCGTCGAGGTCGCCGAGCAGGCGGACGCCTACCGCGCGTCCGGCATGCCGGACGCCTTCGCGACCGCCCTCGCCGCTGTCGACGCCGGCATCCGCACCGGCCGGGACGACCAGGTCAGCACCGCGGTGCTGGACCTGACGGGCCGCCCGCCCCGCACCTTCGCCGAGTTCGTCCAGGACCACGCACTCCACTGGACGGACCCTCGGGACACCCGATGACCGACCGATACCTCTTTGCGCAGCGGGTATCACGGTCGTACTGTGCCGCGACAGCCTCAACCACCCACCCAGGGACGCCCGATGAGCTACGCGACGGTGAATGGAGCGACGCTCCACTACGACGACCACGGACCCGTGACGGGACCGGTGGTCCTCCTGATTCACGGGCACCCTTTCAACCGCACGCTGTGGGTTCCGCAGAGCAGCGCGCTGGCCGCGGCGGGTTACCGGGTCATCGTCCCGGACCTGCGCGGATACGGCGCAAGCGATGTCACCCCCGGAAAGGTGTATCTGTCCGACTTCGCAGACGACCTCATCGGCCTCCTGGACCTGCTCACCGTCGATCAGGCCGTGATCGGTGGCGTCTCGATGGGAGGGCAGATCGCCATGGAAGTGCATCGCCGCTACGCCCACCGGATACGTGCCCTCGTCCTGTCGGACACCTCGGCACTCCCCGAGACACCCGAAGGCAAGACCTGGCGCAACCACCTGGCCGACCGTTTGCTCGCCGAGGGCATGGCCGGTTACGCGGACGACGTCATCGACAAGATGCTGGCCGCCTACAACGTCACCGCGCTGCCGGCCGTCGCCGCACACGTCCTCGGCATGATGCGCGCCACCGACCCCCGTGGTGCCGCGGCCGCCCTGCGGGGCCGCGCCGAACGCCCCGACTACCGTGACACGCTGGCCGCCGCGCGATGCCCCGTGCTGGTCGTCGTCGGCGCCGATGACGTCTACACGCCGGTCGCGGACGCCGAAGCCATCAGCCGCCTCGCCCCGCGTTCCGTACTGAGTGTCATCGACGGCGCCGGGCACCTTCCGGGCGCCGAGCAGCCAGAACGCTTCAACCGCGTCCTGTTGGACTTCCTCCGGACGCAGGCTCCCGACGCGACCTGAAGACCCCGGTCCCCCCGAGCCGTCCCGGACACTCCCCTCACGCCTCCTGAAGGACGGTACAACCCTCGCGGCCCGTCCGGAGTCTGAGAAGCCGTGATGAGGCCAGGGCCTGCCCCGGAGCCACCGGTCCATGACCGGGCACAGAGATGGCATACGATCCGCATGCCCCTCATAAAGATCCAGTAAGAGGATGTACACGTCATGACTGCCCGTGCCCCCTATCGTTCCCTTCGCGGTATATCCGCCGTTGCCGCCCTGCTCGCGATCGGCGCGGTGGGGTGTTCGGACGTCACCGACACCGTCGACAGCGCCAAGGAGGGCGCGAAGAAGGTGGCCCGCCAGCGCTCGGTGTTCTCGCTGGACACCGGTGACTGCTACAACCCCTACGGCAAGGCCGAGGGGACGGCGTACACCGTCGAGGTCGTGCCCTGCGACGAGGCGCACAAGGGCCAGGTCGTCGGCGAGTTCTCGATCGACGAGGGCAAGGAGTACCCCGGCGACGACGGGGTCTCGGCGATCGCGGACACCCGCTGCCCGGTCGAGGCGCAGAAGTACGCCCCGGACACCTGGGCGCTCCCCGAGGGCGCCGAACTCTTCTTCTACACCCCGACCGCGGAGAGCTGGGCAACGGGCGACCGCCTGGTGAGCTGCACCTACACCGCCGAACAGGGCACCCTGAGCGGCACCCTGGACACCGCCAAGTCCCTCAAGCCCGAGCAGCTCACGTACCTCAAGGGGTCGAACGCGGTCTACGAGGCCCTGTGGGCGAACCAGTCCGAGAAGGACACCGTCGAGGCCGACCTGCCCGGTTACAAGGCGCAGGCCAAGGCCGTCGCGGCCGCTCTCCAGGACCACGTCGAGGGCCTGAACGGCATCGACGGCGCCGAGGTCGGGACGCTCCGTTCGACGCTGGCGAAGGCGGCCGGCGACTGGGAGAAGGCCGCGCGCGCCACCGACGCCGACGCGTTCTACGCCGCCTACGACCCGGCGTTCACCGGCATCGACCCGAACAAGTCGGTCGCCGCCCGCAAGGAGCTGGGCCTGGCCACCACCGTCCCGGCCGAGGAGGCCGAGGTCTGGGCGAGCTGACACACCCGCGGGGGGGCGGGCACCGGTCGGCCGGTGCCCGCCCCCTCAGCGTGGGGACGTGCTCCGGCCCGTGTGAAGCGGGGTGTTACGCGCCCGCCGGTCGTGCCGCGACACGCGCCCGCAGGATCCCTTCGACGCCGTCCAGGAACGTCTCGGTGACCAGCCCGGAATCGGAGAGGCACCCGGCGGCCATGGCCCCGTCCCGGAGCATGACGAAGTGCCGTCCCGCCGACTCGGCGGGCTCGTCGCCGACCTGCGCCAGCAGGTCCGTGACCATGTCGAGGAACCACTGCCGGTGTGCGAGCACGGCTCGGTGGATGGGGTGCGCCGGATCGGCGTACTCAGCCGCGGCGTTGAGGAAGGCGCAGCCGCGAAAGCCCTCGGACCGGATCCCTTCGGCGATGGCGCGGCCGACCGCGCGCACCCTCTCGTCCGGGGCGTGAACGTTCTCCTGAGCGGCCGACAGCTGCGCCCTGATGCCTTGGTCGGCCTGCTCGAGGTAGGCGAGAACGAGGTCCTCCTTGCCGGAGAAGTGCCGGTACAGGGTCGCCCGGGTCACCTTCGCCTCCTCGATGATCCGGTCGATGCCCACGGAGTGGATCCCCTCCGCGTAGAAGATCCTGACCGCGGTCCCGAGCAGCCGCGCTCGCGCCTCGGACGCGCCGCCCGCCTTTGCCTTCCGGTTCATGGCTCCCATCCTACAGCGGAGGGAGAACGTTCGGTCTTGACAGGTTGACCGGCACCCCCAACGATAGAAAGAGACCGAACGTTCTCCCTCACCTCGGAAGGCGGATTCGCCATGGACACCGTCGTCAGCCGACCCACCCCCATCGCCCCGGCCACGCCGCCGGCGGCGCTCCGCAAGCTGTATCTGCTGCGTTTCGCCTTCGCCTCCGTCTGGGCGGCCCTGCTGTTCTCGACGGCCGACGAACTGGGCCTGCTCAGCGGGGTGTTGCTGGTGCTCTATCCCCTCTTCGACGCGGCCTGCGCAGTGGTCGACCTACGGTCGTCTCGGGGAGCCGACGGCGTGACCACGAGGCTGTGGGCGAACATCGCGCTCAGCGTTCTCACCGGCATCGCCCTGGCCGTCGCGCTCGCCTCCGGTATCCCGGCCGTCCTGCGGGTGTGGGGAGTCTGGGCCGTCACGGCAGGCATCGCACAGCTCACCGTGGGTCTGGTGCGGCGTCGGATGGGCGGGCAGTGGCCGATGATCGCGAGCGGGACGATCTCCGCGCTCGCCGGCGTGAGCTTCTTCGTCCAGGCCGGCAAGGACGGCGCCACCCTCATGAACCTCGCCGGGTACGCCCTCCTCGGCGGCCTCTTCTTCCTGGCGTCCGCACTGCGCCTCAACTCCACGCACCGGCGGAGCTGAACACAGTCGAGGCCGACCGGCATCCCCCGACGTTCACCCCTCGCGGGGGCTGGAGGCCAGGACGCCGGTAACGAAGTCCGCCAACTGCGCCCGCATCGCTTCCCGCGGAATGTGCTCTTCTCCGGCCAGGTGCTCGACGAGGTCGGCCCGCACGGCGGCGAGCAGGGCGTGGGCGGTGAAGCCGCTGTCGGTCAAGCCGGGGACCTGCTCCAGTACGGCTCGGAGCAGGCCGTGCCACCTCTCGTAGTGCTCCGCCCGGTACGGGCTGCCGCTCCCGCTCTCCTCCAGAGCCAGCGCGAGGCGCCGGTTGTCGAGCTTGAAGCACAGGACGGCATCGAGCAGGGCGGGCACGCGATCCCGCGGTGGGGTCGCGGGCCCCAGGGGCGGTGGGCCGGCCTCGACGGCCTGCCTGATCGGATCCATCCGCGCCTCGTACAGCGCGCGGAGCAGCCCGGCACGATCGCCGAAGGCCCGGAAGAGCGTGCCCTTGCCCACGCCGGCCGCCGCCGCGACGTCGGCCATGGTGACGTCCTCGGGACTCTCGCGGCGGGCGAAGAGGGCGTCGGCAGCCGCGAGCACGGCCTCCCGGTTGCGGGCCGCGTCCTTACGAGGCTTGCGCTCAGGCATGCCGTTCCTCCATTGCTGCTCCTCCGTTTACAAAGCGGACCTGCGGTCCGTATTGTTGAAGCGGACCCAGGGTCCGCATTCTAGAGCTGGAGGATACCCATGTCCGCACCTACTTCTCCGACGGATCTGTACCGCCACAGCCTGCACCTGCTGCTCGACAAGGACATCGACGCGTGGGTCGCCCTGTGGGCCGAGGACGGCCTCATGGAGTTCCCGTTCGCTCCCGACGGCTGGCCCCGGCGTCTGGAGGGCAAGGAGGCCATCGCCGCCTACATGCGCCACTACCCCGACCACATCGACCTGCACGACTTCCCCGACCTGCGGATCCACGAGACCACCGATCCGCGGACCATCGTGGTCGAGATGCGCGGCGTCGGCCGTCTGGTGGAGAGCGACGCTCCCTTCGACATGACCTACATCGCCGTCGTGACCGTTCACGACGGCCACATCACCTCCTACCGCGACTACTGGAACCCCCTCGGCGTCCAGCAGCCCGGCGCCGACTTCACCGGGAGCAGCCGATGAGCACCACGGGCACCACACTGGTCATCGGCGCCACCGGCACCACCGGAAGCCGTACCGTCGCACAGCTGACGGCCGCGGGACACCGCGTCAAAGCCGCCGGCCGCCGGGCCACCCCGGTCGCCGACGCCGAGCCGGTCCGCTTCGACTGGTACTCCCCCGCCACCCACGCGGCCGCCCTCGACGGCGTCGACCGCGTCTACCTCGTCCCGCCGCTGGGCGACTCCGACCCCGCGGCGACCATGCTGCCGTTCCTCCGGCAGGCCCGCACGGCCGGCGTGCACCGCGCGGTGCTGCTGAGCTCCTCGGCCATCCCCGAGGGCGGCCCGGCGGTGGGGACGGTGCACCGAGCCCTGCCCGGACTCTTCCCGCAGTGGGCGGTACTGCGGCCCTCGTGGTTCATGCAGAACTTCACCGGTACGCACGCGCACGCGCGCAGCATCCGCGACGAGGGCAGCATCTGGACCGCCACCGAAAGCGGCCGGGTCGGGTTCATCGACGCCGAGGACATCGCGGCCGTCGCCGTCCGCGCTCTGACCGACGAGCAAGCCCCCAACACCGATCTCCTCCTCACCGGTCCAGAGGCACTCGGCTACGACGACATCGCCGCGATCGTCACCGAGGTCACCGGGCGGCCCGTCGTCCACCGCCGTCTGTCCTACGAGCAGATGCGTGACCGCCTCACGGCGCAGGTGCCCGTGGAGTTCGCCGCATTGCTGGCCGGCATGGACCGCGCCATCGCCGCGGGGGCGGAGGACCGCATCACCGACACCGTCCTCCGTCTCACGGGTCGGCCCCCGCGCACCTTCCGCGCCCTCCTCGAGAGCGAGACGCGAAGCGGCAGCTGACGTTCCGGGACGATCAGCAGTTCTGGTCCGAGACCCGGTTCAGTGGGTGGTGTAGCCGCCGTCGACGGGCAGAGCGACGCCGACCACGAAGCCGGCGCCGGGGCTGCACAGCCACAGGGCCGCGGCGGCGACTTCCTCCGCCCGGCCGAGGCGCCCGATGGGCTGATCGCTCATGATCGCGGCCATGGCCTCGGCCTGTCCCTCAAGCATGTCGGCGACCATCGGGGTCTCGATCACACCCGGGCAGACGGCGTTGATGCGGATGCCCCGGGGCGCGTATTCCACCGCGGCACTCTTGGTCAGTCCGATCACGCCGTGCTTGGAAGCGTGGTAGGCGGCACGCTCGGGCAGTCCGACCAGCCCACCGAGGGAGGAGCAGTTGACGATCGCGCCGGAGCCCTGGATCCGCATCTGCCGCAGCTCGTGCTTCTGGGCGGCCCACACGCCGCGCAGGTTGACGGCGTTGACGCGGTCGAAGTCCTCGGCCGTCTCGTCGGCGGCGTCCGAGGGCGGGACCTGGATGCCGGCGTTGTTGAACGCCATGTCGAGGCGGCCGTAGGTGTCCACCGCGCTCTGGACCATGGCGGCGGCCTGGTCCTCGTCGGTGACGTCGCACGCCACGCCGATGGCCCGGCGTCCGGCGTCGGTGAGTTCCTTCGCCGCGTTCTCGACGGCGTCCTGGTCGACGTCGGCCAGGACGACGGCGGCGCCGGCCTGGGCGAAGGCGCGGGCGGCGGCCAGTCCCATGCCGGAGGCCGCGCCGGTGACCAGGGCGACCTGGCCTTCGAAGTCGTACTGCGGGTTCATGCTCAGGGCTCCGATCTCTGTGGCCGGCGGGCCCGGCGACGGCACACCGTCTCGTGCCGGGGCCCTGACCGGATGGTGTGTTCCACCGGACGGGGGGGGCAGCCGTCTGCTGGCCCGCCGTCCAGGAAACGGCAGGTCACGCGCGTGCGGAAGGACCCGCTGTTACGTGTACCGGCAGGGCACCCCTCACGCGCCGCGACCGTCGTAGCCTCGAAGACATGGACAACCGAAGCGAGGTCCGCGAGTTCCTCACCAGCCGCCGCGCGAAGATCACCCCGCAGCAGGCAGGCCTGCCGGTCGCCGGGCACCGGCGGGTCAAGGGGCTGCGCCGCGAGGAGGTCGCGATGCTCGCCGGGGTGAGCGCGGAGTACTACGCCCGTATGGAACGCGGAAATCTCTCCGGCACCTCTGAGGCCGTCCTGGACTCGCTGTCCCGCGCGCTGCGGCTCGACGCATCCGAGCGTGCCCATCTCATGGACCTGGCCAGGACAGCCAGCACCACCCGCGGCCCCGCCCGCCGCCACGGCACGACGCGACCCGTGCGGCCCGCCCTGCAGCAGCTGCTCGACGCGATGACCGACGCTCCCGCCTTCATCCGCAACGGCCGCCTGGACATCCTCGCGACCAACCGTCTCGGCAAGGCCCTGTACTGGCCGCTGTTCCAGGACCCCGCCCGGCCGGTCAACATGGCCCGTTATCAGTTCCTCGACCCCGGTGCCGAGCAGTACATGACCGAACTGGACCACCAGAGGGCCGCGGCCGCCGCCCTTCTGCGCACAGAGGCGGGACGAGACCCGTACAACCGCGACCTCAGTGATCTGATCGGCGAGCTTTCCACCCGCAGCGAGGACTTCCGATCGCTGTGGGCGGCACACGACGTGCGCCTGCACCACACCGGCCTCAAGCGCTTCCGCCACCCCGCGGTCGGCGACCTCACCCTCGCCTTCGAAGCCCTGCCGGTACCGACCGACCCGGGTCTGACCCTCACCGCCATGAGCGCCGAACCCGGCACCTCATCGGCTGACGGCCTCACCCTGCTCGCCAGTTGGGCAGCCACACTCGACGGCAGCCGGCGGCCGGACGGCGAACCCGGCAACGACCGAAGCCCCTCACATAGGCCCTGAGTCCGGGCCCGCGAGAAGGTGGGCGGGCAGGACGGCCGGGCGATCCGATCGGGTCGTGGAAGACACGCCGCCAGGGCAGGCGTGTCCGGGTGCTCCGGCTGCGCGCCGGCCGAAACAATCGGTTCGTGAAAGACATGCACGTGCGTACTCCGATCACGGCCGACGGCCGACTCGACGCCGCCTGCAAGCACCCCGGCCTCAGCGACCCCCGCTACCTGCGACGGCGTCGGGCCATCGCCTCGCTGGCCCGCGGACACCGGGTCGGTGACCCTTCGCCTCCAGTGGAGTACACCGAGGCCGAGCAGCGGACCTGGCGGACCGTCCACCGGCGACTCTGGGACGCCCAGCGTGAGCATGCCTGCGCCGCCGCTCTCGACGCTCGCGAACAGGCGCCCGTTCCGGCGGACCACATCCCGCAGCATGCCGAGGTCGGCCTGCACCTGCGGAGGCTGACGGGCTTCGACTTCACTCTCGCGGGCGGCGTGGTCGCCAACAAGCGGTTCCTGGGGGCGATGGCCGACGGCTACTTCCACGCCGTGCAGTTCGTCCGCCACCCGGACGTCCCGATGTTCACCCCCGAGCCGGACATCATCCATGACGTCTTCGGTCACGGGATCCACCTGGCCTCGCCGGCCTTCGCCGACGTCTACCGGATGATCGGGGACGCGGCGCAGCGCGTCCGGAGCGGGGACGTCCTCCAGATGATCAGCGACGTGTACTGGTTCACCCTGGAGTACGGCATCCTCGACGAGGGAGGGACGCCCAAGGCGTACGGGGCGGCTCTCCTCTCCTCGTCCGCGGAGATCTGCCGCCTGCGGCAGGCTCGGATCCGTCCGCTGGACATCCGCGCGATGCTGGCCACCGCGTACGACATCTCCGGGTACCAGCCAGTGCTCTTCAGCGCCCGCAGCCTGACCGAGGTCTCCGACACGCTGGGCGGCTTCCTGGCTGCGCTCGACGACGAGAGCGCGCCGCGCTTCGGACGGGTCGCGGAGCCCTGAGACGCCCCGGACCGGCCGGCAGCGCCTACCTCACGACTGAGGGCCTGGCCCTGGGGCGCTCACGCCGCCGAACGGCTCACTACGGCAGGCCGAGTCCCACCGTCGTACCGAGGATGGGGAAACGAAGGTGGCGGTGCTCGCCCTGGTGCCGTCCGCGCGTCCAGGAGGCCCACGTGAGCGTTCCCGACCGGCCGACCGCTCCCGAGATGCCCGACTTCGGGGACCGTACGGACTTCGAGGACGCCGACCGCGGACTGGTCGCACCGCCGGCGGCGCCGACGGTGACCGGTGCGGACGGTCGGGTGGTCTGGGACTTCCGGGCCACCGCCTTCCTCGACGGCGACTGTCCGGCGACGGCGAACGCGAGTCTGTGGCGCCAGTCCCAGCTGTGCGCCCGCGCCGGGCTGTACGAGGTGACCGACGGGGTCTACCAGGTGCGCGGCTTCGACCTGTCCAACATGTCGCTGATCGAGGGCGAGCGCGGCGTCGTCGTGGTCGACCCACTGGTCTCGGCGGAGTGCGCGCGCGAGGCACTGGCGCTGTACCGCGCGCACCGGGGGGAACGGCCGGTCACGGCGATCGTGTTCACGCATTCGCACATCGACCATTTCGGCGGGACCCTCGGTGTCGTGGACGAGGGCGCGGACGTACCGATCGTCGCGCCCGAGGGGCTGATGGAGCACGCGGTCGCGGAGAACGTGTACGCGGGGACGGCCATGCTGCGACGCGGCGTCTACCACACCGGCGGCGACCTGCCGCCGGGTCCGCAGGGCCTGATCGGGGTGGGGCTGGGTTTCACCGCGTCGCACGGGCTGCCGAGTCTGCTGCCGCCGACGCTGGAGATCACCCGGACCGGGCAGGAGGAACGGCTGGACGGCGTGCTCTTCCGCTTCCAGCTGACGCCGGACACCGAGGCTCCCTCGGAGATGAACTTCCACCTCCCGGAGCGGCGTGCCCTGTGCATGGCCGAGAACGCCACCCACAACCTCCACAACATCCTGACCCTGCGCGGCGCGGTGGTCCGCGACGCCCGGGTCTGGTCGCGCTACCTCACCGAGGCGATCCAGCTCTTCGGCGACGACTCCGACGTCCTGTTCGCCTCGCACCACTGGCCGACCTGGGGCGCCGACCGGATCGAGCGGTTCCTGTCCGAGCAGCGCGACCTCTACGCCTACCTGCACGACCAGACCCTGCGGCTGACCAACCAGGGCCACACCGGCACGGAGATCGCGGAGATCCTCGAACTGCCGCCCGTGCTCGCGCGGGCGTGGCACGCGCGCGGCTACTACGGGTCGGTCAGCCACAACGTCAAGGCGATCTACCAGCGGTACATGGGCTGGTACGACGGCCACCCGGCCTCGTTGTGGGAGCACCCGCCGACCGCGAGCGCGCAGCGGTACGTCGACTGCATGGGGGGCCTGGACGCGGTGGTGGCCAAGGCCCGCTCGTACGCCGACGAAGGCGACCTGCGCTTCGCCGCCCAGCTCCTCAAGCACGCCACCTTCGCCGCGCCGGACAGCACCGAGGCCAAAGAGCTGCTGGCGCAGGTCTTCGAGCGCCTCGGGTACGGCGCCGAGTGCGGGACATGGCGCAACAACTACCTCACAGCCGCACAGGAGCTGCGCGAAGGGGTGAAGCAGGTCCCGATCGCCGCCGGCAGCATGGCGTCGGCGCTCACCGTGGACCAGATCCTCGACTCGCTCGCCATCCGCGTCAACGGGCCCAAGGCGTGGGAGCACGCCGTCTCCACCCACTGGCACTTCACCGACCTCGGTGAGCGCCACCAGGTGATCCTGCGCAACGGCGTCCTCGTCCATTACCCCACCGAGCGCCCCGACGAGCGCACCGACCTGACACTCACCTTGACCAAGCCCGGACTGGCAGACCTGCTGGCGGGGCCGACGGACCTCGACGGCATCGAGCACACCGGCGACCCGACCGCGCTCCGGACGCTGCTGTCGGTTCTGGACGAGCCCGACCCCAACTTCCCCATCGTCACCCCCTGACCCCCGAGCGCCGCACCGTCCTCACCGTGCGTCCGCCGGCACCCTCCCGCCCATCACCGCTCCAGGAGACAGACGTGGCCACGCTGACTGCATGGAAGTTCGACACCCCCGAAGGCGCCGAAGCGGTCGAGAGCACCCTGCTCGACCTGCAGAAGCAAGAACTGATCAAGGTCCTGGACGCGGCGGTCGTGAGCTGGCCGTCAGAGGCGAACAAGCCGAGGACGAAGCAGCTCAACGACCTCACCGGCGCCGGAGCCCTCTCCGGAACCTTCTGGGGCATGCTGTTCGGACTGATCTTCTTCATGCCGCTGCTCGGAGCGGCCGTCGGCGCCGCGGCCGGCGCGCTGGGCGGCAGAATGGCCGACGTCGGCATCGACGACGACTTCATCGAGTCGGTCAAGGCGCAGGTCAAGCCGGGCACCTCGGCGCTGTTCCTGCTGTCGCGGGACGCGGTCGTGGACAGGGTGAAGGAGGCATTCCCGTCCGGGCACACCGAGCTGATCCACTCGAACCTGGACCGGGAGAAGGAAGCCCGGCTGCGCGAGGTTTTCTCCCACGAGGACCACTGACCCCCACGACGCCCGAGCGGGGAGACAGCCCATGGGTGACGCCGTCGGACAGATGCTGGCCTCTGCGGTCGGCATCGCCATCAGCCCGATCCCGCTGATCGCCGTCGTGCTGATGCTGGCCACCCCACGCGGCCGGGCCAACGGCACGGCGTTCGCCCTCAGCTGGATCGGGTGCCTCGCCGTCGTGGTGACGGCGGTCGTCCTCCTCAGCTCGGGCGCGGACGCCTCCGACGGCGACGCACCGGCCGACTGGACGCTGTGGGTGAAGCTCGTGCTCGGTGTGCTGTTCCTGCTGCTCGGCGCCAAGCAGTGGAAAGGGCGACCCGTCGAGGGCCACCAGGCGGAGCAGCCGGGCTGGATGAAGGCGATCGACCGGTTCACGCCCCGCAAGGCGGGCGGGCTGGCCGCCCTGCTCTCGGTCGCCAACCCGAAGAACCTCGTCCTGGCGGTCGGCGGCGCCGTCTCCATCGCGGGCAGTGGCGCCTCGGCGGGCGGCAAGACCGTAGCGGTGGTACTGATGGTGCTCCTCGGCTCTCTGTGCGCGCTGGCACCGCTCGCCGTCTACCTCGTCGGCGGCGCCAGGTCCGACGCGGTACTGGGCGGGTGGAAGGCGTGGATGGCCCGGCACAACGCCGCCATCATGACCACACTGCTCCTCGTCCTCGGCGCCAAGTACATCGGCGACGCGGTCGGCGGCCTGTGACATCGACCCCTGGCAGACGACATGAAGGACACAGCGGTGATGGGCCGGCTGCGTGGCTACCGCCTGTCCGGGCTGCGCGGCGACGGCCTCGGCGCGCTGACGGCATGGGCGCTGATCGTGCCCGAGTGCGTGGCCTACGCGCAGATCGCCGGCGTACCGCCGCAGAACGCCTTCTACGCCGCGCCCGTCGCCCTCCTCGTCTACGCGCTGCTCGGCCGCTCGAACTTCCTGGTCGTCGGCGCCACCTCGGCCGCCTCCGTACTGTCCGCCTCCGCCATCGCCGGCGTCGGCTCCCCCGCGGACGCGGTGGGTCTGTCGGCGGCCGTCGCGGTCGTCTCGGGCGCGGTCCTGGTCGCGGCCGGGCTCGCGCGGCTCGGCTTCGTCACCAACTTCCTCGCGGAACCCGCGCTGGTCGGCTTCCTGTTCGGCATGGCCCTGACGATCATCGTCCGTCAGCTGTCCAAACTCACCGGCGCCGACGGCGGCGACGGCGACTTCTTCGAGCGGCTCCGGGCGCTCCTTCGGCACGTCCCCGACTGGTCGCTCGCCACCCTCGCGGTGGGGCTGACGGCGCTGGGCGTGCTGCTCCTGCTGGAGCGGTTCCTGCCCCGCCTGCCCGCCGCGCTGCTGGTCCTGGTGCTGGGCCTCGCGGTGTCCGCCGGCGCCGGGCTGGAGAAGCACGGGGTGGAGGTCGTCGGGAAGATCCCGTCGGCGGTTCCCGTACCGCGCCTGCCGGGCATCCCCGCCGCCGACTGGCTCGCGCTCGCCGGAGGGGCCCTGGGCGTCGCCCTCGTCGTGTTCGCCGAGGCGTACAGCATCGCCGGCCGGTTCGCCCGCGAGCACGGCCAGGAGGTCGACGCCGACCGGGAGATGATCGCCGTGGGGGCCGCGAACGTCGCCGTCGGCCTCGTACGCGGTTTCGTCGTCTCCGGCAGCGCCTCGCGGTCCGCCGCCGCGGTCGGCGCGGGCGGACGTACGCCCATGGTCTCGCTGATCGCGGCCGCGCTCATCCTGCTGACCGGAGCGTTCCTGACTCCGCTGTTCACCGATCTGCCCGAGGCGGTCCTGGGCGCCATCGTGATCGTGGCGGTGCGCGGCTTCCTGCGGGTGGGGGAACTGCGACGGTACGCACGCCTGGACCGGAGCAGTCTGTGGGTCGCGCTGACCGCTCTCCTCGGCGTCCTCCTCTTCGACCTGCTGCCCGGCCTGCTGCTGGCGGTGGCTCTCTCCCTCGTACTGTTCATCGCCGCCGCCAGCCGCCGTCACGTGGCCGTCCTGGGCCGGCTGCCGGGCAGTGGCGCCCGCGACGGCCGGCCCGGGGACGGGCGCGTTCTCCTGTACGGCGACACCGACATGCACGCCGACGCCGAACCCGTCCCCGGTGTGCTCGTCGTGCGTCCCGACGGCAGCCTCTTCTTCGGCAACATCAGCCGGGTGCGGCTCGCCGTCCGCGACCAGGTCCGGGCCGCCGATCCCCCGCCCCACACCGTCGTACTCGACCTGGGCGACAGCTACCACCTCGGCGTACCGGTCCTCGACACCCTCGACGAACTCCGCGACGAACTCCACCGCCACGGCGTCGCCCTGTGCCTCGCCCACGTCCGCGCCCGCGCCGCCACCGACCTCGCTCGCCACCCACTCGCCACCCGGCTCGGGCGGCACGCCCTCCACCCGACCGTGGACGACGCGGTGCGAGCTGCTACGGGTGTCCCCCAGGAAGGTTCCCGTCCCCCCGCCACACCCACCCGCAACAGTGATGAGACACCGCCCTCATAGCCCCTGGAGCACCCGCTCGAAGCACGGACACGGGCGGCTGACGAACGCCGGCGGGACGGGCGTTGTCAGGGCCGCCGGGACAGCGGCCGGTCCTCCGTCCGGTGTCCTTCCGGTTCCGCGGTGTCGTGGCTGGTGGTCCCGTCCCGCCGGACTCGTGCCACGCGCACCGGCCACCACATTCCCCGGCCCAGCAGGGCCGCGGCCGCCGGGACCAGCAGGAGTGACACGACGAAGGAGGACAGGAGGATGCCGAGGGCCGTGGCGAAGCCCAGCTGACGGGTGGAGGGATCCGCGTTCACCGCGAGGCTGCCGAAGGAGGCGGCGAGAACCACACCGGCCGTGGCGACGGCCGGAGCCGTGTGCCGTACCGCCCGGGCCACGGCGGCACGGACGGAGCCCCCGTGGGCCATCTCCTCACGCAGACGGTCGCTGATCAGAATGTTGTAGTCGGTGCCCAGCGCCACCACGAACAGGAACAGCACCAGCGGCAGGACGAAGGTCACGCCCGCCTCGCCGCCGATGTGCTGGAAGGCCAGCGCGGAGGCACCGAACGTCGCCGCGAAGCACAGTCCGACCGCGAGCATCAGCACCACGGGCGCCGCCAAGCTGCGCAACAGCACCACCAAGATCAGTGCGATCAGCGCCGCCGCCACCGGGAACACCGTCCGCAGGTCCCGGTCCACCGCAGTGGCCACATCGGCGAACACGGCTGCCGTGCCGCCCACGTGCGAGGTGAGTCCGGCGGGCGTCGCTTCCCGTACGGCTTGGCGCACCGGGCCCGCCACGAGGTCCCGCGCGCGCTGCGACTGGGAGTCCACCGTCAGGTAGGCGTCGAGCCGGGCGGCAGTGCGGTCGGCGTCGAACACGGGGGCGGCCACCTTGCCCACTCCGTCCACCTCCGACAGCGCCCGGTGCACGACGTCCAGCTCCCTGGAGTCCAAGGTCCGGTCGTCGTCGGCGGTGACGTACACCGTCGTCGGATCGGACACTCCCGCCGGCAGGGCGCCCGCGATTTCCCTCGCCGTCGCGGCGGCCGCCGTGTCGTGCGGGGTGCCGCCGGTGCTGAAGTCCATCCGGACGCCCACCACACCGGCCGCCAACGCGCCGAGGAGGGTCACCGACGCCACGAGCACCAGCAGCGGGCGACGTGCCACCCACTCGCCGGTACGGCCCGCCGCGCCGGGCCGCCCTGCCTTCTCCGACAGGATCCGCGACGGCCAGAACATCTTCCGCCCGGTCACCGCCAGCAGCGCCGGCATCAGCGTCAGGCTCGCCACCAGCATCACCAGCACCGACACCGCCACGGACGGGCCGAGCACCCGGAACTGGCCGAACGTCGCCACGCCGAGCGTCGCGAAGGCCGCCACGATCGTCAGCGCCGCCGAGGTCACCGCCGTGCCCACTCGCCCGGCCACGTCCGCGGCCACCAGGCGATGGTGTTCCTGCGGGCGTCGCCTCAGCTCCTCACGGAAGCGGAACAGCAGGAAGAGGAAGTAGTCGACGCCGATGCCGACCAGCACGGTGCCGATCATGCTCGGAGTGCCCGGGTCCAGGTCGAATCCGGTCAGCAGGGCCGCACCCACGACCGTACCGACGGCGGTTCCCCCCACCACGGACACCGCGAACAGCGGCACGAACGCGGCCAGCACACTGCGGAACACGAACACGTTGATCAGAACGATCAGACCGACCACCAGCAGGCCGACCACCGTCTGCGTGGTCTCCTCCGCGTCGGCGCGGTCCACGACGTCCGCCAGGCCGCCCGTGAACCCCGTGCGCAAGCCGGCCTCGCCGAACTCCTGCTCGGCACGGTCGTGGAAGACCCGGTACAGGGAATGCATGCTGGGGTCGGTGGAGTTGCCCCGCAGCCGCGCGTCGAGCAGCGCGAACGATCGGTCCGGGGCGTTCGTCATGAAGGCCACTCGGGGGACCTGGGAGTAGTCCTCGGAGAGCCCCCGTATCTGCTCGTCCGTCCACGGCATCTGCAGGCGCGTGGCGTTCAGTTCACGCACCGCGTCCCTTATGCGCTCCTCGTCCGCGTCCCGCAGGGGCTTGCCGTCGCGCCGCGCCACCAGCACCGTCACCGCGTTGGCGTCCGGCTCGGCGCCGAACTCCTCCTCGGCGACGCGCAACGCCGCGGCCGCGTCGTACTGCGGTGGCAGGAAGCCGGCGCTGTCGGTGTGCGTCACACGGAAGACGAGCGCCTGACCCACGAGCGTCACGAAGATGCCGACCACGGCCCACACGATGATGACCCGCCATGGTCTGCGGGTCGAGTATCCGGTCAGGGAACGGATCACAGAATGCCTCCGGGAAGGGTACGGAAGGCCGGGCGCCACGGACCGTCGCGGTCCGAGGCGGGGCCCGAGCCGGGGCGTCCCGGCACTCGTCCAGCACATCAGCCGGGCGCGGCCCGGAACTCGGAGCCGAGAACGAAAAGTCATCTGGGAGCACGGCCCCGCATCGTCGCCCCACTGGGAGCCTGCTCCTGGTCGCCCCGTCCGCTCCCGGCCTGGGGAACACGGGGCCCGGCACACCGGAACTATGGGACACTCTGCGGAAGAACCGCAGGTCACCGCGCTGCCGCTACGGCCACGGGGATGCGGGGACGCGCAGGGAGGGCGGAGATGGGACACAGCGTGAACGAAGGGCACGCCGTCCGGGCATGGAGCGGTGCCGACGCACCAGGCGCGAAATCGCCGGATCTCGCGAGCGGGACGGGCCCCGACACGGCCGCGGCGACGAGCCGGACCGGATGGCCGGGACTGTGGACCCAGCACGACGGACTCGTCGCCGCCGGTGCCGCGGCCATCGATCTCGTGGGCTTCACCGTAACCAGCCAGATGGACCAGGGCCATGTCCCCGTGGCCGGGTGCCTGGTCACGGTCGTCGCCTCGCTCTTCCTGCCGGCGCGGCGCCGCGCGCCTCTGGCGGTCCTCGTGTGCGTCCTCGCGGCGAACCTGTCCACCGGCTGGTTCAGTTCCGTGGGCCTGCACTACGGGGCGGCCACGATCATCGCCCTCTACACCGCCGTCCGTCACTCCAGAGCCGTGGTCGGAGCGACGGCCGTCGTCGGGTGCGTCGCGGTGCTGCACCTGTTCCACCCGGGCAGGCCCGCACCGCCCCTGATCGAGCTGGCCCCCAACGCGGTGTCCGCGCTGTTCGTGGCCGGGGCCGCCGTCGCCGTGGGGCGCTGGCAACACAAGGCCGAGGCCCAGCGGCGGCGCCTCGCCGAGCGGGCCGTCTCCGACGAACGGCGCCGCATCGCCCGGGAACTGCACGACGTCGTCGCCCACCACCTGACCACGATGCAGCTGCTGGCCGGAGGCGCCCGGGCCAACCTCGACCGGTCCCCGGACGCGGCCCGCGAGGCACTCGTCGCCCTCGAGGGCTCCGGCCGCTCCGCTCTGCACGAGATGCGTCATCTGCTCGACGTACTGCGGGCCGGTGACGAGGGCGGGGAAGAGGGACGAGAAGGCGCGACGACCGCACCACAGCCCGGCATCGGCGACCTCGACCGCCTCGTCGAGGACAGTCGCCGCGCCGGTCTGCCCACCACGCTCACCACGGAGGGCGACCTCCAGTCGCTGCCGCCCGGTGTCGCGCTCACCGTCTTCCGCATCGTCCAGGAAGCTCTCACCAACGCCCGCAAGCACGCCGGCCACGGCGCGCACGTCGACGTGGAACTCACCCGCACCATGCACGAGGTCCGGGTCACCGTCACGGACGACGGCCCGCGTCCCGGCCACTTCGTCGCACGCGGCACGGGCCACGGGCTCGTGGGGATGCGCGAGCGCGTGGTCCTGCACGGCGGCACCCTGCGGGTCGGACCGGTGAGTGGCGGATTCGCCGTCCGCGCCTGTCTTCCCCTGCCCGCCGACCGCCAGGAGTCGTACACGTGAGCGCGATCGTGAAGGTTCTCATCGCCGACGACCAGCCCCTCGTCCGACGCGGCCTCGCCCTGATGCTGGATCCCGAACCCGGCTTCCAGGTCGTGGCCGAGGCCGGGGACGGCGCCGAGGCGCTCCGTCTGGCCCACACACACCGGCCGAACGTGGTCATCATGGACATCCGCATGCCGGTCCTGGACGGTATCGCCGCCACCGAACGGCTGAGCACCGAACTGCCTGACTGCCGGGTCCTGGCCCTGAGCACCTTCGACATGGACGAGTACGTGGTGGACGCCCTCAGGGCGGGGGCGTGCGGTTTCCTGCCCAAGGACATCTCGCCCGAGGACCTCGTCGCCGCCCTGCACGTCGTCCACGAAGGGGAGGCGATCCTCGCCCCACGGCTCCTGACCCGCCTCATCTCCACGCACGTCAAGGCCCATGCCCACCGGTCACGGCCCTCGGCTCCCCCCGACGCCGAGGAACTCACCCCGCGTGAGCGGGAGGTGTGGCGGCTGATCGCCGGAGGACTGGACAACACGGAGATAGCCGAACGGCTGGGGGTGAGCGGCTCCACCGTGAAGAACCACATCACCGGCCTCTTCGCCAAGCTCCGGGTCCGGGACCGGGCCCAAGCCGTCATCGCGGCCTACGAGACGGGCCTGGTCACGGCGCAGCGGGAGACGTAGACCCCGGCTGCGGCAGCGGAAGCCGAGAAGGGTCGGCACGCGGGATCACGAGGTGACGCGTCGAGGGCACGTCACCTGCCTCGAGCCGACCCCGACCGAGGAAGAGGTCCCGGCGCCCGACCCTCAGCCCGGACGGCGCGCTCGCAGGCCCTCGATGAGCAGACCCAGCCCGTACTCGAAGTGACGGTCGAAGTCCGTGCTGGCCAGCGCGGACAACGCGGTGTGCAGGTGGGGATACGAGCCGTCCGTCACCGCGGAGCGCAGCAGTCCGGCGGCGTCCGCTCCGCCGTTCTCCCCCGACCGGGCGGCCTGCTCCTCCAGGGTGTGGCCGACGGTGAAGTTCGACAGCGCGTAGAGCGTCCGGGCCGCGTCGTCCGCGGGGAAGCCCGCGTCGAGCAGGACGCCGACCAGTGCCTCGGAGAAACCGAGGACGTTGCCGCCCGTCGGGTGGGTCCCGGCGAACACCCGCGCGCCGTCGCGGTGGTTGAGCAGCGCCGTTCGCAGGGCGCGCGCGAAGTCCGCCACCCGCTCGTGCCACGGCGCGCCGTCGGTCGCCAGGACCTTCTCGGTCACGCCCTCCATCATCTGCTCCGACATGGCCGTGAGCAGGTCCTGCTTGGTGGCGTAGTAGCGGTACAGGGCGCCGGCCCGCACCTCCATCGCGTCCGCGAGACGCCGCATGGTCAGGGCGTCGAGACCCGCCTCGTCCAGCAGTTCCAGTGCGGTGCGCAGGGTGCGGGGGCTGTCGATGCGCGAGGGGCGCCCCCGTGAACGGGTTGACGAGGAGTTCATGCCCCGCAGTATAGTGAACAGCGTTCACGTGAACGCCGTTCACTAATTGCGCGTGACACGAGAGGGCGACCCTCCATGAAGGACGACGTGATCATTGCGGGCGGCGGCCCCACCGGACTCATGCTCGCCTGCGAGCTGGCCCTGGCGGGGGTGCGCACCCGGATCCTGGAGCGCCGCGTCGAGCCGCAGCGCGACTCCCGGGCGCTGACCCTGCACCCCCGCAGTCTGGAGCTGCTGGATCAGCGGGGCCTGCTCGACCGCTTCCTGCCACTCGGCCGCACGGTCCCCGGCTGGCACTTCGCCCAGCTTCCGACCCGGCTCGACTTCTCCCGGCTCGACTCCCGGCACGGCTACACGCTGTTCCTCGCCCAGGCGCGCACCGAGGCGCTGCTGGCACAACGGGCCGCCGAGCTGGGGGTGCGGATCAGCCGTGGCCACGAGGTCGTCGGCGTGCGTCAGGACGAGCACGGGGTCGAGGCGGAAGTACGGGGACCGGACGGCGCCGAGACCGTCCGGGCTCAGTACGCGGTCGGCTGCGACGGCGGACGCAGTGTGGTCCGGCGGGCCGCCGGCATCGGTTTCCCCGGCACCGACGAGACGCTCACCGGAGTCCTCGGTGACTTCGCGGTCGTGGACACCGACCCCGCCGCCCTGGACGCCGCGCGGGCCGCGGGCGTGCTGGTGGCGCCGCTGGAAGGCGGCGTCACCCGGCTGGTCCTGGTGGATCCGGAACGGATGCGCGTGGGGGCCACGGAACCGGTCACCCTGGAGGAGTTCCGCCAGATCCTGCTCCGGATGTGCGGTACCGACCTCGGCGTCGCCGACCCCCGCTGGCTCTCCCGCTTCGGCAACGCCACCCGGCTCGCGGACCGGTACCGGGCCGGACGCCTCCTGGTGGCGGGGGATGCCGCCCACATCCACTTCCCCGCCGCCGGCCAGGGCCTCAACACCGGCCTCCAGGACGCCATGAACCTCGGCTGGAAGCTGGCCGCCGCCGTCCAGGGCTGGGCCCGCCCCGGCCTCCTGGACAGCTACGACGCCGAGCGCCGCCCGGTGGGCCGCAGGGTGACCGAGAACACGGAGGTCCAGACCCTCCTCATGGAACTCACCCTCGTCCCCCGGTACGAGCGTCCCGCCGCCGCCCTGCGGGGCCTGATGGACGAACTCCTGGGCCAGGACGAGGTCAACCGCACGCTCGCCGGCCGGGTCTCCGCACTGGACACCGCCTACCCTCCCACGGACGCCGACGCCGATCCCCTGGTGGGACGACGGATGCCGGACATCACGCTGACGGTCGCGGGCTCGTCCGCCACCCGGTTCTACGACCTCCTGCACACCGCCCGGTTCGTCCACCTCGACCTGGCCCCCGACCCCACGGCGACCGCCGGTCCGGAACCCGACGCACGCCTCACCACCGCTGTGGTGACCGACCACGAAGACCACCCGGGCCTGCGGGGAATGACCGAGATCCTCATCCGTCCGGACGGTCACATCGCCTGGACCACCCGCACCACCGACCCGACCGCGCGCCAGGCCGAACGGCTGACCGCCCTCACTCGGTCACTGGGCCGCCGACACACCCTCGGCGAGTGCCCTACCGGTTGAGACCATGGAGACGTCTGCCGATCGACGTGCGTCGGCCTGTCAGGAACAGCGTCGGGTCTCGCGCGAGCGGTAAGCGCCGTCACGAAGCAGTGGTGGGCTCGTCCCGGTCAGTTGACGATCTCGGCGCGCTCGTCCTGACGCATGGCCGCCAGCCGGTCGCGCCACATCTTGAGGGCCTCAGGCGTCTGCCGCGTCCAGTCGGTGACTTCGCCCACGATCCGCAGCGGCTCCTTGCTGCGGTAGGAGCGGGTGGGATTGCCGGGAAACTTCTTGTCGGTGACGTTGGGATCGTTCTCGAACTCGCCGGTCGGTTCGACGAGATACACCCGCGGCTCTCCGTCACCTGCCGCAAGTTCGGCGGCGAGGCCGGCGCCGTCGCGCAACGCGGTGAAGTAGACGTGGTTCATCACGATCTCGGGCCGGTAGTTGGAACGAAAACCGGCGGTGAGATGGTCCCCGACTTGCAAGGCCGCCTTTGTACCGTGAAAGAACGGACCCTCGTCCAAGACCTTCTGCATCGCAGCAGGTTACCGCAGTGAGCAGACCGGCGAGGGAATGCTGCAGCGGCTGACCAATCGGCTGCTGGAGTCCGCTCTCGAAGGTGAGAACACCTACCACCTTGGCCAGGACAAGCGCGATCCGACGGGCAAGGACGGTGACAACTCCCGCAACGGCAAACGCCCCCGCGACCGGGAGGCCTCCTTCGAACCGAAGGTCGTCAAGAAGCCGCAGAAGCGCCTGACCGGCGTCGACGAGATGAGATGTCGCTGGTCGCGACGGGCCTCACCGCCGATGAGGTGCAGGCCCGCCTTGCGGAGGTTTGTGGCGTCGAGGTGGGCCCCGCGGTCTCGACGGCGTGCATCAGGTGGACGTTCGTTCCGGCCGGGTTCGCTGGGGCGGGAAGGCTCGCCGGTAGTCACTAGGGGAGACACCCACGCGCTTGAGGAAGTGGTGGCGCAGGTTGTTGGCCGTGCCGAGGCCGGTGAGCGCACCGATCCTCTCAACCGGCAGTGCCGTCGACTCCAGCAGGCTCCGGGCCAGACTCAGACGCTCGTTCAGCAGCCACTGCAAGGGCGTGGTGCCGGTGGCTTCCTGCAGACGTCTGTAGAAGGTGCGTGGGCTCATGGCCGCTCGCAGGGCCAGGTCCTCGACGGTCAGCGGTTCGTCAAGGTGCGCTCGCGCCCACGCCAGTACGGGGGTCAGTCCGGCGTCGTCGGTGACGGGCACGGGCATGTCGATGAACTGCGCTTGACCGCCGGGCCGATGGGCGGGCACGACCATACGCCGGGCCAGCTGGTTGGCGACATGCGCACCGAGATCGAGTCTCACCAGATGGAGACACAGGTCAAGGCCCGCGGTCAGGCCCGCGCTGGTCAGCACGTCGCCCTCGTCCACGTACAGGACCGAGTCGTCGAACGTCACCTTCGGGTATCGCTCAGCGAGCTGCGCAGTGTGCATCCAGTGGGCTGTGGCACGGCGGCCGTCGAGCAGTCCGGCCTCGGCAAGCGCGAAGGCGCCGTTACACAGGGAGACCATGCGGGCCCCCGCGTCGTGGGCCCGGCGCAGTGCGGTGACGAATTCCGCGGGCAGGGGCTGTTCTCCCTCGACGCAGGAGTCTGGCACGGACGGCACGATGACGGTGTCGGCGCCGACGATGTCGTCGACGCCGTACGGGGTCCGGACGGTGAAACGGGCCGGACCCGGCGATCCGCCATCCGCCTCCGCGAGGCGGTCGCCCACGCCGCACAGCCGGAAGTCGTACCAGGACTCGGCCAGATCGGGTTGCGGTTTCCCGAAAACCGTGCACGGGATGCTCAACTCATAGAGATCCCAAGAGGGGAGCCCTATCTCCTCCGTCACCACCACGGCGACTGACCCCACTGTCATTCCGTGAAGCCTACGGCAGGAATTTGGTGGTCGGCGTCACCGGTGTCACTGTCCGGGGCCGCCCAGCACTGCGAACGTAGTCGCACATGATCGACCGCACGGCCGGAAGGCCTGCGGCATCACCCAGGACTCGGACAACAGGAGTTGAACCATGCACACCGATCTGCAGGCCGTCACCGTCATCGGACTGGGATCCATGGGCTCGGCGCTGGCCGCCGCGCTGCTTGACCGGGGGCACCCGCTCACCGTGTGGAACCGCTCGCCCGGCAAGGCCCGGCCCCTGGTCGAGAAGGGCGCACGCCTTGCCGACACGCCGGAGGAAGCCATCGCTGCCAGCCCCGTGACGCTCACCTGCGTATTCGACTACGACGTGCTGCGCACGCTGCTCGGGCCCGCCACCGGCGCCCTCGCGGGGCGGGACCTGATCAACGTCACCTCCGGGTCCGCTGAGCAGGCACGCGAGTTGGACAGCTGGCTCCGCCTCCACGGCGCCGGCCACCTCGACGGCGGAATCATGACTACCCCGCCCGGCGTCGGCGACCCGGCCACGATGTTCCTCTACAGCGGATCGCCCTCAGTCCTGGACTCCCACCGCCAGGTCCTCGAGGCGCTGGGAGACCCGGTCTACCTGGGCAACGACCCCGGCCTGGCCTCCCTGTACGACGCGGCCCTGCTCGGTCTGATGTGGTCCACCCTGACCGGTTGGCTGCACGGCGCCGCCTTGGTGGGCGCCGACGGCGTCGAGGCCGGAGCGTTCACGCCCATCGCCGTCCGCTGGCTGACCGCGGTGTCCGGCTTCGTGACCACCTACTCTGCCCAGGTGGACGCCGCCGAGTACCCGGGCGACGACGCGACCGTCGACGTACAGATCGCTACGATCGACCACCTCATCCACGCCGCACAGGCTCGGGGCATCGACACCGGGCTGGTTGCCCTGCTCAAGGCGACCATGCAACGCGCCAAGGCGGCCGGTCACGGTTCCGACAGCTACGCCAGCGTGATCGAGGTACTGCGGAAGCCGAGCGACCACGCCTGAGCGGAACACTGGACCGCGCGCCCTCGCGGTGCGCGTTCGATCCCACTGCCCCTGACGAAGCAAGCCCGCATCAGTTCGCGTTCCGGACCGAAGCATCAACCGCCGGCCAGAGTGCGGCCGAGGAGGGGGAGCAGGTGGTCCCAGTGAAGCTGCAGTGCCGCCGGGTTGAAGGCATCGGTGTCGGCCATGGTGAAGCCGTGGACGGTGTCGGGGTAGATCTCAGAGGTGTAGTCGACACCCGCGGCGTCCAGGGCCTGGTTGATTTCGCCGAGGGCCCCGGGCGTCAGGTCGGTTTCGGCGTGGCCGAAGTGGACCTGGGCGATGAGGCGGCGCAGGCTGTCGGACCCGGCGGCGCCCACGGGAGCGTGGAATCCCGCGATGGCGGCCACTCGACCGGCGTGGGCAACAGCGGTGCGCACCGCCAGAAGGCCCCCTATGCAGTAGCCGGTCACCGCGACGGGTCCCGCGCTGACCTCGGGCTGCGTGGTGAGGAACCCGAGGTAGGCGTCGGCGTCCCGCAAGGTCCGTTCGACGGTGTGCGCCTCGATCAGGGGCATCAGTTGACCCATGACCGCGGTCCGCGCCTCTTCTCCGATGTGCTCGGGAAGTTCGACCACAGGTGCCGGGCCGTGCCGGTAGAAGAAGTTGGGAACGAGCACGTAGTACCCGTGGCCGGCCAGTTCACGTGCCATCTCCCGCAGCACGGGTCGGATGCCGAAGCCATCCGCGTACATCAGCACCCCTGGGTGCCGCTCGCCGCCGTCGGGAAAGACGGCCAAGGCATCTGCCCGGCCGTCCGCAGTGGGAATGTGCAACATCTTGGTGGGCATGAAGTCTCCTGTCGTGGTTGATATGTCCTCAGATCAACACGACGGAGGCGGAGCCCGCGCAACAGGGCAAGATCTTCGATCCAACGGCGGGCCCGCAATGGCCCGCACAGTGCTCAGAGGAGCACCGGGTCGCCGATCCGTGTGTGGCGCAATGCCGTCCCGGTAGTCATCCCCATAGCCTAGTCCACCGCATCAGGCCGCCGCCAGGACTCCACATAACAGCGCAGCTCATGGGAACCTTCAAGCTGCGCGAACATCACCCATGACCGCCAGTTGGGGCTGGTCCGGGTTGGCGAGGCGGCAGCACCCGAGCAGGCCGGTGGCCCGCTGCTTGGCCACTTTCCAGGTACCGCGCCTGGTTGTCCATCCTGGCCCGGGCCATCCTGAGCGACCATCAATGGACCACACGGGACCTGTCGGGCCAGGGCATCCTTCCCGTACGACCGCCCCCACCGCGAGAAGCGGTTCGTGAGAGCCGCTGCGGCCCGCACACTGCGGTCGTTCGTACTGGAACAGGGCCTGCTCACGCGAGGGACCGTTCAGGCGAGATCAGACTGGCCGCGAATCCCCTGAAGCGTGGTCGTCGCGGCGAATGCGTCGGAGATCGGCGAGATGAGCGAAGCGAAGCGGCGGGCGCCCGCGTTGCCGACGGGTGCCCACAGCGCGGCGCAGTGCTCGTCCGTCTCCCCCTCGATGCGCTCGCGTGCCGCACGGCCGGCGTCGGTGACCACGCCGTGGGAGTCGAGCCAGCCGCGCGCGATCAGGCGTGCCGTGGCCGCACTCCACTCCTCGTCGTCCCACCGGCGGGTCGCTCGCACGAGGGGTGTCGGGAGACTGCCGGTCGCGGTGTGCAGCAGGAGGCAGTCGCACGGCCCGAGGCCGTTGTCGGCGAGTACGACGAGATGGGCGTCGCCGCGCCACTCGCGCGCCACCGTGATCTGCTGCCACAGCGCGACAAGAGGATCAGGGGGAAGCACGACCGAGGCGTTCGCGGCGGCCAGCACCTTGCCTGCGTAGTCGGCGCCGGCGAGAACCGGGTCGATCAGCCACCGCGCCTCGGCGAGGTGATCGGCCGTGAGCTGTACGCCGACGCGCCGCATCGCCCGGCCGGCGGCCCGGAAGCGTGCGGCCTGCCACCGCTCGGGCGGCGCGGCCTCCCACACGCCCGCCATGGCCCGCACCGCCCGCGGGCTGAAGTTATAGAAGGCGGCGAGCGTGACCTGCCACGGAACCGCGCCCATCGCGGCCGACCGGAAGGCCAGATACGCCGGGCCGCGGTCGGTCACGCCGAGCCCGGCCGCCTCCTCGGCGGTTTCGGGGACGAGATAGATGAACAGGTGGGCGGCGCTGACGGCGCGGCTGACGTCCCGCACGGCGTCGAGGTCCATCGGGCCGTCGCCGGCGCGGGCGTCGTCGGTGACGGTGGTGCTGGTGATGGTGAACGCGGCCGCCTGGGGGAGGCGGGCGAAGGGGTCGTCGGCAGGCACAGCTGTCGCTCCTTTCCGGACGAGGACGTCCTCATCGGCTGCTGAATCGACAGTAGCACCGATAATCGATTATTGAAGAGATCGTCTAGGATGAGCTCATGACTCAGACGGCCCACGCCTCGACCCCGCCGGGGAAGCTGATGCTTTCCGACCAGGTCTACGCACATCTGCGGGACGCGATCATGCGTGGGGACCACCCCCCTGGGGCTCCCCTCAAGCCGCAGGATCTCGCCAAGGAGCAGGGCGTGAGCCTGGCCGTGGTGCGCGAGGCACTTGTGCGGGTGGTCGGCGAGGGGCTCGCCGACCGGCTGCCCAACCGCGGTTTCGCCGTCCCGTCCTTCTCCGACCGCCGCTGGCAAGAGATCATGGAAGCCCGCCGGACCGTCGAACCGGCCGTGCTGCGCATGTCCGTCGAGCGCGGTGACGTCGACTGGGAGGCCCGCGTGCGGGCCGCCCACCATCGCCTGGTGCGCACTCCGGCATTCGCGCCGGAGGAGGGCGAGTACTACACCGACGCCTGGGCCGAAGCGCACAGAGCCTTCCACCGCACGTTGCTGGAGGGGTGCGGCAACCGCGCACTGCTCGAGACCTTCGACCGGTTGTGGACCCAGAGCGAGCTGGCCCGCCGTTGGTCGGCACACCGCAACCCCGATCGGGACGGTGCTCTGGAACACCGCAGGCTGGAGGAGGCGGTGCTGGCCCGCGACGCCGACGCCGCGGCCGCGCTCCTGGTCCAGCACCTCACTTCGACCGCGGCCGCTCTGACCGACGATTCCGGCCAGGCCACCTGAGAGGATCAACAGCGATCTGGTCCACCAAGCGCGCAAGAGGCAACTGTGGTTGATGAAGTGCAGACGTTCGAGCTGTTCCGGTTCGCGGATCCGGCCCAAAGCGTCGCGGTTGAGGTGAGGTGCGGTGCGCCTGTGGCGACGGTGGACCAGGAGCGCTACTACTCAGCCGAGATCGTGGTGAAGAGCGGCTTCGTTTCCGGGCGGGTCGGCCTGCAGGTGTCGCATGAGGACCTGGACGAGTGGGAGCGT
This sequence comes from Streptomyces sp. SudanB5_2050, assembly GCF_964272335.1. Taxonomy (NCBI): domain Bacteria; kingdom Bacillati; phylum Actinomycetota; class Actinomycetes; order Kitasatosporales; family Streptomycetaceae; genus Streptomyces; species Streptomyces sp. SudanB5_2050. Next base: position 412,838 of record NZ_OZ186760.1, read on the forward strand.
TGCCTCGATGCCCTCCAGGCGGAGGAGGGGGCCGAGTGGCCGGCCGGTGACCGCAGCGCATGGGTGGACGTGGTCCCCGATGACCCTGTGGAGGTCACCGTGCACGACTCACCGTCGACGCAGATCGCGGTGCGGGTGCCGATCGACGTCGCTTCGGAGTGGCTGGAGGAGAACCGGCTGCGGTTGGCTCGGGCCCGAGCGGCTGTCTCCGCGTCCTGACAGGGCTCGCGGGATGTGGTGATCGTTGTGGGGAGGGATCCGCAAGCCGGTGAACGCGCCTCGTCGCGACGGAGCGCACGCGATCCGGTGGGGTCGGCCGTGGGGGTGCCGTACCGCCTCCGATCGGCACCCCCGAACGGCCGGAAGGCGCCTGCCGGGCCGCAGCCCGCGTCAGGCGCCTGCTTGTGAGGGCCTACTCCGGGGGCGTGGGCGTGTCGTGGGTGCGGTACATCGCTTGGACGTCCAGCTCGAGTTGCACGGTCGGTCCGACGACGGCGATGCCGCGGGCGAGCATGGAACGCCAGTTGAGGGTGTAGTCCTCCCGGTGGAGTTCCGTCTTGGCGAGGGCCGCGCACCGCAGTTCCTGGTCGTAGCCTCCGTTGACCATCCCGAGGTAGGTCGTGTCGAGGCCGACGGAGCGGCTGGTGCCGTGCATGGTGAGCGTGCCGTGCAGGGTCCACTTGGAACCGCCGCGGTAGGCGAACCGGGTACTGGTGAAGTCGATGTAGGGGTAGCGCTCGACGTCCAGGAAGTCGGCGGAACGCAGGTGGTTGTCACGGGTGTTGTTGCCCGTGGTGATGCTGGCGGCGTCGATGCGCACCGAGACCTGCGAGTCGGCCATGTCCGGTGCGACGCGGATGCCGCCCTGGAAGCGGGTGAACCGGCCGTGGACGTGGGCCATCCCCACGTGCTTGGCGATGAACCGGATCGCGGTGTGCGGAGGGTCGAACAGCCAGGTTCCCGCCGTGGGGAGTTCCATCTGCCGGGCGGGCAGGAGCGCGATACGCATCGGGGGCAGAGCCACACCGGCGGTGATGTCGAGGTTCTCGCGGCTGGGCGACAGGCCCTCGGCCACGGTCATCACGCTGTAGGAGCCCGGTGACAGCGTCGCTATGAAGTAGCCGTGAGGGTCCGTGGTGCCGCGCGTCACAACCCGGTGGCTGTCCAGCGCGGTCACCGTGACCTCGGCTCCGCCCATGGGCTGCCCCATGGGATCGACGACCTCGATGCCGAACGCTCCGGCATCGGGCGGCAGGGGCACCGAGATGCTCGCTCCGGCACCGGAAGCGCCGCGGGAACGCCGACGTCGCAGCAGCCCGAGGGCCATGGGGTCCACCTTTCTTCACATGCGTCGCCGCCACGCGGCCCGCTCAGCGAGTGCGTTCGCGGTCGCCAAGTACCGTCCGACGACAGAAGGATGGTCGCGGATTCAACAGTCGTTGACGATCATAAAGCCGCCCACCTGCCGGGCCTTCCCTCCCATGTCAGCGCCGCTCAACACCCTGCCGCAGGATGTGGGGTCACAAATCAGCACATCGAGGGGCCATATCGCCACACCTTGACTTCGCTTCTTTGCAGCCACGCTGTGGTGAAGAGCACGCAAGAGGGCCAGGAAGTTCACCATCGGTCTGCGAATTCACCACGGACCCGACACAGGCGGTGGTGCCTGCCGGCCAGGAGACCGTTCCCGGGGCGGCTCTTTCCGATCGCGGCCATCGGCGAGGTGCACTCGCGACCCTCGCGCCACTCCGCCTGCCGCGGCCGGGCGAGGACGGCCCCGGGGCGAGCCGGGCCCGGTAGCCGTCCTTCTCCAGTCCGCCAGGCGCCTCATGAGACGCCGGCGGCTCCGTCTCTCCGAAGTGGATCAGCGCAGTCCGGCGAAGAGGTCGCTCTCCGGTACGGGCGCGCCGGTGGCGTCCTGGACCCGTAGGAAGGTCTCCATGCCCATCAGCTCGCCGAACCTCTCCTTGCCCAGCTTGAGGAAGAAGATGTTCTCGCCCTGGCTGGCGTGCGCGGCCAGCGCGTCGTACTTCTGACCGCTGAACGCGGTGGTGTCCACCCACGTGGTGATCTCGTCGTCGGGGAGGCCGATCTCGGCCATCGCGGCGGCCTCGGCCGGATCCGGCTCGGGCATGTCCGGATGAAACTCGCGCATGATCTCCCCGAACCGCTGCATCCCCGAGCGGGGCATCGTGGTCCAGTACACCTTCGGTGTCAGCGCGGTCATCTCCAGCGCCGCCATCGTGATGCGGTGGGCCTGGATGTGGTCGGGATGGCCGTAGAAGCCGTTCTCGTCGTAGGTGACGACCACATCGGGTCGGTAGTGCCGCATGAGTTCCGCGAGTCGGGCCGCGCCTTCCTCCACGGGGGTCCGCCAGAAGGAGCCGGGGGCGTCGTTGCTCGGCCAGCCCATCATCCCGGAGTCGGCGTAGTCCAGCATCTCCAGATCGCTGATCTTCAGCACGTCACAGCTCGCCTCGAGTTCTTGACGTCGCATCAGGGCGACCGCGGCCGGATCGTGCCCGGGATCGCCCGGCTTGACACCCCCCGGACCGTCGCCGCAACCGCCGTCGGTACACGTCACGAGAACCGTGCGGATGCCTTCGGCCGCGTACCGAGCGAGGACCCCTCCGGTTCCGGTGGCCTCGTCGTCGGGGTGGGCGTGTACTGCCATCAGCGTCAAGGGCCGGTCGATCATGAAACAGTCCTCCTGCAGATATCGTCGTGTCCCGCCGCAGCGGCGGGTGTACCGCATCCGGCCCGGATCGTGGGGGGGCGGACGCCCCTGTGGCCTCCGTGCTCCCCCGCCGTGCGGCGCCGGTCTCTCATGCGATGCAACCGTGCGGGCCCGACCGGCTGTTCCCGATGCGGCCGTCGGGCGTGGGGCGAATGAGTCCGTTACGACAAGCGCGGCTGCTAGACGCCGGTCTGTCCGTCGACCAGCTCACGCACGATGTCGAGGTGACCGTTGTGGCGGGAGATCTCTTCGATGAGGTGGAGGACCACCCAGCGCAGGTCCACGTGGCGACCGTCGCCGATGGGGCGCTCGGCCGTCGAGTCCAGGTCGCGGTCGGCCACCAGCCGGCGATAGCGGGCGCTCTGTTCCTCGTACTCGGCGAGAAGCCGCGGCAACGGGGTGTCGACCGCCGTCCGCATCTCGGGGTCGGGGTCGTCGTCGGTCGCCGCCGTGAGCGGCCCCTCGGGCTCCTCGCCGAGGAACATCACCTGGATCCAGTGGTACTCGACCCAGCGCAGATGGCTGATCAGCCCGCACATCGTCATCAACGGTGAATTCGGCAGCGGTGCCTTGCGGGCGTCTTCCTCGGACACGCCCTCACACTTGGCTCGCGCCGTGTCACGGGCGTAATCCAGGAAGGTGGCCAGCTGCGTACGTTCGTCCCATGTGGGGGGCGTATCGGTTCGTTGTGTCATCACGCGTGAGGTTCCCACAGCTCGGGGGCGGTGTCGCGTGAATTGGGCGCCGGGCGGGCACCGAACGCCGCTGACGCGGCGCCCCGCGGCTCGGTGACGACCGGCCCGCCCCCGTGACGACGGTTCCGGAGCGTCCGAAGTCGTGCCTGGCCTCGGTCGTGAGCCGCACGCGTCTCGTGGGGTTCATGCCTTCCTGCGGGTGACCGCCTGGGTGACAGCGACCGCGGCCGCCAAGACTCCCGCCGTGACGGCGAGCAGGGCACCCGTGGGCGCCAGGACGTCCGCCGAGTCCGACGCGCTCTGCAGGCGGGTGAGCATGATGTTGACCGGGGACACGCCCTTGCCGAGCAGCACGGCCAGGAGGAGCACCAGGGCGAGGACGAGCGCGTGGCCCGGCCGGCGGAAGATCAGCCGCGAGCAGACCAGCCCGATCGCCATGCCGGTGCAGGCGCAGGTGAGTTGGGCCGCGATCCCCAGGGCCAGATCGGCGAGGCCGGGTGTGTGGGCTCCGAGCATCAGCGGCAGCACGAGGCCGGCAGCCGTCAGCAGCAGGCACCCCGTCGCGGCCGTCGCGACCGTCGCGAGCAGCACGCGCAGGTGGCTGCCGGCGCTGATGACGACGATCGAGCGGTGCGCCCGGTCCTCTAGACCGATCAGTGTCACGGTCAGCCAGACCGAGCACGGCAGCATGGCCCCGGCCACCGAGGCGTAGGTCGCGGTGAGCGGGCCGCTGTCGCTGCTGGTCAGCACGGCCACCAGGCCCAGGAACAGCAGCAGCGGCGCGAGGTAGCGCTGGGAGAGCAGCAGCACCGTGACCATGTAGCCGACCAGGGCGATCACCGGGCGGTCCCCCTCGCGTCACCCCGGGAACCGCGTGCGTCCGCGGTCCCGGTCAGGCTGACCACCGACCACCGGTGCCGCAGTGCCGTCAGCAGTACGGCGTCCGAGCGCTCCCGCGACACCCGCAGGACGACCTCCTCGCCGCACTGGACGACGCCGGTCACACCCGGCAGCGCGGACCAGTTCACCTCGATCGGCGTGACGTCGGTGGGCGGCGCGGTGAGCACCAGCTCGGCCGTCGAGGGGCGACTCCCGGTGTGCCGGCCGCCCCGCAGGGAGAGCCGGCCGTCGTCGATGGTGCAGACACCTCGGGCGCGCGTCTCGGTGATCGCCTCGCGGTGGTCGGTGAAGACCACCGCCCCGCCCTGTGCGGCCACCTCGTCGATGGACTCGGCGAGGACACCGTGGGCCGAGACGTCCAGACCCGACCAGGGCTCGTCGAGCACCAACAGGTCGGGTGGGACCAGCAGGGCCTGGGCGAGCGCCACCTTCTGCGCGTTGCCCTTCGACAGCGTGCGCAGCGGTGCGTCTCGCCCGCCCACCAGGGACAGCCGCTCCAGCAGGTTGTGGCCTCGGGCGCGGGCGGCGGAGGCCGACAGCCCACGGATACGCCCCATGTGGGTGAGGTAGGAGATCGCCGAGACGCGGTCGTGGACGGTGAAGCGGTCCGGTACGTAACCGATGCGCGAGGGTCGGCCCGACACGCTCCCGGTGGTGGGGCGCGACAGTCCGACGAGGATCCTCAGCAAGGTCGACTTCCCCGAACCGTTGCCGCCGGCCACCGCGAGGACGTCACCGGCCGGGACCTCCAGGCTCACGTCCCTGAGGACCCACCGTCCCGCGCCGTACCGTTTGCCGACCGCCTCACAACGTAACAACTCGACTCCTCACCGTGGCCCGCGCGCTGGTCGTTCCAGTCTGACGGACGGGCTCGGCGGTCACGTTGACAGGCAGGTGAAGCCCTTGGTGTCCGTGGTCGCGGGACAGGCGCGGTCCGGTGCGTCGCTAGAGCGCGGTGAAACCGCCGTCGGCGGCGACCACGGCTCCCGTGACGAAGCTGGAGCGGGGCGAGACGAGGAAGCACAGGACCTCGGCGATCTCCTCGGGCCGCGCCACACGTCCCAGAGGCTGCGCGGCGCCGAAGGACGCCAGGTAGGCGCGGCTGTCGGGGCGGATCGTGTCGAGGAAGTCCGTCTCGATGACGCCCGCGGCCACGAGGTTGGCGCGGATGCCCAGCGGGCCGCCCTCGACGGCGAGCACCTTGGTCAGTTGGGCCAGAGCGCCCTTCGACGCACTGTAGGCGACGCCTTCCGGCAGGGCGACGGTGGAGGCGTAGGAGCCGGTGCTGACGATGGCACCGCCGCCGCGGCTCTTCATGGCCCGGAACGCCTCGCGGGCGCAGAAGAAGGAGCCTCGGGCGTTGACCGCCATCACCGTGTCCCAGTCCTCGGCCGTGGTCTCGGTGACGGGCTTGTTCTGGGTGCGGCCGGCGTTGTTCACGAGGATGTCCAGTCCGCCGAAGGCGTCCAGGGCTGTTGTCACGGCGCGGTGCGCGGTCTCCTCCTGGGTGATGTCGCCTTGTGTCGCGGCGACGCCGGGAAACTCGTCCGCCAGGTTCTCGACGTCGGGGCGGAGGTCGAGGGCGACGACCCGGGCGCCGCGGGCGTGGAGGAGTGCCACGGTCTCCCGGCCCACCCCTCGCGCGGCTCCGGTGACGAGGGCGGTCTTCCCGGCGAACTCGGTGGATTCGGCTGGTGCGGCGGATGCCGCGGATGCGGTCGCAGGTGTCATGGTGCGCTCTCCCCGGAGAGGGTCGGTGTGCGTGCGGACGCCGGTGCGGGGCACCGGAAGTGCGGTGGCCCGGTGGACGGGCCCGGTGGGCCGCACGGGTGGTTCAGTACGCGGTGAGCCCGCCGTCGACGACCAGCTCCGCGCCGGTGACGAACGAGGAGTCCTCGCAAGCCAGGAAGAGGATCGCGGGGGCCACCTCGTCGGCCCGGCCGGCCCGGTTCATGGGGGTGCGGCGGATGTCCGGCTGCTGGTCGCCCTGGTCGTCCAGGAGGTCCTGGATCATCGGAGTGGCGATCACCCCGGGGTGGACCGAGTTGATCCGTACTCCCTGCCGGGCGTACTCGACCGCTGCGGTCTTGCTCAGCAGGCGCACGGCCCCCTTGGACGCCTGGTAGGCCGCGGCCGCACCGCTTCCCACCAGGCCGAGTACGGACGACGTATTGATCACCGACGCGTTGCCGCTCGCTCGAAGGAGCGGCATCGCCGCCTTCATGCCCAGCCATGTGCCCTTCTGGTTCACGGCGATGACGCGGTCCCACGCCTCTTCGCGCGTGTCCTCGACCCCTGGCCAGTCCACGATGCCGGCGAGGTTCACGAGCACGTCCAGCGTTCCGAACCGGTCGCGCACGACGGTGATCACTTCGTCCCACTCCCGTGCGGAGGAGACATCGAGGCGGGCGGCGACCACCTCCGCGCCGCGCGCCTCGATCCGGTGGGACAGGTCCCGCAGGGGGCCTTCGGCGATATCGGTGATCACCAGCCGGGCGCCTTCGCGGGCGAAGAGTTCGGCGGTCGCCGCGCCGAGGCCGCCGGTCGCGCCCGTGATCAGCGCGACCTTGCCGGCGAGTCGTTGTCCTGTCATGGAGATGGTCCTCGATTCTCGTTGCCGCTGGCCGACTGCTGTGCAGTCACCTCTTGGTCCCCTGGTGAGGGAGGCGCGCCCGGTGCCCCGGGCGGCCGTGGCCCGGCCGTCTACGACGGCCTCTGCTCCCGGTGGAGCACGAGGTGCTCGTGGTAGAGCACTCCGTCCCGGATGTCGCCCGTGGCGGTGAACCCGGTGTCGTCGACGTAGTCCAGGTGGCTGCCGGTCACCGTGTAGCGGCCGGTGTACGCGCTGCGCCGCTCGCCGCGGGCTTCGTCGTAGCGCCCGTCCGGCAGCAGCTCCTGCCGGATGTGACCGTCCGCGGTCACCCACATCCCGACCACGTCGACGTCGTCGTCCTCGACGCTCCCAGCCATGGCGGACTCCTCTCCTCGCACGGTGCGGGTCGTTCCCGCCCCACCGAGTCTGTGCAGGTCGGCGCCCGTCGACCAGGACGACTGCTGCCTGGGTACGGCACACCCAGGCAGCGGGCCGCGCCCTCGCCTAGCCTGAACACATGGACGACAACCACCTGGGTGACTTCCTGCGCACACGCCGCGCCGGGCTGCGGCCGGAGGATGTGGGCATGGCGAGCTACGGGGCCCGCAGAGTCGCCGGCCTGCGCCGCGAGGAGGTCGCCGTCCTGGCCGCGGTGAACGCCGACTACTACACCCGGCTGGAGCAGGGCCGCGAGCGCAACCCCTCCCCCAAGGTGGTAGACGCGCTCAGCCGCGCCCTGCGCCTCGACGAGGACGCCCGCGCGCACTTGTACCGGCTGGCCGGGGCCACGCCGAACGACGGGCTCTCGGTCCACACCGCCGAGCACGTGAGCCCGTCACTGCGACAGCTGATGGACGGCTACCCCGGCACCCCGGCGTTCGTCATGAGCAGGACCCTGGACCTCCTCGCCGTCAACCCCCTGGCCGATGCGCTCTACGCCCCGTTCGAGCCGGCGGACAACTTGGCCCGCATGACCTTCCTCGACCCCGCGGGCCGCGCCTTCTACACGGACTGGGACCGGGCGGCACAGGCCACCGTCGCCAACCTTCGCGAGGCATCCGGATTCGACCCGGACAATCCGCGGCTGCGCGAACTCGTCCGCACCCTCACGGAGCGCAGCCCGGACTTCAGCCGCCTCTGGAACGCCCACACCGTGCGCGGCAAGACCCGGGACGCCAAACACCTCCTCCACCCGGAGGTCGGCCCCCTCAGCCTCACCTACCAGGCTTTCGACGTACGCGACGCCCCCGGTCAGCAGCTCGTCATCTACCACGCCGAACCGGGCAGTCCCAGTGCCCAGTCCCTCGATCTGCTCGGTTCCCTCCACGCGACCCGTCGCAGCTCCGACCCTCGCCCGGGCCACCGGTCCCACCGCTGATCAGCAAGCCGGGCACCACGCCGCAGGCCGCCGCGGCGCTTCGGCACGGCGGGGCGGGGAGGCATCTGTTCGCCGGACCGGCAAAGGACGCCGGCGCTCGGCTGCGTGCCTGTGGCGGGCCGGGTTCGTTGAAGCCTTCGGTCGTCCGGGCGAGCAGCGTGGGAGTGTCACAGCGTGGAAGTCGTGGATGTGCATCATCACTATGGCAAGAGGCGGGTACTGCGGGGTATCGACTTCACCCTGCCCGCGGGAGCGCTGACCGGGGTGGTGGGAGAGAACGGCACCGGCAAGTCCACGCTGCTCAAGATCCTCGCCGGGGAGTTGCGTCCCGCGCGGGGCAGTGTCCGTCACGGTGGCCGCTTCGGGTACTGCCCGCAGAAGGTGGTGATCAACGACGCGTTGACGGTGCGTCAGCACTTGTCGTACTTCCGGGCGGCGTTCCGTCTCGACGACCTCGCATACGCCGGGGAGGTCATGGAGGTGCTCGGCTTCACCGACTACATCGACGAGCGGGCCGGCCTGCTCAGCGGGGGCACGCGGCAGAAGCTGAACGTGACCCTCGCGCTGATGCACGACCCGCAGGTTCTGCTGCTGGACGAGCCCTATCAGGGCTTCGACTGGGAAACGTACCTGCGTTTCTGGGACCTCGCGGCCCGGCTGCGCGAGCGAGGGCGTTCGATCCTGGTGGTCTCCCACCTCGCCTACGACGCCGAGCGGCTGGACACACTGTGGCGCCTGGACGGTGGCCGTCTGCGGACACAGGAGAGGGGAGCCGCATGAGGGAGCGGACGGCGCTGCTCGTCACGGCCACTCGGTACACGCTGGTCGAGCACTCCCGTAACCGGTTCGCCGCGGTGCTCATCGCGCTCTTCCTTCCCCTGTGGACGCTGCTGGCGTACGTGTCGATGCCGGACCAGCCGGTGCGGCTGCGCCTTCGGGCCACCGGGGAACTGCTGACGCCTCGCGGCAACGAGCTGACCGCGGTCAGCGGAGCGCTCAACGCGGTCACCCTGATCACCGCGTTCCTGATGTTCGCCGCGACCTTCGGCGGCAGCATGTTCGACCGGCGCCTGGCCATGGCCGGCTTTCCTCGGCCCCATCTGATCGCGGCGAAGCTGGCCGGCCTCACTCTCGCGTCGGCGGTGGTGGCCGCCTACGCGACAGCCGTCATCTGCCTGGCCTGGACACCGCGTCAGCCCCTGCTGCTGGCCGGGGCGTTGTTCAGCGCGGGACTGACGTACGGCATCCTGGGAGTCGGCTTCGGTGCTCTGCTGCGCAAGGAAGTGGAGGGCATGTTCGCCATCGTGATGACCAGTGTCATCGACCTCGCGCTGCAGAATCCCATCATCAGTTCCCGTGCGGACAGCGCCATCACACACTTTCTGCCGTCCTACGGGGCCATGCAGGCGGCCACCGCGGCGGCCTTCTCCCGCACGGCCGTCCCGGGGCACCTGCTCGTCGAACTGACCTGGTTCGCCGCGGCGGCACTCGTGGGGCTGCTGACCTTCCAGTGGCGCACCCGCAGCACCTTGCCCTCGAACCGACGGGCGCCGCGGGGCAACGGCCCGCGGCCTGCCGAACCGCGGCCGCTTCCGGAGGGCTGAGCAGCGTTTCTGATCACCGGCACAACCTCGTCGCCCGACTGTCGTTGTGATCCTTGTGTTCTCCACATCTCCAGGCCCGCGACGCTCCGCCGTTCCGCGGGCCGGCCGCCGCACGACGAGATCGCTGTGGGAGGCGGTCGGTGACGATCCGGCGTTGCGGGCGGCGTACCGGCTCTGCCGGGCCAGGACCAAGCGACAGGACCCCGCGGAATACGCTCTGATCCAACTCGTGCCCGCTGTGATGCGTCCGGCGTGCTGGGCCCTGTGGGCGGCGGCCAACGCCATCGACGATCTTGCCGACGACCACTCGGTCGACGCGGAACGGCGTGCCGAGCGGGTCGGAGCATGGATCGCCGCGTTGGATCACGACGTGGCGACCGGGTCGAGCACGGACCCGGTCCGCCGGGCTCTGGTGGACACCGCCTGGCGGTGGCGCCTGGACATCTCGGGGCTGCACGGCGCCATGGCGGTGGTGCGGCGAGACAGCCACGGGCAGCGTTTCGCCGACTGGAACAGCTGGCGCGCGTGGGGCCGCGGCACGCTCCTCCCCTGGTTCGACCAGGTCCGTGACCTCTTCGACAAGGCCGGGGCCGGGGTGGCGCTGCGCCTGGACCGACAGGAGGTCTACACGACGTTCCTCGACGGCGTCCGCCTCACGGACATCCTCACCGACCTGTCCGCCGACCTGGCCCAGGGGGACCTCCTCCTGCCCGGTCAGGCCCTGGATCACTTCCCCGGTTGCGAGGACGACTTGTCGCACCTGCGCTGGAGTCCGGCCACCGCCGCCCTGATCACCGACCTGACGCGGCTCGCCCGCGCATGGGTGAGCCAGCCCGCTCTCGCCCACGGCATGCACCCCGGCCCCGCCGTCGTCCTCGACACCATGGCCGGGCTGCTGCGCGCACAGCTCGACGCCGTCGACGCCGCCGGTCCCGCTCTCCTGCGCACCCCGCCCAGGCCGTCGACGGCCGCCACCGCCCGTCTCGTCGTCCCCGCCCGAGCGCGGTCCGCCCTGGCCTGGAGCCTGACCCCGGTGACCGTCCCACGGCCACGCGAGGCCCGGGCCCCCGCCGTCCCCGCGCAGAGCCCACCCGCGCGGCGCCCGGTGTTCGACCGTCCGCCGCCGCACCCCAGCGGTGAGCAGCCGCCACGGATCCCGGCCGACCAGATGCCCACCCACGTCGCCGTGATCATGGACGGCAACGGCCGGTGGGCGCGGCACCGCGGCCTGCCTCGGCACGAAGGCCACCGCGCCGGCCGCGCCGCCGCCCGCGAGATGGTCTACGGCGCCCTGGAGATCGGCCTGCGGCACCTGACCCTCTACACCTTGTCCACCGAGAACTGGAAGCGCGACGGCGAGGAGATCGGCGCCATCCTCGACATCCTGCGCGAGGAGCTGGAGGACTACCCCTTCCAGGATCTCGACGTCCGGGTGCGCTGGCACGGCCGTCCGGAGCGACTGCCGCAGGACGTGGTCGACAGCATGCGGCTGCGTGAGCGCACCACGCGTGACCGCACGGGCCTGACACTGACCACCTGCATCAACTACGGTGGCCGGGACGAGATCACCCGTGCCGCCGCCGCCCTGGCCCGGCGGGTCCGCGACGGTGAACTCGACCCCGACGCGATCCGTGAGGAAGACCTCGCGCGGCACCTGCCCCAACCGGACATGCCCGATGTGGATCTCCTGTGGCGTACCGGCGCCGAGCAGCGCGTGTCGAACTTCCTGCCCTGGCACACCTCCTACGCCGAGCTGTGCTTCACTCCGGACCACTGGCCCGAGACCGACCGGCGCCACCTGTGGCAGGCCATCGGCGAGTACACCCGCCGACAGCGCCGCCACGGCGCCTCAGCCGACAGCCCCGTCCCGGGAACCCCCGGAACGGCACCGCCTTCAGGGACCGCGGAGAACGTGGGGGCCGGGAACCTCTGACGTTCCAGGGTGAGGCGTCGCGGCGCAGCGCCTACGGTTTCCGGCACACCGCGCGTTCGACCATCTCGTACGTCGCCTTGTCCTGCGCCGCGGCACGCCCCGGGTTCCCGAAGCGGGTGGTGAAGACGGCTGCGGCGACGGAGACGTCGCCGTCGGGGGTGACGGCGGTCTCGGAGACGGTGCCGAAGGACGTACCGCCGTGGTACCAGACACCGCTGTCGCAGCCCTCGACCGGACGCCAGGCGATGCCCAGCCCGTAACGGGCCTCGGCGCCGCCGGAGAAGTCGGGCGCCGGGACGGTGGTGCGCATCTGCTCCAGCTGCTCGGCGGGCAGCAACGTGCCGTCCATCAGGGCGCGGAGGAAGGTGTTCATGTCGGTGGTGGTGCTGACGATGCCGCCGTCCGCGCCGCCGTCGACCTGGAGCGTGGTGTCGGTGAGGTCGTGCCGGCCGGGGAACTGGAGGTAAGCGGTGGCGGTGGGCTGGGGAACGTAGGCGGAGGTGCCCATCGTCAGAGTGTGACGCAGGCCGAGCGGCTCGATGATCCGCTCGTGGATCTCCTGCTCCCAGGGATGTCCGGTGACCCGCTCGATGATCATGCCGATCAGGACGTAGTTGGTGTTGGAGTAGGCCCACCGGGTCTCGGCGCCGGGATTCTCCGGGTCCGGCAGCCAGCCCGGGGCACGGGACATGGCCAACGCGACCTGCTGTTCGGGAGTACGCGCCGTGAACCGCTTCGCACGGTAGTTCTCGGGCGTCAGCTCCTCGGGGTCGCCGAAGAGGATGTCCGTGTAATTGGGCAACCCGCTGGTGTGCTGGAGCAGATTACGGACGGTGATCCGACTTCCGTCGTTGCCGTTTCCGTTCACCACCCCGGGCAGCCACTCGTCCACGGTGTCCCCCAGGCCCAGCCTGCCCTCGGCGACCATCTGCAGCGCGGCCACGGCCACGAAGGTCTTGGTGTCACTGCCGATCCGGTAGTACGCGTCGAGGGGGATCCGCCCACCCCGCGCCAGGTCCCGGACACCGGCCCTGGCCTCACGGTCGCGGCCCTCGGCATCTCGCGCCTGCACGACCAGCCCGGAGGCTCCCGCGCCCACCACCGCGTCCGCGGCCCGCTGCAGACGAGTACCTCCTGCCGTCCCGTCGCCACCGCCCTGCGCCCAGGCTCCCGACGCCCATACGAAGGCGCCCACGACAGCCGCACCGACCCCGGCCACGAGCACGCCCTTCGGTCGGCCTCTCTGCTTCCGCATCATCGTCCACACACCTCAGACGCTACGGACCGCGACGACACCCGCCCATCCGGCGACCCCGAACCCCTGACCTGGGGACAACCCCACCTTGGCCGCCTGCGCGCACGGCGGCACCGAGCCGGACCGGCGCGCGCCACGGCGGGCGAGGCGCGCGGCCCGCGGCCCGCGGCCCCGCGAACGGCCCCGCGAACGGCCCGGCGAGCAGCCCGGCGAGCAGCCCGAAAGCCTAGCCGCGGGCCGTCTCCTGAACGCTGAGCAGCGATCCGTCCTCCATGACGGCGGTCACCACGCGTTCGTCCACCACGGAGTCGTCGACGAGGTGGCGCTCCAGGAACCGGTACACCTCGGAGGTGATGCGGGTGATGTCCTCGATCCGAATCGACAAGCCGGGCCGGCTACCGCCCGCGCCGCGCAAGGCGTGTCGAAGCGTCTCGAGACCGAGTACCGCTCCCTCTGTCGTCACGAGGGTGAAGGTCTCATGGTGCGCACGCAGGAACGCGTCGAGTCGGTCGGCCTCTCCGTCCCTCAGCCACGCCGTCAAGTGCTCGTGATGTCGAATCAGGAAGTCCTCGTTCATGCCCCGACTGTGCCAGTGCGAGGCGGTCGCAGGCGAGTTCGGGACGCACGGCACCCGGTTGTCGCCGCACCGGAGATCGCTGCTTGACCTCAAGTGAAGTGGAGGTCACAGAGTGGGCGTTCTCCTGCTGATCCACCGGAAGGAACGGACATGCGCGCCGTGGTACTGCACGAGTTCGGGCCCGCTGAGAACCTCCGCTACGAGACGGTGCCCGATCCGGTGCCGGGGCCGGGTGAGGTTCTCGTCTCGGTCAGGGCCGCGGGCGTCCACCAGATCGAGACGGCCATGCGGGAGGGATTGACGATCGGACCGCCGTTGCCCGAACTCCCGGCGATCTTCGGTGGGGAGGTCGCCGGTGTCGTCGCGGCGGTCGGGCCCGACGTGGACGGGAGCTGGATCGGCGCCGACGTGGTGACCGCGCACGGCAGGCCGGGCGGTTACGCCGAGCTGGCCGTCGCCGACGTGTCCGCCCTGCACCGGATCCCGGACGGACTGGGTCACGAAGCAGCCGTCACCATGATCGTCACCGGCACCACCGCCATCGGACTGCTCGACATCGCGGCCCTCACCTCCGACGACGTGGTCCTGGTCACCTCCGCGGCCGGGGGAATCGGCCGTCTCGTCGTCCAGTTCGCCCACCGCCTCGGCGCGACGGTCGTCGGAGCGGCGGGCGGACCGGCCAAGGTGGCGGCCGTGCGCGGGCTGGGAGCCGACGTCGCCGTCGACTACGACCTGCCCCAGTGGGCCGGCACCGTCCGCGAGGCCCTGGGCGGGCGCGGTGTCACGGTCGTCCTGGACGGAGTCGAGGGCGAGAAGGGAAGGGCCGCGTTCGGGCTGCTGACCGCGGGCGGACGCTACATCACCATCGGTGCGGCCTCCCGTACGGAGTTCCGCCCCGACGCGGCCCAGCTCGACGAGCGCGACGTGCGCCTCACCGACGCGTTGTCCCTGTTGCTCGCCGGCCAGGACACGCCCGCCGACGAGGCCCGCGCCCTCGCGCACGCCGCCGCCGGGGAGCTGGTGCCCGCCTTCCAGACCTTCCCCCTGTCCCGGACGGCAGCGGCACACGCCGCCCTGGAGTCGCGGCAGACCACGGGGAAGGTCGTCCTGGTCCCCGACGCCTGACCGGACGGCGAGCTGCCGGATCACGGGCGGCGAGGGGAGTGGTTCCCGACGGTCGCCTCGATGCGTTCCGGGCGCCGGTCGAGCACCGCCGGCGGCGTCCACCGGCACGTGACCGCAGACCGGTCACGTGCCGGGGACGGGTCAGCGGCGTGCGATCTGGGGAGCGATGTCCTCAGTGTGGTCGCCACCGGCGGAACGGGCCGACGTGCTCGCCCGCGTGGGGTCCGTGCCGCAGAAGGCGGCCTCCAGCGTGCCTCCGAGGATGGTGTTCACCGTGCCGTTGTTCGAGGTGTTCGCCATCGACGACACACGGCGCTTGCCGTCGGCCGTCGTGAACGCGTACGTGTAGTACCCCTGCACGGTGCCGGTGTGGCCGTAGACGGTGACGCCGCAGGAGAGCGTCCTCCCGCGCAGGCCGAGGCCGTACGACTGCGTTCCGTCCGCGTTGACCGGGACCAAGCTCATCATCTCCCGCAGCTGCGCGGGCGGGACGAGTCCGCCGGAGACGACCGCGGCGAAGAAGCGGTTCAGGTCCGCGGAGTTGGAGATGACGGCACCGGCCGACTGAGCCCAGGAGGCGGTCTGCTCGGTCGAGTCCACCAGCGGCAGCGTGGTGTCGTCGTCCCGGACGTACCCCCGCGCGTAGGAGCCGGTGAGGGTCGTCCGCGGGTGGACGTACGAGGTGTTCTTCAGCCCGAGCGGCTTGAAGATCCGCTGCTCGTACTGTGTGCCCATCGACACGCCGGTGGTGTGCTCGATGAGTTGACCCAGCACCACGAAGTTGGTGTTGGAGTAGCTGTAGGCGGCGCCCGGCTGGTTGGTGGGGGCGTGCGCGGTCGAGAGGTCGATGAGCTCCTGATAGGTGAACACCTTGTTCCGCACGGCTTCGAAGCCCGGAACGGTGTGGTAGAACATGTCGTTCGTGTAGTCCCAGAGCCCGCTGCGGTGGTTCAGCAGGTGCCGCACGGTGATGCGGTCGTCCGGCAGGGCCTGCGGCAGGTAGTCGTTGGCCGGCGCGTCCAGGTCGACGCGTCCCTCGGCGACGAGCTGCATCAGCACGACGGTCGTGAAGCTCTTGGTGACACTGCCGACGCGGAACCTGCGGTCGGCGTCCATGGGTGTCCCCGCGGCCCGGTCCGCCTTGCCCATGGAGAGCCGGTAGACGGTGGAACCGGAGTCGATCCTGGTGAGGGCGCCGGGCGCCCCTGCGGCCATCGCCTGCTTCTGCACGGCGAGCACGCCTGTGGGTGACGGGTGGGGAAGTGTGGGGGACGAGTCCGCGACGGCGGGCGAGGCGGTGCCCAGAGCAGCCACCATCGCGGAACCGGCGAGCACGAGGCTCGCGTTTCTGATGCGCATCCGATTCTCTCTGTGTGTGATCGGGCGGATGCCCTGGTCTCCGTTCCGGAGCGGTGAATCCCGTCCGTACCGGGGCGTGTTGGCACTCCCCGTCCGCGCGACGGACGTGATCTCCAGGGCGCTGAGAACGATAGCCCAGGCGAGGGGCCGCCTCAGAGAGTTCCGCGCCGTCAGCCGGCCGGCAGCACCTCGACCCCGTTCTCCGCGAGTTGCTCCAGCACCGGGTCGTGCGGGTCCTTGTCCGTGATGAGCCCGCTGGTCTCCTCCCAGGGCAGGACCCGGAACCGGGACGCGGTGCCGATCTTCTCGGAGGAGGCGAGGACGTAGGTGTCGGCCGCCCGTGCCGCGAGGGCCCGCTTCATCGCCGCGTCCTCGGCGTCGCCGGTCGTGAGTCCCGCCTCGGGGTGCACGCCGGTGACGCCGAGGAGGAAGAGGTCGGCGGAGACGTTCTGCGCGGCCTCGGCGGCGGCGGCGCCGCAGGTGACCGCCGAGTGCTTGAAGAGGCGGCCCCCCAGCACGAAGACCTCCGCCTGCGGGTGGTCGAGCAGGGCGACGGCGATCGGCGGACTGTGGGTGATGACGGTGCAGGCCAGATCCCGCGGGAGCGCGTGGGCGACGGCCAGGGCGGTGGTGCCGCCGTCGAGGATCACCGTGCCGCCGGGTCGTACCAGCCCGGCGGCCACCGAGGCGACCTTCCGTTTGCCGTCCGGGGCGACGCTCTGCCGGGCGCCGTAGTCCACCACGGCCGGTGAGACCGGGAGCGCCCCTCCGTAGACCCGCTGGCACAGTCCCTCGGCGGCCAGGTCGCGCAGGTCACGCCGCACGGAGTCCTCGGAGATGCCCAGCTCGGCGGCGACCTCCTTCGCGACGATCTTGCCCTGTCGAGCCAGCAGTTCCAGCAGGTGATCGCGCCGTTCGGCAGCCAGCATCCTTGTTCTCTCCCGTTCTTGCACGTTTCTGCATGTATCGTAGCGCTCATGACCGACAAGCGCATGCTCATCCTCATCGCCGGGCCCTACCGCTCGGGCACCGACGGCGATCCCCGGGCCATGGCCGCCAACCTCGCGCGTCTCGAAGCGGCGGCGTGGCCCGTGTTCGCCGCCGGGCATCTCCCCGTCATCGGGGAGTGGATCGCGCTGCCCGTCCTGCGCTCGGCCGGTGCGGGCCCCACCGACGCCCTGGCCGACCAGGTGCTGTACCCGACCGCCCACCGCCTGTTGGCGCGCTGTGACGCCGTGCTGCGACTGCCCGGGGAATCCGTCGGCGCCGACCAGGACGTCGCCCTCGCGCGCCGCCGCGGCCTGCCCGTCTACCACGACGTCGCTCAGATCCCGGCCCTCGACCGGCAGGGGGCGGCGTGAAGCCCCGCCCCGGGGTGGACGTCCCGGACCACCGCGGCCGGACAGGGCTCGACCGAGCGGGGCGGGACCTCGACCGCAACCCCGGCGTCCGGGTCCGCGACGTCGAACTGACCTCCCGGGGCTGGCACGTCCTTCGTCGCACCACCTTCGACTACCTCCGCCGCGACGGACGCTGGGAAACCCAGATCCGCGAGACGTACGACCGTGGCAACGGCGCCGTCGTCCTTCCCTACGACACCGCACGCGGCCGCGTCCTGCTCACCCGCCAGTTCCGCTACCCCGCCTACGTCAACGACCACCCCGACGGGATGCTCGTCGAAGCCGCGGCCGGATTGCTCGACGCGGACGACCCTCACACCGCGATCCGCCGCGAGGCGGCCGAAGAACTCGGTGTCGTCCTCGGCCCGCTGACCCACGTCCTCGACGCGTACATGAGCCCCGGCTCCGTCACCGAACGCCTCCACTTCTTCGCCGCCCCGTACACTCCCGCCGACCGCGCCGGGGCCGGCGGCGGAGTGGAGGAGGAGGGCGAGGACATCGAAGTCCTCGAACTGCCCTTCTCCGAAGCCCTCGACATGACCCGCGACGGCCGCATCGCCGACGGCAAGACCGTGCTGCTGCTGCAATGGGCGGCCCTGCACGGTCCCTTCGCCCCGCCCCCGTCCGGTGCCGACGCACCCGCATCCGTGCGCCTTCAGCCCCCGCCGCCCTGTTGCACGCCGCCCGGAGCAAGGGCCTCTCACCGAGAGGAGCTGGAATCCACGTCCCCCCGTCGCCGACCGGGCCACATGTCGCCGTAGGCGGCGTCCATGAACTGGACCTGCGGCCCCCGCAGCGCCGACGCGTCAGTCACCTCGCCTCGGGCCGCCTCGGCAAGGCGCAAGGCATAGCGATAGGCGGCGCCCCGCAAGGGCTCGCTCCTGGCCGCCAGATCGATCTCGGCCTGGGCGATCCACAGATCATCGACAAGTGGCCCGAGTTCGGGGCCGGACTCGGGGCCGTCGGCCTCCGCACGTGAGACCACCACCTTCTCGACCTGCGACGCGAGCCTCACGAACTGCAGCACCGCGGCCTTGAGCTCCGCCCGATGGGCGGCCGACTCCTGGACTTCGAGCTGTCGTTCGGACGCACGTGAGACGAGGTACTGACCGAACAGCGATCCGCCCGCGCCGAGCGCGACCCCGGCGAGAGACAACAACGCCGGCCCCAAGGTTCCCCAAGATCCCATGGGGTGGATTCTCTCAAGATCCGTCCGCCGCTCGGCCCGCCGCTCGGCCCGCCGCACGGCGTCGTGCGCGGACGGCGGCGATCGGCATCGCCACGGTGGTGCAGGCCGCGGCCCAGAACAGGAACTTGGCGTCCGGCCCGTTGACCGTCCGCAACTCCCCGTCAGCGTGGCGGCAGAAGGAATCGGGCGGGAGGTACCGCGAGACAGGGGTGGCGCGGATGCCGTGGCAGGGCGACGTCTCGGGGAACAGGCCCGGCTGCGCACGCTGGGACAGGAACCAGCCGGTGAACACGGTCAGCCACCCGGCCAGCAGGAACACGGTCAGGATCCAGTGGGGGACCCTCGCGCGCCGAGCCAGCAGACATACCAGGACCGTTGGCATGACGAAGACGACGAACACGGCGGACAGCACGATCAGGCCCTTCATAGGTCCATGACCTTACTGATCACAGAGACGCCGGAGCGGGCAGACCCGGCCCCGGCCGGTCACCCGCGAGGGGTGTCACGGGCGCCTGCGGGCCACGTCGTGCATCCGCGCCCCGATCCGCCGCTGAAGTGGATGCGTGGGGCAGGGCGGCGGGCGCCGTGACTCGCCTCGGCCTCGACATGCGGTCGCCGGCCCCGACAGGCCGGTACCGGCTGGAGGTGGCGGCGGAACCGAGCGGTTTCCGGTGCGTCGTCGGGGTCGCTGATCGCACCGGCGCGGCGGGCGCGGTCACCTCACAGCGCTCATCATCGGACAGGAGAGGCACGTCGTACCCGACGGGTGAGGGGAACAGTGGTGGCGGACGAGGATCGACAGCCGGACGGCGAGCGACTGCTCTGCCTGGTCACCGGGGCGTCCGGATACATCGGCGGCCGGCTGGTGCCGGAGCTGCTGCGGGCCGGTCACCGGGTCCGGTGTCTGGCCCGCTCCCCCGGCAAGCTGCGCGATCATCCCTGGGCGCAGGAGGTCGAGACGGTGCGCGGCGATGTCACGGACGCCGCGTCCGTCGCCGAGGCCATGCGCGGGGTCGACGTGGCCTACTACCTGGTGCACGCCCTCGGCTCCGGCTCGGGCTTCGAGGACACCGACCGCCGGGCCGCCCGGATCTTCGCCGAGCAGGCGCACTCCGCCGGGGTCCGGCGGATCGTCTACCTGGGCGGACTCACCCCGGCGGGCGTACCCGAGCGTTCCCTCTCCCCCCACCTGCGCTCCCGGGCCGAGGTCGGGCGGATCTTCCTGGAGGGGCCGGTGCCCGCCACGGTGCTCCGGGCCGCGGTCGTCATCGGATCGGGTTCGGCCTCGTTCGAGATGCTGCGCTACCTCACCGAGCGCCTGCCGGTCATGGTGACACCCAGTTGGGTGCACACGCGCACCCAGCCGATCGGCGTCCGCGACGTACTGCGCTACCTCGTCGGCTCCGCCGGCATGCCGCCCGACGTCGACCGGGCCTTCGACATCGGCGGGCCGGACGTCCTCACCTACCGGGAGATGATGTGCCGCTACGCCGCCGTCGCCGGACTGCGGCGACGGCTCATCGTGCCGGTGCCGATCCTCACCCCCGGACTCTCGAGCCACTGGGTGGGCCTGGTCACCCCGGTGCCGGCCTCCATCGCCCGTCCCCTGACGGAGTCGCTGCGCCACGAGGTCGTCTGCCACGAGCACGACATCGCCCGCTACGTGCCCGACGCGCCGGGCCGGCCGCTGCCGTTCGACGAGGCCCTGGAACTGGCCCTGCGCAAGGTCCGGGACGCCCAGGTGGCCACCCGCTGGTCGTCCGCGGCCGTGCCCGGCGCTCCCAGCGACCCGCTGCCGACCGACCCCGACTGGGCCGGCGGCAGCCTCTACCGGGACGAACGCCACTTGCCGGTCCACGCGTCCCGCGCGTCGCTGTGGAAGGTCATCGAAGGCATCGGCGGTGACAACGGCTGGTACTCCTTCCCCCTCGCCTGGGCGGTGCGCGGCTGGCTCGACCGGTTCGTCGGCGGCGTCGGCCTGCGCCGGGGCCGTCGCGACGCCGAGCGCCTGCGGGTCGGTGACTCACTGGACTTCTGGCGGGTCGAGGAGATCGAGCCCGGCCGACTGCTGCGGCTGCGCGCGGAGATGCGGCTGCCCGGTCTGGCCTGGCTGGAGATGTACGCCGAGACGGACGCCGAGGGCCGCACGCGCTACCGCCAGCGTGCCCTGTTCCACCCCCGTGGCCTGCTGGGGCACGCCTACTGGTGGGCGGTCTCGCCGTTCCACGCGGTCGTCTTCGGCGGCATGGCGCGCAACATCGCACAGGCCGCCGTCAAGGGCATGAGCGCCCACCGGTCCACGGCGCCCACGAAGCGCGTTCAGCGCCCCCGTACTCCGCGGGGCGGCCCTCGCTGACCGGCCCGTGGCGGACACCGACGGACCGGGGCCGCGCGGCCTCCTCCGCCGGGCACCGCGTCGGCGAGCGGTCGGCCTGCTGCCCGGGAGCCCGAGGACGGGCCCCCTCGACGTGCCGGTCGTGCGGCGGTCCCCGCGGACGTCACGTCACGTACCCGGCTGCGGGGTCGCTTCACCGGTCGCGGCGGACGCCACCGCCGCGACCGCCTCCGCCAGCCCGGCGGGACGCGGCAGGCCGGGTGCGGTCTGCCCCGCCCAGCCGGGGCCGAGCGTCAGGACGACCGGTTTGCGGCGGGCGCCGCGCACGCCCCACTCGATCTGCGCGATGTGTTCCGCCAGCGGCCGGCTGGCCGTGGTCCGCGACTGCGCCCACAGCCCCACGGCCGCCGGCCCCGTCCTGCGTACGGCGGCCACGAGGGACTCGACGGGCAGCGCGCCGCCGAACATGCGCACCGGGAGGCCGCGTTCGGCGAGCGCCGCGGCCAGCGCCTCCAGGGGCAGCGTGTGGTGCTCCGCGGGCACACAAGCGAGCACCGTCAGCGCGCCGGGGCGATCGGCGGGCACCGGCGGCGCATGGCGGCGCAGAGCGCCGGAGACGTGCCACGACAGGAAGTGTTCGACCTCGACGTACCGCTCCCCCGACCTCTCCCACTTCCGGCCGACGGCCTGCAGCGTCGGCGTGATCACTTCCGTCCAGGCCGCGACCAGGCCGTGCTGCTCGATCGCCTCCCCCAGGAGGGTCTCCAGGGCGGCGGCGTCCAGGCGCAGGGCCGCGCGGGCGACTCCCTTGCACTCCTGGCGTACGTCACCGAGCCCGAGTCCGGTGCCGGCCCGGCGTCTCATGCTGCGCGCGCGGGCCGCCGGCGGGGCGCCGGGTACCGCCGCCTCCCGCGCCGTCCGGACGTCGGGAACCGACCGGTCCGTCACCGGGGCGGACGCGCCCGTGCCGGCCGGGTCCAGGGCCAGGCGGGCCGCCTCGGACGGCGGCAGGCCGGTGGCGGTCAGTGCGCACATGCGCTCCAGTCGGGCCAGGTCCTCGGGCGTCCAGCGGCGATGCCGGCCGCCGGTGTGCGCGGCGGGGCCGAGGCCGTAGCGGCGGTCCCAGGTGCGGACCGTCGTCGGGGCCACGCCCAGCCGCCTGGCCACCTCGCCGGTGGAGAGCCCGCCGCCGCTCGGTCCGCCCGACGCGTCGGGATCGCGCTCATCCATGTCCATGGGACCACCTTACGACGCATAAACGACGCGTGTTGTCCGCGTCGTTTCACCTCACCACACTGAACTCCACGAGCCGTTGGCAACGGCGGACGCCGTCCCGACCCGCTCCCCGGGCGGTCTTCTCCCGCGCTCCGCGCGGACGGCAGGAGGAACAGGTCATGCCCACCCACTCACGACACACACCGGCAGGCCAGGCACACCCACGGGCCACCGACACCGCCGTCGAGGACGAACTCGCGCGTGGTCTGCTCGCCGCGGACGAGACCGCCTTCGCGGCCGTCTACCGGCGCTGGGGCTCGCTCGTCCACACGATGGCCACGCGCTCCCTCGGTGACACGCACGAGGCGGAGGACGTGACCCAGCAGGTGTTCCTCGGTGCCTGGCGCGGGCGCAACGGCTACCACCCGCAGCGGGGGCCGCTCGGCGGGTGGCTCGTCGGCATCACCCGCCGCAAGATCGTCGATGCCCTGGCCGCCCGGACCAGGCGCCTCGACCTGGTCGACACCGTCGCCCATCACACCACCGCCCGGCAGTCCCGCGACGGTGTGCCGGACGACGTCCTGGACCGGGTCCTCCTGGTCGACGCCCTGTCCCGGCTGCCGAGCGGTCAGCGCGAGGTGCTGTGCCTGGCCTTCTACGAGGACCTCACCCAGATCCAGATCGCCGAGCGCACGGGCATGCCCTTGGGCACCGTGAAGAGTCACACCCGACGCGGCCTGCTCCGGCTGCGCGAAGGGATGGAGCAGGGCCGCGCCCAGGACGAGGACTCCGCACGGCCGACCCCCGATCGAGCTGCCGCTCGCATCGGCTGACCGCCCTTCTGGTCGTCTACTGGTGGCCGGAGGCGCGCGTACGGGCTGAGGACCACGCGGGGGCGGGTCAGGCGTCGGCGAGGAGGGGGTCGTAAGGGGTGCTCGTGCGGCGTCCTGACATGAAGGACACGAAGTCGCCCACGAAGGCGCTCCGCCCGTAAGTACCGTCGGTGGTGTCCAGGTCGCGGTGGAAGGCGGTGCGGAAGAGCGCCCGGTACTCCACCGCGTCGATGGTTCCGCTGCCGTCCTTGTCGGTGGCCTCGAAGAGGACCTCGGCGACGCGGATGAGCGCGGGCCCGGCGAGGGACGGGACGGCGGCGGCGTACTCCTCCGCGCTCACCCGGCCGTCGCCGTCCGTGTCCAGGGCGGCCTGAAGCTCCCGCCACCAGGCGGCGAAGGCGTCGTAGAGCCGGGTTTCCTCCGGCTCGTCCAGGTCGAGTCGCGTGGACAGTTCACGAGCCATGGCGGCGAGGTCGGGCCAGTCGAGGAGGCCGTCTCCCGTCTGGTCCAGCACGGTTCGGAAGAACTCCTCCGCCGAACGCCGGCCCTCACCCCTGTCCGTCGGGGATGACCGGTCGGGCTCGGGATCCGCGCCCAGCGGCGTGAGGAGGCGGAGCAGGGCCGCCGCTCGCTTCACACGGGAGTTCAGGGCGGCCGCGGTCCGGGCGCGTGGGTCGTCACTGTCGGGTGAGAGGGACAGGGTCTCGATGATGCTCTCGGCGTTGATCCAGCCGGCGGGCAGGAAGCGCGCCAGCCCGGCGGCGAGGTAGGCACCCTGCATGAGGGTCGAGGCGCCGGGCGTCTCGGGCAGTCCGGCCCGGCGCCGGTACGGCTCGGGAAGCGAGGCGACGGTGATCGCTCCGAGGAGCGGGCCACCGATGGCACGGCCGGCCGCCCACAGTGCCGGGGCGCCGTCGAGCAGCGCGGGCGCGGGCAGGTGGTCGAAGAGGCGGTAGAGGATGACGCGGGCCGCCTCGGTGTTCTCCAGCTCGTTCTCGACGACCCGGTCGAAGTACGGCCAGAAGTCGTTCAGATCCTCGGGGAGTTCTTCGGCGTCTCCGTCGAGCGCGGCGAGGAACGCGCGGTACTCGGCGTACATGCGCTCCATGCTGTCCCGGCCGAGCGGCTGACCGCTCAGCCTGCACATCGTGACCGCGCTCTCGAAGAGCGTGGCGACCACCCAGGCCCGGGTCGCCCGGTCCATCGCGTCGTAGGAGCGACCACGGGAATCGGAGCCGCTCATGCGGGCGTGCAGCCGGTTGAGCCGGGCGGCTTCCCTTTCGCGCACCGCGGGGTCGGCGCCGAACATGCGCCGCATGCTGAGGAAGGTGTTGCGCAGGCGGCGCCAAGGGTGCGCGACGAAGGTGGAGTTGTCGACGAGAGCGGCGCCGATCTGCGGATGAGCGGCCTCCAGCACCGTGGCGCGGATCATGGCCAGCGCCCAGCGCGGGTCGTCGAAGAAGGCGCTGAACTGCGAGTCCGGGCCGAAGAAGGACGCCTCGTCGGTCGTGCCCGTGGTCGTGGTGGTCATGAACGGTCTCCGTTCGTCCGAGGCGGTACGCCGCCGAATCGGCGGTCGCGGCACCGGTAGGTGTGCAGGCAGGCGAGGAAGTCGGCGGCGCGGAAGTCCGGCCAGAGGGCTTCGGGGAAGACCCACTCGGCGTAGGCGACCTGCCAGAGCATGAAGTTGGAGATCCGCTGCTCGCCGGAGGTGCGGATCACCAGGTCCACGTCGGGGGTGTCGGGGAACGGCAGGTGCTCCGCGAAGAGCCGCTCGGTCACGTCGTCGGCGGGCGTCCCGCTGAGGATCAGCGACCTCGCGGCCTGGACGATGTCCCGACGCCCTCCGTGGTCGAAGGCGACGGTCAGCGTCATGCCCCGGTTCTCCTCGGTCAGCGTCGTCAGGTCGTCGAAGTCCCGCGCCAGTCCTCGGGGGACGCGCGGGTCCGCGACTCCGAGGAACCGGCAGCGGATGCCGCGGGCGAGCAGCGACGGTGCGTGCTTGCGCACGACCCGGCGCACCAGACGCATCAGGAACTCCACCTCGGGGTCCGGACGGTTCCAGTTCTCGGTGGAGAAGGCGTACAGGCTGAGCCACTCGACACCGGAGGCACGGGCGGCCTCGATGATGTCGATGACCGTGGTCTCGGCAGCCTGATGTCCGGCCGTGCGGGGCAGCGAACGCCGCTGCGCCCAGCGGCCGTTGCCGTCCATGACGCAGGCCACGTGCCTCGGCATCGCACGTGCGGGCGTACCGTCCCAGGTGTTCTCGTCGAGGCCGCCGCCGTACCGTCGCCCTCCCGGCCGCTCCCCCGCCGCCGTGCGTGCTCCCGGGACGCCGTCGTCCCGCACACCCGGCCCCGGCTCGTCCAGAACGGCCCGATCGGCCGCACCGCGCTCGGTCATTCCGCCCCGTCCCGCCCCCATGCCCGGCCGGACCCTTGCCCCACCGGAGTCCTGCGTGCAGGCAGTCTGACAGGACGCGGAGGTCCCTGACCGGCCACATGAGTGACCATCACCCTTGGAGCGTGAGTTCGTACTCGTCCGGCGAGAACGGCATCGGCCCGTCACGTCCACGGTCGGCACGGCGACCGGCCCGGGGCGGTGGATACCCTGCCGGCATGAGCAACGCGATATGGGACGCCCTGACGGTGACGCCCCTCCCGGAGATACGGCGCCGCGCCGCCGTCTTGGACGACCTCACCCAGGTCGACCCGGTGACGGTGCCCGGAGCGCACCGTCTGGCCTGGAACGACGGCGGTGGCCAGTCCGCGGTCTGGTACTTCACGGAGGACGGCCGCGTGCTGCTGCTGACCTTCGACCACGAGTCGGTGTTGAACCTCTACGCCGAGGACGACTTCGCCCTTCAGGAGTCCTTCTTCGAGGGTGTCCCCGAATCTCTCGTCACCCTGGTCCGCGACCGTCCCGAGAACTACGAGTCGCTCAACCTGACGGACGCGACGACGGGCCGGACGATCCACTACGCGGGCGGTGTCTTCTGGTACGACGGCACGCGCTGGCAGGTGTCCGAGGGTCTGGCGGAGTACTGCCGCCGCGAGGGCGTGGACCTCTTCATCGAGTCCGGTTTCGACTACTGCCTGGACGCCTACCGCTTGGGCCAGGACTTCACCCCGGAGTCCATCGTCGCGGACCGGGACGAGGACGGCGGGTACAAGGACGAGAAGGAGAGGGAAGCGGACCTGGCCGGCCTCCGTGAGGTGTTCGGCCGACACCGCTGACGAGCACAGTGTGTTCCGCCGGCCGGTGCGTCGCCGAAAGTGCCTGAGCCCCGTCTCCTGCGCGCTGCGGTCTCGTTCACGGGGCATGCGCACGGGTGGAGGACGACGTCCTCGCCCGCCCCGACACGAGGAGCAGCCGCATCGTGGGAACCGCCGTTCACGTTCCGCAGACCCGGGACATGCTCGGAGACGAACTCTCCGGCGACGAAGCCCTCACCGCCCTGCGTCGGTACGGGGGCCTCAGGCTGCTGGTCGACTCCTTCACCCGGTTCCGCTACGCGGACGGCTTCACCAACGCCCGGGCCCTCGCCTTCCAGGTGGTGCTCGGCCTGGTCCCCTTCACCGTCGTGCTCGTGGGGCTCGCCACGTCGGTGCACACGGAGAGTGTGGGCCGGGTCGTCGAGCTGACCCTCGGCCGGATCGTGCCGGGCGCCAGCGCGGACGTCGTCGAGAAGGCCTTCGAGGGCACCCGGCGCAGCGCCGGCAGCGACGTGTGGGGCACGGTCGCGCTCTGGCTGGGCCTCGGGTTCGCCGTGCTGAACCTCGCCTCGGCCATGGCGCAGATCGAGCGGGGCGCCAACCGCATCTACGGCATCGAGCGCGACCGTCCCTTCGTCCGCAAGTACGGCCGGGCCCTGGCACTCGCCTTCACGGCCGGCCTGCCGATGGTCCTGGGGTTCCTGGTGCTCGTCGCGGGTGAGACGGTCGGCGACGCCGTGGCCCGCACCCTCGGCCACGGGGCGGACGGGGCCGCGTGGTGGGCCGTGCTGGACGTACCGGCCGGACTGCTGCTGGCCTGGGTCGCGTCGGCGGTGATCCTGCGCTGGTCCCCCCGCCGCGACCAGCCCGGCTACACCTGGCTGGCCTTCGGCTCGGCGGTCCATCTGGTGCTGTGGATCTCGGCGACCTGGCTGCTCGCGCTGTACGTCGGACGGAGCGGGGCCTTCGGCGCCGTGTACGGTCCGCTGACGGCCTTCATCGCCCTGCTGCTGTGGGCCAACCTGACCGCCGTGGCGCTCTTCCTCGGCATCGCGTTCGCGGCCCAGTTGGAGGCGGCCCGGGCGGGCATCCGTACGCCGGTGGAGCCGGACCCCGGACCGGGCGCGTGACCTAGGGGGTTGTCGTCAGCAAAGGGACCCGGGCGGGCCTCAGCGGGCCCGTGGGGCGGCCTCCCGGCGGCACGCGGCGCCGGTGCGCAGGTTGGCGGTGGCCGCGGTGAGGACCGAGTCGAGCCGGTCCCGGGCGTGCAGGAGGTCGGTGATGCGCCGGTCGACCTGCTCGCGCTCCGCCGCCAGCCGTTCGATGAGGGCGGGGGTGGCCCGGCCGTCGACGACACACGGCAGCAGCTCGGCGATGGTCCTACTGGACAGTCCGGCGGCGTAGAGCTGCTGGATCAGCACGACCCGGTCGACCGCGCTCTCGGGGTAGCGGCGTTGGCCGCTGGGGCTGCGTTCTGCCGCGAGCAGGTCCTGCTCCTCGTAGTACCGCAGGGCGCGGACGCTCACGCCGGTGCGGGCGGCCAGCTCTCCGATGCGCATGGCCCCTCCTGTGCGGCGGCCGGTCTGTGACTTGCCTCTGACGTCAACGTCAGGTTCTAGCGTAACCGGCGCAGGCCCGGCGTACCGCTCGCCGGGGCCCTCTCCGAGGAAGAAGCCACGTGATGACCGCCTACCCGGCGACCGGCCTCACCGGTCCCGCGCCCACCCCGTCCGTGTCCGTCCGACCGGTGGTGCTGCCCGCCCCGCACCGCGGCGACGACCTGCACGTCCGCGTCTCCGCGCCGGTCACCGGTGCCGAGCTGCCGATCGTGCTGTTCGCGCACGGTTTCGGCTCGCACCTGGACGGCTACGCGCCCCTGATCGACCACTGGGCCTCCCACGGCTTCGTGGTGCTCCAGGCGACCCACCTCGACTCCCGGCGTCTGGGCCTCGCCGCGGACGACCCCCGCAGGTCTCAGCTCTGGCACCACCGGGTGCGGGACATGAAGACGATCCTCGACTCGCTGGACATCCTGGAGTCGTCCGTACCCGGTCTGGCCGGCCGCGTGGACCGAGGCCGCGTCGTCGCGGCCGGACACTCCTTCGGCGGCCAGACCGCGGGGATCCTCGTGGGTCTGCGCGTCAAGGACACCCTGACCGGGACCGCGGAGGATCTGTCCGACCCCCGGGTCATGGCCAGCGTCCAGCTGGCCACGGCCGGCGAGGGAGGCGAAGATCTGACGCCGTTCGCCCTGGAGAACGCGCCCTGGCTGCGCGAGCAGGACTTCTCCCACATCACCGCACCCGGGCTCGTCGTCGCCGGTGACCAGGACGAACTCCCCCTCTCGACCCGGGGGCCTTCCTGGACGACCGACCCCTACACCCTCGCCCGCGGCGACAAGAGCCTGCTGACGGTCTACGGCGGGCAGCACTCCCTCGGCGGCATCGCCGGCTACGAAGCGGCCGAGACCACCGACGAGAACCCCGAGCGCGTCGCCCTCGTCCAGCAGGTCACGCTCGCCTACCTCCGCCATGTCACCGGCGTCGACGACACCGACTGGGAGACGGCGCGAGCCGCCCTCGCCGGTGACACCCATCCGCTGGGACGGCTGGAGTCGAAGCAAGCCGTCTAGCGCCTCACGGCGTCAGCGCACTCCCGGTCCGGCGGTCGTCATGGAACCCACAGAAGACGCGGTGCAGGCCGCCCTCGAAGCGCCCTGAGCGTGTCCGCGCCCAGGCAGGGGCGTGTCCCGCCCTCGGACGGGAGCCGCGAGCCGCGGTGGTGGCGACGCGTCCAGGCGGTGGCTGATCAGGGCCGGGTCAATGAGTCCAGGAGCGCGCGGCCCTGTTCCCACGAGCCCAGGCCGCCGGCGGAGTTGATGTGTCCGAGCGCGCCCGCCGGATGCCACCGCGCTTCCCAGCGCGCCGCGAAGCCGGCGGCTGCCTCGGGCGTGCAGTAGGGGTCATCGGCACTGCCCACCACCAGGGCCGGGCACGGCAACGGCTGGGCCGACACCTCGAGGAACGTCGCGGCCGCCCGGCGTGGGAAGGCCGGCCCGTGCGGGTCGGGCGGTGCGACCAGGAACGCGCCGCCCGTCGGGCTCGCGGGGTTCTTGTTCAGCCAGGCGGACGCGGCCCAGCAGCCCAGGCTGTGGGCCACCAACACCACTTGGTCTTCCCGCCGGGAAGCGTCGTCGTAGGCCGCCTGCACGGCGTCGACCCAGTCGTCCAGATCGGGGGCGGACCACGAGGCCGGGCGGATCCTCACCGCCGAGGTGCCCCACTGCCGTTCCCACAAGGTCTGCCAGTGCTGCCCGTCCGAGCCGTCGATTCCGGGGATGATGACGTACGCCGTCACTGCCCACCACCGTTCCACTCGTCGCCCTTCGCTCCCTCCGTTCACGGGAGCGCCTGGCGCAGATTCTGCGGGATGTGTCAGGACCGTGGTGGTGACGCAAGTGATCTCAAAGAAGACGGTGCGGACGACAATGGAATCACTCGACCAGACAGCACTCGACCAGATAGACCGAGACATCCTCGCTCTGCTCCAGCGCGACGGCCGATTGTCCGGCGCGGAGGTGGGGCGCCGCGTCGGTCTTTCGCAGCCCGCGGCCAGTGCGCGCATCCAACGGCTCGAGAAGAACGGCGTCATCACCGGCTACCGGGCCGTGGTCGACCCGGCAGCCCTCGGGCTGAACATTCACGCGGTCGTCCGGCTGCGCACCACGCACGCCCACCTCGCACGCGCCCTGGACTTCGCCTCCCGGACCTCCGAGATCACCTCCACCCTCAGGGTCACCGGGGAAGACTGCCTCATCTTCGACGTCCACTGCCCGCAGGCCGGGCGACTCGAGGAAGTCGTGGACGCGCTGGCCCGTTACGGCCCCGTCACCACGTCCCTCGTGCTCCGCGCCTACCCCGGGAAGCCGCTGGCCGAGGCCACGCCCTCGGCGTCCCACCGAAAGACCCCGACTCCCCCGTGATCTGCCGGGTTCCCCGGTCCCCGGTCCTGTTCGCCGACGGCGGGGCGCGACGTCGCCAAGGGGCGTGCCCGGACTCGGTTCGCCCCGGAGCCGTCGTCCCTCGGAACGTCACCGCCGGGGGCGCAGCCGGTCACCCACGGGAGGAGCCGCCGTTCACCGGCCGGCGGGCGGCGAGCAGGTCCAGACAGCGTCTGCGCTGTGCCGGGTCCGTGGCCAACTCGACGCCGACGTGGGCGAGGGCGATCGCCCCGTCGACCACGGCGCGATCGGCCCCCGGCGAGTTCCCGTACCGGGCGAAGGGCGCGGTGTGGTGCCGGGCGCCCTCGGTGTCGTAGCCGATGGTGGGATGGAGTGCGGGCAGGACGTGGGAGACGTTGCCCATGTCGGTGGAGGCCATGACCTCGCCTCGGCGGTCCACGGGGTCGCGGCCCAGCGAGCGTGCGGCGCGAGTGTAGGCGGCGGTCAGGAACTCGTCCTGGCGCAGGTCCGCGAAGTCGGCACCGTGCTCGGTGAGATCCAGCTCCGCTCCGGTGGCCAGGGCCGCCGCCTCCAGGCACGCCCTGACCCGGCGGCGGGCGCGGGCCAGGTCCTCCGTGGTGCGGGCGCGCAGTTCGTAGCGGGCTCGGGCGGTCGCGGGGATGACGTTGACCGCGTGTCCGGCCTCGAAGACGACGTCGTGGACCAGGGTGCCCGGGGGGAGTTGCTGGCGCAGCAGCCCGACCGCGGTGTGGGCCAAGGTGATCGCGTCCAGGGCGTTGACTCCTTCCCAGGGCGCCAGTGCGGCGTGCGCCGGCCTGCCCGTGTAGGAGACGTCCCAGGCTCCTACGGCCAGGGAGGAGGCGCCGACGGAGTCCTCCGGCGCGGCGTGGACCATGAAGGCGGCGGCCACGTCGTCGAAGACGCCGGCGTCCAGCAGCAGCGCCTTGCCGCCGATGTCCTCCTCGGCGGGGGTGCCGACGAGCTTGACGGTGATGCCGAGTCGCTCGGCGACGGCGGCGAGGCCGAGGGCGGCGCCGACCGAGGCGGCGCCGTTGACGTTGTGTCCGCAGGCGTGTCCGATGCCGGGCAGCGCGTCGTACTCGGCGCACAGGGCCACCACGAGTTCCCCGTCACCGCGGGTGGCGACGAAGGCGGTCGGCAGGTCGGCGACCCCGCGGGTGACGTCGAAGCCGGCCTCCTCGGCGAGCAGGGCGATCTTCGCGGCCGACTCGTGTTCGCGCATCGCCGTCTCCGGTTCGGCGTGCAGGCTGTGGCTCAGTGCGACGAGGTGGTGTGCCTGGGCGCGTACGGCGTCGGTGGCGACGGTGCGGGCCCAGTCCCTGGTGGGCGAGGCGGGGCTGATCACGCGGTCCTCCCGGCGGGGTCGAGGGCCGCTTCGGGGGCGGCGGACGGCGAGCGGAAGAAGAGGGCGACCGCGGCTCCGCCGAGAGCGACCGCCGCGCACGCGGCCCACGCCCACTGGTAACCCGTGCCGGTGACGGCACCTTGGGCGGTGGTGTGGGAGGACCACAGGGCGCCGATCACGGCGGCGCCGATCGCGGCACCGAGGGAGAGCGCCATCTCGTTGACTCCGACGGACAAGGCGGTGTCGGCCTCGTCGACCACCTCGACCGACAGGGTCCGGGTGGCCGCTTCGAACATCCCGGTGGCCAGGCCGACGACGAGGGCGCCCGCCAGGTACTGGGGCACGGAGGAGTGGAAGAGGACGAGGCTCAGGAAACCGGCCGCACCCGCGCACCCGCCGGCCGCGAGCACGGCCCGGTCGCCGATCAGCCGGGCCAGCCAGGGCGTCATCGTGGAGCCGACGAAGCCGACGGCGACCATGGCCAGGGACACCAGGGAGATGGCCTGTGCGCCGAGGCCGAGCCCGAACCCGTCGCCGTCCGGCTCGGTGCCGAGGTAGACCGCGTTGGCACCGAGGAACCCGATCGCGCCGAAGGCGACGCAGAAAGTGTGCGCGCTGACCGCCGCGAGCCGGGGGTCACGCAGCATCCTCAGGTCGACCAGCGGATGCGACGAGCGCTGCTCCACCAGTGCCCAGGCGGCCAGCAGCACCACCGCCGCCACCGCCGCCAGCAGGGACGGGGCCGATGTCCAGCCCCAGGAATCGCCCTCGGTCAGGCCCAGCATCAGCACGCCGAGCCCGCACGTCAGCAGCAGTGCGGCGGCCAGGTTGAAACGGCCGGCGCGCGGGGCCGTACTGGCCGGCAAGGCGATCGCGGCGGCCACCGCCAGGGCGCCGAAGGGCACCGCGGTCCACAGCCCGGCGAGGGCGTGCTGGTCGCTGAGCGTGCCGGCCACGAAGCCACCGGTCCCGATGGACAGGAGCAGCGCGCCGACCAGCACCGACATGCCGATCCGGCCGTGTTCGGGTGAACGTGAGCGCAGGATGCCGGCGAGCAGCGGGAAGAAGCCGACGACGGCGCTCTGCAGCACCATGCCGACCGCCAGCGTGGCAGCGGTCGGCCGGGCCGCGATGAGCAGCGAGCCCGCGGCGACCATCGTCACGGCGACGAGCAGCAGCCGCCGGTGCCCCCACATGTCACCCCAGCGCGACAGCAGCGGGGTCAGTACGGTGAAGGCGATCTGCGACAGCAGATACAGGTTGTTCTGGCCCACCCCGCCGAGACCCACGTGGGCGCCGACGACCGGCAGCAGCGGTGTGAGATACCCCTGGACGACACCACTGCAGACCACGATGAGGATCATCACCGCGATCAGTCCCCGACCCCGGCTGATGGCGTTCGTCATGGCCTCACCCTCTTCTCCTTGGCTGAAATACGGCTGGTGGCTAGAGTGCGACCGCCGATCGAAGTGGGCGGGAAAACGAAGAGAACCGGCAGAGAGCGGGGGCGCGGTGTTGGATCCGGTCACGGTGAGCGAGTTGGATCTCGCCCTCGTGCACGCCCTCCAGGTCCGGCCCCGCGCCTCCTGGAGCGACCTGGCTCCCCTGCTCGGCGCGACCGCCGTGACCCTGGCCCGCCGCTGGGAGCGGCTCACCGAGGAGGGACTGGCCTGGGTGTCGGCGGTCCCCGGACCCGCCTTCGCCCACGGCGGCTGCACCGCCTTCGTCTTCCTCCGCTGTGCCCCGGCGGCCCGGGAGCGACTGGCCGCGCGCGTCGCGGAACTGCCGGAGGCGGTGACGGTCGAACTGCTCGCTCCCGGGCGCGCCGACCTCATGCTGGACGTGCTGGCGTCCGACCCGGGGACGGTGCACCGCTTCGTCGACGAGGAACTGGCCGCTCTTCCCGACGTCCTCGACGTGGAGTGCGTGTTCGCCACGTCCCTGTACGCCGAGGGTTCACGGTGGCGTCTCGGCTCGCTCGACGCCTCCCAGCTCTCCGTGCTCGGCCGGCCGCGCGCCTGCGACGCGGCGGGCACACCCCTCGCCGACCTGAGCGCGCTCGACCGCGCCCTGCTCGACGCGCTGGTACGGGACGGGCGGACACGGCTCACCGAGCTGGCCGACCTCACCGGCACGAGCGCCGCCACCGCGCGCAGACGACTGCACCGCCTCACCACCGGTGGCGTCGTGGCGTTCCGCTGCGACGTGGCCCCGGCGGTCTCGGGGTTGCCCGTGTCCGTCACCTTCCGCGGCCACGCCCCGGCCCATGACGTCAACCGCCTGCACCGCACCCTCGCGACCTTGACCGAGTGCCGGCTGCTGGCGGCCGTCACCGGAGCCGCCAACGTGCTCGCCACCTACTGGCTCCGCGACATCGGCGCGGTCCAGCAACGCGAAACGGCGGCCTGCGCCCACCTGCCCGCGCTCCACATCACCGAGCGCGTCCTCGGCACGCGCACCGTGAAACGGATGGGGCATCTGCTGGACGGTGCGGGGCGACGCACGGGCGTCCGTCCGATCCGACCCTGGTGAGACGGCCGTCCCGGGGGCGGGTGGCGAGGGCCCCCGGGCGGGCGGGCAGGGTCAGCCCGTGTGTACCTTCAGGGCCGTTCGGACGGCCGATTCGAGGGCGCCCTCGATCCAGGCGGGTTTGATCGAGGTGTGGTCCCCCGCGAAGTGCAGCGGCCCTTCCGAGGTGGGGATGTCCGGGAACAGCTCCGTGTGCTGGCCGGGGAAGAGCACGGACGCCTCTCCGTAGGCGTAGTGGTCGCGCATCCACGACTGCGTCTGGCACTTGGTCGTGAAGAAGACCTCGCAGCGGCGGCCGAAGACGGCCTGCACTCCGGCGAGGGCACGCAGACAGCGCTCTTCGTCGGCGTAGGCGTCCCACTTGAGGGCGTCGTCGGACCAGCTGTAGGAGGCCAGCACGATGCCGCCGTCGCTGCCCTCCATGGGGTGGGCGTGCTCGAAGTACATGAAGCGGTTGGCGTTGTCGCTGACGGATCCGCCGCCGCGGACGTGCGCGGCCTCGACCTCGCCGTCCCCGGCGGGCCGGAAGGCGGTGAAGCAGTGCTTGTAGGCATCGGGGACGGTCACGCCGAGGGCCTTCACGGACTTGTGCGCGCCGAGGTACCTGGCGTCCGTGACCTTGCCCGCCCGGTACTTCTCGTACAGGCCGTCCTCGATGGTGTCGAGCGCCTGCTTCCACTGCTCCTCGGTCAGCTCCCACCAGCGGCGGGAGAACTCCAGCAGCACCTTGGTCGCGGCGTCGTAGTGCAGCTCCGTGACGGCCCGGCGCTTGCCGTAGGACAGCGGGGGGTCGAAGGCGACGTGCCGCAGCCCGGAGAAGGGCACGGTGATGATCGCCTCGTCTCCTTCGAAGACCTCTGTGGTGCCTCCCTTGCCCGTCTGGCAGTCCTCCGAGACGGTGTGCACGCGGACCTTGCCGCCGGTGCGTTCGATGCGAACGGCGCGGCGGTCGAGCCGCACCTTCCCCTTCACCGGCGCGTACATCGCGTCGGCGAGCAGCGCGGTGCCGCCCTTGATCTCCCAGAACCTGGTCCTGGGGTCGATGAGCGCGCTGGACAGGAAGCTGTGCAGGAACGACAGGTGCAGCCGCGAGGTCAGGTTCTGGATGGTTCCGATCAGGTCGATGGTCCGCGTGTCGAGGCCGGCGGCTTCGGTGAGGTAGCGGTACATGGACCAGTGGCCGTACTTCTTGAGGACCTCGGCCCACCCGTCGACGAGAGCGGTCCCCTCCTTGCCCCGGATCAGCCGGTGTACGGGTTCGAGGGCGTCGGCGAGGATGGCGGCGGCGGTCTTCCCGCGGTTGGCGCCGGTGACCCCGAAGGTGTCGTTGATCCGTTCCGGGTTCTTCTCGTAGTCGGCCCGGCGCTCGTGGACGCCGTTGACGTGGATCCAGGTGCGGTTGGTCTTCTTCGCCGGGTCGTCGGGGTCGACGTCGACCAGGTAGAACTCCTGGCGGGGGAGGTCGAACTTCTCGAGCAGGGCCATGAGGAGCGGGTGGCTCTCCGGCAGCCGCATGGCTCCGCCCTCCGCGTACTGCCGGGGGTCGGCGAAGGGTTGCCTGCCCTTCTCGTGACCGCCCTTGCGGAAGGTCTTGATGCGTCCGCCGACCCGGTTCCCGTTGGCCTCGATCACGACGATGTCGTGGCCCGCCCGGTTGAGCAGGTCGGCGGCGAGCAGTCCGGCCGGACCGGCCCCGACTACCAGGACCCGCTTGGTGGCCTTCCCCCGGCTGGCGGGCAGGCCGTCGTTGACCGCCTTCACGTAGGCCGGGACCAGGGGTTTGTCGTTCTCGTCGTGGACGACGACCGCGCGGGCGACCGTCCGGTACGCCTCGGGGTCGGTGCCGGGCGGTGCGGCGGCCGGCGTGACCGCGGGCGTGGTCGCCGGGGTGAGCGCCGTCGCGGGCGTGACGGAGGCGGTGGCGAGCCCGACCGCGAGTGCGGAGGCTCCGGTCGCCGTGACCACGGAGCGCCGCGAGGGCGTGGTGCGACGGGGTGCCGGCGGCCGGGTCGGTGCGCCCTGAGCACCCGGGGCGGACTGCTCCGCCACGGCCGCGGGGACCTGCGTTCCGGACGACGTGCTGGTACCTGAGGTGTTCGCGTTCTGAGTGTTCATCGCGTCCCACCCTTGATGCGGGAGCGGCGCGGTGGCGGTGCCCTCACACGGACGGGAGGCGTAAACCACTCGATGCGGTCCACGGGCGGTACCGGGGTTCACCAGCACGTCCGTCGAACTGCCCGCGCCTCACTGGGGGAATCCGGAGAACCGCGACACCCCCGCCGATGCCGGTCAGTGCTGATGCTGGTGTTGGTGCCGGCCGGGCCCGCCCGCCTGTCGGCCGTTCTCGACGACCACGAACTGCCCCATCATTCCCTGGTCCTCGTGGTAGAGCAGGTGGCAGTGGTACATGTACGGCGTGTTCGGGTCGGCCGGGCCGTCGAAGTGCAGGGCCAGCTTCATCGTGGTGCCGTTCGGCACGAAGACCGTGTCCTTGGGGCCGCGCAGCGTTCCCGACGGTGCTTCGCCGTTCACCTCCAGCACGCGGAACTGGACGTCGTGGACGTGGAAGTTGTGCGGCATGCCGTTCGTGTTGCGCACCGTCCAGATCTCGGTCGTCCCCCGGGTGACGGTCTCGTCCACCCGGTCCATGGCCATGGCTCGGCCGTTGATCCCCGAGCGCTTGAGGTCGAAGTGGCGGGTCTTCACGGCCTCGGTGCCGTCCGGCACCTCCGGTGTGCCCAGTTCGGCGGGTGTCCCGGGCGAGGGGCGCAGGCGGTCGGCGGCGCGCAGTTGCAGTACGTCGAAAGAGTCGTCACCGCCGTTGAACCGCCGCTGCCAGGCATCACCGTAGTTGTCCTGGGGGTAGCTGCGCAGGACGGTCCGCTCGCCGGGGCGCATCGTCACGACGATCTCGGCCCGCTCCCCGGGCGAGAGTTGGAGCCGTTCGATCGCGGCGGGCCGCTCCAGGAGGCCGCCGTCGGTACCCACCAGGTCGAAGGCGCGGTCGTCGGAGAACCCGAAGGCGTAGGTGCGGGCCGTCGAGGCGTTCAGCAGGCGCAGGCGTACCCGTTCGTCGGCGACCTTCCGGTACGGGCTGAGCGTGCCGTTGACCATGGTCCGCTCGCCGAGGAAACCGACGTTCTGCATCGGGCCGCGACCGTGGTCGAAAGCGGCTCCGTCGAAGGAGACGTCCTGCACGATCAGGGGTATGTCGTCGATCCCGTAGCGCGTCGGCAGCGCGAGTCGGTCGGACGCGGGGTCGTCGAGGATGAACATGCCGGCCAGCCCGCGCTGGACGTGCTTCTCCGTCGCGCCGTGGGGATGCGGGTGGTACCAGAGGGTGGCGGCCGGCTGGTCGACCGTCCAGTGCGGGGACCAGGTGGCGCCCGCGGCCACCATCTGGTGCGGGCCGCCGTCCATCTTCGCGGGCAGGTGCATGCCGTGCCAGTGCACGGTGGACGCTTCGTCGAGGCCGTTGTGGACCCGTACACGGACCTTCTCGCCGCGCTGCGCGCGCAGGGTCGGTCCCAGATGGTCGCCGTTGAAGCCCCAGGTGTCGGTCGTACGCCCGTCCACGAACTCCTTGCGCCCCGGACGCATGCGCAGGTCGAAGACGCGTGTCCCGTCCTTGTCGACGCGCGACTCGGCGAGAGGCGGTATCGCGAGCTCGTTGTCGAAGGACTCCTTACCGACGGTGGTCACGTCGGCGCTCGTCCACAGCCAGAGGAAGGCCCCGCCGACAAGGAGGGCCAGCGCGGTGAGGACCGAGCCGGAGATGAGGAGTACGCGTTTCGTCCGGGACATGTCCCAAGGATCTTGGCCGGTCAGGAGGCCGGGCATCGGGGCAAGCCCCTGGCCGACCCCTCATTCGTCCCCGAGACGGACCTCAGGGACTCCCCCGAGCCGACGAGGCCGGCGTCGGAAACCGAGCGCGCCCTCCTCGAGAAAACGCGCGGCTGTGTGCGCACAACACGCCCACCGGCTGCCCTCGATCGGTCGCGCGTCTTCGACAGCGGCCCCACGGAGACCGGGTTGATGGGGTGCGGGACGACTGGCAGTTGATGACCTTCCATGTGGAGACCGACGCCGACGTCCACGGCGACCACTGGGAGATCCACACCGAGGCGGACGAACTCGTGTCCTGTCTGGCCGGCGGAATACGTCTCTACTTCCGCCCGGAGCAGCCGGGCGCGGAGGAAGGGGAGGTCAGGCTGGCGGCCGGCACGGCGACGATCGTTCCGCGCGGGCGATGGCACCGCATCGCCCTGGACGGCCCCAGCGACATCATGTCCGTCACCCTTCCGCGCGGCAGCCGCCTGCAGAAGCGGACCGAAGCTTGACCGGGCCTCACATCCGAGGTGTCGCCGACCGGTCGGTACGCTCGCGGCCATGGGGTTGGACATCACGGTGCTGATCACCGACTGCGCGTGGCTGGAGCAGTTCCCGCCCCGGGAGCGGTTGCCGCGGTTGAGGGCCGCCTGGTACGACGACGAGACGGGTCTGTGGGACCACGATGCCTCGGCGGTCGAAGGCGACTGGTGTCGGCCGCAGGGGCCCGGCGCTTCCGTCTTCGCGGTGTACGAGTTTCGGGACACCTGCGGTTCGTTCAAGCCGCACTTCTGGGCCGGACAGCGGTGGGAGGCCGTGCGCGGCCACGTCGGGGCGGCGCTGCGCAAAGATGTGGACGCCTTGCTGAGCGGGCTCGTCTGGGACGGTCCGGACGGCGCGGCGCGGCACGTGGAATCCGCACTCGCCGGTGACGGTCCCCGGACCTACGGAGTGCTGCTCGCGCGGTCACCGGACAGCGTCCGGGCGCTGGCCTCCGTGTGGGAGCGGGCGCGGGCCGACCTCGGCACGGTACGTGAGCCCTTCGCCGCGTACGCCGCCGCTCCGGGTGGATGGGTCGGCGACTTTCCGGCCTTCCGGACCCTGCTGGAGGACTGGGGCCGTGTCCTGACCGAAGCGGCGCGCAGAGGCTGGGGCGTCGTGGGGCTGAGCGAGTAGGTACGGCCCTCGCACTGCCGTCGCCGGCACGGACCCCGTTCTGCCGTCGTCGGCACGGGCCCCGTCCTGCCGTCAGGAGACATGCCGACCGGCACCTTCCGTCCCGGGCGCGGCGGCCGGCCCCCAGCACATGGGAGCCGGTCCGCCCGGGTCCCGGTGCTCAGGCCCTCCACCGGGGGTCCCGGCCCGTCAGGGCGAGCACCCGCTCCAGTTCCGTCGCGTGCCGGGGCGTCGGCACCTCGGCTCCGAAGACGCCGTACTCCCGGGCCTGCGGGGCCATCGCCTCCACCGCGCCGACCAGTTCGGTGAGGACCGAGGGGTCCGCCTCGTAGGACTGACCGGTGGCCACGGCGAGGTCCCAGGCATGGACGGTCAGGTCGAGCAGCGCCATATGGGCGACGGTCCGGGCGGGCATCTCCATCTGCCCGGTGGTGCCCTCCTCCGCGCCGGGTGCCGCCCAGGCCGCGACCAGCGCATCGGCCTCCCGGACGAAGGCGGCGCGCCAGTCGGTGTCCGGACGCACGACGGACGGGGTGGTGGAGAAGTCGGCCGCCTTCTTCGCGGCGAGTTCCTGGAACTGGACGACGACGTGGTGCAGATGGTCCACCAGCGCCCGCACGTCGTAGTCGGCGCACGGGGTGGGCGCGGAGAGCGCGTCGTCCTCGATGCCGCGCACCACGGGGACGGCCTGGCGGGCGGCGGCGTCGAGAAGGACGGCGACGGGGACGTGAGCGGCGGTAGGTGAGGTGGTGGTCATGTCTTCGAGGCTAGGAACGGGGCGGCGCGTCGTATTGAAGAAACGCGACATCGACCGGGATGCCCGGTCCTAAGATCGGCCCCGTGAGTCCCCCAGCCGCCCCCCGCCCGGGCCAGCCCGGTGACGACGCCGCCCGCACCCCTGTCCCCGGCGGCCCCGGCCTCTCCTCCGGCACCGCGCCCCGTGGTGACACCCGCGGCATCCTCGAACCGTCGGCGCTGCTGCGCCACATCTCCTTCCGGCGTCTGCCACCGGCACCCGCGCTTCGGCCGTACGTCGAGCACTACTGGCTGATCGACTGGGACCTGCCCGCCCCGTACGAGGCGCGGGTGCTGCCGCATCCGGCGGTCAACGCCGTCCTGCAGTGGCGCGGCGGGCGGTCCCGGTGCGAGGTGTCCGGGGTCGGGCTGCGGGTGCACACCGAGCGGCTGGAGGGTACGGGGCGGGTGGCCGGGGTGCAGTTCCGGCCGGGTGGCTTCCGGCCGTTCGCGCCCACGGTGCCCGTCGCGGAATGGACCGGGCGCCGGCTTCCGGCGGAGGAGGTCACCGGCGCCGGGCCGGCGCTCACCGAGGCGCTTGCCGTCCTCGGCGAGGAGGGCGACGACGCCCACCGCGCCGCCGCGGTCGACGCCTGGCTGCTCTCCCTGACTCCGCGCCCCGACCCGCAGGCCGCCCTCGCCGTCAAGCTGGCCGAGCTGGCATGCCACGACCGCACGGTGTGCCGCACCGCCCGTCTCGCGGAGCTGGGCGGCCTCTCGGTCCGCGCACTCCAGCGGCTCTTCGCGGCGTACGTCGGGGTCAGTCCCAAATGGGTCGTCCTGCGCTACCGGGTACTCGACGCCCTGGAACGGGCCGCGGCGGACGGAGCGGCCGACTGGGCGAGGATCGCCGCGGAGCTGGGCTATGCCGACCAGGCCCACCTGGTCCGTGACTTCACCACCACCGTGGGCGTCCCACCGACCGCCTACGCGGCGAGGAGCGCGGCCTGAGTCACTCAGCGGCCCGCAGGCCCGGGTACCCGGACGCACTGCGGGCGATGGCGAAGGGCACTGTGCGGATGAGTAGCCGTGAGGGCTCCGGTGAGCCGGCGCCGGCCGAGGAGATCCACGCGGCGCGCTCCGCTGATGCGCGCGGGTCGGTGGGGGGGCTGCCGGTGCGGCTCACGGACCGCGCCAGAGGTTGGCGAAGGCCGCGTTCTCGATGGTGCGCCTCTGGCGCACGGCCTCCAGCTCCATCACCGCGTCGTGCACGGCGGCCACCACGGTCGTCACCGCCTCGTCATCGAGGCCGGGGGCGTCCTCGTCTCGGTCGTCTGGTTCGTCCTCGGCCCCCACGACCGTGGCGAGGGCGATGAGAACGGGCTCCCTCTCGCTCCAGCGGTCTCGCGCGCGACGGCTCGCCGGGGTATCGGCGGGTTCCAGTCGACTGCCGCCGAAGGGCGACCGACCGCTGCGTCGAGGTCGCAGCTCACCACTCGCCTCCATGGCAGCCTGGTACGCGTCCGAGAGGCCGTTGCCCCGACGCCACAACCAGTCCTCGATCCACTCATAGGGTGCTTGCCGGGTGAGCGCCGCCGCGGCCTCGCCCGTGAGCCCGTCACCCAGCGCCGCAGGTCCGCCCGGCACGAGACGGCCGTCACGCACGGTGACCACTCCCGCACCGACGAGATCGATCAACTCGGCCCCGGCGAGAGCGAGGGACAGGTCGCCTCTCCCTACGGGGCGCTCCCCGTCCATGACGGTGATGAACAGGTCCTCCGCCGTGCTCATGTACGGCTCCCCTCTCCGAACCGCGAGGATCACGCGACTCGCCGGCCGGCCGCACGGCCGAATTCCGACCGACCCCGCGACCGAAGTCCCGACCGGCGGCGACGACGCTCATGACCAGTATCCATCCGCCGGCGAGGACGGAGCACCTTCGGTGAAGCGCAGACGGTGTCTCGGCGGGCGATGTCAGCGTCAACCCCTAGGCTTCGCACGTGAGTTCAACGACCCAGGCTTACGCCTACGTGCACGCGTCCGCCGTGCGCGAGACCCCGGCCGGCCGCTCCCTCGCCCTGGAGACCTCGGGGGGTGCCACGCCGGACGGCGAGGCGGCCAACCCCCGGTTCTTCGACGGGTTCCTGACGGCGCCGGCCGCCGCCGCGACGGCACTGCTCGCGGTCGCCGACGTAGCCGCCAGCCGCTACTACCGGCCGCGGCCGTCGGCCTTCCTGGACCCGGTCGTCACGGCCGGCGGCGACCGGTTGCGGCTGGAGTCCTTCTCCGCCTGCTGCGGTGTCCACGCGCGCCTCGACGTCCTCGCCGCCGGCCTCGACGGTGACGACGTCGGCCACGGCACCACCAACGTCGACATCAACACGCCGCTGCGCCTGGCCCTCGCCAGGATCGGTGGTCTGGACCCGCTGCACCTGCGGGTGGGGCCGGAGGGGCTGGAGGCCACCACCTTCGACGGCCGGTTCGTGGAGAAGAAGGTCCCCTTGCCGGAGCGCTGGCTGCGCGGCTTCGCGGAGGCCCAGGTGATCGCGGCGGGCCTCGCCCCGAGGGCCGAGATACCCGCCGCGGAGGCGGCCGCCCTCCTGCGGTCGCTGCCGCGGCCGACCCAGCGGTCCGGCGCGCACACGACACGCTGGGTGGTTCCCTCGGGCCGCACCCTGCGCCCGACGACCAGGCCCGCGCCCGGTGCCGTGTGCCTGCCCGGCTGCGAGCGACTGCTGAGCCTCCAGCATGTACTGCGACACGCGTCGACGGTCCGGGTCTACGCCCCGCGGCCCGAGCGGAGCCATGACGAGCGGGGCCGGGCCCACCAGGACCGGACCGCGCCCGTCGCGTGGGAGGCCACGCTGCCCGGCATGCGTCTGACGCTCCTGCTCTCCCCACACGCCTCACGCGGTTTCTCCGGCGAGGGCGGCGTACTCGACGATCTCGCCGACGGGCCGGCGGAGCGGGACACGGACCGGGTGGCCGAGCTGCTGGCCTGGGAGCCGACGATCGACGTGGCCGACCTGTCCGCGCAGTCCGGTCTGGAGCCGGAACGCGTCCGCGCGGCCCTGACGGTGCTGGGGGCATCGGGGCAGATCGGCTACGACCTCGCGGAAGAGGCGTACTACCACCGGCACCTGCCCTACACCGCGGGCGCCGCTGAGGCCCGCAACCCGCGGCTGCGCGGGGCGAGGGCCCTGGTCTCCCAGGGCCTGGTCCGCGTCGACGGCGCGCTGGCGTGGGTGGGGAAGGACGAGCACGCCTATCTGGTCCGCATCGAGGCCGGCGAGCGGATGAGCTGCACCTGCCCGTGGTGGGCGAAGTACCGGGGTGGTCGCGGACCGTGCAAGCACGTACTCGCCACCCGCTCGGTCCTGAACGAGAAGAAGGAGTCGGCACGGTGAGACTGATGACCCTCGTGGAGGCCGGT
Organism: Streptomyces sp. SudanB5_2050; assembly: GCF_964272335.1. Lineage (NCBI taxonomy): Bacteria > Bacillati > Actinomycetota > Actinomycetes > Kitasatosporales > Streptomycetaceae > Streptomyces > Streptomyces sp. SudanB5_2050. Next base: position 456,212 of record NZ_OZ186760.1, read on the forward strand.
GACGTCCCCGGCGTCCTGCGGGCCCTGGGTGAACTCGGCGCGGAGCAACGCGCGGCCCAGTTGCCGGAACTCGACGCCCGCTACGAGGAGCTGGGCTTCCCGGGCTGGCTGGAACTCACCGTGGAACAGCGTGTGGCCCTGGCCGGCGCGCGGCTGGGCTGCCAGCCGACCTCGGAGGCCGCGGCCCGTCACCTCCACCACGGCGGACGCTACGTGCCCCCGAACGACGCCTGGATGGTCGACGTCGTGGAGCTGTTCCCCGTCGCCTGGCGGACCGAACTCGTGGCGCGGCTCGACGAGCAGGTGCGTGAGCGCAGCGGTTCCCAACGCCTCCACCTCGTCGTCGACCACATCGTCCGCACCACCGGCTGCCCGATGCCGGAGTCCGACTACTTCCTCTCGGGCTGGCTGAGTTCGCACCACAGAGCCACGTCGGAGGGTGTCCTGGAGCGGCTGCGCGAGGACCCCTTGGCCCCCAAGCTCCTCCCCCTCGTCCTGGAACGGTCGTCCCTTCCTTTCACCCCCCAGTTGCTGTCCGCCCTGTGCGCCTTCGCCGCCGAGGGCACGGTGGACCGTGCCGCGCTCGTCCGCCGCACCTTCGCGATCGTGGCCGACGCGCATCCGACCGCCGCCCTCCCCTACTGGCAGGCCGTCCCCCTCACCGGCGACGAGCACGCCCGGACGGCGCCCGAGCGGACTGCCCTGGCCGAGAAGCTGCTCACACGCCTCCTCCAGGACGGTGCGCCCAAGACGGTCACACCCGTCATGACGTTCCTGCGGGCACTGGCCCTCACTCCGGCGGAGCAGGCCCCCTTCCTCCGGGACCACGTGGCCCTGCTCGACCTGTCGTCCCCGGTGGCCTCCTACGGCCAGGAGGTCCTGCGCGAGCTGGACGAGGCGGGGCTGTTGGAGGAGGACGTGCTGAGCGAGGCGTGCGAACGCGTGCTGCTGCGCCCGGAGAAGAAGCTGGTACGCGCCCAGCTCTCCTGGCTCGACCGGGTGGCACGGCGGGAGCCCGCACGCGCGGGCCGGATATCGGTCTGCGCGGCGCTCGCCTTCGGGCACCCGGACGTGTCCGTGCAGGAACGCGCCCTCAACCTCGTCGCCCGCCACCTCAAGAACGCCGGAGACCCGGTGCGGGCGCAACTGCGGACGGCCGCCGCCGCGTCGCTCGGGCCGGCGCTGGCCGCACGCGCCGCTCAGCTGCTCGGCGCGGAGGCGCCCGGTGCCGAGCACGACACCGGCACCGGCACCGACACCGGCACCGAGCGGGTCACCGAGGCCGAGGTGCTGCCCCATCTGCCCGGGCTCCGGCCGGTACCGGGTCCCGTGGGGACGGCCGTCGAGGTCGCCCAGGAGCTCGCCGTGGTCCTCGCCGACGACGACGTGGTGGCGTTCGAGCGCGCGCTGGACGGGCTGGTCCGACAGGCCCGGCTCGACCGTGCGGCGCTGTCCCGGGCGCTCGAACCGGTCATGCGCAGAGCACCGGGCGTCCACCGCGACTGCGGCCAGAGCGACCTGTACGACGTGGCGGCGGCCGTGCGGGGTGACGAGCCGAGGAGACTGTACGGCCGTCCCCACCGTCGGATCAGTCACGGAGAGGCGATCTCCCCGCCCGGGAAGTTGCTCATGGCGCGTCTGATCGAGGCCCTCGACGTGATCGAGTCCGGCGCGCAGCCGTTCCTGCTGGCCCTGCCGACCCACGTCACCGGCGCGGTGGACGCGGGCGTACTGGTGGAGCGCGTCGCCGAGTTGGAGCGCGCGCGGGTCGAACCGGCACCGGTCGATCTGGCGCAGGCCCTGCTGCGGGTGATCCTCACCTCGGACGAGTCGGTTCTGCGTGCCGCGGGCGGCCTGCGGTCGGAGGCCGGCCGGCGGCTGGCGCGCTGGCTGCGCGAGGGCGGTCTGCCGCACCAGGACTCGACTCCGGAGAAGTGGCCGGTCGCCGATCCGACCGACGCCCCGCCCGGACTGTGGGAGCCCGTGTCCCCCGGGCCCGATCAGGGTGTTCCGCTTCCGCCGGTCGCCGCGGCCGTGTGCGGTGCGTACGAACGGGGCCGGTCCCCCGGAGGCGGCTACAGCCTTTACGACGCGTACGCCGCACCGTACTGGGTGGCTCAGCTGCCGCATCACCGCGACGAGGTGGCCGCGTACGCCAAGAGCTGCGTCGACGGACGCATGCTCGCGCTGCTGGCCGAAGCGGGCGGCCCCGCGGGATACGCCCTCCACTGGCAGATCGCCTGCCGGCTCGGCGAGGACCGTGACTCGGCGGTGGACGCCCTGCTCGTGCTCGCCGCCCAGGGACAGCTGGACGGCCGACTGCTCGCGGGGCAGTTGCAGGCGTCGATACGCAACCGGTCCAGCTCGCCCAAGCGCGTCGTCGACGCACTGCGCGCGGCCGCCGGGACCGGGGCGTACGCCACGGTCTGGTCCGTACTGGAGGCCGCCCTGCCCGCGCTGCTGCGCGGCACACCGGTCCGGGAAGCCGGGGCGTTCCTCGCGCTCGCGGTCGAGTGCGCATCGCGCTGCGCGGCCAAGGGCCCCATCCCCGAGGTAGAGGTGGTGGCCGCGCGCACCGGGTCGAGCCAGACGGTGAAGCACGCCAGGCTGCTGCGGGACGTCCTGCGCTGAGACCGCCGGTCCGTCCGCCGAGGGACGCTGACGGCCCTCGGCGGAGGGCAAGGGGGCCGGCCGACAGGAGCGCGCGCCGCGCATCGTGGACGCCCGCGTTCCGTCGGCCGGGCGGGCGGGTCAGATGCCCATGGAGGCCATTTCGATGGGTGAGCGGTAGTTGGCCGCGGCGGTGACCACGCAGGCGCGATACGTCCGGTCGCTCTTCACGGCCAGGAAGTAGTCGCGAAGGTTCTTCCAGTAGTTGACCAGATAGCCGAGACCGGGCACGAATCCGGCCGGACGCGGCACGAGGGCGAACGCCTCGCTGCACTTGAGGATCTCGCCTGTGGCCGTGGACAGTACGTCGGCCACCTCCGCGTTCATGTTCCAGCCGGCCGCCAGCTCCGGCGTCCAGATGGCCCCGGCGACGGCCCGCAACTGTTCCTGCTCGTCGGGGGTGGGGTCGCTCATCGCGCGGGACTGCGCGGTCACCGGTGCGCCGGGCGGCGGACCGCCGGCGGCTGCCGTGGCCGGTCCCGCCATGGCCGTCGCGACCAGGATCGCCGTGAGCGTGACCGCGATCCTGGTGCCGCCGCCTCTTCTGTGCCCGCTGCCTGTGATCACCGTGTGCCCCTCCCGTGGCCGACTGCTTCGACGCCCGAAGGTGACACGGTGCGGACAAGGCGGTCAACGGCGGCAATCACGCCACGCACCCGCACGATCCGGTCGACGATCGCCGGTGATCCCGCGGACATCGCATGCACGCTTCTTCACCGTCGGAGCATCCCCGTGACACCTTGGCCCCCGAGCCGGAACCGACTCGGGGGCCACGTTGTTCGCCCGCGTCAGGACGGGCCCCGGCTCGACGCCTCGGCGGCGCGCCGTCGGGCGACCGCCACCCCGGCCGCGTGAGACGCTGGAAGTCGTGAGAATCCGAGGTGCGCGACGGAGGGACCGTACATGGCGAGCGACTTCTCCGTGGGAGACCACGTGCGCTGGAATTCCGAAGCCGGTCACGTCGAAGGCGTCATCATCGAGAAGCACACGCACGACGTGACCTTCAAGGGTCGTACGCGCCACTGCTCCGAGGACGACCCGCAGTACGAGATCCGGAGCGACAAGACCGACCATGTCGCCATGCACAAGGGTGGAGCGCTGACGAAGACGCGGGGGCCGAGGCGCGACGGGGACTAGCCACGCCATGACCTTCGTCGACGACGTCCGGGAAGCCGTGCGCGCGATACCGGCGGGATCCGTGGCCTCCTACGGTGACGTGGGCCGACGGGTCGGTATCGGTCCACGCCAGGTGGGGCGGGCCATGAGCCTGCTCGACGAGACGGTGCCCTGGTGGCGGGTCGTGTACGCGGACGGTACGCCGCCCTCCTGCCACGGCGGGCGCGCGCCGGACCTTCTCGGCACCGAGGCGACGCCGATGCGCGGGGCACGCGTGGACATGGCGCGTGCCCGCCACCGCTGGACGCCCTGACCCGCACCCGCGCCCCACCCGCCGGCCCGCGCTCACGCCCGGCTCCTCACGGCACGGCCCGCTTGCAGCAGTGCACCCCTCGCGCTTGGCTGGAGGAAAGCCATCCGGCACCAGGAGTCGCCATGTCGATGTCGTTCGGCTCAGCGTTCGGTTCCCCCGATCCCTTCAGTGATCTTTTCAACCGCTTCTTCGGGATGTCACCGGCATCGTCGCCCCCGGCGGTGCAGCGGGTGCCGATCGGCCGACTGCTGACCGAGTCCTCGCAGGAACTCCTCAACCTGGCGGCGCGGCGCGCACTGGAGGACGGCACGTCCGATCTGGACACCGAGCACCTGCTCTGGGCGGCCACGAGGGTCGAGCCCTCGCGGGGGCTCCTCGCCCAGGCGGGCGCGGACCCCGACGCGCTCGCGACCCGGATCGCCGAGGTCCTCCCCCGCGAGGCGGGCGAGCCGTCCGCCGATCCGGGCCTCACACCGGCGGCCAAACGCACCCTCGCCACCGCCTACTCCCGCTCCCGCGCGGCCGGCGCCTCCTACATCGGCCCCGAGCACATCCTGGGTGCTCTGCTGGCGGACGGCGACACGGGCGCGGCCCGGCTGCTGGGCGCGGAGGGGCAGGACGTCGGCAGGCTGGAGGGACTGACCGAGCAGCCCGCCCGCCCCGACGGCGCTCAGGGTGCCGGCGGCGGCAAGCCCGCCACCACGCTGGACGAGTACGGACGGGACCTGACCGAGGAGGCGAAGGCCGGGAAGCTCGACCCGGTCGTCGGCCGGGCCGAGGAGATCGAGCAGACCGTCGAGATCCTGTCCCGGCGTTCGAAGAACAATCCGGTGCTGATCGGCGAGCCGGGCGTGGGCAAGACGGCCATCGTGGAGGGTCTGGCGCAGCGCATCGTGGCCGGTGAGGTGCCGCGGACGCTGAAGGACAAGAGGGTGGTCGCCCTCGATCTGTCCGCCATGGTGGCGGGCGCGCAGTACCGGGGACAGTTCGAGGAGCGGCTCAAGAAGGTCATCGAGGACGTCCAGCAGGCCCGCGGCGAGATCATCCTGTTCATCGACGAACTGCACACCGTCGTCGGCGCCGGGGCGACCGGCGAGGGCTCGATGGACGCGGGCAACATGCTCAAGCCCGCCCTCGCGCGCGGTGAGCTGCACGTGGTGGGCGCGACGACCATCGACGAGTACCGCAAGTACGTCGAGAAGGACGCGGCCCTGGAACGCCGTTTCCAGCCCGTCATGGTCCCCGAGCCCTCGGTCGAGGAGACGGTGCAGATCCTCGAGGGTCTGCGCGACGCCTACGAGGCGCACCACCAGGTCCGCTTCGCCGACGGAGCGCTGACGGCGGCGGCCGACCTGTCCGACCGCTACGTCAGCGACCGGTTCCTGCCCGACAAGGCGATCGACGTCATGGACCAGGCGGGCGCCCGGGTACGGCTGCGCAGCGCGAGCCGCTCCACCGAGGTCGTCGGCCGCGAGGACCGCATCGCGAGGCTCCGCCGGGAACAGGAGCAGGCGGTGGCCGCCGAGGACTACGACCGGGCGGGCGAGCTGAAGCGCGAGATCGCCGAGGTGGAGGGCGAACTCGCGGGCATCGAGGAGCGCCGCGAGGGCGTCGTCTCCGTCACCGCCGACGACATCGCCGACGTGATCTCCCGCCGCACCGGCATCCCGGTCTCCCAACTGACGGCCGGGGAGAAGGAGCGGCTGCTCAAGCTGGAGGAGGAGATGCACGCCCGGATCGTCGGGCAGGACGAGGCGGTCACCGCCGTCTCGCGGGCCGTGCGCCGCAGCCGGGCCGGCATGGGCGACCCGGACCGCCCCGTGGGTTCCTTCCTCTTCCTCGGCCCGACCGGCGTCGGCAAGACCGAGCTGGCCAAGACCCTCGCCGAGCTGCTGTTCGGCGAGGAGAACCGCATGATCCGCTTCGACATGAGCGAGTTCCAGGAGAAGCACACCGTCGCCCGGCTCGTCGGCGCGCCCCCGGGATACGTCGGCTACGAGGAGGCCGGCCAGCTCACCGAGAAGGTCCGCCGGCAGCCCTACAGCGTGGTCCTGTTCGACGAGGTGGAGAAGGCCCACCCCGACGTCTTCAACACCCTGCTGCAGATCCTCGACGACGGCCGCCTGACCGACGGTCAGGGCCGCACCGTCGACTTCCGGCACTGCGTGGTCATCATGACGTCCAACATCGGTGCCCACCGCATCCTCGACCACAAGGGCGACGTGTCCGACCTCAAGGACGAGTTGATGGAGGAGCTGCGCGGCCGGTTCCTGCCGGAGTTCCTCAACCGCATCGACGAGATCATCGTCTTCCACGGACTCACTCAGGACGACCTCTCACGGATCGTGGACCACCTGCTGGCCCGGAGCGAACGGCGGGTGCACGCCCAGGGCCTGTGGCTGGAGGTCACGGAGGCGGCGAAGAAGCTGCTCATCGCCCACGGTCACCAGCCGGAGTTCGGCGCCCGTCCGCTGCGGCGCACCATCCAGACGGAACTCGACAACCGCATCGCCGACCTGCTCCTCGGCGGTGAGGCCGACCCCGGCGACACCATCGTCGCCGACGTGGTCGACGACTCCCTGCACTGCACGGTCGCCAAGGCCGGCACCGCGGAGGCGGGCGGCACCCCGGACGCTCCGTCCCCGGACCCGGCAGGCACGACCGAGTCCTGACGGGCGACGACGACGGCGCACCGGCGCGTCACCTGGTCGATCAGGTACTCCAGGGGGTGCGCGGGGCCGCCTCTTGCGGTGCGACGCCCTTCCCGCCGTGGTTATTAATTATGAATACATCTTGACAGGCTTTCCGGCCCCACCCACGATGAACCCACTTCACTGAGTCATGCCGCAGGAGCCGCCTGTCATGTTGTCTCTGCATGCCCACGACCCTTCCGTGCCCCTGGCCGGGCATCTGCCCCTGGGCAGCCCCGCCGGCACCCCGTCCCCCGTGACGGTCGACAGTCAGAGCCTGTCGCGCGACGGCCGCAGGTGGATCCCGGTCATGGGGGAGTTCCACTTCAGCCGCTGCCCCGCCGCCGAGTGGCGCGAGGAACTCCTCAAGATCAAGGCGGGCGGCGTCGATCTGCTCGCCACCTACCTGTTCTGGAACCAGCACGAGAACGACCGCGGCACCTACCGCTTCGACGGTGACCTCGACGTACGCGGGTTCGTCACGTTGTGCGCGGAACTGGACCTGGCCGTGGCCGTCCGCATCGGCCCCTGGTCCCACGGCGAATGCCGCAACGGCGGCTTCCCCGACTGGCTGGAGGACGTCGACTGCGCCCCGCGCACCGACGATCCCGCGTACCTCGCCCTGGTCGCACCCTATTACCGGCGCATCGCGCACGAGCTGCGCGGCCTCTTCCACGAGGACGGCGGCCCGATCGTGGCCGTGCAGGTGGAGAACGAACTGTACGACCAGCCCGAGCACCTGGCCACGCTGCGGCGCATGGCCGAGGAGGCCGGCATCCGCGCGCCGCTGTGGACGGCGACCGGCTGGGGCGCCGCCGACATCCCGGCCGACACCCTCCTGCCGCTGTACGGCGGCTATCCCGAGGCCTTCTGGGAGGACGCGCACGACGGCTGGGCCCGCGACATGCGCCGGCACTACTTCTTCACGCCGATCCGCGACGACCACGCCATCGGCGCCGACCTGCGCTCCAGCGCCCCGACCGGCACCGGCCCGGACGCGCGCCGCTATCCGTACGCCACCTGCGAGTTGGGCGGCGGCATGGCGATCGCCTACCACCGCAGGCCGCTCGTGCCGGCCGCGGACATCACCTCGCTGGCGCTGACCAAGCTCGGCAGCGGTTCGGTGTGGCAGGGCTACTACCTGTACCACGGCTGTTCGCAGCGCGTGGACCTCAAGGAGCCGAACCAGGAGAGCCACGACACCGGTTACCCCAACGACCTGCCGACGGTCACCTACGACTTCCAGGCTCCGCTGGGCGAGTACGGACAGGTCCGGCCGGCCTTCCACGCGCTGCGCCGACAGCACCTGTTCCTGCACGCCTACGGTGCGGAGCTCGCGCGGATGCCGCTGCACCTGCCCGACCGGGAACCGGCTTCACTGGACGACCGGTCCACACTGCGCTGGGCCGTTCGCTCGGCGGGTGACCAGGGCTTCCTGTTCGTCAACAACCACCAGCCGCACGAGACGCTGCCCGACCACGACGGCGTGCGCTTCGGCGTCACCCTCCCCAGCGGCCGTACGGTCGCCGTGCCGGCACAGCCCGTGCGCATCCCGTCCGGCGCCCACTTCGTCTGGCCGATCGGGCTGGACCTCGGTGCCGGTCTGCGCCTGGAGTGGGCCGGCGCCGAGCCGGTCACCCGACTCGAGGTCGACGGGCTCCCGCTGACCGTGCTCGCGGCGACCGACGGCGTCCCTGCGACGCTGGCGCTGGCGGCGGACGTGGAGATCCAGGGCCCGGCCCGGGTGGACACCGCGGAGGGGACCACGCTGGTCACCGTGACCGAACCGGGCACCTCGGCACTGCTCACCCTCACCGGTCCAGCCGGCCGGGCCCGCGTCCTGGTGCTCTCCCCCGAGCACGCGCTCCGACTGAACCGGATGCGGGTCTTCGGGCAGGACCGGCTGGTCCTCAGCGACGACGTGGTCTTCGCCGACGGCGACCGGCTGCGTCTGCACATCGCCTCCGACGCCCCGTCGGTCGCCCTGCTGCCGGCCCCGGCCTCCCTGGTCGGAAGCGGTGTCGGGGAACCGGTGGCCGACGGCGTCTTCACCCGCTGGCCGCTGGCGCCGGCTCCCCGACTGCCGCAGCCGGTCCTGGAGACCGTGCGAGAGCAGGCCGTCGCCGCGCCCGCGCGTACCGGCGGGTCCCACGACCGCGCCTCGGCACCCCGCGAGGCGGACTGGGACAAGGCCGCCGTCTTCCGTCTCACCGTTCCCGCCTCCGCCCTCGACGGCGACGGCGAGGTGCTGCTGAGGCTGCGCTGCACCGGTGACGCCGCCCGCGCCTACCTCGACGGGCGGCTGGTCGCCGATCACTTCTGGTACGGGCCCGACTGGGAGATCGGGCTGCGCCGGTTCGCCGACGCGGTGGTCCGGCACGGTCTGGAGATCCGTGTCCTGCCCCGCGATCCCGCCGCACGCGTCTATGTCGACGCCTCGGTGCGACCCCGGTTCGACGGCGCCGTCACCCGCGCCGCCGTCGAGTCCGCCGCGCTGGTGGCCGTGCCCCGGGTGAGCCTGACCGCCGAGGGAGAGGGACGTGTCTGACCTCAGCCGCAGAAGCGTGCTGCGCGCCGGCGTCGGGGCGGGAGCGGGTCTGCTGACCGTCCCGGCGCTCGCCGCGTGCGGAGCCTCCTCGGCCGCGCCGGTGCGCTCCGGGCGCGTCCGCATCAGCCTGTGGACCCATGACCCCGGGTACATCAAGACGTTCCGGACCGCGATCCGGGACACCGGCCTGATGCGCGGGTCGAGGTTCGACTACGGGCTGAAGGTCACCAGTGCGGCACCCGGCGACGTGATGACCCGCATGATCGCCCAGGCGGTCGCCGACGGGAACACCCCCGACCTGGCCGGTCTGGTCATCGACCAGTTCCCCCGGGTCATGGGCTCCTCCATCGCGCGGAACCTGTTCGTCGACCTCGGCGACACCGTCCGCCCCTTCGGCGACGACCTGCTCAAACTGGCCCCGTACACGGTCGACGGCGTTCCCTACGGGCTGGACTCCGACAACTCGATCACCGTCCTGTACTACCGGCAGGACCTGTTCGAGAAGTACCGGGTCCCCGAGCAGGTGGCCACCTGGGAGGAGTTCCTCGAACACGGCGAGCGCCTCAGCAAGGACCACGAGGTCAGCGTCGGCATGGTCTCCACCGGCGACAACGGGTCCATCGTCAACGGCTTCCTGCAGTTCCTGCTGCAGCGCGGCGGCGGGTTCTTCGACGAAGCCGGCCACCTCGTCCTCGACTCGCCCGAGGCACTCGAGGTGCTCCGGTTCATGACCCGCGGGGTGCGCTCGGGCGCGCTGCTGGCCCTGCCCGACCCCTACGGAAGCGCCTGCGCGGCCGCGCTGAAGTCCGGACGGCTCGCCGCCACCGCCATGCCGAACTGGTACAACGCCTACGGCCTCCAGGCCAACGTGCCGGACCAGAAGGGCCGTTGGCGGATGCGGACCCTGCCCCGCTTCGCCGGCGGCGGGCACATCGGCTCGACCCTGGGCGGCACCGCCTTCGCGGTACTGAAGGACAAGCCCCACTCCCAGGCCGCCCTCGAACTGCTCCGACGCGTCTACCTCAGCCGCGAAGGCCAGATACTGCGCTACAAGTCGGGCGGCTTCCTGCCCACACTCAAGCACCTGTACCAGGACCCCGAACTCGTCGCCACCGAGGACGCCTACCTCGGGGGTCAGCCGGTCTTCGACGTGTACGGCAAGGCCGCCGCCGACCTCCCCCTCTTCTACCAGGCCCCGGGGATGCAGATCCTCGCCGACGTGCTGGGCGGCCCGGTCCTGGACGCGCTCAAGGGACGCACCTCGCCCGACGCCGCACTCCAGGCCGGCCTGCGGGCCTACCGACAGCAGGTGAAACGATGACCGCTCCGCCTCCGACCCGCGCACCCGCCACCGCCTCGGCGCGGCTCCCCCTCACCCCCGCCCCGTCACGGTCCTGGTGGTCGCGCCGCCAGCGCGCCTGGGCCCCCTATGTGTTCATCTCCCCGTTCTACGTGCTGTACGGGCTCTTCCTGCTGGTGCCGATCCTGATCGGGCTGTATCTCAGCTGCACGGAGTGGGCCGGCCTCGGCACGCCCCGCTGGGTGGGACTGCGCAACTACCGGGACCTGTTGGGTGATCACAGCTTCTGGACCGCCGTCGCCAACACCGGCCTGTACATCGTCTTCACGCTGTGCGTCGTCCTGCCCGCCGCGCTGCTCATCGCCCAGGCCCTCAACGCCCGCGGCCTGCGCGGACGCGACCTGTTCCGGCTGACCTACTTCATGCCCGTGGTGATCTCACCCATCGTCATCACCCTGGTCTTCGGCCTGTTCTTCGACACCGAGTTCGGTCTCCTCAACGCGGTGGGGCAGGCGCTGTTCGGCTTCGGCGGCATCGACTGGCTGGGCTCCCCCGGCTGGGCGCGCGTCACCGTCGTCGTCCTCGTGCTGTGGCGCTGGACCGGCTACCTGACCATATTCTTCCTGGCCGGACTGCAGAACGTCCCCAAGGAACTGTACGAGGCGGCCGCCATCGACGGCGCCGGGCCGATCAGCCGCTTCCGCAACGTCACCCTGCCCAGTCTGCGCCCGGTCACCGCGTTCGTCGCGGTGACCGTCCTGGTCAGCACCGCGCAGATCTTCGACGAGCCGTTCCTGCTCACTCAGGGCGGCCCGGGCGAGTCGACCCTGTCGGTGGCCATGTTCATCTTCCGCGCCGGATTCCAGCGCCAGCAGCTCGGCTACGCCGCGGCGGCCGGCGTGCTGCTCTTCGTCGCCGTGTTCGTCCTGGGCCGCCTCGCCATGCGGCTGCTGGGAGTGGGGAGAGACGACCGATGACGACGTTCGAGACGACGGGTGCCCGAGCCCCGGTCCGCGCCCGCCGCCGCGCCGGCCGCGTGCTGCTCTACGCCTTCCTGACCGCCCTGCTGCTGGTGTTCGCCCTGCCCCTGCTGTGGGCCTTGTCGTCCTCCTTCAAGGACCGGAGCGAGATCTTCGCCCACCCGCCCGAGCTGCTGCCCGATCCGGGCACCCTGGACAACTACCGCGGGCTGCTGGACGGCAACCCCTTCTGGAGCTGGCTGCTGATCAGCACCGTGGTGGCCGTCATCTCCACCCTCGTTTCCGTCGTGCTGTGCGCGCTCGCCGGGTTCGCCTTCGCCAAGTACCGCTTCCGCGGCAAGAACCTGCTGTTCGACATCATGTTCAGCTCGCTGGCCGTCCCGTTCGCGGTCATCGTCGTGCCCCTGTTCATCATGGTCGCCAAGGCGCACCTGACCACCCCGTACTTCGCGCTGGTCGTGCCCTGGGTGGCACCCGCGTTCGGCATCTTCATGATGCGCCAGTTCACCGAGCAGTCCGTCCCCGACGCCCTGCTGGACGCCGCCCGTGTCGACGGCTGCACCGAGTTCGGGCTCTTCCGCCGTATCGTGCTGCCCCTGCTGCGCCCGGCCCTCGGTGCCCTGGGCGTGTGGTCGTTCCTCAACAGCTACAACAGCCTGCTGTGGCCGCTGATCGTGGTCAGCGAACCGGGCGACTACACCCTCCCGCTCGGCATCCAGGCCCTGTTCGGCGCCACCGGACGCCAGTACGACCTGGTCCTGGCGGGCGCCGTCCTCGCCGCCGTGCCGAGCCTGATCGTCTTCTTCGTCCTGCGCAGACAACTGCTCGAAGGGCTCACCGCGGGCGCCGTCAAGAGCTGACCGGCCCGGACGCCCCCCGGCCACGCCCACGCCCTTCCCGTCGAAAGGCTTCCTTCCGCATGCCCGTAGCACCCCCCGCCCACCTGCCCGACACCCTCACCATCTGCCTGTGGGACTTCAGCTGGTACACGCGCACCGGGCCCGGCGAACCCTTCGCCGATCTCGACGAGGCGTTCGCCCAGACCGTCGCACGCGGCTACAACACCGTCCGTGTCTGCGCCATGCCCCTGCTGCTGTTCGGGCCGGGCAGTCCACGCGGACCGCTCACCCTCGGCCCCCTGGGCGGCCGGTACGGCCAGGGCGTCCGCTGGTACGACGTGCGCGCCACCACCACCCTGCCCGACCCGCGCGCCCACCTGCTGGCGCTGTTCGAGGCCGCCCGCCGCCACGACGTGTACGTCATCCTCTCCAGCTGGGAGTACCAGCAGAGCCCTTCCTTCGCCGGTGACCGGACGTGGTTCGACGCCATCATGGCCATCGACCCCGAGGACCGGGCCGAAGCACTCGCCGACGCCCTGGCCGACCTGATCGACTTCCTGGCGGCGCACGACGGTCTGGACGACCGGGTCGCCTTCACCGAACTCCACAACGAGGTCCAGGCCGGCCGGCTGACCGACCGGCTCACCGGCGACGACACGGTCGCCGCGCTGACGCCGCGCCTCGAACGCGGTCTGGCCCGCTTCCGCGCGCGCCACCCCGGCCGGCCGGTCACCGTCAACTACGCCCAGGTGCCCGTGGGGTCCCTGCACGCCCTGCCGGACGGCATGGACGTCGCCGTCTTCCACCCCTATCTGTACGGCGTCCTGGACGAGCTGCTGGACACCTTCGCCCTGCGCGACACCTCCCGGCCCTTCCCGCAGGAGCGTGCCCGGCGGGAGCTGCTGCGCGAGGACGCTCCCGAGCCGGCGGAGTGGGCACCGCCCGAGGCGGACCGCTGGCGCACCGAGGCCACCGTCGTGGGGCCGCGCGAGGTCTACGTCCACGACTGGTGCGACGCGCGGGCGTGGGACGCCTGGCTGTACGAACGCTACGCCACCCACCGCCCGGCCATGGAGCAGAAGCTCACCGACTGGATCGCCGCGGCCGCGGACTGGGCCGCGATGCGGAGGATCCCGCTCGTCTTCGGCGAGGGCTGGATCGGCTACACCCCGCTGCACGGCACGTTCGAGGAGGGGCCGGTCGGCGCGGCCTGGTGCCGGCGCGCCGTGGCCGAGGCGGCACGCCGGGGAGCCTGGGGCGCGGTCGTGTGCTCCAACGCGGCCCCTCATCACCCGATGTGGCAGGACGTCGCCCTGCAGCGGGAGTGCAACGCCCTGCTGCGCGGCTGACGTCCCGCCGGGCCGCCCCGGCGCGCCGCCGACGGCGCGCCGGGTGGCCGCTGCCCCACCCGTATCACCCGACCGAACCGGAGGCATTCGAATGTCAGGTACACGTAAAGATGGTCGAGGACTGTCCCGCCGTACCGCCCTCGCGCTCGGCGCGGCCGGCGCCGCGGGCCTGGCCGTGGGCTCCGCGACAGGCGCCGAGGCCGTCGACCGACGGCCTCGGGGCGGCGGCCGCCCGCGGCGCGGCGCCGACGACGGTTTCGCCGCCGGCGGCGACCTCACCATGCTCAACTGGGTCGAGTCCTGCGGCGGCAGGTACTACGACGCCGACGGCCGGCGCGTCGACCCGGTGAAGCTGATGGCGGCCAACGGCATGGACATCGCCCGGCTGCGCGTCTACACGGCCACCGGCCCGGACCACCCGCGCATCGGTCACCCCGGCTCCTACCTGCCCGAGGGGTTCCAGGACGAGCCGGACATGCTCAGGACCGCCCGCCGGGTCGCCGCGGCGGGCATGAGGATCCAGCTGACCCTGCACTACAGCGACTACTGGTCCAACGGCCTGATCCAGGACATCCCCAAGGACTGGCGGGCCGTCACCTCGCTCCCCGAGGCCCGGGCCGTCGCCGCCCTGGAACAGCACGTGCGCGACTACACGCACGCCCTGATGCGCAAGCTCGAGGCCCAGGGGACCCTCCCGGACTACGTGTCCCTCGGCAACGAGACGGCCGGCGGCATCCTCTTCCCCTACGGGACCACCGACAGCGACGCCCACTGGGGTCACTTCGCCCGGTTCGTCCGCGCGGGCTACGAGGCGGTCAAGGCGGTGTCCCCCGCCACCAGGGTGATCCTGCACCTGGACGACGCGGGCAACATGGACAAGTACGAGTGGTTCTTCTCCACCGCCGCCGCCCACGACGCCCCTTACGACGTCATCGGCTCGTCCTACTATCCGTTCTGGACCCGCAAGGACATCCCGACGGTGTGCGCCTTCTTCGACGAGCTGTACGGCCGCTTCGGCAAGAAGATCATGGTGATGGAGACCGGCGTCAACTGGACCCCGCTCACCCATGAAGGCGTCGAGGGCCAGCTGACCGACAACGGCCCGGTGCCCTACCCCGAGACGCCGCAGGGACAGAAGGACTTCCTGACCGACCTCTTCGCGCAGTTGAAACGCGTCGCCGGCGGCGCCGTGCTCGGCAACCTGTACTGGGACCCGGTCATGATCCCCGCCCCGGGGGTCGGCTGGGAGGTCGGCGGGCCCAACGTCGTCAGCAACACCACGCTCTTCGACTTCCAGGGCCGGGCGCTGCCCGCCCTGTCCGCCTACCGCACGGCCTGACCCACTCGGTCACCACGGCGGAGCACCGGTCCCGTCGATCACCCGCGCGCAGCGGCGGTCGACGGGACCTACGCATGTCTCCACACACCCGAGCCGTTGCGTTCGTGTGACGGGCGCCACCATTGAAGCCCCGTATTAATTCATATTTAATGGCCTCGCTGGTTGCCACCGGCCACGTCCCCGGCCTGCCCCGGGCCTCAGGAAGGAACCTCGATGAGCACAGCCCCCGGCGCGCCGACGATGTCGCGCGACGCGCTGCCCTGGGTGGAGCGCATAGGCATCCCCCGCCCCCTGATGTGGGGATATGTCGCGGTCCTGATCTTCATGATCGGTGACGGCGTGGAGTCCAACTACCTGGAGCCGTACCTCCGCGACACCGGCTTCAGCTCCTCCGGCGCCGGCCTGGTCATCAGCGTCTACGGCGCCTTCGTCGCCCTCGGGTCCTGGCTCTCCGGCGCGCTGTCCAACGTCTGGGGACCGCGCCGCGTGATGCGGATCGGCGCGGTGCTGTGGATGCTCTTCGAGGTCCTGTTCCTCGTCGTGGCCCTCCCCAGTGAGAACCAGCTTCTCGTCTACGTCTTCTACGGTCTGCGCGGCATCGCCTATCCGCTGTTCGCCTACGCGTTCCTGCTGTGGATCCAGCTCACCGCCCGCAGGGAACTGCGCGGTTCCGCCGCGGGCTGGTTCTGGTTCGCCTACAGCGCGGGGCTGCCGACCATCGGCTCCGCCATCGCCGCCGTCAGCATCCCCCTGGTCGGCGCCTACGCCACCTTCTGGCTCTCCCTGGGGCTGGTCGCGGTGGGCGCGGCGATCGGCTCCTTCGCCGTCAAGGAGGCCCGCGGCACCCGGCCGATGGTCGACACCACGGCCCCGGGCTTCTCCTTCCGGTCGGAACTGCTGCGCGGTGTCAGTGTGCTCAAGCGCCACCCGCGCATCGGGATCGCCGCGGTGGTCCGGATGATCAACACCACGCCGTACTTCGGGTTCTTCGTCTTCCTGCCGTCGTTCTTCACCGACGACATCGGCATCAGCGAGTCCAAGTACCTCGCCCTGGTCACCTTCATGGGCGTCATCGGCATCCTCGCCGACCCGTTCTTCGGGCGGATCAGCGACCGGCTGGGCTGGCGTTCCACCATCGCCTGGGCCGGCGGTGTCGGCTGCGCGCTCGGCGTGGCGCTCGTCTACTGGGTGCCCCAACTCGCCCCCGGCAACTACGCGGTCGCCCTGCTGGCCACGGTCGTCTACGGCATCATGCTCGCCGGGTACATCCCGCTGTCCGCGCTGCTGCCGTCCCTGGTGCCCGAGGAGGACAAGGGCAACGCCATGGGCATCTACAGCCTCGCCGCCGGGCTCTCCACCTTCGTCGGCCCCCTGACGTACTCCCTCGTCGACCCGCTCGTGGGCCACACCGGCGTGGTCGTCGTCTACATCGGCATGTACCTGGTCGGCGCCCTGCTCACCTGGCGCTTCCTGGACGTGCCCGAGGATCCGGGGTCCCACCGTGCCGGTGGCGCCGTCCCGGCGGTCTCGCCCACGCCGAAGGATCTCCAGTCGTCCTGACCGCGGCGCCCTCTCCCCCCTCCTCCCCGCACCCCGTACCCCGTACCCGAAGCAACGAGGAACGACATGAGCACACAGTCCAGCACCGCCACGATGACCGGCGCCTTCCTGCCCGGTGACGGCACCGTCGACCTGCGCGGGACTCCCCGGCCCCGGGCCGGCCACGGCCAGGTCGTCCTGCGCACGCGCGCCTCGGGCATCTGCGGCAGCGACATCCACTACATCTACAACGGCCACATCGGTGAGGGCGGCGCCCGCTACGACGACGTGGTGGCCGGGCACGAACCGGCCGGCGAGGTCGTCGAGGTGGGCCCCGGCTGCAAGCGGCTCAAGCCCGGAGACCGGGTCGCGGTCTACCACATCTCCGGTTGCGGCCAGTGCGACGAGTGCGCCCGCGGCTACTTCATCGGCTGCACCTCCGAGTCCCGCGCCGCCTACGGCTGGCAGCGCGACGGTGGCCACGCCCCGTTCCTCCTCGCCGAGGAGAACACGTGCGTCCCGCTGCCGGAACCGCTCACCTATGTCGACGGCGCCTTCATCGCCTGCGGCATCGGCACGGTCTACGAGGCGCTTTCCCGGATCGCGCTGAGCGGTGCGGACCGGCTCCTGGTCACCGGGCTCGGCCCGGTCGGCGCGGCGGCGGCCATGGTCGCCCGCGCGTTCGGCGTGCGCACCGTGTACGGCGCCGAGGTCGTCCCGGAACGGATGGAGTGGGCCCGCTCGCTCGGCCTGTTCGACGAGGTGCTCGACTCCTCCGCCGAGCCGCTGGACCGGGTGCTGAAGCTGACCGGTGGCACCGGTGTCGAAGCGGCCGTGGACTGCTCCGGTCACCCCGCGGCCCGCTCCCTCGCCCTCAAGGCGCTGCGGGTGCGCGGCCGTCTCGCGCTCGTCGGCGAGGGCGGGCGGATGACTCTCGACGTCTCGGACGACGTCCTCCACAAGCAGGTGCTGATCTCCGGTTCCTGGGTCACGTCCGTGCAGGGCATGACCCGGCTGGCCGAACTGCTCGCCCGTCAGGGGCTGCACCCCGAGCGGCTGGTCAGCGACCGCTTCCCACTCGCCGAGGCGCAGCGTGCCTACGAGGCGGCGGCGGGCCGCGCCGCCGGCAAGGTCTGCCTCGTCTTCGAGGACTGACCGCACGCGCCGCGGCGTCCCTTTTTTCCGCGCGGCCCGGGCGGCAGTGGCTCCACCGCTGCCGCCCGGGCCCCGTTCTCCCCCGAGGAGCACCTCCGTGAGCAGTACACCCGCATACCGAGCCGGCGAGGGCCGGGTCAGCGCCGTCCGGCGGGCGCGCGTCGGACACGAGGTCGTGGAGGTGGACAACGGCCTGGTCCGGCTGGTGATCGCCCCCGCGCTGGGCGGCCGCGTCCTGTCGGCGGTCCGGGACGGCCGGGAGTTCCTCCACCGGAACCCTGAGCTTCTGGACGACGCGCTCGGCGCCCGGGACCCGCGGACCGTCGGCCCGCACGACGGCCCGATGTCCGCCTGGCGCAACTGGGGCGGCGACAAGACCTGGCCGGCCCCGCAGGGCTGGTCCGGCCCCGGGGAGTGGGCCGGACCCCCGGATGCCGTTCTGGACTCGGGGGCGTACGCCTGCGAGGTGGACGTCGCGGACGACGGCTCGCGCGCCGACATCACGCTCACCAGCGGCGACGATCCGCGCACCGGGCTGCGCCTGACCCGCCGGATCTCCCTCGCGGCCGGCCGGAGCGACTTCTCCCTGCGGCTCGGCGCCCGCAACGTCTCGGCGCGGAAGGTCCGGTGGGCGCTGTGGAACGTCACCCAGCTGCCGGGGCATCCCGCCGAGCGGCCGGGTGACGGGGTGTGGCTGGGGACGGCCGGTTCGGGCGCGCCGGACACCGTGGACCTGGTCGCGGGCACCGGACGGCCGCGCGTCGAGCGCCACGGCGACCTCCTGCACGTCCCGGCGCAGGACGTGGTCGGCAAGGTCGGTTTCCCCGACGCGGCCGGGTGGATCGCCCACGTCGGCCCCGCCGGAACCTGGACCTACCGCTTCCCCGTCGACCCCGACGCCCCCTACACGGACGGCGGTTCACGGGCCGAGGTGTGGATGGAACACCCGCTGGACGCGCCGCTGGGGCATCTGGGGGGCCTGCGGCCGCGCCACCGGGTCGTGGAATGCGAGGCGCTGGGACCGTACCGGGAACTGGCCCCCGGCGACACCACCGCGCTGGACGGCACCGTGTCCCTCGGTCCCCGGCTCGGCGCGGTGACCTCGGTCGGCGCGCACGCCTGGTGGGGCGAACCGCTCAGGTACACCGCAGGGAAGGTGACCGGCGTGTGCGTGCCGTCGGGCGGCGGCCCGGCGGCCGTGCTGCTGCGGGACACGGCCGGCCGAGTGCTCCGGCGGCAGCCGCTCGGCGAGTGCGGGGCGGGTTCCCCCTTGGCACTGGACGTCCGGTTGCCGGCCGGGCCGGATGCCGTACGCGTCGAAGTGTGTTGCGGCAGGGACGTGCTGGGAGCGGTGGCGGTCGCCGATTGACTCCTGGCGTACACCGGTGCCCGGCACCTCGGATCGTCAGGATCGACCGAGGTGCCGGGCACCGGTGTACGGCGGTCAGGCCGCCGTGGGGCGGTAGGCGGCCGTCGGCACGCCGGGCACCTCCACCCGGGCCCGGAACACGGCTCCGTCGAGCGGCCCGGGCGCGGCGAGTCCCACCCGGGCCGTCGTGACGTGGAGGGTGCGTCCGTCGTCACCGCCGAGGCAGACGCCCGCCGGCCGGCTCACCGGGAGTCGCAGCACCGTCGCCAGGCTGCCGTCGGGCAGGTAGCGGCGGACCTCGCCCGCTCCCCAGACCGCCGTCCACAGGGCACCTTCGGCGTCCACGGTCATGCCGTCGGGGCTGCCCTCGGTGACCCGGGCGAACTCCTCGCCCTCGCCGAGTGCGCCGTCGCGCGGGTCCACGCTGTAGCGCCGTACGAGCCCCCGCGCGCTGTCGGCGAGGTACAGGGTGGTGCCGTCGGAGTCGAAGGCGGGACCGTTGGGGACGGTGATGCCGTCGAGGACTCGAGTGACCGTGCCGTCGGGGTCGGTCCGGTACAGGGACCCCGCGTCCGGTGTCCCGTCGTAGGCCATGCTCCCGGCCCAGAAGCGGCCGTGCGGGTCGGCGCAGCCGTCGTTCATGCGCATCGCGGTCGGCGCGTCCCGCTCGGGGTCGGCCGACCACTCGGGGGCCTTGCCGGGGGTGAGCAGGCAGATGCCGGTGCCGGCCGCCGCGATCCACGTGCCGGCCCGGCCGGCGACCGGGGCGACCGCGCCGAGCGGTACGTCCAGGCGGGCAAGGGTCCGCAGCGGGGCGGTGCCGTCACCGTCGGGAGTGAGCAGGCGGCCGGTGAGGATGTCGACGCAGACGAGCCGGCCGTCGACCCAGCGGATACCCTCGCCGAGTTCCAGGCGGTCCGGTGCGCCCAAGGGCGTCAGATCTGTCATGGTGAGGCGCTTCCAGTGGTCGGGGGTCTCGGTGTTCGAGGGACTCAGTGCTCCGGGGGGGATGATCGGAGGGGTCAGTGATCCGAGGAGTCGGTGAATCCCGGACCGGTCAGCGGATCGTGGTCCCCGGGGCGGCGGTGAGCAGGCCCAGCTCGTCTCGGCGGGGCAGGCCCTCCCAGTCGCCGTCCGAGGCGACGGCGAACGCGCCGAGGGTGTTGGCGCGGTCGAGGCGCCGCTCCGGGGGCAGTCCGTCGAGCAGTCCGGAGAGATAGCCGGCGCAGAACGCGTCGCCCGCTCCCACCGTGTCCCGTACGGGCACCCGCAGGGCCGGGACCGTGTGCCGGGAACCGTCGCCGTCGCGGAAGGCGGCTCCCTCTCCCCCGCGTTTGACGACCACTTCCCGCACCCCGGCCGCCAGCAGCGCGTCGACGGCGGCTTCCTCCCCCCGCGGCCGCTCGGCCAAGGCCCCGGTGACGACGGGGAGTTCGTCGTCGGAGGCGATCAGGACGGTGACGTGCTCCAGCAGTGGCAGAAGTGCCCGGCCGGCCTCCTCGCCCGTCCACAGGCGGTGCCGGTGGTTGACGTCCAGGACGACGGTCCAGCCGTGGGCGTGCGCGTGCGCGGCCGCCTCGCGCACCGCCTCCAGCGGGCCGGTGCCGAGAGCGCAGGTGATGCCGGTCAAGTGCAGGACGCGGGCGCCGGCGCGCAGAGCGGGCGCGAGGTCGGGCGGGGTGAGCAGGGAGGCGGCGGAGTGGCGGCGCCAGTAGTGGACGCGGACCAGGTCGGCGACGCGTCGCTCCCGGAGCATGCCGCCGGTGGGCGCCTCGGGGCGGACGCCGGCGTGGGAGGTGTCGACGCCTTCGCCGCGCAGCGTGCGCAGGATCAGCCGGCCGGGTTCGTCGTCGCCGACCAGGCCCGCCCAGACGGCCCGGTGGCCCAGCCGGGCCAGGCCGATGGCCACGTTGGACTCGGCACCGGCGATGGTGGTACGCGCCTCGGCGCCGACCGCGAGCGGTCCGGGCAGTTGCGCGGCGAGCATGGTCTCGCCGAACGTCAGGACGTCGGCGGCCGCCTGCCCCGTGTGCGGGCCGGTGCTCATGCCCGCCCCCGCGGGGTGTCGCCGGCGCAGAGGGCGACGAAGCGGCGGGCGCGTTCGCGCAGGGCCGCCAGGTCACCGCCGCGCGCGGCGTCGCCCACCAGCGGGGAGCCGACGCCGACCGCGACGGCGCCGTACGCGAGGTACTGCTCGGCACCGGTCAGGTCCACCCCGCCGACCGGCACGAAGGGCAGGTCCGGGAAGGGATCGCGGAGAGCCTTGAGGTAG
Organism: Streptomyces sp. SudanB5_2050; assembly: GCF_964272335.1. NCBI lineage: Bacteria > Bacillati > Actinomycetota > Actinomycetes > Kitasatosporales > Streptomycetaceae > Streptomyces > Streptomyces sp. SudanB5_2050. The sequence continues at coordinate 477,691 of NZ_OZ186760.1, forward strand.
GCGGGGCCGCCGGCCGAGGCGGGGAACAGCTTGACGGCGTCGGCTCCGGCACGCCGGGCGGCGACGGCCTCGGTCGGGGTGAGCGCCCCGGCCAGCACCGGCAGTCCGACGCGGACCGAGGCGGCCAGGGACTCCGTGAGGGCGGGGGTCACGATCCAGCTCGCGCCGGCCTCCCGGGCGCGGGCGACGTCGTCCTCGGTCAGCACGGTGCCCGCGCCGACGAAGGCCGAGGGACCGGCCTCGGCGACGGCCCGGCGGATGACGCCGAGGGCGTCGGCGGTGTTGAGGGAGACCTCGACGAGGGACACGCCCTCGTCGAGCAGGGTCAGGACGGTGCGCAGCGCGGCGTCGGCGTCCGGTCCGCGCACGATGGCGGCCAGCCGGGTGCGGCGCAGCACGGCGGAGAAGCTGTCGGTGGCGCGGGACTGCGGGGCGTTCATGGTCACGTCCGGAAGGGTCGGGGTCGAGCGGGGGTCTGCGGGCGGGGTCACCATTCGGCGAAGGAACCGTCGGTGTGCCGCCACAGCGGGTTGTGCCAGTCCTCGGCGGTGTCGTCGGCGGCGCGTACCGCCTTCTCGTCCACCTCGATGCCTAGACCGGGGGCGGTGGTGCGCAGCAGGTGTCCGTCGTGGAAGCGCAGCGGCGTGGTGTCGAGCAGGTAGTCAAGCGGGCCGGCGCCCACGTTGTAGTGGATGCCGACGCTCTGTTCCTGGATGAGGAAGTTCGGGGTGGTGAAGGCGACCTGGAGGCTGGCGGCGAGCGAGACGGGCCCCAGCGGGCAGTGCGGGGCCAGGAGCACGTCGAAGGTCTCGGCGAGCGCGGCGATCCGGCGGACCTCGGAGATGCCGCCGGCGTGCGAGAGGTCGGGCTGGAGGACGGCCACTCCGGCGGTGAGGGCGGGCAGGACGTCGGTGCGTGAGTAGAGGCGCTCCCCGAGGGCCAGCGGTACGGGGGAGGACGCGGTCAGGTCGCGCAACCGGTGGGTGTACTCGGGGAGCAGGGGTTCCTCGACGAACAGCGGGTTGTACGGGGCGAGGTGCGGCAGCAGCTTGGCGGCGTTGGCGACGGTGAACCTGCCGTGGAAGTCGACGGCGAAGTCCCGGTCGTCGCCGAGGGCTTCGCGGGCGGCGGCGGCGCGGGAGACGACCTCGCCGATGTCGCGCACGGTCGCCAGCCGGTTCATCCGGCCGCTCGCGTTCATCTTCACGGCGGTGAAGCCGGCCTCCACCTGTTCCCGGACGGCCTCGGCGATCTGGGCCGGCTCGTCGCCGCCGACCCAGCTGTAGGCCCGTACCCGGTCGCGCACGGGGCCGCCCAGCAGTTGGTACACGGGAGCGCCGTACACCTTGCCGGCGATGTCCCACAGGGCCTGGTCGAGTCCGGCGACCGCGCTGGAGAGCACGGGGCCGCCGCGGTAGAACGACCCCTTGGTCATGGTCTGCCAGTGGTCCTCGATACGCAGCGGGTCCTGCCCGACGAGGAGTTCGGACAGCTCTCGCACGGCGGTGCGGACGGTGGCCGCACGGCCCTCGACCATCGGCTCGCCCCAGCCGACGACGCCGTCGTCCGTCTCGACACGGCACAGCAGCCAGCGCGGTGGCACGGCGAAGGTCTCGACGCGGGTGATCTTCATGCTTCTCCTTGGTGCGGCCGGACGCGGGTGCCCGCCGCGGACGGGCGCGTTCTCAGGACGAGGTCTTGTACGCACTCCAGCCGCCGTCCACGACCAGCGAGGCGCCGGTCACGAAGGAGGCGTCGTCGCTCAGCAGGAAGGCGGTGGCGCCGGCCACCTCCTCGGGTCGGCCGAGCCGGCCGGCCACGGTCTGTTCCGCGCTGGCACGTCGGTCCTCCTCGCCGATGCCGTCCCAGGCGCGGGTGAGGACGGGGCCGGGCAGCAGGGCGTTCACCCGGACGTCCGGTCCGTACTCGACGGCCAACTGGCGTGCCAGGCCGGTGAGTCCGGCCTTGGCGGAGGCGTAGGCGGGGCGGCCCGGAAGTCCGACGAGGGCGTGTACGGAGGAGATCAGGACGGCGCCGCCCCGGGTGGCGCGCAGGTCCTCCAGGCATGCCCTGAAGCCGAGGAAGGCTCCGGTGAGGGTGACGCCGAGCTGCTGGTTCCACTGGTCGAGCGTCGTGGCGTGGGCGGGGGCGACGCGCACGGCGTAGGCGTTGGAGACGAGGGCGGAGACCGGACCGTACGCCTCGCGCACGGTGTCCAGGGCCGACGCCCAGGACGCCTCGTCGCTGACGTCGGTGCGGTGGAAGAGCGCCTGGCCGCCGGCGTCCCGGATCGCGCGCGCCGTGCGCTCGCCCTCCGCGGTGTCGATGTCGGCGACGAGGACGCGGGCTCCCTCGTCCGCGAGCCGCCGTGCGGTCGCGGCGCCGATGCCGCCGGCCGCTCCCGTGACGACGGCCACGCGCCCCTGGAAACGGGGCGCCGCCTGGGGACGCTGCGGATACGAGGACGACATGGGCGGCTCCGGAGGCTGCGGCGCGAACGGACTGAGCGAGCGGACGAGTGGGCGGGCGGGACGGCCGACCTGCCGGGATGCGGCCGACCTGCCGGGATGCGGCCGACCTGCCGGGATGCGGCCGACCTGCCGGGATTATTAAATATGAATTATTGAGGCCCGCCAAGGCGCCACGCTTGAGGCGCAGGTCACAGCACGATCGCGGAGCGACACCCGGCCCGGTCAGCGGGCCCGACCGGAGGGGCGGGAGGCCGTCGGGGCGGCCGAGCGCCCGGTGAGCCGGTCCACGTCCTCGACGGCCTTGGCCAGCAGGTCGAGCATGGCGAGTTCGGCCCGGACCGGGTCCCCGTCGCGCACGGCGTCCAGGACGGCACGGTGGCTGGGCACGGGGTCGCCGGCGGCGGCGTGGGCGTGGACGAGGCGGTCGCGCTCCCGCAGGCCGGGCTCGAGGAACAGGTCCATGCGCGTCAGCATCTCGTTCCCGGTGGCCGCCAGCAGGGCGCGGTGGAAGGCCGCGTCGGCCTCCGCGGCGTCCGCCGAGTCACCCTGGGCGCGCCGCATGGAGTCCAGCGCGGCCTCCAACGCCTCCAGGTCGGCGCCCGTACGGTGAAGGGCGGCGCGGCGCGCGGCGGCCGGCTCGATGATGGAGCGGACGTCGGCGAGGTCCCGCATCAACTCCCCGCCGCCACCTCCTTCGACACGCCAGCGGATGACGTCGGCGTCGAGGAGGTTCCAGTGCCTGCGCTCCCGGACGAACGTGCCCCGCTTCTGCCGCGCGTCCACCAGACCCTTGCCGGCCAGGACCTTCAGCGACTCGCGCATCACGGTCAGACTGACGTCGAGCTCCTCCCCCAGCGCCCGCACGTCCAGGGTGGCCCCCTCGGGGACCGCGCCGCCCACGATGCGCGCTCCGAGCGACTGGACCACCTGTCCGTGCACGCCTCGGGTGCTGTAGGCCGCCATGCCGTCATCTCCTTGACGTCGGGCACGCCGGGGGCGCGCGGGTGAGGCGCCGCGGGCGCGCGAGCGCGGGCCCATGATAGCGCCCGACATTAAATATGAATAAAAAACACCCAGGTATCTCTCTCCCCCTCCCCCCGGACGCTCACGCTTACGGGCGTCGGCGTTGCTGCGAACGGGTGACTGGGCGGGAGACGGTGGTGTGGCGCAGCGCGCGGACCTCTTCCATGGGCGTGGTCCGGCGCTCGCCCGATCGCCGGGAACGTGCGGCGTACGAGGAGGACCCATGGGCCCTTTCGCATCCGGTGTTCTGGCGGTCGCGGCGGCGATGTTGACCGCGGCTGTCACGGTGCAGCCCGTGCAAGCGGCGGACGAGCGGCCGCCGTTGCCCGACCGGACGGACGAGGCGTTCAACGAGGACTGCCTCGCCGCCCACAACCGCTACCGAGCCCGCCACGGCGCCGCCCCGCTGCGGCTGGACGACGCGGCCGTCGCGTACGCCGTGCGCCGCGCCCGAGAAGCGTCGGCCCAGGAAGGGGGCGCGCTGGCGCCAGGCGCGCGGGGCTGGGGGGAGAACCGCTTCTGGTTCGCCGGCTACGAGCACGAGCCGGCCACGTGCGAGGAGGCGGTGCGGCTCTGGTACGAGCAGCGCTGGACGGGCGGCTACGACTGGGACCGGCCCGGCTACGCCCCCGACACCGCCTCCTTCACCCAGGTCGTGTGGAAGGCGACCGACACGCTCGGGTGCGGCAGGGCTGCCGGTTGGCGGGACGCCGAAGACTCGTACCAGACGTACATCGTCTGCAGTTACCGCCCCGCGGGGAACGTCGTCGGCCGGTTCGCGGAGAACGTGGGCGAACCGGTCGGACAAAGCTGACCCGCCCGCTCGCCCCGGTCCGGATGACGCGCACACCAGCGGAACCCCGCCTCAGCCGAAGGCCGATTCCGCGGCGTACGCCGCCCAGTCCACGATCTGCATCGCCGCACCCGCCGCCTCCTCACCCCGGCAGTGGGCGTGGTGCCTGCGGGCGAGGCCGTCCAGGTCGAGGTGGGTACCGAAGGCGGGGTGCGCCGTCAGGGCCTGTGCGTACGCCCACAGACGGGGATGGCCCGCGATGCCGTGCACCGCGGCGGCGTCGAGGTGGTGGCGGTGCACCGTGTCCAGGTGCACCAGGGTCGCCCACACCTGCACGTCGGCGAGGGTGAGTTCACCTCCCAGTACGTGCCGCCCGGAACCGAGCCGCACCTCCAGCGCGTCCAGTGCGCGCAGGAGGGTGGCCAGGGCGGTGTCACGGGCCGCCGAGCCGCCACCGGGCTCGCCGGCGCGCTGGGCGGCCCGGGTGATGTCCCGTTCGCAGAGCCGGCCGACGGCCGCGATCTCCTCCTCGGCCCCCTGCGGGTGGAGATCGGGGCCGTGGCCGCCGAACTGCCGGGCGAGGTCCCGGAGGATGTCGGGGGTGTGCGTGCTGACGATCCTGCCGGTCCAGTCATCACTGAGGACCGGCGCCACCGCCGGTCCGGGATGCTGGTGCGAACTGGCCTCGTACAGCGGGCGCAGCGCCAGGTACCCGCCGTCCGGGGCGTCGGGCACGGCGGGCAGCGGCGTCACGGGGAGGACGTCGTCCAGACCGAGCAGGCTGTGGGTGACGGCGATCCGCAGACCGTGCGGACAGGCCGATGAGAGGTGAAGGCGATAGCGGTGCGGCACGGCGTAGTAGCCGCTGCGCGCGTCGCAGCCGATGCGGTTCCGGAAGGACGGCACGGCAGTCGGGGCTGAGGCGGGCATACGTCTCCCTCGAAGTGCTCGATGTGCTCGATGTGCTCGATGTGCTCGATGTGCTCGATCACGGGCATACGACGGCCACGGCAGGCGACGGCCGGGGCTGACGACGGCCGGGGCCCGGCCGCGCGGGCGGGTGCGCGGGAAGGTCAGGCCGGGGCGGGGCCACCGGCGTGCGGGGAACTCGCCGCACTGCAGACACGCACGAGGTCGATGTGACGGCGGGACGTCAACAGGGGCAGCGGCCGCACCGCGACGCGGACCGCGTCGCCGCCGAGGTCCAGCACAGCACCACGCATGCTTTCCCTACCTGTTCACTAGGATCCCCGTAGGGGAGTGTCGAGCCGCGGTCGAGCCGCGTCAAGGGGCCCTCCCGTCCCTCACCGAGACGTCTCATCAGGTGAGAGGCTCCCGTCCGTCGGCACGAGGCGACGAACCTGGCAGATCTCGTCTCCCCTCGACCGAAACCCCAGGTCAGCACGGTGATCGGCGAGGCGTCAGGTGGCGCAACACTTCGGCAACACCACTATCCCTACCGGATCGGTATGGTTCCGCGCATGCCACCCACCGACCGCATCCGGGACCACGCCGGCCAGGGCGCACCCACCGTCGCCGCCCAGCGCACGCGGCGTCGGCTGCGCGCGGACCGGGCACGCCAGCTCGCCGACCTGCTGCGTCGTCAACTCCTCACCGGGGGCTTCCCGGCAGGCACCCTGCCCCACGAGTCGACCCTCACCACCGAGTACCGGGCCTCGCGCAACACGGTCCGCCAGGCCCTGGACCTGCTGCGCGCCGAGGGCCTGGTGGAGCGCCTCCCCGGCGTCGGCACGGTGGTCGTCGCCGAGAAGTACCCCCACGGGCTCGACCGGCTGATGGGCCTGGCGGAGACCCTGCACGAACACGGTCGCGTCACCAACGAGGTCCGCACCATGGGCCCGGTCCCGGCCCCCGCCCCGGTCGCCGAACGCCTCCACGTCGCACCCGGCGCCGACGTCCTCTGCATCGAACGCCTCCGCCGCCTGAACGGGCTCCCCCTGTCCCTGGACCTCACCTACATCCCCCTGGACATCGGCACGTCCCTGCTCGGCTGCGACCTGGAGAACACCGACGTCTTCCGCCTCCTGGAGTCCCACACCGGGCGGCGCCTGGGACACGCCGACATCACGCTGGAGGCGGTCAACGCGGACGCCCATTCCGCCGCCGTGCTCCAGGCGCCGCGCGGCGCGGCCGTCCTGATGCTGGAACGTCTCACCCACCTCGATGACGGGCAGCCCGTGGACCTGGAGTTCATCCGCTTCCGCGGCGACCGCATCACGATGAGCGGTCTGCTGCACCGCTCCGTCTGACCCCCTCCTCCTCCCCCCGCCGCAGCAGCAGCAGGACCCACAGCCAGAACCACAGCGCGACATTCCTGGAGACAGCCATGCCCTTGGTGCCCCAGCGGGCCGACGTGCCCGTGACCATCGACGAGTCGAAGTGCATCGACGGCTGCACGCTCTGCGTGGACATGTGTCCGCTGGACTCCCTCGCCATCGACACCACCAGCGGCAAGGCCTACATGCACGTCGACGAGTGCTGGTACTGCGGACCGTGCGCGGCCCGCTGCCCCACCGGAGCCGTCACGGTCAACATGCCCTACCTGCTCCGCTGATCGACCCGACCCGCTCCGGTGAAAGGCCCCCTCACCATGAAACGCACGGCAGTCGCGGCATCCGCGATCGTCCTCCTGCTCCCGCTGAGCGCCTGCGGCGGTGACGCCGAGGCCGGCGACGGCTCCACCGTCACCGTCACCGTCGGCTACCAGTCCAAGACCATCAACACGGTCACGGCCGGCACCCTGCTCCGCTCGCTCGGCTACTTCGAGAAGCAGCTCGACGCCCTCGGTGACGGAGTCACCTACAAGGTCGTCTGGCAGGACTACGCCACCGGCGCGCCCATCACCGCCCAGATGACCGCCGGGAAGATCGACATCGGCTCGATGGGCGACTTCCCACTGCTCATCAACGCGGCCCGGGGCAAGCAGCTGAACCGCCCCACACATCTGGTCTCGGTCACCGGCTACAACCTGCGCGGGGGCCTCAACACCATCGTCACGGCCCCCGACTCCGCACTCACCTCACTGAAGGACCTCAAGGGCAAGCGGATCTCCACCAGCGTCGGGTCGGCCGCGGACGGCACGCTCGTACGGGCCCTGCGACGCGCCGGCATCGACCCGGACGGCGACGTGCGCAAGCTCAACCAGCAGCCCGCCGTGGGGGCTTCGGCCCTCTCCGCGGGAAGCGCGGACGCGCTGTCGCAGTTCGTCGCCTGGCCGGGTCTGCTGGCCCACCAGGGCAAGGCGAAGGTGTTGTACGACGGCGCGCAGCTGAACCTGCCCACCTTCCACGGCGTCACCGCCCGCGCGGACTTCGCCCAGGACCGGCCGGCCGTCCTCGATGCCTTCCTGAAGGCCCAGGCGCAGGCCACCGACTACCTCAACACCCACCCCGTCACCGCGGCCGAGGAGGTCGCCGAGGCCACCGGGCTGCCCGCCGAGGTCGTCTACCTCTACAACGGCGCCCACGGTGTCGCCACCTTCGACCCGGTGATCAAACCCCAGCTCGTCTCCGCTCTGAAGCAGGACGTGGAGGTCCTGAAGTCCGCGAAGCTGACCGGTGACGTGGACGTGGACTCCTTCGTCGACGACCGGTACGTGAAGAAGGCCCTGGGCGCGACCTACGCCCAGCGGCTCGCCGCCCCTCCCCCGGCCGCCGCGGGAGAGGTGTGGCCCAAGGGCTCCGAGCGGACGCGGACCTTCGCCTCACCGGCCGCGCTGCTGCGTCATGTGGCCGCCCACCGCGACACCGTCCGCGCCGCCTACGTCCCCGACGCCACCACCGGCACCCCCTGGTTCGCCGACAAGGCGGTGTGGGTGGCCGACGGCGAGGAACTGCTCCCCTTCGTCGCCCCGGCGACCGCCCGGGCGTACGTCGACCGGCACGACGGGGCGCGTGTCATCGCCTACGCCGACGCGCTGGAGCGTGCCTCGTGAACCGGCTCGCCCGGCCGGCCGCCCGGTACGCGCTGCGGGCGGTCGCCCTCACCGCGGCCCTCGGCCTGTGGCAGTTCCTGACCAGCGCGGACGTCGACCTGTGGCTGCGCTTCTCGCAGTTCCCCACGGTCACCGACGTCGCCCACGCCCTCGCCGACCGCCTCGCCGGGGCCGACTACTGGAGGGACCTCACCGACAGCCTGACCCGCATCCTCGGCGGCTTCCTGCTGGCCGCCGTGCTGGGCGTGGCGGGCGGCGTGCTCACGGCGCGCTCCCGACTGGCCGAGGACCTGCTGGGACCGCTGCTGGAGGTCGTCCGCCCGATCCCGGTGATCGCCCTGGTCCCCGTCGCGATCCTCCTGTTCCCCTCCAACGAACAGGGCATCGTCTTCATCACCTTCACGGCCGCCTTCTTCCCCGTCCTGGTCTCCACCCGGCACGCCGTGCGTGCGCTGACACCCGTCTGGGAGGAGGCCGTGCTGACGATGGGCGGCGGGCGGTGGCGCGTCCTCGCCTCGGTCGTCCTGCCGGGCGCCCTGCCCGGTGTCTTCGGCGGCCTGTCGGTCGGCATCGGCGTCTCGTGGATCTGTGTGATCTCCGCCGAGATGGTCTCCGGCCAGTACGGCGTCGGTTACCGCACCTGGCAGGACTACACGGTCCTGGACTACCCGGGCGTGTTCGTCGGCATGGTCACCATCGGCGTCCTCGGGTGGCTCACCTCCACGGCGGTGGAACTGCTGGGCCGCCGCCTGACCCGCTGGCTGCCGCGTACGTCGTACGCGTCCGGCCCGCGCGTCCCGCGACGGACACGCGAAGTCCGCTCCCCCGCACCGGTCGCCCCCAGGCCCAAGGAGGACGTGTCCCATGACCAGCTCGTCTGACCTCTCGTCACCGTCCCGCACCGGCACCGGCACCCGCCTCGCCCTGCGCGGCGTCGCTCTGGGGCACCCCGGCGCCCCCGTGCTGGACGGGGTCGATCTCGACGTGTCCCCCGGAGAGATCCTGACCGTCGTCGGCTCCTCCGGTTGTGGCAAGTCGACCCTCCTGCGCACCCTCGCCGGCCTTCTGCCCCCGCTCCGCGGAGAGATCACGCAGGACGGACGCCCCCTGACCGCCCCGTCCGCCGCACGCGCCCTCGTGTTCCAGGAGGACGCCCTGCTCCCCTGGCGCACCCTGGGCGCGAACGTCGAACTCCCGCTGGCCATCAAGGGGCTGTCCCGCGCCGAACGCCGTGCCCGGGCCGAGGCGTGGCTCGGCCGGGTCGGGCTCGCCGAGCACGCCCGGCGCCTGCCGCACCGCGTCTCCGGCGGACAGCGTCAGCGCGCGCAACTGGCCCGCGCGCTGGCCGCCGGCCCCCGGGCCGTCCTCATGGACGAACCGTTCGGCGCCCTCGACGCCCAGACCCGCGCCGGGATGCAGGACCTGCTGGTGGACGTGTTGCGCGGCACCGGCGCGACCGTCGTCTTCGTCACCCACGACGTGGACGAGGCCCTCTTCCTCGGTGACCGCGTCGCCCTGCTGGGCGCGGGCCGCCTCGTCGCCGTACGGGAGGTACCGCGCCCGCGTGAGCGCGCCGCCCACGACGATCCGGCGCGTCTCGCCCTGCGTCGTGAAGTCCTCACGTCACTCGGTTCCTGAAAGGCTCCCTGGTGGACACCCCTCTGCAGATCCCGGCCCTCACCGACGCGGACGAGCTCGTCTGCGACGTCCTCGTCATCGGCGGCGGCACCGCCGGCACCATGGCGGCCCTGACCGCCGCCGAGCGCGGCGCGGACGTCCTGCTGCTGGAGAAGGCGCACGTACGCCACTCCGGCGCGCTCGCCATGGGCATGGACGGCGTCAACAACGCGGTCGTTCCCGGCCGCGCCGAACCCGACGACTACGTCGCCGAGATCACCCGCGCCAACGACGGCATCGTCGACCAGTCCACCGTCCGCCAGACCGCCACCCGCGGCTTCGCCATGGTCCAGCGGCTGGAGTCCTACGGCGTGAAGTTCGAGAAGGACGAGCACGGCGAGTACGCCGTGCGCCAGGTCCACCGTTCCGGCTCCTACGTCCTGCCGATGCCCGAGGGCAAGGACGTCAAGAAGGTCCTGTACCGGCAACTGCGGCGGCGCGAGATGCGGGAGCGGATCCGCATCGAGAACCGCGTGATGCCGGTCCGCGTCCTCACGGCACAGGGCCGTGCCGTGGGCGCGGTGGGCTTCCACACCCGCACGGGCGCCTTCGTCACCGTCCGCGCGGGCGCGGTGATCCTGGCGACCGGCGCCTGCGGACGGCTCGGTCTGCCCGCCTCCGGCTACCTCTACGGCACGTACGAGAACCCCACCAACGCGGGCGACGGCTACGCCATGGCCTACCACGCGGGCGCCGAACTGACCGGCATCGAATGCTTCCAGATCAACCCGCTGATCAAGGACTACAACGGCCCCGCCTGCGCCTACGTCGCCAACCCCTTCGGCGGCTACCAGGTCAACCGGCACGGCGAACGCTTCGTCGACTCCGACTACTGGTCGGGCCAGATGATGGCGGAGTTCACGGAGGAGGTCGCGAGCGACCGGGGCCCGGTCTACCTGAAGCTGAGCCACCTCCCGGAGGAGTCGATCTCGGCCCTGGAGTCGATCCTCCACTCCACGGAGCGTCCGACCCGTGGCACCTTCCACGCGGGCCGCGGCCACGACTACCGCACCCATGACGTCGAGATGCACATCTCCGAGATCGGACTGTGCGGCGGTCACTCGGCCTCCGGCGTACGTGTCGACGACCACGCCCGTACGACCGTCCCCGGCCTGTACGCCGCGGGGGACCTCGCCTGTGTGCCGCACAACTACATGATCGGCGCGTTCGTCTTCGGGGACCTGGCGGGCGCGGACGCCTCCCGCCGCACGCCGTACGAAGGGGAGCTGCCCCTCGACCAGCTGGAGGAGGCGCACGAGCTGATCTACCGTCCGCTGCGCCACCCCGACGGCCCGCCGCAGCCCCAGGTCGAGTACAAGCTGCGCCGCTTCGTGAACGACTACGTGGCACCGCCGAAGTCCGGTGCCCGGCTGTCGCTGGCCCTGGAGGCGTTCGAGCGGATGCGCGCCGACATCGCCGCGATGGGCGCGCGCACCCCGCACGAGTTGATGCGCTGCGCGGAGGTGAGCTTCATCCGGGACTGCGCGGAGATGGCCGCGCGGGCCTCCCTGGCCCGCACGGAGTCCCGCTGGGGCCTCTACCACGAACGGCTCGACCACCCGGGGCGTGACGACGCGTCCTGGTTCCACCACCTCGACCTGTACAAGTCCCCCACCGGCGCGATGGAGTTCACGGCGCGTCCCGTGGCGCCCTATCTGGTCCCGGTCGGCGGTCTCGACGCGGTCGGCGGCCCCTCCCGCCGCCTCGGCGAGGTGCACCCGGAACAGGTGGCGACCGCCGGGGCCCGCGAAGCGGCACCCGTGGCGCCGCGGCGGGAGCCCGCCCCGGCCGGGACCGGCGACCGCCCCGGCAGCGACGCGGACGCGCCGGCCACACCGCACCTGCTCGAACTGCTCTCCCTCGCGGAGGACGAGCCCCGGCTCTCCGCCCTCACCCCGTATCTGACCGACCCCGAACCCACCGTGCGCCGGACGGCCGTCACCGTGCTGACGGAGACGGTGCCGCCGGGCACCGGTCCGGCGCTGGCCGCCGCTCTCGCCGACCCCGACGCGGGTGTCCGTGCCGCCGCGGCCGCCTCGCTGCGCGAACTGGTCGAGACGCTGGAACCCGAACCCGCCCTGGGCGACGCCCTCGTGGCGGCCCTGTCCGAAGCGGACCCCGTCGCCCGTGCCGCCGCCCTCGACGTGCTGCGTGCTCTGCGGCTCGGTGACACCGGTCTGTTCGCGGCCTCCCTGTCGGACGCGGACACGGGGGTGCGCATCGCGGCCGTGCGCGCGCTCGTGTCGGTCGACGCCGTCGGCGAGCTGGCCCGCGCGGCGACCGCCGACCCGTCCCGCGAGGTCCGCGTCACCCTCGCCAAGGCCCTGGCCGCCGTGACGGCGGCGCGGCCCGACGGCGCCACGTCGGCCGGCGCCGGCCCCGACGTGGTCCGCTCGGCCCTCACCGGGCTCCTGGACGACCCCGACGCCTTGGTGCGTGCGGCGGCTTACGAAGCGCTGGGCACGACCGGCTGCCCGGCACCGCTGGCCGCACGGGCGCGGACGGCCCTGTCCGAGCCGGCCTGGCAGGTGCGGGCGGGGGCCGCCGCCGCTCTCTCCCTCGCCGCCGCCGACCTAGCGGTACCGGCCCTCGCCAAGGCCCTCGCCGACCCCAACGCCGACGTCCGCAAGGCCGCCGTGACGGCACTGACCCGGCACCGTGCCGCCGAAGGCGCCCGAGCGGCTCTGGCCACGGCGACGACGGACCCGGACGCGGACGTCAGGGCGTACGCGGCGCGGGCCCGGTGACCAGAGTGTGAGATCTTCCCTACTTTTCCTACGGAGTTACTAGGGAAAGCTTGACGGTGTTCACCGGGGATGCGCAGGATGATGAGCATGTCCCGTACACAGCAACGACTCGTTCGTCGTCGGCATGTCGACTTCGGTCACGTCGTCAGCGCCGCCTGCTGTCGCGCGTAGGGCACACGGCTCACCCGCACCCGTGCCGTCGCGCCGCTCACGCCTTCCCGCGTCGTCGGGGGTGGTCACCCGTCACCCACTGGTCACCCGCCACCCCTGACGGCTCCCGCACACCTCTGAGGGACAACCGTCATGACCACGGCACTTCCGGCCGAGACCACCCCGCACGATCCCTTCCCTTCCCCCACGCCCCGCCTCCGCCTGGTGGGCGAGACCGGGCCGGGCGACGACCGAGCACACGCTCCCGCACCGCTCGCCGCCTACCTCGTGCTCGTCCCGGAGGGCACCGACCCCGCCGAACTCTTCGTCAAGGACGGGCCGCGGCCCGAGATCCGGCCGGTCGGCACCGCGGCCTCGCCCCCTGACCGGCGGACCGGGGACGCGACCGTCCGCGTCGACCCGGCGCGACACGTCGCCGAGGTGGACGAGCGCGAACTCGACCTCACCTACCTGGAGTTCGCGCTGCTGGCCCATCTCGTCCAGTACCCCCACCAGGTGCACTCGCGCGATCGGCTGGTGGCCGCCGTCTGGGGCTACGACCACGTCGGCGACGGCCGCACGGTGGACGTCCACATCGCCCGCCTGCGCCGCAAGCTGGGCCAGGCGCACCGGCACCGGATCGTCACCGTTCGGCGCGTGGGCTACAAGTACGTGCCCGACCAGCAGGAGAGCCGCGACGCCGCGCTCTGCGGCCGACCTTGAGGAGTCGACTTCCATGGGCCTTGCCTCCGTGCCGTCCTGCTCCGCCGCGCCGTCCGGACGGGCCGGACCCGGCCCGGCTCACTGGCTGCGCGTGGCCCGCGAGGCGGCGGACGACCTGGCCACGGACGCGGTGGCCAGAGAACAGGCGGGCAAGGCCCCGTTCGACGAGGTGTCCCGGCTGCGCGAGGCGGGACTGCTGACGTTCCTGATGCCGGCCGGGTCCCAGGAGGGCGGCCCGGACCGGTTGACGGCTTACCGCGTCGTGCGGGAGATCGCCGCGGCCGACGGCGCGATCGGTCAGCTGCTCGGCTGTCACTACTTCCTGTCGTGGAGCGTGCGGTTCTTCGCCGGGGCCGCTCCGGCCGCGCGGATCGAGGAGCGGTCCGTGGCCGAGGAATGGTGTTGGGGCGGCGGCTTCGCTCACCAGGAACCGCCGCTGACACTGGCCAGGACCTCCCAGGGCCTGGTGCTCAGAGGGCGGCAGAGCTACACCACCGGGGTCCTGGTCGCCGACCGCCTCGCCGTGCGCGCCGTGCGGGAGGACACGGGTGAGCCGTTCGCCGTGGTGGTGGGCCCCACCCGGCGCGGGGTGGTGATCGACGACGACGCCGACACCTTCGGCCAGCGGCTCGCGGCCGGCGGCAGCGTGGAGTTCGACGACGTACGGGTGACCGCCGACGACGTGCTCGGCTCCCTGTCCACGGACGAGGACTTGCTCTCACCGCGGGTCACCCTGGCCTCACCGGTGGGGCGCCTGTTCTCCACCCAGCTCCTTCTCGGACTGGCCGAGGGGGTGCTCGCCGAAGCCCGCGAGTACAGCAGGACCGGCCCCGCGGCCTGGCACGCCGTGCGGCCCGCCGGCACCCCGCACGACCCCCGGGACCCGCACGTGCAGAGCGCCTACGGAGAACTCACCGTCCTCACCCGCTCCGCGTCGGCACTGGCCGATCAGGCGCTGGACGCCGTGCGCGGCGGGCTGGAACGCGGCGACGACCTCACCTACGACGAGTCCGCGGACATCTCCGTCCTCGTGGCCATGGCCGAGACCGCCGCGGCCAGGGCGGCGCAGGAGTCGACCACCCGCGCCCTGGACATCATCGGCGCCCGTTCCGTCTCCGCACGGCTGGGCTTCGAGCGGTTCTGGCGCAACGCCCGGACCCACACCCTGTACGAGCCCGTCACCCACCGGCTCCGCGACGTCGGACGCTACTTCCTCGACGGCGCCCACCCGCCGTTCGTCCTGCCCGCCTGACCGGGAAGGCGTCCGGGCGCGGCCGTACGGGATAATGCACCCATGCGGATCTCAGCCAGAGCGGACTACGCGGTACGTGCTGCACTGCAGCTCGCCGCCTCACGGGACGACGGGCCGCTGAAGGCGGAGGCCATCGCCCACGCCCAGGACATCCCGCACAAGTTCCTCGAAGGCATCCTGAACGACATGCGCCGGGGCGGTCTGGTGCTCAGCCAGCGCGGCGGCAACGGCGGCTACCGGCTGGCCAAGCCCGCCGAGTCGATCAGCATCGCCGATGTCATCCGCGTCGTGGAGGGGCCCCTCGTCTCGGTGCGCGGGGTCCGCCCGCCCGAGCTGTCCTACTCCGGGCCCGCGGAGTCGCTGCTCCCCCTGTGGATCGCACTGCGGTCCAATGTGCGCGAGATCCTGGAGGGCGTGTCGCTCGCCGACGTCGCGGCGGCCCGACTCCCCGCCTCCGTCACCGCACTGGCCGACGCCCCGAGCGCCTGGGTGAACCCCTGACGCCCTGACCCGGCACCCGACGGTCCCGAACTTCGAGATACCCACGTCCATTATGTGAACTCCCCCTTGGGGCAGGGCTCACCTTCTGCCACGATCCCTATCAGCCAGATAGGAAAGATAGGGATCGGGGGAGCCATGCACACGTGTATCCGCGCAGACCTCCCCCTCGCCCTGCTGACCTCGCGCCGTCACATCGACCTCGGCCGCACCTCCAGCGCCATCTGTCGGCCCGCCTGAGGCCGTCGGCATCCGCCGGCCGGCAGCGCCGCGCGCGTCTGCCACGCACACCTCCGCTTCCGGACTCCCGTCGGCGTTCCGGTCGCCTTCACCGATGCACGCAGCGCGGGCCGACGCCCGTACCCATGACCGTGCGCTCTCGCGTTCACGCACGGTCGGCATCTCCCCGATCGACCCCTTCCCGAGAGGACACTCCGTGTCTGCCGCAAGACCGCTCACCACCCTGCGCACCATCGCCGTCGTAGCGGCGCTCCCGCTCCTGCTCAGCGCCTGCGGCTACGGTTCCGACGCCGCCGACGACGACAAGCGGACCGAGGTCGCGGCGGGCGCCGAGAAGCTCTCCGCCGACGAGGTGAAGATCGGGTACTTCCCGAACCTCACGCACGCCACCGCCCTGGTGGGCGTCCAGGAGGGCCTGCTCCAGAAGGAGCTGGGCGGCACCAGGATCAAGCCCTCGACCTTCAACGCCGGCCCCTCCGAGATCGAGGCGCTGAACGCCGGCTCCATCGACATCGGCTGGATCGGCCCCTCCCCCGCCATCAACGGCTACACCAAGTCGGACGGCAAGAACCTGCGCATCATCAGCGGGTCCGCCTCCGGCGGCGTGAAGCTCGTGGTCAACTCGGACAGGATCAAGTCCCTGGACGACGTCAAGGGCAAGAAGATCGCCACGCCGCAGCTGGGCAACACCCAGGACGTCGCGTTCCTCAACTGGATCGCGGAGAAGGGCTGGAAGGTCGACGCGCAGAGCGGCAAGGGCGACGTCTCCGTCGTCCGCACGGACAACAAGATCACCCCGGACGCCTACAAGTCCGGCTCCATCGACGGCGCCTGGGTGCCCGAGCCGACCGCGTCCAAGCTGGTCGCCGAGGGCGCCGAGCCCCTTCTCGACGAGGCCGACCTGTGGCCCGGCAAGAAGTTCGTGATCACGAACATCATCGTGCGGCAGGAGTTCCTGAAGGAGCACCCGGACGTCGTCGAGGCGGTGCTGCGCGGCTCGGTGAGGACCAACGAGTGGATCAACGCGAACCCCGATGAGGCGAAGGCATCCGCCAACGCGGCGCTGAAGGCGGAGGCGGGCAAGGCCCTGCCCGCCGAGATCATCGACCCGGCCTGGAAGTCCATCACGTTCCTCGACGACCCGCTGGCCTCCACCCTCGACAGCCAGGCGGAGCACGCGGTGAAGGCCGGGCTGCTGGAGAAGCCCGACCTGGAGGGCATCTACGACCTCGCGCCGCTCAACAAGGTCCTCGAGGCCGAGGGCAAGGACCGCGTGGACGACGCCGGTCTCGGCACCGAGCAGCCGAACAACTGACGAGCGACAACCGCGTTGACGAGGACCCAGGAGGTGACGACCATGGCCACCACGGTCGCCCGGACCGCCCAGACCGCCACGACGGTGACGCACGCCGCCCGCATCGAGCACGTCTCGAAGTCCTTCCCCGCGCCGGGCACGTCCGGCGGGCGGCAGCTCGTCCTGGACGACATCACGCTCGATGTCGCCCCGGGCGAGTTCGTCACCCTCCTGGGTGCCTCCGGCTGCGGCAAGTCCACCCTGCTCAATCTGGTCGCGGGGCTGGACCTGCCGTCCGCCGGCTCCATCGGCACGGACGGCCGGCCCGCCCTGATGTTCCAGGAACACGCCCTGTTCCCGTGGCTGACCGCGGGCAAGAACATCGAACTCGCCCTGAAGCTGCGCGGCGTCGCCAGAACGGAGCGCCGCGCGGAAGCGGAACGCCTGCTGGAACTCGTACGGCTGCGGGGCGCGCACGGCAAGCGGGTGCACGAACTGTCGGGCGGTATGCGCCAGCGCGTCGCCCTGGCCCGGGCACTCGCCCAGGACAGCCGGCTGCTGCTGATGGACGAACCGTTCGCGGCGCTGGACGCCATCACCCGTGACGTGCTGCACGAGGAGCTGACCCGTATCTGGCACGAGACGGGACTGTCCGTGCTGTTCGTCACGCACAACGTGCGCGAGGCGGTGAAGCTGGCGCAGCGAGTGGTGCTGCTGTCCTCACGGCCGGGACGGATCGCCCGGGAATGGACCGTCGGCATCCCGCAGCCGCGCCGCATCGAGGACGGCGCGGTCGCCGAGCTGTCCGTCGAGATCACCGAGGAACTGCGCAGGGAGATCCGCCGCCATGGCCAGCACTGACACCGGCGTCGACGCCGAGAAGAACGGCTCACCGACGGCCGGGGAGCCCGAGGACACGCGGAGCACGCGCGACACGCACGATCTGGCGGGACTGGAGGCCGGGCTCGACGCGCTGGACTCGGTACCGGCCGGCCGTGCCCCGCTGCGCGAGACCCTGGTCCGCAAGGCACTGCCGCCGCTCGCCGCCGTCGCGCTGGTCCTGGTGATCTGGCAGTTGCTGGTGTGGGCCGAGGTCGCCCCCGAGTACAAACTGCCCTCGCCGTCCGGGGTGTGGGACGAGGTGACCGACGCCTGGCGGCAGGGCACGCTCCTCGACTACATCTGGACATCCGTCTCGCGCGGCCTGCTCGGCTTCCTGATGGCACTCGCCATCGGTACGCCGCTGGGGCTGCTGGTCGCCCGAGTGAGGTTCGTCCGGGCCGCCGTCGGCCCCGTCCTGTCCGGTCTGCAGTCACTGCCGTCCGTGGCCTGGGTGCCGCCCGCCGTGCTCTGGCTGGGACTGAACAACTCGATGATGTACGCCGTGATCCTGCTCGGCGCGGTCCCCTCCGTCGCCAACGGCCTCGTCGCGGGCATCGACCAGATCCCGCCGTTGTTCCTCCGCGCCGGACGGACCCTGGGCGCGACCGGCGCGAGCGGCGCCCGGCACATCGTGATGCCGGCCGCGCTCCCCGGCTACCTCGCCGGACTGAAGCAGGGCTGGGCCTTCTCCTGGCGGTCGCTGATGGCCGCCGAGATCATCGCCTCCTCGCCCGATCTCGGCGTCGGACTGGGGCAGTTGCTGGAGAACGGACGGAACAACGCCAGCATCTCGCAGGTGTTCCTGGCCATCTTCCTGATCCTGCTCGTCGGCGTCGCCATCGACCTGCTGATCTTCAGCCCACTGGAGCGGCGGGTGCTGCGGGGGCGGGGGCTGCTGGTGACCCGCTGAACGAGCGCCCGGGCACGGCGTGTCGGCCCGCCGTGCGGTCGCCGTGTCCGCCACGCGACGGCCGAGGCGGCGTGCGAGGCCCCGCACGAACCCGTGCGGGGCCTCGGGCCACCCGGACGAGGGACCGCGGAGGCGGGCGCACACACGGCGCGGTCGCTCCCGCGCGACGGCATGGCGCCCGGGGATCGTTCACGGGCAGCCGGCGCCGGCCGACGGGGCCGCCGTCCGGCCGTAGGGGTGCCGCCACCGTCCTCGCGCCCGCAGCCTGGGCAGGACGCCCTCCCCGAACCAGTAGGCCTCCTCCAGGTGCGGATAGCCGGAGAGCACGAACTCCTCGATGCCCACGGCCGCGTACTCCTCGATCCGCTCGGCGACCTCGTCGTGGCTGCCGACCAGGGCGGTGCCCGCGCCGCCGCGGACCAGGCCGATCCCCGCCCACAGGTTGGGGTGGATCTCCAGCCCGTCCCGGCTGCCGCCGTGCAGGGCCAGCATGCGGCGCTGCCCCTCCGACTCGCTGCGGGCCAGCCCGGCCTGGACCGAGGCCACGGTCCGCGGGTCGAACCCGTCCAGCAGCCGGTGTGCCTGCGCCCAGGCGGCCTCGGCGGTGTCCCGCGTGATGACGTGCAGCCGGACACCGAAGCGGAGGGTCCGCCCTTCGCGCTCCGCCGACGCCCGTGTCCGGGCGATCTTCTCGGCCACCTGCGCGGGTGGCTCGCCCCAGGTGAGGTACACGTCGACGTGCCGGGCGGCGACCTCGACGGCGATCGGCGAGGAGCCGCCGAAGTAGACCTCGGGGACGGGGTCGGGCAATCTCACCAGACGTGCGTCCTCGACCCTGAGGTGCTCGCCGCGCAGGTCGACGGTCTCACCGGCCCACAGCCCGCGCACCACCTCCAGGAACTCCCCGGTGCGGCGGTAGCGTGCGTCCTTGTCGAGGAAGTCCCCGTAGGCGCGCTGCTCGGGGCTCTCGCCACCGGTGACGACGTTGAGCAACAGGCGTCCGCCGGTGTGCCGTTGGAAGGTGGACGCCATCTGCGCGGCGAGCGTCGGGGAGACGAATCCGGGCCGGAAGGCGACGAGGAACTTCAGGCGTTCGGTGTGCTGGGCGACCATGGCCGTGGTCAGCCACGCGTCCTCGCACCAGGCGCCGGTCGGGGTGAGGACGCCGACGAAGCCGAGGTCCTCGGCGGCACGGGCGATCTGGCTGAGGTAGCCGACCGTCGGCGGGCGGTCGTGGCCGGGCTCCGTCGCCGGGGTGCCGTGGCCGCCGCCGACGACATGCCGGCTGTCGCCGTTGGTGGGCAGGAACCAGTGGAAGGTGAGGGACACGCGGGGCTCCGATCGAGTGCGCGGGGTGCGGGGCGGAGAAGTCCGGGCCGGGGCGGCCCGGTGCCCTTCGAGGGCGTGGTGGCCGCCGCGATCACGGGTGCCGCGCTCACCCCGTGGCCGCCAGTACGGTCGTGCGTCCGCCCAGGGCGGCGGAGAACTGGTCCGTGACCTGTGCCAGGGCCTCCGCCGAGCCGGGGGCGACGGTCAGGGTGCCGTCGTCGCCCGCCGTGATGTCCTTGTCGAGGGTGAACCAGCCGGGGACGATGTGGGTCGCGCCCATGGAGCTGAGGACGGGACGCAGCGCGTAGTCGATGGCCAGCACATGGGCGGTGGAGCCTCCGGTGGCCAGCGGGAGCACCGTCTTGCCGGTCAGCGCGTACTGCGGGAGCAGGTCGAGCAGCGACTTCAGCAGCCCGGAGTAGGCGGCCTTGTAGACGGGGGTGCCGACCACGACCCCGTCCGCCCGTTCGACCAGGGCCGTGGCCCGGACGATCGCCGGGTGCCGGAAGTCCGCTCCGAGCAGGGCGTCGGCGGGCAGGTCGCGGACGTTCAAGGGGATCACCTCGTGGCCCTGGGCGGTGAGCCGCTGGTCCAGGTGGCGCAGGAGACGCGCGGTGCGCGAGGTGGCGGAGGGGCTGCCGGAGACGGACAGGATCGTGGCCATGAGAGGGACCTTTCAGGAGTACCGGGTGGGGTGGGGCGGTGTGCCCGTCGGGAGGTGGCGGCCGGCCTCGCGGCGCTCGTACGGGCGAGGGGCCTCGGTGCCGCGGAACCGGCGGCCGACGCCTCCCTCCGGGCCCGGGGCGAACACGGCGGCCGTCACCGCGCGGGCGTCACCGCGGCTTCGGACGGCGCCGGTCCGGGCGTGGCGGCTTCCCGGGCGGGTGTGCCGGAGGTGTGCCCCCGGCGGCGCCATTCCTCCGCGAGCAGTTCGTAGGAGCGGACCCGGTCGGCGTGTCCGTGCGTGATGGTCGTGATCAGCAGCTCGTCGGCTTCGGTGGCCTCCTGAAGCTGCTCCAACCGGTCGGCGACCCGGCCCGGTGAGCCCACGAAGCGGGTGTCGACGCGGTCCCGCACGAGTGCGCGGTCCTCGTCGCTCCACGGGTGGGCCCGCGCCTGGTCGGGTGTCGGGTACTCGATGGCGCCCTCGGCGGTGCGGATGCTGCGCACCCACAGGTCGTACCCGGTGGCCAGTTCCCGGGCGGTGGCGTCGTCCTCGGCGACGAGGACGTCGGCGGAGACGCTGACATAGGGCCGGTCGAGGAACGCGGAGGGCTTGAAGAAGGAGCGGTAGCCGTCCACCGCCTCCAGGACCGTGGCGGGACTGACGTGGTAGTTCGCGGCGAACCGCAGCCCGCGGGCGCCCGCGACCTCGGCGCTCGTGCCGCCGCTGCTGCCCAGGATCCACACGTCGACGTCGGCGCCCTCCCCCGGCACGGCGTGCGCCTCCAGGCCGTCCGCCGAGCGATAGGTGCCGGCCAGCAGGGCGAGGATGTCGTCGATCTGCTGGGCGTAGTCCTGGGACTCGGCGTTCGGCAGCAGGAGCAGCTTGCGTTGCAGGGCGACGCGGGGCGAGGCGAGCAGGTGCGCGAAGGAGAAGCGGGGCGGGATGAGCAGGCCGTTGGGGGTGCGGCCGGCGGCGGCCGGGGTGGTCCCCGGTCCGGTCGCGCCCTCCCCCGGCGGGCGCCCGCCGGAGCGGCCGAGGCCCAGGTCGAGGCGGCCGGGGTGCAGGGCGTCGATCAGGCCGAACTCCTCGACGGTGGACAGCGCGGTGCGGTGACCGAGCTGGACGGCGCCGGAGCCGAGCCGGATCGTGGTCGTGGCCGCGGCGGTCAGGGCGAGGACGACGGCCGGGGAGGTGCCCGCCACACCGGGGTTCAGGTGGTGCTCGGCGAACCAGTAGCGGGCGTAGCCCAGTCGCTCGGCCTGCCGGGCGAGGTCGATGGAGTGGTGCAGGGCGTCCGCCGCCGTGGACCCGGAGGAGATGGGGACCAGGTCGAGGATGCCGAGGGGGATGTCAGTCACGGGCCGGCCCTTCTTCTGTGCGAGCGGTCGGTGATGCCGGAAGTACCGGGGCCCACGCGAACGGCGGGTCCGGGATGTCGTCGCGCAGCACGGGTGCCACCGCCGACTGGAACAGTTCCAGCGAGCGGCGGTGCTGGGTGTCGCTGAGGCCGCCCGCGTCCGCGTGGACGTGGAGCACGGTGTGGCCGAAGCGCTCGTGGTAGCGGTGCACCTTGTCGATGACCTGCTCGGGACTGCCGATCAGGGCGGAGCTGCGCTCGGCGAAGTCCTCCAGGGTCTCGAACACCACGGGCAGTCCGGACCGCCGGGCGAAGGCGAGGTCGGCCTCGAAGACCGGCCGGTAGGCGGCGAGCGCCTGCTGGGAGGTGGGGGCTACGTGGATGCCCGCCGTGCCGGCGCCGATGGCGATCCGGGCGGGGTCGTGGCCGTAGTGCTCCCAGCGTTCGCGGTAGTGGCGGATCAGCTCGGCGTACGGCTCGACGGGATGGGTGACGTTCGCCGAGAACAGCGGGTCGCCGTAGCGGGCGGCGAGGTCGACCGACTCCTTGCTGGTGGCGCTGCCGTGCCAGACCCGCACGGGCCGCTGGTACGGGCGCGGCCGGACCTCCGCGTCCGTCAGCGGGGGACGGAAGCGGGTCGCGGCGGTCACCTTGTCCTGGCGCCAGATCCGTCGGAAGACCTCGTAGCTCTCGGCGTTGCGCTCCCACTGGTCCTCGGGCGTCACGTGGAACAGCTCGCGCTGGGCGGTGCCGTTGCCCTTGCCGATGATCAGGTCCAGTCGGCCCTCGGAGAGGTGGTCCAGGGTGGCGTAGTCCTCGTAGGCGCGGACCGGGTCGAGCAGGCTCAGGGTGGTCACGGCGGTGAAGAGCCGGATCCGCCGGGTGAGCGCCGCGATGTGGCTGAGCACGACGGTCGGGGAGGAGGAGAGGAACGGCCGCTCGTGCCGCTCCCCGACTCCGAAGCCGTCGAAGCCCAGCTCCTCGGCGAACAGGGCGTTGTCGACGACCTCCCGGAAGCGGTCGTGGGTGGGTGTGCGCACTCCGGTGGTGGGGTCGGGGCGGTGCGCGATCAGGGTGATGGCGAGGAACCTCACGACGCGACCCGCTCGGCGCGGAGGTGGTCCGGATGGGTCAGGCCGAGGTGGTCGCGCAGGGTCGTGCCCGTGTACTCGGTGCGGTACACGCCCCGTTCCTGCAGCAGGGGGACGACCTTGTCGGCGAACTCGTCGAGGCCGGTCGGGGTGAGGTGCGGGACGAGGATGAAGCCGTCGCTCGCGTCGGCCTGGACGAGGGCGTCGATGGTCCGGGCGACGGTGGCCGGGGAGCCGACGAAGTTCTGCCGGTTGCCGGTGTGGATGACCAGGTCGCGGATGGACCATGCGTGGGCCTTCGCCAGTTCGCGCCATTCACGGGCGGTGGCCAGCGGGTCCCGGTACATCCGTACCTGGGCGCGGCCCTGGGAGATGTGTTCCTGGCCGACGTCCGGGTCGATGTCGGGCAGCGGGCCGTCCGGGTCGTACGCGGACAGGTCCCGGTTCCAGACGAACTCCAGGTGTCTGAGGGCCGTGGCCCCGCTGACCTGCTGTCGGCGTACCTCGCGGGCGAGTTCCTCGGCCTCGGCGTCGGTGTCGGCGAGGGCGAAGGTCGCCGCGGGGAGGATGAGCAGCTGATCCCGGCTCCGGCCGTACTTGGCCAGGCGGCTCTTGACGTCGGCGTAGAAGGCGCGGCCCGCTTCGAGGGTGCCGTGGCGGCTGAAGATGGCGTCGGCCTCGGCGGCGGCGAACTCGCGGCCCTCGTCGGAGTCGCCGGCCTGGAAGATGACAGGGCGGCCCTGGGGGGAGCGCGGGACGTTGAACCGGCCGTGGATGTCGAAGTGCCGGCCGGTGTGCGCGAAGGCGCCGGCCTTGGCGTCCGCCAGGAACCGGCCGCTCTCCTGGTCGGCGAGGATCTCGTCGCCGTGCCAGGAGTCGAAGAGTTCGTTAGCCGTCGCCAGGAACTCCCTGGCGCGGGAGTAGCGCTCCTCCTGCGGGAGGAAGCCGCCGCGGCGGAAGTTCTCGCCGGTGAAGGCGTCCCAGGAGGTGACGACGTTCCAGGCGGCGCGGCCGCCGGAGAGGTGGTCGAGGCTGGCGAACTGGCGGGCGACCTCGTAGGGCTCGTTGAAGGTGGAGTTGATGGTGCCGGTCAGGCCGAGGTGCTCGGTGACGGCGGCGAGCGCGGCGAGGACGGTGAACGTGTCGGGCCGTCCGACGACGTCCAGGTCGTAGATCTTCCCGCCCTGTTCGCGCAGCCGCAGGCCCTCGGCGAGGAAGAGGAAGTCGAACTTGGCGCGTTCGGCGGTCCGGGCGAAGTGTGTGAAGGAGCTGAACTCTATGTGGCTGCCGGCCCGTGGGTCGCTCCAGACGGTGGTGTTGTTGACGCCGGGGAAGTGGGCGGCCAGGTGGATCTGCTTCGCGGGCTTGGTCATGGGTCCGGGGTCCTTCCGGCTCAGGCGGTGGCGTAGCGGTTGGCGGGGCGGGCCAGGCCCAGCAGGCCGCGCAGGGTGCCGGCCTCGTAGGCGCGGCGGAAGGCACCGCGACGCTGCAGTTCGGGGACCAGGCCGCGGGTGATCGCCGGCAGGTCGTGCGCGGTGACGGCGGGTCGCAGTCGGAAACCGGTCAGGCCGGAGGCGTGCAACTGCTCCAGCCTGTTGGCCAGTTGCGAGGGTGTGCCGGTGAAGACGGGCGCGTCGCCGGTGTACGGCTGTCCGGCGAGCGTGTCGAGCCTTTCGCGGCGTGCCCGCGCGGTGGCGGGGTCGTCGTCGAGGAGGACGACGAGGTCGCCGAAGACGTGCAGGGGCTCAGACGCCCGGCCGGCGGCGTCCTGCTCGGCGCGGATCCGGCCGACGACGGCGCGGGCCTCGTCGGCGTCGCGGGGGGTGACGTAGCCGATGTCGGCGGCCCGGGCCACGAGCCGGTACGGGACGGTGTCGTGGGCGAGGGCGCTGACGATCGGCTGGCCCTGCGGCGGGCGGGGGGTGATGGACGGTCCCCGGACGCTGAAGTGGGTGCCCTCGAAGTCGATGTAGTGCAGCTTGTCGCGGTCGATGAAGCGGCCCGTCGCGGCGTCGCGGATCTCGGCGTCGTCCTCCCAGCTGTCCCAGAGGCGGCGTACGACCTCGACGTGGTCGGCGGCCTCGTCGAACAGGTCCGTCACCGTCGCCAGGGCGTCGGGAGTGTCGTAGGCCGCGATGCGCGGGACGGTGCGGCGGCCGAAGTGGGCCGCCTCGTCGGGGCGCGCGGTGATCTGCACCCTGTACCCCGCGCGGCCGTTGCTGACGTAGTCGAGGGTGGCGATCGCCTTGGAGACGTGGAAGGGCTCGGTGTGGGTGGCGACGACCGTCGGCACGAGGCCGATGCGGCGGGTCAGCGGGGCGACGCGGGAGGCGACGAGGACCGCGTCGAGACGGCCGCGCACCTGGTCGGTGCGGTCGTCCGGACCGAAGGCGTGGGAGGACTGGGGGCCGAGTCCGTCCTCGATGGTGACGAAGTCGAGCAGTCCGCGCTCGGCCTCGGTGACGAGGTCGGCCCAGTAGGCGGCGGTGAACAGGTCCCGGGGCCGGGAGTCCGGCTCGCGCCAGGAGGCGGGGTGCCAGCCGGTGCCGTCCAGGGCGACGGCGAGGTGCAGGGGTGAGGGTTCGGACGGTGACATGAGGGGCCTTTCTCCTGCGGGGTTGCCTACTTGTCGGTCCTGGGCAGTCCCGGCGGGTTGATCCGGGAATCGGTGACGGCCTCGTCGGACAGGCCCCAGCGTTGGAGCACCTTCGCGTACGTGCCGTTGGCGATGATGTGGTCGAGGGCGTCGGCGAGCGGCTCGACCAGGCCGCTGTCCTTCTTCGTGGTGGCGGCGATGAGGCCCTGGAGGGTGGCGCCGGCGCCGGAGGAGGTGCCGACGACCTCGGTCCTGCCGGTGGTGGCCGCGTGGTAGGCGGCGGTCGGGTGGGGGCCGAGGTAGAGATCGATGCGGCCGGACTGGAGGGCGAGGTAGGTGTCGCTCTCGTTCTGGTAGTACTTGATGTCCACCGGTTCGCGGCCGGCCTTCTCGTTCTCCTCGCTCCATTCGACGAGGAGCTTCTCCTGGTTGGTGCCGCTGCTGACCGCGACCGTCCTGCCGGCCAGGTCCTCGGGTCCGGTGACCTTCAGGCCGCTGCCCTTCTTCGCCTCGAAGCCCAGGTTGTCCTCGCGGTAGGTGGCGAAGTCGTACTTCTCCTTGCGCTCCTCGGTGACGGTGATGTTGCTCAGACCCGCGTCGTACTTGCCGCTGTCGAGGCCGACGAAGATGTTCTCCCAGGAGACCGTGTGGATGCGCGGCTCCAGCCCGAGTACGTCGGCGACGAGGTGGGCGAGGTCGGGTTCCACGCCGATGACGGTCTTGTTGTCGGTGGCGTAGAAGGTGAGCGGGGCGGCGGAGCCGGAGGAGGCGACGAGTTCGAGCGTGCCTCGCTCGCGGATCCGCTCCGGGACCTCGGCGGCGATGGAGGCGACCTCGGCGGTCGTGACGCGGTTCTGGTCCGGACTGATGTTGATCTTGGTTTTCGTCGTGCCGCCGGGTGTGGCCGCGACCTCGGTCGTGCCGCCGTCGGTGGGATCGGCGCAGCCGGTGAGGACGAGGGCGGTGGCGAGTCCGACGGCTGCCGCGGCGGTGCGGCGGACGGTGAGGGCGATGGCCATGGTGGTGCTCCTCGCGTGCGGGACGGGCAGGGGGTCAGAGGACCTTGGAGAGGAAGGCGCGGGTGCGCTCGTGCTGCGG
Source organism: Streptomyces sp. SudanB5_2050 (assembly GCF_964272335.1). Taxonomy (NCBI): domain Bacteria; kingdom Bacillati; phylum Actinomycetota; class Actinomycetes; order Kitasatosporales; family Streptomycetaceae; genus Streptomyces; species Streptomyces sp. SudanB5_2050. The sequence goes on from NZ_OZ186760.1 coordinate 504,444, forward strand.
GGCGTCGAGGACGGACGAGGGCGGACCCTGTTCCACGACGAGGCCGTCGTCCATGAAGACCACGGTGTCGGCGACCTCGCGGGCGAAGCCGATCTCGTGGGTGACGACGATCATGGTGGTGCCGGTGCCGGCCAGGTCCTTGATGACGTCGAGGACCTCGCCGACCAGTTCGGGGTCGAGTGCCGAGGTGGGCTCGTCGAAGAGCAGCACCTTCGGTTCGAGGGCGAGCGCGCGGGCGATGGCCACGCGCTGCTGCTGGCCTCCGGAGAGCTGGCGCGGGTAGGCGCCGGCCTTGTCGGCCAGGCCGACCCGCTCCAGGAGCCGGCGGCCCGTCTTCTCCGCCTCCCCGCGGGGCTTGCGCAGGGCGGAGACCGGTGCCTCCACGAGGTTGTCCAGCACGGTCAGGTGGGGGAAGAGGTTGAAGTTCTGGAAGACGAACCCGATGTGGGTGCGCTGCCTCAGGACCTGCTTCTCCTTCAGTTCGTGCAGCTTGTCCCCCGCGCGGCGGTAGCCGATGAGTTCGCCGTCGATGCTGATCAGACCGCGGTCGACCTTCTCCAGGTGGTTGATGGTGCGCAGCAGCGTGGACTTGCCGGAACCGGACGGGCCGAGGACCACCGTGACCTCGCCGGCGCGGACCCGCAGGTCGACGCCGCGCAGCACCTCCAGCGGGCCGAAGCTCTTGTGGACACCCTGGACGTCCACCATGACCTCGTTCATCGGCTCTCTCCCACGGGTTCCGGAGTCTTCAGCGGTACGACGGGCCGGTCGCGCCGGGCGGCCGCCGCGCGCAGGCCGCGCAAGAGGCGCCGGACGCGCTGGACCGGTGTCGGTGGCGGGGTGCGGTCGGCGCCCCTGGCGTAGCGGCGTTCCACGTAGTACTGGGCGACCGACAGCAGGGAGGTCAGCACCACGTACCAGGCGGTGGCGACGAGCAGCAGCGGGATCACCCGGCCGTTGCGGCCGTAGATCACCTGCACCTGGTAGAACAGCTCGCCGATGGACATCACGTAGACCACCGAGGTGCCCTTGAGCAGGCCGATGATCTCGTTGCCGGCCGTGGGCAGGATGGCGCGCATGGCCTGGGGCAGCACGATGCGCCGGATCTGCCGCAGCCGGGGGATGCCGAGCGCGGCGGCGGCTTCCAGCTGTCCGTGGTCGACGGAGACGACGCCGCCGCGGACGATCTCGGCGGCGTACGCGGCCTGGTGGAGCGTCAGTCCGATGACGGCGGCGCCGATGGTGCCGATGAGGCTGTTGCTGTCGACCGACCAGAACACCGGGCCGAAGGGGATGCCGATGCCCAGTTCCTTGTAGAGGGCGCTCAGGTTGAACCAGAACACCAGCTGCACGATCATCGGGATCGAACGGAAGATCCAGATGTACGTCCAGGCGACGGTCTGCAGCACGGGGCTGCGGGACAGGCGCATGAAGGCGAGCACGGTGCCCAGGAGGAAGCCGAGGACGGTGGCGTAGGCGGTGAGCTGGAGGGTCACCCACACCGCCCGCACGATGGTCTCGGACAGGACATAGTCGCGGAAGACGCCCCATTCCCACACGGGGTTGGTCGCGAGGCCGTGCGTGAACTGGGCGACCAGTACGAGCACGGTGACGGCCGCGGCCCAGCGGGCGGGGTGGCGGGCGGGGACGACCGTGAGGGAGGCCGGATCGTCCGGTGCGGGCGGGGCTTTCGGGCGGATGCCCGCGGGGGCCGCCCCGGCGGGCGCGGCGTCGGTGGTGGATGCCATGGTGGGTTCCTGCTCAGCTCTTACGTGTGCTCGGGAGGGTTGATGCGCGACGTCTCGATCGCCGAGGCGGAGGTGCCCCACTTCTCGAGGATCCGGGCGTATGTGCCGTCCTTGATCAGCTCGTTGACGGCGGCCCGGAAGGCCTCGGTGAGCGCGGAGCCCTTCTTGAAGGCGAAACCGACGTCGAGGCGGTGGTACTCACCCAGGAAGGCGGTCTGCGAGGCGGGCTGGGACGCCTGGTACCGCAAGCCGTTGATGGTCGACATGATCACGTCGATGCGGCCCTGCTGGAGTGCGGTGAGGGTCGCCGCGTTCTCCGAGTAGACCTTCACCTCGTAGGGCTTCTTCCCGGCCTCGGCGCACACGCCCTTCTGCGCGGTGAGGGTGGTCTCGAAGGTGGTGCCGGCGCCGGTTCCGACGGTCAGTCCGCACAGTTGGGTGAGGTCGGTGACCTTCTCGATCGAGGTGTCGCCCTTCTTCACCGCGAAGCCCTGACCGTCGTTGACGTAGGTGACGAAGTCGATGGTCCGCAGGCGCTCGGTGGTGACGCCGAAGTTGCCGGTGCCGACGTCGTACTTGCCGCTGCCGAGGGCGGGCAGGATGGTCTCGAAGGAGGCGTCCTGGCGCTGCAGTCGCACACCGAGGACCTTGGCGACGGCGTCGGCGAGGTCGATGTCCTGGCCGGCCGGCGCCTTGTCCGGCCCGTTCGGGTAGTACGCCCCCGGCGGGAACCCGATGGAACTGCCGATGCGCAGCGTGCCCGACCGGCGGACGTCGGCCGGCAGCAGGGCGGCGACGGAGTCCACCTTGCGGACGGAGGCGACCGGGTCGTCGGTGGGTGCCGGGGATGCCTGGGCGCCCACGGCCGCGGTGGGGCCGGTGTCGCCGGAGCCGCAGGCGGTCAGCGCGAGCAGCGGCAGCAGCGCCAGGACGGCGGCGCCGCGCTTGCGGCCTCGGAGAACGGGTTGTTTCACAGGTCCGTGGCCTTTCCGGGGGACGTGGTGAGGGGCAGGTGCTTCTCGAAGGGCAGCGGACCGACGGTTTCCGGGTCGGCCCGCATGTCGAACAGCGGCGTGTAGCCGGTGGACAGGTACAGGCCGCGGGCTTCCGGTTGGCGTGGGCCGGTGGTCAGGTAGATCCGGCGGTAGCCGCGGGCGCCGGCCTCGTGTTCCAGTTCGGCGATCACGCGGCGGGCCAGTCCGCGCCGGCGGTGCGCGGAGTGCGTCCAGATCCGCTTCAGCTCGGCCGTGGTCGCGTCGCGGCGGCGGAAGGCACCGCCCGCGACGGGCTCTCCGTGTTCCAGCAGCAGGAGGAGGAGGCCGCCGTGCGGCGGGGTGAATTCCTCGTCCGGGTAGCGGGCGATCTCGGCGTGCGCGTCCCTGCCGTAGCGGGTGGAGTATTCGTGGCCGAGTTCGCGCAGCAGGGGCCGCACGCGCGGGTCGGAGACCGGGACGTGGACGACGGTCGGGCCGGCCGCCCGTGACGGCGTCTCGGCCACGGACGTCATTCGCCCACCGCCGCCAGGAAGCGGGAGCCGCCGGCCGCCCGTCCGGCGTCGCGGCCGGCGACCTCCTCGCGCACGAGCGGGATCACGTACCGGCCGAAGTCGATGGCGTCGTCCAGCAGGTCGTAGCCGCGGGCGGAGAAGATCTCGACGCCGAGGTCGTAGTAGTCGAGGAGCGCCTGCGCCACTGTCTCGGGGGTACCGACGAGGGCGTTGGAGTTGCCCGCGCCGCCGGTCGCCGCGGCCGTCGCGGTCCACAGGGCGCGGTCGTAGCGTTCGCCCGCCTCGGCGATGGCGATCAGCCGTTGCGAGCCGGTGTTCTGCGGGGCGTCGGTGCGGTGGCGCCGCTTCAGCCCGGCCGCGCCCAGCTCCCGGATGGCGCCGACCGTACGACGGGCCTTCTCCCAGGCCAGTTCCTCGGTCGGGGCGATGATCGGGCGGAACGCCACCTGGATGCGGGGCACGTCGGTGCGGCCCGCGGCCTTCGCGGCGGCTCTCACCGCCTCGATCTGCTCCGCGGTCCTCTCCAGCGGCTCCCCCCACAGGCAGTAGATGTCGGCCTCCGCGCCGCCGGCGGCGTAGGCGGCGGGGGACGAGCCGCCGAACGACACCTTCGGGCGCGGCTGCTGGACGGGGAAGACGTCGCTGACGAAGTCGTGGAAGCGGTAGTGCTCGCCCTCGTGGTCGAAGGGCTCGTGCGTGGTCCAGATCTTCTTGACGACGCGGATGTACTCCCGGGTGCGGGCGTAGCGCTCGTCCTTGGTGAGGGTGTCGCCCTCGCGGCCCTGTTCGTGGTCGTTGCCGCCGGTGATGAAGTGGACGGTCAGGCGGCCTTCGCTGATCCGGTCGAGGGTGGCGAAGGTCTTCGCGGCGAACGTCGGGTAGGACACGTTGGGCCGGTGGGCGAGGAGGAGTTGCAGGCGCTCCAGCCGGCTCGCGAGGTACGCGGCGGCCGGGGCGGGGTCGGGTGAGCCGGAGCCGTAGGCGAACAGCACCCGGTCCCAGCCGTGCTCCTCATGGGCTCGGGCGAGACGGAGCGTGTACTCCTTGTCGAAGGAGGCGCCGGAGCGCGGGGTGGTCTCGGAGCCGTCGTTGGTGGCGGCGATGCCGAGGAATTCCACAGGCATGACAGTGGCCCTTTCAGGAGCGACCGCACGCAGGCATGACGAAGCGCCATGCGTGGTGACAGAGGTGACTGACCGTCAGTGATCAGGAGACTGCGGGTGTGACGACGCAGTGCGTCGGGGAAGGCGGTGGTGCGGCAGCGCGCGAAGGGAGAACTCGGCCCGCGACGGGGTCACCGAGGGAGGGAAGGGCCGGTCAGACGGCCCGCTGCCGAGTCAGACGCGACACGCTGCGGACCACACCCGACCGAAGTCGATGTGGTCGCGCGAGACCAAGCGCTGCTGGGCGTTCATGCGAACAATTGAGCAGTACAACGTCCCGCTCGTCAAGCGACGCCCGTATGTCGGACCGCCGACTCCCGCCTCGAAGGCCGCTGTTGACAGCCACGTCGCGTGCGCACATACGATGGGCGGCGGACGGCCCCGCCCCGCGCGGTGCCTCTCCGGCCGCGTTGAGGGACGCGGCGCTCGTGACGACGCGGTTTCCCGGCCGCACGCCGTACCCGCGCAGCGGTGATGCCGCTGGGACGCACCGTACGCGCCGCCGGGTGGTCACCCGCCTGCGATTCCCTCCCCCGGAGAGCCTCCTCATGGTCACACCTTCCGATGTCACCTCCGCACCCGTCACGAAACCCCCGCGCCCCACGGGCGCCGCGGACCCCGGCCTGCCGAAGATCGTGCCGCGCCGGCACCCGGGCCGGTGGGCGACCGCCGCGGCGGCCCTCCTGGTGTTCGCCATGGTGCTCAACTCCGTCGTCCGCAACCAGGCGTTCCAATGGTCCGTCGTGGGGCGGTACTTCACGACCCCCGCCGTGCTCGACGGACTGCTGCTGACCCTGTGGCTGACCGCAGCGGTCATGGTGCTCGGCTTTCTGCTGGGCACCGCGCTGGCGGTGATGCGCCTGTCGGGCAACCCCGTGCTGCGCACGCTGAGTTGGGGCTATGTCTGGATCTTCCGCTCCACTCCCCTACTGGTCCAGCTGCTGTTCTGGTTCAACATCGGCGCCCTCTACCCGACGCTCGGTCTCGGCATCCCGTTCGGCCCGGAGTTCGTCTCCGTCAAGACGGTCAACCTGCTCGGTCCGACCCTCACCGCGGTCATCGGCCTGACCCTTCACGAGAGCGCCTACGCCGCCGAGGTGGTGCGGGGCGGCATCCTCTCCGTCGACCCCGGCCAGACCGAGGCCGCCCAGGCACTCGGCCTCAGCAGGCGCCGCACCCTGCGTCGCGTCGTCATCCCCCAGGCGATGCGCTCCATCGTCCCGACCGCCGGCAACATGCTGATCGGCACCCTCAAGGGGACCAGCATCGTCAGCGTGCTGGCCGTGCACGACCTGCTGTACTCCGTGCAGTTGATCTACAACCAGACGTACCAGATCATCCCGCTGCTCATGGTCGCGACGCTCTGGTACATCGCGGTCACGAGCGTGCTCAGCGCGGGTCAGTACTACATCGAGCGGCACTACGCACGGGGCGACTCGCGCGTGCTGCCGCCGACGCCGCCGCAGCGGCTGCGCCGTCATCTGTCCGCCGTGCGCACGCGCCTGGCCGCGAGGACGGCCGCCGACGCCCGGTAGGACGGCCGGCGAGATGCGGGGAGGGCGTCCGCACCGCAGCGCCCTTCCTTGTCGATTGACAAAACGGAACGGCGTTCCGGATACTAAACGGGACGCCGCTCCGTTTCATGCTCCGGAGTGGACGCCTCTCCTCCTGTCCGCCACCGGTCGCCGGTCCGGAGACCGGCGGACGACAGGTACCGCCGAAAGGAAACCCCCTCGTGAGCGCCTCCACGGCCGCCCGTGCCGACACCCCGAGCACGCCCGTCCCAATCCTCTCCTTCAGTCCCGTGGTCCTCTCCGTCCCCGGACGCCCGGTCGACCTGCAGGTGCGCGTCACCGCTCCCGCGACCGGTACCGGCCTCCCCGTCATCCTCCTCTCCCACGGTCACGGCCCCTCGAACAACCTCTCCTCGCTCAACGGCTACGCGCCCCTCGCCCATCACTGGGCCGCTCAGGGATTCGCCGTCGTCCAGCCCACCCACCTCACCTCCAGGACACTGAGCCACCTGGTCGCCGACGCGCCCGGCGCACCCGACTTCTGGCGCTCCCGCGCCGAGGACATGACCCACATCCTCGACCGGATCGACGTCATCGAACGCACGGTGCCGCAGCTCGCGGGACGGCTCGATCCCGGCAAGGTCGCCGTCGCCGGGCACTCGCTCGGCGGCTTCACCGCCGCCCTCCTGCTCGGCGCCGGGCTCCGGGACCCCGACACCGGCGACACGGTGCATCTGGTCGAGCCCCGGATCAGGGCAGGCGTCCTGCTCGCCGCGCCCGGCAGAGGCGGCGACGTCTTCAACGGGCCCATGGCCGGACAATGGCCGGTCATCGGGGCCGTCGACTTCTCCACCATGACCGCACCCGCGCTGGTCGTCGCCGGCGACAAGGACGACTCCCGGCACTTCACGGACATGGGACCGGACTGGCACGCCGACCCCTACACCCTCGCTCCCGGCCCCAAGACCCTGCTCACCCTCTTCGACGCGGGGCACGGACTCGGCGGGATCGCCGGATACGACGCCGCCGAGACCACCGACGAGAGCCCCGAGCGGGTCGCCGCCCTCGCCCGGCTCAGCGCGGCCTACCTCCACACCCGGCTTCATCCCGGCGCCCCCACCTGGCAGAGCGCGTGCGAGGCACTGACGACCGGCCCCCGGGCGGTGGGCCGGGTCGAATCCAAGTAGGCGTCCCGTTCGGGCGACCGAGAACCGAACGCACGCCTAGACTCGCCGCACGGCGCCCGGCCGCGCGAAGGGGGAGACATTTCCGTGCACCAGTACGACAACCCTGTGATCAGCGGGTTCCACCCCGATCCGAGCGTGTGCCGGGTCGGTGACGACTACTACCTGGTGTGCTCCAGCTTCGAGTACTTCCCCGGGCTGCCGCTCTTCCACAGCAAGGACCTCGTGCACTGGGAGCAGATCGGCAACGTACTCGACCGGCCGGGGCAGTTGCCGCTGCCCCTTCCCGGCGCCAAGGCGTCGGGGGGCCTCTACGCCCCGACCATCCGCCACCACGACGGCCGCTACTGGGTCATCAACACCAACGTCGACGGCGGCGGCAACTTCATCGTCTCGGCCGAACGGCCCGAGGGACCCTGGAGCGATCCGGTGTGGATCGATCTGAGCGGGATCGACCCCGACCTGGCGTGGGAGGAGGACGGCACCTGCTGGTGCGCCTTCTCCGGCCCCCGAGGCGGCGTCAACATGGCCAGGATCGACCCGGTCCAGGGCAAGGTGCTGGAGGGGCCGTTCGCCACCTGGTCGGGCAGCGGCCTCAAGTATCCCGAGGCGCCGCACCTGTACCGCATCGGTGCGTGGTGGTACCTGCTGATCGCGGAAGGCGGAACGGAACGCGGTCACAGCGTGTCCATGGCCCGCAGCCGCTCGCCGCGCGGCCCGTGGGAGGCCGCACCCGCCAATCCCCTGCTGTCCCACAGCGGTACCGCCCGCACCATCCAGAACACCGGCCACGCCGACCTGGTGGAGGCCGTCGACGGCAGTTGGTGGATGGTGCTGCTCGGCGTCCGTCCCCGCGGCTTCACACCCGACGTGCACGTGCTCGGTCGCGAGACGTTCCTGACCCCCGTGGAGTGGGGCCCGGACGGCTGGCCCGTCGTCGCGCCCGTTCCCGAGCGCCATGCGGCACCGGGTGGCGCCTGGCACCCCGTCGCGGCCCCGCCCGCCCGCGACGACTTCGACGGGCCGGTTCTCGCACCGCACTGGATCTCGCCGTTCGCCCGGCCGGAGGGATCCTGGTCGCTCACCGAACGCCCCGGCTCACTGGTCCTCAGGGCCACCGGCCCCACCCTCGACCGTCCCGGGTACACCTTCGTCGGCCGGCGTCAGCAGCACCACGACTGCCGCGTCACCGCCCTGATCGACCCGGGCACGGGACGCGGTGGTCTGTGCGTGCGCCTGGACGAGGCCCACCATTACGAAGTGGAGACCGGGGCCGGGGAGGCAAGCGTCGTCGCCCGGATCGGACCGCTGCGCCAGACGGTGGCCCGCCTGCCGGTCCCGGCGGGGCCGCTGCGCCTCACCGTGACGTGCCGTACGTCCGGCCTCGTTCCCGCCTCTCCCGAACTCACCGACGGCGGGACGACGGGACCCGACACCCTCGCCTTCTGGCTCGGCGACCCCGACGCCCCGGACAGCCGGCCGCTCGCCGAACTGGACGGGCGCTACCTGTCGACGGAGGTCGCCTGCGGCTTCACCGGCCGTGTGATCGGCATGTACGCCACCGAGGGCACGGTCGCCTTCGACTGGTTCGAGTACGTCCCCGCCTCCACGCCGCCGGCCTGACGTTCCTGAACGGCCCGGGCAAGGGTCCACCGGCGGAACGGCCGCCCGGTCCGGACGTGCGGAACGGGCGGCCGGTGCGGAGGGATTAGCTCAGCCGGACTTGCGGCGGAAGTTGCGGGTCTGGCCCTTGGGGCCGTTGAGCCCCTTGATCTTCTGCCGTCCGTCCTGGTGAGCCTGCTGAGCCCGGCCCATGCGGGCCTTGCGCGCCAGTGCTTCCTCGAACTTCTTCTTGGTGTCGGTCTCGGGAGCCTCGGGGGTCTCCGTCTCGGGCTCCGTCTCCGGCGTGTTGTCCTGCGGGGTTTCGGTCATCGTGTTCCTCCGGTGCGGTAGGGGGTGGGCAGGGAAATCCGGTGTGGCGCGACCTGGTGGTGGTCGCGCCCTGAACGCTTCACCGGGCCGGGGAGCGGTCCACGCCCCGGCCCGTCAGGACGAGATGGTCGCCCTGCCAGTGTTCGCGCAGGCGACGGTCGTGGGAGACGAGGAGCAGGGTGCCGGACCAGGCGGCCAGGGCCTCCTCCAGGTCCTCGGTCACGGCCGGTGAGAGGTGGTTGGTCGGCTCGTCGAGGAGCAGGACGTCACAGGGGCGGCTGAGCAGCCGGGCCAGGGAGAGTCGCTGCCGCTGGCCCGTGGAGAGTTCCGTGACACGGGCGGTGAGCCGGTCCTCGGCGAACAGGCCGAGGGACAAGAGGGCGGGGGCGTGGTCCTCGGGGGCGCCGGGGAAGCCGCGGGCGTAGGCGTCGAGGAGGGTCTCACCGGGGCGTCCGGGGCCCGGCTCCTGGGGCAGGTGTCCGATGCGTCCGTGCCGGGTGACGCGGCCCTCGTCGGGGGCGAGGCGGCCGGCGAGGACGCGCAGCAGGGTGCTCTTGCCGGTGCCGTTGCCGCCGGTGATCAGGAGGCGGTCGCCGGCCTTGACGGTGAGGTCGGTGGGTGCCAGGCGGCCGGTGACGCCGACGGCCGCGGCGTCCAGGACCGTGCCGGTGAGCCGTCCGGACCGCAGGACCGGCGTGAAGCGCAGCGGCTCGGGCGGGACGGGGACGGGGTCGGCGAGGAGTCGCCGCAGTCGCTCCTCCGCGTTGCGTACCCGGCCGGCCAGGGACTGCTGGACACGTCCACCGGCACGGTCGTAGGCCATCTTGTTGCCGTCGGTCATGGCGCGGCCGGGGGCGACCCGGCGGGCGGTGGTCGCGGCGGCTTCGCGCTGGGCCTCCACCTCGGATTCCCAGCGGGCGTGTTCCTGTACCCAGCGCTGCCGGGCCGCGGCCTTCTCGGCGAGGTAGCCGGAGTAGCCGTTGCCGTAGCGGGTGACGGTACGGCGGTCTGCGTCGACCTCCAGGAGGGTGGTGGTGACGCGGTCGAGGAACACCCGGTCGTGGGAGACCGCGACGGTGGTGCCGCGCCGGGTGCGCAGATGGTCCTCGAGCCAGTCCAGGGCGCTCGCGTCGAGGTGGTTGGTGGGTTCGTCGAGGAGCAGGACCTCGGGGGAGGCGGCGAGCAGTCCGGCGAGACGCAGGCGGACCTGCTCACCGCCGGAGAGGTCGCCGAGGGCGCGGTCACGTGGGAGGTGGGCCAGGCCGAGGCCGTGCAGGGCGCGTTCGACGCGGGCGTCGGCCTCGTAGCCGCCGCGCAGTTCGAAGGCGGTCGTCAGGTCGCCGTACTCGGTGAGGACCCGGTCGTCCCCCGCGCCGCCGGACATGGCGCCTTCGAGCACCCGCATGCGGCGCTCGATGGCGCGCAGGTCGCTCAGCGCGTCGTCGACGGCCTGCTGGACGGTGTGGTGCGGCGGCAGCACGCCGTCCTGCGGGAGGTAACCGACGCCGCCCTCCGCCTGGACGGTGATCTCGCCGCTGTCGGGCCGTTCGACGCGGGCGAGGAGCCGGAGCAGGGTGGACTTGCCGGACCCGTTCTCCCCGATGACGCCGGTGCGTTCACCGGCGGTCAGGGCGCAGGTGACGGAATCAAGGACGAGTCGGCCGTTGTACGACTTCGTGAGGGCGCGGGCGCTGATCTGCGTGGGCAAGGAGGCACTCCGGGACGTTCGTGAGCGGGGCGGCCGTGGTGGACCGCGGGGTCGGACGAGCGTCCCGGTCGAGCATGTCGGCTCCTCGGTGCGACGACAGGTGCGTGGAGAGGCTTGCACGAGGCGGTGGCGGGGGCAAGCGGATTTCGGTGCCGTGTCGGGGAGGGCGGGTGCCGTCTCGGGGAGGAAGGGTGCCGAGTCGTCAGTTCGCCGTCGCCGCGTCGGCGGTGAACCTCTTGCGCCAGGCGAGCGCGACGTGGACGAGGCCGATCAGGACCGGGACCTCGATGAGCGGTCCGACGACGCCGGACAGGGCCTGACCGGAGGTGACGCCGAAGGTGGCGATGGCGACCGCGATGGCCAGTTCGAAGTTGTTGCCCGCCGCGGTGAACGCCAGCGTCGCGGTCCGGTCGTAGGCCAGACCCAGGCCCTTGCCGAGGAGGAAGGTGCCGAAGAACATGATCGCGAAGTAGACCAGCAGGGGCAGCGCGATCCGGGCGACGTCCAGCGGCTGGGAGGTGATGGTCTTCCCCTGCAGGGCGAAGAGGATGACGATCGTGAAGAGCAGGCCGTACAGCGCCCAGGGGCCGATCTTCGGCAGGAAGTGGGACTCGTAGCTCTCGCGGCCCATCTTCCTCTCGCCGATCCGGCGGGTCAGGAAACCGGCCAGCAGGGGGACGCCCAGGAAGATGACCACGTTGAGGGCGATCTCCCCGATCGAGATGTCCAGGTGCTCCCCGTCGCCCAGGCCCAGCATGCCGGGCAGCAGGTCGAGGTAGAACCAGCCGAGCAGGCCGAACGCCAGGACCTGGAAGACCGAGTTCAGCGCGACGAGCACGGCCGCGGCCTCGCGGTCGCCACAGGCGAGGTCGTTCCAGATGATGACCATGGCGATGCAGCGGGCCAGGCCCACGATGATCAGACCGGTGCGGTACTCGGGCAGGTCCGGCAGGAAGATCCACGCCAGGGCGAACATGACCGCGGGTCCCACGATCCAGTTGATGACCAGGGAGGAGGCCATCAGCCTGCGGTCGCCGGTGACGGCGTCCAGCTGGTCGTAACGGACCTTGGCCAGGACCGGGTACATCATGATCAGCAGGCCGACGGCGATCGGCAGGGAGACGCCGCCGACCTCCACCTTCGCCAGCGCGTCGTTCAGTCCGGGGATCGCCCGTCCGAGCCCGAGGCCGACGGCCATGGCGATGAGGATCCACACCGCGAGGTAGCGGTCGAGGGTGGAGAGCTTCTTGACGATCGAGTCGTCCCCCGCCCCGGCCGGAGCGGAGGTGGTGGGCTCGGTGGAGGTCACGGGCAGGCCCTCTTGTTGTCGGCGGCGTCGCGGGCGGACTCGGCCAGGGCGGCGAACTGCCCGGCGAGCTGGGCGATGACGTCGGGGCGCAGCTTGTAGTAGGTGAAGCGCCCGCACGGCTCGGTCTCCACGACTCCGGCCTCGCGCAGGACCCTGAGGTGGTTGGAGAGGTTGGTCTGCCGGGCTCCGGTCTCCTCGACGAGGTGGGTGGTGCACAGCGTCTCGCGGGCCAGCAGGGTCACGATCCGGAGCCTGAGCGGGTCGGCCAGCACCCGGATCAGGTCAGTGTCGACTGACGTCATCATGGGCTGATACTGTCACATCACCCGACACTGATACCAGCCGGGGCTGACCTATGGACTCGTCGTGTCCGTACGTGACCAGAACGCGGGCTGCCCTGCTCCCCGCTCGTCGCGGCGCCGCTTCGGATCACCGGCCTGCTCAGCGGCATGCCGAGCACCCGACCCTCCTGCATCACCCGCCACTCACTCTGCGAAGGAAGAACGCGTGACCTCCGCTCCGCTCGCCTCCGTACTGTTCGTCTGCGTCCACAACGCAGGCCGCTCCCAGATGGCCGCCGGCTTCCTCCGGCACCTCGCGGGCGACCGCATCGAGGTCCGGTCCGCCGGCTCCCTCCCGGGCGACCGGGTCAACCCGGCCGCCGTGGAGGCGATGAAGGAGGTCGGCATCGACATCGCCGGCGCCGAGCCCAGGATCCTGACCACCGAGGCCGTCCAGGCGTCCGATTACGTCATCACCATGGGCTGCGGTGACGCCTGCCCCGTCTTCCCCGGCAAGAAGTACCTCGACTGGGCCCTGGAGGACCCGGCCGGCAAGGGCGTCGACGCCGTCCGCCCCATCCGCGACGAGATCAGGACGCGCATCGAGGCCCTCATCGCCGAGATCGACCCTGCGTGAACCTCTGCCGCACCCTCAGGACTTGCGGCCGGGCCGACACGTGACCGCACCGCCCGACCTTGGGACTCCGGGAGAGGCCCCACCACGGTGAGGGGGCAAGTCAGCCGGTGATGGTCGGCATACCCGCGTGATCCGGTCGGCCTGCCTCCCGCTCTTGAGGTCGGACCAGCGCCAGCAGACTCAGACCGAACATCAGCACGCCCAGGGGCAGGTGGAGCGACGGAACGTGAGCGATGCCCAGCACGACCTGGGCCGAGGCGAGGGCGAGGAAGCCCGACGCGTACCAGACAGGCCGCACCGGGCCGCCGCCCGGCTTCCACGCCAGGAGTGCCACGAGCAGGTACAGCATCGACGCCCCGTACATCACACGGGCTCCGACGCTGTGCAGCATCTCCCCGTAGGCCGAGGTCAGCAGGAGACCGGCGGAGACCGCCTGGAGGAATATGGTCACGGTCTGCACGGCGAGCGCGGCTCGCACGAGCGAGGCGCGCTGCGCTCTCGGCGTTGTCAATCGAGTGGTCATGAAGCGTCTCCTTGGACACCTGATCGCGGCGGGAACCGGCGCGGTGGTGAGCGGTGGTCAGAGTGAGCGCATCTGCTGGGTGGCGTGGAGTACCGAGGCCAGGAAGCGGCGCACCGTCTCCAGTTCGTCCGCCTCGAAGCCCTCTGCCGTGGCGACGACCTTGTCGATGACCGGTCCGAAGAAGGCCCACCCCAGCTCGGTGGCCTTCTGCTCCACCTCCAGCAGCACGCGTCGCCGGTCCGCACTGTCCCGTTCGCGGCGCACCAGCCCGAGCCGCTCCAGCCGATCGACCAGTGCGGTGGTCCCGGCGGAGTTCAGACGCAGTTGCCGGCCCAGCCATCCAGGCGTCGCGGGGGTACCGTCCCGCGCCGCGTCCAGCAGGTGGATCAGTGCGCGCACATCGGTGGGGTGCAGGCCGTTGCGGGCGGCGAACTCGGCTCCGAGCAGGTCGAAGTTCACCGTCACCGCACGCAGCAGGTGGACCAGGCCCATCGTCGGATTCTGATCGTGCACGCGTCCTCCCGAAGACTCCGGCCTATTATCTCGCTGAACGAGAGTATCGCCGAACGAGAGGAATGTCAGTGTCCCCGTCCGCGTTCGACCTCGCCTATGACGAACTCCGCGCCCGCTGGCCCGAGTCCACCGAAGAACACGACATCGCCACGCCCTACGGGCCCACCCGTGTCCATGTGTACGGGCCGGCCGACGGCCGCCCGCTGGTGCTGCTGCCCGGCGGCATGGCCACCGGACTGGTCTGGTTCGCCAACGCGGCGGCCCTCGGCCGGCGTTACCGGGTCCACGCCGTCGACCTCGTGGGCGACGCCGGCCGCACCGAGCGCCGCGGCACGCCGTTGAGGAACGCTGACGACCTGAACACCTGGCTGGACGCCCTGCTGGACGGCATCGGAGCCGCCGACGTACACCTGTGCGGCCACTCCTACGGCGCCTGGATCGCCGCCGGGTACGCCCTGCACGCGCCGGAACGGGTCGCCCGTCTCGCCCTGATCGATCCCACGCAGGTCTTCTCCGGCTTCCGGCCCGGCTACCTGCTGCGGGCGCTGCCGACGCTCGTCCGTCCCACCGAGGACCGGGTTCGTTCCTTCCTCGCCTGGGAGACCGGTCCCGCCCGTCCGGACGAAGCCTGGCAGCGTCTCTACGCCCTGGCCCACACCGTGCCCGACCGCAAGCTCATCACCGGAGGCCGCCCCCGCGTGGCCGACCTCCGTATGCCCGTACTCGTCCTCCTCGCCGAGCACAGCCGCACCCATCACACCCACCGGGTGGCCGACCGCGCCCGCCGCACACTCCCCCAGGCCGAGGTGGCGGTACTCCCGGGCGCCACCCACCATTCCCTCCCTCTCACCACACCCGAGCAACTGAACGACCGACTGGCCGATTTCCTCGACTGACCGAGCCGACAGCAGCGGAAGCCGGAAGGCAGCGCCGGGCTCCGACGGCTCGGTGGTCCCGTGAGATCATCACGTCTGTCGCCTCGGCCTTCGCCACTGCCGTTCTCTGCCGGTCACGGGCTGAGCGGCTCATCGGGAGTGCTGACGACACCGACCTGCGACAGTTGGGGGAACGGGCATGGGGGACAGCGGGACGGCGGAAGTCCGCCGGGAGCGGACGAGTGGCGAACGGCTGACCGAGGGGCTGACCGTCGCGGTGGCATCGGCCCTCTCGTTCGCCCTGCTGGCCGGCCCGGCCGTGGTCTTCGGGACGACCGCTTGGCATCTGGTCACCGACAGCGGCACCACCGCGTTCAGCCGGTTCTCGGCACCGGCGATCTTCCTCGCCCTGTTGGCGCTGCCGCTCGTCCTGGCGGGTGTGGTGTTCCGCTCAGGCCGGCGCAGGAGCGGGGAGCGACTGACGGCGGCGGTCCCGGCGGCGCTGACGCTGCTCGGCGTGTCCGTCGTACTGTTCGCGGCTCTGTGCCTGGTCTTCCTGTACGCGGACTGACCTCGGGCCGGGTCACCGGCTCTGGTGGGCTGGGGCAGGCCACCTTGAAGTCGTGGCCGGTCAAGCCGCTTTCGTCCTCGATGACGCGCGACACGGCTGGCGACGTCGGCGCGCATCCCGGAGATACTGGTCGCCCATGGATGAGGTCAGAGTCGTCGTCGCCCATTCCGAGCGCGCGACCCTGCGCGTCGGCGACATGTTCCTGAAGGTGGACGCCGATCAGGCGCGCATCGAGGTCGAGGTCGAGGCGATGTCCCTCGCGCCGGTCCCGACCCCGCAGGTGCTCTGGTGCAACCCGCCCGTGCTCGCCATCGCCGCACTGCCGGGGACGACGCTGGGGCGCCTCGGCGGACCGTCGACCGGCTCGCCGAGGGCCTGGGCCGCGGCGGGCGCCGCCATCCGGAAGCTGCACGAAGCTCCTCTGCCGCCCCGGCCGGGCCGCGCCGGGCGGAGCACCGTCGCACTGGCGGCGGAACTGGACGAGGAGTGCGAGTGGCTTGTGACGAACGGCGTCCTGCCCGCCGACCTGGTCACCCGCAACCGCCAGGTCGCCGAGGCCGCGCTCCGGCCGTGGACCCCGGCGTTCACCCACGGCGACCTGCAGATCGCTCACGTCTTCCTCGACGGCGACGAGGTCACGGGCATCATCGACTGGTCCGAGGCGGGTCAGGGTGACGCCTTGTACGACCTCGCCACCTTCACCCTCGGACACGAGGAGCACCTCGACGACGTCATCGCCGGCTACGGCACCGACGTCGACCTCGACGTGATCCACGCGTGGTGGTCGTTGCGAAGCATGCTGGCGGTCCGCTGGCTGATCGAGCACGGCTTCGACCCCTTCGCGCCCGGCTGTGAGGTCGACGTGCTCAAAGCCCGTATGTGAGGCTGCGCGGGCCGGACCGCTCCGCGCACCGGGGCCTCACGTCGGCGCCTCCCCCGAAGACGCGCGTTCGCTGGCCCGGACGACGGATCCACGGAACAATGCCGAGTGACAAGTCGTCACCACGGAGTTGGCGAGTGTGTCAGGTCTTGGGGGGAGCCGCTGTGTCACGGACATGGAAGATCACGGTGATCGTGCTGGCGGTGCTCGGCGTCCTGTCCACACCGCTGGTCTGGCTCTTGGGCAGTCCCGGTGCGGGGCAACTGGCCGGGGCCACGGTCCAGGCCGCTGTCGGCATCGCCGCCCTGGTCTGGGCCCTGTTCCAGCGTCCGTCCCCTACAGGGCCCACGGACCAGGCCACCCGTACGGGGAATGCGAGCCGCGGTGGCGTCTCCGGTATCCGGCGGCCCGGTGGCAGGGGACGCGGCTCGGCCACCGTGGAGCGGACGGGAGAGGCCAGTGGCGAGAACTCCGTCTCCGGCATCGACTACTCGCACTGACTACCGGTCCCAGGACCGGGTCAGTGGCCTGACCCGGCCTTGACCGCCTTGGTGGCGAAGTAGCCGGAGAGCCAGCCGGCCGTGGCGTCCGAGTGGTGCGGCGCCTCGGCGAAGCCGGTGATGGCGAAGCCCGCCGCGATCTGCCCGCCGATCTGGTCAGTGAGCGTATGGCTGTACTCCACCGGCGCGTCGAGGCCCCACAGCCGCTCCCGCTCGGCGGGCTCCAGGTGGGTGAGGTCGCTGTAGGGCAGCCTGTGGCGCACCACCAGCTCGCCGCGCGCCTCCAAGGACTCGGCGTCGAAGAGGTAGACGTCCGGGTTGAGGAAACCGGAGAGCAGCGTCCCGCCGGGGCGCAGCACGCGGTGGCACTCGCGCCAGACCGGCGCCGGATCCGGGATGAACAGGTTGGAGACCGGGTGGACGACGAGGTCGAACGAGGCGTCCGGGAACGTGCTCAGGTCACGCGCGTCGCCGAGCACGGTGCGCAGGTCCAGCCCCTCCCGAGCCGCGACCATCTCGTCCTGCGCCAGCTGGCGGGGCGAGTTGTCGAAGACGGTCACCCGTGCGCCCGCCGCGGCCAGCACCGGTCCCTGCTGCCCGCCGCCGGAGGCGAGGCAGAGCACGTCGCGACCGGCGATCTCCGGCGGGAACCAGGTCGGGTCGACCGGTTCGTACCCGATCAGGACGATCGACCACTGGCCGGCCCGCGCTTTGGCGATCACCTCGGGGCCGACCGGACGTGACCACTCGTTGCCCTCCTCCACCTGGCGGTCCCAGGCGAGGCGGTTGTGCGCGACGGGGTCGACGGGAGTCTGGCTCATACGCCGCAGCCTAGTTGCCGCACCGCGCAGTCGCGCCGTCGGCGGGGTCCAAGGCGCCTGCGGGAGCGGGGCCGTGGGGCGGCCCGGTCGCGGTTTTCCGAGAAACGCCGGGCGGGCGGGGCCGATGGCCCTAGCGTGAGCGTCATCGACTGCGTCTCCTGAGCGGCCGGACCGCCGGGAGGACGCGTGGGGGGACCAAGCGGGAGGCAGACCGGGTGGTCAGATGGGGCAAGCGTCGGCGCAGTGCCGGGAAAGAGACCGACACGACGACCGACGCGACGACCAGCGTCAGCGACACCGGGGACGCCACGGCCGGGCCGGGCGCCACCTCGGTCACCGGTTACCTGGGAGGCCCGCGGGGCGACGCCTCCGACTCCGTGCACGTGTCGGGAACGGGGAACGCTCAGGCGGGCCCCGGTGGCTTCGCGAGCACCGGCCCGATCATCGGCTCCCGGATCACCATCGGCCCGGGACGCCCCTATCGGCTCGAACGGTTCTCCTTCGCCCCGACGGTGGACGACCAGGCCCTTCCCCGGGTGTTCGCCGACCAGCCCAGCAGGCTGCTCGACGCACGCAGTCAGATCGTTCCGTTCAGCGGCCGTCAGGAGGAACTGACCAGGCTGGCCGAGTGGCGCGACACCGGGACGGCGTCGCTGTCCGCCCTGTTGCTCCACGGCCCCGGCGGTGAGGGGAAGACCCGGCTGTCGGCGAGGTTCGCCGAACTGTCCGCCGAGGCCGGCTGGCAGGTGGTCGAGGCATGCCACCGCGACAGCCCTCGACCGCGTCAGGAGAAACCGGTCCCGGCCGACGGCCGGGGGCTGCTGGTGATCGTGGACTACGCCGACCGCTGGGCCCATCCGGAACTGGTCGAGTTGCTCCGTGACCCGCTGCTGGCCGGTCCGGCCGTGCGGGTGCTGCTGATCGGCCGGACCGTGCAGTGGTGGGCCGCGGTACGCGGCGAACTGCGGTCCGTCGGCGCAGCGGTCGCGGACCTGCCGCTGCGTGAGTTCGCCGCCGATGTCACGGACCGCGAGCGGGCGTTCGTGGCGGCACGCGACCGGTTCGGTGCCGTCCTGGGGGTGAGCGAGCCGATCACCGAGGTCGTGCGGGGGCTGGACACCCCGCCCTACGCGCAGGTGCTGACCCTTCACATGGCCGCCTTGGTCACGGCGCTCGCCGCCGGCCGGCCGGGCAGCCCGGTACCGGAGGGCGTCGAGGAGATCGCCGCGTACCTGCTGGACCGTGAGCGCATGGGCTGGCGCCGGCTGTACGGATCGCGGCTGGCGGGAGAGGAGTTCGACACGCCGCCGACGGTGATGGCCCGCGCCGTGTTCACCGCGGTGCTGGCAGGACCGGCATCGTACGCGGAAGGCGTCGGCCGGCTGGACGGACTCGGGCTGCGGGCGGCCGACCGCGTCGTGACGGACCACCGGTTCTGCTACCCGCCCCTGGACCGTGCCCAGGTGCTGGAGCCGCTGCGTCCCGACCGGCTGGCCGAGGACTTGGTCGCCCTCCTGATACCCGGCCACGACGTCTCCGGTTACGACCCGGACCCCTGGACCGCGTCCGTGCCCCGGACGCTCCTCGCCGCCGACCGGCCCGACCTGCCGGTTCCCGCCTTCGCGAACCGGGCGGTGACGGTGCTGGCCTCCGCAGCGGACCGCTGGCCGCACGTCGGGGCCGAACTCGGCAGCCTGATCCGGCAGCGGCCGGAGATCGCCGTCGGGGCGGGCAGCGCTGCGCTGGTCGCGCTCAGCCACGCCAGGTACGTGGACACGGACGTGCTGCTGGAGGTCGAGATGCGGTTGCCCCAGCAGCGGCAGGCCGATCTCGACGTCGGCGCGGCCGCGGTGACCGAGCGGCTGGTGCGCGAGCGGGTGGACGACACGACCCGCTTGCAGGACGCGGCGTCCTGGTACGCGCGGCTCGGCGTACGCCTGGCCCACGCCGGGCGCAAGACCGAGGCCGTCCGCGCCAACCACCAGGCCCTCGCCGCCCTGCATCGGCTCGATGAGCTGGACCCGCAGACGTACGGCACGCATGTGGCGCTGTGCCTGATGGACATCGGCGGCTACCAGTCCGACCTCGGGCGGCACAAGGAAGCCGTGGGTTTCACCCGGCGGGCGATCGACCTGCTGCGCGAGCAGGTCCGGGAGGGGCACCGTGAGGCCCGCCCCCAACTGGCCCTGGCCCTGGCCAACTACGGGAACCAGTTGCAGAACACCGGGCAGCGGGGCGACGCGGTCGAAGCCGCCGGGGAGTCCGTCGCGCGGTATCGCGAGTTGGCGGGGAGCGACTTGGCGGACCCGCCCCGTCTCGCCTTCGCGCTGTGCGGCCTGGGTACCCGCCTCCTGGCGGTCGGCCGGAACGAGGACGCCGCCGAGGCACTCGTCGAGAGCGTCGCCGGGTACCGCGAGCTGGTGGCCGCTGCTCCGCAGACGCATCTGCCCGGTCTGGCCCGGGCCCTCACCAACCTGGGAACCGCTCGGCAGCGCCTCGGGCAGAGCGGTGAGGCGGTCCGGGCCGCCGAGGAATCCGTGCGCATCCGCCGCGACCTGGTCGAACTCAACGGCCAGGCCCACACCGCCGACCTCGCCACCTCCCTGCTGAACTACGCGGGCCGGCTCGCCGACGTCGACGAGGACGAGGAGGCGGTCGCCAGGGCCGAGGAGGCCGTCAAGCTGGCCAGGCGGCTGTGGCGGACCGACCGGCTCGCCCACGAGGCCCTGCTGGCGAACGCGCTGGCGAGCCAGGGCGCCGTCCTCGCGCGCGCCGCCCGGGGCGGCGCGGTGGCGTCTCTGCGTGAGGCCATCGCCCTCTACGAACGGCTGGTCACCGTCGATGACGGACACCGGACCGCGTTGCACACGGCCAGGCACAACCTCGGGGTCCTGGAGGCGGACGACGGACCGGACGGCGTCCCGGCGACCGAGGCGGAACCGGACGACGAGGCCGTGCACACCTACAACGAGGGTGTCCGTCTCGCCAGGGCCGGAAGCAGCGAGCAGGCGCGCGAGTGTTACCGGCGCGCGGCCGAAGCGGGGCTGCCCCAGGCCATGTTCAACCTCGGGAACATGTGCTGGGAGGACGGGAACGCGGCCGACGCGAAGCTCTGGTGGACCCGGGCAGTCGCCGCCGGCAGCCTGGAGGGCTGCTTCAACCTGGGCGTCCTGCACTGGAAGCAGGGCGACCGGGACATGGCACGCCACTGGTTCCGCCGGGGTGCCGAGGCCGGCGCGACGAACGCCATGACGTCCCTCGGCGCGGCACTGTGGAGTGACGGCGATCTCGCCGCAGCCGAACGCTGGTTCCGGGCCGCGGCCGAGGCGGGCGATCCCGACGGTGACCACCGGCTGGGGCTGCTGCTGGACGAGCAGGGCCGGCACGACGAGGCCGGGACCGGATTCGAGCGTGCGGCCGAGGCGGGGCACGCCGAGGCCGCCAGGTCCCTGGCCGACCATCGGATGCGGCACGGCCGGCTCACCGACGCGCACCGCTGGTGGCGGCTCGACCAGGTCCGGCAGGAACCGCAGCCTCCGTCCCCGCCGGAGTCCCAGCCCGAGCCCGTGCCGGAGCCGGGTCGCGTCCACCCCCTGGTCGAGGCCGCCTCGGACCAGGGCATCCCCGTCCAGTCCCTGCAGCCCACCCAGATGGTGGAGCTCGCGGGCTCGATCATGGACGGGCAGGTGGCGAAGCTGGTCGGCGAAGGCCGCCTCGAGGACGCCGTCGCCCTGTACCGGGAGCAGGCGGCAGGGCTGCGGCGGCTGCTGTCGTCCGGCGCGGAGGGCCGTGTACCGATGAGCACCGCGATGACCTACCGCCTGCTCCAGCAGCACGCGACCTACCTCGCCTCCATGGCGCCCCTCGAACTGGCCCTGGGGCACGTGGACCAGGCCCTTGCTCACAGCGAGGAGGCCGTGACGGCCTTGGGCGCGCTCGCCGCACGCGGCGGCGACCTCCTGCCTCACGCCTGGGCCCAGTACGTGTTCGCCGCGATCCGTGCCGACGCCGGAACCGACACCGAGCGGGCGCTCCGGGCCGTCGAGGAGGCGATCCAGGTCCTCGGCCGACCCCAGCACGCACCGCACGAGCACGAGCGGACACGGCAGCACCTGTCCAAGGCACTCGCCGTGCAGGCAACCCTCCTTCGCCTGCGATGAACCCGGTCGTCCTCACCGACTGGGTCCCCAACGGTGCCGGCGACGCGTTCGTGCCTGGCGCAGCGCACGACGGGTCGCAGCCCGTCGTCGCGCGTCAACGCCCTTCAGGACTCACTGTTCCGCGACCGCCGGCTCGATCAGGGACAGCGTCCGGTTGTCCGCGTCCACGTGTGCGCGGACGCCGATGGGCAGGGGGAGGTTCGGCGAGGTGTGACCGAAGTCGACCTGGGCGAGAACCGGGATGTCACGTGGGCCGAGGACGTCGAGTACCGCGTCGCGCAGATCCGCGCGTTGTTCGGCGCCGTCGTACGGCGTGACCTCGGTCGGGATGCCCACCACCATGGCGGCGATCCGGTCCAGCACACCGGACAGACGCAAGGCGTGCAGGTCGTACCAGATCCGCGAGACCGGCCGCTGCAGCTCCTCCCAGAACAGCACGGCGCCCTCGAACCGTTCGGCGGCCGGCGCGAACGGCGTCGCCTGCAGGAGGACGAGACGGTTCAGCAAGCCGCCGAACAGTGGTCCCTGCGCGCTGCCCGGCCGCCAGGTCTCCCAAGCCGCCTTCGCGGGCAGCGCGCCCGGCGCCTCCGCCTTGGTGAGCACCCGGGTGTAGAGGTCGACCAGCTCGGAGCGACGGGCCTCGTCGCCCAGCGTGTACCAGTCGTTCCCGAATCCGTGGGTGGCGATGTCGGCGTGGAAGCCGACGAGGCCGGTTCGGGCGTGCAACGCCATGTGCAGCAGCGAGATGTCGCTGTAGCCGATGATCGGCTTCGGGTCGGCGCGGATCGCGTCCAGGTCGATCAGGTCGAGGTAGCCGACGGTCGCCTGCCCGCCGGTGTGCGCGACGATGGCCCGCACCTCCGGGTCCCGGAGCAGAGCGTTGAGTTCGTCGGCCTGCTCCGCGGGAGTGCCCGACGCCCACCAGCGATGCCTCCCCGGGGCGACCATCGGGCTGACCCGCACGCGGAAGCCCATCCGCTCGAGGATCGCCACACCGCGGGCGAGCAGCGGTTCCTCACCCGGCTCGAGCCCGCCCGACGGCGCGGTGACCACCACGAGGTCGCCGGAACGCAGCGCTCGGGGCCGAAGGGTCGCAGGCATGAGGTTTCCTCCTTGTCGATCAACGGCGGCCCATTAGATCAGTTCGGTGCGCTCCCTCCCCCACGCGAGCCCGGCGCCCCTAACGCAGGGCGGCGACGACCAGACCTTCGAGGGCCTCGCGCCGCACCTCGCCACCGTTCACCAGTCGGTCGAAGATCAGTCCGTCGACACAGGTCAGCAGAGTGTGGGTGCGGTCCTCCGCGTCGGTGACGCCACGCTCGGCGAGGAACACCCGGACGGCCTCGCGGCCGGCGTTCTCGCGGGGCACGAGGATCGCCCGCAGCTCCGGGTCGCGCACGCTCTCGACGGCGCAGGCATGGCGGGCGAGCGAACGACGGCGGCCCTCACCGCTGAGTCGCTGTCGGGTGAGCCGCGCCATCGCGTCCACCAGTTCCTCGACGGTACGCAGGGGCGGGAGGTCCTGGGCCGTCGTCTGGAGTTCCTCCTGGTCGAGTCGGACCAGGCGGGACACGAGTGCGGCCAACAGCGCGGCTCGGGTGCGGAAGTAGGCGGAGGTGGTCCCGGGCGGCATGGCGGCCCGGCGGTCGACCGCGCGGTGGGTCAGACCGCGCATCCCTTCGTCGGCGAGAACGTCGAGAGCCGCGTCTGCGAGAAGGGTGCGCCGGTCCGAAGCCATAGCCCCTTTCTACACCAGTAGAGAGTCGCGCTAGAGTCACCTTCTACAGATGTAGAAGAAGGGGGTTCGCGCATGGGCAACACGGCTGTGGTGGTCGGCGGCGGCATAGGCGGACTGGCCGCCGCGATCGGTCTGCACCGCATCGGATGGGAGGTGACGGTCCTCGAGCGCGCGTCCACGCTCGCGGACGCGGGGGCCGCCATCTCCTTGGCCGCCAACGGCCTGCGGGCGCTGGACGAACTCGGCGTCGGCGAGGCGGTCCGAAAGGCATCCCGAGGCCAGTACAGCGGCGGCACCCGGACGCCCCGGGGCGCCTGGCTGACCCGGATGGACGGCTCGGCACTGGAGAAGTCGGTCGGCACGCCCATCATGGGTGTCCCCCGTTCCACCCTGCACCGACTGCTCCGCGCCTCCCTGCCCGAGCGGTCACTGGTGAGCGGCCGTGCAGTGCTCCGGGTCGAGCAGACCGGCCCCGGCACCGTCCGGGTCGACTGCGCGGACACGGTCCTCACCGCCGATCTCGTGGTGGCGGCGGACGGCGTCGGCAGCACGGTCCGCAGCCGGCTCCTCCCGGACCATCCCGGCCCGGTCTACAGCGGCTCGACGGTGCTGCGCGCCCTCACCGAGCACGCGGTCGACCTGCGTACCGACTTCGAGCTGACCTGGGGCCGCGGCGCGGAGTTCGGCCACATCGCCCTCTCGGACGGGCGGGCCGAGTGGCACGCCGTCCTCCGTCACCCCGCCTCGACACGGTTCGCCGACCCGTTGGCCGAACTCCGCCGACGGTTCCACGACTGGCACCCTCCGATCCCCGCCCTGCTCGACGCGACCAGGCCCGAAGCCGTGCTGCATCACGACGTGAACGAACTCCGCACGCCGCTGCCCTCGTACGCCGTCGGACGGATCGCACTGCTCGGCGACGCGGCCCATGCGATGACCCCCAACCTCGGACAGGGTGCCTGCCAGGCCCTGGAGGACGCGGTCACGCTGGCCGCCGCCCTCGGCACCGATCCCACGGTCGAGGCCGCGCTCGCCCGCTACGACACCGAGCGCCGGCCGCGCAGCCAGTCCGTCGCGCGGGCCGCCCGGCAGGCCGGGAGGATGGGACACCAGCTCTCCCACCCCCTGGCCGTCCCCCTGCGGAACACAGCCATGCGACTGACACCGTCCCGGATCGCCACCCGCATGATCCTGCGTCACCACGCATGGACCCCGCCCTCGCTCCCCTGACCCGGGTCGCATGCCTACGACGCCTGCTGTGGGGCCGGGTCGGCCCACAGGTCGGTGCTGTGGGCCTCGACGAGTGCGCTGATGCGGGTGAGCGCGTCACCGACCGGCATCGGGTCGAGCCGTCGTCCGTCACGCAAGCGCAGTGCGACGTGCTCGCCGGCGGCCTCCTTGGCGCCGATGACGGCCTGGTAGGGCACCAGCCGCGCCTCTCGGACACGGCCCCCGAGGCTGCCGCGGTCGGGGCCCGCGATCCGGGCCCGGAGTCCGAGACGGGCGCAGCGTCGGGCGAGGTCTTCGGCGTTCGGCAGTTCGGTGTAGGAGATCGGGAGGATGACCAGCTGAGTGGGGGCGAGCCAGGCGGGGAACGCGCCGCCGTGCTCCTCGATGAGATGGGCCACGGCTCGCTCCACGCTGCCGATGATGCTGCGGTGGACCATGACCGGGCGGTGTCTGGCGCCGTCCGCGCCGATGTAGTGCAGGTCGAACCGCTCGGGCTGGTGGAAGTCGACCTGGACGGTGGACAAGGTGGACTCCCGCCCGGCGCCGTCGGTGACCTGGACGTCGATCTTGGGGCCGTAGAAGGCGGCCTCTCCCTCAACCGCCTCGTAGGGCAGGCCGGAGCGGTCGAGGATGCCGGCCAGCAGGGAGGTGGACCGCCGCCACTTCTCCGGTGCGGCGACATACTTGCCGCCGGGGCCCGGCAGGGAGAGCCGGTAGCGGGCCGGGGTGATGCCGAGTGCCTCGTACGCCCGGCGGATCATCTCCAGTGCCGCCTCCGCCTCGTCCGCGACTTGGTCCAGGGTGCAGAAGATGTGCGCGTCGTTGAGCTGGATGGCCCGCACCCGGGTCAGTCCGCCGAGCACGCCCGAGAGTTCGGAACGGTACATGCCGCCCAGTTCGGCCATCCGCAGGGGCAGTTCACGGTAACTGTGGGAGCGGGAGCGGTAGATCACCGCGTGATGGGGGCACAGGCTGGGCCGCAGGACGACCTGCTCCCCGCCGAGGTCCATCGGGGGGAACATGTCGTCGCTGTAGTGCGCCCAGTGCCCCGAGATCTCGTACAGTTCCCGCTTGCCGAGCACCGGTGAGTACACGTGCTGGTAGCCCGCCCGCCGCTCGGCGGCACGGATGTACTCCTCAAGGGTGTGCCTCACGGCCGCTCCGTCGGGCAGCCAGTACGGCAGGCCGGCGCCGATCAGCGGGTCGGTGTCGAACAGGCCGAGTTCACGGCCGAGCCTGCGGTGGTCGTGCGCGGTGGTCATCGCGGTCTCCTCGCTCGTCGTGGGGCAAGAGACCGGGCCTGTGACGAAGCCCCGGGGCACTTGCCCCGGGGCTTCGCATCAGGTCGTCCGTCAGCGCGCCGGGACACTCTCCGGCGTCGTCGTCATGGCGGCGCGCTTCATGGCGCAGACGTTAGCAGGACACAGCTGGACCCTCACCGTCTTTTCTCGCGAGGTGGAGAAGGCCCGCGCGGGTTCAGGGGATCATCACGCAGTGGTTCTCGATGACCCGGCCACCGCGATCGAGTCCGCCGCAGACGGCCAGCCTCGGGTAGGCCCTGATCTCCTGGTTCACCACGAACCGCCACCGGGAGACGTTCGTCTTGCTCCCCCGGTAGTCGCCGACGAAGGCACGCAACGTCCCCGGCAGGCCGTCCCTCGTGGTGACGGTGATGTCCTGGACGTAGTCACGGCCCTGGTACGCGGTGGCGACGCAGATGTAGGTGCCGCAGGTGGACTTCACTTCGGCGCTCGCCGGCGCGGCGGTCACCAGCAGCAAGCCGCAGGCGGCAGCCAGGGCGGCCGGCATCGTGAAGCCCCTCGGACGTGCCCTCAGCACCTTGGTCATACGCTCCCCCTGTTCGCGCGCACTGCGTCACCGCTCGATTCCATACTGTGCTCGACCCTTCTCGGAGCACGCAAGGCAGACACCCGTTCGACGCCACGTCCGGCCGTGAAGCACCGGAATGCGACGGCCCGTTCGTCACTCGGCGTGAAAGTTGAACAGTTGTCTTGTTCCAAGGGTTCCCCCGGGGCTTACCGGCCAGTAAAACCCTCGGTAACCCATCACCGGGAGGTACAGTGAAGAGCACTCGGCACAGACACCGCTGGCTGACGGCGACCGCCGCCGCAGTGGCCGTGATCGGTGGAACCGTCACCGCCGGCGGCACCGCGCAAGCCGCCCCACCCGGTCCCGCCGCGAGCGTCTCCTCCGTACCGCTCTCCCCCGAGCTGGAGGCCATCCGTGCCGCCGAGGCCACGGAGATCTACGGGAGCCCGGCCGAGCGACCCTTCGACGACCGCAGGACCAGCCTGGTCTCCCTCGGCGACAGCGAGATCTCCGGCGAGGGAATCGGGACCTACGAACCGGGCACCAACGGTCCCGACAACTGGTGTCACCGCTCGCCGGAGGCAGCGATCCACCGCACCGGCATCCCCGCCGACCTCACCTTCGACGTCTCGTGCTCCGGCGCGTACACCGGGAACATCCGCGTCGGCGGCTCCCCGCAGTACGCCGACGAACTCGTGCAGAGCGACAACCTCGCGATCAAGGCCCGCAACACCCGCGTCAAAATGGTGCTGCTGGTCGCCGGGGCCAATGACGACCTCCAGTTCGGCCCCGTCATGACCGACTGCGTCACGCGCTACCTGCTCAGCCAGGGCCCCTGCGAACCCAAGTACGCCCCGGGCTGGCAGGCCCGGGTCGACGCTCTAGTGCCCAAGGTCGAGCAGACCGTACGGGACCTGAAGAGCGTGATGCGGGACGCCGGTTACGCGGACGGGGACTACCGGCTCGTCCTCATGGGCTACCCCAGCCCCATCGGCCCCGACTTCCGCGACAACCCGAACTTCGCCGGCAAGCTGGCCTGCGGTGGTCTGGGCTACGACTCCGACACCGTCTGGGGCCGGAACACCGCGGTCCCCGCCTTCGAACGCGGCATGCGCAGGGCCGCCGCCGCGACCGGCGCGGTCTACCTCGACAACTCGCGGCTCTTCCACGGCCACGAGGTCTGCATGGAAGACACCTGGGCCAGGGGTGCCTACATCGACCTGTCCAAGCCCGGCCTCCCCGACGAGAACTCCCTGCGCCAGTCCTTCCACCCCAACGCGCGCGGCCACGCCGCCTTCGCCTCCTGCCTGACGCAGCTGTACGACTCCGGGTCCCAGGAGGCGAGTTGCGCGGACGTCGACTCCTCCGGCAAGCCGGTTCTCTTCCCCCACGCCTGGGACACGGTCTACCGGCCGCTGGTGAACCGGGCGGCGGGCACCTGCCTGGACGCCGCCGCGGCGGCGAGCGCCGACGGAACCCGTGTGCTCGGCTGGGAATGCCACGGCGGCCGCAACCAAGGCTGGTGGTACGACCGGACACGCGGCACCCTCCACACCGAACTGACCCAGGACCGCTGCCTGGACGTCCCCGACACGAGGTACCCGGCCGGCACGCCCCTGGTCCTGTGGAACTGCCACGGCGGGACACACCAGAAGTTCCTCCGGAACGGGGAGACGCTACGGCCGGCGGCCGCGCCGCAACTCTGTCTCACCGTGGCCGGACGGGGCGAACCGTTGCGGATCCAGCAGTGCGACGGTTCGGCGAACCAGCGATTCGCCGAGGGACCCGTCCGGGCGAGCACCTGACCCGCGGGGCCACCGACCGGCAGGCCGGATCGCCCGGCCTGCCGCCGCGGCCCGGTCAGTGACCCGCCACCGTCCCGGACAGTTCGTTGGTGCCCTGGGGCAGCGTGACGGACGTCAGCCTCTCGCCCGAGTCCAGGTCGAAGGCGTGCAGTCGGCGCTTGCCCGGCTCGGAGACGTACGCCGTGTGGTCACGGACGAAGAGGGTGGGCCTGGGCTGCTGCCAGTCCAGGGGCTCGGTCCAGTCGCCGACCGCGTCGATCCTCTTCTCCACCTTGCCCGTCTCCGGGTCGATGACGTGGAGGACGCCGTTGGTGCCGAGGACGAGGGCCTCGCCGTGCGGGCCGCGGGCGAGCGAGCGGAAGGAGTAGCTGGTGCCGAGGTCGACCAGCTTCATCTTCGCCGTGCGGGTGTCGATCAGCGATATGCGGGTGGGCCGTTCCAGTTCCGCCTCGGGATCGGTCTTGTAGTCGCCCAGGAGGACCGGGGAGACGTCGCTGCCCGCCTGGTTGCCGGTGCGGGCGTAGTCGTCGGGGGCGTCGACCTTGGTGAACTCGCCGTCCTTGTAGAGGAGTACGCCGTCCTCGCAGCCGAGTCCGACCACCTCGTCCTTGGCGGCGGCCTCTCCGTGCACGCCGGGGCAGTTCTCGGCGCGGGCGATCTCCTTGTTGTCCTTGTCCAGGACGAGGGCCCCGGTGCGCTTCTCCTCGGTGCCCAGGGTGGTGACGAGTTCGCCGTCGGTCAGCTCGATGGCGACACCGTGGTGGGGCTCGGCGGACGTGTAGGTGCGGGTTCGCGGTTCGGCGCCGTCGCCGAGTTCGGCCGGGTCGAAGACGTTGACCTCGCCCGTGCCGTCGGTGAACAGGGTGGTCCTGCCGCCGTGCCGGACGACGTGACCGGGCTTGGCGCCCTTGAACTCGGTGTCCGTGAAGGTCTGCCGGGCGGCGTCGAAGACGCGGAAGCCCTCGTCGGTGGAGATGACCACGTGGTCGTCGTCGCCCGCCGGGTTGACCCGGTTGAACCCGGGCAGCTCGATCGTCTTCGCCGGCTTCAGGGTCTCGCCGTCGAGGACGTACAGTCCCCCGTCGAACGTGGCGACCAGCGGGTTGTCGACCGGGGCGGGCTCGCTGGTCTTCGCCTTCTTCGGCTCGGCGTCGGAGGAGGCGTCGCCGCCGCCGCAGGCGGTCAGCGCCATCGAGGCCGCCAGGACCAGGGCCGTGCCCGTGAGCGTTCTGGCGCGCGTCGGCTTGTTCATCGCGTATGTTTCCTCTCCGGCCCCCAGGGGGCTCGGTTCTCGGGTGGAGGCGGCCGGCGTTCGGCATGCCCGGCCGCCGGGGTGGGGTTCGTTCAGTCGCCGGTGAGGCCCTCGGCCATGGCCGAGGTGTTGGCGCGCATCATTTCCAGGTAGGTACCGGCGCCCTTGCCCTTCTCGGTCAGCGATTCGGAGTACAGCGGGACCACGTCCACGTCACCGCCCATCTCCTGGCGCAGGACCTCCGCGAGCCGGGTGGGCCGGGAGGAGTCCGCGAAGACGGTGCGCACCTCGGCCTTCTCCATGGCCTGGGTGAGGGAGCGAAGGTCGGAGGAGCTGGGCGAGGCGAGTGTGGTGCCGCTGGGGACGACCGCGCCGATCACCCGGAAACCGAAGCGGTCGGCCAGGTACCCGAAGACGTGGTGGTTGGTCACCAGGGCGCGCCGGTCCTCCGGGATGGCCGCGAAGGACTTCTCCATCCAGGTGGTGAGGTCGGCGAGTCGTCCGTCGTAGCGTTCGGCGTTGTCCCGGACGGCCTTCTCGTTCACCCCGTCGACGTGTTCCACGACCTGGTCGCTCATCAGGGCGGCCACCTTGCGCACCCGGTCGGGGTCGGTCCAGAAGTGCGGGTCCGGCTCGCCGGCCTCGTCGTCGGGGCCGCCCTCCTCTCCGGCGTGGAAGGTCAGGGGGTCGGCCGCCTCGCCGGCCGCGAAGGTGGCGACACCCGAGGCGCGGGCCGCCTCCACGTGCCGCAGTACGTTCTCCTCCAGGCCCAGGCCGTTGTAGACGACCAGGTCCGCGTTCTCCAACTCGGCGGCCTGCACGGCCGACAGACCGAAGGAGTGCGGATCGGCGTCGGGCTTCATCAGGACGCTGACGTCCGCCTCGTCCCCGACGATCTCCCGGGTGATGTCACCGAGGATGTTGGTGGTCACCACGACCCGGGGCCGCTCGTCGCCGCCCGCGCAGCCGGTCGCCGTACCGGCGACGACGAAGAAGGTGACCAGGGACAGCAGCAGGGCGCGCACCCGCGCCGCCCGCGCACGCGCGCTCATCGGCCCGTCTCCACCATCAGGGACGGCCGGACGTCGAGGTCGAAGGTGCGGGCGACCCGGAGGTCGTCGTTGTAGTCGATCTCGTGGACGCGTCGGCCGGCGGGGTCGTTGACGTAGGCCCGGCTCCGGTCGACCTCGATCACGGGCGCGGGGGCTTCGCCGGTGGCGGCCTCGGAGGCGTTCTTCAGCAGGGGCCGAGTGACCGCGGTCTCCTTGCCTGTGGCCGTGTCGTAGCCGTGGAGGGCTCCGTCCGTCTCCAGGACGAGCAGCGGCGCGCCCTCGCCCGCGGTGTTCGCGGCGACCACGGGCCCGGTCTCCACCCGGGTCCAGGTGCGCTCGGTGACGTCCAGGACCCAGACGGCGTCCTCGCCCGCGGGCGCGGTGAGCGTGGTGCTGCCCGGGCGGAGCCGGAACTCCGTGGCCCGCTCGGTCTTCGGCACCCCCTCGCCGTACGGGATCTCCTCGGCGCTGAAGGCTCCGTCGTCCTCGTGGACGAGCAGGGCGCCGTCGGCACAGCCGAGGACGATGCCGCGCCGGGTGACCGCGTCGCCCTTCGGGTCCGCGCACTCCGGCTCCAGGGACGCGACGCGCTTGCCCGAGCGGTCGAGGACGTTCACCTTCGCGGGGCCGTCGCCGTCTTCGGTGAGCGCGACGAGATGTTCCGCGTACGGGACCACGGGTGCGGCGTAGGTGCCGGGAAGCCCGACGGGTGTGCCCGTGAAGCCCTTCTCCAGGTCGGCGCGGGCGTGGACGCGGGCCTTTCCGTCCGCGCCCGTCACCGCGGTCACGCCGGCGTCGCTCCGCACGTTCGTGCCGGTGCCGCCGGGGAGTTCGCCCACCTCCTGGATCTTCGCGCGGTAGTAGTGCACGTGGTCCCCGTGGTCGACCATCCACGCGCCGCTGTCGAGGACGTGGGTGCCGTCGCTCCCGTGGAAGTAGCCGAAACGGCCGTCCGTGGTCAGTGCGGTGACTCCGGCTCTGGGTGCCGTCGTGTGCGCCTTGCCGGTGATCAGGTCCAGTACCCGGGTCTCGCCGGTGGCGCTGTCGCCCAGCAGGAGCCGGGACTGCTGCTCGGCCGCCTCGGTGGCGCCTTCGACGTAGCCGTGGGGGGTGGCCGAGGAAGAGGCCGATTTCGAGGGGGGTTCGGGGTCGTCGCCCTGGCCCGCGCATCCCGCGGTCAGCAGGACCGCGGTCAGGAGTGCCGGTGCGAGGGATATGGCGTTTCTTCGGACGAACAAGGAGACCGCCTCAGATGTCGTTCGGTCGGGTCGTGGGGGTGTGCACGGGGCCAGCGGCGGATCGGGAGAGGTGGGTGCGGCGTCGGTGCCGGATCGCCGACGCCAGGTGGGACAGGAAGAAGAGGCTGACCGCGAGGGCGGACACGGTCGCGCCGGCCGCGGTGCTCAGATGCCAGGACAGGAGGAGACCGCCGAAGGTGCTGGTCGCCCCGAGGAGCACGGCAAGGGCCATGACGCCGCTCACGCCGCGCGCCCACGGCAGAGCCGCCGCCGGCGGGGCGATGAGCAGGCCGAGGACGAGCAGCGTGCCCACGATGTGGAAGGTGGCCACGATGGCCAGGGCCAGCAGGCCGAGCAGCACGGCGTGCGCGACACGGGGGCGCAGGCCGAGCGTCTCGGCCTTGCGGTCGTCGAACGCGAGCGCCAGGAGGGCCCGGTGACCGAGCACCGAGACGACCAGCGCCAGCAGCAGCGCCACCGCGAGCAGGAGAAGGTCGCTCTCGCGTACGGCGAGGACGTCGCCGAAGAGGAACCCGGTGAGGTCCACGGCGAAGGACTGCGACCGCGAGACGATGATGACGCCGAGCGACAGCATGCCGACGAACAGCAGGCCGATTCCGGTGTCCTGGGACAGTCTCGGCGTGCGGCCCAGGGCGGTGACGCCGGCCGTCATGACCGCCGCGCTCACCACCGCCCCCACCAGCGGATTGCCCCCCAGCAGTGCGGCGATCGCGACGCCCGGCAGCAGTCCGTGGGACATGGCGTCACCGAGGAAGGCCATCCCCCTCAGCACCACCCACGTCCCCGCGAGGGCGCAGATCGCCGACACCAGGACTCCGGCCCACAGGGCACGCTGCACAAAGGCCACCTCGAAAGGGGCCGTCAACCACTCCATGCGACGACACTACAATGACAATCATGTTCAATAAACATCGCCCGGGGCCCCGGGACACCGAGACCGACCATCAGCGCGTACGCGTCACCGATCTGGAAGCGGGCTATCCGGGCAGGCCCGTCCTGCGCCAACTCAGCGTCGGGATACCGACGTTGACCATGACGGCACTGGTCGGTCCGAACGGCAGCGGGAAGTCCACGCTGCTCGGCGTTCTCGCCGGCGTGATCGTCCCCACATCCGGACGGCTCCAGTACGCGAAGGGACGCCCTCCGGCCTTCGTCCCGCAGCGCGGCGCCGTCGGTGACACGCTCCCCCTCACCGCGCGCCAGACGGTGGAGATGGGCCGCTGGGGCGAGCGCGGGCTGTGGCGGCGCCTGAATCGGCAGGATCGGGCGGTCGTGGACTCCGCCATGGAACGACTGGGCGTCGCCGGACTCGCCGCCCGCCAGCTCGGCGAGCTGTCCGGCGGGCAGCGTCAACGCGTACTGATCGCCCAGGGCTTGGCCCAGCAGTCCGACCTGCTGCTCCTGGACGAGCCGACCACCGGGCTCGACCCCGAGGCCCGGGAGCGGATCACAGCGCTGCTGACGGAACTCGTCGCCGACGGCACCACCGTCGTGCAGGCCACGCACGATCTGGAGTCCGCCCGCTCCGCCGACGCCTGCCTGCTCCTCGGCGACGGACGGCTGGTCGGGCACGGCCGGCCGGAGGACGTGCTCACCCCGACGCTCCTGTCGGAGATCTGGCAGCCTGCGTGAATCGCCGGCACCCGGCGGGTCCGGGGGCTCGGGTCACCGTCACGCCTGCCGGACGGCGTGGCGATGAGTTCTCGCGGCCCGCGGAGTCTCACCTCACCGTCGTCGACCACACAGGAGGAGCACATGGCTCAGCTGCTGAGAGTGCAGAACTTCAACGTCTCGAGTGACGGGATCGGTGCCGGTGAGAGTCAGAGCCTGGAGAGGCCGTTCGGCCACGCGGTCGACCCGGCGGAGCTGTTCGGCTGGGCCGGTGCCACGGCGAGCTGGCCCATGCGCACCGAGCCCGGGGGGAGCCGGGGCCTCGACGACTGCTTCACGCGGGACTACACCCGCAACATCGGCGCCGAGATCATGGGACGGAACAAGTTCGGGCCCCAGCGCGGGCCCTGGAACGACCACGAGTGGCGCGGCTGGTGGGGTGACGAGCCCCCGTTCCGCACCCCGGTGTTCGTCCTGACCCACCACGAGCGTCCGTCGTTCACGCTCTCCGACACCACCTTCCACTTCGTCGACGCCGACCCGGCCACGGTCCTGGAGCGGGCGCGCCAGGCGGCGCGGGGCAAGGACGTCCGGCTCGGCGGCGGGGTCAGCACCGTGAGGGAGTTCCTGGACGCCGACCTCGTCGACACTATGCATGTGGTGGTCTCGCCGGTGAAGCTCGGGACGGGGCTGCGGCTCTGGGACTCCCCCGACGAGCTGCGCGACCGGTTCCACCTGGAGGTGGTGCCCAGCCCGAGCGGCGTGACGCACCATCTGTTCTGGCGCAGGTGAGCGGACCGCGGGGCCGGTCGCGGCCGGACGCCGGGCGTGTCAGACCGAGCGCAAGGGTGGGACGTCCCTCGCGATCGCGGCGGCGTGGAGCAGGATGCTGGGCTCGTCACCGGGGTCCTCGGCCATGACGACGCCGGCCGCCCGGCTGTCGAAGCCCGTCGGCCAGATGGTGACGTCGCTGGCCAGCGCGCCCTCCAGTTTCGCCCGTGTCAGGTCGGCACGGGCGAGGTCGGTTCCTCGGAGGTCGGCCAGTCTGAGGTCCGCACCGGTGAACCGGGCGCCATGGCCCCGCGCCTTGCGCAGATTGGCCTCCCGCAGGTCGGCCCCGGTGAAGTCGGCCTCGCTGAGGTCGGCCCGGACCAGGCGAGCGCCGCGCAGGTCGGCTTCGACGCAGCGGCTCCGGTGGAGTATCGACGTCCCCAGCTCCACGTGCCGCAGGTTGGCCTGGATCAGTGACGCCCGGGTCAGGTTGACCTGGTAGACGCTCGCCGCCTCCAGGCAGGCGCCGTCGAAGTTGACGTGGTGCAGCCACAGTCCGTCGCAGTCGGCCCGACGCAGGTCGGTGTAGCTGACGTTGAGCCAGTCGGGTCGGCGTTCCCGGCACAGGACTCCGAGGCCGGTGAGGGCCACCTGGGCGTCCGGGGCACGGGTCTCCAGCGGAGGCACGGAGTTGACGGACGTCTCCGCCGACGGGGAGTCCCCGTCCCGCGGCGGCCAGGGCAGGTGGGTCCGGAGATAGGCGGCCTTGATCGAGATGACCGACTCGCGGTCGTGCGCCGAATGGTCCGCGTGCCGCCACAGCGCGTAGAGGCCACCGATCCGCACATCTGTCGCCTCGCTGCCGAGCTGGTCGACCGCTCGGCTGAAGCGGTCGGTGAGGTATCCCTCCTGGGTCGCTCTGAGCCCTTCCTGATTGACCCTCAACTGCCGCCAGGTGGCGTACGCGCCGAAGAGGAGCACCGCGCCACCGATCGCCTGGACGAGCGTGGTGCGGACGTTGTTCACCGCGGCGAGCCGTTCGGCGGCCGATATCCTGCCCCCGCCGAGATCGCGCTCGACCACGAGGCCCGGCAGCACCACGATCACCACGCCCAGCGTGGCGAGCACGGCCAGCACCGCCGCCGCAGCCGGCAGAGCGGACGCGGCCCGACTCCGCACAGAGCCGGCCGCCGTACGGCGTCCGTGAGTGGATCTCCCCGTGTCCATGCGCACATGATCGCAGGGTGGGCAGCGGCGTGACACGGTTCCGGGCGTCCCGTAACACCGGCTGATCCGCCGGGGAACCGCACCGGACGGTGGGCGGTTCCCCGGCCGCGGGGAGCGGTGATCAGTGCCCCGGTACTGCCCCGGGGCCGGTCACCTGGGCGGTGATGGCGTCGCACCCTTCCTTCCGTGGTCGCGGGCCCGGACCGGGAACGTCTCCGGCTCAGGTCCGGTGCACGACCGCGCCCCCGGTCATCGTCAGCGTGACGGGCGCCGCGGCCACTTCGTCGGCGGGCGCGGTGACGGGGTCCACGGCGAACGCCGTGAGGTCGGCGCGGTAGCCGGGGGCGATCCGTCCCGCCACGTCCTGCTCCCCCACCGAACGCGCGGAGTGCGAGGTGTAACCCTCCAGGGCCATCAGGCCGGTGAGCGCCTGCCCTGCGGCGACCGGCTCGGTCTCCGGGTGTCCCGGCAGCCGGCGCAGCCGGGCGGTGGCGAGTACCTCACGCGGGTCGTAGTGGGCGATGGGCCAGTCCGAACCGAGGACCAGGACCGCGCCCGCGTCCCGCAGATCGCGGCAGCGCCAGGCCCGGTCGGCGCGCTCCTTGCCGACCCTCGTGGACCATGCGTCGCGGTGGTCGGCGCGGGTGTAGGCGAGGTGGGTGGGCTGCATGGAGGCGGCCACCCCGAGCCGGGCGAAGCGGGGTATCTGGCTGTCGGGCACCGTCTCGATGTGCTCGATCCGGTGCAGGGCGCGCTGCGCGGGGTCGTCGAGGAGTTCCACGGTGTCCAGGACGTGGCGTACGGCCGCGTCGCCGATGGCGTGGGTGACCGTACGCACTCCGGAGCGGGCCAGTCGGTGCACGGCCCGGGTGTACGCGGCGGGATCGGGCCAGAACGCCTCCGTGCCCTGACCGTGGCAGTCGGGGTGCTCCAGCCAGGCCGTGCCGCCCTCGACGGTGCCGTCCATGAAGAACTTCACGCCGCCGATCCGCCAGCGCCGCCCACGCGCGCGCTGCAGCGCGACGAGGTGGTCCAGGCCCTCCGTGTCCGTGCCGGGCATGCACCAGGGGGCGATCCGCAGGCGCACCGGCAGCTCGCCGCTCTCCTCGATGTCGGCCAGCAGGTCGAGGACGCCGGGGTCCTGGAGGTCCATGACGTGGGCGCCGGTGAGTCCGGTCGCGGCCATGTCGCGCAGCAGGCCGAGGAGCCGTTCGCGGCACACGGCCGCGTTCTCGCGCGGCAGGACGGCATCCATCAGGGCCATGGCGGCGAACTCGACGAGGTGCCCGGTGGGCCGCCCGTCCGGGTCGCAGACGACGTGGGCCCGCTGGGCGAAGACGCGCGGCCCGTCGATGCCCGCGGCGGCCAGGGCGGGACCGCTGGCCAGGGCGGAGTGTCCGTCGTAGAGGCGGATGAAGGCGGGGACGCCGGCCAGGGCCGCGTCGATCAGGTCGTGGTGGACGGGCCGGCCGCCGAAGGCGTTGTGGTCGAGTCCGTGGGCCAGCACCCAGTCGCCGGGGCCCGCTGCCCGGGCCGCGTCGGCCAGCGCGGTCCGCAGTGCGTCGAGGTCCCGGCAGGCGGAGAGGTCGAGTCCGGTGGCCATCTCCATGCCCAGGTACGGATGGCTGTGGCCGTCGACCAGGCCGGGCGTGAGGGTGGCGCCGGCCAGGTCCACGACGTCGGTGTGCGCGCCGCGCCAGTCCCGTACGTCGCCGTCGTCCCCGACGGCGACGATGTGTCCGTCCTTGACCGCGACGGCGCTCGCCGACGTCCGGTCGGGGTCGAGGGTGCGCACGCGAGCGTTGGCCAGGATCGTGTCGGCGACGGCGGACAGGGGCTGGGCGGGGTGTGACACGGAGGGTACTTCCTTGCTGGGTGGGGCGGTCGGGGCTGCTGGCGGGCTCGGTCGGGCCGGGGGATGCGGTCAGCCGGCGGTGTCCTCCTCGTCCGGCTCCCGCGCGAAGTGGGTGTACACCTCGGGCCGGCTGCGGCGCACCTGCTGGGAGAGCAGGAGGCCGACGACGAAGGCGACGGGGACCATCGAGACGAGAACGGTGTTGGTGGTGAACGACGCTCCGGTCATCAGGCCGATCTTGCTGATGATCAGCACCATCGCGCCGGTCATCAGGACGGCGGAGGCCAGCGGCGCGATCAGGGTGCGCCAGCGGCCCTCCTCGTGCCGGACGCGCCGGAAGTAGCGGAGCACCGCGACGGCCGTGATCGCCTGCAGCGCCATCAGGCCGATGCTGCCCGGGGTGTTCATCCACAGCAGGAGCTGGCGGTAGGGGTCGGCGCCGGCCGCGGCGAAGGCCGTGACGCAGATCAGCGCCAGGACGCTCTGCGCGATGCCCGCCACGTACGGCGAACGGTGCTTGGGGTGGACCCTGCCGAGCGCCTCGGGCAGCACGCCTTCCCGGGCCAGCGAGAACCCGTAGCGGTTGATCGCGTTGTGGAAGGCCA
Organism: Streptomyces sp. SudanB5_2050; assembly: GCF_964272335.1. Taxonomy (NCBI): domain Bacteria; kingdom Bacillati; phylum Actinomycetota; class Actinomycetes; order Kitasatosporales; family Streptomycetaceae; genus Streptomyces; species Streptomyces sp. SudanB5_2050. The sequence continues at coordinate 542,505 of NZ_OZ186760.1, forward strand.
GTTGGGAGGCGATGATGCTGGTGACGATGAAGACGTGCATGAGGTCGGCCGCCCAGCCGCCGACATACTCCGTGGTGGCGGTGAAGAAGAGGCCCACCGGGTCGGTGGTGACGGCCGTCATGATGTGGGAGCTGCCGTACGCCTGGATGACGATCCAGACGCTGAACGCGTAGAAGAGGCCGAGGAATCCGACGGCGATGTAGGTGGCTCGCGGGATGGTGCGGTTCGGGTCGCGTGCCTCACGGCGGTAGATGGCGGTGGACTCGAAGCCGGTGAACGCGGCGAACGCGAAGGCGAGTACCGCGCCGGTGCCGGGCACCAGCACGTTGCCGGGCGTGAAGGAGTCCACCGCGATGCCCTCGGCACCGCCGTCGAGGAGCACGCCGCCCGCGAGCAGCACGAGGATCCCGGTCTCCGCGAGCAGCAGGACACCGAGGACCTTGGCGCCGAATTCGATGCTGCGGTAACCGAGGTACCAGATGACGAAGACGCCGGCGAGTGCGATCGCCGGCCAGGGCACATGGATGCCCCACAGGGCTTCGAGCGCGTCCTGGGTGCCCGTGGCGAGCAGTCCGTACACGCCGATCTGCATCCCGTTGTACGCGAGGAGGGCGACCGTCGCGGCGCCGAATCCGGCGGGGCGTCCCAGACCGCGGGTGATGAAGGCGTAGAACCCGCCGCTGCTGCGGACGTGCCGGGTCATCGCGGTGAAGCCGACCGCGAAGAGGGCCAGCGTGATGCCGGCGAGGAGGTAGCCGACGGGGGCGCCGATGCCGCCGGTGCTGATGGCCAGGGGCGCCACGCCGGCCATGACGGTCAGGGGCGCGGCGGCGGAGACCACGAAGAACGCGATGTCTGCGACGCCGAGACTCCCCCGGCGCAGCCCCGAGGAGTCGTCGCTCCCGGCCGATCCCGGGTGTTGCGGATCCGCCCCTTGTGGCGCCTCCTCGCGGGATGCGGACTCTACGGTCATGACGCTCGGCCCTTCTTCGACGCTGGAGAGGAGGGTCGGCGGCCGGGAGCCGAGGCACACGGGCACAGGGCGAGCCGCCGGTAAATCTAAACCGTTTCGGTTTAGGCAATGTAGACGTCCGCCGTACGATTCGGGAAGACCTCACGTGAGGAGAATGAACATGGGGCGGCCTCGGAAGGCTCTGCTCGACCGGACCCGCATCGGCCGGACGGCGCTCGAACTCGTCGACGAGACGGGCGACTTCACGCTCCCCGAGGTCGCCAGGCGCCTCGGGGTGCAGACCGCCTCGGTGTATCACCATGTGGATGGCCGGGCAGGGGTGATCGAGTTGCTGCGGGACCGGGTGGCCGACGGGCTCGACGCCGGCGCCCTCGACCAGCGCCCGTGGGACACCGCCCTGACCCTGTGGGCCCGCTCCTACCGCGCGGCGTTCGCGGCCCACCCCCGGGCGATCCCCATGCTGATGACCGCGCCGGTACGCGCGCCACGGGTGATCGAACAGTACGAGCGGGTGGCGGGCCTGCTGCTGGAGACGGGTTTCGCGCCGGAGGCCGTCATGCCGATCATCACCGGGCTGGACAACATCGTGCTGGGATCGGCACTGGACATGTCGGCGCCCCAGGAGATGTGGGTGGTCGCAGAGGACGCCGAGGCCCCGCACCTCGCCCTGGCCCAGTCGGCCACGGGGCGGCCCGCCCGCGCCGAGCGCGCCTTCGACCTCACGCTCGCGGGCTTCGTGGCCCACTGCCGAGAACTCCTCGAGGAGGGCCGACCCGCCCCTGCGCCCCGCGAGGCGAGTGACCACCGCGCCCGGTCGGGCAGCGGCGACCCGAGCGGCACCGCTACGACTCGCTGACCGCCCGGCGGAGCAGGCTCAGGAACTGGGCGCGCTCCTCGGGTGAGAACGGCGCGAGCATCTGCTCGCTCACCGTGACGACCGCCGGAGCGAGGCGGATCGCGAGCCGCCGCCCCTCCTCGGTGATGCTCACCACCTTGCGCCTGCGGTCGCCCGCATCCCGGGTGATGTCCAACAGCCCCCGGCGGCGCAGCCGTTCGAGCAGCGGGGCGGCGGTCGACTTGTCGAGACGGGCGAGCGCGCCGAGGGTCCCCTGATCCATGTCACCGTGGGCGTCCAGCAGGCTCAGCACGGTGAACTGGGGCCCCGTGAGGTCCTGGTGCACCCGCTCGTGCCAGAGCCGGTTGTGCACCTGGTTCAACTGCCGGGCCAGGGGGCCCAGTCCGCCCAGCGCGTCGACGGGAGAGCAGTGGCCCGGGTCCTCCTGCGCCATCGCCTCCGCCTCCGCTCGGTTGATAAGGACGTGTACGTACTATACCGTGCGACCTATTAGGACGTGTACGTAATAACTGTGCGTCACTTACCATCACGAAGGAGGCCGGGCGGAGTGAGACTCGTCGTCGCGATGACCGGAGCCACCGGCGCGCCCATCGGTGTGCGCCTGCTCGAAGCGCTGAGGGAACTCGACGTCGAGACGCATCTGGTCGTCAGCCGTTGGGCGCGGGCCACCCTGGCCCAGGAAACCCCGTACTCGCTGCGTGACGTACAGGCGCTGGCGTCCGTGTGCCACGGTCCGGACGACCAGGGGGCGTCGATCTCCAGCGGATCGTTCCGGGCCGACGGCATGGTGGTCGTGCCGTGCAGCATGAAGACGCTGGCGTCCATCCGCACCGGGTACGGCGAGGGGCTCATCGGCCGCTCCGCCGACGTGATGCTCAAGGAGCGGCGCCGACTGGTGCTGGTCGCACGCGAGACGCCGCTGTCCGCCGTGCACCTGGAGAACATGCTCGAGGTGACCCGCATGGGCGCCGTCGTGATGCCGCCCGTCCCCGCGTTCTACAACGAGCCTTCGACCCTCGCCGACGTCGTCGAGCACATCGTCGCGCGCGTTCTGGACCAGTTCGGCCTGGACCTGCCCACCGCCAGACGCTGGCAGGGCATGCGAGCGAGCGCACGACCGGCCGGAGTCGCCCCCCGGCCCACGCCCCCAGGAAAGGCCCTGTCATGACACAGCGCGGCAGCGCACTCAACTTCCGCGACTTCGTCGCCGAACTCCTCACCACCGGCGACGCCGTCGACATCGGCAAGCCGGTCAGTCCCACGCTCGAGGCCGGAGCGGTCACCCGGCGCGTCTACGACACCAAGAGCCCCGCCCCGCTGTTCAGCGCCCTCACCGAAGGTGACCCCGGCTTCCGGATACTCGGCGCCCCGGCGGGACTCAGCGGACGGCCGGGCGAGACCTACGGGCGCCTCGCCGCCCACTTCGGTCTGGGGCGCGACACCACGCCGCGCGACCTGCTGGAGAAGCTCATCTCCGCGATGAGGGCGGCGCCCGTCCCGCCACGCGTGGTCCCCACCGGCCCCTGCAAGGAGAACGTCCTCATCGGCGACGACGTCGATCTGACCCGCTTCCCGGTGCCGCTGCTGCATCAGCAGGACGGCGGCCGGTACTTCGGGACCTACGGCTTCCACGTGGTGCGCACACCGGACGAACGCTGGACGAGCTGGTCCGTCAGCCGCACCATGCTGCACGGACCCCGCACCCTGGTCGGTCCGGCCATGCCGCAGCAGCACCTCGGCATGATCCACCGCATGTGGGCCGAACGGGGCGAACGCACTCCGTGGGCCATGGTGCTCGGCGCACCGCCGGCCGCCCTGGCCGCCGCCGGCATGCCGCTGCCCGCCGAGGTCGACGAGAGCGGCTACGTCGGCGCCCTCACCGGCAGCCCGGTCGACGTGGTCCGCGCCGAGACCAACGACCTGTATGTCCCGGCCAACTCGGAGATCGTGCTGGAGGGTTACATCAGTCCCGACGAGACGGCCCCCGAGGGACCGATGGGGGAATACCACGGGTACTCCTTCTCCGGGAGCAAGCCGCAGCCGGTCTTCCACGTCGAGGCCGTGACCTACCGTGACCAGGCGATTCTGCCGGTCTGCGTGGCCGGTACGCCTCCGGAGGAGAACCACACGATCTGGGGCACGATGATCTCCGCGGCCGGCCTCGAACTGCTGCGCTCCAGCGGCCTGCCCGTCTCGATGGCCTGGTGCTCCTACGAGGCGGCCACCTGCTGGATCGTCGTATCCGTCGACATCCGGCGGCTGGCGCGCACCGGAATGACGGAACGGCAGCTCGTCGACGCCGTGGCCGAGGTGCTCTTCGACTCGCACACCGGATGGCTGGTGCCCAAGGTGCTCCTGGTGGCCGACGACATCGACATCACCGACATCGACCAGGTCGTGTGGGCCATGGCGACCCGCAGCCACCCCACGACCGGCCGCTACGCCTACCCGCAGGCCCCCGGAATCCCGATGGTCCCCTACCTCACGCCCGAGGAGGTGCGCGCCGGCCGGGGCGGAAAGGAGATCGTCAGTTGCCTGCTGCCCGAGCAGTTCGAAGGCGTGACCAGGGCGACCACCGCGTCCTTCGACAACTCCTACCCCGAGGAACTGCGCCGCCGGGTCGTCGGGGACTGGGCCGGGTACGGATTCCCCGAGGCCGGCGGCTCACCGCGCTGAATGACGCGACCGGCGAGCGGTGATCGAGCACACCGCCCGCGTGAGACCGGCCGTAGCGGTACTTCTCGGCCCGCCCCGTCCGCAGTGCCCCGCCGGGTCCCGCCGCGCCTCGTTACAGCCGCCCGGCGCGGGGGACCCGGCGCCCATGACACTCATCAGGGGCACACACCGCTCACCCGGCTCCGGCCGGGGGCAGGCCGCGGCCGTCGGCATCGGTGTCGCGGCGGGAATGACCGCCGCGGCCGGTCTCCGGTTCTGCCGCAAGGCGGCCACGCTCGGCAAGGTCGGCAAGGGGCACCCGCTCAAGCACCGGGCACTCGACCTGGCGGCCGGCGCCCTGCAGCGGAAGTACCCCCTCGACGCGATGAGCACCTACCTCAACGGCTTCCACATGTACGCCGACGACATGGGCCGGCAGGTGGAGGCCACGCACTTCTGCGTCCATCTCCGGCACGACCTGCACCAGTGCGTCATCTTCGACCGCAACGCCCCGGACGCCCGTCTGATCGGCATCGAGTACATCATCAGCGAGGAGCGCTTCCGCGGCCTGCCCGAGGACGAGAAGCGCCTGTGGCACAGCCACCACTACGAGGTCAAGTCCGGCAGCCTCACCGCACCCGGCGTCCCCGACCTGGCCGAGCACGCCTACTTCGAGGACCTCGTGACCACCTACGGGAAGACGTTCCACACCTGGCAGTACGACCGCGACGACTTCCCGTACGGCATCCCGCAGCTGATGATGGGCTTCACCGAGGACGGACAGGCCTCGGAGGAGATGATCCGGGCCCGGGACGGGAGGCTCGGCATCTCGACGTCGGCCAAGCGGGAGAACCGGGCGGACATCCCCGTGCCGGAGGTGGCACCGGGCGCCAACGCCTGGGAGAGCGGCCGCACGGTCCAGACCCGCCTCGAGGAGACGGACTTCAAGCGCTGAGGCGGGTCGGCCGGAGGTGACGGGCCCGTCGTGCGTCGTGTGAGGACGGGGCCGCGTGCGCGACGCGCTCCGACACACGCGGGGCCCACGTCCCCACCGCCCGCCCCCGTCCGGGGTCGGCAGGGCCCCGTATGCCACGGTGCGCTCGCCGGGCGACCGCTTCCGAGGGACGCTGGGGCCGTGACCGATGCGCCGACTTCCCGCCGGCGCCGCGAGGTGCGGTGACGACCGCTCCAGTACGAAGGGTTGACGCGTCATGGTGGACATGCCCCACGGAGCACGACGAGGTACCGCGGGCGCCGGAACCGACGCCCGGCCCGCCGGACCGATGCGGTACTTCGGCGTGCCGCTGCTCCTGAGCGGAGTGCTGAGCGTTCTTCAGGGCATCGCCGGTATCGCCGAGGACCGCCTCTACGGCGTGCCCCGGCACTACGAGTACCGCTTCGACCTCACCGGCTGGGGCTGGATCCACCTCGTCGTCGGAGTCGCGCTGATCCTCGTGGGCGTGGGGGTGCTGCAGGCCGTGAGCTGGGGGCGTCCGGCCGCGGTGACGGTCGCGGCGATCAGTCTGGTGACCCAGTTCATGTTCATCCCGTACTACCCCCTGTGGTCGATCAGCGTGATGACCCTCGATCTGATCATCCTGTGGGGTATGGCGCGGCTCGTGGCGTCGCTCGACTGAGCGCCGGTGCCGCACCGGGCCGCGCCGGGGTCGGGAGGCTGCGCCCCGGCCGTCCCGCTCACCCCTCGGGCTCGTCCGCCATCCGTCTGCCCACGCGGGCGGCGGTCTCGCGCAGCCAGATGTGGGCCGCGTCATGGGTGTGCACGGGGTGCCACCACATGGCCTCCCGCAACGGCACGGCCTCGTACGGCGGCTCCACCACGCGGACACCGGCGAGCGGCGCCAGGAGCCGGGCCAGGCGGGCCTGGATCAGGGCGATGCGCCGGGTGTCGGCCACCAGCAGCGGGATGATCTGGAAGCTGTCCACGGAGACCTCGACCCGGGGCTCGATGCCCAGCATCCCGAGTTGGCGCACGGCCGGGGCGTCGTAGGTGCGCTGGTAGGTCACCCAGGGAAGCCGGGCCAGGTCCTGGCGGGTGAGGCGGTCGCCGACGCTCGGATGGTCGTCGGCGACGAGGAAGACCCACCGGTCCCCGTACAGGTCGGTGGCCGGGAAGTCGCTGATGACCCCGTGCGGCATCAGCAGGCCGTCGGACGTGCTGAGCAGCGTGTCGGTGGCGTCCACCACGGTGGGCGGGGTCTGCGCGAAGCGCAGCCGGATGCCCGGGGCCTCCTCGTGCACGAACCGGGCCAGCTCGGCCCCGAAGACCGCGACGGCGTAGTCGGACGCGACGAGCTTGAACTCCCGGCTCTCCTTGGCGGGGTCGAAGTCCGCCTGGCTGGCGAAGAGACGCTCCAGCACGTCGTACGCCGTGGTGGTGCGGTCCAGGAGGACCTGGCCGAGGGCCGTCAGTTCGTAGTGGCCGCCGACCCGGGCGAGCAGGTCGTCGTCGAAATGGCGGCGCAGACGGGACAGGGCCGCGCTCATCGCGGGCTGGCTGAGGCCCACGCGCTGCCCGGCACGGGTGACGTTGCGCTCTTCGAGGAGGGCACGCAGGGCGACGACGAGGTTGAGGTCCAGGCGACTGAGATTCACGGCGTTTTCCCTAGCTGTCCGACGACGACCTGCGGTAATTCGTTCAGTGGATGGTAGTCATCCACGGAATCGATTTCCCTGATCGCGAGTGGCGGGTCCAGATTAGTGCCATCGCAATCAGGAGGACATGTCCGTGAAACCTGAAGCCGCGTCCGCCCTCTTCGCCGGACCCTTCGCCCTGGCCACCCTTTCCGCTCCCGAGGGCCCCGCCTTCCCCGCCCTCGTCACGCCCGACGCCCGGGTGCGCGACCTGCGCGTCGCCTTCGACGACCCACAGCTGACCATCCGTACGCTGCTGGAGAGTTGGGACACGGCGCTGCCTCGACTGCGGGCGCTGGCCGGCACCGCCGACGGGGATCTGCAGCCGCTCGACGACTTCCGGGTGCACGCACCGGTCGAGCCGCGCCAGGTGTTCCAGTCCGGCGCCAACTACCGGCAGCACGTCATCGACCTGCACGTCGCGCACCGCGCGCCCGGTGACGAGCGGCCGGAGGCGGAGCGTCGCGCGGAGGCCGCGGAGATCATGGACCGGCGGGCGGCCGAGGACCTGCCGTACGTGTTCATCGGACTGCCGAGCGCCGTCACCGGGCCGTACGACGACGTCGTGCTGCCGGCGTGGGCCGAGAAGCCCGACTGGGAACTGGAGTTGGCCGCGGTGATCGGCCGTCCCGCTCACCGGGTGTCCGTCGAGGAGGCCCTCGACCACGTCGCCGGCTACACGATCGCCAACGACCTCACCGACCGGGCCACCGTCTTCCGGCGGGACATGCCGCAGATCGGCAGCGACTGGCTGCGCAGCAAGAACGCCCCCGGGTTCACCCCGCTCGGCCCCTGGATCGTGCCCACCGCGTCGATCGCGGACCCGGGCGACCTGCGCCTCACCCTGAAGCTCAACGGCGAGAACATGCAGGACGAGTCCACCAAGGACATGATCTTCGGCGTCGCCCGGATGGTCTCCTACGCCTCGCAGACCGCACGGCTGCTCCCCGGCGACCTGGTGCTCACCGGCTCCCCCGCCGGCAACGGCATGCACTGGGGCCGGCTGCTGCGCGACGGCGACGTCATGGACGCCACCATCACCGGACTCGGTGCCCAGCGCACCCGTTGCGTGGCGGAGGCGGCCCGGTGACCCTGGACCGCACGGACCCCGAGGGCTCGATCGCCCGGGCCACGAAGGCGTACTCCAACTGGGGCCGCTTCGGTGACGACGACGTGCTCGGCACGCTCAACTTCCTCGACGAGGCCAAGCGTCGGGAAGGTGCCGCGCTGATCCGGCGGGGCGTCAGTTTCTCCCTCTCCCAGCGCTTCGACATGAACGGGCCGCAGAAGGGCTGGCGCCGCCGCACCAACCCGGTGCACACCATGCTGGACACCGGCACCGACGCCGCCCTCGGCAACCAGGGCTTCCCGCACGGCATCGGCGGCGCCGACGACGTCATCGCGATGCCGTTGCAGTGCTCCACCCAGTGGGACGGGCTCGGCCACATCTTCGACCACGGCAAGGCGTGGAACGGCCGCCCGGCGGAGAAGGTCGTCACCTCCGACGGCGACCTGGTCACCGGCATCGAGCACATGGCCCCGCACGTCGCCGGGCGCGGAGTGCTCCTGGACGTCGGCCGGGTCGTCGGCGAGGACGGGGAGCTGCCGGACGGCTTCGCGATCACCGAGGAGCATCTGACCGCCACCGCCCGGGCCCAGGACGTCACCGTCGGCCGCGGCGACCTGGTACTGGTGCGTACGGGACAGCTGGCCCGGGCCCGCCGCCAGGGGTGGGGCGACTACGCCGGAGGTCCCGCCCCCGGCCTGTCGTTCACCACGGCCGGCTGGCTGCACGGCAGCGAGATCGCCGCGATCGCCACCGACACCTGGGGCTTCGAGGTGCGGCCCAACGAGTTCGAGCACGCCTTCCAGCCGCTGCACCAGGTCGCCATCCCCCACATCGGCCTGCTCATCGGTGAGATGTGGGACCTCGACGCCCTCGCCGACGACTGCGCCACCGACGGACGGTACGAGTTCTGGCTCACCGCGGCGCCGCTGCCCATCACCGGAGCGGTCGGCTCCCCCGTCAACCCGATCGCCGTCAAGTAGCCCGAGGAACGAGGGAGTTCCCCCATGACCCAACCCCGCACGGTCCTGGTCGTCGGCGGCGGCGCGGCCGGCAACGCCGTCACGATCCTGCTGCGCCGCGCCGGAATCGCCGTGGACCTGATCGAGGCCAAGGACGACTGGAACGCCACCGCCGGCTCCGGCATCACCCTCCAGGGCAACGCCCTGCGCGTCCTGCGCGAACTCGGCGTCTGGGAGCAGGTGGAGGCGTCCGGCTTCGGCTTCGGCTCGGTCGGCATCACCGCCCCCGACGGCACCGTCCTGCACGTCCAGAACGACCTGCGCACCGGCGGCGACGACCTGCCGGCCACCGTCGGCATGCAGCGCCCGCGGCTCCAGCGGATCCTCATCGAGGCCGTGCGCGCCAGTGGCGCGTCGGTCCGGCTGGGCACCACCGCCGAGATCCTGGACCAGGACGCGGACGGTGTCTCCGTACGCCTCAGCGACGGCACCGAGGGCCGCTACGACCTGGTGGTCGCCGCCGACGGCCTCGGCTCCGCCACCCGCGCCGCGATCGGCATCACCGACAAGCCCGAACCGACCGGCATGGCCATCTGGCGCATCGCCGCCCCGCGCCCCGCCGGCGTGACCCGCACCGACCTCGCCTACGGCGGCCCCGCCTACATCGCCGGTTACTGCCCCACCAGCGAGACCACGATCTACGCGTACGTCGTCGAGGCCAACCGCGACCGCGCCTCCATACCGTCCGAGTCGTACGCGGACGAGATGCGCCGCCTCACCCGGCACTACGGCGGACACTGGCCGGAGATCACCGAGCACATCACCGATCCGGCGAAGGTCAACTACACCTGGTTCGACCGGATGCTCGTCGAAGGCTCCTGGCACCGCGGCCGCGTCGTCCTCGTCGGCGACGCCGCCCACTGCTGCCCGCCCACCCTCGCCCAGGGCGCCGCCCTGTCCCTCGAGGACGCCTGGGTACTGGCACAGCTGCTGACCTCCTCCGGGACATGGGACGACGCGCTGTTCCAGGCGTACCACGAACGGCGGATCGCCCGCGTCCGCCCGGTCGTGGAGGCGTCCGTGCAGATCGGGCAGTGGCAGCTCGACGGCGTACGGGACGCCGACGTGCCCGGCCTGATGGCCCGCACCATGACCCTGCTCAGGGAGCTGCCGTGACCCCGCCCACCGTCGACGTGCACGCACACGTCCTGCTCCCCGACGTCGAGTCACTCGTGGCCGGCCTTCCGGGCCACGCCGAGGCCAAGGAGGTGGACGCCCGGCGCAACGGGCCCGCCGCGCTCGCGGTCAACGGGCCCATGGTCCGCGCACGCGTCCCGCGGATGACCGACGTCGCCCTGCGCCTGGCCTCGATGGACGCGCAGGGGGTCGACGTGCAACTGGTCAGCCCCTCCCCCTCGCACTACCACTACTGGGCCGACGAGGCGACGGCGGAGAAGGTGTACCGGCTGGCCAACGAGGCGACGGCGGCGCACTGCGCGCAGGCGCCGGACCGGCTGCGCGGGCTCGGCCTGGTGCCGCTCCAGCACCCCGACCACATGGTGCGCGCCCTCGACCACGCCCTCGAACAGGGCCTGGACGGGGTGGAGATCTCCAGCCACGCCCCCGGCCGGGAGCTGTCCGACCCTGCCTACGAGCCCTTCTGGTCCCGGGCCGCGGAGAGGGGGGCGATCCTCTTCCTGCACCCCTTCGGGTGCACGCTCGACGAGCGCCTGGACCGCTGGTACCTGTCCAACACCGTCGGCCAGCCCACCGAGAACGCCGTCGCGCTGTCCCATCTGATCTTCTCCGGTGTCCTCGACCGGCATCCCGGGCTGAAGATCGTCGCGGCGCACGGCGGCGGCTACCTGCCCACCCACATCGGCCGCTCCGACCACGCCTGGTCGGCGCGCTCCGACGCGGGCGCCGGCTGTGCCCACCCGCCCAGCAGCTATCTGAGGCGGCTGTACTTCGACTCCCTCGTCCACGATCCGCACGTCCTGCGGGAACTGGTGCGCGTCGCGGGGGCCGACCGGGTGCTGCTCGGCTCGGACTTCCCCTTCGACATGGGAACCGAGGACCCGGTCGCCGCCCTGCGCGCCGCGCGCCTGCCCGACGCCGACTTCCACGCCGTCCGGGGCGGCAACGCCGCCGCCCTCCTCCGGAAGGACTGATCATCATGCGCCTGCTCACCCACCTGCGGCACGTCGACCTCGCCGTGCCCGACTACGACAAGCAGCTCGACTTCTACTCCGGCGTCTGGGGCCTGACCAAGGTCGCCGAGGACTCCGGCATCTCCTTCCTGGCCGCCGAGGGCTCCCCCGAGCAGTACGTCGTCCGGCTCCGCAAGGCCGAGGAGAAGCGCCTCGACCTCGTCTCCTACGGCGCCGCGAGCGCCGCCGACGTGGACACCCTCGCCGAGCGGCTGCTCGCGGGCGGCGTGCGGCTGATCTCCCGGCCTGGCACGGTCGACACCCCCGGCGGCGGCTACGGCTTCCGCTTCTTCGACGTCGACGGCCGCACCATCGAGGTCTCCGCCGACGTCGAGGTCCGGCAGCACCGCAAGATCGAGGAGAAGGAGTCCATCCCGGTCAAGCTCTCGCACGTCGTCCTCAACTCCCCCGACCTGAACCGCACCCGCGAGTGGTACGAGCGCCACCTCGGCTTCGCCCTCTCCGACACGCTCAGCTCGCCGCACATGGGCGAGGTCATGCACTTCATGCGGATCAGCAACCAGCACCACTCCATGGCGCTGGCCAAGGGCCCGCACACCTCCCTGCACCACGTCTCCTTCGAGATGCGCGGCATCGACGAGTACATGCGCGGCTCCGGCCGTGTCATCCGGGCCGGCTTCAGGAAGATCTGGGGCCCGGGCCGGCACATGGCGGGCGACAACACCTTCACGTACTTCCTCGACCCGCACGGCAACACCGTCGAGTACACCACCGAGCTGGAGTGCCTGGACGAGGACACCTGGCACCCCCACGTCTACGACTTCTCCCAGCCCGAGGTCACCGACCAGTGGGGCACCGCCAATCCCATGAACGAACTCGTCGCCAAGGAGTCCTTCAACGACCCCGACCGCGGCGTCTTCGTCGCCCCGCCGGTCTGAGCCGGCGCCGAGCCCCCGGGGACGCGGCCGTGCCGCCCACGCCCTGACGCGCACCGTCGCGTCCCCGGTCCTGACCTCTTCGGCGACACCGTCCGCGGCGAGGAGCCGGTCACCCCGGCCCGGCGCCGCGGCCTCCTGGTCCACGAGGCCGTCGATCCCGCTGGACCGGCCGATCCGTCCCACTGGAGTCACACCATGCGCTTCGCCTCCTACGAGCACCGCCACCGTCACCGGGTGGCCGTCGTCGAGGACGACGGCACCCTCCTCCCGCTGCCGGACGTCTCGTCCCTGTCGGCCCTGCTCGCCCGGACCGACGGCCTGCCCGGCCTGCTCGCCGCCGGCCGGGACGCACTCGACGTCCCGCCCGGCCCGCACGTCTCCGAGGTACGGCTGCTGCCTCCGCTGAAGCCCGCCTCGATACGGGACTTCGTCACCTTCGAGGAGCACGTCGAAGGCGTGCGCCGCTCCGTCGACGGGGCGGCCGGTGTCCCCGAGCAGTGGTACGCCGCCCCGACCTTCTACTTCACCAACCCGCACGCGATCCACGGCCACCGGGACGACATCCCCGTGCCGCCCGGCTCGGCCGTGCTGGACTTCGAGCTGGAGGTCGGCGCGGTGATCGGCCGGGAGGGCCGGGACCTCACGCCCGAACAGGCCCGCGACCACATCGTCGGCTACACCGTGTTCAACGACTGGTCCGCGCGCGACCTGCAGAGCGCGGAGATGAAGGTGGGCCTCGGCCCCTGCAAGGGCAAGGACACCGCCGGCACGCTCGGTCCCTGGCTGGTCACCGCGGACGAGCTGGAGCCGTACCGGGACGCCGACGGGTTCCTGCGCCTGGCCCTGACCGCCGAGGTCAACGGCGAGAAGGTCGGTGAGGACCTGCTGTCCCACATGAGCTGGACCTTCGAGGAGATGACCGCCTACGCCTCCCGCGGCACCCGCGTCGTGCCGGGTGACGTCCTCGGCTCGGGCACCTGCGGCAACGGCGGCTGCCTGGCCGAGCTGTGGGGCCGGCGCGGCGAGCGGACCCCGCCGCCGCTGAAGCCCGGCGACACGGTCACCCTCACGGTGGAGGGCATCGGCACCCTGACCAACACCGTCGTCCCCGGCACCGATCCGGTGCCTCTGCCGACGGGCCGGCGGCGCGGCCGGGTGCGGCCGTGAGCGACCTGCGTCCCAAGAGGCTGCTCGGCAAGGTCGTCGTGGTCACGGGCGCCGCCCGCGGGCAGGGCGCCGCCGAGGCCGAGGCCCTCACCCGCGAGGGCGCCCGGGTCGTCGCCACCGACGTGGCACCGGTCGGCGACTGCCGCCGCCTCGACGTCAGCGACGGCGAGCAGTGGGCGGAACTGGCCGCCGAGCTGCGGGAGGCGTACGGGCAGGTGCACGGCCTGGTGAACAACGCGGGCGTCACCTGGCGGGCCCGGGTCGGTGACGTGCGGGCCGAGGACTTCGAGCGGGTCCACTCGGTCAACGTGACCGGTCCGCTGCTCGGCATCCAGCACCTGAGCCCGCTGATGCCGCCGGGCTCCTCGATCGTCAACGTCGGTTCCTCGGCCGCGCTCACCGCCCACTACCCGGTCGCCTACACGGCGAGCAAGTGGGGGCTGCGGGGCCTGTCCAAGACCGCCGCGCTCGAACTCGGGCCCCTCGGCATCCGCGTCAACACCGTTCACCCCGGCTACATCGAGACGGAGATGACGGCCTCGGCGGCCCCCACGTTCCGCGCGGCCAACGTCCGGGAGACTCCCCTCGGGCGCACCGGCACCGTGGACGAGGTGGCGCCGCTGGTGGTGTTCCTGCTGTCGGACGAGTCGTCGTTCATCACCGGTGCGGAGATTCCGGTGGACGGCGGCCTGACGGCGCACGGCGGGGTCAAGTCCGTCTCCGACGCGCTGCTCGCCTCGGAGGCCGGCGGATGAACCGGCTCGACGGCAAGGTGGCCCTGATCTCCGGCACCGCCCGGGGACAGGGCCGGGCGGCGGCCCTGCGCTTCGCCGCCGAGGGCGCGCTGGTCGTGGGCGGCGACCTGCTGCACGAGGAGGCCCTGGAGACCCAGCGGCTGGTGGCCCGTGAGGGCGGCACGATGCTGACGCCGGGTCCTGTGGACGTCACCGACGAGGCGTCCGTGCGGTCCTGGACCGAGGAGGCCGTGGACGCGTTCGGCGGCGTCGACATCGTCTACGCCAACGCGGGCGCCGTCCGCTTCGGGCCGATCGGCTCGCAGTCCTACGCGGACTTCGCGTTCACGATGCGCGCCGAGCTGGACTCGGTGTGGTTGACGGTCCGGGCGGCCTGGCCGCACCTGGTCCGCAGCCGCGGCTGCGTGCTGACGGTGGGTTCGACCGCCGGCCTGACCGGCTCCCTCACCAACACGCGCACGGCGCACTCGGCGTCCAAGGGCGCGGTGATCGCACTGACCCGGCAGCTCGCCGCGGAGGGCGCCCCGCACGGCGTCCGGGCCAACTGCGTCAGCCCCGGGATGATCGACACCGACGGCTCGCGCGCCGACCTGCTCGCCGACGACCACCCGATGCGCGGCATCGCCCGCCACGTCCCGCTGGGCCGGGTGGGCACCCCGGACGACGTGGTGAACGCGGCCGTCTTCCTGACCTCCGACGAGGCCGCGTACATCACCGGCGCCAACCTCGTCGTCGACGGCGGCTGGTCGGCCGTCCTGCCCGGCGCCACCGTCTGAACCCCCTACGCCCCGTACGCCTCCCGGAAGGGAACCCAGCACATGAACAAGGTCCGCGGCAGTGCCGCCGAGGCGGTGGCCGACATCCCCGACGGCGCCTCGCTCGCCGTCGGCGGCTTCGGCCTCTCCGGCGTCCCCGCCGCCCTCATCGACGCCCTGTACGCGCGGGGCACGACCGGTCTGCGGGTCGTCTCCAACAACTGCGGCGTGGACGGCCGGGGCCTCGGCGTCCTCCTCGCCGCCGGCCGCATCGCCCGCGTCACCGGCTCCTACGTCGGCGAGAACAAGGAGTTCGCCCGCCAGTACCTCAGCGGAGAGCTGGAGGTGGAACTCACCCCGCAGGGAACCCTCGCCGAGCGGCTGCGCGCCGGCGGCGCGGGCATCCCCGCCTTCTACACCCCGGCCGGTGTCGGCACCCAGGTGGCCCGAGGCGGGCTGCCCTGGCGGTACGCGCCGGACGGTACGGTGGCCGTCCCGTCTCCGCCCAAGGAGACACGGGAGTTCGGGGGGCGCCCGTACCTCCTGGAGCACGGCATCACCACCGACTTCGCCCTCGTCCGGGCCTGGCGCGGTGACCGGCACGGCAACCTCGTCTTCCGCCGGGCCGCCGCCAACTTCAACCCCCTCGCCGCGATGGCCGCGGGCGTCACGATCGCCGAGGTCGAGGAACTCGTCGAACCCGGCGAACTGGCGCCGGAGGACGTCCACCTGCCCGGCATCTACGTGCAGCGGGTCGTCACGCTCAGCGCCGCCCAGGCCGCCGACAAGCCCGTCGAACGTCTGACGCTCGCCGCGTCCTCGGCACGAGGGACGGTGCGTTCCTGATGCCCTGGACCCGCGACCGGATGGCCGCCCGCGCCGCCGCCGAACTCACCGACGGCTCCTACGTCAACCTCGGCATCGGCCTGCCGACCCTCGTCCCCCAGCACCTCCCGCCCGGCGTCCACGTCGTCCTGCACTCCGAGAACGGCATCCTCGGTACGGGCCCCTACCCCACCGAGGACCAGGTCGACCCCGACCTGATCAACGCGGGCAAGGAAACCGTCACCGTCCTGCCGGGCGCCTCGTTCTTCGACTCCGCGCTCTCCTTCGGCATGATCCGCGGCGGCCACGTCGACACCGCCGTCCTCGGCGCCATGCAGGTGTCCCGACGCGGCGACCTGGCCAACTGGATGATCCCCGGCAAGGTGGTCAAGGGCATGGGCGGCGCCATGGACCTCGTCCACGGCGCCCGCCGCGTCATCGTCCTGATGGAGCACACCGCCAAGGACGGCAGCCCGAAGATCGTCCGGGAGTGCGCGCTCCCCCTCACCGGTGAACGGTGCGTCCACCGCGTCATCACCGACCTCGGCGTCATCGACGTCACCGAGGAGGGCCTCGCCCTCGTCGAGACGGCCCCGGGCGTCACCGTCGAGGCCATCACCGCGCGCACCGGCGCTCCGCTGCGCCTGGACACCCTCACGACGGCCCACTGAGGCCGACCCGTTCCCCGCTCCCGCGGACTCGCGCGGCACGGCGGCCTCCCCGAGGAGCCGTGCCGCTTCCGCATGCCCCCCTTCGTGCTCTCCCCGGTGGTACAGCACTCCCCCTCGGTGCCGGCAGCCGGTCCACGTGGGCCCCAGCGCCCTCACGACACCGCGACAGCCTTGCACCGCGGCGCAGCGGGTACCGGATGTCCGAGCAGGAAGGGGGATTGTTGCCGTTTGACAACCGTAGTCATGAGGCAACACAGTGGCCGTGGCAGAAGTGGATGAGGAAGGGGCCGGGATGCTCCGCCGGTCCGGCGTCGCACCGCGCACCGGTTGCCGTCATGCCGAGACGGCGGCGCGCCCGGGCGGGCCGTGCCCGCTTCAGGCGGATCGGACGTCGGAGTCGGCCTCGTGGTGTATCTGGCCCGCCGCCGCATCACAGAAGGCTTCCAGCCCTTCGAGCAGCGCTGCCCTCTTCGCCGCGGGCATCACGTCCAGCACCGCCTGCAGTTCGCGCTGCCTTCGCCGGCGGAGGTCCTCCAGGAAGGTCCGCCCCCGGTCGCTGAGGCGCAGGCGCACCTCGCGACGGTCGGACGGGCTCACCACACGCTCGACGAACCCGGTGGCCTGCAGCCGGTCGCACAGTCGGCTGGTCGAAGGAGGCGTGGAGGCGAGGGAGTCGGCGAGCGTGCGCAGGTTGATGCCCTCGTGGTGTTCGAGGATGAGCAGCACGCGCAGCTGGGAGGCGGAGGCGGGAGCCGTCGAGGCACGCCCCCAGAGCACTTCCAGCAGCTCCGCGGCCGTGGAGGTCACGCGTGCGACCTCGTCGGGCTGTGGGCCGGGGCGGACGGTACTCACGTTCATACTCTCGCAGACGCCGGGACGGATGTCAGCGTACTAGGCCCGGACTCCGGCGGCCCACGGCCCGGAGCACCGACTTTCTCCCGTATCGATCGCGTGTCCCCACATTCCCGAGATGCCAGACAAATGATTGGACTTCCCCTCGTGAACAGATTTGTGATCGCCGAGCGCGCCGTCCGTACGGCCGCACCGCATCAATTGCTCGACGCTGTCCGTCGTGTACTGGTCGAGCAGTACGCGGCGGACAGCGTCGAGCTGTTCATGGCCGATTACGGACTGACCGTGCTGCAGCCGGTGTCCGTCCTGCCCCACACCATGGAGCCGGTGTCGGTGCACAACAGCCCCGAGGGCCGGGCCTTCGGCGCCCAGGAGCCGTTCGTGGAGGACGCGCCGGGAGGCGGGTCCGTGCGGGCGCACCTCCCGGTGAGTGTGCGCGGTGACCGCCTCGGCGTGCTGTCGGTCGTGCTGCCGGGCGGCGACCACGTCCGCGGCTGCCTGGCGGAGCTGGCCGAGATCGCCGAGGTGCTGGGGCGTGAGGTGGTCGTGGCGGAGCGGGACACCGACCTGTATCTCCAGGCCCGCCGCAAGGACCGGCTCACGCTGGCGGCGGAGATGCAGTGGCAGCTCCTGCCCGGCCGCTCCTGCACCCGGCCCGAGTACGAGCTGGGCGCGCAACTGGAGCCGGCGTACGCCATCTTCGGCGACAACTTCGACTGGTCCGCGACCGCGGAACACCTGATGCTGTACGTCACCAACGGCATGGGCGAGGGCATAGAGGCCTCCCTGCTGACGAACCTGGCCATCAACGCGCTGCGCAACGCCCGGCGCGCGGGGCTGCCGATCTCCGACCAGGCGGCGTTGGCCGACCAGGCGGTGTACGCGCAGTACCGGGGCGAGTGCTACCTGTCGATGCTGATGTTCGACTTCGAGCTCGCCACGGGGCGGGCCCGGGTGGTGGACGCCGGATCGCCGCAGATGCTCCGGCTGCGCGCGGGGAGTGTGGAGCACATCGAGCTGGAGGCGCAGCTGCCGCTGGGCATGTTCGAGGAGACCGACTACGTGGCCCAGGAGTTCCGCGTCGAGCCCGGTGACCGGCTGCTCTTCGTCAGCGACGGCGTCTACGCGGTCGCCTCCCCGAAGGGCGAGGCCTACGGGGACGCGGCCCTGGCCCGCGCGATCCAGGCGACGCGCCTGCTGCCGGCCGCCGAGGTCCCCCGGGCCGTCCTGCGGGAGCTCACGGGCCACCGGGGCCGGCCGGTCCCCGACGACGACGCTCTCGTGGTCTGCCTGGACTGGCTGGGACGGTGACCGGAACCGCCACCACCGAACCCTCACCCGGAATCGCTTGTTCGCCCCCACCCCCGGGGCTAATGTTTGCCATACGGCAATTATTGTCGGGAGGGATGCGTCGTTCGGCGGCGCGGTGACCACGGGCAAGGGAGACGATGCAGGTGTCGGAGCGGAACGCAGCCCATGAGCTGGCGACGCGGCAGGTGGGCGCGTTCCTCGCCCGGCGCCGCGAGCAGCTCGCCCAACGCTGGGCGGACGTCCCTCTGTTCCGCACGGTGTTCACCCTCTCCCGTGACGAGGCGGTCGAGGCGAGCAAGGCGGTGGTGGACGCGCTGGCCGCCGTCGCGTCGTCCGGCCGGCCGGAGGACGTCGCGGCGGCCGGTTTCGGGGCCGTGCGTGACCAGCTGGGCCGTATGGCCGCCTCCCGGGCCCGGAGCGGATCGTCCCCGGCTCGGATCGCCGAGGAGGTCGCGGCGCTGCGGTCCCCGGCCACCGAGCTGCTCCTCGCGGAGTTCTCCGACCCCTCGGAGCCGCAGGCCCGGGAGTCCGTGCTGGCCCTGACCGTGCTGATGGGGACCCTGCGCCTGGTCGTGATGGAGACGGCGCTCAACGCGGGCGAGGATCTCATCGCCCGCCAGCGCGAGCAGCTTCTCGAGGTGGCCACCCCGGTGATCCGGCTGTGGGACGGCGTGGTGGCGGTACCGCTGATCGGCACGCTCGACAGCGCCCGCAGCCAGGTCGTCATGGAGAGCCTGCTGGAGACGATCGTCGCGCAGCGCGCCCGCTACGCCATCCTGGACATCACCGGTGTCCCCACGGTCGATTCCCTGGTCGCCCAGCACCTGATGAAGACCGTGGCCGCCGCGCAGTTGATGGGTGCCGAGTGCATCCTCTCGGGTATCCGCCCGGCGATCGCCCAGACCATCGTCCACCTCGGCATCGATCTGGGTCCCGTCACCACACGCGCCGGACTGGCCGACGCCCTCGCCTACGCGCTGGGCCGGCTGGGTATCGAAGTCTCCCCGCGGACCGCCGCGGCGGTCCGACGGTGACCTTGCGGCCCGCGGTGTCCGTGCCGGTGCTGGAGCTGGGTGACGTACTGCTGGTCACCTTGCGGGAAGCCCCGTACGACGGCGCGGCCGAGCAGCTCCAGGACGACCTCGCGCACCGCATCGCGCGAGGGCCGGTGACCGGCGTCGTCATCGACATCTCCGGCGTGGAGATCGTCGACTCCTTCCTGGGCCGTGTCCTGGCGGAGATCGCCGCCGGCGCCCACCTGATGGCGGCCCGGACGGTGGTGACCGGGATGCGGCCCGCCGTCGCGATCACGCTGGTCGAACTGGGGCTCATCCTGCCCGGCCCGCGCACCGCCCTGGACGTCGACAGCGCCCTGGCCCTGCTGGGAGCCGCTTCCCCGGCACGGTCCCCACATCCGCAGGAGGGCGTGTCATGTCTGCCCGGCTCGGCCTGACGACCAGCTTCCCCATCGGCTCCGACGCCGACCTGGCCTGGGCGCGGCACCAAGTCCGCCGGGCCGCGGCCGGCCTCGGCTTCGGCCTCGTGGAGCAGACCAAGCTGCTCACCGCCGCCAGCGAACTCGCCCGCAACACCCTCGTCCACGGTGGCGGCGGCCGCATGGAGTTGACCGTTCTGGACGACGGCCAGGCCCGTGGGCTGCGGCTGTCGTGCATCGACGAGGGCCCCGGCATCCGCGACATCGACCTGGCGATGACCGACGGCTACACCACCGGCGGCGGGCTCGGGCTGGGCCTGAGCGGGGCCAAGCGTCTGGTGCAGGAGTTCACCCTGGACAGCCACCCCGGGCAGGGCACCACCGTCACCGTCACCCAGTGGCTCTCCGCACTGCCGGTCCCTCGCAGCGGTGTCCTGTGAGCCGCCTGCCGCTCCGACACACCACCACGACGCCGTGAACCACGGCTAGTCGTCCGTGCCGCAGGGCGCCTCCGGAGCCTCGCCGCCGGCCCCCGCCGCCCGTACGGAACGCGCGGGACAGTCCTGCTCCTCTCCGCTCCCGGACAGCGGTGAACCGGACTCCCGCGCCGCGAGGAACGCCCGCATACTGCGACTCAGAGCCGCACGGTCGGCGCGTTCCATCCCCACCAGCACAGCGGCGAGCGCCTGCGCTCTGCGCCCCGCGACATCGTCCAGAACCTTGTGTCCGTGCGAGGTGAGACTGAGCCGCACCTCACGGCGCCTGCGCGGATGCAGTGCGCGCTCCAGCAAGCCGGCGGCTTCGAGCCGGTCGCACAGGCGGCTGGCGGTGGGAAGCCCCACGGCCAGCCGCTCCGCCAGAGCGGTGAGGTTGAGGTCGGGTGTCGCCCGCAACTCCCGCAGCGCCCGCAGTTGCTGCACGGACAACCGCAGCATCGCCTCCTGAGCGGCCAGCGACCACAGGCTCGCCAGAGCCTCGACGGCATCGGCGATCTCCCGGGCGACATCCTCGGGAGCATCGCCCGAGCCCTTCCCACGGCCACCGCCCGAACTGCCGAGACCAGTCACGATTCATCACTCTCAGTACCAGACACGCGGGCGAATACGGCCTTCCGCTCCTGCGCTGCTACCCGGGGAGCGCAGGGGCAACCGGTGAACAGGGCGGTTGTTCGGATATCTCAGGCGTCACCGGGCCCGGGCCGCCGCGGAAGACGAGCGTGAACGGTCTTCCCCCGGCCGGGCCCAGGGACCACGACGACCCGGCCGGCGAGGCGCCGGACCATGGGCCACCCGAACCCTCCGGTGCCACCCATGAGATCCGGGATCCGTTCCCGTGGAGGCGCGGGGCTGGGATCGCTGACGGCGGCGTCGACGACCTCGGAGGTGGCGGTGAGTTCGAGCGTGTACCGGCCTCCGCCGTGCCGCAGGGCGTTGGTGGTGAGCTCGGAGACCACGAGGGCGAGGATGTCGGCCGTCTCGGCGGCCGGAGCCGGGTCCAGTCCGTCGACGAAGGCACGGGTGAGGTCGCGGGCGCGAGCGATGCCCTCGGAGCTGTCGCCCTCCAGAAGGAGCGGGGCCCGGGGAGGGTCAGTACGCGTGAGGTCCGTATCGGTCATGCACTACCACCCGTCCTGATCGGTTGCACTGGCAGGCACAGCGCGTGCCCCTCCTGACAGGACGTGAACCGAAGCATCACCATATGGGCGCAGGGGTCTCACATATTGTTCAGTGGCCTATGCCGTCCAGTTCGGCCACATCCTCGTCCGAGAGGGAGAGACCGGCGCCTGCGACGTTCTCGCGCAGGTGGGCGGTGGAGGAAGTGCCGGGGATGAGCAGGATGTTCGGCGAGCGCCGCAACAGCCAGGCCAACGCGACCGACATAGGCGTCGTCCCCAGTCGGTTCGCAACCCGTGAGAGGGCCTCGGACTGCAGCGGCGTGAAGCCTCCCAGGGGGAAGAACGGCACGTAGGCGATGCCATCGGCGGCGAGGTGATCCACGAGGTCGTCGTCGTGGCGGTGGGCGAGGTTGTACATGTTCTGCACGCACACGATGGGGGCGATGCCGCGGGCCTCGGCGACCTGCTCCGCGGTGACATTGCTGACGCCGAGATGGCGGATCAGTCCCTCCTGTCGGAGGTCCACGAGCGTCTCGAACGCTTCGGCGATCGAGCCGGGCCGGGGGCCCTGAGCGTCGCCCATGCGCAGGTTGACCAGGTCGAGGGTGTCGACGCCGAGGGAGCCGAGGTTCTCATGGACCTGCTTGCGCAGGTCTTCGGGGCGCCGGGCCGTGGGCCAGCCGCCCTGCGCGTCCCGGGTCGCACCCACCTTGGTGGCGATGAACAGCGGCTCCGGGTAAGGGTGCAGCGCTTCACGGATCAGCTCGTTCGTGAAGCGTGGTCCGTAGGCGTCGCTGGTGTCGATGTGGGTGATCCCGAGGCCGACCGCCTCGCGCAGCACGGCCAGAGCACCGTCGTGATCGGCGGGCGGCCCCATGACCCAGGGGCCGGCGAGCTGCATCGCGCCGTAACCGAAGCGGGTGACGGACGAGTCACCGAGAGTCCAGGTTCCGCCGGGAAGAGACGCGGAGGATGTGTTCATCGTGGTGCCTTTCACTATGTGCCGGGGGTGGTGTCTCCCACTCCCTTGCACCAGTGTTGGAGAGGAACTTCCCGTCGGGAAGTAGGCACTTCGAAGTGCGTAACGGACCGGAAAGTGAGAGGCGAGGCCAGTGGCGACGAAGGCCGACGAGAAGGCACAGGCCAAAGCGGAGTACAACGCGTTCCTGGCGGTGTGCCCCAGCCGTCAGCTCCTCGACCGGATCTCGGACAAGTGGGTCGTCCTGATCCTGTGCGCACTGGGCGGTGACACACCCGAGCAGTCCGGCGCCTCGCACGCCCCCAAGGCGATGCGTTACTCCGAGCTGGCCCGGCTCCTGGCCGGCGTCAGCCAGAAGATGCTGACTCAGACCCTGCGGGCCCTCGAACGCGACGGTTTGCTCGTCCGCACCGTGAAACCCACGGTCCCCGTCACCGTCACCTACGAGCTGACCGACCTCGGCCTCTCACTCCATCACCTGACGCGCGGGCTCAGGCACTGGGCGCAGACCCACATGGGAGAAGTCCTCGCCCACCGCGAGGACCACGACGCACGGGCTTCCTAGCAGGGCGGCCGGCCCGACCCGGTCCGTGCCGGTGGCCCGGTCACCCGCCGTCCCCGTGGGCGCTTCCGTAGCTCAGCGGGGCGGGGGTGGTCAGTTGCCGGTGCGCCACTCGTGGTCGGGCAGGAAGGTCACGTCGTACTGCTGCGGCACGGTGCCGAACTTGTGCGGCTCGGGCACGTACGGCCGCTGCGGCACGGTGAGTTCGTCGGTGGGGGTGCCGAGGTTCTCGAAGAACCGCTCGAAGGTGCCGCCGGGGCCGGCCGCGACGCCGACGATCCGGCTGTGGTGGCGCTCGATGCGGTAGGCGTGCGGGCAGTTCTTCGGTACGAAGCCGAAGTCGCCCGCGGTGAGCAGCTTCTCGTACTGCTCGCCCTCCAGGTCCTCGACGAACAGGCGCACCGCGCCGTCGGTGACGTAGAAGACCTCGTAGGTGTCCGGGTGGGAGTGGGCCGGGATGACGTCGCCCTTGGGGCCCTCGCAGGTGAAGAAGTTGAAGGTGTTCTCGGTCTGCTCGCCGCCGGCGTAGACGGTGAACATGTCCGTGAAGAGGTGGGCGCGGTCGCCCATGCCCTTCTCGATGAAGTAGGGCTTGCCCGGCTCGGCGGGGATGTGGGAGCGCTCGCGGTAGCGGGTGGCGAACTCGATGGTCATGGTGTCCTTCCTGATCGCGGGAACGGGCGGCGCACTCGGCCGGGGGCACCGCGGGGCCGGTCGTGTGCGGCTCGGCCCGGTCGCGCTTCCTCCCGCCCAACCTAGGACCGTCACCGGAGGCCGACCGGCATACACTCGGGCACGCGATGAAGGAAAACGGACAGTTCGCGGCCGGCCGTCGGCCGAGCGGAATCCCGAGGGTGTCCTACCGTCCGACTCCGGGCAGACCTCCGGGCCTGGAGGTTCTCGACCTGCCCGGGCTCGCCGTCCGTGCCGCCGGCCGAAAGCTGCCCCTCACCCTGCCCGCGCGGCCCGACTTCCATCTGATCGTCGCGGTGCGCGGCGGGCGGGTGGCGTGCTCGGTGGACTTCACCTCCTACACCGCGAGGGCGGGCGACTGGCTGTGGGTGTGGCCCGGTCAGGTCCTCCGCTTCCCGGACGGTCCCGGGGACTGCGACGCCACCGTCCTGGTCTTCCCGACCGGCTTCCCCAGCGCCGCGACCGATGTCCTGATACGGGACGGCGAGCATGCCCCGTGCCGCCTGGTCTCGCCGGACGCGGCACGTCAGGCCGCCCTGCTCCGTTACCTCGACGCGCTGGTCGACGAGCACCGGGAGCTGCCCGGTCTGGCGCTGGAGGCGTACATCGAGACGCTGCGCCACCTGCTCTCGGTCATCCTGATCCGGCTCGTCCACCTCGCCGACCCACGGCGGACGCGCTCCGCCGGAAGCGAGCCGTTCCACCTGTTCCGCCAGGCCGTCGAGGAGGGCTTCGGCCGGACCCACCGGGTCGAGGACTACGCCGCCCGGCTCGGGTACAGCGCCCGCACGCTCACCCGGGCGACCCGGGCGGCCCTCGGCTGCGGCGCCAAGCGCTACATCGACGACCGGGTGCTCCTGGAGGCGAAGCGCCTGCTCATCCACACCTCCCTGCCGCCCGCCGCGGTCAGCGAACGCATCGGCTTCGCCTACCCGACGGTGTTCAGCGCGTTCTTCCGTCAGCGCACCGGCATGACGCCGACCGAGTTCCGGTCCCTGGCCAAGCCCTGAACCGGCGACGGAGCGGGCGCGCGCAGCGGTTGAGTGACGGGCGGCGCAGCACGGGCAGGGAATCCCGGGGCGCGACCGTCCGGGCCGTCAGACTGCTCAGGGCCCGTCCCCTGAGCCCTTGGAGCCCTCTCGTGCGGCCCTCCCCCACGGAACCGACCGATGCCGACGCCTTCCAGGCCGTCTGCGGTCACACTCATCTGTTTCCCGGTGCGCGTTGCCTGCTCCTGGAGCTGCCCGACCCCGACGGCTTCGCCGCCGATCCCCGGCCGATCGACCTGCATCTGCGCTTTCGCGACGATGTCGTCACCGCGGCGGAACTGCGCATCGAGGAGCAGGCCGGCGCCGTGCTCGACGTCCCGCCCTACACCACCGGCGCCGGCACCCCCCTCGCGGGTCGCACCTGGCTGATCCGGCGCCTGGCCCGAGCCGGGAGCGACGTGGAGCTGACGATCGGCAGCCGCCTCTGACCCGACCGGCGCGTGCGGCCCGTCTCGGCCCGGCCGCTGCGCCACGTGGGCCCGCGCGCAGGGCCCCGCTCGTGGCACGAGCGGGGCCCTGGGAGGTGGCCGACGTGCGGGACGCCGTTCCCGCCGAGTGAGGGCTCGACCGGGCCCGGTCCCGCGGTCCGAGGTCCGGACCCGGGAACCGGGTCCGGGGTCCGGGGGCCGGGGTCCGGGGTCCGGGGTCCGTCAGTGACGAGCCGTGTCGGGGGTGCGGCGCACACCGACGACGGCGGTCGCGGCGCCGATGACGCACAGCACCCCGGCGACCAGGGCGGCGGTGTGCACCCCGTTCATGAACGCCTGGTGGCTGCCTTCGACGACGGCGGTCCTCAGCTGGTCGGGCATCGTGTCGGAGACGGGCGCGACACCCATCGCCACGGCGTCCTTGGCCTCGCTCAGTCCGGCCGCGGCCTGCGCGGGCGCACCGGCGGAGGTCAGTTCGCCGGTGAGGGTGGAACCGACACGGCTGCTGATCAGCGAGACGAGCACGGACGTGCCGAGGGCGCCGCCGATCTGCAGGGCGGTCGCCTGGAGGCCGCCCGCCACACCGCCGTCCTTGACCGGCGCGTTGCCGACGATGGCGTCGGAGGAGGACGACATCACCATGCCCACGCCCAGGCCGAGCGCGATGAACGGCGGCCACATCGTGGCGTACGACGAGTCGGCGCTCCAGCCGAGCATGGTGAAGCAGGCGACCGCCTGGAGGGCCATGCCCAGCGGCATGGTGAGCCGCGGCCCGAACCGGTCCGTGAGCGCCGCGCCGAGCGGGGAGGCCACGACCGAGGCCAGGCTCAGCGGCAGCGTGCGCACACCGGCCTCGACGGGCGTGAAGCCGCGCACGTTCTGGAGGTAGAGCATGACGAAGAAGATCACGCCGAGCAGGACGAAGAAGTTCAGCGCGGTGATGACCGTGCCGATGGTGAGCGCCGGGTTCCGGAACAGGCGCATGGGCAGCAGCGGGGCCGCCACCCGGGTCTCGTAAAAGCCGAAGGCGAGCAGGATCACCAGGCCGGCCCCGATGGCGCCGAGGGTGCCGCCCGAGGTCCAGCCCCAGGTCTCGCCCTTGACGACGCCGAAGACGACGGCGAGCAGACCGAGCGCCAGCAGGATCACCCCGGGCAGGTCGAACTTCTCGTCCGCCGCGCCGCCGCTCTTGGTCTGCGGCAGCACCAGCGCGCTGAACACCAGGGCCAGGACGCCGATCGGGGCGTTGATGTAGAAGACGGACTCCCAGTTGACGTGCTGGACGAGCAGTCCGCCGACGATGGGGCCGAGGGCAGTGGAGACCGAGGAGACCATGGCCCAGATGCCGACGGCCATGCCGAACTTCTTGGGCGGGAAGACGGCCCGCAGCATGCCGAGGGTGTTGGGCATCAGCAGCGCGCCGAAGAAGCCCTGCACCGCGCGGAAGGCGATCACGCCCTCGACGGATCCCGCGAGGCCGATGGCGACGGACGCGACGGTGAAGCCCGCGACGCCGATCAGGTAGAAGGTCCGGCGTCCGAAGCGGTCACCGAGCTTGCCGCCGAGGATGAGCGCGGCGGCGAGGGCCAGCAGGTAGGCGTTGGTGACCCACTGGAGATCGGTGGTCGAGGCGTTCAGGTCCCGGCCGATCTCCGGGTTGGCGATGGAGACGACGGAGCCGTCGAGCCCGACCATGAACAGCCCGAACGCCACGGCGATCAGCGTCAGCCAGGGGTTCGCGCGGCGGCCGCGGGGACGGTCGGCGGGCGGAGCGTGGGTGCGCGCGGAGGATGCGGAGATGGCGGAAGGCATGGGTGTGCCGGTCCTCTTTCGAGTGTGGGAGTTACGGCCGGGGAGGGCGGCGGCGCGAGGACCGCGGCCGTCCGCACGGCAGGGGGGAACGACCACCGGCCCCGTACGGAGGCCGGCGCGCGGGACGGAGGGTCCGGCGGCCACGCCGGGCCACGGCCCCGGAGCCGATGGGTCCGGGGCCGGGTGCGGCGAGGTCAGTCGCGGGTGTGGAGGTGCCGGCTGAGCGAGGAGAGCGCGCCCAGGGCCGAGCCGAGCGCCGCACGCTCGCCGTCGGTCATCGCGTGCAGCGCACGGGCGACCTGGACGGCCATCGTGCGCTCGGCCTCGGTCAGCCGCTGTCGTGCGGTCGGCGTGAGGTGCAGATGCGCGACCCGCTTGTCGGCGGGGTCCGACCGGCGCTCCAGCAGCCCCTGCTCGGTGAGCTGAGTCACCAGGGCGCTGACGTTGTTCGGCTTCATGAGCAGCGCGTCGGCCGCCGCACGCACCGTGGTCCCGTCATGGGTCTGTACATGCCGGAGCAGCGCGAGCTGGGCCTCCGGGGGCTTCGGGTACGGGAAGTCCTGGCCGACCCGCCGGTCGAGGGCCCGGGTCAGCGCCGGCAGGCACGCCACGAGCCCTGCGGCCACGTGGTCGATGTCCTGCGCGGACGGGCTGATCTCGGGCATACCCCGAATCTATATATAGACGTATAGGTATGTCAAGGTAGCTAACCGCGGTTCGGGGTTCAGGTGAGCGAGGCGAGGAGAAGGGCGACGTCGTCACGGGAGCCGGGGTGGCGCAGTTCCTCCAGGAGGAGGTCGCAGGTGTCCTCCAGCTCTCGATGGGAGTGGCGGGTGAGCAGATCGAGGAGGAGCTGGAGCCGGTCGTCGATGGGGTCGGTGCGCGTCTCGACGAGACCGTCGGTGTACAGCAGGACGCGGCTGCCGGGGGCGAGCGTGAAGTGGTGGGTGGTGAACGTGGTGCCGCCGATGCCGAGCGGGGGTCCGGGGGTCGGGTCGATGAGTCCGGTGGTGCCGTCGGGGCGGATCACCACGGGCGGCAGATGGCCGGCGGTGGCGATCTCACAGGTACCGGCGGCCGGCCGGCAGGTGAGGTAGGTGCAGGTGGCGAATGAGGAGTCGAGGTCTTCGGCGAGGGAGTCCAGGCCGCTCAGCACCGCGCCCGGCGGCAGGTCGAGACGGGCCAGGGCGCGGGTGGCGGTGCGCAGTTGTCCCATGGTGGCGGCGGCCGTCGCGCCGCTGCCCATGACGTCGCCGATGACGAGTGCGGTGCCGTCGCCGGCCAGGGGAAGCACGTCGTACCAGTCCCCTCCGATCTCGGAGGTGTCGTCGGCCGGGCGGTAGCGTGTGGCGATCCCGAGCCCGGGGCGGTCCGGGGCCCGGTGCGGCAGGAGGCTGCGCTGCAGCGCGAGAGCGGTGTCGCGTTCGTGCCGGTACCAGCGTGCGTTGTCGACGCAGATGGCCGCCCGGTCGGCGAGTTCGACGGCGAAGTCACGGTCGTCCTCGTCGAAGGGGCGCGGGTCGTGGACGCGCAGCAGGGACAGGGCGCCCAGGACGCAGCCGTGCGCCCGGAGCGGCACGGCCAGGTAGGAGTGGGCACCCGCGCGGTCGAGGATCCCGCTGTCGGGCCGAGTGCCCAGACGCCGGAAGCTCTCGGCCGTCAGGTGCGGCACGAGGACCGGCCGCCCAGTTCGTACGCACTGGGTGACCAACCGGTCCGCGGCGTAGATGACGGACTCACCGACCGGGTCGGCGGCCCGGACGGCGTCCGTCGGTGGACGGGCGGCCACGGCCAGCGGGCGGAAGGCGGTGCCCTGCCCGGTGTCGGGGACGGCGGGATCGGCGGCCGTGAAGATCACATCGAGGACGTCGACCGCGGCGACGTCCGCGAGGTCGTCGACGGCGATGTCGGCGAGTTCGTGCGCCGTGCGGTCGAGGTCGAGGGAGGAACCGATGCGCATCCCCGCTTCGGCGAGCGTGGCCAGGCGTCCGCGCACCCGGCCGGCCTCGGCGGCGGCCCGGTGCCGTTCGGTGTCGTCGACCACAGTGACGGCCACCCCGATGATGTGGCCGCGCTGGTCCTGGAGCCGGTAGTAGGACGCCGACCACGCGTGTTCGGCGCGCGGGTCGGGATCGGAGGGGGTGGTGCTGAGGGTGGACTGGTTCAGCAGGGGTTCGCCCGTGGCCAGGACGCGGTGCATGGCCGCTTCGATCCGGCTGGTGTCCGGGACGGGGATGACCTCGGAGGGGTGCCGGCCCACGGTCTCGCCGGCCGGCTTGCCGTGGATCTTCTCCAGGACCGGGTTGACGAGCATGTAGCGCAGGTCGGGGTCGAGCACGGCCACACCGAACGGCGCGTGGTGGAACAGGCGCGAGGTCAGCGCCAGACCGGTCTCCAGCTCACGCAGCTGCTTCTGGTCGGTGGCGATACCGAGCGCGTAGGCGTGGTGCTGATCGTCCTGGAGCGGCACGTTGCGGAACTCCGTCTGGCGCACCGTGCCGTCCTTGCAGCGGATGGGGAACCCTCCGGCCCAGGACTCACCGGACAGCACCCGGGCGAAGAGATCCAGCACCTGGGACCTGTGCAGGGGATCGATCAGAAGGTCCGCCGCGTACCGTCCCAGCGCCTCGGCGGAGCTGTATCCGAAGAGGCGCTCCGCCTCCGGGCTCCACAGGGTGATGCGGCCCTCGTCGTCGAGCACGGCCGCCGCGACACCCAGCAGGTCCAGCAGGCCACTGGGCTCGGAGACGGCCCCGTCCTGGTCGGGCCCCACAGGTCCGGTCCCGGCGTTGTACCGATTCACGCCGACCCTCCTTCGCCCACCGCCCGGTCGTGAGGTGCCGAACTCCCGGGCCCTGCCATCATCCTCCCGCGCCCGACACACCGCACACCGGGCGGACACGGACCTCTACGGGCGTGACCGTCCCTCGGAGAGGACGACGACGGCCCACCGTGGAACCCCCGCGAGGCCGCGTCCGAACACCGTCGACGATGTCTTCCCCGCTCCGGAGCCCCGGCCGGCGTCACGAGCCTGCGATGTGTCCTCCCACCCCCCTCGTGTGACGGTCCCGGAGGCCATTCGGACGGGGAAAACGCAACTTCGACAGGGCCCGCTGGGGCGGCTACCTTCGCCTGGTCCTCGGCGATCGGTCACGGTCGCACGGGAGTCTCCATGCACCCTCGACCAGGGAGAGTCGCATGCCCCATCTCGCTCTGTACACCTTCGGCGTCCTGAAGACGCCTCTCGCCGATCCCGGACCGCTCACCCGCGAGTTCTACGACATCGGTGAGGCCGTCTACCGGAAGATCGGTCGGCACCCCGGATACCTCGGCCACGCGGAGGCGGCGGAAGGCGGCCGGGGCGTGTTCTTCGAGGCGGACTGGGGTGACTGGGGCGAGTTCGCCGTGCCGACCTGGTACACCAAGGGTCGTACGGCGGAGACCACCGCCCTGGCCACCACCCTCTCGCTGTGGACCGCCCTGCGCCCCGCCTTCGACGCCGTCTACACCGGTCTGCACCGTGAGGCGCTGAACAGGCGCTACGACTGGTTCGAGAGGACGGGGCACCCGGCTCACGTCTTCTGGTGGGTGCCCGAGGGCGTGACTCCCACCTGGCAGGACGGGGTCTCCCGGCTGGAACACCTCGGCGAGCACGACCCCGCGCCGCACGCCTTCACCTTCCACCGCCCGTTCGCCCCGGACGCCACTCCGCTCAGAGGCGAAGGGAGCGTGCCCGGATGAAGGTGGAGCGACGCGCCGCCTTCACCGGGGCGAGCACGGGTCCGCGCCGACACCGCTTCCCCATCAGCGGCGTGAGCGGCGTATCTGGCTGACGATCGTCGGGTCGGTGATCTCGGTGTCCCTGGCGAGCAGCAACGCCTTGCTCAGCACGACGGCCAGGGTCCGGTCGCCCTCGAAGGGCAGGTAACCGGTCTGCGCGGCGGTTGCCGTGGACGACTTGGGGACGATGCAGAGGTATTCGTCGTTCGGCGTCATCAGGATGTTGCCCGAGCCGAGATGGATCTTGTACGTCCGCAGTTCGCCCTTCACGTGCAGGAACCGGCCCTCGAGCGTGCACCGATCGGCGATCGCGAGGCGCGGCACCAGGCGTTCGAGGAGGGCGCGGCGGGTCTCGGCGCTCTGGTTCAGCTCGCCGAAGCCGTACGACGTCCAGTAGTCGCGGAAACGGCCGCCGGGACCGCCGTCCTGCCAGGTCGGGTCGTTGCCCACGCTGGCGACGCCGACGAACAGGTCCACGTCCCGCAGGACTTCGGAGAGGACGAGCGGCGGGACGTCGGCGAGCGGCAACGGCTCGACCGGCTCCGCGCCGTCGCGCAGCCGCATGGTGTACGCGCCGCCGTAGCAGTGCGCCGAGTTGGCCGGTGCGTCGATCGGGTAGAAGCGCACCTGGTCGGTACGGAGCCTCAGGTAGCTGCCCGAGTCGGTGGTGTCGACGCCGTACTCCTCGCCGTCGCCCTCGATCCAGTACTCGGCTCGCAGGCCCCACTCGGGGAGTTCACGGGTGGCGGGCGGCGCCTCGTCGTCGACGCAGAGCCGCAGTTTGTTGCGCCAGCCGCGGACGGCGGCGAGGGAGTGGAACTGGTGCTGGCGGACGATGTGCGCCGCGAACCGGTTCGAGTACGTCCTCGTCACGCGCTCGGCGTCGGTGAGCAGGTACACCTCGCGGTGGGCCTGTTTGAAGGGCTGGGTGATCGCGTGCCGCTCCAGCCAGTCCCGCCAGGCGACCACTTCGGCGGCCTCACGCCCGACGGTGTGCCAGAGGGTGACCTCCGTGCCGTGCTCGACCGGGTCGTCGGTGAGGGTGCGCAGGGCACCGTCGGCGAAGCCGACCGGGGTGCCGTCGACCGTCCACAGCAGGCGGCGGGCGAGGGTGCCGACGAGGGGGTGGTCGAGACAGCGCTCGCGCCAGGCGGCGTAGGGCCAGGTGCGGCGGGCGAGGAACTGCCGGTCCAGGCGCTCGGCCTGGGCGCCGAGCATCTTGTCGATGTCCTTGACGGCGGTCTTCAGCTCCTTCAGCGCCTCGGGGTGGTCCCGCCGGACCGCGGCGGGGACGGACTTGACCGCCTTGCCGGCGGCGGAGTGCCAGCGCAGGACGGCCTTGCCGCCCTGGATCTCCAGCAGGGCGGTGAAGTCGCCGAGTCGTGTCGCGCGGCGGCCCACCTCGGTCAGCCCGTAGGCGGGCACGGCCAGTTCCTCGACCTCCTCGCGGCTGAGGCCGAGGGCTTCCGCGCGGGTGTCGAGGGCGGCGTTGAGCAGCTTGAGCGTGCCCTTGTAGGTGACGCGGCTGGCGAGCCGGGCGAGCTCGGCGAGTGCGGCCTCGCTGTGGATCCGGGCGAGGGCGGTGACCGCGGCGTTGGCGACCTTGGGGTTGACCGGCCCGAGGCCGGGGACCTTCTTCAGGGAGGTCTCGACCAGCGTGCCGAGAGCGCGGGCCGTGTCCGGGTGGGCGGGCAGCAGGGCGAGGATCCAGGTGAGGCCGCGCAGGGCGTTGGCGTTGAACGGGTCGAAGGCGAGGTTCGCGTCGGGCCCGGAGCGCACACTGGTGAACGCGAAGGTGCGGGGCCTGCCGACGAGCGGGAGCCAGCCGAGCACCGCCGCACGCACGGTGTCGGCGCCGAGGGGTTCGACGAGGGTGAGCGCGGTCTTGTCCCACTGGGCCGTGGGCCTGGCCGACGTGGCGGTCGCGGCGTGGACGAGCAGGGCGCGCCAAGGCCCCTCGGCGGCTTCGTCCATCGCCCGCTCGGCCCACGCCTCTCCCACGTTCAGCACGGGCTCCGTCAGCTTCTGGGCCAGGGCCGCCATCTCCGGGCGCCGGTACGCCTCCAGGGCGCACCGGCGCAGGAACGCCACGACGGGGGCCGACAGCGGTCGGCCGGCCGCCAGTTCGTGCTCGGCGACCGACTGCACCTCGCCGTCCCACCAGAGGGAGACCTCCGTGCCGAGCTTCTCCAGCTCGGCGGTCCGCTCGGCCGCGAGCGGATCACCCGGCAGGTCCGCGCCCACGGTCTGCAGCAGCCGCACCGTCTTCACCCACGCGCCCTCGTCGGAGTCGAAGTCGGCGTACTGACGGACCGACTCCGCCGCCACCGCGGCGCGGAGCGCGGGATCGAGGCTGCGCAGCCACTCGATCATCTGGGCCCACTGGTCCCCCCTCCGGACGGTCCGGGCCGTCGCCACGTCCAGCGCCTCGCGGGCGAGCGGACCGGCCTCGCCCGCGGCCGCGTGGCCCCGCATCTTCTCCAGGTTGCTCAGCAGATCCATGTCAGCCACCCACCAGCGGCACGAGCTTCAGGAACGTGACCTCGACGCCGAGCGGCAGCTCTATCTCCTCGTCCGGGTCCGTGACCTGCCGGTCCCCGACGAACACCAGGAAGCCGTTCCCCGCGAACGCGGCCAGGGCGCGCTCCGCCTGGGCCTCCGGATCGATGCGGCGCGGGGTGCGCAGCGCGTACCCGTTCAGCACGCGCTCCGTGTCCTGCGGCTGCACCAGGCCCTGGAAGAGCTGCGGCTCCGTGCGCGCGTTGAACTCCGCGACCTCCTGGAAGACCCGCCGTCGGATCAACTCGCGTGCCGTGAGCCGCTCCTCCGCGATCTCCAGTCCGAAGGCCGCGCCCCTGTCCCCTGATGTCGTCTCGTCGACGAACGTCACCGTTGCCATGCCCAGGACGTTACGGGGCACCACTGACAACGGCCCGGCCGTGACCGGCGCCGGTGTGGGGTGGCCGTCGCGGAGGAAGCGGTTCGGGCCCCGGTGTCTGTACCCGTCGGCTCCCGTGGCGCGGGCGCGCCGGGCTCAACAGGGCCGCTCGGTATGGAGTACGTCGGACATGGACGTCTCGCGCCAGTGCCTCAGGAGATCGTGGAAGGCAGCCGCGCCGTGCGGGTAGGCGATCGGGGCGTTCGGCCGGCCACGTCCCTCACCGTTGTAGTACCCGGGTGTGCACTCGGCGTGGAACCACTCGTGGTCGGGCGCGCCCTCGGCCAGGACCGCGAGCCAGGCGTCCTCGGCCTCGCGGGACGGTTCGATGACCGCGCCCCGGGCTTCGGCCGCCGCGACGAGGGCCGCCGCGTGCGCCGCGTGCTCGTCCAGCACGTGCGTGAAGTTGACGCTGCTCGCGCTCTGGGTGGCCCCCAGCTGGATCAGGTTCGGGAATCCGTTGCTGGTGAGGCCGTGCAGGGACCGCGGCCCGCGTCGCTTCAGCGCGTCCAGCAAGTGGACGCCGTCGCGGCCACGGACCGGCAGCTTCCCGGAGTGGACGCCGGAGACTCCGACCGAGAAGCCGGTGGCGAAGACCAGGCAGTCGAGTGCGTACTCGGTGTCGCCCACCACGACACCGTGCTCGGTCATCCGCTCGATGCCGTGCGTGTCCGCGGTGTCGACCAGGGTGACGTTGTCGCGGTTGAACGTCTGCAGATAGGTGTCGGAGAACGTGGGGCGCTTGCAGGCGTACCGGTACCAGGGCTTGAGCTTCTCCGCGGTGTCCGCGTCGGCGACGATCCGCTCGACGCGGGCGCGGACCTCGTTCATCTTCCGCGCGTCCGCGACCTCGTAGGCCGCTTCGTACGCCTGCCGGTCCGCGGGGCGGCGGAAGCTCGGCAGGAGTTTCTCCAGCAGGCCGGCCGTCTCGGTCCACCGGTCCGCCACCAGGTCGTGCTCCACGGTCTCGCCGGAGACGATGCGCAGGAAGTTGTCGCGGCGTTCGCGCGCCCAGCCGTCGTGATCGGCGCCCACGTCCCGCGCGGTGGTACGCCGGTTGGCGCGCACGTCCACGGTGGAGGGGGTGCGCTGGAAGACGTAGACGTGCCCCGCGTCCTCGGCGAGCTTCGGGATGACCTGGACGCCGGTGGCGCCCGTGCCGACGACGCCGACGCGTTTGTCCGCCAGGCCGGTCAGACCTCCGTCCGGGGTCCCGCCGGTGTAGCCGTAGTCCCAGCGCGACGTGTGGAAGGTGTGCCCCTGGAAGTTCTCGATGCCGGGGATGCCGGGGAGTTTCAGCTCGGTGAGGGTGCCGGTCGCCGTGATGACGTACGTGGCGCGGAACTCGTCGCCGCGGTCGGTCGTCACGAGCCAGTTCCGCGCGTTGTCGTCCCAGGTCAAGGACGTCACGGACGTCGAGAAGAGGGCGTCGGCGCCGAGGTCGAACTTCTCCGCGATCCGTACCGCGTGGCGGCGGATCTCCTCCCCGGGGGCGTACTTCCACTCCGGGACGTAGCCGGTCTCGTCGAGCATCGGCAGATACACGTGGGACTCGATGTCGCAGTGGATGCCCGGGTACCGGTTCCAGTACCAGGTTCCGCCGAAGTCACCGCCCTTCTCCACGATCCGGACCCGCCGTACGCCCTGCTGACGCAACCGCGCGCCCGCCAGGATGCCGCCGAATCCCCCACCGACGACGGCGACGTCCACGTCGTCCCGCAGGGGTTCGCGCGCTTCTGTCGCCACCGCATACGGATCGTCGGCGTAGTAGCCGTACTCGGCGTCGGCGGCGAGGTACTGCCGAGTGCCGTCGGGGCGTACGCGCCGCTCCCTCTCCACCCGGTAGCGCCGCCTCAACTCGGCCGGCGCCTCGGGGGAAGTTGCATCCGGATACGTCATGTGGGGGGACCTCTGTCCTTCCGGTTCGGTGCGAGGGAGTCGCGCTCGGTCCGGCAAAAGCACGGCGGTACTGCGGACTTGAGCCAGCGTGCACTACCGTAGCAACAACCGGACAGCACTGTCCGGATGCGATGCGGACAGCTTCCGCAAATTTTCGGACAGGAAGAGTGACCCCCATGCGACGACTCCCGATCCGATCCCTCACCGGCCTCGCCGCGATCGGCCTGCTGGCCGTCACCGGCTGCGGCGGGGACACCCGCGCCGGCGGCCCGCATGACGCCGCCGCCACCGGCGCGGGCCGGACCATCCGCGCCCAGGAGGTGATGCGGCTGACCGAGGCGCACCCCGAGACGGGCATGACCCTGCTCGAGGGCCCCACCTTCGACGCGAACGGCGCACTGGTCGTCGTCGACGTCACGGCTCCGGCCGGCAAGCCCAAGGTGCTGCGCGTCGACGTGAGGAAGAAGACCTCGCGCCCGCTCCACACCGACGATCGCGGCGCCTACACCTCGGCCCAGTACAGCCCCTACGACGGGCGCATCTACCTCACCGACTTCTCCCACGGCGAGATCGTCAGCCTGGCACCCGACGGGAGCGACCCGCGGACCTTCTTCTCCGGCCGGGTCGACGGAGCCCCGATGAACCCCGACGACCTCGCCTTCGACCAGGACGGCGACCTGTACATCAGCGACTCGCGCGGCATGTCGGAGGGAGAAGCAGTCGGGCGCGTGGTGCGCATCGACCGCGAGGGGAGGAACGCCACCGTCCTGGCGGGTGGACTGGCGGCCCCGAACGGCATCTCGTTCGACTCCGAGTACCGCGGCCTGTGGGTCAGCGAACTCACCCAGAACCGTGTGTCCTACCTGCTGCTCGACGACCGAGGCGGTGTCGCCTCACAGCACACGGCCATCCGGGTGGACGGCGGCATCGCCCAGACCGACTCGATCGCCGTCGACGCGGACGGCAACCTCTACCAGGCCCTGCACGGCCGGCCCGCCATGGCGGTGTACGACCGCCACGGGGAACGCCTGGCGACCGTCGAGGTCCCCGCCCGCGCCGCCGACGGGCTCGAATCGGCGACCAACGTGGCCATCACGCCCGGAGGGACCAAGGCGTACATGACCGTCAGCGGGCCGGCCGGAGGGTACCTGTACTCCTTCGACGCGCCGGCGGAAGGCGTCCGTCAGTCCAACGGCGGCTGACCGCGCTGTTCACTCGCCGAAGGGGCGCACCGGTCCCACCTCGACACCGAGGAGTCGCCAGGCCGCCATCGCCCGGCGTTCCCGCAGCTCACGGGTGGGGCCGATGACGGCACCCGAGACCATGGCGACGGCGATCATGAGGTCGTCCTTCGCCGTGGCCAGGCGGTGGCCGTCCGGCAACCGCGCCCGC
This sequence comes from Streptomyces sp. SudanB5_2050, assembly GCF_964272335.1. NCBI lineage: Bacteria > Bacillati > Actinomycetota > Actinomycetes > Kitasatosporales > Streptomycetaceae > Streptomyces > Streptomyces sp. SudanB5_2050. Next base: position 579,696 of record NZ_OZ186760.1, read on the forward strand.
AGCGCCCGCTCGACCCGGGCCGCCAGGCCCGCGGCGTACTCGGGGACGGCGGAACCACCGGCCGCTCCGTCGGCGTGCAGCAGACTGATGAAGGCCGCCGACTCGGTCTGGTGCCAGGTCAGGACACCGAGGAGCTGGGCGATGTCCATGTCCGGCGCCGCCGCCGCCTGTTCGATCTGACGGACGTTCTCGTCCAGGACCGCCGTGGCGACGGCCGCCCGGTCGGGAAAGTGCCGGTAGAGAACCCCCTGTCCCACGCCGGCCCGGCGCGCGATCGCGGACATGGGTGCGTCGAGGCCGTGCTCGGCGTAGATCTCGCGCGCGGCGGCGACGAGGGCGGCCCGGTTGCGCGCGGCGACCCGGGGCCCGTCATTGGCGGGCCGTCGCTCGTCGGGCGGGGATGGCTGGGTCACCCCCAGAGCGTATCGCCCGAGCACGGTGCCCCCCCCCTGGCCCCCGCCCCCCTGCATCGCCCTGCCCCGCTGCCGTGTCGCCGGTCAGCGGTGGCTCACGAGGCTCCGTCGAGGACCTGGCGCAGTCGATGCGCGAACTCGTCCGGCTTCCCGGGATAGCCGAACTCCCCGTCGCAGAAACCGCCGTGATGGCTCGGGAACACCGTCACCCGCTGCCCGAGCAGCTCGGCGATCGCGACGGAGGTGCGTCCGGTCAGCGTGTCGCCGGTCTCCTCGCCCACGGCGATCACGACGCGGGTGGGCGCGGCGGCGATCGCGTCGGTGTCCGGCCGGTAGCCGCTGACCGCCCACGACCGGTCGGACAGCAGCGGATCGTCGCGCGAGCCGTCGTCCTCGACGGGCATCCCGATCGCGGCGGGATCCGCCTCCGCCTGGGCGAAGTACGCGTCGGTGAACTCGCCCCGCCAGGAGGTCATGGCCACGAACGCGGCCATCCCGGCGCCCCACCCCCGCTTCTCGTAGGTCTCCCGGACCCCGGCCCGCGCCCGCTCGGCCGCCGAACGGTCCGGTGTCAGGGTGATGAGCGGCGGTTCGTGCGCGACCAGTGTGGTCACGTCCTCGGGGTACCTCTCCACGACCGCGAGCGCGGTGACCGCTCCGCCGCTGCTGGCGAACATCTCCACCGGCCCGGCTCCCAGCGCCTCGACGACGGCGTGCACGTCGGCGGCTTGGGTCTGCGGCGTGTGGTCGACCCGCCCGTCCCTGCGCGTGCTGCGGCCGAGGCCGCGCGGGTCGTACGTGACCACGGTCCGCTCGGGGAAGCGTGCGGCGAGTGCGGCGAAGCCGGTGGCGTCCATGGGCTGCCCGATCATGAACAACGGCGGACGTCCGTCCGTGGTCGGCAGCGGTCCGCGGACGTCGTGGACGAGGTCCGCGCCGGCGGTCTCGAGTGTGTGGGTCTTCATACCTGTGCAGACCGGTCCCGCCCCGAAAACTCATCGGGGCACCTCCGGACCGTCCCCGTACGTCGTGGTAGCTTCCAGACGCCAGTCGAACTCGTGAACGCGGCGACGCGTGCACGGGTCAGGGAATCCGGTGAGAGTCCGGAACTGACGCGCAGCGGTGAGGGCGACGGGCGGGGCAGCAGCCACTGGACGACGGTCACGGCCGGGGTCCGGGAAGGCGCCTCGTCCGGGTGACCCCGAGTCCGAAGACCTGCTGGCACCCGACCGTCCGCACGGACCCCGCGTATGGGTCCCGACGTTGAGAAAGCCGGCACTGTGCGCCTGTCACGTCCCTCTCGCCGTTCCCTTCTGCTCCTGACCGGGCTGCTGCTGCTCACCGCGTGCGGTTCCGGCACCGGCTCGCCGGGCGAGTCCGCCGCCGACGGGGCGGGGGCCGTCACGTTCGACAACTGCGGGCGCGAGGTGACGGTCGCGGCTCCACCGAGGCGTGCCGTGTCCCTGAACCAGGGCACCACCGAGATCCTCCTCTCCCTCGGCCTGGCCGACCGCATGGCCGGGACCGCCACCTGGACCGACCCGGTCATGGACGGACTGCGGGGGGCCGACGCGAAGGTCCCCCGGCTCGCCGACGACCAGCCGTCGTTCGAGCGGGTCCTCGACAGCGAGCCGGACTTCGTGGCCGCCTCCTTCGCCTCCACCCTGGGCAAGGGCGGAGTGGCCACCCGCGAGCAGTTCGAGAAGCTCGGCGTGCCGACGTACCTGTCGCCCTCCGACTGCGAGGGCAAGGACAACAGCGGCGACGGTGACGGCTCGCGGACGGCGCCGCTGACCATGGAGACGGTCTACCGCGAGGTGCGGGAACTCGCCCGGGTCTTCGGGGTGGAGGACCGCGGTGAGAAGCTGGTCTCCGGGCTGAAGAGCCGGGTCGCGAAGGCCACGTCCGGGATCCGCGCCGGGAACACCACCGTCCTGTACTGGTTCGCGAACCAGGAGTCCCCCTACATGGCGGGCTGCTGCGGCGCGCCCGGCATCGTCACCCGCGCGCTCGGCGCCGAGAACGTCTTCGACGACAGCACGCGGGAATGGCCGCAGATCAACTGGGAGACCGTGGCCGACCGCGACCCCGATGTCCTGGTCCTCGGTGACCTCACCCGCAAGTCGCAGACCGCCGAGTCCGCCGCGAAGAAGATCGCCTTCCTGGAGTCGAATCCCGTGACGAGGAACATGACGGCCGTGCGGGAGAAGCGGTACGTGCTGCTCAGCGGGCAGGCCATGAATCCGACGATCCGCACCGTGGAGGGCGTGGAGAAGGTGGCCACGGCACTGCGCCGGTACGGGCTCGACCGATGACCACTCCCCTGCGGTCCTCCCCGGTCCGCCCGGCGTGCGGCGCGGCGGGTGGGCTGCGCCTCGCGGCCGGCCTCGGCAGCGGGCTGGCGGTGCTCGCCGTGTCCGTCGCCGTGGCCGTCACCATCGGCCCGGCCGACATCGGAGTGGGCGACGCCTGGTCCGTGGTCGCCTCCCGTCTGGGCTGGGCCACGACCGATCTCACACCGATCCGCGAGGGCATCGTCTGGAATCTCCGGCTGCCGCGCACCCTCCTCGCGGCGGTGTGCGGGGCCGGACTCGCGGTGTGCGGCGCGGTGATGCAGTCCCTGCTGCGCAATCCGCTCGCCGACCCCTTCGTCCTGGGCGTCTCCTCCGGGGCGTCGACCGGCGCGGTGGCCGTGATCGTGCTCGGCGCCGGCGGCGGTGTCCTGTCCGTCTCCGGCGGCGCCTTCGTGGGTGCCCTGGGCTCGTTCGCGCTGGTGCTACTCCTCAGCCATACGCTCGGCGGGACGACGGACCGCGTGGTGCTCTCCGGAGTGGCGGCGATGCAGCTGTTCTCCGCCCTGACGTCGTTCGTCGTCACGACGGCGGCCGACGCGGAGACCACCCGGGGCGTGCTGTTCTGGCTGCTCGGCTCGCTCAGCGGGGCCGGTTGGACCGAGGTGGGACTGTGCACGGCCGTCCTGGCGCTCGCCCTCGTGGTGTGCCTGGCCCACGCCCGCACCCTGGACGCGTTCGCCTTCGGCCAGGACGCCGCGGCGGCGCTCGGGGTCTCGGTGGCCCGGACCCGGCTGGTGCTGCTGTGCGTCACCGCGCTGCTGACCGCCGCGCTGGTCAGCTCGGCGGGCGCGATCGGCTTCGTCGGTCTGGTGCTTCCGCACGCCGCGCGCGCCCTCGTCGGCCCGGGGCACGCCCGGCTGCTGCCGGTCACCGCGCTCGCCGGCGCGGTGTTCCTCGTCTGGGCCGACACCCTGGCCCGTACCGTGCTCGACCCCCAGGAGGTGCCGGTGGGAGTGGTGACCTCGCTGGTCGGGGTGCCGGCGTTCGTCCTGGTCCTGTACCGCACGAGGAGGGTGCGATGAAGTCCCGTACGGCGCGGCGCGACGACGGTGCCCGGCCGCCGCGCCCCGGACCGGCAGCCGCGGCCCAGGCACCCGACGGCGCCTCGCACACCGGGCGGCCCACCCTCGTCGCCGACCGTGTGAGCCGGGCCTTCGACGGCCGGCTGATCCTCGACGGCGTCAGCCTCGCCCCACGGCCCGGCTCCGTGACCGGCCTGCTCGGCCCCAACGGCTCGGGGAAGTCGACGCTGCTGCGGCTGCTGTCCGGCGTCCTCGCCCCCGCGTCCGGCGTCGTCACCCTCGACGGGCGTCCCCTCGGCGACTGGGGACGCCGTGCCGTGGCCCGGCGCGTGGCCGTCGTCGAGCAGCATGCCGACACCCTCGTCGAGCTGACCGTTCTCGACGTCGTACGCCTCGGGCGCATCCCGCACCGACGCGCATGGGCGTCCGCCGGCGACGCCGACGAGGACGCCGTGCGCACGGCGTTGAAGCGCACCGGTCTCACCGATCGCGCGGACCGGTTCTGGCACACGCTCTCCGGTGGCGAGCGCCAACGCGTGCAGATCGCCCGCGCCCTGGCCCAGGAGCCACGCGAGCTGCTGCTGGACGAACCCACCAACCACCTGGACGTCCAGCACCAGCTCGAACTGCTGAACCTCATCGCCGAGCTGCCCGTCACCAGCGTCGTCGCCCTGCACGACCTGAACCTGGCGGCCATGTACTGCGACCAGGTCGTCGTGCTCCGGCAGGGCCGGGTGGTCGCCGCCGGTCCCCCGGGCGACACGCTCACCGAGTCCCTGATCGCCGACGTCTACGGCGTGCGCGCCGAGGTCACCCGTCCCGGCCCCGACGACCGGCCGCACATCCGCTTCCTGGGCACGGTCGCGGTCAACTGACGTGCGACTGCTCCCCGTCCGGCCGTCCCGAGGCTTCATCCGTGCGGTCAGGGGACCCGGCGCCGCCTCGGTGGTGCGATGGAGTACAGGTCGAGGATGTCCGGCAACGGTGCCGCCCCCGGTCCGCCGGCGCGTACCCAGGCGGTGATGTCCTCGGTCGCGTCCGGGTCGTTGACCAGTCCGAGCCAGACGGGGCGGGCACCCGCGGCGCGGTGCTCGGCGGAAGGCTGCACGACGACGACGTTGGCGTGGTCGCAGACGTCCAGGCAGTCGGAGACGCGGACCGGCGCCGCCGTGCGCAGGCGTTCGATCTGGGCCGCGTGGTCGACTCCGGTCACCTTGGGGCTGCCGCAGCAGCAGTCGCGGCACACGACGATGCGGCACGGCACGGGGTCCGCCTGCGTTCCGGTCGTCGCGTCGTCCGTCGGCGTTCCCGTCGTCGCGTCGTCCGTCGGCGTTCCGGTCGTCGCGCAGTCCGCCGTTCGTCCGGTCGGCGTTGCGTGCATGGGGTGCCGTCCCTCTCTCCGGGGAGATCCGCCCCGGTGGTCCGTCGAGGAGGCGACCGCGTGAGTCTCCTGGCTCTCGGGTCGATGCTCGTCCCGGTCTTCCCACCCGCTGCCGGGCAGTGACCTGTCGGGACTCGCTCGCCGATCACAGTGGCGGGACCGCGCCGGATTCACACCGGCTTCCTCGTTCCGCCGTCGCCTTTGTCGTCGGCCATCATCCCATCGCGTGCTCGGAGCCCGACCGTTGCGTGAGGAACGCCACCACGGCGTCCAGGAACTCCGCCTGGGCTTCTACGTTGGCCATGTGCACCGTGGGCAGGACGGTGAGGCGAGCGCCGGGGACGGTGGCGGCGAGTTCCCTGCCGTGGTCGGCGGACGTGACGGTGTCGTGCTCGCCCGCGATGACCAGGGTCGGGCTGAGGATGAGTGCGGCGGTGCGGCGCAGGTCGTAGTCGCGCACCGCGGCCCAGCTTCCGGCCACGCCCTCGCGCCGCGTGGCGAGCAGGGTGCGGCGGAAGCCCTCGACGATCTCGTCGTCGCCCCGCAGCATGCGGGCCGGGAACCAGTTGTGCAGGAATTTCTCCGCGGTGGCCCGCATGTCGGGTGCTTCGAGCAGTTCGGCGATCGGCCGGTCCCACTGACGCGCCGGGCCGAGGTGCGCGGCGGTGTTGGAGAGCACCAGGCGGTCCACGCGCTCCGGGACGTGTATCCCCAGCCACTGCGCGACGATTCCCCCCAGCGACAGGCCGAGCACGTGCACCCGCTCCAGGCCCAGGGCGTCCAGCAGCTCCACCACGTCGCGCCCCAGCCGGTCCAGGGAGTACGGGCCGTTCGGGACGTCGGACGCGCCGTGGCCGCGGGCGTCGTAGCGCAGCAGACGGAAGTGCTCGGTCAGCGCCGGCACCTGACCGTCCCACATGTGGAGGTCGGTGCCGATGGAGTTCGAGAGCAGCAGCACCGGCTTGGTCTCGTCACCGTCGAAGCGGTAGGCGATGCGGACGCCGTCGCCGGTGGTGATGGCGGTGGGGGTCTGAGAAGTCATGTCGTCTCCCGTGATCCAGCGGCTTGTGCGCTCAGCCTAGGAACGGCGCTCGCAGGGTTCCATTACAAAGATCGGAAGAACCTTGTAGCTTCTGCGGACGATGTCGAACTTCACGCTCCATGAGTTGCAGTGCTTCAACGCCGTTGTGGTCCACGGCGGTTTCCAGGCGGCCGCCGAGCGGCTGCACCGCTCGCACCCCTCCGTCTTCGCGGCCGTCGCCAAGCTGGAGCGCCAGCTGGGGCTGGTCCTGCTGGACCGCTCGGGCTACCGGGTCGGGCTCACCGAGGCGGGGCGGGCCTTCCACCGCAAGGTCCGCCTGCTGCTGCACGAGGCCGAGGAACTGCGGACCTACGCCGCGCAGTTGGCGATGGGCGAGGAGGCCGAACTGCGCGTGGTGCTCGGCGACCTGTGCCCGCTTCCACCGGTGCTGGAGCTGCTGAGCCGTTTTTTCGCGCCGCGCCCGCAGACTCGGCTGCACCTGCAGTTCGAGACGGTCACCGGCCCCTGGGAGCGGCTGCTGGAGGACGAAGCCGACCTGATCGTGCACCGGGTTCCCAAGAGCGACGTGCGGATGGAGTGGATCGATCTCGGCCGCGTCGCGCTGGTCCCCGTCGTGGCGCCCGGTTTCCTGCCCTTCCCCGCGGACACCGACATCACACCGCAGCGGATGCAGGCCTTCACCCAGTGCGTGGTCCGGGATTCGGCGCGGCACCCGGCCGAGCAGGGCCATTTCCTGGTCGAGGGCGCGCCCCGGAGTTCCGTGCCGGACCACCTGATGAAGAAGGAGCTGATCCTGCACGGCATGGCGTGGGGGCACCTCCCGCGGTTCCTGATCGAGAGCGAGTTGCGTGACGGAACCCTGCTGTCCATCGCCGGACGGCACTTCCCCGGTGTGGTCGAGGAACTGTCGGCGGCTCGCCGGCGCGACCGGCCGCACGGGCCGGTCGCCGACCAGCTGTGGGACTTCCTGGCCCGCCACGCACCGCTCCTGCGGCCGGCGCTCGGCCGGGTGCCCGAGGCCGACGGAGCGCCGGAACGGCACAGGTGACCTCGCATCACCACGATCGTGACGGGGTGCCGCGGCGAGCCGCGGTACGTCCGGTCAGCGCCCGGACCACCGCCTCGTCGATGTCCGCCGTGTCCGCCCTCTCCGCCGCCCAGGCCACGTATCCGTCGGGCCGTACCAGGACGGTCGTCCGGCGGTCACCCGCCCAGCGCCCCACGGTCAGCCGGCCGTCATGGGCACCGGGACCCTCGTAGGCGCAGGGTGTGATGAGCACGAACCGGCCGCCGCGCAGCGCCTCGTGGAGCCGGCCGTCCCGCAGGGCGACGTCGGGGACGCGGGTGCCGGTGAGGCGGTGGGCGCCGCGAGGGGCGGGGTAGGCGTAACCGATCCCGGTGAGCTGCCCCAGGGCCTTGCGCCGGACGGGCGGGACCAGGTCGACGAACGCGGCGACCAGGGTGCGTACGGCGCGCAGCAGGGGGTTGCGCGCACGGGCCAGCCGGACCAGTCCCCCACTGCTGCGCAGCACGGCCCGGCCGACCGGGTGGCGTTCGGACTCGTAGCTGTCGAGGAGCCGTTCGGCCGCCCGCCCCTGGACGACGGCGGCGAGCTTCCAGCTCAGGTTGGCGGCGTCCTGGAGGCCGGTGTTCATGCCCTGCCCACCGGCCGGGGAGTGGATGTGCGCGGCGTCGCCGGCGAGGAAGACCCGTCCGACCCGGTAGCGCGGTGCCTGGCGTTCGTCACTGTGGAAACGGGAGAGCCAGCGAGCGTCGTGCATGCCGTAGTCGGTGCCCAGGGCACGGCGGGTGATCTCCCTGACCTCGTCCAGGTCGAGCGGGGCGTCGTCGGAGACCTCGTTGCGGCGGTTCCAGCCCATGACCCGGTACCAGCCGTCGCCGAAGGAGGCGATCATCGCGAAGGTGTCGCCACGCCCGTCGACGGTGAGGACCCCCTCGGGCTTCCGTGCGAGTCGGACGTCGGCCAGGATCAGCGACTTGATGACGGAGACACCGGGGAAGTCCAGGCCGATGGCCTCCCGCACGGCGCTGCGGTGACCGTCGGCGCCGACGACATAGGCCGCCCGGCGTGTGACGACCGTCCCGTCCGCGCCGCGCAGATCGAGGTCGACGCCCTCGTCGTCCTGCCGCAGCCCCACGACCTCGCTCTCGTACGCGAACTCGACCCCGGCGTCCCGGGCCCGCCGCTCCAGGAGCCGCTCGACCTCGTACTGCGGGGTGACGAGCAGGAAGGGGAAGCGCGAGGGCAGCGTGCTCAGATCGAGGGAGAGGTGACGGAAGAGGCGCAGGCCGGTGAGGGTGTCGCCGGTGGTGAGGAGTTCGTCGGCGAGGCCGCGGGCGTCGAGCTGCTCCAGGGTGCGGGCGTGCACCCCGAAGGCTCGGGAGAGGTTGCTGATGCCGCGCGGGCGCTTCTCGACGAGGGTCACGGCGACGCCGGCCGTGGCGAGGTCACCGGCGAGGAGGAGGCCGGTGGGGCCGGAGCCTACGACGATCACGGTGCGGTGGGTGGCGGTGCCGGCGGTGCCGTTCATGGGGCCTCCTGTTGCCGACGCGTCCTTGCCGACGCGTGCTTGCCCGATGTGTGCTTGCCATCGCTCGTTGACCAACAGCTGTTGACCAACACGCGTTGACCAACGCTTGTTGACGAAGATACCGAGACGCCGCAGCCGACGTCAACAACCGTTGGCACACACATGTTGGCGAACAGTTGTTGACCTACGCTCGTTGGCCTACGCTCGTTCCCGTGAACGGCAGCGACAGCACCTCCACGGTTTCCGGCTCCAGCGCCCCCCGACGCTCCGACGCCACCCGCGGCGCGATCCTCGCGGCGGCCCGCGAGCGCTTCGCGGCGGACGGCTACGAGCGAGCCACCATCCGCGCCATTGCCAAGGACGCGCACATCGACCCGTCGATGGTGATGCGGTACTTCCGGAACAAGGAGGGCCTGTTCGCGGCGGCCGTCGCCATCGACCTCCGCCTGCCGGACGTGAGCGGGGCGGACCGCCGGCCCGACGCGGGACGGATCCTCGTCGAGCACTTCCTCGACCTGTGGGAGGACAACGAGGTGCTCACCGCCCTGCTGCGGGTCGGTGCGACCAACCAGGCCGGGGCGGAGCGCATGCAGGGCATCCTGCGCGATCAGCTGCTGCCGGTCGCCCAGCAGGTGTGCCCCGACCCCGAGCAGGTCCCGACGCGGGCGGCACTCATGGCTTCACAGCTGCTGGGGCTGGCGCTCACCCGGTACGTACTGCGGTTGCCGCCGGCGGTGGGGCTGGCACGGGAGGAGATCGTCGCATGGCTGGCACCGACGATCCAGCGGTACCTGACCGCGCCCGCGCCCTGAGGATCGCGCCGGTCGCTCGCGCGCGTCCGGCCCGGAGGGGCCAGCACCCCGAGCACCCCGCGAAAACCGTCAGGTGTGGAGCCGGAGCTGCTCGACGACCGTGACGAGACGCGCGCGTTCCTCGGCGTTCAGGCCGCGCAGCGGCAGGGGGAGGTTGCGCCGGGCCGTCAGACCTAGGTGCGCGGCGGCCGCGGCGACGACCCGCAGGGAGCCGTGCCGGGCGAACAGGTCCCACAAGGGCTCAAGACGCCGGGACTCCTCGAGGGCCTGCCGGTGCATGCCGGCCTGGGCGGCGCGGGTGAGCGCGAGGGCCGGCTCGGGGAAGGTGCCGCCGATCACGGAGTACCAGGCGTCGCATCCGGCGTTCAGACCCCGGGCGGCGGCCGCGTCGCCACTGGTGCCGATCGTCACCGCGGCGGGCAGGAGCCGACGCAGGTGCTCGACACGGGCCCGGGCCCGGGCGGGGTCGGCGGGAAGCGGGGGGATCTTGAGGGACGCCACCCGCGGCAGCCGGGCCAGGCGCGCGTACAGCTCGTCGGTGAAGGCGAAGTGGGTGGTGCCGGGGTTGTCGTAGATCACCAGGGGGATCGACAGGTTGGCGGTGACCTCTTCGAACAGGCCGAAGACGTCGTCGTCGGTCAGCGGTTGGTAGGACACCGGTGCCAGCAACACCCCGGCGGCGCCGGCGTTCTGGGCGTCCTCGGCGGCCTGGAGCACCTGGCGGGTGCGCAGGGCTCCGATGCCGACGATGACCGGCACCCCGTCGGCGTGCTCGACCGAGATGCGGGCGACCCGGGCGCGTTCCTCGCGGGTCAGGTAGGCGTAGGAACCGGTGGAGCCCAGTGCCCCGATCGAGTCGACGCCGGCGGCGGCGAGCCGTTCGACCAGCGCGGCGAACACCTTCTCGTCGACGTCGCCGTTGCCGGGGACGGGTGTGAGCGGGAAGGCGCTCAGACCGGTGAACAAGTCGAACCTCCAGGAGTGGGTGGTCAGGCGGTGGCCTCGGGGTGTGCCGGGCCGAGGTAGCGCACGGTGCTCTGCCGGCAGTGCGGCTGGAGCAGGGCCCGCAGTTCGTCGGCCGCGGCCTTGAGCAGGTGCCCGTCGCGGGTGGCCGCGACGGTCTCCAGGACGAAGGCGACGTGGGTGGAGGCTTCGGTGACACGGGTGCGGTGGGCGTCGCGGTGGTTCCAGTGCCGGGTGAGCACGTCGGTGGTGTCCGCGTAGACGACCTCCCCGGGCTTGGGGTTCTCCACGGTGTCGGGTTCGCCGAGCGGGGTGAAGGTCTCGCTGCCGTCGGCGTGGCGGATCTCGACGTCGCCGGTGACGTGGTCGAGGTCGAAGGCCCCGGCGGGCAGGCCGTGGCGGACGGAGACGCAGTTGTAGGAGTCGACGGCCGGGTTGATCCGGGGCAGGGTGCCCTTCTTGGCCATGCGTCGGCCCAGGGCGTCGACGCTGGGGCGGATGCGGCGGGGGTTGGTGCCGAAGGAGCGGTAGGCGGCGTGCCATGCCTCGACGCGGGGGTCGTTCTCGTCGGCGGGCCGCCAGGCGTCGCCGGCGAGCCGGGCCTCCAGCTCGTCGAGGGCGGCGGCGGTGGCCGGCCAGGGCTCGTCACCGCGCAGACCGGAGGCGGTGACGACGGCGATGAGGGTGTCGGGGAAGGCGTCGGCGACGGCGGGGCTGATGCGGAACAGCGGCATCGGACAGTCCGTTTCGAGGAAGGCGGTTGGGCGGGCGGTCAGTTGGTAGCGAGGATGCCGCCGGCCGCGTACCGGGCGGTGATCACGGCGACGGCGTGAGCCGCCCAGCGGCCGACAGCGGACGGAGCGATCACAGGTGGTGCCCATCCCTTACCATCAACAGAACGACCACACCGTACAACGCACCGACCACCGATCGTCAACCGAACGACCGCCCGGTCCAGTGCACCGACCCGTACCCCAAGGGGTGATAGCGATGGCCGAGACCGAGGCGGCGTTGCGCACGCTCGCGCACAACGTCCGTACGGCCCGCACCCGCGCCGGACTGTCCCTGGACGAACTCGGCCGGCGCGCCAAAGTCAGCAAGGGCGCCCTGGTCGCCCTGGAGAAGGCACAGGGCAACCCCAATTTCGCCACCCTGGTCCGCCTCGCCGACACGCTCGGGGTCTCGGTGTCCGCGCTGCTGGAAGGGCCGTCGGAAGGACGCGTGCGGGTCGTGTCCGCCGACGCCGTCATGCCCTTGTGGTCCGGGGAGCAGGGCGGCGAAGCCCGGCTCGTGCTGACCACCTCGGGACCGGCCCCCGTCGAGGTCTGGCGCTGGAAGCTGGAACCCGGCGAGGAGTACCGCAGCCACCCGCATCAGAGCGGTGTCGTCGAGACGGTCAACGTCACGGCCGGGCAGATGGTCCTCGTCGTCGACGGCGCCGAGCATCCGGTCGAGGCCGGCCAGACCGCCGCCTTCGACGGGGACGTCCCCCACACGTACCGGGGTTCGGGGACCGGGACGTGCCACCTGATCATGACGGTTCACATCCCGCCCGCGCCTGGCACGGCGGGCTGACGCCGGAGGGGCGGGTCACAGGGCGGCACCTGGCCGCTCGGGTTGGACAGGCCGCCCGCCCCGAGCGGCGGGCGGCACAGGTCGGCGCCCGCGCGGGCGAGGTTCCGCCACGCGGGCGCCGTGCACGGCCCGGACCGAAACGGTCAGCCGAAGTGCCAGGTGAAGCTGCCGCCATTGTTGGCGGCGAGCGCGAACAGCAGGATCATGAGCAGGATGTCGACGATGCCCAGACCGATCGCCCACTTGGCCATCGCGGAGCCGGTCTGCCGCAGCGACACGGCACCGAAGATGATCGCCAACGGGCCGAGGATGATGGGCAGGAAGAGCAGGCCGACGATTCCACAGACCAGCCCCGCGATCGCCAGCCCGTTGGTCTTGCTCGAGTTCCGCGCACCCGTTCTGCTGTAGGTCGACATGGTTTCTCCAGAAGAGTCGAAGTTCTGCGCCTTGTACTCCTTCGCTCTCCATCCAGTTGCCCGGCGCGGCCGAATCACATGTGCCGAACGTCAGCAAACTCTCGCCCCCTGCCCGGCAGTTGCCCCGTGAGCGAGGGCCGCGGTACGGCATGAGGGCGTCCGGCGCACGGAACGGAGCACTCCTCCCCGTGGCGGGCTCACGGAGCCACGGACTCACGGACTCATGAGGTCACGGACTCATGGCCCAGCGGATGACATGGGTCAGTGCGCGGCCCGCCGGCCGCACGGCGACGTCCTCGACGACCGGCAGCCGTGGCAGCCTCAGCAGGGCCCGGGCCCAGTACGGCAGCACGGCCACGCCGTTCGCCGCGAGCCCGGCGTAGAAGGGGCGTGCCACGAGGGGAATCGGCGGCTGCAACAGCAGAAAGCGTGCCGCGGCGGCGGCCTCGGCCGTGGCACGCAGTTCGGGCCGGTAGGCGGACAGGCGCCGGGAGAGGGCGCGACGGTCGCGGGGCGGATCGATCACTCCCAGCGCCTCGGCGACCCGGGCGGTGTCGGCGACGTAGGCGTCGCAGCCGGCGGCGTCGAGCGGATGTGCCCCGTAGCGCTGATGCGCGCGGAGGAAGCTGTCGGTCTCGGCGGCGTGGACCCACCCGAGCAGGTGCGGATCGGCCGCGTGGTAGGTCAGGCCCTCCGCCGTCCTGCCCCGGATCCCCTGGTGGATGGCACGGACCTGGTCGACGGCGCGCTGGGCGTCCTCGGCGGTCCCGTAGGTGGTCACCGCGAGGAAGGTGCTGGTGCGCTGGAGTCGGCCCCACGGGTCCCCGCGGTAGCCGGAGTGGGCGGCGACGGCCGCCATCGCCAGGGGGTGCAAGGACTGCAGCAGCAGGGCGCTGATGCCGCCGATGAACATCGAGGCATCGCCGTGGACCCTGCGTATGGGACGGTCCGGACCGAACCAGCGCGGCCCGGGTGTGTCGTGGATACGCGCCCGGTTGGCGGCTCCGTCCGGGCCCGCCACCCGCTCGAACAGGGACTGACCCAGGTGCCCGCGCAGTTCCGTCAGCATGTTCGCCTCCACCCTGCCTCCTCCAGTATCCACCGGAGCAGTCACCACCCACGGAGGTGATCACGCTGTGGCCGTCGCCGCGCACCGACCGCAGCGCACGCGGCAAGGGCTTCGGCGGGAACAGGGCGGGTGCCGGAGAGGCGGGTGCCGGAGAGGCGGGTGCCGGAGAGGCGGGTGCCGCCGATCTCCCCGCTCAGCCGACCGCGGCGAGGAACGTCCGCACGCGCTCAAGCAGCAGCTCGGTCGCCTCGGCGTCGAAGGCGTCGAGAGAGGAGTCGGTGAACAGGTGCTGGTCGCCGGGGTAGAGGAACAGCTCCGCGGACCGTGCGGACGCGGCCAGTTCGCGCGCGGCGGGCAGGTCTTCGTCGAAGTACTCGTCGTCTTCCTTGCCGTGGATCTGCACCGGCACGCTCTCGGGCCAGGACTCCCCGTACTCGGTGACGGGGATGCAGGCGTGCAACAGCAGCGCTCCGCGTGCGCCGGGCCGTGTCTGCGCCAGCTTCTGGGCGATCGTGACACCGAACGACAGACCGACGTGGACCAGCTCCGGGCGCAGGTCCCCGACCGCTGCCGCACCGCGTTCCCCGAGGACGTCGAACCCGGTCTCCCGCACGTACGCCATGCCCTGCTCGAGACTGCCGAAGGTGCGGCCCTCGAACAGATCCGGAGTGTGCACGGTGTGACCCGACTGCCGCAGGTCGTCGGCGAACGCCCGGACCCCGTCGGTCAAACCCTGGACGTGATGGTAGAGCAGAACCTCGGCCATGTTCCCTGGTGTCCTTCGCCTGTCGATCGACTGTCCCGGCGACACACCGGGACGCCCGGTGCCTCGCTCGGCACCCGACGATCCCACAGCCCATCAGAGCGCGGCAGGCACTTCCCCTCGTCCAGGCGGCTGTGAGCCGGTGTCGGAAGCTGTCGGCTACTTGATGGTGCCGGTCCAGTGGGGGTCCTCGCCGAGGAAGCTGCCGTCCTCCAGCCACTGTTCGTCCATGCGGGTCATGGTGAACAGGACGTCCTTGCCGTCGGTCTTCGCCAGGGAGTACTCGGAGGTGAAGGTGCCGCTGCGGCCGGCGGCGAGGCGGCCGGTCATCTGCTTCGAGCCGAGTTCCACGTCGAGGCTCTCGGTCTCGCCTCCGGTGGTGGCCCCCTGCGCCTGGTAGCCGAACTCGTCCAGGTCGTACGGCTTCTTCGTGCCGTTGGTGAGGGTCCAGGTGACGCGGAACGGAGTCTGGCCGGCCTCCGGCTCGGTGTCGTACTCCCCCCACTCGGTGATGGTGGTGATGCTGTCCACCTTCACCTTGAGCCCGTCGGTGTAGGCGAAGGTGTCACCCACCGCCAGTTCGGTCTCGGGCTGGTCCCCCTTCTCCGGGCCGTCGTCGGCGCAGTCCTCCATCCAGTCGGCCTGCGAGAGATCACCGTCCCCGCAGTCGGGTGTGCTGGAGGCCGGCGCGCTCTCGGCGGCCGCGGTGGCGCGTTCCGCCGTGCCCTGCTTCGACTCGTCCGATCCGCAGGCGCTGAGGGTGGCCGTGAGGACGGCGGCGACGACAGCGGCGACGGCGGTGGCTCTGGTGTGCATGATCCCCCCAAGGACAGTGATGGCGCACGCGTCATTGTGAAGCCGCCGTGCCACTTGTGAACACAGTGTGTGCAATTCGTGGCACATACGTGATGTGATCGCCGCCGACGCGGAGATCACCCGCGAGGGGGACTGCGCGAGCGCGGTGACGGTGAGACCGTCGATGCGAAGACGCACCGGGGGCCTGGGGACCTCTCCCGCCGTCGATGCCAGGGCACCGCGCGTCCTCACCCCTACCCCCGGGCAGTGGAATCGGCTCCGCGCGGCCCGGGGGTGGGGCACCTCTCTTCGCTGACCGGTGATGCCGCGGGGCGGACCGCCTCGTCACCGGTCGGCGCCCGCCGTCGCCGTCTTCGCTCGACTTCATGCCGACACGACGGACCGGCTCGCCGCCGACGGGCCGTTCAGGACTTCTGCAGCGCCTTCCGGAAGGAACCGCCGCGGTGCAGGGCACGCTCGATGCTCTCCAGCGAGCGGCCCCGCGTCTCCGGCACTTTGGCCACCACGAAGGCGACGCACACGCCGTTCATCAACGCGTAGAAGAAGAACGTGCCGGAACGGCCGATCGCCTGGATCGCGGTCAGGGCGGTCACCGCGATCAGCAGGTCCACTCCCCAGAGGGTGACCGTGGCCAGGCTGGTCGCCGGGCCCCGCACGCTCAACGGCACGATCTCCGGGCCGATGAGCCAGACCACCGCCTGGATGCCGATCCCGTTGAACAGGATGTACGCGAACAGCGCCACGATGACCGTCCACCGCTGCGCAGCCGAGCCCTCCGGGCCGAGGAAGGCCAGCGCCATGACCGCCATGGCGATGCCGGACCCCGGCAGGAACCACAGCATCGTCCGACGACGGCCCACCCGGTCCACGGCGAGGGCGCCGACCACCCCGGCGACCACCAGCATCACGCCGATACCGACCCCGGTGAGCAGGGCGGCGGAGTCCCCGAACCCTGCGTCGACGAGGATCGTCGGTGCGTAGTAGACGACCGCGTTGATGCCGGTGAGCTGGGAGAAGGCCGCGATGCCGACGGCGATCAGCAGGGCGGGGCGCATCCATCGCTGTCGCAGGTCGCGCCAGCCCCCCACCGGGGTGGCGGCGGCGACCTCGGCGATCTCGTCGATCTCCCGGTGCACATCGGTGCCCGCCGGCCGGAGCCGGGCCAGTACCCCCGCCGCCGCCTCCCGCCGGCCCCGCTCGACGAGCCAGCGCGGACTCTCGGGCAGGAACAGCATGCCGACGCCCAGGGCCACGGCGGGAAGCACCGCCAGGGCGAACATCGTGCGCCAGTCACCGCCCTCGGACAGCGCCCAGCCGCACAGGTAGGCGATGAGCTGTCCGCAGGCGACCATCAGTTGGAACAGCACCATGAGCCGCCCGCGGATCCCGGCGGGAGCGGCCTCGGCGATGTAGACCGGCACCATGTTGGAGGCCCCGCCGACGGCCAGTCCGAGCACGAAGCGCGCGGCGATCAGAGCGCCCACCCCGGGGGCCGCCGCGGCGGCCGCGGCCCCGAGGGCGAAGACCACGGCGACCGCGATGACGACCTTGCGGCGTCCGTGCCGCACGGCCAGGCGCCCCGCGAGCAGGGCCCCGGCCATCGCGCCGAGCAGGATCACGCTGACGACCACCTCCTGCTCTCGGGAGGACAGGTCCATGTCGTCCCGCAGGTGCAGCAGCGCGCCGGAGATGATGCCGGTGTCGTAGCCGAACAGCAGGCCGCCCAGGGCGGACACGCCCGCGACCGCGTAGACCATGGCCGGGGCCCCGTGCCGCTCTCCGGCGGGTGTGCCGGTGCTCCCGGTCGCGGCGGTCAGCTCAGGCATCGCCCATGACCAGACCCTCGATGGTGTGCTTCTGCGTGATCGGCCGCAGTTCGTCGACGATCGGGCAGTCGAGGTGGCGCCGGACCCGCTCGGGCAGGGACTCCCAGTAGGGGCGGGTCACCGCCGTGTCGTGCCGCTCGCTGTTGGTGGCCTCGGGGCCGTCTACGCCCAGGACCAGCACCGGACGGGATTTCGCGGAGTCGTTCTTCGTACCGCGGTGGATGGTCAGCGCCGTGCGCGCCGAGATGTCACCCCGTCGCGGGTACTTGCGCACGGCCCGCTCCTCGTAGCGCGGGTAGTGCGGGCGGGGCGGGAACATGCCGTGCCCGAACTCCGGGCTGTCGTCCCACTGGGTGCCCGGCGCGATCTCGAAGGGGCCCATGTCCTCCTCCGTGTCGACGGCGGTCACGTTGAAGGCCAGGGAGGTCAGCCGCCGCTCGGTCCGCGTCTCCTCCGGCATGGGGAAGTCCCGGTGCCAGGGCTGGTTGACGGCCCCTTCCAGCGGCACGTCGAAGCCCAGCTCGACGATGCGGTACTCCGGACCGAGGACGGCCGTGCAGACGGACCGCACCCAGGGGTGGTCGACCAGGTCGACGAAGCCACGCAGCTGCTCGGGGTGGATCTCCACGTAGTAGCGGTGGGGTCCGCGTCCGACGGCGCCGCCGGGCCGGGCCAGCGCCTCCCGGAAGGCCGCGTCGATGTCCTCGCGGAGCCGGTCGGCCCAGGCCGGGGTGAAGGCCCCCTTGCGGGCGGTGATCCCGTCCGCGTACAGGGCTTCGACGTCGGCCGTCACGTCCAGGTCCAGGTCGGCCGTGGAGACGCCGGGGTAGGCGTGCGGACTCATATGTGCCTCCTCGCACATCTGCGGTGGAACGGTCCGCCTCATGTTGCATCGTTGAATTCAACGTGGCAATAGCTGTCGGGAGGGATCTTGCTCGGGGCTGTCCACGGCATGCCACGATGTGCGGGTGAGCAGCAGCCTGAAAGACGTAGCCGCCCGCGCCGGGGTCTCGGCGCGCACCGTGTCGAACGTGGTCAACGGTTCCGCCCGGGTGTCCGCACAGACCCGGCAGCGGGTCCAGGAGGCGATCGACGAGCTGGGGTACCGCCCCAATCTCGCTGCCCGCAACCTGCGGGCGGGCCGCACCGGAGTCATCGGTCTGGCCATCCCGGAACTGCACTCGCCCTACTTCGGCGAACTCGCCGGCCTGCTGGTCGACGCGGCTCGCCGGCGGTCGTGGACGGTGGTCATCGACCAGACGCACGGGGACGCGGAGGCGGAGCGGCGGCTGCTGACCGGTGACAGCGGCCGGGCCATGGACGGGCTCATCATCAGCCCGTGGGCACTGGAGGCGCAGGAGGTGGCGTCCACGGCGCGCCCGTTGCCCGTGGTGCTGCTCGGCGAGCGCAGCCCACAGGGCCTGGCGGACCGGGTGGCCGTGGACAACGTGGCGGCGGCGGACGACGCGACCAGCCACCTGCTGGCACTCGGGCGCCGCCGCGTCGCCGCGATCGGCCTGCAACCGCATCTGCACAACGGCACGGCGGAGCAGCGCGCCGAAGGGTACCGGAGGGCGCTGCGGCGAGCGGGGATCACGCCGAGCCCTCGGTGGGAACGCCCGGTCGCCTCGCTGCACCGGCAGGACGGCGCACGGGCCATGGCCGAACTGCTCGACGGCGAGTCCCGCCCGGACGCGGTGTTCGCGTTCACCGACGAACTGGCGCTGGGCGCACTGCACATGGCGCACACGCGTGGCGTGCGCGTCCCCGAGGACCTCGCGCTCGTCGGCTTCGACGACATCGAGGACGGGTGCTTCAGCCACCCGACGCTGACCACCGTCTCCCCCGACAAGGGGCAGATCGCCGAACGCGCCCTGCAGTGCCTGGCCGACCGGATCTACAGCCCCGAGAACCAGGTGCCCGCCCTGGACCTGACCGTCCCGCACCGCCTGGTCGTGCGGGCCAGCACCGACCCGGGCACCGGGGCGGATCGATCCGCGTCGCACCTGCCGACCGGGTGAGGCCCGGTGGGCCGGGATCCTCGAAGTGCCCCGGTTCCTCACGGGTGGGCGGCGGTGAACCGCTCGCCGCCCGGGGGCCGAGCCGGACTGGACCGAGGAACGGCTGCGGGAACCGATGCACACGGAGCCGACGCGCCCTCGAGCACTCCCCCGCCTTCCAGGCATGACGGAAAGGAACCCGGCCATGGACCTCCCCCGCATCTTCACCATCCGCGAGGGCGACCACCGCATCCACAACCCGCTGACCGAGGCCAAACTCGCCGCCCTCGGCGCGTCGCTCCGTCTCGCCCCCGGGACACGGGTGCTCGATCTCGCCAGCGGCTCGGGCGAGATGCTGTGCACCTGGGCACGCGACCTGGGCTTCACGGGCACCGGAGTGGACATCAGCACCGTCTTCACCGAGCGGGCCCGGGCCCGCGCCCGCGCACTCGGCGTCGCCGACCGGGTGCAGTTCGTCCACGGCGACGCCGTCGGCCATGTCGCGGACGAGCCGGTCGACCTGGCCGCCTGCGTCGGTGCCACCTGGATCGGCAACGGCGTAGCCGGAACGGTCGAGTTGCTCGACCGCAGCCTCCGCCCCGGAGGTCTGATGCTGATCGGCGAACCGTACTGGCGGCAGCCCCCTCCGGACGAGGAGACCGTCAAGGCCTGCCACGCCACCTCCGCCGGCGACTTCCTGCTCCTCCCGGAACTGATCGGGCAGTTCCAGGATCTCGGGTGCGACGTGGTGGAGATGACACTGGCCGACCAGGACAGCTGGGACCGCTACACGGCGGCCCAGTGGCTCGGCATGCGCCGCTGGCTCGACGCGCACCCGGACGACGAACTGGCGCCCCGGGTGAGGGAGGAACTCTCCACCGAACCCGCCCGCTACGCCCGCTACGGGCGTGAGTACCTCGGCTGGGGGGTCTTCGCGCTGATGAAGCGCTGACGTCGCGACGCCGCCCCTTCGCCGTCGCCGCGGTACGGGTCGGCGGGCGCGGAAGTCAGTGGCTGCCGGAGAGTTCGCCGGTGAGCTTGCCGTGGAGGTCTGCGCTGGGGTCGTTCAGGCCCGTGATCTCGACGCGCTTGCCGCGCTGCGCGTACTTGGTCTCGATCGCGTCGAGGGCGGCGACGGACGAGGCGTCCCAGACGTGGGCGGAGGAGAGGTCGATGACGACCTTCTCCGGGTCGCCCGCGTAGTCGAACTGGCCGACGAGGTCGTTGGAGGAGGCGAAGAACAGCTCGCCGCTGACCCGGTAGACCACGGTGCGGCCGTCGGGATCGGTGACGGCGGTGACCTGCGCGAGGTGGGCGACGCGCTTGGCGAAGACGACCATGGCGGTGAGGGTGCCGACGACGACGCCGATGGCGAGGTTGTGGGTGGCGACCACCACGGTCACGGTGACGACCATGACGGTGATCTCCCCGGCGGGCATCCGCTTCAGGGTCTTGGGCGCGATGGAGTGCCAGTCGAAGGTCGCGAAGGACACCATGACCATGACGGCGACCAGGGCGGCCATGGGGATGTCGGAGACGACCGGGCCGAAGACGATGCACAGG
Organism: Streptomyces sp. SudanB5_2050; assembly: GCF_964272335.1. Classification (NCBI taxonomy): domain Bacteria; kingdom Bacillati; phylum Actinomycetota; class Actinomycetes; order Kitasatosporales; family Streptomycetaceae; genus Streptomyces; species Streptomyces sp. SudanB5_2050. Next base: position 600,263 of record NZ_OZ186760.1, read on the forward strand.
ACCATCAGGAAGCCGCCGGCGAGGAAGGTGGACAGGCGGGTGCGGGCGCCGGACACCTTCACGTTGATCATGGTCTGGCCGATCATGGCGCAGCCGCCCATGCCGCCGAAGAAGCCGGTGACGATGTTGGCGACGCCCTGACCGATGGACTCACGGGTCTTGGAGGAGTGGGTGTCGGTGATGTCGTCGACCAGCTTGGCGGTCATCAGCGACTCCATCAGGCCGACCAGCGCCATCGCGAACGCGTACGGGGCGATCGTCGTCAAGGTGTCCAGGGTGAACGGCACGTCCGGCAGGCCGGGGACCGGCAGGGACGACGGCAGGGCGCCCTTGTCCCCCACGGTCGGCACCGCGATGCCGGCCGCGACCGTGATGACGGTGAGGACGACGATCGAGACCAGCGGGGCCGGGATCACCTTGGTGAGCTTCGGGAAGAACACCATGAGCGCGAGGCCGCCGATGATCAGGGGGTACACCGCCCAGGGCACGTCGCGCATCTCGGGCACCTGGGCCATGAAGATCAGGATGGCCAGGGCGTTGACGAAGCCGACCATCACCGAGCGCGGCACGAAGCGCATCAGCTTCGCCACTCCGAGGGCACCGAGGACGATCTGGAAGACGCCTGCCAGGATGACCGCGGCGACCAGATGACCGAGGCCGTGCTCACGGTTCAGCGGGGCGATGACGAGGGCGACGGCGCCGGTGGCGGCGGAGATCATCGCCCGTCGGCCGCCGACGATCGAGATGACCACGGCCATGGTGAACGAGGCGAACAGGCCGACCGCCGGGTCGACACCGGCGATGATCGAGAAGGAGATGGCCTCGGGGATCAGGGCCAGGGCGACGACCAGACCACCCAGGATCTCGGTGCGCCAGACCTTGGGGTCGTGCAGCCAGTCGGGCTTGAGGCCACGCAGGCGCGCGGCGGGAGTCACAGCGGCGGAGGACAAGGAGATGCGTACCTGTCGTGCTCGGGCACGCCCGGTCGGCGGGCCGGGGCGTGCGGGAAGGACACGCGGGGGCCGGGCCGGCTCCCGCGCGACGGCCCGCGAGGCGGGCCGGAAGTCCGAAGGGGGCGCGAGACGGGACGTGCACGGACGGCCCCGCGGCTCACACCCGGAGGCGAAGGGTCACGGCGGGCAGGCAGCGGCGGTCGGCGACATGGGCTCGCGCACGCTCTCTCCTGCGGAAATCGGATCCTCGCCGGGGGCGTCGTCGGCCCCGGAAACGGCAGCGGAGGGGAGGCCGAGCCACCCTCACCGTCCACAACTCTACCCTAACGTTAGAGTAGAGACGGCGAGGTCGCAGCGGACGCGGCCCGCCTCGGGAAGAGAAGGGCCTGGACAAGCGGCGTGGACGACAAGCACATGCAGATCGGCGAGGTCGCCGCGCGGACGGAGCTGTCCCTGCGCACCATCCGGCACTACGAGGAGACGGGTCTGGTCATCCCGTCAGCCCGTTCCCAGGGAGGATTCCGCCTCTACACGGAGTCCGACGTGCAGCGGCTCATGGTCATCCGCCGTATGAAGCCCCTCGGGTTCTCCCTGGACCAGATGCGCGACCTGCTCGACGCCACCGACCGACTGGACGACGCCGAGTCGGCCGACGCAGCGGAGCGCGACGCCCTCCTGGAGCGGGTGAGGGCCTACGAGCAGGACGCCGCCCGCAAGATCGAGGAACTGCGCGTCCAGCTGTCCCGCGCCGAGGACTTCGCCGCCACCCTCCGTTCCCGCCTCGATGCCGCCGGCCCCGGGCGGGAGCCCGCGGCCTGACCGTCGGCAGTCGGCGGCCACCGTGCCGCTCAAGGACCGCCGCACGGGTCGCCGCCCGCGGGCACCGGCTCGGTGTCGACCGCCAGGCACGAGGAGTAGACCCGCGGCGGTGCGGTCGACCGGTCGCCGCCGAAGTGGTCGAGGACCTCGTCGCCGCAGTCCTCCGCGCCGATCCCCCTGCGGGTGAAGGACAGCACGCCGCCGTCCTCGTGCTCCGCCCCGGCCTCCGCCAACTGTGCCTCGATGTCCGCGATGTACGCGGCACACTCGGCGCTGACGGGCCTTTCGCGCTCTTCCGGCCGGGGGCCGGGGGCCGGGGAGGCGTTCACGTTCAGTGCGGCGACGGCGGCGGCACCGGCCGCGCACAGCACCGCCCACACGGCGAACCGTGCGCGGCGGCCGGACGGTAAGGGCTTCGGCATCCGTGCATCCTACGAGGGCGGCGCGGACGGTCGCCGAGCGGATCGCGGAGCCGGTGTCACACCGGCGGCCGGGTGAACCTGACGGCCACGGCGTCGAGGACCCAGTCCAGACCGGTCGCGAAGGACGTGTCGGCGTCCACGTGCGTGCCCTCGTGCACGGCCTTGGCCAGCGCCGGGTAGCGGCCCGTGGCCAGCATCCCCGTGAGGTACGGCCCGCGGGCGCGCTGCCAGTCCTGCTCGGTCAGGCCCGTGGCGCGCTCGGCCCGCAGGTTCGCGATCTCGCGCCGGATCGCGCCGATGAAGTAGGCGCTGACGGTCTCCACGGCGCGCATGGCGGTGTCGACGTCGGCGACGCCGTCGAGGGCGGCCAGTGTGGACTCGGACACGGCGAGGCCGTTCGGGCCCAGGGCCGGTCGGCCGCCCAGCAGGTCGGCCAGCCATTCGTGCCGGAGAGCGGTCCGCCTGGTGCGGTGGGCCAGGCCGCTCAGCGCCTCCCGCCAGTCGTCGGCCGGCTCCTCGGGAAGGATCTCCGCCTGTACCTCGTCCACCATGAGGTCGAACAGCTCCTCCTTGGTGGCGATGTATCCGTACAGCCGCATCGGGCCGGCGTTCAGCCGGGCGGCGACCTTGCGCAACGACACCGCCTCCAGGCCGCCCTCGTCGGCCAGCGCGACGGCGGTGGCGACGATCCGTTCCCGGTCGAGCGGCACCGGGCGAGCCGGTGGTTCCGGCCGGTCCCACACGGTCATGAGCACACCATCCTTGTGATACACCGTAGCGTGGCAATACAGTGTATCGCCATGAGACGTCGTATCGCCGTGGTGGGGAGCGGCCCCGCCGGCCTCGCCTTCGCCCGCGTTCTGCACCGCCACGGCCACCCGGTCACCGTCCTCGAACGCGACACCGCCCCCGACGCCCGCTCCCAGGGCGGCACGCTGGACCTGCACGAGGGTCTGGGACAGCGCGCGTTGGACAAGGCGGGGCTGCTGGCGGAGTTCCGGGCCCTGTCCCGCCCGGAGGGGCAGGCGATGCGCATCCTGGACCCGGACGGGACCGTCCTGCGCGACTGGCGGCCCCGCCCGGACGACCGCGCCAATCCCGAGATCGACCGCGGACAGCTCCGTGACCTGCTCCTGGGCCCGCTCGACGTCCAGTGGGGCCGGGAGGTGACGCAGGTGGTGCCGGGGAACCGGGACGGCGTACGGGTCCACTGCGCGGACGGGCGGCAGGAGACGTTCGACCTCGTGGTCGGCGCGGACGGCGCCTGGTCCCGGGTCCGCCCGGCGGTGTCACCGGTGTCGCCGCGCTACACCGGCGTCACCATGGTCGAGACCTCGCTCGACGACGTCGACACGGCCCACCCCGACCTCGCCCGGCTGGTCGGTGACGGTTCCCTGGCCGTGTACGGCGTGAACCGCGCTCTCGTCGCCCAGCGCAGCAGCGGCGGCCACCTCAAGGTGTACGCGCAGTTCCGCGCGCCGCTGGACCGGCAGGCGACGGCGGCCCCGGCCGACGTCGAGACCGTGCGATCGGGTCTGCTGGCCCTCTTCGACGGCTGGGCCGATCCGGTCCTCGACCTCCTCCGCCGCGGCACCGCTTTCGTCCGGCGCCCGCTCCACGTCCTGCCCGTCTCCCACACCTGGCCCCATGTACGCGGGGTGACCCTCCTGGGCGACGCCGCCCATCTGATGCCCCCGCTGGGGGCCGGCGCGAACCTCGCGCTGCTGGAGGGCGCCGAACTCGCCGAGGCCGTCGTCGCCGGTCCCGCGGATCCGGACGACGCCGTCCGCGCCTTCGAGGAACGGATGTGGGCGCGGGCCGGCAGGTGGGCGCAGCTCACGACGGCCGGCCTCGAACGCCTGGTGAGTGCGGACCCGGCCGAAGCGCTCGCCCTCTTCGACCAGGTCCAGCCGTCCTGACCGGCGCTAGAAGGGCTCGGCCGCCTGGAGGAGGCCCTGCGGGAGGTAGGGGGAGACGACGCGCACGGCCCAGCCCCGGCGGCGGGCGTGGCACGCGAGGGCGAGCGCGTCGAGGTTGAGGGCGGCGTCCGCGTCGCTCGCGCGGTCGGCGACCTCGTAGTGGGCGCGGTGGGCTTCGAGCGCGTCGGCGAGGGCCAGATTGAAACTCTCCTCGTCGCCCTCCACCAGTTGCGACAGCAGCACCGCCGGCGGCATGGCGAAGCCCCAGTCCTTCGCCTTCTCGTCCTGCTCCAGTGCCCGCCGGGCGGCCGACTCCGGGTCGGTACCCGCCAAGTAGGCGTGCAGGGCCTCGCGGTAGGGGGCGAAGGCGGAGCCGTCCGGGCGGGCGAAGGCGGGCCCGGTGAGGACCAGCGGAGCCAGGTCCTCGGGGACGCCTGTGATCAGGGCCAGGAGGGTGGCCGTGTGCCAGTTGTGGGCGCCGGCCGCCTCGCCCCGCTCGGCGCGGTAGCGCAGCGTGCGGCCGTCGATCGTCACCTCGGCCTCGGTGCCCGGCTGCGCCAGGGCCACGCGGAACAGGGCCGCGCCCATCCGGGAGGCCAGCCGGAGGTGGGTGAGCAGGGGCTCCGAGACGCCGCCGGGGTCGCCCGCGCGCCACTTGAACAGGCGCTCCTGATCGCCCATGGCCCACTCCAGCCGCGAAAGGTCGAGGGGCTTCCCGTCGGTGGGGGTGATCGCCTCGCGGAGATCCTCCTCGTACATGGCCTCGGTTTGGGGGTGCACGGTCCACTCGCCGTCCGGCCGCTCCACCGTCAGCGGCCCGGCGGTGAGTGCGGCGACCGCGTCCGGTCGCCGGTTCCGGCCGAACCCCCGGACCCTGGGGCCCCGGCTCTCGTAGCCGGTGACCAGGGCGTGCGGGAGGTAGTCGGTGCGGACGGCGGGCGCCCAGCCCAGGGTCCGGTACGCGAGCGCGGCGAGAGCGAGGGGAACCAGCGGGATCAGGCTGCTCGGGGAGGCCGAGGGGCCCTGGAGGGCGGAGTGTCTGACCAGGAGGTCGGACAATCCGGCGTCGAAGGCGTCCCGGTCCTCGGCGGCCAGGGCGCGCAGCGTGCGCAGTGCCGCGCTGTGCGGCCGGTCCAGCAGCGGCTCGCCGGTCTCCTCGGCGCGGACGCGGATCCGGTCCAGGGCCGCGTCGACGGCGGCGAGCCTGGCCTGCGCGCTCGGCGGGTACTCCTCGTCGTCGCCGGTGTCGTCCAGGACCACGGCCGTCAGTCCTGTGGCCAGTTCGCCGACCGGCGTCCCCTGTGCCCGCTCGGCGAACTTCTGCCGGGCGAAGTGGAACGCCTCGCCGTGCCACTTGGCCCGGTCCCGGAGGGCGTTCAGGCACAGCGCGTCGATCCACTCCCCCGGTGTGACGCTCTCCTGCGGGGCGTCGTCGCCCGGGTCGTAGCTCATGCCGAAGTTCACGTACTCCAGGAAGACCTGGAAGCTGCAGTGCGGGTGGTACGCGGCGTAGGCGACGGCGCCGGCCGCGGCCTCGGCGGCGTCCTTCAGCGCCGCTCTGGCCTCCGACGTGTCGAGGCCGGGCGTGTCGACCGAGAGGGCGCCCAGGTAGTCGATGAACTCCCCGGCTATCGACTGCCACTCGTAGGTGGTCATCCGGCCGGCCCGCGACATCGACCGCACCAGTCCCCCGATCCGGTTCGTGAAGTCCTCGCGCGCGGCCGACACGACGGCCGCACCCACCTGATGACGCTCTGTCCGCACTGTCCCGCTCCTTGATCAGCTCTGGTGGGGACAGCGTAGGTGCCGGGTCCGACAGGGACGGGGAACGCGCGGGGCGGGACCCGGTGCGGCCGACGCCCGCGTGGCTCACCGGCGGCCGCCGAACTCCCAGTCGTGGACCTCGATGTCCGCGTAGCGGTCCGCGTCCAGGACGGCACGTGCGGCGTCCGGATCGGGGGCCTCGATCAGCGCCGCCGTACCCAGCCAGGTGGTCGCGTCGTCGGACAGCAGCGGCCCGTACGCGATCAGTCGGTCCCGGTCGGACGGCAGGGCGAGGTCGGCGGCCGGCCCCTCGCCGAAACCGAGCACCAGATACCGGTTCCCACCGGTCCGCCCGCCGGGGTAGTCCCACATGGAGCGTCCCAGCAGGTTGCGCCACCGCCGCACCAGCACGTCCCGGTAGGCCCCGGCCTGGTAGGTGGGCTCGTCGAAGGCGAACGCGCGGGCGGCGGCCGGGTCGGGCAGGTCGACGATGTGCACGCTGCCGGTGGGTGTCTCACCGTCGTCGGCGAAGGTCGGGCCGCGGGCGATCAGTTCCTTGGTGTACCGGTCCATGTAGGACCAGTGCTCCTCCAGCAACTCCTCGCGCAGCGCGAGGGAGCCGGGGCGGTCTCGGTGGTAGCAGAAGAACTCCATGACCACAGATCCTGCCCCGGCGGGTGGCCCCGGTCCATCGCCGGTCAGGGACCGTACCGCTCAGCCCTCGTCCTCGTCGCCCTCGAAGAAGTCCCCCACCTCGTCGACGACTTCGGCGGCGACCATGCCGCCGACGACACCGACCGCCAGCCCGGCCGCGCCGGCCGCGATGGCCGTGCCCACGCCGGGGCCGGAGCGGTGGTGCTCCTCGTGGTGACGGTGCTCGCCGGAACCGTGGTGCTCGTGGTTCGCGTACGGGGCGGCGTGCCCGTACGCGGGTGCCCCGTACTTCGACCGGTTCTCCAGGAGCCGGCGGATCCAACCGTCGACCTCCGTGGTCCAGTCGCGGGTGTCGTGGTGGCCGACGGTGACACGGGTGAGCGTGTCATGGCCGGAGGAGAGGAGGCCGCCGCGCTTGTCGGCCTCCAGGACCACCTCCAGTCCCCCGGGGCCGGCCAGGAAGGTCAGCTCGACCTCGTTGACCTGGTGCGCGTACTGGGGCGCGGGGTGCAGCTCGATCTCCTGGTAGAAGGGCAGACGCTGCCCCGTGCCACCGATGTGCCCGTACTCCAGGTCGGCGGACTTGAAGCCGAAGCCGAGCTGCCCGAAGGCCTCCAGGATCGCTTCCTGCGCGGGCAGCGGAGTGACGGTGAGCGGGTCCAGGTCGCCCTGGTCCTTCGCTCCGGCGACCGCGACCTCGGTGCGCACGCCGAGCACGATGCCCAGCGGCTGGCCGTACAGCTCGGTGACGGGTGTCTCCCAGGGCAGGGTGACGCCGAACGGCACGCTGCGTGATTCCCCGGCGGCCAGCCGGAACCCGCCGCCGACGGTGAACCGGTCGAAGACGACGGTGCCCTCGCTCTCCCCTTCCGCGTGCTCGGCCTCGACCCGGGCCACGAGGTCGAGCGTGATGTGCTCGATGTCGAAGTCGGCCTGTCCGCCCTTGAGATGCACCTGCCCGCCGAGTGCGCCGCCGGGTACCACCGGCGCCGGTTCCAGGACCGTGTCGATCGTGGGGGCGCCCACACCGAGCGAGCCCAGAAGTCGCTTGAACACCATCGTGGCGTCCACTCCTTGTATGTGCGTGCCTTCCAGGGGGTGGCGTCCGCTTCCGCACCGGCCCGGACCACCCCGAGGCTTGTTTCTACAAACGAGTAGAAGCATAGGGTCGTCCCGGCGGGCCGGCGGCGCGCTACGGGCCGTCTCACCGGGAAAGGCCGAAATACGATCCCGCCGCGACGAGCAGACGTCGACCGGCCGCTCACAGCGGCCGGTCGGTGGGCTCCGTCATTCGGGAGGGGGTGGCCGGCAGGCCCGCGCGGGGCCCCGGACGCTCTCCGGAGATGTTGAGAAAAGGCTCGCGTACATCGGCGCGTGCGGGACCCGGCCGCGCGCGTTGCGGGCCGATGAGGTCGGATCGGCAGTGGCACGACTTCTGGCGATCGCCGGACGATCGTCACCGGACCCGGCGGTGTTCCCTGCCGGGGCAGGGCTCCGCGTCGTGGGTGTGGTCTCCGTCGACCTCTAGTCGCCGAGTCCGAGGGCGGCCACTTGGTTCACGGTTCCGTCGGCGAGTCGGTAGGACAGACCGACGACCGCGCACCGGCCGGCGGACACCTCGTCGGCCAGGGTCGCGGAGCGCCCCACCAGCGCGTCGACGGTGCGCCGGATGTGCTCGTCCACGAACTCGTCGACCTCGGTGTACCCCTGGCTGCGCGCCGCGAGCACGCTCGGCATCACCCGCTCCACCACGTCTCCGATGTAACCGGCCGGCGCCACGCCCTTGCGCTCGGCTTCGGACGCGGCGGTGACGGCGCCGCAGGAGTCGTGTCCGAGCACCACCACGAGCGGGGCGCCCAACACGTTGACCCCGTACTCGACGCTGCCGAGCACCTCGGCGCTGGAGACGTGGCCGGCGGTGCGGACGACGAAGAAGTCACCCAGGCCCCGGTCGAAGATGATCTCGGCCGCGAGCCGGGAGTCCGAACATCCGAAGAGCACGGCGAACGGGCGCTGGCGCGGTGCCAGCTCCGCGCGGCGGTCGGCATCCTGGTTGGGGTGCAGCCGGTCACCCCGGACGAAGCGCTCGTTCCCTTGCAGCAGTGCGGCGTATGCCTCGGCGGGCGAGGACCAACTGAGATCAGGCATACGGGCAACTTACCGGACCCCTCTCGGCCGGAGGCATCGGCCTCCGCGATGTTCGGGGACACCGCCTGATCGTGAGCGTGTCGATCGGCCGGATCGGCGAGCCGCTGGGTGCGGAGCACGGACGGCGGTGCGGGGTGTTCGGCGCCCTCGGTGCCGGTCGGCCGGACCGATGGTGGTGAGCGGGTCACTGCCCGACACCGTGGGGCGGTGCGGCGGTCCGGCCGCCCGTGCGGACCCCGGTCACACCGGCGCCGCGCTGCCCGACCGCTTGCCGTGCGGACGGTCAGTCGAAGATGTCGAGGACGTCCAGCGCCGAGCCGCCGTCGGCGGCGGGGCGGGACCGCATCGGGAGCGGTTCCGGACAGCTCTCCGTCGCGGCCCTCGCGCGGACGATGTCGGGCCCGCCGCACGCTTCGACCGCGAACGCGCCGAAGACCCGCGCGAACGCCGCCGGATCGCGGAACTCCACTCCGAACGCCCGGCCGTCCCGCAGCGGCACCCAGACCACCCGTTCGCTCCGGGGCCACTCCCGCACCGGCCGGTCGTCGGCGGTCGAGCGCCCGTCCAGCCACAGACGGGCCGCATACAGCAGGTTCACCGTCTCCATCGGCAACCGCTTGCGGCGCACCCGCAGTTCACGCGTCGTCAGCTCGACGCGCTGGTCCTTCCTCGGGTACCAGACCACGCCGACCCCGAACGGCACCCACAGCAGCACCCCGATCAGCGGCCAGACCAGAGCGTCGCCCCACGACCGCACCAGGCCGCCGTCCAGCAGGTAGAGGGCCCCGAAGACCACGGCCCACTTCGCCGTCATCCGCCAGAACCCGCTGCCCTGCCGGTACAGGACCCGTCGCTTCCCCGTCGTCGCCATGCCCGCACATTATCCGTACCCCCCTCGCACGGTCCGGGGAGGCTGGACGCCGTGGTCAGGCGTCTGACCGGGCGGTCGGGTCAGACGCCTGCCCAGGCCCCCGGTCAGGTGTCGCTGACGGTCGTCGCCACGGGTGTGCCGACCTCGACGGTTCTGCTGACCGTGCAGAGACGGTCGTGGGACGCCTGGACCGCCCGGGGCAGGATCGCGCGGGCGCGCTCCGCTCCTTCGTCGTCCGGGAACTCCACGGTGAAGGTGGCCTTGAGGTTCGTCAGGCGGTTGCCGAGGTCGTCGCTGACCTTGTCTCCGGTGACCGTGACGGAGAACCGGGTGGGCTCCGCGTGACGCCCGGTGGCGATGTCGACGTCCACGGCCGAGCAGCCGCCGATCGCGGCCAGGAACAGCTCGACGGGAGTGAAGCCGGTGGCCTGGTCGCCCTCCGAGGCCGTACCGAAACTGATCGATCCGCCACGGGCGTTGGTCGCTACGAACTGGCCGCTGCTGGTGCGTTCCACGACGACGGAACGTTCCGAGTGTGCGCTCATGTCATCGACACTAGCCGTAGCGGGGCACGGTGCCGCTTCGACGTACCGGCCGGGGACCACCGCGTCAGCGGGCAGGGTCCACCGGGACCTCGAAGACGAGTTCGAGGCCGTCCTCCTCGTCCCACTGCTCCCCGACCTGTACGAAACCGAAGCCCGCGATCGTGGCGAGGGAGGCCACGTTGTCCGGGCCGATCGCCGCCCGCACGGTGGTGACCCCCGGTTCCGCGGCCGCCCGGCGGAGCAACTCGGTCAGCGTGGCTCTGGCGTATCCCCGACGACGGAAGGCGGGGTCGACGGAGTAGCCGATCTCCACCATGCCGACGTCGTCGGGCGGTCCGTGGAATCCGGCGTGTCCGACGACCTGACCCTCTTCGCCGACGACCGCCTGCCGCACCATCCATCGCGCACGCTCCGGGTCGGCGGCCATCTGGTCGAGCCGGAACCGCCACAGCCACCGCGCCGCGTCCGTCGTGAAGTACTCGGTCAGGGAAACCCCGGCCGCCCTGCCCGCTCCGGACAGGTCACCGGCCAACAGAGCGGACATCACCCCGCCGGACAGCTCGACGAAGCGCACCCGTGCCGATTCCCGCATCACCGCAGCCTCATCCCCGTGGAAGTTCCTGATCGCACTCCGCCCTCCGGGCCGCGCGCCGACGCTTCACCCGACCCGCCCCGAGGGCGACCGCGGCCACCACGGACACCAGGATCAGGCCCAGGACCACGGTCACCACGGCGGCCACGACGATGATCACCCACCACGCACCATCGGCAGATTCCACGACACCCCCATCACGTCCCTCGGGCTGGACGCCGATTCCCCGGAAACGGTTGCACCGATGATCTCCGGCTACGTACGCTCCCTCGCGTATCGGGCAGCCGTTCGGCGCCCACGGGGGCCAGGGAGTGAGCAGACACATGCAGCCGACGTTCGTACTGGTACACGGAGCTTTCGCGAACTCCTTCTCCTTCGCGCCGCTCCAGGCCGAACTCGGCCTTCTCGGACACCGCTCGGTCGCCGTCGACCTCCCGGGCCACGGGTTCGGGGCGACCTACACGCGCGCCTACCAGGCACCGCAGGACCTCGATGGGCTCGCCACCGCTCCGGGCTCGATCAAGGGAGTCACGCTCGCCGACAACGTCGCACACCTCGTCGGCATCCTGGAACGGGCCAAGGAGAACGGGCCGGTGATCCTCGTCGCGCACAGCCGCGGCGGCTTCACGGCCACCGCCACGGCCAACGCCCGCCCGGACCTCATCGACCGCATCGTCTACGTCGCCGCCTGGTGCCCCGTCGACCTGGACGTCAACGACTACTACGCCGAGCCGGAGATGGCCACCGTAGACGCCGCTTCCCTGGGCCTGGCGATGGCCGGGAACCCGGCCGAACTCGGTCTGCTGCGCGTCAACTTCCGCACCGCCGACCGTGACGCCCTCGCCGCGTTCAAGGCAGCCTTCCTCGCCGACGGCACGGAGGAGGAGTTCCTGACCTTCCTCAACACCTTCCAGCCGGACGAGAACCTCGACGTGGGCACCTCCGCCGACCGGGCGCAGGCGGCGACCTGGGGCACCGTCCCGAAGACCTTCGTACGGCTCACCGACGACGCGAGCATGCCCCTCGCCATGCAGGACCGGCTGATCCGCGAGGGCGACGCGCTCACGCCGGACAACCCGTACGACGTCCGCACCCTCGGCGGCAGCCACCTGAAGTGGCTGGTCGACCCGGCACCGGCGGCCCGGGTCCTCGGGGAGCTGGCGACGCTGCCGACGGCGCGGGACTAGCGCCTCACCGGATAGCGCAGGTGGAGGGCACGGCGCCCTTGGACGACGATCGGATCGTCCAGGAGCAGGTGCCCTGCCGCCGGCTTCGTGAAGTAGGGAACGCCCTCGCCGAACAGCACGGGCACGAGGCTGACGCACACCTCGTCCACCAGTCCGAGATCGAGCGCCTGCTGGGCGATGGTGCTGCTCGCGAGGGAGACGTCCTGATCGCCGGCGATCCCACGGGCCCGGGTGATCGCGGCTTCGACCCCACTGACGAACGTCGTCGTCGGCCACCTCTCGGCGGCGCCCTCGGGTGCCCGGTGGGTGACCACGACGACGGGGGCGCCCGCCGGGTGCTTGTCGCCCCAGCCGTCCGCGATGTCGAACAGACGCCGGCCGGCGACGACCGCGCCGCAGTTCTCGGTCAGTTCCCGCAGCACCCGCGCGCCGGCGGCGTCGACCCGGAACTCCACGGTCTCGTTCGGGTTCGGCACGGTCACCTCCCCCGCCTCGTACCACTCGAACAGTTCCCCGATCCGGTCATGCGGATCCGCGACGAAGCCGTCCAGCGACATCGTCATATGGGTGAACACCTTGCCCATCACGGGTCTCCTCGTGCTCGCCGGGTCTCCTTCATGTCGACTGCACGCGACCGGGGAACTCATCGCCGACCGGCGAAACACCCGCGGACCGATGAATTCGCCGGCCGCCGGAAGTCACCCCTGTGATGTTCCCGCCCGCAGCGGACCAGGAGGCCGGCATGGAGAATCCGATTCGGCTGTACATGTCGATGTCGCTCGACGGTTTCGTCGCCGGTCCCGACGACCGGCCGGGGCAGGAGCTCGGACGCGCCGGTGGCCGGCTCTTCCGTTGGCTCGACGACCGGGAGTCCGACGGCCCGAGCGGCCAGGTCTACCGCGAGGCGCTGGCGACCGGCGCGGTGATCTCCGGCCGTCGGACCTTCGAACTCGCCGGGCGCTGGCAGGGCGATCACCACGACGGGGTGCCGATCTTCGTCCTCACCCACCGGGTGGACGACGGGGACGTGCCCCCCGGTCACGCGCGGTTCGTCACCGACGTCGAGGAGTGTGCCCGGCAGGCACGGGCGGCCGCCGGGGGCCGCCCGGTCATGGTCCACGGCGCGGGCGCGGCCCAGGCGCTCCTGCGCGCCGGGCTCATGGACGAGATGGAGATCCACCTCGTTCCGGTGCTCCTCGGCGAGGGCAGACGGCTGTTCGACCACCTCGGGGCCGACCACATCGAACTCGACCTCGTCCGACGCCTCGCCGACCGCGACGTCACCCACCTCCGCTACCGGGTGCGCCGCCCCGAAGAGACCGCCTGACTCGGGGCTCACCGACCCCGACCGCTGTCGGACAGGGCGGGCCGACGACCTCCCCGGGGCGCCCGTCGGCATCACCGCCCCGGACTTCTCCTGACCGCCGCCCCGGGAGCGGGTGTGGCCTGGCGGGGCGGGCGTACTTCCCGCAAAGCCCGGTTCGGGGCGCCGCCACGAGCATCGCGCTCCGGGGCCGACGTCGGCGTGCGGGACGGGTGCGCGGGTGCCGTCCCGCTCCCGCGCACCCGAGTGGCGGCACCGCCCGTGGTGTCCGGTCGGGCCTCCGGAGCCTGGCGGTGGCGGGGCTCGGCACGCCGGGGCGGCCGGCTGAGTGTGATCTGCCGGACGACCTGCTGGAAGCAGATCAGCGACGCCAGGCCGGGCAGTGCGGCCGCCGCGGCGTCCGTCAGCGTTCTGGGTGCCTGCATGACGCACAGCACCATCGCGATGTGCGAGAACAGCAGGACGACGGCCCACGAGTGCACCGCGCGGCGCCGGTGCAGTGCCGCCCGCAGCACGGACAGCGATGCCACCAGCCACGGGCCGTACACCAGGAGCGGCCACCAGGCCAGGACGCCCGGCGAGGACCTGGGGTCGGCCGTCAGCCGCAGCGGCTCGTAGGCGGCCACCCCGCTGAAGAGGCTCACGGACGCCGCGATGAGGGCCGCCGAGGCGGCGATGCCCAGGCTGACGGCCCGCAGTCCGCCGATGGGCTGCCGGCGGTTCCGGCGGCGGGAGCGGCGCCGGGGGCGCGGCGGAGGCTCGTCCGCGGTCAGCTGCCGGGGATCCGGCGGTGGCGTCCCCGTCACCGGCGCCGGTGCGCGGTGCTCCTCCTCGTGGACGGCGGCGGGGTCGCCCCACGCCTCGTGGAGGTAGGAGGCCAGCTCTTCGGCGGGGTCCCAGTCGGGTGGTGGCGGCGTCAGCAGTTCGCCGACCGTGTCAGGGGCGTAGGGGACGCCGAAGACATCGGCGGGCAGGAGGAACTCCGCGTCGGGTGCCCGGTGCCGGCCCGTGCCGTCCGGACCCGGTCGCCGGTCGAACGGCCCCTGGCCGTGGTGTGCGTGGGGTGTGCTCGGTTCACGGTGCATGAGGGAGTGGATTACCCGGCCCTGTGGTCTGTGGTGGTCCGTCGTGGCAGTCGCAAGGGGCGCTCTCCGCCCCGCGGGGCGGGGGTCCCGCGGGGCCCGGGAACCGTTTCGCCGCTGTTCTTGGTCACGATCGGAGTAACGGTTCTTCACATCCGCGGGTACGTGGCATTCGAGTGAACCGCGCAGCCGGCCGTCGCTCGCCCGCCGCGAGCACGCGGCGACTGGGTCACTCGGAGCCGAAGTAGAGCCGGAGGAACTCCTCCATCGCCGCGTCGACGCCGGCACGGTCACCGGTGGCGAGCAGGTCGAGCAGCAGCCCGCGGACGGTGGCGAGGCCGACCCTGGCCCGGTTGCGGGCCTCGGCGGGTGTCGCCCCGGCCTCGATCTCGGCGGCCACCAGTGGCTCGAGCCAGTCCTCCACCAGCCCTTCGAGCACCGGTGCCGCTTCGGGGCGCCCCCGCAGCGCGTGTCCGCAGATCTCGAAGAAGAGCCGCTCCTCACCGGCGGCACCGGGATCGGCCAGCTGCCGCCACAGCAGCCGCGCGACATCGGCGGGCGAGCGGCCGGGCTCCGCGCGAAGCCGGGACAGCGACGCGCGCCGGCGCCGCTCCGACGTCCGGACGATCTCGACGAGCAGCTGTTCCTTGGTGCCGAAGTAGTGGATCAGCATGCGGTGACTCACGCCTGTCGCGGCACCCAGACGACGCAGGCTCAGGTCCGCGATGCCGTGGGCCGCGACATGGTCGACGGCCGCCTCCACCAGCTGTGCGCGCCGGTCCTCCCGGCGTCCCCCGGGCGGAACCGACGCCCGCCGCGCATCGCCCGTCGCCGTCATGCCGCGACTGTACCAATCGGTACAACCCCCATGTACCGTTCGGTACATGAAGCCCGTCACCGTGTCGATCGGCGTACCGCAGACGCCCGAGCAGGTCTACGACTTCCTCGACGTCATGGCGCACCACGAGCGATTCACCGACCACTACCTGTCCGACTGGCGTCGCGGCGGCCCCGCCCGCGGCGTCGGCGCGCGCGCCACCGTCACCGCGGCGCTGGGCGGCACGAAGACCGGCGTCGCCATCGAGGTCGTCGAGGCGGACGCCCCGCGCCGCATCGTCGAGCGCAACGTCAGCGCGGGCGGGCGGCGCCTGGCCCACGGGACCTACACCGTCGAACCGCTGCCCGCCGGCGGGGCCCGCGTCTCCTTCACGTACGCCTGG
The DNA here is from genome assembly GCF_964272335.1 of Streptomyces sp. SudanB5_2050. Classification (NCBI taxonomy): domain Bacteria; kingdom Bacillati; phylum Actinomycetota; class Actinomycetes; order Kitasatosporales; family Streptomycetaceae; genus Streptomyces; species Streptomyces sp. SudanB5_2050. The sequence continues at coordinate 615,763 of NZ_OZ186760.1, forward strand.
GAGCGCGCCCCGCTCGCCGACCGGCTGCTGGCCCCCGTCGTCCGGGCGACGATGCGGCGGGCCAACCGCACGGTCATGCGACGGCTGGCCACCGAGCTGGACCGTCACGCGCCCGCCGACGGCATGTGACGCCGGCAGGAGCCGTCCTCCTCGGGCAAGGAGGCACCCGGTCCGTCGCCTCACTGCGGCTTCCACGGCGACGGTGAACCGGGCGCGGATCGGCCGTCCGACATCTGTCGCGCGGCGGCACACGGGTGTACGGTCTCGGGCCGATGGGCTTTGGGAGCGCTCCCATTGTGTCGTGTCCGCTTCGTTCGAGGAGGAACGCATTGAAACGCCTCTTGGCCTTGCTCGTGGCCGGCGCATCGACCGTCGGCCTGACAGCGCTCGCCGGGCCCCCGGCCCAGGCGGCGACGGGCTGCAGGGCCGAATACCGCGTCACCAGCCAGTGGGAGGGCGGCTTCCAGGCCGGCGTGAAGATCACGAACCTGGGTGACGCCGTGGACGGTTGGACGCTCGGGTTCACGATGCCGGACGCCGGACAGAAGGTCGTCCAGGGCTGGAACGCGACCTGGTCGCAGGCCGGTTCCACGGTCACCGCGCGCGGCGTCGACTGGAACCGCACCCTGGCCACCGGCGCCTCCGCCGACCTGGGCTTCGTGGGCTCCTTCACCGGAGCCAACCCGGCACCCACGTCCTTCACGCTCAATGGCGTGACCTGTACGGGGTCCGTCACCGATCCGCCGACCGACCCTCCGACCGATCCGCCCGCGACCGGCACCCCGGTCGCCGTCAACGGGCAACTGCGCGTCTGCGGTGTGCATCTGTGCAACCAGTACGACCGCCCCGTCCAGCTGCGCGGCATGAGCACGCACGGCATCCAGTGGTTCGGCCAGTGCTACGACGACGCGTCCCTGGACGCGCTGGCAAACGACTGGAAGTCGGACCTGTTCCGCGTCGCCATGTACGTGCAGGAAGAGGGTTACGAGACCGACCCGGCGGGCTTCACCGGCCGGGTGAACAGCCTGGTCGACATGGCCGAGAAGCGCGGCATGTACGCGATCATCGACTTCCACACGCTGACGCCGGGCGACCCGAACTTCAACCTGGACCGCGCCAAGACCTTCTTCTCCTCCGTCGCCGCCCGCAACGCGGACAAGAAGAACGTGATCTACGAGATCGCCAACGAACCCAACGGGGTGAGCTGGGCGGCCATCAAGAGCTACGCCGAGCAGGTCATCCCGGTGATCCGGGCCGCCGACCCGGACGCGGTCGTCATCGTCGGTACCCGCGGCTGGTCCTCGCTCGGCGTCTCGGACGGCTCCGACGAGAGCGAGGTGGTCGCCGATCCGGTGAACGCGACGAACATCATGTACGCGTTCCACTTCTACGCGGCGACCCACAAGGACAACTACCGTGCCACGCTGAGCCGGGCGGCGGCGCGACTGCCGCTCTTCGTCTCCGAGTTCGGGACGGTCAGTGCCACCGGCGGCGGTGCGGTGGACCGGACGAGCAGCGTCGCGTGGCTGGATCTGCTCGACCGGTTGAAGATCAGCTATGCCAACTGGACGTACTCCGACGCCCCCGAGGGCAGCGCGGCGTTCAGGCCCGGCACCTGCGGCGGCACCGACTACAGCAGCAGTGGCGTGCTGACCGAGTCCGGCGCGCTGATCAAGAGCCGTATCAGCACCGCCGACCAGTTCCCCACGAGTTGAGGCGCCGGGACTCCGGGGCGCCGGTGGGCGGCGCCCCGGAGCCCCGTTGCGGCATGGAGAGCGGGCGCGCCTTTCGGCGCATCACCTCTCATGGGATCTCATGGGTGTCATGGGGTCTCATGGGGCCGAGAACTACCGTCGATCATGGTTGGTAGCCTCGCGGGATGACTGCGACCTTCGACGATGCCGTCCGTGCCCGCCTGCGAGCCCCCCACATCTGGTACGTCGGTACCGTGTTCGCCGACGGAGCCCCGCAGGTCAGCCCCATGTGGGTGGATCTGGAAGGAGAGCACGAGCTGTCGTTCAACACGTCGGTGGGGCGGGTGAAGGAGGAGAACCTGCGTCGCGATCCCCGTGTCTACCTCTCGCACGCGGACGCCACCGACCCCTTCGACCGCGTGCAGATCAGCGGAGTGGTGACCCGCTTCATCGAGGGACCGGAGGCGCACGACCGGATGGACCGGCTGGCCCACAAGTACCTGGGCAGCGAACGGTTCGAGTGGACCATGCCGGGGGAGCAGCGGGTCGCGGTGATCGTGCGTCCGGTGAAGGTGCGGCACATCGTCGGGGTGGAGCGGTTCCGGCCCGGCGGTCCCCGCCCCGCGTCCTGACGGCCCGTCCGAAGCCGCAGCCCCGCGTCTCGTGACCGGCCCGCCGACCCGCGTCCGACGAAGTCCACTCGCGCGGTCGGCGCTCAGGCGTCGGGCGCGCGGGCGCCGGAGGTGCGGGAGTCATCGGTCACCGCCGCCGGCAGGGCGGGCTCGTCGAGCCCGAGGTCTCCCCGCATCGTCTCCCGCAGGTACTCCAGCGGCTCCCAGAGATCGTCCAGCCGCCTCCGCAACGCCTCCGTCGTCACGTCCGGGCCCGCGGGACCGGCGTCCAGCCGCTGCACCAGCCCGTAGGTCCGCCGCAGCGCGCCGTTGACCCTGCCCACTGCCTCCAGAACCTCGTTGGAGACGATGATGTGCGCCTCCGCGTGCTGGACGACGTACGCGTTCCAGCGCTCGGCGAGGTCCGAACGCCGCGCCTCCGTGAGCGCCCCGTCACGCCGGAAGTCGTGCAGACAGGCGGCCAGTACGTCCCGGACCGCCCGGGTGGCCGCGCTGAACCGGATGTAACCGGCGTGCCGTTCCGCGAACAGCCGGTCCCGCCGAGCCTGTTCCCGGTCCTCCTGCCGGTGACGCTCGGTGTGCGCCAACTCCAACTCGCGCATCCGCCGTGCGGAGCGCTGCGTGAACCACACCGAGACCAGCGAGACCAGGCCACCGACCACGGCCGCCACCAGCGCCAGAGTCGCCCCGCCCATCGGCATTCCCCCCATTCCGACGATGCCGTCGCTACCGCTGCATGATGGCGCATCACCGGCCGTCCCGCCCGGTGGATGCCGGAGGCCCGCCGTCCCGGACACCGCGCGCGGGCGCGCCGGTTTGCCGGGCCCCACGGACAGGCATGAGTCTCGGGAGTGGACGTGAGGCGACCGTGCCACCTCGCGCAGGAGACGACGGACGACCGCGAGACCGAGGTGAGGGACAGTGGTGACACGACGCACCGTGCTCATGGCCGCCGGCGCCGGACCGTTGACGTCCGGCCTCACGGCGACGGCCTCCGGCACCGCCGGGGCCGCCGGTTCGGACGTGCTGGTGGTCGTGGAGAAGAGCGGTCACGCGGTCGGTTTCTACGACGTGTCGTCAGGCCGGCTGTCGCGGCGGGTGGCACTGCCGCAGTACCCGCACGAGATGGTCGTCGACTCCCGCAGGCGCTTCGCCTACGTCGGGCACTACGGAGTACGCATGTCCGCGAGCGTCGGTGAGGGCGGCTCGGCCGTCTTCGTCATCGACCTCGCCGAGCGTTCCCTGGTCCGGACGATCGACACGCGGCCGTTCAACCGCATCCACGGCATGGGCATCGACGACCGCGACCGGCTCTACGCCCTGAGCGAGGAGAAGGCGGTGCTGCTCGGCTTCGACACGCCCGCCACCGATCAGGCCCCGACGAGGGCGGTGCCCGCACACGGGCTCAAGACCCACCTGTTCGCGCTCAGCCGGGACGGTGAACGGGCCTTCGTCACGGGCCTGCTGTCGCACTCGGTCAGCCTCGTGCGCCCTCACGACGCCTCCGTACCTCCGCTGGTGGTGACCCCCGGCCAACTGCCCGAGAGCAGTTGCCTCAGCCGTGACGAGAGGACCCTGTACGTCGGAGCCCGCAGGAGTTCCGCCCTCGTCGCCGTCGATGCGCGCACGATGAAGGTGGTGCGGAGCCGGACGGTGGACGGGGACCCGCTGCGGGTGTACACCGTCGACGACGACCGACTGCTGGTGACGGACATCGTCGGCCGCACCCTCACCCTGTACAGCACGACGCTGCGCCGCATCCGTTCGCTGCGGCTGGAGGGCATCCCGGCCGCCGTCTCCTTCCACCCCCGCCGGCCCCTCGCCTATGTGTCCCAACTGGACACCGACTCCGTCGCCGTGGTCGACCTCGACCGCTTCTCCGTCATCGGCGGCTTCGGCACCGGCCCGGAACCGGACTCCTCGGCTCTGCTCCCGTCGGCCGCGTAGGAAGCGCGCGGTCCCCCGGGCGCAGCCGGGTCACGCGGGCTCGTCCCGGTCGGGCAGGGCGTGCGCCAGGAGGAACTCGGTGGCGCCCGCGATCGCCTCGGCGTAGGTGCCGTGGACGGCCTCGGACTCCTTCTCCTCCTGGTCCGCGGCGGTGGCGCTGTACCACCAGGCGTCGGCATCCGCGTCGTGGTGGACGACGGCGCTGCCGCCCGCGTAGTGCAGCGGGATGGATTCCCGGGTGGACCTCCCGACGACCGCGTGGGGCCACTTGAGACGGGCGGACTGACGCTTGATACCGCCCCAGGCGGCCCCGAGTTGGGCGTAGCTGGCCCCGCCGCGGCCGGCGACGGTGGCGGCGCTCTCCGCCAGCCGGTCGACGGACTGCTTGGTCTCGTACAGCGCCCGGAGCAGCGCCAACTGCAGGTCGGGGGCGGCCATGAGCGCGGGGTCGAGGGGCTTGCCCGCAGCGCGGTAGGCGAGCGCCCGGGTCGAGATCCGTTCGGCGAGGGCACGGGCCGCTTCATGGACCCTGTCGTCCATGGCGAACGAGTCCTCCGTGGTGGGCTCGTTCCAGGGCGGCTCGACCAGCGTGGTGACGGTGGCCCAGAAATGCCCGTCGTTCTGGTCGGGGGTCGGAATTCCGTTCTCATCGCTCATGCGACAAGATTAGCTGTCACATGCCCGTCTCGACAGTTTTTTATGTCATCAGCGGCGGCGGCGACCGCTTGGCTCCGCTCTTCGAGCTGCGGGCGGTTTCCGCTCGGCGCGGCTCGGCCACGAGTTGCGGGAACTCGTGGCCGAGCCGGCCCGGCCGGCGTGAAGGTGCCGTTCGCCGTCACAGGGTCAGCAGCACCCGATGGGCGATGCTGGTGTCCCTCAAGGGCTTGAGCGCGAGGCGCACGAGCACCAGCGCGTTGTCGTCGCCCGCGATCCGGTTGGCGCTCAGCTCGCCGCAGGCCACACAGTGGTGGATGATCATCCATTCACCGTCGGGCCGTACCGACATGCTCAGCGCCTCCATCCGGCCCCGGCAGTCCGCGGCCCGGTCGCCCGGGACCCGTCGGTCGACGTGCAGGCTGGACAGACAGTTCGGGCAGTGATTGCGGTGCGTGGTGCCGGGCGCCTCCGGTGACACCTCCGTCCGGCAGCCCACGCACCGGAAGGCGTTCGCCCCGTGCCCTCCCCGACCGTGCAGGACGTCCTTGCTCCGCTGCGGCCGTCGGGTGGACCGGGTCCGTCTGTTCGGTCTGCCTCGTCCGGGCATGGTCGCTCTCCTCCCCCGGCTCACAGCTCGCCGAACACTTCGAGCGGGAAGGGCGGTTGGGCCAGGGGCCGCACGGCCATGCGCATCAGGATGAGCTGGTTGTCGTCCGCGCAGACGGGGTTGGAGGTCAGTTCGTCGCAGCGCACACAGCGGTGGACGACCATCCAGTCGCCGGTGCGCAGTACGGCGATGGAGATCGGCGACATCCGGCCGTGGCAGTCGCTCGGTCCGCCCTCGACGTGGTCGAGGACGTGCTGCGAGTGCAGGCAGGACGGGCAGTGATTGCGCCGGGTACCGTCGCCGGCGGCGGCGGACACGGTCAGGCCGCACCACGCGCAGACGAAGGTGCCGGTGAGGACGGTGTGGGACGTGCTGGGGTGAGCCTTCTTGGGGTGGGACACCCGGTGTGCTCCTTGCTGAGTCGGTCTGTGAGGACAGCAAGAGCAGGCCGAGCGGCCTCGGCGAACGGACCCGCCCCGGCCGCGGCACGCATGCGGGCACGACGGTGAGGGGCAGGAGCGGAACAGCCCGGAACGCGTCCGGTCCGGCCGGGAGCGGCGCGGGGTCGGACGGTCAGGCGGTACGGCGAGGCGCGCTCAGCGCGGGCCGGGGCATAAACATCTCTTTTCCAGGGCGCTGTTGCGCCCAGAGCAGGTCGACGGAGCATCGCCAGAGTAACCACGCCCCCGGAGACCGTGCCAGCGAATTAACGGGCCGGACGGCGCCGCCGTCCGGCCCGCGTCATCCGGTGCCGAGGTTCCAGGAGTCGACCGGCGGCTCACCGGCCCGGTCGGCCACGCCGATCTCCAGCAGCGCGGTCGTGCCCTCCACGCCGAGGAAGACGAAGCTCGACGCGTCGAACACCAGGGCGGGGCGCGTCGTGCCGGACGTCGACAGTGCCAGCCCGGTGCCCGTCCGCCCGATCCGGTCCCGGACCCCGGTCTCGACGACGACGCCGGGTATCCGGCGCGCGGCCCGGTAGAGGGCCTCGCTGAGGCCGGGGACCAGGACGGCCGGTTCCAGCACGCCGGAGATGTACTCGAACACCGCCTCCTCGTGGGTCGGTCCCTGTCCTTCCGTCTCCCGGTAGAGGTGCGCGAGCAGTTGCCGCGGGTCGGTGGGCAGTTCCCGCAGTTCGCGGTGGTCCGCGCCGCCGGACATGGCCATGTGCTCCGTGGTCGGTGCCTCCGGGTCGAGACGGGCCGCGGCGGCGGGTCGCGGCCCGGTGAGGGCGAGCCCCTCCCGGCTGCCGGCCACGGCGAGCCAGTCCTCGCGCTGGACCACCCTCGTGTCACCGCGGTAGGCCGTGTACTCCCCCGTCATCACGCGGCGTTCGTACAGGAACTGGCCGTCCTTCATCTCGATCACCGGCGGCCTGCCGACCGTCGTCGCGACCGCGCCCGGGCTCTGCACGACCTCGTGCCCGCCGCGCAGCCCGGTGACGACGACCGTCCCCGTCACCACGGTGGCCGCCAGGGCCAGCGGTGCCGCCGCCCAGACGACCAGGCGCCGGCCGCGCGGAGACCCGGATGCGGCCGCCCGCTTCCTCCCTATCTCCCGCAGCAGGTGCTGTCTGAGCACCCGGCGCCGCTCCGGGTTCAGCGCCGGATCGCCGGGGGCGGGCAGCAACTCGGCCAGTTCGTCGTACTCGGTCCCGCGGGGCCGCTCCGGGATCATCGTCTTCTCTCCTCCGCGCACTGGTCCACTGCGCACCGGTCCTCTCCGGTGTGCCGTGCGAGCGTCGGCACGCCGACCGACGGGTGCCGGGCCGCCGCGGGCATCCGCGCGCGCTCCGCGTCGGTCAGCGCCCGCAGTCGCTTCCTGGCCCGTGAGAGCCGCACCCGCACCGTCCCGGCCGTCACCCCCAGGGCCTCCGCGGCCTCGGCGGTGTCGAGCCCCTCCCAGACACACAGGGTGAAGACCTCCCGCTCGGCGCGCCGCATTCCGCTCAACGCCCGCTGGGCGGCGACCAGTTCCTCCTGGTCGGCCAGCCGCTGGGTCACCTCGTCGGCGAAGTCCGGGACCGGTGCGGCGGGAGGGAGCCGGGCGAGGGCGTCCCGGTGCCGGCGGGCCGCGCGCGTCATGTTGCGCATGACGTTCGTCGCTATGCCGAGCAGCCACGGACGCAGACTCTCCCCCTCCGCCAGCACCCGCTCACGCAGCCGCCAGGCCTCGAGGAAGGTCAGCGACACGACGTCCTCGGCCGTCGACCAGTTGCCCGTGACCCGTACGGCGTGCCGGTGGACGGTCGGGGCGAAGGTGTCGAAGAGTCGCCCGAAGGCCTCGGGGTCCCCGGCTCGGACACGGTCGCGCAGTGAGTGCTCCACGTCTGTGACTGTCCGCGGGACGGGAGGCGTGTCAGTGACGTGCGTCATACCGTTCGGTGGCCGGAGGATGCCGACCCGTCATGTGACCGGGGACACGGTAATCGCCCCGGGTGTGCGGACAGTCCGGAGTGTGACACGCACCTCCGACCTCTCCCGCCCGATACGGGCGGCGGCACCGAAGCGGCCCGTCCCGACGCTCCGCCCGCACCGACGTGACATCCAGGGGCTGCGCGGTCTGGCCGTCACCCTCGTGGTGCTCGGGCACGCCGGACTGCCCTGGCTCGCCGGCGGCTACGTCGGTGTCGACGTCTTCTTCGTCATCTCCGGCTTCGTCATCACCTCCGGCCTGCTGCGGGAGGCCGAGCGGAACGGTTCCGCGTCCTTGCGGCGGTTCTACGCCGCACGCGCGCTGCGCATCCTCCCGGCGGCGTCCCTGGTCTGCGTCTGCACCCTGGTCGGCTGCCGGCTCTTCGCCTCGAAGATCCGCTACGAGGAGTTCCTGCACGACGCGCTGGCGGGCGGCCTGTACGCCATGAACGTGGACCTGGCGGTCTCGGGGACCGACTACCTCCAGGAGGGCGGCGCGCCCTCGCCGTTCCAGCACTTGTGGTCGCTGTCCGTGGAGGAGCAGTTCTACCTGCTGTGGCCCGCGCTCCTCCTGGTGACCTGGAAGGCGGTGCGGCGCCCGTGGCTGAGGGTGCTGCCGCCGGCCGTGCTCTGTCTCGTGTCGTACGTCCTGAGCGTGCGGACGACCGCCGTCTCGCCGTCCTGGGCGTACTTCGGCCTGCACACCCGGCTGTGGGAGCTGGGCGCCGGTGGCCTGCTGGCCCTGTGTGCCGCGGCGCCGGCCCGGCTGCCGCGTGCCGTCGCCGCGGCCGGGTCGTGGCTCGGGCTGTCCGCGATCCTCGCGTCGGCCGTGGTGTACGACGCCGACACACCGTTCCCCGGCCACGCCGCCGGCCTGCCCGTCCTCGGCGCCCTGCTGGTGATCGCGGGCGGCTGCCGGCCGTCTCCGTCCGGTGCCTCACGGCTGCTCGGGCTGCGTCCCGCGACCTGGGTGGGAGACGTCTCGTACGGCTGGTACCTGTGGCACTGGCCGCTGCTGGTGCTCGTCCCCGCCGCGCTGAACCGCACGGCCACACTCCCCCTGTCCCTCCAAGTGAGCGCGGTGGCGCTGCTGCCGGCCTGGGCGTCGCTGCGTCTGGTGGAGAATCCGGTGCGCTTTCGCACGTCGCTGCGGGACAGGCCCGGGGCGGCGCTGGGGCTCGGCCTCGGTCTGACCTCCGGCGTCGTGTGCTTCTGCCTGGTCGCGGCGTCCTTCCCGCCGACGATCAGCTCCGGGGTGCGCTCCCCGGCGCTGGCCGAGAGCCTCGCGGCGGCGCGCGATCCCGGTGACCGGCTCGCCCGGCTGGTCTCCACGGCCGGGACCCGGTTGCCCGCCAACCTGTCCCCGGCGCTGCCGGACGTCAAGAAGCAGCGGTCGGCGGTCTACCGGGACGGCTGCCACGTCGGTTACGGTGCCACCCGCTCGCCCGACTGCGTCTACGGGGACCCGACCTCCCGGGAGGTCGTCGTCCTTTTCGGCGACTCGCACGCGGCGCAGTGGTTCCCGGCACTCGACCGGGTGAGCCGCGACAACGGGTGGAAACTGGTGTCGCTGACGAAGGCGTCGTGCAAGACCGCCGACATCACGACCCGCTCCGGCGGCAGCGCGTACACGTCCTGCGACACCTGGCGGGAGGAGGCGCTGCGGCGGATCATGGAGCTGCGGCCGATGCTCGTGGTGGCCGCCTCCTCCGAGGCGGCGGAGCCGATGCACCGGATGTCGGACCCGTCGCGGGAGTGGACGCGGGGATACGAGCGCGTGTACCGGCGGCTGGCCCGTGACGCGGGCGCGGTCGCGGTGCTGCTCGACAGTCCGTGGCCCAAGGGCGACGCCGTGGAGTGCGCGGCGCGGCATCCAATGCGGCTGGGCGAGTGCGAGGCCGACCAGCGGGACGCGATCAGGTCGCCCACCCTCCGGAAGGCCGGCGAGACGGCGGCCCGCCGGGCCGGCGCCGAGGTTATCGACCCGCGGCCTTGGCTGTGCCCGCCCCGGGGCGGATGCCCCACGGTCGTCGCGGACACCTTCGTCTACCGCGACGAGAGCCATGTGGCGGAGTCCTACGCCCGGGCGCTGGCCCCGGTGGTACGCGAGGAGTTCCGGAAGCTGGGCCTTGCCTGAGGCACGCGCTACGGCGAGCGGAGCACGGCGACGCCCAGCGGCCGTTCCCCGGCGGGGAGCCGCCGGGTGTCACCGGTGGCGAGGTCCACGACGCTGATGCCGTTCCAGTAGCCGTCACGCGTGAAGCCGCCGGTGACATAGGCGGTGCGCCCGTCCGGGGAGACGGCGACGTCCTCGTGCGGCCCGTCCAGCGGGATCACCCTCTCCTGCCCGTCCTTCGTGCGGACGGTCAGCGACGGCCCCGCGTCCTCGGAGGGGTCGATCGGGCCGGTGCCGACGACCAGCAGGGTGCCGTCGGGGGTGGCGGTGACGCCGTGCTGGTGGGTGTCGGCCGTCATCCGCTCGACGGCCGACCGGCCGGTCTCCGGGTCGAGCACGACGAGCCTCTCCCCCTCGAACGGCAGCAGCAGCCTGCCGTCCGAGGGCCGGACGGCCGCGTAGTGCGGTTTCAGCCACGAGCCGAGACCGCCCTCGGTCCCGTACGGCGCGACCTCGATACGGCGGGTGTCCTGGGTGCGCGTGTCGACGACGGTGACGTCGAAGGAGTCGTGGCCGGTCGCGTAGACCTCGCGGCCGTCCCGCGAGACGTCCACGTCGAAGGGGCGGCGGCCCACGGCGGTCGTGGCGGTGACCTCGCGGGTCCCGGTGTCGATGGTCTCCAGGGTCCCGTTGCCGGAGGGCACGTTGACCCCGACGTACACGTGCCGGCCGTCGGGGGCGAGGGCGATGCCCATGCCGCCGCCCCGGTACTCGCCGCCGGTGACCGGGCCGAGGCCCGCCGTCTCGTACGGGACGAGGTCGAGGCGTTCGCGGCGGTGGGTGTCGACGACGGCGACGCCCTCCGCGGTGGCGACCCAGGCGCGGCCGTCCTCGCCCACGACGAGGCCGTAGGGTGCCTCGCCGACCTTCACCGAGTCGACCGGTCCCGCGTCCGGGTCGACGAACGTGACGGTGTCGGCTCCGAAGTCGGCGACCAGCAGGGTGCCGTCGGGGGTCCTGCCGGAAGGTTCGGGGCGGGGCGCTTCGGGGCGGGGCGCTTCGGGGGCGGGCGAGGCGGGTGCGGCGCCGCCGCTCGCCCCGGCGGCAGTTCCGTCCCCGGTGCCGGCGGTGGTGCAGCCGGCGACCAGGGCCACGGAGGCGAGCCCCAGGGCGGCGCCGCGGACGACGCGCCCCCTCGTGGTACGGCCGGGTGCCGTGGGGCGCCTCAACGGACGGCCCTCAACAGCGCCGCGATCCCCTCGAGGCCGCGGCGCTCGGCGTGTTCCAGGGCCGTGGTGCCGTCGGCGTCGGGCAGGTCCGCGGTGGCGCCGGCGGTGAGAAGCAGTTCCACGATCTCCTGGTGGGCGCGGCCGGCGTCGCCGAGGATCACGGCTTCGAGCAGGGCGGTCCAGCCCAGCCGGTTGACGTGGTCGACGTCGATGTCGGTCTCGCGCAGCAGCGCCCGGACGTAGTCGACGTGTCCGCGTTCGGCGGCGGGGATGAGCGAGGTGCCGCCGAAGCGGTTGGTGACCGTCAGGTCCGGCCGCGCGGGCAGCAGCGCCCGCATCATCGCGACGCTGCCGGTGACTCCGGTGACCAGCCACGGGCTGTCGTCCCGGTCGTCCTGGGCATTCGGGTCGGCGCCCGCCGCGACCAGTACCTCGGCGGTGGCCACGTGGTCGTGGAGGGCGGCGAGCAGCAGCGGTGTCCGCCGGTGCGGGTCGCGGACCTCGGTGCGGGCGCCCGCGGCGAGGGCGAGCCGTGCGGCGGCGGCGTCGCCCGCGACGGCCGCTTCGAGCAGGGCGCGGTCGGGTGGGTTCATGGCGGCTCTCCTGGTGGCCGTGGACGCCCCCGGCAGAGGCAGTGCGGCCAGGGTCGATCGGGTCCTGGACAGGCCGGCCGCGGTCGCCGTGGCGAGGCGGACGCCGGTCGCGTGCATCCGGGTGACCGCGACTTCGACGGCGGGCGGCAGGGACATGCTGTTCATCCTCCTGGGTGACGGTGTCCGGTTCCGGGGCGGTGGCCCGCCGTCGGGGCGGGCCACCGGATGCCCGCACGGTTCGGTCGGGGTGTTCGCACCGGCGCGGCTGCGCTCCGTCACCTCCTGACGTCCTTCCTCACGTGCTTCGTCCGTGGTCGGTCTCCCAGGGGGTGGGGTGCGACCGGCCGGTCGCCGGACAGCCCGGGAAGGCGGGCTCGTCCACCGGCCGGCCGACTGGCGCGGCGTCCGACTCCGGCCCCGGAGCCGGAGCCGGCTCCGGTATCGGTATCGGTATCGGTATCGGTATCGATCCTGCGCCCCGGACCGCCCCCACCGCCTCAACGGACCGGGTGGACACGGCGGGCCGAGCGGCTGATCCCCGTGTCGTCCGATCGGCTGACCGAGGGGCCCGCCCGATCGTGTCCCCCCGTCCCCGGAGCCGTCGCCGAGCCCGACCGCCTCGTGCGGGGCGGGCTGCCCGACACGGCGCATCACCGGTGGCCGATCACCGGTGCGCGGCGGAGACTGTTCGTCACTGCTCCCGCTGTGCGCCGCTGGAGGCCCGAGCCCCCATGGATCATCTTCCCCCGGTGCCCGACGCACGTGCCCGCCTGGAGTTGGGGGCGATCAAGGGGTTGCTGCAGGCCCAGCGCCGACGCATCCGGTCCTACACCCGCGACCACCGCCCCGACCTCGAGGCGGCTCCCGACGCGCCCTCCCCCGCACCGGTCGCGTCCCCGTCCGTGTCCCCGACGGGGCAGCAGGTCCTCGACGCCCTTCCGGTACCGGCCCTGCTGCTGACACCCGTCCTCGGCGACGACGGCGAGATCGTCGACGCCCTCTGCGCGAGTCACAACACGGCGGCCGTCGCCTATGTGTCGGAGCGGCTCCCTGAAAGCGCGCTCTCCCGGTGGTGGGGGACCGCGTCGCTGTACGCGCGGTTTCCCTCCCTGCGCCGGACGCCGGTCGCCGGGATGATCGACCGCGCGTACCGTGAGCGCGCGAGCCAGGGCCCGGAGGCCGTCGAGTGGGTGGCCGGCGACGCGCCGGGTCCGGTGCGGCTCGTCGCCGAGGTCCGTGTCAGCCCTTGCGGCGACCAGCTGCTGCTCGACTGGCAGCCGGGCAACCTGCATCGCATGGCCACCGCCGCCCAGCGACTGGTGCGCACGTGCTGGGCGGAGTGGAACCTCGGGGACGACGGTGTGGAGCCCTCCCTCGGGTTCCGCCAGGTCCTCGGACTGGCGGACGACGCCCCACTGCCGACCCTGTCCGACGTGGCGGACGCCGTCACCGCCGACAGCCTGCCCGGCTTCTACCAGATGCTGTACGACGTCATCCTGCGCAAGCGGACCGCGGACTGCACCCTGCGCATGCCCGGCAGGATCGACCGGATCACCCGGCTGACCGCCGAGCCCGTGCGGATCGCTCCCGGCAGCCTGGTCTGGGGCGTCCGCGCCGTGCTCACCGACGTCACCGCCGAGCAGCGGCGCCGTGAGTCGGCGCGACGCGCGGAGCGGGAAGTCCTCCGCCAGCGCCGGCAGGCGAGGACGCTCCGGGAAGTCGCGGAGGCCCTGCGGGAGGCGGTGCTCCCGCACTTCCACGACGAGCTGGCCGCCTACGGTCTCCAGGCCACGGCTGTGTACCGGCCGGACGCACGCGAGGCCGGCGTGGGCGGCGACTGGTACAAGGCCCGCAAGCTGCCCGACGACCGGCTCCTCATCGCGCTCGGCGACGCCCGGGGACACGGGCTCTCCGCGGTCACCCTGATGGCCAAGCTGCGCTACGCCCTGGCGGGGCTCGCCTACACGGAGCAGCCGGTCGAGCAGCTGGCGTACTGGCTCAACGAGACGGCCTGCGCCGACGGCATCGAGTCCACCGCCACCGCCGTCATCGCCCGCTACCACCCCGAGCGGCAGCTGCTGCGCTGGGTGTGCGCCGGGCACCCCTGCCCGGCGCTGGTCCGCGACGGGCGCGCCACGTCCCTGCCCTTCCCCGAGGGCGGACCGGGGCTCCCTCTCGGTGTGCTGCCCGGCACCCGCTACACCGCCGCCGAGACCTCGCTGCGGATCGGCGACATCGTCCTCATGTACTCGGACGGCCTCACCGAGCGCCGGGACAGCGACCCGGACCTGGACACCCGGCGCTTCCTGGAGGCCGCCGAGTCCGCCTTGCGGGGCTCGGACCCCGGCGCGGACCGGGAGGGGCTGCACGCCTACGCCGAGAACCTGGTCGCACGCCTGGACGGCCCGCACCGTGCGGACGACGCCACGCTCCTGGCCCTGCGCCGGGTGGAGCCGCCCGGCGGTGCCCGGCGCCATTGACGCGCGTAGCCCGCTCCCGCACGCTGGGCTTCGGTTGTTGTCGACTCGACGGTCGGGAGGCCGGGATGTTCAGACGCGTGTCACGTCTGCTTCTCTCATTTGTCATGCTCATGGCTGGTGCGGTGGTCGGTATGGGCGCCACCGCCGGCACGGCGCACGCCGACTCCTGCTACACCTGGAACCGCACCCTGTCCCAGGGATCCTCGGGCAGCGACGTGACCCAGCTGCAGATCCGGGTCGCCGGCTGGGTGACGTCCGGTGAACGGCTCTCCTACGACGGCCAGTACGGCGCGCGGACCGCCGCCGCGGTCAAGAAGTTCCAGGCCGCCTACGGGCTGAGCGCGGACGGGGTCGCCGGCCCGGCGACCTTCAGCAAGATCTACGCCCTCCAGGACGCCGACTGCACGCCCGTCCACTTCACCTACGCCGAACTCAACAAGTGCAACTCGGACTGGTCCGGCGGCGCCGTCTCCGCGGCCACCGCCAAGTCGAACGCGCTCAAGACCATGTGGAAGCTGGAGGCGATGCGGCACGCCCTCGGCGACGTCCCCATCACCGTCTCCAGCGGCTTCCGGTCCTACGCGTGCAACAACGCGGTCGGCGGCTCCGCCACCAGCCGCCACCTCTACGGCGACGCGGCCGATCTGGTGGGCTCGCCGTCCCTGTGCCGCCTGGCCCAGCAGTCCCGCACGCACGGCTTCTCCGAGATCCTCGGCCCGGGCTACCCCGGCCACAACGACCACACCCACGTGGCCTTCGACCCGTCGCCGTACTGGTCGGCTCCCACCTGCGGCATCTGATCCCCCGGACCGGGCCCGGACGGTGGGCGCCGCGGCACCCGACGGTGTCGGGCACCGGCCGTCCGGGACCCGCGTCTTTTCCGGAACCGACGGCGCCGGTGGCAGAGTGGAGGGAGTTTTCCGCTCTGTGGAGGTAGTCCCGCATGCGTCTGCTGCTCGTACGTCATGGCCAGACCCCGTCCAATCTCAAGCATCTGCTGGACACCGGCGCGCCGGGGCCGGGTCTGACGCCTCTGGGACAGGAGCAGGCCGCCGCGCTGCCCGAGGCACTGGCGACGGAGCGGATCGGCGCGCTGTTCGCCTCCACACTGGTGCGGACCCAGCTGACCGCCGCCCCGCTGGCGGCCGCGACGGGGCTGGAGGTCCGTGTCCGGGACGGGCTCAGGGAGGTGGCCGCCGGGGATCTGGAGATGCGCGGCGACGAGGACGCGGCCGCCGTCTACATGTCCACCGCCTTCGCCTGGTCCGCCGGCGACACCGGCCGCCGGATGCCCGGCGGTGAGAACGGACTGGAGGCCCTGGGCCGCTTCGACGCCGTGGTCGCCGAGGCGGCCCGGACGGGGGCGGACACGGTGGCCATGGTCAGCCACGGCGCGATGATCCGTACGTGGGTGGCCGCCAGGGCGGACAACGTCGACGTGGAGTACGCCGCCGACCACCCGCTGGGCAACACCGGCGTCGTCGTGCTCTCCGGCTCGCCCGACCGGGGCTGGCGGGCCCTCGTGTGGGAGGGCAGGCCGCTCGGTCCGGAAGGGGACTTCCCCGCGGACAGCGGTCCGGCCGGCGAGGCCGCGCCCGGGGCCTGAGGGGCGCCGCTCCTCCCGTCGCGGAGCCGACGAGGGCCGTCCCCGGCATGTGAACGGATTCAACGGGCACATGAACGGTCCACGACGGGAGGGGAAAGACGAGCATGACGACGCAGATCGAGTGGTCCGGGACGAAGCCCGGCGGGTGCGACGCGTGCGCGGGCCACGACGCCGAGTCGCCGGAGGACGAGGCGCCGGAGACGCCGCGTGAGCGGGTCAACCGCCGCTGGAACGAGATGATGCAGGAGACGCGGGTCGCCCAGACGGGGGTGCAGATCCTCTTCGGCTTCCTGCTCAGCGTCGCCTTCACCCCCCTCTTCCACGACCTGGGCACGTTCGACCACGCCGTCTACGTCGTCACCGTGATCTCGGGCGCCACGGCCACCGCCTGCCTGATCGCCCCCGTCTCCATCCACCGCTTCCTGTCGGGACAGCGGATGAAGGACGAGATGGTGGAGGTGGCCCACCGCCTGATGATGTGCGGCATGCTCCTGATGGCCGTGACCATCGGCTGCACTCTCCTGCTGATCCTGCACGTGGTCGTTCCCGGCTTCATGGCGAAGCTGCTGGTCGGCGGCGTGATGGTGTGGTTCGCCCTGGCGTGGTACGCCCTGCCGCTGTGGCTGCGCCGCCGCTCCGCCCGCCGCCAGGAACCCCGGTCTCCCGAGTGACGGCGACGGTGTCCGTCGCCCCCCGGATCACCGCGGCGGACGCGGGGTGACGACGACGGTGACACGCGCGCCCGGACGCGCGGCCAGCCGCACGGTCGCCGCGCGGTCCTCCGGCAGCGGCCCGGGGCCGGTGCGGGCGGCCCCGGTCGCCTCGACGCGCCAGCCGCCCGGCCGGGGCGGCAGCGAGACCTCGGTGACGCCGTGCCCGGCCCGGTACGACAGCCGGTACGTGGCGCCGTCCGGTTCGTACGCCTCGGCGGTGATCCGCCCGGCGACCGCCGGGGCGTACGGCGCCGCGGTCTGCTCCTTGTTGGTCCGGAAGCGCCCCTCGGCGTCCACGGCGCAGTACCCGCCGCCGTAGCACCAGACGTACCCCGCCCACCCGGAGGTGTAGCGGTTCAGGGACGTCAGGGCGTCACGATAGAAGCGGCCCATGTGCGGCAAGGAGTTGTTGAGCGGGCCCCACTCCCCCACCACGACGGGGACCCGGTGGCGGCTCGGGTAGGCGGTCACCGCGGCCTCGTACGCCTCGATCCAGCCGGCCGAAGGGTCGTAGTCGGCGCCCGCCTCCATGGCCGTGTTGTAGAAGTGGGGCGCGTAGACGGCCTTCGGGTCGTCGATCCGGCCGAGTCCGGTGGGGACGCCCTCACCCACGATGGGGGTCGGTTCGAAGAAGATCCAGGAGTCGTCGTCCACGGAACGGATCGCGTCGGCCAGGCGGTTGTAGAGGGGCGTGAGCTGTGCGCGCTCGATGCGGCGGGCGGCCGTGGGCAGGTCCTCGCCCGGCGCGATCTCCCCCATGGGCTCGTTGATCAGGTCGTAGCCGAGGACGGCCGGGTGGTCCCCGAGGCGGTCGGCCAGCACCCGCCACATGTCCGCCTGGGCGCGCCGCAGGTCGGGGTCCTCGTAGAGGTGGGTGAACGCCCGCTGCACGGCCGGTTCGAAGTACTCGGCGAACCAGTCGTCGGGGTGCGGGGTGAACGGCAGTCCGTCGGTCCTGGTGGCCCACTCGGGGATGCCCCGGTGACCGAACGCGGGCCCGAAGACGTCCTGGTGCGCGTCGATCAGGACGTGGACGCGGTGCTTGTGCGCCCAGTCGAGGATGCGTTCGATCTTGCGGAGGTACAGCCGGCTGTAATGGCCCCGCCGGGGTTCGAGGTCGTCCCAGAAGACGAGGAGCCGGGCGAAGTTGAAGCCCTGGGACCTCAGGTCACGGAAGTGGCGCTCGCCGATCGCGGACAGTGCGGCCTCGCCGCGGTGCGTCTTGTCCTCGACGTTCCAGCCGCGCAGGGTCAGGACGCGTCCCCGGTCGTCCGTGAGCCGGGGTATGCCGGGCGCTTGGGCCGCTCGGTCGCCGACGGCCGGCTGACCGTGGGCGGTTCCGGTGGACAGCAGGACGGCGCAGACGAGTGCGGTGAGCAGACGGCGGTACACGGGACCTCCGGCACGTTCGGTCGGCTGTGCCGCAGAGCACACCAGAAAAGGTGAGGATTGTTCAAGACTGCGGGCCCCTCGGGTACGGACACAGTCACGGTCACGGACAACGGAACGCTCCCCTGTTCGACTTGTCGTCGCCGTGTGTGTTCTGGCCGGCACGTCGCGACCTCACGGCCGTTCGCGCGTTGAAGTGGCTGTGGCGCCGTTGCAGTGACGGTTCTGCAGCGGGGCCGGCCGCCCCTGGGACCAGGGCCGCTCCGCTGTCGTGGCCGCGGCGACTGGGAGGTCATGACGGTGTGGAGATGTGTCGGCAGTCCGGCGGTGCTCCCCGGCGCGGACGACGATGTGATCGGGGACCTCATCGGGCGGGACGAGGAACTGGACCTGTTGCGGCGGGCGTTGGCCGGTCACCGGCTGGTGACGGTGACCGGGCGGGCAGGGGTCGGCAAGAGCCGCCTCGCCGCCGCGGCGGCCGGTGGGGCGTCGCGGCAGCGCGTGGTCGGGGTCCGCTGGCAGGGCCGCGGCCCCGGGGAGCCCGGTTCGCTGGCGTCGGCCGTGTCCCTGGCCCTGGGCGGCCGGCACCGGCTCGACCCCGGCGATCTGGTCAGGCGGTTGGCCGCGCCCGGCACGCTGCTGTTCCTGGACGACGTCGACCCCGTGCACCAGGAGTGCACCGGGCTGGTGCAGCGTCTGCTGGTCGCGCTGTCGGACCTGCGGGTGCTGGTGACCTCGCGGCAGGTCCTCGGTCTCGGCGAGGAGCATGTGCTGGCGCTGCGGCCACTGGCGACCAGCAGCCCGTCCGGCGCCACGCGTCCCGCCGCGGCGGTCGAACTGTTCCTGCACCGCGCGCGGGCCGTGGGGGCGGGATTCCCGGCGGGTCACACCGACGTCCGGGAGGTGGAACGGATCTGCCGGTCCCTCGAAGGCGTCCCGCACGCCGTCGAACTCGCCGCCGAGCAGCTGTCCCGGCAGTCACCGCACGAGTTGGCGGTCGCACTGGAGCGACAGCAGTGCTGGCTGCACAGCGACCGCGCGCGGCTGAGCCGGCATCGCTCGCTGCGGGACAGCGTCGGCGCCAGCTACCTGCTGTGCGAGCGCGCGACGCGCATCGTCTGGGCCAGGGCCAGCGCGTTCGCCGGCGCCTTCGACGAGTCCGCGGCCGTGTTCCTGTGCGCGGGCGGCAGTGTCGAACCGGAACAGGTGCCGTCGTCACTGGCGCAGTTGGTCGCCATGAAGGTGCTGGAGCCGGTGCGTGAGCCGGGAGGTCTGCGCCGGCCCCGCTACCGTTTCACCCGCGCGGCCCGGGAGTTCGGCGCCGCACGCCTGCGCGCGGCGGGCGAGTGGGAACCCGCGCTGGAGCGCCGGACGGCCCACTGCCGTCAGGTGGGCAAGGTCGCGGAGAGCCTGTGGGCGGCGGGCTGCCAGAACCAGGCCGCCCGTCTGGTGGCCGAGGAGCAGGAGGAACTCACCGCGCTCCTCCACCAGGCGCAGGACGACGCCGACCTCGCGGAATCGGCCTGGGACATCGTGGTGAGCCTGTGGTTCTGGTGGGTCGTCCACGGCCGGGCGGGTCAGGCACGGGACCGGCTGGTGCAGTTGCTGTCCTCGGTCCCGGCCGACGACGAAACGGCCGCGAAGGGACGGTGGCTCGCCGCGTGGCTGGTGGCGGAGACGGACCCGGGCACGGCTGCCGACCTCCTGGCCCGGTCCTGGCCGCAGGCCGTGCTGTCCGGGGACGACGCGACGGCCGGCCACATCGCCCACGTCCAAGGGCTGCTCGCACTGTACGCGGGAGACCCGCGGGCCGCCGCCGGGCACTTCGCCGAGGCCGCCTGCCTCGTACCGCCCGGCACACCGTCGGGCCCCTCCCCGGCGGTGAGTCTGGCCGCTCAGGCGCTGTGCGAGGCCGCCTTCGCGCACACCACGGCCGCCCGCACCGCCCACCGGGTGCTGGCACACCCCGACTTCCGCGACGACGCGTGGGCCGTACTCACCGCCCGGTACGTCCAGGCGTACGTGGACCACTGCCACGGGCGCGGCGGTCGCGCCAGGAGCCGTGCGCACCGCGCGCTCGCCCTGCTGGACAGCACCGTTCCCGAACCGCTCGGCGCCCAGGCCCTGCGGGTCCTCGTCACGGACATCGACGCGGGCCGCCCCCACGAGCCTCGGCCGACGGCCCTTCTCTCCTGTGCGGCCGCCGCCCCCGGCGGCACACCCGTCGACAGCGCCCCCGCCACCACCACCGGCGTCTGACGGCTCCGCGTCAACTGTCCACGCCGGCGAAGGCCAGGCGCGGGGCCCGCGCCGTCGCGGAGGACACGCTGCCGGGGGCCGGGCCTCGGCAGACGGGTGCGCCACCGGCTCCGGGACCTCGGCGTCCCGCGCGGCGGCGGGGCCGGCCGCTCACGCCCGGCTCCGGCTCCCCGTGGGACGCTCCACGACGACCATGGCGGCGTCGTCGTCCAGGCGTCCGCCCACGTACCGCAGCAGGTCGGACCGGAAGCGGCGGAGGAAGGCGTCGCAGTCGGTCTCGTCCCACCCGGCGATGCGCCGGGTGAGCGGGTAGAAGGCGCCGTCCGCGTCGCGGGCCTCGGTGATGCCGTCCGTGTACAGCAGCAGGAGGTCGCCGGGCTCGAAGTCGAAACTCTCCACGTCGTACCGCGCCGTCGCCATCCCGCCGAGTCCCAGCGGCGGCGCGGGACGGCGTGCTTCCCTGGTGAGCGGCCGGCCGCCGCGGAGGACGACCGGCGGCGGGTGGCCGCAGGAGACCATGCGCACCCGCTCGTCCCGGTCGGGGATGTCCACGACGACGGCGGTGATGAAGGTCTCTCCGTAGCGCCCCGTCTCGCCCGGCTCCATGAGTTCCCAGCACACACTGCGGTCGAGGTAGGCCACCAACTCGTCCAGGCTCGCCTGCCGGTGCGCCGCGACGCGGAACGCCCCGAGCAGCAGGGCCGCGTCCTCGACCGCGGTCATCCCCTTGCCCCGCACGTCGCCGACGATCAGCCGGGTGCCGGACGCGGTGCGCACCGCCGCGTAGAGGTCCCCGCCGATCCGCGCCTCGGCCTCCGCGGCGAGGTAGAGACTGGCGGTGCGCAGCGGTCCGAGCTGCTGGGGCAGGGGCGGCAGGACCACGCGCTGAGCGGCCTCGGACACGTACCGCACCTGCACCAGTTCCCGGGCACGACGCTCTCGGAAGACGCAGAAGACGACGAGGCTCACCCCGACCAGCACCAGGGCGATGATCTGTGCCTCGTGGTTGGCCGAGAGCAGTTCGTCGGGATCGCGCAGCACGCCGATGGCCGTCTGCGCGCACACCGCCAGCGCGGCCACCAGCCCCACCGTGCGCGGTCCCCCGAACGACGGGGTGATCGCCGGCGCCGCGACGAGCAGCGGACCCAGGTGGATGTGGGGCGGCGCGAGGACGTCGACCACGGACACCGCGACGATCCAGGCGATCGGAACGAGGATCCACGCGCGCCCCGTTCGCTCCGGTCGGCGGGTTCCGTCGAGTCCTTGCGACATGACTCCTCTCTACACCGCTCCGGAACCGTCCGCACCGGCAGACCGGGCCCTCGCCGCGTCCGGGGCCTCGCGCCGACCGTGCGGGCCGGCTCTTGAACGCCGCCGGGTGGGCTGGTTGGGTGGCCGGATGATCGACCTCGCGAAGGGCGCCTGGCCGCCCGCCCCGATCGAGACCGACCGGCTCGTGCTGCGCGCACCCGAGGCCCGGGACCGCTCGGCGCTCGTCGAGCTGTTCGCCTCGCCCGAGGTGGGCGCCCATCTCGGTGGTCCCCGGCCACGCGCCGAGATCGAGCGCTCGATGCCCGGTGCGCCCGAGCGGCGCCCCGGCCGGTTCGTGGTCGCCCTCGGCTCGGCGACGATCGGCCAGGTCACGCTCACCCGGGCCGTGGAGCACCCAAGCCCCGCCGCCGTGGGCAAGCTCGACCTCGGCTGCCTGTTCCTGCCGCACGCGTGGGGGCACGGCTACGCCGCCGAGGCGTGCGCGGCGGCACTCGCCTGGCGCGCCGCCGTCCTCCCCGGCGAACCGGTGGTGCTCACCACCCGGACGGCCAACGTCCGCTCGATGCGCCTCGCGGCGAGGCTGGGCTTCACCGAGGTGGAGCGGTTCGAGGCCTACGGTGCCGAGCAATGGCTCGGCATACTTCTCGAGTGACAGATCATCCGCGGGTGGCTACGCTGCCCACGATGATGAACTTCTCCTCGTACGGATTGGGGGAATCGTTCGCTCAAGGTGAGTGCTGATGGCTCACCTCCTCGCGAACGGTATTCCGCCCCACCTGTTGATGTGGCGACGCGTACGTGAGTACGCCGTGCCACCGTCCATGATCGAGAAGGCGACCGCCCGTCGTGCGGTCGGTGACTGGGCGGGGGCCTGCGCCGCCGCCCGGACCGACGTCGATCTCGATCTGCGCGCCGTGCGCGACCGCCACGGCACCGAACTCGCCACCCGCCTCCGGGCGGATCTGCGTCGGCTGGCGCCGGATCTGCTGCGCTGGCACATGCCCCGGATCGCACCCGACGGGCGGCTGCGCCCGGGCCTCACGCTCAGCCTCGCCCGCTACGGCGCCCCCGGCCCCTCGGCCGTGCACCTGGTGGTGCGGACGCCGCCCGCCCAAGCGGACGCCGGGCAGCGCATGTCCCTGGCCCTGTGGGACGGTTCCCGGCGCGGCCCGGCCGGGCACCACCCGCACCCGCACCCGCACCGGCGTTTCCGGCTCGACCTGCACCGACACCTCTGGGACGCCGTGCGCAGCGCCGACCTGGCGCGGCGGTGCCCGACGGCCGGCCCGGACCACGGCGCGGCCACCGGCCTCGGCCTCCGGGAACACCCCGGGAGCTCCTGGGCGGTGGAGTGCTGGGCCGCCGAAGCGGAGCACCTGCTGCGGGCGGACGGGCTCCCTCGCGGCGCTTTCACGGTGCGCCTCGACGCCCGGACCCGGACCGTGTTCGAACTGGTCGCGCCGGACGACGGCCACGCCCCCACGCTGCG
Source organism: Streptomyces sp. SudanB5_2050 (assembly GCF_964272335.1). Classification (NCBI taxonomy): domain Bacteria; kingdom Bacillati; phylum Actinomycetota; class Actinomycetes; order Kitasatosporales; family Streptomycetaceae; genus Streptomyces; species Streptomyces sp. SudanB5_2050. The sequence continues at coordinate 638,860 of NZ_OZ186760.1, forward strand.
TCCGCCGCACGGCACGCTGCCGCCGCAGGAAGTCGCCGCTCTCCCGGTGCTCCCGGAGGCGGCGGTCCGCGTACCGCCGGACCTGGAGCTGCTGCGGGCCGGCCTGATCACGGCCGAGGACCTGCATCCGCTGGTGGCCGCGGCGCTGTCGCCGCCCGGCGCGCCGCCCGCGGCGACCGCCGCCCACCCGGCCCCGGAAGGCGCCCCGGCGGTCGGGGCAGGCGATCCGCACACGGTGGAGTGCCGGGGCGAGGTCCACCGGATCGCCCTGCGCGACGGCGTGCTGACGGCGGTCGATCACCATCCCGACCAGGTGCGCCGGGAGGAACTGCTGGTGGCGCTGGGCGGCCCGCCGTTGCCCTGTCTGCGGGCCATCGACACCGCGCACCGCAGCCCCGAGGCGCTGCCCGCGGTGCGGGAACGGCTCGTGCACGGCGACTTCGCCGGGGCCCTGGCCGTGGTCGAGTCCCTCCTCGGGCCGGGCGCGCTGCTGCGCGACGGGCCGCTGCGGGACGCGCTGCGCTCCGCCGCGAGCCGCCGCATCGACGACGGACTCTTCCGTTCCGGACTGGTCGCCGAACACCCGGCGGCCCGCGCGAAGCGCACGGAACAAGGGCACCGCCCCCGGACCGACCGTCGTTCGCCCCGCGCCCTGCGCTCCAAGCGCGGCAGCCGGCAACGGCCCCGCACCGCCCTCACCGGCTGACCTCCCAGACCTCCCCCGTTCCACGCACTTCTGCCCTTCGTCGCTCCTCACACCTCAGGTGATGCCCATGACCTCCAGCACGCTCATGTCCCGATCCGCGACGCCCCACGACCCCGAACTCGGCGTCGCCGAAGCACTCCTGTCCCTCTTGCGGACCAGCACCAGTGAGCCTCGGCCCGACGAACAGCTCGAGGCGCTCACCCTGGCCGTCGCCGCCGACCTGCCGGTCCTGCTGTGGGGTGAACCCGGCATCGGCAAGACCGCGGCGCTGACGCAGCTCGCCGAGTCGCTGGACCTGCCGCTGACCACCGTCATCGCCAGCGTCCACGAACCGTCCGACTTCTCCGGACTGCCGATCGTGGGCGACGATCCCGCCGCGCAGGGGGTGCCGATGGCCCCGCCGCAGTGGGCCGTCCGGCTGGTACGGGCCGGGCGCGGCCTGCTCTTCCTGGACGAGCTGTCCACGGCCACCCCGGCCGTCCAGGCGGCGCTTCTCCGGGTCGTCCTGGAACGGCGGGTGGGATCACTGCACCTGCCGCCCGGCGTACGGATCGTGGCCGCCGCCAATCCACGGGCGTCCGCGGCGGACGGGTGGGAGCTGAGCCCGCCGCTGGCCAACCGGTTCGTCCACCTGTACTGGACGCACGACCCGGAGGTGGTGGTACGCGGGCTGGGCGGGGTCTGGCCCCGGGCGGAGCTGCCCCGGCTGGACGCGCGACGGCTGCCGGAGGCGGTCGCGTCGGCCCGGCGAGCGGTCTGCGGCTTCCTCGAGGCCCGGCCCACGCTGATCCACCGGCTGCCGAACAGCGAGGCACGGCGCGGCGGCGCCTGGCCCTCGCCCCGCAGCTGGGAGGCCGCGCTGACGCTGCTGGCCTTCGGCACGGCGGCCTCCGTCTCCCGGGACGTACTGGCGCTGCTGGTGCGGGGCGCGGTGGGGGACGGAGCGGGCCTCGAACTCCTCGCCCACCTGGACCGGATGGACCTGCCCGACCCGGAGATCCTGCTCGCCGACCCGGCCGCCGCCGTCCTGCCCGAGCGGGGCGACCTGCGGCAGGCGACGCTGGAGGCGGTCGTCGCCGCCGTCGGGGCGAGGCCGCGGCGGGAACGGTGGGAGGCGGGCTGGGCGGTGCTGGCCGGGGCGCTGGAGACCGGGGCCCCGGACCTGCTGGTCGGTCCGGCGACGGCGCTGGCCGGGCTGCGGCGCGACGACTGGGAGGTGCCGGAGACGGTGGAGCGGCTGACCGAGGTCATCGGCCTCGCCCGGCAGGCGGAACGGTCGGTGGCACGGGTCGCGGAACGAGCCGGCACCCGGCCGGCCTCCGGGGCGGGCCGATGACGGGGACCGCACGGCGCCGCGAGCCGCACCCGCAACCGCACCCGGACCCGGACCCGCATCCGCACCCGCACCCGCACCCGCACCCGCACCCGCAGGCGAAGTCCCGCCCGGTGGGCCCGGTGCTGCCGCACCCCATGCGCCCGCCCGCGCCGCCGCGGCCGGTGGAGGCCGCCCCGTGGGAGCCTCCGGGTGCCGGTGGCCCCGCCGGGCGGCCGGAACTCCGGCTGGACACCCGGAAACTGCTCGCCGCGCGACTGCACGCGGTGAAGGTCCGTCCCTACCTCGCGGAAGCGCTGTTCGCGCTGCACGTGGTGGAGGACCCGTCGGTGCCGACGATGGCGGTGGACGCCCACTGGCGCTGCTACGTGTCCCCCGCCTTCGTGGCGCGCATGCCGGTGGAGGAACTGGCGGGCGTATGGGTCCACGAGGTCTCCCACCTCCTGCGCGATCACCACGCACGGGGCGAGCGGTACGCCGGGCAGCACGGGGAGCACGGGCCCGGCCCGCGGCTGCGGCGCAACATCGCCGCCGACTTCGAGATCAACGACGACATCTACGGCGACGGCCTGCCCCGCCCCCGGGGCGCGGTGGTGCCCTCCCTTCTGCGGCTGCCGTCCGGGCTGCTGATGGAGGAGTACCTGCGCTCCACGTCGATGTCGCCGCTCGCCGCCGACCTGGCCTGGCTGGACTGCGGCAGCGGCGCCGACGGGCAGCCGCGGCCGTGGGAGCTGGGGCCCGAGGGTGCCCACGGGCTGACCCGCCGGCAGCGGGACGCGGTCCGCTTCCGGGTGGCACAGGGCATCAAGGGCCGTCCCGGTGACGCGCCCGAGGGCTGGCGCCGTTGGGCGGACGAGGCGTTCCACCCGCCGCAGCCGTGGCGGCAACTGCTGGGAGCGGCGGTCCGCTCCGCGATCGGCGCCCCGGGAGCCGGCGACAACCACAGCTACCGGCGCCCGTCCCGCCGCTCGGCGAGCCTGCCCGGTGTGCTCCTGCCCGGTCTTCGGCGCACACCGGCCCGTGTCTGCGTCGTGATCGACACCTCCGCCTCGGTGAGCGACGGCGAACTCGGCAGCGCGCTGCTGGAGGTCGCGGCCATCACCCGCGCGGTCGGCGGCCGGCGCGACCTGGTCACGCTCGTCTCCTGCGACGCCGCGGCCCGCACGGCGGTCCCGGTCTGCCGCGCCGAGAACATCGAACTCCTCGGCGGCGGCGGGACCGACCTGCGGGCCGGTTTCGCGCGGGCCCTGCGCGCCCGGCCCCGACCGGACGTCATCGTCGCCCTGACGGACGGCCAGACGCCGTGGCCCTCCGCACAGCCGCCCTGTCGCACCGTGGTCGGCCTGTTCCCCCGCCCGGCCGACGCCGACACCGACGACCCCGACTACGTCCCCGACCTACCGCCGCCCTGGGCGCGGGTCGTCACCATCGGCTGAGACCCGTCCCTCCCGACCGACACCTTCTCGGCACCGATCCGCCGCATGCGCTCGGTGCCCCACTCTCCCAGTGAGGCCAGGGCGGCGTTGAGCGAGACGCCCTGCTCCGTCAGGGAGTACTCCACCTTGGGCGGCACCTCGCGGTACACCTCGCGGTGCACGAGCCCGTCCTCTTCCATCTCCCGCAGATGCTGGATCAGCATCTTCTCGCTGACTCCCGGCAGACCGCGCCGCAACTCGGCGAACCGTCGGGTTCCGTGGTGGTGGAGCTCCCACAGGATCAGCGACTTCCACTTGCCGGCGACCACATCCATCGCCGCGTCGATGCCGCAGAAGTAGGGACCGCGCCGTGCCGACTTCGTCATTCGCCCCTCCCGGGCGTAGGTACTCACCCGCGGGTGAGTACCCCACTAATTAGTCCGTACTGGTCAACCTTACCGACGACGGAGAGGATCAACTCACCGGTGAACACCGGGAAATGACGAGAGGGAAGACGACTGTGACGACCCACGACAAGGTCCGGGTGAGTGTCCTCGGGCTGGGAGAGATGGGACGCGCCCTCGCGGGCGCCCTGGTGAAGGACGGACACACGACGACGGTCTGGAACCGCTCGCCGGGGAAGGCCGACGACCTCGTCGCCCAGGGCGCGGAACGCGCCGCCACGGCCCGCGACGCGGTACGGGCCGGCCCACTGGTCATCGCCTGTCTGCTGGACCACGCGTCGGTCCACGAGGTGCTCGACCCGCTCGCCGGCGAACTCGCCGGGCGCACCCTGATCAACGTGACCACGACGTCACCGGCTCAGTCGCGGGAACTGGCCGCCTGGGCCGCCGACGCGGGAGTCACCTATCTGGACGGCGGGATCATGGCCGTACCGGACATGATCGGCAGGGCCGGCTCCTCGGTCCTCTACAGCGGGTCCGCCGACGCCTTCGACCGGTACAAGCCGCTGCTCGACACCTGGGGAACCAGTACCTACTTCGGTGAGGACGCCGGGCTCGCGTCGCTGTACGACCTGGCGCTGCTCGCGGGGATGTACGTCATGTTCGCCGGCTTCCTGCACGGCGCCGCGATGGTCGCCCCGTCCGGTATGAGGGCGGGCGAGTTCGCCGCCATGGCCGCGCCCTGGCTGTCCGCCATGACCGGTGCCTTCGAGGGGTTCGCCGCGGTCATCGACGGCGGTGACTACACCGTGGAAGGGCAGCAGAGCCTCGAGTTCTCCGACCTCGGCGACATCCTGGCGGCCAGCTCCGACCAGGGCGTCAGCACGGAGGCGGTCGCCATGGTCCAGCGGCTCATCCGGCGTCAGATCGACGCCGGTCACGGAGGGGAGGGATTCGCCCGCGTCTTCGAGAGCATCAGGCGGCCTCAGTGAGACGGTGACGGCGGGCGCGTCTCCAGCACCAGCGCCGTACCGGCCACGGTCCGGTCCTCGTGCAGGTTGATCCGCCGGCCGGGGACGACGTGCGTCCAGTGGGACGGTGTGAGGGGAACGAGCCGGACGGTGGCCCGGCCGCCCGGCTCCAGCCAGGGCAGGTCCTCGACCCAGAGCGCGGCGACGCTCACCGAGAGGCCCCCGGTGGGCGCGGGGATGCCGATGTCCCACATGGGCCGCAGGACACCATGGCCGGGAATCGGTGTGCTGCGTCTCGCCTCCGCGGCGGGACGCAGGGTCAGGTCCGCCCGGATCATCCCGCTGCGCGTCTCGGCGGAGCGCCAGTGGCACCACGCGGCACTCCGTTCGAGACCGAGCCGCTCGGCGGCCTCGGCGAGCCGGTCCCAGAACGCCGAGGACAGGGGCCGTCCGTCGCCGAACTCCTCCAGGACGTCCAGAGCGACCTGCCAGTCGTCGTGGGCCAGGCAGTCCCAGACGTCCCGCAGGGACAGGTCGTTCGCGGTGGCGGCCTCTTCCGGCACCAGGAGGCCGGCCGACTCCAGGAGTTCGACGACGTCCATGCCGTGCCGGCCGGTCGCGGGCGGCGGTCCGCCGGCCGCGGCAGGGCCGTGGCCCGGACCGCCGCCGGGCTTCACGTCGGCCACGCCCGGTCGTCCACGGTCAGGAAGGGTTCGCCCACCACCGCGCCCGGCGTCGCGCCCGTGAACGCGAGGACGTCCCGGTGGAGATGGGACTGATCGCAGTATCCGCCGTCCGCCGCGACCCGGGCGGCGTCCTCGCCCGCGACCAGCCGGTGCACAGCGCGGCCGAAGCGGACCAGCTTCGCGGCACGCTTCGGCGGCACGCCCACACCGGAACGGAACCGGGACCACAGACGCTTGCGGCTCCACCCGACTTCGGCCGCCAGACGGTCGACCCGGACCAGGCCCCCGCCGGCCACGATGCGCCGCCATGCCCAGGCCACCTCCGGGTCCACCGGTGGACGCGTCGCGCGGCGCCGGGCGAGGAGTGCGTCCACGAAGTCGAAGCGGTCCTGCCACGAGTCCGCACCGCCCAGCCGCTCGCGGATCCATGTCGCCTCGCCGCCCCACAGGTCGTCGAGGGTGGCCGCGCCATGGGCCAGTTCGGCCGGGCAGACGCCCAGGACCGCGCCCGCGACCACCGGCGACAGGCGCACCTGCACGCACTCGACCCCTTTCCCCCAGGCGCGCACCCCGCCTCCGGAGCCGAATCCGGGGCCGGCCACGAGACTTCCCCGCAGGCACCGCCCGGCACCGTCGCCCACGGTGGGGGTCTCCGATCCGAACTCGAGGATCAGCATCACGGCCGGATGGGGCACCACGCGCAGGTCGCCGACGAGCGGACCCGGCACCCGGAACCCGGCCATGTCGACACCGGGGATTCGGCTGGGACGCCGTGGACGTGCCACGCCCCAACCGGCCGAGCCGTCGCACGCGCCCATGGGGGGAACCATCCCCGCATGCTACGCGGACACGGGGAACATTCGTCCAAGCCGCGGGAGCGCACCGTCGGGGACCGTGAGCCCATGACCCCTTCCGAAGTCACCCCGTCCGCGACCGGCGACGACCGCACCACCGAGGAATCCGTCCTCCGCCTGGATTCCGGTGACCTCCTGGTCCGCCGGGACGGCCCGCGCGACGCTCCCGCGCTCCTGCTCGTCCACGGATCCGCCACCTCCGGCCGGTCGTGGGACGCGCTGGTCCCGTTCCTCACCCCGTCCCATCACGTCATCCGTGTCGACCTGCCTGGACACGGCCGCTCGGCGGAACCGGCCGGCCGTGCGTACGACACCTCCGAACAGGCGCGCACCCTCGGCACGGCCCTGGACCGGCTCGGCGTCGCGCACGTCCTGGCCGTCGGCCACTCCAGCGGCGGCTGCGCCGTCACCGCCCTCGCCGAGCAACGCCCCGACCTGGTGACCGCGCTGGTGCTCGTCAACACCGGCCCCGCCCTGGACGCCTTCATCGCCGCTGAGCCCATGCCGCTGGACCCCGCGCGGTGGCCGCCGACGGACGATCAGATCCGCCGGTTCGCGAGCACCGGGTTCCGTGCGGGACACCCGGTCCCCCAGGAACTCGTGGACGAACTGCGCGGCATGACGCATCACGCGGTCACGGCCTCGATGCGGGCGACCACCGACTACCTCAAGAAGCGGGCGCTGCCGGACCGGTTGGCGGTGCTGGGCAAGCCGCTCCTGGTCGTCTTCGGCGACCAGGACCGCAGATGGCGCCCCACTTCCGCGGCCGACTACCGCGTGGTCCCGGGAGCGAGGGTGGAGTTGCTGCCCGGCGCCGGGCACACGCCCATCCTGGAGGAGCCCCGGCGGACCGCCGCACTGCTCCTGGACTTCGCCGAGACCCACCGGGCCCCGGGGGCCGACTCCGCGTGACTCCCCCGCTTCATTCCCCCGGTCGGGGGTACTCGACGGCCACGGAGTCTCACCCGGCTGGGGGAACGGCAGTGGATGAATCGTCGCTGAGGGCAGTGGGCTGGGCCCGGTCGCTGCCCATGGGGAGCACCCCGAAGACGGCACGCGACTGGGCACTCGAGCATCTGCGGACGCTCGACTGGACCGACGGCGCGCCCTCGACCGTGGACGCGGTACTGCTCACCGTCTCCGAACTGGTCACCAACGCCCACGTCCACGCCCGCACCTCCGCCCAGTTGGTCATGACCTGGGACGGTCGCTGCCTGCACGTCGCGGTGCACGACGCGTCCGGCGAACTGCCGACCACGCGTCCCCCCAGCGCCCAACGGCCGGGAGGGCGCGGCATGTTCCTCGTCGACGCGCTCGCCGACGAGTGGGAGACCCGCCCGTGCCCGGACGGCAAGACGGTCATCGCCTGCTTCCGCCCGCCCACCGCCGGCATCAGCCGCTCCTGACCCCCGCACGGCCCGACGCACCGGCCGCACCGGCCACCTGCCGCCGCACCGTACGCAGGGGGCATTCAGGCGGAAAGTGCTAGAAAGGGTATATGCAGGGGCGTCCCGCTCGACGGAACCGCGCAGGCAGGCCTTCGGCGGGCCTGCCCGGCGAGGAGAGGAGCCCGGGCCGACCGTGGGGTCTGCGTGGGCGCAGTGTCGCCGGACAGGTGTTCCTCCTCCAGGTCGTCGTCGCGGTGATCCTCATCGTCGCGGCCGTCGTGGGGCTCACCCTCCAGGCGCGCAACGACGCCGAACAGGACGCGCAGGCACGCTCACGTGCCGTAGCGGAGACCCTCGCGCACTCACCGGGCATCGCCGCGGCGCTGCGGTCCGACGACCCCACCGCCAGGTTGCAGCCGCACGTGGCGGCTGCCCACCAGGGCACGGGGGTGGACTTCATCGTCGTCATGGCGAGGGACGGCACCCGTTACGCCGACACCGTCCCGCGGCTGATCGGCGAGCGGGCGGACGACGTCGAGCGGGCGGCCCGGGGCGAGGCGTTCACCGACATCTACGAGGGTGATCCGTCGGACGCGGCGCGCGCGGTCGTCCCGGTCACCGGCGACGGCGGCTCCGTCCTGGGGCTGGTCGCGGCCGGCGTGCGCCTGGAGACGGTCGGGGAGTCCCTGCGGGGCCAGCTTCCGGTGATCATGGCCTCGGCGGGTGTCGCGCTGCTCCTCGCCGTGGGCAGCGCCGCGCTGGTCAGCAGGCGGCTGCGCCGCCAGACCCGGGGCATCGGGCCGAGCGAGATGACCCGGATGTACGAACACCACGACGCGGTGCTGCACGCCGTACGCGAGGGCGTGCTCATCACCGGCGGCGACGGACGTCTGGTACTGGCCAACGACGAGGCGCGACGGCTGCTGGAACTGCCGGCGGACTGCGACGGGCGGCGGATCACGGACCTGGGCCTGAACCCGGCCACGGTCGAGCTTCTCTGCTCCGACCGGCCCGTCACGGACCAGGTGCACCTGGCCGGGGACCGGCTGGTGTCCGTCAACACCAGGCACACCGCCCCGTACGGCGGCCCCCGCGGGAACGTGGCGACCCTGCGGGACACCACGGAGCTGCGCGTGCTGGCCGGCACGGCGGAGGCCGCGCGTGAGCGGCTGCACATCCTCCACGAGGCGGGGGTGCGCGTCGGCACCTCCCTGGACGTGGTGCGCACGGCCGAGGAGCTGGCGGACGTGGCCGTGCCGCGGTTCGCCGACTTCGTCACCGTGGACCTGCTGGGCGCCGTGGCGCGCGGCGAGGAGCCGCCCGGCAGTCCGGCGGAGATGCGGCGCGCGGCCCTGCGCGGCATTCGGCCGGACCACCCCTTCCGGCCGGTCGGCAGCCGCGTCCCGCTCGACGCCCCGGGGACACCCGCGGCCACCGCGCTGGCCGGCGGCCGGGCGGTGCTGGAAGCCGATCTGACGACCGTCGACCGAGGGCCGGCGCAGGACCCGGAGAGTGCCGGCGCGGTGCGCGCGTACGGCGTCCGCTCCCTGGTCGCGGTGCCGTTGCGGGCACGCGGCGTCCCCCTGGGGGTGGCCCACTTCTGGCGCACCGAGGGCTCTGATCCCTTCGACGGGGAGGACCTGACCTTCGCCGAGGAGCTGACCGCCCGGGCCGCCGTCGCCATCGACAACGCCCGCCGCTTCACCCGTGAGCACACGATGGCGGAGACCCTTCAGCGCAGCCTCCTGCCGCACGCCCTGCCCGGCCAGAGCGCGCTCGACATCGCCTACCGCTACCTGCCGGCGCAGGCCCGGGTCGGCGGCGACTGGTTCGACGTCATCCCGCTGCCGGGTGCCAGGGTCGCGCTCGTGGTCGGCGACGTCGTCGGGCACGGGCTGCACGCGGCGGCCACCATGGGCCGGCTGCGCACCGCCGTGCAGAACTTCTCGACCCTCGACGTGCCCCCGGACGAGTTGCTGGCCCACCTGGACGAGTTGGTCAGCCGCCTCGACCAGGAGGATCCCGAGGACCTGAGCGGAGAGGCGGTCACCGGCGCCACCTGCCTCTACGCGGTGTACGACCCGGTCTCCGGCCACTGCGGCGTCTCCAGCGCGGGGCATCTCGCCCCCATGCTGATCCACCCCGACGGCACCGTGGAGACCCCGGCGGTTCCGGTCGCGCCGCCACTGGGCCTGGGCGGCCTCCCCTTCGAGTCCGCCGAACTGCGGCTGCCCGCGGGCAGCACCCTCGTCCTCTACACCGACGGGCTGGTGGAGCGGCGCGAACGCGACATCGACACGGGGGTGGAGCTGCTGCGCGACACGCTCGCCGGGACGTGGCGGCGCACTCCGGAGGAGATCTGCGAGGCCGTCTTCGAAGCCATGCTTCCCGAGCACCGCAGCGACGACGTCGCGCTGCTCGTGGCCCGCACCAGGCTGCTGGACCGCTCCGACGTCGCCGACTGGGACGTCCCGCGCGATCCGGCGGCCGTCGGCACGGTCCGCAACGCGTGCAGCCGCCAACTGTCCGCCTGGGGCCTGGACGACATCGCGTTCACCACGGAGCTGATGCTCAGCGAACTGCTCACGAACGCCATCCGGCACGGGTCCGACCCGATCCATGTGCGATTGCTCCGCGAGCGGGCGCTGATCTGCGAAGTCTCCGACGGCAGCAGCACCTCCCCGCATCTGCGCCGGGCGGCCACGACCGACGAGGGCGGACGCGGCCTGTTCCTGGTGGCCCAGCTCGCGCAGCGCTGGGGCACGCGTTACACCACGACCGGCAAGGTGGTGTGGACCGAGCAGTCCCTGACGGCGCCGCCCGTGGGCGACGGTCCGCTGCTCGACCTGCCGTTCGACTAGGACGTGCGGGCAGGTTCCGTGCCGGCCCGTGGAGGCGGCGTTCGGCGGGCGGCGGCCGACCGTCCCGTGCGGACGCCGGTCAGCCCTCGCTCGGCTGGAGCACCACGAAGTCCGCGCCGGCCGGGTCGAGGCAGACGGCCAGCCGGCCGACGCCCTCCGCGTCCTCGGGGCCCATCTGCACGCTGCCGCCGTTGCCGGTGACCGCGGCGACCGCGGCGTCGCAGTCGGTGACGGCGAAGACGGGGTGCCAGTAGGGGCGCCCGCCCGCCAGGGCCAGGTCCTGCTCCCTGAGCTGCATGAGCCCGCCGTGCATGCGGTCCTCGGGGAGTCCGGCGGGGGTGATGAGCGTGTACGTGCCCCCTCCGCCCGGCATCTCCATGTCACCGAACTGCCAGCCGAACACACCGCCGTAGAACTCCTTGGCCGCCGCGGCGTCACTGGTGTACAGCTCCGTCCAGCACAGGGAGCCCGGCTGGTCCACCAGCTCGACGCCCTTGGTCGTCCCCGGCTGCCACACGGCGAACTGGCCGCCCAGCGGATCGCTGTACTGGGCCATCCGGCCCCAGTCGTCGAGGGCCATCGGCGCCACGCGCACCGTGCCGCCCGCGCGCTGGACGGCCTGGGTCGTGGCGTCCGCGTCGGCCACGGAGTGGTAGATCATCCAGGCCGGGCGGGCGCCCTCCTCGGTGAGCTGGCCGAGCCCGGCGACGATCTTGCCGTCCTTGCGGAACATCCCGCCTTCCGGACCCTCCTCCCCGGTCATGGGCTCGTACTCCCAGCCCAGGACCGCGCGGTAGAACGCCGCGGCGGCCGGGACGTCCGGGACCCCGAGGTCGAGCCAACAGGGCGAGCCGGAGGCGAAATCGGTGGTGATCACAACGATTCCCTTTCGCAGATCCTGTGTGATTCCAGCGTGACACCCGCCACTGACAATCGCCCGTCGGCCCGTGCGGAGGGGCGGTGGAGGCCGGGGCGGTCGACTCGGAAAGGGCCTGCGCAGACCGGCGCGGACCGGCACGGACCGCCCGGCGTCTCGGGAGAACCGGCGTCTCAGGAGAAGGTGTAGCGGGTGTGGCTGAACACCCGGCCGTCGTGCCCGAAGGCGTACGCGGCGCCCGGTGCCACGGCGAACAGCAGGTCGTCGCCCTGACGGATGCTGTCGCCGAGACCGTGGAAGGTGCCCTCCGGCGAGACGACGTGGTCCCCGTACTGCTCCTCGAACGCGGCGATCACCTCCTCCTGACGCGCCGGGTCCGTCACCCGCTCCGCCGTGCCCTCGACCACCAGGTCGAGGCCCTCGGAGAGGGAGGCGTTCCCGGTGGTGAGGACGCAGTGGGCGTTGCCGGCCAGATTCTTGGCCTTCTGCTCCCCCGGTCCGGTGCTGAAGTGCAGCGCCCCGTCGTGCCAGGCCGCGATGAGGGGCGTGACGTGCAGGCGGCCGTCCGGCCGGACCGTGGTGATCCAGAAGACCTCGGCGGCACGCAGTCGCCGCTCGGCCTCGGCCCAGTCGGTGGCGGTGACGTCCTCGGTGCCCGGGCGCGGGTTGAGCGCGGCGCTGTAGCGGGCGTCGAGCTCCGTCCTGGGGTGCTTCGGTGTCATGCCGGGACTCCTTCCCTGTCACTTCCACGGGTGCCCGTGGCCGTGGGCCCGGGCATCCCGCCGGGGCCATGATCGGAACAGTTCGTAACGCGTCCGGCAACCCCGCGGGGGGGCGAACGCCCGGCAGGGGTGCCCGCACCGCCCGTGGAACGACCCCTGACCGTCGCGGTACGAGCGGTTTCCCCTCGCCGCCCCGGCAGCCGCGGAAGGCCGGCTCATGGTCCCGCTCCCGTACGCCGGCGGGCGTTGAGTCTCGCGGCCTGCCGGGTCAGGTGATCGCGTTCGGCGAGGCTGGACGCCTGGTGCGCCGCCTCGGCGTACAGCCGCGCCGCCGTCCTGGGGTCTCCGGCCCGCTCGTGGAGGTAGGCCGCCGCCGCGGCGTGGCGGGGCAGGGTGTCGTCCAGCTCGGCCAACGCGGCCAGGCCGGCGCGCGGTCCGTCGGCCTCACCGACGGCGACCGCCCGGTTGAGCCGCACGACCGGGCTGTCGGTGAGGCGCACCAGTTCGTCGTACCACTCGACGATCTGCACCCAGTCGGTCTCGGCGGCGGTGGGCGCGTCGGCGTGGAGCGCCGCGATGGCCGCCTGGGCCTGGAACTCCCCGAGCCGGTCGCGGGCGAGCGCGGCCTGGAGGATGTCGATCCCCTCGGCGATCGACGCGGTGTCCCACCGGCCGCGGTCCTGCTCGGCGAGCGGGACCAGGCTGCCGTCGGGTGCGGTCCGGGAGGCGCGCCGGGCGTGGTGGAGCAGCATGAGGGCGAGCAGCCCGGCGACCTCGGGGTGGTCGACGGCGGCCGCGAGCCGCCGGGTGAGCCGGATGGCCTCGGCGGCCAGGTCCACGTCGCCGGAGTAGCCCTCGTTGAAGACCAGGTAGAGGACGCGCAGCACGGTGGCGACGTCGCCCGGCCGGTCGAAGCGGACGCCGGAGACGGTGCGCTTGGCCCGGCTGATGCGCTGCGCCATGGTCGCCTCGGGCACCAGGTACGCCCGCGCGATCTGCCGGGTCGTCAGGCCCCCTACCGCGCGCAGGGTGAGCGCGACCGCGGACGACGGTGTCAGTGACGGATGGGCGCACAGGAAGTAGAGCTGGAGCGTGTCGTCCGTCGAGGGCGCGGGTCCGGCGGCCGGTTCCCGGTCGGCCAGGTCCTCCCGCCGGCGGCGGGCGGTGTCCGCCCTCGTCGCGTCGAGGAACCGGCGCCAGGCGACGGTGATCAGCCAGCCCCTGGGATCGCGCGGCGGGTCGTCCGGCCAGACGCGGACCGCCTCGACCAGCGCCTCCTGCACGGCGTCCTCGGCCGCCGCGAAGTCGGCTCCGCGGCGGACGAGGACGGTGAGGACGCTCGGCGTGAGGCTCCTGAGCAGGGCCTCGTCCATGACCGAGGTCATTCCGTGACGGTGGGCGAGACTCCGTAGAACGGGCGCAGTTCGAGCCACTCGTGGATCGGCCTGCCGCCCGCCCCGGGGGCCGCCGACAGCTCCCCGGCCAGCTCCACGGCCCGCTCGTAGCTGTCGACGTCGATCACCATCCAGCCGGCGATGAGGTCCTTGGTCTCGGCGAACGGACCGTCGGTGACCGGCGGGCGCCCCTCACCGTCGTACCGGACCCATGTCCCCTCGGGGGCGAGTGCCTGACCGTCGACGAACTCGCCGGTCTTCTCGAGCCGGTCCGCGAAGTCCCGCATGTACTGCATGTGGGCCGAGATCTCCTCGGGTGTCCACTGGTCCATCGGCACGTCGTTGACCGCCGCCGGTGCGCCCCGGTAGTGCTTCAGCAACAGGTACTTGGCCATCGTCGTCTCCTCGGTGCGTGCGGCCCATTGTGGTCGCGTTCATAGCAGGGACGGAGCCGGTCACGGGTTCTCGACATCACCGCCGACACTTTTTTGGCTCTCCCGGCGGGACCGGCCGCTGCCCGCCCCGTACCGTGGACCGGCATGACCGACTCCACACCCGGGATCACCGCGGCCCTCGTACGCGATCTGCTGCGGGAGCAGCACCCCGATCTGGCGGGACTGGCCCTGCGTGAGGTGGCCGGTGGATGGGACAACCAGCAGTGGCGTCTGGGGGACGGGCTGGCCGTGCGCATGCCCCGCACGGAGCGTGCCCCGGGTCTCCAGTACAAGGAGCGCCGGTGGCTGCCCGTCCTGGCCCCGCGTCTGCCGCTGCCCGTTCCCAGCCCCGTCCGGATCGGCGAGCCGTCCGCGCGCTTCCCGAGGCCCTGGACCGTCATGACCTGGGTCCCCGGCGAGCCGCTGGACCGGAGCCCGATCGGTCGCGGTGACGACTCGGCCGACCGCCTGGCGGACTTCCTCAAGGCCCTGCACGTGGAGGCACCCGCCGACGCTCCGACCGCCTCGGACCGCGGCGCCCACCCGAAGGACTGCACGGACGGCTTCGACCACTTCTTCGACGCCGTCGCCCCCGGCGACATCGCCGACGGTCTCCGGGCCGTCTGGGACGACGCCGTCGCGGCACCCGGCTGGGAGAGACCGCCGGTGTGGGTGCACGGTGACCTCCATCCCGCGAACGTGGTCGTCTCGGACGGGGCCCTCAGCGGTGTGCTCGACTTCGGCGACATGTTCGCCGGCGACCCGGCGTGGGACCTCGCGGCCGCGTGGGTGCTGCTGCCCCGTGGCGCCGCCCCGCGCTTCTTCGAGGCATACGGGCGCGCCGACGAGGGGACCGTCCGGCGCGCCCGTGGCCTGGCCGCCCTGAAGGGACTCTTCCTCCTGCGGACGGGCCGCGACGGCGACCGGGGCCTGCCCGGCGGCAAACCGGCCTGGGGCCCCGCCGGCCGGGCGGCGCTCGACCGCGTGCTGTCGTCCTGAGCCCGGTGGTGCCGGAGGTCAGGCGGGCAGCCTCCGGTCGACGACGAAGGCGATCTCGACGACCTGGCCGGGGAAGGTCAGTTCGGTGACGCCGACGACCGTGCTGACCGGGCGGTGCTCACCGAAGTAGGCCCGATTGCCCGCGGCCGCCGCCTCGGCGTTGTGGCGCAGGTCCACCACGTACAGGGTCTGTGAGACGACCTGGTTCCGGGTGGCGCCGTAGTGGTCCAGGACCTTGTCGGCGTTGGCGTACGTCCGCTCGAGCTGGGCGGCGAAGTCGTCCGCGTGGACGAACTCGCCCGCCGGGTCGAGCGCGAGCTGTCCGGAGACGTGGATCAGGTCGCCGGACCTGATCGCCTGCGAGTAGCCGAACTCGTCCTCGGCCGGGACCCGGTGGTGGAAGGCGTCGATGACGCTCACGGTGTTCACCCTTCGCTTCACTCTCTTGTGGTTACTGGGAGACTGTAGGAGAGTGGGCGCCGACCTGGAAGAACGCACTTTTCGGTGACTGAGGAACCTGATGGTGACCAAACAATTGCTCAAGGGCCTGCCCGAGGACGCGGATCTGAGGCGGGCGGACTCCCTGGCGCGGGAGATCTTCTCCGACGTCGCCAACAAATGGGCGCTCCTGATCATCGAGGCGCTCGGCGAGGGCACCCTGAGGTTCAGCGAGCTGCGCGACGAGGTGGAGGGCGTCAGCCACAAGATGCTCACCCAGAACCTGCGCATGCTGGAGCGCAACGGTCTGCTGGAGCGGACGGTGTACCCCACGGTGCCGCCGCGGGTGGAGTACACGCTCACCGAGCCGGGCCGGGCCCTGCGCACCACGGTCGACGCCATGTGCGGCTGGACCCACCGGTACCTGGGCCACATCGAGGAGGCGCGCGACCGGTTCGGGAAGTGACGGGCCGGCCGGTACCGATGGACCTCCCGGCTCCGGAATGACGGATTGGCGTCCCGGTGCGGTGGGCAGGGAGCCAGGTGGTGTCATGACCACGACTACCTTCCCCCCACAAGGAGGTCGACCATGCACGTCCGCATCCTGAGCGCCGGCGCCGCCGCCGTGCTGCTGGCGGCTCTGCCGACGCTCGGCGGCCAGGCCGTCGCCGCCACCCCGACCGGTGCCACCGCCCTCGCCCCGGCAGCGGCCCGGGTCGTCACCTACGACGCGAGCGGCGCCGCGGAGTTCAGGTCCGCGGTGGACCGGGGCGCGGCCATCTGGAACGAGAGCGTCGACGGTGTGGAACTGCGCCCGGCCGCGTCCGGCCGGCGCGCCGACATCCGCGTGCTCGCCGACAACGGCTGGCCCCGCGCCCTGCCCGGTCCCCTGGGCAGCGGCACCGTCTACATCGGCCGCCAGGCCGTGAACCAGGGCTACGACACGGTGCGCATCTCCTCCCACGAGCTGGGTCACATCCTGGGCCTGCCCGACCGCAAGCCCGGCCCCTGCTCCAGCTTGATGTCGGGCTCCAGCGCGGGCGTATCGTGCACCAACCCCTACCCGAACGCGGCCGAGAAGGCCGAGGTCGAGGAGAACTTCTCGGCTTCCGTCGGGGCGTCGGTCCCGGCCGTACGGTCCGCGACGGTCGGGGACTGACCCGACGCGTCGTCCTCCCGGGCCGCCGGCGCGCCCCGGCGCACGCCGTCACCCCCGTGGCTCACGGCGCAGCGGAGACGAAGACGCAGAACGGATGACCGGAGGGGTCCGCGAAGACGAAGAGCGGCTCCTCCGGGTCGTCGGAACGGTCGAGCAGGAGTTCCGCGCCCAGCTCCTCGGCCCTGCGGCGCTGGCGGGCGAGTGCCCCGGTGTCGGGCACGGTGAGATCGAGGTGCGCCTGCATGGGAACGTCGTGCGACGGCCATGTCGTCCGGGGCAGGCGGTCCACCAGCTGGAAGGCGAGGCGGTTCGTCCCGTCGGGCGAACGCAGCACGAGCCAGTCGGGCTCCTCGGGCGCGCCGTCCGCCGGCGGCTCGTCCCCCGGGCGGTACGCCAACCCGAGCAACCGCCTGTAGAACTCGGCCAGTCGCCTCGGGTCGGTGGTGTCCAGCACGGTCTGCAGCAGCCGGGGGTACTCGCTCATCGTTCCTCCGCACGTAGCCGGTGTCCCCCTTCCTCTGCCCGCTTTCCGCGCCGAGGCACGAGTCCGCGGGCACACCGTCGGCGCCGCCCGCACGGTCCGCGGGTCGGGGCCGGTGCTCGGCCGGGTCCGCGCCTAGGATCGGCGGCGTGGACGTTCCCCAGGATCTGATCAGCCTCGAGCGGGCGGCGGAAGAGCAGCGTGCCCGGCTCGCCGGGCTCGACGGCGAAGAGTTCGAAGCGCAGCAGCGGGCCTGGCAGGAGGCCGCCCGGGCCGCGCAAGCGGCGATCGCCGATCACGCCAAGGTCAGCGGCCGCCCGGCGGAAGTGATCGAGACGGCGGTCAAACGCGCCGTCCGGCAGGCGGAGGAGGACCCCGCCGAGTAGCCCGGGCGGGGACGTGGTCGCGGGGCGTACCGCTGCCCCGGCGCGCTGGTCGCTGTCCGCCGGACGGACGGGGTGCCGGGTCCACACGCGTCCGCGCACTCGATTCGTTGATCTTGTGCAGCTTTCCGGTCGGCGTCATGGAACCCGGACGAGAGGGCACATCTCCCCCCGTCCGATCGGCCGACGACGTGGTAACACCGAGTGTTCCGACTCGAAAGGGCCACGTCTCATGGGTATCTTCAGCCGTCGCCAGACCGCCGTAATCGAACCGCCGTCGGCCGTGGCCGCCGGTCGGCCCGGTGGGGGCGCCTCGGCGGCCGACGCCTCGCTCGACCCGGCGCTGCGCGCGCTGACCGGGCACTGGACCATCGACCGCCCGCACAGCCGGATCGGTTTCTCCGTGCGCCACGCCATGGTGACGACCGTCCGCGGGGCCTTCACCGACTACGACAGCGCGCTCTACTTCGACGGGGCGCGGCCCTCCGAGTCGCGGGCCGAACTCGTCATCCGGGTGGCCGGCGTCGACACCGGTGTGGAACAGCGCGACGCGCACCTCGTCGGCAAGGACTTCTTCGACGCGCGCCGGTACCCGGAGATGACGTTCCGCAGCACCTCGACCGTGCACGAGGGCGGGGAGAGCTTCCGGATGACGGGGGACCTCACGATCCGTGGCACCACCCGGTCCGTCGACCTCCAACTGGACTACCTCGGCTCGGTCATGGACCCCTTCGGGTACGAGCGTGCGGGCTTCGACGGCACCACCACCATCGACCGCCGCGACTGGGGGCTCGTCTACAACCAGCGGCTCGAGGCGGGCGGCAGCATGGTCAGCGAGAAGGTCAGGCTCCAGTTCGACATCTCCGCCATCCGCTCCACCGCCCAGTCCCTGTGAGTGCCGGAGTCCGGCGTCGGAGGGGAGGGCCCGCTCGGGCGGCATCCGGCATAGAGTTCCCCCGGGAGTGACACCGCGTGTGGGGGAGCACATGAAGGCTGAGGCGGTCCCGAGGTGGGCATCGACGCTCGACTCGGTGGTGGTGTACGCACAGGGCGCCCTCTGCCGCCGGCTCGCCCGCGGCACGGTGCCCCGGGACGGACGGGTCCGGGTGACCGGCCTGCCCCGTTCGGCGGACCCCGGTTCGCTGCGGGTGCGGGTCGTCGGCGCCGGCGGGGTGCGTGTCACCGAGGCCAGAGCGGTGGCGGAGGCGGAATCACCCGACAGCCGCCCCACCGGGGAGCTGCGGCGTGAGGTGGAGCGGCTCCGCGACGCCGTCGACGCCCTCCGCGCCCGCCGGGACCGGCAGCGTGGGCTGATCGACGAGGTGGCGGCGCTGCGCCCGGTGCCGCCGCCCCGCGCGGAGGACTCCCCGCACCGCCGCACACCCGTCGACGCCTGGCTGGCCCTGGCCGAGTTCGTGGACGCGCGGCTGACGGCCTCGCACGCCCGTCTGCGCGAGATCGAGGAGGAGTTGACGCACGTCCGGCACGAGCTGGACGTCGCCGTGGACCGGCTCTCCCGCGCCTCAACCGACACGCCCGACGCGCGTTCGGGGACCACGCTGTGCGCGGCCGTGACCCTCGCGGGGCACGGGGACGCGGACGTCGAGGTCGAGGTGGAGGTGGAGTACGGGGTGCCCGGTGCCGTCTGGGTGCCGGCGTACCGGCTCGCCCACCGGCGGGGCGGGAGCGACGGACGGCTGTTGCTGCGGGCGTCCGTCGCGCAGCGCACCGGTGAGGACTGGACCGGCGTCCGGGTCTCCCTGGCCACGGCCGACCTGCGCAGGCGTGCCGATGTGCCCCGGCTCCGCTCGATCCGCATCGGACGGGAGCAGCCCGCTCCGGCCTCGTCGGGATGGCGTCAGCCCCCGCGCGGGCTCGACGACCTGTTCGGCGGCTACGACGCGGCGGGTCCGCGGCCGAAGTCCGGCACCGCGACGCCCGCCCGAGCAGGCGCCCCCGTGCCGCCGTCCCCGCTTCCCCCGCCGCCGCCTCCCCCGCCCCCTTCTCCGACGGCGGCTGCCTACGGGTACGGCGCGCCCGCGGGGGCGCTGCCCGCACCGGGCGGCATGCCCGAGGGCGGCGAGTCCGCCGTGCCCGGCGGTACGGCGCCCGACCGGACCCCTCCCCCCGCCCTCCGAAAGGCCGGTGGGCCCCGGCCGGCCGCTCCGGCGGCCCCCGGCCGGGCCGCACCGGCACCCGCGTCCGCCCCACGGGCCGCACCCGCCCCACCACCGGCCCCGGCGACCGGGCCCCCGCGGCCGAGCGGTGCGGAACTCGACTACGCCGCACTGGTCCTGCACGGCCCCGACGGACCGCCGGAGCGCCGCGGACGGCTGTTCCCCGAGTCGGCCGCCGACCCGGTGGCCGCCGAGCACCGCCGGCGCGCCGAGGCGGTGGCCGCGCTGCCGCTGCCGGGCCACGCGGTACGTCCCCGCGAGTCGGCCGGTTCCTTCGACCACCGCTACGACGCCGCCGCGCGCGCCGACGTCCCCTCGGACGGTACGTGGCACACGATCACCGTCGGCGAGGTGGCGGTCGGCCTGCGGACCGAGTACCTGTGCGTCCCGTCGGTGGAGCAGTCGGTCTACACGACGCTGGTCCTCTCCAACGCCACCGACCAGGCCCTGTTGGCAGGCCCGCTGGAGGTCACGGCCGACGGGGAGTTCCTGCTGACCACGGCACTGCCCAACCTCGCCCCCGGTGGCGTGTGCCGCGTGGGGCTGGGCACCGAGGAGGCCATCGGGGTCACCCGCCGGACGAACCTGCACGAGTCGACCGCGGGGCTGCGCAACAACGTGACCGTCCTCGACCACCGGGTCCACGTGGAGCTGGCCAACCGCCTGCCGGTGCCCGTCACCGTGGAGGTGCGCGAACGGGTGCCGGTGACCTCCGACGCGGACGTCAGGATCGAGGAGAGGGCGGACTGGCGGGCCCCCGAGGCCGGCACCGACCCCGAGCGGCACGCGCCCGGCACCCGTCTGTGGCGGGTCGAGATCCCGGCCCGCTCCACCTCCGCCCTCGACGGCGGCTATGTCATCCGCATCCCGGCCGGCAAGGCCCTGACCGGCGGAAACCGCAGGAGCTGACCCCCTCATGCCCGTGAGCCCCGACCCGATCGCCCTCCCCGTCACCGCCGTCACCTGCCTGGAGGACCGGGCCTACGTCGAGCGGACGGCCGTGCTCGACCTCGCCGACGGCACCCGTCTCCTGCGTCTGGGCCCGGTCAGCGCCCTGGTCGCCGATCACAGCCTGCACGCCGAACTGACCGCCGAGCGGCCGGTCACCGTGCTCGACGCCCGGGTGGTGCGCGCGTGGGTGCCGAGGGGGCCGGGCCCCGCCGACGACGACTCGGAACCGCGCCGGCGGGTGAGGGAACTGGAAGCGGAGCAGCACGCGTGGGGGCAGCGTCGCGAGCGGCTGCTCGCCCGCGTCGACCTCCTCGGCCGGCTCGCCACCGATCTGCTGCGGGAGATCGGAGAGGGCACGGGCCTCGGGGAGGCCGACACCGCCCGCTGGGGCCGCGAACTGGACCGGATCGACGGGGAACAGGACACCCGCGGCGAGCAGTTGCGCGAGGCGGACGCCCGGCTGGCGGCGCTCGGCACGGAGCTGTCCGAGGCCCGGCAGGTTCTGTCGGACACCGAGACACAGCCCGCCGAACTGGTCGCTCACATCGAGCTGACCGTCCGGTCGGCCGGCGCCGGGCCGGCCGGTCTGCGCGTGGCTCACCTCG
This sequence comes from Streptomyces sp. SudanB5_2050, assembly GCF_964272335.1. NCBI lineage: Bacteria > Bacillati > Actinomycetota > Actinomycetes > Kitasatosporales > Streptomycetaceae > Streptomyces > Streptomyces sp. SudanB5_2050. The sequence goes on from NZ_OZ186760.1 coordinate 660,098, forward strand.
TCCCGTGCGCGCTGTGGCGGCCCGCGTACCGGGCCGTGCTGGACGGGGACTCGCTCACGCTGGACACCGACGCGGTGGTCTGGCAGCGCACCGGGGAGGACTGGTCCGGCGTACGGCTGACGCTGTCGACGGCCCGCAGCACGCTCGCCGCCGAGCCTCCGCGCCTCACCGAGGACCGGCTGACGCTCCGCGACCGTTCCGCGGCCGAACGCCGGACCGTCCAGGTCGAGTTGCGCGAGGAGGAGATCACGGACCTCGGTCCGGCACCCGTCGAGGGCCTGCCGGGAGTCGACGACGGCGGCGAGGTGCGGGTCCTGCGCTGCGCGAACCCGGTCTCGGTACCGTCCGACGGGCGGGCCCACCGGGTGCCGCTGTCCTCCTTCGACACGCCCGCGCGTACGGAGCACACCTGCGCGCCCGAGCTGTCCCCGCTGGTCGGGCGAGTGGTCCGGTTCGACAACCGCTCCGGACACGCGCTGCTGGCCGGACCGGTCGACCTGATCGGCGGCGGGGGCTTTCTCGGCCGGGGGACGCTGGAGTTCACCGCGCCGGGCGCCCGGGCGGCCCTCGCCTTCGGCAGTCGTGACGACCACCGGGTCGTGCGGCGGACCGAGGAGACCCGCGACACCTCCGGGCTCGCCCAGCGGACCGTCCTCACCCGGACCGTCCGGCTGCACCTCTCGCGGTTCTCGGGACCCGCCGAGGGGCATGAGCACACGGTCGTCGTCCGGGAACGCGTCCCCGTCTCCGAGACGTCGGCGGTGACGGTGAGCCTGCGCCGGGAGGCCTGTGCTCCCCCGCCCGACGACGTCGACGAGGACGGCATCGTCCGCTGGGACGTCACGCTGCCTCCCGGGGGCCGGCGCACGCTGGAACTGGTCTACGAGATCTCGGCGAACGCCAAGGTGGAGGGGATCTGACGCCGGCTCGGGCCCGTGGCGGTCAGTGCCGCGGCCCGTGCCGTTCCGTGTAGTGCGCGCGGAGCAGGTCGGCGCCCCAGTCGTGGCGGACGTGGCGCCAGACGGAGTGGGCGTGGTTGCCGTCGTCCTGGGTGTTGTCGTACTCGATGAGCAGGTCCGGGCCGCGGACGCAGTAGTAGTGCCGGTCTCCGGGTGCGCGTCCGCCGGCCCAGGCGAACGCCAGCGTGTCCAGTCCGCGCGCCACCGTCTCGGCCCAGCACTGCTCGGCGTACGCCGCGGGCGCCCGGTCGAGGTAGCGGCGCACCAGACGGACGAGCAGCCGCTGTTGGCCGGGGGTCATGTCGCCGTGCGGCAGGCCGGCCGGCAGCAGGCCGGGGTCGGCGAACGGGTCCGCGCGGGTCAGGATGTCGTCGGGTGGAGCGGCGGCGAAGACCGCTCTCGCACGCCGGCCGGCGTCCAGGCCGGTGACCAGTTCCCGGGCCAGGTCCTCCTCCGGGCCCAGCAGGCGGCGACCGGCCTGCGGACCGTCCGTGATCAGGGCGGGTTCCGCCCCGACGAAGTGGGGGGTCACCCGGATCCCGGCCGCGGTGACCAGTACGTGCACGGCGAGGTGGTGGCCGTTGAGCCGCCAGCCCCAGGGGCCGTCGCCGTCCGGGTCTCCCAGCAGCCGCATCCAGTAGCGGTCGGGGCCGGTCGCACCGACCGTGGCCCTGCGGTGGCGCTCCACCTCGACGGCCCCGCGCGCCAGTTCCGCTCCGGGCACGCTGTGCGCCGCGGCCAGCAGCGCGTCGACCGCCTCGCGCTGCCGGCCGTCCAGGCCCTCGGTCGACAGACCGGGGCGGGGGCCGGGCAGGTAGGTCCACTCCCGCAGCTCGGGGGCGTCGAGCCGGTCGGGTGCCGCGCGCAGCTCGCGCACTTGCGCCGGGTCCAGTACGGAGAGCAGCGCGCGCACCGCCTCGCGCATCTCCCGGGCCGTCGCCTCCGCTCGGTGAACGCCCACCGTCTCTCCTCCCCCGCGGTGTCCGGTACGGCTGCGCACCTTACCCGCCCGGGGTCCGGTCAGGGGCGGACGAACCCGGCGACGCGCGGCGAGAACGTCAGCTCGACCTGCTCCCCCAACGCCGAGCGCAGCCCGGCCGCGACCTCGTCGTCCGGTTCGCCGAACACCTCGAAGTGCTCCACCTCGCAGTGCTTCATCACCTCCTGGATGTACGGGTCGGCCAGCTTCCAGTGCGCGCGGACCGCGTCGGAGTCCCGGTACAGCTGGAAGCTGTGCGCACGCAGGTGCTCCGCGTCGACGAACGTCTGCACCATGATCTGCGGTCCGTGCCGCTCGACGAAGGTCACGGCGCGGACGACGGCGTCCCGGAATTCGTCCAGGTGGCCGTCGGTGATGCGCATGGTGTTCCGGAAGAGCAGGGTCCCGTTGTCCGAAGCATTCATGGGAGCAGTGTGTTTCCTCAACCTTGGTCGAGGTCAACCGGCGACCGCACACCGGCCGTCGGCCGTCCGGCGGAGGCAGCGGGAAGGGCACGGATCACTGCCCCCGCCGGGCGAGACTCCGCCCGGCGGGCCATCCGGCGCCCTGGAACAGTGGCCTAGGCTGACCCGGTATGGACATCCCGAGACGTCTCATCGCGCTCCGGCGGGCCGTCGACGCGGCGGAGGAGCGGTACCGCGGCAACCGCGGTGACAACGCCACGATCGCGCTCGCGGTCTGGTCCGACGCGACCGCCGCTCTGGTCGAGGCCGTCACCGCCCACGCCGAGGAGACGGGTGCCACGCGCCGGGAGGTCGAAGACGCCGTGCGCCGCGCGGCCGACGGCTCCTGACGGTCCCGACGGTTCTCAGCCTTCCTCGCGGTCGCCGGCCCACACCGTGGGCGTCCGGTCCGACCAGGGGCTTGCCTGTTCGAGTTGTCCGGCGAGACGGAAGAGCGCGTCCTCCCGGCCGTGACCGGCGGCGAACTGCATGCCGACCGGCAGCCCGGACGCGGCGTCGGCCGTCACCGGTACGGACATGGCGGGCGTGCCCGCGACGTTGAAGACGGCCGTGAACGGCGAGAGGTCGAAGAGGCGCCGCAGCCACCCGAGGCCGTCCAGTCCCTCGGCGCCCGCGGCATGGGTGCCGAGGGGCACGGGCAGGTCCGGCAGCGTCGGGGTGAGCAGCATGTCGTGCCCGGCGAAGTAGCGCGCCAGGGACCGGCTGACCCGGTTGCGCATCCCGAGGGCGGTGACGAAGTCGGCGGCGGTGACCTCCTGTCCGTAGCGGTAGCTCGCGAGGACGGGCTCCTCCAGGGTGGTCGGACCGACGGGCCGGCCCGTGGCGGCGGCCAGCTCGTCGATCGACGCCGTCAGATGCGCCGTCCACTGCCGGGCGTTGGCCAGCAGGAAGTCCTCCCACTCGACGCCCAGGTCGACCGTGACCTCCTCGACCTCGTGGCCGAGGGAGGTGAGCAGACGTGTGGTGCGGGAGAGCGCGTCGGCCACCGGCGCGGTGGTGGGGTGCCCGCCCCAGGCGTGGGTCAGGACACCGATCCGCAGGGGCCCCGGGTCGCGGGTGATCTCCTCGGTGTACGGCCTGGACGGCTCCGGGGCGACGTAGGGATCGCCCGGTTCGGGGCCGCGGACCTGATCGAGCAGGACCGCGCTGTCGCGTACCGTCCGGCTGACGCTGCCGTGCACGGCCAGGCCGCTGAAGATCTCGTCGACCTGAGGCCCCACGGGGACGCGGCCCCGGGTCGGCTTCAGTCCGAAGAGGCCGTTGCAGGAGGCGGGGATGCGGAGCGAGCCGGCGGCGTCGGTCGCGTGGGCCATCGGGACCACCCCGGCGGCCACGGCGGCGCCGGCGCCGCCGCTGGATCCGCCCGCGCTCCGCGTCGGGTCCCAGGGGTTGCGGGTCGCGCCGTACAGCGCCGGTTCCGTGGTGTTGCTGTAGGCCATCTCCGGTGTCGCGGTGCGGCCGAAGGTCATGAGGCCGGCGCTGCGGAACCGTCGCATCAGGGTGGAGTCGGAGCGGGACACGTGGCCGGCCGCGAGGCGGCTGCCCATCTCCATGCGCCGCCCTGCCATGGCGACTCCTATGTCCTTGATCAGGAAGGGGACCCCGGCCAGTGGCGCGCTGCCCGGCCGCGGCACCTCGTCCGTCGGCCACGTCTCGACGACGGCGTTGATCTCCGGATCGACCGCCCGCGCCGCCCGGCGTGCGACGGCCTCCACCTCGGCGGGGGCGACGTCCCCCTTCGCCACCAGTTCGGCGAGGCCGACCGCGTCGAAGCTCACGTACTCGGCAATTCTCACTGTCACTCCAGGAAGAACGGGCATCACCCGAACTCGGATACCGATGAGTCTCGGACGATACCCAGCGGTATCGAATGGAACGGACTGGTACCGTAGCAGGCGCCGCGGGGCCCTACGCCCCGCCACGGGTCCCGACGTCACGGAGCAGTCATGGCATCGACCGCCGCAAGGCCGGACAGGGTGGCGAAGCTGCCGCCGCGCGAGCGCATCCTCGATGCGGCGGAGGAGCTCTTCCAGAGCGAGGGGATCCGGCGGGTGGGCGTCCAGGCGATCGCCGAGAAGGCGGAGACCACCAAGATGGCGATCTACCGGCACTTCGACACGAAGGACGCACTCGTCGCGGAGTGGCTGCGCATCGTCGCCGCCGAGTACCGGGCCGCCTTCGACCGGGTGGAGGCCGAGCATCCCGGCCGCCCCAGGGAGCAGATCCTGGGCGTGGCCCGCTTCATCGCCGAGGGGCTGCCCGCGATCTCGCACCGGGGCTGCCCCTTCATCAACTCCCTCGCCGAGCTGCCCGACCGCACCCACCCGGCGCGGGAGGTCATCGAGCGGCACAAGGCCGATCAGACCCGCCGGATGGTCGCCCTGTGCGCCGCCGCCGGGCTGCCCGACCCCGAGCAGGCCGCGGCCGAGATCACCTTCGTACTGGAGGGCGCGCAGGTCAGCACGCAGAACGGCAGCATCGACCGGGCGGGCGACCGGTTGATGCGGATCGTCGAGGCCATCGTGGACCGGCACGGCTCCGCCGCCGGCTGAACGGGCCGCGGGCCGGGCGGACCGGTCCTGGACGGCCGGCGCGCTAGTCCGGCAGGGGTGGCGGGGCCGGGCGGCGTACGTGCCGGAGGCAGGAGACGGCGACCACGAAGGGCCACGCCGACTGGAAGAACGTCACGACGCGTTCCGCCACGCCCGCGTTGCCGTGTCGCTGCATCTCGAACAGGAACCACGCTCCACCGGCGGCCATCAGCACGCACACCGCGACCGCCGGCGCGGGCCGCAGAGCCCAGGGAGCCGCCGCCCCGCCGTCGACGGCCAGCAGCGGCCACACCGCGAGGAGCGTGAAGCCGACCACGGCCACCGCGCCGTGCCGCAGGGACCCTCCGCTGCTCGGGGCGGGGAGCAGCGCCACCGCGAACGCCGCCACACCACCGCCGCCCAGCGCCACGCGCCCGGCGGTCGCGGCCGCCCGCAACCCCCAGGCGGTCAGCAGGTGACAGACGCCCAGGGCGAGGAAGGCCGTCGTCATCACCCAGTACCCCGCCGCGCCGTAGGCCCCGAGGACGCTGATCGTCTGGGTGGCGGGGTCGTAGGCGGACCCCTCGAACAGGGCCGCGCCCGACCAGCCTCCGACCAGCAGGGCGGGCGCACCTCCCGAGGAGAGCAGCACCCACTTGGGGACGAAACGCATCGAACCACCATAAGGCGGCTGTCAGGCCGCGCGGCAGAGCCCCGCGGGAGCGGCCGGAGCCGAGGCGCGGGCGAGGGGAAGCGCGGCGCGGCCGGCACCGCCCCGCTGCGGCCGGGTCCGCGCGAAGACGACCAGGCGCAGCACCGCGAACCGCGCCACACCGGCGAGCGCCGAGGCGGCCAGGTACACGACCTGTTCGAGCACCGGGCCGGGGGTGACCACCAGCTGGTGCAGGGCGAGCACCGCGACACTGGTCACCGCGTAGGCGGCAGCGGCGGATCCGGCCGACTGCGCGTGCTGGCGCCGGGTGGCGCGCCCGCCGGCACCGAAGGTGAAGCGTGCGTGCAGTTCGGTGGCGAGCAGGGTGGACAGCGCGGTGATCACGGCGTTGGCCAGGACCCAGGGCACCCACGAGGCGAGTGCCGTCACGGCGAAGCTCGACGCGAGGCCCACGCCGCCGCCGCAGAGCACGAAGCGGGCAAAGGCGTTCAAGGCGCCGGGCGTGGTCCCGCTCCGGCTCCGCACTGCGTCCATGATCCCCCCTCGTCGCTTTCCAACAAGGGAAACGCTACGTTGCCTTCACTGTCTGAGCAACCAATTTATTGCACTTATCGATCATCTCAGCAGTTCAGAGGCTTCATATCGTTGCAATGGATACCCGTTAACGCAACAGGCCGACACCGGACTCGTTGCAATGCGATCCGGGATCGGCCGGGATCGGCATCACCGGGAGCGCAAGCCCCGGTCGGCGAAGGCGATCAGCCACTCGAAGCTCTCGTCGATGTCGGCGCTCCACTGGAAGCCGTTCGCGGCCTGCAGCGTGGCGAAGCCGTGGCACAGGCTGCGGAGCATCCGCAGGGCGTGGTCCACCTCGGCCGGATCCACCTCGTAACCGCGCAGGACCGCCGTGAACGCGTCGAGCAGGCGCCGCCCGGCGGCGGCCAACGGGTCGTCGGGGCCCGACGGCTCCAGTCCGATGGTGGCCGCGTACCGTCCGGGGTGCTCCAGGACGAAGGCGCGGAAGGCGCGGGCGGCCGCCGCCAGGGCGTCCCGGCCCGCGTAGCCCTGGACCGCGCCGCCGACGGCGTCCGCGGCCTGACTCATCGCCAGAACGGCGATCCGCCGGTTGAGGTCGTCCTGACCGCCCACGTGCTTGTAGAGGGACGGGGTCCGCACGCCGAGCCGCTCCGCCAGCGCCCCCATCGTCAGGTTGGCCAGGCCCACCTCGTCGGCCAGGGCGGCACCGGCCGCGACCACGGCCGCCGGGTCCAGGCCGGCCCTAGGCACGGGCGGCCTCCGTACGGAGGAAGTCGAGCACGAGGGCGACGACCCGGTCGGGATACTGGTCGTGCGGATAGTGGCCGGCCCCCTCGATCATCTCGAGACGGCCGAGGCCGGACGGCAGGGCCTCGACGACCGCCGAGCCCTCGGCGCGCGGGTCGGCCCAGTCGGGATCTTCCGTGCCCATCACCACCAGGACCGGGCAGCGGACGTTGCCGAGCCGGGCGCCGGCGTCCGTCGGGGCACTGCGCCCCATGCTCTGCATGGCCTTCATCCGGCCCGGCTCGCGCAGCAGGGAATCGATGCGGCCGAGCCGCTCGGTCCAGTCGTCCGGCTTCACGCCCGGGTAGGCGACGTCGAGGTACGAGCGCCACAGCGGCAGACTGCCGAGGACCCCGGTGCCGAGCAGCCGCAGCATGCCGCGCCGGAAGCGCGTCACCCGCAGATCACCGAGGCGGAGCGACTGCTTGCGGGTGAACGGCGCCAGCTCCACGACCGCGGTGATCAGCGAGGGTTCCGCCGCGGCGGCGACGGTGGCGGCGCCACCGGAGACCGAGTGGCCGACGAGCACGGCCGGGCCGCCCAGGTGGCGGATGACGGCGAGCAGGTCACCGGCGATGTCGGTGCGGCTCCAGGACGGCCAGTCCACGCTGGACTCACCGCAGCCGCGCAGGTCGACCGAGGCCACCCGGTACCCCGCCGCCACCAGCCGGGGCGCGACGTGACGGAAGGCGGCACGGCTGTCGCCCATGCCGTGGGCGAGCACCACCAGAGGGCCGGAGCCCGCCACCTCGTACGCGATGGTCCCGCCGTCTACGGGCAGGTACTCGGTCATGGACGCCTCCGGGAGAGCGGTTGGCTAATCGACTTAGCTAAAAGCTATCCCGATTAGCTTTCCGCGTCAATGACGGTTCCCGCCCTCCCGGCCGCCGACCCCTACGCCTGGGTCGCGATCTGGATCAGGTTGCCGCAGGTGTCGTCGAGGACCGCGGTGGTGACGGGGCCCATTTCCAGAGGCTCCTGGGTGAAGCGGACGCCGTGGCCCCGCAGGCGCTCGTACTCCGCCTTGACGTCGCCGACGGCGAACTGGGCGAGCGGGATGCCGTCCGCGACGAGGGCGTCCCGGTAGGTCCGGGCGGCCGGGTGCCCGAGGGGCTCCAGGAGCAGCTCCGGACCGTCGGGGTCCTCGGGCGAGACGACGGTCAGCCACCGGTCCGTCTCCCCCACGGGGACGTCGTGCTTCTTCACGAATCCGAGGACCTCGGTGTAGAAGCGCAGCGCGGCTGCCTGGTCGTCGACGAAGATGCTGGTCAGATGGATTTTCACGGGGTGCTCTCTTTCGGTGGGGACGGGTCGGGGTCGTCCGTGGGCCAGCGCTCGGCTATGTGCCTGAGCGGGGCCGTGTTCAGGTCGTGGAACTTGTACCGCCCCTCCCGCCTGGTCTCGACCAGACCGGCACCCTCCAGCACGGCGAGGTGCTGGGAGACCGCCTGGCGGGAGATGCCGAGGCGATGCCTCATGCTCAGTCGCGAGCAGATCTCGAACAGGGTCTGCCCGGACTTCTCCACCAGCTCGTCGAGGATGATGCGGCGCGTGGGGTCGGCCAGCGCTTTGAAGAGGTCGTCGGCCACGCCCCCACCATAGGCAAGTGAACACTTGCCTATCAAGTCGACCCGCGCGCGCCGCCCCACCCTTGACACGCTCATGTCGCCCACTTGTATGGTCTAGTCCAACAGAACTCGCCGTTCCGTTCATGGAGTTGAGCCCCGCACGGGCCCGTGACTCCCCGGCCGGACGGCGGGTGCGCGTCACCTTCCCGTCTCTCGACCCCCACTCACGAGAGGCCGTCCCCGACGTGCGGTCACCCCCACACCCGACCGCGCGCGCCTCGGGACGGCCCGAGGTGAAGGAGTTGCCCATGCACGCCAGCAGGAAGACCGCCGCCCTGATCGGCGCGGCCCTCGCCCCCGTCGTCGCCGTCGCCCTGCCCGCCTCGCCGGCCAGCGCGCACGGCTACATCTCCGACCCGCCCAGCCGCCAGGCCCAGTGCGCGGCCGGCACGGTGTCCTGCGGGGACATCACGTACGAACCCCAGAGCGTCGAGGGCCCCAAGGGCCTGACCAGCTGCAGCGGCGGCAACAGCCGCTTCGCCGAGCTGGACGACGACGGCAAGGGCTGGGCCGTCACCCCGGTGCCGAGGAACGCCACGTTCTCGTGGCGGCTCACCGCGCAGCACGCCACCAGTACCTGGGAGTACTACGTGGGCGGGCAGCGGATCGCCGTGTTCGACGACGGCGGCGCCAAGCCCGACGCGGTGGTGAACCACCAGGTCGACTTCGGGGGTCTGTCCGGCCCCCAGAAGGTGCTCGCCGTCTGGAACGTGGCCGACACCGACAACGCCTTCTACGCCTGCATCGACGTCAACGTCGGGGGCTGACCGCGACCGCGTCCGTCACGCGCGGTGCCGAGGAATCCGTGCCGCCGTGACACCGTGCGACGTCTCGTCCCCCGGCCGGAGCACCCGCCGGGGGACGTTCGCGTGCGGGATAGGCTGCGTGTCCCGGCGCATCGGAGCGCCGAGGCGAGGAGTTGGCTATGGGCGCACAGGACGCGCGGGACACGGCCCGGCGGTTGCGGGCCATCGGTGACGAGCTGTCCGACCGTTTCTACGAGCGGGCCGACGTCGTGCGGACACTGGTGGTGACACTGCTCGCCGGGCAGCACTCCTTGGTGCTCGGGCCTCCCGGAACGGCCAAGTCGGAGATGGCCCGCGAGCTGACGGGCCGGATCGACGGCGCCTCCTACTGGGAGATCCTGCTGTCCAAGTTCACCGCGCCGACGAGGATGTTCGGTCCCATCGACGTCGCCGCGCTGGCCCGGGGCGAGTACCGCCAGGTCTACGACGGTCGTGCCACGACCGCGCACGTCGCCTTCATCGACGAGATCTTCAAGTGCTCGACGGCGGCGCTCAACGAGACGCTCGGCTTCCTCAACGAGCGGATCTACCACCCGGAGAACGGTGGTGAGCCGATCCGCTGCCCGCTGATCGGAGCGATCACGGCGAGCAACGAACTGCCCACCGGGGAGGACTCGGCCGCGATCTACGACCGTCTGCTGGTCCGCGTCGAGGTCGGCTACCTGACGGACCCCTCCAACTTCGCCGCGCTCGTCCGCTCCGCCGTCGGCCGCACCGAGGCACCGCCCCGCACCACGGTCGACCTGGCCGCGCTGCAGCACGCGGTGTCCGAGGCGGTCCCGACCGTCGAGGTCCCCGACGCCGTGGTCGACGCGGTGTGCACGCTGCGGGCAGCGCTGCGCCGCAAGGAACTCGTCGCCTCGGACCGCCGCTGGCGCCAGGCCGTCCGCCTGCTCCAGGCCTCCGCGTACCTCGACGGCCGTCCGGCGGTCGCCGACACCGACCTGTCGGTGCTGACGCACGTGCTGTGGGACTCCCCCGCCCAGCGGCCGGTCGTCGAGCGGGAGGTGCTGCACCTGGTCAACCCCGACGCCAAGGAGGCCCTCGACCTGGCCGACACCGTCGCGGAACTGGAGGCCCAGCTCGACGCCATGGCCGGGCAGTCCCGCGAGGCGCTGAGCGAGTGGGTCATCAAGAAGGCGCACCATCAGCTCGCCACGGCGGGGAAGCGGCTGGAGAGGCTGCGCGAGGAGGCGGCGGGCGCGGGACGCTCCACCGCCGCCATCGACCGGGTCGCCCGCCGCCAACGGGCGGTGCGCGCCCGGGTCCTGACCGAGGCCCTCGGCGTGGACGCGAGCATGGTGGAGGCCCAGCTCTGAGCACCGGGACGGTCGGGGACGCGGACGGGACGCCGGAGGAGTACGGCGGGGCGGCGGGCGTCGCCGGCAAGTGGCTGAGTCTGTCGACCGCCACCGCCGCGCGGCACACCGCCGCCGTGGTCGCGGACCGGTTCGACCTCATGACCTGGCGCGAGGTGTACGAGCGGTCGGCCGGACTGCGCGACCTCGCCCACGAACTCGGCGAGCGCCACGAAGGCGCCACCGACCTCCTGGCCGACACCTTCCTGGCCGCCTACAAGGCCCACCCGCGGCTGCGGCGGCCGACCGAGATGGAGCCGTGCCGGCTGGTCAACCACCAGATCGTCACGTCCCTGACGGAGTCCCCGGAGTTCGCCGCGCTGCACCGGGAGACGGCGGGCGACCCTTACGCCGCCGCCATGGCCGTACTGGCGCAGGGCGCCGCGCTGCGCAGGATGCTGCGGGACTGCGCGGACGCCCAGGAGCGGGCCGAGCGGGCGCAGCGGAGCGGGCGGGACGCCCGGGACGCCGCTGCCGCCGTGGCCGACGCGCTCCGGCAGGCCGCCCACGAAGCCCCCGAGGACCGCGCCACACCCGCCCCGGTCACCGACGCCGTACGAACGGCGGCCGAGGGCGCGGCGCGGGAGGACGCACGGAGTGCCGCGCGGGCGCTGGGCGCGGCGTTGCCCGGTGTCCGTGCCGCCGCGCGGGGCGCGGTGGTGCGGGCCGCCGAGGCCGCGCGGACGGAGGCCGCGCTGATGCGGGCGTGGGGCGTCGGCCCCGGAGAGCTGGAGCGGATGCCCTTCGAGCAGCGGGCCCGGCTCGCCGAGCGGCTGCGCACCGGCCGGCTCGCCGAGTGGGCCGAGCTGATCGGCCGCTTCCGGCAGATGGCGGACGGTGAGCGAGCCCGCAAGGTGGAGAACGCCACCGGGGAGCTGATCGGCGTGACGCTCGGCGACGACCTGTCCCGGGTGATCCCCTCCGAACTGGCGGCCCTCGGACTGCCCGAACTGCGCGCGGTGTTCGCCGCCCGCTACGCCGCCGGTGAGCTGATGCTGTACGACAGCCAGGGTGAGCAGTCCACCGGTCAGGGGGCGGTCATCGCCTGCGTGGACACCTCGCACTCCATGTACGAGGCCGGGCCCGGTGGCATCACCCGGGAGGCGTGGGCCAAGGCGTGCGCCCTGGCGCTGCTGGACCAGGCCCGCGAGGCCGGCCGGGACTTCGTGGGCATCCTCTTCGCCGCCGCCGACAAGCTCCAGGTCTTCCGCTTCCCGGCCGGCCGGCCCGCCGGCATCACCGAGGTGCTCGACTTCGCGGAGTCCTTCCTCGGCGGCGGCACCAGCTACCAGCGGCCGCTGTCGGCCGCCGCCGAGCTGCTGGAGGAGGAGTTCGACGACACCGCACGGGCCCGGGGCGACATCGTGATGCTGACCGACGACGACTGCGGTGTCACCGAGGAGTGGATGCGCGGCTGGAACGCCGCCAAGCACCGCCTCGGGTTCCGCGTCTTCGGCATCGCCGTCGGCACGCCCCGGGTCGCCGAGGCGGACTCGGTCCTGGACGCCCTGTGCGACAACCTCCGCGCCGTGGAGGACCTGACCGACGTGCACGCCGCCGCCGACCTCTTCCGCGTCATCTGACCCCGGCGCCACCCGAGTCGGACGCCTTTCCGGTACGTCCCTGTCGTGACCGGCGTCGCGTGTGGTTGCCCCCGGCGTGCTCGGGTACCCAGGCGATCTTGAGCGAGAGAGGAGAGTCGTGTCTGAGGACAACGTCAAGAACGTCTTCGTGGTCGGTCTCGACGAGGCCAACCTGCCGACGCTCCAGGCCGTGCCGGGGGCGGAATCGCTGCGGTTCCACGGCCTGTTGACCGTCGACGAGCTGCAGGGCGGCGAGGTGCGGCTGCCGGAGGTGCTGGAGAAGGCGCAGTCGGAGCTGGACGCCTTCGACGGAAGCATCGACGCGATCGTCGGCTACTGGGACTTCCCGGTCAGCACGCTGGTCCCGATCCTCGGCGAGAGGTACGGCACCCGGACCGCGAGCCTGGAGTCCGTGGTCAAGTGCGAGCACAAGTACTGGAGCCGGCTGGAACAGCGGGAGGTGACGGACCGGCACCCGCGCTTCGGCCGCGTCGACCTGACGGCGGACCCGCCGCGTCCCCCGGACGGGCTGCGGTTCCCGATGTGGCTCAAGCCGGCTCTGTCCTACTCCTCCGAACTCGCCTTCGGGGTCGAGGACGAGGAGGAGTTCCGCAAGGCCGTCGCGGAGATACGCGAGGGCATCTCCCGCATCGGCCGCCCCTTCGAGCACATCCTCGGCCGAGTCGACCTGCCGCCGGAGATGGACGGCGTCGGCGGCCGGGTGTGTCTCGCCGAGGAGGCGCTGTCGGGGGTGCAGGTCGCGGTGGAGGGTTATGTGCACCAGGGGGAGGTGACCGTCTACGGCACGCTGGACTCCATCGACTACCCGGACACGCCGTGCTTCCTGCGGCACCAGTACCCCTCGATGCTGCCCCCGCAGGTCGTCGCCCGGCTGCACGAGGTCACCGAGCGGGTGATGCGCCGGATCGGCTTCGACAACGCGACGTTCAGCGTGGAGTACTTCTACGACCCGGGCAGCCAGGACATCAGCCTGCTGGAGATCAACCCGCGCCACTCGCAGTCCCACGCCGAACTGTTCCAGTACGTGGACGGCGTCCCCAACCACCACGCCATGATCGCCCTCGCCCTCGGCGAGGACCCGAGCATGCCGCACCGGCAGGGGCCGTACGCCATGGCGGCGAAGTGGTACCACCGCTGGTTCACGGACGGAGTGGTGCGGCACGTCCCGTCCCCCGAGGACATCGCCCGCATCGAGCGGGACATCCCGGGCGTGCGGATCGAGGTCCTGCCCGAGCCGGGCCAACGGCTCTCGGACCTTTCCCAGCAGGACAGTTACAGCTACGAACTCGCGCACATCTTCACCGGCGGCGACGACGAGGCGGACCTGCGCAGGAAGTACGACCAGTGCGTCGCCGCCCTGGGCCTCACCTTCGACGAGCCGCCGGAAGGAGCGCGGGGTTAAGGAGCGCCGACCATGCGACATGTGACCCACCTGCCGTACACGACGAAGGAAGAGGAACACGTCGTCATCCCCATGTCGGACGGCGTCCGCCTGTCGGCACGGATCTGGCGGCCCACGTCGTCGGACCACGAACCCGTGCCCGCGGTGCTGGAGTACATCCCGTACCGCAAGCGGGACCTCACCGCCGAACGCGACTCCGTCCACCACCCCTACATCGCCGGGCACGGCTACGCCTGTGTCCGCGTCGACCTGCGGGGCACCGGTGAGTCGGAGGGGGTGCTGCGCGACGAGTACCTGGAGATCGAGCAGCGGGACGCCGAGGAGGTGCTGGCCTGGCTCGCCGACCAGCCCTGGTGCGACGGCACGACCGGGATGATGGGCCTGTCGTGGGGGGCGTTCGCGGCCCTCCAGGTCGCGGCCCGGCGGCCCCCGAGCCTCAAGGCCATCGTCATCGCCTCCTTCACCGACGACCGGCACGCCGACGACATGCACTACATGGGCGGCGCCATGCTGTCGGACAACCTGGCCGAGGCGGGCACCATGTTCGCCTACGCCACCTGTCCCCCCGACCCGGCCGTGGTCGGCGACAGCTGGCGCGACATGTGGCACGAACGGCTCGAGCACGCCCGCCCCTGGGTCCTGGAGTGGCTGCGCCACCAGCGCCTCGACGACTACTGGCGGCACGCCTCGGTCGCCGAGAACTACGCGGACGTACGCTGCCCGGTACTCGCCTCCAGCGGCTGGGCGGACGGCTACTCCAACGCCGTGACCCGGCTCCTCGCCCACCTGGACGTACCGCGCAAGGGGCTCATCGGCCCCTGGTCGCACAAGTTCCCCCACCTCGGCGAACCGGGGCCCGCCATCGGCTACCTCCAGGAGGTGGTGCGCTGGTGGGACCACTGGCTCAAGGGCGTCGACAACGGCGTCATGGACGGACCGATGCTGCAGACCTGGATGCAGGACAGCGTCCCGCCGTCCACCTCCTACGAGGAGCGGCCGGGACGCTGGGTGGCGGAACCCTCCTGGCCGTCCCCGCACGTCCGTGCGGTCACGCACCCGCTCACCGGGCGGCGGATCGGGCCCGCCCTCGAAGCGGGCGCCGAGACGGCCCCCGGGGACGACGCGGAGGACGGGGACGACGGGGAGGTCCTGACCGTGCGGTCCCCGTTGTCCGTCGGACAGTTCGCGGGCAAGTGGGCCTCCTACAACGCGCCGCCCGACCTGCCGTACGACCAGCGGGAGGAGGACGGCGGTTCCCTCGTCTTCGAGACCGAGCCGCTGACCGAACGGGTGGAGATCCTCGGTTCGCCGGCCGTCGACCTCGACCTGACGGTCGACCAGCCGGTCGCCATGGTGGCCGCGCGCCTGTCGGACGTCCACCCGGACGGAGCCGCCACCCGGGTCACCTACGGCCTGCTCAACCTCACCCGGCTGGACAGCGCCGAACACCCCGAGCCGCTGGTGCCCGGCCACCGCTACCGGGCCAGGGTCCACCTCAACGGCGTGGCGCAGAGCTTCCCGCCCGGCCACCGCATAAGGCTCTCCCTGTCCACCTCCTACTGGCCGCTCGCCTGGCCTCCGCCGAAACCGGCGATGCTCAGCCTCCGCGAGGGCTCCAGCACGCTCACCCTCCCGGTCCGCCCCCCGGAGACGGCCGACGACAGCCCGGCGGTGCCGTTCGGCGAGCCCGAGGGAACCCCGCCCCTCGCCACCACGACGCTCACACCGCCGGAGGAGCGGTGGGACGTGAAGCGGGACCTGGTCGGTTACCACGCCGAACTGGAGACGGTGAAGGACCGGGGCACGGTCCGCTTCGACCAGATCGGCCTCGATGTCGGCCGCCGCGCGTACGAACGCTACGCGTCCGTCGCCGACGACTTCACCTCCGTGAGCGGTGAGTCCACGTGGACGATGAACTTCCGGCGCGACGCATGGGACGTGCGGGTGGTCACGCACACCCGTCTCACCTGCGACGAGGAGCGGTTCTTCGTCGACGCCACGCTGGACGGCTACGAGGGCGGCCGGCGGGTGTTCTCCCGCACCTGGAACGAGACGGTGCCGCGCGACCTGCTGTAGGGACGGTGGTCCGGGGCGGCCGCGACGGTGTGGAATGGCCGGGTGAACTCTCGTATCCCCGGCGCCGAGCGCCCCGAACGTGCCCGCCCCGCCTCCCACAGCCTCACCGGTGTCGGCCTCGCCGTCCTCGATCCCGCGGGCCGGGTCCTGCTCGGCCTCGGTCACGACGGGCGGTGGGAACTGCCGGGCGGCAAGGTCGACACCGGTGAGGACTTCGAGGGGGCGGCCGCCCGTGAACTGGCGGAGGAGACCGGGCTGGTGGTGGCCCCGGCGGACATACGGCTGCTGGCGGTCCTCCTCGACGGACTGGCCGGGCTGACCCGGGTCACGGCGGCGGCGGTCACCGAGGGGGCGGCGGGGACGCCCCGGGTCACCGAGCCGGACAAGATCGTGCGCTGGGAGTGGTTCGCCCGCCCGGCGGTGCCCTCCGCGCTCTTCCCGCCCTCCGCCTGCGTACTGGACTGCCTGTGGCCCGAGGCGACGCCACG
The DNA here is from genome assembly GCF_964272335.1 of Streptomyces sp. SudanB5_2050. NCBI lineage: Bacteria > Bacillati > Actinomycetota > Actinomycetes > Kitasatosporales > Streptomycetaceae > Streptomyces > Streptomyces sp. SudanB5_2050. The sequence goes on from NZ_OZ186760.1 coordinate 676,410, forward strand.
AGGACCCGCCGGAGTCCGGCACTACGGGGTGCTCGGCGGCGCGGCCCCCCGGACCGGCTGAACCGAACCGCGCTCGGCGGCGCGGCCCCGCAGACCGGCTGAACCGAACCGCTCAGCGCGTCGGGTCCGCCGGGCCGGTCGGGCCGAGCGCTTCCCTCAGCCGGTCGCACACCCGCTCCACCTCCACCGCGTCCGGGAAGCACCCGGCCCGCCCCATCGCCACCTGCAACGCCGGGCCGAAGGCGTCGAAGCGGGTCATGTCCGCGGCGCCGACGGGCTGCACGACGAAGTGGATGTGCCCGGGCACTCCCCCGGCGTGCGACCACAGGCACACATAGACCTGCTCCGGGCTCGTCACCTCGGTGACGGCGGCGCTGACCCTCTGCAGCAGCGGCCCCAGTGCGCCCGACTCGCCCGCCGTCAGGCCGGCGACGTGCACCACGTGCCGGACGGGCTTGACCACGAGGGTGCCCGCACCGAACGGCCCGACGCAGTGCTCCACCACCCATCCCCCGGTGCGCAGCACCGTTCCGCCCGGCAGCGGAGCCCTCCCGGCGCTCAGGTCGCACGCCAGGCATCCGGTGTCCGTTCCGCCGTCCGTCACCGCGGCACTCCCTCCACTCGCCCGCACCACCGAGCAATCGACGCCCCGTACATTGACATGAACGCGCCTCGGCGCGACGCTGAGAGCGCTCTCAGAAATCGGTACGGACCAACTCCCCCCACCCCGCACGGAGGTCGAGAGTGCTCTCCAGCCTCAAACACCGTCTGCTCGCCGTGGTCTCGGCCGCGGGCCTGGCCGGCGCCCTGCTCACCCTCGGGGCCTCGCCACCTGCGGACGCGGCGGTTCCCGCCACCATCCCCTTGAAGATCACCAACAACTCCAGCCGTGGCGAGCCCGTCCACATCTACAACCTCGGCACCTCGCTGACGACCGGACAGCAGGGCTGGGCCGACGCGGACGGCACCTTCCACGCCTGGCCCGCCGGCGGCAATCCCCCCACCCCCGCACCGGACGCGTCCATCCCCGGCCCCGCCGCCGGACAGACCAAGACGATCCGCATCCCCAAGCTGTCGGGGCGCATCTACTTCTCGTACGGCCGAAAGCTCGACTTCCGGCTCACCACGGGCGGACTGGTGCAGCCGGCCGTGCAGAACCCGAACGACCCCAACCGCGACATCCTGTTCAACTGGTCCGAGTACACCCTCAACGACTCCGGGCTGTGGCTGAACAGCACCCAGGTCGACATGTTCTCCGCGCCCTACACCGTCGGCGTGCAGCGTGCCGACGGCGGTGTGAGCAGCGCGGGCCGGCTGAAGGCCGGCGGCTACCGGGGCGTGTTCGACGCGCTGCGGGCGCAGCCCGGCTGGGGCGGGCTGGTCCAGACCCGGTCCGACGGCACCGTGCTGCGGGCGCTGGCGCCGCTGTACGGCGTGGAGACCGGGGCCCTGCCCGCGTCGGTCATGGACGACTACATCAACCGGGTGTGGCAGAAGTACACGACGAGCACCCTCACCGTCACCCCGTTCGCGGACCGGCCCGGGACGAAGTACTACGGACGCGTCTCGGGCGGCGTCATGCACTTCACCGACGGTTCCGGTGCGGTCGTGACGAGCTTCCAGAAGCCCGACGCCTCCAGTGTCTTCGGTTGCCACAGGCTTCTGGACGCCCCGAACGACCAGGTGCGCGGGCCGATCTCCCGCACCCTGTGCGCCGGTCTCAACCGCTCGACGCTGCTCAGCAACCCGAACCAGCCCGACCCCTCGGCGGCCGGCTTCTACCAGGACTCCGTGACCAACCACTACGCGCGGATCATCCACGGCAACATGGCCGACGGGAAGGCGTACGCCTTCGCCTTCGACGACGTCGGCCACCACGAGTCACTGGTGCACGACGGCGATCCGGTCGAGGCGCGGCTGACGCTCGACCCTCTCGACTGACCCGGTCCAGGGGGTGCCCGGCCCCCGGTCCCGCGCATCGGCGCGGGACCGGGGGCCGGGCTCTTGGTGCGGCACCGCGCGGGGCGGTGGACGGCGGTGCCGCACCGGGTCCGGTCAGGCGCCGGGCAGGACGCCGGTACGGGCGACCTCGGAGTACCAGCGGGCGCTCGCCTTGGGGATGCGGGTGCCGGTGGGGTAGTCCACGTAGACGGCGCCGAAGCGCTTGCCGTAGCCGTGGGCCCACTCGAAGTTGTCCAGCAGCGACCACAGGAAGTAGCCCCGCACGTCCGCGCCGTCCACGATGGCCCGGTGGACGGCGGCCAGGTGATCGCGCACATAGGCGATCCGGGCGGGGTCGTTGACCCGGCCCTCCGGGTCGGCGTAGTCGTCGAAGGCCGCGCCGTTCTCCGTGATGACCAGTGGGAGCCGGGGGAAGTCGGAGGACAGCCGGCGCAGCAGGTCGTACAGGCCGGTGGGGTCGACCGCCCAGCCCATCGCCGTGGTCTCGCCCGGCGGCTGGTGGAAGGCGACCCGGTCGGCTCCCGGCCAGGGGCTGTACGGGCTGTTGCCGTGTCCGTCCGAGGTGTGGACGCCGCTGCCGTCGGCCTGCGAGACGACGGTGGGCGTGTAGTAGTTGACGCCGAGGAAGTCCAGGGGCTGCCGGGCCTGCTCCAGGTCGCCGTCCCGCACGAAGGACCAGTCGGTGAGGTGCGCGGTGTCCTTGAGCAGGTCCTCCGGGTAGGCGCCCCGCAGCATCGGGCCGGTGAACACCCGGTTGGCGAGCGCGTCGATCCGGCGGGCCGCGTCCGCGTCGGCGTCACCGCCGGTCAGCGGGCGCACATGGTGGATGTTGAGGGTGACCGAGCACTGGGCGTCGGCCCGGACCCGGTCCCGCAGCGCCTGGACGGCCAGGCCGTGCGCCAGGTTCAGGTGGTGGGCGGCGCGCAGGGCGGCGACCGGGTCGGTGCGCCCCGGGGCGTGCACGCCCGAGCCGTAGCCGAGGAAGGCGCTGCACCAGGGCTCGTTGAGGGTGGTCCAGGTCTTCACCCGGTCACCGAGGGCGTCCGCCGCGAGGGCCGTGTACTCGGCGAACCGCTCGGCCGTGGCGCGCTCGGGCCAGCCTCCGGCGTCCTCCAGTTCCTGCGGGAGGTCCCAGTGGTACAGGGTGGCGACGGGCTGGATGCCCTTCTCCAGCAGCTCGTCCACCAGGCGCCGGTAGAAGTCCAGGCCCTTCTGCACGGCGGGCCCCCGGCCGGTGGGCTGGATACGGGTCCAGGCGAGGGAGAAGCGGTAGGCGCCGAGGCCGAGTTCGGCCATCAGGGCGACGTCCTCGCGCCAGCGGTGGTAGTGGTCGGTGGCGGTGTCCCCGGTGTCGCCGTTGCGGACCCGGCCGGGGGTGCGGGCGTAGGTGTCCCAGATGGACGGTGTGCGTCCGTCCTCGGTCGCGGCCCCCTCGATCTGGTAGGAGGCGGTCGCGGAGCCCCAGAGGAAACCCTTGGGGAAGGTCCGGGGGGCGTCCGGGGCGGACGCGGTCTGCTGTGCTGCGGTGACCACGTAAGTCCTTTCGGAAGGGAGGGTTCGCAGGCTCGTCGTGCCGTGCGGGGACGGTGGAGGAGCGGGAGGACGGCCGGTCAGCCCTTGACGGCGCCCGCCATGATGCCGCTGACGATCTGCCGGCCGAAGACGACGAACATCACCAGCAGGGGCAGCGTGCCGAGCAGCGCGCCCGCCATGATCAGCGACTGGTCGCGGACATAGCCCGCGCTGAGCTGGGTGAGGGCGACGGGAACGGTCGGGTTGGTCATGTCGAGCACCACGAACGGCCAGAAGAAGTCGTTCCACGCGTGCACGAACGTGATCATGAACAGCACCGCCATCGCCGGCCGTGCGACGGGCAGCACGATGCTCCAGAAGATGCGCAGCGAGTGCGCCCCGTCCACGCGGCCGGCCTCGACGAGTTCGTCCGGCAGCGCCTCCGACAGGTACTGGCGCATGAAGAAGACGCCGACCGCGCTGACCAGGGTCGGGAAGATGACCGCGGGCAGCTGCTGGGACCAGCCCAGCTCGGACATCATCATGAAGAGCGGCACCACGCCGAGCTGCGGCGGCACCATCATGGTGCCGATCACCAGCATCAGCAGGGCGTTGCGGCCCTTGAACCGCAGCTTGGCGAAAGCGAAGCCGGCGAGCGTCGCGAACATCACCGTGGACAGGGCGATCACGCCGGCCACGATCAGACTGTTGACCATGGCCTTGCCCATGGCGGCCTCGTCCCAGGCCCGGGCGAGATTGCTGAACAGGTTCGGACCGGGCAGGAACGGCGGCGGGGTCTGACTGACCCGGGTGTTGTCGGTCGAGGCGGCCACCATCGTCCAGTAGAGCGGGAAGATGGACAGCAGGGCCATGATGCCGAGCAGGACGTAGGCGAGCGGACCCGCGTGGTGCTGGCGGCCGGCGCGCTGGCGCAGCAGCCGGCGGCCCCCGCGCCCGGGCGGCTTCTCGGCGGCGGTCCCGCCCCGGACGTCCGTCCGGGCCGGGAGGCTTTGAGTGGTCATGACGGCTCCAGGTCAGGACGTACGGGAGCGCAGGCGCTTGATCAGGCGCTGCACGACGAAGACGAGGATCAGCAGCAGGAACATCGCCCAGGCGACGGTCGCCGAGCGGCCCATCTGGTAGTTCTTCCAGCCCTCCTCGTACAGCAGCAGGCCCAGCGTCTGGTACTGGTTGTCGGCGCCGCCGGTGACGCCGTTGGGTCCCTGGCCGAAGATCAGAGGCTCGCCGAACAGCTGGGTGGCGCCGATCGTGGACAGCACGATGGTGAACACGATGGTGGAGCGGATGCCGGGGACGGTGACGTGGGTGAACTGCTGCCACCGGGAGGCCCCGTCGAGGGAGGCCGCCTCGTACCGGTCGGCGGGGATGGCCTGCATGGCGGCTAGGTACAGCAGGGCGTTGTAGCCGGTCCAGCGCCAGATGACGATCGTGGAGATGGCGACCTGGGCGGGCCATTTGTCGGCCTCCCAGTCCACCGGGTCGATGCCGACGGTGCCGAGCGCCCAGTTGATCATGCCGAAGTCGCGTTCGAAGATCATGGTGAAGACCAGCGCGGCGGCGGCGACCGAGGTGGCGTACGGAACGAGCGAGGCGACCCGGAAGAACAGCGAGGCGCGCATGCGGTAGTTGAGCAGGTGCGCGAGGCCCAGGGCCATCAGCAGCTGCGGCACGGTGGAGATGACGCCGATGGTGACGGTGTTCCGCAGTGCGTTCCAGAACCGTGAGTCGCCCCAGAGGTCGACGTAGTTGTCGAGGGCCACCCACTCCATCACGTCGAGGGTGGCCAGTTCCACGTCGTGCAGGGAGATCCACGAGGTGTAGACGAGGGGGTAGAAGCTGAAGGCGGCGAAGACGACGAAGAACGGCGCGACGAAGGCGTACGGGGCGCCCTTGATGTCGAGCCGGTGCAGCAGCGCGCCGCGCCGCCGCGCGGTGCCCCGGGCACTCGGCTCACCGGGCGGGGCGGGCGGCGTCCCGCCGGCCGGGACCTTGGTGGTGGAGGTGGCCACCGGACTTCCTTCCTGAGAGCGGACGGGTGGGCCGGGCCCGGGGCCCGCCCGCGGAGCGCGGGCGGGCCCGGCCGGCCCAGGGAGGGGCGACGGTCAGCCGACCGCCTTCTCGATGCGCTCCGCGGTGGTGTTCCACGCCTCCTCGCGCGGGGTGCCCTGCTGCTCGATCAGCGTCAGGCCCTGGGAGAAGGTGTCCTTGATCGTGCCGTCCTTGCGCCCGAGCACCTGCTTGTCCGGGATCTCCTGGGCGGCGGCTCCGAAGATCTGGCCGATCGGGGCGTTGTCGAAGTACTCCGACTGGGCGTTCTTGACGTCGGCGGACTGCAACGCCTGCTCGGAGGAGGGGATGTTGCCGATCTCCTTGAAGATGTGGGCCTGCTGCTCGGGCGCGGTCAGCCACGCGACGAGCTTCTTCGCCTCCTCCTTGACCGGGCTCTGTTCCACCACGCCGAGGAAGGATCCGCCCCAGTTGGCGCCCTTGGGGGCGCGGGCGACGTCCCACTTGCCCTTGTTCGCGGGGCCGGCCTTCTCACTGATGTGGCTGAGCATCCAGGCCGGGCACACGGCCCTGGCGAACGTGCCGTTGGCCAGGCCGGGGTCCCAACCCGGCTGGAACTGACGCAGCTTGGCGGTCAGTCCGTCCTCACCGGCGTCCGCGGCGAGGTTCCACGCTTCCTTGACGGCCGGGTTCGTCTGGTAGATCAGCTCGCCCTGCTCGTCGTAGTACTGCTCGGGGTAGCCGTAGACCATGGCGTTGAACAGACCGCTCGCCGCGTCCATGTAGGCCACGTCGTCGCCCTTGAAGTCCTTCTTGAAGGTGCGGCCGACCTCGACGTACTTCTTCCAGTCCCCCGCCCACAGTTTCGCGACCTCCTCCCGGTCGGTGGGCAGGCCGGCCTGCTCGAAGTAGTCCTTGCGGTAGCAGACGGCCATCGGGCCGATGTCGGTGCCCAGGCCCAGCACCTTGCCGTCCTCGGTGCTGATCTGCGACTCCTTCCAGGGCAGGAAGTGGTCGGTGCCGGGCGTCTTCGAGAAGTCGGCGAACTTGTCCGCCTGCGTCTCGGTGATCTCCTTGGCCCGGCCGATCTCTATGCCCTGGATGTCCTTCAGGCCCTTGCCGGCGGCGAGCCTGGTCTGCAGCGCGGTGTAGTACGTCTGCTCGTCGCCGGCGATCTCCGCCTGGATGTCGACGTCCGGATTCTCCTTCTCGTACTTCTCGAGGAGGCCCGTCTCCTTGATGCCCATCACCCCGTACAGCCCCATGGTGATGACGGTCTTGCCGTCCTTCTTGCCGCCGCCGGTGACGGAGTCGTCACCGCTGCTGCAGCCGACGACGAGCGTCAGCGCGCCGACGGCCGCGACCGCCGCCGACGCCCTCACGCGTACTGAACCGAGACTGCCCATGGATCTCCTCCTAGCGACGGCGCTCACACACCGGAGTGGCTGGTCCTGCGACGGTCACCGCGATGACCGCAGCGGCTCTGATGGGTCCGAACATGGGGTGGGAACGTGCCCAATTTTGGTGGGCACGTTCCCACCGGCGCATCGAAGACTCGTGGGAGCGCGCCCATCTGTCAATGACTTGAACGCAAGTTGCCGACGAGTACGTGAGCCGGCGTTCGGTTCCCGGCACCTGGGGGCTGCTGCGCCGACGGCCGCGTCTGCAAGAATTGCCGCAGGTCACCTCCGCGGCAGGCACCGCCGCCGCGGCCGCCGAGGGGGAGTGCATGACCGGAAACCGCCGTCCCACGATCAAAACGGTCGCCGCCCGTGCCGGCGTGGGCCGCACCACGGTCTCCCGGGTCGTCAACGGCTCGGACCTCGTGAGCGCCGACGCGCGGGCCCGGGTCCTCGCGGCGATCAAGGAGCTCAACTACGTCCCCAACTCGGTCGCGCGCGGCCTGGTCACCAACCGCACCGACGCCGTCGCCCTGGTGATCCCCGAGTCGGAGAGCAGGCTCGGTTCGGAGCCGTTCTTCGCGGCGCTGATCCGCGGGGTGAGCGGCGCCCTCGCCGAGAGCCGCACCCAGTTGCAGCTGATGCTCGTCCGCGACCAGGCGGAACGTGACCAGTTGACCGAATCGGTGGCGACCCGCCGGGTGGACGGGGTGCTGCTGGTCTCCGTGCACTCCGAGGACCGGCTGCCGGGCATGCTGGAGGAGATGGGCCTGCCCACCGTGCTGGCCGGACGCCGGGACGCGGGCGAGCGACTGAGCTACGTCAACTCGGACAACGTCGGCGGTGCCGCGGCGGCGGTCCGGCACCTGCTGGAGGGCGGCCGCCGCAGGATCGCCACGGTGAGCGGACCGCTGGACATGGACGTCGGCCGCAGCAGGCTCGCGGGCTGGCGCAGCGCCCACGAGGAGGCGGGGGTTCCCGCCGACGAACTCCTGGTCGAGACGGGCGACTTCACCGAGGAGGGCGGTCGGCGGGCCATGCGTTTGCTTCTTGAACGCGCCCCGGATCTGGACGCGGTCTTCGCCGCCTCCGACCTGATGGCGGTGGGGGCCCTGGCCGAACTGCGCCGCCGGGGCAGACGGGTCCCCGGGGATGTGGCCGTCGTCGGATTCGAGGATTCCGTCCTCGCCCGCCACACCGATCCGCCACTGACGACGGTGCGTCAGCCGGTCGAGGAGCTGGGCCGGACCATGGCCCGCATCCTCACCGACATCACCCGGCACGGCGCCCCCCGGCAGCAGGTGACACTGCCCACGGAGCTGGTGGTGCGCGAGTCCTCCTGACGGGCTGACGGAGCGTCGGTTCGGCGGCCCGTTCGGCCGCTCGGCGCGGAGCGAGGGAGTCGCACCCGCAGCCCCTGCCGAGCAGTCGTGCCCGCACAGGTGTCAGGGAGGCGTGCCCGGACCCCGTCGCCGAGGCGCCGGCCGTGCCGGCGCCGTGGGGCGGGTCATCCCGCGTCGGGCAGCGTCCCCCGGAAGTCGTCCTCGCACGCCTGTCGTGTCGCCCGGCGTGTGTTCTCCGCTCGTACGGCGGCGAGCCAGCGCCACGGTTCGATGTCGTCCAAGGAGAGCCCCGGACAGGCGAGTCGGTGGGGGATGCGGCACGCCGAGCCCGGCGGGGGCTCGCCCAGCCCACCGTTCCAGGCGCGTCCGTCCGCGTCGACGTACCAGCGGTGACCCCCGGGGACCAGGTGGGCGGGGACGGTGAGCAGGGGTTCGAGCAGCACGTGCCGACCGGTGTAGGTGAGCCGGCGCTCGCCGGTCAAGCCGCAGTGCGGGCAGACGGGCGGGGCCGGGGGTTCCGGTCCGGTGGCCCCGTCGTGAGCGGCCTGGGTCCGGTCCACGCCTTCCCAGGGCCGTGCGGCGTCGGCGGGCGACTGCCTGCTGCTGTCGGGGCCGGGTAACGGGAAGAGGTGCGGTTCACGTTCGTGTGTATCCGCCATGAAAGTGAGCGTGCGACCGGCGTCGAGGGCGGGGTAGGGCGCAAAACGGGCGCAACGGCAGCACAGGGGTGGGTCGGACGGACCACACCTCTCCCCCGCCCCTCGATATAACGCGTTTCACGTGAAACCGGACAGCGGCCGTCGTGTGTGGCGCCGGCGCCACACACGACGGCGAGAGGTTCAGAGGCCGGCCGGGGAGCGCGGCTCGCGCCGCATGGCCCACAGCGTGGGACCGCCACCCGGCAGGCGGAACTCCTCCCGCACGGTGAAGCCGAAGTGCTCGTAGATCGGGAGGTTCGACGGCTTGGAGGACTCCAGGCAGACGGGCAGGCCGGCCGCGTCCGCCTTGGCCAGGCCCGAGCGCAGCAGCGCGGCTCCGTGGCCCCCGCCCTGGGCGGCCGGGTCGGCGCCGATCACCGCCAGGTACCAGTGGGGCTCCGCGGGGCTGTGGTGGGCCGCGGCCTCGACGGCGTCGCGGAAGAGACCGGCTCGGTCACCGAGGATGCTCATCAGCTCCTGGATCGTCTCCGCGTCCGGCACCGCCTGGGCCTGTCCCTCCGGCGGGACCCAGAAGGCCGCCGCGGCACCGGTGCGTTCACACACCCCGTGACGGACGTACTGCCTGGAGAAGATCGTGGTGAAGTAACGGCCCAGCGCCTCCTGGCGCGAGGAGTCGTCGGGGAAGAACCAACGCATCATCGGGTCGTCGTCGAAGGCACGCGCCAGGGTGGCGCCCACCGCCGCGGCGTCGTCGGGCGTCGCTGTCTCCGGAGTGCTCGTTATCGGCATACCGGCCATTCTGCCGCGCAGTTGATCTTGCCTGTCCCCTGGGGTGCCGCAACGGCGGACGCGGCACTGGCAGACTGACGGACGTGACGACGCACGAGACCGTACCCGCCCCTACGTTCACCCAGCTCACGCGGGCTCAGGACGCCACCGACGCGGTACGCCGGGACCTCGCGGAGTGCTGGACGGCGGTCATCAACGCCGGGGGCGCGGTGGTGCCCATGGGGTGCCCGCTCCCGCCGGTCTCCCCCGCGCACCTGGCTCCGTCGGTGGACGCCCTCGTCGAAGGGCTCGCTCCGCAGCGCCGCAGGCTGCTCATGGCCTCCGTAGAGGGCGCGCTCGCGGGGTGGGTGCTGCTGCGCCGCGACCCGCACGCCCTGGAGGCGCACTACGGAACGGTCAACCACCTTCAGACGCACGTCCGTTTCCGTGGGCTGGGGGTCGGTGCCGCACTGATGCGCCGACTGCCCGAGATCGCCCGCGAGGAGATGGGCCTGGAGCGGCTGCGGCTCGCGGTGCGGGCCGGTCTGGGCCTCGAGGACTTCTACCGCGGGGTCGGCTGGGCCGAGGTGGGGCGGTGGCCGGGCGCGCTCCGCGTCGCGCCCGGTGACGACCGTGACGAGATCCTGATGAGCCTCGCTCTCTGATCCGGCGGGCGGCATGCCCTTCGCCCTACCCGGACGGCGCACGCACCGGTCGCCGGCAGGGCGGGTCAGTCGCCCTTGACCGCCACCAGGACCGCGCTGTCCCCGAACCGCCAGACCGGCGCGACGTGGCGGAACCCCGCCCGGTGCAGCAACTCGGCGTGCCGCTCCAGCGGCAGGTCCTCGTCGGGCCCGGTCGTGTCGAGGGCCGCGCGGCGCCGCGCACGCTCCGCGTACAGGTCGGCCAGTTCGGGGTCCCGGGCCGCGGCGGCCCACCACGCGTCCCAGTCCTCGTGGGCGTGTCCGCCCGTCCGCTCGGCACGGCACCGCCCCACATGCGCGGTGATGCCCGCGCAGGAGGCGTCGCCGGGCGGGAAGTGGTCGCCGTTGACCAGCACCCCTCCGGGGCGCAGCAGCGCGGCGAGACGCCGGTAGGTGTCCAGGAGGACCGGTTCGGGGAGGTAGTGCAGGGCCGTGGTGGAGACGGCGCCGTCCAGCGGGCGTCGCAGCCCGAGGGCGTCGGTCCAGCCGTCGGCGCCGATCACGGTGTCGACGTAGCGGGCGGCGTCGGCGTGGTGGGTGCGCCCCAGTTCCAGCAGCAGGGGGTCCATGTCGGCGGCGACCACCTCCGCGTCCGGCATGCGGCCGGCGAGTCGGGCGGCGAGGGAGCCGGGGCCGCAGCCGAGGTCGAGGAGGAGCGGCCGGGGGCGGCCGGCGGTGACGTACTCGACGACATCCGTGATCACCGTGAACCGCTCCTCGCGGTCCACGGCGTAGCGCTGCTGCTGTCGTTCCCAGCGCTCCACCCACGTACCGGCCACCGCCATGCTGATGCCCATCTGGTCGCGCCACCTCTTCCGTCTCTCACCCGTCGTGGTCGGGACCGAATCTACAGGTGGAAACGGTTATCAGTTGCCTTCTCGTCCGCCGGTTCACGCCAACGAGGTGAGGACGGTGAGCAACCGGTCGATCTCCTCCCCCGTGTTGTAGACGTGCAGACTCACCCGCACCGATCCCTTCTCGTCGTCCGCACCGGCCTGGCAGAGGCTGTCGGCCCGCACCATGAAGCCGTGGCTGTAGAGGATGAAGCCGAGGTCGTCGGAGGGGATGTCGCGGTGCCGGAAGGTGACGATGCCGTGCCGCCGCTGGGCAGCAGGCAGCGCGGAATCCGCGGCCAGACTGGTGGGGCAGCCGAGGATCTCGTACGGGTCGAGGTGGCGCAGCCGGTCGGTCAGCCGGGTGGTGAGTCCGTCCGTCCAGCGGGCGATCCGGTCCGCCCCCGCCTCGTCGAGCCAGTCCAGCGCGGCTCCCAGCGACACGATGCCCACCGTGTTGGGCGTGCCCCGCCAGCCGGCCGGGCGGAACCCGGGGCCCCGCGCGTTGCGCGCCCAGACCGCTCCCGTACCGGGCAGGGCCATCGCCTTGTGTCCCGAGAAGACCACGAAGTCGACATCGAGCGCGGGGTCGGCCAGGTCGACGGGCAGATGCCCGACGCTCTGGGCCGCGTCCAGGCAGATCGGCACGTCCGGGCCGACCGCCTCCCGGATGCGGTGCACGTTCATGTCACCGCCGTAGACGTGGTGCACGTGGGTGGCGGCCACGAACCGGGTCCGGGGCCCGACGAGTCCGCCGAGGGCGCGGTGGTCGTAGTCGCCCGAGACCGCCTGGTGGGGCAGGGCGCGCACCTGTATCGCGACACCGCGCTCGGCGAGCAGTCGCCGGGCTTCGAGCCAGGGGTCGAGGTTCGCCCGGTGGTCGGCGAACGGCACCAGGATCTCGTCGCCGTCGCGCAGGTACGGCACGAGCCAGTCGCGGGCGACGGTGCGCAGTCCCTCGCTGGTCCCGCTGGTGAAGTGGACCGTGGACCGGCCCGGTTCCGGGTCGCCGAGGAACTCCTTGACCCGCTCCCTGGTCTCCTCCACCAGGCGGGTGGTCCGGTTGGCCCAGGGGTACGTGCCGCGGCCGGCGTTGGCGTTCGTCGTCGTGAGGTAGGCATGGACGGCGTCGAGCACCGCCTGCGGCTTCTGGGAGGTCGCCGCGCTGTCCAGGTAGGCCGACTCCGGGTGAGCGGTCACGATGGGGAACTGTTCCCTCAGCTTCCGCTGCCAGAGCCGGTCCGGCCCGTCGTCGGCGTGCCCGGTCGGCGGCAGCGGACGGCCGGTGCTCATTCGCGCACCAGCGGTGCGCCCGCGTCCCGCCAGGCCACGATGCCACCGGCCAGACTCCGCACGTCGGGGTGGCCCATGCGGGTCAGCAGTGCCGCGTGGCGCAGCGACTTCTCGCCGACCGGACAGGCCAGCAGCACCGGCGTCCGTTTGCTGAAGGGAAGTCCGCCGCGGACCAGTTCCTCGAACAGCTCGTCGACGATGTTGACCGAGCCCTCGATGTGCAGGGCCGCGTAGGCGTGCGGGCTGCGCATGTCCACGACGAGCGGCCGGGGATCGCTCTCGGCGATCCAGCGGCGGGCCTCCTCCACGCCCACGGACCGGGCGTCCGCCCGTACGTCCTCCTCGGTGAGGGCGGCGAGCGCGGGCACCCGGGCCGTCCTGCCCAGCAGTTCGGGACGTCGGGCGCGCACGTAGCTCAGATAGCTCTCCGCCCGGTCGCAGACGATGAACACCGCGGTCTCCCGGCGTCCCGTGCCCTCCAGTGCCTCGTCGGCATCCCTCAGGTACCGGACCGCGCCCTGGTAGGCGGCGCCTCCGGTGGGCCCCGACAGCAGTCCGCAGCGGCGGATCAGGGTGAGCATCCCGTCGATGGCCTCGCCCGAGGTGACGGCCTCGATGGTGTCGTACGTCGCGGGGTCGAACAGGCCGACCTGGTGGACCTCGTCGATGGTGCGGATGCCGGGGACGAAGTCCGACTTGTCGGCGACCAGGCCGAGGACCCGCACGTCCGGGTCGTGCTCGCGCAGGACCCGGGCCACGCCGGTCGACGAACCGGCCGTCCCCACGCAGGCCACGAACCAGTCCGGCGCCCTCCCGTCCAGGTCCTTGACGATCTCCGGGCCGGTGCCGGCCGCGTGGGCCTCCACGTTGCGCGGGTTGAAGTACTGGTCGGTGTGCAGGTAGGTGCTGCCGGGCTCGGTGAGGGCCTGGTGGAAGTGGGTCAGCGGATCGTCGGTGTCGGTCGGGTCCAGGCATTCGCTGCGCCCGGGCAACTCCTCGATCTCGGCGCCGAGGAGCAGCAGCAGTTCCTTGATCTCCGGTACGCGCATGCGGTTGGTGACGCTCTTGAACTTCAGGCCGTGCAGACCGGCCAGCAGGGCCAGCGCCTTGGCGGTGTTGCCGCTGGAGAGTTCGACGACCGTGCCCTCGCCGCCCGCGGCCCCCTCCAGATGGGGGCGGGCCATGTGCCAGGCGGGACGGTCCTTGACGGATCCGAACGGGTTGAGCATCTCCAGCTTCGCGTACAGGTCGATGTTGCGCAGCCCGTGCACGGCGGGGTCGATGCGGACCAGCGGTGTGTTGCCGATGGCGTCCGTGATGCTGTCGTACCTCATGCGGGCGTACCCCCCGGGTGTGTGATCGGCCAGTAGTCCTCGTCCGGGCACCAGCGCCAGGAGTCGCCCTCCCGCTCCACGGCCACCGTCCGCGCCGACGGCTGCCGCTGCGCCTGGTGGGCGTGGAAGTCCATGGCGTACCCGGCTGTGTTGACGAAGGCCAGCACGTCCCCTGCGCGCGGCAGCCTCGGGAGGAACACCAGCCGACGGGTGATCAGGTCGGCCTCCAGGCACAGGTTGCCGACGAGGTGGACTCCTACCGGTCCCCCGGCGCCCTCGCCGCCCTCCCGGCCGTCGTCTTGGCGCGCGTCGCCTCGGGGCAGCAGGACGGGGTCCATCAGCACGCCGTGCTCCTCCAGGCTCACGTCCCCCGCGTTCATGCCCAAGCGCACCAGATGCGCGCCCGGTTCCTCCCCGGTGCTCCGCACGTCCAGGACCCGGGCCAGGGAGAGTCCGCACTGGTCGACGAGGGAGCGGCCGGGTTCGATGTGGAGGTCGTGGAGGTGCTCGAGGAGGAGCGTGCCCGGCTCCCGGCCCAGGACCGGCGCGGGGAGCGAGAGGAGTTCGTCGAGGTAGCCGGGGCCTGCGTGGGGGCGGTGGCCCGGGTAGAGGGCCATGGTCCCGCGCACCGTGCCGCCCTCGTTGCGCAGCCCGTAACCGTGACCGCGCCAGGTCAGGGGCGGGCGACCGCCGAGGACCGCCTCGCTGAGCGCGGTCGTCCAGCGCTGCCACTCCCCCGCGTCGGCGACGTAGCCGACGCCGAAACCGCCGCCGATGTCGACGGCGCGGGGCGCCAGGCCCCGCCTGCGGCAGGCGTCCATGAGCAGCACGCACTGCTCCAGGGCCCGGGCCTTCTCCTCCAGGCCGGTGGTGTCCAAGTGGTAGGCGAGGCCGACGAGTTCGACCGCGTCCGCGTGCCGTTCCAGAGCCGCCCAGAGGGCGTCCGCGTCCCGCACGGGGGTACCGAAGCGGCTGCGCCGTGACAGCAGGCGGGTGCCCGCTCCGTTCTCGCCGTCGGCCGACTCGAAGCCGGACAGACGTGCCAGCACCCGGACCCGGCCGAGCCCGTGCCCCCGCACGAGACCGGCCAGCCGGTCCAGTTCGCCCGGCGAGTCCAGGTTCACGGTGGCGCCGACACGGGCCGCCAGCCACAGGAACTCCGCGTCCTTCGGGCCGGTCGCCATGACGCGGTCGCCGGTGAAGCCGCAGCCCAGGGCGTGCCGCAGCTCTTCCAGCGACGCGACGTCGATGCCGACGGCCGTCGGGTCCTCGGCCGCCAGTCTGCGCACCAGGGCGCTGGAACGGTTCGCCTTGTGCGCGAAGTAGATCCGCCCGGTGAGACGGTGGCGGCGGTAGACGGCCCGGAACCGCGCCGCGTTCTCGGCGACGGTCTCGGGAAGCAGTACGTTGAGCGGCGATCCGAGGGCGTCGACGAGTGAGTGCAGGAACGGTGCGGCGCCCAGCAGTGAGGCGAGCGGTGGTTCCACCCGCGGTCTCAGATATAAGGGCACGTCCACGTCAGACCCCTCCCCGAGTCGGCCGACCGTCGTCACGACGGCCGTTCGGGAGTAGTCGTTTCCAGGTACACGCTCCGCTAAGCGTCGCTTCCCGTCGGTGAGCACGCCTCGGCGATCGAGAGGCTGTTCTCGTAGAGGTGGTGCCGGGTGATCCTGCCGTCCTCGACGGTGAGGCGCAGCGCGAACGGGCCCTCGAAGCGCTTCCCGGTGGCACGCACCGTTCCGGAGAGGTGGCCCGTCACGACGGCGTCGGCGCCGTCGACCAGGACGGCGTCCACACTGGCCCGCGCGTCCTCGGGCACGGTGTGGGCCATCAGTTCCTCGGACTGCGCGGCGCATTCGGCGGCCGTGGTCCGCGGACGTATCCACGGGACGGTCGGGTTGTCGGCCAGCATCCAGTCGACCTGGTCGGCGAAGAGGCCGACGAGTCGTGCGGTGTCCCCGGCGATCCGGGCGGCGAGGAACGCCTCCACGACCGCTCGGGTCGCGTCGCCGGTCGAACCGGTCCGGCCGCTGCCGGACTCGTGGGCGGGCCGCTGCGTGGACTCGACGGTGGGCTTCGTGGACATGCGTACGCTCCTGATGGTCGATGGGTCCCGGCGGTCGTCCGTCGGGGGGTGCCGATGTCCTCGATCCTGCCGGGTCGCCAGCAGGGCGGTCGATTACCCCAGGGGTAAGGCGGCCCGGGGGTAAGGCAACTTGGGGGGAGGTACGGGGACGGCGCCGGGGCGAGGCCGGGGGCTGCGCGGGCGGTCAGGGCTCCGGCGGCGGGAGGCCGCCCGGTCCGACGGTCCGGTCCCCCGCATGATCCGGTCGACGGTCCGGCAACCGGCCCGGACCGGGCAGCCGTTGCCCCCGGGCGTCGAGGTCGCGGCCGTCCCCACCCGTCTGGAGCAGTCCGGGGGCGGTCGGCGTTTCCGCACGGGCCGCCGCTCGTTGAGGTCGGCATGATCAAGAAGCTCGCCTGTGCCTCCGTCCTGGCCACCGCCCTCCTCGCAGCCGCTCCCGCCGCCGAGGCGGCCCCCGAACCCGGTCCCTCCACCGGCGTCCCGGGCGGACCGCTCCTCGACGGTCTGCTCGGCACCCTGGAAATCGGCCACCCGGCCACCTCGCCCCAGTCGCTGCTGCCCGAGGGCCTCCTCGGCAGGTGACGCGGTGACGCACCGCTCCGCGCGCGACGGTGCGTGATCGCCCCAGCGGACGAGGATCAGCCGGTTCACCTTCGCGGTCCGCCGGCTGGTCCCGGCACCGCCAGTCTGCGTCGGGCCTGGGGCGGGGACGGGGACGGGGACCGGGGCGGGGACGGGTGCAGGGACGGGGCGGGCGCTAGGCGCTCCGGGGTCTGCGGGTCGTCGCCTTCTTCCCGGCCGGCTCCTTCGCCGCGGTCTTCTTCCCGGCCGTGCTCTTCGACGTCTCCTTCTTCGGTGCGGCCTTCTTCGACGTCGCCTTCCCGCCCGTCGCCCTCCCGCCCGTCGGCTTCTCGCCCGTCGCCCTCCCGCCCGTCGGCTTCTCGCCCGTCGCCTTCCCGCCCGCCGGCTTCTTCGCCGCGGCCCCGGCGCCGGGGGTCTTCCCGGCCGGGGCCTTCTTCTTCCGGCCGGGAAGCTCCCGTACTTCGGCGTGGTCACCCTCGGCGTGGTCGTCCTCGCCCCGGGACTCCTTGGCCTTGGACACGGACTGCTGGAGGGCGGCCATCAGGTCGAGCACCTGACCCGGCCGCTCCTCCGGCTCCGGCACCGTCTCGGGCCGGCGGTGCTCGCGCTTGGCCTCGATGAGTTCCGCGACCGCCTCCGTGTAGGTGTCGCGGAACTCGTCGCCCTCCAGGTCGTCGCGGGTCATCGTGTCCATCAGCGCGAGCGCCCCCTCGATCTCCTCCTCGGACACCTCGACCGGGGGCGGTGTGAGGGACGACGGGTCACGGATCTCGTCGGGCCAGCGCATGGCGTGCAGCACGATCGCCTCGCCGCGCACCCGCAGCAGGCCCAGACGTTCCCGGCCGGACCAGGCGTACCTCGCCACGGCCACCTTCGACGAGCGGGCGAGGGCCTGGCGCAGCAGCTTGTACGGTTTCGCCGCCACCTGCCCGTCCGGCTGCAGGTAGTAGCCGTCGCCGATCCTGATGGGGTCCACGGAGGCGAGCGGCACGAACGCCACGATCTCGATGGCCCTCGCCGTCGGCAGCGGCAGTTCCCGCAGGTCCTCGTCCGTGATCGGCACGATCTGGCTGGTGGCCAGCTCGTAGCCCTTGCCGATCTCGTCGGAGCCGACCTCCCGGTCCTCGAGTTCGCAGACCTTCCGGGTCCGGATCCTGCCCTGGTCCGCCAGGTGGTAGCGGTGAAAGCGGATGCTGTGGTCCTCGGTCGCGCCGACCACGTGGATCGGCACCGTGACCAGGCCGAACGAGATGGCGCCACTCCAGATCGACCGGGGCATGGACAGACCTCTCCGCGTGGAGTCCCCGAGCGGCACCAGACTATGAGGGCCGCGCCGCCCGCGCACACGCGCCGCCCCCGCACGGACCAGCCGGGCGCTCCGGCACGGCCCCCGCCCCCGCGCCCGCTCCCCTGTCCCGCGCGCTCCTCTCCCGCGCGCCCGCCCCCGCTCCGCTCCCCCGCGCGTCCTCGCGCGTTTCCCCTCCCGGCATGCGCGCCGCCGTCGCCGGCCGCACGCTGGTGGCATGACGAGCGCGCTGCCTGTGATCGTGTACCCGCCCGACGAGGAGGGCGGACGCCGGGTGCGCGTGGACGGGGAGGTGCTGGGCCGGGCGTACGGCGTGCAGGATGTCGCCCGCTTCCTGCAGGAGGCCGGGCTGCAGGACTGGGACGAGCTGGACGTGGTCCGCTCGGCCCTCGTCGAGTGGCGCGGGGGCGGCCCCGACGTGTGGGACCACTGACGGAGTACCGGGGCCCGTGCCCTCGCATGCCGTCGCGGGAAAGCGGGCGTAGTGTCCTCGTATGGGTGATGTTCGGTGTGGCCGGCGTCGGGCGGCCCCGCCGGATCGGGTGAGACCCGGCCGTCGGCGGGCGGACGGCTGATGGACGGCGCGTGGGACACCGCCATGGCCGACGTGGTGCGGGGCAGCGGTGCGTACGGAGGGCTGTTGTACGTGCTGCCGCCGCGCGACCCTGCCCTGTGGCTCGTCATGACGGCGGGGGTCCCGCAGGAGATCGCCGCGCCCTGGCGGCGGGTCTCGCCGAGCGATCCGATGCCGGTGGCGGACGCCGTGCGCGAGCGGCGTCTGGTCTGGGTGGGCGACCGGGAGGAGATGGCGCGCCGCTACCCCCGGCCGGCGCTGGTCCTGCCGTACGACTTCAGGCTGGCCGCGGCACCGGTTCTCGCGGACGGTGCCGTGCGCGGCGGGCTGGTGCTGCTGTGGTCCGGCGACCGGGCGGACCGGCTGAGCGCGGACGAACGCCACGCCGTCGAGGCGGGCTGCGTCCGCCTGGGCGAGCTGATGCGGACGGCCGCGGACAGCGGCGCCCCGCTGCTGCCCACGGACCGGCCCCGGGCGCTGCGGCCGCCTTCCGGGCGTGCCCCCTCGCCCGCCGAGGCGACCGCGCTCGCTGCCTTCGTCGACCGTCTGCCGGGCGGGTCGTGCGGTCTGGACGCGAACGGACGCATCACCTTCATCACCCCGGCCGCGGCCGGCCTGGTCGGCGCGGACCGGGCGGAGCTGGTGGGCGCGCTGCCGTGGGAGGCGCTGCCGTGGATGGACGTGCCCCAGGTCGAGGACCGCTACCGGGCCGCGCTGGTCAGCCGACTGCCGCAGGCCTTCACCGTCCTGCGCCCGCCCCGGACCTGGCTGGCCTTCGAGCTGTACCCGGACTCCACCGGCATCAGCGTCCGCATCACCCGCGGCGAACCGGACGACGGCGCCGGGGAACAGGCGCTGCCGACCGCCGGGCCCGGCCGGGCCACCGTGCTGTACCACCTGATGCACCTGGCCTCGACCCTGACGGAGGCCGTGGGCGTCCAGGAAGTGGTGGACCAGACCGCCGACCAGCTGCTTCCGGCGCTGGGCGCGCAGGCCATGGTGCTGATGACCGCCGAGGACGGCAGGCTGCGGATCGTGGGACACCGCGGCTACCGCGCCGAGCTCATGGACCGCTTCGACGGCATCCCGCTGAGTTCCGAGGTACCGGGCGCCGACGTCATGGCCACCGGCGTCCCGGGCTTCTTCGCCACCTTCGCCGAGATGGCGGACGCCTATCCGGCCACCGTCCACGAGGACGGGATGGCCGCCTGGGCGGTGCTCCCGCTGATCGCCTCCGGCCGCCCCATCGGCTCCCTGCTGCTCTCCTACGAGCGTCCCCACGCCTTCCCGCCGGGCGAGCGGGCGGCACTCACCTCGCTGGCCGGTCTGGTCGGCCAGGCCCTGGACCGCGCCCGTCTCTACGACGCCAAGCACCACCTCGCCCACCGGCTGCAGTCCGCCCTCCTGCCCCACACCCTCCCCCGCGTGCCCGGTCTGCGGGTCGCCGCGCGCTATCTGCCGGCCGCCCGCGGGCTGGGCGTCGGCGGCGACTTCTACGACCTCATCCGCCTCGACGAGCACACCGCCGGCGCCGCCATCGGCGACGTCCAGGGCCACAACGTGGACGCCGCCGCGCTGATGGGCCAGGTGCGCACCGCCGTCCACGCCCACGCCACCGTGGGCGCCGCCCCCGGTGACGTCCTGGCCCGCACCAACCGGCTGCTCACCGACCTGGACCCCGGCCTTTTCACGAGTTGTGCCTACGTGCACCTGGACCTCGCCACGCGCCGCGCCTGTCTGGCCACCGCCGGGCATCCTCCACCCCTGCTGCGCCACCCCGACGGACGCACCGAACTCCTCCGGGTGCCGCCCGGTCTCCTGCTCGGCATCGAGCCGGACATCCGTTACCCGGCACGGGAGTTCACCCTGCCGCCCGGCAGCGTCCTCGCCCTCTACACCGACGGGCTCGTCGAGGCCCCCGGGGTCGACCTCGACGACGCCACCGCGGCGCTCGCCGGTCTTCTGGAACACGCGGACGCCGCGGACCTCGACGCGACGGCCGACGCCCTGATCCGGCACGCCCCCACGCCCGGTGACGACATCGCCCTGCTGCTCATCAGCCCGGACGCGTGAGGACGGGGCACTCACGGGACCGACCGACCGTTCCACATGTCGAGAAGGACGAAAGCCGGCCGCCTTGGCCGGCAGCGGAGGAGACAGCTCGATGAAGCACCAGAGGGTGAGCGATCTGATGAGCGACGCCGTGGTCCGGGTGCAGCCCGGGACACCGTTCAAGGAGATCGCCCACCTGCTGCAGGAGTACGACATCACCGCCGTGCCGGTCGTCGACGGGGAGGATCGGCCGGTGGGGGTGGTCTCGGAGGCCGACCTCCTGCAGAAGATGTGGGGCGGTGAACCGGACGGCCCTGCCGGTGACGGGGAGGGGCCCCGCCCGGCCGACGCCAAGGCGTCCGCCACCGACGCGGCCGGGCTGATGACCTCGCCCGCCGTCTGCGCGCGCGAGGACTGGAGCGTCGTCGACGCCGCCCGTGTGATGGCCCGGCACGGCATCAAGCGGCTGCTCGTCGTCGACGAGGCGGGCCGGCTGATCGGGGTCGTCAGCCGGGGCGACCTGCTCCGGGTCTTCCTGCGCACGGACCGGGCGATCCGGACCGAGATCATCGAGGAGGCGCTGGTCAACTCGCTGGGGCTGGCTCCGTCGTCGGTGCAGGTGGATGTGACCCACGGTCACGTCGTCCTCAGCGGCCGGCTTCCGCAGGAGGTGTCCGTCTCCGTCCTGGAGGAGCTGTGCCGGCGCGTGGACGGCGTGGTCGCCGTGGAGTTCAGGGCCGCGGGCGAGGCCGGCGCCGAGGGACCGGCGGCCGTCGGCCGCTGACCCGGTCGGCGCCCGCCGGGACAGGCCGAGTTCGGCGCGGCACGTCAGCACGGTCGTCGGCGTGGCCCACCGGCACGGTCATCGGCACGTCGGTGCGGACCGTGGCCGAGGACGCCACGGGTGCCGCCCGTCTCCGCCGGTCACGGGGCGGGCGGGTGCTCCGCCCGTCCCGGGTGCCGGTCGGGGGCGGCCAGGGCCGGGAGCTCCGGGTGGTCGCGCAACGCGGCGATGACCGCGTTCACCGCCGCGCGCCGGGTGCTGCCGCGCCGTACGACGACGGCGACGCGGCGCCGGACCGGCGGACTCAGCTCACGGGTGAGGACGGCGTGGTCCGGGGTGACGGCGAGGGCCGGCAGCAGGGCGATCGAACCGGTCGTCTCCACATGCCGCAGCAGCATCAGATAGTTGCTGAACCGGCAGGCCACGCGGGGTTCGAAGCCCGCCTCGCGGCACAGCCGCAGGGTCAGGTCCGCCATGTACGACTGCGGCCGGTCGCACGCCCAGGTCTCCTCCTTGCACGCCGCCAGACTCACCGCGGTCCGGGAGGCGAGCGGGTGGGCGCGCGGCAGCACCAGCACGACGGAATCGGTGCCGAGGGACACGACCTCCAGGTCCTCGCCCCAGGACAGGCCGCTGTAGTCGGTGGTGGTGACGATGACGTCCGCCTCCCCCGAGCGCAGGGCCGGGCCGCTCTCGTGCGGCTCCATCTCGGCCAGTTCCACGTGCAGGTGCGGGTGGCTGGTCGCCAGGCGGGTGGCCGCCGGTACCGCGAGGGTGTAGATCGCGCTCTGGAACACCCCCAGGCGCACGGTGCCGATGGGTTCGTCGTTGAGGGCGCGCAGCTCGGCCTCGGTCTCGGCCATCCGGTCCAGGATCTCCCGGCCCCGCCGGGCCAGCAGCAGCCCGGCCGGGGTCAGCCGGACGCGCCTGCCCGTCCGCTCCAGCAGGCGGCAGCGGGTCTCGGTCTCGAGCACCGCCAGCTGCTGCGAGACCGTCGACGCGCTCAGATGCAGCGTGTCGGCGACCGCGCGGACCGTACCGAGGGTGTCCAGCAGGCTGAGCAACTGCAGCCGTCCCGAGTTGAGCACGACCCCGATTGTACGGTTGCGTCGAACAGGCAGATCGAAACCGTGCGATGGACACGCGCAGCGCCGCGTCCCTACCGTCGTTCGCATGCCTTCCGAGACCGCATTCCCCGACCCCGGCCGCCACCTCGTCCGCTACTCCGGTCACGGCACGTTCTCACCGGAGCTGATCGTGCGCGCCGCGGGCACCTCGGTGTTCACGGAGAGCGGGCGCGAATTGCTCGACTTCACCTCCGGTCAGATGAGCGCGATCCTCGGGCACTCCCACCCGGCGATCGTCTCCACGGTGCGCGAGCAGGTGGCGCGCCTCGACCACCTCCACAGCGGCATGCTGAGCCCGCCGGTCGTGGAGCTGGCCCGGCGGCTCGCCGGCACCCTGCCCGACCCGCTGGACAAGGCGCTGCTGCTGACCACCGGCGCGGAGGCGAACGAGGCCGCGGTGCGGATGGCGAAGCTCGTCACCGGCCGCCACGAGATCGTCTCCTTCGCCCGGTCCTGGCACGGCATGACGCAGGCCGCCGCGAACGCCACGTACAGCGCGGGCCGCAAGGGCTACGGGCCCGCCGCACCGGGCAACTTCGCGCTGCCGGTCCCCGACCGTCACCGGCCCGCGATCGTCGACGCCGACGGCGCCCTCGACTGGCGCCGCCAGCTCGACCTGGGCTTCGAGATGATCGACGCCCAGTCCGTCGGCTCCCTGGCCGCCTGCCTGGTCGAGCCGATCCTCAGCTCCGGCGGCGTCGTCGAGCTGCCGCCCGGCTACCTCACCGCGCTGGCCGGGAAGTGCCGGGAGCGCGGCATGCTGCTGATCCTCGACGAGGCCCAGACCGGGCTGTGCCGCACCGGTGACTGGTACGCCTTCCAGCACGAGGGGGTCGTCCCCGACATCCTCACGGTCTCCAAGACGCTCGGCGCGGGTCTCCCGCTGGCCGCCGTACTGACCAGCCCGGAGATCGAGGAGCGCGCCCACGAGCGGGGGTTCCTGTTCTTCACGACCCATGTCAGCGACCCGCTGCCGGCCGCCGTCGGCAACACCGTGCTGGACGTCCTGGTCCGCGACCGCCTGGACGAACGCGCGCGGGTGCTCGGCGCCGCGCTGCGCGACGGGCTCGACAAGCTCGCCGCACGCCATGACGTGGTCGGTGACGTGCGCGGCCGTGGCCTGCTCCTGGGCATGGAGCTGGTCGGCGACGACGTCCTCGGCGCGGGCGGCGCGGACCGGCTCGGTGCGGCGGTCACCCGGCGCTGTTTCGAACGCGGACTGCACATGAACATCGTCCAGCTGCCGGGGATGGGCGGCATCTTCCGCATCGCACCCCCGCTGACGGCGAGCGACGAGGAGATCGCCCGGGGCGTCGGCGTCCTGGACGAGGCGCTGGCCGACGCCGCCCGGGACCTCTGAGCGGCGCCGCCTCTCCCCTCCGTACCCGCGAAGGCCCCGCCCGGCCTCGGAAGATCCGAGACCGGGCGGGGCCGCGCGACGTGAGGTCAGACCCCGGCCGTCTCGGGCTCGCGGGTGGGCTGTGCGGGCCCGTCGGTGTCGCCGAGCTCCTTGTGGAGCTTCTCTCCCTCGACGTCGACGTTGGGCAGGACGCGGTCCAGCCACTTGGGCAGCCACCACGCCTTGGTGCCGAGCAGGGCGAGCACGGCGGGCACGATGGCCATCCGGACGACGAAGGCGTCGAAGAGGACGGCGATGGCGAGGCCGAAGCCCATCATCTTGATCATGTCGTCGTTCTCCATGATGAAGCCGGAGAAGACGCTGATCATGATGATCGCGGCGGCCGCGACGACCCGTCCGCCGTGGGTGAAGCCCGTGGTGACGGACTCGGCGGCGGACGATCCGTGGACGTACGCCTCGCGCATGCGGGTCACGAGGAAGACCTCGTAGTCCATCGCCAGTCCGAAGACCACGCCGATCATGAAGATGGGCATCATCGACATGATCGGGCCCGGCTGGTCCACGCCGAAGACGTCGGCGAGCCAGCCCCACTGGAAGACCGCGACCACCGCGCCGAGCGCCGCCGCCACCGAGAGCAGGAAGCCCAGGGCCGCCTTGAGCGGACGAGGACCGAGCGGAACACCAGCATCAGCAGCAGGAACGCCAGGCCGACGACCAGTGCCAGGTACGGGATCAGCGCGTCGTCCAGGGTCTGCGAGAAGTCGATGGTCATCGCGGTCATGCCGGTGACCAGCATGGTCGCGCCCGTGTCGGACTCGATGCCGCCGGACAGCGCGCGGATGTCCTGGACCAGTTCCTCGGTGGCCGCGTCGCTCGGCCCGGTCTTGGGCACCACGGTGAGGACGGCGGTGTCGCCCTGCTCGTTGAAGTTGGCCGGGGTGACGGCGGCCGCCTCGCCCAGGGCGGTGATCTCCTTGCCGACGGACTCGGCGGCGGCCTTGGCGTCGTCCGCGCCCCGCGTGTCGACGGTGACCATCAGCGGCCCGTTGAAGCCCGCGCCGAAGGACTCGGACAGCATGTCGTAGGCCTTGCGCTGGGTGGTGTCGGGCGCCGAGCTGCCCTCGTCCGGCAGGCCGAGTTCCAGGCTGGTGGCCGGCACGGCGACCACGCCGAGGCCGAGGACCGCGGTGAGCAGCACGGTCACCGGGCGGCGCAGCACGAAGCGGGCCCAACGGGTGCCGAGCTTCGGCTTGGCGGAGGCCGCCCGCTGCCCGGCGGCCGCCTTGCGGTCCTTGCGGCTGAGCGCCTTCTTGCCGGCGAAGCCGAGCAGCGCCGGGGTCATGGTGAGCGCGATCAGGACGGCGATGCCGACCGTGGCGGCGGCGGCCAGACCCATCTTGGTGAGGATCGGGATGTTGACCACCGCGAGGCCCGCCAGGGCCACGATCACGGTGAGTCCGGCGAAGACGACGGCGGACCCGGCGGTTCCGACCGCGCGCCCGGCGGCCTCCTCCGGGGTGCGGCCCTCGGCTATCTCCGCGCGGTAGCGCGAGACGATGAACAGGGCGTAGTCGATGGCGACCGCGAGGCCGATCATCATGGCCAGCGTGGAGGTGGTGGCGGAGAGTTCGAGGGTGCTGCCGAGTGCCCCGATGCCGGAGATGCCGATGCCGACACCGATGATCGCCGAGAGCAGGGGCATGCCGGCCGCGACCAGGGAGCCGAAGGTCAGCAGGAGCACGACGGCCGCGACGCCGATGCCGATCAGCTCGGCGGTGCCGCCCATCTCCTGCTCGGCCATGACCGCGTCGCCGCCGGTCTCGACGGTGTAGCCGTCGCCCCGCGCCTCGTCGGTGGCCGCGGTGAGCGCCTCGCGGGCCGGGTCGGTCAGCTCCATGGCGTTGACCTTGTAGGTCACCGAGGCGTACGCGGTCGTGCCGTCCTGGCTGACGGCGTTCGCCTTGAAGGGGTCGTCCACGGAGGCGACCTGGGGGCCGTTCCCGAGGGCGGTGACCAGTTCCTCGACCTTGGCCTTGCCGGCCGGGTCGGAGATCTTCTCACCCTCGGGGGCACGGATCACGACCCGCGCCGTGGCACCTTCGGCACTGGCGGCCGGGAAGCGCTCGTCGAGCAGGTCGAACGCCTTCTGGGACTCGGTGCCGGGCATGGAGAAGGAGTCTTCGGGCGGGGCGGGCGCGGTGGACGCGGCGACGCCGGCGCCCACGAGTATGGCCACCCACAGCAGGGCGACGAGACCGCGGCGCCGGAACGCGCGTCGGCCGAGTCGATAAAGGAACGTTGCCACCTGGGACCAATCCGTCGGATTACGGGCAGGACGAGACCCGGCAGATGGGAAGGCAGGCGTTCTGACCGGGATACCTCTTCATGCTCACCCGGGTTCGGCCGCGTTTGATCCGTCCCTGGGGCTGGACCGGCGTACTGCGTCGGGTGTAGTGGGTACCCCCGCTCCTCCCCCCGGGGAGTAGATCCCGAGGATGGGTGTACGCCGCATTTGTTCCGTCGCGGAACCAGTACGCGGCAGCCGGTCCCCGGCCCGCGGGACGGGCCCCGTCAGGCATCGGGGGAGGCGCCCACCCGTACCCGGTCGCTCCGCCCGTCCGAGAGGAAGGACGCCAGGGCCCGCCCCTCCTCCTCGACGGCCGCGCGGTCGGCCTCGGCCAAGGGGCGCAGCGGGGCGACGGTCACCGTGTCCGCGTCCTCGTTCCACGTCGCGGCCACCCGGCCGTCGACCAGGACCACGCGGGCGCCGGCGACCGACAGCCCGCGGTGCGCGTCGTCGATGACGCGGCCGCGGTCGTGGTAGCCGAGGATCGCGTTGTCGAACGCCGGCAGGAACCGCACGGGCGCGGGGGTGCCGGGGTCGGGCCGGGGGGCGTCGGGCAGGTCGAGCAGTTCCCGGCCCCGCTCGTCGCGGAAGACGACCAGTTCCTCGCGGACCGCGGCCACGGCGGCGGGCAGTCCGGCCAGTCCGCACCAGGCTCGCAGGTCCGCCGAGGCGGCGGGGCCGAACGCCGTGAGGTAGCGCCGCACCAGCGCCCGGCCGACCGGATCGGTGCCGGGCGGCGACGGCGGATCGACGTCGCGGCCCAGCCAGTCGGAGAGGGGCAGGTAGCGCGCCCCCGCCCTGGTGCGCCACAGCCCGCGCGGCGGCAGTTGCGCCATCGGGATCAGGGCGGCGGCCAGCATCTCCCCCAGGGCTCGCGGCCCCGGGGCCGGCCAGCGCCCGGCGACCGCTCGCGCCAGCTCCCCCATCGAGCGCGGCTCGCCGTCGGACATCACCTCCCGCCCCGCCGCGGCGAGTTCGGCGAGGTCCACTCCGGTCAGTTCCCGGCGGTAGGTGCCGAGGACCTTCTGGCGCAGCATGGCGTCGTGCCGGGACCGCCAGGCCAGGACGTCGTCGGCGGTGACGAGGTGGACGGTCCGGCGCATCAGGTGGGTGCGCACCAGACGCCGGTCCGTCAGCCGGTCCGAGAGGGACGGCGGCCGGAACGCCCGCAGGCGCGCCCACAGGCCGACGAACGGCTCCTGGGGCTCCTGTGCCTGCATGCCTCCGAGGTGGGCGACGGCGTCCGGGACCGGGAGGTCGGCCCGGTCGAGCAGCAACTGCCGGGCCAGGGTGGCGCGGTTGAGCGCCCGGATGCCGAGAACAGGGGTGTGGCCGCTCACTGGTGCGTCCCGTCTTCCTTCGTTCAGGGGGTCGGTCTGCGGAGGGGCGTGGTCCGGTGGCGGGCGCCCGCCACCGGGCCACGCCGCCGGGTCAGCCGTGGTACTCGCTCGCGACGTCCAGGACCCAGGTGACGCCGAAACGGTCGCTCAGCATGCCGTAGAGCGGGGCCCACGGCGAGGGGGCGAGCGGCCGGTGGACGGTCGCGCCTGCGGACAGCTTCTCCCAGTACCCGGTGATCTCCTCGGCGCCGTCGCCGCGGACCGAGACGAAGAAGGCGTTCTCGCCCGGCTCCCACGGCAGGTTCGACGGCACGTCGTAGGCCATGAGGCACAGCCCGCTCTCGGCGCTGACCTGACCCCATGACACCTGGTCCGCCTGGGACGGGTCCTCGACGTTTCCGGTGTCCCGGTACGTCACCACGCTCATGTCCCCGCCGAACACGGACCGGTAGAAGGTGAGCGCCGCGCGGGCGTCGCCGCGGAAGTTCAGGTGGGTCACGGCTTTCACGGACACAAGGGCTCCTTGCCTGGGACATGGCCGGACGGCGCACGGGCCGTCCGGCCGCGGGGCCGTCTCGGCTCCGCGGTCCCCACGGTGGCAGGGGTAGCGGTCAGCCTGTGACCGCTGTGCGCGGCAGCATGGAGGTCATGCCGAAGACCTCAGCACGACTGCTGTCGCTGCTCTCGCTCCTCCAGGCGCGCCGGGACTGGCCGGGGCCGCTGCTGGCCGAACGGCTGGGCATCAGCCCGCGCACCCTGCGCCGGGACGTCGACCGGCTCCGTGAACTCGGCTACCCCGTCGTGGCCGTCAAGGGTCCCGACGGCGGCTACCGTCTCGACGCCGGCACCCGGATGCCGCCCCTGCTGTTCGACGACGAGCAGGCGGTCGCGCTGGCCGTCGCGCTCCGCGCCGCCGGGGCGACCGGCGCCGGGATCGAGGACGCGGCGGCGCGCGCGCTGGCCACCGTCCGGCAGGTGATGCCCGCCCGGCTGCGCCACCGTATCGACGCACTCGACGTCACCGCGGTCGGACCGTCGGCCGCCGGGACGCGGGACGAGGCGGACGGCGACGTCCTCATGGCGCTCGGGGCGGCCGTGCGGGCCCACGAGGAACTGCGCTTCGACCACGTCCCGTCGGGTCCGCGGGGCACCGGCGGGGGCTCCGTGCCGGCCACGCGGCGGGTGCAGCCTCACCATCTCGTCACCCGGGGCGGGCGCTGGTACCTGGTCGCGTGGGACCTCGACCGCGACGACTGGCGGGTCTTCCGCGCCGACCGCGTCACGCCCCGCCTGCCCACCGGTCCCCGGTTCACCCCGCGGGAGGTGCCCGGCAAGGATGTCGCCGCCTTCGTGACCGGCAGGTTCCGAGGCTCGGGGCACTCCGCCGAGTGGCCGTGCCGAGGTGAGGTCGTGCTCCGCCGGCCCGCCGCCTCCGTGGCGCCCCACGTCCCCGAGGCGACCGTCGAGGAACTGGGGCCGGACCGGTGCCGGCTCACCCTCGGCTCCTGGTCCTGGCCGGCCCTGGCCTCGGCCGTGGGCGCCTTCGACTGCGATGTGGAGGTCGTCGGCCCGCCCGCGCTCCGGGAGGCGTTCGCCCACCTCGCCCGGCGGTTCGCGGACGCGGCGCGCAGCGCCGGGAACGCGTGACGGCGCGACGGGGAAAACGAGAAAGGGGCGGGGCGGCCGGATTCGAACCGGCGTCCTCCGAGATGCTGTCGCGGCGCACTACCTCTGTGCTACGACCCCGCCTTGCCGATGATCATACGTGTCGGCCGCGAGTCGCGGCAGGGGTCACACCCGCCGAACGGACTCCACGTCCGCGGGCTCGGCGGCCATGGCTCCCATGACGATCCGTGACCGGCTGTGCAGGCGCAGCGAGACGGCGACGAAGGCGATCGCGGCCAGGGTCATCGCCGCTCCCGCCCAGGCGGTGGCGGCATAGCCGAAGCCCGCGTCGATCACCGTGCCGCCGAGCCAGGGGCCGCCGGTGTTGCCCAGGTTGAACGCGGCGGTGGTCGTGGCGCCGGCGAGGGTGGGCGCGGCGCCGGCGACGTTGAACATCCGGGCGTTGAGCGCCGGCGCCGTGTAGAAGGCGGAGATGCCGAGCAGCAGGGACAGGGCGATCACGACGGCGGGGCTCGACGCGAACAGCGCCAGCGCGGCCAGGAAGACGGTGGACGCCGCGATGCCGGAGAGCAGCACGCCGAAGAGGTGGGCGTCGGCGACCCGGCCGCCGACCGTCGTGCCGATCAGCGCGCCGAGGCCGAACAGGGCCAGCACGGTCGGCACCCAGCCGTCGGTCAGGCCGGCCACGTCGGTGAGCAGCGGCGCGAGGTAGGAGAAGGCGCAGAACACACCGCCGGCCGCGAGCGCGGTCAGGGCGACGGACAGCCAGACCTGGCGGTCGCGGTAGATGGCCAGTTCGCCCTTCAGCCGGGGGCGCTGCTCGGGCAGCGGGATGCGCGGGATCAGGGTCACCACACCGACGAGCGCGACGGCGGACGCCGCACCCACCGCCCAGAAGGCGGACCGCCAGCCCAGGTGCTCACCGAGGAACGCACCCGCGGGGACACCGAGGACGTTGGCGATCGACAGACCGCCGATCATCACGGCCATCGCGCGGGCCCGCGCGGTCTGCGGCACCATCGCGATGGCGACGGCGGCGCCCACCGCCCAGAAACCGGCGCACGCCAGGGCGCTCACCACCCGGGAGACGAACAGGACTTCGTACGTCGTCGCCAGCGCGCCCGCGACCTGGCCGAGGCCGAACACCGAGATCAGCGCGACCAGCGTGGTCTTGCGCGGCAGGCGCAGCGTCGCGACGGCGAGCAGGGGCGCACCGACGACCATGCCGATGGCGAACGCCGATATCAGCAACCCGGCCCGGGGGATGGAGACGTCCATGTCGTCGGCGATGGGCGGCAGCAGACCGGAGAGCATGAACTCGCTGGTACCGAGCGCGAAAACGGACAGGCCGAGGATGTAGACGGCGAGCGGCATGCGGGGGGCCGTGGGCCGTGGGGAAGAAGCGGGCATGACAGGTGTCAACCGGGTTCAGCATCCCGCCATTCCCGCCCCCGGCCGCCGTCTCGGGATGCGGCGCCCCGCTCCCGGCCGACCGTGAACGCGACCCCGCACGCGAAGGCACCGACATCCGGCCCGGCACCGCACCGGCACCAGCACCAGCACCAGCACCAGCACCAGCACCAGCACCAGCGACGAGAGAGTGTACGTTCGTACGCTCGGCGGGGTAGGCTCCGCCGCATGACTGTCGACGTACTGCGCCGGCCGGCCCTGGCCGAACGGCGGGCCCGGGTGGCCGTTGCCGTGCTCTTCTTCACCAACGGCGCCCTGTTCGCCAACCTGCTGCCGAGGTATCCGCAGATCAAGGCGGACCTCGGAATCGGCAACGCCGCCTACGGGCTGGCCGTCGCGGCGTTCCCGGCGGGCGCCATCGCGGCGGGGCTCGCGGCCGGGGCGCTGGTGCGGCGGTTCGGCTCGGCGCGGGTGGCGGTCGGCGGCACCCTGGTGACCGGCGCGGGCATCCTGGCCGCCGGCCTCGGCGGTTCGGTGGCACTGTTCGCGGGCGCGCTGCTCCTGGCCGGGGCGGCGGACGCGGTCACCGACGTGGCGCAGAACGCGCACGGCCTGCGGGTGCAGCGCCGTTACGGACGCTCCATCATCAACTCCTTCCACGCCATCTGGTCCATCGGCGCCGTGACCGGCGGCGCGATGGCGGCCGCCGCGATCGCGCTCGACGTGCCCCGGGGACCGCATCTGCTGTTCTCCTCCCTGCTGTTCGTGGCCGCGGCGTGCGTAGCCCTGCGGTTCTGCCTGCCCGGCCCCGACGGCGAACCGGCCGAGGAGGACGCGGCACCGGACCACCACGACCGTGAGCCCGCGCGGGGCACGCCGCCGGGTGCGCGCACGGGTTACGTGCTCGCCGCCCTGGTGCTCATCGCCACCGCCGGCACGCTCGTCGAGGACGCGGGCAACTCCTGGGCCACGCTCTACCTCTCCGACTCGCTGCACGCCTCCGCGGCGCTGGCGGCGTCCGGCTATGTCGCCCTGGTCGGGGCCCAGTTCGTGGGCCGCATCCTCGGCGACCGGCTCGTGGACCGGTTCGGCCAGCGCGCGGTGGCCCGCTCCGGCGCCCTGATCGCCGCCGTCGGCATGGGCCTGGCGCTCGCGGTCCCGACGGTGCCGGGGACGGTGCTCGGCTTCGCCGCGGCCGGGTTCGGGGTGGCGACGCTGGTTCCGGCGGCGATGCACGAGGCGGACGAACTGCCCGGCCTGAAGCCGGGGTCGGGTCTCACCATCGTCTCCTGGCTCATGCGACTGGGCTTCCTGCTCTCCCCTCCGGTGGTGGGCCTGGTCGCCGACGCGACGAGCCTGCGGGCGGGGCTGCTGGTGGTACCGCTCGCCGGGGTGATCGTGCTGCTGCTCGCCGGCGTGCTGCGACCGCGCCGGCCCTGAGGCGGCCGCGGCTCCCCCGCTCCGGAGCCGCGCCACGGCCCACGGAGTCGCAGTGTACGTTCGTACGCTCCAGAGGTAGGATCGCACGCATGCCGACGGACCACTTCGCGGGCGACCCGCGCACCCAGCTCGAACGCATGCGGGCGGGCGACCTCTACATCGCCGACGACCCGGAGATCGCCCGCATGCAGCAGCGGGCCGTGCGCCTGGCCGCCCGCTACCAGGCCGCGTACGCGCAGGACCCCGATGCCGCGCGGCCCGTCCTCGAAGAACTGCTCGGCTCCCTGGGCGCCAAGGCGCACGTACGGCCACCGCTGTACGTCGACTACGGCAGCAACATCACGATCGGCGCCCGCACCTTCGTCAACTACAACCTGACGGCGCTGGACGTCGCGGCCGTCACCATCGGCGAGGACTGCCAGATCGGGCCCAACGTGCAGCTCCTCACCCCCACCCACCCCCTGGAGCCCGGCCCGCGGCGCGACAAGCTGGAGGCCGCCCGGCCCATCACCGTCGGGGACAACGTCTGGCTGGGCGGCGGGGCCATCGTGCTGCCCGGCGTGACCATCGGCGACAACTCCGTGATCGGTGCCGGCGCGGTGGTCACCAAGGACGTCCCGGCGAACGTCGTCGCCGTGGGCAACCCCGCCCGGCCGGTGCGGAAGGTGTAGGTCTGGTCCCATGGCAACCGGACACACGGACCCGCACCGGCGCGAACGCATCCTCGACGCCACGCTCGACCTGATCGCCGAGGAGGGCATCGCCCGCGTCTCCCACCGGAGGATCGCCGCGCGCGCCGGCGTCCCCCTCGGTTCGATGACCTACCACTTCAGCGGCATGGAGGAGCTGCTGCGGGAGGCATTCGGCCGTTTCACCGACCACATCGTGGCGGTGTTCGACGCCCGCCTGGGCGCCGCGGCCGACCGCGACCAGGCCCGGACGGCCGTCGCCGACCTGGTGCACTCCCTGTCCGAGGAGAGCCAGCGGGATCTGGTGCTCACGCAGGAGCTGTACACGCTCGCCGCGCGCCGGCCGGCCTACCGGGAGCTCACCCACGAGTGGATGCGCCGCAGCCGCGTCCACCTGGAGAAGCACTTCGACCCGACAACGGCCCGGCAGCTCGACGCCCTCATCGAGGGCCTGACGCTGCACCGCGCGCTCGCGCGCGAGCCCCACGACCGGGCTCTCACCGTGGAGGCCATCGCCCGCGTCACCACCACGGACCGGGGCGCCACCACGGACCGGAACACCCCGGGTCCGGACGCGGGCACCCCCTAGCCGCCCGTGCGGCGCGGGCCTGACCCCCGTGCCGCACGGGCATCCCCGCTCAGCAGACGCCGTCGCCCGGCTTCGGGTTGCCCAGGCCGAACAGCGGGCGCAGCTTGAGGCCGACCCAGGTGCCGGCCAGCGCGAAGGCCCCCCACAGCCAGCCGCTGAGGCTGCCGGAGGCGATACCGGCGAGATAGGCGCCGATGTTGCAGCCGCCGGCCAGCCGGGCGCCGATCCCCATCAGGACACCGCCGAGCACCGCCGCGAGGGCCGTGCGCCGGGCGATGCCCCGGTGCAGGGCCCAGGTGCCGCCGAGCGCCGCGGCGACCGCCGCGCCGATCATGATGCCGAGGTCGGTGAGGCTGGTCTTGTCGGCGAGGACGGGTCCGGCCAGCATCTCGGCGTTCCCGGGCCGCTGCCACCACGTCCAGTTCTCGGGGTGGCCGCCGAGGGCGCCCACCAGCTCGGAGCCCCAGAGGCTGAAGGCGCTGGTGACGCCCCAGGCGCCGCCGGACACCAGCAGGACGCCCGCACCGAGCAGGGCGAGCACCAGGGCCCCGGCGGCCAGCGGCCACGAACCCCGCAGCGCCCGGAGTGCCGCACCGCGGGCCGAGGGCACCGCCCCGAGCGGCGGCGGGTTGCGGCGGGCCTGCACGCGCCGCGAGACCAGGACCACCAGCACCAGGGCGAGGATGGTCACCGCCCACGAGCCGAACCAGCCGATGTGGTCGGACAGGACGACCGGCTCCCAGGCCGGCAGGTCCTTCCACAGGTCGAACTGCCAGGCCGCGAGCGTGGCGCCGGCGATGAAGCCGCCGAGGGTCAGCACGATCGACGTCTGTCCGGAGCCGACGGCGAAGAGGGTGCCCGAGGCGCAGGCGCCGCCGAGCTGCATGCCGATCGCGAAGAGCGCCGAGCCGGCGAACAGACCGACGCCGATGGTCCCGGCGGAGGGGGCGGGCTGCGCGCCGAACACCCCGGTCTCCGTGCCGATGAGCAGCGCGAACAAGGTGGCGGTGGTCCCGAGCAGCAGCGCGTGGGCCCGCAGGCCGGTGCCGTTGCCGACGGCGACCAGCTGCCGCCACGCGGAGGTGAAGCCGAACCGGGAGTGGAAGAGGGCCACTCCCAGGCCGAGCCCGAGGAGCAGGAGCACGCCCGGCCTGGCGCCGTGCGCGGACCACACGTACGCGGTCAGGGCGACGGCGAGCAGGGCGGACACCGCGAGCGGTGTCCGCCGCACCGGGGGCAGAGGCGGGGCCTCGGGGCGCGGCGAGGAGGTGGGCGAGGGGGCGAACAGGGCCGCGGGCGCGCGCGGCGGCGCGGCCGGGGCGGACCCGGCCGGGGGTGCGGTGGTCACGGAAGCTCTCCGGTGTGGTGCGCGGACGGCGGTCGGCTGGGCGGACCGGCGGCGCGGTGTGACGCGGCCGGTGCGGGACTCAGCGGCGACAGAGGCCGTCGTCGACGCACCATGCCGAGTTCGCGAAGAGCGCGAGGCACAGCAGCGGGGCCGTTGCAGACATGCGTGCGAATATACGGAGTGACGTGATCCGCATGCCAGGTCGTCTCGCGATGCGGATGGCGGAACGGACGGCGCGCGCCGTGCGGCTTCCCGCGGCGGCGCGCGCCTGGCCCATGGCCCATGACCCGTGGCCCGTGGCCGGGTCCGGCCTGGCCTAGCCTGGCCTGGTCCGGCCCTCCCTGCCGGACGGGCCCCTGCGTCCGTAACGGCTAGAGGGTGCGCTCCAGCCGGTCCGCCACCAGCTTCACGAAGCGGGCGGGCTCCTTGGGCCGGCCGCCCTCGGCGAGCACCGCCAG
The DNA here is from genome assembly GCF_964272335.1 of Streptomyces sp. SudanB5_2050. Taxonomy (NCBI): domain Bacteria; kingdom Bacillati; phylum Actinomycetota; class Actinomycetes; order Kitasatosporales; family Streptomycetaceae; genus Streptomyces; species Streptomyces sp. SudanB5_2050. The sequence continues at coordinate 711,364 of NZ_OZ186760.1, forward strand.
AGCGTGGAGCAGGTCGGCGGTCTCGGTCAGCTCCGTCCGGTCCTGCTGCTCGGTGTAGGCCCGGTTCAGCGACTTGACCAGCTGGTGCTCGGGGTTGAGCTCGAGGATGCGCTTGGCGTGCGGGACCTCCTGGCCCATCGCCCGGTACATGTTCTCCAGCGCGGGCGTCAGCTCGTTGGCGTCGGAGACGACACAGGCCGGGGAGACCGTGAGGCGGGAGGAGAGGCGCACCTCCTTGACGTCCTCGGACAGGTGCTCCGACATCCAGCCGAGCAGGCCCGCGTACTCCTCGCCCTGCTGCTCCTTCTCCGTGTCGCTCTTCTCCTCCCGGTCGCCCTCGAGGTCGATCTCGCCCTTGGCCACCGAGCGCAGCGCCTTGCCCTCGTACTCGCCCACCGCGTCGACCCAGACCTCGTCGACGGCGTCGGTGAGCAGCAGGACCTCGACGCCCTTGGCCCGGAAGGCCTCCATGTGCGGGGAGTCCTCGATGGCGCGACGGGACTCGCCCGTCATGTACCAGATGTCCTTCTGGCCGTCCTTCATCCGCTCCACGTACGCCTGGAGCGTGGTCGGCTCCTCGGCGTCGTCGGTGGTCGCGAAGGAGGAGGCGGCGAGGATCGCGTCCCGGTTCTCGGAGTCGGTGACCAGCCCTTCCTTGAGGACCGGCCCGAACTCCCGCCAGAACGTGGCGTACCGCTCCGGTGCGGACGTCCTCAGGTCCTTGACCGTGGCCAGGACCTTCTTCGTCAGCCGGCGCTGGATCATCCGGATGTGGCGGTCCTGCTGGAGGATCTCGCGGGAGACGTTGAGCGACAGGTCCTGGGCGTCGACCACGCCCTTGACGAAGCGCAGGTACGGCGGGAGCAGTTCCTCGCAGTCGTCCATGATGAAGACGCGCTTGACGTAGAGCTGGACACCCCGCTGGTACCCCTGGGTGAACAGGTCGTGCGGCGCGTGCGCGGGCACGAAGAGCAGGGCCTGGTACTCGAAGGTGCCCTCCGCCTGGAGCCGGATGGTCTCCAGGGGCTCGCGCCAGTCGTGCGCGATGTGCTTGTACAGCTCGTGGTACTCGTCGTCGGACACCTCGTCGCGCGGACGCGCCCACAGGGCCTTCATCGAGTTGAGCGTCTCGGCCTCGCCCGACTCGGCGCCGTCCTCGCCCCGTTCCGGCAGCAGCCGGACCGGCCAGGTGATGAAGTCCGAGTACCGCTTGACGATCTCCCGGATCTTCCAGGTGGAGGTGTAGTCGTGGAGCTGGTTCTCGGAGTCGGCGGGCTTGAGGTGGAGCGTGACGGAGGTGCCCTGCGGCGCCTCGTCGACCGTCTCCAGGGTGTACGTGCCCTCGCCCCGGGACGTCCAGCGGGTGCCCTGCGTCTCGCCCGCGCGCCGGGTGACCAGGGTGACCTCGTCGGCCACCATGAAGCCGGAGTAGAAGCCGACGCCGAACTGGCCGATGAGGCCGTCGGCACCGGCCGCGTCCTCGGCCTCGCGCAGTTCCTGGAGGAACTTGGCCGTGCCCGAGTTGGCGATGGTGCCGATGAGCCGGGTGACCTCGTCGTAGGACATCCCGATGCCGTTGTCCCGCACGGTGAGCGTACGGGCCTCCTTGTCGACCTCCAGCTCGATGTGCAGGTCGGACACGTCGACATCCGGCAGGTCGTCCCGCAGGGCGGCGAGGCGCAGCTTGTCCAGCGCGTCGGAGGCGTTGGAGACTAGCTCGCGCAGGAACACGTCCTTGTTCGAGTAGACGGAGTGAATCATCAGCTGCAGCAGCTGGCGCGCCTCTACCTGGAACTCAAACGTTTCGGTCGGCATGGCTGGTGAGTACCTCACAGGTCCACAGTCGTCTGCACTGGCGGAACAACTCTAGAACAGCGCGGACGGGCGTCGGCGCCGGTCAGGCGGCGTCCGCCGCCTCCGCGAGCCATTCCGTCAGCGCCTCGGGCGGGTTCAGCCGCAGCGCCCGCTCCTCGTCGCCGCCCTCGGAGGGCACCTCGACGTTGACGACGACGGCGTGCCGCGCGGCGCCCGTGCCGAAGACCCCCTCCGCGTCGAGCCGGGCCATGGCCGTCTCCATGGCCCGCAGTCGCAGGTCGAACTCCGCGTCCGCCTCGTCGTCGGGCATCTCGAACAGCTCGCCCCGGGCCGCGAAGAGCGGGCGCACCGGTTCGAGGTGCCGTTCCCCGTAGCAGCAGAACGGGGAGTCGGCGTAGGACCACTTGATGTCCGTCGGCGCGCAGCCCTGCCGGGCGGCCTCCTGGGCGAGCGCCTGTTCGGACCAGGCGGAGAGCGCGGGCCCGTACGCCTCGCCGGGGGTGACCAGCACGCAGTAGTAGAAGCGGTGCCCGGGGTGCTCCCGGAACAGGTCCAGGAAGGCGGCGCGGGCCGCGCGGTGGACGGCGTCGGTCAGCTCGGACTCGGTCGGGATCACGGTGTCGGCTCCGGGCGTCGGGCGGTGGGCGAGGTCCGGCGAGCATAACCGGGGGGACCGACAGGGGACCCCGGTCCGGGACTCGCCCACCCGGCGCTCGGCCGCTCCGTCAGCGGCCGGGCTCCCGGCGCATGCACCAGGTGGTCGGGCCGCCGTCCGGCAGGGCCACCTCGGCCGTCACCTCGAAGCCCAGGCGGGCGTAGAACCGTACGTTTCCGGCGTGCGAGGTCTCCAGGAAGACGGGGAAGCCCGCCTGCTCGGCCGCCTCCAGGCCGGGCCGGAGCACGGCCGTGCCGAGACCCGTCCCCTGCGCCTCGGGGTCCACCCCGACCGTGGCGAGGAACCACACCGGATCGGCCGGGCGGTACGGCGCCAGCGCGTGCTCGGCGGCTTCGAGGGCCGCCGCCCGGTCACCCGCGAGCCCGGCGACCAGCGGCCCCACCTCGGCGAAGGCGGGCCCCGGGTCCCGCTCCGGGGTCGTCCAGGCGGCGACGGCGCGGCGGTCGTCGGTGACCCAGGCACGTCCGTACTCCATGGCGACCCGGGTCAGGAACAACTCCTGGAAGCGGCGCACCCGCTCCGGGTGGTCGTCGGCAGCGACCACGTGGCGGGTGAAGGGGTAGTCGGCGAAGGCACGGGCCAGCGTCCGTACGGCGGCGGGCACGTCGTCGGGTGTCGCGGGGCGCACCTGGGGGGCGGAGTCGGGCATGGACCCATCTTGATCACAGAGCACGCCCCCGGGGCAAAGTCTTTTGCCGATCCGCAAGAAGTTCTGTCAACAACGTTGACTGTCCGTCAGGGCGCCCGCACATTACTTAAAAGTAAAACCGCCCGGTAACCCCACCACCCCATCCCTCCCCACGGGAAGCGAGAGCACATGCCGAAGCATGTCCTTCGACGTGTCATGACCGCGACAGCAGCCGCGGTGGGCACCCTGGCCCTCGGTCTGACCGACGCCACCGCGCACGCCACCCCGTCCCTGGACTACGTGGCCCTCGGCGACAGCTACAGCGCCGGCTCCGGGGTGCTGCCGGTCGATCCCAGCAACCTGCTCTGCCTGCGCTCCACGGCCAACTACCCGCACGTCATCGCCGCCCGGACGGGCGCCGACCTCGACGACGTCACCTGCGGCGCCGCCCAGACCGCGCACTTCACCCAGGCCCAGTACCCGGGCGTCCCACCCCAGGTGGACGCACTGAGCGCCGACACCGACCTGGTCACCCTGACCATCGGCGGCAACGACAACGGCACGTTCATCAACGCCATCACGGCCTGCGGAACCGCCGGAGTCCTCAGCGGCGGCAAGGGGAGCCCCTGCAAGGACAAGCACGGCACGTCCTTCGACGACGAGATCGAGGCCGACACCTACCCCGCCCTCAAGGCCGCGCTGCGCAACGTGCGCGCCGCGGCGCCGGGCGCCCGGGTGGCCGCCCTGGGCTACCCGTGGATCATGCCGGCCGCCGCCGACCCGTCCTGCTTCCTGAAGCTGCCGGTCGCCGCCGGTGACGTGCCCTACCTGCGGGGCATCCAGGCCCACCTCAACGAGGTCGTCGAACGGGCGGCGAAGGAGACGGGCGTGACCTTCGTGGACTTCTCCGGGGTGTCCGAGGGGCACGACGCGTGCAAGCCCGCCGGCACCCGGTGGATCGAGCCGCTGCTGTTCGGCAACAGCCTCGTCCCCGTCCACCCCAACGCCCTCGGGGAGCGGCGCATGGCCGAGCACACCATGGAGGTCCTCGGCCTGAGCTGACACCGGGTCACCGCATACGCTTGAGCCGTGCCGCCCTCCCGCCTGCGCCGTGTCGCCGTCCTCGTGCTCGAAGGTGCCAAACCGCTCGACGTCGGCATCCCCGCACAGGTGTTCACGACGCGCGCGAGCATGCCCTACGAGGTGCGGGTGTGCGGCGCGGCGCCCGGCCTGGTGACCGGCGGCGACGGACTCTCGTACCACGTCGCCCACGGCCTCTCCGCGCTGACCTGGGCCGACATCGTCTTCCTGCCCGGCTACCGGGCGCCGGACGTCGAGGACCCGCCGCGGAGCGTGGTGGCGGCGCTGACGGCGGCACACGAGCGCGGTGCCCGGCTGGCCGCCATCTCCACGGGCGCCTTCGCGCTCGCCGCCACCGGTCTGCTCGACGGCCGGCGGGCCACCACGCACTGGCACTACACGCGGGCACTCGCCCGCAAGCACCCCCGTGTGCGGGTCGACGAGAACGTGCTGTTCGTGGACGAGGGCAGCGTGCTGACCTCGGCGGGCGCCGCCTCCGGCATCGACCTGTGCCTGCACGTCCTGCGCGGCGACCTCGGGGTCGCCGCCTCCAACCACGCGGCCCGGCGGCTGGTCGCGGCCCCCTACCGCAGCGGCGGCCAGGCCCAGTACGTGCCGCGCAGCGTGCCCGAGCCGCTGGGCGAGCGGTTCGCCGCGACCCGCGAGTGGGCCCTGCGCCGGCTGGACGAGCCGCTGACGCTGGAGGCGCTCGCCCGGCACGCGGCGGTCTCGGCACGCACCTTCTCCCGGCGCTTCGTCGAGGACACCGGGTACACGCCGATGCAGTGGGTCATGCGCGCCCGGATCGACCTGGCCCGGGAACTGCTCGAACGCTCCGAGCGCGGCGTGGAGCAGATCGCCGCCGACGTCGGACTGGGCACCGGCGCGAACCTGCGACTGCACTTCCAGCGCATCCTGGGCACCACGCCGAGCGAGTACCGGCGCACCTTCACCCGCGGGGAGTAACCGGGAGAGGCGTCCGCGCCGGGCGGCTGCCCGGGGCTGGCGCGATCCTTGCGAACCATGGCACTCACGCCGCTGCCCCCGGCGCGCGCCGCGCGCCACCCTGGGAACCGCACCGCACGGCGAACCGGAAGGGCACCCCTCATGACTCGCATCGGCATCAACGGCTTCGGACGCATCGGACGCAACGTGCTGCGCGCGCTGCTCGAACGCGACACCAAGCTCGAGGTCGTCGCCGTCAACGACCTCACCGAACCCGCCACCCTCGCCCGGCTCCTCGCGTTCGACACCACGGCGGGGCGGCTGGGCCGCCCGGTGACCGTCGACGGGGACACCCTCGTCGTCGACGGGCGCCGCATCCGGGTGCTCGCCGAGCGCGAGCCGGCCCGGCTGCCCTGGGCCGAGCTGGACGTCGACCTCGTACTGGAGGCGACCGGCCGCTTCACCTCGGCCGAGGCGGCCCGCGCCCACCTCACCGCCGGCGCGAAGAAGGTCCTGGTCAGCGCGCCGTCGGCGGGTGCCGACGTCACCCTCGCCTACGGCGTGAACACCGACGCCTACGACCCCGCCGCGCACACGATCGTCTCCAACGCCTCGTGCACCACCAACGCGCTCGCACCCCTGGCGTCGGTGCTCGACGAGCTGGCCGGCATCGAGCACGGCTTCATGACGACCGTGCACGCCTACACCCAGGAGCAGAACCTCCAGGACGGCCCGCACCGCGACCCGCGCCGCGCCCGCGCCGCCGGGGTCAACATCGTGCCGACCACGACGGGCGCCGCCAAGGCCATCGGCCTGGTGCTGCCGAACCTCGACGGCAAGCTGTCGGGCGACTCGATCCGGGTGCCGGTGCCGGTGGGCTCCATCGTCGAGCTGAACACCACCGTGGCCCGCGACGTGACCCGCGAGGACGTGCTGGCCGCCTACCGGACCGCCGCCGAGGGGCCGCTCGCCGGGGTCCTGGAGTACTCCGAGGACCCGCTGGTCTCCTCGGACATCACCGGCAACCCGGCCTCGTCGATCTTCGACTCGGCCCTCACCCGCGTCGACGGCCGGCACGTCAAGGTGGTCGCCTGGTACGACAACGAGTGGGGCTTCTCGAACCGCGTGATCGACACCCTGGAACTGCTCGCCACACGCTGAACGGGCAGCCGGTTCGGCATCGCCGGGGTCCGCAGGTCACAATGGTGCGATGAGCAATTCCAAGGTTTACTTCGACATCGACATCGACGGCCAGGATGCGGGCCGCATCGTCTTCGAGCTCTTCGAGGACGTCACCCCCAAGACGGCGAAGAACTTCATCGAGCTGGCCACCGGCGAGCACGGCTTCGGCTACGCGGGTTCCCCGTTCCACCGCGTGATCCCGCAGTTCATGCTCCAGGGCGGTGACTTCACCAACGGCAACGGCACCGGCGGCAAGAGCATCTACGGCGAGAAGTTCGCGGACGAGAACTTCCAGCTGAAGCACACCGAGCCCTACCTGCTCTCCATGGCGAACGCGGGTCGGAACACCAACGGCTCGCAGTTCTTCATCACCACGGTCGCCACCCCCTGGCTGGACGGCAAGCACGTCGTCTTCGGCAAGGTCGTCGAGGGCACGGACGTGGTCGACAAGATCGAGAGCTACGGCTCGCAGTCGGGCCGCACCTCCAAGGAGATCAAGGTCCGGGAGTCCGGCAAGCTCTGAGGCCGGCCGGCCCCACGCGCTCCCGATCCCGACGGGGCCCACCGCACACGCCGCGGTGGGCCCCGTCCCCGTTCCGTCTGGTGGGGTGCGCCGGGTGGTGCGACTCTGGGGTGGAGAGGCGTCCGAGCGAGGCAACCCGGGAGGGCCGATGGGACGGGACGTCCCGGCGCTGGTCTTCACCCGCGAGGACCGCCGCCGGTACCGGATCAAGATGCAGGAGTGCCTCGACGCCCTCGCGCAGATGCTGCGCGAGTCCCGGTTCGAGACCGAGCGCCCCCAGGTGGGGCTGGAGATCGAGCTGAACCTGGTCGACGACGGGGCCGAGCCGGCGATGCGCAACAGCGACGCGCTCGAAGCCATCGCCGACCCCGCCTGGTCCACCGAGCTGGGCCGGTTCAACCTGGAGATCAACATCCCGCCCCGCACCCTGACGGCGGGCGGTCCCGACGCCTGGGAGAGCGAGATCCGCGCCGCGCTGAACCACGCGGAGGACCGCGCGCGGTCGGTCGGCGCCCATCTGATCATGATCGGCATCCTGCCCACCCTGCGGAAGGCGGACGTGGGCGAGGCCGCCCTCTCCGAGAACCCGCGCTACCGCCTGCTCAACGACCAGGTGTTCGCGGCCCGGGGCGAGGACCTGCACATCGAGGTGGACGGCGTCGACCGCCTGCGGACCTACGCGGACACCATCACCCCGGAGGCGGCCTGCACGAGCACCCAGTTCCACCTCCAGGTGGCCCCGGAGGAGTTCGCCGACTACTGGAACGCGGCCCAGGCCATCGCCGGGGTCCAGGTCGCCCTGGCGGCCAACTCGCCCTTTCTGCTGGGCAAGGAACTGTGGCACGAGAGCCGCATCCCGCTGTTCGAGCAGGCCACCGACACCCGGCCGCAGGAGATCAAGGCGCAGGGGGTGCGCCCCCGGGTCTGGTTCGGGGAGCGGTGGATCACCAGCGTCTTCGACCTGTTCGAGGAGAACCTGCGGTACTTCCCCGCACTGCTGCCGCTCTGCGACGAGCAGGACCCCAAGGAGACCCTGGACCGGGGGGACGTACCCGAACTGGGCGAACTCACCCTGCACAACGGCACCATCTACCGCTGGAACCGTCCCGTCTACGCGGTCGCCAACGACATCCCCCACGTACGCGTGGAGAACCGCGTGCTGCCCGCCGGGCCGACCGTCGCGGACACCCTCGCCAACGGCGCCTTCTACTACGGGCTCACCCGCGCGCTGGTGGAGGAGGAGCGGCCGGTGTGGTCGCGGATGTCCTTCTCGGTCGCCGAGGACAACCTGCACACGGCGGCCCGGCACGGCATCGAGGCCCGGCTGTACTGGCCCGGCGTGGGCGAGGTGACCGTGCCCGAACTGGTGCTCCGGCGGCTGCTGCCGCTGGCGCACCGGGGCCTGGAACTGTCCGGGATGGACTCCGCCTGGCGGGAGCCGCTGCTCGGCATCATCGAGCAGCGGTGCGTCACCGGGCGCAACGGCGCGGTCTGGCAGAAGGAGATGTTCCACCACATCGACGCGACCGCCCGCCCGGGCCGCCACGAGGCCCTGCGCCGGATGACCCAGCAGTACATGGACTACATGCACCTGAACGCCCCGGTCCACACCTGGCCGGTCGACTGACGGCCCCGCGCGCCGAGACGCCGGGGAGCAGGGAGGCGGCAGACGATGTGCCGATGGCTCGCCTACTCGGGAACGCCCGTGCTGCTGGAGACGCTGCTCTACCAGCCCGAGCACTCGCTCATCGACCAGAGCCTGCACGCCCGCATGGGCGTCGAGACGACCAACGGCGACGGGTTCGGCGTCGGCTGGTTCGGGCCGGAGATGACCACGCCCGCGGTCGTCCGGGAGATCGGGCCGGCCTGGAGCAACCGCAATCTGCGCGAGATCGCGAGCCACGTCCGCTCCCCCCTGTTCTTCGCGCACATCCGGGCCTCGACCGGCAGCCCCGTGCAGCAGACCAACTGTCACCCGTTCCGCCACGGCCGCTGGATGTGGATGCACAACGGCGCGATCGCCGAGTTCCACCGGCTGCGCCGGGACCTCGCCCTGGCCGTCGATCCGAGGCTCTTCCTCGACATCGAGGGCTCGACGGACTCGGAGATGATGTTCTACCTGGCGCTGACGCTCGGCCTGGAGGACGACCCTCCGACGGCCGTGGCCCGGATGGCGGGCCTGGTGGAGGAGATCGGCCACGAGCACGACGTGGAGTTCCCGCTGCAGATGACGGTGGCCGTGACCGACGGACTGCGGTTGTGGGCCTTCCGCTACTCCAGCCAGGCCGAGACGCGGTCGCTCTACTACAGCAGCCGGGTGGAGAGCCTGCGCGCCCTGCATCCCGGGATGCCGTTCCTCAAGGAGGTGTCCGACCGCACCCGGCTGATCGTGTCCGAGCCACTGGGCGACCTGCCCGGGGTCTGGAACAAGGTGCCGGAGGGCAGCTACGGCGTCGTGCAGCCCGAGGGCGACGTACTGCGGCCCTTCACTCCTCAGCCGGCCTGACCCGGCGGAGCCGGTCCGTGTGGTGGGTGAGGTCGTCGATGCGGGCGGCCAGTTCACCGTGGTCGGCGGCGAGGTGGTCGCGGGCGCCCGCCAAGGGGCCGATGAGACCGGCCGCGTCGTCCTGACCGAGCGCCTGGACGAGGGGGGCGCGGGCTTCGGCCGGCAGCCCGTCGACGGCGGTGATCTGGCCGGCGAGCTGCCGGAGACCGGCCGCGTTGCCGCGGGCCCAGGTGGTGACCGCCCGGTCGCCGGCGCGACGGTCACGGGTGGCCTGGACGCGCTGCTCACCGGTCGTGCCGGGAGCCCCGGGGCGCAGGCGCAGATAGCGCCGCTCGGCGGCCTGCCTGCTGGCGACGCCGAGGGGGTGGGCCAGCTCGGCCCAGCTGGCGCCCGCCTCGCGGGCCGTCTCGATCAGGCCCGTCTCCCAGCCAGCGAGCTGGTCGCGCACCTCGCGCAGGAGCAGCAGCGCGGCCAGTGCCTGGTCCGGGCTGACGTCGGAGCCGTCGCGCGGTGCGGACTGCTGGGCCTGGGCGGTGTGCACGGCCCGCTCGATCGCCGCCAGCGCCGCTTCGGCGGCGAGGAAGGGCACGGGCCCGGACGCGGGCTCCCGCGGGTCTGCGGTCATGGGGGTCACCTCCACCCGATCACGTCACCCGGAGGGCGACACACTCACTTGTCATCGTTTCGATGACATGCTACAAGAAAGACAGGAAGCAGCGCATGAGCGATTCCGCTCGACTGGAGGTGTTTCAGATGCTGATGCGCACCGATCCGTTCCGCGAGTTCGACCGCCTCACCCAGCAGCTGCTGGGCAACGCGTCGGGCACCTGGTCGCGCCCCACGGCGATGCCGATGGACGCCTACCGCGAGGACGACGCCTACGTCATCGCCCTCGACCTCCCCGGCGTCGCACCGGACGCGATCGACATCGACGTCGAACGCAACATGCTGACCGTCCGGGCCGAACGCCGCCCCGTCGCCCGGGGCGAGGGCGTCCAGATGGAACTCTCCGAGCGCCCCCTGGGCGTCTTCTCCCGCCAGGTGATGCTCGCGGACACCCTCGACACCGAGCACATCAGCGCCGACTACGAGGCGGGCGTGCTCACCCTGCGCATCCCGATCGCCGAGCGGGCCAAGCCGCGCAAGATCACCGTCACGGGCGGCGCGGATCGCAAGGAGATCCAGGGCTGACGGCACGGCCCAACCCACCCCGGTGGCGGAGGGCGCACCCGCCCCTCCCCGCGGCGGCCCGCCCTCCGCCCGCCCTCGGTCACGCCCCTGGGGAAGGGAGGACCCCGATGGCCATGCACTGGGACGTGTTCCTCGATCAGGTGCGGGAACGCGGCGACTACCCGAGCCGTACGGAGGCCGACCGCGCCGCGCGCACCGTGCTCGCGCTCCTGGGCGCCCATCTCGTCGGCGAGGTGCGCGCCGAGCTGGCCGCCAGGCTGCCGGAGACCTTCGCCCTCATCCTCCTCAACCCGCTCCGGGCCGCCGAGCCGCTCTCCGCGGAGCGGTTCGTCCGGGCCACGGCGGCATGGATCGAGGGAGCCACCGAACGGACGGCGGCCTGGGACGTCTCGGCCGTGCTCAGCGTGGCCGCCGACGCCGCGGGCGAGGAGCTGACCCGCCGCGTGCTGCTCCAGCTCCCGCCCGGCTACGACCTGCTCTTCGGCCGGCCCCAGGACTCCCCCGTCCCGGACTCGGCCCCCTGACCCGGTGACCGGCTCCCCGCCCGGAGCGGTCACCGGCAGACCCGTCACACAGACCCACGTCCCACACAGACCCACGCCTCACACAGGCCCACGAGCGAGAAAGGCTTCCTTCAGCGATGCAGTCCCAGACGGTCCAGGAGACGGTCACCACTCTTCCGGCCATGTCGTACGGCCAGCTGCTGGAGCAGGTCCGCTACAACGGCGCCTACCCCACCCGGGAGCGGGCCGAGCAAGTCGTCTCCGCCGTCCTGGCGGCCTTCGGACGACGCGTCACCGGCGAGGAACGCGTCGAACTCGCCGCCCGCCTCCCCCGCGAGGCGGCCCGCGTCTTCGCCGCCGAGATCCCCGCCACGGACGAGCTGACGGGCTGGGCCTTCGTGCGGGACCTCGCGGCCCGTACCGGCGGCACCCTGGCCACCACCCGCTGGGACGTCGGCTCCGTACTCGGTGTCGTCGCCCGCATCGCCGGCCCCGACCTGCTCGACCGCGTCCTCGCGCAGCTCCCCTCCGGCTACGCGATCCTCTTCGGCCGGGCGGAGCTGACCCAGGCGGCCTGAACTCCCCCTGTGCGGCGACGGGTACCCGTTGACAGGAGCCGAGGAGGATCACAGAATCGGTGGCATGACCACATACCGGTTCGGCACCACGGCGGAGTGTCTTCGCGTGCCCGAGCGGACCGGATGTGAGCGCTCCGGCCGATAACCGGCCGTTCCCGGGCCGGTGGCTCGGCGCTTCCCACGCGTAGAGCACATCGGTTCCCCTCTCTCCGGCAACGGACCGGAGCACCTTCGTTTCCCGGCCATCGCGCCGCCGTCGCGGTGCCGCCATGGCCCGTACCCGTACCGCCGCACCAGGGGAAGGACTCCCATGACCGTCATGTCCGCAGGACCCGCCGCAGACCTGCGCGAAGCGCGCATCCCGGAGGACGGAATCTACGAGGGGCGGCGCGTGCTGCGCCGGGTGCCCGAGGGGTGGCAGGAGCGTCCGTACGAACTGTTCGAGGTCGTTCCGCAGGCCCGCACCATCGGCGCCGAGATCAGGGGCGTCGACCTCTCGCGGCCCCTCGGGGCCGAGCTGCGCGAGGAGTTGAACCGCGCCCTGCTGGAGTGGAAGGTGCTGTTCTTCCGTGCCCAGCACCTCACCTCCGCCCAGCAGCGCGCGTTCGCCGGTCACTGGGGCCCGCTGGAGACCAACCCCCTGCTCGCGGCCGGGTCCAGCGAGGACGTCGTGCGCTTCGACAAGGGCGAGGGCGCGGTCCCGACGTACGAGAACGTCTGGCACACCGACGTCACCTTCCGCGAGCGGCCCGCGCTCGGCGCGGTCCTCCAGTTGCGCGAGGTGCCGCCGTTCGGCGGGGACACCATGTGGGCGGACATGGCCGCCGCCTACGACAACCTCCCCCAGGAGGTGAAGGACCGCATCGACGGCGCCCGCGCCGTGCACGACTTCATCCCCGGCTTCGCGAGGTTCTACGGTCCCGAACGGCTGATCCCGTACCAGGACCTCTTCCCGCCGGTGGAGCACCCCGTCGTGCGCACCCACCCGGAGACCGGGCGCCGCATGCTGTTCGTCAACACCTCCTTCACCACCCACATCACCGGGATGGACCGGGACGAGAGCGACCGGCTGCTGCGCTTCCTGTTCCAGCAGGCGCACGTGCCCGAGTACCAGGTGCGGTTCCGCTGGCAGCCCGGCGACATCGCCTTCTGGGACAACCGGGCCACCCAGCACTACGCGGTGGGCGACTACGGCTCGGAGCGCAGGGTCGCGGAACGGGTCGCCATCGAGGGCGACCGTCCCTTCTGACCCGCCGCGCGCGGGCCGGAGGCGGCGCTTCGCCTCCGGCCCGCGGCGGCCCTACGCCGGGTCCTGCTCCTCGATCGCGGCCGGGCGCAGCTGTGCGGCGCGCACGCGCGCGACGTCGAGCTTGACGCCGCGATCGAAGCGGTAGATGCCGTTCTGCTCCTGGAAGACGTCGGTCAGCTGCGTGTAGCAGTAGCCGAACATGTCGCGGTCCGAGAGCAGCACTTCGGTGAGACCGGCGAACCGCTCGTGGAACTCCTCCTCGTCGCGGACGCGTTGGCCGTACCCCCAGGAGACGGTGCGGTCCTCGCCGGACCGGTCGGCCGCCGCCTGTGGGTCCCACCAGATGCCGCCGAACTCGCTGACGAAGTAGGGCTGGCCGCGGTAGGGCTGGGAGTAGGGGGCGCCGTCGTCGTAGGCGTTGACGAACGGGGCGTCCTTGGCGAGTCCGGACATCAGCTGCCGGAAGGCGGCCGGGTCCTGCTCGTAGTTGTGGGCGTCGTAGATGTCGGTCTCGGGGACGCGGTGGGCGTAGCCGGAGGCGTCGATCACCGGGCGGGTGGTGTCCATGGCCTTGGTGGCGAGGAACATCGCGCGGGTCACGTCGTCGAGTGTCGTGATGCGGTCGTGGAGCTTCTGGTAGGTCTCGTTGAGCGGGCACCAGCCGATGATCGAGGGGTGCGAGTAGTCGCGTTCCAAGGCCTCCAGCCACTGGGCGACGTAGGAGGCGTCGGGCCGCTGGTTGTCGCCGGAGGAGCCGCCGGTCTCGCAGCCCCAGTCGCCGAACTCGCCCCAGACCAGATAGCCGAGGCGGTCGGCGTGGTAGAGGAAACGCTCCTCGAAGACCTTCTGGTGCAGCCGGGCGCCGTTGAAGCCGGCCGCCATGGCCAGCTCGATGTCCCGCACCAGTGCCGCGTCGGTGGGTGCGGTCATCAGCCCGTCCGGGTACCAGCCCTGGTCGAGGACGAGGCGCTGGAAGACCGGGCGCCCGTTGAGGAGGACGGCCTTGCCGCGCAGGCCGACGGCGCGCAGTCCGGCGTAGCTCTCGGCGCTGTCCACCACCTGCCCGGCGTTGTCGAGCAGTTCGAGGCGCAGGTCGTACAGGTGCGGGTCCTCGGGGCACCACGCGCGACGCCGGTCGTCGGGCACCGGCAGGTGCAGGCGCGGGGCGAGGTCCAGGTCGGCGCGTGCCTCGGCGCGGCTCACCTCGCCGTCGGCGTCGCTGAGCACGGCGCGCACCCGGTGTCCGGGCCGGTTGCCGGACAGGGGCAGCTCCAGGTGGAAGGCGGAGCCGGCCAGGTCGGGGGTGATGCGGGGGCGGCGCAGGTGCAGGTCGGGGACGGGCTCCAGCCAGACGGTCTGCCAGATGCCCGTGACCCGGGTGTAGTTGCAGTCGTGGTTGGCGTACTGGACGGCCTGCTTGCCGCGGGCCTGCGGGCCGGACTTGGGGTCGCGGGCGCGGACGGTGATGACGACCTCCTCCCCCGCCCCGGCGATGTCCCCGAGGTCGGCGGTGAAGGGGGTGAAGCCGCCGCGGTGCCGGGCGACCTCCTTGCCGTCCGCCCACACGGTGGTGTCGTGGTCGACGGCGCCGAAGTGCAGCAGCACCCGGCGTCCGGCCCAGGCCGCGGGCAGGGTGAGGGCGCGCCGGTACCAGACGGCCTCCAGGAAGTCGGTGTCGCCGACGCCGGACAGCTCGGACTCGGGCGGGAAGGGCACGAGGATCTCGCCGCTCAACTCTCGGTCGAGCAGGCCGCGTTCGAGTCCGCTGTCACCCCGGTCGGTCTCGAACTGCCAGGCGCCGTTCAGGTTGAGCCAGTCGCGGCGCACGAACTGCGGTCGCGGGTACTCCGGGCGCGGTGCGGAGTGAGTGGGCACACATGCTCCAGTCGATCGGTGGGCCGGCGCCGGAAGCGCCGGACCCGTGGGTACAGCCGGGAAGGGGGTCAGGAGCCGCCGAGGCCGGTGGTGGCCACGGAGTCGACGATGCGGCGCTGGAAGAGGAGGAAGACCACGATGAGCGGCAGCGCCGCGAGCAGGGCCGAGGCCATGGACTGCGCGTACTGGATGCCGTAGGCGTCCTTCACGGTGGCCAGGCCCACCGGGAGGGTCATCAGGTCGGGGTCGTTGGTGACGATGAAGGGCCACATGAAGTTGTTCCAGGCGCCGATGAAGACGAAGATCGCCACCGCCGCCACGATCGGCCGCGACAGCGGCAGCACGATCGACCGGAAGACCCGGAACTCGGAGGCGCCGTCGATCCGGGCCGCCTCCTCCAGTTCCCTGGGGACGGCGTCGAAGAACCGCTTGAGGATGAAGACCATCATCGGCGCGACGACCTGGGGCAGGATGACCGCCGCGTAGGTGTCGACCATGTGGAAGAGGGTCATCTGGTCGAACAGCGGCACGACGAGCAGTTGCGGCGGGACCATGATGGCGGCGACCGTGACGCCGAGCAGCGCCCGGCGGCCGCGGAAGGTGCCGCGGGAGAAGCCGTACGCGGCGAGGGTGGAGACCGCGACGGTGATCAACGTGACCAGGGCGGAGATCAGGAAGCTGTTGAAGGCCCAGACGGTGACGTTCCCGCGTTCCAGTATCCGCTGGTAGGCGTCGAGGGTGAAGGCGCCCTTGAACGGGGACAGCCCGGTGGTGTTGATGTCCTCCTCGCTCTGCACCGAGGTGATGACCGCCCACACGAACGGCAGCAGCCAGACCACGGCGAGGACGACCAGCGCGGTTCCGGTCAGGACCCGGGGCAGCCGGCCGTGGCCCAGGAGCAGGGGCGAACCGGCCGCTTCGCGGGGTGGTCGGCGCCGGCCGCGGACGGTGGTGGCGGTTGCGGACACGGTCAGTCCTCCCGGCGGAAGAGGCGGAACTGCGCGAGCGAGACGACGACGATCAGGGCGAAGAAGAGGTACGAGACGGCGGAGGCGTAACCGAGGCGGTAGCCGGTGAAGCCGACGTCGTAGACGTACTCGAGGACGGGGCGGGTGGAGCCGTTGGGTCCGCCCTTGGTGAGGATGTAGATCTGGTCGAAGACCTTCAGGGAGGCCAGGATCTGGAGCATGGCCACCAGGCCGGTGGTCCTGCGCAGTTGCGGCAGGGTGATGGACCACAGGCGGCGCCAGGCGCCGGCCCCGTCGAGCGCCGCCGCCTCGTCGAAGGTCGTGGGCAGGGACTGGAGCGCCGCGAGGTAGAGGAGGAAGTTGAAGCCGACCGTCCACCAGACGGTGAGGGCGGCGACGGACCACATGGCGACGGACTCGTCGGACAGCCAGCCGACCGGTTCCATGCCGAGGGCGGTCAGGAGCTGGTTGGCCATGCCCAGTTCCGGCTGGTAGAGCCAGGTCCAGATCATGGTCACGACGGTCACGGGCAGCAGGTAAGGGGCGAAGAACGACAGGCGCCACGCCCACTGCCCGGCGAGTCCGCTGTGCACCAGCAGGGCCATCGCGAGCGCGATCAGCACCAGCGGGACGCTGGAGACGACGGTGAAGAAGACGGTGTTGCCGAGGCTGCTCCAGACGTCCGGATCACCGAACGCCTCGGTGTAGTTGTCGAAGCCCACGAAACGGGTGTCGCGCAGGGCCAGGGAGCTGTCGGTGAAGCTCATCCAGAGCCCCTGGACGATCGGCCACACCATGAAGAGGCCGAACACCAGCAGGAACGGCAGGACGAACACGAGCCCGTTGCCCGAGCGCGTGCGGCGCGGGGCGGTACCGCGTCCGTCCGGGGCAGCAGCGGGCGAACCGGCCTCCTCCTCGGCGCCGAGGGGTGCGGTGGTGGTCACGTCGGTCACTCCTTTCGCCGGTCAGGCCACCGGGTCGGGCTGCCGCAGCAGCGTGTCGGCCTCGCGGACCATCTGCCGCACCGCCTTCTCCGGGGTGGTGTTGCCGAGCAGCGCCGACTGGAGCGGCTGGCACATGCGGTTCTGGAAGTTGGAACCCGCGCCGGCGAACCAGTTGGGCGGGTCGAGGACCGCTACCTCGGCGGCGTCGGCGTAGGAGGACTGGGGGTCGAGCGCCGCGTACCCGGGCTCCGCCAGCACGGGCTGGTAGGCGGGGATGTGCCCGGCGCTCGCCCAGGTGAGGCTCTGCTTGAGTATCTCGGCGACGTACCGGTGGGCCTCGCGGCGCCGGGCCGGGTCGGGGTCGTCCTGGTGCGGGAGGACGAAGCTGTGGCTGTCGGTGTAGACGGCCGGCTCCTCGAAGACCTGCGGGAAGGGCGCGGCGCCCAGGTCGAGGCCGGACTTCTTCAGGGTCGGCAGCTCCCACTCGCCGAGCATCGCCATGCCGCCGCGCCCGCTGGTGAAGGCGGCCAGCGCGCCGTTGTAGTCCAGGTTGTTCGGGTTGGTCTTCCCGTCGAAGAGCCGCGTCATGAGGGTCACGACGCGTACGGCGGCGTCCACGTCGATCTTCGGGGGGCCGCCGTCCGGCAGGGCGAACTCGGCGCCGGTCTGCGCGTAGAGCCCGGCGAACAGGCGCCAGTTCTGTGCCGTGTCGGTGACGTGGCCGAACAGGATGCCCGCCTCCCCGGTCGCCCCGGCGAGAGCCTTGCCGGCCTCCAGCAGCGCCTCGGGAGAACCCATGGGGACCAGCTCGCCCGAGGTGGTCAGGAGCCCGGCCTTCTCCGCGGCCTCCTTGTCGTAGAACACGATGAAGGGGTGGACGTCCAGCGGGATCGCGTAGACGGTGCCCTCGTGCCGGGTCCGCGACCAGACGGCGGGGGTGAAGTCCTCGGCCGTGACGCCGAATTCGGCGAGCAGGTCCAGGTCGAAGGGGTCCACCAGGCCGCCCGGGGCGTAGCCGGCGAGCCGGGACAGGTGCATGGCGGCCACGTCGGAGGCCCGGCCGCCGGCGGCGGACATGGCGAGTTTGGTGTAGTACGACGGTCCCCAGTCGAGGATCGTGCGGTCCACCTCGAAGCCCTCGGCGCCCCCGGCACCCTTCGAGACGGCCTCGATCATCTCGTCCATCAGCATGCCGTCGCCGCCCTGGAACAGGTCCCAGACGCTGAGCGAGGAGGCGCCGGAGGCGGAGGCGGGTGAGGCGCAGCCGGACAGCGGGCCGGCGGCGAGCAGCCCGCCCGCCGCGGCCATGGTGTGACGCAGCAGCCGACGGCGGCTGAGGCGGTGTGCGGGATCGGGCGCGGCCGGCCCCTGGGCAGGCGAACGGGAACTCATCACGGACCTTTCGACGGCCGGACGCTCGTGCGGTGGCTAGTTTTTACATCGATGTACATTGGCTGTAAAGAGGCGGCGCCCGGGTGGGGGGTGATCGACTGCCGGGAATAGACTCGGGCAGCGCGAGGAGGCAGGGAGGTCTCGGTGGCACGGCCCAGGATCAAGGACGTCGCACGTCACGCGGGCGTGTCGGAGAAGACGGTGTCCAATGTCATCAACGACTACGCCCATGTCTCCGACCGGACCAGACGCGTGGTGCGGGAGGCCATCGAACAGCTCGGCTACCGGGTGAACCTGGCCGGCCGTCATCTGCGCCGGGGCCGCACCGGCATCATCGCCCTGGTCGTTCCGGAACTGGACATCCCGTACTTCGCGGAGCTGGCCCGGCACGTCGTCCGGGAGGCCGAGAAGTGCTCCCTGACCGTGCTGATCCACCAGTCCGGCGCGGACCGGGCCCACGAGCTGGCGGCACTGGCCGGTTTCGGGTCGACGTTCGTGGACGGGATCATCCTGAGCCCTCTCGCCCTGACCGCCGACGACCTGCGCGACCGCGCGGGCGCTCCGCCCACCGTGCTGCTCGGGGAGCTGCTGGAGGAGGGCGCCGACCATGTGGCGATCGACAACGAGCGGGCCGCGCACGAGGCGACCGCTCATCTGATCGCGCTCGGCCGCCGCACCGTCCTCGCGGTGGGCGGTCGTGACGACCCGGGCCTCGGCACGGCGCAGGCCCGCACCCGCGGTTACCGTGCGGCGCTGGCCGAGGCGGGCATCGCCCACGATCCGGCCGCCCTGCTCCCGGTCGACTCGTTCCGGATGCCCGACGGTGCCGAGGCGGTGACGCGGGCGCTCGCGTCGGGGCTGCGGCCGGACGCGCTGCTGTGCCTCAACGACCAGCTCGCGCTCGGGGCGTTGCGGGCCCTGCACGAGCACGGGGTCAGGGTGCCCGAGGACGTCGCGGTCATCGGGTTCGACGACGTGGAGGGCGGGCGGTACTCGGTGCCGACACTGAGCACCGTGGCGCCCGACAAGGCGGCGGTGGCCAAGGTGGCCGTGCAGCTGCTCCGGCACCGCATCGAGGAGGCGACGGGACCGGACGGGGAGAGCGAGGACGCCGGGTCCGGTGTGCTGTCGCCGCAGGACCGGATCGTGGCCCACCGGCTGGTCCTGCGGGAGAGCACGGAGGGCCGCGATCGGGGGTGAGGGCTCTCGCCGGACGCCTCAGTCCACGTGCCGGACGCGCCCGTTGCGGTGGAGGAACTCCGGCCCTTCGCGCACCTCGGGGCAGCCGCCGGCGGCGTCGATGGCGACGGCGTCGCCGGAGACGGTGTACGGGTCGGACATCGGGGCGATGTTGATGCCGTTGTGCTGGTACCGGTTGATGCCGCTGTAGGCGAGGTAGAGCCGGCCGCCGAGCCGGAGGACGCCCGCGTCGATGGCGAAGTCGTCCGCGTGGTCGGGCGGGGCGAGCTTCGCCTTGAAGCGGTACGGGCCGGCCGGGTCGTCGCCCTCCGACTCCAGGACGTACAGCCGGTGGTGCTCGTCCACTCCGTCGTCGGCCGTGTAGTACAGGTACCAGCGGTCGCCGAAGCGGTAGAACTCCGGCGCCCAGATGTTGCGGTCACGGGACGGGTCCGAGTCCGTCCACAAGCCCGAGGAGAGCGGCGAAGAGCAGACCGGCGCGGGGGCGGGGGCGGCGGGTGAGGCTGGGAAGCACGTGGGGGTCCTTTCCGCAGCTTTGCATCGATCTTTACATCGATGTAATAACGGGGCGTCACGGTAGGGACGGCTCCTACCCCTGCCAACGGGGCGAAAAATGGTATTCCATTTGCCGCGGACCTCTTGACGGTGCCGTTTGGCGAAAACTACGTTCTGTTCACCGGAACGCCGCTTCCGCTTTGTGGAACTCTCCAACTCCCCCTGCTCCCCCGCTCCCCGAGCCCAGGAGTCCCGTATGACTGCCCTGGAAGACCGCCGCTCGCCCGCCGAGGCCGACGGCACCGCCACCAGCTCCGGCCTCTACACCTACGACCTGGCCCCGACGAAGCGGGAAGGGCGCCGCTGGGGCGCCTACAACGTCTTCACGCTCTGGGCCAACGACGTGCACAGCCTGGGCAATTACGCCTTCGCCATCGGACTGTTCGCCCTCGGGCTGAACGTGTGGGGCATCCTCGCCGCCTTCGCGCTCGCCTCGGTCCTGCTCTTCCTGCTGCTGACGCTGTCCGGGTTCATGGGACACAAGACGGGTGTGCCGTTCCCGGTCATGAGCCGCATCGCGTTCGGCATCAAGGGCGCGAAGATACCGGCCGCCGTCCGCGGGATCGTGGCCATCGCCTGGTTTGGTATCCAGACCTATCTGGCCTCGGCCGTACTGAGCACCCTCCTGGTGGCCATGTTCCCGGACCTGGCCCGTCTGGACACGAACTCCCTGCTCGGCCAGTCGACGCTCGGCTGGATCACCTTCCTCGTCCTGTGGGCGGTGCAGGTGGTCATCGTCAGCTACGGGATGCAGATGATCCGCCGGTACATGGCGTTCGCGGCGCCCACCACCCTGCTCACCATGTGCGCCCTCGCGGTGTGGATGTTCGTCCGCGCGGACGGCTCGATCTCGCTGTCCGTCGACGACCCGCTCACCGGCGGCGCGATGTGGCTCCAGATCCTGCAGGCCGCCGCCCTGTGGGTGGTGATCTACGGGACGTTCGTGCTGAACTTCTGCGACTTCACCCGCTCCGCGCGCAGCCGCGGCTCCATCGTCCGCGGGAACGTCATCGGCATCCCGGTGAACATGCTCTTCTTCGCCGTCATCGTGGCGGTGCTCAGCGGTGCGCAGTTCAGCCTCGACGGACGCGTCATCACCAGCCCGACGGACATCGTGCGCTCGGTGCCCAACATGTTCCTGCTCGCCGTCGCCTCGCTGGCCCTGATCGCGCTGACCGTGGCCGTGAACCTGCTGGCGAACTTCGTCGCCCCGATCTACGCCCTGGTCGACCTCTTCCCCCGCCGGCTCGACTTCCGCAGCGCCGGCCTGGTCAGCGCGGTCCTGGGCCTGGTCATCACACCGTGGAACCTCTACAACAGCCCGGTCGTCGTCAACTACTTCCTCGGCGGACTCGGCGCCCTGCTCGGCCCCCTGTTCGGCGTGATCATGGCCGACTACTGGCTGCTGCGGAAGTCGCGGGTGAACGTGCCGGCCCTCTACACCGAGGACGCGGGCGCCGAGTACCACTACCGCCGCGGCTACAACCCGCGGGCGGTCGCCGCCTTCGTGCCCAGCGCCGCGATCGCCGTCGTCGTCGCCCTGGTGCCCTTCTTCCACGCGGCGGCCGGCTTCTCCTGGTTCATCGGGGCGATCCTCGGCGCCGCGCTGTACGCGGTGATCGCCGACCGTGCGGCGCCGGTCCGCGACGTGGACGGCGAGGCCATCGCCGTCGCCGCCGAATAGCCGCGGCGCCCCCGCACCGTACCCACTCGAGCAGAAGGCCCCCTTCCATGCGCATCCTCGTGGTCAACGTCAACACCACGCAGTCCATCACCGACGCGATCGGCAAGCAGGCGGCCGGCGCCGCCTCGCCGGGCACCGAGATCGTCCCGTTGACCCCTTCCTTCGGCGCGGAGTCCGTCGAGGGCAACTACGAGAGCTACCTCGCCGCGGTCGCCGTCATGGAGACCGTCCGGGCCCACCCGGAGCCCTTCGACGCGGTGATCCAGGCCGGGTACGGCGAACACGGCCGGGAGGGGCTGCAGGAACTGCTCGACGTCCCCGTCGTCGACATCACCGAGGCCGCGGCGAGCACGGCGCAGTTCCTGGGCCGTCGGTACTCCGTCGTCACCACCCTGGACCGGACGGTCCCGCTGATCGAGGAGCGGCTGGAGGTGGCGGGCCTGAGCGCCAGGTGCGCCTCGGTGCGGGCCAGCGGGCTCGCCGTGCTCGAACTGGAGCGGGACGAGCAGGCGGCCGTGGACGCCATCACCGAGCAGGCCGCCCGCGCGGTCGAGGACGACCGGGCCGAGGTGATCTGCCTGGGCTGCGGCGGCATGGCCGGCCTCGCCGAACGCGTGGTGGAGCGGACCGGTGTGCCCGTGGTGGACGGGGTCGCCGCCGCCGTGACGATCGCCGAGTCACTGGTCCGGCTCGGCCTGTCCACCTCCAAGGTGCGCACCTACGCCCGCCCGCGCCCCAAGCGGATCGTCAACTGGCCCCCGAAGGCCGGGTGACCCCGTCGGCCCCGTCGCCCGCCCGACGGGCCGCGGCCGGCCCCGGGGTATTCTGACGGGCCGCCCGACCGACGCACCGCACCGCACGGTCGGCGTGGCTCGGAACGGGAAGACGGACGAAGGACGGCGATGACTGCGTCAGGGGGCTTCACGCCCGAGTCCGAGCGGGTCACACGGCAGTTGCGCGACGAGATCGTCGACGGTACCCGGCGGCCGGGCAGCCGCCTGGTCGAGCGCGAGCTGGCCGAGGCGCTCGGGGTGAGCCGGCTGCCGGTGCGGGAAGCCCTCAAGACCCTGGTGTCCGAGGGGCTGGTGACGCCGAGGCCGCGGAGCTGGGCGGTGGTGCGGGAGTTCACCACCAGCGACATCGCGGACCTGGACGAGGTGCGCTCGGGCCTGGAGACCCTGGGTTTCCGGCTCGCCGCGCAACGGCACACACGCGAGGGCCTGGAGCGGCTGCGCGCGACGGTGGACGCCGAACTGGACGCGGCCCGCGCGGGTGACGCGGTACGGGCGCGGCGCGCGGCGGCCGACTTCCACGAGACGGTCGTCTCGCTCGCCGCCAACGAACTGCTCAACGAACTCGAACGCGTGCTCCGCAGCCGGCTGCGCTGGCTGCTGGGCCAGCACGACGATCTGCTCGCCGTGGCGCTGGAGCACGAAGCCCTGTACCAGGCCATCGCGGAGCGGGACGTCGAACGGGTGCAGGAACTCGTCCTGCACCACCTGGCCACCAGCCGCAGCGCGGCCCTGGGCCACCACGCGCAGGAGCGGGCCGCGAGCCGGGAACAGGACGCGTCCTAGCGCGGCCCGCGACCGCTCGCCGTGAAGCGCGAGGGCGGGGTGCCGAAGGCCCGGGTGAAGGCGGCGGTGAACGCGGCGGGTGAGGCGTAGCCGAGGCGGCCCGAGACCGCGGTCACCGAAGCCGTACGCAGCATCGGCACCGCGGCGAGCAGCCGCGCGCGGGCCCGCCAGACGGCGGGACTGTCCCCCGTCTCCGCTCGGAAGCGCCGGGTGAAGGCCCGTTCGCTGGACGCGGTCCGCGCGGCCCACTCGGCGTTGGTCACGCCCGCGTCCGGGTCGGCCAGGTAGGAGCGGCAGAGCGCCGCCAGGTCGGCGGAGACCGGGATGCCGACGTGGAACGGCAGCGGGGCACGGGCCGCGATCTCGTGCAGCAGGAGGTCGGCGATGCTCCCCTCCCGCCCGGAGAGGCTGTACTCGGCCTCGAAGTCGACCGCAGCGAGGAGCAGTTCACGCAGCAGGGGCGGGACGTCCACGACCACGCAGGTGCCGGGCCACCAGGGCACGGCGGCCGGTTCGACGTACAGGCTGCGGGTGCTCACGCCGAGCATGCGCACCCGGTGCCGGGTCGCGGCCGGGATCAGCACGGCACGCTCGGGCGGCACGGTCCAGGTGCCGTCGGCGGTGTCGACCACCATCACGCCGGTCGCGCCGTAGAGGAACTGTGCGCGCCGGTGCTCGTGCCAGTCCAGGAGGTGGCCGGGCGGATAGTCGGTGCCGATCGGCAGCACGGCCCGGTCCACGTGGTCGACGGAGTCCAGGGGGACGTTCTTCACCCGGTCACCCTACGGGCCGCGGCCGGCCGGGACGCGATGGAATCGTGCCGGGCATCGCATGCGGGCACCTTCCGGGCGCTGGTGGAGTGGTCCATGTGACCTTCCTGAGCCTGCTCGCGATCGGACTTCTCACCGGCCTGACCACCGTGCTGTTCGGGTTCGGCGGCGGATTCGTCGCCGTCCCGGTCGTGGTGTGGGCCGACGCCTCGCTCGGCCCGGACGCGGTGCGAGTGGCGACGGCGACCTCGGCGCTGGTCATGGTGGTGAACGCGGCCTTCGCGACGGCCGTCACGCCCCGGCCGGTCCTCGCCGCCCTGCGCGGCAGCGGTCCCCTGCTCCTGCTGCTCGCGGCCGGCGCGTCGGCCGGCGCGCTCCTGACCCGCCACGCCCCGCCGGGCCTGGTCCGTTGGGCGTTCGTCCTGTACGTCGTCCTCACCGTCGTCGACCTGCTGCTGCGGCCCGGCTTCCTGCGCCCCCACGCCCCGGCCGGGACGACCCGCGCGGCACCGCGTCCGCTGCCGGCCGCCGTCGGCGTCCCCGTCGGCGCGGTGGCCGCCTTCCTCGGTGTGGGCGGCAGCGTCCTGACCGTTCCGGCGATGCGCCGGGCCGGGCACACCATGCGGGTGGCCACGTCGCTCGCCAACCCGCTGACCCTGGCCATCGCCCTCCCGGCGACCGCGGTCTTCCTGGCCGGCGCCGGGAGCACCGTCGCCGCCGACGCCGCGCACGGCGACCTGGTGGGTCTCGTCGACCCGCGCGCCGCCGCCGCGCTGCTCCTCGGCGCCCTGCCCGTGATCGCGGTGCTGCGGCGCCGCCCGCCCCGCGTCCCCGACCGGGTCCACGCCTGGACGTACGTCGCGCTGCTCGGTGCGGTGGCGGTCGCCATGGTGCTCTCCGGCTAGCCGCCGGGCGCCCGCCCGGACCGGTCGCTCGGCTTGCCGAAAAAAAATCCGGGGCGGATGTCGATCCGGCGGCACCCCGTTCGTCGTCATGGTGTGCGGCACCCGCCGCACATGATGATGGACGACACCCGCCGCCCCGTGCGGCAGGACCTGACGGGAGTACGGACCATGAAGTACATGCTGCTGATCAACGCCGGGACGGTCGACGCCGAGGGCGGCGCCGCCGAGTGCGACGAGCAGGACTGGATGGCCTACGACAAGGAGGTGCGGGAGGCCGGGATCCTGGTCAGCGGCGAATCGCTGGCCGACCTGGTCACCGCGACCGTCGTCAAGGTCGGCCCCGAGGGCGAGCGGACCGTGGTCGACGGGCCCTTCGCGGAGAGCCGGGAGGTCCTCGGCGGCTTCTACGTCATCGACGTCCCGGACCTGGACGCGGCGCTGGACTGGGCGGCCCGCTGTCCCGGGGCGCGCGGCAGCGGCTCGGTCGTCGTGCGGCCGGTCGCCGACTTCGGGGCCTGACGGCGGTGGGCGCGCGGGCGGGCGGCGCGGAACGCGCGGTCGAGGCGGTCTTCCGCGAGGAACACGGGCTGTTGCTGGCCTCCCTCGTGCGGCGCTTCGGGGACCTGGACCTGGCCGAGGAGGTCGCCTCGGAGGCGGTCGAGGCGGCGCTGGTGCACTGGCCTGTGCAGGGGGTCCCGGCCAGGCCCGGGGCCTGGCTGCTCACCACGGCCCGGCGCAAGGCCGTCGACCGGCTGCGCCGGGACCAGGTGTACGCCGCCCGGCTCGCCGCCCTCCAGGTGGAGACGGACCGGTCCGCGCCGGCGCCCGGCGCGGACCCGGGTGCGGAGCTGCCCGACGAGCGGCTCCAGTTGTTCTTCACCTGCGCCCACCCCGCCCTGCCCGCACCGGCGCGCGGGGCGCTGATGCTGCGCTGCCTGGCCGGGCTGACCACCCCCGAGGTGGCGCGCGCCTACCTGGTGCCGCAGGCGACGATGGCCCAGCGCATCGTGCGGGCCAAGCAGAAGATCCGCCAGGCCCGCATCCCGTTCCGCGTCCCCGGCGCGGACGAGCTGCCCGAACGGCTGCCGGGCGTGCTCCAGGTGCTGTACTCGGTGTTCACCGAGGGGTACGCGGCCAGTTCGGGGCCCGAGCTGCAACGTCCCGACCTCACCGCGGAGGCCGTGCGACTGGTGCGGATCCTGTACCGGCTGCTGCCCACCGAGCGTGAGGTGGCGGGCCTGCTGGCGCTGATGCTCCTGGTGCGGGCGCGACAGGACGCCCGCACCGGCGCCGACGGCGAACTGGTGCTGCTCGCCGACCAGGACCGCTCCCGCTGGGACCGCGCGCTGATCGAGGAGGGCACGGCACTGGTGACGGCGGCCCTGACCGGCGGCCCGCCCGGCCCTTACGCCGTGCAGGCCGCGATCGCCGCCCTGCACGACGAGGCACCGGACCTGGAGACCACCGACTGGCCGCAGATCGTGGCGCTGTACGACGTGCTGTCCGCGCTCGCGCCCTCCCCGGTCGTGGCGCTGAACCGCGCGGTGGCCGTCGCGATGCGGGACGGCGCCGAGGCGGGCCTCGCCCTGCTCGACGGCCTCGCCGGTGAGGAGCGGTTGCGCGGCCACCACCCCTACCACGCGGCTCGGGGCGACCTGCTGCGCCGGCTCGGCCGGGGACCCGAGGCCGCCGCCGCCTACCGCCGGGCGCTGGACATGGCCGGCACCGAACCGGAGCGGGCCCATCTGCGGCGCATGCTGGAGGCGGCACGGCGGCCGGCCTGACCCCGCACGGCCCCGGGGCGCCGGCCCTCGCCCCGCCGCCGACCCGGGTGTCAGCCGAGGACGGCCTCCCAGGTGTCGACCGCGTAGTGGACCGTCATCCCGTTGCGGCCGTAGAGCCGCGGGGCGCCCGTCGCGTTGGCGGTGTCGACGCCGAGGCCCACCGTCTCCCGGCCGCGTGCCGCGAAACGGGCGAAGGCGTGCCGCAGCAGGAACTCGCCCAGGCCGCGCCCGCGGGCCTCGCGCAGGACGCCGACAGCGCGGATCCAGCCCATCGCCTCGCGGTCGTCACGGGCGAGCAGGAACCCGGCGTCCCCGAGGCCGTCGGACTCGGCGATCCAGACCAGGGACCAGTCCAGCCGGTCGGCGTCGATGTCGCTCAGCCAGAGTGCGTACGGACGGGGCCGGAAGTCGAAGTGGTCGGCGAACGTCCGCTGGTACAGCTCGTACACCCGCAGGCGGTCCGCTTCCGTCCCGCAGGTCCGCAGCCGGACGCCGGCCGGGCCCTTCGGGGGCAGGTCGACCGCCGCGTCGACGGGACGGCGCAGCACGTGGTGGCGCCGCACGACGCTCCAGCCCCGTTCCGCGAGCAGAGCGGTGTCGGTCGTGGGCCGGGCGTTGAGATGCAGGTGGACGACGGCGCGGGCGGCCCCGCTGGCCCGTGCCCTGGCCAGGGCACGGGCCTCCATGGCCGCGAGGATCAGCAGCCCGGCCGCCTGGTGGTCCGGCAGCACGTAGTGGTCGACGTCGACGCGCTCGCCGCCCGACTCATCCCACAGCAGTCCGTACGCCACGAGGCGCCCGTCCTCGAAGGCCAGCCAGGAGTCGTGCGCGAGGTCGGTCCGCGGGTGCTTCAGGTCGGCCTCGACGGCGTGCTGGTCGGTCTCGGGCGCGCCGATCTCGATCCGGTCGATCTCGTTGAGCAGTTCGGTGAGGGCGGGGGCGTCGGCGAGGGTGGCCGGCCGCACGGCAGCAGGGGGCATGAGTGCAGGGTTGGGGTCGACCGTGGGTGACCGCAACGGGTTTTCGGCCGACGGGGCCCGGGACACGTAGCTCGGCGGACCGGGGGCATACGGATGTCCCGAGCCCTGTCCGCCTCACCCACGGGAGTCCACGTGACGCCGAGCCTGCGCACCGCCCACGCGTGCCGTGCCGCCGCCGTCGTGCTGCTCGTCGCGGCCGGATACGCGGCCACCCATCATCCCTGGCTCGCTCTGCCCGGCCTGTACGCGGCCGCGGTGTTCACGTGGTGCGCGGCCCGCGCGCGGACGGAGCACCGGCTGCGGCGGGCACGGGCCCAGCGGGCGGAGCGGCTGGCGCGTCCCCGGGTGCCGCTCCTGCCGCCCGCCCCGTGCTGCGCGTTCTGGCGTCACTCGGGCGCCGCGCACGGTCCGGAGTGCACCCGGCCCGCCGCCGCCCGTCTTCCGGCGCGCGAGGGCTGCTGCGAGCGGTGGTGGACCTCGCTGGGCGAGGCCCACGACCCGGGCTGTGGCCGCCTCAGCGGCAGTCGCGGACAGGACCGGGCCCGCACCGGCCCGTGAGCGCCGGTGCGGGCCCCGGGGCGCGGGACGGGCCTCAGCGGGTGTCCGTCAGGCCGCCCGTGACGGCGATGACCTCGCCGACGGTGAAGCTGGAGTCCGCGTCGGAAGCCAGGTACACGTACGCGGGCGCCACCTCCTCCGGCTGGGCGACCCGCCCCATGGGGGCCGAACTGCCCAGGTTCGTCAGGTAGTCGTCCGGGAACCGCTGCCCCGCCAGGTTGAGCACCGTCCAGGTCGGGCCCGGGGAGACGATGTTGGCGCGGACCCCGCGCTGGGCGAGGTGGGGGGCGATGGACTTGGTGAAGACGACCAGCGCGGCCTTGGAGGCCGCGTAGTCCATCATCATCTCGCTGCCCTTGAGAGCCTCCTCGGAGGCGGTGGCGATCACCGCGTCGCCGTGGGACAGGTGCGGCAGGGCCGCCATGACCAGGTGGAAGTAGGCGTAGACGTTCGTCTTGAAGACCCGGTCGAAGTCCTCGGCCGTCAGGTCCGAGAGGCTGTTCTGGCTGTTGAGGTAGGCGGCGTTGCTCACCAGGACGTTGAGGCCGCCCAGTTCCGCCACGGTGCGCTCGACGACCTCCGCGCAGAACGAGGGTTCGCACAGGTCGCCCGGCAGGAGCAGGCAGGTGCGGCCCTCCTTCTCGACGGCCGCGCGGGTCTCCTCGGCGTCGTCGTGTTCCTCGGGCAGGTGGACGACGGCGACGTCGGCTCCCTCGCGGGCGTAGAGCACGGCGACCGCGCGGCCGATGCCGGAGTCCCCGCCGGTGATCAGCGCGACCTTCCCGGCGAGCTTGCCGGAGCCCCGGTAGTTCGGGGCGTGGTAGCGCGGGCGCACCTCCATCAGCGACTCCAGGCCGGGCCGCTGCTGGCGCTGGAAGCGGTAGGGCGGGCTGATCTCCGCCTCCTCCTGGGGCATCGCCGGACGATCGAGCGGTCCGCCGTCCGTGCCGTTCCTCTCCACCATCGTCGGCCTCCACATGCTCGGGTACGCGGTCGGCGCCGCGGTCCGCGGCGCCCGTCCCTCGCGTGTCCGGCGTCCCGTCCTTCAAACCGGCCGGTCACCGCGCCGGCGTCAGTCGATCACCGCGGTGGCCTCCACCTCGATCAGGTGCTCGGGCACGTCCAGCGCCGCGACGCCGGTGAGCGTGGCGGGCGGCACCGGGGTGGTCCCCAGTGCGGCGGACGCCCGGGCGATGCCCTCGAGGAGCAGGGGCATCTTGTCCGGCGTCCAGTCGACGACCTGCACGTTCAGCTTCGCCACGTCGTCGAAGGTCGCTCCGGCCGCGGCGAGGGCGGTGGCGACGTTGAGGTAGCACCGCTCGGTCTGCGCGGCGAGGTCGCCCTCGCCGACCGTCCTTCCCTCCGCGTCCCAGGCGACCTGGCCGGCGACGAAGACCAGCTTCGATCCGGTGGCGACCGACACCTGCCGGTAGACGTCGATCTCGGGCAGTCCTTCGGGGTTCATCAGGGTGATGGCCATGTGTTCCGTCTCCTCGTCCGCGAGTCCTCGTGGTCTTCGGTGGTTACTCGGAAACCGTAGGAGAGTGGCGCCTGACGTGGAAGAACGCACTTTTAAGTGACTCAGGAACCTTCTGGTGACCGAGCGGGCGCGCCGGGCCGGACACGGGGGCCGCGGAAGACCGCCAGGCGCAGGACGACGAAGCGCACCACGGTGACGGCGACCGACGTCGCGGCGAGGACCGCGGTCTCGGCGGCCGGGGAGGCGGCGGGCTGGGCGTGCTTGAACCACAGCACCGCGCCGGACGTGGCCAGGTAGCCGAGCAGGAAGAGGCCGCCGGCCCCGAGATGGGCGCGGACCGGGTCGGCGGCGGTGTGCCGGAAGGTCAGGCGCCGGTTGGCCTCGGTGTTCAGGACCGTCAGCACCAGCAGGGAGACGAGGTTGGCGGCGGCCGGGGGCCACCACAGGCGCAACACCCAGTAGAGCAGGGCCTGTCCGACGGTGGACACGACGCCGATCGCGCCGAACCAGCCGACCTCCCTCAGCCGACCCACACCGCACGCCCCCAGCCGGCCGGACCGGCCGTCGAACTCCAGATCCCGCAGCCTACTACGCCCCCGGCATGAGAGGCTTTGCTTCGTCTTTGCCTTCGGGGAACTCCGCGGTTCCCCGGCGCGTTCATGCTTCGAGCGTTCAAGGCGAATGCCCAGCAGTCGTATACACAGCAACAGAAGCCGAGGTGGCACGAGTGGCGATGTGGGACAAGATCAAGGACCAGGCCAAGACCTTCCAGCAGTCCCAGGGCACTCGGGGAGCAAGCGGACACGGACAGCAGGGCCACGGGCAGCACGGGCAGCAGGGCTTCGCCGGTGGTTCGGGGTCGTCCTCGGGCGGCTCGAAGGCCCAGCTGATCGGACTGTTCAAGTCCCAGCTGGCATCGGTCAAGACCGAGCTGAAGAGCGGCGCGTACCGGGACGCGAGCATGGCCATGTGCGCCCTGGTCGCCGCGGCCGACGGCCAGGTGGAGCCGGCGGAGCGCCAGCGCGTGGAGGAGCTGATCGTCACCAACGAGGTGCTGCAGAACTTCCCGGCCGACCAGCTCCGCCAGCGTTTCAACCAGCACGTCGACAAGCTCCTCGCCAACTTCGAGCTGGGCCGCAGCGAGGCGCTGCAGGTGATCGCCAAGGCCGCCAAGAAGCCCGCGGAGGCCCGGGCCGTCATCCAGACCGGCATGGTCATCGCCGGCGCGGACGGGGTCTTCGAGCCGGCCGAGCAGTACGCGATCCGCGAGGCCTGCACCGCCCTCGGCGTGCCGCCGTCGGAGTTCGGCGTCTGACCCGCCGGGCGCGGGTCCGCCCGCCGGGCAAAGCGTTTGACGGACGGCCGCGTCGAGGGGTCGGATGGCGCCCATGACTTCCGGGCGGACATCTGCGGTCCCGCGATCCCTCGACGTCCGTCTCGTACGACGGCTGGTCGCCGGGCAGTTCCCTCGATGGGGGGAGCTGCCCCTGGAGCGCTTCCCCTCGGGCGGCACGGTCAACGCGATGTACCGGCTGGGCGACGACCTGGTCGTGAGGCTGCCGCTGGTCGAGGGCGGGGCCGGTGACGTGGCGAGGGAGCGGGAGTGGCTGCCCCGCCTGGCGCCGCTGCTGCCCACCGCCGTCCCCGAGGTGCTCGGCGCCGGTGAACCGGCCGAGGGCTACCCTTGGCCGTGGTCGGTGTACCGGTGGCTGCCCGGCGAGCTGCCGGTGGCCGGGGCGCTGACCGCCCCCGAGCCACTGGCCCGGGACCTGGCCGGCTTCGTCGCCGCCCTGCGCGAAGTCGACCTGCCGCACGCCCCGCGCGCCCACCGCGGCGGCCCGCTCGCCACGCTCGACGCGGAGACCCGGGCCGCCCTCGACGCGTTGCGGGCCCTGCCCGAGGAGGGCGTCGACTGCGACGCCCTGACGGCCGTGTGGGAGGACGCGCTGCGGGCCCCGGACCCCGACGGGCCGCCGGTGTGGCTGCACGCCGACCTGATGCCGGGGAACCTGCTGGTCGACGGGGGCAGGCTGAGCGCGGTCATCGACTTCGGGTGTCTGGGCACGGGCGACCCGGCCTGCGACCTCTTCCCGGCGTGGAACCTGCTGCCGCCCTCCGCCCGGAAGGTCTTCCGCGAAGCGCTGGACGTGGACGACGCGACTTGGCGGCGCGGCCGGGCGCGGACACTCTCCCAGGCGCTGATCGCGCTGCCGTACTACCGCCGGACCAATCCCGCCATGGCCGGCAACGCCCGCCACGTCATCCGCGCGGTCCTGGCGGAGACCGCCTGACCCGGCGAAGACCGCCCGCGCGCCGCCCCGGCGTGCTCCGCTGACGTCGGGTCAGCTGTCGTAGTCCACGGTCAGCCGCTCGGAGACCGGGTACGACTGGCAGGTCAGCACGTATCCGGCCTCGACCTCGGCGTCCTCCAGGGCGAAGTTGCGGCGCATGTCCGCCCGGCCGTCGGTGACCAGGGCACGGCAGGTGCCGCAGACGCCGCCCTTGCAGGCGAAGGGGAGGTCGGGCCGGCTTCGCTGGGCGCCGTCGAGGATGCTCTGCCCGCGGGACAGAGCGGCGGTCGTGGACCGGCCGTCCAGGGTGATGACGACCTCGCTGACGGGCCCCTGCGGGCCCAGGTCCTCGTGCCGGACCTCACGCACGGGCTCGTCCTCGGCGAAGAACAGCTCACGGTGGACGCGGCCGGGCGGGACGCCGAGGCCGGCCAGCACCCGCTGCGCGTCGGCGACCATGCCCTGCGGTCCGCACAGCCACCAGTGATCGGCCCCCGCCGGGTCCACCAGGGCACCGACGAGTGCCGCCAGCCGCTCGGCGTCCAGGCGGCCGGAGAGCACTTCGGCCTCCCGGGGCTCCCGGGAGAGCACGTGGGCGAGTTGGAAGCGGGTCGGGTACAGGTCCTTCAGGTCGGCCAGTTCGTCGGCGAACATCACCGTGTCGGTGCGGCGGTTGCCGTAGAAGAGGGTGACGGTCGAGCGGCCGTCGGCGGCCAGCACCGACTCGGCGATGGAGATCATGGGTGTGACGCCGGAACCGGCGGCGATGAGCACATGGTGTCCGGGGGTGCCGAGGTCGGGCGTGAAGATGCCGGTCGGGCCCATCACCTCCACGGTGTCGCCCGGCCGCACCTCGTTCACCAGCCACGACGAGAACAGGCCGCCCGGCACCACCCGGACACCGATGCGCGGGACCGCACCCGCCGGGGAGCAGATCGAGTACGAGCGGCGCTCGTCGCGGCCGTCGATCTCGCGCCGCAGGGTGAGGGACTGTCCGGGCGCGAAGGCGAACTCCTCGGCCAGCTCGTCGGGGATCTCGAAGCTCACGGCCGCCGCGTCCGCGCACAGCCGCTCGACGGCGGCCACCCGCAGACGGTGGAAGGCGGGACGGCGACGGGTGCGGGCCGGTACCGCCGGTGCGGCGGCGGACGCCGAGGCGGGGGCGGTCGGGGCCATCAGATCTCCTTGACGTACTCGAACGGTTCGCGACAGGACCGGCAGCGCCACAGGGCCTTGCAGGACGTGGCGGCGAAGCGGGAGGTCTCCTCGGTCTCCCGCGAGCCGCAGCGGGGGCAGGGCACGGCCGGCCGGGTGGGCGACAGGACCAGGGGGACCGGGCCGCGTGGCGCGGCGCCGGGCGGCGCGATGCCGTGCTCGGCGAGCTTGCGGCGCCCGGACTCGGTGATCCAGTCGCTGCTCCAGGGCGGATCGAGCACCGTGCGGATCTCCACGTGCGCGTATCCGGCCTCGCGCAGCCGGGCGGCGACGCCCGCGCGCATCTCGGCCATCGCCGGGCATCCGGAGTAGGTGGGCGTGAGCCGTGCGACGACGGTGCCGTCCCCGGTCACCTCGACGTCCCGCAGCACTCCGAGGTCCGCCAGGGTCAGCATGGGCAGCTCGGGGTCGGGGACCTGCTCGGCGATGTGCCGGGCACGGCGGGCGTCCGGGAGCGCGGTCACCATGTCGCCCCCGGGTGGGCTCGGGCGACGCCCTGCAGTTCGGTCAGGAGCGGCACCAGGTGTTCGGTGTGCTCGCCGGCGCGGCCGGAGCCGGGCAGCGGGCGGTACACCGGAAGCGGCAGTCCCGCCGCCTCGGTGACCCGGCGCAGCACGTCGGCGACCTCGTCGCGCGCGTCGTGCGCGCTGTGCAGCTCGCCGAGGTAGGGAGCCACCTGCTCCAGCGCGGCGCGCATCCGACGGTGCGACTCGTCGGTGCCGTCGCCCAGGCGCACGGCCCATTCGGCGGCGTACTGCCGGTGGTAGGCCAGCTCCTTGACGCCCTTGGCCGCGACCGCCGCCAGGACCGGGTCCGGGTGGGCCGCCAACCGCTGGAAGTGGGCCAGGCGCCAGGTGGAGAGCACCAGCAGCCGCGCGATGGCGAAGGCGAAGTCGCCGCCGGGCAGTTCGGCCAGGCGCACGTTGCGGAAGTCGGCGGCGTCCCGGAAGTAGGCGTAGGCGTCCTCGTCCCGGCCGGTGCCGTCGACCTGGCCGGCGCGGGAGTAGAGCAGACGGGCCTGGCCCAGCAGGTCGAGGCCGATGTTGGCCAGCGCCACCTCCTCCTCCAGCTCCGGCGCCCGGGTGACCCACTCGGCGAGCCGCTGGGCCGAGACCAGGGCGTCGTCGGCGAGGGCCACGCAGTCGGCGGCCAGTTCAGCGGCGTCGACGCCTTCGGGCACGGCGGTGTCCACGCCGTGCAGCGGGTCCTCGAAGCCGGTGCCGTAGGCCCAGCGGGTGTCGTCCTCGTGTCCCTCGGCCAGGGTCAGGTAGACGTGGTCGTCACTCATGCCCTGCTCCTAGATGTGCGGGACGTCGTCGGGGATGTCGTAGAAGGTCGGGTGCCGGTACACCTTGTCGGCGCTGGGGGCGAAGAAGGGGTCCTTCTCGTCGCGGGTGGAGGCGGCGATGTGCTCGGAGCGCACGACCCAGATGCTCACGCCCTCGTTGCGCCGGGTGTAGAGGTCGCGGGCGTGGGTGAGGGCCATCGCGTCGTCGGCGGCGTGCAGCGATCCGACGTGGACGTGGTTGAGGCCGCGCTTGCCGCGCACGAACACCTCGTACAGGGGCCAGCCCTGCTTCCCGGTCTTCTCGGTCATGCCGCCGCTCCCTTCGCCGCGCGGGCGGCCTGCTTGGCGGCGTGGGCGGTGGCCGCCTCGCGCACCCAGGCGCCCTCCTCGTGTGCGCTTCGCCGCCGCTGGATCCGCTGTGCGTTGCACGGTCCGTCGCCCTTGATGACGCGCGTCAGCTCCTCCCAGTCGGGGGTGCCGAAGTCGTGGTGCCCGCGCTCCTCGTTCCAGCGCAGCTCCGGGTCGGGCAGGGTGACGCCGAGCTTCTCGGCCTGCGGGACGGTCATGTCGACGAAGCGCTGCCGCAGTTCGTCGTTGCTGTGCCGCTTGATCTTCCAGGCCATCGAGCGCGCGGAGTTGGGCGAGGCGTCGTCCGGCGGGCCGAACATCATCAGGGAGGGCCACCACCAGCGGTCCACCGCGTCCTGGACCATCGCGCGCTGGTCCTCGGTGCCGCGCATCATCGTCATCAGCAGCTCGTACCCCTGCCGCTGGTGGAAGGACTCCTCCTTGCAGATGCGCACCATCGCGCGCGCGTACGGGCCGTAGGAGCTGCGGCACAGCGGCACCTGGTTGCAGATCGCGGCGCCGTCCACGAACCAGCCGATCACGCCGACGTCGGCGAAGCTCAGCGTCGGGTAGTTGAAGATCGACGAGTACTTCTGGCGTCCCTCGATCAGCCGCTCGGTGAGGTCGGCGCGGTCCGCGCCCAGCGTCTCGGCCGCCGAGTAGAGGTACAGCCCGTGGCCGGCCTCGTCCTGGACCTTCGCGAACAGGATCGCCTTGCGGCGCAGGGACGGCGCGCGGGTGATCCACTCGCCCTCCGGCTGCATGCCGATGATCTCCGAGTGCGCGTGCTGGGCGATCTGCCGGATCAGGGTCTTGCGGTACCCGTCCGGCATCCAGTCGCGCGGCTCGATGCGCCGGTCGTGCGCGATCGTCGCGTCGAAGTGCTCCTGCAACGGCTCCGGGGGCGGTGCCTCGGCGGTGTCTGTCGTGGTCATCGTCACCAGCTTCCCAACCGACCATTCGTTCGGTATCAGTGTGACCCCTTTCTCCGTGCCGGGCAAGACCCGGGGGCCTCGTCGGTCACACTCTTGACAGGCCACCGAACGGCTGGATTACTGGTCCCTGCCGCGAGCTGACCGAATGGTCGGTCGGGGAAAGAGGTGGTGGGAGAGATGACGCAGGCGACCGAGCCGACGCCCACGGAAGCGATGTTCGGCGCGGACGAGGCGTCCCGGCGGCTGGGCATCGAGCTGGTCGAGCACGGCGAGGGCACCGCGGTCCTCCGGATGACCGTGACCCCGGCGATGGTGAACGGGCACCGCATCGCCCACGGCGGCTATCTCTTCCTCCTCGCCGACACGGCCTTCGCCTGCGCCTGCAACAGCCACGGCCCCGTGACCGTCGCGGCGGGCGCCGACATCGTGTTCGTGACCCCCGCCCGCGAGGGCGACGTGCTGGTGGCGAGGGCCGAGGAACGCGCCCGCTTCGGCCGCAGCGGTGTCTACGACGTGACGGTGCGGCGCGGTGAAGAGGTGATCGCCGAGTTCCGCGGCCGCAGCCGCAGCCTGCGGGGTGCCGCGGAGCGCGGGACGCAGGGTACGACGACGAAGGAGTCGCGATGAGCAGCGAGCCGACGACCGGGGCGGCCCCGGCACCGCGCCGGGGCGAGCCCCTCCCCCACGACCTCCTGGACGACACCGAGCGGCTGTCCCGGGAGCAGCTCGCGGAGCTCCAGCTCGACCGGCTGCGCGCCACCCTGCGGCACGCCTACGACAACGTGGAGCTGTACCGGAAGAAGTTCGACGCCGCCGGGGTGACGCCCGACGACTGCCGCAGCCTCGCGGACCTGTCCCGGTTCCCCTTCACCACCAAGGCCGATCTGCGGGACACCTACCCCTTCGGCATGTTCGCCGTCCCGATGTCCGAGGTGCGGCGCGTGCACGCCTCCAGCGGCACCACCGGCCGCGCCACCGTGGTCGGTTACACGGAGGACGACCTGTCCATGTGGGCGGACGTCGTCGCCCGTTCGATCCGCGCCGCGGGCGGCCGGCCCGGCCACAAGGTGCACATCTCCTACGGCTACGGCCTGTTCACCGGAGGGCTCGGCGCGCACTACGGCGCCGAACGCGCGGGGTGCACGGTGATCCCGGCCTCCGGCGGCATGACGGCCCGCCAGGTCCAGATCATCCAGGACTTCCGGCCCGAGATCATCATGGTCACCCCGTCCTACATGCTCACCCTGCTCGACGAGTTCGAACGCCAGGGCGTCGACCCCCGCACCACCTCACTGCGGGTGGGCATCTTCGGCGCCGAGCCGTGGACCGAGGAGATGCGCCGCGAGATCGAGGAGCGGATGGACATCCACGCGGTCGACATATACGGGCTGTCCGAGGTGATCGGCCCCGGTGTGGCCCAGGAGTGCGTCGAGACCAAGGACGGGCTGCACGTGTGGGAGGACCACTTCTACCCGGAGGTGGTGGACCCGCTCACGGACGCCGTGCTGGCCGAGGGCGAGGAGGGCGAGATCGTCTTCACCACCCTCACCAAGCAGGCGCTCCCGGTCGTCCGCTACCGCACCCGCGACCTGTCCCGGCTGCTGCCGGGCACCGCGCGGCCCGCCTTCCGCCGGATGCAGAAGGTCACCGGCCGCTGCGACGACATGATCATCCTGCGCGGGGTGAACGTCTTCCCCACCCAGATCGAGGAGATCGTGCTGCGCACGCCCGGCGTCGCACCGCACTTCCAGATCCGGCTCACCCGGCGCGGCCGGATGGACCACATGACGGTGCGGGTCGAGGCCCGTCCCGGCGCCGGTCCCGAGCAGCGCGAGACCGCCGCCCGGGCGATCGGACAGGGCGTCAAGGACGGTGTGGGCGTGAGCGTGGAGGTCGAGGTCGTCGAGCCGGAGTCCCTGGAGCGCTCGCTCGGCAAGATCCGCCGGGTGAGTGATCTGCGCGGCACCTGAGCACCGGTCGGGCCGAAACGTGAGGACGGACACGCCCCCTCGGCTCCCGTACTGGTGTGCGGCCAGGTGCGGATGGGCAGTGAGTGCATGATCGGGGGAGATCGAGTCCGTCCTGAGGGGAAATCCCGTGCGTGTGTGTGTGATCGGTGCAGGTCTGTCGGGGCTGGCGGTGGGCCATGCCCTGAGGGAGCGCGGCATCGGCTTCGTCTGCCTGGAGAAGGCGGACGACGTCGGCGGCATCTGGCGCCAGCCGGAGGCCGGCGAGCGGGGCCCGGGTTATGAGTCCCTGCACCTGAACACCGCCAAGCAGCTGACCGGTTACGCGGACTTCCCGATGCCGGAGTCGTACCCGCTCTACCCCCGGCACAGCCAGTTCGCCGCGTATCTGCGCTCCTTCGCCGAATGGTCCGGGGTGCGCGAGCACGTCGAGCTGCGCACCGAGGTGACGTCCGTGCGCCAGGAGCCGGACGGCATGTGGACCGTGGTGAGCCGGGACACCCGGGGCGCCGAGACGTCGCGCCGCTTCGAGCGGGTGATCGTCGCCTCGGGCCATCACACGGAGCCCGCGCTGCCCGACCCCCTCCCGGCGGGGGCCGACTCCTTCGCCGGAACGATTCTTCACTCCCTCGACTACCGCACCGGCGCCGACTTCGCCGGCCGGCGCGTCGTCGTGGTCGGGCTGGGGGCGTCCGCGGTCGACATCGCGGCGGACCTGTCCCGGCACGCCGCCGAGACCTTCCTCTCGGTGCGGCGGGGGCTGCACATCGTGCCCAAGCAGCTCTACGGCATGTCGGTCGACGTGATCGCCGAGGCGCCCTGGTTCAACGAGATGTCCTTCGCCGAGCGGATCCAGTGGGCGGAGCAGGCCCTGCTGGTCGCGCGCGGCAAGCTGTCGGACTACGGCCTGCCCGAGCCCGACCACCCGGTCTTCTCCTCGGCCACGACCCTCTCGGACGAGATCCTCAGCCGCATCCGGCACGGCGCGGTCACGCCCAGGCCCGCGATCGACTCCTTCGACGGCGACCGGGTCGTCTTCACCGACGGCACCTCCACACCGGCGGACGCGGTCGTCTACTGCACCGGCTTCCACATGACCTGGCCCTTCCTGCCCGCCGGCTGCCCGGTGGCGGCGGACGGCTCGGTGGAGCTGTACAGAAGGGTGGTGCCGGCCGACCGGTCCGGTCTGTACTTCGTCGGCCTGGTCCGGCCCGTGGGCGCCATCACCCGCCTCGTCGAGGCCCAGGCGCGGTGGGTGGCCGGGATCGTCGACGGGGAGATCTCGCTGCCCCCGGCGGAGGAGATGCGCGAGGAGATCGACGCCTACCTGACGTCGATCGCGCAGCGGTACGGCCGGACGCGGGGTGCCTCGATCCAGGTCGACGTGGGTCCGTACCTGGCGGAGTTCCGGGAGTCGCTGCCCGTGTGACCGCCGGGCACCCGCCCGCCGGCGCTCCCGCGCCCGTGGCTCCCGGCGCGTGCCACCGGGAGCCCCGCGGTGTACCGGGCGGTCCGCTCAGCCCACCGTTGCCGGCTCGCTCAGCCCACCGTCACCGGCTCGCGCACGGCCTCCGGGACCGGCGGCCGCACCGCGTACGCCTCCGAGGAGAGGTACGCCGTCACCCGGGGCGGGCGGCCCCGCTGGTGGGCGAGCGCCAGGTAGGCGATGAGCCCCACACCGTCCTCGGGCCGACGGTCCGTGAGGGCCCCCAGGGCTCGGACCAGCGCGGAGTCGTCCATGCCGTGGTCGCGCAGCACCCTGGACGCCCGCGCCAGGGCCTCCCCGTCGTGCCGGGCGTAGTCCCTGACCGGGATGTGCAGGGTGAAGCCGCTCGGCCGCGCGGAGGCGGTGTCGGTGAAGGCGTGGCAGGACAGGCCGGGTCGCCGGCCGAGCCCCGTGGTGTCCGGGCCGATGCCCGCGACGGTGCGGAAGAAGCCCTCGACGGCCGCGGGCGCCGGGCCCGGGGTCATCCGGGACAGCCGCCCGGCCTGACCGGCCGTGAGGTTCTCGTGGCGGACGTAGACCTTCGCCCGGGGCTCCTCCCAGTCGCCCAGGTCCAGGGCGAGGAACGGGTAGCCGCTGCCCGCGGGCAGGCTCGCGAAGGCCCGCCGGTGGCCCAGCCGGTCCAGCGCCTCGCGCACCGTCTGGGCGGAACGTTTCGCCCCTCGCGCCGCCGGGTTCAGGTAGACCTTGACCTTGGGGACGCCCCCGGGCTCCAGTTCCAGGGCGATCCACAGGGCCAGGGGTCCGTGCGGGGACGACGGCAGGAACAGGTCCCGCAGGCCGTCGAGCGCGGCGGTGGAGAAGTTCCAGCGCCGGGCCATCGCGCGGACCGCCTCCAGCCCGGCCCGCCCTTCCCGAGCCAGGCTGTCTGCGCCGCAGCCCGGCTCCAGGAGCACCCGCAGGGCGGGAGCGGCGTCCGGCTGGAAGGAGAGGGAGAACTCGACGGGGGTGTGGTCGTCGGACAGGAAGGTGCGGTTGGGCGGCGGAAGGCTCAGCGGGCGCTCGGCCACCGGGCCCAGGGAGTCGGCCAGGACACCGGCGTAGGTCTCCGCGTCGGCTGCGGTCAGACCCGCGACCGCCCCGAGTCTTCGCAGCTGGCCACCGGTGAGCGAACCGAGCGTCGGCGCCTCGCCCGCGCCCGTCGTCGCGGCGCTCACCGGTCCCTCCCCCACCGGAGCCGCACAGAGAGATACCCGCCTGGCGAGGCGGGTATCAGGGGGTCCGACGGCGGGAAAGCGGCGTTCGTGGGTTTGTGCTCCACGACACCTCCTTTTACTCGTGAGCGACTTGAATGCCGCGTTGCTCACTACCCGTGCCGTCGAACCTTCATGCGGAAGGGGCTGGTTGGGGAGGTGTTGCGCATGTCACCGTGTGAGCCAGTTGAGGAACTGGCTCCACATGCCTCCGCGTTCGGCAGGCCGCTCGGGGGCCGGCCGGCTGTCCTGCCCGGCGCCCCCGGTGCCCTGCTGCGGGACCGTCCGCTGTCCGGAACGCACCGGCGTGAAGCGGGCCGGGAGCGTGGCGAGGGCCCGGTTGAAGGGGCCCGGACGCCACGTCAGGCTGTCCTCCGGGACGGCGAGTTCGACGTCGGGCAGCTCGTTGAACAGGTGCTCGATGGCGGTCACGGTGATGTGCCGGGCCGGTTCCTTGGACGGGCAGGCGTGCGGTCCCGCGCTCCACGCCAGGTGGGCCCTGTTGCTGCCGGCCTGACGTGAGGCCTTGAGGGCGGGGCCGGTGTTGGCCGCCGCGAAGCTGACCAGCACCAGGTCGCCCGCCTGCAACTGCTGCCCGGCGAGTTCCGTGTCGGCGGCCGGGTAGTGCGGCGCGTAGTTCGACATCGGCGGGTTCTCCCACAGCGTGTCGTCGAGGGCCTCGTCGATCAGGCCGCCCTCGCGCGCGTACCGCTCGTGGGTCAGGAGCCGGTGCAGGGTGTTGCCGATCAGGTTGCGCAGCGGTTCGGCGCCCGCGCCGAGCAGCAGCGCGAGCTGGTGGACCATCTCCTCGTCGCTGAGCCGCGCCTCGTGCCGCATCAGCCAGGAGGTGACGTCCTCGCCGGGCTTGGCGCGCTTGAGGGCCACCAGCTCGCCCACCGCCTGGAACAGCACCGAGGTGGCCTTCTCGGCGTTGACGCCGTCGAACATCCCGGAGATGCCGAACAGCACCCGGTCACCGATGTCGGCGGGGCAGCCGAAGAGTTCGTTGAACACGAACAGCGGGAGCTGCTTGGCGTAGTCGCCCAGCAGGTCGGCCGAGCCCCGGCCGCCGAACTGGGAGATGAGGTAGCCGGAGATCTGCTCGGTGCTGCGGCTCAGCCGCCGGGTGTCCACCCGCGCCATGCTGTCGGTGACCGCCTGCCGGAGCCTGATGTGGTCGGCGCCGTCGGCGAACATGCAGTTGGGCCGGTAGGCGAGCAGCGGGGCGACCGGGCTGTCCGGGCCGACCTTGCCCTCGTTGAAGGCCCGCCAGCGACGCGCGTCCTTGCGGAAGGAGCCGGAGTCCTGCAGCAGCTGGAGCGCCGCCGCGTAGTCGGTGACCAGCGTGGCCTCGACACCCGGGGCCAGTTCGACGGGAGCGGCGGCACCGTAGTGGCGCAGGTACTCGTAATAGGCCTGCGGGTCGGCGGCGAACTCCGGGCCGTACAGCGGGACTCGGGCGCCGGAGCCGTGCGCCGGGCACCCCGGCGGCGGCACCGGAGCGGTGTCGTGGGCGTTCATGTCTGCTCCCAGCTCCTAGCGGGTGCGGTCCAGCAAGTAGCGGACGAGGGTGGTCAGTGCGGCGGCCGAGGACTTCTCGTCACGGGCGTCGCAGGTGACGACGGGGGTGTCGTCGAGCAGGTCCAGTGCCTCGCGCAGCGCCCGTTCGTCGCGCAGCGGCGCGCCGTCGAAGTGGTTGACGGCGATGGCGTAGTCGAGGCCGTACTGCTCGATGAGGTCGATGACCGGGAACGAGTCGGCCAGCCGCTCGGGGTCGACGAGGACGAGGGCGCCCAGCGCGCCGCGCGCCATGTCCTCCCACATCTGCACGAAGCGCTGCTGCCCCGGGGTGCCGAACAGGTAGAGGACCACGCGGTCGCTGATCGTCAGACGACCGAAGTCCATGGCGACCGTGGTGGTGGTCTTGCCCTGGACCCCCTTGAGGTCGTCGACCGACTCGGCGGCCTGGGTCATGGTCTCCTCGGTGGACAACGGCTCGATCTCGGAGATGGAGCCGATGAGGGTGGTCTTGCCCACCGCGAAGTGACCGACGACGAGGATCTTGACCGCGGTCTGGGTCGCCCCGCCGCGCACGTAGTCCCGCTCATCCAAACTTGGCGCGGAGCCCATTGAGCACCTCCTCCAGGATCTCCTTGTCGGCCGGCCGGGCGCGGGCCACCGGCGGGCGGGTCATGATGTGGCCGCCCTCCTTGAGGGAGGCCAGCAGGATGCGCACCACGCCCAGCGGGAAGTGGGTGTGCCCGGCGATCTCGGCGACCGACAGGTATCCGGCCGAGCAGAGGTCCAGCAGGCTCTGCTCCTCCGGGGAGAGCCGGGCGGGCCGCCGGGTGTCCTCGGCGGACGCGGTGACGAGGGTGATGAGGGAGAGGTGCTCCTCGTCGGGCAGGCCGCGGCCCTTGGTGATGACGTACGGCCGCACTAATTCCGGCGCCTCGGGCTCCCAGCCGTCGTGGCCGGTCATGAGCGCGAACCGAGGTTCTCGCGCGGCGGGGTCGTCAGCCGCTTGCCGAGCTGGGCGACGAGCTGCTGCATCCGGAAGGTGATGTCGGCCATGTCGACGTCCGGGGAGGCGGAGACGCCGAGGTAGGCGCCCTCGCCGGCGGAGATCAGGAACACCCAGCCGCCGTCGAACTCGACGAGGGTCTGCCGCCAGGACTGGGTCGGGTCCTCACAGAAGAAGGCGAGCGTCCGGCTGAGCGACTGGACCCCGCTCATCGCGGCGGCGACCCGGTCGGCGTCGTCCTTGTCGAAGTCCTGCGTCCGGGCCATCAGCAGCCCGTCGGCCGAGATCAGGACCGCGTGCAGGGCCCCGGGAATCTCCAGGGCGCTGTCGAGCATCCATGACAGATCGTCGTTCACGAGTCCTCATGTCCTTCTCTGCTTGCACCAGGTGTTCTGCCGTTCCGGTCGGCGTCCCCGGGCCGGGTGACGCGGCCGGTCTGCGTGCCCCGTTGGAAGGCGGCCATCACCCGCGCCTGCTCGGCGTCGGAACGACCGGCGGAGGGCGGGGCGGAGGCGCTGCCGGGCACGATGGCCATCGGGCGCTTGCGACGCCGTCGGGGCAGGCCGTCGCTGGTCTGGGAGGGGGCCGGCGCGGCCTGCGGCCCGCCGTCCGGCTCCGGCCGGGCGGCGGTGCGGACGGCAGGCGCGGGCGCCTTCTTCTCCGGCATGGCGGTGAGCAGGTCGTGCGGCAGCAGGACCACGGCGCGCACACCTCCGTAGGGTGAGGAGGAGTCCACCGACACCTCGAAGCCGAAGCGCTCGCACAGCAGGCCGATGACCGCGAAGCCGAACTGGGGCGGGTTGCCGAGCCCCGCCACGCCGGAGGCGCGCTCGGTGGCGAGGAGCTTGTCGGCGCGGGCGCGCTCCTCGTCGCTCATGCCGACGCCGGCGTCGTCGACGACGACGCAGATCCCCTTGGGCACGGTCCGGATGTTGATCTCGACGACGGTGTCCGGGCTGGAGTAGCTGGTGGCGTTGTCCAGCAGCTCGGCGAGGGCCAGGGCCACGGGCTCGACGGCGCGGCTGGTGATGCCGAAGTCGACCTGGGAGAGGATCTCCACCCGCCGGAAGTGCCGGATGCGCCCCTGGGCGCTGCGCACCACGTCGTACACCGAGGCCGTGTCCCGCCGGCCGCCGAGCCAGCCGTCGCACAGCACCGCGATGGACTGCGCGCGCCGGCCGAACTGCGAGTTGGTGTGGTCGATCTCCAACAGGTCCTGGAGCAGGGCGGAGTCCCCGTACTTGGTCTGCAACCGGGAGAGCACCAGCTGCTGTTCGGCGGCGAGGCCCTGCAGGGTCCGCATGGCCGACTTCAGCACGGTCTTGGTCTCGTCCTCGGCCCGCTCCTGCGCCGCCCGCACGGACTTGCCGTAGTCGTTCTCCAGCTCCGTGTAGTGCTGCTTGAGCCCCTGGACCTCCTGCCGCAGAGCTCGGGCCGCCCGGCGCTGGCGGCCGATGAGCACGGCGGCGGCGACGAGGGCGACGAGAAGGACCCAGAGCAATGGGTTCCCTGTGTATTCGGTCATAAGACTCTCTTCAGGCGACTGAAGGCCGGTTCGCTGAGTTCCCGTCCACGCGGGCGGTCCGGCGGACCGACCGGCACGGTGGGTGCTGCCCGGACTGTCCCTGAAGTCGGGGATGCCGTCTTCCACCCATCCGCCCGCTCCGCAAACGCGGTGATCGTATCACCGCATGATCAGGTGAATTTACGTCAAGAACTGTTCATCCAGGACCGGTTGGAACCGGCGGTTCCCGTCACTTCGGCGATAGGTACAGTCGGCCGCGTGAAAGCTGCACAGGACACCTTCCGGCCGTACGCGAAGCCGCCCGCGGACGGCACGCCGTGACGCCCGAGGCCATGGCCGCGGTGTTCGCGGCGGGCGTGGGGGCGGGCGCCATCAACAGCGTGGTCGGCTCCGGGACCCTGATCACCTTCCCCGTGCTGCTGGCCACCGGACTGTCGCCGGTCACGGCCACGGTGTCCAACGCG
Source organism: Streptomyces sp. SudanB5_2050 (assembly GCF_964272335.1). NCBI lineage: Bacteria > Bacillati > Actinomycetota > Actinomycetes > Kitasatosporales > Streptomycetaceae > Streptomyces > Streptomyces sp. SudanB5_2050. Next base: position 756,166 of record NZ_OZ186760.1, read on the forward strand.
CTCGGCCTGATCCCCGGCTCCGTCAGCGGGGCCATCGGCTACCGCAAGGAGCTGAGCGGCCAGCGCCGGCGGGTGCTGCGGCTGGGCGCCGGCGCGCTGCTGGGCGGCCTTGCGGGCGCCACGCTGCTGCTCGCCCTGCCGGAGGACGCGTTCGAGACGATCGTGCCGGTGCTGGTGGGCCTGGCCCTGGTACTGGTGGCGCTCCAGCCGCAGATCGGCCGGTGGGTGCAGCGGCGCCGGGAGCGCACCGGCGTCCCGCCGCGCCGGGACGGCGGCCCGCTGCTGTTCACCGGCCTGACGCTGGCGAGCGTCTACGGCGGCTACTTCACGGCCGCGCAGGGGATCATCTACCTGTCCCTGATGGGGATGCTGCTGGACGAGTCCCTGCAGCGTCTGAACGCGGTCAAGAACGTCCTCTCCGCGGTCGTCAACACCGTCGCCGCGCTCTTCTTCCTCTTCGCCGCGGACTTCGACTGGACGGCGGTCGGGCTCCTCGCGACCGGCTCGGCGCTCGGCGGATACGCCGGGGCGAAGGTGGGCCGCCGCTTCAGCCCCCTGGCCCTGCGGATACTCGTCGTGACGGTCGGCACCGTCGCCCTCGTGCAGCTGCTGCTGCGCTGAGCCGCTGTCCAGCCGGCCGCTTGTCCGCACCCTCCGGCGACGGACGACGGACGACGGACGACGGGCGAACCGGACGCTGCTGATGATGCCGGCGCCGACCCGACCCCGCGGTCTCCGCGGCCGGTTGAGCCTCCCTTCGCGGGCCCGGAGCAGACATGCTCCGGGCCCCTTCCATAACGCCGCGTTATGGGAAGCAGGGATTGGCGGCCCCGCGCGCGTGCCCGAGATGCTGAGCGCCCCCACCCACCACACGCGGCCCCACGCGTGTCGTCGGAATCGAGGAGCCTTGCGCACATCCAGACTCGTCCCCACCCTACTGGCCGCGCTCATGGCCGCACTGCTGTCCGCCCTCGCGCTCGCCCCGCAGGCCGCAGCGGCCGAGCCCAAGCCCGGTGACGGCGGCCCCCAGCCCATCATCGGCGGCGGCTACGCGCAGAACGCCCCCTGGGCCGCCCGGCTGTTCTCCAACGGCACCCAGACCTGCAGCTCCACCATCATCTCCCCCACCTGGATACTCACCGCCAAGCACTGTGTGAGCGGCGGCGGGCTGTCCTTCCGCATCGGCAGCCTCGACCAGAGCTCCGGCGGCACCGTGGCGAACGGCGTCCAGACCGTCCCCCACGCCTCCTCCGACCTCGCCCTGGTGCGCCTGGACCGCTCCGTCTCCGCCTCCTACGCCCGACTCGGCCAGCCGGGCACCGTGCGGGTGGGCCAGAACGTACAGGTCTACGGCTGGGGCGCCACCTCCCGGTGCGGCTCGGAGATCAACTGTCAGTCCCGGTACCTGAAGGTCGCCAACCTGACCGTCACCCGAGGCTGCTACGACGCCTACAACGGCCAGGCCATCTGCGCCCGCCCCGGTGACGGCATCACCGCGGGCGGCGACTCCGGCGGCCCGATGATGGCCGACGGCGTCCAGGTCGGCGTCGCCTCGACGAGCGACCGCCAGACCACCACGGCGTACACCAACGTGACGGCGTACCGCTCGTGGATCCAGTCGGTGGCCGGCGTCTGACACCTCCCCCGGGACCCGGGCCGGGCCGTCCAGCAACCGGACGGCCCGGCAGACACATGGTGAGTGCATCTATCCTTCGGCGCGAACGACCGGCCTCCCGCGCGAAGGAGCTCCGCATGGCAGGGCAGACAGCAGACCCTCGGATGAACGAGCACGACGAGGCCGTCCTTCGACTTCGGGACGTCGGCATCCGCCGCCACACCACCGACCAGCTCATCCTCGACGGGATCGACTGGACGGTCCGGCCGGGAGAGCACTGGGCCCTGCTCGGCGCCAACGGCGCGGGCAAGACCACTCTGCTGCGGCTGCTCGGTGCCCTGATGCACCCGACCACCGGGACGGTGGAGGTCCTCGGCAGCCGGCTCGGCCGGGTGGACGTGCGTGAGCTGCGGGCCCGCATCGGCCATGTCACCTCCGCGCAGCGGGTGCCGCAGGACCTCACCGCGCACGCGGTCGTCCTCACCGGACACAGCGGCACCGTCCAGCCCCTGTGGCGCACCTACGACGACGAGGTCCGCGCCCGCGCCCACGAACTGCTCACCGAACTCGGCGTCAAGGAGCTGGCCGACCGGCCCTACGGCGTGTGCTCGGGCGGACAGCGGGCGCGGGTCCTCATCGCCAGGGCCCTGATGGCCGACCCGGCGCTGCTCCTCCTGGACGAGCCCTTCAACGCCCTGGACCTGCCCTCCCGCGAGGACCTCGTCGAGGCCATGCACCAGCTGGCCGCAGGGCGCCCGCGGCTGGCGACCGTGACGGTCACCCACCATCTGGAGGAGCTGTTCCCCGCCGTCAGCCACGCGCTGCTGCTGCGCGAGGGCCGGGTCCTGTCCCACGGGGAAGTGGAGGGCGTCCTCACCGACCCGCTGCTGACCCGGTGCTTCGGCCGGGACATCACGGTCGCCAGGCGCGACGGGCGCTGGTCGGCCTACTCCGGACGCCGCCTCTGACGGGCCACGGGCGCCGCAAGCCGCAACGGGACGGGCGAGGGCGGCCCCGGAGGTATCGGCGTACGGACCTCCGGGACCGCCTCTCGGCTCCCCCGCCAGGCGACTGCCCACCCGTCGCCCCGGGGAAACGCCGGGCGGCACCGGACGGGTCACGTGCACCCGCACGGGTTACCCCGGTCAACTCCGGGCGTGGGCGCCCGATGACATGTCAGGCGCAGCCCCAGGCCGACATGCCCTGGATACGGGCGAGGCGCTCGGCCACGGCGATCTGCTCCCCGCGGGTGGCGAGGTCCGCGCGGGGCGCGTACGCGAGGCCGCCGGCCGCGGCCCAGCTCGACGGGGCGAACTGCAGACCGCCGTAGTAGCCGTTGCCCGTGTTCGCCTTCCAGTTGCCGCCGGACTCGCAGGCGGCGATGGCGTCCCAGTCGGTGCGCGGGGGGACTCGCCCCGCGGCGGCCGCCTCGGTGGTGGCGGCCAGGGCCGCGGCGGCGAGCAGGGCCACCGCCGCTCCCCGGGCGGTGCGTCCGCGTGCCGCGCGGCGACCGCCGCGATGAACATCTCGTCCACAGATCATACGAAGACTGTTGCACCGGGTGACCGCGCGATGTCTCGCCGGCCACCGTCCGGTTGCTCCGGCCGGGGCACACGGACCACCCCGACGGCCTCCGGCACGGGCGTCACTTCGCCGTCCGTACGCGGCCGGTGCCGCCCGCCGCCGCCTCGGTGGCCAGGTGGTCCGGCACGGCCCGCGGGTCGACCAGACGGTTGAGGCGGCTCGGGACGTCGAAGCCGATCAGGAGGACCACCACCAGGGTCAGGGAGAAGGTCAGCACCGCGAGCGCCCGTCCCAGCGGCATCGTCGACGCCAGTTCGGCCCCGAGCACCGGGGCGACGGCCCCGCCCAGCGCTCCGACGTTGTAGACGAAGCCCAGGGACGCCGCCCGGCTCCCGGTCGGGAAGTGTCCGGCGATGTACTTGGGGAGCAGTCCCGAGACGCCCTGCATGCAGGCGAGCATCAGGAACAGCAGGATTCCCAGCTGGAGCCGGCTGTCGCGGACCGCGAAGACCGGGAAGACGAAGCAGATGCCGATCAGCAGGGTGGCGGCGTAGGCCCTGCGGGTGCCGAACCGGTCCCCCACGAAGCCGGTGACGACGCAGCCGGCCATCGTGCCGAAGCCGGCGTAGTAGAGCGCGTCGCTGACCTGGGCGGGGGTGAAGCCGAGTTCGGTCTTGAGGTAGGTGGGCAGCAGGGCCTGGACGGGCCAGCTGTAGAGGAAGGCGCAGAAGACGGTGGCGCACAGCGCGACGAACAGCGGCCACCGGCTGCGGCCGCCCAGTTGGACGGCGAACGCGGTCAGACAGGCCGCCGCCACGACGGAGAGGACGGGTACCGCTCCCGTGCCGAGCGGGGTGAAGACCGCGAAGAGCGACCCGGTGGCGACGGCCGCGAGCACCGTGTTGACGGTCGCCCGGCGCCGGCCCGCGAACAGCGGCCGGAAGGGGTTGGGGCGTTCACCGGCGGCCCCCACCTCCGCCTCCCAGTCGTCGGCCTCGGGCAGCGCCCGCCGGACCCACAGCGCGACGACCACCGGGAACAGGCCGATGTAGAACAGCCAGCGCCAGCCGTGGGCCGGCACCACCTGCTCGTACACCTCGGCCGCCAGGACGCCGCCCAGGGAGAAACCGGAGATGAGGAAGCCGGAGGCGCGGTTGCGCAGCCGTGCGGGCCAGCTCTCCATGACGTACGTGGCGCTGGCGCTGTACTCGCCGGCCATCCCCATGCCGATCAGCAGCCGGGCGGTGAACAGACTGGTGTAGTCCCAGGCGAAGCCGCAGGCGAAGGTGCCGACCGAGTACAGCAGGATGCTGGCCACCATGGCGCTCTTGCGGCCGAACCGGTCACCGAGCGCGCCCAGCACGGCGCCGCCGAGCCAGCGGGTGATGAAGGCACCGGAGACGAGGCTCGCGGACTCGACGGCCGTCAGCCCGAAGTCGTCGGCGATCTCGGTCAGCACCAGGGTGATCAGCACGAAGTCGAAGCCGTCGAGGAGATAGCCGATCCAGGCGGCGAAGAACGACTTCCACTTCTGCCGGGACACCTGGCGGTACCAGGGCGGGGGCACGTCGGCGGTGCGCGCAGGAGACATGACGATCCAATGCGGGTGGGGGGACGCGCGTCAGGGCGGGAGCGCGGGCCGGTCCGTCACAGGAGGCCGGCCTCGGTGAGCAGGTCGCGGACGCGTGCCACGGCCGTGGCCTCGAGCGGTACCTGGGGTGCCGCGGTCGCCGCGCAGTCGATGAGGCCGAGCAGATGTGCCGCGGCCTTGAAGCCGCCGAGCGCGGCGGAGCCGGGGCCCATCAGCGCCGGGTCGCCGGCCTCGGTGAGGGCGAAGAGCGCGGCGAGACGGTCCTGCTCGGCCTTGGCCGCGGCCCAGTCCCCCGACCGCGCGGCCGTGTAGAGCCGTACGTAGCCGCGGGCGTCGACGTTGCCGAGTCCGGGCACGACGCCGTCCACGCCGGCGAGCAGGGCGCAGTCGACGGTGAGTTCGGACCCGGTGAGCACGGAGAAGTCCGGAGCGTGCCGACGCAGTTCGATCAGCAGGCGGCGCAGCCCACCCTCGTCGCCGCTGGAGTCCTTGAGTCCGGCGAGGGTGCCGTCGGCGGCGAGGCCGAGCACCACGTCGCGGGGCAGCCGGGTGTGCACGGCGACCGGGATGTCGTAGGCGAACAGCGGCAGACCGGCGCCCTCGCGGACGCGCCGGAAGTGGTCGGCGATCTCGACCGGGTGGGTGCGGGCGTAGAACGGGGCGGTGGCCACCAGCGCGTCGGCACCGGCCCGGGCGGCGTCGGCCGCGCGGTCCAGCACCCGGGCGGTGGTGGTCTCGATGACGCCGGCCAGCACGGGGACCCGGCCGGCCGCGCTGTCCACGGCCGTTTCCAGCGCGGTCAGCCGCTGGGTGTCGGTGAGGTAGGCGGCCTCGCCGCTGGAGCCGAGCAGGAACAGGCCGTGCACGCCGGCCCCGATCAGGTGCTCGGTGAGCCGGCGGACCGAGGCGGTGTCGACCCGGCCGGTCGGGGTGAGGGGCGTGAGGACCGGCGGAACGACGCCGCGCAGCGGAGCGGGGAAGGGCATGCGGTACTCCAGGTCGTGCTGTCCCGGTCCCGGGGGCGGTGGGCGGTGCCACGCGTCCGGAACCTACCGACGTGGTGTGTTCTGCGTCCTGTTGGAGTGACACACGCCGGCGCGGGGGTGTCAAGGGCGCACCGGGCCGGAGGAGGAGCCGCCCTGGGGGCCCCTCGTTCGTGTGAAGAACCGCGAGGGTGTCGGCCAGTCGGGTGAGCGGCGGGCCGGCGCGCCCGGGCCCGCCCTTACGGTTTCGCGGTGACCATCTCACCTGACACCCAGCCCCTGCGGACCGCCGACCTCGGCACGCTCGTCATCATGTCCTGGAGCCGCGAGACCCCCGACGGCGACGTCCCCTTCCTGCTCGCCTGTTCCCTCGGCGACGGCGAGGGCGGAGCGGAGGCGACCGGGGCGGCCGTGGAGCGGCTGCTGGGCCACGCGGGGCTGCCCGTCGGCGAAGGCGTCGTCGACGCCGCGCGGCTGCCGAACCTGCCGGTCAACCTGCTCGTCGTGCCGGGCGCCGCCTCCCTCACCATGCCCGGGATCAACGCGCAGTTCGTGCCCACGCCCGAGTGGCGCAGGGCGGTCGACGAGCGTGGGTACGCCTGCCTGATCTTCGCCACGCGTCCCTGGTCCGGCGGGGAGCCGGGCGAGGGCGAGGCGGTCGCCGCCTTCGCGAACGACGCCGCGACACTGGCGTCGGCGGCCCAGGTCGTCCTGCCCGTACGCACCCTCCGGGGCTGACGCGGCGCCCCGCTCCGCCGGCCGGCACCCGTGCCGGTCCAGCGGGGAGCGCCGCGACGGCTCGCGGCCCGTCCGTCAGGTCCACAGCTCGCCGCTGTCGCACAGCCGGGCGCCCATGTTGCGCTCCATCATGCGCAGTGCCGCGTCGGCGAGGTCGGCGTGGATGTGGGCGACCGCGTCGCGCGGCACGATGACCTGGAGGTGGCGGATGTGGGCGTCGAGCGCCGAGTAGAGCACGCACTGCTCGGTCACCTGCCCGCACAGCACCAGCCGGTCGATGCCCTGCTCGTGCAGCAGGTACGTCAACGGGGTCTCGAAGAAGATCGAGTGGCGTGCCTTGACCACGAAGAGGGAGGAGTCGTCGGGCTTCACGGGCTCGACGAGGTGTGACTGGGGTCCGGCGAGGGCCTGGTCGAGGATCTCGCCGTGGTGCGAGCGCCACTCGCCGAAGTTGTCGTTGACGTAGATCACGGGGACGTCGTGGCGCCGCGCCCGCTCCAGCAGGCCGGTCACTGCGGGGAGCACCGACTCCACGGCGGGGATCAGCGAGTCGGCGTCCTTGTGGTCATAGGTGTTGATCATGTCGATGACGATCAGCGCGCGGTTTTGCCCATGCCGCACAGGTTGCCACTGGGCGGGCGTGAAACCGCCTCACCCCGGCCGACCGCCGTCCGGTGGGCGGCGCGGTTCACCCCAGGGCCTCGTCGACGGGGCCGGTCTCCCCGGCCTGGCCGGGCACGAGCGCCCAGGGCGCGGGTCCCCGGCCCCCGTTCCACTCCCGCAGCCGGTCCGCGTCCACGCAGACTATGCCGCACTGCTCGGCGTACTCGGCGGCCGGCCGGGTGAAGCCGCTGGTGGTGACGACCACCGCGACGTCGGCCTCGTGGACGGTGAAACAGGTGCCGCCGAAGCGCTGCAGGTCCTCGGAGCCGACCTTGTTGTCCTCGGCGTAGCGCTTGCACTGGATGACCAGGCGGCGGCCGTCGGGGGCCACCGCTATCACGTCCGCGCCGAGGTCCCCCGCGCCGCCGACCACCTCTGCCTCGGCACAGCCGTCCCGCAGGCAGAGGCCGGCTATCGCCTGCTCGAACTCGTCGGGATCCAGGACCGCGTGGAGGTCGACCGTCGCGGCGGTGGGTTCGGGGACGAGTGGCGCCGGGGCCGCGGGCGCCACCGTCCGGGTGGCCTCCAGGGCGTCGAGGGCCGTCGCCGCGCCCTCCTCCAGCGCGCCGGTGGTGCGGCGCGCCAGGCCCAGGACGGAGAGCCGCGAGCGCCCCCGCCGTCCCAGGACGACGGCCGCGACGGCCACCAGCACCAGGACGAAGGCCCAGGCGGGACGCCGCTCGGCGACGTCGAGGGCCGTCCTGACGATCCACCCCGCGACGCACAGACCGACGGCGGCGAACCCGAAGAACAGGGCCGTCGCCCGGAGGTCGAAGCGGCGCCCGGAGCGCTGCCGGCGGGGATGTCGCACGGGCACGGTCACGTCGGTGTTCCCTTCCTTGCCGGGGACATGAAGATCACTGACGCCCGTCTGCCCAAGAACCGCGCGTTCACCGTCGGTTCATGACACGCCGTCGGATGGCTTATCCGAACGGTGCGGGATTCTTCGGGGCATAACGTGCGGAATATGAAGAAATGCCATGTCGTGTACCTGGTGTGCACCGCAGCGATGATCGGAACGGGGCTCGGCGCGGCTCCGGCCTCCGCCGGCCACATGATCCACGTCGTCCACCCCGGCGAATCGATCCAGAAGGCGGTCGACGCCGCCGAGTCCGGCGACACCGTCCTCGTCACCCCGGGCACCTACCACGAGAGCGTCAAGGTGAGCACGCCCGGGCTCACCCTGCGCGGCATGGGCCGCAACACGGTCATCAAGCCGGGCACGGAGAAGGCCACCGCGGACAACACCTGCGCCGAGGGCGGCAACGGCATCTGCGTGATCGGCACGAAGGACGAGAACGTCAAGGGCGTCACCGTCGCCGACCTGACGGTGACCGGCTTCACGCGCACCGGCGTGTTCTCCATGGCCACCGACGGCCTGACCGTGCGGAACGTGACGGCCGTGAAGAACGGGGTCTGGGGCATCGCCCAGGAGCGGTCGATCCACGGCACCTTCCGCGACAACACCGCCCGCGACAACGGTGACGCCGGCATCTTCCTCGCCAACAGCATCAAGGCCGAGGAGGGGGCCGCGGACACCGAGGGCACGGAGGTCGCCCACAACCGGCTCGAGGGCAACCGGATCGGCGTCACCGTCCGGCGGCTGCGCAACCTCGCCGTCGCGGACAACCACATCACCGGCAACTGCGCGGGCGTGTTCGTCGTCGGCGACGAGAACAAGCCCAAGGCCGGCGACCTGGTCGTGCGCGACAACCGCGTCGTGCGCAACAACAAGTCCTGCCCGAAGACCGACCGGCTGGAGGCCCTCCAGGGTTCCGGCATCGTCCTGACCGGCGTCGAGAAGGTCCTGGTCGCCGACAACACGGTCGAGGGCAACGCCGGGAAGTCGTCGATGTCGGGCGGCATCGTCCTGGCCGCGAGCATGGTGGGCACCCCCAACGCGAGCAACGAGGTCAACGGCAACCGGCTGCGCGACAACTCCCCCGCCGACCTGGTCAACGCCGGGACCGGCGACACCGCCAAGAGCAACACCTTCACCGGCAACACCTGCGGCGCCTCCAAGCCCGCGGGACTGTGCTGACCGGTCGGCCCCCGTCACCCCCGAAGTAGTGGAAGAAGAAGGAAGGACGCGGCACATGACGACCGCACAGACCGCCCCGCCCCCGCCCATGCGGCTGCGGGAGCTCGTGTTCGGGGCGGCATGTGCCGCCGCCCTCCGCGCCGCCGCCCGGCTCGGCGTGGCCGACGCCCTCGGCGACTCACCGATGGCCGTGGAGGACCTCGCGGCGGCGGTGAAGACCGAACCGCGCCCGCTGCGCCGGCTGCTGCGCGCCCTGACCTGCTACGGCGTCTTCGCCGAGCACAAGGACGGCACGTTCGCCCACACCGACATGTCACTGCTGCTGCGCGAGGACGACCCGCACAGCCTGCGCTACATCGCCCTGTGGTGCACCGAACCGTGGACCTGGGACGCCTGGCCCCTGCTCGACGAGGCGGTCCGCACCGGCTCCAACGTCGTCGAGGGCCTGTACGGCAAGGAGTTCTTCACCTACCTCAACGAGGACGCCCCCGAGTCGGCCGAGGTCTTCAACCGGGCCATGACCACGTCCAGCCGGCAGTCGGCGCAGGACGTGGCCGCCCTCCTCGACCTGTCGGGAAGCACGTCGGTCGCCGACATCGGCGGCGGACAGGGCCACGTGGTGGCGAGTCTGCTGGAGAAGTACCCGGCGATGCGGGGCACCCTCCTCGACCTGCCCCGCGTCGTGGAGAACGCCGATCCCCGGCTGCGCGAAGGCGGTTCGCTCGCGGACCGGGTACGGATCGTGCCGGGCGACTGCCGCGAGGAGATCCCCGTCCGGGCCGATGTGTACATCATCAAGAACATCCTGGAGTGGGACGACGACAGCACCGCCCGCGCCCTGCGCAACGTCAAGGCGGCCGGCGGACCGGGCGCACGGGTCGTCGTCATCGAGAACCTCGTCGACGACACGCCCTCGATGCGGTTCAGCACCGCCATGGACCTGCTGCTCCTCCTCAACGTCGGCGGCGCCAAGCACACCACCGACAGCATGGTGGGCCGGCTGACCGAGGCGGGCCTCACCATCGAGGACATCCGCCCGGTCAACCCCTATCTGCACGCGTTCGACTGCAGGGTGCCCGAGTGACCTGAGGGAGGACGCGGCGAAGCGGCCGCCGGTACGCGTGCGACGCGTACCGGCGGCCGCTTCCGTGGGAGCGCGGGTCAGGCGCCGGGCGCGCGACGGTCGGTGACGAGGTCCATGCGGGCCCCTTCCAGCGCCCGGAGGAGTTCGCCGCCGGCGAGTGCCGGGTCGTCCGCCCCGGCCGCTCCGTCCAGCAGCGTGGTCAGCTCGGCCACCCGTCCGGCGTCGGCGAGACCGAGGGCCACCGCCGGATCACCGTCGTCGAGATCGCCCCGTACGTCGACCAGCCGCACCACGACGTCGTCCCGCTGGAAGACGGTGCTGCACAGGACCGGGCTGCGCGGGTCGTCCGCCGCCGCCGCGTCGCCCTCGGCCAGCAGCTGGGCCAGCCGCATGCCGCAGCCCGGCCGGGCGGGGTACGACAGCGCGTGCCGCCGCGCCGCCGGGTCCTGCTCCCCCGCCGTGACGTGGTGCACGGCGGGCAGCGCCGCCCGGGTGTAGAACACCCGGGCCGACTCCGGGTCGCCGAGATCGCGGTCCTGCTCCAGGTACGGGTTGATCGCCTCCTCGACGGCCCGCACCTCGGGCTGTTCGGCCACGTGCCGCAGCGCCGCGAGCAGGTCGCCGCGGACCTCGATGGCCCGCACCACCCGGTTGCCGTGCAGGAAGAGCGAGGTGCGGCACAGCCGTGTGGTGTCGTCCACCCGCGGCTCGGGCGAGGCGTAGTCGGCGAGGATCTCGGCGACCTTGTCCTCGGTGCCCGGTTTCACGGTGAAGGTGAGCGCGTGCCGGATGACCCCGTCCCCGATCCGCGGTGACGTCTGGAGCCCGCCCCGGGGGGCGGAGCCGGTGCCCGCCGCCGGGTGCGCCGTCTCGCGGACCACGTGGAAGCGCAGCGACCGGGTGTCCCGGACGCAGCTGTGCAGCGGCTTCACCATCCGCACGTGCTCCTCGCTGCTCACCCAGTTCAGGAACGGCGGGGCGCTCTCCCATTCACTGGTGATCAGCCACTGCGAGGGGTTCTCGATGGACTGGCACAGTTGCTCGCCGAGGTGCCCGGGCACGGACTCGACGTGGCTGCGCAGTTGCTCGTAGGTCTCGAGGAACTGCTGCTGGGCCCCGTCGTAGACCTCGACCAGCAGGACGACCCGCAGGCGGGAGCCGTCGAAGACGGTCTGGGAGACGTGGTGCGACAGCTGTCGCGTCAGTGGTTCGGAAGCAGGGGTGGGCGTGGTGGTCATCCTGCGCACATCTCCTTCGCGGGTCCTTGCGGGTCCTTCGCGGGGGGGGGGAACGGGAGGGTCGGCCGCGGTGGCGCCGCGCCGGCGTGCCTCGATCCTGTGCCCGCCCCCGGTGGCGCGCGACTCGTGTGCACTGCGCGGGTGACCGGCCGGACACCGGTGCCCGGCGCCCGGCTCAGGTGAGGTGGGCGAAGACCACGAGGTTGTCGGTGTAGTCCTTGGCCTTGCGGTCGTAGTCGCCCGCACAGGTGATGAGCCGCACCTCGGCCCGGTCGGTGTCGCCGTAGACGCGCTTGCTGGGGAAGTCGTCCTTGTCGAAGGTCTCCACGTCGTCGACCTCGAAGGACGCCGTGCGTCCGTCCGCCCGCCGCACGTGGAAGACGTCGCCCTCGTCGAGCTGGGCGAGGCGGGCGAAGACGGCCGCGGACGTCTTGGTGTCCACGTGCCCCGCGATGATCGAGGTACCCGTCTCGCCCGGGGAGGCGCCCTTGGCGTACCAGCCGACGAGGTTGGTGTCGTCGGGCGGCGGCGCTTGGAGCTGTCCGTTCTCGCCGATGGCGAGGTCGGTGAAGGGGGCGTCGACGGAGATCTCCGGGATCAGCAGGCGCACCGGCTTCGACCGGGGCAGGTCCGTCCCGGCGGCGTCCGCGGCGGCCGGCGCCGACGGGGCCGACGCGCCGGGCTGCGGGGCCAGGGGCGGACGTGCGGAGTCGGACGACGTGTCGTTGCCGCCGACCAGGCTCACCGCCAGGACGAGGAGGGCCACGGCGCACAGCAGCGTCATGCCGGAGCGGGACCCCTGTGCGGACGGCGCGTGATCGTCGCCGGCGGGTGGAGAGGGGGGAAGTGCCATCGAGGACCACCTCGTTCGAGTACGGCGGCAGCGGACGGAGGAGGAGCGGGTGGGAAGCGAGCCGGGCCGCCACGCGGTCTCCTGGTGGCGGCCCGACTGCTATCTCGCCCGGCACGGCTCACGCCACCGCGCCGGCCGACTTCCTGCGCCGGAGGGCGTACAGACCCGTTCCGGCGACGGCCAGGACGGCCAGCCCGCCCGCGGTCGTGGTCGGCGTGTCCAGCCCGCCACCGCCGGTGTGCATCCCGCCGCGCGGCTTCTCGTGCTCGCCGCCCCAGGACTTCTCGCCCTCGTCCTGCTTGTAGGTCCCCGAGCCCTCCTTGGAGCCGCCGCCGTCCCAGTCGCCCTCGTTCACCGCCGTGAGCGCACCGCCGCCGGTGTGCATTCCGCCACGCGGCTCGTCGTGCTTGCCTCCGTTGTCGTGCTCCTTGCTGTAGGAAGAGTCTTCGTGCTCCCAGTCGCCGGCGGTCGCCGCGTAGGCGCCCGGTGCGCCGAGGACGAGGACGGCGGAGACCGCCGCGGTGGTCAGGAGCGTACGAGCAGAACGCATCTGAGGTTCCTTCCGTCACGACCGGGCAGCTGGTGCTTCGTCAGCTGAGGTGACCCGGTCCCGACGTGAATTACCGTCAGGCCGGACCGCGGGCGGCACCACTCAAGGCGCTCAGGCGGGTGACGTGACGGGGCATCCGGCGGTGGAACCGCCGACGGTCCGTCGGGGGACGGCGGGTGACGGCGGCTACGCGCCCGGGTCGGTGTGCGTCGGGTCGAGCACCTCGGGGTCCTGGCGGAGGGAGCCGGGCGCGGCCCGGTCCGGGGCCGCCTCGCTGTGCGTGGACTGGGGCGGTGGCGGCGGCGAGGTGTCGCCGGGTGCGCCGACGCCCGCGGCGGGCAGACGCAGGGCGAGCAGGGCGACGTCGTCACCGCGCGGTTCGATCCGGGCGAGCAGTTCGTCGCAGAACACGTCGACGTTCTCCGCCTCCGGACGGCGGGCCAGGACGCCGGCGTGGTGGCGGAGCTTGGCCATGCCGGCGTCGATGGGGCGGTCGCGGCTCTCCACGAGGCCGTCGGTGTAGAGCAGGAGGATGCTCTCCGGCGGCAGTTCCTCGGTCGCGTCGGGCCAGTCCAGGCCGAGGCGCAGGGTGGCGCTCATGCCGATCAGCGGGCCGTGCCCCGCCTCCAGGAAACGCGTCGCGCCGTCCGGGCCGACCACCAAGGGCGGGGGGTGGCCGGCGTTGACCCAGTGGAAGTTCCAGGGTCCCCCCTCGGGGCCCTCGATGCGTGCGAAGACGAGCGTGGCCATGGGGGCGTCACTGGTGTTGGTCACCGCCTCGTCCAGGCGCCGCATGATGACGCTGGGCGGCTCCATGTGGTCCCAGGCCAGCGCGCGCAGCATGTTGCGCACCTCGGCCATGTGGGCGGCGGCCTGGAGGTCGTGGCCGACCACGTCCCCGATGACCAGGGCCATGACGCCGTCGGCGAGCAGGAAGGCGTCGTACCAGTCGCCGCCGACCTCCATCGCGCTCTCGGCCGGCCGGTAGCGGGCCGCCATGCGCACGTGGTCGACCTGCGGGAGGGGTGTCAGGAGCTGGCGCTGCATGGTCACGGCGACGTTCTGCTGCTCGTGGTAGAGCCGGGCGTTGTCGAGGACCAGTGCGACGCGGCGGCCGATGTCGGCCAGCAGGGCGATCTCCGCCTCGGTGTGGGCGGGGTGCGTCCCCGCGCGGGCGACGGTCAGCGTCCCGTACGACCGCTGCCGGGTGCGGAGCGGGACGACGACGGCGGAGTGGCCGCCGAGGCGTTCGAACAGGACGCGGTGCGTGGCGGCGAGCGGGTGGTGCGGGTCGCTCAGCACCTCCTCGGCGCTCAGCGGGACGGGGCGGTCGCCGGTGAGGAGCCGGTTCAGCGCCGCGCGGGCCGGGTCCGGCAGCGGGGTGACCGGCCCCCTCAGCCGTCCGGCCCGGTGCGGGTGCGTGCTGCTGCGCACGGCGACCCGTTCCACCTGTTCCGCCCCGCCCCGGTGGACGTCGGCCGCGGCCCACTGGCCCAGTTCCGGCACCAGCAGCCGCAGGAGACGGCGCAGGATGACGGAGGTGCGTTCGGTGGGGACGAGGACCGTGGAGATCTCGGCCACCAGATGCAGCTGGGTGGAGAACGCCTCCAGGGCGGCGGTGCGTTCCTCGGCCTCCTGGGCGGCGCTGCGGTGCAGGCTGAAGTCGTGGAAGACGAGCACCAGCCCGTCCCGCCGGCCGTCCCTGACCAGCGGTGTGGTCGCCCAGATGATCGGTACGGCGGTGCCGTCCGCCCGCAGGAAGTACTCCTCGCTGCCCTCCTCGGCCGCCGCCGTCCCGTAGAGGGGGTTGCGCAGGGAGCACCGCTCGCGCGGCACGGGGCTGCCGTCGGCGTACCGGTGCAGCAGGTCGTGCGCGTCCTGCCCGACCATGTCCCGGGCCCGCCGGCCCAGCAGCTCCTCGGCCCACGGGTTCACGGAGGTGATGCGGCCGGGGGGGTCGAGGGTGAGGACACCGGCGCCCAGGGCCTCCAGCACGGCGCGGGCGAACCCGGGCTCGGGAGCGCCGTCCGCCTCGTCCGGCCGTCGCCCCTCGCCCTCCCGGTGGCCCGCCCAGCGTGACGCCACGACCCTCACAGCCTTCCGATGCCGTCCATCCGGCCAGGTTCCCCCACCGGCCGCCGGCGAACCGCCCCGGAGGGCCGAAGGAGGGAGATCGGATAGGCTCCGCGTGCCGATCGTGTACTTCGGAGGAATGTGTGCTGACCAGGACCACGTCCGCGGCGCGGGCGGTGCTGGGCTGTCTGCTGGCCGGTGCCCTGACGACCGGGTGCGGCGTCGGCGACACCGGGGGGACGAGGTCCGCCGACGAGCTGCTGGAGGACGCCAACGCCACGATGCGGGCGCTGAAGTCGGTGCGGATCGACTCCACCAGCACCGCCGCCCGGGGCGGTACGGTGACCAGCCGGCTCGTGACCGATCTCCGGAGCCGTTGCAGCGGCAGGACCACCTTCTCCGAGGGAGGCAGCCTGGAGCAGATCAGGCTGGGCGAGACCGACTACGTCCGTCCCGACCGCGCCTACCTCGAGCAGCGGAAGCCCAGCGGGGTCACCGGCGAGCAGCGGTTGTGGATCAAGACGCCCGCCGACTCGGCGCGGCCCGGCGACGGGCTCTCCTCCTGCACCCGGCCCTTCGCCTCGTTCGGCAAGGCGAAGAAGGGGAAGACCTCCCGGGTCGCCGGCCGGGCGGCCGTGGAGCTGACCGTGACCGACGCGGGGGACGGCGGGGGCCAGGGCGGGACGTACACCTTCCACGTCGCCACGGAGGGCGATCCCCATCTGCTGCGGGTGGCCTACAAGGGCGCCGACTTCGACACCACCACGACCTTCACCGCCTTCGACGAGCCGCTGGACATAGCGGCGCCGGACCCGGCCGAGGTGCTCGACTCGCAGGAGGCCCCGCAGTGAGGCCGTGAGGCCCCGGCCGTCCCCGCCCCACGGGCGGCGGGCCGGTCAGGAGGCGCGGCCGAGGGCCGGACCGCCTCGGTCGTCGGCGAGCCGTACCGCGGCCCGCATCCGCTTGCCGACGGGCTCCCGGCGCACCTCGAAGTCCTGGCAGACGGCCAGCACGATCTCCAGCCCGTGGCTCCCGATCCGGCCCGGGTCCGCCCGCTCCGCCACCGGCAGCACCGGGTCGCTGTCCCACACCGTGACCTCCACCCGGTCCTCGGCCAGCTCGAGGTCGACGAGCGACGGGCCGGGCGCGTACTTGCAGGCGTTGGTCAGCAGTTCGCTGACCACCAGTTGCACCAGGTCCGCCGCGCGGTCGGGCACCGGCCGCTGCCGCACGGACCGCACCCGTGCCAGGAAGCCGCGCGCCAGCTCCCGGCCCCGGGCGATGTCGCCGGGACGTCCCTCGTACTGCGCCGAGACCCTGAGCGGCGTCAGTCCCGGCCGCCGGTCCCCGTCGTGGGCAGCCCCGTTCATTCGATCCGCCCTCTTCCTGAGCCTCGACCGTCACCCCAGCCGTCTACCCACGAATCCGGGAAACATCGGACCGGACATCGGTCCGCGTCCGTGTCACCTTCCGTCGCGGCGTCGCTACGGAGCGGTCGGCCGCAGGACGAGGCAGACGAAGCCCAGGACGTCCCGGTACCCGCGCAGCCACGAGTCGCGGTGGGCGGTGGCCGCCTCGAGTGCCTGCGCGCTGTCGGGGTGGGCGGGGTGGTCCAGGGCCCAGGAGGCCAGCGACCCGGTCCAGGACCACTCGTAGTCGTCGAGTTCCCGGCGGGTGCTGATGTGCCCGCCGACCGGGGTCCAGCCGTCGGCGACGACCCGGTCCAGCGTGGTGGCGAGATCGGTGAGGTCCCCCAGCATCTCGACGGCCTCGGCGGACGGTTCGCCGTCCCAGAAGCCGTCGCCGACCAGGACCCGGCCGCCCGGCGCCAGGTGCTCGCGCGCGGCCGCGAGGGCGGCGGGCAGCCCGCCGAAGGCGTGGGTGGAGCCGACGCACAGGACCAGGTCGAAGCGGTGGGGCGCGGTGAACCGCGCGGCGTCCTCGTGGTGCAGGACGAGGCGGTCCGTCACACCGAGCCGGTCCGCGGCCGCGCGGGCGTGGGCGAGCGGGACCTCGGAGACGTCCACGCCCTCCGCCGTCAGCCGCGGATGCTCGGTGAGGGCGCGCAGGAGCCACTCTCCGCCGCCGCAGCCCAGGTCGAGGACGCGTGCGTCGCCGCGCGGGACGGCGCGGGCCAGGAGCCCGCGTACCGACGCGTCGCCCAGCGGAGCCGCGATCGGGTGGTCGGCGTGGGCGAGTCGGGAGATCTGCTGTCGGTCCATCGGCGGAGCCTCGCACGGTCGTCCGGCCCGGTGCACGCCATTTCCCGGCCCTCCCTCCCGGGCGGCCCGCCCCGGAGGGAGGCCGGGGCGCGTCCTCCTAGGATGGCGGACGTGGATCTCCTCGCCGTTCGCACCTTCGTCACCGCTGCGGAGGCGGGGCAGCTCCAGATCGCCGCCGACCTGCTGGCGGTCACCCAGCAGGCGGTCTCCAAGCGCGTCGCCGCACTGGAGAAGAGCCTGGGCGTGTCCTTGTTCACCCGCACCGCGCGAGGGGTGCGGCTCACCGCCGAAGGACAGGCGTTCCTCCCGCACGCGCGGGCGCTGCTCGACGCCGAGGAGCGGGCGGTCGCCTCGGTGCGGCCCGGACGGCGTCCGCTGCGGGTGGACGTGATCGGCAGACGGGCCGCCACCGCGGGCGTGCTGCGCGACTTCCACCGCGCCCGTCCCGGCGTGGGTCTCGACGTCGTCACCCTGACCGACGTACGGGCGGCCGTCGGCGCCCTGCTGTCGGGGGCGGTCGACGCGTCCTTCCGCTGCGTCGCGATGCCGGGGTTCGAACTGCCGCACGGCATCCGGGCCACGCCCCTGTTCGAGGAGCCGCTGCACCTGGTCACCGGTCCCGCCCACCCGTTCGCGACGGCAGCGGAGATCACCCCGGCCCTCCTCGCCGGCCGGCGGGTCTGGATGCCGGGGAACGTGCCGGGCACCGAGTGGACCGCCTACTACGACGCCCTCGCCGCCGAGTTCGGGCTCACCCTCGACACCAGGGGGCCGAACTTCGGCGTCGAGGACATGCTCGCCACCATCGCCGGGTCCTCGACGGCCGCGACCTTCCTCAGCGACCGGACACCGCTCGTCCGGCCCGCCGTCCACGGGCTGCGGCGCATCCCGCTGCGGGATCCCACGCCCGTCTACCCGCACTCCCTGCTCTGGCACGCCGACAATCCGCACCCCGCGCTCGCGGAGCTACGCGCCCATCTCGCGTCGCTGCCGCCGGGCCGCCCGGAGGGGAAGGCGTGGGCGCCCCCGTGGGCGCTGCGGGCCCACCGGGCACAGGGGCGCACCCGGCCCCGCCGAACCGGGACAGCACCCGACTCGGCGGATTCGAGGGGTGGTCACGGGCCGGTGCCGGACTGATCCTGTGAGGGCGCCGGCCGGGCCGCGCGGTCACCGGGGCCGCGCGGGGCCGGACTCCGGGGAGGGGTGTGTCGTGGTGCACGGCGGACAGGGGGCGGCGGGCTCCGCGCGCAAGGCCGACCGGGGACGGGCGCGGCCGACGTGCCCGGTCAGCCGCGCGGCGGACGGGACGTGGCAGGTGCACGATTACGAGGTCGCGCGTGCGCTGCTGCGCGCCCCCGGCACCGTACAGGCCGGTCTCGGCGTCGAGACGGTGGAGAAGCTGCCGCCGCGCGTGCGCCGGCCGGTGCTCTACCGGGACGGCCCCGAGCACCGGGAGCACCGGCGGCAGACCGCGCGCTTCTTCACTCCGCGCCGCGTGGACGAGCACTACCGCGACCTGATGGTCCGCATCGCCGAGGAACAGCTGGACGTGCTGCGGGCGGCGGGCCGGGCCCCGCTCTCCGACCTGGCCTTCGAGCTGGCCATCGGCGTGGTGAGCGAGGTCGTCGGACTGCGGTACGGCCGGCCCGGCATCCGCCGCAGGCTGGAGCGGTTCTTCCCCGAGGAGTTCGGGGAGCCGGGACTGACCAGCGCGCGGGGCCTGTACTGGCTGGTGCGGCAGAACGCCAACTGGCTCCGCATCCACCTGGCCGACGTCCGCCCCGCCATCCGCGCGCACCGTCGCCGCGAGCACGACGACCTGATCTCCCACCTGATCGCGGAGGGGTGTTCGGACGCGGAGATCCTCGGCGAGTGCCTGACGTTCGCCGCGGCCGGCATGGTCACCACGCGCGAGTTCGTCTGCCTGGCCGCCTGGCACCTGTTCTCCGACGCCGGACTGCTGGCCCGGTACCGCGCGTCGGACGAGGCGGGACGCCTGGCCGTCCTGCGGGAACTGCTGCGGCTGGAGCCGGTGATCGGCGAGTTGCGGCGGCGGGCGACCGAGACGGTGGAGCTCGCCTGCCCGGACGGACCGGTGACCGTGCGCCCCGGCGAGCACGTGGCGCTGCTGCTGGACGACGCCAACGCCGACCCGAGCGCGGTGGGCGAGGAGCCGCTGTGCGTCCGGCCCGACCGCGCCGGCGAGGTGGGGGCGGGGCTCTCCTTCGGTGACGGCCCGCACCGGTGTCCGGGGGCACACATCGCCCTGCTGGAGACCGACGTCTTCCTCAGCCGTCTCTTCGCCCTGGAGGGCGTCCGCATGAGCGGGGAGCCGCGCGTCGCCTTCCGGGAGGCGATCGGCGGTTACGAGATCCGCGGGCTGACCGTGGCGCTCCCCCGGGCCGGTCGGGGGCTGTGACCGGCCCGGGGCGGCGTACGGCAGGGGGTCAGCCGCCGAGGGCGCCGAGGACGACGCCCTTGGCCTCCTCCTGCACCCGGCGCAGGTGGTCCGCGCCGAGGAACGACTCCCCGTAGATCTTGTAGACGTCCTCGGTGCCGGAGGGACGGGCGGCGAACCAGGCGTTCTCGGTGGTCACCTTGATGCCGCCGATGGCCGCGCCGTTGCCCGGGGCTTCGGTGAGCACCGCCGTGACCGGTTCTCCGGCGAGCGTGTCGGCGGTGACCT
The DNA here is from genome assembly GCF_964272335.1 of Streptomyces sp. SudanB5_2050. Classification (NCBI taxonomy): domain Bacteria; kingdom Bacillati; phylum Actinomycetota; class Actinomycetes; order Kitasatosporales; family Streptomycetaceae; genus Streptomyces; species Streptomyces sp. SudanB5_2050. Next base: position 776,027 of record NZ_OZ186760.1, read on the forward strand.
GTGCCGGGGACAGCTTGGCCAGGCGTGCCTTCTCCTCGCGGGTGGCCGGGGCGTCGATGCGGGCGTAGGCCGGGTCGCCGAAGCGGGCGGTGAGGCCGGCGTAGTGCTCGGACGGCGTCTTCCCGGTGACGGCGGTGATCTCGGAGGCGAGGAGGGCCAGGATGATGCCGTCCTTGTCCGTCGTCCACACCGAGCCGTCCCGGCGCAGGAAGGAGGCGCCGGCCGACTCCTCGCCGCCGAAGCCGAGCGTGCCGTCGACCAGTCCGTCCACGAACCACTTGAAGCCGACGGGCACCTCCACGAGCGGCCGGCCGAGGTCGGCGGCGACCCGGTCGATCATCCCGGAGGAGACCAGCGTCTTGCCGACGCCGGCGTCGGCGGGCCAGTCGGTGCGGTGGGCGTAGAGGTAGGCGATGGCGGTGGCGAGGTAGTGGTTGGGGTTCATCAGCCCGGCGTCGGGGGTGACGATGCCGTGCCGGTCGGCGTCGGCGTCGTTGCCGGTGGCGATGGTGAAGCGGTCGCGCCGCTCGATGAGCGAGGCCATGGCGTGCGGCGACGAGCAGTCCATGCGGATCTTGCCGTCCCAGTCCAGCGTCATGAAGCGCCAGGTGGGGTCGGTGAGCGGGTTGACGACCGTCAGGTCGAGGCGGTGCTGTTCGGCGATGCGTCCCCAGTAGGCGACGGAGGCGCCGCCGAGCGGGTCGGCGCCGATGCGCACGCCCGCCGACCGGATCGCGTCGAGGTCCAGGACGCCCGGCAGGTCGCTGACGTAGGCGTCGAGGAAGTCGTGGCGCCCGGTGCCGGGAGCGGCGAGGGCCCGGGCGTAGGGGATGCGTCGCACGTCCTTCAGCCCGGCGGCGATGATCTCGTTGGCGCGGTCCTGGATCCAGGAGGTGGCGTCGGAGCCGGCCGGGCCGCCGCTGGGCGGGTTGTACTTGAAGCCGCCGTCGGAGGGCGGGTTGTGCGAGGGGGTGACGACCACGCCGTCGGCGAGGCCCGAGGTGCGGCCCCGGTTGTGGGTGAGGATCGCGTGGGAGACCGCCGGGGTGGGGGTGTAGCCGTCCGCGGCGTCGATCAGGACGGTGACGTCGTTGGCCGCGAACACCTCCAGCGCGGTGATCCGGGCCGGCTCGGACAGCGCGTGGGTGTCGGCGCCCAGGAAGAGCGGGCCGTCGGTGCCCTGCGCGGCACGGTACTCGCAGATGGCCTGGCTGGTGGCGGCGATGTGATCGTCGTTGAAGGCGGCCGCCAGTGACGAGCCCCGGTGGCCCGAGGTGCCGAAGGCGACGCGCTGGCCGGGCTCGGACGGGTCCGGGCGCAGGGCGTAGTACGCCGTCACCAGTCGGGCGACGTCGATCAGATCCTCGGGGCCGGCCGGCTTCCCGGCTCGGTCGTGCTGCATGCGCCCACTCCTCCGCGTCGGTCGGGACTTGCTCGCTGTCCCATCTTCCCCTGTCCGGCCGGCGGTGCCCGAGGTGAGGGTCCCGGTTACGGTGAACGCATGACCGAGGTGGAGGTACTGCAACTGCTGGTCTCGCCCTCACACCGGCTGGCCGGGCGCCCCGCGGACGGCCCCTCGCCCGGTCCCGCCGACGAACGCGTGGACCGCGTCGAGGTGCGCGCGGGCCTCGGACTGGTCGGCGACCGGTACTACGGCCGGCCGGCGCACCGGGACGCGTCCGTCACCCTCATGGCCGTGGAGAGGCTGCCCCGGGACATCGCGCCGGGCGCCGACCTGCGGCACACCCGGCGCAACGTCCTGCTCCGGGGCGTGGACATCGACGCCCTGGTCGGCGCCCGGATCGCCCTCGACTGCGGCGGCGGCCCGGTCCTGTTCGCCGTCAACCGTCCCGCGCGGCCCTGCGCGTGGATGGACGTCACCGTCGGCCCGGGCGCACAGCGGGCGCTGCGCGGCGGGGGCGGCGTACGGTGCACGCCGTTGAGCGACGGTGTGCTCACCGTCGGCCCCGCGACGTTCGAGGTGGTCGACGCGCCGGGCGGGGCCGCCCGGGCCGACGGGCGTACCCGGTCGGCGTCAGATCCGGCCGCCGGTGAGCCGGGTGAGGGGGCCGTGGGTGCTGCGTCCCGCGCGGCGGCCCACCGCGTACGAGGCGGCGCTCAGCGCGGTGATGCCGGCGCCCACGCCCGCGGCGACCAGCTTGCGGTGGGCGATGACCGTCCACGCCGTCTTGGCGGTGGCCGCCACGTGCTCCGAGGTGGTGACGACCGCCTGGCGTCCGGCTTCGACGCCCTTGGCCGCCGTCTGCACGGCTCCGCTCGCGGCCTCGGCCGAACGCCGGGCGCCGGACCTGGCCGCTGACGCGGCGTCACCGGCCTTGTCCGACGCGGCCTTCGTGGCCTTGGAGGCGGGCGCGGTCGCCTTGTCCGCGGCGCCGCGGGCCTTGACCTCGGCGGTCCGGGTGGTCGTGCGCTTCTGATTGGTGTCCTTGTTCGGATCGCTCATGGACACCGCCTTGCCCCTCGCCGCGGGACCAAACACGTACACGTCCCTGTGTCGGCACGCGAGGGAGTGGGATCGTGTCCGTCGCCGGCCCGTTCCGGCCCGGCCGGGTCACCCCACGCCGGGCAGCAGCCGCGGCTCCAGACGCTCCTCCACCGCGCGGTCGCCGTCGCGATGCACCACGTAGGCGCCCTTGCCCGGCATCTCCGCCACCGCCTCCACCAGTTCGGTGCCGCGGTAGACGAGGCCGACGCCGTCGTCCGTGCAGTGGGCGGCGGGCAGCGTGCCGTCGGCGACGAGCCGGTGGACGAGCGGGCGGCGGCCCTCGTCCACGTCGTAGTGGACACCGTTGCCGTAGGGCAGGAAGCCCAACGCGTCGGTGACCGGGCGCAGTCGGGGGCCGAACGAGTCGGTCGCACCGCCCAGGTACCAGCACAGGGAACCCGCGCTCACCCCGCTGAGCACGACGCCCGCCTCCCAGGCCCGGCGCATGACCCGGTCCAGGCCGTGGGCACGCCACACGGCCAGCAGATTGACGACCGAGCCGCCCATGACCCAGACGACGTCCTGGGCGAGCACGGTCTCCTCCACGTCCTCCACGTTGGGCATCGGGAAGAGGTGAAGGGGTGTCAGGTCGAAGCCGGCGACGCGGGCCGCCTCCGTCATCCGGGCGGTGAAGTGCTCGGCGTCCCCGATCGCCGTCCCCACGTACAGGACGCGGGGGCGCCGGCCGTGCGCGCCCGAGAGGTCCACCGCGTGGTGCACCAGCGCGTCGAACGCCACCCTCGTCCGCCCGCCCGCGCGGTGGCCTCCGGAGGTGGCGAGGATCGTGGGTTCGCGTGCCGTCATGGACGTGAGCGTATCGACCCCGCCCACGAGGCGTCGCCCCGCGCAACTCGACGGACTACGTTGGCCCTTGAGTGAGTACCCAGCCCGTCCGGAGGACTTCCCATGACCGAGTCGCCCGCCGTCGACGACGCCCACGAGAGGATCAGGACGGACCAGCCCCACACGGCCCGCATCTGGAACTACTGGCTGGGGGGCAAGGACAACTACCCGGTGGACCAGCAGGCGGGCGACCGGATACACCGGCTGCACCCCGGTATCGGCGCGTACGCCCTGGCCGACCGCGAGTTCCTGGGCCGTGCGGTGCGCCATCTCGCCGGCGCGTGCGGCATCCGCCAGTTCCTCGACATCGGCACCGGGCTGCCCACCGCGGACAACACCCACGAGGTCGCCCAGCGCGTCGCGCCCGAGTCGCGCATCGTCTACGTGGACAACGACCCGATCGTCCTGGCGCACGCCGAGGCCCTGCTCACCAGCACCCCGCAGGGGCGCACCGCCTACCTCGACGAGGACCTGCGCAACGTCGACACCATCCTGGAACACGCCTCCCGCACGCTGGACATGAGCGAGCCCGTGGCGCTGGTGCTGCTGGGCGTCGTCATCTTCGTCGAGGACGACGAGGAGGCGTACGGGATCGTGCGGCGGCTGGTCGACGCGCTGCCCGCGGGCAGCCATCTGGTGCTGTCGCACACCGTCACCCGGCCGGACATGCCCGACGTCGACGCGGCCGTGGCCTTCTGGAACGAGCACGGCACGCCGAAGCTGACCCAGCGCACCCCGGACGCCGTGGCCCGGTTCTTCGACGGGCTCGAGCTGCTGGAGCCCGGCGTGGTCTCCTGCAACCGCTGGCGCCCGGAGGCCGGTGACGGCGAACTCCCGGCCGAGGTCGCCATGTTCGGCGGGGTGGGCCGCAAGGCGTGACCTCCCCCGGCGACGGCTACGTCACCGACGCGGTCGGCGGCAGCTGGGCGGGGCTCACCTGCTCGCCCAGCACCTCCGCCATGAACTGCACCAGCCACCGCTGCGCCGGGCTCCGCGAGGACTCGTGCCGCGCGTACAGCGCGATCTCGATCGGCTCGGTCTCGAAGGGGAGCCGCACCAGGCGCACCCGGTGCGAGGCGGTGAAGACCTCCCCGACGAACTCGGGGACGATGGCGATCAGGTCGGTCTGCTCCAGCAGGTAGGGCAGCATCGAGAAACGGGTGGCGTCCACGGCCACCCGCTCCAGCAGCCCGTGCGCCGCCAGCACCGCCCTCGGCGCGACGTGCCCGCTCGGCCCGAAGACCGTCGCGTGGTGCTCGGCGGCCAGGTCGGGCAGGGTGACCTCGTCGCCCCGCACCCGCGGATGGTCGGCGGCGACCATCAGGACGTAGCGCTCCCTGAAGAGCGGGATGCGCACCGTCAGGTGCGAGGTGATCACCGGGGTCGCCACGAACGCGTCGAGGTCGCCCCGGCGCAGCTGGCTCTCGGCGTCCTCCACGTCGAACGGGCGGACCGTGAACGACACGCCGGGGGCACGCTCGCGCGCCGCGGCGAGGAGCCTCGGCAGCAGGGTCGCCTCACCGAGGTCGGAGAGGGCGATCGTGAAGCGGCCCGCCATGGTGCCGGGGTCGAAGGCGTCGCCCTGCCGGACCGTCCCGTCGATCTCCGCCAGGGCGCGCTGGAGCGGCTCGTACAGCCGCCGGGCGCCGGCCGTGGGCGTCAGTCCGCGCCCGTTGCGGCGGAACAGCTCGTCGTCGAAGTGCCGTCGCAGCTTGCCCAGGCTGTAGCTGACCGTGGGCTGGGTGACGTGGAGGGTCTCGGCGGTCGCCGTGACGCTGCCCGTCTCGTACAGCAGGACGAAGACGCGGGCCAGGTTGAGATCGAAGGTGCCCATATAGAGGGACTCTATATCGCGTCGCCGAAACATCTATTGGTGCCCATGTCACAGGGTCCCTAGCGTGTCGGGCATCACTGCGAAAGGAACGTCCGTGCCATCCGTGCGTCGTGTCTCCCACGATCTCCTGGAGCGTCAGGGCCTCACCACCGTCTTCGGCAATCCGGGCTCCAACGAGCTGCCCTTCCTCGCCGACCTGCCCGACGGGTTCCGCTACGTCCTCGGTCTGCACGAGGGCGCGGTCGTCGGCATGGCGGACGGCTACGCCCAGGCGTCCGGGCGCCCGGTCCTGGTGAACCTGCACGCCGCCTCCGGTTCGGGCAACGCCATGGGGGCACTGACGAACGCGGTGGCCTCCCGCACACCGCTGGTGGTGCTCGCCGGGCAGCAGGTGCGTCCCGCCATCGGGCCCGAGGCCAACCTGGCCAGCGTCGACGCGCAGACCCTGATGAAGCCGCTGGTCGGCTGGGCGGCGGAGCCGGCCTGCGCCGAGGACGTGCCGCGCGCGCTCGCGCAGGCCGTCTTCGAGGCGCGGCTCCAGCGACGCCCCACCTATCTCTCCGTGCCGTACGACGACTGGTCGGCCGAGGTCGACGAGAACGCCCTGGCGGTGCTCGACCGCCGGGTCGAGCGGGCCTCGGTGCCCGGTGGCGAGCAGGGCCGCCGGCTGGCCGAGCGGGTCGCGTCGGCCGAGCGTCCGGCGCTCGTGCTCGGCGGGGACATCGACTCGGCGGGCCTCTTCGACGACGTGGTCCGGCTGGCCGAGCGCCTGGGCGGCCCGGTGTGGGCGGCGCCCTCGCTCTTCCGGCTGCCGTTCCCGAACCGGCATCCGCTGTTCCGGGGTGTGCTGCCCGCCGGGATCGCGCCGGTCTCCGAGGCGTTCGAGGGGCACGACCTGGTGCTGGTGCTGGGCGCGCCGGTGTTCCGCTACCACGAGTACCTGCCCGGCCGTTACCTGCCCGAGGGCACCCGCCTGATCCAGGTGACCGAGGACGCGTCGGCCGCCGCGCGAGCGCCGATGGGCGAGGCCCTGGTCGCCGACCCCGGCGCCGTCGTGGACCTGCTGCTCACGTCGCTCGACGCGCCCGGGAAGCCCTCGGGCCCCTACCGGCCGACGCCCGAGCCGCTCACCGCCGACGGGTCCGCGCTCCACCCCGAGCAGGTCTTCGCCGCGCTCCGTGACGAGCTGCCCGAGGACACCGCGTACGTCGTGGAGTCCACGTCGACCAACTCGGCGTGGTGGCGCCAGATGGATCTGCGGCGCCAGGGCTCCTACTACTTCCCGGCGGCCGGCGGGCTCGGCTTCGGCCTGCCCGGCGCCGTCGGGGTCGCGATGGCCCAGCCCGACCGGCCGGTCGTCGGCGTCATCGGGGACGGCTCGGCCAACTACGGCATCACCGCCCTGTGGACGGCCGCGCAGCACCGGGTGCCGCTGACGATCGTGCTGCTGCGCAACGGCACCTACGGGGCCCTGCGCTGGTTCGGCGGTCTGCTCGGGGTGCCGGACGCGCCCGGTCTGGACATCCCGGGGCTGGACTTCACCCGGATCGCGGAGGGCTACGGCGTGCGCGCCCGGCACGTGGGCGGGGCCGAGGAACTGCGCGCGGTACTCGCCGAGCGGCCCGACCACCCCCGCCTGATCCAGGTGGACACCGCTCTCACCACACCCTCCTGACCCACCGTTCGACGCCCTGCCGGGCGCTCGGAGCCGCTGACGCGCCCGGCACCACGAAGATCCCGAAGAAGGGGAAGACGATGACATTCCTGGACAGCGACGTCTGGGGCGGAAAGTTCTACAGCGACGGCTGGCAGGACTCCCCCACCGGGCACCCGGTGACCGAGCCCGCCACCGGCGCACAGCTCGCCACGGTGGGCCTGGCCACGGCCGAGGACGTGGGCCGCGCCGCCGCGCGGGCCGCCGAGGCCCAGCGGGAGTGGGCGGCGACCCCGCCCCAGCAGCGGGCCGCGGTGCTGCGCCGCGCGGGCGAGCTGTTCACCGAGCACGCCGCCGAGATCGAGGACTGGCTGGTGCGCGAGGCGGGCTCGGTGCGGTCCAAGGCCGGCTTCGAGGCGGGGCTCGCGATCGGCGAGTGCTTCGAGTGCGCGGGCCTGCCGACGCACCCGCAGGGCGAGGTGCTCACCTCCGAGGAGGCCCGCTGGTCGCTCGCCCGGCGCCGCCCGGCCGGAGTGGTGAGCGTCATCGCGCCCTTCAACTTCCCGCTGATCCTCGGTCTGCGCTCGGTGGCGCCGGCGCTCGCCCTCGGCAACGCGGTGCTGCTCAAACCGGACCCGCGCACCGCGGTCAGCGGTGGTGTGGTCATCGCCCGGATCTTCGAGGAGGCCGGGCTGCCCGCCGGTGTCCTGCACCTGCTGCCGGGCGACGGCGCGGTGGGCCGGGCGGTCGTGGAGGCCCCGGAGGTCCGGGTGATCTCCTTCACCGGGTCCACGCCGGTCGGGCGGATCATCGGTGAACAGGCCGGACGGCTGCTCAAGCGGGCCCACCTGGAGCTGGGCGGGAACAACGCGCTGGTCGTGCTGCCGGGCGCGGACGTGCCGAAGGCGGCCTCCGCCGGGGCGTTCGGCTCGTACCTGCACCAGGGGCAGATCTGCATGACCACCGGACGGCACATCGTGCACGAGTCCCTGGTGGAGGAGTACACCGCCGCGCTCGCCGCCAAGGCCGATGCCCTGCCGGTCGGCGACCCGGCCCGCGAGGACGTGGCGCTCGGCCCGATCATCGACCGCCGCCAGCTGGAGCGCGTGCACGGCATCGTCACCGACAGCGTCGCGGCGGGCGCGAAGATCGCCGCCGGCGGCGAGATCGCCGGCGCGGGTTACCGGGCGACGGTGCTGACGGGTCTGACGACCGAGATGCCGGCCTGGCGCGAGGAGATCTTCGGCCCCGTGGCACCGGTCATCTCCTTCTCCACGCTGGAGGAGGCCGCGCGGATCGTCAACGACTGCGAGTACGGACTCTCGGTCGGCATCCTCGGCGACGTCGGGACGGCGATGAAGCTCGCCGACCGCATCGACTCGGGCAAGGTGCACATCAACGAGCAGACGGTGAGCGACGAGCCGAACGCCCCGTTCGGCGGGGTCAAGGCCTCCGGCACCGGCTCCCGCTTCGGCGGCGCCGCGGCCAATGTCGAGGCGTTCACCGAGACCCAGTGGGTCACGGTCCGTCCGGACATCGCCGACTACCCGTTCTGACCGGCTTCCGACCGGCCCGCCCACGCGTTCCGGTCCACCCGGCCACCCCGGCCACCCTTCCCGGCTCCGCTCACCCACACCCGCCTCCGGGGGGAGACACCTCATGACTTCCGCCACCACGTCCGGCGCGCCCGGCGCGCCCGCGCGGACAGACCGCGCCGGCGACGGCAGATGGACGGTGGTCCTCTGCTGGATCACCGTCCTGCTGGAGGGCTACGACCTCGTCGTCCTCGGCGCCATCATCCCCACCCTGCTCAAGACCCATCACCTCGGCATGACCGCGGCCGACGCGACCACCATCGCCACGCTCTCCCTGGTGGGCGTCGCCATCGGCGCCGTCTGCGTCGGCCCGCTCGCCGACCGGCTGGGCCGCCGCCGGCTGCTCATCGGCTCGGTGGTGCTGTTCTCGGTCTTCACCCTCGTGGTGCCGCTCGCGACGTCCGTGTGGATGTTCGCCGCGCTGCGCCTCGTCGCCGGCCTCGGGCTCGGCGCCTGCATGCCCGTGTCGCTCACGATGATGGCCGAGCACATGCCCGCCAGCCGCCGGGCGCGGGCCAGCACGCTGACGATGACCGGCTACCACACCGGTGCGGTGATCACCTCGCTGCTCGCGCTCCAGGTGACCGACGACTGGGAGATCCTCTTCTATCTGCTGGGCGTCGTCGGCCTGGTGGTCGCCGCCGTCCAGTGGTTCCGGCTGCCCGAGTCGGAGGCGTTCGTCCGGGCCCAGCGGGACGGGGAGCAGCGGGTGCCGTTCACCGAACTGCTCAAGCCCGCGTACCTGCGGGCCGGCATCGGCATCTGGGTCGCGTCCTTCATGGGCCTGCTGCTGGTCTACGGCCTCAACACCTGGCTCCCGAAGCTGATGAACGACGCGGGCTACCCGGTGCCCACGGCCGTCACCCAGCTCCTGGTGCTCAACATCGGCGGTGTCGTCGGGCTGGTGGCCGGCGGGTACGTCGCCGACCGGCGGGGCATCAAGGGCACCACGATGGGCTGGTTCGCGGTCTCGGTGGTGATGCTGGCGTGCCTGAGTATCAAGATGGAGAGCGACCTGATGCTCAATGTGGTCGTCTTCCTCACCGGTGTGTTCGTCTTCTCGGCCATGGTGCTCGTGTACGCCTACGTGACGAGCTACTACCCGGCCTCCGTGCGGAGCACCGCGCTCGGTTCGGCGTCGGGCATCGGCCGGATCGGCTCGATCGTCGGCCCGTCGATCACCGGCGCGCTGGTGTCGTCGGGCGTGGGCCACCCGTGGGGCTTCTACTTCTTCGCCGCGGTGGCGCTCCTCGGGTTCCTGGCCGTGCTCACCCTGCCGCGCACGGCGGCGGACTCCGGGGCGAGGACCGGGGAGCCGGCCGCCTGAGGCCCGCGGGCACGCACGACGGGAGCGGTCGGGTGACTCACCCGGCTGCTCCCGTCGTGTTCGTCCGGTGCTTGCGGCAGTGTCCTGGGCGGCGCCGCTCAGTCGCGGTCCACGTGCTGGTTCAGGATGTCACCGCTCGCCGCGTCGACCTCCAGGGTCGTCTTGTCCCAGCTGTCGGTCGAGACCACGTCGACGGACCAGATGGCCTTCTGGTTGTCGTTCTCGTCCAGCTCGACGTGGGTCACGGTGCCCTTGACCTTGTCGGTGGCGGCCTTGACGGCCTGCTCCGGGGTCTGGGTGGCCTTCTTCAGCAGATCGGCGAGCTGCTGCTTGTCGTCCGTGTCCTGGTCCTCGGCCTGGGTGCGGAAGACCTTCCCGGAGACCGCGTCGATGTCGATGCGGTGCACGGTGCCGTCGGAGGTGGCGACCTTGGCCTCCCACTCCGGCGCGCCCTGGCTGGGAGCCGGGTTGGGCGTGCTCGGGCTGGGCGATCCGGTCGACGCAGTGGCCTCGGCGGACGTGCGCTTGAGTTCGAGGTCGACGAGCTTGCTGTCGGGGACCTCCTTGACCGCGGTGTCGGCCGCCTTGTCCCAGGTGACCTTCGCCTGCGGGACCAGCGCCTTGCGCTCGGCCTGGTCGTCGGTCATGGAGGCGGACGCGGAGGGAGAGGCACTGCCGGTGCTCGTGGCGGTGGCGGTGCCGGTGTCGGTGGGGGATGCGGTATTGGTGGCAGGGGTGGTCTGAGCCGCCTCGGCGACACTGGAGCGTGCCGTGTCGGCGTTCGTGCAGCCGGTCATCAGCAGCACGGAACTGCCCAGCGCGCAGATGACGGCCATCGAACGAAGAGGCGGGAGACGTCGCACAGAGCTCATGCCCCTCTCCGTAACCGTATGGCCGACTTGTCATACCGGTTCGGGGCGCGAACCACCGCAATGGCCGAACGGCTCAGCGTGCCGGTACGAACTCCGCCCGGTCCGTCGCGGTACGCGCGCCGGGCGGGAAGGAGGCACCCGGGACGGGTACGGGGCCTTCCAGGCACTCCCGGTACGCGGTGGACTGGCGGGCGACCTCCCAGTACGCCTCCTCCAGCGCCGGGAAGACGGCGTCCAGCTCGTCTCGAGTGCGCGCGGCCAGCAGCAGACGCACTCCGAGCGGATCGCCGTGCAGACGCCGTACCGCGGTGTCGGGACGCGACTGGGAGCTGGGCTGGCAGACGGTGACGACCTCGCCGGTGGCGACGAGGGAGGCGGCCGTGTGGTAGTCGCCGTGCAGGACGCGGGGGTTGAGTCCGACCGCGCGCAGCATCCGGTGCACGCCGTCCCACTCGCCGTCGACGGTGGGGTCCACCATCCAGCGGTCGTCGGCCAGGTCGGTGAGGCGGACGACGGGCCGGGCGGCCGCCGGGTGGTCGGCGGGCAGCATGACGAACTGCGGTTCGCGCTCGACGAGGACCCGCAGGCGCAGGCCCTCGGGGACGCGCAGCGGGCAGCCCTCGACCTCGTGCACGAAGGCGACGTCGAGCTGGCCGTCGGTGACCCGGCGCAGCAGGGCGTTGGCGGAGACGTCCATCTGGAGGGTCGGTTCCAGTCCGGGGCGTCTGAGCCTGCGCAGCCAGCCGGCCAGGGCGCGGCTCGCGGTGGAGCCGACGCGCAGTCTGCTGTCGCCGCCCGCCGCGGCGGCCCGGGCCTCGCGGACCAGGGTGCGCATGTCGGCGAGGAGCGGGCGGGCCCGGCCCAGGACCGTCCGGCCGAGCGGGGTGGGGCGGCACCCGGTGCGTTCCCTGATGAACAGCGGCCCGCCCAGGGTCTGTTCGATCCTGGTCAGCTGGGTGCTCAAGGTGGGCTGGGCGACGCCCAGTTGGCGGGCCGCCCGGTGCAGGCTGCCGGCGTCGGCGATGGCGCACAGCGCGCGTAGGTGCCTCACCTCGAGCTCCATGCAGGGAGCGTAAGGCGGAACAGTTGGTTGCGCCAGGTGAACAAAAGGCGGCGGAACAGGGCGAGTTCTGCACTCCGGTCGAAGCCGTTCCCGGCCGGTCGCCGGGGTGGCCGAGGCCGTGCGGGCCGGCCGGTGATAGCCCCGGCCTATCACCTGTTGCCATCATCACAGCGGGCTCATGGGCGCTCCACACTCACCGGTGACGACTTCTCCCCACACCCCCACACAAGGAGTCATCGATGCGCATCAGCCTGCCCCTGCTCTCCACCGCGGTCGGACTCGGCCTGACCGCGGCCGTCCTCGGCGCGCCGACCGCGACCGTCGCCGCTCCCCAGGCGCCGGCCCCGGCCGCCCAGCTCGGCTACCAGCCCGCCGCCGGATCGGGCGAGGACGCCGCCGCGAACCGGGCGTTCTTCGAGGCGGTCATCGAGTCCGTCGCCGAGAAGCGCGCCGCCGACCCGTCCTCGACGGCGGCCGTCACCGTCTACTACAGCGCCGCCAACGCGCCCAGCTTCCGCACGCAGATAGCCCGTTCCACCCAGATCTGGAACAGCTCGGTCTCCAACGTCAGACTCGCCGAGAGCAGCTCGGGAGCGGACTTCGCGTACTACGAGGGCAACGACTCGCGCGGTTCGTACGCCTCCACCGACGGACACGGCAACGGCTACATCTTCCTCGACTACCGGCAGAACCAGCAGTACGACTCGACCCGGGTGACCGCGCACGAGACGGGGCACGTGCTCGGCCTGCCCGACCACTACTCCGGGCCGTGCAGCGAGCTGATGTCGGGCGGCGGCCCCGGCCCGTCCTGCACCAACGCCTACCCGAACTCGGCCGAGCGCAGCCGGGTCAACCAGCTGTGGGCCTACGGCTTCAAGGCCGCGCTCGACAAGGCGCTGCAGAAGACCTCGCAGCGCTGATCGTCCGCGCGGACGGTTCCACGGGGGCGGCCCGGCCCGGGCCGCCCCCGTGCGTGTGCGGGTGCGGACCGCTTGCGCAACGTCCCCCGGGGTAACCGGAGTTCACTCGCGACGACCCCGAAGGAGTCCGAAGTGGACGAGCGGAAGGCATCCGTGGACGACGGTCTCGGCGAACTGGAGCCGGGCACCCGCCAACGCGCCCAGTTGCGCAGCCGTGTCGCCGACATCGCGTGGACGGCCCTGTGCGTGGTGCTCGCGCTGTGGGCCGTGTGGAGCGCCGTCGGGGTCGCCCGGGGCTCGACGGCGTGGGCCTACTCCGTGGTGGCCTGGCTGCTGCTCGCCACGGCGCTGACCCTGCGCACGCTCGCGGTACGGCGCCGTACGTCGCTGTAGCGGGCCGGGTTCAGGCCGCCGCGGGCAGTGCGGCGCGTACGGCCCGGTGCACGGCGCGGGCCAGTCTGGCGCCCCACTCGGAGCGGGGTCCCGCGAACGCGTGGACCTCGGCGCCCTCGCGCGGGGCACGGGCGGCGACGCACACCGCGTCTGTGGGGGTGCCGGAGCAGTCCAGGCCCGCCTCCAGCAGCGCCTGCACCTTGGCCTCGGTCGCCGTCATCACGGCATTGACCAGGGCGGCGTCGGTCAGCGCGACCGGGAGCGCGGCGACGATGTTGATCGTCCCGGGCGCCGCGACGCCGACGGCGCCCGCCTCGGGGGAGGCCGCCCACCCGCGCACCGAGATGCCCGCGGTGACCACCGCCCGCACTCCACCGTCCCGCGCGCCGGCGCGGGCCGACACGTCGGCCGCGGTCATCAGTCCGACGCCCGGCCCCTCGGCACCGGCGGCACGGGCGAGGTCGGCCAGGTGCCGCGCGGGGTCGGTGCGCCGATACCCGTGGGCCACCTGGGCGTTGAGGATCCACGCGCGGTCGGCGATCCCGCCGCCGAGGACCGCGCTGCTGACGGTGCGCCAGCCCGGCCCCAGACGCCACAGCAGGGCGTGCAGCCGTTCGCCGTCCTCCACCCGCGTCAGGCACTGCGGATCCGTCGGCAGGGGCCCGGTACGGGGCTGGGGCAGCAGGGCGGGCACCGGTCGGCACTCCTCGTGGCGGTCGGGGTGAACCGGACGATCGTACTCGGCTCGGGTGTCCGGCCGGCCGGTGCCCGGGCGGGCGCATTGCGGACCCCGTCCCGGGCACGTTCACTGGACACATCTTCGCCAAGAGGCGTCGGATCGGAGGCCACGATGCTGTCCCACACCCTGGAGCATGGGGTCCTGGTCATCACGGTGGACCAGGACCCGGGTATCGACGGGCGGGCCGCGCTGACCACGTACATCACCAATCTGGTCGACGCGCACAAGCCGGCGCCCGTCGTCATCGTTCTCACCGACCTCGGCGGGAGCCATGCCGCGGTCAGTGCCGTGCTCCGGGCCCATCAGTGGTGCGGCCGCCTCGGTGTGCTGATGAGCGTCGTCACCCACAGCGCGCCCGTCCGGCGGCTGCTGGAGAACAACGCCGACACCTCCGGTCCGCGGCTGGTCGTGCACGCCCGCACCGACACCGCCATCGCCACCGCGTTCACCGCCGCGGCCTGACCGCCCTAGGCGGGTGCCGGGGGCGGGGCCGCGGTGGGAAGGGCGGGTGCCCGTTACTCCTGTCCGAGCCAGAGGTCGGGACCGAAGACCTCGTAGTGGACGGCGTGCGCCGGGACGCCCCGGCGCAGGAGGTCGCCCCGGACGGCGCGCATGAAGGGCACAGGACCGCACAGGTAGGCCGTGAGACCGGCGGGCAGGTCGAGGCCGGAGACGTCGGCGCGGCCCGCGGACGCCTCGGGCGCGGTGTCGCCGGGCTCCTCGTACCACAGGTGGAGCCGGGCACCGGGCAGGGCGCGCACGAGGTCGAGCTGCTCCTGCCGGTGCGCGTGGTCGGCCGGACCGCGGTCGGCGTGGACGACGGTCACCGGGCGGGTGGAGCCGGTGGCCGCCAGGTGGTCCAGCATGGCCAGCACGGGCGTCACGCCGATGCCGGCGGAGGCCAGCAGCAGGGGGCCGTCCCCCTCGTCGAGCGCCAGGTCGCCGAAGGGCGCGGACACGGTGAGGACGTCGCCCGGCCGGGCGTGCGCGTGCAGCCAGGAGGAGACCTCCCCCTCGGGACGCGCGCCGCCCCGGACGCGTTTGACGGTGATGCGCCAGTCGGCGCGGCCCGGCGCCGCGGACAGGCTGTACTGGCGGATCTGGTGGGAGCCGTCGGGCAGCGAGGACCGCACACCGACGTACTGCCCCGGGCGGAACGACGGGGCCGGGCGGCCGTCGGCGGGCCTGAGGACGAGAGAGACCGCGTCGGGGGTCTCCTCGTGCCGTTCGGCGATCTCCATGCGGCGCCAGACGTCGCCCTCGGCGACCCCGGCCTCCTGGTAGAGGCGGGCCTCGGCGGCCACGAGCGCGTTGGCCATCAGCCAGTAGACCTCGTCCCAGGCGGCGGCGACCTCGGGGGTGACGGCGTCGCCGAGCACCTCGGCTATCGCGGCGAAGAGATGACGGTGGACGATCTTGTACTGGTCCGAGGTGACGCCGAGGGAGGCGTGCTTGTGCGCGATGCGGGACAGCAGCGCGTCCGGACGGGCGTCGGGGCGCTCCAGCAGCATGCCGGCGAAGGCGGCGATGGAGCCGGCCAGCGCCCGCTGCTGCTCCCCGTTGGCCTGGTTGCCGCGGTTGAACAGGTCGCGCAGCAGCTCGGGGTGGGCGTCGAACAGCTTCCGGTAGAACAGCGTGGTGATGTCCCCGATGGCCGCTCCCACCGCCGGGAGGGTGGCACGGACCACGGGGACTGACTGTTCGGAGAGCACGGCGACTCCTTAATTGGTAGATGATCTTCGTATTTCGGGGTGCGGGTCGACCGGGTCGGTCGGTCCGCTCTCACCCCGAGGGGCGGTCCGTCAGGCCGATCAGGACCGGACCGGTGGGCGAGGCCACCAGATCGGCCACGGTCAACGGGTCGAGCGCGGCGTAGAAGGCCTCCTGCGCGTCCCGCAGGGCCCGGCGCAGCCGGCAGGCCGCGCGCAGCGGACAGGGCGGATCGTCCTCGCAGGCGACGACCTCGCCGTCCCCTTCGAGTTCACGCACCAGCCGGCCCACCGACGCCTGCCGCCCCGCACCGGTCAGCGTCAGCCCGCCGCCCCGGCCGCGCCGCGCCTCCACCACACCGAGGTGCTGGAGACGGGTGACGGCCTTGGCCACGTGCGTGTACGGGACACCCATGACCTCGGCCACCTCACGGGTGGTCAGAGGTTCGTCGCCGTCCTTCTGGACCGCCAGGCGCATGACCGAACGCAGCGCCAGGTCGGTGAACTTCGTCAGCCGCACGGTCCGGACGCTACCAAATGCGCATGTTAGATTCTTATTTGAATGAGGCCATGATCTTGTGGAGTGCGTCACGGGACGCGCAACGGACGGTGACAGCGGATGGCGGCGGACGACGACGGCTTCCCCACCCGGGACGCGGCGGACACACCACTCCCCCGTGTCCTGTGCGACACGGGGGAACTCCTGGCGCTCGGCGGGGACGCGCCGGGCGGCGCCCTGTGGCGGCTCGCGGAGGCGGGGCGGCAGCTCGACGCCAACGTGGTCCGCGTCCCCCCGGGCGGACGGGTCGGCACCCACACCGAGCCGGACCTCGACGTCCTGCTGCTCGTGCTGGAGGGCGAGGCGGCCCTGGTCCGCGCCGACGGTGAGCGACCGCTGCGCGCGGGGGCCCTGACGTGGCTGCCGCACGGTTCGGCGCGGGGCATCGCCGCCGGTCCGAGCGGGGTGACGTACCTCACCGTGCACCGGCGGCGGCCCGGGATGCGGATCCATCCCCCGGACGCCGCCGACCGCCTGCGGCCCGGCGGCTGAAGCCCGGCCGGGTCCATGGGCACGGGCGGTCCACGGGCACGGGCAGTCCACGGGCGCGGGCGGGTCCGCGGGCGCGGGCGGGTCCACGGGCGCGGGCGGGTCCGCGGGCGCAGACGCGGGCGGGTCCAGGGGTCCGTCGCGCACGTCGGTGACCCGGTCGGCCGCGGCCGGACGGGGCGTGGGCGTGGTGACCGGCCGGTGACGGTGCCGCGCTCCCGGCCGAGGCGGGCGAGCAGGTCGACGGCGGCGCCCCGCACCGCGGGCCGCTGACCCCGGCGGCCTACCGGGCCCGGGTGAGAATGGCCCGCCCCCGGTTGTCGTCGGGCCCCGCGCGGGAACCCTTGCGACGGAGCGAGGAGGAGGCGGCATGGAGGACTGGCGCGGATTCGCCGAGCAGATGGCGCGGCTGGCGCGCGATCTGCTGGCCCAGGAGTCGGTGAACGGCACGCTGGAGCGGATCAGCTCGTCCGCGACGGAACTGGTGGAGGGTTGCGACGCCGCCGGCATCCTGATCCTGCGCGGCGGGCGGGTGCGGTCCCTCGCCCCGACCGACCAGGTGGTCGCCGACAGTGACGAACTACAGGGACGCGTCGGCGAGGGGCCCTGCTTCGACGCCGCGCGGACCTCGCGAGGACAGCGGCAGTTCCGGATCGCCGACTTCACCCGGGAGGCCCGGCGCTGGCCCAGGTACGTGCCCGAGGCACGCAAGCTGGGTCTGGGCAGCATGATGGGTTTCCTGCTGTTCACCGAGGACGAGGACCTCGGTGCGCTGAACCTCTACTCCTTCAGGCCCGGGGCGTTCACGGAGGCCAGTGAGACGGCCGGCTGGCTGCTCGCCTCGCACGCCGCGGTGGCCTTCTCCAGCGCCCGGACGCACGCCCAGTTGGAGCAGGCCATCGACACCCGGCACACCATCGGCGAGGCCATGGGCATCCTCATGGGCAGGCACCGCCTCACCGAGGACCAGGCCTTCGCCGCACTGCGCCGCTACTCGCAGGACCACAACGTGAAGCTCCGCGAGGTCGCCCGCCGGGTGTGCGAGAAGGGCGGTCTCGCCTGAGCCGCCCGTTCGGCCCATGGCGCCGGCGGACGCCCGGCGGCCGACCGGCCGTGACCCCGTCCCCGGCGCGGCTGGACGCGCGGCACGCGACGGATCACGAACCCTGGATATTTGAGCGAAAGCCTACTCAACGAGATCACTAACTCCCCTATAGTGATCGCCTGTTGCGTGCCGTGTGACAGTTCTCGGTGCGTATCCGCGTATCCGCGTATCCGCCCCGAAGGACGACAGGAAGGCCGCCGACGGCGGCCTGGCGAGGACCCGATTGATGACCGCGCCCGCCCGCTCAGGCGACCGCCCCGCTCTCCCTCCCCTCGTGACCGTCGCCCTGCCGTGCGCGGTGGTGTCGGCACTCGCCGTCGGCGGGGCCGTCGCCGCGGCGCCGTCCTCGGTCCGTGTTCCACTCGCCCTCGGGGCGAGCGCCGCGGCGATCCTGCTCTGTGTGGCCGTGACCGTGGCCGTGCACGCCGTGCGGTCGGAACGGGCCACGCGCCGGCTGCTGGACGCGGCCCGCGCGGACGCCGAGGCACTCGTGCGGGACCGGGCAGGGCTGGCCGAGCGGGCCGCACGGGAGCAGGAGGCGCTGCGCGCGGAGGCCGAGCGCGAACGGGACCGGCTCCTGGCGGAGTTCGACGGGGAACGCCGCCGTCTCGCCGACGGGTTCGATCAGGAGCGCAGGCGGCTCGCCGAGGACTTCGAGCGGGAATCGGACCGGCTCACCGCGGACTTCGCACGGGAGCGGGCGCTGCTCACCGAGGAGCGAGACCGGGAAGTCGCCCGGCTCACCGAGGAGACCGCGCGGTTGCGGGCCCGGCTGGACCGGGCGACCGGCGAGCGGGCCGCCGCCGTGTCGGCGACCGCCAACGCGGCCGGCCGGATGCAGGCGCTGGCCACCGGGATGCTCGCCGACCTGCGGGCCATGGAGGAACGGCACAGCGACGAGGACGTCCTCGCCGACTTGCTGCACCTCGACCACCGCACCGCGCAGGCCGGCCGGCTCGCCGACTCCGTCGCCGTCCTCACCGGGGCCCGCTCGGGGCGCCGCTGGGCGCGTCCCATCGGCATGGAGTCCATCCTGCGCGGGGCCATGGGCCGCATCGCCGGCTACCAGCGGGTGCGGGTGCACGCGGCCGGCGACGCCTCGGTCGCCGGGCACGCCGCCGAGGGCGTGATGCACGCGCTGGCCGAACTCCTGGACAACGCCGCGAACTTCTCGCCACCGACCGCCGAGGTCCACGTGTACGTCGAGGAGGTGCCCGCCGGCGTCATCGTGTCCGTGGAGGACAGCGGGCTGGTGATGGGCGAGGTGCAGTTGCGCCGGGCCCAGCAGGCGGTGTCCGGGGAGTCGGCCGGGCTCGGCGGACTGACCGGGACCCGGCTGGGCCTCGCCGTCGTCGGCCGGCTGTCGGCCAAGTACGGGCTGAAGGTCTCCTTCCGGCCGTCCGCGCGCGGCGGTACCGGCGTACTGATGCTGATCCCCCGGGACATCCTCGGCACCCCGGCCGTCGCGCCGGCACCGACGCCGTCCGCGGCTGCTCCGGCGCCCCCGCCGCCCGCGGCGCCGTCGCGGACCGGCGTACTACCAACCACGCCGCAGGAGGCCCGCTTCCCCGCCGGACCGGCGCTCACCGGCCCCGACTCCCCCACGCCCCCACCGACCGAGGTCGGCTCCTCGCCCGCGGCCCGGGAGCCCGAGCCGGTGCCCTCGCACGAGTCCGCGGGCCGGGAGGGCGGGCCGGTGCCCTCGCACGAGTCCGCGGCCCGGGAGGGCGGGCCGACGGCGCCGGCCGAGGCCGCCGGGCTGCCCAGGCGCCGCCGGGGCCGCACCCTCGCCGCCGCCGAACGCGCACGGGCGGGCGCCCGGGACGCCGCGCCGCGCACCGCCCCGTCCGCCGACGACGCGAAGACACGCGCGGCCCGCTTCAGCAGCTTCCGCCAGGCCGTACGGGCCGCCGGTCCCACCGGCCCGGAACCGCGGGACGACGCCGCGCCGGCGGACCGCACCGACCCCACCCCGACCGAGACGGCCCCCGACCACCCGTCCCACTCGCACGCGCACCCGGAAGGCGACACCACTCCATGACCGGCTCGACCACCGCCGACGACAAGCTCACCTGGCTCATCGAGGGCCTCCTCGAGCGCACGCCGGGTGCGCGGCACGCGCTCGTCCTGTCCCGGGACGGCCTCAAGCTCTGCCGCACCCCCGAGCTGTCCGTGGACCAGGCCGACCAACTGGCCGCGATCGCCGCCGGCATCCAGTCGCTGTCCCACGGCGCGTCGGTGGAGTTCGGCGACGGCAGCGGCGGGGTGCGTTCGGCCATGACCGAGTTCTACGGCGGCATCCTGTTCATCGTGGAGGCGGGCGAGGGCGCGCACCTGGCCGTCGTCACCTCCGAGGACGCGGACGCCGGGCTCGTCGGGCACAACATGAGCGAGCTGATCGAGCAGCTCGGCGAGCACCTCACCGCACAGCCCCGTACGTCATGAGCCGCCCCGGCAGGGACGACGCCCCCGACCGCCTGTACACCCTCACCCAGGGGCGCAGCCGGTCGGGTCCGGACAACCCGTTCGACCTGGTCACCCTCGTCGTCGCCGAGTGCGAACCGGCGCCCGGCATGCAGTCGGAGCACACGGCGATCCTGAGGATGACCGAGGCGCCCACGGCCGTGGTCGAGATCGCCGCCGAGCTGCGGCTCCCGGTGAGCATCACCAAGATCCTGCTCGCCGACCTGCACGCCGCGGGCCGCGTGAGCGCGCGCCATCCGCGCACGGCAGCCGTCCCCGATCCCGACATCCTGGAGCAGGTGCTCGTTGGACTCCGCAACCTCTGACGCCCGCGCCCCGCTGGGCGCGTCCGCCGACAACGGCCTGAAGATCGTGGTCGTGGGCGGCTTCGGCGTCGGCAAGACGACCATGGTCCGCTCGGTCAGCGAGATCCGCCCCCTCAACACCGAGGAGACGATGACGCAGGCCGGCGAGGCGGTCGACGACATCAGCGAGGTGCGCGGCAAGACCGCGACGACCGTGGCCTTCGACTTCGGCCGCATCAGCCTCGACGCGCGCAACGTGCTGTACCTGTTCGGCGCGCCCGGACAGGAGCGGTTCTGGTTCCTGTGGGACCGGCTGTTCTCCGGCACGCTCGGCGCGGTGGTCCTCGTCGACACCCGGCGCATCGACGACTCCTGGTACGCCATCGACCGGCTGGAGCACCACGGGACGCCGTTCATCGTCGCCTGCAACGACTTCGGCGGCCCCCGGCACGCGCCCGAGACGATCCGCGACGCCCTCGACCTGGACCCCCGCGTGCCGCTGGTCTTCTGCGACGCCAGGTCGCGGGAGTCCGGCAAGCAGGTGCTGATCACGCTGGTCGAGCACCTCCAGGCCCACTACGCCGGCCGGGCGGGCCGGCCCCGACAGGAGTTCGTGTGAGCACCGACGCCAGCGACGCCACCGGCGTCCCCGACACCGCGGACGCCGTGCCGCTGTCCGGCCCGCGCTTCCGGACCGACCCCGCCCTGCTCTACCGGCGGATGCGGAGCGAGCACGGCGCGGTCGCCCCGGTGCTGCTGGACGGGGACGTGCCGGCCTGGCTGGTGCTGGGCTACCGGGAACTGCACCAGGTGACCGGCGATCCGGTGCTGTTCAGCCGGGACTCGGAGCTGTGGAACCAGTGGGAGAACATCCCCGACGACTGGCCGCTGCTGCCGATGATCGGCCGTCGGCAGCCGTCGATCCTGTACACGGTCGGCGAGCGGCACCGCGTGCGCGCGGCCATGATCAGCAACGCGTTGGAGGCCGTGGACCCGCACGTGCTGCGCGGCCACGCCGAGCGGTTCGCCGACGAACTCGTCGACCGGCTCTGCGCCGAGGGCGAGGCCGACCTCGTGGGCGACTACGCCATGCTGCTCCCGGTCCGCGTGCTCGCCCGGCTGTACGGCTTCTCCGACGAGGAGGGTCCCGCGCTGGTCACCGCCCTCAACGACATGATCGACGGCCGGGAGCGGGCCATCGCCGGGCAGCGGCACCTCGCCACGTCGATGGCCGCGCTCCTCGCCGACCGGAAGGCGGCGCCCGCCGACGACGTCGCCTCCCGGATGCTGGCCGACGAGGGCGGCTTCAGCGAGGAGGAGGTCGCCCAGGACCTGATGGTGATGCTGGCCGCGGGCCACCAGCCGACCGCCGACTGGATCGGCAACTCGCTGCGCCTGATGCTCACCGACGACCGTTTCGCCGCGTCCCTCTTCGGCGGCCGCAACAGTGTCGCCGAGGCGATGAACGAGGTGCTGTGGGAGGACACCCCCACGCAGAACGTGGCCGGCCGCTGGGCCACCCGCGACACCCGGCTCGGCGGGCGCCGCGTCCGCGCCGGCGACCTGGTGCTGCTCGGACTGCAGGGCGCCAATTCCGACCCGCAGGTCCGCACCCACGGCTCCGCGCTCACCGGCGGCAACAACGCCCACTTCTCCTTCGGCCACGGCGAGCACCGCTGCCCCTTCCCCGCGCAGGAGGTCGCCGAGGTGATCGCCCGCACCGGCATCGAGGTCGTGCTCGACCGGCTGCCGGACATCGACCTGGCGGTGCCCGCCGCCTCCCTCACCCGTCGCCCCTCGCCCTGGCTGCGGGGGCTGACCGAGCTGCCCGTGCGGTTCACTCCGACCCCTGCCCCGAAAGGCGCGTCAGCATGACGACCGGCATCGAAGAAGCGCGGATCCCGCTGGACCCGTTCGTCACCGACCTGGACGGCGAGAGCGCCCGGCTGCGCGCGGCGGGACCGCTCGCCGCCGTGGAGCTGCCGGGCGGCGTGCCCGTCTGGGCGGTCACGCACCACGCGGAGGCCAAGGCCCTGCTGACCGACCCCCGGCTGGTCAAGGACATCAATGTGTGGGGGGCGTGGCAGCGCGGTGAGATACCCGCCGACTGGCCGCTGATCGGACTGGCCAATCCCGGCCGCTCGATGCTCACCGTGGACGGCGCCGAGCACCGCCGGCTGCGCACCCTGGTGGCGCAGGCGCTCACGGTGCGCCGGGTGGAGCACATGCGGGGACGGATCACCGAGCTGACCGACCGGCTGCTGGACGAGCTGCCGGCCGACGGCGGCGTCTTCGACCTCAAGGCGGCCTTCGCCTACCCCCTGCCGATGTACGTCGTCGCCGACCTGATGGGCATCGAGGAGGCGCGGCTGCCTCGGCTCAAGGTGCTGTTCGAGAAGTTCTTCTCGACGCAGACACCCCCCGAGGAGGTCGTCGCGACCCTCACCGAGCTGGCCGGGATCATGGCCGACACGGTCGCCGCCAAGCGCGCCGCTCCCGGCGACGACCTGACCAGCGCCCTGATCCTGGCCTCGGAGAACGGCGACCACCTCACCGACGAGGAGATCGTCTCCACGCTCCAGCTGATGGTGGCGGCCGGTCACGAGACCACGATCTCGCTGATCGTGAACGCGGTGGTCAACCTGTCCACCCACCCCGAGCAGCGCGCCCTGGTGCTGTCGGGCCGGGCCGAGTGGTCGGCGGTGATCGAGGAGACGCTGCGCTGGTCCACGCCGACCTCGCACGTCCTGATCCGCTTCGCCACCGAGGACGTCCCGGTCGGCGACCGGGTGATACCCGCCGGGGACGCGCTGATCGTGTCGTACGGCGCGCTGGGCCGGGACGAGCGGGCGCACGGACCGACCGCGGGCGAGTTCGACATCACCCGCGACTCGCCGAGCCGGCACATCTCCTTCGGGCACGGCCCGCACGTGTGTCCGGGCGCGGCCCTGTCCCGGCTGGAGGCCGGGGTGGCGCTGCCCGCGCTCTACGCCCGCTTCCCGCGCCTGGACCTGGCGGTGCCGGCGTCAGAGCTGCGCAACAAACCGGTGGTCACCCAGAACGACCTGTTCGAACTGCCGGTCAGGACGGCCTAGCGCCGCCCGGCCCGGACCCCTACCGTCACCCGTGGGGCGTTTGCTCCCCGCCCTGCGGGTAACTCCGGCATTCCGGACACCGGTCCACCGGAGTCGGCACGGTCGTCCGGCATTGTCCGGCATTCCGGGAGGCGCCATGTGGAAGCGCAAGGGCAGGAAGGGCCGTCGGGCGGCGAAGCCGGTCCCCGTGGAACTGTGCGACCTGTGTGCGAGGGTCTTCCCCGAGGACCGGTCCGTGCGCGGTTACGTGCCGGACTCGTCCGCGGCGCGGGTGGCGCACGAGTGGTGCGACGGGCTGCGGCTCATCACCGCCTGCTGCGACGAACACTTCGACGTGATCAAGGACGGCTACGCGCACCGGCCCTTCGTGGAGGAGGAGCTGTGGGCGGCGAAGCTCACCCGGGCGCTGACCTCGGGCCCGTCGGAGCTCTCCATGGACCAGCTCGGCTGCCGCACCGGTCTCCAGGAGCCGCAGATACGGGCGGCCATCGCCTGGCACAACGAGCGGATGCGCGAGCAGCAGCGCACCGACCCCTGACCCGGGCCGCGGGTCCCGCCCGGTACGCGGCCTCGTCCGGGAAGCCGGTGGCCGGCCGGTCCCGGGGGTAGTCGGCGCCCCGCTCTCCCGGCCCGCTGTCCGAGGGCCGGTTCCCCGCGCCGGCGAGCCCGTGCGGGGGCCGTCGCCGGGCGTCCGGGTGGTGTCACGTTTGCCGGGGCCCGCCCGGGGTCACTCAGTTGCGCGTCCGACAGCCGCGGAAGGACCGCCCGAGGAGCACCCCGTGAACCGGTTATGGCAGCCGTTCCACCGTGCGTGGGACCGGCTGGCCGCGTCCTCCCTCGTCCGGCGCGGCCGGGACCTGGAGCTGATGCACCGCGCCATGGGGTTCGCCACCCTCGCCCTGGTCACGCTGGCGCCGCTGCTGATCGTGGTGGCCGCCTTCGATCCCCTGGGAGGCGGCGGTTTCGCGTCGTGGCTGGCCGACGGCATGGGACTGTCCGGACGGTCCGCCAAGGTGCTCACCGACATCATCAGCCCGCCCACCAAGGTCATCGGCACCACGAGCGTGTGGGGCGGCATCGCCCTCGCGGTGTTCGGCGTGTCCTTCGCGGCGAGCGTGCAGAACGGCTACGAGCGCATCTGGGAGCTGCCCTCCGGCCCCTGGCACCGGGTGTGGCGCCAGCTGACCTGGGTCATCGTGCTGACCTGCTACCTCTACCAGGAGGTGCAGACGCGCACCGCGCTGCACGGGTCGGTGCGGATCGCGCTGTCGACGGCGACGGGCATGCTGTTCTTCTGGTGGGGGCAGCACTTCCTGCTCGGCAGCCAGGTCCGCTGGCGGGACCTGCTGCCCGGAGCCGTCGCGACCATGATCGGCCTCATCGGCCTGCGGGGCTTCTCGTACCTGGTCTTCACGCCGCTCATCCTGGACAACGCGATCAGCTACGGCACCGTGGGCATCGTGCTGGTGGTCGAGTCCTGGCTGATCGGCGTCGGGTTCGTCGTCTTCGGCGGCGCCATGGTCGGCCACTGGTTCTGCGAGCACCACTGGTGGACGCGCACGATCGACCGCGAATGAGCCGCCGCCTCCCCGGCCGGCCCGCCCCGCACCGGGAGGACGGGCCTCGACGGGGAGGGCCCTACGGCCGGGAGGGCGGGGTCGGCGGGCAGCGCGCCCTACGGCCGGGAGCGCCGGCGGATGCCGTCGGCGAGTGCCGCGGCGGCCGTCCCGGACACGGCGGCGGCCAGGGCGAGCGGCCGGCGGTGGCGCGAGAGCCAGAACTGGAGGCTGCGCGGATGGGCCTCGTCGTCGAAGATCCCGTGTGCGCCGTAGTCGGCGGGGGCGGTGTCGTCCGGCGGCTTCCACAGGTTGACCGGCCGGCCGGGGTCGACGGGCTCGTCGGTCTGCTGCCCGTCGTAGCCGGTCCGGGCCAGGTAACGGTCCAGGAGGCCCGGAGCCACCATCTGGCCCAGCAGGGTGGCGACGGTGGAGCCGCCCACCCAGTACTCGCGCCGCTCGGGACGGTCCGCGGCGTGCAGGACCGCACGGGCGGCGACCTCGGGCTGGTAGACGGGGGCCACCGGGCGCGGGTGCCGGGGCAGCCGGGTCAGCACCCAGCTGAACTGGGGCGTGTTGAGTCCGGGCATCTGGACCATGGTCACCCGCACGCCGCTCCGGTCGTGCAGCAGCTCGCAGCGCAGGGACTCGGTGAACCCCTGGATGGCGTGCTTGGCCCCGCAGTAGACCGCCTGGAGCGGGACGCTGCGCCGGGCCAGGGCCGATCCGACCTGGACGATCGTGCCGCGGTCGCGCGGCGTCATGCGCCGCAGGGCGGCCTGGGTGCCGTGCACGAAACCGAAGTAGGTGACCTCGGTGGCGCGCCTCAGCTCGTCCGGCGAGAGGTCCGCGACCGGCGCGAAGACCGTCGAGAACGCGGCGTTCACCCACACGTCGATCGGGCCGAGTTCCTCCTCGACCCGGTCGGCCGCCGCGTCCACGGCCTCGGCGTCGGAGACGTCCACCACCAGGGGCAGGGCGCGTCCGCCGGCCTCCCGGACCTCCTCGGCCGCCCGTTCGAGGGCGTACTCGCCGCGGGCGAGGAGGGCCACCGAGGCGCCGCGGGCGCCGAAGGCCCGGACGGTGGCCCGCCCGACGCCGCCGGTCGCACCGGTGACGACGACGACCTCGGTCCCGTTCCCGCCCCGGCGCCGGACGCCCCTCACTTCTTGCCCCGGCCGGGAAGGTGCCCGGCGTACTCGGTGAGCTTCTGGCGTACGCCCCTGGTGGCGATCCCGGTGGCCTGCGGGTCGTGCAGGGCCGCCTTGACGGCCTTCTTGCCCTGCTCCTTCATGATGTGCGGCGGGATCGGCGCGATCTCCGCGTCGACCTTGAACTCCAGGACCACGGGCCGGCCGGCGGACAGTGCCTCGTCCCAGGCGTCGCCCACCTTCTTGGGGTCGGCGCAGACGATGCCCTTGAGGCCGAGGAGTTCGGCGTAGGCGGCGTAGGGGACGTCGGGGATGTCCTGCGAGCCCGGGTACTTGGGGTCGCCCGCCATGGCGCGCTGCTCCCAGGTGACCTGGTTGAGGTCCTGGTTGTTGAAGACGCAGAAGACCAGCGGGGCCGGTCCGGACAGGCGGTCCAGATACCGCTTGACGGTGATCATCTCGTTCATGCCGTTCATCTGGAACGCGCCGTCCCCGACGAAGGCGATCACCGGCCGGTCCGGGTAGGCGAACCGCGCCGCGATGGCGTACGGCGTGCCCGGGCCCATCGTCGCCAGGGTGCCGGACAGCGAGGCGCGCATGCCCTGGCGGAGCTTGAGGTGGCGTGCCCACCAGTTGGTGCCCGAGCCGGAGTCGGCCGTGAGGATGACGTCGTCGGGCAGGCGGGAGGAGAGTTCGGCGGCGACGGCCTGCGGGTTGATGGTCCTGCCGAAGTGCTCACCGGCCCAGCGGTCGGCCAGGTCGTGCCACTCCCGCACGTCCTTCTCGATCTTCTCCCGCCAGCCGCGGTCCTTCTTGCGCCGGAGCAGCGGGATCAGGGCGCGCAGGGTCTCCCGGGAGTCGCCCACCAGGTGGGCGTCCATGGGATAGCGGATGCCGATCATCCGGCCGTCGATGTCGATCTCGACGCCCCTGGCCTGTCCCTCCTCGGGCAGCCATTCCGCGTACGGGAAGCTGCTGCCGACCATCAGCAGGGTGTCGCAGCCCTTGATCATCTTGTCGCTGGCCTTGCTGCCCAGCAGGCCGATGGGTCCGGTGACGTACGGCAGGTCGTCGGGCAGCACCTCGCGGCCGAGCAGCGCCTTGGCGACGCCGGCGCCGAGCAGCTCGGCCACCTCCATGACCTCGGCCTCGGCGTCGGCGGCGCCCTGGCCGACCAGCATGGCGACCTTGTCGCCCGCGTTGAGGACGTCGGCGGCCCTGCGCAGCTCGTCGTGGTCGGGCAGGACCCTGGGCCGGCTCCACCCCACGCTGGAGAAGACGGAGCCGTGCTCCCGGGGCGGGGAGGGCATGGCGTCCTCCTCCTGCACGTCGTTGGGGATGATGATCGTGGCGACGCCCCGGGTGGTCAGCGCGGTCTTGAAGGCACGGTCGATCACGTGCCGGGCCTGTCCCGGGTGCACGATCATCTGGCAGTACTCGGAGACGTCCGCGAACAGCTGGTCGAGGGCGATCTCCTGCTGGTAGTGGGTGCCCAGCGAGAGCCGCTTCTGCTGCCCGACCACGGCCACCACGGGCTGGTGGTCGAGCTTGGCGTCGTAGAGGCCGTTGAGCAGGTGGATCGCGCCCGGTCCCGAGGTGGCGACGCAGCAGCCCACCTCGCCGGTGAACTTGGCGTGGGCGCAGGCCATGAACGCGGCCGTCTCCTCGTGCCGCGCCTGGATGAACTCCGGGTCGCCGTCGGCCCGGTCGAACGCGCCGAGCAGGCCGTTGATGCCGTCGCCCGGATACCCGTACACCCGCTGGACGCCCCACTCGGACAGGCGCTGCAGCACGAAGTCGGCGACTTGGGTCATGGGGCCCTCCCGGGGCACGAGGGGACAACGGGTCGGGTTGTGGGGTTGCCTGCCCGACCGCCCGTAAACCGGACGGCGCTCCCCTCGTCCCGACCGGGCGCCGCCCGCCGTCCCCCGGGGCGTCAGCGCGGCGGGGGCGCCGTGCTCGCCCGGGTCACCAGCCGGGTCGGCACCAGCGTCGTGCCCCGCTCCGGGCCGTCCTGACGCATCTTGCGCAGCACCGCCTCGACGCACAGCCGTCCCACCTCGGCGAAGTCCTGGTGGACGGTGGTCAGCGGCGGCAGGAAGGAGCCGGCCTCGGGGATGTCGTCGAAGCCGATGACGCTGACGTCCTCGGGGACCCGTCGCCCGTGCTCGTGCAGGGCGCGCATCAGACCGAGGGCCATCTGGTCGTTGGCCGCGAAGACGGCCGTACACTCCTCGCGCGCGGCGAGTTCGAGGCCGGCCAGGTAGCCGGACCGCGCCGACCAGTCGCCCCGGACCAGGGGCGGCACGGTGCGGCCGGCCTCGGCGAGGGTGCGCCGCCAGGCGTCCGTGCGGCGCTGGGCGGCGAAGGAGTCCTCGGGCCCGCCCAGGTGCCACACGGTCCGGTGCCCGAGGTCCAGCAGGTGGCGCACGGCGGCGCGGGTGCCGCCGGCCTGGTCGGTGTCGACGACCGTGTAATGGTCGCCGGCGTCGGAGTCGACCACGACGACCTGGACGTGGGGCGGCAGGGTGAGGGTGGCGGCGTCCAGCAGATGGACCTCCATGATGACGATCACCGCGTCGACGGCCAGTTCCTCCAGCCGGGAGAAGGCGCCGCGCACCTCGTCCTGGGTGGGGACGGCGACCGGCAGGAGGGTCACCGCGTACCCCTCGCCCGCCGCGGAGGTGGCGATGGCCTCCAGGGTCCGTACGTTGCCGGTGGTCGCCAGCGAGAAGGTGATGACGCCGATGGTCCGGAACTCGCCGCGTTTGAGGGCCCGGGCCGCGCTGTTGGGCCGGTAGCCCAGCTCCTTCATGGCCGCCAGCACCTGCTGCCTGGTCTCCTCGGTCACCCCGGCGTAGCCGTTGGAGACGCGGGAGACGGTCTGCGAGGAGACCCCCGCCAGCCGCGCCACGTCCGCCATGGAAGCGGTGGGCACCCGGCCGCCGCGCCGGCGCCGCACGCCCGCTCCCCGCGGGTCCGCGACCCCCTCAGCCGTGTCCACTTGTCCTCCGCCACCTCTCCGCAACTGCCCGGGCCCCGGCTCCCGAAGGACCCTTGACCGTCGTCCTCGGGGCAGTGTAGACATGCCGCCACCAGATGTTTACGTAAACATAACAGCCCGCCCACGCCTCTGAAGCACCCTTCGCGCTGCGCGATGTTTACGCAAACATGCCGTGGCTCCCGTACCCGCACGAGCGAGGAACGACATGACGACGCTGCAACCGCCGGCCGCCGCCGCGCCGCGGCCGGCCCCACCCCGGGCGAGGCGTGACCGCCGCTCCTGGACGGGGTGGGGCTTCCTCGGCCCGTTCGTGGCCGTGTTCGCCCTGGTGTTCCTCGCGCCGATCGCCTACTCCGTCTACCTCAGCCTCTTCCGCGACCGGCTCATCGGCGGCACGACCTTCGTCGGCCTGGACAACTACACGCAGGCGCTGCGGGACGAGCGGTTCTGGGACTCGCTCGGGCGGGTCTCGCTCTTCCTGGCCGTCCAGGTGCCGATCATGCTCGGCATCGCCCTGCTGGTGGCCCTCGCGCTGGACAGCGGACGCCTGTATGGCCGGGACTTCTTCCGCATCTCGATCTTCCTGCCGTACGCCGTGCCCGCCGTGGTCGCCACCCTGATGTGGGGCTTCATGTACGGCACCCGCTTCGGCCTGGTCGGCGACATCAACAGCGCCTTCGGCGTCTCGCTGCCCGACCCGCTCTCCACCGACCTGGTGCTGGCCTCCATCGGCAACATCGTGACCTGGGAGTTCGTCGGCTACAACATGCTCATCTTCTACTCGGCGCTGCGCGTGATCCCGCACTCCCTGTACGAGGCGGCGCAGATCGACGGCGCCGGGCAGATCCGCGTGATCACCGCGATCAAGCTCCCGGCCATCCGCGGCGCCCTGGTGATCGCGACGATCTTCTCGATCATCGGCAGCTTCCAGCTCTTCAACGAGCCCAGCATCCTGCAACCGCTCGCGCCCAACGCCATCACGACCGACTACACGCCGAACTTCTACACCTACTCGCTGTCCTTCAACGGCCAGCAGCACAACTACTCGGCGACGGTCGCCATCGTCATGGGGCTGATCACCATGGTCATCGCCTACGTCGTCCAGCTGCGCGGCATGCGCAAGGGAGTGTGAGCCACGATGACCAGTCCCGTCGTCACCGTCTCCGACCCCGGCGCGGCCACGTCCTCGCGCGGCCCGGGCTCCCCGCCCCGGCTGCGCGCCCCGCGGCGCCGGTACTCCGCCGACCGGCCCCGCCGCAGTGTCCTGCTGACGCTGCTCACCTCGCTGGTCCTGCTGTACAGCCTGGTGCCGCTGGTCTGGCTGGCCGTCAGCGCCACCAAGACGCAGGAGGGGATGTCCCGTTCCTTCGGGCTGTGGTTCGACGACGACTTCGCGCTGTGGGACAACATCGGCCAGACCTTCACCTACGACGACGGAGTCTTCACCCGCTGGCTCCTCAACACCCTGCTCTACGTGGGTCTGGGCGCGGGCGGCGCCACCTTCCTCGCGGTGCTCGGCGGCTACGCGCTGGCCAAGTTCGACTTCCCCGGCCGGCGGGCGGTCTTCGCGGTGGTCATCGGCGCGGTGGCCGTGCCCGGTACGGCGCTGGCGGTCCCGACCTTCCTGATGTTCAGCAAGATGGGCCTGACCGACACCCCCTGGGCGGTGATCGTCCCGTCCCTGATCTCGCCGTTCGGCCTGTATCTGATGTGGGTGTTCGCGAGCGAGGCCATCCCCACCGAGCTGATGGAGGCCGCCCGGATCGACGGCGCCGGAGAGGTGCGCACCTTCTTCCGGGTCGCGCTGCCGCTGCTGGCGCCCGGCATCGTCACGGTCCTGCTCTTCACCATGGTCGCGACCTGGAACAACTACTTCCTGCCGCTGGTCATGCTGAAGGACCCCGACTGGTACCCCCTGACCCTCGGTCTGAACAGCTGGAACTCCCAGGCCGCGACCGCCGGCGGCGAGGCCGTCTTCAACCTGGTGGTCACCGGGTCGCTCATCACCGTCCTGCCGCTGATCGCCGCGTTCCTGCTGCTGCAGCGGTACTGGCAGTCCGGACTCGCCGCCGGAAGCGTCAAGGAGTAGGCCCGGCAGGCCCCTCCCCCCGTCCCCCAGCCCCGCCAACCCTCAACGGTGCCGGTCCCGGCCCACGAAGAAGTGGAAGCTCGCCCATGCACAAGCACTCGCGCCGCCTGCTGCGCGGCATCGGCCTCGTCTGCGCCCTCGCCCTGGGGGTGACCGCCTGCGGCTCCGACGACGGGGAGTCCGGCCGCGAGACGGTCTCCCAGGAGGACATCCGGGCCGCCCTGGAGAAGGGCGGCACCCTCACGGTCTGGGCGTGGGAGCCCACGCTGAAGCAGGTGGCCGCCGACTTCGAGAAGGAGCACCCCGGCGTCGAGGTCGACCTCGTCAACGCGGGCACCAACGCCGACCAGTACACCGCGCTGCAGAACGCGATATCGGCGAAGAAGGGCGTCCCCGACGTCGCGCAGATCGAGTACTACGCGATGGGCCAGTACGCGCTGACCGAGCAGCTCACCGACCTCAAGGGCTTCGGCGCCGACAAGCTCTCCGGCACCTTCTCCCCCGGCCCGTGGAACGGTGTGAAGGCCGGCGGGGACGGCGTCTACGCCCTGCCGATGGACTCGGGCCCGATGGCGCTGTTCTACAACAAGAAGGTCTTCGACAAGTACGACATCGCGGTGCCCACCACCTGGGCCGAGTATCTGGACGCCGCCCGGAAGCTGCACAAGGCCGACCCGAAGGCGTACATCACCGCCGACACCGGTGACGCCGGATTCGCCACCAGCCTGCTCTGGCAGGCCGGTTCGCGCCCCTACACGGTGAACGGCACCGAAGTGAAGATCGACTTCTCGGACCAGGGCGCAAAGACCTTCACCGACACCTGGCAGAAGCTCATCGACGAGAAGCTGCTCGCCCCCGTCACCAGCTGGACCGACGACTGGTACAAGGGCCTCGGCGACGGCACCATCGCGACCCTGGCCACCGGCGCCTGGATGCCCGCCAACCTCGCCTCGGGCGTGAAGGAGGCCGCCGGTGACTGGCGCGTCGCCCCGCTGCCGCAGTGGACCGCGGGCGCCACGGCGAGCGCGGAGAACGGCGGCAGCGCCCTCGCCCTGCCGGAGCTGGGCGGGGACGAGGCGCTGGCGTACGCCTTCGTCGAGTACGCCAGCGCCGGAAAGGGCGTGCAGACCCGGCTGGCGAACGGAGCCTTCCCGGCGACCACCGCGGACCTGGAGTCCGCCGAGTTCCAGAACACCGCGTTCCCCTACTTCGGCGGCCAGAAGGCCAACGAGATCTTCGCCGAGTCGGCCGGGAACGTCGCCGACGACTGGTCGTACCTGCCGTACCAGGTGTACGCCAACTCGATCTTCAACGACACCGTCGGCAAGGCGTATGTCTCGGGCACCACGCTGGCCGAGGGCCTGAAGTCCTGGCAGGAGGCGTCGGTCAAGTACGGCACCGAGCAGGGCTTCACCGTCGAGAAGTAGCCGAGAAGCAGCCGAGAACAGCCGACGCAGCACACCGGAAGGACCTGGACCGCCATGATCTCCACCCTCCTGTCCCGCCTCTCTCGCGGGACGGACGGCGCGCCCGCCCCCCGCCTCGCCTACGGCGCCGACTACAACCCCGAGCAGTGGCCCCGGGAGGTGTGGGAGGAGGACGTACGGCTGATGCGCGAGGCCGGCGTCAACATCGTGTCCGTGGGCATCTTCTCCTGGGCCCGCGTCCAGCCCGCCGCCGACGTGTGGGACTTCGGCTGGCTCGACGACGTGATGGACCTGCTCCACGCGAACGGCGTCGGCGTCGACCTGGCCACCGCCACCGCCTCCCCGCCGCCGTGGCTGACCACCGCGCACCCGGAGATCCTGCCGGTCACCGACCGCGGGGAGACCCTGTGGCCGGGCGCGCGCCAGCACTGGCGCCCGACCTCGCCGGTCTTCCGCGAGCACGCCCTGCGCCTGGTCCGGGAGCTGGCGACCCGCTACGCCGGCCATCCGGCCCTGGTCGCCTGGCACGTCAGCAACGAGCTGGGCTGCCACAACGTCTACGACTACTCCGACGACGCCGCCCGTGCCTTCCGCGACTGGCTGCGCGGACGGTACGCCACCCTGGACGCCCTCAACCACGCCTGGGGCACGGCCTTCTGGTCCCAGCGCTACAGCGACTGGGAGCAGATCCTGCCGCCGCGGCTGGCCGCCTCCCACCCCAACCCGACCCAGCAGCTGGACTTCAAGCGCTTCTCGTCGGACGCCCTCAAGGACCACCTGCGGGCGGAACGGGAGATCCTGCGGGAGCTGACGCCCGACATCCCCGTCACCACCAACTTCATGGTGATGCCCGGCATCAAGGGCATGAACTACGCGGACTGGGCCGCCGAGGTGGACTTCGTCGCCAACGACCACTACGTGGTGCCCGGCCCCCGGGACCGCGACGAGCTGTCCTTCTCGGCGAACCTCACCAGCGGCATCGCGGGCGGGCGGCCCTGGTTCCTGATGGAGCACTCCACCAGCGCGGTGAACTGGCAGCCCGTGAACCTGGCGAAGGAGCCGGGCGAGCTGGCCCGGGACTCGCTGACGCACGTCGCGCACGGCGCCGACGCGGTCTGCTTCTTCCAGTGGCGCCAGTCGGCGGCGGGTGCCGAGAAGTACCACTCGGCGATGGTCCCGCACGCCGGGGCGGACAGCGACCTGTTCCGCGCGGTCACCGCGCTCGGCGACACGCTGAGGACGCTGGCGCCGGTGGCCGGGTCCGAGCGGGAGCCCGCCGAGGTCGGCATCCTCTTCGACTGGGAGTCCTGGTGGGCGAGCGAGCAGGACTCGCACCCCACCTCGCTGCTGGACTACCACCGGGAGGCGCTGGACTGGTACTCGGCGCTGCTGTCCCTCGGCATCCGGGCCGACGTCGTCCCCACCGGCGCCGACCTCGGCCGCCACCGCGTGGTCATCGCCCCCGTGCTGCACCTGGTCACGGCCGAGCTGGCCAAGGAACTCACCCGGTACACCGAACAGGGCGGGCACCTGGTCACCACGTACTTCTCCGGCGTCGTGGACGAGAACGACCACGTGTGGCTGGGCGGTTACCCGGGTGCGCTGCGGGACCTGCTGGGCATCCGCATCGAGGAGTTCGGTCCGCTGCCCGACGGGCGGACCGTGGAGGTGGAGGGCGTGGGCAGCGGCGCGCTGTGGACCGACCGGATCACCGTGACCGCGCCCGGGACCGAGGTACTGGCCCACTACGGCACCGGCGCCCAGGCGGGCCGCCCGGCCGTCACCCGGCGCGCGACGGGCGGCGGATCGGCCGCCTACGTCTCCACCCGGCTCGGCGCGGACGGGCTGGCCGCCCTGCTGCCGCGGCTGCTGGAGCCGGCCGGGGTGGGGAGCGACCTGCCCGCCGAGGTGCGCGGCCGGGTCGAGGCCACCGTGCGCCGCGGTCCCGGCGGACGGTTCCTGTTCCTGGTCAACCGGACCGACGAGACGGTGGCCGTCCCGGGGCTCACCGGTCAGGTCCTGGCCGGCGGCACCGGTGACGAGGGGGCCGTCGTCCTGGCCCCCCGGGGCGTGGCCGTGCTGCGCACGACCACCGGCTGAGCCACCCGGCTCCGACGCGACACCCACCGACTCCCCGGAGCGGCACGCCCTGCTCCGGGGCCACCCCCTCCTGCCCGCGCAGCGGGCGGCGGGGGCCACCGCAGCGACCACACCTTCCAGTTGGGAGCACACGATGGCACGCCGTACCCGCAGCAGACGCCTCCTGACGGGCGCAGTCCTGACCGCCATGGCCACGGGGGCCTCCCTGATCGGCGTTCCCGCCCAGGCGGGACCGGACGCGGCACCGGACGCCGCCTCCGTCACCGTCCGGCCGGACCCGTCGTACCGGCAGGAGCCGTTCCAGGGATGGGGCACCAGTCTGGTCTGGTTCGCCAACGCCACCGGCGACTACCCGCCCGAGATCCGCGAGAAGCTGGCCCGGCTCCTCTTCGACGACGACGGTCTGGCCCTGAACATCGCCCGCTACAACATCGGTGGCGGCAACGCCCCGGACGTGAAGGACTATCTGCGGGCCGGCGGCGCCGTGGAGGGCTGGTGGAAGGCGCCCGCGGGCACCACCCGCGAGGACACCGACTGGTGGAGCGCCGACGACCCGGCCGACTGGAACGAGGACGCCGACGCCACCCAGCGCTGGTGGGTGGAGCGCATCAAGGACGACATCGACCACTGGGAGACGTTCAGCAACTCCCCGCCCTGGTTCATGACCGTCAGCGGTTACGTCTCCGGCGGCTTCGACTCCTCCGCCGACCAGCTGAAGACCGAGTCGGTCGACGACTTCGCCGCCTATCTGGCCGGCGCGACCGAGCGGCTGGAGCGGGCCGAGGGCATCGAGGTCGACACCGTCGACCCGTTCAACGAGCCCAACACCCCTTACTGGGGCACCCGGCTCGGCGCGGACGGCGAACCCGTCGGCGGCCGGCAGGAAGGGGCGCACATGGGCCCCGAGCTGCAGCGCGAGGTCCTCCAGGCCCTCGCCCCGGCGCTGAGGGAGGCGAAGGTCGGCGCGGACATCTCGGCGATGGACGAGACCAACCCCCAGACCTTCGCGAAGAACTGGAGCGCCTACTCCCCCGCCGACCGCGCGCTCGTCGGCCGGATGAACGTCCACACCTACGGCACCGGGCAGCGCACCACCGTCCGGGACCTCGCCAAGGCGGCGGACAAGCCGCTGTGGATGAGCGAGGTCGGCGGCGACTGGGGCGACGGGCAGGACTTCGAGGACATGCGGCCCGGCCTCGGCCTCGCCCAGCACATCGTCGACGACCTGCGCGAACTGGAGCCACGGGCCTGGGTGTTCTGGCAGCCCGTCGAGGACTACGACAACATGAAGCCCGGCGGCGAGTCCGAGAAGGGCGGCAACTGGGGCAGCATCCAGCTCCCCTTCGACTGCACCGCCGAGGACACCCTGGAGACCTGCCCGATCCGGACCAACACCAAGTTCGACACCGCCCGCAACTTCACCCACTTCATCAAGCCCGGCGACCGGCTCATCAAGACGGACGACACCTCCAGCGCCGCCGCCGTCACCCGCGACGGCAAGGGCGCCTCGGTGATCCACGTCAACCGCACCACCGAGGCCCGCACGGTCACCCTCGACCTGTCGAAGTTCCGCGACGTCAGCCGCGGGGCCACCGTCACGCCCGTGGTGACCAGCGCGGACGGCAAGCTGGAGAAGCGGTCCCCGATCAGGGTGAGCGACCGCGCGGCCACCTTCACCGTGCCGGCGCAGTCCGTGACCTCGTTCGCGATCAAGGGCGTCTCCGGCGTCGCGAAGGACGCCCCGCTGCTGCGCAAGGGCCACACCTACACGCTGACCGGCGCGCAGAGCGGCAAGGCCGTCACCGTCGCGGCGGACGGCAGGGGCCTGGTCCTCGGTGACGGGACCGGCACGAGCGACCGGCGGTGGCGGCTGAGCGCGGTGCGCCAGGACGGCGGCGTCCGCGACCGCTACGTCTTCACCGACCCGGGGAGCGGCACACGGCTGGCCGTACGCGACGACGTCCCGGTCGCCGAACCCGACATCGGCCGGCGCGACCGTGCCACCGAGTGGATCATGTCGACCACCGGTGACGGCACCTGGACCCTGGTCAACGCCGCCACCGGCCGTCTGCTCGAGGTCGGCGGCCAGGCGACGCACGAGGGCGCGGCCGTCACGACCTGGCCGCCCAACTCCGGCGCGAACCAGCGCTGGACGGTGACCGACGTGTCCGCCGGCTGATCCCCGACCGCCCGCGAAGGGTCCCGTCCGCACGGCCGCCGGCCGTGCGGACGGGACCCGTACGCCTACCGCACGAGAGGGACGACATGACCATGGACCCCCGCGAACGGGACGTACGCCGCAGGATGGCGGCGCACCGGCTCTACGCGGACGGCGCGCCCGGCCTGGAGGGCCTGGCGGAGGAACGGACGCGGGGCAAGGAGCTGGCGGACACCTACAACCGGACCGGCGCCCGCGACGAGGAGGGCCGCGGCGCGCTCCTGAGGGAGCTGCTCGGCGCCGTGGGCACGGGCGTGTGGATCGAGCCGCCGCTGCACGTGGCCTACGGCAGCCGCGTGCGTCTGGGCGACGACGTGTACGCCAACTTCGGCCTCACCCTCGTCGACGACGTCGAGGTCTTCGTCGGGGACCGGGTGATGTTCGCGCCGCACGTGACCGTGAGCACCACCGGGCACCCCGTCCATCCGGACCTGCGCCGGGACGGCACCCAGTTCTCGGCACCGGTGCGCATCGAGGACGACGTGTGGATCGGGGCGGGCGCCCAGATCATGCCGGGGGTCACCGTCGGGCGGGGCTCGGTGGTCGGCGCGGGCAGCGTCGTGACGGCGCATGTGCCGCCCATGGTGGTGGTCGCCGGGGCCCCGGCGCGGGTGATCCGCGAGATCACCGACGCCGACCGGGAGTGGGCGTACCGGCCGCCGCGCACCGCGCGCCGGGCGGCGACCGACCGGCCGGGCTCAACTCCCGCCGCCCGCGCCGCACATGACACCGATGGCGGAGCAGTACGATGATCGCGCATCGCGGCGGAGCGTCATCTCTCGGACCACGGAGCCTGCCATGACCACGGACCACTCCCAGCACCCGGTGATCGACACCGGCCGGGCCCACCCGGCGCGGGTCTACGACTGGCTGCTGGGCGGCAAGGACAACTATCCCGTCGACGAGGCGGTGGGCGAGACCCTGCCGCCCGAGGCGCGGGACGCCGCGCGGCAGAACCGCGCGTTCATGAACCGCGCGGTGGCGCATCTGGCCGCCCGGGGAATCCACCAGTTCCTGGACATCGGCACGGGCATCCCCACCGCCCCGAATCTGCACCAGATCGTCCAGCGGACGGTGCCCTCGGCCAAGGTCGTCTACGCCGACAACGACCCGATCGTGCTCCGGCACGCCCAGGCCCTGCTGGTCAGCAGTCCCGAGGGTGCCACCGACTACATCCAGGCGGATGTGCGCGAACCGGACGAGATCGTGCGCCACGCCCGCCAGGTCCTGGACTTCGACCGGCCGATCGCGCTGTCGCTGATCGCCCTGATGCACTTCGTCACGGACCAGGAGGACGCCCACGGCATCGTCCGCGGACTGGTGGCGACGCTGCCCCCGGGCAGCCACCTGATCCTCTCGCACGCCGCGATCGACCTGTTCCCGGAGCTGGCGGAGCAGGTGATCGCCCAGTACGCGAAGGGCGGCATCGAGCTGGGCTTCCGCACCCGGGCCGAGGTGGCGCGCTTCTTCGACGGTCTGGAGATGCTCCCGCCCGGCCTGGTCACGGCCACGGAGTGGTACGGCGAGGGCCAGGAGCCGCCCGCGCCGCAGGAGAGCGGCATCTACGCGGGTGTGGCGCGCGTCCCCTGACGCGCGGGCGCGCAACTGCCCGGCGCGGGCGTGCGCGGTGGCTCAGCGGCGGCGCCCGCGCGCCGCCCAGCCGCTGCCGATGCCGGCGACGTGCAGGGCCAGCAGGGCGAGGCCGACGAGCATGACGTTGGTCGAGGTGAAGATGTCGTTGGTCGAGACCTCCGCCGCGTTGATCAGCCAGGCGATGAGGAACAGGACCGCCGCGATGATGGCGAGCACGGTGTACATCCCTTCGGATCGGGGGCACCGGGCCGGTGCCGTGTCACGCGTATGCCCCCGACGAGGGGCGTGACACGGCCGGCGACCGCGTTCACTTCGTACAGTGGAGGGACGGGGACCGGGCGGCCACCGCCGGGCCCCACCGCACCCTCGCACCCGGAGCACGCATGCACGACCCGTCCACGCCACCGGACGACGGCTCCGGCACCCTCTTCGGCCTCGACGCCCTGGCGCCCGGCCCGCCGTCCGCCGCGCCCGCCGGACCGCTCTTCCGGGACTCTCCCGCCGCCCGCCGTCTGCTGCCGGTCCGCGAGATCCACGCCGAACCGGCGGCAGCGGCGTCCGCGCGCGGTCGGCAGGTCCTGGCGCGCTTCCCCGAGGCCCGCGTCGTCGAGGTGGACTCCCACTGGCGCATCCCCGGCCTGCACGGCAACGAGGGCCGGGTGGAGCGCTGGGTGCGAGTGAAGGGCGAGACCCTGGTCCTGGGCGAGAAGAAGACGCTGACCACCCGTCCCAACGGCCGCTCCGCGGACTGGATCGCCCCCGGCGCCTCCAACGGCTGCGCGATGGCCTGCGCCTACTGCTACGTGCCCCGGCGCAAGGGGTACGCCAACCCGGTCACCGTCTTCACCAACATCGACCGGATCATCGCCCACCTCGGCCGGCACATCGCCCGGCAGGGCCCCAAGCCGGAGCCGAACCAGTGCGACCCCGAGGCCTGGGTCTACGACGTCGGCGAGAACGGCGACTGCTCGGTGGACGCCCTGATCTGCGACAACACGGCGGACCTGGTGCACGCCTTCCGGCAGTGGCCGACGGCCAAGGCGTCCTTCGCGACGAAGTTCGTCAATCCCGACCTGCTGGCCCTCGACCCGCGCGGCCGGACCCGCGTCCGCTTCTCCCTGATGCCGCCGGACGACTCCCGGCTGCTGGACGTGCGCACCTCGCCGGTCGCCGAGCGCATCGCCGCGGCGGCCGACTTCCTGGACGCCGGGTACGAGGTCCACTTCAACCTCTCCCCCGTGGTGGTGCGGCCGGGCTGGGAGAGCGCCTGGGCGGAGCTGCTGCGGCAGCTCGACGACGTGCTGCCGGACCGGGTCAAGCGGCAGGCCGCCGCCGAGGTGATCATGCTGACGCACAACCGGGAGCTGCACGAGGTCAACCTCGGCTGGCACCCGCGCGCGGAGGAGGTGCTGTGGCGGCCGGACCTCCAGCAGGCCAAGCGCTCCGAGAACGGCGCGCTGAACGTGCGTTACCGGGTCGGGGTCAAGGCCGAGGCGGTGGCCCGGGTCCGGGCGCTGGTGGCCGCCCACGCGCCCTGGTTGCGCATCCGGTACGCCTTCTGAAGGGGGCTCCTGGCGAAAACCCGTCTGTCGCACGGGAGTTGGAAGCGTCCCCCGAAACGGCCGGACGGGGGCCGGGCGGGATCGGCCCCGCCGTGTGACCCCCGCCTCTACCAGCGCTTTTTAGGTTAGGCTAACCTTCGCCATGTGAGATCTGGTGAAGACGCAGCCGGCAGCCCACGCCTGCGCGGACACGAACTGTCGGCCACGGACGTGACCGTGGCCTACGACGGCGTCGATGTCGTGCACGGCGCGGCCGTCAGGCTCAGACCCGGTGAAGTGACCGTCCTGGTGGGTCCCAACGGCAGCGGCAAGTCGACGTTGCTGCGGACCGTCGCCCGGCTGCAGCGGGCCCGCAGTGCCACGCTCAGGATCGACGACGGCATCGACGGCATGGCCCTGACCTCCCGTGAGTTCTCGCGCCACGTGGCGCTGCTGACGCAGGGGCGGCCGACGCCGGGCGGGCTGACCGTGCGGGACGTCGTGGAGTTCGGCCGCTATCCGTACCGGGGACGCTGGGGGCGCCCCGATCCGGACGGCCCGGCCGCCGTGGACCGGGCGCTCGCCCTCACCGGGGTCGACGCACTCGCCGACCGCGGCGCCGACCACCTGTCCGGCGGGCAGTTGCAGCGGGTCTGGCTGGCGAGCTGCCTCGCCCAGGAGACCGGCGTACTGCTCCTGGACGAACCGACCACCTATCTCGACCTGCGCTACCAGGTGGAACTCCTGGACCTGATCCGCGACCTGGCGGACGACCACGGCATCGCCGTGGGCGTCGTGCTGCACGACCTCGACCAGGCGGCGGCCGTCGCCGACCGGATCACACTCCTCGAATCGGGCCGGATCGTCGCCGACGGCCCGCCCGAGGACGTACTGACGCCGGAGCGGCTGAGCGCCGTCTACGGCATCCGCATCGACGTCGACACCGACCCCCTCACCGGCCGGCTGCGCACCCGCCCGATCGGCCGCCACCACATACGAACCGAAAGGCTCGGCACCACCTCATGAGACGCCTCCTGCTCACCGCGGCCGCCACCACCGCCGCGGCGCTCACCCTTGCCGCCTGCGGCACCACCGAACCCGCCGCCGACAAGTCCGAGAAGAAGGCCTCCGAGGCCATCACGCTCAAGGACGGCAAGGGCGTCGAGGTGAAGCTCGACGGCCCCGCGACCAAGGTCGTCGCCACCGAGTGGAACGTGGTGGAGAGCCTGCTCGCCCTCGGTGTCCAGCCGGCGGGTGTCGCGGACGTCAAGGGCTACAAGACGTGGAACAAGGCGTTCCCGCTGACGGGCGACCCCAAGGACATCGGCACCCGCGGCGAGCCGAGCATGGACACCGTCGCCTCCCTCGCCCCCGACCTCATCGTGGCCACCACGGACCTGCCACCGGCCGCCGTGAAGCAGATGCGCGAGGTCGCCCCCGTGCTGGAGGTGAAGTCCGCCGACGGCACCGACCAGATCGGGCAGATGCTGGACAACGTCGACCTCATCGCCAAGGCCACCGGCACCACGGACAAGGCCGAGACCGTCCGCGAGGAGTTCGAGGCGAAGGTCGCCGAGGGCAAGAAGGCCCTGGCCGACGCCGGGATGGCCGGCAAGGACATCGCCTTCGCCGACGGTTACGTGACCTCCA
Source organism: Streptomyces sp. SudanB5_2050 (assembly GCF_964272335.1). Taxonomy (NCBI): domain Bacteria; kingdom Bacillati; phylum Actinomycetota; class Actinomycetes; order Kitasatosporales; family Streptomycetaceae; genus Streptomyces; species Streptomyces sp. SudanB5_2050. Next base: position 817,827 of record NZ_OZ186760.1, read on the forward strand.
ACCAGGTCTCGATCCGCCCCTACACCGCCACCTCGCTCCTCGGTGAGGTCAACGAGGCGATCGGCCTGAAGAACGCCTGGAAGGTGAAGGGCGACGAGGCCTACGGCCTGGGCGCCACCGACGTCGAGGGCCTGACCGCCCTGCCGAAGGACGTCCAGTTCGCCTACATCGCCAACGACGAGGACAAGAACAGCACCCCGTTCACGGGCGCGCTCACCAAGAACTCCGTCTGGAAGTCCCTGCCGTTCGTCGAGGCCGGCGACGTGCACCGGCTGGACGACGGTATCTGGATGTTCGGTGGCCCCGGCTCGATGGAGGCGTACATCGACTCCGTCGTCGGCGCGCTGACGAAGTAGCGAGGCCATGGCCGTCACCGCAACCGAATCCGCTGCCCGTCCCTCGACGGCTCCCACGCCCCGGTCGGGTGCGGCCGCGGTGACGGCCGGACTCGTCCTGCTGGTCGCCGTCCTCGCCGTCGTCGACATCACCCAGGGCACCGCCGCCGTCGGACCCTCCGAGGTGTGGCGGGCCCTGACCGGGCAGGCCGACCCCGACGACGCCTCCGTCGTCATCGCCTCCCGGCTCCCCCGGATGACCGCCGGCCTGCTGGTCGGCGCCGTCCTCGGCACGGCGGGCGCCGTGCTCCAGGCGGTCAGCCGCAACGTGCTGGCCTCGCCGGACACTCTGGCCGTCAACGCGGGCTCCTACCTGGCGCTCGGGCTGGCCGGCGCCACCGGTCTCTCCCTGCCGATGATCGCCTCCTCCGGCGTCGCCTTCCTCGGCGGCCTGGCCGCCGCGGCCGTCGTGCTCGGACTGTCCGGGCTCGGCACCGGCACGGTCCGGCTCGTGCTCGCGGGCACGGCGCTGATGCTGGGCCTGAACTCCATGACGGAGGGCCTGCTGCTGCTCTTCCCCGAGCAGACCGAGGGCCTCTACCAGTGGAACCAGGGCAGCATCGGCCAGAACGGCTTCGACGGCGTCCTGCAGATGCTGCCCGTCGCCCTGATCGGGCTGGCCGGCCTGCTGCTGACGGCCCGACGGGTGGACGCGCTCGCCCTCGGCGACGACGCGGCCCGCGGGCTGGGCGTCCCGGTCCGGGCCACCCGGGTCACGGTCGTCGTGCTGGCCGCCCTGCTGTCCGCCGCGGCGGTCACGCTCGCCGGGCCGATCGGGTTCGTCGGCCTGTGCGCCCCCGCCTTGGTCCGGCCGCTGGCCCGCCGGTTCCGCGGTTACGCGCGCTCCCGTGCCGCGCTGCCCGCCGCCGCGCTGACCGGCGCGGCCCTGGTCCTCGGCTCGGACGTGCTGCTGCGGTCGCTGGTCGCGGACGACCTCTCGGTGGCCGTGCCCACCGGTGTCGTCACCAGCCTGGTCGGTGCCGTGTTCCTGGTCGTGATGGCGATCCGGATGCGGGACACCGCCTCGGCCGGCGCGCCCGACCGGCTGCGGACCCCGAGCCGTACGGTCTTCCTGGTCACCCTCGCCGTGCTCGGCGCCGTTCTGGTCGGCCTGGTGATCGCCGCCGTCCTGGTCGGAGACAGCAAGCTGCTGCTCGGCGACGTCGTCAACTGGGCGCAGGGGCGGGCCGGGCGGGCCGTCACCTTCGTGCTGGACACGCGGGTGCCCCGGGTGCTCGCCGCGCTCGGAGCGGGCGCGGCGCTCGCCCTGGCCGGCACCCTGGTGCAGGCCGTCACCCGCAATCCGCTGGCGGAACCGAGTGTCCTGGGCGTCACCGGCGGCGGTGCGCTGGGCGCGGTGATCCTGGTGACCACCGCACCGGTCGCCGGTACGTGGGGCATCGCGGGCGCGGCCTTCGCGGGCTCCGCGATCACCGCGGTCGTCGTCTTCGGACTCGCCGCCCGGGGCGGCTTCCGGCAGAACCGGCTGGTCCTCGTCGGCATCGGCGTGGCCTCCGGGACGGCGGCGCTGATCAGCCTGCTGATCGTGCTCACCGACCCGTTCAACGCCACCAAGGCCCTGACCTGGCTGTCGGGTTCGACGTACGGGCGGACCATGCCGGACGTCGTGCCGGTCGCCCTGGCGCTGGCCGTCGGCATCGGCGTGGCCTTCGCCCGGCGCACCGAGCTGGACCTGGTCTCGCTCGACGAGGACACCCCGCGGCTGCTCGGACTGCGGCTGGCCCCGGGACGTCTGGGGTTCCTGGTGCTGAGCGTCGTGCTCAGCTCGACGGCCGTGGCCTGCGCGGGCACCATCGGGTTCGTCGGACTGGTGGCGCCGCACGCGGCCCGCGCCCTCGTGGGCCGGCGGCATGTGCGGGTGATCCCCGTCGCGATCCTCCTGGGGGCGCTGCTGGTGTGCGCGGCCGACCTGATCGGCCGCACGGTGATCGCGCCGTCCCAGCTCGGCGCGGGGCTGATGACGGCGGTCATCGGCACGCCGTACTTCCTGTACCTGCTGGTGCGCAGCCGCCGGTAGCGGCGCGGGCCGGGCGGAAATCCGGATGACGGTGCCCGTGCGCCCCCGTACGGTGCCGGGATGGACCGGTACGGCACGGGCGGGGGCCACGGGCGTCTGCTGAACGTCATCGACGTCGAGGCCACCTGCTGGGCGGGGCAGCCGCCGCCCGGTGCGGTGAGCGAGGTCGTCGAGATCGGGCTCGCCGTGGTCGACCTCGTGGCCCGGGAGCGGGTGGAGCGGCACCGCGTCATGGTGCGGCCCGCCCGCTCCCGGGTCAGCGCGTTCTGCACGGAACTGACCGGGATCACCCAGGCCGAGGCCGACGCGGGCATGAGCTTCGCCGACGCCTGCGACACGCTGGTACGCCTGCACGGCGCGGCCGTCCGGCCCTGGGCGAGCTGGGGCGACTACGACCGGCACCAGTTCGTCCGCCAGTGCGCGGCGGACGGGGTGCCCTACCCGTTCGGCCGGCCGGCCGAACGCACCCACACCAACGCCAAAGCGGTCTTCACCGGCGCCCACGGACTGCGCAAGCGGCCCGGCATGGCGCAGGCCCTCGACCTCGCCGGGCTGCCGCTGGAGGGGCGGCACCACCGAGGCGTGGACGACGCCTGGAACATCGCGAAGTTGGTGCTGGGGCTCGTTGAGCGGGGGGCCTGGCCCGTGCCCTGACGGCGGCGCCGCCTCCTCGAAGCGACCGCTGTTAGACAGTACGTCAAGTTACTGAACCGTAATGAGCATGGCGCTACCCCCGGTAACCCCTGTCCGGTTACCGTCCCGTGACCCCCCAGGAGCAGCGCGGCCACGGCCCTGACCCCACGGGACCGCGGACGACCGGTTCCGGCCCTTCCCCAGGAGGTTCGCCATGCCCCCACGTCCACGCACCCTCGCCGCGGCGGTCACCGTCGCACTCTGCCTCGGCGCCCAGGCCGTCCCCGCCGTGGCGGCCGACGCGCCGGCCACCGCCACGGAGGTCTCCCGCGGCATCGAGATCCCCGCCTTCTACACCCCGCCGGCCACCCTGCCCGAGGCCGACGGCGCGCTGGTCCGCAGCGAGCCGCTGCCCCTGGCGCTGAGCCTGCCCAGCCTCGGCGGTCCCCTCCCGGGAGAGGCGACCCGCCTGATGTACAAGTCCACCGACGCGGGCGGCGAACCGGTCGCCGTGACCGGCGCCTACATCGAGCCGTCCGCCGAGTGGCGCGGCGCCGGACCGCGGCCCCTGGTCGCCGTCGCGCCCGGCACCATGGGCCAGGGCGACCAGTGCGCCGCCTCGATGGCCCTGGAGCACCCGCTGCGGTTCAACGGCGAGACGGTCTCGGTGGGTTACGAGGACCTGTCCATCTACCGGCTGCTGCTGCGCGGCGTCGCCGTCGTCGTCACCGACTACGTCGGCCTCGGCACCACCGACCGGCTGCACACCTACGTCAACCGCGTCGACGGGGCCCACGCCGTCCTGGACGCCGTACGCGCCGCGCGCTCCCTCGACTCGGCGTCGGTCACCTCCGACTCCCGGGTCGGGCTCTTCGGGTACAGCCAGGGCGGCGGGGCGACGGCCGCCGCGGCCGAACTCCAGCCGACCTACGCCCCGGACGTGACCCTGGCGGGCACGTACGCCGGCGCACCGCCCGCCGACCTGGTCGAGGTCACCGAGGCGATAGACGGCGGCGACCTGGCGGGCGCGCTCGGCTGGTCGCTCAACGGCTTCCTGCAGAGCGAGCCCGACCTGCGGCCGATCGCCGACCGGTACATCAACCGGGCGGGCGAGGCGGCGCTCGAGGACCTGTCGACGATGTGCGTCGGCGACGCGCTCTTCGCGTACGGCGGCGACAGCAGCACCGCCTGGACGACGGGCGGGCAGTCGATCAGCGACGTCATCCGGGCCGAACCGACCCTGCAGGCGTTCCTCGCCGAGCAGCGCATCGGCGGGCTGAAGCCCGCGAGTCCGGTCCGCGTGGCCACCGGTACCGCCGACGACCTGGTGCCCCACGACCAGTCCCGGCAGCTCGCCGTCGACTGGTGCCGCAAGGGCGCGAAGGTCACCTACGACCCGGTGGTGCTGCCGGGCGTGGGCAGCGGCCTGCTCAACCACTTCGCCCCGCTCCTGGCCGACCAGGGCAAGGCCATCTCCTGGCTCACCGACCGGCTCTCCGGCGAACCGGCCCGCTCCAATTGCTGGAGCATGCCCGTGCAGCCCTGAACCGGCGCGGCCGGGGTGCGGCGGGAGCGTTCCGCCGTGCCCCGGCTCAGGTGGTGATCGGCTCGGTCTCGCTGCAGTTGGTGAACGGCTTCCAGGGACGGCTGCCGTCATCGTCGGGCGCGCCCGCGTAGGCCGGGTTGCCGGTGATGGTCTGGGTGCGCTCCTCATGGGTGACGTCGATGCCGAACAGCTTGAAGCCCGCGTTGAGGGAACCGGCCGAGACGCCGAAACCGATGCCGAGCGAGGCGTTCCACCAGTCGGTGTTCACGTCGTAGTCCAGGCTGCTGATCTGGGCCTTGCCGTGCAGCAGGCGGTCGATGGGGCCGGCGTCCGAGGGCAGCGGGCCGACGAGGGAGGACGGTGAGGGGACGCCCTGGCCGGCCGGGTTGTCGCCGCGCCCGCGGATCCAGTCCTCCACCGTCTCGCGGTCGGTGTCGTCGGTGAGGGTGATCTCCGCGATCTCGGTGTGCAGGCGGGTCTCGGTGCTGCCGCCACCGCCGCCGACGTCGATGGTGACGGGTCCGGTGTTGACTCCGGCACCGACGCTGACGCCGGGGCCGCCGCCGCTCTCCTCGCTCGTGGTGATCTTCAGCTTCTCGGGACGGTGCGGCAGCCCCTCCTCGGTCTCCCGGTCGTACGCCTCGGCGTCGTAGGTGACGGCGATCTGCTGCATGCGCGTGGCGCCGGTCTGGTCGCCGGCCCCGGACCTGCCGCTCATCTCGAAGGTGTAGACGAAGGTGATCTTGCCGGCGTCCGGTCCCGTCTTCGCCCGCATCACCACGACGTCCTTGCTCATGGTGCCGGACAGTCCCTGGAGGGAGCCGTTGCCCATGTCCTTGGTGTCGGACGCCGAGCCGATCACCGTCTCCTGCGCCTTCTCGATCTTCTCCGCCAGTTCCTTCGGGGACGCCTTCGGGTTGTTCCTGCGGATCTCGGCGGCGATGTCGTCCTTCAGGGACTTCACCGCCTTGTCGTCCTTGGCGTACTTGCCGCCGAAGCTCACCTCGCCGGAGATCTCCGTGGTGGTCTTCGTGATGTCGACGTCCGGGGCCTTCTCCGGGTCGACGTCCGGCTTCTTCTCGTCCGCGGCGTGGCTGCAGATCATGCCCAGCTCCGCGGAACGGGCTCCCGGCGGACGGCTGCGGCACTTGTGCGCGGCCTTCAGGTACTCGGCGAACTGCTTGGCGTCGGCGAGGTTCGCCTCCAGGTCCGCCTGCGGATCGTCGGAGTCGTGCGCGTCGAACAGCCACCGGCCGCCGCTGCCGCTGCTCCTGACGTAGCTTCCGCCCAGCGAGGCACCGCCGCCCCAGTTCTTCAGGCCCGGGATGTCCGCGCCGATGCTCGCGGTCACGCCGCCGCCCGTGCTGGTGACCCGCTCCAGCATCACGGACCCGTCGGACCACTGCATCACCTTGACCTGCTCGGTGCTGGAGATCTTGATGAACAGGATCTGCACCACGACGGTGTCCTTGGTCTCCTCCGAGGAGAGCAGGCACTTGGCGGGCTGGAAGGGGTCACCGCCGGGCGGCAGCGGGTCGTCGGGGCCGGGGGCGCCCTCGGTGTCGTGCCCGCCGCACCCGTCCGTGCCGACGACCCGCTGCACCTGGCACATGATCCGGTCGTCGATCTCCGTGCCGAGGGCGGTGCCCGCGATGGCCAGGACGACGGCGCCGGCCACCGCGACCATGCCCAGGTACTCCACGGCCCCCTGGCCGCCGTCCCGTCCGGCGCGACCGCCCGCGCGCTCCCGTCCCGCCCCGCCGACCCGCACGCCGTGCCCTCCCGCTCGTCGTCTCCCCGTCCGGTGCCGTGACGGTAGGCGGCGACCGGGGCCCACCGGCAGGGCCCGGGAGCCCATTCCGGCGCCGGGCGGGGCCCAGGACCGGGCGTCCGTCGCCGTGCCCGTACGGGCGGCCGGCCCGTGCCGAGCACCGTCGTGCGGGCGTCCGCCGCCACCCTCCGCTCCCCCGGCCCGCCGTGGCCTGCACCGTCCGGGACGGGAACGGGCACCGGCCGGGCCGCGGCGCGCCCGGAAGCGGGGGCCCACGGCTCCTGCGCCGACGGTGTGACCCGCCGCGCCCGCGGGCAGCCGCTCCGCATGCGCCGGACGATCACCGCGGCGCAGAATTCGCTCAGGCGGAACGTGGCGGAGCAACAGAAAGGCGGCAGCGTGACGAACGCGAGGCCCGACGGCGGGTCCGGTCCTGCGGGCCGGGCGAAGATGCCGAGCACGGTCGCGAACATGCCGCGGCAGGTGCGCGAGGAACTGACCCGGCGCCTGCGCCGCGGCAGGCGGGCGTTCCGCGAGGAGGACGTCCAGGTCGTCGAGGGACCGCTGCTCAAACGGGCGGTCGGGGCGTCGGCGCTCGGCAACTGCATGGAGTGGTTCGACTTCGGCGTCTACAGCTACCTGGCCGCCACCCTCGGCAAGGTCTTCTTCCCGGACGCCTCCCCGACCGCCCAGGTCATCTCGTCCTTCGCGACGTTCGCCGCCGCCTTCGTCGTGCGGCCCCTGGGCGGACTCGTCTTCGGTCCGCTCGGCGACCGCGTCGGCCGTCAGAAGGTGCTCGCCACCACGATGATCCTGATGGCGATCGGCACCTTCTCCATCGGCCTGATCCCCAGCTACGCCTCCATCGGCATCACCGCCCCGGTCCTGCTGCTGCTCGCCCGCATGCTCCAGGGCTTCTCCACGGGCGGTGAGTACGGCGGTGCCACCACCTTCGTCGCGGAGTACTCACCCGATCGGCGGCGCGGCTTCCTCTCCAGTTGGCTCGACTTCGGCACCTTCGTCGGCTACGCGCTCGGCTCGGCGCTGGTGACGGTGCTGAACCTGGCGCTGACCGACGGCCAGATGCTCGACTGGGGCTGGCGTGTGCCCTTCCTGATCGCCGGCCCGCTGGGCCTGATCGGGCTGTACATGCGGCTCAAGCTGGAGGAGTCCCCGGCCTTCCAGCAGCAGCTCGACGAGCACGAGAAGAGCCTCGCGCAGGAGTCCGCGGGCAGCGAGTTCAGGACCATCGTCAAGGACCACTGGCGCCCGCTGCTCGTCTGCATGGGCCTGGTGCTGCTCTACAACGTCACCAACTACATGGTCACCGGCTACCTGCCCACGTACCAGACCGAGACGCTGGGCCGCTCCAGCGGCTTCGCCGACGTGCTGGTGCTGATCGGCATGGTGTGGATCGTGCTGCTGATCACCTTCCTCGGCCGGCTCAGCGACCTCGTCGGCCGCCGCCCCCTCTATGCCTGCGGCGCCGCGGCGATGATCGTCCTCGCCGTGCCGTCCTTCCTGCTGCTCAAGGCGGACGGCACCTGGAAGCCGGTCATCGGGGTGCTGCTCCTGGCCACCCTGCTGGCCTGCTTCGCCGCGCCGAGCGCCGCCACCCTGCCCGCGCTCTTCCCGACGGCCGTGCGCTACGCGGCGATGGGCATCGGCTTCAACTTCGCCGTCGCGGCGTTCGGCGGCACCACGCCGCTGCTCACCGAGGCCCTGGTCAGTGCCACCGGCGACGCGCTGATGCCCGCCTACTACCTGATGGCGGCCGGCGCCATCGGCCTGGTGACCGTGCGGTTCCTGCCGGAGAGCGCCCAGGTGCCGCTCCGCGGCTCGCAGCCCATGGTGGGCTCCCGGCGCGAACAGCGGGAGCTGATCACCACCTCGCAGGAGCTCTACACCTTCTCCAAGGAGCGTTCCGAGGCCCGCTGACGGCCGCCCGGTACCCGTCCCCGGCGTGCGCGCCACGGCAGCGCGCCCGACCCCACGGCGACCCCGGCGCACACCAGCGCGCTGCCCACGGCCTGCGCGGCGCCGTAGGAACCGGTGCCGACGAGCGGCGCGGTGCAGGCGGCGGCCACGGGGATCAGACCGGAGAAGAGGGTGGCGCGCTCGGCGCCGATCCGCTGCATGCCCATGTACCAGCAGACGAAGCCGACGACGGTGACCACCGCCGCCTGCCACAGCAGGGCCCCGGTCTCGACCGCGTCCGGCCGCCGCAGCCACCCGGCACCGTCGATCAGGACGCCGGCCAGCGCCGACTCCACCGCCGCGATCCCGCACACCGCGGTGGACAGCAGACGAGGGCCGAGCGGCCGCAGTACGGGCACCGCGAGGACGGCGAAACCCACCTCGCCGACCAGCGCGCACACGGAGAAGGCGATGCCCGCCGCGTCGGTGCGTCCCCAGCCCTGGACGGTGAAGGCGCCCAGGGCCACGAACAGCGCCCCGAAGAACACGATCCGCTGCGGCCGGCGCCCGTCCAGGAGGGGGACGACCACGGCGACCACGACCGGGGCGCAGCCGACGAAGACGCCGGGGACCGCCGGTTCCGCGGTGCGTTCGGCGGCGAGCACGGCGAGATTGAAGCCGACCATGCCGACGGCCGCGAGCAGCGCGAGCCGCGCCCACCGGCCGGCCCCGAGCGTGCGCAGCCGGGCCCACGCGCCGGGGCCCGCGAACGGGACGAGCAGCAGGAAGGCCAGCGCGTAGCGCAGGAACTGGCCGCCCGCGTACGGGTAGTCGCCGAGCAGGCTGTTGGCGGTGAAGGAGCCTCCGACGAGGAGACAGGCGAGCGCGGCGAGCAGGGACCCGCGCGTGGTGGTGGCGTTCATGGCCACGACCGTAGAAAGCGCGGCGGCCCGTCATGGAGTCCACCGGACGAGCCTCATCGGGGACCAATCGGCCCGGCAGGCCCTCACACGGCCGTCACGGATTCTCCACCGCGTGCATGTCACAGGAATCGGGGTAGTCGGAAGCTCCCGATGCCAACACATCGGGACAGCAAGGGATTTGACAGTCATGAGACGGTCATGAACCGACATGGGAGGAAACACCCCGTGCGCACCATCAAGATGGCAACCGCTGTGGCGACCGCGAGCGTCTCCGTCGCCTTACTGGCCGGCTGCGGCGATTCCGGTGGCGGCAGCGAGCCGTTCGAGGGGCAGAGCGCCGACGACATCGCGGCGAAGGCGGTCGAGGCGACCAAGCAGGCCGACTCCCTGCACATGAAGGGCGACGTGCGCCCGGAGAACGGCGGCACCGTCACCCTCGACGTCTCGGTCGACCAGGAGAAGAACTGCGAGGGCACCATCGGCACCGGCGGGGCCCGGGCGGATGTGCGCCACGCCGACGCGACGCTCTACCTGCGCGGCGACGAGCAGTACTGGCGCGACGCGCTGCGCCAGCAGCCCGACGCGGCCCAGGGCATGGCGCAGAAGCTCGACGGCAAGTGGGTCAAGATGCCGGCGGGCGACGCCGCGACCGCCGGGATCTGCGACAAGCAGGGCTTCATCGCGGCCATGGACGAGGACGAGTCCGAACGCCAGGGCATGAAGCGCGACGGCACGACCGAGGTCGACGGCGAGGAGGCCCTGAAGCTGACCAAGAAGACCTCCGCCGGCGAGACCCTCGCCCTGTACGTCGCCACGGAGGGCGAGCCGTACATCCTGAAGAGCACCACCGAGGGCGGCAAGAACCCCGGCAGCGTCACCTTCAGCGACTACAACGAGCCGGTGCGGGCCGAGCAGCCGCCGGCCGGCGAGACCGTCGACCTCAAGGAACTCGCCGGCGAGCAGCAGACCTGACGCCCCCTCAACCGCCCTCGACCGTCTCCCCGCCCTCCCGGTCCGAGGCCGGCCACACATAGGGCAGGTCGTCGGGGACGCCGGGAAACAGCCCGGCGTACGTCTCCGGGTCCTTGCGCACCAGCGCCGACCGGTGGCTGCGGTGGAATGCCTCGTCACCGAGCCAGGGCGGCAACTCGCCGGCCTCTGCCAGCTCCTCCTGGTCCCGCACCGGTTCACCCGGGCGGCACGCGGCGAGTCCGGCGACGAGGGAGGCGGCGACGCCGTCCTGGTGACCCTGCTCCCGCCACACCCGGCAGATCTCCAGTCCGTACCGGACGAGGGCCTCCTCGTACCCCGTCCACATGCGCACGGCCGGGTGCCGGCGCCAGCCGTAACCCGGCACGGTCAGGCCGCGCAGCACCTGGAGCGCCTCGACCCGCTGCTTGCCGAGCCTGCGGCGGTCCAGGGCGAGCGCGGACTCCCGGAAGCCGGGGTGGGGGAGGAAGGTCTGCATGCCGCTCCTGCTCCGTTCAGCCGGGGAACTGGCCGCGCTCGCGCAGGTGCCTGCGGCGTTCGGCGTAGGCGAGGTCGTCGCGCCACAGGCGGCCCGCCGCGGCGCGCATCAGCGGGCGCAGGGCGGGTGCGAGGCGGCGGGCGACGGGGAATCCCGGCCGGTCCGAGGTGGCCAGCACCGCCTCGGTGACCGCGGTGCGCGGCCTGCCCCGCTCGTCCGCGCCCAGGGGCGTGGCGTGGCTCTCCACGACCGACCCGGTGCCCTCGCCGTCGGTGATGCGCATGACGACGGTGCGGGGCTCGGGCGCGGTGAACTCGGCGCGCACGGGCACGACGAGCCGTCCGGTCAGCCGGAAGGAGACGTCCACCACGAACCGGTCGTCCTCGCCGGCGGGCGCGCCGACGACGGTGAGGTCCACGAAGGAGTACGGGTGGAACCAGGCGCCGTGCCAGGGGTCGAGCCGGTTGGCGATCACGTCCTCGGGGTCGCAGACGCCGACCCCGCGCCACACGGACGTCAGGGACGCAGCCCGGTCCGGCCTGGCGGGGACGACGGGAGCGGGTGTCGGCTCCTCCTCCCCCGCGGTGTCCAGCCGTACCCAGACCAGGACGCCGTCGTCGTGCACCGGCAGCGGCTCCCAGCCGGCGAACGGGGAGCCGTCCAGGGCGAGTCCGTGCCAGTGGCAGACGAGGGTGCCGCACCGCACCGGGCTGTCGGCCAGCGGGGCGCCGAGGTGGGGGCAGACGCCGGGGCCGCCCACCAGCCGACCACCGGCGTCCCGCCAGACGACGACCTCGGTGTCGGCGACCGTGCCGGACAGCGGACGGTCGGCCCGTACGGCGGTGCTCGCGCCGAGGACGTACCAGTTGCCCGAGGGGCGGGCCAGGGCGCGTGCGAGGGCGTCGGCGACGATCGCGGGGCGGGCCTCGCGCCAGGTGGGGCGCTGGTGCTGCCAGGGCACGGGGCGGCGGCGCAGCCGCAGGGGGTATCGGCCCCTGCGCGGGCTGGGCGGGTTCGGCCTCATCCGGCCTCCTTCGCGGAACGGGCGTCGGGCCGGGACGGCCCCCGTGGTGTCCGGTGCGCGGCGGTCCCCAGCCGGGCGGCGGCCACCCGGGCGAGTCCGTCGGCGGCGACGGCCGCGCGCCGGCGGCGGGACACCACCGCGCGCCGGTGCAGCACCGCGTACCCGCTCCGGGCGATCGCGTCGAGGATGTTCCGGTAGAGCACGTAGGCGGTGCGGATGCAGGGCCGGGCCACCGGGTCCAGCATCTCCAGTCCCGGCGCGGCCTCGCGGTAGACGCCGCGGGTGAGGTCCTCGGCGGCGCGCAGCGCCGCGGTGATGCGGGCGTCGGGGCGGCCGGTCCGCCTGCTCCACAGCAGCAGGTCCCGGTGGACGCCGTGCGCGGCCAGCAGGTCCGCCGGGAGGTAGATCCGGCCGCGGTCCAGGTCCTCGCCGACGTCGCGCAGGAAGTTGGTCAGTTGGAAGGCGACCCCCAGTGCGGCGGCGTGCGGGGCGGCCAGGGCGCGGGCGGTGACGGTGCCGAGGACGGGCAGCATCTGCAGGCCGATGACGGCGGCCGAGCCGTGCATGTAGGCGCGCAGGTCGGCGTAGGTGGCGTAGTCGGTGACCGTGAGGTCGCTGCGCATGGAGGCCATGAAGTCGGTGAAGTGCGCGGGGTCGATGGCGTACCGGGCGGCGGTGTCGGCCAGGGCCGCGGCCACGGGGTGGGCGGTGGAGGGGACCGGGCCGGTCAGCGCCCGCCGCAGTTCCTCTTCGAGCCGGTCGAGTGCGGCGGCCCGCTCGGCGGTGGTCGCCTCGGCTCCCGTGTCGTCGACGATGTCGTCCGCCCACCGCGCGAACCCGTACAGGGCGTGCACGGCGGGTCGGCGGTCGGCGGGCAGCAGGCGGGTGGCGAGGAAGTAGGTGCGGCCGTGGCGGGCGTTGAGGAGCCGGCAACGGGCGTAGGCGGTGCGCAGGGCGGGGTCGGTGATGCCCGCCGCGTCCAGTTCGCGGCGGGTCATCGGCGCCCGCCCCCCGCCGCCGTGCGGGGCCCGGGTGTCCCGGTGATGCGGGCGGCGGCCAGTTTCCCGGAGAGGAGCACGGTGGGCACGCCGACCCCCGGGGTGGTGCCGCAGCCCGCGAGGACCGCGTTGTCCGTGCCGCGCACCAGGTTGCGGGGCCGGAAGGGTCCCGTCTGGGCGAAGGTGTGGGCGACGGAGAAGGGCGTGCCGGCGGCGTGGCCCTGGGCGGTCCAGTCGGCGGGTGTCACCAGGCACTCCTCCTCGATGGCGGCGGCGAGGCCGGCCATTCCCCGGGCTTCGAGCGTGGTCAGCAGCCGGTCGCGGTAGCGGGGTGCGAGGTCGGTCCAGGCACGGGCGTCGGGGCCGGTGCGGGTGTTGGGGCAGGGCGCCAGGACGTAGTGGAGGTGGCGGCCCTCGGGGGCCAGGGCCGGGTCGCTCGCGGTGGGCCGGGTGATCAGCAGGGACGGGTCGCTCATCAGGGTGCCGGTCCTGGTCAGTTCGTCGAAGGTGCGGCGCCAGGCGGCACCGAAGGAGAGCGTGTGGTGGGCGAGGTGCGGCCAGGTGCGCCTGGTGCCGGCGTGCAGGACGACGGCGGAGGGGGCGTGCCGCAGGGCGACCGGCCGGCGCGGGCGGCGGCCCAGCAGCCGGTGGACGACGGGCAGGTCGGGGGTGAGGACGACGGCGTCGCACGGGATGCGCTCGTCGGCGGTGATCACGGCCGTGATCCGGGTGCCGGACCGCTCCAGCCGGGTGACGTCCCGTCCGAGGCGCAGGTCGGCCCCGGCTCCGGCCGCCGCCGCGGCCATGGCGCGGGGCAGCGCGTGCATGCCGCCGCGCGGGAAGTACACGCCGGCCACGGTGTCCATGTAGGCGATCACGGCGTAGGCGGCCAGGGCGCGGGCCGGTGCGACACCGGCGTACAGGGCCTGGAAGGAGAAGACCCGCTTCAGCCGTTCGTCCGTCAGGAACCGCCCGATGCGCGCGTCCAGCCGCCCGAACCCGCCGAGGGCCGCGAGCCGGGCCAGATCGGGGGTGAGCAGACCGAGCGGCGAGTCGAAGTTGGCGTCGATGAACCGCCGCATCTGCACGGCGTGCAGCCGGGTCAGCCAGGTGCGCAGCCGCCGGTACCCGGCCGCCTCCCGGGCCCCGGCGAAGCGTTCGACCTCCGCCTCCATGGCGGCGGCGTCGGTGTGCACGTCGAGGGTGCCGCCGTCGGCGAAGCACGCCCGGTAGGCGGGGTGCAGGGGCAGCAGTTCGACGTGGTCGGCCAGCCGGTCGCCGACGGCCGCGAACGCCTCGTCGGCCAGGTGGGGCATGGTGAGCACGGTGGGGCCGGTGTCGAGGCGGTAGCCGCCGAGTTCGCGCCGTCCGGCGCGGCCCCCGGGCAGCGGGTCGCGTTCGACGACGGTCACCCGCCGCCCGGAGCCGAGCAGGTGCAGGGCGGCGGAGAGGCCGGCCAGCCCCGCGCCGACGACCACGACGTGATCGGTGCGGCCGGTCACCGTCCGCGTCATCGCGGGCCCCCGCCCGTGGGCAGCCGGTCGCGCGACCGGTCCGGGCGGTCGTCGGGGGTGTGGGGGCGCATCCGGGTCCTCTCGTCGTCGGCCGCGGCGGTGGGCCGCGCCGGGTGCGTGGCGCTGGGGGTGTTTCGGCCGGACGGCGCGCCGCGGATGCACGGTGCGTTCCCGGCCGGGCCCCGGGGGCGGTGACTCGGCGTCATGCCTTCCCCCGTCGGCTCCGGCGCGATGCCGTCCGGGGCCCTGTCGCGCCCGGCAGTCACCCGTCCGGCGGGTGCCCGGCGCCGCGGCGGGTACCCGCGCCGGGCGGTTCAGCGCGCCGCGCATCCGCGGACGGCACGGGGACGGAATACTCCGCCGGAGCCGGGCGGCGACCGCCGCATCCGCGTGGTGCGCCGGCGTCGCGGGTGTGCCCGCCGCGACGCCGGGGCGCGGGCGCGGCGCTCCCCGGGTGCCGGGGGACCGGACCGGTGACGGACGGGAAGGAGGCGGTCGGTGGTGGACGCGGACATCGTCGTCGTGGGCGCGGGTGCCGCGGGGCTGTCCCTGACACACCGGCTTTCGACGCACGCGCCGCACGGCGCGCACCCGTCCGTGGTCCTGATCGATCCGCCGCCCGGGCCGCTGCGCCCGCCGCAGCGGACCTGGTGCTTCTGGGAGACGGGCCCCGGGCGCTACGACGCCGCGGCGACGGCCTCCTGGGAGTGGCTGCGGGTACGCGGCCGGGACGGGGCGGTGGTCCTGCGGCACATCGCGCCGGCCCGCTACAAGATGATCCGTTCGGACGACTTCGAGGCGCTGGTGGACCGGGACCTGAAGGACCGGCCGGGACTGCGGCGTCTGGAGGCCACCGTCGGCACGGTGACCGCGCTGCCGGACGGGACGGCCCGGGTGACGGCCGAGGACGCGGCCGGCCGGCGGGTGGAACTGCGCGCCCGCTGGGTCTTCGACTCCCGCCCGCTCCGGCGTCTGCCGCCCGCCCGCTCCCTGCTCCTCCAGCACTTCCGCGGCTGGTTCGTCCGAACCGAACGGCCGGTCTTCGACCCGGCGGTGGCCGACCTCATGGACTTCCGCACCCGGCAGCCGGAGCACGGCCTGTCCTTCGGGTACGTCCTGCCGACCGGACGGCACACCGCGCTGGTCGAGTACACCGCGTTCGGGGCGGCGCCGCTGCCCTCCGAGGCGTACGAGCGGGAGCTGGAGGACTACACGCGGCGCGTCCTGCGCACCGGTGCCGTCCACGTCCTGTCGACGGAGCAGGGGGTGATCCCGATGACCGACGCGGTGTTCGACCGGCGGGTCCCGGGCCTGGCCTCCGTCTTCCGGGTCGGGGGCGCGGGCGGGGCGACCCGGGCGTCGACCGGCTACACGTTCGCCGCCGTGCAGCGGCAGTCCGACGCGATCGCCCGGGCCGTACGGGCGGGCCGCCGGCCGGTGCCGCCGCGCGCGCACCCGACGCGGGCACGGCTGATGGACGCGGTGCTGCTGCGGGCGCTGGACACCGGCCGGGTGGACGGCCCGGACCTGTTCTTCCGGCTGTTCGAGCGGGTGCCCGCCGGACGGCTGCTGCGCTTCCTCGACGGGCGGTCCCGGTGGTACGAGGACCTCGCGGTCGGGGTGCGCACGCCCGTGCTGCCGATGCTGCGGACGGCGGCCGAACTGCCCCGGCTGCCGCGCCGAACCCGGCCCGACCGCCGGGAGAGCCCACCGAGAGACACCACCGGGGAGTGACCGATGCCCTTGCTGCGCGACGCCGCGCTCACCGCCGCCTTCGACCGCGGCGCCGGCCGCTACGACCGACTGGTCGCGCTCAACCCGGGCTACCACGCCCAGTTGCGCCGCTCCGCCCGCCGGCTCCGCCTCCCGGACGGCGGTGCCGGCCGCCGGGTGCTGGACCTCGGCTGCGGCACGGGGGCGTCGACGGCGGCGCTGGCCGCGGTCCTGCCCGCCGCCGAGATCGTCGGCGTGGACGCCTCGGCGGGCATGCTGGAGCGGGCCCGGGCCAAGCGGTGGCCGGACCGGGTGAGCTTCGTGCACGCCCCGGCCGAGGAGCTGGGCCGGGCCGGGGTGCACGGCCCGTTCGACGCGGTCCTCGCCGCCTATCTCTTCCGGAACCTCACCGGTCCGGACGCCGTCCTGCGCGCGGTGCGCGACCTGCTGGCGCCCGGGGGGAGGCTGGCGGTGCACGAGTACGCGCTCGGCGGGCGGCGCGCGGACCGGCTGGTGTGGGACGCGGTGTGCCGGGGCGTCATCCTGCCGCTCGGTTCGGCCACGGGCGACCGGGCGCTGTACCGGCACCTGTGGCGCAGCGTCGCGGCGTTCGACACGGCGCCGGCCTTCGCGGCACGGCTGCGCCGGGCCGGTTTCGAGGACGTGCGGGTGCTGCCGCTGCCCGGCTGGCAGACCGGCGTCACCCACACGTTCGTCGGTCGCCGGACCGCCGGTGGGACGGGCGGTGCGCGATGAGCGGGCGGGGCGGGCCGCGGCCTCCGGGCCGGGACCGGCGGGCGCGGGCGCTCCCGGCCCGGCCGGGGCGGGAGCGGGTGGCCGGTGAGCCGCCCGCCGTGGCGGTGATCGGTGGCGGCATCGCGGGGCTGGCGGCGGCGACCGTGCTGGCGGAGCGCGGGGTGCGGGTGGTGCTCCACGAACGCGAGCCCGTGCTCGGCGGGCGGGTCTCCGGGTGGCCGGTCACCCTGCCCGACGGCACGTCCGCCACCATGAGCCGCGGGTTCCACGCCTTCTTCCGCCAGTACTACAACCTGCGGGGCCTGCTGCGCCGCTGCGATCCGACGCTGGGCATGCTGACGGGCCTGCCGGACTACCCGTTGCGGCACAGCAGCGGACTGTCCGACGGGTTCCGCCGCATCCCCCGCACTCCCCCGCTGAGCGCGCTCGGCTTCGTCGCGCTGAGCCCCAGCTTCGGGCTGCGCGACCTGCTGGCTCTGCGGCCCGCCGCGGCCCTGCCCCTGCTGGACGTCAGCACGCGCGGCGTCCACGCGCGCCTGGACGACGTCAGCGCCCACGACTTCCTCGACACCCTCGGCTTCCCCGCCACCGCCCGGCACCTGGCCTTCGAGGTGTTCTCCCGCAGCTTCTTCGCCGACCCGCGGGAGCTGTCGGCCGCCGAGATGGCGCTGATGTTCCACATCTACTTCCTCGGCTCCAACGAGGGACTGCTGTTCGACGTCCCGCGCGAGCCGTTCCCGCAGGCCCTGTGGGACCCGCTCGCCGGCCGGCTGGCCCGGCTCGGGACCGAGATCCGCACGAGCACACCCGTCCGGTCGGTGCGGCCCGCTCCCTCCGGCGGCCACCTGGTGGCCGACGACACCGGTGTCCGGTCGTACGACGCCGTGGTGCTGGCCCTGGACACCGGCGGGCTGCGGGAGCTGGTGGGCCGCTCGCCGGAGCTGGGCGACGCCGCCTGGCGGGACCGGGTGGCCGGGCTGCGGAACGCGCCGCCGTTCCTGGTCTCCCGGCTGTGGCTGGACCGTCCGGTCGCCTCCGGCCGTCCCGGCTTCCTCGGCACCAGCGGGTACGGCTCGCTGGACAACGTCAGCGTGCTGTCCCGGTGGGAGGGCGAGGCGGCCCGCTGGGCGGCGCGCTCCGGGGGGTCCGTCGTCGAACTCCACGCCTACGCCGTGCCGGCGACGGCCGTCCAGGAGGTCGAGGAGAAGCGACTTGTCGACCAGCTGCACCAGGTGTACCCGGAGACGCGACGGGCGCGCGTGGTGGCCGCCCGGCACGAGTGGCGTCAGGACTGCCCGCTGTTCACCGTCGGCGGCTACCGCGACCGCCCGACGGTGCGCACCCCGGACCCGTCCGTCGTGGTCGCCGGGGACCTGGTCCGTACGGACCTGCCCGTCGCCCTGATGGAACGGGCCGCCACCTCCGGCTTCCTGGCGGCCAACGCGCTGCTGGAACGGTGGGGAGTGCGCGGCGAGACCCTGTGGACGGTCCCCGACCGGGGCCGCTCGGCGCCGCTGCGCGCCCTGGCCCGGCGCTTCGCCCCGCCACCCGGGGGCGGTGGGGAGTAGACCGGCGCGAGCCGAGGCGGGGCTCGCGGGCGTGGGGCTCGCGGGCGTGGGGCTCGCGGGTGTGCGGCGCGGGCATGGGGCGCGGTGCCGTGCCGCCGTGCCGCGTGGGTGCCCGGAGACGCTACGCTCCGCGGTCCGCCGTGCCGCCCGCGCCCAGCGGGCCGGTCGCGTCCAGCGCCCCGTCGGCCTCCAGGCGGGGCAGGTCGCGCCGGGCGACCCGGAGGACGAGGGGCGGCAGGGCTGTGCGCCCCACCTGGGCCAGGCGCAGCCAGCCGGGCACGTACACGGCGGTGCTGCGGCGCTCCACGGCGCGGACCAGCCGGGCGGCGACCTCGTCGGCGGGGAAGGTGCGGCGGGCCGGGCCCGGCATGTGCCCGCGCAGTTCGCGCAGGACGGCGTACCGGTCGGCGTCGCGGATCATGTCGGTGTCGATCCAGTTGAGGTAGGCGATGCCGACCGCGATCCCGTGGTGGGCGACCTCGGCGCGCAGCGAGTGGGTGAACGCCTCCACGCCCGCCTTGGAGGCGCAGTAGGCGCTCATCATGGGCGCGGCGCCCAGTGAGGCCAGTGACGCGATCTGGAGGTGGTAGCCCGCGGTGCGGCGCAGGTCGGGCAGGAAGGCGCGGGCCGTGTGGGCGCTGCCGGTCAGGTTGACGTCGACGACGCGGCCCCACTCGTCCGGGTCCGACGTGGCGAACGGCCCGCCGAGCGCGATGCCGGCGTTCGCGACGACGACCGACGGGGGGCCGAGGTGAGCGCGCACCTCGGCGGCCGCCGCCTCCAGCGCGGCCGGGTCGGTGACGTCGGCCTCGACGGCGAGGGCCGGGGCCGGCAGAGCCGCCGCCACGGCGTCCAGGAGCGACTTCTCGTGGCCGAGCAGGGCGAGCCGGGCGCCGCGGAGGGCGCAGACGCGGGCCAGGGCGGCGCCCAGTCCGCGTGCGGCGCCGGTCACCACGACGGTCCGGTCACGCAGGGGGCTGTCCGTCATCGGCCGGCTCTTTCCCTCGGGGTGCGCGGGCGGGGTCACGGGGGATCACTTCTTGTCGCCGGTGCGGTCGCGCCGGGTGAGGGCGCGCTGCACCCGCGTGAGGTCGCCGAACCGCTGCCGGCGCAGGGCGGCGCGGGCCGCGTTGGCGCCCGGCGCCCCGTGCACCCCGCCGCCGGGGTGGGCGCCCGCGGAGGCGAGGAAGAGGCCGGCCACCGGGGTCTCCGGCCGCCCGGTGCCGGGCACGGGCCGGAAGACCAGTTGCTGGTGCATGGCGGTGGTGCCGCCGTTGATGGCACCGCCCTCGAGGTTGGCGTTCAGTGCCTGCAGCGTCGGCGGGGCCAGGACGCGCCGGGCCCGGATCAGCGACCGGAAGCCCGGCGCGAAGCGCTCCACCTGGCGTTCGACCCGGTCGGCCATGAGTTCCCGCTCCCTGGCGTCCCAGCTGCCGGTGATGCCCTCGTCGCCCGCGTCGGCCCGGATGTCATGGGGGACGTGGGTGTACGCCCAGGCGGACTCGGTGCCGCTCGGTGAGCGCACCGGGTCCGTGGTCGTCATCTGCCCGAACAGGGAGAAGGGGCGGTCGGGCACCTGCCGCATGGCGATCTGGGCGGCGAACCGGGTCAGTTCGTCGAGCCCGTCGGCCAGGTGCACGGTGCCCGCGCGCGCCGCGTCCTCGCACCGCCAGGGCACGGGCCCGTCCAGCGCCCAGTCCACCTTGAAGGTGGCGAAGTCCCACTGGAAGCGGCGCAGATCGGCGACGACCTGGTCGGGCAGGTGCTCGGAGCCGACGAGATCGCCGTAGAGGGCGGGCACCGACACGTCCGCCAGGACCGCGCGGCGGGCGTCGACCGTCTCGCCCCCGGCCGTGCGGACGCCCACCGCGCGCCGGTCGCGGACCACGATCCGCTCGACGCGCTCCCCGCACCGCAGGCTGCCGCCGCGGGCCTGCAACCGGTGGACCAGGGCAGCGGTGAGCGCCCCCGAGCCGCCGACCGGCACGGGGAAGCCGTAGGTCTGCCCGAGCATCGACATCAGCCAGCCGAAGCCGCCGCTGCCGGCCGCCTCGGGGGCGAGGTCGGCGTGGAGCGCGTTGCCGGCCAGGAGCAGTTTGCCGCCCTCGCCCCGGAACTCCTCCTCCCCCAGGCGGCGCACCGGCAGCACCAGGGTGCGGGCCAGCCGCAGACCGCCTCCGCCGCGCAGCCGCAGGGCCAGCCGGGCGCCGGCGCGGACCGGCGGGAAGGGAGTGAAGAGGGCGTCGAGGATGTCGGAGCGGTAGCGGTCCCACACCTCGTGCAGGCGGTCCCAGGCGGCGCCGTCGCCGGGCGCGAAGGCGTCGAGCGAGGCCGCGGTGACGGCGACGTCCCGGTCGAGGACGGCGCAGGTGCCGTCGGTCAGCGGGTGGGCGAGGACGTGCGGGGCGTGGGCCCAGCGCAGTCCGTGGTCCTGGAGGCGCAGTCCGGCCAGTACCGGGGAGGCGGCGGCGAGGGGGTAGAAGGAGCTGAACAGGTCGTTGACGAAGCCGGGGGCGACCTCGCTGTCGTGCCGCACCGCGCCGCCCGGCTCGGGCTGCTCCTCCAGGACCTCGACGCTCCAGCCGGCGTCGGCGAGCAGATTGGCCGCCACCAGTCCGTTGGGGCCGGACCCGACGACCACCGCGTCAGGCACGGCCGGTCTCCGGCCCGAAGCTCACCGACCCCGTGGAGTCCGCCGGGTCCGGGCGGCACCCGTCACCGGCCTCGCAGAGCTTCGCGAGCCTGGCGAGCATCGCGCGGTGCCGGACCTGGATCAGCGCCTCGACGCCCACGTTGTGCAGCAGGCCGCCGGGGCCGCGCAGCGGGTGTTCGTCCACGATCACCAGACACTGCTCGCCCCAGGGGCGCAGTTCGATGGCGATGCGGGCGGTGCCGAGCGGGCCCGCCTTGGCCTCGATCTCCAGCTCGGAGCCCGCCACGCAGCGCCTGACGACCGACTCGTTGTTCAGCCGCACCGGCCCGAGCCGGATTTCGTAGGCGATCGTCGCGCCGACCTGCGGCCACCGCCCGCTCCGGGGGGTGAC
The DNA here is from genome assembly GCF_964272335.1 of Streptomyces sp. SudanB5_2050. Taxonomy (NCBI): domain Bacteria; kingdom Bacillati; phylum Actinomycetota; class Actinomycetes; order Kitasatosporales; family Streptomycetaceae; genus Streptomyces; species Streptomyces sp. SudanB5_2050. Next base: position 839,135 of record NZ_OZ186760.1, read on the forward strand.
GTCCGAGGGACCCACGACCCACTCGACGTACCGGTCGCCGTCGGCGAGGACGTCCCACACCGCCTGCGGACTCGCCTGGATCAATCGATGCCGAACCGCCACGCGTACCTCCCGCGTCCGATGACCGTCACTGCGAGGACGCAGCCCTGAGTGCCCCGTTCGCGGCCGGTCAACCGGGTACGCCGCCAGGACCGTCCGGAACGGTGGGCGACCGCGACGGTTCGGCGGACCGTGGAGCGGCGTACGGAACCGGCGCCGGCCTTCGGGCGGACGGTGCGTGGAAAGGCGCCGCATTGGCATGGACCTGATCTCTCGCCCTGGCTAAGCTCGTCACGACCCGATGAGAGCGCTCTCAGATCCGCGGTTGTTCCACCGATCAGTTCCACCCCCACCTTGCTGGAACGACGAAGGGCAACTCCCGTGAGACGCAGCAGACTCAGGCACCTCGGCCTGGCCACCCTCCTCGTGCTCGGCGGCCTGACCGCGACCGGCGCCCTGCCGGCCTCGGCGACCGGCGCCCCCGCCGACACGGCCGGGGAACAGCCCGCTTCGGCCGGCCTCCTGGACGCCATGCAGCGGGACTTCGGTCTCACCCGCGCCGAGGCGGAGGACCGGCTCGCGGCCGAGCGCCGCGCCACCGACCTCGCGCCCACGGCTCGCCGGGCCGCCGGGGAGGCGTTCGGCGGCTCCTGGTTCGACGCGGACCGGGGACGGCTCACCGTGGCCGTCACCTCCGACGCGCCGGCCACGACGGTGCGGGCGGTGGCGGCCACCGGGGCGCACGTGACCACCGTCGAGCACAGCGCGGAGCGGCTGGACGCGGCCAAGGCGCGCATCGACCGCCTGGACGCGCCGGCCGGCGTCAGCAGCTGGCACGTCGACCCGGCCGCCAACACCGTCGTCGTGTACGTGGTCCGGGGCGAGCGCGCCGACAACGATGTCCGGCGCTTCGTGGACCGCGCACGCGCGACCGGTCCGGTCACGGTGCGCACGGTGTCCTCGGCGCCGAGCACCTTCGCGGCCGGCACGGTCGGCGGCGACCCGTACTACACCGGCAACGTCCGCTGCTCCATCGGCTTCTCGGTGCACGGCGGCTTCGTCACCGCCGGGCACTGCGGCGGCGTGGGAGGGGCGGTGCGCGGCTGGGACGGCTCGCACATCGGCACCTTCCAGGGCTCGTCGTTCCCGGGCAACGACTACGCCTGGGTCAGCGTGGGCAGCGGCTGGTGGACGGTGCCGGTGGTCCTCGGCTGGGGCACGGTCTCCGACCAGTTGGTGCGCGGCTCGAACGAGGCACCGGTGGGCGCGTCGATCTGCCGCTCCGGCTCCACCACGCACTGGCACTGCGGCACGGTGCTGGCCAAGAACGAGACGGTCAACTACAGCCAGGGCGCCGTGCACCAGATGACGAAGACCAGCGTCTGCGCCGAGGGCGGCGACTCGGGCGGCTCCTTCATCAGCGGCGACCAGGCCCAGGGCGTCACCTCGGGCGGCTGGGGCAACTGCTCCAGCGGCGGTGAGACGTGGTTCCAGCCCGTCAACGAGATCCTCAACCGCTACGGGCTGACCCTGCACACGGCCTGACCCCGCACGACGCGGACGGCTCCACCGGGGGACCGGCGGTCCCCCGGTGGAGCCTGCCCACCCGCGCCGGGCTCGCGGCCCGGACGCGGATCAGAGGTCGCCGGTCGCCGCGTCCGGCGAGTCGGGGCCGGACGCGGTGGTCAGCCGGCGGTAGGCGGCCCGCGCGTGCGCCAGCCGGGCCAGTGCCGTACCGACCAGGGCGGCCGCGAGCAGGCAGGCCAGCCAGAACGCGTCCCGCCGGCCGGTCCAGGTGAGGACGCCGGCCGGCGGGATCGCGAAGCCGTTGAGGGACAGCCAGCACAGCAGGGCCGTACCGGGAGCGGCCGTGAACCGGGCGCACACGCCGAGCAGCGCCGCCAGCAGCGAGAGCAGGGCCAGGGCCAGTCCCGGACGGCCGTAGCCCACGGTGCCGTTGACGAGCGCCACCAGGGCCAGAGCGCCCGCGAAGGCCCCCGCCCAGACCAGCGGAGCGGCGACCGGCCGGGGAACGGGTCTGGGACCGCTGCCCAGGGGCACCCACTCGATCATGCTGACGGCTCCTTCCGGTCCCGGACGGCTCCGACCACATCATCGGACACCGACCCCGCGGGCAGATTGTCCCACCGGGGCACCGGCCGGTGTCCCACCCGGTGCCCCGGGGACCGGCCCTACCGGTCGGCGTCCGCGCGGGACGCCGACGGCACCGCCGCGGACACCGGCTCACCGGCCTCCTCCGCCTCGGACCGCGCGCTGCCCGTCCCGGCCGGTGAGCCCGTGCCGGGCAGCAGCCGGCCGGCGGCCCGCAGCCAGCCGGCCAGGACGTGCGCGCGGCCCGCGACGATGGGGCCGAGCACGGCGAGGACCAGGACGTACCCGGCGATGAACGGGGCGAGCCGTGCGTCGAGTCCGGCGCCCGCCGCCATGGCGGCCAGGATCAGCGCGAACTCCCCGCGGGCGACCAGCGTGGTGGCGATCTCCGCCGCGGGCTGGGCGCCGTAGTGGTAGACGCGGGCGACGCACAGCCCGGCGGCGACGTTCATCAGGACGGTCAGGGCCGCCGCCGCGGCGACCGGACCGGCCACGGAGGCGATGTCACCGGGGTCGATGGCGAGTCCGAAGGCGAAGAAGAAGATGGCGGCGAAGGCGTCGCGCAGCGGGTGCACCAGTTCCCGGATACGGGGACCGGAGGGGGTGCCGGCGAGGATGAGGCCGACCATGAAGGCGCCGATGGCGTCGGCGACGCCGAGGACCTCGGAGACCCCGGCGACGAGGACCGCGGCGCCGAGGAAGCTGATGACCAGCAGTTCGTTGTCCCGGGTGGCGATCAGGCGGCCCACCAGCCGGGTCCCGTAGCGGGCGGCGGCGGCCAGCACCAGCAGGAATCCGAAGGCCTTGCCGGCCTGCAGGGCCATGTCCGCGACGCCGTGCGCGCCCGCGATGACCGGTTGCAGGGCGGCCAGGTACAGCGCCAGGAAGATGTCCTCGACGACGATGACGCCCAGGATCAGACGGGTTTCCGGGCGGCCGATCCGCCCGAGGTCGATGAGGATCTTGGTGACGATGGCGGAGGAGGATATGCCCAGCACGCCGGCGAGCACCAGGGCCTCGCGCACGCCCCAGCCCAGGACGAACCCGAAGCCGAGTCCGGCACCGACGTTCAGCAGCAGGTAGATGCCGCCCGCGGTCAGCAGCCTCTTGCCGCCGCTCTTCAGGTCGTCGAGGTGGAACTCCAGGCCCAGGTAGAAGAGCAGCAGCACCAGTCCGAGCGCGGAGAGCATCTCGAAGTCGTGCGCGTCCTCGACCAGGACGAAGCCCGGTGTGTGGGGGCCGAGCAGGATGCCGGCGAGCATGAACAGGGGAATCGTCGGAAGTCCGATCCGGCCGCCGAGGCGGGCGAGGAACGCGGCGGCCAGGAAGGCTCCGCCCATGGCGAGCAGGGTGTCAGCGTGTCCCACGGGTCACCGCCTTCGACCGTGCGGAGGGTCGGCAGGGCTTCACTTGACGGGGATGGATGCGGGTTCTCCTTCAGCTGAGACGCGACATCGGTCGTACCGCCGGACGCCATCGGCCGGCACGGTGACGCCGCGCCCGGTCCGGCCGGGCCGCGGCGCGCGCGGACGGGCGGGCACCCGGCATCAGCCGCGCCCACGGCCCTGTGCACCGATGACCACCGGCCGCGTCGGCACTCGGGGTGCGAACGGCACACCCGGAACGGACCACGCGGCGACGCCCGTGAACCACGGGCGGGACGGGACTTCCCCGCGACGCTGCCCGGCCCCGGAAAGGGCCCGGGGCACGGCGTCGCTCCACGGTCACACGTCGGACCCGTGCCGGGCCATCGGGGACGGCACCCATACTCCGCGGTGACCGACACCCAACTCGACGGCGCGGACACGGTGCCGGTGCGGGTGCGGGAGGGACCGCCGGGTGCGCCACGACCGACTCGGGGATATCGGCCGCGGCACACCCGCGGCACCCGGGCGGGAGGACGGCGCGCCCGGGCACGAGGTGCGACTTCCCCGGGCACCGGCCGCGACACTGCCCCGAGCGGGTGATCATCACGGTCGGTCAACGGCGACGGGACCGGAACCCTTTCGACTGACAGCCATCGACGGGCGGAATGGCCTGTCCCCATTCCGCCGGCCGCTTCTCCATGATCGTGACCGAATCTCCGCCCCTTATCCGGAAGGTGTGTGTTTTGCCATGGGGTCCCCCGCGTCCCGCGTGTCCGGTGTGGAATTGCCACCGGTCTTCTGTCCTTTCGAATCCGCCATTCATCCACGCGTCCGGCAGGTCGAGAAACGGGCCGTCGAATGGATCGGCGACAGCGGCATGTGCGCCACGGAGCGCGAACGGGCCTGGACGGTGGCGACGCACAGCGCCGACTTCTTCGCCCGGTTCGCGCCGGTCGCCGACGAGGACCGGCTGCTGACGGCCGCCCTGTGGGTGTACTGGGGTTTCGCCTTCGACGACGCGCGCTGCGACAGCGGACCGCTCAGTGGCCGCCCGGCGCAGTTCAACGCGCTGGCCGGCCAGGTGCAGCGGGCCTGCGAGACGGATTCGGCGATCTTCCACGACCGCTTCGCCGGCGCCCTGCAGGACATCATGCGCCGCTTCCGCGCCTCGGCGCCGCCCACGCAGGTCAGCCGGTTCGCGCACGCCCACCGCGCCTGGCTGTCGGGGGTGGCCTGGCAGATCGGCAACCAGGCGGCCGGGCGCATGCCGGGGCTGGACGACTTCCTGGTGATGCGGCTGCTGTCGTCGGGCGGCGAGCCCACCTTCGCGCTGCTGGAACTGGCGACGGGCGCCCGGGTCCCGGACCGTGACCTGCACCGCCCGGCCGTCCGCGCGCTGACCGAGATGGCCATCCTGGTGGCCGCCCTGGACAACGACGCGCACTCGCTGCACAAGGAGCTGACGGGCGGCCAGGCCGACCAGAACGTCTACACCGTGCTGATGCAGGAGCTCGAGTGCCCGCTCCAGGACGCGGTACGGGCCGCCACCGGCCTGCGCGACCGTGTCCTGCTGCGCTTCATCGAGCTGCACGACCGGGTCCGGCCGACCGCCGGACAGGACCTGGCCACCTATCTCCAGGGGCTCCGGTACGGCATCCGCGGCAACAACGAGTGGGGACTGAGGGTGCCGCGCTATCTCAGCTGCGGTCAGTGGCCGGACGAGATGGACGACACGCTGCTGACCTGGGCGGACGAACCCTCCGACACCCGTCCCGGGCCGGTGGAGGGCGCGCCGGCCATCGCCTGGTGGTGGGACGCCGACCTCGGCTGACGCCCGGCCGGCCCGGGGCGGTTCAGCGCCCCGAGGCCAGGTCGAGGGTCCACCAGGGGCCGCCGGAGCCCTTGGCCCGGCCGACGCCCGCATGGGTGTAGCGGCAGGTGAGGAGGATGTCGCGGTGCGGGGCGCTGCGCATCCAGACGGCCACGGCGGCCTCCGCGGTGTCCGATCCGGCGGCGACGTTCTCACCGGCCGAGCCGACCCGGTATCCGGCGGCCCGCATCCGGTCGGCGGGGCTGCTGCCGTCGGCTCCGGTGTGGGTGAGCCGACGGCTGCGGGCCATCGCGGCGCTGTGCTTCTGGGCGGCCCGGTCGAGCGCCGCGTGCAGCCGCACCGGGGAGCAGCCGGCCTCCTCCCTGCGCCGGTTGACGGCGGCGATCATGCGGCTGTCCGCGGCGCCGGAACCGCCCGCCTGCGGCCGGGAACCCGCCCCGGAGGACGGGCCGGAGGAGGCCGGGCCGGACGCCTCCTGCTGCCAGCGGCCCGGCTCGGGCACCGGCCACAGGGGCGCCCGGTAGGGGGCGGGCGGTGCCGGTGGGGGCGGCGGCCCGGCCCAGGCGGGCACCGCCACCATGTGCAGCGCGGTGAGGACCGCGCCGAGCGCGACCGTCGCGGACCGCGTCCCGATCATGTTCCCTTTCGCCTTTCCGCGACCGTCCGCCGCATTCATATCTTTGGACCCGATAACGTTCATCGCGTTTTCCGTTGGTGTATCCGGCACTTCATTGGAGGGAATCCCGCATTTCGGCGGCGACAATGGTGCCCGGCATTGGCTAGCATGGCAATCGCTCACTTCCCCCCACGTTTTTCTTTCCTCCGGAGGTATTTCATGTCGTTGAAGCTGCGCCGCGCCGCCGTGGTGTCGCTGGCCGCACTGGCCCTGACGGCCGGCGGGGCCGTGTCGGCCGCCGGTGCCGCCGAGGCGTCGGTCCCGGCCGTGACCGCGAACGGCCCCGACGGCGGCAACGGATTCCGGGGCGGCCACGAGCCGCCGATGCACTTCGGCCCCTTCGAGATCCCGAAGTTCGGCAGCGTCTCCGGAGGCTTCTCCTGGGGTCTGGCGCGCTAGCCGCACCGGACAGCGGCAAGACCCTGATGAGGGCCGTCGGTGGACGGCCCTCATCGTCGTTTCAGCGTGGCGGCGCTGGCGACGAGCACCAGGACCACACAGCCGAGGATCAGCACCGCGTCCCTGACGAACAGCGCGGTGACACCCGAGTGCGTGGCGGCCTCGCCCGCGGCCTGCACGGCGTACGTCATCGGCATCGCCCGGGCCACGGCGGCCAGCGCGCCGTGCATCTCGTCCCGCGGCACGAACAGTCCGCAGACCAGGAACTGGGGCAGGACACCGGCCGGCAGGAACTGGACCGCCTGGAACTCGTTGCGGGCGAAGGCACTCACCAGCAGGCCGAGCGCGAGTCCCAGCAGGGCCCCGAGCATCGCGATGACCATCAGCAGGTACGCGGGGCCCTCGATGTCCAGTCCCAGCGGGCCCACCGCGAGCAGCGTGGACAGCACGGCCTGGAGCAGGGCCAGGAACGCGAAGGCGAGGCTGTAGCCGAGGACGATGTCCAGTCGGCGGACCGGCATCGTCAGCAGCCGCTCAGCGGTGCCGGAGGTGCGCTCCCGCAGCGTCGACACGGAGGCCACCAGGTACATCACGATGACCGGGAAGATGCCGAAGACCTGCGGTCCGACACGTTCGAAGGTCGCCTCGGAGTCGTGGAACATCAGCTTGAGCAGCACCATGAGCATGCAGGGGATGCCCAGCAGCAGCGCGGTGCTGCCGCGGTCGCGGGAGATCTGCTGGAGGACCCGCACCGCGGTGGCGGCGGTGATGCCGGGCGAGAAGGGCAGCCTGTCGGTCAGGTGAGTGGCAGTCATGTGAGGGTGTCCGCAGCGAAGAAGGCGCGCTCGGCGTCGGGTGCGCCGGGCTGGTCGAGCAGGTGGGGTGACAGGCCGTCGACGGCGTCGTGCCGCCGGGCCGCCCGCGCCTCGGCCGCCGCCGCGACGCGTACGAGGTGCAGGAACGCCTCCTCCACGTCGGCGCAGCCGGTGTGCTTGAGCAGGCTGTCCCGGTCCGCGCTGGCCAGGAGCCGGCCGGAGCGCATCAGGAGCAGCCGGTCGCAGCGGTCGGCCTCGTCCATCACGTGGCTGGACACCAGCAGCGTGGTGCCCTGCTCGGCCAGCCGCTGGAAGACCAGCCACAGTTCCCGGCGCACCATCGGGTCGAGGCCCACGGTGGGTTCGTCCATCACGAGCAGGTCGGGCCGGTTCAGCAGGGCCACCGCGAGGGAGACCCGCGAGTACTGGCCGCCCGACAGCCGGGCGACCGGCTGGTCCGCGTACGCGACGAGGTCCACCTCCTTCACGACGCGGACCACGGCGTCCTCCCGGCGCCAGCCGCGCATCCCGAGGGCGGCGGCGAAGTACCGCAGGTTCTCCAGGACCGTCAGGTCGGCGTAGACGGACGGCGCCTGGGTGACGTAGCCGACGCGGGTCCGCAGCGGCCAGGCGCCCGCCGAGTGGCCGAGCACCTGGACGTGGCCCGCGTCCGGCTCCTGGACGCCGACCACACAGCGCAGCAGGGTGGTCTTGCCGCAGCCGCTCGGGCCGAGCAGGCCGACGATGCGGCCGCGGGGGATGGTGAAACTGACGTTGCGCAGGACCGGCCGGGTGCCCCGGTTCACGGTCAGTCCGTAGGCGGCCACGGCCGGGAGGTCGCCCGCGGGCGCTGCGCTGTGCTCGGTGTTCTGCACGGCTCCACTGAGTTTCGTCGGATCGGTGCCGCGACGGGCGGCCTCGGCGCTGCCGGGTCGGGGGAAGGGAGCGGTCATCGCCAGGACAACGGCCCGCCGCTGTCGAGGTCACGCGCCGGTGACGCCCCCGGCTCCCGCCGGTGTGCCGGTGCGTACCGGTCACGGGCAGGCGGCGGGCCGGTCACCGGTGAGGGGCCGGCGCGGGCCCGGCGCGGTGCGCGGGTCAGGACTCGCGGCGGGTCATCGACCGGGCGATGTCGTGCAGTTGGCGGTAGGCGTCCGCGGTGGGACGGGCCAGTGACAGGGAGCGCAGGGCGGCCGCCGTCTGACGGCGTGCCTCCTCCTGGGCCGCCTGCCGGCCGCCGGCCTCCTCCACCAGGTGACGCGCCAGGTCGATGTCGTCGCCCGTCAGGGGGTGCGGTGCGCGGTACAGCTCGCGCAGCCGCTCGGCCGCCGTTCCCGGGGCGGCGAGGGCCGCGACCACGGGCAGGGACTTCTTGCGCGCGGCCAGGTCCGCGCCGACCGGTTTGCCGCTGCGCGCGGTGCGGCCCCACAGGCCCAGGATGTCGTCCACGCACTGGAAGGCCACGCCGAGGTGGCGGCCGAACTCCCGCAGGCCGCCCACCCGGTCGGGGTCCGCGCCGGCCAGGACTCCGCCGAGCGCGCAGGCGCAGCCGATCAGGGCGCCGGTCTTCCCGGCGGCCATGGCCAGGTAGTCGGCGACCGTCACCACGTGCTCCTTCTCGAAGGCGACGTCGCGGCTCTGCCCCTCCACCAGCTCCATCAGCGCGCCGACGAGTTCCTGGACCGCCGCCCCGGCCTGGGCCTGCGGGGCCTGGGCGAGGACACGCAGCGCGGCGACCAGCAGCGCGTCCCCGGTGAGGACCGCCGCGGGGGTACCGAACAGCGACCAGGCGGCGGGCCGGTGGCGGCGCAGCGTGTCGCCGTCGATGACGTCGTCGTGCAGCAGGGTGAAGTCGTGGACCAGCTCCACGGCCACGGCGCCGGCCACCGCGTCCGCGGGGCTGCCGCCGACGGCCACGGCCGCCAGCAGGGTGAGTGCCGGACGGACCACCTTGCCGCCGCCGCGGGCGGACGTACGGGGCTCGCCGTCGGCCTCGCACCAGCCCCGGTGGTACCTCGCCACCAGGCTCTCCTCGGCGGGCAGCGACTCCACCGCCGCCCGCAGGGCGGGTGACAGGACGTCGTCGACCCAGTCCAGCCGGGGAAAGACACCTGCCGGGGCCGAGTCGGTGATCTGCGACACGAACTACTCCTCACGAGGGCGGGACACCAGGACGGGGAAGCGGAACCGGTGGTGCTCGTGCCGCACCGCGCCGGTCGCGCCGTCAGTCAATCGGGTGCCGGGGCGCGCGGGCCGAGTCCGGGCGCGCCACCGGGCGAAAGATCACCGATGCAGCCCAGCTCCATGACCATGCACCCAGCCGACAATCACGCAGGCCGCCCGCCACGAGGAGGGCGGGGCCGCCGTACGACGTCCGCCCCGCCGCGGGATGCGACGGGGCGGACATTTCGCGGACGGTCCGTCAGCACGGCGAGGTCGCCATGAGCTTCTCGAAGGAAGCCATGCAGTCCGGGCAGTGACGTGCCCGCTCGCCGTCGGATGCTTCGATACGTTCGCGGAGCTTCTCTCCGCACAGAGTGGCCGCCGCCTGTTTGGCCATCACGTGCCACACCAACGCTCCGCCCGCCTTCTCCGGGCCCACGCACATTTCGTACATGTTCGGCCTCCCAGCCTGGACGCCGCTGACACACTCCAGGAGACACCGGATCGGCCGCGACCAGTAGCGAGCGGGGTCCATTCGGGTGACGGCCGCTTCGTCCCTCCGGGGCGGCGACACACCCGGACGGCTAGAAACGATCAGCCAATCGGCCCTACCTGGCTGGGTGCGTGACGTGGCGTCGGCGCAGGGGGCCGGGGTTCGGCTGCTGTGGTCGGATGGCGACACAGACCGAACCGATCGCTCCGGTCCCGGCGGCGGGACGCCGCTCCAAGGGGCGGGTGATCATCTCCTGGCTCACCACGACCGACCACAAGCGCATCGGCCACCTCTACCTCATCACGTCCTTCGCGTTCTTCCTGATCGCCGGGGTGCTGGCCATGCTGATCCGGGCGGAGCTGGCCCGGCCCGGACTCCAGCTGCTCTCCAACGAGCAGTACAACCAGTCCTTCACGATGCACGGCACCATCATGCTGCTGCTGTTCGCGACTCCGACCTTCGCCGGATTCGCCAACGCCGTCATGCCGTTGCAGATCGGCTCGCCGGACGTGGCCTTCCCCCGGCTGAACATGCTGTCGTACTGGCTGTTCCTCTTCGGCGGTCTGATCGTCCTGGCGAGCTTCCTGACCCCGCAGGGCGCCGCGGACTTCGGCTGGACCGCCTACACGCCGCTCAGCGGGCCGCTGCGCGCCCCCTACGTCGGCGGGGACCTGTGGATCATGGGGCTGGCGCTGTCCGGTTTCGGCACCATCCTGGGCGCGGTCAACTTCATCACCACCATCATCTGCATGCGGGCGCCCGGTCTGACGATCTTCCGCATGCCGATCTTCGTCTGGAACGTGCTGCTGACCTCCGTCCTGGTGCTGCTGGCCTTCCCGGTGCTGGCGGCGGCGCTGCTGGTGCTGGAGGCGGACCGGCACTTCGGGGCGCACGTGTTCGACGCCGAGAACGGCGGGGCGATCCTGTGGCAGCACCTGTTCTGGTTCTTCGGCCATCCCGAGGTGTACATCCTGGCGCTGCCGTTCTTCGGGGTGGTCACCGAGATCATCCCGGTCTTCGCCCGCAAGCCGGTCTTCGGCTACATGGGTCTGGTGGGGGCGACCATCGCCATCGCGGGGTTGTCGGCCACCGTCTGGGCGCACCACATGTTCGCCACGGGCGCCGTCCTGCTGCCGTTCTTCTCGTTCCTGACGTACCTCATCGCCGTGCCGACGGGCGTGAAGTTCTTCAACTGGATCGGCACGATGTGGCGGGGTTCGCTGTCCTTCGAACCGCCGATGCTGTGGGCGGCCGGGTTCCTGGTGACGTTCCTGTTCGGGGGCCTGACCGGGGTGATCCTCGGCTCGCCGCCCCTGGACTGGCACGTCACCGACTCCTACTTCGTCGTCGCGCACTTCCACTACGTGCTGTTCGGCACCATCGTCTTCGCGATGTTCGGCGGATTCAGCTTCTGGTGGCCGAAGATGACGGGCCGGATGCTCGACCACCGGCTGGAGAAGGTGCACTTCTGGACGCTGTTCGTCGGTTTCCACACCACGTTCCTGGTGCAGCACTGGCTCGGTGTGGAGGGCATGCCGCGCCGGTACGCGGACTATCTGGCCGTCGACGGCTTCACGGCCCTGAACACCGTCTCCTCCGTCGGCGCCTTCCTGCTGGGGCTGTCGACGCTGCCGTTCCTCTACAACGTCTGGAAGACCGCCAGGTACGGGCGGCCGGTCGGGGTCGACGACCCCTGGGGATACGGGCGTTCCCTGGAGTGGGCCACGTCCTGTCCCCCGCCGCGCCACAACTTCCACGCGCTGCCCCGGGTGCGTTCCGAGTCACCCGCCTTCGACCTGAACCACCCCGAGCTGGTCCGCTTCGACCAGGCCGAGCAGACGGGGCGGCGCGACGCCGTGGAGCCGGGCGACGGGCACAAGGGCGCCCGTTCGTGACGGGCCGCGTCAGGGCGCCCGCACGCCGGTGACCGCGAAGCCGCTGCGCGGACGGGTCGGGATGCGGCGCAGCGGGATGCGCAGGTCCTGGACGGGGACCGTGTACTCCAGGCGGGCCAGCCGCACCGCCAGCGCCTCCAGCAGGCCCACGGTGACGCGTTCGCCGGGGCAGCGGTGGCCGGTGGCCGGGTCGGCGCCGCCCTGCGGGATCAGTTCGTCGCGGCCCGGGGGCCGGTCGAGGAACCGTTCGGGCCGGAAGGTGTACGGGTCGCCCCACAGGTCCTCGTCGTGGTTCTGCCCGTAGACGTCGAGCAGCAGGATGCCGCCGGCCGGGACGGACGCGCCGCGCCAGGTGAGGTCGGTGACCACCCGGCCGCCGAGGAACGGGGCGAACGGGTAGAAGCGACGGACCTCGTGCGCGAACGCCGTGGCGAACGCGTCGTCCCCGGCGCGCAGCCGCTCCCGGTGGGCCGGCCACCGGTGCAGGGCGTGGGCGGAGAAGGCCACGAACCAGCTGACGGCGACCGTGGGGCGCAGCACGTTCAGCAGTTCCACCGCGGCGGTCCGGGCGTCCAGCGGCCGGTCCGGGGCGTCGCGGTGCCGGGCGACCCGTTCGAGCACCGAGCCGTCCGGGGCGGTGACGGCCCCCGACCGTACGTCCTCGATCAGCCGGGCCGTCCGGGCCTCCTGCCGGGAACGGGCGCGGCGGGCCCGCAGGTGGCGCGGCCCCGGGGAGGCGAAGCCGTCGACCATCGCGATCAGGTCCCGGGCGAGGGGCTCGGCGTCGAGGGCTTCGCCGGGGAGTCCGGCCCAGCGGCACACCCCGCGGGTGAGCACCACGCCCGCCTCGTCGAACAGGACCACACGGTCCCGCCCGCTCCAGTCGTGCACGGCCTCGTCCCAGGCCGCGGTGACGTGCTCGGTGAGGCCGGCGACCCGGTCCGGGTCGAGCAGCGGCAGGAACAGTTCCTTGCGGGCGCGGTGGGCGTCGCCGTCCAGGGTGTGCACCGCGCCCTGCCCGAAGAGGGTGTCCAGCACGGGAGCGGGGACGGCGCCGTGCCGGTGGACGTGCGCCTCGTCGTAGAAGAAGCGCACCGCGTCCGGTCCGCGCACGGCCAGCGCGGGCCTGCCGAGCAGCCGGGTCCGCACCACCCGGTCGGCGCTGTCGCGCATCCGGTCGGGCAGCCAGGCGTACCCCTCGGTGAGCAGGGGCAGGGTGCGGTCCGTCAACGGGCGGCGGTGTGCGTCCATGGCCGGCGGGTGCCCCGGGCCGGGGCGGGGACACCTGGGGCTCACGGGACATCCGGGACCCGTGGGGCAGCCGTGCGGACGGCCGCCCCGGTCGCCGGGTGAGGGCCGGCGGGACGGGTACTCCGTACTGCCACGGGGGCCGGGAGCCCGGCGGCCGGGTGTCCCGCCCCTCCCCCAGTCCCGGACAGGATCGGACCCCCCTCATGTCCCCGACCACGCCCCCGGCCCGGAGCACGGCCCCCGGCGACTTCGACGACTCCCTGCGGATCCACTTCATCGGCAACGCGACCGTGCTGCTGGGCTATCGCGGACTGAGTCTGCTCACCGATCCCAACTTCCTCCACCGCGGCGAGCGCGCGCACCTGGGGTACGGGCTGGTGAGCCGCCGTCTGACCGAGCCCGACCTGGATCCGGGCGAGTTGGCGCGGGTCGACGCCGTGGTGCTGTCCCATCTGCACGGCGACCACTGGGACCGCAGGGCCCGGCGCAGGCTGTCCCGGTCGCTGCCGATCGTCACCACCCCGCACGCCGCACGCCGCCTCCAGGGCGTGCACGGGTTCCACCGGGCCGTGGGGCTGCGCACCTGGCAGGAGGAGACCGTGCGGCACGGGGACGCGCGGGTGCGTATCACCTCGCTGCCCGGCCGGCACGCGGGGCATCCGGTACTGCGGCGTCTGCTGCCGCCGGTGATGGGCAGCCTGCTGGAGTTCGGTCCGGCCGTCGGCCCCGCCCACCACCGGCTCTACGTCTCCGGGGACACGCTGCTCTTCGACGGCCTGGACGAGATCGGCCGCCGGTTCCCCGGCCTCGACCTGGCCGTCCTGCACCTGGGCGGAACGACCCTGCCGGGCGGTTTCGTGGTGACCATGGACGGGCGCCAGGGCGCGGAACTCGCCCGGCGCCTCGACCCCCGCCTGATCCTGCCGGTGCACTACGACGACTACACCGTCTTCCGCTCGCCGCTCGACGCCTTCCTGGCCGAGGCGGACCGCAAGGGCCTCGCGGACCGGCTCGTGCACTGCCGGCACGGGCAGCGGGCCGTTCTGCGGGCGGAGGGCGGGCCGCCCGTCGTGATCTGACGGTCGGCCCGCCGCCGTGCCCGGGTCAGTGCAGCTTCTCGACGGCCGTGACGGTGGTGGCCCGGAAGCCCGCCACCTGCGCGTGCTCGAAGGTTCCCATCTGCCCCCACTTCACGATGGTCACGGTCCTGCCGTCCCGGCCCACCGAGAGCAGGTTGATGTCGGAGGCACCCCACTCGGCGACCGTGTGGACGCCGTAGACGTGGGCGCCCTCCTCGACGGCCAACCGCCCGTAGTACTTCTGCGTGGCGGTGACGTCGGGGTACCGCTCCATCATCGTCCGCGCGCAGTCGGCGAGGTCGGCGCGGATCAGGGCGGCGAACTCCCTGGCCCGCTGGGTGCTGCGCTCGACCACCGTCACCTGGAGGGCGCCGGTGTCGTACTCGGTCCAGTACTGCCGGTGGGACGCGGTGGAGGGCAGTGCCTCGCCCACGCACATCGGCAGCGGGTCGGGCTGTCCGGCGGTGACCGGGCCGGCGTACCAGTTTGAGGAGGGGTGCGGCGGCAGTTCGGCCGGTTCGAGGAAGGCCGGCGGATCGGCGGGCGGTGTCGCGGCGGTCGCCGGGACCGCGGCGACGGCGACCGCCGCCCCGGCCGTCAGCACGGTCACCGCGGCGCGGGCCCCTCGGGCACGGATGTTCATGTTTCCCCCATGTCGGTTCGTCGGTGTCGACGTCGAATCCGGTGGAGCATTTCCCTTTACGACACGACATGACCGCCATGGGTTGCCCTCGTCACCCGGCCGGGTTCTCGGTGCGCAGCCGCACCTGCTCCTCCAGGCGCCGCAGGCTGCCGTCGAGGGCGTCGTCGACCGCCCGCCGCCCCGGGTCGTGGTCCTCGTCGAAGAAGGACAGGTGCACCGTCACCTCGCTGGCCCCGCCGTCCAGTCCGGCGACCTGCAGCCAGCCGGCGTAGCTGCCTTGGTCGCGGGTGCCCCACTCGAGGCGCATCTGCTCGGGCCGGGCGCTCAGCAGCGCGGACATGTCCTGGTCGGTGCGGTCCTCGTGCACAGTGACGGCGGGCGGTTCCTCCGGCTCGACATGCAGGTCCCGGGGCAGCCAGGTGTCCAGCTGCCCGACGTTCGCGGCCTGGTCGAAGACCTGCTCGGGCTGGGCGGGCATGGTGCGGGAACGCTCGTACTCGGTCATGTGGCACCACTCCTCGGCGTTCGTGGCCTACGCCATGACGCGTGCCCTCGTGGCCGGGACCGAAGCGCCCGGAGCGGGTGCCCGGGTCGGCCGCGCCGGGGACCGGGCCAGGGGTCCGGGCCGGGACGCCCATGGCCGGCGGCCGACGGGCGGGGCCCGGCGTCCGGTGCCAGACTGCTGGCACGTGCTCCCGCCGCGGCGGGCCGCCCGACGAGAGGGGACGAGGTGTCCACGCCGGAGAGCAGCGACGCGGCCCTGCAGGACTTCCTCGCCGACCCCGCCCACCTCACCCTGGACCTGCCCACCGCCGTGTCCCGGTGCGCCAAGGCGCTGGGGCTGCGGCACGCGGTCGTCTACCTCGTCGACATCCAGCAGCGGCACCTCATCCCGCAGACCGACGTGGCCTCCACGATCCCGGTCGACGGGACGCTGGCGGGCTGGGCGTACCGCACGCAGGCGCTGCGCGTGGAAGAGTCCGACGCGGGCGGCATCACCGCCTGGTTCCCGCTGCTGGACGGGGCGGAACGGCTCGGCGTGCTCGCCGTGAGCCAGTCGGCGCTCACCTCCACCTCCCTGACCCGCGGGCGGGCGCTCGCCTCCCTGCTGGCCATGATGATCACCTCCAAGCGGGCCTACGAGGACTCCTTCGTCCGGCGTACCCGGACCGCGCCGATGCGGCTGCCCGCCGAGATGCTCCGCGCCTTCCTGCCGCCCCGCACCATCGGCAACGCCCAGGTGGTGTCGACGGCCGTGCTGGAGCCCGCGTACGAGATCGGCGGCGACGCCTTCGACCACTCGCTCACCGAGACGACCCTGCACGTCTCGGTGCTGGACGCGATGGGACACGACCTGGCCTCCGGCCTCACCAGCGCCGTCTCCCTGGCGGCCTGCCGCAACGCCCGGCGCACCGGCGCCGACCTGCCCGAACTCGTGGAGTGCGTGGACGAGGCACTGGCGCGCTGGCTCCCGGACAAGTTCTGCACCGCGGTCCTCGCGCAGCTGGACCTGGGCACCGGGCTGCTGCGCTGGAGCAACTGCGGTCACCCGCCGCCCATCCTCATCCGCGGCCAGCGGCTCATCACCGACGCCATGGAGCGCGACGCCGATCCGCCCATGGGCATGCCCTCGCTCCTGTCCTCCCGACCGCGCCGTACCCACGAGATCTCCCTGGAGCCCGGGGACCGGGTCCTGATGTACACGGACGGGGTCATCGAGGCGCGGACCCGGGAGGCGAAGCTGCTCGGGCTGGAACGCTTCGCCGACTACGTGATCCGGGCGACGGCCGGCGGAGAGCTGGCGCCGGAGTCGATGCGCCGTCTCATCCACTCGATCCTCGCCATGCAGGAGGGCCGGCTGCGCGACGACGCGACCCTCCTGATGTTCGAGTGGCAGCCGCTCTCCGGCTGACGGCGACGGCCGGCCCGGACGGGCGCCCGGTGCGCACGGCGCCCCGCGTGCGCGTCACACGGCGTGCCCCCGCGCGCGCAGCCAGTCGTGCACGGCGTCCTTGTCGGCCGGGGTGATGCGCACGTCTCCTTCGACGTAGGGGCCCTCGTCCTCGGTGAACCCGGTGTCCGTGATCCGCGCCGTGACCCAGGTGGCCAGGTCCTGGGCGGCCCGCTCGGACAGGGCGCCCCGTTCCCAGCCGGCGCGCGCCTCGCCCGCCGCGGCCGGGTCGTGCCGTTCGGTCTCGGCGAGCCACGCCGCCACCAGTCGCTCCACGGTTCCGGGCTCGTGCGTGCCGGTCCCTCGCTGTGTCCGCTTGTCGTCCATGGCGGCCGGGTGCCCGAATTCGCCCCGCCGCCCCACCTCGTCCCCCGACCCCTCGTGTCGGCGGTGGCACGCCGGGTACCCGCAGGCCGTGGGACGACCGGACGGGTCCGGCCCGTCCCGCGCGAGGCGACGGCCCGGAGTCAGAAACGGAGAGGGGACAGCGATGACGCAGCCCGCCGACGAACACGCTCTCGACCGGCGCGGCGTGTCCGAGCTCCGTCCGACGGCGGCGCACGACTCCGGCCCCGTCCCGGCGGACGACCCGCGCCACCAGGAACTCCCGGTCGACCGCAACCAGGCGATCCTCCAGGCGGCCAAGCAGGTGGGCGCCATCCTGAAGCGGAACGAGCACCCCTTCGCGCTGGCCGGCAGCGTCGCCGTCTACGCGCACGGCGGCCACCAGAACCTCCAGCACGACGTGGACTTCTGCATCCGTCCCGACGACGCGGCGGCCGTCGCCGAGACGCTGCGGGCGGCCGGTCTCACGGTCTACACGCCGCCGGAGGACTGGCTGCTCAAGGCGAGCTGTCTGGGCCAGCAGGTCGACCTGATCTTCGAGCTGGCCCACGAACCGGTCACGACGGAGCTGCTGGCCCGGGCCGAGGAGCTGTCGGTCGACTCGGTGCTCATGCCGGTGCTGGCCCCGACCGATCTGCTGCGCGGCCTGCTGGCGGCCTTCTCCGAGCACCACTGCGACTTCGGGGCGGTACTGCCGATCGCCCGCACCCTGCGGGAGAAGATCGACTGGGAGGCCCTGCGCCGCGACTGCGGGGACGCCCCGATGCCCGCCGCGTTCTTCTTCGTCCTCGAACGGCTGGAGATCATCCCCCCGGCCGGTCCCCCGGCCACCACCCCGGAGGAGGAACAGCGATGAGCGACCCCGTCGGACATCAGGGCCCCGCGGCGAGCGGCCCCGCCGCGGCGGCCGGGGACGCCGACCGCGCCTCGGGCGCCCAGAACGCCAAGAACGCCCAGGCCGCTGAGAACGCCGAGACCACCGAGAACGTCGAGTACCGCGTGGCCCACCTGCACGATCGGCTCGCCGCCGAGGAGCTGGGCGAACTCGGCGTCCGGGCCGAGATCAGGGCGGGGGCGATCGCGCTCACGGGCACGGTGCCCTCCGCCGGCTGCCGCGAGAGCGTGTTGCGGATCGCCCGCGAGGAACTGGCCGGACTGACCGTGCACACCGACATCGTGGTCGCGGAGACCACCCGCCCCGATCATGCGGAGGAGCTGTGACGATCCGCGTCGCCGCCGTCGGAGACATCCACATGGGACCCGACAGCGAAGGGCTGCTGCGGCCCGCGTTCGAGACCCTGCCCGAATGTGCCGACCTGCTGCTGCTCGCCGGGGACCTCACCCGGCACGGCACGCCCGACGAGGCCCGGGTGGTGGCACGCGAGGTCCGCGACCTGTCGGTGCCGGTGGTGGCCGTCCTCGGCAACCACGACCACCACGACGAACGGCCCGAGGAGGTCACCGGCATCCTCCGGGAGGCCGGGGTGACCGTCCTCGAGGGCGAGGGCACGGTCGTGGAGTGCGCCGGGGGCCGGGTGGGGATCGCCGGGACCAAGGGGTTCGGCGGCGGGTTCGTGGGGCGCAGCGCGGGGGAGTTCGGCGAGCCGGTGATGAAGGAGTTCGTACGCACCACCCGCCGTTCGGCGGACAGTCTGCACACCGCGCTGAAGGAACTGGACGAGGAGGGCTGCACGGCACGGGTGGCGCTGACCCACTTCTCCCCCGTCGCCGACACGCTCGCCGGGGAACCGCCGGAGATCCACCCCTTTCTCGGCAGCTACCTGCTCGCCGAGGCGATCGACACGGCCGGTGCCGATCTGGCCGTCCACGGCCACGCCCATCTGGGCACCGAGCACGGGATGACGGCGGGCGGTGTACGGGTGCGCAACGTGGCCCAGCCGGTCATCCGCCGGGCCTTCAACGTCTACCGGCTGGGCTCGGCCTGACGACCCGACCCGCCCGCCGCACCCCGGGCCGTCGTGTCCGGCGTGCCGTCAGGGCCGAGCCGGGTCCTCGCGGGTGGTACGCCCGAGGCAGGTGACGTCCGCGGGGTCCAGCCCGGCCGTCTCGATCACGTGGAAGCCCAGGCGGTCGTAGAAGGCCCGGGCGGGTGTGTTGGCCGTGGCCATGACCAGGTGGACGGACGGGACCCCTCGCTCGCGCAGCGCCCGCCAGAAGGTCCGCATCAGCGTCCGGCCGTGTCCGCGGCCCTGCCAGCCGGGCAGCAGGTCGATGTGCAGATGGGCCGGGTACGCGGCGAGTTCGGGCACGATCATGCGTTCCGGGTCGTGCAGCAGCCCGGCCATCACCTCGTCCGGGGTGCCGGGCGGGCCCGCGGGAGCCGGGTAGCGGTCCGCGACGCGCGGCAGCCACTTGGCGCGGAACTCCTCGGCGAAACGCGCGGTGTCCGCCGTACCGAGGATGTAGCCGACCGCCCGGCCCTCGCCGTCGTCCAGGACGAACGCCAGGTCCGGATCGAGGTGGACGTACGGGGCGGCGAAGATCGCGGGCAGCACGGAGGGGTCGGCGTACACCGGCCGGCTGTCCCGGCCGTTGTGCGCGGTGCGGATGCAGATGTCGTCGAGGGCCGGGGCGTCGGCCGGGCGGTACGGGCGTACGAAGGGAGTCGGAGTCACCGCAGCATCCTGCCCGCTTGGGAGCGCTCCCACAAGGGAGTCGCTTCGATCCGCGGCGTCCGGGTACCCGGCGGCCGGCAGTGCGACGGACGTTGGCGGGAGGCCGGCGATGGAGGAGGCGACGGACCGGATCGCCCGACCGTGGGGCGGCAGGACACCCTACGGGCGGCACGAGACCTGGCCGGCCCGGGTGGACACGTTCCTCGCCGAGGGGGTGGCGCCCGACGCGGTGGAGCGCTGGGTGCAGTCCGCGTCGATCCTGCACTCCGACGGCGACGCCATGGACATCGCGGTGGCCGACGGCCGGATGGTGGGCGTGCGGGGCCGCGACGTGGACCGGGTCAACCGGGGCCGCCTCGGCCCGAAGGACCTGTTCGGCTGGCAGGCCAACGCCTCCCGGGACCGGCTGACCCGGCCCCTGGTACGGCGCGGCGGGCGGCTGGTGGAGACGGACTGGGACGCCGCGATGGACCTGGTGGCGGCCCGTTCGCGCGAGCTGCTCGAAGAGCGCGGCCCGGGCTCGATCGGCTTCTACACCTCGGGCCAGCTGTTCCTGGAGGAGTACTACACGCTCGCCGTCCTGGCCCGGGCCGGCATCGGCACCCCCCACCTCGACGGGAACACCCGGTTGTGCACGTCGACGGCGGCGGAGGCGCTCAAGGAGACCTTCGGCTGCGACGGGCAGCCCGGGAGCTACGACGACTTCGACCACGCCGACGTGATCGCGCTGTTCGGCCACAACATCGCCGAGACCCAGCCCGTGCAGTGGATGCGGCTGCTGGACCGGCTGGAGGGGGCCGATCCGCCGCGCCTGCTCTGTGTGGACCCGCGGCCCACACAGGTCGCCCGGCACGCCGCCGTGCACCTGGCGCCCCGCGGCGGCACCAACGTCGCGCTGCTCAACGCCCTGCTGCACGAGACGATCCGGCACGACCGCGTCGACCGCGACTTCATCGCCGCGCACACCGTCGGCTTCGAGGAGCTGGCCGAGCGGGTGGCCGACTGCACGCCCCGGTGGGCGGCGGACATCTGCGACGTGCCGGCCGCCCGGATCGAGGAGGCCGCCGAACTCGTCGGCACCGCGGACGCGTTGGTCTCCAGCGTCCTCCAGGGCGTGTACCAGTCCCACCAGGCCACCGCCGCGGCGGTCCAGGTCAACAACCTGCATCTGATCCGGGGCATGCTGGGCCGCCCGGGCGCCGGCCTGCTCCAGATGAACGGCCAGCCCACCGCCCAGAACACCCGCGAGTGCGGCGCCGACGGCGACCTGCCGGGCTTCCGCAACTGGCAGAACGACGCCCACGTCGCCGACCTCGCGAAGGTGTGGAACGTGGAGCCGGAGAGGATCCCGCACTACGCGCCGCCCACCCACGCGATGCAGATGTACCGGTACGCCGAGCAGGGCTCGATCCGGATGCTGTGGATCAGCGGCACCAACCCCGCCGTGTCCCTGCCCGAGCTGTCCCGTGTCCGCTCGATCCTGACGCAGGACCGCCTGTTCACCGTCGTACAGGACTTGTTCCTGACGGAGACGGCGCAGCTGGCCGACGTGGTGCTGCCGGCCGCCACCTGGGGCGAGAAGACCGGGGTGCTGACCAACGCGGACCGCACCGTGCACCTGTCGCGGAAGGCGGTCGAGCCGCCCGGCGAGGCCAGGCCCGACCTCGACATCTTCCTGGACTACGCCCGGCGCATGGACTTCCGGGACAAGGACGGCGGTCCGCTCGTCACCTGGCACGACCCCGAGTCGGCGTTCCGGGCGTGGCAGCGCTGCAGCGCGGGCCGCCCCTGCGACTACACCGGTCTGTCGTACGCCAAGTTGCACGACACCAGTGGCATCCAGTGGCCCTGTACCGCCGCCGCACCCGAGGGCACCCCGCGGCTCTACACCGACGGCATCGCCTGGGCGCACCCCGACCTGTGCGAGAGCTACGGCAAGGACCTGGAGACGGGGGCGTCGCAGGAGGTCGTCGAATACCGCTCGCTCAACCCGGACGGCAAGGCGATGCTCAAGGCGGCCGCGTACCTGCCGCCGCACGAGGAGCCGGACGAGGAGTACCCGTTCCAGCTGACCACGGGCCGCACGATCTACCACTTCCACACCCGTACGAAGACCGGGCGGGCACCGCAGCTGCGTGACGCCGCACCGGACGTGTGGGTGGAGGTCTCGGCCGTGGACGCGGAACGGCTCGGTCTCGCCGAGGGGGACCTGGTGGAGGTCGCCGGCAGGCGCGGTGCGCTGCGCGGCCGGCTGCGGGTGACCGACATCCGCCCGGGTCTGCTCTTCGTCCCCTTCCACTACGGCTACTGGGACACCGGGAACGGGTCGGGGCCGGGACCGGGCACTCCCGGGCGGGCGGCCAACGAGACGACGATCACCGACTGGGACCCGGCCTCCAAGCAGCCTCTGTTCAAGACGGCCACGGCGGCGCTCACCCTGGTCGAGCGCGGGGACGGCAGTCCGTCCCCGGCGCCCACCACGACCGCCTCGGCGCCCGCGGACGGCGTGGCGGCCCGGCCCACCGCGGGCGGCGAGGCGGCCCGGACGACGCAGTCGCCGGCCCGGTTCCCGCACGATCCCGAGGAAGGCGTCCGGTGAACGGCATCACTCTGACCCTGCGCGTCCTGCACCGCGGCGAGCGGCACCTGGCCCACGACCTGGTGACGGTCGCCGAGCGCCACCGCCCCGAGCACGAGGTGCACCACGTGGCCACCGACCTCGCCCGCTGGTCCCGCGACCACGTCCGGCGCCTGGCCGAGGTCGCCGCGCACCACGGGGTGCGGCTCGGTGATCCCCCGGACACCTCCTCGGACGGCGTCCTGGCGACGCTGCGCGCGAAGGCGTCCGAGGCGGTGGCGCACCGGCCCGAGCCCGGCCTGCTGCTCCTGCGCGACCTGCGCGAGCTGCATCTGGCCGCCGCGGAGAACTCGCTGCACTGGGAGATGCTCGCCCAGGCCGCACAGGCCGCCCGGGACAGCGAGCTGCTGGGGCTGGCCTCCGCCTGCCACCCGCGGACACTGCGCCAGATGCGCTGGACCAACACCATGATCAAGAATCTGTCTCCGCAGCTGTTGAACAACCTCTGACCTGCGCGGACGCCGGGCGTCAGGGCGGCGCCCCGGCTGAGTGCCGCACCGGTCGCCGAATGGCGGCCACCGGTCCGGGCACCCGATGATCCCCTAGGAACCACACCTCTGTCACTGTTCCGGCAACCCACCTGGAAAGAGCGAGAGCGTCATGAGTCTTCTGCGTATCGCCGGCCGTCCGATGCTCGCCTCGATGTTCGTCGCGGGCGGTCTGCAGTCCCTGCGGCGACCCGAGGACGTGGCCCCGGCGGCGGAGCCGATCGTGCGTCCGGTGACCGACCGCGTGTCGGTGCTCCCGGACAGCACCGAGAAACTCGTCCGGCTCAACGGTGCCGTCCATGTCGTGGGCGGGCTCATGCTGGGCCTGGGCCGCTGCCCGCGTCTGGCGGCGCTGGCCCTCGCGGCCACCCTGGTCCCGACCACCTTGGCGGCGCACCGCTACTGGGACGCACAGGACCCGGGCGAGCGCGCGCAGCAGCGCATCCACTTCCTGAAGAACCTGTCCATGATGGGCGGGCTGCTGATCGCGGCGGACGACACCGGCGGCTCCCCGTCCCTGCTGTGGCGCGGCCGGCACGCCGCGCGGGACCTGCGCCACGACGCCCACCTGGTACACCGTTCGGTCCGGGCCACGGCGCGTCCGGCGGTGGCGGCGGGCGGCGTCAGGGCGAAGCTGGGCGTCTGAACCGGCGTTAGCCGCGCGGGCCGCGGGGGACCCGGCGCCTCGTGACGGGCCGCCCCGGCCCGCGAGGACGACGCGGAGGTGCAGCATGGGACACGGAGGGAACGTCATCGACGAGCTGACAACCGATCACCGTGAGGTCGAGGAGCTCTTCGGGAAGATCGAGGCGCTGCCACCAGGCCACAAGGACCGCAAGCTGTACGCCGACCAGGCCACGATCGAGCTGATCCGGCATTCGGTGGCCGAGGAGGCGTATCTCTACCCGGCCGTCCGCGAGCACGTGGCGAACGGGAACGCCCTGGCGGACAAGGAACTCGAGGACCACGCCGGGGCCGAGCAGATCATGAAGGACCTGGAGGGCCACAACGCGGACGACGCCGAGTTCGACCGGTTGATCGGCATGCTGATGAGCGAGATCCGCGAGCACGTCGCCGACGAGGAGGGCAACCTCTTCCCCCGGCTGCGCGAGGCGTGCCCCGCCCACGCCCTGGACGAGCTGGGCGACAAGGTCCGTCAGGCGAAGAAGACGGCGCCGACCCGTCCGCACCCGTCCGCCCCGGACAAGCCGCCGATGAACAAGCTGCTGGCGCCCGGCGCGGGAATGGTCGACCGGGTGCGGGACGCCCTGTCGGGCCGGGGAAAGTCCGACTGAGCAGGACCACGTGCGAGGGCCCGTCGCCGTGGCGACGGGCCCTCGCGCGGTCAACGGCGCCGCGGCAGACTCCGCACGGCCCGGGTGAGGTCCCGGGACGCAGGGGGGACGACCGGCGTGCCGACGGCGGCGGCCAGTCCGGCGGCTCCGCCGGAGCCCGTGACCAGCGCGTCGGCGGCGCGCAGCACACCGGCGAACGCGCGCGGGTCGGTGCGCCCGCCGAGATCGACTCCGGCCCGACCGGCCACCGCGCGGGTCAGCGCGGCCTCCTCGGCCCGCCGGTGACGACGACGCGGTGCCCGGCGTCGGCGAGCAGCGCGACCGCCTCCGCACCGTGCTCGGCCGACCAGGCACGGCCCGGATCTCCGGCCCCGGGGTGGACGACGACGTAGGGGCCGTTGCCGGTCAGGGCGGCGGTGTCCGGTACCGGTCGCACCCGCGGCCGGCCGTCGTCGCCGCGTCGCAGCCCGAACCCCAGCTCAGCGGCGGCGCCGAGCGCGGCCTCCGCCTCCGGCCGTCCGGCAGGGGGCGGGGCGGCGCCGATACGGCGCACGTGCGCCGACCGCAGCAGCCGCGTCGCGGACCCTGGCCCCCGCCGTCCGGCGGGGAGGACCAGGGCGACGTCGTACGCCTCCTCGCGCAGCTTGCGCACGAGCCCGTCGGCGTCGTCGGCCTCGCCGGGCGGGTCCCACACCACGACCTCGTCGACGTGGGGCAGCAGCCGGGCGGCGGACGCGCCGCGGGGGCCGCACAGCATGGTCACGCGGGCGGCCCGGGTGGCCACCGCGCGGACCGCCGGGCCCGCCTGGAGGACGTCGCCGAGTCCACCCGGCCGGGCGATCAGCGCCTTCACGCCGACCACTCCCCCGCCCGCTCGGCCGGCGCCGGGGGAACCGGCTCCGCCCGCCCCCGGAGGGAGGCGACGGTGCGCTCCAGCCCCTCCTGCCAGGTCACGCTCGGCAACCAGCCGAAGATCTCACGGGCGAACCCGGTGACCGGCCGGGGCCTGTCCGGTGCCTGCCCGTCCACGAACGTCAGCGCCGACCCCGACCCGGTCAGCTCGACGACCCGTCGGGCGATCTCCACCGCCGTGGGTGCCTCGTCCCCGCCGATGTCCACGGGCCGTACCGACCGGCCGGCCGCCACCAGCAGCACGCCGTCCACCATGTCGTCGACATAGCACAGGGGGTGGGGCGTGCTGCCGTCCCCGGGGACGGTGACCGGCCGGCCGGCGAGCGCCTGCTCCAGGAAGACGGCCGGAATGCCCCCGTCGTCGGTCCGCATGCCGGGCCCGTAACCGCCGAAGAGCCGCACGATCCCGGCGTCCGAGCCGTGGGCGGCCGCGTGCGCGGCGACCAGGGCCTCGGAGAAGCGGACGGCTTCGGCGCGGGCGATGTGCGGTCCGACCGGATCGCCGTCGGCGGGCACCGGCGGTGAGGAGGCCAGCAGGAACCGCGCGCCGTCCCGCTCGGCGAGGGCCAGCGCGGTCCGGGTGCCGAGGCTCCCGGTGTCCAGGATCTCCACCGGCCGCTCCGGCCAGGGCCCCGGGCAGACCCCCGGTCCCGCCAGGTGCAGCACCAGATCGTAGGGACCGGGAAGGAGACCCGCGCAGCCCTCGTCCGACACGTCCTGTTCGAGGAAGCGGAAGCCGGGGCGGCCCGCCAGGTGGGCCACCTTCTCGGCCCGCCCCGTGGAGAGGTCGTCGAGGCAGTCGACTTCGACTCCCGAATCCAGCAGCCGGGTGCACAGACGGGACCCGAGGAAGCCCGCACCACCGGTCACCAGGGCCCGGCGCCACGATGACCGGGCCTCTTCCCGCGGGCCGAACGCCGCCGTCGGCATCATGAGGACGACCTTCCTTCCTCCGCGCAGCACTGACGAGCGGGCCCCGGGTGCCCCACCGAGTACCTTTCATGCTCTGACGCCTGCCGCGGCCACCCCTGTGGCTCCGGTCACTCCCGCCCCGGCGGCCTGTGATCAAGCACACTCGCCCCGCCAAGTACGCCCCGCCACAACGGAATTGGTGCCACCTGGCTCGGTCCCGGGACACCCGTCGGCGAGGACTGTCCGCCTCCTTCTGCCACGATGGGCGGCGCCGTTTCCGGCTCAGTGGAGCGGCCGCGCAGCGCAGCCGGCCTTCTCGCTCCCGTCCCTTTCCCTTCCGGGTCCCCGACCCGACTTCGAGTGGCGCACTGTGTCTTCTTCCCCTTCCCCCGCCCCGTCCCGTTCACCGTGGCGGTCCCTGAGATACCGCAGCATGCGCTGGTGGTCGGTGGCGAACTTCGTGTCGAACGCCGGTACGTGGATGCAGCTCACGGTGCAGAACCTGCTGGTCCTGCAGATCACCGGGTCGGCCGCCGCGACGGGTCTGTCCATGTCCGTCCAGGCCGCGCCCGCGCTGCTGATCAGCGTGTTCGGCGGTGCGGCCGTCGACCGCTGGCCCCGCAGGCTGACCGCCGCGGTGAGCCAGGCGCTGCTCGGCACGATCGCCTTCGTGACGGCGCTCATGGTGGCGCTGGACCGGCTGGACGTGACCTCGCTGATGGTGCTGGCCGCGATCACCGGAGTGGTCGCCACCGTCGACGGCCCGGCCTGTTCCCTGCTGGGCAACGACCTTGTCCCGGCCGAGGACGTGCCCTCCGCGATCGGGGTGGGGGCCCTGGTCCACCAGGCCGGCCGTCTCACGGGCGCGGCCCTGGCCGGGGTGACCGTCGGCTTCCTGGGCACGGCCGCCGCCTACGCCGCCAACGGCTTGTCGTTCCTCTTCGTCGCCTCCGTCATCCCCTTCCTGCGCCCGGCGAAGGGCGCGGTCAAGCACGCGGCGACCGCGCGGCCCCGGGACGCGCTCAGCGTGCGGGAGGGCCTGGCCTTCTTCGCCCGCCGTCCCCGGCTGCTGGCGCTGGCAGGCGTCACGGGGGTCAGCGCGGTCTTCGGACGCAACTACCAGCTCACCCTCGCGGTGCTCGTCACCGGCCCCCTCGCGGGCGGCGCCGGATCGTTCGGGACGGTCTCCACGGTGCTGGCGGCCGGCGGCATCGTCGGCGCGGTGCTGGGCGCCCGGCTGCGGCGGCCCTCCGTGCGGGTGGTGGGCGCGCTGGCCGCGGCGGGCGGGCTGCTGCAGGTCGTGGCGGGTCTGTCGCCGTCGCTGGCGGTCCTGCTGGTGATGGTGCTGCCGATGGCCGTCGTGGAGTCCGTCTCCGACACCGCGGGCACGGCGGTCCTGCAGACCGATCCGCCCGCGCACATGCGGGGCCGGGTGCTCGGGGTGTGGGGCAGCATCGGCACGGTGTGGAGCCTGGGTGGTCCGCCGGCGCTGGGCCTGCTCATGGAGCTGGCCGGCGCGCGCGGGGCGCTCGTCGTGGGGGGTCTCGTCATCGCCGGGGCGATCGGAGCGGGGCATGTGCTGCACGGTCGTAGGCCGGTGGAGGCGGTGGCCGTGCGGGGCGGTGACACGGAGGCGCCGGCGCGGGCGGCGCTGGGGACAGCGGCGTGACCCTGCGGGGCTCGGGGCGGTGAGGTCGCCGACGCCTCCTTCGCGCCCGGCGTGGGTGTGCGCGCGGGGGTGGGTCACGCAACCCGGCGTAGCGGGGTGCCGCTGCGCCCACCCGTGCCGCCCCAGCGGCACGACTGCCCGCAGCTGCGCGGGGGGAGGGAAGTCCGCAGCTGGGTGGGATGACTGCTCGCAGCGGCGGCGGCTATGGCAGCTGCGGTGGGACGTACGGATAGCCGCGTACGGCGGGGAGGGGACGTGTCGGGGGGTGTCCGCCCGCAGCGGTTGGCGCGTCAACGCCCCCGGCTTCTGTGGCCGACCGATTTCGCGCCGTTCCGAGGACGGACACCCCCCGGCGCGGCCCCGACCCACAGACAACCGAACGCGCTACGCGCACCCCCACCGAGCCGCAGCGGCGCCGCAGGCACCCCACCCACCAAGCCGCGCAGGCCGCCGCAGGCATCCCACCCACACACCCCGCCGCAGGCATCCCCGCCCGACCGCCGGAGGCACCCGTGTCACGCCACCAACGCGAGCAGCTCCGCCCGGTGCAGTACGGCCACGGGTGCCACGAGGTCGGGGTGGCGGAGCAGCGCGGCCGCCCGTCGGTCGCCGTCGTCCGGGGTCAGCAGGCGGCGGTAGTCGACCGGCGTCCCGCCCTCGGCCAACGCCCTCACCGCGCGGGCGGCGAGTTCCGGGTCGGCCAGCAGGCTCAACGCCCAGCTGGCGACGACCTCGTCCACCCAGGTCCGCCACGCGTCGGCCGCCCCGTCGCCGTCCCCGTCCACGCCGGTGATCCAGTCCAGCCGGGCGGAGCCCCCCGGCCCCGCGACGCCCATCAGCCCCACGTCCATCGGAGTCGGGTAGCGCAGCCGCGCGGCCACCGTCACGGCCTGCCGCGCCTGCGCCTCGGTGAGGGCGAGGGCCAGCGCCCCGCCCGACGCCGGGTAGGCGCGGGTGAGCCACTGGGCGGTCGCCGCGATGACGGGTGAGAGATCTGCGTACACTGCCGGGCCGTCC
This sequence comes from Streptomyces sp. SudanB5_2050, assembly GCF_964272335.1. Taxonomy (NCBI): domain Bacteria; kingdom Bacillati; phylum Actinomycetota; class Actinomycetes; order Kitasatosporales; family Streptomycetaceae; genus Streptomyces; species Streptomyces sp. SudanB5_2050. The sequence continues at coordinate 867,761 of NZ_OZ186760.1, forward strand.
GAACTGCCGGTCAAGGCGGAGTCAGAAAATTCCGCCGGCACCGTAGCCCGGCGCCCACCGCGCGGAACATGGCCCGCCTCTCATCGACGGCGTGGCCTCGGACACACGCATCCGGTCCTTACCTAGGAGAAGCCCTGAGTACCACCGTCCTCTCCGAGGCCGTGCCCCTCGTCCTGCTGCTGGCCGTGCTGGTCTTCGCCGTACTGCGCCCCCGCGGCCTGCCCGAGGCCGCCGCGGCCGTCCCCGCCGCCGCACTGGCGGTGGTGCTGGGCACGGTCACCCCGCACCAGGCGTGGGAGCAGACCCGCACCCTGCTGCCGGTCGTCGTCTTCCTGGCCCTGGTGCTGGTCCTGGCGCACCTGTGCGCGAAGGAGGGCCTCTTCGAAGCCGTCGGAGCGATCGTGGCCCGCCGCTGCGGCGGCAGCCCTCGACGCCTGCTGGCCGGGGTGTTCGCGATGGCCTGCCCGGTCACGGCCGTGCTCAGTCTCGACGCCACCGTCGTCCTGCTCACGCCCGTGGTCCTCGCCACCGCGTCCAAGGCCGGCGCCCGGGCCCGCCCGCACGTGTACGCCACGGCGCACCTGGCCAACTCCGCGTCACTGCTCCTGCCGGTGTCCAATTTGACCAACCTGCTGGCGTTCACGGCCAGCGGGCTGTCCTTCACCCGGTTCGCCGGGCTCATGGCGCTGCCCTGGCTGGCCGTGATCGCCGTCGAGTACGCGATCCTGCGCCACTTCTTCCGCGCCGACCTCGCCACCTCCCCGGCATCCGCCTCCCCCGATCCCACACCGACCGCACCCGCCTCCGGCAGCCGCACGCCGGACCCGGCCGTGCCCCGCTTCACCCTCGTCGTCGTGGCCCTCACCCTCGCCGGCTTCGCCGTTTCCTCCCCGCTCGGCCTGGACCCGGCGTGGGCGGCGCTCGGCGGGGTCCTGATACTCGGCGCCCGGGCGCTGGCCCGCCGCAGCGCCGGGCCCCGCGAACTGCTCGGCGCCGCGTCCCCGCTGTTCTGCCTGTTCGTGCTCGCGCTCGGCGTCGTCGTACAGGCGGTGGTGTCCAGCGGACCGGCGTCCGGCCTCGGACGCCTGCTCCCGGCGGGCGACTCGCTGCCGACGCTGCTCGCGGTGGCGGCGGTCGCCGCGGTGCTCGCCAACCTCGTCAACAACCTGCCGGCCGTCCTCGCCCTGCTCCCCCTGGCCGCCCCCGCCGGCCCGGCCCAGGTCCTGGCCGTGCTGATCGGCGTGAACCTGGGCCCCAACCTGACCTACGCCGGCTCGCTCGCCACCCTGCTGTGGCGGCGCATCCTGCACCGGCACGGCATCGAGGCGGAACTCGGCCGGTTCACCCGGCTCGGCCTGCTCACCGTGCCGGCCACGGTCGTCGCCGCGACCGTCGCCCTGTGGGGCACGCTGCGCCTCACCGGCGCCTGACGCCGTCACCCACCGGACCCCGGCACCCGCTCACCGTCGCCCACCGGTCCCCGGCGTCCGCTCACCAGGCCACGCTGGGAATCGCGGGCCGTCGAACGGCTTCGGCGGCGTCGCGCAGGTGCAGCGCGACGGTGATCAGCGCGCGCAGGGCGGAGGGACGCAGGCTCTGGGCGCTCTCGGCCGCCAGCACCAGCAGACAGCCGGCGGCCTGCTCGACCACCGGGACCGAGAACGCGTAGTCGTCCCCGTCGGCCCCGCGGAAGGCGCGCCACGGAGTCGCGGCACCGTCGATCGCCTTGTGCACGGCCTGTTCGAGGTGCTGGGCGGCCTGGGCGCAGACGGGAGCGGGCAGGGTGATGGTGCGATGGAACGCTGAACTGGTCATAGTCCCACTGCTCCCCCGTACCGAAGGCGTTCGATCGGCGTACGGGACGATTTTCACCGGGTCGGCCGCAGCGGCCCCTAGTCTGGTGGCCGTGCCTCCCGCCTCTCCCCCCTCGACCGCCGCCGCTCGCTTCACCGGCCGGCAGGTCACCGGCGAGCGCCCGCTGTCCGCCTCGCTCACCGAGGTGGACCTCGACGACGGGCGCACGGTCATGGTCAAGCGCGGCGAGGGCACGGGAGCGGCGCGGGCCGAGGCCGCGGGCCTGCGCTGGCTCGCCGCCGCCGGGACGGTACGGATTCCGGCGGTGCACGGCGACGACGAGCGGTGGCTGGTCACCGACCGCGTGGCGTTGGGCCGGGCGGGTGCCGGGGCGGCGGACCGGTTCGGCCGTGACCTGGCCGCCCTGCACGCCACCGGGGCGCCGGCGTTCGGCGCCGCGCCGCCCGGCGGACCCGAGGACGCGTACATCGGGCTCGCCCCGATGCGCAACGCCGCCGGTGACGACTGGCCACGCTGGTACGCCGAGCACCGGGTCCTGCCGTATCTGCGCCGAGCGGTCGACGCCGGCACCCTCCGGGCGGCCGAGGCGACCGACGTCGAGCGGGTCTGCGAGCGGCTGCCCGGCCTGGCGGGGCCGCCGGAGCCGCCCGCCCGGCTGCACGGCGATCTGTGGAGCGGGAACGTGCTGTGGGGCGCCGACGGGCAGGTGCACCTGATCGACCCGGCGGCGCACGGCGGGCACCGGGAGACCGACCTGGCGATGCTGCGTCTCTTCGGCTGCCCGCACCTGGACCGGATCCTGGCGGCCTACGACGATGCGGCGCCGCTCGCCGAAGGGTGGGCCGACCGGGTCGGCGTGCACCAGCTCTTCCCGCTGCTGGTGCACGCCGTGTTGTTCGGCCGCGGTTACGCCGAGCAGGCCCTCGCGGCGGCCCGGTCGGCGCTGCGCCGCGCGCCGTGAGCGTCAGCGCGTGACGACGTGCCGCTCGTTCGGTACACAGTGCGTCATCGTCAGCCCCTCGACGTCGCGCGGCGGGTTCTTGCCGAGGTTGGCCAGCCGTTCGCGGTCCTCGTCGGTGAGGTCCTGGCTCGCCAGCGGCTCCAGGTGCTTCACGTCCTGCGGGCTGATGCCGATGCCCTCGCCGACCCGCAGCCCGAGGTCGTTCTCGACCAGCAGGAAGTGCCACACCATGCGTTCCTGGACCGGCCGGTCGCACTGGGAGAGCAGGTTGACGAAGTTCGCCACCAGGTCGTCGCGCTCCCACTCCTCCATCAGCAGGTAGCGCTGCCCGGCCTGCATGTAGTCGTTGGTGCGCGGGATGCGCTTGCGGGTGAGGCGCCCCTGGATCTCCGGACCCTGCTCGTCGTGGGTCGGGTACTCGGCCTCGCGCAGGCCGCCGGTGATGGACGGCTCATAGTTGACGATGGGGTTCTCGCCGCCGCCGTCCTGGTGGTAGGCCATCAGTCCGTCGCGCTGGTTGGTGCGCACCTCCGCGTTCTTGGCCTGGTTGACCGGCAGCTGGAGGTAGTTGGGGCCCACCCGGTAGCGCTGGGTGTCGCTGTACGAGAAGGTGCGGCCGACCAGCATCTTGTCGTCGGAGAAGTCGAGCCCGTCGACCAGGACGCCGGTGCCGAAGGAGATCTGCTCGTTCTCGGCGAAGTAGTTCTCCGGCATCCGGTCGAGGACCATCCGGCCGACCGGCTTCGCCGGGAACTCCTGCTCGGGCCAGGTCTTGGTGTCGTCGAGCGGGTCGAAGTCCAGCTCCGGATGGTCGTGGTCGTCCATCATCTGGACGAGCAGTTCCCACTCCGGGTAGTCGCCGCGGGTCACGGCGTCGTAGAGGTCCTTGGTGGCGTGGCCGAGGTCGTGGGCCTGGACGTTGGCGGCGTCCTCCTCGGTCATGCTGCGGACGCCCTGCTTGGGCATCCAGTGGTACTTGACGAGCTTGGTCTCGCCCGCCGCGTTGACCCACTTGTAGGTGTTGACGCCGAAGCCCTGCTGGTGGCGGTAGTCCGCCGGGATGCCGCGCGGGCTGAACAGGTTGACCAGCATGTGCATGCACTCGGGCGTCTGCGACATGAAGTCGAAGATGCGCCGGGGCTGCTGCTGGAAGGTGACCGGGTCCGGCTTGAGGGCGTGGATGACGTCGGGGAACTTGATCGCGTCGCGGATGAAGAAGACGGCGAGGTTGTTGCCGACGAGGTCCCAGTTGCCGTCCTCGGTGTAGAACTTCACCGCGAAGCCGCGCGGGTCGCGGGCGGTCTCGGCGGAGTCCCGCCCGCCGATGACGGTGGAGAAGCGGACGGCGAGGTCGGTGCGCTTGCCCCGCTCCTGGAACAGCTTGGCCCGGGTGTAGCGGTCGATGGGTTCGTCGCCCCAGGCGCCGTACGCCTCGAAATAGCCGTACGCCGTGACCCCGCGGGCGTGCACCACACGCTCGGGGATGCGCTCGCGGTCGAAGTGGCTGATCTTCTCCAGGAACTGGTAGTTCTCCAGCGTGGCGGGGCCGCGGGCGCCGACCGTGCGCTGGTTCTGGTTGTCGTAGACGGGGTGCCCCTGGCGGTTGGTGAGCACCTTGCGGTCGTCGCCCGGGGCGGGCCCCTGACTCGATACGTCCGTCATGTTCGTGGGCTCCTTCGACTCGTGGCCGCCGTCGGACGCGGCCCTGAGCGGCGAGGCGGCCGTCGGCCGCGCACATGGGTGGTGCGGGTACCCCGCGACGAGGTGCCCGTCACCTACCGATGTGCACACATTCGCGGCATCTCACACCAAGGACCCGGCCACCCAGCTCAGTGGGCGTCCGGGCCGGTCACGGGCGGGGCGTGAGGGGTCAGCCGCCGCTCAGACGGGCGCGCAGCAGTTCCTTGCCCAGTTCGGCGCCCTTGCGGCTGTCCGCCTGCGCCTTGCGGAACAGCTCCGCGACCTCGGTGTCCTTGTCGCGCTCCGCGTCCTGGATGTACGTCTCCAGGCGCAGCGCGTTGCTCAGGCACGACTCGACGTACCAGATCAGGTTGTAGTCCTTGTCCTGCGTGCCGGTCACGCCGCCGGTCTCCGTACCGCTGGTCATGCGGTCCTCCTCGTCGGGGTGTTCGTTCCGTGGTGCGGGCCGGGTACCCGGGGCGCCTCGGGGCACACGGCAGCAGTCATGTCCCGCTGAGTCATGTGTCCCAACGGGACATTTTCGGGTGTACCCTCGGAGGCATGACGGCGACGAAGCCCTCCCCCACCCCAGAGGACCGGCGCCGGCGCAAGGCGCGGCTGACCCGCGACGCGCTGGCCACGGCCGCCTGCGACCTGATCCTGGAGCGCGGCTCGGCCGCCACCACGGTGGAGGCGATCGCCGAACGGGCGGACGTCACGCGTCGCACGTTCAGCCGGCACTTCTCCGGCAAGGAGGACGCCGCCCTGGACTTCGTCCGGCGGGACGGCGCCCGCATCAACGCCTTGCTGCGGGCGCGGCCCGCCGACGAGCCGCCCCTGCTCGCGTACCGCAGGGCGGTGCGCGACTGGCTGGCCGACCGGGACGACCCGGCGTGGCACGTGCGTCCCCGGATGCGCCGGCTGCTGGCGCTGGCCGACAGCGAACCCGACCTGTTCGCCGCCTACCAGCGCATCAGGGTCGACGCCCAGGAGGAGTCGATCCGGATCGTCGCCGACCGGCTCGGGACCGACGACGCCCGGGACGTGCGCCCGGCGGCCGTCGTCGACGCCGCCGCCGGAGTCCTGATCGCCGCGATGCGCCTGTGGGCGCGCGGTGACGAGCGGGACGCGGGAGCCGCAGACCTCGCCGCCCTCGTGGAGCGGGCCTACGACGCCCTGACCTCGGAGGCCGCGGCCGCGACCCCCGACAGCACCACCGAAGAATGAGAACCACATCATGAGCACCACCAGCACCAGCACCAGCAGCACCACTTCCGCCGCCGACGCCGCCGAGTTCACCGGCCGGACCGCCCTGGTCACCGGCGGCGCCTCCGGCATCGGCCTGGCCACCGCCCGCCGCCTCGGCGCCGGCGGCGCGAACGTCGTCGTCGCCGACTACAACGCCGAGGGCGCCGAGAAGGCCGCGGCCGAACTGGGGGCGGCGGGCGTCCGCGCGGCGGCCGTCGAACTGGACGTGACCCGTCCGGAGTCCGTCGAAGCCGCCGTCACCTTCGCCGTCGACACCTTCGGCACCCTGGACCTCGCCGTGAACAACGCCGGGATCGGCGGCCCCAGCGCCCCGACCGGCGAGTATGACGTGGACGCCTACCACCGCGTCGTGCGCACCAACCTCGACGGCGTCTTCTACTCGATGCGCTACGAACTGCCCGTCATGGAGGCGGCCGGCGCGGGCGCGATCGTCAACGTCGCCTCCATCCTCGGCTCGGTCGGCTTCGCCGGCTCGCCCGCCTACGTCGCCGCCAAGCACGGCGTGGTCGGGCTGACCAAGGCCGCCGCGGCCGAGTACGCCGCCAAGGGCATCCGGGTGAACGCGGTCGGCCCCGGTTTCATCGACACCCCGCTGCTGAAGACCATGGACGAGGCCGCCTACCAGGGCCTGGTCGCCCTGCACCCGGCGGGCCGGCTCGGGCGTTCCGAGGAGGTCGCCGAGCTGATCGCCTTCCTGCTGTCGGACCGGGCGTCCTTCGTCGCCGGCAGCTACCACCTGGTCGACGGCGCCTACACCGCCGTCTGAGACCGGCCGCACCGGGCCACACACCGGGGGGACACCGAACCGGGGGAGAACGAAGGAGTTCGACCATGAAGGCATTGCAGTACCGCACCATCGGCGCCCCGCCCGAGGTGGTGACGGTCCCCGACCCCGAGCCCGGCCCCGGCCAGGTGCTGCTGAAGGTCACCGCCGCGGGTGTCTGCCACTCCGACATCGCGGTGATGGGCTGGCCCGCCGAGGGCTTCCCGTACGAGCTGCCGCTCACCCTCGGCCACGAGGGCGTCGGCACCGTGGCCGCGCTCGGCGCCGGGGTGACGGGGCTGAGCGAGGGCGACGCGGTCGCCGTCTACGGGCCCTGGGGCTGCGGCACCTGCGCCAAGTGCGCCGAGGGCAAGGAGAACTACTGCCTGCGCGCCGGCGAGCTGGGCATCCACCCGCCGGGGCTCGGGCGCCCGGGGTCGATGGCCGAGTACCTGCTCGTCGACGACCCCCGGCACCTGGTCCCGCTGGACGGACTGGACCCGGTGGCGGCGGTGCCGCTGACGGACGCCGGTCTGACGCCGTACCACGCCATCAAGCGGTCGCTGCCCAAGCTGGTGCCCGGGTCGACCGCGGTCGTCATCGGCACCGGCGGTCTCGGCCACGTCGCGATCCAGCTGCTGCGCGCCCTGACGTCCGCGCGGGTCGTCGCCCTCGACGTCACCGAGGACAAGCTGCGCCTCGCCCGTGAGGTGGGCGCGCACGAGACCGTGCTGTCGGACGCGAAGGCCGCGGACGCGGTGCGGGAACTGACCGGTGGTCTCGGCGCCGAGGCCGTGTTCGACTTCGTCGGAGTGGCGCCGACCGTGAAGACCGCAGGCGCCGTCGCGGCCGTCGAGGGCGATGTCACCCTGGTCGGCATCGGTGGGGGCTCGATCCCCGTCGGCTTCGGCCTGCTGCCCTTCGAGGTGTCGGTCAACGCGCCCTACTGGGGCAGCCGCAGCGAGCTGATCGAGGTGCTGAACCTGGCCCGGTCGGGTGCCGTCTCGGTGCACACCGAGACGTACTCCCTGGACGACGCCCCGCTGGCGTACGAGCGGCTGCACGAGGGCAAGGTCAACGGACGCGCGGTGATCCTGCCCCACGGCTGATCACCCGTACGCCCGGGCCCGAGGGCCGCGGGGACGCGACCGGTCCCCCGTTCCGGTCGCCGTCCCCCGCGACGCGTCGAACCTACGTGGACGGCTCCGCCGTTGTGAATCGCGGCGATGCCCGCTGCCGGACCATCCGGACTCACCCGTGCACAGGTGAGTCCGGATGGTCCGTTTTGGTACCGGGCAGGGCGGGCTCCGCCAGGTCACCCGCCACCAGGTGGGCGAGCACGACCTCGTACAGGTCGCTGCCGGCCGCGAGCAGCTGGCGTTCCAGGACGGGCTCGGCGCTGCGGACGTGCTCGCGCACCGTCTGGGCGTGCACGCCGAGCGTCTGGGCGGCCCGTTCGGCGTTGCCGCCGGCCGCGATCCAGGTGCGCAGCGTGCGCCGCAGGCTCCGGGCGTCCGGCTCCAGGCGGCCCAGCAGGTCCCCGGCCCAGGCGCCCAGCGCGGGCCCGGCCAGCACGTCGGTGAGACTCGCCGGGCCGGGCCGGGCGGGACCGCCCTCGGCGCCGTGCTGGTCGAGACCGGCCTGCGCGCTCAGGGCGAGGTGGACGGTGGCCCGCACCCTCAGGTCGGCGAAGTCCGTGCGCAGCAGGGTCTCGACCCGGTCCATCCGGGCGCGGACCGTGTTGCGGCTGACACCGAGGATCTTGGCGGTGTTGACGGCGGTGAACTCCAGGCCCAGCCGGGTCGTGGCGAGCAGTTCGGCGCGGGTGTGGTGCGGGAGCCTGTCCAGGGGGCGCAGCAGCCGGGCCGTCCAGCCGTGGAGGGCGGCCGGGTCCATCAGCCGCTCGGGGCGGGTGCGTTCGGCGTAGACCGCCGCCTGCTGGGGACGGAAGCGGGCCACGGCCAGGGCGCTCACGGCCTGGCCGTAGGCCGTCGCGGTACGGGCGAGGCTCTGCCGCGCGCTGCCGCCGAGGAAGACGCCCGGGAGGCGGCCGACGAGCGCGCGCAGCTCCTGCCCGGCCGCCTCGTGGGGCGACAGGACGATCACATGGCCGTCCATCGCCGGGCACCGTACGACCAGCGCCAGGTCCCCGGTCACCGACAGGCACTCCTCGGTGAGGCGGTCGCGCTCCCCGGCGCCGCACTCCACGACGTAGACGCAGGCCGTGTCGGTGTCGAGGAGGCCCGGCCACAGCCCGGCGGCCACACGACGGGCCGAGACGGTGTCCTCGACCATCAGCAACTGCAGGATCGCCAGGCGCAGGTCGGCGGTGGCCCGGCGCAGCCGGTGGCCGGCGGCGGTCGACTCGTGGCCAGCCAGCAGCAGCTCCAGCACCTGCGCGGTGTGGGTGACGATGTCGGAGGCACGGCGGTCGAACGGGGTCTCACGGGTGACCGCGAGGACCGCCGCCGGCGCCGGGTGCACCCGCTCCACACGCACCAGCCGCAGGTGGCGACCCCGGTCCTCCAGGGCGGCGGTCGCGATCCGGCCCGAGGTGATGTCGGCCAGCGGCGAGTCGTCGGGGACGGCGCGGGTGCCGGCCAGCAGACGGCCGGTGCCGTCCTGGAGGGACACGGTCCCGTGCACGGCCGAGGCCAGCCAGCTCACGACCCGGTGCACGTCGCGCCCGGCCGGCCGCAGGTGGTCGAGGAGTTCCGCCGCCCAGTCGGCGTGCTCGCCGGTCCCTGCTTCCCGCTGCCGCGTCCCGTCCGCTCGGCCCGCCACGTCGGCCTTCTCCTCGTCCTCGCCTCGCCCCCGGCCCGACTGCGGACGGTACCGCATGACCGCGCGCACGGCTCCTTCGGCGGGGCGGGTACCCCGGCCGGCCGGTGCCACCCACCGGTGCCGCCCACCGGTGCCGCCGACCGGGCCTGCCGCTCCGTGCGCGCGGGCGGGCATAAGCTCGGTGAATGGCGAAGTACTTCGACGTTCACCCCGACAACCCCCAGCCGCGCAGCATCGCCCAGGTCGCCGACAGCGTCCGTTCGGGCGCGCTGATCGCGTACCCCACCGACTCCTGCTACGCACTCGGCTGCCTGCTGGGCAGCCGCGACGGCACCGACCGCATCCGGTCGATCCGGCAACTGGACAACCGGCACCACTTCACGCTGGTCTGCCAGGACTTCGCGCAGCTCGGCCAGTTCGTGCAGATCGACAACGACGTGTTCCGGGCGATCAAGGCGTCCACGCCCGGCAGCTACACCTTCATCCTGCCCGCCACGCGGGAGGTGCCGCGCATGCTCCAGCACCCCAAGAAGAAGACCGTGGGCGTGCGCATCCCCGACCACGTCGTCACCCAGGCCCTGCTCGCCGAACTCGGTGAGCCGCTGCTGTCCAGCACCCTGCTGCTGCCCGGCGAGGAGGAGCCGATGACGCAGGGCTGGGAGATCAAGGACCGTCTCGACCACGTGGTGGACGCGGTGATCGACTCGGGCGACTGCGGCACCGAACCGACCACGGTCGTCGACTTCTCCGGCGGGGAGGCGGAGATCGTACGGCGCGGCGCGGGCGACACGACCCGGTTCGAGTAGCGGACCGCCGCCCGCGCGGGGCGACGGTGCGCTCCGGGGCGGGCGATGCCCCGGGGACCGGGCGTGCCAGGATGGCGATGATCCGCCGGTGCGGCCGGCGGGTCGCCCGCGAGCATCGACAGAGAGGCAGGCCCGCCGTGACCGCCGTACAGGGAACCGCCGTCGACATCCGCACCGAGGACGGCGTCTGCGACGCCTACCTGGCCCACCCCGCCGAGGGCGGGCCGCACCCCGCCGTGCTGTTCTTCATGGACGCCTTCGGTCTGCGCCCGCAGTTGCGGAGCATGGCCGACCGGCTGGCCGGTGCCGGCTACACCGTGCTGGTGCCGAACGTCTTCCACCGGAACGGGCGGGCCCCGGTCGCGGAGCTGCCGGAGTTCATCGACCCGGCGGCGCGACCGGACCTCTTCCGGCTCCTCGGCCCGGCCTTCGAGGCGCTCACCCCCGACCGGGCGATGCGGGACGCCGACGCCTACCTGCGGTGGCTCCAGGCATGCCCGGCGGCGGCCGACGGCCCGGTCGCGCTGACCGGCTACTGCATGGGCGCCGGGCTCGCCCTGCGCACGGCCGGCACCTTCCCGGACCGGGTCGCCGCGGCGGCGGGATTCCACGGCGCCAACCTGGCCACCGAGGCGGCGGACAGCCCGCACCTGGTGGCCGGGCGGATCACCGGCGAACTGTACTTCGGCCACGCGGACCAGGACCCGGGCCTGCCCGCCGAACAGCAGGAGCGCCTGACCGCCGCCCTGACCGCGGCCGGTGTCCGGCACACCTGCGAGGTGTACGAGGGCGCCCCCCACGGTTACACGCAGGCCGACACCGCCGCGTACGACCCGGCGGCGACCGAGCGGCACTGGGAGGCGCTGCTCGGTCTGCTCGAGCGCACGTTCTGACGCGGCTCCTCCCGGCCGCGTCCGCACCGTCCCGTCCGGTTGATCACCGACGCCCGGGTGGGCGAGGCTGGACGGACGGAACTCCGCCGCGCACGTTCGAGGGAAGGTCCCACGGTGATCAGCATCCCGACGCACACGCTCAACGACGGCACCACGCTCCCCGCGCTGGGGCTCGGCACCTGGCCGATGACGGACGACGAGGCCCGCCGGGCGGTCCGCGAGGCCCTGGAGTCGGGCTACCGCCTGATCGACACGGCGGCCAACTACCGCAACGAGACCGGCGTCGGCCGCGGCGTGGCCGACAGCGGCGTGCCGCGCGAGGAGATCGTGGTCACGACCAAGCTGCCCGGACGGCACCACGGCTACGAGGAGACGCTCGCCTCCTTCGAGGAGTCCCGCGCGCGGCTCGGCCTGGAGTACGTCGACCTGTACCTGATCCACTGGCCGCTGCCCCGGGTCGACAAGTACGCCGACTCCTGGAGGGCCATGGTCAAGCTGCGCGAGGAGGGCCTGGTGCGCTCGATCGGCGTCTCCAACTTCACCGCCGCGCACATCGAGCGGCTGGAGAAGGAGACCGGGGTGCTGCCCTCCGTCAACCAGATCGAACTGCACCCGCTCTTCCCGCAGGAGGAGCTGCGCGCCTTCCACGAGCGCAAGGGCATCCGCACCGAGAGCTGGAGCCCGCTGGGCCGCGGCAGCGACCTGCTGGACGATCCGGCCGTGGCGGCGGTCGCCGGCGCGCACGGCGTGACGCCCGCCCAGGCGGTCCTGCGCTGGCACACGCAGCTCGGCGCGGTGCCGATCCCCAAGTCCGCCGACCCCGCCCGGCAGCGGGCCAACCTCGACGTCTTCGGTTTCGAGCTGGACGACGCGCAGATGCGCGCCGTCGCGGACCGCGCACACCGCCGGATCGGCGGTGACCCGGAGGCGCACGAGGAGTTCTGACCCGCTGGAGCGGGCGGTGCGGTCGCCCGGGGCGCCGCGGAGGGCAGGGCCCGCCGACTGATCCTCCGCCCCAGGGGCAGGGGATCACTCGGCGGGCAGGGACAGTTCGGCCCAGATGGTCTTGCCGGTGGTGGTCTGGCGGCTCCCCCAGCGCTCGGTGAGCTGGGCGACCAGCAGCAGGCCCCGGCCGCCCTCGTCGTAGGCGTGGGCCCGGCGCAGGTGCGGTGAGGTCGAGCTGCCGTCGGAGACCTCGCAGATGAGGGCGCCGTCGCGGATGAGCCGGAGCTGGATGGGCGGCTCGCCGTACCTGATGGCGTTGGTGACGAGTTCGCTGACCACGAGTTCCAGCACGAAGGCCGTCTCCTCCAGTCCCCAGGCCGCCAACCGCTCGTTGACGGAGCGACGGACGTCGGCGACGTGCGCCGGGTCCTGGGGGATGTCCCAGGTGCGGATCTGGTCGGCGCCCAGCGCCCGGGTGCGGGCGAGCAGCAGCGCCACGTCGTCGCTGGGCTCCTCCGGCAGGACGGCCTTGAGCACGGTGTCGCACAGGGCGTCGAGCGAGGCGGCCGGCGCGGTCAGGGCGCGGCACAGTTCCTCGGTGGCGTGGTCGACGTCCCGGTCGCGGTCCTCGACCAGACCGTCGGTGTAGAGGGCGACGACGGAGCCCTCGGGCAGTTCGGTCTCGGTCGCCTCGAACGGCAGCCCTCCGACGCCGAGCGGCGGTCCCGCCGTCATCGCCAGGAGCCGGGTGGTGCCGTCGGGCAGGACGACGGCCGGCGCGGGGTGGCCGGCGGCGGCCGCGGTCAGGCGGCGGGAGACCGGGTCGTAGACGGCGTAGAGGCAGGTGGCGCCCAGTTCCGCGACCTCGTTGCCGGTGTCGCCGGCCACGAGGTGGGTGACCAGGTCGTCGAGGTGGGTGAGGAGTTCGTCGGGCGGCAGGTCCACGTCGGCCAGGGTGCGGACGGCGGTGCAGAGGCGGCCCATGGTGGCCGTGGACGGGATGCCGTGTCCGACGACGTCGCCGACGACGAGGGCGACGCGGCTGCCGGACAGCGGGATCACGTCGAACCAGTCGCCGCCGATGCCGGCCGCGGAGACCGAGGGCAGATAGCGGTGGGCCACCTCGACCGCCGCGGGTCCGGGCAGGCCCCGGGGCAGCAGGCTGTGCTGGAGGACCAGCGCGGTGGCGCGTTCGCGGGCGAAGCGGCGTGCGTTGTCGACGCAGACCGCGGCCCGGCTGGCGAGTTCCTCGGCGAGGACGAGGTCGTCGTCGGCGTAGGGCTCCCGGGGCGCGACGCGGACGGCCACCGCCACTCCGAGGGTGGTGCCGCGGGCCTTCAGCGGCACGGCCAGGGCGGAGCGGACGCGTTCCCTGAAGGAACGGTTGTGCGGGGCCTGTTCGTTGCGGACGCGCATCCACCGGTCGAAGTCCGGGTCGCCCGGCCCGGACAGCACCACCTGGCCCAGGGCCAGTGCCCGGGCGGGTGCCGAGTACGGCGGGTAGACATCGGCCGCGCCCAGGTGCACGGACGGCCGGGGAACGCCCTCGGTGGCGGAGTCGTGCGCGACGCGGCGCAGCGCGACGCCCCCGGTCACCGCCGTGAGCGGTTCCTCCGTGCCGAGGACCCAGTCGAGCAGGTCGACGCTGGCGAAGTCGGCGAAGCGGGGCACGAGGAAGCCGACGAGTTCCTCGGCGGTCCGGGTGACGTCCAGGGTGGTGCCGATGCCGGCGGCGGCCTCGTTCAGCAGGGCCAGCCGCTGGCGCGCCCGGTGCTGGAGGGTGCTCTCGAAGCCAGCCACGGCCACGGCGGCCACCTCGTCGGAGGCGTCGCGCACCGGCCACATCTCGATGGTCCATGCGTGTTCGCCGAGCCGGGAGGAGGCCGGGGTGAAGGTCTCGTAGCGTGCGGCCCGGCCGGTCTCGGTGACGCGCCGCAGGTGCCGTTCGAAGTCCGTGCCGTTGGCGTCGATCTCTTCCATGACGTCCGACAGCCGCCGTCCGATCAGGTTCTCCGGCGGCAGTCCGAGCATGCGGCGCGCCATGTCGTTGACCTGGAGGTAGTGCTGCTCGACGTCGTGCACGGACATCGACAGGGAAGCCTGCTGAAAGGTCTCCCCGGTCAGCGGAGGCGTCGGGGGTTCGGGCGGGCCCGCGGTCAGGGCCCAGCCCTGCGGTGTGCCGGCCGGCCCGAGCAGGGGCAGCGCGCGCACGTGCGCGGGCACCGTCGAGCCGTCGCGGTGACGGAGCAGCACGGTGGCCGAGAGTTCCGACAGACCCTCGGGCGGCACGTCCCCGGCGAGCAGCTCGCGTGCGTCCCGTCCCACCGCCTCTTCGGCCGCGTGGCCGGTCAGCCGTCGGGCGCCCTCGCTCCACGCCGTCACCGTGCCGCGGGTGTCCAGGGTCGCCACGGCGGAGGCATGCTCCATAGCGTCCAGGATTGACCCGTTGCGGCAGGGTTTCAACCGCAACGGTCACGGATGCCTACGCTCGGTGCGCGCGCAGTGCCGCCAGGGCGCGGTCGGCGTGGGCGTTCATCCGCAGCTCGCTGCGGACGACCTCGAGCAGGGTGCGGTCCCGGCCGACGACGAAGGTGACCCGTTTGGTGGGGAGCGGGCCGAAATCCCGCTTCACCCCGAACAGCTCGCGGACCCGGCCGTCGGCGTCGGACAGCAGCGGCATGCCGAGGGTGTGGCGTCCGGTGAATTCCCGCTGCCGTTCCACGGGGTCGCCGCTCACGCCGACGGGGCGGGCGCCGACGGCGGCGAACTCGGCGGCGAGGTCCCGGAAGTGGCACGCCTGCGCGGTGCAGCCGGGGGTCAGGGCGGCGGGGTAGAAGAAGAGGACGACCGGGCCGTCGGCGAGCAGGCCGGACAGGCGGCGCGGGGTCCCGGTCTCGTCCGGCAGCGTGAAGTCGTCGACCCTGTCCCCGACGCGGGGCACCCGGCTCACGACCGGCCCTCGCTGCCCCTGGCCACGCTGCGGGCCCACAGCACCAGCGGCACCTGCACCGGCAGACGGCCGTAGGCGGCGGCCCGCTGCGGCGTGGGGCGGTGCCGCCAGTCCACGGCCATCTTGACGTTGGCGGGGAACACCCCGACGAAGAAGGCCGCCGTGGCCAGCGCGGCGGCCCTGCGGGTGCGGGGCAGAGCGACGCCCGCGGCGAGCGCCAGTTCCGCGGCGCCGCTGGCGTACGTCCAGGCGCGGGGCGTGCCGGGCAGGCCGCGCGGCACGATCGCGTCGAACACGCGGGGGCGGGCGAAGTGGGCGGCGCCGGCGGTGGCCGGCAGGCCGGCGAGCAGCAGGGGTGAGCGTCGGGAACGGGGCACGGTTCCTCCTCGGGGACTGGCGCGCGATATTACTCGACGGTAGGAACCGGTTCGCGTCCGGCTCGGCCCGCGTCCGGCTCGGATACGGCGGCGAGGGCGCCGGGCGCGGACCCGGACGCGCGGCGCGACACCGTGCCGGTGAGGGACGGCTGTCGCTGACGGCAGCCTCCCGGGTCCTGCCGGCCGTCGGCGGACCGCTCCCCACGCGGCCTGCGCGTCCCCGCCGGACTGAGGAAAGCCGCGCCCGTCAGGCCCTCGGCCGGGCGGTGACGGGTGCGAGCCACATGGCCACGATCGCGTCGACGAGCCCGTCGGCCGCCTCCTGCCAACTGGCGCGAGGAGTGGGACGCCCCTCGGCCAGGGCGCGCTCCCGCTCGGCCGCCGTGTGCACGATGAGGTGGCGGGCCATGTCGCCCCGCTCGGCGCGGACCTCGGCGGGCAGCGCGGGCATGCACCGGTCGCGCCCCGCGACGATCTCCCGCAGCGACGCGGAGGCGCGGGACTCGTCGACCATGATCTGCCGCAGCGCCGGGTCGGTCATCACCTGGGCGCAGAACCTCGCGTACCAGGTGGGACTGCCCAGTGCCGCGAGGTGGTCGAACTGTGGCCGCACCAGGCAGTCCACCCAGTCCCGCAGGTCCGTGGAGTCCCCGAGGCCGGCGAGCTGCCGGGCCCGCAGTTCCTCCACCCGCAGCGAGTGCCGCTGGGCGATGGCCCGGACGAGGTCGGCCTTGGTGCCGAAGTGGTAGCCGACCGCCGCGTTGTTGCCCTGTCCCGCGGCCTCGCTGACCTGGCGGTTGGAGACCGCGTACACGCCGTGCTCGGCGAACAGCCGCTCGGCGGTGGTCAGGATCAGCTGCCGGGTCGCGCTGACCTGTTCCGTCCGTACCGTCCTGCCCGCCATGCTCACCACCGCGTCGGGACTCTCCTTACGGCCCGCGGCGGCCAGTCCCTCGAGTCGTCGCAGGTCCGCCGCCATGCGGCGCTTCTCCCCGGGAGCTTACGCACCACCGGCCCGGGGCCGCCGCCCCGGCCCCCACGAGCGCGCCCACCCCCGCGCCGTAAGATACGTCAAGCGACTGACTTAAAGTGTCGCTCCTCGGTACCGAAGTCCGTTCCGAGTCCGTTCCGAAGCCCTCCCCCGAAAGGCTGCTCCATGCCCGCTTCCCCCACCGCCCCGCGGCCCGGCGCCGTCGTGGCGGTACTGGCCCTGGCCGGGATCGTCGTGTCACTGATGCAGACCCTGGTCATCCCGATCGTGCCGGAGCTGCCCAGGCTGCTGGACGCGCCGGCCTCGGACGCGGCCTGGGCGGTGACCGCCACGCTGCTCGCCGCGGCGGTGGCCACCCCGGTCGTCGGCCGCCTCGGCGACATGGTCGGCAAGCGGCGCATGCTGCTGCTCAGCCTGGTGCTGCTCATCGTCGGCTCGGCGGTCTGCGGACTCAGCGACACCCTGGTGCCGATGGTCGTCGGCCGCGCCCTGCAGGGCCTGTCCGCCGCGGTGATCCCGCTCGGCATCAGCATCATGCGCGACGAGCTGCCCGCCGAGCGGCTGGCCGGCGCCACCGCCCTGATGAGCGCCTCGCTCGGCGTCGGCGGCGCGCTCGGCCTGCCCGCCGCCGCGCTGATCGCGGACAACCTCGACTGGCACATGCTCTTCTGGCTCTCCGGTGCGCTCGGCGCCGTCGCCCTGGTCCTGGTGCTGGCCCTCGTGCCCGAGTCGGCGGTGCGCACCGGCGGTCGCTTCGACGTGCCCGGCGGCATCGGCATGGCGGCCGGTCTGGTCTGCCTGCTGCTGGCGATCTCCAAGGGCGCCGACTGGGGCTGGACCGGCGGCACCACCCTCGGTCTGTTCGCGGCCGCGGTGGTGATCCTGCTGGTGTGGGGCCGGTGGGAGCTGCGCTCCCCGCAGCCGCTGGTGGACCTGCGCACCACCGCCCGCCGTCAGGTGCTGTTCACCAACCTGGCGTCCATAGCCATCGGCTTCTCGATGTTCGCGATGTCCCTCGTCCTTCCGCAGCTCCTCCAGTTGCCCGAGGCGACCGGTTACGGCCTCGGCCGCTCCCTGCTGACCGCCGGTCTGGTGATGGCGCCGTCCGGTCTGGTGATGATGGCCTTCGCCCCCGTCTCGGCGAAGGTCTCCGAGGCCAAGGGCCCGAAGGTCACCCTGATGATCGGCGCCGTGATCGTCGCCGCGGGCTACGGGCTGAACATCGTGCTGATGGCCGAGGTCTGGCAGCTGGTGCTGGCCTCCTGCGTCATCAGCGCGGGCATCGGCTTCACCTACGGCGCGATGCCCGCGCTGATCATGGGGGCGGTGCCGGCGAGCGAGACGGCCGCCGCGAACAGCCTCAACACGCTCATGCGGTCCATCGGCACCTCCCTCGCCAGCGCGCTGGCGGGCGTGGTCCTGGCCCAGATGACCGTCAGCGTCGGCGGCTTCGCGCTGCCGTCGAAGGACGCCTTCAAGGTGGTCATGGGGATCGGGGCGGGCGCGGCCCTGCTCGCCTTCGTGATCGCCTCCTTCATCCCGCGGCACCGGCCGGACGCCGGGAGCCCGGCCCGTCCGGCGCCGGTCACCGGGACCGGCGCGCAGGCCGCCCCCGTCCGCTGACGCCGACGGCGCCGGTCCCGCGGGGCCGGCGCCGTTCAGGCGAACCTGGCGGGCGACGCGCGTGGCCGCGCCCGGGCGCGTCGAGTACTGACCCGTGGAGCTGCCGCTGATCCCTCCGATGCTCGCCACGTCCGGCACCCTGCCGCCCGCCGGGCAGGACACGCGCTGGGCCTACGAGACCAAGCAGGACGGTCAGCGTGTGATCGTCTACCTGCCCGGCGACGGCGGCGTGCTGCTGCGGGCCCGCTCGGGCCAGGACATCACGGCCGCCTATCCGGAACTGGCGCCGCTCGCCACCGCGCTCGGCTCCACCCCCGCCGTGCTGGACGGGGAGGTGCTGGCCCTGGACGAACAAGGGCGCGCCGACTTCCAGTTGCTCCAGTCGCGCATGGGTCTGGCGCACGCCCCGGGCCGGGCCGCGCACCGGGCGGCGAAGGCCCCCGTCCACCTGGTGCTCTTCGACGCCCTGCACCTGGCGGGCGAGTCCCTGCTCCGGCAGCCCTACACCCGCCGCCGCGAACGGCTCACGGACCTCGGCCTGAGCGGTCCGTCCTGGTCGACCCCGGCCGCGCTGGTCGGCCACGGCGAGCAGGCCCTGCGGGCCACCCGGGAGCACGGCCTGGAGGGCCTGGTGTGCAAGCGGCTGGACTCCGTGTACGAGCCGGGGGTCCGCTCCCGTGCCTGGATCAAGATCCGCAACATGCGCAGCGAGGACGTCGTGATCGGCGGCTGGCTGCCCGGCAAGGGGCGGCTCGCCGGGCTCCCGGGCGCCGTCCTGGTCGGCCAGCGCGCCGCCGGCCGCCTGCGTTACGTCGGCGGGGTCGGCACCGGCTGGAGCGCGGCCGAGCGCGACGAGCTGGCGGCGCTGCTGCGGGCCGCGGCGACGGACACGTGCCCCTTCGATCCCGTGCCGCCGGTGCCGGGAGCGCGCTGGGTGATGCCCCGGCTGGTCGGCGAGGTCCGTTACAGCACCCGCACCCGCGAGGGCATGCTGCGCCAGCCCTCCTGGCTCAGGCTCCGCCCGGACCTGGCTCCCGAGGAGTCGGCCGCGGACCTTCCCGACGATCCGGTGTGACGCGTGATCAACTGTTGGGCCGGGCTTCACCGCGGGGACGCCCGTACACCCTTGGCACGGAAGTGAAAAGGCGGGACTCTGAACTCCCTTTCCCCCCACAGCCGTTGGGCTGCGCCCGGACTCAGAGGAGGACGCGATGGCTTCGCGTGCCACCGCCCCCGCCCCCGCCCGCCGCAGGAGATGGCTCACCGCACCGCTCGGTGCCCTCGCCCTCGTCCTCGCCTTCCCCGCCACCGCGTTCGCCGCCCCTCCCCCGGGGCTGCCCGGCAACGCCGACAGCCTGGAGCGGGCGTACCAGCCCGCCTACGACTACGACACCGACGGCTGCTACCCCACGCCGGCCATCGGCGCCGACGGTACGGTCAACGGCGGTCTGAACCCGACCGGCGCCCTCAACGGCAACTGCCGGGACGCCGCGGACCTGGACAACACCAACGGCTACGCGCGCGCCAAGTGCGACAACGGCTGGTGCGCCTACATGTACGGCCTCTACTTCGAGAAGGACCAGGCGCTGCCCGGCAGCAGCCTCGGCGGCCACCGGCACGACTGGGAGCACGTCGTGGTGTGGGTGCGCGACGGCGTGGTCGAGTACGTGTCGACCTCCAACCACGGCTCGTTCAGCGTGCACGCGCGGTCGGCGGTCCGCTTCGACGGAACCCATCCGAAGATCGTCTACCACAAGGACGGCATCAGCACCCACTGCTTCCGCCTGGCCACCGCCGGGGACGAGCCGCCCGAGAACCACCGGGGAAGCTGGCAGTACCCGACGCTGGTCGGCTGGAACGGCTATCCCGCCGGAGTGCGCGAGAAGCTGAGCGCGTACGACTTCGGCAGCGCCAACTTCGGCCTGAAGGACGGGAGCTTCGCCTCCCACCTCGCGGCGGCGAAGCCCGCCGGCATCTCCTTCGACCCGAACGCCTGAGACGACCGGAAAGGACGGGGCCGGTCGAGCGAACCGCGACCCCGGGCGTCCCCCGCGCGCACTATCGTGTCCGCATGGCCGTCCCCGAGCTGATCCGTATCGTCTCCCGCGACTCCCCCATGGCCCTGGCGCAGGTCGAGCGCGTCCGGGCCGAGTTGGCGGCCCTCCACCCCGGCGTGCGCACCGAGGTCGTACCGGTGAAGACCACCGGCGACAAGTGGCTCGGCGACCTGTCGCAGGTGGAGGGCAAGGGCGCGTTCACCAAGGAGGTCGACACCGCGCTGCTGTCGGGCGAGGCGGATCTCGCGGTGCACTGCGTCAAGGACGTGCCCGCCGACCGGCCGCTGCCGGCGGGCACGGTGTTCGCCGCGTTCCTGGAGCGGGACGACATCCGGGACGCCCTGGTCCACCCGGGCGGGCTCACGCTGGACGAGCTTCCGGACGGTGCCCGCGTCGGCACCTCGTCGGTGCGCCGCGTCGCCCAGCTGGCCGCCACCCACCCGCATCTGACGTGCGTGCCGTTCCGGGGCAACGCCAACCGGCGGCTGGCCAAGCTGGCGGCCGGCGAGGCGGACGCCCTGCTGCTCGCGGTCTCCGGGCTGGAGCGCATCGGCCGCCGCGACGTGATCAGCGAGGTCCTCTCCCCCGAGACGATGATGCCGCCGATCGGGGCGGGCATCCTCGCCCTGCAGTGCCGCGAGGGCGACGGCGACCTGATCGACGCGGTGAGCGGCCTCGGGGACCCGAGGACGCACCGGGAGGCCACGGCCGAGCGCATGTTCCTGCATGTGCTGCAGGGCCACTGCAACAGCCCGATCGCCGGGTACGCCCGGGTGGACCGCGGCGGGGAACTCTCCCTGCGGGCCTGTGTGTTCACCCCGGACGGCAAGACCCGGCTGAACGCCCACGAATGGGCCGGCCGGCTCGACCCGGCGACGCTGGGCACCTCGGTCGCCGTGGCGCTGCTGCGGCAGGGCGCCCGCGAGATCATCGACGGCATCGCGCACTGAGCACTGAGCGCGGGGCGTCGGCAGGCGAGGACGACCGGGCGGCGGGACCGGCGACGGAGGTCAGGCGGCGGGGATCAGGCGGTTCCCTCCTCCGCCTGGTCCCGCAGGAAGGCGCTCACCTGGTGCGCCAGTCCTTCCTCGCGCGCGGTGCCGGGCGAGGTCCCGCACTCCCCGCCGGGCAGTCCCAGTCCGCCGGTCCACAGCCGCCGGTCGGCCCACTCCTCGTCCACCCGCAACTGCACCTGCACGTCGACCTGGTCGAGGCTCGCCTCGGGCCCGGCGGCGTAGAGCACGGCGGTGGCCCGGCGCAGGGGGTAGACGTCGAAGCCCTCGATGAACTGGGAGTTGCGCCAGTCGAGGAAGGCGCTCTCCCCGTCGGGACCGATCCGCACGTCGATCTGGCCGTCCTCCAGATGGACGGTGACCTGCCGGGCACCCCGGTTCTCGACGGTCACCCGGACGCGGAAGTACGTCAGCCCCTCGGCGGCGTCGTCGCGTCCACGCGGCGGCTCGGCCGGCTCAAGACGGTGGACACGGACCCGCAGCCCGGCGTGCCCCTCGTACTCCTGCCAGTCCCCGACCACGTTCGGCTCGTACACGGTGCCCCTCTCGACCTCTCGACGCTGCTTCCTATCTGTGCGCTCAGTGCACTGTCAAATGAGCGGAATGCGCTGTGGCCAGGGGATTCGCCCCTTTTGCTCGGTGATCAAGCGCTGCCCAGCGACGATCCGCCGGCGCCCGTGCGGGACCGTCCGCCGAAGGGTGCCGCACATCACGTCCGGCGGCCGAGGCGGCCCGCTCACCGGCCGGCTGCCGTTCGGGTGGCAGGCCGGGACTTTCGCGCTCAGTATCCATATATACGAGGACTTGCCAGCACCCCTGCTGAGGGAGGTGCGCCTGATGCACAGCACCGGCCGAACCAAGCCCCACCCCCATGACGACGCCCCCGACACGGCCGCGGCGTTCGACCGGCTCGCCGCTCTGCCCGACGGCCCCGAGCGCCGGGCCCTGCGGGACGAACTGATCCGGGTCTGGCTGCCCATGTCCGAGCGGATCGCGGTCCGCTTCCGGGGCCGCGGCGAGAACCTGGAGGATCTCTACCAGGTGGCGGCCCTGGGCCTGGTGAAGGCCGTCGACCACTACGACCCGGAACGCGGCCACGCCTTCGAGGCGTACGCCGTGCCGACCGTGACCGGCGAGATCAAGCGGCACTTCCGCGACCACATGTGGACCCTGCACGTGCCGCGCCGCATCCAGGACCTGCGCAACCGCGTCCGCAGAGCCGCGAAGGAGCTGGCGCAGACCACGCCGGGACGCGCCCCCACGGTCGAGGAGATCGCCGAGCACGCGCAGCTGACCACGGTCGAGGTGCGCACCGGCATGGAGGCGCTCGAGTGCTTCACGGCGCTCTCCCTGGAGGCGGAGATGCCCGGCACCGACGGATACGCCCTCGGGGACGCGCTCGGCGGCCCGGACCCGGCCTTCGACACGGTGGTGGACCGGGTGGCGGTGCGGCCGTGCCTGGAGGCCCTGCCCGAACGCGAGCGCACCATCCTCTACCTGCGGTTCTTCGGCGGCATGACGCAGAGCCGCATCGCCCAGCAGCTCGGCATCTCCCAGATGCACGTGTCCCGGCTGCTCAGCGGCTGCTTCGACCGCATACGGGAGGAGATCCTCGCGGAGGCCCGCTGACGGTCAGCGGGTGATCCGCGGCCAGGCTCCCGGGACCTGGACCGGTCCGCGCCGGTCCAGGACCTCCTCGAGGACCGCGCATATCTCCGTCGGCATCACTCCGGTGCGCCCCCAGATGAGTATCATTTCTGCCACATTGCGCAGTTTGATGTTCGTATGCTGGGAAACTTCCTTGAGTACGGCCCACCCCTGATCCGGGGTGACGCGGCCGAGGGCCACGATCATCCCGATCGCCTGGTCCACGACGGCGTGCGAGACGACCGCCTCCTTCAGCTGCCTGATCTGTTCCTGCAGCTGGACGATCTGGTCCGAGCCCCGGTCCGCGGGCATGATCACCTCCGGGTCCGGCGGGTCACCGCCGCCTGCGCCGGGCTCAGCGGCCCCGGCGCGTCCATCGTCACCGCATGTCCCGCCCCGCGCCACTGGGCCGTCCGGGGCCGTCCCACCACCGTTTCGGCGCCGCGCCCGGGGTACTCGACAGGCGCCCGCCGCACTCCCGGCCGGACACTGGTGTGGAGCCGGTGGCTGCCGGTGGACGAGACCAGGACGCGACTGCCATGAAACACGACATGCCCTTCCCCGCCGGCGAGGAGAGCCTCCTGTCCACCCACTCCGTGTACGGGGCTCCCTGCTGGGTGAGCCTGACCAGCCGGGACCTGAAGATCACCGAGGAGTTCTACTCCGCCGTGCTGGGCTGGCGGTGGCGGCCCGCCAAGCTGGGCGAACCGTTCCGCATCGCGCTGGTCGACGGGGTACCGGTCGCCGGTGTCGCCGCGGTCGCCGCGATGTGGCAGATGGCGGTGGCCTGGACGCCGTACTTCGCCGTGCGCAGCGCGGACGAGGCGGTGTCGCGGGCCGCCGAGCGCGGCGGCACGGCCGCGGTCGGCCCGATCTCGCTGCCACCCGGGCGTGCGGCCCTGCTGGCCGACCGGGACGGCGCGACCTTCGGCATCTGGGAGGGGGAGCTGTTCTCCGACTGGGAGACCTGGCGTGCCTCGCGCCCCGCCTTCATCCGGCTGCACACCCGCGACGCCTTCGACGCCGCCATGTTCTACGGCGGGGTCTTCGACTGGGCGGAGCCCGGCGGCTGCTGCGAGGTCCAGTACGAGGGCGACGAGGTGGTCCTGCGCAACCAGGGCGACGTGGTGGCGCGCATCGAGTCGGGCGCCCTGGAGGCGGCGCCCGACCCGTCCATCCGGCCGCACTGGCAGGTGCACTTCGCCGTGGAGGACGTCGCCGCCTGTGCCCGCACCGCCGAACGGCACGGGGGCAGCGTGCTGTCGCTGGGCGACGACGAGGCCGTGCTCCGGGACACCGACGGCGCGCAGTTCACGGTGACCGCGCGCCGCTTCGGCGGCTGACCTCACGGGCTGCTCACCGGCCGTTGCGGGACGGCCGGGAGAGCAGCACCAGGCTGCGCTGCTCGACGTGGACCAGGGTGCCGGCCTTGTGCTCCGCCTCGTCGGGGACGCCCTCCGGGTCCGCGGTGTCGATCAGGGTCGTCCAGCGCTCTCCGTAGGTGGCGTCGGGCAGCCGGAAGTCGCCCGGCTCCCAGTGGCTGTTGAGCAGCACGATGAAGGAGTCGTCGGTCACGGGCCGGCCGCGGGAGTCCGGCTCGGCGATGGCGTCGCCGTTGAGGAAGACACCGACCGTGTGCGCGTCGCCGCGCCGCCAGTCGTCGTCGGACATCTCGCGGGCGTCCGGCCGCAGCCACACCAGATCGGGCAGCGGCTGGTCCACGTGGGTGACGGTCTCCCCGCGGAAGTAGCGGCGGCGGCGCAGCACGGGGTGGTCGGCGCGCAGCGCGATGAGGCGCCGGACGAAGTCCAGCAGCGCGCGCTGCTCGTCGTCCAGCCGCCAGTCGATCCAGGAGATCTCGTTGTCCTGGCAGTAGGCGTTGTTGTTGCCGCGCTGGGTGCGGCCCAGCTCGTCCCCGTGGCAGAGCATCGGGATGCCCTGCGAGAGCATCAGCGTGGCGAGGAAGTTGCGCTGCTGGCGGCCGCGCAGCTCCCGGACGGCCGGGTCCTCGGTGTCGCCCTCCGTGCCGCAGTTCCAGGACCGGTTGTGGCTCTCGCCGTCCCGGTTGCCCTCGCCGTTGGCCTCGTTGTGCTTGTCGTTGTACGAGACGAGGTCGCGCAGGGTGAACCCGTCGTGCGCGGTGACGAAGTTGACGCTGGCCCGGGGGCGGCGCCGGCTGTGCTGGTAGAGGTCGGAGGAGCCGGTCAGCCGGGAGGCGAACTCGCCGAGGGTGTGGTCCTCGCCGCGCCAGAAGTCCCGTACCGCGTCCCGGTACATGCCGTTCCACTCCGACCACAGCTGCGGGAAGTTGCCGACCTGGTAGCCGCCCTCGCCGACGTCCCAGGGCTCGGCGATCAGCTTGACGCGGCTGATCACCGGGTCCTGCTGGATGAGGTCGAAGAACGCGGAGAGCCGGTCCACCTCGTGGAACTGCCGGGCCAGGGTCGCCGCGAGGTCGAAGCGGAAGCCGTCGACGTGCATCTCGGTGACCCAGTACCGCAGCGAGTCCATGATCAGCTGGAGCACGTAGGGGTGGCGCATCAGCAGGCTGTTGCCGGTGCCGGTGGTGTCGTAGTAGTGCTGCCAGTCGCCGTCCACCAGGCGGTAGTAGGAGGCGTTGTCGATGCCCCGGAAGGAGAGGGTGGGGCCCTTCTCGTTGCCCTCGGCGGTGTGGTTGTAGACCACGTCGAGGATCACTTCGAGGCCAGCCTCGTGCAGCGTCTTGACCATCGACTTGAACTCGGTGACCTGCTGACCCCGGGTGCCGAGGGCCGCGTAGCCGTTGTGGGGCGCGAAGAAGCCGATGGTGTTGTAGCCCCAGTAGTTGGACAGTCCCCGGTCGCGGAGGTGACCGTCGTGCACGAACTGGTGCACCGGCATCAGCTCCACGGCGGTGACGCCGAGGGACGTGAGGTGGTCCACGATCGCGGGGTGGGCCAACCCGGCGTAGGTGCCGCGCAGTTCCTCGGGCACGTCGGGGTGGGTGCGGCTCAGGCCGCGCACATGCGCCTCGTAGATCACGGACTCCGAGTACGGGTGCCGGGGCGGGCGGTCGTCGCCCCAGTCGAAGTAGGGGTCGGTGACCACGCCGAGCATCGTGTGGCCGGCGCTGTCGCCGGGGTCGGGCCTGCCCTGGGCGCGCTCGAAGAGGGAGGCGTGGTTGTCCACCATCCCGTCCACCGCGCGGGTGTACGGGTCGAGGAGCAGCTTCTTCGGATTGCACCGGTGGCCCACGGACGGGGCCCACGGACCGTGGACCCGGTAGCCGTAGCGCTGCCCCGGGCCGACGCCGGGCAGGTAGCAGTGCCAGACGAAGCCGTCGACATCGGGCAGCGGGATCGTGCTGTGGGTGCCGTCGTCGTCGACGAGGACGAGGTCGACGCGTTCGGCGACCTCGCTGAACAGGGCGAAGTTGGTGCCCTGTCCGTCGTACACGGCCCCCAGGGGGTAGGGGAGCCCGCTCCACACGGGCGCCCCTTTCCAGTTCGGCCTCGCCCGGGTCACCGGGCCTCCTCCAGGACGCCGTTCACGATGTCGGCGGGACGGCCCAGCCGGGCCATCGGCATGATCTCTCGCGGCACTTCCAGCCCCTCCTGGGTGATCGGTTCCGGTGCCGTCGCGACCAGCGGGACCCGCTCGCCGGCCCGGGCCCGCTGCGAGAACCAGATGACCTTGGCCCCCGTGTCGGCGGCGCAGCAGCCCCAGCCGTCACTGGTCGCGGCGAGGTGCTGCAGACAGGTGCGCAGGTCCTGGTCGGGACGGAGCGCGTGGTCGTTGCCCCCCACGGCCGTGATGAGGTGCTGGCGGTTCCACCACATCTCGATCGACGTGTGCTTGTCGCTCGCGTGCTCGTCGATGGCCCGGAGCAGCATCTCGGCGCCGGTGCAGACGGGTTCGACGAGGTTCTCCAGGTCCCAGAACCGGAGGTGAGCGGCCAGGATGCGCCTGACCTGTCCGACCCGTTCCGGGCTCACTTCCACGTCGAGGTGGTAGTAGCAGGGCACTGCGGTCTTCATCGTCGTGGCTCCTCACCGCGAAGGGGCTCTCGCTCCTCCTCGTCCCTTGGGGGACGGGCTCCCCGATCACGAAGCGTGAGCGATGTTCGCTTCTGAGTCACTCCAGCGTGGGAGCCGTAGCCCATTCGTGCAACACGAGAAATCAGTTGAAGATCCAACAAGACGGCGAGTCACCACGCGTGCACCATGTGTGAAGAACTCGATCGTCCGTACCGGACCGTCCGGAAGGTGACCGGCCATGCTGCTCCCTGCCAAGTCAGAGGTCGCCCGGCAGCTGCGGCTCTACCGCGCCTGGGAACGCTCGATGCTGGCGTCCCCCGCGGACGTGGGCATCCGGGCCACCTTCGAGGATTCCGGTTACACCCTGTGCGTGCTGATGGGAAAGCGGTGCGCGCGGGAGGCCGCGGAGGCGGCCGAACGGTACCTGCGGACCAATCTCGTCACCTGTGCGCAGGAACAACCGGACCTGCTCTCCCCGTCGGGGCGGAAGACCCCCTCCGGCGCGGCTTGACCCAATCGGCCGGGCCGGCGCCCGGCCCCGAGCACGGCGGAGGTGAGAACGGATGAGCACGACCGTGGAGATCGGGCGTATCCCGGTGCGGGACGTCCACCCGGTGGTGGATCACGGCAGGCGCCCGGCGAAGGCGGTGGCAGGAGAGACGTTCGAGGTCACCGCCTCCGTGTTCCGCGAGGGGCACGACGCGGTGGCCGCCAACGTCGTACTGAAGGACCCCGAGGGGCGGCCGGGTCCCTGGACTCCGATGCGGGAGCTGGCCCCGGGCAGCGACCGGTGGGGCGCCGAGGTCACCCCGGACGCCCCGGGCGAGTGGACCTACCGGGTCGAGGCGTGGAGCGACCCGGTCACCACCTGGCAGCGACACGCCCGGATCAAGGTGCCGGCGGGCATCGACACGGGGCTGGTCCTGGAGGAGGGCGCCGAGCTGTACCGGCGGGCCGCCGCGGGGGTGCCGAAGGACGCCGGCCGTGCCGTGGTGCTGGCCGCCGCCGAGACCCTGCTCGACGACACGCTCCCGGTGGCCACCCGGCTGGCGGGGGCGTTGACGCCGGAGGTGGACGCGGTGCTGGCCCGGCACCCGCTGCGGGAACTGGTCACCACCTCGGACCCGCTGCCGCTGCTGGTGGAGCGCGAACGCGCCCTGTACGGCGCCTGGTACGAGTTCTTCCCCCGTTCCGAGGGCACCCCCGACCGGCCCCACGGCACCTTCCGCACCGCCGCCCGCCGGCTGCCCACGATCGCCGCGATGGGCTTCGACGTCGTCTACCTCCCGCCCATCCACCCCATCGGCACCACCCACCGCAAGGGCCGCAACAACACGCTCTCCGCCGGTCCCGACGACGTCGGTGTCCCCTGGGCCATCGGCTCCCCCGAGGGCGGCCACGACGCGATCCACCCCGCCCTGGGCACCCTCGACGACTTCGACCACTTCGTCACCGAGGCCGCACGCCTGGGTTTGGAGGTCGCCCTCGACTTCGCCCTCCAGTGCTCCCCCGACCACCCCTGGGTCCACAAACACCCCGAGTGGTTCCACCACCGCCCCGACGGGTCCATCGCCTACGCCGAGAACCCGCCCAAGAAGTACCAGGACATCTACCCCATCGCCTTCGACGCCGACCTCGACGGCCTGGTCACCGAGACCGTCCGCGTCCTGCGCCACTGGATGGACCACGGCGTGCGGATCTTCCGCGTCGACAACCCCCACACCAAACCCGTCGTCTTCTGGGAACGGGTCATCGGCGAGATCAACCGCGCCGACCCCGACGTCGTCTTCCTCGCCGAGGCCTTCACCCGCCCCGCGATGATGCACACCCTGGCCCAGATCGGCTTCCAGCAGTCCTACACCTACTTCACCTGGCGCAACACCAAACAGGAACTGACGGAGTACCTCACCGAACTGACGGGGGACGCCGCCTCCTACATGCGGCCCAACTTCTTCGCCAACACCCCCGACATCCTCCACGCCTACCTCCAGCACGGCGGCCGGCCCGCCTTCGAGGTCCGCGCCGTCCTGGCCGCCACCCTCTCCCCCGCCTGGGGCATCTACAGCGGCTACGAACTGTGCGAGAACACCCCCCTGCGCGAAGGCAGCGAGGAATACCTCGACAGCGAGAAGTACCAGCTCAAACCCCGTGACTGGGCCACCGCCGCCCGCGAGGGCACCACCATCGCCCCCCTCATCACCCGCCTCAACACCATCCGCCGGGCCCATCCCGCGCTGCACCGGCTCAGGAACCTCCGCTTCCACCACACCGACAACGACGCCGTCATCGCGTACAGCAAACGTGAGGGGTCCGACGTCGTGCTGGTGGTGGCGAACCTCGACCCCCACCACACCCAGGAGGCCACGATCTCGCTCGACATGCCGCAGCTCGGCCTGGACTGGCACGCGTCGGTGCCGGTCCACGACGAACTCACGGACGAGACCTACCACTGGGGCCGCACGAACTACGTGCGGCTGGAGCCCGGCCGGGCCCCCGCCCACGTCCTCCACATCCGCCGGCCGTCCGCCGCCGCGCCCCGCAACGAAGGGTCCGCAGCCTCATGACCGTGAACGAGCCCGTGCCGGACAAGTTCGAGGACACCCCGGCCAAGGACCGCGACCCGGACTGGTTCAAGCGAGCCGTCTTCTACGAGGTGCTCGTCCGTTCCTTCCAGGACTCCAACGGCGACGGCATCGGTGACCTCAAGGGCCTGACCGCCAAGCTGGACTACCTGCAATGGCTGGGCGTGGACTGCCTGTGGCTGCCGCCCTTCTTCAAGTCGCCCCTGCGCGACGGCGGCTACGACGTCTCCGACTACACCGCCGTCCTGCCGGAGTTCGGCGACCTGGCCGACTTCGTCGAGTTCGTGGACGCCGCCCACCAGCGCGGCATGCGCGTGATCATCGACTTCGTCATGAACCACACCAGCGACCAGCACCCGTGGTTCCAGGAGTCCCGCAAGGACCCCGACGGCCCCTACGGCGACTACTACGTCTGGGCCGACGACGACACCCGTTACGCCGACGCCCGCATCATCTTCGTCGACACCGAGGCCTCCAACTGGACCTACGACCCGGTCCGCGGCCAGTACTTCTGGCACCGCTTCTTCTCCCACCAGCCGGACCTGAACTACGAGAACCCGGCCGTGCAGGAGGAGATGCTGGCCGCGCTCAAGTTCTGGCTGGACCTCGGGGTGGACGGCTACCGGCTGGACGCCGTGCCCTACCTCTACGCCGAGGAGGGCACCAACTGCGAGAACCTGCCCGCCAGCCACGCCTTCCTCAAGCGGGTGCGCGCCGAGATCGACGCGCACTACCCCGACACCGTGCTGCTGGCGGAGGCCAACCAGTGGCCGGAGGACGTGGTCGACTACTTCGGCGACTACGCCTCCGGCGGCGACGAGTGCCACATGGCCTTCCACTTCCCGGTCATGCCCCGCATCTTCATGGCCGTGCGCCGCGAGTCCCGCTACCCCGTCTCGGAAATCCTCGCCAAGACCCCCGCCATCCCGTCCGGCTGCCAGTGGGGCATCTTCCTGCGCAACCACGACGAGCTGACCCTGGAGATGGTCACCGACGAGGAACGCGACTACATGTACGCGGAGTACGCCAAGGACCCGCGCATGCGCGCCAACATCGGCATCCGGCGCAGACTCGCCACCCTGCTGGACAACGACCGGGACCAGATCGAGCTGTTCACCGCGCTGCTGCTGTCCCTGCCCGGCTCGCCGATCCTCTACTACGGCGACGAGATCGGCATGGGCGACAACATCTGGCTCGGCGACCGCGACGCGGTCCGCACCCCGATGCAGTGGACGCCGGACCGCAACGCCGGCTTCTCGACCTGTGATCCGGGGCGCCTGTACCTGCCGACCATCATGGACCCGGTCTACGGCTACCAGGTGACGAACGTCGAGGCGTCCATGGCCTCGCCGTCCTCCCTGCTCCACTGGACCCGCCGCATGATCGAGATCCGCAAACAGAATCCGGCCTTCGGCCTCGGCACCTACACCGAACTCCCCTCCTCCAACCCCGCGGTGCTGGCCTTCCTGCGGGAGTACGAGGACGACCTGGTGCTGTGCGTCCACAACTTCGCGCGGTTCGCCCAGCCCACCGAGCTGGACCTGCGCGAGTTCGCCGGACGCCACCCGGTGGAGCTGTTCGGCGGCGTCCGCTTCCCCGCGATCGGCGAACTGCCGTACCTGCTGACCCTCGGCGGACACGGCTTCTACTGGTTCCGGCTCACCCGAGTCGCATCCCGCATCGGCCGCCGCGTTTGAGCGCGGGCCGAGGAAAGGACGCGTCACCATGCCGAAGACCGCATCCCTGCGCCCCAGACGCGCGCACCTCGCCGAGCCGATGGCGTCGCTCGACGGGCTGCTGCGCGAGTGGCTGCCGCGCCAGCGCTGGTTCGCGGGCAAGGACCGGCCCGTGGCCGAGCTCGGTCTGCTGTCCATGACCGAGCTGTTCCCGGGCTGTCTGCACCTGCTGGTGCACACCGGGCACGGGCCCGTGCCCGCCCCGGGCGGCGCTCCCCCGGCCGGCGACTGCTACCAGTTGCTGCTCGGCGTGCGCGAGCATCCGTCGCCGCGCCTGGGCCGGGCCGTCATCGGCCGGGTGCAGGACGGGCCGCTGGCCGGCCGGACGGTCTACGACGCGCTGCACGACCCGCGGACCGCCCAACTGCTCCTGGAGCGCCTGCGGCACCCCGGCAAGGCGGGCCCCCTGCGCTTCGAGGCCGACCCCTCCCGGCCGGTGCCCGGCGGACTCGCGCCGCGGCTGCTGGACGCCGAGCAGTCCAACTCGTCGCTGATCTACGGGGACGAGTTCATCCTCAAGCTCTTCCGGCGCGTCCAGCCCGGCGTCAACCCGGACCTGGAGGTCCCGGACGCGCTGGCCCGGCAGGGCTGCGACCGGGTCCCCGCACCGGTGGCCTGGATGCGGACCACCCATCCGTACGAGGCGACGCTGGGCGTCCTCCAGCCGTTCCTGAACGACGCCTCCGACGGCTGGACCCTCTCCCTGAACGCGCTGGCCGCCGGGGACGACTTCACCGTGCAGGCCCACGAGCTGGGACGGGCCATGGCCGACGTCCACCTCGCGCTCGCCGAGGCCTTCCCGCCCGGCCCGCCCGGGGAGAACGGCCGTACGGCGGCCGCGATGACCGAACGGCTGACCGCCGCCGCGCACTGCGTACCGGCGCTGCAGCCCTTCGTCCCCGGTCTGCGGGCGGCCTTCGCGGCGCTGTCCACCTGCGACTCCGGGCCGCCCGCCCAGCGCATCCACGGCGACCTGCACCTGGGGCAGGTGCTGCGGGCCGGACGCGACTGGTTCGTCATCGACTTCGAGGGCGAG
Organism: Streptomyces sp. SudanB5_2050; assembly: GCF_964272335.1. Lineage (NCBI taxonomy): Bacteria > Bacillati > Actinomycetota > Actinomycetes > Kitasatosporales > Streptomycetaceae > Streptomyces > Streptomyces sp. SudanB5_2050. The sequence goes on from NZ_OZ186760.1 coordinate 899,705, forward strand.
CCGTCCCGACCGCTGTCCGAACGGCGCAGCGCCCACTCCCCCGTCCGGGACATCGCGGGCATGCTCCGCTCCTTCGACTACGCCGCCCGGCAGCGCCGCCCGTGGCGTCCCGAGTGGGCGCGCCGCTGCCGGGAGGCGTTCTGCGCGGGCTACGCCGCCCGCGCCGGGTGGGACCCCCGCAAGAAGCACGGCCTGCTGCGCGCCTACGAGACGGACCGCGCCGTGTACGAGGTGCTGTACGAGGCCCGGCACCGCCCCGACTGGCTTCCCGTACCCATGGCGGCGATCGAACGACTCGCCGTGAGAGGAGACTGACCCGTGGCCCTCCGCGACACCTCGCTCCCCGAGCCGTCCGGTCCCGTCCCGCCCGCCCCCGGCGGGTGCGCGACCGCCCCGCCCCTCGACCCGGTCGACCGGGGGCGCCTGCTGGCGGGCGCCCATCACGACCCGCACGCCCTGCTCGGCGCCCACCCGGTCCCCGGCGGCGTCGTCTTCCGGGCGCTGCGCCCGTTCGCCCGCGAGGTGAGCGTGGTCGTCGACGGAGAGCGCCGTCCCCTCGTGTCGGAGGGCGACGGCCTCTTCTCCGGCGTACTGCCGCTGGACGCGATCCCCTCGTACACCCTCGCCGTGGCGTACGAGGTGGGCGAGCAGGAGACGCACGACCCGTACCGCTTCCTGCCCGCCCTCGGCGAGCTGGACCTGCACCTGATCGGTGAGGGCCGGCACGAGCAGCTGTGGCGGGCGCTGGGCGCCGAACCGATGACGCACGAGGGCGTCACCGGCACCCGCTTCACGGTGTGGGCGCCGAACGCCCAGGGGGTGCGGGTCGCCACCGACTTCACCCACTGGGACGGCACCGCCTTCCCGATGCGCTCGCTCGGCTCGACCGGGGTGTGGGAGCTGTTCCTGCCGGGCGTGGGCGAGGGCACCCGCTACAAGTTCGAGATCCACTCCCGCTACGGGCACCGCTCCCTGAAGGCCGACCCGATGGCGCGCGCCGCCGAGGAGCCGCCGAACACCGCCTCCGTGGTGACGGCGTCCCACTACGCGTGGGGCGACGCCGAGTGGATGCGCACCCGCGCCGACACGCCCGTGCACGAGGCGCCGTTCTCGGTGTACGAGGTGCACCTGCCGTCCTGGCGGCCGGGGCTGACCTACCGCGAGCTGGCCGATGTGCTGCCCGCGTACGTCAAGGACCTGGGCTTCACCCACGTCGAGCTGATGCCGGTCGCCGAGCACCCCTACGGGCCGTCCTGGGGCTACCAGGTCACCGGCTTCTACGCGCCGACCGCGCGGCTGGGCTCCCCGGACGACTTCAGGTACCTCGTCGACGCCCTGCACCGGGCGGGCATCGGCGTGATCATGGACTGGGTGCCGGCCCACTTCCCGAAGGACGACTGGGCGCTGGCCCGCTTCGACGGGGAGCCGCTGTACGAGCCCGGGGACGAGCGTCGCGCGACCCACCCGGACTGGGGGACCTACACGTTCGACTTCGCCCGCACCGAGGTGCGCAACTTCCTGGTCGCCAACGCCGTGTACTGGTGCGAGGAGTTCCACATCGACGGCCTGCGGGTCGACGCGGTCGCCTCGATGCTCTACCTGGACTACTCCCGTGACTCGGGCCAGTGGGAGCCCAACGTGTACGGCGGCCGGGAGGACCTGGCGGCCATGGCGTTCCTCCAGGAGATGAACGCGACCGTCTACCGGCGCTGCCCCGGCGTGGTGACGATCGCCGAGGAGTCGACCGCGTGGGGCGGGGTGACCCGGCCCACCGACACCGGCGGCCTCGGCTTCGGCCTGAAGTGGAACATGGGCTGGATGCACGACTCGCTGGAGTACGTCGCCCACGAGCCGGTGCACCGCAAGTACCACCACCACGAGATGACCTTCTCGATGGTGTACGCGTACAGCGAGAACTACTGCCTGCCGATCTCCCACGACGAGGTGGTGCACGGCAAGCAGGCGCTGGTGTCGAAGATGCCGGGCGACTGGTGGCAGCGACGGGCGAACGTCCGGGCGTACCTGGGCTTCATGTGGGCCCACCCCGGCAAGCAGCTGCTGTTCATGGGGCAGGAGTTCGCCCAGGGCGCCGAGTGGTCCGAGGAGCAGGGGCCCGAGTGGTGGCTGCTGGACGAGGGGTACCACTCGGCGGGCGACCACCGGGGCGTCCAGTCCCTGGTGCGCGAGCTGAACCGGTGCTACGGGAGGACCCCGGCCCTGTGGCAGCGCGACACCGACCCCGCCGGCTTCCGCTGGGTCGCCGTGGACGCGGCCGAGGACAACGTCTTCGCGTTCCTGCGCTTCGACGCCGACGGCACTCCCCTGCTCGCGGTGTCGAACTTCTCCCCCGTGGTCCGCCACGACTACGCGCTCCACGTCGGGGACGACGCCACCGCCTGGCGGGAGGTCCTCAACACGGACGCCGAGGAGTACGGCGGCAGTGGCGTCACCGACCCGGACCCGGTCAAGCCGGAGGACGGGACCATCCGGATCACGCTTCCTCCGCTGGCGACGGTGTGGCTGGTGCCGCACTCCCTGTGAGGCTCGGCGGCGCGACGAGGTGTCCGACGCCCCTGACCGGGCAGTCGGTGGTCCTGAGACCAGCAGACCTCGTCGTCACCGCGACCGGGCACCGCAGAAAAGGGGCATCACGTGCGCACCGTCGGAGTGGAGGAGGAACTCCTCCTGGTCGATCCCGAGACCGGCGAGCCGCGGGCGCTGTCCGCCGCCGTGCTCGCCCGGGCCTCACTGGACGACGCCGAACAGGACGTGTTCGAGAAGGAGCTGCACGAGCAGATGCTCGAGTTCGCCACGCATCCGCAGGCGGACATGGGCCGGCTGCACGCGGAGATCGCCCGCTGCCGTCAGGAGGCCGGCCGGCACGCGGGCGGCATCGGGTGCGCCGTGGCCGCGCTCGCCACCTCGCCGCTGCCGGTCAGTCCGGCCGTCGGCATGAACCGGCGCTACCGGTGGATGGCCGAGCAGTACGGGGTGGTCGTCCAGGAGCAGCTGGTGCTGGGCTGCCACGTGCACGTGTCGGTGGACTCCGACGAGGAGGGCGTCGCGGTCATCGACCGGGTCCGGCCCTGGCTGCCGGTGCTGGCCGCGCTCAGCGCGAACTCGCCCTTCTGGCAGGGCAAGGACTCGGCGTACAGCAGTTACCGCAGCCGGGTCTGGCAGCGCTGGCCCTCGGCCGGTCCGACGGAGCTGTTCGGGTCGGCGGAGACCTACCACCGCCGGGTGGCCGACATGGTGGCGACCGGCACCATCCTCGACGAGGGGATGATCTACTTCGACGTCCGGCTCTCCCAGCGCTACCCCACGGTCGAGTTCCGGGTCGCGGACGTGTGTCTGGACGCCGGCACGGCCGTCCTGGTCGCGGCCCTGGCCCGCGCGCTGGTGGAGACGGCGGCGCGGGAGTGGCGCGAGGGCATCCCGCCGGCCGAGCACAGCGTGAGCCTGCTGCGCCTCGCGGCCTGGCGCGCCGCCCGGTCGGGGCTGACGGAGGAGCTGCTGCACCCGGCGACGATGCGGCGGATGCCGGCCGAGGCGGTCGTGCGGGCGCTGCTGGAGCACGTCGAGGAGGCGCTGGAGAGCTGCGGCGACCTGGGCCTGGCGCGGGAGGGCACCGCCCGGCTGCTGCGGGACGGCAACGGCGCCCGCGTGCAGCGCGAGCTGCTGGAGCGCACCGGCAGCCTGCGGGACGTCGTCACCGAGTGCGTACGCCGTACGCAGGCGGCTTGACGCGCCGCTCAGAGCATCAGCACCAAGGCGTACCCCAGGAAGCCGGCCGCGACGAGGGCCACGACGACGAGGATCACGGTCAAGGGGGCCACGGCCCAGCCCTTGGGCGGGTTGTTCCCCTCCCAGGGGCCGGCCTCGGCCATGCTGCTCTCGCCCGGCGGGGTCTCGCCCGGCGGCACACCGCCTCCCGGCTCGAGTCCGGTGCTGCGTTCGGGTTCCGGGTCCGGATTCGTGTACGTCATGCCCTCCGGGTCCCCCGATCCGCCGAGATCACCGGGCGGGAACAGTTCTGGCGTCCCGGCCCGCCGTGACCACCCCCTCGACTAGATTCGGCAGCTCCGTCGACGGTGCACGCCGACGGTGTCACCGTCCGTACACGTCAGGAGCCGGCGCATGCACGATCCCGCTCTCGCTCCCCGGGCCGCCGCGCCCCTGACCGGCGGGCTGGCCGACAGCCTCTTCGAGACGGCCGCGCGCACGCCGGCCCTGCCGATGCTGGCCCGCCGTCCCGCCCCGGGCTCCTCCGACTGGCAGGAGGTGACGGCGGTGGAGTTCCGCGACGAGGTGGTCGACGTGGCCAAGGGCCTGATCGCCAGCGGGATCTCGCCGGGCCACCGGGTGGCGATCCTGGCGCGGACCCGGTACGAGTGGACGGTCTTCAGCTACGCGCTGTGGACGGTGGGCGCCGAGGTGGTGCCGATCTACCCGACCTCCTCGCGCGACCAGGTCGAGTGGATCCTGCGGGACGCGGGCTGCGTGGCCGTGGTGGTCGAGGACGAGCAGAGCGTGATGACGGTCGGCTCGGTGTGCGCGCAGCTGCCCGCGTTGCGGCACGTCTGGCAGTTGGACGCGGGCGCGCTGGACACGCTCAGGGCACGCGGCGAGTTCCTCCCGTACGAGACGGTCGACTCGATGCGCCGCATCGTGCTGCCGGACTCCACCGCGGTCGTCGCCTACACCTCGGGCTCCTCGGGCCGCGCCATGGGCTGCGCGCTGAGCCACCGCGGGCTGGCCGGTCCCTGCGACACCCTGCTCGAGGGCTGGGGCCACACGGTGGCGCCGCCCGGGGAGCAGGGCGCCGTCCTCGCCTTCCTGCCGTTCTCGCACGTGTACGGGCTGATGATCCAGAACCTGTGCGTGCGGGGCGGTCTGCTCATGGCGCACGAGCCCGCGACGACCGAGGAGGCGCTCGGCGCGGCGCTGCGCTCCTTCCGCCCGACGTACCTCTACGCGGTCCCCTCCGTGCTGGAGAAGCTGTACAAGAACTTCCTGCGCACCGCCCAGGAGGCCGGCCGCGGGGCACTGTTCGAGCGGGCCGCCGACACGGCACGGGACTTCGCCGCCGCGCTGGAGCGCCGCCGGCTGGGCCGGGGCCCCGGGCCCGGTCTCGACCTCCGGCTCCAGCACTCCCTGTACGAGCGCACGGTCTACCGCCGGCTGCGGACCGCCCTGGGCGGCCGGGTACGGCGCGCGACGTCCGGCGGCTCACCGCTCAGCCGGGAGCTGGCCCTGTTCTACGAGGGCATCGGGGTGTACGTCCACGACGGGTACGGGCTGACCGAGACCTGCGGCGGGCTGACGATGCAGCCCTACGGGCGGGAGAAGTCCGGCACCGTCGGGCAGCCCCTGCCCGGCATGGAGATCCGGGTGGCCGACGACGGGGAGATCCTGGTGCGCGGGCCGTCCCTCTTCCAGGGCTACCTCGGCGACGAGGCCGCCACCCGCGCGGTGCTGCGCGGCGGCTGGCTGGCCACCGGGGATCTCGGTCACCTCGACGACGAGAACTACCTGGCGATCACGGGGCGCAAGAAGGACATCATCATCACCAGCGGGGGCAAGAGCGTGGCCCCGGCCGCGCTGGAGCAGCGGCTGCGCATGCATCCGCTGGTGCACCAGGCGGTGGTGGTGGGTGACAACCGGCCCTGCGTCGGTGCCCTGATCACGCTCGATCCGCAGTTCCTGTCCCATTGGCGGGCCGGCCTGGCGTTGCAGGGCGACACCCCGGCGCGGGAGGCCCGTGAGGAGAACGCGCTGCGCGAGGAGGTGGCGCGGGCGGTCGCCGCGGCCAACAGCACCGTCTCGCGCTCGGAGTCCATCCGGGTCTTCCGCGTCCTGCCCGAGCCGTTCGACGTGTCCAACGGTCTGCTGACCCCGTCGATGAAGCTGCGCCGCGACGAGATCGTACGGACCTACGCCTTCGAGATCGAGGCGATGTACGAGGCCCGCTCGCACCGCCGGCCCCGGACGGTGCCCGAGGAGCCGGCCGCCTGGGAGGACGCGGACAACGTCTTCTTCCGCTGACGGGCGCCGGGCGACCGCGTCGGGTCACGACCCGGTCGCCCGTCCGCCGCCCTCCCGGACCTCGGAACGACGCGCGTAGGCTCGCCCGCCACGGGAACTACAGACCAAGGGAATGCGAAGAAGGGACAACGCCCGGCCGTGGCCGGGCCGGGAAGGCGAAATGGCAGCCGAGTCGCGTTGGGACAGGACACTGGCTTCCGAGGAGATCACGAACCGCACCGCCAGCTTCTCCGGGGAGCTGCACAACGTGACCGGCGCGCGGCTGGTCGCGGAGGAGTTCCTGTACGACCTCGCCCGTGCGGCACCGCCCGCGCAGCCCGAGCACTGGGACGACATCCTGCTCGTCGTCACGGAGCTGGCGGCGAACGCGGTGCAGTACGCTCCGGGGCCGTTCCAGCTGCGGCTGCGGCGGACCTTCGACGGTGTGCACGTGGTCATGCACGACACCAGCAGGACGGAGCCCGCGCCGCGTCCCTTCCACCCGAACAGCGGCGGCGGCGGTATCGGCTGGCACCTGATCCACACCCTCTCCGACCAGGTGAGCGTCGTCACCGGTGAGCGGGGCAAGGACATCCACGTCTTCCTGCCCTGGTGACCGGCGGCGGCGCCTCGCCGGGGTCCGGTCCGGGCGGTCAGGCCGCGTCCGCGTCCCGCAGCGGCACCAGCACGCTGATCGTCTTGCCGCCCTCCGGGCGACGGTTCACCTCGATGTCCCGCGCCAGGCGGGCGACGAGCGGCCAGCCGTAGCCGCTCCCGCGGTGCCGGGTGGGAAAGGCGGCCGCGGCCCTCGGCACCACCGGGCTGTGGTCGTGGACGGCGATCCACATCCCCTGGTCCGTGGGCCGGACCTCGAAGCCGGCCAGTCCGTCGCCGTGCCGGATGGCGTTGGTGACCAGCTCCGAGACGACGAGCAGCAGGTCGACGACGTCCTCCTCGCGCACCCCGCGGCCGGCCCCCCACTGGGCGCGCGCCACCGACTCCGCGTACGCGCGTGCGGTGGCCGCGCTGGTCACGGCCACCGGTGCCGGCAGGCCGGGCGCCGTGCCGCCGGAAGTGGCCGTGGTCATCGCGTCGCTTGGTTCCATGTCAGTGGTGTCCCTGGTGTTCGCCGTGCTCTCGTTCGGCACCGGGTCATTCCGCGGAGGTGTCCCGCGGCGGAAGCCGATGGTAGTAGTCGCCGACGGACGCCAGATAGTCCCGGTCCATCGTCTCGCTGTCGGTGCGGAACCGGGGCGCGGCCTTGACCTCCGCCCTGGTGCAGGCGACCGTGACCGACCGGGCGCCGATGTCGATGCCGGTGACCACGCCCACGGGCACCAGGACACTGCGGCCGAAGACCCAGACGCCGGTGTCGACGACCAGGTGCCGCATGCCGAAGTGCTCGGCCTCGCGGTCCACGTGCCCGATGGTGCCGTCGGCGGCGGCGACGGCGCAGCCGGTGAGGTCCTGCCCCTCCGTGTGGCCGCTTCCCGCCGGGTACGCCCAGATGCTCTCCATCGGCACGCCGTTCCTTCCCTCCCGCATCGACGACGACTGTGGGGCCGGCCGGACGCCTCGCCCGGACCGGCTTCACAGCAGCGGATACCCGGCCCCGCCCGGCGCATTCGGTTCCCGTTCGAGGGGGTCGCTCCACCGGGTGACGCCGCGCCTTTTGCCCGCGCCCGTCACCTGGGTTAGCCTCTGACGTATTTTTCTCCTTGGGCACTTCCGTGAACTGCGGAAATGCACGCGCAGGACACCGGACCGCCGATCGGTCCGGAGGGGGTCGACGAGTCCTCGTTCGGAGGACTCCGGGGAGCGGAACGAGGGTGCGCATGACCAGCGACAGCGCCGGAACCGTCGAGGCGGTGCCGGGCGACCAGGAGTTGCGCCGACTCCTGGCGGGCCTGACGGCCGTGCGGGACGGGGACTTCGGCACCCGTCTGCCGGACGAGGCCGACGGTCTGATGGGTGACATCGCCAAGGTCTTCAACGGCATGGTGGACCAGCTGTCCGTGTTCACCTCCGAAGTGACCCGGGTGTCCCGCGAGGTCGGCACCGAGGGCACCCTCGGCGGCCAGGCGCGGGTGCCGGGGGTCTCGGGCACCTGGGCCGACCTGACGGACTCGGTCAACGCGATGGCCGGGAACCTGACCACCCAGGTCCGTGACATCGCCCAGGTCGCCACGGCGGTGGCCCGGGGCGACCTGTCGCAGAAGATCGACGTCGACGCGCGCGGCGAGATCCTGGAACTCAAGAACACCATCAACACGATGGTCGACCAGCTCTCCGCCTTCGCCGACGAGGTCACCCGCGTCGCCCGCGAGGTCGGCACCGACGGGCGGCTCGGCGGCCAGGCCGACGTGCAGGGCGTCAAGGGCACCTGGCGCGACCTCACCGACTCGGTGAACTTCATGGCCGGGAACCTGACCAACCAGGTCCGCAACGTCGCGCAGGTGGCGACCGCGGTGGCCAAGGGCGACCTCTCCCAGAAGATCACCGTGGACGCGCGCGGCGAGATCCTGGAACTCAAGAACACCATCAACACGATGGTTGACCAGCTCTCCGCCTTCGCCGACGAGGTCACCCGCGTCGCCCGCGAGGTCGGCACCGAGGGCAACCTGGGCGGGCGGGCACAGGTGCGCGGGGTGTCCGGCACCTGGAAGGACCTGACCGACAACGTCAACTCCATGGCCAACAACCTCACCGGCCAGGTCCGCTCCATCACGCAGGTCGCCACCGCCGTGGCCAGGGGCGACCTGTCGCAGCGGATCACCGTCGAGGCCAAGGGCGAGGTCGCCGCGCTGGCCGACGTCATCAACACGATGGTCGACACGCTCTCCGCCTTCGCCGACGAGGTCACCCGCGTCGCCCGCGAGGTCGGCACCGAGGGCCGCCTCGGCGGCCAGGCGCACGTGCCGAACGTCGCCGGCACCTGGAAGGACCTCACCGACAACGTCAACTCCATGGCCAACAACCTCACCGGCCAGGTGCGCAACATCGCGCTGGTGACGACCGCGGTGGCCCGGGGCGACCTGTCGAAGAAGATCGACGTCGACGCGCGCGGCGAGATCCTGGAGCTGAAGACGACCATCAACACGATGGTCGACCAGCTCTCCGCCTTCGCCGACGAGGTCACCCGCGTCGCCCGCGAGGTCGGCACCGAGGGCCGTCTCGGCGGTCAGGCCGAGGTGGAGGGGGTCTCCGGCACCTGGAAGCGCCTCACGGAGAACGTCAACGAGCTGGCCGGCAACCTCACCCGCCAGGTCCGCGCGATCGCCGAGGTGACCTCCGCCGTCGCCGAGGGCGACCTGACGCGTTCGGTGAACGTGGAGGCGTCCGGCGAGGTCGCCGAGTTGAAGGACAACATCAACTCCATGGTGGAGTCCCTGCGCGAGACGACGCGGGCCAACCAGGAGCAGGACTGGCTCAAGACCAACCTGGCACGCATCTCGGGCCTGATGCAGGGGCACCGGGACCTGCCGGTGGTGGCCGAGCTGATCATGGACGAGCTGGTGCCGCTGGTCTCCGCCCAGTACGGCGCCTTCTACCTGGCCGAGGACGGTGAGGGCGGGCCCGAGCTGCGGCTCGTCGGCTCCTACGGCTACCCCGAGGACTCGACCAGACCCACCCGCATCGCCTTCGGGCGCACCCTGGTCGGCCAGGCCGCGCGCAGCCGGCGCACCATCGTGGTGGACGAGCTGCCGCCCAGCTACGTCACCATCTCCTCCGGGCTCGGCGAGGTGGTGCCCACCGCCCTGGTGCTGGTGCCCATCGTGGTCGAGGGACAGGTCCTCGGCGTGATCGAGCTGGCGTCGGTCGCGCCGTTCACCCAGATCCACCGGGACTTCCTGGAACAGCTGATGGAGACCATCGGCGTCAACGTCAACACCATCGTGGCCAACGCCCGCACCGACGAGCTGCTCGCCGAGTCGCAGCGGCTGACCGCGGAACTCCAGGCCCGGTCGGCGGAGCTCCAGGTGCAGCAGGAGGAGCTGCAGCGCTCCAACGCCGAGCTGGAGGACAAGGCGTCCCTGCTGGCGGCGCAGAACCGGGACATCGAGGCGAAGAACCTCCAGATCGAGCAGGCGCGCCAGGAGCTGGAGACGCGCGCCCAGCAGCTGTCGCTGGCCTCGAAGTACAAGTCGGAGTTCCTGGCCAACATGAGCCACGAGCTGCGCACCCCGCTCAACAGCCTGCTGATCCTCGCGCAGTTGCTCGCCCAGAACCCCTCGCGCAACCTCACGCCGAAGCAGGTCGAGTACGCGGGCATCATCCACTCCGCGGGATCGGACCTGCTCCAGCTGATCAACGACATCCTGGACCTGTCGAAGGTCGAGGCGGGGAAGATGGACGTCTCCCCCGAGCGCGTGACGCTGCGGCAGCTCATCGAGTACGTCGAGGCGACCTTCCGGCCGATGACCACGCAGAAGGGCCTGGAGTTCACGGTCAAGACGGCCGCGGGGGCGCCGGCGGACCTGCTGACCGACGACTCCCGGCTGCGTCAGGTGCTGCGCAACCTGCTGTCCAACGCGGTGAAGTTCACCGAGCGGGGCGGCGTGGAGCTGGCCGTCGAACCGGCACCGGACGACGAGGTGCCCGCCGGAGTGGTCCGGGGCGGCGCGGTGGTGGCGTTCCGGGTGAAGGACACCGGCATCGGCATCCCCGAGCAGAACCTCGAATCGATCTTCGGCGCCTTCCAGCAGGCGGACGGCACGACCAGCCGCAAGTACGGCGGCACCGGGCTCGGCCTGTCCATCACCCGGGAGATCGCCCAGCTGCTGGGCGGCGCCGTCACCGTGGACAGCACCCCCGACCGGGGCAGCACCTTCACCCTGTTCCTGCCCGTGGCCCGGCCCGACTTCGAGGAGCTGCTGGGGCACGGGGCCGAGGCGGTCCCGGCCGAGTCGCCGGCCGACGTGCTCGACCGTCCGGCGGCGGTGCCCGAACTCACCGGTGGCCACCGTCGCCGTCCCCGGCGGCTGCTCGTGGTCGAGGAGCGTCCGCGAGGGCTGCTGACCCTTGTCGCGGAGAGTGTGGTCGCCGACCTGACGCACGGGCGGGACGACGCGGGCGACCGGCCGCCGCTCGACGTCATCACGGCCGTGGGGGCGCAGGAGGCCGCCGGTGCGCTGGCCGCCGAGCCGTGCCACTGCGTCGTCCTGGAGCTGGGCATGCCGGACGCCGAGGCGTCCCGCTTCCTGCGGGCCCTGCGGGGCGACTCGGCGCTGGCGAGCGTGCCGGTGCTGGTGCACAGCGGTCACCGCGCGGACGCCGCCCTGGAGGAGGACCTGCGCTCCGGCGCCCAGGGCGGTGCCCTGGAGTTCCTGTCCAGCCTCGACGAGCTGCGCGAGCGCATCGCCCTGCACCTGGCCGCCGAGGAGCCCGGGGACGTGCTCTCGCTGGTGCGGTCCGAGGAGCCGCAGCGCCTCGCCGCGCACCCCGAGGACTCGCCGGCCGGGCGCACCGTCCTGGTGGTCGACGACGACGCGCGCAACCTCTTCGCGCTCAGCGGCATCCTGGAGCTGCACGGCTTCCGGGTCCTGCACGCGGAGAACGGGCGCCGGGGCATCGAGACGCTGATGGACCACCCGGAGGTCGACCTGGTCCTGATGGACGTGATGATGCCGGAGATGGACGGCTACACGGCGACGGAGGAGATCCGCCGGATGCCGCGCTACGCCGAGCTGCCGATCATCGCGGTCACCGCCAAGGCGATGCCGGGCGACCGGGAGAAGAGCCTCGCCTCGGGCGCCAGCGACTACGTCACCAAGCCGGTCGACACGCAGGACCTGATCGCCTGCGTCCGACGGTGGCTGCCCGCATGAGCACCCCGGCCCCCGTCCCCCACCGCGGCGGGCCGGGCGGTGCGCGGCCCCTCCCGTCGCACACCGCCGCGGTCCCCGGCCGAGGAGCGTCGCACCCGTGAGTACGTCCGAAGAGTCCCGTGAACCGGCCGCCGGCGCCCACCGGGAGGCGTCCGTCTCGCGCCCCGGGCCGTCCGCGCCGCCGCGCTCCTGCGCGGTGGACGGACCCGCGGCCGATCTGCGCGGCATGACCCCGATGTCGCCCGTGGGGCGGCTGGCGGCCACCGTGGACCGGCTCAGCCGCGAGGTGCGGGCCGCCCAGGCGGAGGCCGAGGGCCGGGCCCTGATCGAGCTGGCCAAGGGCATCCTGGTCGCCCGGCTGGGGTGCGGCCCGGCGCAGGCCGCCCGGCAGCTCGCCGAACTGGCCGAGCAGTCCCAGGTGACCCCCCTGGAGTTCGCGGTCGACGTGATCAACCAGGCCGCCCGGGACCGGGTGTCGGAGGTGACGGACGCGTTCCTCGCGGCCACCGCCGCCGTGCGCAACGCCGACACCGCCGACGGCCCGGACGGCCCGGACGGAGGCGAGGCGGGCGCCGGGTCGGCCGCCGTGCGGCTGCGGGCCGCCGAGAGCGGCGCGCTGGCCGCCGGCGACACCCAGTCCGTCGCCGACGCGCTGCTGGAGCAGGCGCTGCGTCCGCTGGGCGCGGTCGCCGTGGCGATCTGGGCGGCCGGGTACGACGGGTCGCTCACGCTGGCCGGCAGCGCCGGTTTCTCCGCGGCCGAGGCCTCCCGCTGGCGCTATGTGCCGCCGGACGTGACGACGGTGGCCCGGTGCGGGCTGACCGAGCGCGCGGGCCAGTGGATCACCTCCCTGGCCGAGACGGGGCTGCCCAGCGTGGGCCGGCACCAGTACCCGGACGGCGGCCGGGTCGCCGTTCCGGCCGGCACCGGCGGGCGCATCCACGGGGTGCTGGAGATCGCCTGGCCGGCCCCGCTGGCTCCGCAGCCGCCGCAGGTGGTGCGCCAGGTGGAGGCGCTGGCGGAGCTGTGCGCGCACACGCTGGAGTCGTACGTGCCTTCGCAGGCCGCCGGGCAGGAGCCGCGGGTCGTGCCGGACGCCGTGGAGCTGATGGACCTGGCCGACGGGCTGTACGACCCCGCGCTGGTCCTGGTGCCGCACCTGGACGCCGACGGGCACCTGGCGGACTTCCGCATCCAGCACGTGAACAAGAGCTTCCTCGACCCCGCCGGACGGCCGCGCGCCGTCGTGGGCGGTGCGCTGCTGCTGGAGGCGTACCCGATGGCCGCCGGGGAGAGCGAGCTGTTCCAGAACGTGGAGCGGGTCTACGCCACCGGCGAACCGTTCCGGGCCCGGCGTCTGAACCTGACCGCGCTCGTGGACCAGGTGCCGCTCTCGGCGGTCGCGGACATCAGTGTCAGCCGGCACGGCAACGCCGTCCTGCTCATCTGGCGCATCGAGGACGAGACGGCCCGGCTGGCCAGTCTGCTCCAGCACGCCCAGCGTCTGGGCCGCATCGGCGGGTTCGAGGAGAACCTGCTGACCGGCGAGATCACCTGGAACGGGCAGCTGTTCGACCTGTACGGACGGCCGCAGTCGAGCACCCCGGTGCCGCTGGAGCGGCTGGCGGCGCACGCCCACCCGGACGACGCCGTCGCCATCGGCCGGTTCCTGCGCACCCTGCTGCACCACCGCCGCTCGGCGTCGGCGGCGTTCCGGCTGCAGCGGCCGGACGGGGTGACCCGGCACGTGCGGGTGGTCGCCGAACCGGTCCTGGACACCGACGACCGGCTCCTCGTGGTCCGCGGGGCCTACCAGGACATCTCGGCCCAGCACTGGACGGAGGTGGCGCTCGCCGCCACGCGCGACCAGCTGGCGCACACCGAGCAGCAGGCCATCGAGCGCGCCCGGCTGACCCTGCAGCTGCAGCACGCGATCATGCCGCCGGCCCAGACCCCGCTCAAGGTGCCCGACCTCCAGGTGGCCGTGCGCTACCGGCCCGCGGAGACGGAACAGCTGGTGGGCGGCGACTGGTACGACGCGGTGATGCTGCCGAACGGGCTGGTGCTGCTGTGCGTGGGGGACGTCGCCGGGCACGGCATAGAGGCGGCGACCAGCATGGTGGTGCTGCGCAACGCGCTGCGCGGCCTCGCGGTGACCGGTGCCGGTCCGGGCCAGCTGCTGTCGTGGCTCAACATCGTGGTGCACCACCTGACCGGCGGGGTGACCGCGACGGCGGTGTGCGGGCTGTACGACCCGGCCCGGCGCACGCTGCGCTGGGCCAGGGCGGGCCATCTGCCGCCGGTACTGGTCCGTGACGCCCAGGCGGGTCCGCTGCCCCTGGTGAAGGGCATGCTGCTCGGCGCGGTGGCCGAGGCGTCGTACGAGGAGGCGGAAGTGCAGCTGGCCGCCGAGGACACGCTGCTGATGTACACGGACGGGCTGATCGAGCGGCGGGACCGCTCGGTGGAGGAGTCGCTGGCCCAGCTGCTCAGCACGGCGCGTCCGGCGCCGAGCACGCTGGACCAGCATCTGGACCGGCTGCTCACCTACAGCCGGTCGGACACGGACGACGACACGTGTCTGGTGGGCATCCGGGTGGGGTGACGCGGGGCACGTACGTTCTGCCGGGACGGCCGGGTGTGAGGGACGGATTCGGGGGTAACCGCCGAGCGCGGTGGGACATGACGTCCCACCGCCCGGCCGTTTTGTTGGAGGTACACGTGCCCATAGCCCAGAACCCGCTGTCCGTCGAGGTGACGCTGGAGCGGGAGGAGGTCGCGCTGCTGAAGGTGGCCGGCTACCTGGACGTCGACACCGCGACCGAGTTCCAGCACCACCTGGCCAACCAACTGCACCACGGGCGGCGGCACTTCCTGCTGGACCTGTCGGAGGTGCCGTTCATGGACTCCTCCGGCATGAACATCATCCTGCGGGTCTATCAGGAGGCCCGGGAGCTGCCCGGCAGTGTGCACATCATCTCGCCCACCGCGGCGGTGCGGCGGGTGCTGGACCTGACCGGGGTGAGCATCACGGTGCCGGTCTCCGAGAGCGTGGAGGAGGCGCTGTCCCGTATCGACGCGCAACCGGAGGGGCCGCAGGTACCGGGGGCCTGAGTTCCCGTCCTGCTCGGCGCTCATCCGGACCGCTCCCCGGGAGCAGGTGTCGTACGAGGTCGACGGGTGGATACAGTTGACGCCCGGCAGAGACACGTCGCCGTCACGGCCCCTTCCGGGGCGGTGCGGCGCAACGCGGATGAGGAGTGGGACAGGTGCCGGATCAGGCGGAGTCCATGGCGGGATCGCCGACGCACGAGGTCAGGGACTTTCTGCGGCGCCGCCGTGAGCAGATCGCCCAGCGCTGGGCGGACGAGCCCTTGTTCCGGGCCGTGTTCACCGTCTCGCGCGACGAGGCGGTGGAAGCGGGCAAGGCCGTGGTGGACGCGCTGGCCCAAGTCGCCGACGCGGGACGGGTCGAGGACCCGGACGCCGCCGGTTTCACGGCGGTGCGCGAGCAGTTGGCGCGGATGGGCGCGGCCCGTTCCCGGGCGGGGCTGAGCACCGCGCAGGTCTCCAGTGAACTGGCCACGCTCCGCCCGCCCGTGGAGAACCTTCTGCTGTCCGACCTCCAGGAGGCGACGGACACCCACGTCCGGGACTGCGTCACCACGCTGAGCGTGCTGATGGGCACCCTGCGGGTCGTGGTGATGCAGACGGCGCTCAGCGAGGGCCAGGCGCTCATCGACCGCCAGCGGCTGCAGCTGCTGGAGGTGGCGACTCCGGTGATCAAGCTCTGGGACGGCATCGTGGCCGTTCCGCTCATCGGCACGCTGGACAGCGCCCGCAGCCAGGTCGTGATGGAGACGCTGCTGGAGTCCATCGTCGAGCAGCAGGCGCGGTACGCGATCCTGGACATCACCGGTGTCCCGACCGTGGACTCGCTGGTGGCCCAGCACCTGATGAAGACGGTCGCGGCGGCCCGGCTCATGGGCGCCGAGTGCATCGTGTCGGGCATCCGGCCCGCGATCGCGCAGACCATGGTCCACCTCGGCCTGGACCTGGGCACCGTGGTGACCCGGTCGAGCCTCGCCGACGCGCTGGGATACGTGCTGCACCAGCTCGGGGTCGGGATCGTGACCCCCGGGGCGAACGGAACGGTCACGCGGTGAGCCAGGCGTTCCCGGGGCCTCACGGAGGGCCCGCGACGGGTCATGTCCCGGTCCTGCGGCTCGGCGAGGTGCTGCTGGTCACCCTCCAGGGAGACCTGTACGACAGCACGGCCCAGCAGCTCCAGCAGGACCTCGCGGAGACCATCTCCCGCAGCGGGGCCACCGGTGTGATCATCGACATCTCCGGTGTGGAGATCGTCGACTCCTTCCTCGGCCGGGTGCTGGCCGAGATCGCCGGGCAGACCGAGCTGCTGGCCGCGCGGACGGTGGTGGTCGGCATGCGGCCGGCGGTGGCGATCACCCTGGTCGAGCTGGGCCTGACACTGCCGGGGGTGCACACCGCGCTCAGCACCGAGGTGGCCATGGCGCTGCTCACGGAGCACGCGCCGTCGTCCCGCTACGGCGGCCTGCGCCGGGAGAGTCTGTGATGCACACCGCCGCGGGCGCGCAGGCCCGCCTGCCGATCCGTTCGGACATGGATCTGGTGTGGGTACGTCAGCACGTGCGGCAGGCGGCCGCGCAGCTCGGCTTCGGTCTGGTGGACCAGACCAAGCTGGTCACGGCGGCCAGCGAACTGGCCCGCAACACGCTCGTGTACGGCGGTGGCGGGACGATGGAGACCGAGCCCGTCTCCGAGGGCGGCGCCCAGGGGCTGCGGCTGACCTTCAGCGACGAGGGGCCGGGCATCGCGGACCTGGACCAGGCCCTCAGCGACGGGTTCACCTCGGGCGGCGGGCTGGGCATGGGGCTCGGCGGGGCCCGGCGCCTGGTGCACGACTTCGCCATCGAGAGCCGTCCGGGGGCGGGCACCACCGTGCGGGTCACCTCCTGGGTGGGCCGGGCCCCCCGCCCCCGTGAGGAGTCCTGATGCCGCGCGTGTGGGACGTACCGGTGCACGACTCGACCCGGGTGCGCGACGCCCGGGTCGCCGCGGAGCACGCGGCGTCGATGGCCGGACTGGACGAGCAGCGCACCGCCACCGCGGCGCTGGTGGCGACCGAGCTGGCCACCAATCTGCTCAAGCACGCCGGGGGCGGGCAGGTCCTCATCGACGTCGTCGCCCCCGCCGTCCTCGAGGCCGGCCGGGAGACGAACCTGCTCGTGCAGGTCGCGACCGTCGACCACGGTCCCGGGATCGCCGACGTGTCCGCCGCGCTCGGCGACGGCTTCACCACGACGGGCTCCCTCGGCGCGGGTCTGGGCACCTGCGCCCGTCTGGCGGACGACTTCGACCTGCGCAGCGTCCCCGGCCAGGGGACGGTCGTGGTCGCCCGGATCGGCCCGGTGCGCGCGGTCGCCGCCCGCGAGCGGGGCCCGGCGGTCCGGGTCCGGGCCGGCGCGGTGAACGTGCCGTTCGGGGGCGCGGAGTATTCGGGCGACGCCTGGGCGTGGGTGCGGGCCGGTGACCGCGTCACCCTGATGCTGGCCGACGGGCTGGGACACGGTCCGCAGGCCGCCCACGCCTCCGGCGCCGCGGTGGAGGCGCTGCGCGGCGCCGCCCACCTCCCGCCCGCGGAGGCGCTGCGGCGGCTGGACACCGCGCTGTCGGGGACCCGCGGCGCGGCCGTGGCGGTGGCCCAGGTCGACACCCGGGCCGCGACGCTCCGGTTCGCGGGCGTCGGCAACATCGGGGCGCGGCTGTGCGTGGAGGGCACCTGGCGCCACCTGGTGTCCCGGCCCGGCATCGTCGGCACCCACCGGCCCACCACCCTGCGTGAGGAGGAGACGGCCTGGTCGCACGACCGGGTGCTGGTCCTGCACAGTGACGGCCTGCCGAGCCGCTGGACCCCGACGGCCGACACCTGCCGCACGGACGTCGACCCGGCGGTGACGGCCGCCGTGACGGTCCGGGACGCCAGCAGCCCGGCGCGCCCGGTACGGGACGACACCGCCGTGGTCGTACTGGCCTCGACCCCGCCGGACGGACCATGACCCGGAGCTGGCAGATCACCGACATCACCGACGCGGCGCGGGCGCGCATCGCCACCGCGCGCCTGGCCGCGGCCTACGGCGTGCCGGCACTGGAGCGCACCCGGCTGGTGGCCTCGCTCAGCGCGCAGCTGCGGCTGTGCCTGACCAAGGGCGGCACCTGGCGGCTCACGCTGGAGACGGGCACGGCGTCCCCCGCCGCCGGGGCGGAGGCGGGCCGCGGCGTGCTGCACGCGGTCGTCACGCCCTCGCCCGACGCCGCGGCGGCCGGTCAGCCGCCGTGGCGGGTCACGGTGCCCTGCCCGGAGGCGGTGCCGGGCACCGACGCGGACGTCGCGGTGGACGATCCGGCCGCTCTGGCGGAGGCCCTGCTGGGAGCCGACGAGGACACGGCCCTAGTCCTGGACCGGCTCACCGAGCAGGAGAACCTGGTCGAGTTCCACCGCGAGGAGCTGCAGCAGACCAACCAGGGCGTGGTGGCGCTGCACGCCGAGCTGGACGCCGCCGGGCGGGCCCAGCGCGAGGCGTTCGCCGCCGAGCGCAAGGCGCGCACGGAGGCGGAGAACGCCCGTCGCCGGCTGACCTTCCTGGCGGACGCCAGCGCGGTGCTCACCGCCTCGCTCGACCACCACGAGATCGTGCGCCGGCTGCCGGAGCTGCTGGTGCCCGAGTACGCCGCCACCGTCGACGTCTGGCTGTTCGAACAGGACGGCGACCGGCCCGGTCCGGCCCATCCGGCCGCCGCCGTGGTCGCCGCCCGCACCGGTCGGCCGCAGTACGCGGCCCCGCATCCGGGCGCTCTGCCGGGTGTCGACGACCAGCCGCCCTCGGCGCTGTCCCCGGACCGGCCCCTGCTGTGCATCCCGCTGCCGACCCGGCAGGCGCCGCTGGGCGTCGTGACGCTCTCCCCGCCCGGGGAGCGCTGGGACGCGGACGACGCGGTGATGCTGGTCGAGCTGACCCGGCGGGCGAGCATCGCCATCGACCACGCCCAGCGCTACCAGCACAACCGCGACATCGCGGAGACCCTGCAGCGGGCCCTGCTCACGGAGCTGCCGGCGCCGCCGGGTCTCGCCCTGGCCGCGCGCTATCTGCCGGCCACCCACGGGCTGAACATCGGCGGTGACTGGTACGACGCGTTCCGGCAGCCCGACGGCGGGGTGATCGCCGTGGTCGGCGACGTGACCGGGCACGGACTGCGCGCGGCCGTGATGATGAGCCAGCTGCGCACGGCGCTGCGGGCCTACGCGGTCGACGACGGCAGCCCCGGCCGGCTCCTGACCCGGCTGCACACCTTCCTGCACCACCTCCAGCCCGATCTGTTCGCCACGGCCGTCATCGCCCGTTTCCACCCGGACGAGCCGACGCTGACCTGGGCCGCCGCCGGCCATCCGCCGCCGGTGCTGCGCGCTGCCGACGGGCGGGTCCAGACCCTGGACGCCAAGCCGGGCGCGATGCTCGGCATTCCGCTGGAGCAGGAGATCCGCGACCACACGGTGCCGCTGGCGCCGGGCTCGACGCTCGCCCTGTACACGGACGGTCTGGTGGAGCGGCGCGCCCGGGGCATAGACCCGGGGATCGCGCGGCTGGCCGAGGCGCTGGGCTCGTTCGGCCCGGCGGCGCTGGAGACGGACCTGGAGGGTTCGGCGGACGGCATCCTGCGGCCGCTGCTCAGCGACTCGGAGCGGGACGACGACGTGTGTCTGCTGCTCTGCCACTTCCGCGGCGCCCGCTGATCCCGGTGCCCGGCCGGGCACGGCTCGCGCACCGGAAAGTTCCCTTCCGTTCACTCCCGCCCGGTGCGCTCCGGGCCCGGGGCGGGCATGGTGGTGATCAGGAGGTGTCGCCTGCCTGCCGCGCCCGGCTGGCCGGATCCGCGCGGACGCGATGGGATCGACGAGGTGCGAAAGAGCGATCCAGGGGCAGGCGAACGGCGTTCGCGGCAGACCGCCTGGAGCCGCAGAAAGGGATGAACACCGTGACACGACCCAGGATCCTGGTGGTCGGCGCAGGTTTCGCCGGCGTGGAGTGCGTCCGCCGTCTGGAACGGCGGCTCTCCCCCGGCGAGGCCGAGATCACCCTGGTGACACCGTTCTCCTATCAGCTCTATCTGCCGCTGCTGCCCCAGGTGGCCTCGGGGGTGCTGACGCCCCAGTCGATCGCGCTCTCCCTGCGCCGCAGCAGCAAGTACCGCACCCGGATCATCCCGGGCGGTGCCATCGGGGTGGACCTGAAGGCGAAGGTGTGCGTGGTGCGCACCATCACCGACCAGATCGTCAACGAGCCCTACGACTACATCGTGCTGGCGCCCGGCAGCATCACCCGCACCTTCGACATCCCGGGGCTGACGGACCACGCGTTCGGCATGAAGACGCTGGCGGAGGCCGCGTACATCCGCGACCACGTGATCGCGCAGCTCGATCTCGCCGACGCCAGCCAGGACCCGGTGGAGCGCGCCTCGCGACTGCAGTTCGTGGTGGTCGGCGGGGGGTACGCGGGCACCGAGACGGCGGCCTGTCTGCAGCGGCTGACGCACGCGGCCGTCAAGCGCTACAACCGGCTCGACCCGGGCCTGATCAAGTGGCACCTCATCGACATCGCGCCCAAGCTCATGCCGGAGCTGGGCGAGAAGCTCGGCCGGGACGCCCAGGAGGTGCTCACCCGGCGCGGTATCGAGATCTCCCTCGGCGTCTCCATCGAGAAGGCCGGCCCCGAGGAGGTCACCTTCACCGACGGCCGCGTGGTGCCCACCCGCACGCTGATCTGGACCGCCGGCGTGGTCGCGAGCCCGCTGATCGCCACGCTGGGCGCGGAGACGGTCAAGGGACGGCTCGCGGTCACCGCCGAGATGTGCCTGCCCGACCACGACGGGGTGTTCGCGCTGGGCGACTCGGCGGCGGTGCCGGACCTCGCCAAGGGCCAGGAGGGCGCCGTCTGCCCGCCGACCGCGCAGCACGCCATGCGGCAGGGCCGGCACGTCGCCGAGAACATCATCGCGACCCTGCGCAACCAGCCGATGCGGCCCTACGTCCACAAGGACCTGGGGCTCGTCGTGGACCTCGGCGGCGCCGACGCGGTCTCCAAGCCGCTCGGTGTCGAGCTGAAGGGCCTGCCGGCCCAGGCGGTGGCCCGCGGCTACCACTGGTCGGCGCTGCGCACGGGCGTGGCCAAGGCCCGGGTGGCCACCAACTGGGCGCTGAACGCGGTCGCCGGCGACGATTTCGTGCGCACCGGCTTCCAGGCCCGCAAGCCGGCCAAGCTGAAGGACTTCGAGTACACCGACGCCTATCTGACGCCGGAGCAGGTGCGCGAACGCGTCGCGGAGGCGGGCCTGGCCCGGCCGTGACCCCCTGGTGGGGACGGACGCGCGGCATGACATGCTGAGAAGTGGATCTCGGCGCGAACCGGCCGGGAATCGGGCGTGCGAGTCGGGAGAGTGTGCGGCGGCGTGAAGGCAGCGGGGCGCTCGGTGCGGACACGGCTGCGGGACCGGGTCGCCGCGTCCGACCCGGGTCTGCTGCGGCTGACGGCGGGGCTGCGGACGGTCGGCGCCATCGCGCTGGCGCTGGGCGTGCTCGCGGTGTTCGGCGCGGACGTCACCCATCTGGTGGCGGGTGCCATGGCGGCGATGGTCGCGACCTTCGCCATCCGGGAGAAGGAGCCGGGCGCGCAGGCGGTGACCCTGGCCCTCGGGCTGCCCGTCGCCCTGGCGTCGGTGTCGGTCAGCTCGCTGCTCACCTCGCGGGTCGTCCTGGGTGACGTCTTCTTCGTCGTCCTGATCTTCTGCGCCGTCTTCGTGCGCCGGTTCGGCGACCGGGGCACGGCGCTGGGGCTGATCGGCTTCCAGGTCTACTTCGTCTCCCTGTTCGTCGGCGCCGACGTGTCGGTGCTGCCGGGGCTGCTGGGCGCCATCGCGGTGGCGTTCGCGTGCAGCGCGGTGGTGCGCTTCGCCGTGGTGCCGTCGACACCCGCGGGTGTCCTGCAGCGGCTGCGGCAGGCGTTCCGTGCCCGGCTGGCCCAGTTGCTCGCCGCCCAGGCGGAGCTGCTGGACGCCGGACCGGACGAGATCGACCGGACGCTGGAGCACCTGCGGGACGGCACCGCACGCCTGCACGAGACGGCGCTGATGATCCAGTCCCGGCTGGAGGACGGCACTCCGGACCCGTCCACGGCGCGGTTGGTGCAGCGGCGCATCGCGGACGCGGAGATCGCCGCGGAGCGGCTGGGCCTGCTGCTGCTGACCGCGCGCAGCGCCGAGCGTGCGGACACCCTGACCCTTCATCTGCCGGGCGCGCCGGCGCCGTCGGTGGGCCGTTCGCCGGCGCCCGGCGAGGCCACGGAGACCCTGCGCCGGGATCTCGGGGCGCTGCGCACGCTGGTGCTGCGGCCGCCCGCGGAGGCGCGCGGGACCGCGCTGTCCCATCTGCGCAACCGGCTGCTGGGCTACCGCGACGAGGAGAACCTGCCGGAGGCGACGCCGGCCGTCCAGGACGTGTTCCGCGGCATCGGTGAGGCGGCCCGTGCCGTGATGGGCCTCAGGATCGCCCTGGACGGCCCGCAGGACGAGTCCGACGACACCCCGGCGACCACCAGGTCCCGGGAGGAGCTGGACGCCGAGGACGCCGCCATCGACGCCGGTGAGGAGGCCGCGGAGAAGGACGAGCCGACCGGCTTGCGGCGGCCGACCACGCGCGCCGCGGTGCAGGTGGCGGTGGGATCGTCGCTGGCCATCGTCGGCGGGGAGTTCCTGTCCTCGCAGCGCTGGTACTGGGCGGTCCTGACCTGCTGGATCGTCTTCATCAACACCGCCTCCACCGGGGAGATCCTGGTCAAGGGCTACCGGCGGCTGCTGGGCACCGTACTGGGGGTGGTGGCCGGCATCGTGCTGGCCGGCCTGGTCGGGAACCACACCTGGACGGCGTTCGGGCTGGTGCTGCTGCTGATCTTCGCGATGTTCTACACGGCGCCGCTGTCCTACACGCTGATGTCGTTCTTCGTGACCGCGATGCTGGGGCTGCTCTACACCCTGCTGCACACCTACAGCCTGTCGGTGCTGCTGCTGCGCATCGAGGAGACGGCGCTCGGCGCGGCCTGCGGGATCGTCGCGGCGGCGCTGGTGCTGCCGATACGGACCGACCGCCGTACGAACGAACTGCTGGGTACGGTGCTGGAGCGGCTCACCGACGTCACCGAGGGCGCCGTGGACCAGCTCAGCGGCGGGCCGGCGGCCGATCTGCTGGACAAGGCGCGGGACCTGGACCAGGCGCTGGGCGATCTGCGGGCGGCCACGCAGCCGCTGACGCATCCGATCACGCCGCTGCGGGCCCGGCGCAACACGGCCCAGTACGTGGTGGCGCTGCTGGAGACGTGCGCCTACCACGCGCGCTCGCTGGCCGCGACGGCCGAGCTGCTGCCGACGCACCCCTCGATCGCGGCGGACCCGCGGCTGCGCGGGGCGGTGCGGCGCACGGTGCGCAACATCGAGGCGATCGCCGCGCGCGTCGCCGACGAGGACGCGGTCGCCGAGGTGGAGACCGGCCCCAGCATCGCCTCGCTGCTGCAGTTCGAGGCGGGCGGGGTGCCGCGGTACGGGCGCATCACCGGGCGCGTACTGCGGCACCTGGAGCGTCTGGACGAGGCGGTGGTCGGTCTCGCCCGGCCGCTCGGCGTGTCCGTGGCGACGCCGAGGCGGTGAGGGTCAGAAGTCGCTGGGCAGACCGCTGGCCTCGGCGATGCCGCGCAGTTCCTCGTTCTGCCTGTGGCGTTCCTTGAGGTAGTCGGCGATCTCGCCGAGGCGCTCGGGGTCGGAGGCGGTGGCCGCGTCGGTGACGACCCGCACCGGGCCGGTCTCGTCGGTGCTGATCTCCACGACCTCGTTGTCCAGGCGGCCGGTGACCGCGGTGGCGATGACCAGCGCGGCCTCGTCCCTGATCTCCTGCGGCAGCGCCTCGGCGCTGTCTCCGTCCAGGGAGAAGTCGATGGTGGGCATCTGGTGCTCGTCGATGGCCTGGAGGACCGGTTCGACCACGCTGAGCAGGAGCTGGTAGTCGTCGTTCTCCATGCGCACGCGCAGGAGATCGAGGTAGACGTCCACGGGCCGTCCGTCCGGCGGAGGAATCTCGTGTTCGTTCATTCGCCCCGTGTTCCCCCCTCCGCGCGGCTCAGACCCTGCGCCAGCGGGCGAGGGCGAAGGAGAAGACGCCGAACAGCACCAGTCCGGCGGCGACGAGGACCAGCAGCCAGGGCCCGAGCGGGGTCTCGGCGAAGGAGCGCAGGGTGTCGTCGAGACCCTTGGCCCGGTCCGGTTCGTAGTCGACGGCGGCGCGTACGGCGAAGCCGCCCGCCACGGCGAAGACGATTCCGCGGGCCGCTCCCCCGCCGACGCCGGTGACGTCGACCAGCCGCCGGGTCCGGGGGCTCAGCTCCCCGAGCTTGAGCTTCTTGTGGTAGCTGCGGCGCAGCGCCTGCACGGCGATCACGACGCCCGCGACGACTATGCCGGCGCCGGCCAGGCCGACGATCCACTGCCCGGCGGGCATCTCCATCACCTTGGCCGTGACGTCCCGGGACTGCCGGTCGCTGGACCCGCCGCCGCCGGAGCCCGCCGCGAAGGCCAGGACGGAGTAGGCGACGAACGCGTAGAACACGCACCGGGCGGCGGCCGGCAGCCGCTTCTTGGCCGTGTGGCCGTCCTTGCCCGTGGCGCCGAAGAGCGCTTCGGACAGCCGCCACAGGGCCATGCCGACGAGCCCGGCGCCCAGCGCCCACAGCAGTACGGCGCCGAACGGCTTGTCCGCCAGCTCGGCCAGGGCGCCGCCCCGGTCGGCCTCCCGGTTGCCGGTGCCGAAGGCGATCTGCAGGGCCAGGACGCCGACCAGCAGGTAGATCACGCCGCGGGCGGTGAGTCCCGCCCTGGCGGCCCCCTCGGCGGTCGAGCCGTTCGCGGCCCGGCGGGCCCGGCCTCGGCCGGTCTGTGCGAGAACACGTGCGTTCATGGTGAGCCTCCCCTCCGGGACAGCGAATGCCCCGGCCGACGGGCCGCACACCCGCCTCCCGGTCACGGGCCGCCCGCACGGCCTGCCGCCGTACACCGGACGCCGTTGCCCACCCCTGCTGCCCCCGACCTGCCGCCGCGGGCTGCCACCGCCCCGTGCGCCGCGCCCGGGACCCCGCATGCCTCGTCGGCCCTCGGACGGCCCTCGGACGGGGCCCCCTGCGTCCACATGCGCCCGCGCGCACGACGGCTGCCCGCACACCGGAGGGGTGTGCGGGCAGCCGGGACCAGCCGTTCTTCGTGTTTCAGTCCGCCGCCACCGCGGCCTGGGGTGCCGCGACCGGAGCGGTCGCCAGTTGCCGTCGCGCGGCCTCCAGGGCGTGCCGCACCTCGCGCGTGCCGGTCGACACGCACAGCGTGTAGGCCAGGTCGCGGGTGCGGGGACCGGGTCCGCCCATGGGGTCGACGGGCTCGTCCAGGGCCGCCGCCTCGTACGCGTCGAGGAGCCCGCGCAGCACCGCGGGGTGGGGCGTCAGCATCCCTCTCGTTCCTCCCTCGTCGCCGTCGTCCCGCAGGTGCGCACCGGCCGACCGGTGGCCCGGTGGCCCGTCCGCTGCCCCAGCGCCTCGTCCCGCACCCGGGCACAGCTGCGGCTGATCAGCCGCGAGACGTGCATCTGCGAGATGCCCAGGCGGTCGGCTATCCGGCTCTGCGTCATGTCCTCGAAGAAGCGCATGTAGAGGATGGCCCGCTCGCGTTCGGGCAGCCTGCGCAGGCCCTCCTTGGCGGACTCCCGGTCGATCACCGTGTCGAACGAGGCGTCGGCCGCGCCGAGGGTGTCCGCGAGGCTGTACCCGTCGTCGCCCGCCGACAGTTCGGCGTCCAGCGACAGGGTGCTGAAGCTCTCCAGCGCCTCCATCCCGGCGCTGACCTCCTCCTCGGTCAGCCCGGTGTGCGCGGCGAGATCGGCCACCGAGGGTTCGGGACTGCCGGGGCTCTGGGTCAGCTCGCGTCGCGCCACCCGCACCTTGTTGCGCAGTTCCTGGACCCGGCGGGGCACCCGCAGGGCCCACATCCGGTCCCGGAAGTGGCGCTTGACCTCGCCGGTGATGGTGGGCACGGCGTAGCTCTCGAAGGCGCCGCGCTCCGGGTCGAAGCGGTCGATGGCCTTCACCAGGCCGAGCGCGGCGACCTGGCGCAGGTCCTCGATGGACTCGCCGCGGTCGCGGAAACGTCCGGCGATGCGGTGGGCCATGGGCAGCCACGCGGTGACGAGTTCGTCGCGGACGGCGTCCCGCTCGGGCCCGTCCTCCAGGCCGGCCAGGCGGCCGAAGAGGGCCATGGTGTCGGGGGCGTCGTCGTGCCGGCGACGGCCGGCGGCGGGGGCTGCGGTGTCGGCGGGGGTTGCGGTCTCGGTGGTCTCCGGTGCGGCGGGACGGACGGTGGGTGTTTCGATGAGCATGCGGATCGCTCCTGAACGGTGGTCTCAGGGGGACTTTCCGCGGGAACGGCGCCGGCCGGGTCACCTCACCCGGAGAGCCCGCGCAGCCATACCGCTCCCGCTGCTGCGCCTCCGGTCCGAAGCACGAACTTGCGACTGCCCCTGCCCCGGGAGAACAAACTCCGCTTTTCGAAAAGTACTCAGGACAGCGGAACGACGACGGTGATGCACTTGCCTCCCGACGGAAGGTCTGCCACGCGTACGTCGCGTGCCAGCCGGCAGACGATCGGCCAGCCCCGGCCGCCCACACTGCGCCGGCCCTGGGGGTCGGTCCGCGGCACGACCACCGGCAGGTCGTGGCTGCGGTCGCTCACGGAGAGTTCGACGCCGGGTCCGACGACGTCGACGCGGAAGTCCGTGATGCCACCGCCGTGCAGGATGGCGTTGGTGGTCAGTTCCGAGGCGACGAGCAGGGCGTCCGACAGGGCGTCCGCGTCCCAGGAGGGATGGCCTCCGGTGCCGCGGCGCTCGGCGACGACGCGTTCGACGGTGCGGCGTGCCTCGGCGGGTGCGCACGGCCGCCGGCCGGGGCGGGGCGGCGCGACGACGGGTTCGGTGGGGTGCCTCTCACTCATCCGTCAGCTCCCTGGTCGGTGGGAATGCCCGTTACTTCCGGCTCACCTGTGCCGGTACCCCCAAACCTCCCTCCCCCCTGACGGCCCAGGGGCCATTCGCGCGCCGAGCCGGGGTACGCGGAGGGAATGACGGATGTTGTGGACTCGGACGAACTGCTGCGCCGGCTGCACCGGGCGAGGGCCTGCGCGGTGGAACAGGAACGGACCTGGCGGGCCCGGAGCGAGGAACTGCGGCCGACCGATCCGGACGGCGCCCGGGAGGCCGGCGTGCGGACGATGGCCTACGAGGCCGTCCTGCGGGTGCTGGACGAGGTACTGACTCCCGGACGGCACGACCGGTGAGGGCCGGCGGGACGGATTGGCGGGGCCGGGTACGGGAAACCGGGTGGGCATGACCGCCGCCGATCACACCCGCGCACCCGTTCTGGAAGCCCTCGCCGAGTACCGCAGCGAGGGCCGGCTGTCGTTCACGCCGCCCGGCCACAAGCAGGCGCGCGGGGCCGACCCGGCGGTGCGCGAGGTGCTGGGCGACGCCGTCTTCCACGGCGACGTCCTGGCGACCGGCGGGCTGGACGACCGGCTCACCCGGGGGCGGGTGCTCCAGCGCGCCCAGGAGCTGATGGCCGACGCGGTGCACGCGGAGCACACGTTCTTCTCGACGTGCGGGAGTTCCCTGTCGGTGAAGGCGGCGATGCTGGCGGTCGCGGGACCGCACGAGAAGCTGCTGATCGGCCGGGACGCCCACAAGTCCGTCGTGTCGGGGCTGATCCTCTCCGGCATCGAGCCGGTGTGGGTGGAGCCGTCCTGGGACGCGCGGCGGCACCTGGCCCATCCGCCGTCGGCCGAGGAGTTCGAGCGGGCCTTCGCCGCCCACCCCGACGCCAAGGGCGCGCTGATCACCAGCCCGACCCCGTACGGCGCCAGCGCCGACCTGCGCGCCGTGGCCGAGGTGTGCCACCGGCGGTCGGCGCCGCTGATCGTGGACGAGGCGTGGGGCGCGCACCTGCCCTTCCACCCGGATCTGCCCTCGTGGGCGATGGACGCGGGCGCCGACATCTGCGTGACCAGCATCCACAAGATGGGCAGCGGTCTGGAGCAGGGCTCGGTGTTCCACCTGCGCGGGGACCTCGTGCCGCCGGAACTGCTCGGCATGCGGGCGGACCTGCTGGGCACCACCAGCCCCTCCTCGCTGATCTTCGCCGGGCTGGACGGCTGGCGGCGGCAGATGGCGCTGCGCGGCCGGGAGCTGATGGGCGGCGCGCTGGAGCTGGCGGCCGAGGTGCGCGCCGCCGTCGAGGAGATCGACGGGATGCACGTGAACGACCGGGACGACTTCTGCGGGCCGGGACTGGCCCACGGTTTCGACCCGCTGCCCGTCGTCATCGCCATCGAGGGACTCGGTGTGTCGGGCTACCAGGCCGCGGACTGGCTGCGCGAGCACCGCGGCGTGGTCGCGCATCTGACGGACCACCGCCGCGTCGGCATGCAGATCACCCACGCCGACGACCGGGAGACGGCCGGGGAACTGCTGGCCGCGCTCAAGGATCTGGCACGCGCCGCCCCGGGCCTCGGCCCCGCGCCGCGCGTCGAGGTGCCGTCGCCGGCCGGGCTGCGGATGCCCCAGGTGGCGCTCCCCAGGGACGCGTTCTTCGGGCCGACCGAGGACGTGCCGCTCGACCGGGCGGCCGGCCGGGTCGCCGCGGAGATGATCACGCCCTACCCGCCCGGCATCCCGGCCGTGCTGCCGGGCGAGCGGCTCGCCGAGCCGGTCCTGCGGTATCTGCGCAGCGGTCTGGACGCGGGCATGTACCTGCCGGACCCGACCGATCCGGCGCTGGAGACGATCAGGGTCACCGCGGAGGGGTGACGTCCCGGTGCCCGGCGAGTGAAACAGGTCACGTGCCCCGGGTCCGGATTCGCGGAACTCCAGGGCGATGGTTTAGCGTTCATCCATACGTGGCGACGGAGTCGACGCTGTGTCCTTCGTACGTCACCGCTTACGGCCCTGGCTGGCTTCCCCCGTCCAGCCAGGGCTTTTTCATGTCCTCGCGCCCGCCTCCCCGGTTCCGGCACCGAATCCGTACGGGAACCGCCGTCCGTCGAGGTGCCCCGGGGGCCGACAGCGACTGAAATGGGCATAGGGAAAGCCCCGGAACCGAATCGCCGGCGAGGAGCCCCGTGCCATGACCAAAGCGATCAAACTGCTGACCGCACTCCCCCAGCCGCAGCGCGGACGCCTGGCGGCACTCGCCCGGGAGGTCTCCTTTCCCGAGGACGCCCGGATCTTCGAGGCCGGTGGCCGGGCCGACCGCTTCTGGGTGATCCGCTCGGGCGCGGTGTCCCTGACCCAGGAGGTCACCCCCGTGCAGCGGGTGACGGTCGCCAGTCTCGGGGCGGGCGACCTGCTGGGCTGGTCCTGGCTCTTCCCGCCCTACGAGTGGGACTTCGGCGCCGAGGCCTTCAGCCCGGTGCGCGCCTACGAGTTCGACGCGGCGGCGGTGCAGGCGCTGTGCGAGGAGGATCCGCAGCTGGGCATCGTGCTGGTGCGGTCGGTGGCCGAGATCCTCGCGCACCGGCTGGAGGCCACCAGGGGCCGGCTCATGGAGCACTACGCGCTGCACGGGCGCGGTTCGCTGTGAGGCGCGGTCCGCGGTGAGGCGCCCTCAGACCCGGTAGCGGCGCAGCGCGGGCATCGCGGCGGCCAGGGCGAGCATCACCACGACGACCAGGACGCCGCCGCCGGTCACCGCCTCGCGCGCGCCGAAGGCGGAACCGGCGCCGCCGTGCAGGGCGTCGGCCAGGCGCGGGCCGCCCGCGACGACCACGGTGAAGACGCCCTGCATGCGCCCGCGCATCTCGTCGGTCGCGGCGGAGAGCAGGATCGCGCCGCGGAACACCATGGAGACCATGTCCGCGATCCCGGCCACGGCCAGGAACGCCACCGCGAGCCACAGGCTGGAACTGAGCCCGAAACCGGCGACGGCGGCACCCCAGACCACGACCGAGCCGATCACCATCCAGCCGTGCCGCCGGGCCCGGGAGAAGGTCCCGGAGAACAGTCCGCCGGCCACCGCGCCGATCGGGATCGCCGCGAAGAGCAGGCCGAGGGCGAGCCCTTCGCCGTAGCCCGCGTACGTCTCGGAGGCGAGCTGCGGGAACAGCGCCCGGGGCATGCCGAGGACCATGGCGACGATGTCGGCGAGGAAGGAGAGCAGCAGCACCGTGTGCCCGGCGATGTAGCGGAACCCGGCCACGACCTCGCGGACACCGGCACGCCGGACCGGTGCGCCCGTCAGGGGCGGCAGCGCGGGCAGCTTGTGGACCGCCCACACGGTGACGCACAGGGCCAGCGCGTCGATCAGGTACAGCTCGGCCAGGCCGATGACCGGGATGAGGGCGCCGGCGAGCAGCGGGCCGACCACCTGGCCGGTCTGCATGACCGTCGAGCCGAGCGCGTTGGCGGCCGGCAGCTCGTCCTTCGGGACCAGACGGGCGATGGAGGCGTTGCGGGCCGGCGCGTTGAGGCCCCAGAAGGCCTGCTGGAGGGCGAGCAGCAGCATGAGGCCGGCCACCGACTCCAGACCGGTCACCGCCTGCAGCCAGAACAGCAGCGAGGTCGCGGCGATGCCCGTGTTGGTGATCAGCAGCAGCTTGCGGCGGTCCATGGTGTCGGCGACCGCGCCGCCCCACAGGGCGAAGACGATCAGCGGCAGCAGTCCGGCGAGGCTCGCGGCGCCGACCCAGGCGGACGAGCCGGTGATGTCGTAGACCTGCTTGGGCACGGCGACGGCGGTCAGCTGGCTGCCGACGGCGGTCACGACGGTCGAGGACCACAGCCTGCGGTAGGCCGGGCGGCGCAGGGGCCGGGTGTCCATGACCCAGCGGCGCCGGCCGCGCCGCTGGGCGGGGTCCGGCGGCACGGCCGCCTTCGCCCGGGGGTCGGTTCCGCTCCGGCCGCCGCCGTCGCCGCTGCTCTCGCTGGTGTCCACGCGCTTCCTACATGCTCGATACATCTTTCGACTGCGGACCTCACTATCGCAGCTTCGTTCGAGCGCGTGGGCCGGATGGTTCCGTCCGACGGCGGTCAGGCCCCGGCGATCAGGGTGACACCGAGGACGATCATGGTCGCCGAGACCAGTCCGTCGAGCACCCGCCAGGCCGCGGGGCGGGCCAGGAAGCGGCCCAGGTAGCGGGCGCCGAAGCCGAGCGCGGCGAACCAGCACACGCTGGCCAGCACGGCACCCAGCCCGAAGGTCCAGCGCAGCGGGCCCCGGTCGGCCGCGACCGAGCCCAGCAGGAACACCGTGTCCAGGTAGACGTGCGGATTGAGCCAGGTCAGCGCCAGACAGGTGAGGACCGCACGGCGGCGCGAGCCGGCCGCGTCGCCCTCCGCCAGCAGCGCGCCGGCCGGCCGGAAGACCCGCCGCGCGGCCAGGGCGCCGTAGCAGAGCAGGAAGGCGCCGCCGATCCAGCCGACCAGGGTCAGGGCGTCCGGCCACGCCACCACCACCGCCCCGACCCCGCCGACGCCCAGGGCGATGAGCAGGGCGTCGGACAGCGCGCAGATGCCGACCACGGCGAGGACCGCGTCACGCCGGACGCCTTGGCGCAGGACGAAGGCGTTCTGGGCGCCGATGGCGACGATCAGCGAGAGGCCGGTGCCGAAGCCGGCGGCCGCGGCGGAGAGGGCGTTGGTCATGCCGTCGAAGCTAGGCGAGCGATCACTGGGCGTACAGCTAAAGATTCTTACGTATCCTTAGCTTTCGTGATGACGGGACCGAGCATGCCGGCCGTGGCGGACCTGCCCCTGGACCAGGTGCGCACCCTGCTGGCCGTGGTGGACGAGGGCACCTTCGACGCGGCCGCCGCGGCCCTGCACGTGACGCCGTCCGCGGTGAGCCAGCGGGTGAAGGCGCTGGAGCAGCGCACCGGCCGGGTGCTGCTGCTGCGCACCAAGCCGGTGCGGCCGACGGACTCCGGCGCGGTGCTGGTGCGCCTGGCTCGGCAGGTGGCCCGGCTGGAGCGGGACGCGTACGCCGAGCTGGGGCTGAGCGGGGCCGGAGAGCCGACCCGGGTCTCGGTCGCGGTGAACGCGGACTCGCTCGCCACCTGGTTCCTGGACGCCCTGACCCGGGTGCCCCGGGAGCCGGAACTCTGCTTCGAGCTGCGCCGCGAGGACGAGGACCACACGGCGGCACTGCTGCGCGAGGGCGTGGTGATGGCCGCGGTGACCTCCTCTCCCGACCCGGTCCCCGGCTGCACCGTCCGGCGTCTGGGCCGGATGCGCTATCTCCCCTGCGCCGCACCGGAGTTCGCGGCGCGGTACCTGGACGGGCCGCTGCGCGAGCGGCTCCCCGGGGCGCCGGTGATGGTCTTCGACCGGCGGGACGACTTCCAGGACGGCTTCGCGCGGCGGCTCGGTCTCGGCGGCGCGAGTGCCGCACGGCACTACGTGCCGACCTCGGAGGGGTTCGCCGAGGCCGTCGCCGCCGGTCTGGGCTGGGGCATGGTGCCCGAGCCGCAGGCACGGCCGCTGCTGCGCACCGGCCGGCTGGTGGAGTTCGCGCCGGACCTTCCGGTGGACGTCCCGCTGTACTGGCAGCAGTGGAAGCTCGACTCCCCGGCCCTGGCCACGCTGGCCGAGGCGGTCGCGTCGGCGGCGGCTCGGTCGCTGCGCGGACGGTGAGGGACGCGATCGAAGGCGCCGACGCCGGTTTCACCCCGTATCGACGGGCCACCCGGAACGGAGCAATGGATTCACGAGGGCGCGAACGATACCGATCGCAGGTGACTTTGATGGACAACTGGCGAGAGCACGCCGCGTGCCGCACGGAGGACCCCGACCTGTTCTTCCCGATCGGCACCACCGGACCGGCCGCGCTGCAGGCCGAGCAGGCGAAGGCGGTCTGCCGGACCTGCCCGGTACAGGAGCAGTGTCTGCGATGGGCGCTCGACACCGGGCAGTCCATCGGCGTGTGGGGCGGGACCAGCGAGACCGAACGCCGTGCGCTCAAGCGCCGCGAGGCGGTGCGCAGGCGCTCCGGCTGACCATGCGCCGCCGCTGGGCCGGCCGTCTCAGCGGCCGCCCCGGCGCAGCGGCCCCCAGGGACGCTCCTGGCGTTCCACTTCCTCCCGGGCCTCCTCGATCACGTCCGGTGCGATCCAGCACAGGGGGCGGGCGTCGGCGACCAGCGGTTCGTTGTCGGGGCCGCGGCCGGCCTCCCGCCCGGTGAGGACCCAGGGCCGGACGCCCGGGCCCTTGTCGTGCGGCAGGTGCGCGTAGTCGTGCAGTCGGCGCGCCGCCCACACCCGCACGGGCCGGTCCGCCCACCACGCCTCCACGTCGAGGGGACTGGCGGACAGACCGGGCAGGGGCACGCCGGTGAGTTCGTCGGTGCTGGAGACCTCGGCGAGGTCGGTGCCGGGGCCCCGCGACCAGCGCACGTACAGGCCGCGGTGCCGCCGTACCAGGCCGGTCAGTTCGTCGAGCGACCGGACGACCGGCATCCCGTCCGATGCGCGCATGCGCCGACCTCCTCGTCACCTCGTCCGAGCGACGGAGTACCCGGCAGGCGCGGCGGGGAACCGGCCGGGGCCCGAACGGCGCACCCGTCCCCGGCGCCTCGCCGGAGACGGACGTAGGCTCACGGCGGCATCGGCGCCGAGCGAGAGGGGACCGTCCATGACCGTGCGTGTGCGCCGCGTCTACGACCCGCCCGAACCGGACGACGGGGTGCGGGTCCTGGTCGACCGGCTGTGGCCGCGGGGCGTGGCGAAGGACGCGGCACACGTCGACGAGTGGCCCAAGGGGCTGACCCCCTCGACCGAGCTGCGCCGCTGGTACCACGCCGGCGAGGGCTCGTACGAGGAGTTCGCCGAGCGCTACGAGGCCGAGCTGGCGGACCCGGAGGCGGCCGGACTCCTCGACCACGTGCGGGAACTGGCGCGCCGGGGCGACGTGACGCTGCTGACGGCGTCCAAGTCGCCCGCGGAGAGCCACGCTTCCGTGCTGCTCCGGCTCCTCGACGGGTCGTGAGGAACCGCGGCCGCCGCCGGGGACGCGCCGCTCAGGCCGTCTGCCGTGCCGCGGCCCGGCCCGCCGCGCGCCCGGAGAACAGGCAGCCGCCGAGGAAGGTGCCTTCCAGCGCGTTGTACCCGTGCACCCCTCCCCCGCCGAAGCCGGCCACCTCGCCGGCCGCGTAGAGACCCTCGACGGGCGTGCCGTCGGCGCCGAGGGCGCGGGAGTCGAGGTCGGTCTGGATGCCGCCGAGCGTCTTGCGGGTGAGGACGTGCAGCTTGACGCCGATCAGCGGGCCCGCCGCCGGGTCGAGGATGCGGTGCGGGGCGGCGACCCGGCCGAGTCGGTCGCCGATGTAGCGGCGGGCGTTGCGGATGCCCTGGACCTGGGCGTCCTTGGCGTAGGGGTTGGCCAGCTGGAGGTCGCGGGCCTCGATCTGGCGCCGGATGGAGGCGGCGTCCAGGAGCGGCTTGTCGGTGAGCCCGTTCATCCGGTCGACGAGCTGTTCCAGGTTCGGCGCCGTCACGAAGTCGGCGCCCTCACGCAGGAAGGCGTCC
The DNA here is from genome assembly GCF_964272335.1 of Streptomyces sp. SudanB5_2050. Classification (NCBI taxonomy): domain Bacteria; kingdom Bacillati; phylum Actinomycetota; class Actinomycetes; order Kitasatosporales; family Streptomycetaceae; genus Streptomyces; species Streptomyces sp. SudanB5_2050. Next base: position 934,297 of record NZ_OZ186760.1, read on the forward strand.
ACCGGACCGGGCGCGCCCTTGCCGAGGACGCGTTCGCGCAGGAAGCCGGCGCGGTCCTTGGCGGTGATGTCCGGGTTCTGCTCGGAGCCGGAGAGCGCGAACTCCTTCTCGATGATCTTCTGGGTGAGGATGAACCACGAGTGGTCGTGGTCCGCGAGGCCGTCGGCGGTGCGCAGGTGACGCAGGGTACTGAGGGTGTCGTAGCCGGGCAGGCAGGGCTCGGGCAGCCGGCGGCCCAGGGCGTCGAACCACATCGAGGAGGGGCCGGGCAGGATGCGGATGCCGTGTCCGGGCCAGATCGGGTCCCAGTTGCGCACGCCCTCGGTGTAGTGCCACATCCGGTCGCGGTTGACCAGGCGTGCGCCCGCCTCGGCGCTGATGTCCAGCATCCGCCCGTCGACGTAGGCGGGCACGCCGGTGACCATCTCGGCGGGCGGGGTGCCCAGGCGTTCGGGCCAGTGGCGGCGGACGACGTCGTGGTCGCCCCCGATGCCTCCGGAGGTGACGATCACGGCCCGGGCGGCGAGTGCGAACTCGCCGACGGCGTCGCGGTTGGAGGCGACGCCACGGGGCGAGCGGTCCTCGGCGAGGACGGTGCCCCGGACGCCGCGCGCCGTGCCGTCCTCCACGATCAGGTGGTCGACGCGGTGGCGGTGGTGGAAGGTGAGCAGCCCGTCGCGCGCGGCCTGCTTCGCGTACCGCACGAACGGCTCGACGACCCCGGTGCCGGTGCCCCAGGCGATGTGGAAGCGCGGCACCGAGTTGCCGTGCCCGCCGGCCCGGAGGTCGCCGCGCTCGGCCCAGCCGACGGTGGGCAGGAAGGTGATGCCGTGCCCGGCGAGCCAGGAGCGCTTCTCCCCCGCCGCCCACTCGACGTAGGCGCGGGCCCAGCGCACCGCCCAGGAGTCCTCGTCCTCGGTCCGGTCGAAGCCGGCGCTGCCCTGCCAGTCGCTCCAGGCCAGGTCGAGGGAGTCCTTGACGCCGAGACGGCGCTGCTCCGGGGAGTCGACCAGGAAGAGGCCGCCGAAGGACCAGAAGGCCTGCCCGCCGAGGTTGGCCGCGTTCTCCTGGTCGACCAGGGCCACCCTGCGGCCCCGGCTGGTCAGCTCGTGCGCGGCGACCAGACCCGCCAGTCCCGCTCCGACCACGATGACGTCGGCGTCCATGGCGACCGTCCCTTCCTGTTCGTCATTGACCGGCGCCGCCGTCCGTGAGCAGCGCGGTGAGCAGTTGGCCCAGCCGGACCCGGGCGTGTTCGACGTCCCGGTCCAGCAGCAGTTGGGTGGTGACCCCGTCGTACGCGGCGACCACGGCGTGCGCGGCGCTCTCGGCGTCGCCCAGCACGGCGGGCAACGGGGTGTGTCCGCGCGCCCGGGCGAGCCGGTCGGCGACGGCTCCCCTCAGGCGCGCCCGGTGCTCCAGCAGGGTCCGGGCCACGTCGGTGTCGCGGGCGGCGTGCACCAAGAAGTCCGTCTTGACCAGGAGCCAGGCCCGGTCGAGGAGCAGCACCTCCGTGACCCGGTCCACGGCGGCCGGGACGTCCAGGTCGGGCCCGTCGCCGGCGAGGGCCTCGGACACCTGCTCGGCGATCTCGTCGGCGCGCTGCCGGTAGAGCGCGAAGAACAGCTCGTCGAGGGTGCCGAAGTTCGAGTAGAAGGCGCCCCGGCTGTATCCGGCGGCCTCGCAGACCTCCTCGATCGACACCCGCCCGAACCCCTTGGCGGCGAACACCTCGAAGGCGGCGTCCAGGAGCTTGGCGCGGGTGCGCAGGCGCCGCCTGGTCACCCGCCCGGTCGTCGCCTTCACCGCCACGCCCCTCGTCGATTCGATGCGTGAACGTATCGGATGCACCGGCGTATCGAAAGGGGCGCGACCAGAAGTAGAACGCATTTTCGAATACGGAGTACGCTGGTCCCATGACCACGCACCTCCAGGGCTCGCTCTTCGACCAGACCGACGAGGTCCGGCTGGGCCCGCTCGACGGTCTGCGCCGCACCGAGCTGGGCTCCGGCGCCTGGATCGACCTGCTCCCCGGCTGGCTGAGCGGCGCCGACGCGCTCTTCCGGCACCTGGCCACCGAGGTCCCGTGGCGCGCCGAGCGGCGGGCCATGTACGACCAGGTGGTGGACGTACCCCGGCTGCTGGCCTTCTACGGGGCGGGCGACCGGCTCCCGCACCCGCTGCTGACCGAGGCGCGCGAGGCGCTGACGGCCCACTACGCCGGGGAACTGGGCGAACCCTTCACCACGGCCGGGCTGTGCCACTACCGCGACGGCCGGGACAGCGTCGCCTGGCACGGGGACCGGATCGGCCGGGGCGCGCGCCAGGACACGATGGTCGCGATCCTCTCGGTCGGCGCGCCCCGCGATCTCCTGCTGCGCCCGGTGGGCGGGGGCGGCGCCACGGTGCGCCGGCCGCTCGGCCACGGCGACCTGATCGTGATGGGCGGCTCCTGCCAGCGGACCTGGGAACACTGCGTGCCCAAGAGCACCCGCGCCGCCGGGCCCCGCATCAGCGTCCAGTTCCGGCCGCACGGCGTGCGCTGAAGACCGCGTACCGGAGGCCGAGGGTCGTGCGTCCTTCCCGGCTCCCGCGTCTGGTTGGCTGTCGCCCGAAGGGCAGTCACCACGACGCGGGAGAACCATGGGACCGGACGTCCGGCAGGTCGCCGACGGCACCTTCCTGGTGCACGGCGGCCACACCAACTGGGTGATCCTCACCGACGGCGACGCCGCCACCCTGATCGACACCGGCTACCCCGGCGACCGCCGGACGCTGCTGAACTCCCTGGCCGCCGCGGGGACCGCGCCCGAGGCGGTGACGGCCGTGCTCGTCACCCACGCGCACAACGACCACCTGGGCTCGGCCGAGTACCTGCGCGCCGCGTACGGCACGCCGGTCTGGCTCCACCCGGCCGAAGTGCCCCACGCCCGGCGCGACTTCCTCCAGCAGGTGTCCCTCACCGCCGTACTGCGCAACGCCTGGCGTCCGGGCGTGCTGCCCTGGGCGGCGCACGTCCTGCGCTCCGGCGGCACCGAGCGGCATCCGGTCGTCTCGCCCGAGCCCTTCCCCACCGGCGGGGCGCTCGACCTGCCCGGCCGCCCGGTGCCCGTGCACACCCCCGGGCACACGGACGGGCACTGCGTCTACCACCTCCCGGACGCCGGGGTGGTGATCTCCGGCGACGCGCTGGTGAGCGCCCACGCCACCTCCCGGACCTCGGGCCCCCAGCTGCTGCCCGGCATGTTCCACCACGACCGGGCGGGCGCCCTGGCCTCCCTCGACGTCGTCGCGGGACTCGACGCCGACGTCCTGCTCCCCGGGCACGGCCCGGTCCACCGCGGCCTCGTGAAGGAAGCCGCCCGCCAGGCCCGGGAACGGGCGTTCTAGAGTCGTGGCATGGCCTTGCAGATCAGCGCCACCAACCCGGAGCACCCCGCGCTCCTGCTCGAACTGCCCTGGCAGACGCCGCTGGAGGAGTGGCCCGAGGAGTACCTCGTGCCGCTGCCGCGCGGCATCTCCCGGCACGTCGTCCGCTACGCCCGGGCCGGGGACGAGGTCGTCGCCGTCAAGGAGCTGGCCGAACGCCCCGCGCTGCGCGAGTACCAGCTGCTGCGCGACCTGGACCGGCTCGCCATCCCCGCGGTCGACGCGCTGGCCGTGGTCACCGGCCGCACCGACACCGCGGGCGAGCCCCTGGAACCGGTGCTGATCACCCGGCACCTGGGCGGCTCGATGCCCTACCGGTCGATGTTCGAGACGACGCTGCGCCCGGCGACCATGCACCGCCTGATGGACGCCCTCGCGGTGCTGCTGGTGCGGCTGCACCTCGCCGGGTTCGCCTGGGGCGACTGCTCGCTGTCCAACACCCTCTTCCGCCGCGACGCGGGCGCCTACGCCGCGTACCTGGTGGACGCCGAGACCGGGGAACTGCACCAGCGGCTCAGCGACGGGCAGCGCGACTACGACCTCGATCTCGCCCGGGTCAACATCAGCGGGGAACTGCTCGACCTGGAGGCGTCGGGGGCGCTCCACCCCTCCGTCGACCCCGTCGACTTCGGCACCGAGATCTGCGCCCGCTACCGGAGTCTGTGGCAGGAGCTGACCCGCACCTCCGTCTACCCGGCGGGCAAGTACCACTACATCGAGCGCCGCATCCGGCGTCTGAACGACCTAGGCTTCGACGTGGCCGAGATGCAGATCGAGCACGCCTCCAACGGCGACACGGTCACCTTCGTGCCCAAGGTCGTCGACGCCGGCCACCACCAGCGCCAGCTGCTGCGCCTGACCGGTCTGGACGCCGAGGAGAACCAGGCGCGGCGGCTGCTGAACGACCTGGAGAGCTGGATGGCCACCCAGGACGACTACGCCCCCGGTGACCCCCTGGGCGCCCGCCCGGAGGTCCTCGCCCACCGCTGGGTGCGCGAGGTCTTCCGGCCCACCGTGCGGGCGGTTCCGGTGGAGCTGCGCGGCGCGATGGACCCGGCGGAGATCTACCACGAGCTGCTGGAGCACCGCTGGTACCTCTCCGAGCGGGCCCAGCACGACATCGGCCTGGACACCGCCGTCGCGGACTACATCGCCCACATCCTGCCCCGGGCCCGCGAGACGCTGCAGCCGACGTCGGACTGAGCGGCGGACCGCGCCGCCCGGCGCCCTCAGGCGTGCGGGACCACCGCCACCGGGCACTCGGCGTGGTGCAGCACACCGTGCGCCACGGAACCGATGCGGGCGCCGACGGCGGTACGGCGGGCACGGCGGCCGACCACGACCAGTTGGGCCCCGCCGGCCACCGACAGCAGCACCTGGCCGGCGCTGCCCATCTCCACGTGCTCGATCACCGGCACGTCCGGGAAGCGCTCCCGCCACGGCCCCAGCGCCTCGCCGAGCGCCTTGCGCTCGTACTGCTCCAGCCCCCCGGCCTCGTCGGCGAGGGCCATGGAACCCGGGCTGTAGGTGAACACCGTCGGCAGGGTCCAGGCCCGCACGGCGCGCACGGTGGCGCCGCGCGCGGCGGCGGCCTCGAAGGCGAACCCGATCACGTCGGCGCTGTCCTCCGGCTCGCCCTGCTGGCCCACGACGACCTCGCGGCCCGCCGCCTCGGACGCGGCCTCGTCGCCGGAACGCACGAGGACCACCGGACGGGTGGCCTCGGCGATCACCTGCTGGCCGACGGAGCCGAGCAGGAACCCGACGACCGCCCCGTGGCCGCGTGAGCCCAGCACCAGTTCCTCGGCGCCGGCCCCGGCGGCGAGCAGCACGGCGACGGCGTCGTCGGCCTCGCGCACCTCCGTGGACACGGTCAGCTCCGGGTGCCGTTCGGTGACGGTCCGCACCGACTCGGCGACCGCCTCCCGCACCCACCGCTCCTGCGCGTCCCGCTCCCCGGCGCCGTCCCCGGTCTGCGCCTGCCAGGCGTGCACCACGTGCAGCGGCGCCCGGCGCCGGACCGCCTCCCTGGCGGCCCAGGCCAGTGCGGCCAGGCTCTCCTCGGAACCGTCCACCCCTGCCGTGATCGGGCGCGTCATGCGGGCCCCTCCCTGTGTCGCGGTCACGTCGTCCATGGGGCCAGTCTTCCCCACGCCGTCCTCATGATCCCGCAGCGGGGAGCGGGGGAACGCCGACGCGGCCCGCCCCGCGGCGCCGGGTGGGACGTCCTCCGCGCTGCCTGAGCGAGGAGCCGGGACCGAACATACGATGGAGCGCGGGCCGGTGCGGTGACGGGGAGGCCGTGCCGTGAATCCGGCCGCTCGACGTGGGGGACGCATGGCACAGGCCGACGGGGCGACGCGGACCGTCATCATGACCGTGGACGACGATCCGGGGGTCTCCCGTGCCGTCGCCCGCGACCTGCGGCGGCGCTACGGCGCGTCGTACCGGATCGTGCGGGCGGAGTCCGGCGAGTCCGCGCTCCAGGCGCTGCGCGAGCTGAAGCTGCGCGGCGACCTCGTGGCGGTGATCCTCGCCGACTACCGGATGCCGCAGATGAACGGCATCGAGTTCCTGGAACAGGCCATGGACGTGTACCCGGGCGCCCGGCGCGTCCTGCTGACCGCGTACGCGGACACCGACGCGGCGATCGACGCCATCAACGTCGTCGACCTGGACCACTACCTGCTCAAGCCGTGGGACCCGCCCGAGGAGAAGCTGTACCCGGTCCTGGACGACCTGCTCGGGGCCTGGCGCGCGGGTGACCACCGTCCCGTGCCCAGCACCAAGGTCGTCGGGCACCGCTGGTCGGCGCGGTCCTCGGAGGTCCGGGAGTTCCTGGCGCGCAACCAGGTGCCGTACCGCTGGTACTCGGCCGAGGAGCCGGAGGGGCGGCGGCTGCTGTCGGCGGCGGGGCAGGACGGCGAGCGGCTGCCGGTGGTGATCACGACGGACGGGACGCCGCTGGTGGAGCCCGAGGCGCCGGAGCTGGCGGCGCGGGTGGGCCTGGCGACGACACCGGCCGCCGACTTCTACGACCTGGTGGTGATCGGCGGCGGCCCGGCCGGGCTGGGCGCGGCCGTGTACGGGGCCTCCGAGGGGCTGCGGACGGTGCTGGTGGAGCGGTCGGCCACCGGCGGACAGGCCGGACAGAGCTCCCGCATCGAGAACTACCTCGGCTTCCCCGACGGCGTCTCGGGCGGTCAGCTCACCGAGCGGGCCCGGCGGCAGGCGTCGAAGTTCGGCGCCGAGATCCTCACCGCGCGCGAGGTGACCGGGCTGGAGGCGAGCGGCGCGGCGCGGATCGTGCGGTTCTCCGACGGCTCGTCGATCGCCGCGCACAGCGTGATCCTCGCGACCGGCGTCTCCTACCGGCAGCTGGCCGCGCCGGGCACGGACGACCTGACCGGCTGCGGTGTCTTCTACGGCTCCGCGCTGACCGAGGCCGCCGCCTGCCAGGACCACGACGTGTACATCGTGGGCGGCGCCAACTCGGCCGGGCAGGCGGCGATGTTCCTCTCCCGCGGCGCCAAGTCCGTGACGCTGCTGGTGCGCGGCCGGTCGCTGACGGCGTCGATGTCGCACTACCTGATCCGGCAGATCGAGGAGACCCCCAACATCCGTGTGCGCTGCGGCACCGTCGTCGAGTCGGCGCACGGCGACGGCCACCTGGAGCGGCTGACCCTGCGCGACGAGCACGGCTCCACCGAACTGGTCGACGCCCAGTGGCTGTTCGTGTTCATCGGCGCGGCCCCGCACACCGACTGGCTGGACGGCACGGTGCTGCGCGACGCGCGCGGGTTCATCCTGGCCGGACCCGACCTGACGCCCGACGGGCGGCCGCCCGCCGGCTGGGAGCTGGACCGGCCGCCGTACCACCTGGAGACCAGCGTCCCGGGCGTGTTCGTGGCGGGCGACGCCCGCGCCGAGTCCGCGAAGCGGGTCGCGTCCGCCGTAGGAGAGGGAGCGATGGCCGTGATGCTCGTCCACCGGTACCTGGAGCAGTCGTGAGCGGGCGGCCGATGCCGTGCAGCCCCCGGGAGATCGGGGAGCTGTTCCTGTTCGAGAAGCTGACGCCCGAGCAGCTGGGCCGGCTGTGCGCCGAGGGCCGGGTGGAGCTGTTCGAACCCGGTCCGGTGTACGCCGAGGGCGAGGACGCGACCTGCTTCTACGTCATGCTGGAGGGGACGGTCGTCCTCTCCCGCCGGGTCGGCGCGGACGACGTGGAGACCAACCGCACCTCCCAGCGCGGGGTGTACGCGGGCGCCATGCAGGCGTACGTCGGCGACCGGGTGCCGCAGGTCTACACCAACTCGATGCGGGTGACCGAGCCGACGCGGTTCTTCGTGCTGCCCGCCGAGACCTTCGCGGCCGTGATGCGGGAGTGGTTCCCGATGGCGGTGCACCTGCTGGAGGGGCTGTTCTTCGGGTCCAAGAACACCCAGCGGACCATAGGGCAGCGCGAGCGGCTGCTGGCGCTCGGCTCGCTGTCCGCCGGACTCACCCACGAGCTGAACAACCCGGCGGCGGCGGCCGTGCGGGCCACCTCGACGCTGCGGGAACGGGTGGCGAAGATGCGGCACAAGCTGGCCGTGATCGCCGAGGGGCCGTTCTCGCGCGACGCGCTCGCCGGGCTGATCGACATCCAGGAGCGCACGGCCGAGCGGGTCGCCAAGGCGCCGTCGCTGACCCCGCTGGAGGCCGCCGACCGGGAGGACGCGCTCACCGACTGGCTGGACGACCACGGCATCGGGGAGGGGTGGCGGCTGGCGCCGACCTTCGTGCAGGCCGGCCTCGACACGGAGTGGCTGGAGCAGGTCGCGGCGGCCGTGGACGAGGAAATCCTGCCGGGAGCGGTCGGCTGGCTCAACTACACCGTCGAGACCGAGCTGCTGATGAACGAGATCGCGGACTCCACCGCCCGTATCTCCCACCTGGTGGACGCGGCCAAGCAGTACGCGCAGCTGGACCGGGCGCCGCACCGGACCGTCGACGTCCATGAACTGCTCGACAGCACCCTGCTGATGCTCTCCGGCAAGATCGGGCCCCGGATCGAGGTGGTCAAGGAGTACGACCGCACGGTGCCGCCGGTCCCCGCGTACCCGGCGGAACTCAACCAGGTGTGGACCAACCTGATCGACAACGCGGTCTCCGCGATGAACGACGCGGGCGGCGAGGGCACGCTGACCGTGCGGACCGCGCTCCACCACGACCGGCTGCTGGTGGAGTTCCGCGACACCGGCACCGGCATCGCCCCGGAGATCCGGGAGCGCGTCTTCGACCCGTTCTTCACCACCAAACCGGTGGGCGAGGGCACGGGGCTGGGCCTGGACATCTCCTGGCGGATCGTGGTCGACAAGCACCACGGCACGCTCCAGGTGGAGTCCGTTCCGGGGGACACCCGCTTCCAGGTGCTGCTGCCGCTCACCGCCGGGACCGAACCGGCCGAGGAGCCCGAACCGACCGAGGAGCCGACATGAACGACGACACCGGAATCGACCCCGCCGCCCCGCCCAGCGGCACCGGCTGCGCCGACTGCGACGCGTCCGGCGGCTGGTGGTTCCATCTGCGGCGCTGCGCGAGCTGCGGCCACGTGGGCTGCTGCGACAGCTCGCCCGGACAGCACGCCACCGGCCACTACCGGTCCACCGGGCACCCGTTGGTGCAGAGCTTCGAACCCGGCGAGGACTGGTTCTGGGACTACGCGGCCGAGGAGGTCAGGGCGTCGGGCCCGGCCCTCGCCCCGCCGAGCAGCCACCCCGCCGACCAGCCGTCCCCCGGTCCGGCGGACCGGGTCCCGGCGGACTGGGCCCGGGCCCTGCGGGGCTGAGCACGACGGCGCGCCCCGTCCGCACGGCGCGCCCCGTCCGCACGACGCGCCCCGTCCAGGCGACGCGCCCCGTCCAGGCGACGCGCCCCGTCCGGGCGGCGCGCCCCGTCCGGGCGGTCCGGTGGGACCGGACCCCCGGGCGCGGGTTTCCCGCGGGGCTGTCCGACCCGCGTGCCAGGATGGGGACGTGCCGCAGACCTCTTCCGTCAGTCCGCTCGTCGGCCGCGAGGACGAACTCGCGCGTCTCACCGGCGTACTGGAGCGCGCCCGGGCCGGCGAGGCCCGCGCGGTGCTGATCGCCGGGGACGCCGGCGTCGGCAAGACCCGCACGCTGGACGAGGTGGCCGGGCGGGCGGCCGCGGCGGGGACGACCGTCCTCACCGGGCACTGCGTCGACCTGGGCGACGTCGGCCTGCCGTACCTGCCGTTCACCGAGATCCTCGGCGTGCTCGCCGCCGACGAGCGGTTCGCCGCCGTGCTGGCCGCCCACCCGGTGGCCGACCGGCTGCTGGGCGCCGGCCCGCAGGACGCGGAGGGCCGGGACGGCACCACGCGGTCACGACTGCGCCTGTTCGAGGACGTGGCCGCGCTGCTGGCCGAGCTGTCCGACGTCGCCCCGCTGCTGCTGGTCCTGGAGGACCTGCACTGGGCCGACCAGTCCTCCCGGGACCTGCTGAGGTTCCTCCTCAGCCGGGGCGTGCTGCAACGGCCCGCGGGCGGCGCCCGCGGTCACCGTGTCGCGCTCTTCGCCTCGTACCGGGCGGACGACCTGCACCGACGCCACCCGCTGCGCCCCCTGCTCGCCGAGCTGGTGCGGCTGCCGTCCGTGGAGCGCCTGGAGCTGCGGCCGCTGCCCGACGGCGACGTGGCCCGGCTGGTGCGTTCGCTGCGGGAGCGGCCGCTGCCGGAGGCGACCGTGCACCGGATCGTCGAACGCGCCGAGGGCAACGCCTTCTACGCCGAGGAACTGGTCGCGGCCACGGACGCGCCGGTCCACGGTGTGCCCAGCGGTCTGGCCGACGTCCTGCTGATCCGGTTCGAGCAGCTGTCGGAGACGGCCCAGCAGGTGCTGCGCACCGCCGCCGTCGCCGGGCGCAGGGTGGGGCACGAGCTGCTGCGGGACGCCGTCGGGCTGCCCGAGGAGGAACTGGAGTCGGCGCTGCGCGAGGCCCTGGGACGGCAGTTGCTCGTCTCCGACGACGGCGACACCTACTCCTTCCGGCACGCCCTCGCCCGCGAGGCGGTCTACGCCGACCTGCTGCCCGGCGAGCGGGCCCGGCTGCACGGCGCGTTCGCCCGGCTGCTGGGCGGTCCGGACCGCCGGTCGGACAGTGCCGCCGAGCGCGCCCACCACCACCGCGAGAGCCACGACCTGCCCCAGGCGCTCGCCGCGTCCCTGGAGGCCGCCGACCACGCCCAGCGCATCGGGGCGCCCGCCGAGGAGCTGCGGCACCTGGAGGCGGCCCTGGACCTGTGGTCGGTGGTCGACGCCGCCGCACGGCCCGCCGGCCCCGACGCCGTGACCCTCACGCTGCGCGCCTCGGCCGCCGCCGCGCACGCCGGCGACCTGCACCGCGCGGTGTCGCTCACCCGGTCGGCGCTGGCCGGCCTCGGGCAGGACGCGGACCTGGAACTCGCGGCCCGGGTCCGCTACACGCTCGCCGGGAACCTGCTGCGGGTCGACAACCTGTCGGCCGCCTTCGCCCACAGCAGCGAGGCGTTCGCCCTGATCCCCGCCGAGCCGCCGTCGCCGACGTGGGTGTGGGCCGCGGCGACCCACGTCATGGCGGCACGTCAGGTCGGCGAGATCGAGACCGCTCTGCGGGTGGGACGCCGGGCCCTGCGCGTCGCCGAGGAACTGGGGGTCGCCGACGCCCGGGCGGACCTCCTGATCTCGGTGATCGGTCTCGAGGACGACAACCGGACCACCGAGCGTGGCCGGCGACGGCTGCGGGAGGCCCGGGAGTTGGCCCGCCGGGCGGGGAACGCACCGGTGGAGCTGCGCGCGTTGTTCAACCTGGCCATCGGGTGCTTCGAGTCCGGAGCCCCGGCGGACTGCCTGGACCGGGCGGCGGAGGGACTGGAGCGGGCCCGGCGCTCCGGGCTCCTGTCCTCGCCCTACGCACGGGAGATGCGGTATCTGCGGCTGCTGGTGCGGTACACGCTGGGGCACTGGGAGGAGTGCCTGCGCGAGGCCGCCGAGGACGAGGCCGGCGGCCCGCCCGCCGCGGGCGCCCACACCGTCGCGCCCGTCCTGTACGTGGCGCTGGCGCGCGGCGACCTCGGGGCCGCCGACCGCGCGCGTGCCCTGCTGGACGGACCGTTCGACTGGATGGTCACGCTGGTGGCGGGCATCGTGCTGACCGACGCCGCCGCGCTGCGCGGGGACCCGGAGGACGCCGTGCGGTGGGCGCGGTCCACCGTGGCGAGGCTCACCGACGACGCGGGGACGCCGCCGGCCGTCACGGTCCGGCTCGCCGCGCTCGCCCTGTCCGCGGTCGCGGACACCGTCGTGGGGCTGCGCGCGGCCGGCGACGAGGCGGAAGCCGGCCGGTGGACTCAGGCCGCGGCCGAACTGCTGGAACAGGCCCGCCGGTCCGCCCGCCGGGGCGAGGACGACCGGCCTCAGGGCCCGGAGGGGCAGGCGTGGCTGGCCCGCGCGGAGGCGGAGTGGGAGCGGCTGGCCACCGGGCCCGACCCGGCGGCCTGGCAGCGGGCGGTGGACGGATTCGCCCACGGCGACGTGTACGAACGGGCCCGCTGCCGGCTGCGGCTGGCCGAGGCGCTGCTGGCGGCCGGCCGCCCCCAGGAGGCGGCCCGCGAGGCCGGCCTCGCCCATCGGGAGGCCGACCGGCTGGGTGCCGCCCCGCTGCGTGAGCGGCTGGACGATCTGGTGCGGCGGGCCCGGCCGGCGGACACCGGGGACCGCGCCACGCAGCTGACCGCCCGCGAACAGGAGGTGCTGCGGCTCCTCGCCCGGGGGCGCAGCAACCGCCAGATCGGCGAGGAGCTGTTCATCACGGCCAAGACGGCGAGCGTCCACGTCTCCAACATCCTCGCCAAGCTGGAGGCGGCGAGCCGCACCGAGGCGGTGGCGGTCGCCTACCGGCAGGGCCTGATCGCACCGGAGACCGCCGGTCCGGGCCGACCGGCCGACCGGGAACCCCTGCCCCGCGGCGGACGTTGACCCGACAGCCGACACCCGCAGGAGCGCCGACCGGGAGGCAGGGCGGCAGATGAGTGAGCTGGTGCCCGGGGGGAACCTCCCCCTGCCGGACGGACCCGTCAGCGTACGGGTGCCCGGCGCCTTCGACGTGTCGGCGCTGGTGACCGACGACGGCGGCAAGGTGGCCGGGGACGGCGACTTCGTCTTCTACAACCAGCCGCGGGCACCGGGCATCCGCCTGCGGGGCGACACGCTCACCGTCGATCCGGCGCGACTGCGGCCGGGTGCCACCCGCGTCACGATCGCGGTCAGCCCCTCCGACCCGGGCACCGCCCTCGGCGCGCTCCCCTCCCCCGCGCTCCAGGTCGCCGACGCGCGCGGGCACGCGCTGACGCGGTTCGTCCCCGCCCGTCCCCGGCAGGAGACGGTCCTGCTGCTCGCGGAGTTCTACCGGCGCGGCGCGGGCTGGAAGCTGCGCGCCCTGGGGCAGGGGTACGCCGACGGACTCGCCGGGCTGGCCCGGGACTTCGGGGTGGACGTCGACGACGAGGCGGACGGTCCGCCGCAGCCGCTCGCCGCACGCGGGGTGCCCGCCCGACCCGTGCCGGCGTCGGTGCCGGTCCCCGACTCCGACGGGTTCCTGACCCTGGTCAACGCCGCCCGGACGGCGGCGGGTTCCCGGCCCGTCGCAGCGGACGCCCGCCTGCACACCGCGGCCCGGGCGCACGCCGCCGCGATGTCCGCGGCCGGCGCGCTGAGCGTCGAGACCCGGGACGGCGTCTGCGTCCACCAGCGCGTCGTCTCCGCGGGGTACGCGTACCTCACCGTCGGCGAGCACCTGGTCTCCGGCCCGCGCACCCCCGCCGAGTTCGTCACCTACTGCCTGCGCGCCGAGCGGACCCGCCGTACGCTGCACCATCCCGCCTTCACCCACACCGGGTGGGGACACGCGACGGGCGGCCCCTCGGGCGACACGTACTGGACGGTGCTGTGGGCCGTGCCGCTCACCCCGGACGGTCTGGCCCGCACCACGGACGAGGTCGTCGACCTCACCAACCGGGAGCGGGCCCGCGCCGGTCTGCCCGCGCTGGCCGTCGACCCGCGGCTCACCGCCGCCGCCCAGGCGCACAGCGCCGACATGGTGGCCCGCGACTTCTACTCCCACACCGATCCGGACGGCGGCCGGCCCTGGGACCGGGCCGCCGCCGCGGGCGCCGCCCGGCGCACGGTCGGCGAGAACATAGCCTGCGGCCAGCGCTCCCCCGCCGACGTGGTGGAGGGCTGGATGAACAGTCCCGGTCACCGGGCCAACATCCTCGAGGCCGACTTCACCCACCTCGGGATCGGCCTCGCCGGCGGCGGGCGGGCGGGCACGTACTGGACCCAGCTCTTCGGCGGCTGAACGAGCCGGGAACCACCCGATCTTGGCGGAACGGGGCACTCCGGGACAGGATGCGCCTATGAAGGGTGACCTCTTTTCCAGCGAGCACATGGTGCAGCCCGCGACCGCGCCGGGCATGACCGTCGAGAACTCCAAGTGCATCCGTTACACGGTGAACGGCGAGATGCTGGCGCGGCAGGGCGCGATGGTCGCCTACCGCGGCAGTCTGCAGTTCGAGCGCAAGGGCCAGGGTGTGGGCGGGATGCTCAAGCGCGCGGTCACCGGCGAGGGGCTGCCCCTGATGGCGGTGCGCGGACAGGGCGAGGCATGGTTCGCGCACGAGGCGCAGAACTGCTTCGTGGTGGACGTCGAGCCCGGTGACGAGTTCACCGTCAACGGCCGCAACGTCCTGTGTTTCGACGCCTCGTTGTCGTACCGCATCTCCACCGTCAAGGGCTCCGGCATCGCCGGCGGCGGGCTCTTCAACAGCGTCTTCACGGGCCAGGGCAGGCTGGGCCTGATCTGCGAGGGCAGCCCGCTGGTCATCCCGGTCTCGCCCCAGTACCCGGTCTACGTCGACACCGACGCGGTCGTCGGCTGGTCCGCGGGGCTGTCGACCTCGCTGCACCGCTCGCAGTCCATCGGCTCGATGCTGCGCGGCGGGTCCGGGGAGGCCGTCCAACTGGTGCTCCAGGGCGAGGGGTTCGTCGTGGTGCGGCCGAGCGAGGCGACGCCGCAGAAGCCACAGCAACACTGAGCCGCGCGCCCGTCGGCCGGCCCGGCCGTGGTGCGCCCGTGCCTCGTGGGACCCCGGGGCCCGTGTTGACCTTGGGCACCGCACGCGAAAGGGTGCGAGCGGGCGCGGACGGGCGCCCGGGTTCGGAAGGAAGAGTGCCTTGATCGGGATCACGGACATCGAAGCCGCGGCCGAGCGGATCGCCGGACACGTCGTACGCACCCCGACCGTGCCCAGCCCCGGGCTGTCCGGGCTGCTCGGGGTGCCCGTGACCGCGAAGCTGGAGCTGCTCCAACGCACCGGTTCGTTCAAGGCGCGCGGCGCGACGGCGAAGCTGCTGTCGCTGACCGAGGCCGAGCGGGCCGCCGGGGTCGTCGCGGTCAGCGGCGGCAACCACGGTGTCGCCGTGGCGGTCATGGCCGCCGCGCTCGACGTGAAGGCCACGGTGGTCATGCCGCGTACGGCACCGGCCCGTTCGGTGGAGGTGGCCGAGGAGGCGGGCGCGCTGGTGCGGCTCACCGACGGCATGGACAGTGCCTTCGCGCTCGTCTCCCGGCTGCGCGAGGAGGGGCTGACCCTGGTCCACCCCTTCGACGACCCCGTGGTGGTCGCCGGGCAGGGCACCGTGGGTCTCGAGTTCGCCGAGGACGCCGGGGAGCTGACGGACGTCGTCGTGAGCATCGGAGGCGGCGGGCTGATCGCGGGGGTGGCGGCGGCGCTGCGGGCGCGTCGGCCCGACGTGCGGATCTGGGGCGTGGAGACGGAGGGCGCCGAGGCCATGTCCCAGGCCCTGGCGGCGGGCGGGCCGCGCTCCGTGTCCCTGTCGTCGATCGTCACCACGCTCAGCGCCCCGGCCGTCTCCCGGCTCACGTACGAGCATGTGTCGGCGCTGGTCACCGAGGTGCTGGTGGTGCCGGACCGGGAGGCCGTCGAGGGTTCGCTGGCGCTGGCCGAGCACGGGAAGGTGTGGACCGAGCCGGCCGCCGGGTGCCTGCTGCCTGCGGCCCGGCGGGTGGTGGAGCGGGTCGGGGACGGCGCCAGGATCGGGCTGGTGGTCTGCGGCGGCAACGCCACGACCGCCGACATGACGGGCTGGGCGGACCGCTTCGGGCTGCGCTGACGGGGTCCGCGCGCCACTGCCCCCACGACCTCGATTCCCACCGACTCGCCGCCGCGTTGAACGCGGCCCGCCCGGCTCCCCGTACTTCTGGGCAAGCCGAGAGCCGACGGTGCGAACGAGGGATGACCATGGGCAGGGCGCGCGTCTCCACACACGAGCTGATCGCCGGACGGTACCGCCTGCTCGAGGTCGTGCACCGGGAGACGAACCATGTCTCCTGGTCCGGGGAGGACGTCCACACGGGCCGCCCGTGCCTGGTCGCGCAGACCGCGCTGCCCGAGGGGGAAGGGGCCGGCGAGACGGCGCGCCGTACCGCCGGCCGGGTGGTCCGCACCGGCGCGACGCTGCAGGCGCGGTGCCCCGGGCGGGTCGCCGAGGTGGTCGACGCGGTGGTGGAGGACGGCTTCCTGTGGACGGTGACCGAGTGGCCCGGCGGAGTGCCGCTCGGAGAACTCCTGGAACGGCACGGCACGCTCAACTACGTACGGGCGGCGCGCGTCGGTCTGGAGTTGCTGGAGGTCCTGGAGGCCGCGCACGGACAGGGCGTCACGCACGGGGAGCTGAGCCCGGGACAGGTGTGGGTGCGGGAGGAGGGATCGGTCGTCGTCACCGGCTTCGGACTGGCCGGCGCCGCCCTCGTTCCCCGGCTGACCGCCCCCTCGTACGCCTCGCCCGAGCAGGCCCGCGACGAGC
Organism: Streptomyces sp. SudanB5_2050; assembly: GCF_964272335.1. NCBI lineage: Bacteria > Bacillati > Actinomycetota > Actinomycetes > Kitasatosporales > Streptomycetaceae > Streptomyces > Streptomyces sp. SudanB5_2050. Next base: position 950,652 of record NZ_OZ186760.1, read on the forward strand.
GGTTCGGGCCCGCGGCCGATCTGTGGACGCTGGGCGCGCTCCTCTACGCGATGGCCGAGGGCCGTCCGCCGTTCCGTGACCGGGGCCGGCCCGAGGCGACACTGCGGGGCGTGGACCGGCTGCCGCTGCGCACCCCGGTGCGGGCCGGTCCGCTCGCCCAGACCGTGCGGGGGCTGCTGCGCAAGGACCACCGGGAGCGCCTGACCCACCCGGTGGTGCGTGCGGCCCTGACCCGGGTCCTCACGGAGGATCCCGACGCGGCCGTCCGCGCGGTGCCCCGGCCCCGGCTGCGGGGCGCGTGTGCCGCCGCCCGGGAGGCGGGCCGGCCGGGGAACCGGCGGGCGACGGCGGCCGTCACCGTCCTGGCGGTCGTCGCGGTGACGGCCGCCGTCCTGGCGGTGACCCACGGACTGCCCGGCACCGACGGCGACGCCGCAGCCGGGGCCCGCGGGCGCCCCTCGGCCCCCGCGACACCGCCCTCGGGAGAAGCGGCGCCTCCCGCCGGCGCGGCGCCCTCACCGCCACCCTCGGTCTCGCCCTCGCCCTCACGGCCCGGCGACCCCCTCCCGGCCGGTTTCCGCCGCTACGACGCGCCCGAGGGCTTCTCCGTCGCCCTCCCCGAGGGCTGGCGCCGCCTGGACACCTCGCGCGTGCCGGACGGGGCCTACCGGGTCGTCTTCGGCGCGGACGGGGACCCGCGCACGCTCGCGGTCACCCACAGCGAGCGGGCGGGCGAGGACCCCGTGGCGGTGTGGCGCGACGACGTGGAGCCCGGGCTCCGGCGCTCGGACGGCGAGTACCGCCGTATCGGCGCCGTACGGGCGACGACGTACCGGGGCCGTGAGGCCGCCGACATGGAGTGGGTCGTCCGGGACGGCGGCGAGCGCAGGCGCACCTTCGGGCGGGGCTTCCTCCTGGGCGGCGGACGCAGCTTCTCGCTGCGCTGGACGGCGCCGGCGGACGACTGGGCGGAGACGGCGAACCAGAAGGCGCTCGCCGCCGTCCTGGCGACGTTCCGGGAGGGCCCGGACCGGCGCACCTGACGGACGGCTTCACCCTCCCCTGCTGCCGGCTTCGCCGCACCTCCCCTGTTTTCGCTCCGTCCGGCCGGGGACTCGCCTCTTATGGTGCAAATCGGATACACGATGATGACCGAGCAGGCCGGCCCCCGTGAGCTGGTCGGCCATCTGGTGCGCGCGGAGGAGGTGGGGTTCGACTTCTCGGTGACCTCGGACCACTACTTCCCCTGGCTGCGGGCGCAGGGCCACTCGCCGTACGCGTGGAGCGTGCTGGGCGCGGCGGCGCAGGCGACCTCCCGCATTCCGCTGATGACCTACGTGACGTGTCCGACGTTCCGCTACCACCCGGCGGTGGTGGCGCAGAAGGCGGCGACGATGCAGTTGCTGTCCGAGGGCCGCTTCCGGCTGGGGCTCGGCTCGGGCGAGAACCTCAACGAGCACGTCGTGGGCGGCGGCTGGCCGTCGGTCGACGTGCGGCACGAGATGCTCCACGAGGCCGTGGAGATCATCCGTGCTCTGTTCGAGGGCGGTCATGTGAACCACCGCGGCACCCACTTCGATGTGGAGTCGGCGCGTCTGTGGGACGTGCCGGACAGCCCGCCGCCCATCGGCATCGCCGTCTCCGGGGAGCGTTCCTGCAAGCTCGCGGGCGAGCACGCCGACCTGGTGATCGCCACCGAGCCCAAGCAGGGACTGCTGGAGTCCTTCGACCGGCACGGCGGCCGCGGCAAGCCGCGCGTCGGCCAGCTCCCGGTCTCCTACGACCCCGACCGGGACACGGCGATCAAGCGCGCCCACGCCCAGTTCCGCTGGTTCGGCAGCGGCTGGAAGGTCAACTCCGAGCTGCCGCACCCGGACTCCTTCGAGGCGGCCACCCAGTTCGTCACCCCGGACGACGTCGCCGAGTCGATCCCGTGCGGCGACGACCCGGACGCGTTCGTGGAGGCCGTACGCCCCTACGCCGAGGCCGGCTTCACCGAGATCGCCCTGGTGCAGATCGGTGGCGAGAGCCAACCCGCCTTCCTGGACTGGTCGGAGAAGACCCTGCTCCCGGCCCTGCGCGAGGCGCTGGGCGACTCCTGAGGCGCCGCTCCGGCCGGCACCGGGTCTGCGGAGCCGGGGCAGCGGGACCGGGGGACGGCGGGGCCGCCGCGAATCACCCGTACGCCTGAGCATCTTGCGGGCGTACGGGGTACTAGAGGGCCCTACGCCGTTCCCCGGGAGGCCCCTGTCGTGAAGTCCCTCGTGCGCAAGACGCTGGTCGTGCAGCTCCAGGCCGGTGAGACCGAACGCTGCCCGGTCCTCGCCCACCTCGCCTACGACGCCGCGGACCCGTTCGCCCTCACCGTGGTCTTCAGCCACGACGGCCGGGTGCTCGCCCGCTGGACCCTCGACCGGGAGATGGTGGGCGAAGGGCTGACCCGTCCGGTCGGCGAGGGCGACGTGCGGCTGAGCCCCGAGTCGCGGGGCATGTGGGACGAGCTGCGCGTCGAACTGCTGGGCGACACGCGGACGGACGGCGGCCGCCACCGCGCCGTGGTGTACCTGTGGGCGGCGGCGGTCGAGGCGTTCCTGCGCGAGACGTACGACGTGGTCCGGCCGGGACGGGAGGAAGTGCGCGTCGACGACTTCCTGGCGGAACTGATGGCCGAGGGCTGACCGCCCTCAGCGGGACGTGTGGCGGTGCCGGGTCCACATCGGGATCCCGAACCAGCACAGCAGGTACCAGAACACCACGCCCGCGACGAGGTAGGGCACGAAGCCGTCGTGGGTCGCCACGCGGAGGATCAGCAGCAGCGAGCAGGCCGTCGTGGCGAGGAGCAGCACCAGGCCGAGCAGGGTCAGCCGGGACGCCCACCGCACCGCCTGGGGTTTCACGCGCCGCCCCGAGACCAGGCGGTGCAGGGAGACCGGCCCGATCAGCGCGCCGGTCGTGACCGCGCCGAGGACGACCGTGATCAGGTAGATCATCTGGTCGGTGTCCGAGAGGTCGTCGTACTTGGGCTGGAACACCACGGTGAGCAGGAAGCCGAAGAGGATCTGCACACCCATCTGGGCGACGCGGACCTCCTGGATCAGCTCCGTCCACATCCGGTCCGCCCGCTCCTCCTCGGTCTCGTTGCGCCCTCTGCGCCGGGCCGGTCCCTCGTCCGTGTCCGTCACTTTTCCTCCCGTTGTCGTGACCGCGTCCCCTTCCCTCTTCCCGGGTTCCCCACCCGCAGGCCCCCGCACGGCCATGGGCGTTTGGGCGGCCGGGGGCCGGTTACACGGGCCGGGAACCACGCAGCCCGGAGGAAGGCGAAGGATGTCCGACACTCAGCTCACCGTGACGCTCAGCGGCGGCGGCGTCGACGACGCGCGGGCGATCGTCCGCGCGCTGGAGGGCGTCTTCGGGGCTCCCGACAGTCTGCCGTCCGACGAGCACGCGACGGTACGCACCGCGACCTTCGACGCCGCGGGCGCCCCGGAGGCGTCCTCGGAACCGCGGGAGGCGGGCGCCCCGCTGTCCGCGCCGGTGACGGTCACCGTGCAGGGCACGCCGCAGGCCGTCGAGACCGCGAGCCGGCTGCTGTCCCGCGCCTTCGGCACGCGGGACGAGGGAGCGGCCTCCGGCGACCAGGAGCGGGAACGGGAACTGCTCCTGGTGCCGTGAGGTCCGCGCGCGCCGGCTACCAGCGGCCCTCGACCTGGTCCTTGATCCGGCGCTCGTAGAGGTCGCGGACGGCCGCGAGGGTGTCCTCGGACAGCTCCGGCAGCCGGGCGGCCTCCGTGTTGGCGCGCGCCTGCTCGGGCGAGCGGGCGCCGGGGATCACGGTGGTCACGCCCGGCTGCTGGATGATCCAGCGCAGCGCCAGCTGCGCCGGGGTGTATCCCTCGGGGGCGAGCGCGGCGAACTCGGCGGCCGCCTCCACGCCGGTGGCGAAGTCGACGCCGGAGAAGGTCTCCCCCTGGTCGAAGGCCTCACCGTGCCGGTTGAAGTTGCGGTGGTCGTTGGCGGCGAAGACCGTGTCCCGGGTGTACTTGCCGGACAGCAGGCCGGAGGCGAGCGGCACCCGGGCGATGATGCCGACGCCCGCCTCCCGGGCCGCCGGCAGGACCTCGCGCAAAGGCTTCATCCGGAACGGATTGAGGATGATCTGCACGCTCGCCACGTTCGGCCGGGCGATGGCGGTCAGCGCCTCGGCGCAGGTCTCCACGCTGACGCCGTACGCGGCGACGCGCTCCTCCTCGACCAGGGTGTCCAGGGCGTCGAACACCTCGTCGCTGGAGTACACGGGGGTGGGCGGGCAGTGGAGCTGCACCAGGTCGATCACGTCGACGCCGAGGTTGCGGCGGGAACGGTCGTTCCACTCCCGGAAGTTGTCCAGAACGTAGTTCTGCGGGATCTGCTCGACCCGGCGGCCCATCTTGGTGGCCACCAGCACGTGCAGGTCGGGCCGGCCGCGCAGGAAGGTGGCGATGGTCTCCTCGCTGCGCCCGTCGCCGTACACATCGGCGGTGTCGAAGAAGGTCACCCCCGATTCGGCCGCCGCCTCCAGCACCGTGAGGGCTTCCTTGTCGTCGACGTCTCCCCAGTCGGCGCCGAGTTGCCAGGTGCCGAGTCCGATCACCGAGGCGTGCTGGTCCGACCTGTCGAAAGTGCGCTCGTCCATGGGCGCCAGTCTGTCATCCGGTGCCCGCCCGCACCGCGTCGGCACGGTGCGGGCGGGGCGGCTCAGCCGCGGGCGGCCAGGTTCCGCGCCTCGACCGTCCGTGCGATCCGGGGCCCCAGCCGGCGCTTGAGCCGGCGCAGCGTCTCCAGTCGCCCGGCCGCGCGGTCGATCCGGTGGTACAGCCGGGGCGGGACGTAGGGCAGCAGCGGCGAATGGCGCTGGCCGAGCAGCGCGAACATCTCCTGCGGGGGCAGCCGGATGTAGCGGGGCAGGTTCTCGTACCACTGGGCGCTGTGGCGGGCCGCGCTCTGCACCGGCAGCAGGGCCGCCCTGCGCTCCTGTTCGTAGCGGGCGAGGGCGTCCCGGAGGGCGACCGGCTCGCCGAGCGCCGCCGCCAGGGACATCGCGTCCTCCAGGGCGAGCGTGGTGCCGGCGCCGATGGAGTAGTGCGTGGTGTGGGCGGCGTCGCCGAGCAGGACGAGATTGCCCCGGGACCAGGTGCGGTTGGTGAGGGTGCGGAAGGTCAGCCACGAGGCGCCGGCGCCCCGCCCGGACCTGCCGGTGAGCGGGTGGCCGTCGAGGACGTCGGCGAAGAGCTTCTCCAGTACGACCAGCCCCTCGGCCTCGTCGGCCCGGTCCAGTCCCAGCCCGGACCAGGTCTCGGGCGCGCACTCGACGACGCAGGTGCTGCCCCCGGGGCCGTAGCCGTAGCCGTACGCCCAGATCCAGCCGTGGTCGGTCTCGGCGAAGGCGAAGGTGAAGGCGTCGAAGACCTTGGTGGTGCCGAGCCAGAGGTAGTGGTTGCGCCCGGCGCGGACCTCGGTGCCGAAGTGACCGGCGTACCGGGTGCGCAGGGCGCTGCCCACGCCGTCGGCCGCCACGACGAGGTCGGCGTCGGGAAGGCGGTCGGCGCGGACCTCGTGCTCGTGCTCCAGGCGCACGCCCAGGGCGCGGGCCCGGGCGGCGAGGATCTCCAGGAGCCGGTGGCGGCCGATGCCGAAGCCCTCGTCCCCGTGGTGGCGGACCGTGTGCCCGCCCACGTGGGCAACGCCGTCGCGCCAGCGCACGGAGTGCTCCTCGACGGCGCGGGCGGACGCGGGGTCGTGCGCGTGGAGCCGGTCGAGGAGGCCGCGCCAGTAGGTCACACCCCAGCCGTAGGTGGACCCCTCGGGGTTGCGTTCGTGGACGGTGATGTCGTGGGACGGGTCCCGCAGCTTCAGCAGGATCGACAGGTACAGGCCGGCGGGCCCGCCGCCGACGCAGGCGACCTTCACATTCACCCCTGGGTTGCACTCTGAGCGATCATGTCGCTACGCAGCGTACAGAGGTGAGGAACGGTGGGGCGTGACCCCGCCCGACGCGGGTCGCGCGCCCGGCGTCCGCGTCCGCCGGGCACCGTCCCTCTCCCGTCCGGGGACCGGTCCCGCGCTCCCGTCCTAGCCGGCCGCGGCCGTGCGGCACTCCGGATGGCCCCAGCCCTGGTCGTTCTTGGCGATGGACTCGCCCGCCGCGTACGAACGGCCGCACAGGCAGCGTCCGGGGAACTTCGCCTTGATGGTGCGCGCGGAGGCGCCGCCACCCTTGCGGGCGGTGCCCGGCTTGCGGCGCGGTGCCTTCTTCGCCGGGACGTCGGGGGCGGGCGGCGGCTCCGGTGAGCCGAGCGCGCTGCCCGCCGCCTCCTGGACGACGGCCGCCTGACTGGCGGCGCGGTCGGCGAAGTCGTTCAGCCGGTCGCCGTCGACCTGGTGGGCGGGCACGTAGCGGAAGTCGACCGAGCGGCCGTCGAGCAGCGCGTCGATGCGCACGACCAGTTCCTGGTTGGCGACCGGCTTGCCGGCCGCCGTCTTCCAGCCGTTGCGCTTCCAGCCGGGCAGCCAGGTGGTGACGGCCTTCATGGCGTACTGCGAGTCCATGCGGACCTCGAGCGGCACGCCGGGGTCGGTCGATGCCAGCAGGCGCTCCAGCGCGGTGAGTTCGGCGATGTTGTTGGTGGCCCTGCCCAGCGGGCCGGCCTCCCAGCGCACCGGGGTCTCCGACGCGTCGGCGACGACCCAGGCCCAGCCGGCCGGGCCCGGGTTTCCCTTCGAAGCCCCGTCGCACGCGGCCACAACACGTTCAAGCATGCGCCCGATCATGCCATGGCACGGCGGGTCCACCGGACCGGGCCGGAAGGCCGCTTCAGCGGACGTCCGTGAGTTTCGGCATGTCACCCTCGGTCCTGGTGACGTCGATCACCGAGAAGTCGGCGCCCTGCGGGTCGCTCAGCGCCGCGTACCGCCCGAACGGGGTGCTCATCGGCCCGAAGCGGAGGGTGCCGCCGAGTGCGGTGGCGCGGGTCACGGCCGCGTCGCAGTCGGGGACGGTGAAGTAGACGTTGATGTACGACGGCACCTCGGGCGGGAAGTCGTCGGTCATGGCCATGCGGCCCAGGACGGGCTCCTCGCCCAGATCGAAGACGCGGAAGTCGACGTTGTCGTCCTCCATCTGCTTCGCGGTGTAGCCGAAGACGGCGGGGAAGAAGGCGTCCGAGGCGCCGGGCTCCCGGGTGAAGACCTCGGCCCAGCAGTACGCGCCGGGCACGGCGACGGCCTCGAACCCCTCGTGCGTGCCGCCCTGCCAGAGGCCGAAGACGACGCCGCCCGGGTCCCGGGCCAGGCACATGGTGCCGTAGTCGCCGACCCGCATCGGCCCCATCACCACGTCGCCGCCCGCCTCCCGGACGCGCGCCGCGCTCGCCTCGGCGTCGGCGGTGGCGAAGTACAGGCACCACTGCGCCTGGTCCTCCTGTCCGGGCACCGGCGGCACCACGGCGGCGACCGCCTTGCCGTCCGCGTAGCACTGGGTGTAGTCGCCGTACTCCGACGACGACACGCCGAAGGTCCAGCCGAGGACGTCGCCGTAGAAGCGCTTGGCCCCCTCGACGTCGCCGAACATCGCATCCGCCCAGCAGGGCGTTCCTTCAGGTCGCATGTGGCTTCACTCCCCTGCGTACGCCTTCTCCAGCGCGGCGATGTCGAGCTTGCGCATCGTCATCATGGCCTGGTTGACCCGCGCCACCTTCGTGGGATCGGGGTCCCGGAACATCTCCTCGAGCCGGCCCGGGACGACCTGCCAGGAGACGCCGAACCGGTCCTTGAGCCAGCCGCAGGGCCCCTCCTCGCCGCCGCCCTCGGTCAGCTCGGCCCAGTAGTGGTCGACCTCCTTCTGGTCGTCGCAGGTGATCTGGAAGGAGATCGCCTCGTTGAACCGGAACTCCGGGCCGCCGTTGAGGGCCACGAACCGCTGGCCGTTGGCCGTGAAGTCGACGGTGAGCACGGTGCCGGCGGGCTGGTGCGCGCCCTCGGGGTAGCGGGTGACGGCCCCGAGGGACGAGTTCTCGAAGAGCGAGACGTAGAAGCGCGCGGCCTCCTCCGCCCGGCCGTCGAACCAGAGACAGGTGGTGAATCCGTCGGTGTCCATCAGTACCCTCCCGGGCGCGGAAACACGGTCACCACTGTCGACCCGCCGGAGTCCGGAAACTCATCGGCCGCCCGGGACTCGTCGGCCGCCCGGGACCCGCCGTCCGCTCCGCCTCCGAGCGTTCTGCCCGTGGCAGATCTGCCGCGGGCAGAGAAAGGGCTGCTCGGGACCGCCGCGGGCCAAGAGTGGGAGGGAGCGCGGCGCCATCGGCCGCGCACGACTCGTCCGACGACTCGACAAGGAGCGCCGATGTCCCCACTCACCGCCGGTCCCGCCCCGGCCACCTGGCCCCGCGCCCAGGAGGGCGACACCCCTCCCTCCCGGTTCGACGACCATCTGGCGGCGCAGCTGCTCGCGCAGCGCATCGTGCTGCTGGGCACGCAGGTCGACGAGGTCTCCGCCAACCGGGTCTGCGCCCAGCTGCTGATCCTGTCCGCGGAGGACCCGCGCGCCGACATCACGCTGTGCGTCAACAGCCCGGGCGGCTCCGTGCACGCGGGGCTCGCCATCTACGACACGATGCGGTTGATCCCCAACGACGTGTCGACGCTCGCCATGGGGTTCGCCGCGAGCATGGGGCAGTTCCTGCTGAGCGTCGGCACGGCGGGCAAGCGCTACGCCCTGCCGAACGCGCGGATCATGATGCACCAGCCGTCGGCCGGCATCGGCGGCACCACCGCCGACATCGAGATCCAGGCCGACAACCTGGAGTTCACCAAGCGGACCATCGAACGGATCACCGCCGAGCACACCGGGCAGAGCCCGGAGACCATCTCCCGGGACGGCGACCGGGACCGCTGGTTCACGGCCGAGGAGGCCAGGGAGTACGGCATGGTGGACCGGGTCGTCCAGTCCCTCGCGGATGTGCGCCCGGCCGCTCCGAAGCGACGGATGGGGCTGTGACATGGGGAGCTACACGATTCCGAACGTCGTCGAGCGGACCCCGCAGGGCGAGCGGTCCTACGACGTCTTCAGCCGGCTGCTGTCGGAGCGGATCATCTTCCTCGGCACCGAGATCGACGACGGTGTGGCCAACGTCGTCATCGCGCAGCTCCTGCACCTGGAGTCCTCGGCTCCCGAGAGCGAGATCGCGGTGTACATCAACTCCCCCGGCGGCTCCTTCACGTCGCTGATGGCGATCTACGACACGATGACCTTCGTCCAGGCGCCGATCTCCACGTTCTGCGTCGGGCAGGCCGCCTCCACGGCCGCCGTGCTGCTGGCCGGCGGCGACCCCGGACGGCGGTTCGTGCTGGAGCACGCGCGGGTGCTGCTCGGCCAGCCGGCCAGCGGCGGCCGTCAGGGCACGGTCACCGACCTGGCCCTGCAGGCCAAGGAGATGGTGCGGATCCGCGCGCAGGTCGAGGAGGTGCTGGCCCGGCACACCGGGCACGACGTGGCGACGCTGCGCGCCGACATGGACCGCGACAAGGTCTTCACCGCCCGGGAGGCGGTGGCCTACGGGCTGGCCGACGAGGTGCTCAGCCGGCGCCTGGCGCGGGTGTGAGCGCCGGGACGGCGCCGCGCGCCCGGCGGGGCGCCGTCCCGGAGCGCGGTCAGGCGGCCAGGCACATCCCGTCGTACCGCGCGCCGGAGGAGCCGGGGCCCCGGCCCGGACCGGCGTGCCGGGCGGCGAGCCGGACCAGCTCTCCCTGGGCGCGGGCCAGGAGGTCGCCGAGGCCCAGTCCGAGGGCGCCCGCGGCGGCGGCCAGCACCTCGGAGGACGCCTCCTTGCGGCCGCGCTCCACCTCCGACAGATACGGCATGGAGATCCGGGCGGTCTCGGCGACCTCCTTCAGGGTGCGCTCCTGGGCGAGGCGTTCGCGACGGAGGACGTCGCCGACGAGGTCGCGCCACAGGGGCTCACGCGCCGCGGGGCGCCTTCGCTCCGGGGCGGCCGGCCGGGCGGCGGGGGCGGCCTCCGGGCGCTGGGCACGGGGGCGCAGGGGAATGACGCGGGCTTCGTTCGGCACGTGGCTGGTCACCTCCTCAGCCTAGGATCACGGCGCGGAGGGGGAAGGGGGCGGCGTTCAGCCCACAGGGAAATCGCCGGGTGCCGGGCGGGCCCCGCGGAGCTACGCTGGGTGCGAGCACGTCGCTCCGCGAAGGTGCCGCGGCATCGGTTTTCCGCCATCCGTGAAAATGAGAGGCATGTGCCGCGGCGACCCGGGTACCCGCCGGCGCGGGAAGAACCTAGGGAGACGCCGAACCGTGACTTTCGTGGGAGAGGTAATGGAGACCGCCGTGATCCGGCCGGAAGCGCAGGTCGTCGGGAAGACCACCGGGAGCGGGACGGACGAGGGATCACTGCCGGGCGTCGAGGACCCCCGCGCCGTGGCTCCGCGTGACGCGCGGCAGCTGTCGCGCCAGTTCTTCCAGCGCCTGACGGAACTCGAAGAGGGCACGCACGAGTACCAGTACGCCCGCAACACGCTGATCGAGATGAACATGTCTCTCGTGCGGTTCGCCGCCGGCCGGTTCCGCGGCCGCGGGGACGACATGGAGGACATCGTCCAGACCGGCATGATCGGCCTGATCAAGGCCATCGACCGGTTCGAGCTGTCGCGCGAGGTGGAGTTCACGTCCTTCGCGCTGCCCTACATCGTCGGCGAGATCAAGCGCTTCTTCCGGGACACCACCTGGGCGGTGCACGTCCCGCGGCGGCTCCAGGAGCTGCGCGTGGAGCTGGCCAAGGCCCGTGAGGAACTCTCCTCCCGTCTGGACCGCGAGCCCACCGTCGCCGAGCTGGCGACCCTGATGAACATCAGCGAGAACGAGGTGATCGAGGGCCAGATCGCCTCCAACGGCTACAACTCCTCCTCGCTGGACGCGGCGCTGACCGGCGACGGGGCGGAGAGCGGCGAGTCGGTGCTGGCCGACTTCATCGGCGTGGAGGAGGACGGGCTGCGGCTGGTCGAGGACTTCCACTCGCTCGCCCCGCTGATGGCCGAGCTGAGCGAGCGCGACCGGCGGATCATCCACATGCGGTTCGTGGAGGAGGCCACCCAGGCGGAGATCGGGGAGCGGCTCGGCTGCTCGCAGATGCACGTGTCCCGGCTGATCAAGCGGATCATCACGCGGCTGCGCGAGGGGATGCTGGGCGAGCTGGGCTGCGCCTGAGGGCCGACCGCCTGAGGCCGACCGGGCCGATCGACGAGGTGCCTGTGCCGCCCCACACGCCGGAGGTGGGGCGGTGCGTCCGTGTCCGGGACCGGGTCGGACGGGGTCACGCCTCGGTGAGGGGCACCAGCGCCTTGACGCGCTTGCCGACCGGTACGCGCTCGACGACGACCGCCTCCGCCAGCGCGTGGACGATCTCCAGGCCGTGCCGGCCGACGCGCTCGGGATCGCGCGGGTAGCGCTCGGGCACCGCGCCGCTGCTGTCGTAGACGGACACGGTCACCGAGGCGGGCGTGCCCTCGAGCTCCAGGATGTAGGGGCCCTTGCTGTGGCGGTCGGCGTTGGTGATCAGCTCGCTCACCACGAGCAGCACCGCGCCGTCGGACCGCGGGCCGATGGTGGCGCACCACTCGGTCCTGAGCCGGTCGAGGAAGTGCGAGGCGAAGGCACGTGCCCGCGCTATGCACCCCGGTTCCCCGGAGTAGTGGGCCCCCTGTCGGAGCGGTTCAACGGGTACGTCGAAACCAGTCGGTATCACTGCCCCGTCCAGGTACTCGGTCATGCGTGTCTCTCTCGGAAGCCGGGCCGGCCGCTGCTGCACCTGTCCTCGTACCCCGGCCCCGGCTTCGCAGTCCCCGTGTCTTCGTACTGCGGGCATCGTCACAGTGGCACGGGGAACCCGAGATGGCGGGAGAGGGTGCGGGAAGGGCGTGCGATGAACGAACTGATGGCCGCGCGAAGCCTCACCACCCGGCCGGTGGTCACCCTCGGCGGCGATGCGGTCGCCCATGTCAAGGACACCGTATGCGACGCCGGGGCGAGCCGGATCACCGGCTTCACCCTGACCGGCCGCGGACTGCTGTCGGGTCCGCTGAAGGAGGGGCTGCCCTGGTCGTCCGTGTACGCCCTCGGGCACGACGCGGTGATGATCCGCGACCGGCGGGGCCTGGTGAGCGCGGCGGTGCTGACGGAGCGCCGGCAGTCGCTGCGGGCCGAGGTGATCGGGGCCCGGGTCCTCACGGAGGCCGGTGACGAGGTCGGCACCGTGCTCGACGTCGTGGTGGAGGGCGGCACGGGCGGACGGGTCGTCGGCTTCCGGGTGGCGGCGAGCAGGCGGTTCGTTCCCGGTCAGTCCCGGCACGGGCGGCGGGTGTACGTGCCGCGCGGGGTCTCCGTGACCCTCGCCGGCCGGGACCTCGTGCTGGCCGGGGAGGCCGCCGCGCACGTCGCCGACGATCTGCCGGGCCTGACCGCGCTGGTCGCCGGCGTGCCCGGTCACCCGAAGGGCTCGCCGCCGTGATGCTGTTCACCGAGGTGCGGGGGCTGCCGGTGCTGGTGCCGGACGGGGGCGGGCCGGTCGGCACCGTGACGTCGCTGACGGTCGACGTCGCGTCCGGCGCGGTGAGCCGGCTCCGGTTGCGCAGGGGCCGCTTCCGCGGGGAGACGGCACTGCCCTGGGAGGCGGTGCTGTCGGTCGGTCCGGGTGCCGTCCGGGTCGGTTCCGCCGAGGCCGCGGAGTCGGCTCCGGTCCACCACGAGCTGCTGGGGCACCGGGTCCTGACCGAGACCGGCACCGCACGCGGCACGGTGCTGGACGTGGCGTTCGCCCCGGAGACGGGCCGGGTCCTCGCGGTGTTCACGACGCGGGGCGAGGTACCGCCCGACCGGTTGCTGGGGCTCGGCGACCACGCCCTGGTCGTGCGCACCGCGTGGGCCGTGCGCTAGCCCGGCCGCTCGGCCGGGAGCCCGATCGGGCGCCGGGCGGACGCGGACGGTCTCGTCGGCGCGCGCCGCGGGCCGGTGCTGCTTAGCGTGGCAGCGTGAGTTCGCGTACCCCACCCGGCACGTCCGGACAGGCGGTCGCCCGTCACGGCTGGCCGCAGGCCCTGGCCACGGTCCTGGCCGGGCTCGTCGCCATGGGCGTCGTGGCCGCGCTGGGCCTGTGGGCGGCCGGCGCCGCGGACCTGCCCGACAACGCCTTCCCCCGGGTCGTCACGGCGACCGTCGTCACCGCGGTGGGCGGGGCCCTGGAACTGTCCGGGGACGCGGGCGGCTTCGCCGAGACCGACGCGGGTCTGACCGTGCTGCCGCTGTCCGTGACGCTGATCGGCGCCCTGGTCGTCGGCCGGGGCTTTCTGCGGCCGTTGCGGCACCGGGCGGTCGCCGGTGCGGCGGAGCTGGCCGGCTGGGCCGGACGGATCGCCGTCCTGTGGCTGGCGGCTCTGCTGGGGCTCTCCTTCGCGGCCCGCCAGACCTTCGAGGTGTCGCTGGGCGAGGGCCTGCTGGACGACCTGGGTGACCTGTTCGGCGTCGCTCCGCGGGTCGGCTTCACCACGGACGTGCCGCTGACCGTCCTGTTCGGGCTGCTGTGGCTGGCCGGTGTGCTCCTGTCGGCCCTGCTGGTCTCGCGCCGGGCACCGTTGCCCGGTCGGCTGCTGCGCCTGCACACCTCGGTGCGCCCGGCGGCGTACGCCATGCTCGCGCTGCTGCTCGCCTACGTCGTCGTCGGCGCCCTGGTCGGGCTGGTCGTCGCCGGGACCCGGGGGCACCCGGCGGACACCTTCGCCGTCCTGCTGCTCGGCCTGCCGAATCTGGCGTGGCTCGCGCTCACGGTCGGGCTCGGAGCCACCTGGGACGGGCGCGTGGAGGGGCCGTTCGGGCTGCCGATGCCGCACGTCCTCGACGAGGTGCTGCGCAAGCCGGACGTCGCCGCCCTGAACCTGGGGTCGGTCACCGAGCGGGACGGGCGGTGGTGGTGGCTCCTGGTCGTCGCGGCGGTCCTGCTCCTGGCGGCCGGAGTCCTGCTGGCGCGCCGCTCCCCGGCGGCCGTGCCGGCCTGGCTGCACGCCGTGCACATGGCCGTGGCGCTGGCGCTGACGGTCCTCATGATCGGCCTCGTCGGCCGGATCTCCGCGCACTACGGCCTGTCAGTGCTCGGGATCGGCGACCTGGGCGGCGGACTGGCCGGACAGCTGTTCCTGCGTCCCAGGCTCTGGGCCGCGGTCGGCCTCGCCCTGCCGTGGGGGCTGGTCACCGGGTTCCTCGGCGCGCTGCTCGCCCGCCGGGTGGGGCGGCGCCGTGACGGGGGCGCGGCCGGCGCCTAGGCCGGCGCGAGGGTTCAGGCGACGGGGACCACGAGGGGCGGTGCGGCCCGCTGCATGCGCAGGGCGTCCACGGACTCCGCCATCAGCTCGTACTCCGTCGTGTCGTCACTGGTCGCGACGCGCACCAGACGGCCCGCCGCCAGCTCCTCGGCGACCAGCTCCTGCTGGACGTCGTCGGCGCACCAGGTGCGCAGCACGCGCGGCACGTCGGGGGCGTCGTCGGCGACCGGGGTCAGGGCGCCGCGGGGTAAGTGGGGGGTGTCGGGCTGCGGGTCGAGCCGCTCGGCGATCCAGGACGCCCGGTCGCGCAGCCACCACAGGGCGAGGGCCAGGGTGGGGGCCCGGTAGGTCCCCAGGGGTACTCCGATGCGCCGTCCGTCACAGACACCGTAGGCGGTGACATGGCACAGGAACTCGTCGTGCACTGCTCCCCTCCCCCGTCGCGCAGTCCGCCTGCCGGTCGGGCGTGACGTCCGTGCGGCTCGTGTGCTGTGCGTGAGGACGCTGTCGCGTGCTGTGAGACGCCCTGTAGGTGAGTATGTTCACTACTGAACCACTGTCACCATGAATTTCCGGCCACTCTCCTGGCATATTCACGGCAGTGGGTGGCCGAAACAGCGCGTCGCGGGGTGTGGGCAGGGCGGCGGTACCGGAAGGCCCGGGTCCGGACATGCCGGAATCCCGGAGGCGGGCCGCCGCCTCCGGGATCGCGTGGGTCGTCCGTTCCGCTTCCTACTTCTTGACGATCTCGTCGATCCGGGCCAGTTCGTCGGCCCCGAACTCCAGGTTCCCGACGGCCGCCACGCTGTCCTCCAGCTGCCGCGGGCTGCTCGCGCCGACCAGGGCGGAGGTGACCCGGCCCTCGCGCAGGACCCAGGCCAGCGCCAGCTGCGCCAGGGACTGCCCGCGGTCGGCCGCGACGTCGTTCAGGGCGCGCAGCCTGCCGACCAGTTCCCCGGTGACCGCGTCGGAGTCGAGGAAGGGGCTGTCGCTCGCGGCGCGCGAGTCCTCGGGGATGCCGTCGAGGTAGCGGCCGGTCAGCAGGCCCTGCTCCAGCGGGGAGTAGGCGATGGAGCCGACCTGGAGTTCGCCGAGCGTGTCCAGCAGACCGCTGGTCTCGGGGCGCCGGTCGAGCATGGAGTAGCGCGGCTGGTGGATGAGGAGCGGCGTGCCCAGCTCGGCGAGGATGCGGGCGGCCTCGCGGGTCTGCTCCGGCGAGTAGTTGGAGACGCCGACGTACAGCGCCTTGCCCTGCTGCACCGCGGTGTGCAGGGCGCCCATCGTCTCCTCCAGGGGCGTGTCGGGGTCGGGGCGGTGCGAGTAGAAGATGTCGACGTGGTCCAGACCCATGCGGGCGAGGCTCTGGTCGAGGGAGGAGAGCAGGTACTTGCGCGATCCCCACTCGCCGTACGGGCCGGGCCACATCAGATAGCCGGCCTTGGTGGAGATGACCAGCTCGTCGCGGTACGGCGCGAAGTCGGCCTTGAGCGCGTCACCGAGCGCGGACTCGGCGGAGCCGGGGGGCGGGCCGTAGTTGTTGGCGAGGTCGAAGTGGGTGACGCCGAGGTCGAAGGCGCGGCGCAGGATCGCCCGCTGGGTCTCGACGGGACGGTCCGGACCGAAGTTGTGCCACAGACCGAGCGACAGCGCGGGGAGCTTCAGGCCGCTGCGTCCGGTGCGCCGGTAGGGCATGTCCGCGTAGCGGTCGGGGTGTGCGGTGTACAACGCGACTCCAGAGGGGTTGGCGCCCGGGTACGGGCCGTGTGCGGAACCGGTCCCACTCTGGCGTGACCTGCGGGCAGTGGTCCAACAGAAGAATCCGATGGGATTGTGCGGATACGCTTCTGAGTCATGGAACTGCGTCATCTCCAGCACTTCGTGGCGGTCGCCGAGGACCAGCACTTCACCCGGGCGGCCGAACGGCTGCTGGTGTCCCAGTCCGGGCTCTCGGCGTCCATCCGGGCGCTGGAGCGGGAGCTGCGGGCGCCGCTGTTCGTGCGCACGACCCGCCGGGTCACGCTGACCGAGGCCGGGCGGGCGCTGCTGGAGGAGGCGCGGCGCATCCTGGCGCAGGTGCGCTCGGCGCACGAGGCGGTCGCCGCGGTGCAGGGTGTGCTGCGCGGCACGCTGTCGCTGGGGACCGAGCAGTGCATCGCCGGGGTGCCGGTGGCGGGGCTGCTGGCCGCGTTCCGCCGGGAGCACCCGGACGTGGAGATACGGCTGCGGCAGGCGGGCTCGGGCGAGCTGGCGGAGGAGGTCGCGGCCGGGCGGCTCGACCTGGCCTTCGCCTACCGGACGCAGGAGGACACGGACCAGCTGCGGTCCGTGTCGCTGGCCGGCGAGCCGATGACGGTGCTGTGCCACCCCGACCACCGGCTGGCGGCGTACGGCGCGCCGCTGACCCCGCGGGACCTCTCCGACGAGGTGTTCGTCGACTTCCACCCCGACTGGGGGCCGCGACGCGTCACCGACACCGCCTTCGCCGCGGCGGGCGTACGGCGGACCGTCGCGCTGGAGGTGAACGACGTGCACGGCCTGCTCGACCTGCTCGACGAGAACCTCGGCATCGCGGTCGTGCCGCGCCACTTCCGGGACAAGCGGGCCTCCCTGACCTCGCTGCCCCTGAAGGACGGCGACGAGACCGCGTACGAGACCATCGCCCTCCTGCCGCCCGTCCAGGCCACCAGCCCGGCGGCGCGGGCGCTCATGGGGCTGCTGGGAACGGCGAGCGGCTGAGGGCCGGTTGCGCCATGGTGGAGGCATGCACGCGAAGGACATCCTCATCGAGGGCTACGGCCGCATCCGGGAAGAAGTCCACGCCGCCGTCGGGGACCTGCCGCCCGACGGCCTGAACGCCCGCCCCGCCGACGACGCGAACTCCGTCGCCTGGCTGGTGTGGCACCTCACCCGGGTCCAGGACGACCACGTTGCGGACGCCTTCGGGCTCGACCAGGTGTGGCTCACCGGTGCGTGGGAGAAGCGCTTCGGGCTGGGCCTGCCCCGCCTCGACACCGGGTACGGCCACAGCCCGGCGCAGGTCGCGAAGGTGCGCGTCGACTCCGCCGACCTGCTGACCGGCTACTACGACGCCGTGCACGAGCAGACGCTCGGTGCGCTGCGCTCCCTGACCGCCAAGGACCTGGAGCGCGTCGTGGACGAGAACTGGGACCCGCCGGTCACGCTCGGCACGCGCCTGGTCAGCGTCCTGTCCGACGATCTCCAGCACGTCGGACAGGCCGCCTATGTGCGCGGGCTGGTTCAGAGCGCCGCCGCGTAGCCCGGCAGGACGACGTCCTCGATCAGGGCCCTGCGCTCGTCGAAGGGGATGAAGGCGCTCTTCAGCGCGTTCACCGTGACCGTGCGCAGGTCCGCCACGGTCCAGCCGGCCTCCTCGACGAGCAGGGACATCTCCCGGGTCATCGTGGTGCCGGAGACCAGACGGTTGTCGGTGTTCAGGGTGACGCGGAAGCCGAGGTCCTTGAGCGCCGTGATGGGGTGCTCGGCGATCGAGGTCGCGGCGCCGGTCTGGAGGTTGGAGGTGGGGCACATCTCCAGGGCGATCCGGCGGTCGCGCACCCAGCCGGCGAGCCGGCCGAGCTTGCCGGCCGCCAGGTCGGGGATGTCGTCGGTGATGCGGACGCCGTGGCCGATGCGCTGGGCGCCGCACACCTGGAGCGCCTGGTGGATGCTGGGCAGGCCGTGGGCCTCGCCGGCGTGGATGGTGAACGGGACGTTCTCGCGGCGCAGGTGCTCGAAGGCGTCGAGGTGGTCGGCGGGCGGGAAGCCGTCCTCGGCGCCCGCGATGTCGAAGCCGACGACGCCCGCGTCCCGGAAGGCCACCGCGAGGTCGGCGGTCTCGCGGGTCCGGTCGAACATCCGCATGCCGCACAGCAGGGTCCCCACGCGCACCGGCGTGCCGGCGGCGGCCGCCTTGGCCATGCCCGCGGCCAGGCCCTCCTGGACGGTCTCGACGACCTCGGCGAGGCCGAGGCCGCCCTTCAGCATCAGCTCGGGGGCGTAGCGGACCTCGCCGTAGACGACGCCGTCGGCGGCCAGGTCGAGGACGTACTCCTCGGCGGTGCGCAGCAGTCCCTCCCGGCTCTGCATCACGGCGAGGGTGTGCTCGAAGGTGGCGATGTACCGCACCAGGTCACCGGAGTTGGCGGCCTCGTAGTACCAGGCGGCCAGCTCGTCGGGGTCGGTGGTGGGCAGGGTGTGGCCGACGGACGCGGCCAGCTCCACCACGGTCGCGGGGCGCAGGCCGCCGTCGAGGTGGTCGTGGAGCACGGCCTTGGGCAGGCGGCGGAGGGTTTCGGTGTCTATGCGCGTAGATGACATGAGCGGTCGTTCCTCGGCGGGTCGGTGGCGAAGGGCGGGGAGGTCAGGCGGCGGGCTGGAGCAGGTCCCAGCGGTTGCCGTACAGGTCCTGGAAGACGGCGACCGAGCCGTAGGGCTCGCGCCGGGGCTCCTCCAGGAAGATCACGCCGGCGGCCGTCATCCGGGCGTGGTCGCGGGCGAAGTCGTCGGTGTGCAGGAAGAACCCGACGCGTCCGCCCGTCTGGTCGCCGATCCGGGCCCGCTGCCGCTCGCCCTTGGCGCGGGCCAGCAGCAGAGCGGTGCCACCGTGGCCCGCGCCGGGCTCGACGACCACCCAGCGGGAGCCGTCGGGCCGGGGGGTGTCCTCGGTCAGGCGGAATCCGAGGGCCTCGGTGTAGAAGCGGATCGCCTCGTCGTAGTCGTCGACGACGAGGGCGACCAGGGCGATGTGCGGCATCGGGACCTTCCGGGACGGGCGATTGACGGGAGAGGTTATACGTAAAACTCGCCGGACGCCAGTCTCCGGTCCTAGTCCTCCGGCCCGAGGCGTGGGCGTGTCCCGGCCGCTACCGTCACGGCCATGGAGATCACCGCACCGCCGCGCGGGCCCGGGCAGCGCCGGCAGGACGTACTGGACCGGCTGGAGCGCGAGCTGGACATCTGGGTGGCCACGGCGGACCCCGACGGGGTGCCCTGCATGGTTCCGCTGTGGTTCGTGTGGCACGGGGACGCCGTGTGGCTGTGCACGCGGGCGGCCAATCCGACCGGTCGCAACCTGCGGGACGGCGGCCGGGCCCGGCTGGCGTTGGGGCACACCCGGGACGTCGTGCTGATCGACGGTGAGGCGGAGGTGTTCGGCCTGCGGGAGGCGCCCGCGGGCGCGGCGGAGGCGTTCGCGGCGAAGACCGGCTGGGACCCGCGCGGGGACGGCGCGTCGTACGCCTGGTTCCGGGTGCGGCCGCTCGCGGTCCAGGCGTGGCACGAGGTGCGGGAGCTGAAGGGGCGGCACATCATGCGGGACGGCGCCTGGACCGCGTAGCCCGCGTCAGCCGGTCCGGGCGGCGTCGAGCCGCGCGAGTTCCCCGTCGGTGAGCCGCAGGGCGCCCGCGGCGACGTTCTCGGCGAGGTGGCCGGGGTCGCCGGTGCCGGGGATGGCGAGGACGTGCGGGCCCTGGTGCAGGGTCCAGGCGATCCGGACCTGGGCGGGGCTCACGCCGTGCGCCCCGGCGACCGCGCGGACCTCCTCCTCGTGCGCCGTCGAGGCGCCACCCCGCGGACCCGCCTCGCCCGCGAGGGCGTAGAACGGCACGAAGGCGATGCCCTGTTCGCGGCACCGGGCGAGCAGTTCGTCGGTGACGGGGTCGTGGAAGCCGAGTCCGTACCGGTTCTGCACGCAGACCACGGGCGCGATGGCCTGCGCCTCGGCGAGGTGGCGGGGCTCCACGTCGGAGACGCCGAGGTGGCGGATCAGGCCCGCCGCGCGCAGTTCGGCCAGGGCGCCGAAGTGGTCGGCGATCGAGTCCTGCCGCATGCGGCGCAGATAGACGACGTCGAGATGGTCGCGGCCGAGCTGACGCAGGTTCTCCTCGACGTGGGCGCGCAGGTCCTCGGGGCGGGCGGAGGTGCCCCACTCCCCCGACCACGCGCGGTACGGGCCGACCTTGGCGGCGATCACGAGGTCGTCGGCGTAGGGGGCCAGCGCGCTGTTGATCAGTTCGTTGGCGGAGCGCAGGGACGAGAAGTAGAAGGCGGCGGTGTCGATGTGGTTGACGCCGAGTTCGACCGCCTTGCGCAGCACGGCGAGGGAGCGCTCGCGGTCGCTCGGGGTGCCGAGGTGGAAGGCGGCGCTGCCCGTCAGCCGCATCGCGCCGAAGCCGACGCGGCGGACGGGCAGGTCGCCGAGGTGCCAGGTGCCGGAGGACTCCGCGGTGATCGTTTCCGAGGTCATCGGCGGAGTCTCGCACACGCCCGGCGGGGGTCAGCAGTACAGGTTGCCGCCCGGGGAGACACCGAGGATCTGGCTGAACTGCTGGTACTTGGTGACGCGGCTCTGGACCTGCGCGGGGTTCTTGCCGTCGCACTCCAGGGAGCCGTTGATGGAGCGGATCGTCTGGCCGAAACCGGCGCCGTTGACCATCGCGTTGTGCCCGGTCATGCTGCCGGGCCCGGACTGGGTGTTCCAGTACCACAGGGCGGTCTTCCAGGCGACGGCCGAGTCGTTCTGCACCAGCCAGGGGTTGTTCAGCAGGTCGATGCCGAGGGCGTCGCCCGCCGCCTTGTAGTTGAAGTTCCAGCTGAGCTGGATGGGGCCGCGCCCGTAGTAGGCGGCCTGGCCGGCCGGACAGCCGTAGGGCTGGTTCCAGTCGCAGTAGTGGGGGTAGTTGGCGGTGTTCTGCTCGACGATGTGCACCAGTCCGCCGGTCTCGTGGCTGACGTTGGCGAGGAAGGCGGCGGCCTCCTGCTTCTTCACCGTGTCGCTGCCGGTGTTGGCGAAGCCGGGGTAGGCGCTGAGCGCGGCGGTGAGGCCGCTGTAGCTGTAGAACGAGTTCCTGCCCGGGAACATCTGGTTGAACTGCGCCTCGGTCACCACGAAGTTGCCGACCGGCGTCTGGGAGCCGCCGTCACAGGCGTACGGCTCCCAGTACCAGGTGCTGATCAGCGGGTCGTAGCCCGGGTTGGCGTGCTCGGCGATGTAGGCCTTGCCGTCCGTGTAGCGGACGATGTCGCCGGCGTTGTAGTTCGCGCCGGCCGACCAGGCGGGGTAGCTCGAGCAGGAGGCGGCGGACGCCTCGGTGGCGGGCAGGAAGGCGGGGACGGCTCCCGCGAGGGCGAGTGCGGTGACCACGGCGGAGATACGGCGCCTCGACACGGACTGCCTCCTTCGGCGGAGCACGGCCGCTCCCGCGTCGGGGAAGGGAGGAGCGAGCCCTGCGCACGGGCCGGCCGTACCGGCCACGGCGTCGGGGGCGGCCGTGGTGGGGGGTGTGGAGGCACACTCAACCGCGTTGGTCTGTACCAGTCAAGGGTGTAGACCAGTTCAACCCGGCCGAACATCGGCCGGGTTGGCGTGGAGTCGTCGTACCGGTCAGCCCAGCGGCTTCTTCAGGACCGCCTTTCGGTGACTGAAGGTCTCGATGGAGTACCGGCCGTGGTAGTTGCCCATGCCGCTCTCCCCCACCCCGCCGAACGGGAGGTCGGACACGGTGAGATGGGCGAGCGGCAGGCCGTGACCGAGCCCGCCGGAGGACGTCTCGGCGGCGAACCGCTCCCGGGTCCCGTCGGACTCGCTGAAGACGTAGAGGGCCAGCGGCTTGTCGCGGTCGTTGACGAAATCGATCGCCTCGTCCAGGCCGGGCACGGTGACGATCGGCAGGATCGGGCCGAAGATCTCCTCCCGCATCACCGGCGCGTCGGGGGCCACGTCGGCGAGCACGGTCGGCGCGAGGTACTTCCGTGACCGGTCGCTGCCGCCGCCCACGACCACCCGGCCGGAGTCCAGCAGGCCGGTCAGCCGGTCGAAGTGGCGCTCGTTGACGATCCGCGCGTACTCCGTGGAGCGCGCGGGGTCGGTCCCGTACTGCGCCTCGACGGCCCGGACCAGCGCCGGCTCCAGGGCGGCGGCGGTCTCCGGGTCGGTCAGCACGTAGTCGGGGGCCACGCAGGTCTGGCCCGCGTTGAGGAACTTGCCGGCGACCAGCCGGGCGGCGACGGTGTCGAGGTCGGCGTCGCGGTCGACGAACGCGGGTGACTTGCCGCCGAGTTCGAGGGTGACCGGGGTGAGGTGCTCGGCGGCGGCGCGCATGACGATGCGGCCGACGGTGCCGTTGCCGGTGTAGAAGATGTGGTCGAAGCGCTCGGCGAGCAGGGCCGTGGTCTCGGGGACGCCGCCCTCGACGACGGCCACCGCGTCGGTGTCCAGGTAGCGCGGCAGCAGCCGGGCCAGCGCGGCGGAGGTGGCCGGGGCCAGCTCGCTGGGCTTGGCCACCACCGCGTTGCCCGCGGCCAGGGCGCCGACGACCGGGGCGAGCAGCAGCTGGGCCGGGTAGTTCCAGGGCGCGATGACGAGGACGACGCCGAGGGGGTCGTACTGCGTCCAGGCGGTGGCGTCGGCGCCGAGGTGGGCCGGGACCGGGGCGGGCTCGGGGCGCAGCCAGTCGGCGAGGTGGTCGAGGGTGTGGTCGATCTCGCGCACGGTGAAGCCGATCTCCGTGCGCTGGGCCTCGGCGGCGCTCTTGCCGAGGTCGGCGTGGAGGGCCGCCTCCAGGTCCGAGCCGTTCTCCGTGAGCAGGGCGCGCAGGCGGCACAGTTGGCCGGTGCGCCACTCGACGGGCTTGGTACGGCCGGTGCGGAAGGTGGCCCGCAGCCGGGCGACGACGTCGGCGGGCCGTTCGGGGGCGGGGTGGTTCACGGGGAGCCTCGCTGGAATGGGATCGATCGAGCTAGATGTAATACACAACTTTCTTCCGCCGGCATTCATTCCCCCGTCGGACCGCCGCTCCGGGCGGCCCCCTCGTCACGGCCGGGCGCGGTCGCGAGAATCACCGCATGACCACCACACCCCACCCGCTCGTCACCGAGGCCCGCCGGCTCGCGGACGAGCTTCTCGCCCCCTGCGCGCAACGCGTCGACCAGGACGGTGTGCCCGCGAGCCACCTGGACGCGGTCCGGCGCGGCGGGCTGCTCGGCGTGAGCGCCCCCGAGGAGTTCGGCGGGGCCGCGGCACCGGACTCGGTGGCCCGGGAGATCGCCGAGATCCTCGCGGGTGCCTGCTGCTCCACCTGGTTCGTGCAGACCCAGCACCACACGCCGGTCCGGTTGCTCGCGGGGGCCTCGCCGGGACTCGCGGCACGTGAACGGTTCCTGCGCCCCCTGGCGACCGGCGAGCTGCTCGCGGGCATCGCCTACGCGCACGTGCGGGCGTTCCCCCGGGTCCCGGTGCGGGCCCGCGTCGACCGCGACGGGGTGCGCTTCGACGGCACCGTGCCCTGGTACACCGGCTGGGGCCTGAACGACGTGATGCTGCTGGCGGGCGTGACCGAAGCGGACGAGGTGGTGTTCGCCTTCGCCGACGCCCGGGAGCAGCCAGGACTGCGGCCGTCGCCGCCCCTGCGTCTGGCGGCGCTGACGGCGGCCCGGACGGTCTCCCTGGAGCTGGACGGGTTGCGGGTGCCCGCGGCGAACGTGGTGCGGCGCACCCCGCGGGCGGAGTTCGCGCGCGTCGACGTCCCGCGCAGCGCCAACGCCTCCCCGGCCGTCTTCGGCGTCGCCCGCGCCGCGCTGGACCTGCTCGGCGACACGCCGGACGAGCGGAGGGCGGCCGAGTCGCTGCGGGCCGGGCTCGACGAGGTCAGGGCGCGGGCCTACGCCCTCGCCGACCACCCCGTCGCGCACGAGCACGTCGAGGAGCGGCTGGCGCTGCGGACCCGGGCGTACGACCTCATGCGCGCGGCCACGACCGCGGCGGTGGTGGCCGGCGGCGGGCGGGCGACGAGCCTCGACAGCCCCGCTCAGCGGCTCGCCAGGGAGGCGATGTTCCTGCTGGTGCAGGGGCAGACGGCGCCGGTGCGCCGGGCACATCTGGCGGCGCTGTCCGGCGCCGGACGCTGACCGGCCGCGCCGTCACCGGGAGGGGTTCACTTGTGAGGGGTTCACTTGTCCTCCCGGGCCGGAACGACCACCAGGAAGGCGTCCGTCTTGAGGTCCATCACGACGGTCGCGGGCTCTCCCTGAGCACGACGGCGCGCGGCGTACTCCTCGGCCGGCCACGACCCGCGCGGCGAGCCCGCGGGGAAACGCTCCAACACCTTCGCACCCATGACGACGACCACCTCCACTGTCGCTGTGTCCATGACGACTGACATCTGTTCGCCTGCCCGCGATCCGCGGCGACATGTCCGACTCGTTCCCTGACGACGGACCGCCCCCACGACTACACATAAGGGAAAAATAAGAGCAGAATGGACGCGTGCGGCGCTTCCGAAGACCGCATCGGACGGCCCGGTTAGTCAAAGGAGACGACTCATGGCCAACGTCTCGCACCCCCGAGGTGACATCACCAGCCATCCCGACGCCCCGGAAATGCAGGCGCGCTACGCCCGCATGCTCGGCGGCCGCGACGTGGCACTCGTGGACGGGCCGGTGTTCCTGCTCGGCCTGTACTGTGCCGTGTCCCCGTGGATAGTCCACTTCACCACCAGCCAGCCCGCGCTCGTGGCCCACAATCTGATCATCGGAATCGCCATCGGCCTGCTGGCCCTGGGATTCACCCGTGCCCCGGAGCGCATGTACGGCCTCAGCGGCGCCATGTGCGCGATGGGTATCTGGATGATCATCTCGCCCTGGATCGTCGGCACGAACCCGGACGCCGGTGTCATCTGGAACAACATCATCATCGGCGCGTTGACCCTGGCCCTGGGCTCGGTGTGCGCCGCCACGGCGGCGAAGAGCATGCGCAAACCCTAGAGACGCCCTGGAGACGAGGGAAGGGAACACCGGGGGCCGGTCCGCTTCGGCGGGCCGGCCCTCGTGTGTGTCCCTTCGCCGGCCGACCGCCGCGTGCCTGGTGACGGACGCCCGTGGACTACGCCCGCCCGCACCGGGCACACGCCAACCGCGGGGGTCTTGACAAGAAGGGGTGGACATGGAAATCGACGGCATCATCAGCGCGATCGTCATCGGCATCGTCATCGGCGTCCTGGGCCGACTCGTGGTCCCGGGCCGCCAGCGCATCGGAATCCTGTGGACGATCCTGGTCGGCATCGTCGCCGCACTGATCGGATCGTGGGTCGCGGCGGCGTTCGACGTGGCCGACACCGACGGCGTCGACTGGGTCGAGTGGCTCATCCAGATCGCCCTCGCCGCCCTCGGCGTCGCCGCACTGGACCGGTCGAAGGCCCGTACCCGGCGCTGAACGGGCGAGAGCACCGCGGACCTGCCGGGTCACCGGCCGGTGAGCCACTCCTCGTACCAGGCCACGGTGGCGTCCACGGTGTCCGCCAGAGGCGTGGGCACCGCGCCGAAGGTCCGCTCGAAGGCGGAGGAGTCCATGATCTGCGGCTCCGTGTGCTGGTAGAACATCTCCGCGTACTCCGCCATGAACCGCTCGTCGAACGGGCCGAAGGGGCGGGGCTCGGCGACCACCACGACGTTCAGCGGCCGGCCGACCCGCTTCTCGATCATCGTGTGGATCTCGCGCGTACTGACGGCGGGCGCGGTGGGCAGGTGCCAGACCCGGCCGTCGCCCTCGGGACGCTCGCCGAGCGTGGCCAGGCCGGCCGCGACGTCCCGGATGTCCGTGTAGCTGTGCGGCAGATCGATGTCGCCGAGGCCCGCGACCTCCCCACCGGTGAGGGCGGCCGGGAAGACGGCGGCTCCGAGGGACGAGTTGAGCACCCCCGGTCCCACGAAGTCCGCGCTGCGACCGAGAACGACGCGGGCCGTGCCCGCCCGGTGCGCGGACAGGTAGCGCTCGTCGAGTTCGGCGCGCATCCGGCCCTTGCGGCTGGTCGCCTGCCAGGGGCTGCCCTCGGTCATCACGGCTCCCCCGGTCTCGCCGTACGGGTAGAGGGTGTCGAGCACGACGAGCCGGGCCCCGGTCTCCCCGACCGCGGCGAGGACGGCCTCCTGCACGCGCGGCATCACCTCGGTCTGGAGGTGGTAGCCGACGTTGACGCAGTGGTACACGACCGCGGCTGCGCCTATGGCCGCCCGCGCGCCCTCGGCCGTGCTCACGTCGGCGGCGAACCGCTCGACGCCCTCGAGGGCGGGGCCGTCCCCCTTCCGGTCGACGAGCCGGACGCGGTGCCCCCGGCGCACCAGTTCGCGGGCGAGTGCGGTGCCGGCGGGGCCCGATCCGAGGACGGTGTGCGAGGTGGGCGACTGCGGGGTGACGGCGGACATGGCGGTCCCTTCTCTCCATGCTCAGGATGATCGGCGCGAGCGAAACCGCGAGAAGCGGTAGCTCTTGTTAGAGACTGTAACTCTCCCGATAGCCAGTAGCAAGGGAGGGGCGGCTTAGGCTGCCGGTGAGCACCGGAAGATCGAGGAGGTTCCCGAGCATGGCCGTGATGGAGGCCGAACTGCCGTACCTGCGCCGCTGCGTGGAGTTGGCGGCCGAGGCGTTGGAGGCGGGCGACGAACCGTTCGGATCGGTGCTGGTCGGCGCCGCCGGGGAGGTGCTGGCCGAGGACCGCAACCGCGTGGCCTCCGGCGACCGCACCCGTCACCCGGAGTTCGAGCTGGCGCGCTGGTCCGCCGCCCACCTCACCCCCGAGGAGCGGGCCGGCGCGACGGTCTACACGTCCGGCGAGCACTGCCCGATGTGTGCCGCCGCCCACGCGTGGGTGGGCCTGGGGCGCATCGTGTACGTCGCCTCGTCGGAGCAGCTGGGAGGCTGGCTGGCGGAACTGGGCGTCCCCGCCCCGCCGGTGCGGACGCTGGCGGTGCGGGAGGTGGCACCCGCGGTGGCGGTGGACGGCCCGGTACCGGAACTGACCGGGGAGATCCACGCGCTGCACCGCCGGTTCCACACCGGGCGGGCCTGAGCCCGACGGGCCCGGACCGGCACGAGGCTCGCGCGGGAACAGGCTCGTACGGGAAGAGGGCCGTACGGGGAAGAGGGTCGCGCGGGAAGAGGCTCGCGCGGGAAGAGGGTCGACGCGCTCGCCCGCATGACGGCGGTGAGCCGGGGAGCGCTCGCCGACGGGCGGTCGCGCAGGTGAGTACGGCGGGGACGCGAGGGGGAAGGCCCTGCCGGCGCCGACCGGGAGCGACGCGCCCCGGCCGACGGCACCCTCGCCGGCCGACGGGCGGCACGCGCGCCGCGCCCGGTGCGCCGCGTCGCGCAGCCCGCCCCGGCGGCAGGTCACCCGGTCGGCGGCATCGCTCACCGCCGGGGCGGCGGCCCGCCCGGCACCGTCGCCGCCGTCGGTCAGCCCCGGGCGGTCAGCCCCGGGCGCCCGGCCGGAACCGCCGGTAGAGGACGGACCCGCCGAGCACCAGGGCGGCGCCGCCCGCGAGGGCGGACAGGGTCCCGTCGGCGCCGGTGTGGGCCAGGGACGCCGGTTCCTGCGGCGCGGCGGCGTGCGGGGACGGCTGGGGCCGCGGGCGCTCCTTCTCGGGCGCCGACGGCTCGGGCGCCGACGGCTCCGGTTCCGGCCGCTCCGGGGGCGCGACGCGCTCGGGCTCGTCCTCGGAGGTGTTCACCGACTCGTTGCCGACGGCCGGGTTGCCGACGCCGACGACGTTCACGCTGTTGCCGCTGACGTTCACCGGAAGGTGTACCGGCAGCTGCACGCCGTTGCCGGAGATGACGCCCGGCGAGTCCTGCGCGCCGCCCTCGGCGACCGCGCCGCCCGACGCGCCGGCGCCCTTGGAGGCGTCCGCCCCCTTGCCGGCCGCGCCGCTCGCCCCGGTGTTGGCGCAGCTGTTGCCCGCGGCCGGGTTGAGGAGCCCCACCACGTTCACCGTGTTCCCGCACACGTTCACCGGGACGTCCACCGGGAGCTGGACGGTGTTGCCGGAGATCAGCCCCGGCGAGCCGACCGCGGAGCCGTCCGCGGCGGCGCCGTCGGACGCGAAGGCCGCGTACGCGGGCATCGTCACGGCCAGCGCGCCGGAGGCGGCGACGGCGAACACACCGTTTCGGGTAACCCTTCTCATGAGTTCCCTGCCTTCCAGACATGGTCGCGGGCACTCGCCCGCACCGGTTAAAACGCGGACGCACCATCCGAGTTATGGCTCATACGCCTTTCACTCCATCGAGCGACCGTTTTGTCGAACTGCGGGCAAAGCGCCGCGACGACCGCCGTCGACGCTCCGCGCGCACGGTTCCGCCGCCCGGAGGCGAGCCGCCCGGGGCCCGCTTATGGTGAGCGAGGGCGCCGACCACCGGTCCGCGACCCGGCGCCCGGGAGGCATCGATGCAGGCCAAGCTGGAGTCTCGGCCCTCGGTCCGGCGCTGCGCGGTCACCGGCGCGCTCGGACTGGCCCTGCTGGTCGCCGGGCTGCCCGCCGCGACCGCGAGGGACACCGGGCCCGACCTGTCCCGGTACTACGACCAGAAGGTCACCTGGTCGGCGTGCGAGGACATGGAGGCCCCGAAGGACCTCCAGTGCGGGAAGGTCACCGTCCCCCTCGACTACGACCGCCCCGGGGGCAGGACGCTGGACCTCGCCCTGGCCCGGTACCGGGCGACCGGCGACAAGCGCGGCTCGGTGCTGCTGAACTTCGGCGGCCCCGGCGGCTCCGGCGTCGACGAACTCGCGGCCGGGGGCAAGGAGTTCATGCACCTGACCAACGGCTACGACGTGGTCGCCTTCGACCCGCGCGGTGTCGGCCGTTCCTCGCCGGTCACCTGCGGCCCGGCCACCGTGGAGATCATCGAGGCGACGGACGGGGACGAGAAGCTCACCGACCCTCAGGACGTGCTGCGGCGGCTGCGGGACGCGGCGGCCGACTGCGCGAAACACTCGGGCCCCGTGCTGCGCCACATAGGCACGGTGGAAGCCGCGCGCGACATGGACGTGATGCGCCAGGCGCTCGGCGACGACCGGCTGGACTACCTCGGCTTCTCCTACGGGACCCGGCTGGGCGCGGTCTACGCCGCCCAGTTCCCGGACCGGGTCGGGCGGATGGTGCTGGACGGTGTGGACACCCTGACGGAACCGCTGACCGAGCAGGGGCTCGCCGGCGCGCGCGGCCAGCAGACCGCTCTGGAGAACTTCCTCGACTGGTGCGTGGAGGACATCGCCTGCCCGTTCGGGCAGGACGCCCGACAGGCCCGGCGACTGGTCGAGCAGGTCGTCGCCTCGCTCGACGCGGACCCGGTGCCGACCGGCTTCGGCGAGCCGTTCTCCGGCCAGGACATGGTGGGGGCCATGGGTCAGGCCCTGTACAGCCGGGAGCTGTGGCCCTCGCTGGAACGGGCGCTCGCACAGCTCATGGAGAGCGGCGACACCAGCGGCCTGGAGGGCTTCGTGTCCGGCGGCGTGGGCTTCCCGGTCCGCGACCGGACGGGCATCGCCGTCCGGGGGAACACCGGTGCCGGTCTGACCGACCCGGAGGACATCCCGATGGACAACCTGCCGGCCGCGCTGATGGCGATCAACTGCGCCGACGACCCCGACCGGCCCTCCGCCGCGCAGGTCGCCGAGTCGCTGGGCCGGCTGCGCACCCGGTACGAGGAGGCGTCGCCGGTCTTCGGACGGTACCGGCTCACCCAGGTGCTGATGTGCTACGGCCGCCCCAAGGGCACCGACTACATCCGTGAGGACGTGAAGGACCTCGACACCGCGAGGATGCTGCTCGTCGGCACCCGGGGCGACCCGGCCACCCCGTACCGCTGGACCGAGCAGACGGCCGACCGGATCGGGCCCTCGGCCGTGGTGCTCGACAACAAGGGCGAGGGGCACACCGGCTACGCGTCGTCCGAGTGCGTGCACCGCAAGGTCGACGACTTCCTGCTGTACGGCTCCCTGCCGCCCGACGGCAGTTCCTGCGGCTCCGAGTCGTCCCAGGGCGGGGACGAGTGACGGCGCACGCCCCGGATTGCTCCGAATGCCCGATAGGTCCTTTCGTCCTATCGTGCTGACATGGAGCACGATCTGAGTCCCAGCGCCCTCGCCGAACTCCGGCGCCCCCGCCCCTACCCGGCCGTGTCCGTGCTGACGCCGACGCACCGCCGGGAGCCGGACAACGCCGGCGACCCCGTCCGGCTGCGCAACGCGGTCGCCGAGGCCAAGAAGCAGCTCGAGCAGGATCCGGCCGTCACCCGCGACCGGCGCATGGAGGTGTCCCGGGAGCTCGACCGGGCGCTCGCGGAGGTCGATCTGACGTACGCCGAGGACGGGCTGGCGATCTTCGCCGCGCCGGGTGAGCACCAGGTGTGGACGCTCGCCCGTTCCGTCCCGGAGCGCGTGGTCCTCTCGGACACCTTCCTGACCCGCAACCTCGTCGCCGCGCAGGCCGCCGAGCGGCCCTTCTGGGTGCTGTCGGTCGCCGCCGACCGGGTCACGCTGTGGAGCGGCGGCGCGGGGCGGATCGTGGAGGACCGCACCGGCGGCTTCCCCATGGACCGGCCGCCGCTGGACTTCGACCCCGAGCGCCAGGAACGGATCGGCGACGCCCCGAGCACCTTCCGGGACGAGAACACCCGCCGCTTCCTGCGCGACGCCGACACGGAGATGGGCAGGGTGCTGCGCGCCCACCCCCGGCCGCTGTACGTCACCGGACCGCAGCCGGCCCTGTCGGTACTGGAGGAGACCGGGAACACCGTGCGCGACGCGGTGCTGATCCCGCACGGGGGCCTCGCGCACGGCACGGCCGAGGCCGTCCGGCAGGCGGTGGCGCCCGTCCTCGACGACGAGGCGCGCGGCTCCGTGGAGGACGTCGCGCGGGAGCTGGACGCCGCCCGCGGGCGCAAGGACTTCGCGGCCGGGGTCGACGAGCTGTGGGAGAGCGCGCACACCGGCCGGGTCCGGCTGCTGGCCGTCGAGGAGAACTTCAAGGTGACGATGCGCGAGGACGGCGAGCACCTGGTCCCGGCGCACGACGGCGACCTCGACGCCCGCGAGGACATCGTGGACGAGATCGTCGAGCAGTGCCTGGAGACCGGCGCCGACGTGCGCTTCGTCCCCGACGGCGCGCTCGGCGAGGCGGAGGGCATCGCGGGCGTGCTGCGGTACTGACGCCGGCACCGCGTCCGGCCGCCGCGTCCACCGCGTCCACCGGCTCCGGCCACCCCGGCCCCTTGACGACCGTGAAACCCTGTTCGCGGTACACGCACCCGCCCTCCGCGGGTGCGGCGGCGGGCGGGGAAGGAGCCGGCGGAGCGTGAGCGATCTTCTGGGTGTGGCGGTCCTGGGCGCGGGGCACATGGGCGCCGATCACGTACGGCGCCTCGACCGGGTGGTGAGCGGCGCCAGGGTCGCCGCCGTCGCGGACCCCGACGCCGAGCGGGCGAAGGCGGCCGTGGCCGGGATCGACGGGGTCGTCGCGCACACCGACGTCGAGGCCGTGCTGGACGCGCCGGGCGTCGAGGCCGTGCTGATCGCCTCCCCCGGCGAGGCGCACGAGGAAGCGCTGCTGGCCGCGTTCGCGCGCGGGCTGCCGGTGCTGTGCGAGAAGCCGATGGTGCCGGACCCGGCGGGCGCGCTGCGGGTGGTGGAGGCGGAGGCCCGGCTGGGCCGCAGGCTGGCGCAGATCGGGTTCATGCGGCGCTACGACGAGGAGTACCGGCAGTTGAAGTCGCTGCTGGAGGGCGGGCGGCTGGGGCGGCCGCTGATGCTGCACTGCGTGCACCGCAACGTCTCCTCACCGCCGCACTTCACCTCCGACATGCTCGTCACCAGTTCCGTCTCGCACGAGATCGACGCGGCGCGCTGGCTGCTCGGTCAGGAGCTGACCGCGGTGACCGTGCTGCGGCCCCGCCCGTCGGCGGGCGCGCCCGAGGGTCTGCTCGACCCGCAGCTGGTGCTCTTCGAGACCGAGCGGGGCGCCCTGGTCGACGTGGAGATCTTCGTCAACTGCGGCTTCGCCTACGAGGTGCGCTGCGAGGCCGTCTGCGAGACCGGCAGCGCCCGGATCGGGGACGCGCGCACCATGGTGGTGACGGCCGCGGGCGGAGCCCGCCGGGAGGTGCCGCAGGACTACCTCGTCCGGTTCTCGGACGCGTACGACCGCGAGGTGCAGTCCTGGGTCGACGCCGCCCGCGGGGGCCGGGTCACCGGGCCGGACGCCTGGGACGGGTACGCGGCCTCCGCGGTCGCCGACGCCGGGGTGCGGGCGCTGGAGACGGGCTCGCGCACCCCCGTCGACCTCGCGCCTCGGCCCGCGCTGTACACGACCCCGTAGAACACGAGTCCGACGAACACTCGGGCGACTGCCCCGGACGGCCGCTCGGTCCCCCAAGTCCCGTAGGCGGACTACGACTTGGGGGCCCGTGCACCTACGCTTCCGGGGCGTCGAACTCACTCCGGGAAGACGGTGGCATATGCCGCGAGCACCACCGTATCGTGTCTTGCCAAATCCCTTACGAGGCATCGCGGGCTGTGCAACAGTCGTAACGGCCCTCCCGCCGGCCTCGGTCCCGCCTTGGTTCGTACCGTCTGCACATCGGAGTGCGTCATGTCGTCCCATCTCTCCACGGACCACCCGGCCGTCCAGCCCCCGGGACGCGGCTCGGTCGAGGCGCTCATATCGCAGGCCCGGCGGCTCAAGGGCGACGTGGACGCCGTCCGGCGGGACCAGAGCGACGGCACCGGTCCCCGCGGACGCTGGCACCGCGCCCTGTGCGATCTGGCACTGCATCAGCTCAGCGACCTGGACGCGCACTTGGCGCAGCTGCGGGACGGGCCGGCGCCCGCGCCCCGCCCGGGTTCGCTGCTCAGCAGGGTCGGCAGCGCGGAGTGGAACCTGCTGACGGACGAGGCCGAGTGGTCCGGGGAACTCTTCCAGATCCTCGGCCGCGACCCGGCCGCCGCACCGCTCAGCCTCGACGAGTTCCCGTCCCTGGTGCTGACCGAGGACCGGCCGAAGCTGACCTCGATGGTCACGGACTGCCTGGTCGACGGCCGCCCCATCGACGGGGAGTTCCGCGTCGTCCGCCCCGACGGCACCGTACGGACCGTGCACATGATGGGCGAGCCCGTGCTCGACGCCGACGGCAGCACCGCCTCCATGTGGGCGGTCCTGCGTGACGTCGGTGAACTGCGCCGCAGCCAGCGGGCCGTGAGCGAGACCCGTGACTCGCTCCGGCACTCCCCGCTGCCCGCGCGCACCGGGCCACGGGCCGCGGTCGAACCGCGGGAAGCCGTGCCGCCGCCCTGGCACGGCCTCCTGCGGTTCCCGCACCAGGGACGGCCGGGCCTGGACCTGGCGGCCGGGTATCTGCCCGCTGCGGCGGACACGCCCCGGTGCGGGGTCTGGTACGACGCCTGCCCCCTCGCCGGTGACGAGACCCTGCTCGCTGTCGGCGACCTCACCGGCGCCGACACCGACCCGGCGCAGGGCCCGGCGATGGTGATCGGCGCGCTGCGCGGCCTGACGGCGGCGGGCACCCGCCCGGGAGAACTCCCGGACCGGCTCGCCCGCTTGCTCCGGTCCACCGCTCTGCCGCCGGTGCGCGGCGCCGTGTACTGCGGCTACCGGCCCGGCAGCCGCACCCTGACGTGGGCCCAGGCCGACGGTCCCGCCCCGCTGCTGTTCCGCGACGGGACGGAGACCGGGCAGACGGGGCGGACGGGGACCGACCTCCAGGCCGGTGACCTGCTGGTGCTGCACACCGGCGGACTCGTACCGGCCGGTCGCCAACGCCTCCTCGCCCTGGCCCCCCGGCTCACCGGGGCGCGCTCGGCACAGGAGGTGCTGAGCATCGTGACGCAGGAGGTGGGCGAGTCCCTGCGCCGGGAGGACGCCTGTGTACTGGTGGCCCGGGTGACCCCGAGGCAGGGCCCCGCGCCCCGCACCTGACCCGCACACCACCGCCCGCTCCACGCCGCCACCTGGACCGCACGCCGCCGAACGGCCCCTGCTTCACCGCCGGGGCCGCGCGCTACGCCTTGGCGGTGCCGCCTCTCCCCCTGCCCTTGGACGCCTTCGCCTTGGGCAGCGCCAGCTCGATCTCCTCCCGCAGCTCCTGGATCTTCGGATAGCCGGCGTACTGCGCGGTGAGCCGGTACATCTGCCGCAGCCGGTCCCAGGTCCGCTGGGAGGAGTTGGACCCCATCGACACCAGGGCCAGGCGCGCGTACCGGTCCGCCTGTTCGGGATCGTCGGCGATGAAGCAGGCGGAGGCCATCGACAGATAGTCGAAGATCTTCGACCGCTGCCGGCCGTCGACCCGGAGGGCCAGCGCCTTGTCCGCGTAGTGCTGGGCGTGCGCGGCGGCCCCCGGCTCGAACTCGGCGAGCGTCCGGTAGGCGAGGGCCTGCATGCCGTACAGGTCCTCCTCCTTGAACGTCTGCATCCAGTCCGGCGGCGGCACGTCCGCCTTGTCGGAGACGAAGAGGTCCTCGGCCCGGCCCAGGGTGCGGCGCATCGCCTGCCCCTTGCCCATGGACGCCTGCGCCCACGCCTCGATGGTGTAGAGCATCGCCTTGGTGCGCGGCAGCACCTGGTCCCCCGAGCCCGACTGGGCGAGCTTCATCAGGTCCATCGCCTCGTCGGGACGGCCCAGGTGCACCATCTGGCGGGCCGCCCGGGAGAGCGCCTCGCCGGCCCGGGGCCGGTCGCCGCCCTCGCGCGCGGCGTGGGCGGCGATGACGAAGTACTTCTGGGCCGTGGGTTCCAGGCCCACGTCGTGCGACATCCAGCCCGCGAGGACCGCGAGGTTGGCGGCGACGCCCCACAGGCGCCGCTGGAGGTGGGGCGGGTGACGGTAGGCGAGCATGCCGCCCACCTCGTTGAGCTGGCCCACCACGGCCTTGCGCTGGAGGCCGCCGCCGCGGGCGGCGTCCCAGGCGCGGAACACTTCGACCGAGCGCTCCAGTTCCTCCACTTCCTGCGACCCGATGGGGGCGGCCTCGTAGCGGTCGAACCCGACGGGGTCGGCGTGCAGGGGCTGGTGGAGGTCGGGGGCGTCGGCCGCCAGGGCCGGGTCGGTGTGGAGCCAGTCGTGCATGGCGCTGCTGAGTGCGGAGCCCGCGGCGAGCGCGGCGCCCGCGCCCACCAAGCCGCGTCGGTTGAGCATGAGGTCCATTCCCGTGAATTCGGTGAGGACCGCCGCCGTCCGCTCGGGCGCCCACGGCACTCCGTCGGGATGCTCCTCGCTCCCGCCGCCCTGCCGTTTCCCCGCGCGCCCGTGCCGGACCAGACCGAGGTCCTCGATGGTCACGACACGGCCGAGACGCTCGGTGAACAGAACCGCCAGCACCCGCGGCACCGGATCGCGCGGGATCTCCCCCATGTCGATCCACCGCCGCACCCGCGAGGTGTCGGTCGCCAGCTGGGGGTGGCCCATGGCCGCCGCCTGCCGGTTGACCAGCCTCGCGAGTTCGCCCTTGGACCAGCCGGCCAGGCCGAACAGGTCCGACAGACGGGTGTTGGGTTCTTTGCTCACGTCAAGCCCCCAGGTTCTCGGCTGAGTTGACAGTAGCCCCGTGCCGGTTGCCGGGCGACTATTCGCCACCGTTCGCCAGGGTGCGCCAGATGGTGTGCCACGGGCGGACGGGTGTCAGGTAGGAATGCGCCACCCCGACCCGGTCGCCGCGGGATTACTCCCCAGGGTGACCCCGGGCGGCCGGGCGGGCAGCGCGACGGCTTTCGGAAGAGACGCCTGCTCCTGGCGGGGCGGGCGCGGCTCTTCAGGCAGGCACAGCAGGCACACGAAGGGATCTGTCTCGCCCATGTACGCAGCATCGTCCTCCGTGTCCGCCCCGCAGCGCTCACTGCACCCCCGCCCGGCGGCGGGCGGCGGCCCCTACCTCGCCCCCGCGCGTCCGGCTGCCCCGGTCCTCGGGGCGGGCAGGGCGCGGCGCGGCACGGGCCCCGGCACCCAGCCGCTCAGCGGAAGAATCGACCTGTCCGGCCCGCAGGGCGCCCAGCTGCGCACGGCGATCGCCTCCGTGCACCGGATCTGCCCGGAGTTCTCCCCGGTGCAGGTGCTGCGCCGCACCGGGCGGTCCGTGCTCCTGGTCGGCACGACCGGACGCAGCACCGCGGTCGCCAAGTGTTTACTGGACCACTCCCCCGCCTGGGCGGAGCGCATCCGGCACGAGATAGGGGCATACCGCTCGTTCGTCCGGCACCGCCCTCCGGTACGGGTGCCGAGGCTGATCGCGGCGGACCCGGACAACTGCACGCTGGTGATCGAGCGGATGCCGGGACGGGTGGCGGCGCTGCAGCGGCACCCGCTGGAGTCCCCGCCCCGGGCGGACATCAGGGCGGCGCTCGGCGCGGTCTGCCGGCTCAACGCCTGGCGGCCGCCGGCGGGCACCTTCGACGCCCCGCTGGACTACGCGGCCCGGATCTCCCGGTACCACGATCTGGGGCTGCTCACCGACCGCGACCTGGGCGACCTGCAGAAGCTGCTGCACGGCATCGCCCACGCGGCCGGACGCCAGGGCATGGGCCAGTTCTGCCACGGTGACGCGCTGCTGTCCAACATCCTCATGTCGCCGGCCGGTCCGGTGCTGGTGGACTGGGAGCACGCGGGCTGGTACCTGCCGGGCTACGACCTGGCGACCCTGTGGGCGGTCCTCGGCGACGCCCCGGTGGCCCGCCGTCAGATCAGCCAGATCGCCCAGGCGGGCGGCACCGCCGCGCGGGACGCCTTCCTGGTGAACCTGATGCTGGTGCTGACGCGGGAGATCCGTACCTACGAGACGGCCGTGCAGCGCTCCATGCAGGACGCGGTGCCGGCCCAGCCGGTGCCCGCCCAGCCGGGCGCCGTGCCCTCCGGCGAGGAGCAGCGGCTGCTGCTGCGCCGGCTGCACGACGACTGCCAGATGGCCCGCAGGGCCGTGCGGGCGGCGGTCGGCACACGCTGAGGAACGGGACGAAAAACCGCGGTGCGCCCTCCGGGAGGGCGCACCGCGGTTTTTCGTGTGCCCGGACTCCCGACGGCGGCCATTGGTGTACGCCACTGACGCCGCGCAGGCCCGTGGGCCGGCGCGGCGAAACTCGCCCGACCCCCTGCTGACGTGGGAAATCGCCGCCCTGACGGCATGATTGACGGATTGTCGGACTGCCGGGTACCACTGGTCCACGCCCGGCCCCGCACCTCCCGTCGTTCACACCCGGCACGTCCCCGGCACGTCCCCGCGACGTCCGACCGTCACAGGAGGCCGCTTTGCGCAGAACCCCCGTCGTGCCCGCCCTCGCCACCGCGGCCCTGCTGCTGCCGCTGCTCGGCGCGGCACCGTCCGCCGCCCGCCCGCCGGACGCGCCGCCCGCCCCGGACCGCCTGCAGCAGGCGTTCGCCGAGGCGGCGGCCGAGTACCAGGTGCCGCGGAGCGTCCTGCTGGGCGTCTCCTACCTCCAGTCCCGCTGGGACGCGCACGGCGGCGCCCCGAGCGTGACCGGCGGCTACGGCCCGCTGCACCTCACCGACGCGCGCACCGCGCTGGCCGGGGCCTCCCACCACGACGAGGGCACGGAGGACCCGCGCGGCGACGACGCGCGCGCCCCGCTGCGCCCGAAGGCGAAGACCTCACCGCCCGCCACCCTCCCGGCCCGGCTCACCACACTGCCGAGGGCGGCCGAGCTGACCGGCCTGAGCACCGAGGCGCTGCGCACCGACCCGGCGGCGAACGTCGCCGGTGGTGCCGCGCTGCTGGCCGCCGCCCAGCGCGAGGCGGGCGAGCCGCTCAGCGCCGACCCGGCGGACTGGTACGGGGCGGTGGCCCGCTTCTCCGGGGCGGAGGACTCGGCGACGGCCGCGGCGTACGCGAACGACGTGTTCGAGGTGATCCGCTCGGGCGAGCGGCGCACCACCGACGCCGGGCAGCGGGTCACCCTGACCGCCGACCCCGACGTGGCTCCCGACGTCTCCCAACTGGAGGACGTGGGTCTGCGGGCCGCGAAGGCCGCCGGCACCGAGTGCCCGAGGACGGTGTCCTGCGAGTGGATCCCGGCGCCGTACGAGGAGTTCGGCGACGGCGACTACGGCAACCACGACCTGGGGAACAGGCCGGCCTCCCAGCGCGTCCGGTACATCGTCGTGCACGACACCGAGGGCGCCTGGAACGGCGTGCTCGACATGGTCCAGGACCCCACCTACGTCTCCTGGAACTACAGCCTGCGCTCCACCGACGGCCACATCGCCCAGCACGTGAAGGCGAAGGACGTGGCCTGGCACGCGGGCAACTGGTACGTCAACGCGCAGTCGATCGGCCTGGAGCACGAGGGTTTCCTGGCGGAACCGGACGCCTGGTACACGGAGGCCATGTACCGCTCGTCGGCGCGGCTGGTGAGGTACCTGGCGAAGAAGTACGACATCCCGCTGGACCGGCAGCACATCCTGGGCCACGACAACGTCCCCGGCACGACCACGGCGACGATCCCCGGCATGCACACCGACCCGGGCCCGTACTGGGACTGGCGGCACTACTTCCAGCTGCTGGGCCGCCCCTTCGAACCGACCGCCGGCAAGAACTCCGGCATGGTGACGATCCGCCCCGACTACGCGGAGAACGGCCCCGTCTACACCGGCTGCGTCACGCGGGGCGAGCCCTGCGCGCCGCACGGCTCCAGCGCGGTGCGGCTCTACTCCGACCACGACGTGAACGCTCCCCTGATCAGGGACATCGGTCTGGGCACGGCCCCGACGACCGGGGTGAACGACCTGTCCTCCCGCGTCTCCACGGGTCAGCAGTACGCCGTGGCCGACCGGTGGGGCGACTGGACGGCCATCTGGTACCTGGGGCAGAAGGCGTGGTTCCACAACCCGGGGAAGAACCCGGCGACGGTCCCCGCGTCGGGCCGGGTGATCACGCCGAGGGAGGGCCTGGACAGCGTGCCGGTGTACGGGCGCGCGTACCCGGAGAAGTCCGCCTACCCGGCGGGCGTGCCCGCCCAGACGGTGTCGCCGCTGCCGTACCGGCTGCCGGAGGGGCAGAAGTACGTGGTCGGTGAGAAGGTGCCCGGCGAGTACTACTACGCGGTCACCTTCGACGAGGCCTCCCACCGGGTGGTGACCGGCGAGGACATGTACTACGAGATCCAGTTCGGCCACCGGGTCGCGTACGTGCGCGCCGCCGACGTCACGCTCTCGACCCTGCGGTAGCCGCCGGCTCAGCCCTGCTGGAACAGCTCCGCCGGGAGCGGCTTCAGCAGGGCGTACAGATCGTCGGTGATGGGGCGGTCCCAGGCGGCGATGGTCACCAGGACGCCGTCGCTGCGGTCGAACTGCACACAGGAGATCCGGCTCTCGGAGAGCTTGAGGCGGCGCACGATGAGCAGGTTGTCGCCCTGCATCACGGGGACGTCCTCGGCGCCGGCGACCGTCACCTCCTCGTCGTTCTCCAGGGCCAGCAGCAGCTGGGCCACCTCGAAGGGGATCTCACCCTCGGGGACCTCGCGGGCCGGGGAGCCCTCCGGCAGATTGCCGATGATCATCGCGGGGCCGCGGCCGCCGAACAGGTCGTAGCGCAGGAAGACGCCCTGGCAGCTGCCGTCGGGCGCGGGCAGCAGGCCGGCGCCCAGATTGCCGGGCCAGTCGCCCGGGTCCATGGCCAGTACGTCGAAGTCGGGCCCGGCGGGCGTGGCGCTGCGGCGGCGGAGGAACGACATGCCGCCATGGTACGTGGCCGGGGCCCGCGAACGGCGTGCGGGCGGGTGCCCGGCGGGGACGCGCGGTCCGCCTCCGTGTCCGGGACCTTCGGCGGGCCCGGTGGTCACGACGGTCCGGGTTCCCGCGCCGACGGAGTGGGTCAGCCCTCGCCCGGCGGGGCCGGTGGTACGACCGCGACCGGGGCCGCCGCGTGCAGCAGGACGGCGTGGGCGACCGAGCCCATCATGCGGGCGGGGGCCAGCAGCCGCCGGCGGTGGCGTCCGACGACGACCAGGGCGGCGTCGCGGGATGCGGCGACGAGGTGTCCGGCCGCGTCGCCGGGCACCACGTGGGTCTCGGCCGTGACGTCGGGGTGGCGCCCCCGGTACGGGGCGAGGAAGCCGTCCGCCAGGACGCGGGTCTCGCTCTCGACGGAGACCTCGTCGATCACCAGCGGCATCATCTGGCCCGCCGCGGCCCAGGTCTGGACCGGCCACGGGTAGGCGGCGACCACCTGGAGGCGGGCACCCAGCAGGGCCGCCTCGGTGAAGGCGAAGGAGAGCGTGGCGTCGTCGGGGCTGTCCACGTGCAGGCCGACGACCACCCGGGGACCGGGCTCGTCCGGCGCCTCGCCGTGGACCTCGCGGCCCGGGCGCGGCACCACCACGACGGGGCACTCGGCGTCGCGGGCCGCCGCCATCCCGTTGGAGCCGAGCAGCAGGCTGGCGAAGCCGCCGCGGCCCCGGGAGCCGAGCACGAGCAGCTGGGCGTCGGCCCCCAGTTCCGGCACCACGGCGCCCGGGACGCCCTCCATGCCGACGTACTCCGTGGAGACCGTCCAGGCCCGGCCCTCCAGGTGTGCGCGTGCCTGGTCGAGCACCGGGTCCTCGCCGGTGTCCGGCGGGCCCGCCACCAGGACGTCGGTCTGGGCCCAGGAGGCGTACTGGCGCACGTGCACCACCCGCAGGGGCGCTTCGCGCCGGTGGGCTGCCTCCAGCGCCCAGTCCAGGGCGCGCAGGCTGTCGTCCGATCCGTCGACCGCCGCGATGACCGGCAGGGTGCTCATGGGTGCCTCACCTCCGGAAGACCGAGTTCCCCCCGGGGCGCGACCGGACACCCCGGTTCGGCCGGTCGGCCCAGCCCCGGCGGCTCGGGCGCGGGCGCGTCCCGGCGGCTCAGGTGAGGTCGAACTCGCCTTCCCGCGCGCCCGACACGAACGCGCCCCACTCCGCGGGGGTGAAGATCAGCGAGGGGCTTTCCGGGCTGCCGCTGTTGCGCATGGCGATGAACCCCTCGACGAAGGCGATCTGGACATCCCCCAGGCCCCGGCTGCTGGACTGCCACTGCGCGTTGCTGAGGTCCAGGTCCGGCTTGTCCCAGCCCATGAGCGGGCGCTGGTGGGTGGTGCTCTCGGCCACGTCCGTGCTCCTCCCGGTGTCGTCGTCCGCGGTCAGCCTAGCGATCGGTCCCGGGCGCCGACAGGCCACGAGAGGGGTGCCTTTCGGGGGATCGGGGGTGCGCGGGACCGTCCCGGTTTCCGGGGCCGGGCTGGATCCGGAGCGCCCGCCACGTCGGCGACGAGCCGGTCGCGGCGGTGGATCGCCGGGCCGCGGGCGCGGCGGAGTCGCCGGGGACGCGCGGGCCGGGCGAGTCGGGCCGGACGGCCGGTGCGGCCGGTGCGGCCGCCGGCACTGGCCGCACCGGCCGCGCGCGACGCCGCGCCGGGTCAGCGGCCGGCGAACCGGTCCCGCAGCTCGCGTTTGAGGATCTTGCCGCTGGCGTTGCGCGGCAGCGCGTCCACGAACCGCACCGCCTTGGGTGCCTTGAACGGGGTGAGGCGCTGCCGGGCGTGGGCGATCAGTTCGTCCTCGGTGACCTGGCCGCGGGGCACGACGACCGCCGTGACCGCCTCGATCCACCGCTCGTCGGGCAGGCCGATCACGGCGGCCTCGGCGACCGCCTCGTGGGTGTAGAGGGCGTCCTCGACCTGACGGGAGGCGACCAGCACCCCGCCGGAGTTGATGACGTCCTTCACCCGGTCGACGATCGTGAAGTAGCCCTCGGCGTCCCGGACGGCGAGGTCGCCGGAGTGGAACCAGCCGTCGCGGAAGGCGGCCTCGGTCTCCTCGGGTTTGTCCCAGTAGCCCTGGCACAGCTGCGGGGAGCGGTAGACGACCTCGCCGGGGGTGCCGTCGGGCACGTCCTTGCCGTCCTCGTCGACGATCCGCGCGTCGACGAAGAGGACGGGCCGGCCGCAGGAGTCCATCCGGCCCTCGTGCTCGTCCGGGCCGAGGACGGTGGCCAGGGGGCCGATCTCGCTCTGGCCGAAGCAGTTGTAGAACGCGAGGTCCGGCAGCCGGGCGCGCAGCCGCTCCAGGACGGGCACGGGCATGATCGAGGCACCGTAGTAGGCCTTGCGCAGGCCGCCGAGGTCGCGGGTGGCGAAGTCGGCGCGGCCCGCGAGGCCGATCCATACCGTGGGCGGCGCGAAGAGGCTGTCCGCACGGCCGGCCTCGATCAGGTCCAGGAGCCGGTCCCCGTCGGGGGCGTCGAGGACGATGCTGGTCGCGCCGACGGCGAGGTAGGGCAGCAGGAAGACGTGCATCTGTGCCGAGTGGTAGAGCGGCAGGGCGTGCACGGGACGGTCTCCGGCGCGCAGGTCGAGGGCGGTGATCGCGCTCAGGTACTCGTGCACCAGCGCCCGGTGGGTCATCATCGCGCCCTTGGGCAGGGCGGTGGTGCCCGAGGTGTAGAGCAGTTGCACGAGGTCCTCGGCGCCCGGCTCGGGTCCGTCGTACGGGGGTGCCCCGGGCAGCCGGGACAGGAGTGAGCCGTCGGCGTCGCGCAGGGGCAGGGTGCGCGCGTCCTCGGGGAGCCGGGCGGCCAGGTCGGGGTCGGTGAGGACGAGTGCGCTGCCGGACTGGCCGACGATGTAGGCGAGGTCGTCGCCGGTCAGGTTCTGGTTGACCGGGACGTGCACCAGGCCCGCGCGGGCGCAGGCGAGGAAGGCGATCAGGTAGGCGTCGGAGTTGTGCCCGTAGGCGCCGACCCGGTCGCCCGGGGACAGTCCCTCGGCCAGCAGGACGCTCGCCGCGCGGGAGACCGCGGTGTCGAGTTCCTCGTACGTCCAGGCGCGGTCGCGGTACTCCACCGCGACGCGGGCCGGAGTGCGGCGGGCGCTGCGCCGCAGCACCCCGTCGACCGTGCTGCCGTGTCCGGGCGTCAGCGTCATGGCCCGATCCTCGGCCGGGCGGCGGGGCGGGTCAAGTCATGTGCGCGGCACGGGAAACGGCTCGTGTCATGCCACTGACACGTACACATACCGGCTGGTACGCTCGGCCGCCCTTTCCCCCTGAGACGTCGGGAGGCACGATGCGCATCCGTCCGAGACGGCTCGCCGCCGTGGCCGTCGCGCTGCTGACCGCGGCGACCGCACTGCCCGCGGCGGCCGCCGACGGTCCCGCCCGCGACCGGCACGAACGTCCGTCCCACGGCGGGCTGTCCGCCGTGATCCGCTACACCGAGTACGGCATTCCGCACATCGTCGCCGAGGACTACGCCGACCTCGGTTTCGGCACCGGCTGGGCGCAGGCCGCCGACCAGGTCTGCGTGCTCGCCGACGGGTTCGTGACCGTGCGCGGCGAGCGCTCCCGCTTCTTCGGCGCCGACGGGACGTCCGACCTCTCGCTGTCGTCGGCCGGCACCAACCTCTCCAGTGACCTGTACTTCCGGGGCGTGCGCCGGGCCGGCACGGTGGAGAGGCTGTTGGCCCAACCGGCGCCGCGGGGTCCCAGCCGGGACGCGAAGGAGCTGATGCGGGGCTTCGCCGCCGGGTACAACGCCTGGCTGGAGCAGAACCGCGTCACCGATCCGGCGTGCCGCGGTGCCGCCTGGGTGCGGCCGGTCACCGCGCTGGACGTGGCCGCGCGCGGCTTCGCCCTCTCCGTGCTCGGCGGGCAGGGCCGTGCCGTGGACGGCATCACGGCGGCGCGGCCGCCGGCCGGGGCCTCCCGGGAGCCGTCCGCGACGCAGCCCGCCCCCGAGGCGGTCGCGCGGGCGGCCCGCGAGCTGTTCGCCGCCGACGGTGCCGACATGGGTTCCAACGCGGTCGCCTTCAGCGGACGCACCACCGCGAACGGGCGCGGACTGCTGCTCGGCAACCCCCACTACCCGTGGCACGGCGGGCGTCGCTTCTGGCAGTCGCAGCAGACGATCCCGGGACGGCTGAACATGGCGGGCGGCTCCCTGCTCGGCTCCGCGACGGTGTCCATAGGCCACAACGCGCACGTCGCCTGGAGCCACACCGTGGCCACCGGCGTCACCCTCAACCTCCACCAGCTGAAGCTGGACCCGGCCGACCCCACCGTCTACCTGGTGGACGGCAGGCGCGAGCGGATGACGGCGCGGTCCGTCACCGTCCCCGTGCGCGACGGTGCCCCGGTGACCAGGACCCAGTGGTGGACCCGGTACGGCCCGGTGGTGACCTCGCTGGGCGCCTCGACGCCCCTTCCCTGGACCGGCACGACGGCGTACGCGCTGAACGACCCCAACGCCGCCAACCTGCGCGCCTCCGACACCGCGCTCGGCTTCGGCCGGGCCCGGGGCACGGACGACGTGCTGGACTCGCTGCGCCGCACCCAGGGCCTGCCGTGGGTGAACACCGTGGCCGCCGATGCGCGCGGCCACACGCTGTTCACCCAGTCGCAGGTGCTCCCCCGCATCACCGACGAGCTGGCCGCGCGCTGTTCGACGGCGCTCGGCGAGGTGACCTACCCGTCCTCGGGGCTCGCGGTGCTGGACGGCTCGCGCGCCGCATGCGCGCCGGGCCGCGACCGGG
The DNA here is from genome assembly GCF_964272335.1 of Streptomyces sp. SudanB5_2050. Taxonomy (NCBI): domain Bacteria; kingdom Bacillati; phylum Actinomycetota; class Actinomycetes; order Kitasatosporales; family Streptomycetaceae; genus Streptomyces; species Streptomyces sp. SudanB5_2050. Next base: position 995,369 of record NZ_OZ186760.1, read on the forward strand.
ACGCCGTGCAGCCCGGGATCTTCGGCCCGTCGCGGATGCCCACCCTCACCGACGCGCCGTACGCGGAGAACTCCAACGACAGTGCCTGGCTGGCCAACGCGGACCGGCCGCTGACCGGCTACGAGCGGGTCTTCGGCACCGTGGGCACCCAGCGGTCGATGCGCACCCGGGGCGCGATCGAGGACGTGGCGGCGATGGCCGGCCGGGGCGGGCTGACCGTGGCCGACCTGGAGCGGCAGCAGTTCGCCGACCGGGTGCCCGCCGGGGATCTGGTGGCGGACGACGCGGCGCGGGCCTGTGCCGCGCTGCCGGGCGGTACGGCGGCCGACAGCGCCGGACGCCCCGTCGACGTGCGGGCCGCCTGCGGTGTGCTCGCCGACTGGGACCGCACCGTCGACGTCGACAGCCGGGGAGCGCTGCTCTTCGACCGGTTCTGGCGGGCGCTCACCAAGGCGGTGCCCGCAGGACAGCTGTGGAAGGTGCCGTTCTCGCCCGCGGACCCGGTGGCCACCCCGAACACGCTGAACACCGGGGCGCCGGGCTTCGCCACCGCCCTCGCGGACGCGGTCGGCGAACTGCGGGCGGCGGGCATCGCGCTCGACGCGCGGCTCGGCGACCACCAGTTCGTCGTGCGGGGCGGCGCACGCGTACCCGTGGGCGGGGGCACGGAGTCACTGGGCGTCTGGAACAAGATCGAGCCGGTGTGGGACCCGACGGGCGGCGGCTACACCGAGGTGACCACCGGCTCCAGCTACATCCAGGCCGTGGGCTGGGACGGCAGCCGCTGTCCGGTGGCCCGGACGCTGCTGGCCTACTCCCAGTCGTCCGATCCCGCCTCGCCGCACCACGCCGACCAGACCCGGCTGTTCTCCGGCGAGCGGTGGGTGACGTCCCGGTTCTGCGAGCGGGACATCCGGTCGTCGCCGGACCTGCGCGTCGTCCGGGTGCGCGAACGCTGAGCCGCGCCGGCCCGCGACCCGCCCGGCGGCCTGCCGGGCGGGTCCGACGGCCCGTCGGCTCCGCACGCCCCATTGACACGACCGGTCCCTGACAGGAAAGTTTCACCCCGCACGGCGATCCACGAAAGATACTTTCAGCTTCGGTGGCGGGAGGCTCTTCGATGGCCGGACAGGTGACGAACGGACTCACTCGGCGTCAACTGGGCGCCGGTGCCCTGGCCCTGGGCGGCGCCCTGGCCATCGCCCCGTTCGCGGCCGGACCGGCCGAGGCCGTCGCGGACAAGGGCCGCCGCCCCACGCTGCGGCGCGGCTCCGCCGAGCGCGCCGGACTGCTCGCCGGGCACCTGCGCCGACTCGTCACCCACGCGGAGGCGTTCCTCGGCCCCTCCCCCGCACACCCCTGGTACGCGGGCGCCGTGCTGCTCGCCGGCCGGGGCGGGACGGTGGCGCTGCACGAGCCGATCGGCATGGCGGTGCGCTACCGGGCCTACGACGAGGAGAGCGACACCGGCGTGGAGTTCCCCGCCGGGGAGCAGATTCCCATGGCCGAGGACACTGTGTTCGACCTCGCGTCGATCTCGAAGCTGTTCACCTCGATCCTCGCCGTGCAGCAGCTGGAGCGCGGCGCGATCGAGCTGGAGGCGCCGGTCGCCTCGTACCTGCCGGAGTTCGGCCGGGCCGGCAAACAGGCCGTGACGGTCCGCCAGTTGCTGACCCACACCTCCGGCTTCCGGGCGTGGATCCCGCTGTACCGGGTGCCCACGTACGAGGAGAAGGTGCAGCTCGTCTACGACGAGGCGCCGGTCAGCCCGCCGGGCACGGCGTACCTGTACTCGGACCTCAACATGATCTCCCTCCAGCTGGTGCTGGAGCAGGTCACGGGCCGCCCCCTGGACGTCCTGCTGCGCGAGGAGATCACCGCCCCGCTCGGCCTCGGCCGCACCCGCTACAACCCGCCCGCCTCCTGGAGACCCCGGATCGCGGCCACCGAGGACGCCCGGCAGCCCTGGTCCGGCCTGGACCGGGGGCTGGTGTGGGGCGAGGTGCACGACGAGAACGCCTTCAGTCTCGGCGGCGTCGCCGGGCACGCCGGGGTGTTCTCCTGCGCCTGGGACCTGGCGGTGCTCGGCCGCACCCTGCTCAACGGCGGCTCCTACGGACGGACGCGCATCCTGCGCCCGGAGTCGGTGGAGCTGATGTTCACCGACTTCAACACCGATTTCCCGGGCGACGAGCACGGCCTGGGCTTCGAGCTGTACCAGCACTGGTACATGGGCGCCATGGCCACCCCGCGCACCGCCGGGCACACCGGCTTCACCGGTACCTCGCTGGTGCTGGACCCGACGACCGACTCGTTCCTGGTGGTGCTGGGCAACTCGGTGCACCCGGTGCGCACCTGGCGTTCGGGGTCGGCTCCCCGGGTCGCCGCCGCCACCGACCTGGCGCGGGCCGTGCCGGTCCGCCCCGCGCACGGGCGTACGGCGTGGTTCTCCGGGACGGCCGGTTCCACGACGGCCACGCTGACGCTGCCCGCGCTGGACACCTCCGGCGGCGGAGCGAGGCTGCGCTGCGCGGTGTGGTGGGACACCGAACCGGGCTCGGACGCCCTGGTCCTGGAGGCCACCACCGACGGCGGCGCCACCTGGGCGCCCGTGCCGTTCACGACCACGCGCCGCGGCGAGGAACCGCGGGTGCACCCGGCGGGTGCGGTCAGCGGCTGGTCGGGCCGCGTGTGGCACGGGCTGACGGCCGCCCTGCCGACCGCCCGCGGTCTCACGCTGCGCTGGCGGTACACGACCGACCGGCTGTACGTGGGGCGCGGGGCGTACGTCGACGGGCTGCGCGCCGAGGCGGCGGGCCGCGTCCTGTTCCACGACGCGCGTCCGGCGGACGCGGCGCGGATCGAGGCGGTGGGGTGGACGGCGTCGGCCGACTGACCGGCCGTACGCGTCCAGGAGGCGTCCGCTAGCCGTTGAAGACGGCCTTCTGCACCTCGTTGGGGCCGTCGAAGCTGTTCTCCTCGAGGCCGTCGAGACGGCTCACGACCTTCTCGTCGGCCTTGTTCTTGCGGGCGCAGTCGACGAGCGACTTCTTGTCCGCCGGGTAGTCCATGCCGCTGAGGGCCTTCTGCAGGTCGATGGGGCTGAGGTCGGCCATGGCGGGCTCCTTGTCGTACGGATCGTGCGTACGGAATTTCCGTTATGTCGCGGTACCCAGCTCCGTCCGGCGCATGCGCCACTCAGCCCGTCGCCTGCTCCAGCACCGCCATGGCCGCGTTGTGGCCGGGGATTCCGCTGACTCCGCCGCCGCGCACCGCGCCCGCGCCGCAGAGCAGGACGTTGGCCTGCCCCGTCTCGACGCCCCAGCGGCCGGTGCCGTCCTGGGCGTGGGGCCAGGACAGCTCGCGGTGGAAGATGTGGCCGCCGGGCAGGCCCAGGTCGCGCTCCAGGTCCAGCGGCGACCTCGCCTCGACGCAGGGCCGTCCGTCGGCGTCGGTCGCCAGGCAGTCCTCGAGGGGTTCGGCCAGGTGCGCGTCGAGCTGGGCGAGGGTCGCCCTCAGCAGTTGCTCGCGCACGGCGTCGTTGTCCCGGGTGAAGAGGCGGGCGGGGGTGTGCAGGCCGAACAGGGTGAGGGTGTGCATGCCCGCGGCGGCCGGCTCCGGGCCGAGGATGCCGGGGTCGGTCAGCGAGTGGCAGTAGATTTCGGAGGGCGGGGCGGCGGGCGGCTCGCCCGCGGCGGCACTGGCGTGCGCGGCAGCCAGTTGTTCGTAGCCCTCCGCGATGTGGAAGGTCCCGGCGAACGCCTCACGGGGGTCGGCCGCCGGGTCGCGCAGGGCCGGGAGACGCGTCAGCAGCATGTTCACCTTGAGCTGGGCGCCCTCGGCCGGCGGGGGCGGGGCCTGCCCGGTGAGCGCGGCCAGCTCGCGCGGGGAGGCGTTCACCAGGACGTGCCGGGCGGCGACGACGCCCTCACCGTCGGCCGAACGGTAGGTGACCTCGGCGGTCCGGCCGTCCGTGTCGACGCGCAGCGCCTCGTGCCCGGTGGCGAGCACGGCGCCCGCCGCGCGGGCCGCGCCGGCCAGGGCGTCGGTGAGGGCGCCCATGCCGCCGACCGGCACGTCCCAGGCTCCGGTGCCGCCGCCGATCACGTGGTAGAGGAAGCAGCGGTTCTGGACCAGGGACGGCTCGTGGGCGTCGGCGAAGGTGCCGATCAGCGCGTCGGTGAGGACGACGCCGCGCACCAGGTCGTCCGCGAAGTGCTCCTCGATGGCGACGCCGATCGGCTCCTCGAACAGGGCACGCCAGGCCGCCTCGTCGTCGATCCTGCGGCGCAGCTCGTCCCGGGTGGGCAGCGGCTCGGTGAGGGTCGGGAAGACCCGCTGGGCGACGCGCCCCGTCATTCCGTAGAACCTCTGCCAGGCCGCGTACTCCCGCTCCGAGCCGGTGAGCCGGGCGAAGGACTCCCGGGTCCGCCGCTCGCCCCCGCCGACGAGGAGCCCGGTGGGCCGGCCGTCGCGCCGCACGGGCGTGTAGGAGGAGACGGTGCGTGCGCGCACCCGGAAGTCCAGGTCCAGCTCCCGCACGATCTTCTCGGGCAGCAGGCTGACCAGGTAGGAGTACCGCGACAGCCGCGCGTCGAGTCCGGCGAACGGCCGGGCGGACACGGCCGCCCCGCCCGTGTGGTCCAGCCGCTCCAGCACCAGCACGGAGCGCCCGGCGCGGGCCAGGTAGGCGGCGGCGACCAGGCCGTTGTGGCCACCGCCGACGACGACGGCGTCGTAGGCGCGGGATGCGGGGCGCGGCGTCGGCGGAGTCATGGCTCTTGGTAACACGGGGCGACGGCAAGCAGCCAGAGGGGCGGCCGCGGCGGACCGGTCGCACGGGCTCCGGCCCGGGACCAGGACGACCGCAGGCCCTCTCGCCGCCGGTCCGGGACGGGGACGACCGCAGACCCGCTCGCCGCCGGTCCGGGACCGCGCGGCCGCCCGCCCCCCCGTGACGGCGGTCGCGCCGCCGACCGAGGCGCGGGCGGTTCGCCGTCCGGCGGCGCGGGCGCCCGTCAGGAGCCTCAGAAAGGGGCCGCGTGCGCGGTGCCCGCCGCCCGGCTCGCGCCCGACCCGCGCAGGACCGCGACCCTGCGGTACAGCTCCACGGCCTCGGCCGCGCGGCCGAGTTGTTCGAGGCAGTGGGCCTCGTCGTCGCGGCCCGCGAGGGTGTCGGGATGGTCGGGGCCCAGCACGCGTTCCCGGGCGGCGGCGACCTCCCGGTACTCGCCGAGGGCGGCGGACCAGCGGCCCAGCCAGCCGAGGGCGACGGCGATCTCGCGGCGGCTGACGAGGGTGTCCGGGTGGTCCGGGCCGAGGACGCGGGCGCGGAGCGCGCGGACCTCACGGGACTCGGCGAGGGCCTCCTCCCAGCGGCCGAGCCGGCCGAGGTTGACGCCCAGGCCGTGGCGGGCGCGCAGCGTCTCGGGGTGATCGGGGCCCTGGGCCCGGGTCCGGTCCTCGATCAGCCCCTCGTACAGGGCCAGCGCCTGCGCGCTGTGGCCGAGGCGACCGAGGCAGATGCCGATCTCGTGACGGGCGGCGAAGGTGTCGGGGTGGTCGGGGCCGAGCACGCGCTCCCGGGCCGCGGCGACCTCGCGGTAGGCGGCGAGCGCCTCCTGCCAGCGGCCCAGCCGGCCCAGCTCGTAGGCCACCTCGTAGCGGGTGACCAGGGTGTCGGGATGGTCGGCGCCGAGCACGCGGGCGCGGGCCTCGGCGACCTCGCGGGCCATCCGGTGGGCGTCCTCGGGGCGGCCCAGCCGGCCGAGGTTGAAGGCCAGGTTGTGCCGGCAGCGCAGGGTGTCGGGGTGATCCGGGCCCATGACGCGTTCGCGGGCGGCGAGGACCGACGCGTAGACCTGGTGGGCGTCGGCGTGCCGGCCCAGCCGTCCCAGGGCGTAGGCCATCTCCTGGCGGACGGCGAGGGTGTCGGCGTGGTCGGCGCCGAGCACCCGGATGCGCGCCTCGGCCACGCGCTTGTACGCCCGCAGCGCCTCGGCGGGGTGGCCGGTGCGGCTGAGGGTGAAGGCGACCTCGTAACGGCTGGCCAGCGTGTCCGGGTGGTCGGGTCCGAGCAGGCGCTCGCGCTCGGCGGCCACCGCCCGGTGGATCTCCCCCGCCTCCTCCCAGCGGCCGAGCCGCCCGAGGCTCAGGCCCGCGTGGTGCCGCCCGGCCAGCGCGGCGGCCTCCTCCGGCGCCGGTGCGGGACGCGGGTCGCCGGCGGGCGCGGGATCACCGGGCCGGGGAACCCGGTCGGCGGACAGCCCGGGGGCGGGGCCGGGCGGCGTGGTGCGCGGACCGGTGCCGGTCGCCTCGCGGCCGGTGGTCGTGCCGCCGGTCCAGGACGGCGGCTCGGCCCGGCCCGCTCCTACCAGGCCGACCGGCTGCGGCGCCTTGGACCGGGGCGCCACCACGCCCGGCGCGTACGCCGGTGCCGTGCGGCCGGCGGTGATCCGCCGGCCCAGCTCCCGGGCGTCGTGCGGGCGCTGCTCCGGCTGTTTGGCGAGCAGGTCCAGGATGATCCGGTCCAGGTAGGCGGGGAGTTCGGCCCGGTGGGTGCGGGGCGGCTCGGGCCGGGTGTCGCGGTGGCCGACGAGGACCGCCCAGGCGTCGTCGAGGTCGAAGGGCGGCACGCCGGTGGCGATCTCGTAGAGCACGCAGCCCAGTGAGTACAGGTCGCTGCGCCGGTCCACGTCGTCGCCGCCGATCTGTTCGGGCGACATGTAGTGCGGGGTGCCCATGGCGACGCCGGTGCCGGTCAGCCGGGTGGTGAACCCGACGTCGTGGCCGAGCCGGGCGATGCCGAAGTCACAGATCTTCACCGTGCCGTCGGCCAGCCGGACGATGTTCGCGGGCTTCAGGTCGCGGTGCACGATGCCCTGCTCGTGGGTGTACGCGAGCGCCGCGGCGACCTGTTCGGCGATGTCCACGACGTCGGCGACCGGCAGCGGATGGTGTTTGTTGTCCTCCAGCAGCCGGCTCAGGTCGTGCCCGTCCAGCAGCTCCATGACCAGGAAGAGCACGCCGTCGCTCTCGCCGAAGTCGTGCACCACGGTCACCCCGCGGTGCTGGAGCGCGGCGGCCACCCGGGCCTCGCGCCGGAACCTCTCCCTGAGGACGCGCGTGAAGGCGTGGTCGTGGTCCGTGCCCAGCGGCTTGAGGCACTTGACGGCGACGTGCCGCCCCAGTGACTCGTCGCGCGCCCGCCACACCTCGCCCATGCCGCCGCGTCCGATCCGGTCGAGCAGCCGGTACCGGCCCTGGATCAGCGTGCTGTCCCCCATCACTACGCCCGCCCCCGTAGCTCTGTGTCCTGTCCGCTGCGCCCTCCCCTGGCGGGTCCAGTATGGCGGTCTATGGTCCGAGTTTGTACGGTGCCGGGCGCGCGGCCGGCCCGAGCCGTGCCACGGCGCGCAGGATGTGTTTGGGCGGCAGTTGCCAGCGCAGACGTGCGGGGATCGTGCGCAGGACGGTGCCGGTGGCGCGCAGCCGACGGGTCACGGTGGCGGGATCGGGGGCCGGTCTGCCGTAGAGCTCGTGCGCGTACGGCGGTAGGGAGTCGTACGCCAGTTGTGCCACCCGGTGCCACAGCAGCGCGCGTGCGGGGACCAGGAGGGGGTGCACGGGCGGGCGGCGCAGGAAGTCGTCGACCTCGTGCGCGTCGTCGCCGGCGGCCAGTTCGGGCCGTACGCGCGCGAAGTAGGCGGCCAGCGCGGCGCGGTCCGCGGGCACGGTGGCGGGGTCGAGGCCGACCAGGCGGGCGCTGTGCCGGTGTTCGGCGAGGTAGCGGTCGGCGTGGGCGTCGGTGAGCGGGAAGCCGGAGCGGCGCAGGACGTGCAGGTAGGAGCCGATCTCGGCGCAGTGCACCCACAGCAGCAGTGCGGGTTCGTCGACGCCGTAGCGTTCGCCGGTGTCGGGGTCCGTCGCGCCGAGCATGCGGTGGATCCTGCGGACGCGGGCCCCGGCCCGTTCGGCGTCCTCGGTGGTCCCGTACGTCGTGGTGCCGACGAAGCCGGCGGTGCGCATCAGGCGGCCCCAGGCGTCGCGCCGGAAGTCGCTGTTCTGCATGACGCCGCGCACGGCGCGCGGGTGCAGCGCCTGGAGGTACAGGGCGCGGATGCCGGCGATCCACATCATCGGGTCGCCGTGCGCCTGCCAGGTCACCGAGCCGGGGCCGAACAGTCCCGGGTCGCCCGCCGGATCGCCTGCCCGCGTGAGCGTCATACCGGCAGGCTAACGCCCCGCGCGCCGCGGCCCCCGGGGTGCGGTGGTCAGCGCAGGGTGGCGAGGAACTCTCCGCAGGCGCGGGCGCAGTCGCGGCACGCCCGTGCGCTCTCCTCGGCGCCCGGGTGGGCGTCGAAGACGTGCGCGCTCTCGAGGCAGACCTGCAGACACCATTCGAGCTGGACGCGGATCGCGTCCTCGTCCACCTGGTTCTGTTCGGAGAGCATCCGGCAGGTCGCGTCGCAGACCTCCGCGCACATGATGCCCTTGCGCCGCACGAGTTCCTGGTTCTCGGTCCCGTCCGGGTCCACGAGGCTCGCCCGCAGGGCACAGGCCCGCGCGCACTCGGTGCAGGCCTGTGCGCAGGCGAAGCGGTCCTCGAGGAAGCGGAAGAGTTCCTGCTGGGAAGTCGTCGAAGTCACACCGCGCGGGTTGCCGCCGGTGTCGCCGCCAAACCGCCCGGCCCGGTGTTCCCAAGGGTTCCGTCCGTTTTCCGGCGCGGGCCGACGGGCACCCGTGGACTCCCCCGACGCTGGTGACAGCGCGGACGTCGACCGCTTGCGGAGGTGCACGACATGCCGGGACGACAGGAACTGCCGTCGACGCTGGAGCGCTCGCCCCGGGAGGCCCAGCGCACCTGGATCAAGGCGCACGACTCGGCCGTGGAGGAGTACGGCGAGGGCGAGCGCGCGCACCGGGTGGCGTACGGAGCGCTCAAGCACAAGTTCGAGAAGGTCGGTGACCACTGGGAGCGCAAGGAGGGCGGCCGCAAGGGCCCGTCGGACCCGCAGTCCGGGCGGCCGCGGGGGCAGGGCGGCCGCAGCGGCGAGGGCGTCGACGAGAAGGCGTCCAAGGAGCACCTGTACGACGTGGCCAAGCGGCTCGGGGTCGAGGGGCGGTCGCGGATGTCGAAGGCGGACCTGCTGGCGGCGATCCGGAAGGCCAACCGTTCCCGGACGCGGTCCGCCCGGTCGAGCTGAGCAGGTTGGCGGCGCGGGCCGGGGGTACCCGCGCTCCATGACGAACGCATGGATGGACCTGGCCGCCGGTGGTGGCGGCATCGGTATCGGTATCGGAGTCGCAGCCGTGGTGGTCGTCGGGCTGCTGATCGGGGCGTTCGCCTTCGGCAGCCGGCAGAAGCGCAAGGAGTCGCCGCCGCCGACCCCCGACGAGCAGCCGCGCATGCCGGCCGACGGGCCCGTCCGCGAAGTGCGTGAGCGGCGCGAGCCCGACGAGATGCCCCGCAGCGACGACCGGACGCTGCCCCACGACCTCGGCCACCAGGGCAGCCGTACCGCCTCCGGACAGGAACGGCCCCGCTGGGACGAGGGCGGCAGCGGGTCGTTCGGCAGCGGTGGCCCGGGCGGCCGCTGACCGCCGAGGACACCGAGGACGCCGTACAGAGGGAAGTGAGAACCATGGCCGACCCCGCCCGCGACAGCCTGCCCCTGCCCGACTACGACCATCTGCCGATCGGCGGGCTGGAGAGCCGCGTCCGGTCGCTGGGCGCGGAGGAGGTGGAGGAGCTGCTGGCGTACGAGCGCTCGCACGCCGACCGGCTCCCCGCCACGGAGTTGCTGACGGCCCGGCTGGAGCAGTTGCGGTCCGGTGCGCAGCCGTCTTCCGGCGATCCGGGAGCCGTGCGCCCCGAGCAGGGGCAGGGCCGCTCGGGTTCCCCCGTGTCCCCCGCGACCTCGCCGCAGCCGTTCTCCCCGCCGCCGCACGGCACGCCCGACCAGAGGGGCAAGCCGAAGGGTGACCGTACGTAGTCAGCCGGCGCGGCGGGGTAGTTTCCGGCGCGGGCGCCGGGGAATCCATGCGCCGTGCTGTTCCAGAGGAGAAGGGCCCGCGCGGGTGCGCGGGCCCGCGTCGTGGCCGAACGCACCGTCGACCGGGCCGACGAGCGGCTTCCCGTCTCCTCGGCCGGGACGCTGCTGCGCAAGGCGTTCCCGGAGCACTGGTCGTTCCTCCTGGGCGAGATCGCCCTGTACAGCTTCGTCGTGCTGCTGCTGACCGGTGTGTGGCTGACCCTGTTCTTCGAGCCCTCGATGACGGAGGTCGTCTACGACGGTTCGTACGAGCCGCTGCTCGGGCTGAGCATGTCGGAGGCGTACCGCTCGACGGTGGACATCGGTTTCGAGGTGCGCGGCGGGCTGCTGATCCGGCAGCTGCACCACTGGGCCGCCCTGGTGTTCCTGTCGGCCATCGGAGTGCATCTGCTGCGGGTCTTCTTCACCGGGGCGTTCCGCCGGCCGCGTGAGGCCAACTGGCTGATCGGTGTGACGCTCTTCGCGCTGGCCCTCGTCGAGGGCTTCGCCGGCTACTCGCTCCCCGACGACCTGCTGTCCGGGACGGGGCTGCGCATCGCACAGGGGATCATGCTGTCGATCCCGGTGGTGGGGACGTACGTCAGCATGTTCGTGTTCGGCGGCGAGTATCCCGGTGAGGACATCGTCCCGCGGTTGTACCCGGTGCACATCCTGCTCGTCCCGGGGCTGCTGCTGGCGCTGGTGACGCTCCATCTGATCCTGGTGTTCCACCTGAAGCACACCCAGTGGGCCGGGCCGGGCCGCACCGAACGCAACGCGGTCGGCAAGCCGATGTTCCCGCAGTTCGTGACCAACTCCACGGGCCTGTTCTTCATGGTCTTCGGCGTCCTGACGCTGCTCGCGGCGGTGGCGCAGATCAACCCGATCTGGGCGTACGGCCCCTACCGGCCCGACGTGGTCTCCTTCGGCTCGCAGCCCGACTGGTACGTCGGTTTCCTGGAGGGCTCGCTGCGGCTGATGCCGCCGTTCGAGACGACGGTGTGGGGTCACACCGTCATGTGGAACGTCCTGGTGCCCGCGGTGCTGCTGCCGGGCGCCCTGTTCGCGGTGCTGTACGCCTACCCCTTCTTCGAACGCTGGGTGACGGGCGACGACGAGGAGCACCATCTGTGCGACCGGCCCCGCGACAAGCCCGTGCGGACCGGGCTGGGTGTCGGGGCCGTCTGCTTCTACGGGGTGCTTCTCCTGGCGGGCGGCAACGACATCCTCGCCCATGTCTTCGACGTCTCGATCAACCTGTTGACCTGGGTGTTCCGCGTCGCTCTCGTGGTGCTGCCGCCGATCGCCCTCATGGTCACCAAGCGGGTCTGCCTGGCGTTGCGGGAGCGGGAGCGCGAGCGGCTGGAGGAGGGCGCGGAGACGGGGCACCTGCGGCAGACGCTCGCGGGCGGCTACGTCGAGACCCGTGAGCCCCTGGGGCCCGAGGAGCGGCACGTGCTGCGGTCGCGGCGGGAGCCGGAGCCGCCGGCGCCCACCGCGCCCGGCGAGGGTCCACGGGTGGGGCGGCTGCGGGCGGCCCTGAGCGAGTGATACTACGGCGACCGGGTCTACGTGGAGGACGCGGGACCGGAGGAGTCCGCTTCCCCGCCGGGTGAGCTGGAGCGCTGAGCGTCGCGGCCCGCGTACTGGAGGACGAGGCCGAGCACGGCCGCGGCGAGGACACCGAAGCCGATGAGGGCCAGCCACAGGCCGTAGACGATGCCGAGGGCGAGGACGACGGCGCCCAGGGCGGTGACGACGGGCCACGGGCTGTGCGGCGGGAAGAAGTCGAGCGGGCCGGCCGTGTCCTGGACCTCGGCGTCGTCGCGGTCCTGGGCGCGCGGCCCGCGCTTGCGGTACTGCACGCGCAGGAAGAACGCGACGAGCGAGGCCATCAGGAAGGCGACGGTCAGGGCGGCGGTGCCGGCCGGCTCGTGGGAGAACCAGCCGTAGCCGGCGGCGGTGACGGCGAAGAAGGCCGCCACACCGGTGAAGAGTCGGGCTTCGGTCCTCACGGGGCTACTGCCTCCTCTGCTCGTGCCGCTGGTCGCGTCGCGCGATGTCCGGGTGGTGCAGGTCGAACGCCGGGGACTCGGAGCGGACCCGGGGCAGGGCCGTGAAGTTGTGCCGCGGGGGCGGGCAGGAGGTGGCCCATTCGAGGGAACGCCCGTAGCCCCAGGGGTCGTCGTGCTCCGCCTTCGCGCCGTACCGGCGGGTGCGCCACACGTTGTAGAGGAACGGCAGCGTGGACAGGCCGAGCAGGAAGGCGCCGATGGAGCTGAGGGTGTTCAGCGCGGTGAAGCCGTCCGCGGCCAGGTAGTCGGCGTAGCGGCGGGGCATGCCCTGCTCGCCGAGCCAGTGCTGGACGAGGAAGGTGGTCTGGAAGCCGACGAAGAGCGTCCAGAAGTGGATCTTCCCGAGGCGCTCGTCGAGGAGTCTGCCGGTGAACTTCGGCCACCAGAAGTAGAACCCGGCGAACATCGCGAAGACGACCGTGCCGAAGAGCACGTAGTGCAGGTGGGCGACGATGAAGTACGAGTCGGTCAGGTGGAAGTCCAGCGGCGGGGAGGCGATGAGGACGCCGCTCATGCCGCCGAGCAGGAACGTCATCAGGAACCCGAACGACCACAGCATGGGCGTCTCGAAGGACAGCGAGCCGTGCGTCATCGTGCCGATCCAGTTGAAGAACTTCACTCCCGTCGGCACCGCGATGAGGAACGACATCAGGGAGAAGAACGGCAGCAGCACCGCGCCGGTGGCGAACATGTGGTGGGCCCACACCACCGCGGAGAGCATGGTGATGGCGATGGTGGCGCCCACCAGGCTGACGTAGCCGAAGATCGGTTTGCGGCTGAACACCGGGATGATCTCGGAGACGATGCCGAAGAACGGCAGGGCGACGATGTACACCTCGGGGTGGCCGAAGAACCAGAACAGGTGCTGCCACAGCAGCGCCCCGCCGTTCGCCGCGTCGAAGATGTGCGCCCCGAACTTCCGGTCGGCCTCCAGCGCGAGCAGCGCGGCGGTGAGCACGGGGAAGGCGGGCAGCACCAGGATCGAGGTGAACAGCACGTTCCAGGTGAAGATCGGCATCCGGAACATGGTCATGCCGGGGGCGCGCAGGCACAGGACGGTGGTGATGAAGTTGACCGCGCCGAGCGTGGTGGACACGCCGGTCACCACCAGTCCCATGGTCCACAGGTCGCCGCCCGCCCCGGGGCTGAAGACCGCGTTGTTCAGCGGCGCGTAGGCGAACCAGCCGAAGGCCGCCGCTCCCCCGGGCGTCAGGAACCCGGCCACCACCATCAGGCCGCCGAACAGGTACAGCCAGTACGAGAGGGCGTTGAGCCGGGGGAAGGCCACGTCCGGGGCGCCGATCTGCAACGGCATGATCGCGTTGGCGAACCCGGCGAACAGCGGCGTCGCGAACAGCAGCATCATGATCGTGCCGTGGACGGTGAAGAGCTGGTTGTACTGGTGCGCGGTGAACAGCTGGAGGCCGGGGCGGGCCAGCTCAGCGCGCATCAGCAGGGCGAGGACGCCGCCGAACAGGAAGAACCCGAAGGACGTCGTCATGTAGAGGTTGCCGATCACCTTGTGATCGGTCGTGGTCGCCCATCGGGCCAGCGCCCGGCCCAGCGTGCGGTCGGTCCGCTGCCGCGCCGGTGTCCGGCGCGGCGGTTCCGTCCTTGCGTCCAGCGCCATGCGGCGGAGGGTACCCAGGCGACCCCGGCTCGGACGCCCGGCCACGCCGGGCCCGCGTCAGCCGTCCGCGCTCCGGTCGGCGGGGAACACGTCCTCCGTGTGTTCGCCCAGCTCAGGAGGTCTGGCGCGGTAGCTCGCCGGAGTGGCCGAGAGGCGGATCGGGTGGGCCACCTGGCGGGTACCGTCGACGTCCACGACGGCTCGGACGCCCAGCCGGTCGGCGAAGGCGAAGGCCTCGTCGAGGGCGTTGACCGGACCGGCCGGCACCCCTGCCTCGGGCAGCACGGACGCCCAGTGGTCGGCTCCCCGGGTGCGCAGCCGGTCCTGGAGCAGCGGCCGGAGCGCGTCGCGGTGGGCCACGCGGTCGGGGTTGGTGCGAAACCGCGCGTCGTCGGCGAGTTCCGGCGCGCCGAGCAGGGTGGCCAGTGCGGCGAACTGCCGGTCGTTGCCGACGGCGAGGGCGAGCGGCCGGTCGGCGGTGTGGAAGGTCTCGTAGGGGGCGATGCTCGGGTGGGCGTTGCCGAGCCGGCCCGGGACGACGCCCGCCGCGACATAGCCCGAAGCCTGGTTGGCCATCGCCGACAGCAGCGAGCCGAGCAGGCTCACCTCGACGAGCTGGCCCTCGCCGGTGCGCTCCCGGTGGCGCAGGGCGGCGAGGATGCCGACGGTGGCGTGCAGTCCGGTGATGACGTCGACGAGGGCGACGCCCGTCTTGACGGGTTCGCCGTCCGGTTCCCCGGTGACGCTCATCAGGCCGCCGACGGCCTGCACCAGCAGGTCGTAGCCGGGCAGTGCGGCGCCCGCTCCGGTGCCGAAGCCGGTGACGGAGCAGTAGACGAGCCTCGGGTCGGTGGCGCGCAGCTTCTCGGGACCGAGCCCGAGCCGGTCCATGGTCCCGGGGCGGAAGTTCTCCACCACGACGTCCGAGCCGGCGATCAGCTCGCGGGCCCGGTCGCGTCCCTCGTCGGTGGCGAGGTCGAGGGTGACGGACCGCTTGTTGCGGTTGACGCCCAGGAAGTAGGTGGAGGTGCCGGAGGCGTCGGCCGGCGGGCGCCAGGCGCGGGTGTCGTCGCCGGTGCCGGGCCGTTCCACCTTCACGACCTCGGCGCCCAGGTCGGCGAGGAGCATGGTGGCGTACGGTCCGGCGAGCACGCGGGAGAAGTCGGCGATCCGCACGCCCCGGAGGGCTGCCGTGCCGTGTTCGGTGAGCGGGGTGTCAACGGGCATGGCGTCATCGTGCGCGCTCGGCGGCGCCCTCACACGTGACCTGCGCCACCGCACGCGGCTCCGGACGGGGCGGTCCGGGGCCGCGTGCGGTGGTGGGCCGGTCGTCTACGACGCGTCGAGCACCGTGCCGTTCAGCACCGGGCCCTGCGGCTCACCCGCGTCGTCGGTGGGCTGCCACCCGATGTGCTCGGCGGGTTCGGTGACCTCGTCGCGGACCGTGGGCACCGTCACCTCGGCGTCGGTCTCCCCCGGCGGGACCAGGGCCCACAGCGAGAGGTACTCCAGCCGGGACAGCGGGACCTCGCCGTCGGGGACCTCCCAGGCGTTCTCCAGCAGCCAGTCCGGGTCGACGTCCTTGGTGGACAGTTCCGGACGGGTGTCGTCCGGCACCGGCAGCAGCAGGCTGCCGACGTGGACGTCGGCGGGCTCGGACAAGGTGACGCGCCAGCGCAGCGGCTGCCCCTCGGTGACCTCGTCGGCGACGGGGCTCACCGCGACCTCGGGCATCGGGTCGTCGTTCTGGACGGTGACGCCGCCGGCGTAGGAGCCGACGACCGATCCGCGGACCGCCTTCACCAGCAGGTCGTGCGAGGTGTCCCAGGAGTACCGCTTGTTGCCCGCCACCTTCACCGTCACGTCGATGCCGGAGCCGCCGGGACGGACGTTCACCAGCCGGTGCTCGGTCACGCCGGTCACCGGATCGGTGACGTACGTGCGGACCGTGCCGCCGTTCTTGCCGGAGACGCGCACCGGGACGCGGTAGGTGCGCTCCCCGTCGTCGCCCTCCTGGACCGTCGTCCGGCCCACGTCGACCCGGGCCAGCGGAGCCGGCCGCACCCGGGGGGTGCCCGGCTGCCAGGCGTAGGCGTCCATCAGCCACGCCTGGCCGGAGCGCGAACGGGGCGTCAGTTCCAGTGAGGCGATGCGGCGCAGGTCGATTCCGGTGCGGGCGGCGGCGGTGAGCGGTACCCGCAGTTCCTGGGCCCAGTAGGAGGCCGTGCGGTCGCTGCCCGGCAGTCCGTCGGCGCGGATGCCGCCGAGGGTGGCGCGCTTGCCGGCGGCGTCGGTGACGGACACGTCGAGCCGGGTGCCGGTGCTGCCCGGCGGCACGATGACGCGCAGGGCGAGGCTCTGGGCGCCTTCGAGGGAGACGGGTGCCTGGGGCCGGATCCGGGCCGGGGCGCCCGGTGCGGTCCAGTCGAGGGCGACGGCGCCGCGGCCGACCTCGCGTTCCGGCTGCCAGTACGCGAAGTGCGGTGAGGCGCCGCGGGCGTTCTCGCCGAGACAGGCCGCGGCCGGGTCGGGGTCGACCGCGGAGCACAGGCGTCCGCCGGTCACCTCCACTCCGCCGTCGGGCAGGAGTCCGGCGCCGCGTCCGGCGCCGACCGCGTGGGTCAGCACCCGTGCCGGGTCGGCCGAGGGGGCCCGGCGGCCGGTGCCGTCGATCAGCTCGCGGACCCGGTCGTCGCCGGCGACGAACAGCCGCGCGGCGGCGGCGATGTAGGTGGCGCCGGCCCGGTGCTGCTGCTCGGCGGTGAGCCGGGTGGGGCTGCCCACCGAGCAGACCGGGTCGCGGCCCTCGGGGTCGTCCCAGAAGTCGTCGGAGGCGGGTGCCTCGGCCTGGCCGGGCGTCCACTCGCTGTTGAAGTAGTTGTGGTTGGCGCCGGTGATGTGGACCGCGCTGTGCAGGGCCCGGCCCCGGCTCACCCCGCGGGTGCCGTCGACGTACAACTGGCCCTGGAGGTCGGAGACGTCGCCGTCGCAGCCCGGCAGGATCGTCAGTGACGGCACGTCGGGGACGGGGTTCTGGCCGAAGGCGGTGGGGCCGACGAGGACGGTGCCGCGGATGTTCCAGCGGGCGCGCCCGGGGGCGCCGTCCTGGTCGGTGGGCGGCGGGTAGAGGCTGTCCATGGCGGCCCGGTCGACGCCTTCGCCGCCGCGCGAGTGGCCGACGAGCAGGACGCGGGACAGGTCGGCCTTCGGGCCGCCGCGTACGGCCGTCGGTGCCGTGGCGGGGCGGGTGGCCCAGCCGGCCCAGCGGTCCAGGTGCGAACGCACCAGGGAGGAGCGGGCCTGGGCGCCGCCGTCCTCGAGGTCGCCGTCCTGGCCGTTGATGCCGTTGGCGGAGATCGAGACGGTCACATAGCCCTGGGAGGCCAGCAGCTTCTGGTCCTGGAGGTAGCCGCGGTGGCTGGGGATGGGCCGGGCGTCGTCGGCGCAGGGCCAGTCGATGGTGACGGCCTCCTCGCCCTGGCCGGGGACGTAGCAGGTGGCGTGGCGGCCGTGCAGGAACAGGGCGAGCGGGCGCTTGCCGGTCGCCCCCTTGGGCGCGACGACCACGCCGCGCATCTCGACCGGTGCGGTGAGGCCGGGCAGCCGGACCGGGTCGAGCGTGTACTCGCCGGTCGTGGTGGCGAACCGGCCGGGCGTGCCCGGGTCCACGGTGCCGGCGGGGAGCTGGGGCGGGAGTTTCGCGGGGGGCGCCTGGGAGGGGCGGCGCTCGCGGGCCGAGGCGCCGGGTTCCTCGTCCAGGCGGCGGCCGGCGGCCAGGACCTGGAGGTCCTCGAGCCCGTCGAGGGCGGCGGGTCCGGTGTCGCGCAGCGGTAAGCGGAAGGTGCGGCCGTCGTCGTCCGGTTCCGGTACGCCGAGCAGGCGGCCGTCGGCGTGGAACTCCACCCGGGCGTCGCCGTGCGGGACGTTCCTCGGGGAGCGCCACTGGAGGGCTCTGTCGTCACCGGTGCCGGTGACCTGCCAGCCGCGCGGGAGGTCCGCGTTGCCGGCCGGGGTCGCCGGGACGGAGGGGGTGCCTGGCGGCCGGGGTGCGGCGTGGGCGGCGGCGGGCGCCACTCCCAGCCCGGTCAGGGCCGCCGCCGCGGCGGCCCATGTCCGTCGAGCACGTATCAAGAATCGCTCCTCAATGCCTCGGGCCGGGGCTCCGCCGGTGCGGACGGCCCTCGTGGGAGGAGGAGGGGAACGAGTTGCTTGGGGTTGCCTGTGAGCGCGCGCGGGCGTGCGGTCAGTGCGCGGCGGTGCCTCCGCCCGCGGTTCCACCCGTGTCTCCGCCCGTGGTTCCGCCGGTGTCCCCCGTTCCGTCGGCAGCGTCGTCCGCGCCGGTCGGGCAGTCGTCGCTGGAACGGCCGGCGAGTCGGCCGCCGGGCTGTTCCACCGTCACCTGCGCGCTGCCCAGGGCCGGGTCCTGACGCAGGCGGGCGACGGCGACCGTGCAGGCCAGCTGGTCGACGGCCGTCTCGCTGAGGCTCCCGGTCCCCTTCGGGAGCTGGACGACGACCGCCGCTCCGTCGGCGCGGACGGTGGGCGCCCCGGCGGCCGGCGGCAGTTCGGTCGTCAGCCCCCGTTCCCGTTCGTCGCCGTCCGGCCCCTTGAACAGCATGAGTACGGCGCCGCCGAGGTCGGCCGTGCCGGTCACCTCGCGGACCACCGGCACCAGTGCGCCGTCCGCGACGAAGTAGAGCGGAACCGCGGCGGCGGGCACGGTCTCGGGCGCGCTCTCCGTCGGGACGGGCGTCCCGGCCCGGTCCAGGACGCCGGTCGCGGGTTCCCCCGCCTCCACCACGCCGGTCTCCGGGATGCCGCAGGAGGCGAGCGGGAGCAGCGCGGCGCACAGCAGGAAGGGAGCGAGCGTGCGTCGTGGGTTCATGTCCGGTCCTCCTGGCGCGGGTGCGCGGACCCGTCCCCGGCGCACCGGGGCTGCAGCGGGAGGACGACCGTGAAGACGGCTCCCCCGTCCGGACGGTTCCCGGCCCGGACCGAGCCGCCGTGCAGGCGTACGTTCTCCGTGACGATGGCCAGTCCCAGGCCGCTGCCCTCGCTGCGGGTGCGGGCACTGTCCGACTTGTAGAAGCGGTCGAAGACGTGCGGCAGGACGTCCTCGGGGATGCCGTCCCCGCCGTCCCGGACCTCGACGACCGCCCGCCTCCCGCCGTCGGGGCCGTCCTCCTCGCGCAGGTGCAGGCGGACGGGCGGCGCCCCGTGCCGCAGCGCGTTGGCGACGAGGTTGGCGACGACGACGTCGAGGCGGCGCGGGTCCACCCGGCCGCGCAGCTCGCCGGGCCCGGGCAGGGCGGTCTCCACGGTGTCCTGCCAGCCGCGCGCGGCGAGCGTGCGCCGCAGGGACTCGGCGAGGTCGATGTCGTCCAGGTGCAGGGCGGCGGCGCCCGCGTCGAACCGGGAGATCTCCATCAGGTCGTCCACGAGGCCGGCCAGCTTCGTGGTCTCCTCGCTGATGAGGCGCACGGCCGTCGCGGTGTCCTCGTCGAGGTCCGCCGCGTCCTCGTCCAGTACGTCGGTGACCGCCGACATCGCCGCCAGCGGGGTGCGCAGTTCGTGGGAGACGTCCGCGGCGAACCGGCGGGCGCCGGCCTCCATGCGCCGCAGTTCCGCCACCGACCCCTCCAGCGCGGCGGCCGTCTCGTTGAAGGTGCGGGACAGGTCGGCCAGTTCGTCCGAGCCCTGGACCGCGAGCCGGGTGTCGAGGCGGCCCTCGGCGATGCTGCGGGTGGCCCGGCGCAGGGCCCGCACGGGCCGCAGCACTCCCCGCGCGGCCAGCAGGGCGACCAGGACGGCGAGGGCCAGGGCGGGCACGGTGGCCCGCTCGATGGCGGTGACCAGCGCGTCCACATAGCCCTGCTCCTCGCGCTGCGGCACGGTGAGGTAGACCTCCAGCCCGGAGGCGGGCTGTTCGGTGGTGTAGCGCCCCGCGAAGGTGACGGGCATGCCGACGACCAGCGAGGAGTGGCCGTCGCGGGTCACGCGCTGGAACACCGTGGCCAGCCGGGTGCGCACCGACTCGCGCATCCGGGGCGACAGTTCGCGGAACTCGTCGCCGGGCTCGGAGGTGGCGCGCGCCTCCCGGTAGGCGACGAGCACCCGCCAGTTCTGGGACGGCCCGCCGCGCGACACGTCGGTGGCGAAGGACTGCAGGTCGGAGGCGTCGGGCGGGAAGCGGTAGTTGGGGGCGAGGGTGTTGACGCGGTGCCGGAAGTCCTCGATCACGGTGTCCTGGCTCTGCTGCAGGACGCCGTTGCGCGCCTCGCGGAAGGTGAGGGCGCCGGTGGTCACCGCGGCCACGACGGCGACGAGGGTGAAGGCCACCACCAGCCGCACGCGCAGCCCGCTGAGCGCGCGCGGCACGCGTGGCGTTCTCACCGGGGCCCGAAGCGGTAGCCGAAGCCCCGCACGGTGTGGACGTAGTGCGGACTGCCCGCCGGTTCGCCGATCTTGGCCCGCAGCCGTTTGACACAGGCGTCCACCAGCCGCGCGTCGCCGTGGTAGTTGTGCTCCCAGACGGCTTCCAGGAGCTGCTGGCGGCTGAAGACCTGCCCGGCGGAGGCGGACAGGGTCAGGAGCAGCCTGAGTTCGGAGGGGCCGAGGGCGACCGGTTGCCCCCGGTGGGTGACGGTGAGCCCGGCCCGGTCGATGACCAGATCGCCGTGGTGTTCCACCCGGGAGGCGCCCGGGTCGTCCGTCGTGCCCGCGCGGCGCAGCACGGCGCGGATGCGCGCGTCCAGCACACGGGCCCGGACCGGCTTGACCACGTAGTCGTCGGCCCCGGACTCCAGTCCGACGACGATGTCCGTGTCGTCGCCGCGGGCGGTGGCCATGATGATCGGCACCTGGTCGTGGGCGCGGATGCGGCGGCACACCTCCAGACCGGTCATGCCGGGCAGCATCAGGTCGAGGACGACGGCGTCGGGCCGGAAGGAACGCAGCAGTTCCAGCCCCTCCTCGCCGGTCGCGGCGGCGGCGACCTCGTGTCCCTGGCGGCGCAGGGCCAGGCGCACGCCGTCCCGGACGGCGCGGTCGTCTTCGATGATCAGGACCCGTGGCATGGATCTCAGTATGCGTATGTACGTGCGAACCGCCGCGCGCGGGGCACGGCTGTTACACAGCGGTCCACAAGCCGTCCATGGGCGATCACACGGTCCGGTCAGGCTGCGTGATCATGAGTGTGCACCGATCGACTCCGCCCTCCGCCTCCGACGCGTCCCGCCGACGCCGCCGCGGGAGCCGGGCCCGCCGCCGGCGCGGCAGACCGCCGCTGCTGTGGGCCGGGCTCACGGCCGGCGTCGTCCTGCTGCTCGCCGGCGGGCTGGTCGTCAAGGAGCGGTCCGCGCCCTCCGACGGCCCCGCGGACGCCGCCGCCCCCGCCGCACCGCCCTCCGGCCGGCCGTCGGCACCCGAGGACGGCACAGGAGCCGGTCCGCGGGACGCGACGACGCGGGAGACGGCGAAGGCCGAGGAGACGGGCTCCGCGGGGAAGGAGGGTGGCGGCACGGCGGATCGCCCGGACGCCGGCTCCATCCCGTCCTCGGGTCCCGGTACGTTCGCCACGGCGTCGGGCGGCGGTGCACGGGTCGGCCCGAGCGGGCGGACCCTGACCTATGTCGTCCAGGTGGAGGACGGCATCGGGATCGCGGCGGCGGACGTGGCGGCCGAGGTGGAGCAGATACTCGCCGACGAGCGCGGCTGGACGGCCGACGGCGAGACCGGGTTCCGGCGGGTGTCCGGCGGCACGGCCGACTTCCGGGTGCGGCTGGCGACGGCCGGGACGGTGGACGACATCTGCGGCCGCTACGGTCTGGACACCGGGGGCGAGGTCAACTGCAACGTCGGCCAGGACGTCATGGTGAACCTCAAGCGGTGGCTGCTGGCCACGCAGTACTACGCCGACGACGTGACGTCCTACCGGGCGCTGATCATCAACCACGAGGTCGGGCACTTCCTCGGCCACGGCCACGTGGGGTGCCCGGGGGCGGGGCGTCCCGCGCCGGTGATGATGCAGCAGATCAAGGGCCTGCACGGCTGCCGCACCAACGTCTGGCCGTACGACGGCGAGGGCCGGCAGATCACCGGTCCCGCCGTCGGCTGACGCGGCGTCGGCGCTACCGCTGCCGCTCCGGTCCGGCCGCGGAGCAGTCCGGGTTGTGGCAGGTGCCCCGGCGCCACACGGGGACGTAGATGCCGAGGGTCTTGTGGCGGGTGACCTCGGCGGGCACGTGGTGGCCGCAGGAGGGGCAGGTGTAGTCGAGCGCCGCTCCCGCCCGCCCGGTACCGGTCCGCTCTTCTCCGGGCGGTCGTGTCTTGGTCTGCTGCGACGTGGTGTGCTGCGCGTGACGGGCCATGGTTCTCACCAACACCAGCGAGAGTCCGAAAATCCTTTACGTCCACTTTACGTTCGTACGGGCGATAACGACAGTGGACGGTGTTCAGCCGTCATGAGGGACTCCGCGGGCGTCGCAGGCTCATGATCACCGATACGGCGAGCACCACCACGATGACCGCCAGACTGACCGGGGACGGGATCTCCGGCACGGCGGGACTGATCAGCTTGTGGCTCGCCTGGAGGATGAGTTTGACGGCGATGAAACCGAGGATGACCGCCAGGCCCGTACTCAGGTAGTGGAAGCGGTCCAGCAGCCCGGACAGCATGAAGTAGAGGGCCCTGAGACCGAGGATCGCGAACGCGTTGCTGGTGTAGACGATGAAGGTGTCGTCGCTGACCGCGAGCACCGCGGGCACGCTGTCCACGGCGAAGATCAGGTCGGCCGCCTCGATGGCGGCGACGACGGCCAGCAGGGGCGTGGCCACCCGCTTCCCCGCCTCCTTGACGAAGAACCGCTGGCCCGCGTACTCGTCCCGCACGGGAACGAAGCGGCGCAGCAGGCGGACGGCGAAGCTGCGGCCCGGATCGAAGCTCTCCTCCTCGCCCTTGAGGATCTTGTAGACGCTGTAGAAGAGGATCGCCGCGAAGACGAAGAGGACGGCCGTGAACCGGCTGACCACGGCGACGCCGGCGGCCAGGAAGAGGCCGCGGAACACCAGGGCGCCGATCACTCCGAAGAACAGGACCCGGTGCTGGTAGGCGCGGGGCACCTTGAAGTAGGCGAAGATCAGGGCGAAGACGAACAGGTTGTCGACCGAGAGGCTCTTCTCCAGCAGCCAGGCGGTCGTGTACTCCGTCCCCGCCGTCCCGCCGAGGACGAGGAAGACGACCCCGCCGAAGATCAGGGCGAGTCCCACCCACAGTCCGCTCCAGGCCGCCGCTTCCCGGAATCCGATGACATGGGCGCCGCGGTGGGCCACCAGATCGATGACGAGCGAGATCACGACGGTGGCGGCGAAGACCGCCCAGAGCCAGAACGGCACATCGAACATGGAGGCCTCACAGGAGCCGGGAGGTACCTCCCGTTCTACCTGCTTCCGGACGACCGAACCATTCGGCGCCGACGCCGGAGCGGCGCGCGCCCCGCCGAGCGCGCGCCGCTCCGCCCCACTCGGGACCGTCCGCCCAACCGACCAGCCGTCCAGCCGTCCAGCCGTCCAGCCGTCCAGCCGTCCAGCCGTCCAGCCGTCCAGCCGTCCAGCCGTCCAGCCGTCCAGCCGTCCACGCGGTCTAGCAGGCTCCGAGGTCCTCCCAGACCCCCCACTGGCCGGTGGTGCCGGGCTCCTCGCCGGTCACCCACCACTTGGCGCGCCAGGTGTGGCCGCCGTGGGAGACGGTGTCGCCGCCGTTGTAGACGGTGCCGGCGCTCCACACCGGGGCGGCGCAGTCGCCGGGCTCGCCGTCGCCGCCGCCGTCGCCGC
Source organism: Streptomyces sp. SudanB5_2050 (assembly GCF_964272335.1). NCBI lineage: Bacteria > Bacillati > Actinomycetota > Actinomycetes > Kitasatosporales > Streptomycetaceae > Streptomyces > Streptomyces sp. SudanB5_2050. The sequence goes on from NZ_OZ186760.1 coordinate 1,018,939, forward strand.
CACCGGTTCCGCCGATGTTGACGTCGATGCAGGAGTAGAAGGCGTTCCCGGTGTCGGCCACGTTCCAGACAGCAAGGACCTTCTGCCGGCCGGTGAGCCCGCCGAAGTCCACCCGGTGGCTGACGTCCGGGGCGGGCTGGGCGCCGTTGCCGTCGAATTCCGCGATCTTGCGGTCGCCGACGAAGTACTGCCAGTTGGCCGTGGCGTGCCGCGCCGTGTGGTGCCAGGTGAAGGTGTGCGTCGAGCCGACCGGCGTGACGCGCCAGGGCTTGCTGTCGTCGTCGAGTTCGGCGAACTGACTGTTCCCGCCGCTGCAGCTGCGCAGGCCCTTGGGCCCCTCGACGCTCTGCGGCTCGTACTTGATCTGCCCGCAGTCGACGATGCCCGCGGCGCACTGGTCCTGCCGGCTGCCGGGCGAGGTGACCCACCCGTGGGCGTTGGCCGTACTCGCCGGGAGGCTGACGGCGAGCAGCGGGGCGACCAGCGCCCCGACCACGAGACCCACCCGTCTTTTCATGTCCATGCCATGCCCTTTCGCCGGATATGCCCGAGAACGGAGGCCGGTATAGGTCTAGACCTAGCGGCACTAGGTCTAGACCATAGCCGGAGAGAGGGCACGGTCAAGGGTTCCGGCGCGGTGAACCGCCGGGCGGTGGCCGGCCTTCGGGGAATCGCCCGCGAGAGAGGAGCCCCCTCGATGGACGTACTGGACAGAGGCAGGGACCACGTGATCGGACTCTTCCGCATCGTCGTGGGACTGTTGTTCGCCTGCCACGGTGCCGCCACGCTCTTCGACGTGCTGGGCGGTCCGCACGGCCCGGGCCCCGGCTTCGCCGACTGGCCCGGCTGGTGGGCCGCCGCCGTGCAACTGGCCGGGGGCGCCGCGGTGCTGTGCGGCATCGCCACCCGCGCCGCGGCCGTGGTGTGCTCCGGCTCGATGGCGTACGCCTACTTCGTCGAGCACCAGCCCGACGCGCTGTTCCCCCTCGTGAACGGCGGCGAACCGGCCGTCCTGTTCTGCTGGTCCTTCCTGCTGATCGCCGCCACCGGTCCGGGCCGCTGGGCCGTGGCGTCCCTGCTCCGCCGTCCGGTGCGACGGAGTGCCGACGCCGGCGGCGTCCACGACACCGTGCCCCGGCACTGAGCGCGCGCCACCCGCCGGGCCCCAGGGCCTCTTGTGCCCGACGGCCCGGCGTAGTGGGCTGTCCGCCATGAAGAAGAGAAGCATGGCCGCCCTGACCGCGACCCTGGTCATCGCCCCTCTCATGACGGCGGCCCCCGGACAGCGGGCGCAGGCCGCTGCCCCCGGGCCCGGCGATGCGGCGCGACCCGCCGAGTCGGCGCTCGTCCACGGAGTGGACCTCGACACCGTGACCATTCCCGAGTTACAGGCCCGCATGAACCGCGGCGCGTTGTCCTCGACCGCGCTGACCCGCGCGTACCTGAGGCGGATCGAGACCGTCGACCCCAAGCTCAACGCGGTGCTGCACACCAGCCCGACGGCCCTGCGCCAGGCGGCCGCCAGCGATCTCAGGCACCGGCTCGGCAGGACCCGCGGCCCGCTCGACGGCATCCCGGTCCTCCTCAAGGACAACGTCGACACCCGCGACATGCCGACGACCGCCGGGTCCCTGGCGCTGACGGGCAGCGCGCCCGACACGGACGCCGACCTGGTCAAGAGGTTGCGGGCGGCGGGCGCGGTGATCCTCGGCAAGGCCAACATGTCCGAGTGGGCCAACTTCCGCGCGGCGCGGCCGACCTCGGGATGGTCGGCGGTGGGCGGACAGACGAACAACCCGTACGTGCTGGACCGCAACCCCTGTGGCTCGTCCTCCGGTTCGGCCGCGGCGCTGGCCGCGTCGCTGGCGCAGGTGGCGATCGGCACCGAGACGGACGGCTCCATCGTGTGCCCGGCCGGGATGAACGGGGTGGTCGGCCACAAACCGAGTCTCGGGCTGGTCAGCCAGTCGGGGATCGTGCCGATCTCCGCCGAACAGGACACGGCGGGCCCCATGGCCCGCAACGTGATCGACACCGCGCTCACCCTCGCCGTGCTCAGCGGTCACGACACCGTCCGCGACGACGGCCGGCGGGACGCCACGGACGCGCTCACCCGCCCCGGCGGCCTGCGCGGCAAGCGGATCGGCCTGTGGCGGCTGCCGTCGCTCGGCCCCGAGGTGGACGCCCTGATGACCCGTACGGCGGCACGGCTGAGGGCCGCGGGGGCCGAGGTCGTCGAGGTGCGCATGCCGTACCAGGAGCGGCTGGCCGAGCTGGAGTTCCCGGCCCTGCTGAGCGAGTTCCACCGGGACATCGACGCCTACCTCGCCACCCGCCACGGGCCCCGGGACCTCGCCGAGCTGATCGAGTTCAACCGCACGCACCCCGGCGAGCGGACCTGCTTCGCCGGCCAGGAACTGTTCGAGCAGGCACTGGCCGCGCCGCCGACCACCGACCCCGAGTACCGGGCCATGCGCGCGGAGTTGACCGATCTCTCCCGTCGGTCCATCGACGAGACCATGGCCGCACACCGCCTGGACGCCATCGCCTCCCCGACGAACCCGCCCGCGTGGACCACCGACTGCGCGCGGGGCGACAACGACGTGATCCCGTCCTCCACCCCGGCCGCCGTCGCCGGCTACCCGTCCCTCTCCGTCCCCGCCGGTGCGGTGGGCGAACTGCCGGTCGGGCTGCTGCTCATGGCCGGTGACCGCCAGGACGCCGAACTGCTCGCACTGGGCGCCGCGGTGGAGCGCCGGCTGGACGCCTGGCGCGCACCCCGCTACCTGCCGACCCTGCCGGACACCGCCCGCTGAGCCCCCGCGGTCGGCACCGGCCGGCCGGCGTCGTGCGAGGCCGGCGCTCCGCGAGAGCGCCGGCCTCGCAGGCAGCAGGTCATTGAGGAGTGGAAGTCGCCCCGTTTCCCCACCGGTTGAGGAATGAACACCTGCACTGCCCGGGCGTACTGCCCACGCGATGCTGCGGTGCCGCGGTGCTGCCGCGTCGGCGTTTCGGCCATTTCCTGCCCGCAGCCGCTCCAGGCCGGACCAGGGATGTGGCGCCCCCGGGTTCCACGGACGCGGGGAATCACGGGCTTTCCAGCACGACCGAATGACGTGTGTTCGATATCGCGCCCGCGTCGTTAGACCTCACGACCTTGCCGCAGCGACCGTCTCAGGGGGAACGATGACCTCGGCCGTTACTCAGGACCCGCCACCACAACCACCCGAGGGGACCGCGCCGGACGGCGAACAGCAGGATGCCGGTGTTCGAGAAGAGGAATACCTCTACCGCGACGAGTCGAGGCTCCGGGCCGGGTCCCTGTTGACCTCCCGCACCATGGCGCGGCGCCTGCCCTCGCTGGTGCGGCGTTCGGTGCGGATGGCCTGGCGCGTGGACCGCGGCGCGACCGTCGGCCTGTTGATGTGCCAGATCGGAACGGGTGTCCTCGCGGCCCTCGGCCTCCTGGCCGTCACGGGCACGATCACCGCGCTGGTCTCCTCGGGCGACATCACCGAGCGGCTGTGGGACGCCGCCCCGCAGCTCGCCGTGATCGCCGCCGCCGCCGGCCTGCGCGCGCTGATGGGCATCGCCGTCGTCTGGCTCACCGGGCGTCTGCGTCCGGTGCTCGGCCGGGCGGCGGAGCTGACGATGATCGAGGCCGCGCTCGGCGCGGAACTGGCCGCCAACAACAAGCCCGGCTACAACGACGCCTACGACATCGCCGACCGCGGCGCCCAGGTCACCCCCGACCTCGTCGAAGAGGCGCAGGACGTGCTGGCGGCCACCGCCACGCTGGCGGCCGGCGCCACCGTCCTGACCGTCCTGCACCCCCTGCTCCTCCCCCTGCTCTTCCTCGCGTGCCTGCCGCAGGCCGCCGCGTACGTGCGCTCCGCACGCGTGCTCTACCTCGCCGGGCTGGAGACCTCCGGGCGGCGCCGGATGCTGAACAAGCTCCGCTGGCACATGGCCTATCAGGAGTCCAGTGAGGAGATGCGTGCCTGCCTCGCCGGCCCCTTCCTGATCGGGCGGTACCGGCGGCTGGCCGACTCGGTCAACGCCGCCGAGCGCAAGGCCGCGAACACCGGTGCGTGGATGGGGCTGGCCGGAGCCGTGGCCGGCGGGATCGCCTCGGCCGCGGTGTGGGCGGCGCTGTTGTGGCTCCTGGCCTCCGGGCGGATGAGCCTGGCGGCCGGTGGCGGCGCCGTCTTCGCCCTGCAGACCGCCACCGGCTCGGTGCGCGGCATCATCAACGGCGGGGCCCGCCTGGTACGCACCGGCTGGTACGTACAGGACTGGCAGAACTTCCTCGACAACGCTCACGGCCAGGCCATGATCGACTCACGCGGCACCGCGTCACTCCCCGCGGCCCCGGAGCGCTTCGAGGTCCGTGACGTCACCTACCGCTACGACGGCGCCCCCAAGGACAGCCTGAGCAACGTCTCCCTCCATGTGAAGCGCGGCGAGATCGTGGCGCTGGTCGGGGAGAACGGCTCCGGGAAGACGACCCTCTCACGTCTGCTGTGCGGGTTGCTGCTGCCCACCGAGGGCGACGTGGCCTGGGACCACGCCTCCACCGCGGACCTGGACCCGTGGGGGGCGTGGGAGCACGTCGCGCTGGTGCCGCAGAAGTTCACCTACCTGCCGCTGACGATGCGCGACAACATCACCTTCGGGCAGGGCGACACCAGCGACGCCGCCCTGCTCGCCGCGTGCGAGGCGTCCGGCGCCGCGGAGATGCTTCCCAAGCTCCGCTCGGGCCTGAACACCCTGCTGACCAGCGAGTGGTTCGGAGGACAGCAGCTCTCCGGCGGGCAGTGGCAGCGCCTGGTCCTCACCCGCGCGTTCCATCGGCGGGCGGCGCTGCTGGTGATGGACGAACCCACGGCCGCCCTCGACGCCCGCGCCGAGCACCGGATCTTCGCCGGCCTGCGCGAACTGGCCAAGGACCGCGCCATCCTGCTGATCACGCACCGCCTCACCAACGTGGCCGTCGCCGACCGGATCGTGGTCCTGGACCAAGGGCGGATCGTCCAGGAGGGCACCTACGCCCAACTCACGCGGCAGCCGGGGCTGTTCCGGTCCCTGTGGGAGCTGCAACGCCGGATGAGCGGCGACGCTCTCCAGGTCGAGCCGGAGGCGGCCAACGCCTCGGCCCTGATCTACAACGACCGCGGCGAGTACCTGCTCCATCTCCGCGACTACTTCCCCGGACAGATCTGGGAGCCGGGCATGTGGTCCCTGCTCGGCGGCGGCCGAGAGCCCCAGGACGCCACCCTGGAAGACACCGTGCGGCGCGAACTGGCCGAGGAAGCCGGCCTCGATCTCGCCGACCTGTCCCCGTTCGCCACCGAGTACGCCTCCCACGACGACGGCACGACCGTACCCATCGCCGTCTACGCCGGCCGCTGGAACGGCGACCCGCGCGAACTCCGCTTGACCGAGGGGGTGATGCTCGCCTGGTTCACTCCCGACGACCTTCACCGCCTGCGCATCGCGGACACGACCAGCGCCCTCGTACGACGCCACGCCGCCGGCCTCCCGCCGATCCGGAGCGGACCCGAGCCCGGACCCGGACCCGCACCCGCACCCGCACCCGCACCCGCACCCGCACCCGCGGAACATCGTCCACCGTCACCGCACGGCACGGTCCCCCACATCATCGGCGTCCACCTCTACCTGGAACGCCCCGACGGGACGGTGCTGCTCGGGCTGCGCCACCCCGACTCCGCGTTCGCGCCGTCCACCTGGCACGTCCTGGCCGGCCACTGCGAGCAGGAGAACGCCATCGACTGCCTGATCAGGGAGGCGAGGGAGGAAGCCGGGCTGCGCATCGAGCGCCAGGACGTGGAACTCGTCCATGTCGTCCACCACATCGGTCAGCCCAGGAACCCGCCCCGCATGGCCCTGTTCTTCCGCGCCCGTACCTGGGGCGGCGAGCCGGTGCTGCGCGAGCCGGACAAGTGCACCCAGTGGAAGTTCTGGGATCCCGCCGCCCTTCCCGACGACCTCGTCCCCTATACCCGCCTGGCCATCACGAAGATCCAGAACGGCGAGCCGTACAGCGAGACGGGCTGGCCCGCATGACCCGCCCCCCGAGCGACACACACCCCCTGCGCCCGCCACGACAGCGGCCGGCCGTATCACCGTGAGGAGGATCGTCGCCTCGACGTAATGCGGAGGGTTTCGGAGGTGCGGGTGAGGCGGTCGGGTGTCGGAAGCCTGTCTACGGGTAGCCGGGTGCGGCGGCATGCCGGAGGCGGGCCGCGTCCGTGCCTCGATGCAGGGGGAGAGGGAATGGGACTTCGTGAGTCGGCCCGGGTCATGGCTGCCCGGTGCTCCGCCGAGGTGCTGTGCGGCCGCTACCGACTCGACGGCCTCATCGGTTCGGGCGGCGCCGCGGACGTCCATCGGGGTTTCGATCTGCGGTTGAAGCGGCCGGTGGCGGTCAAGGTGTTCAGGCCCGACACCGGCTTCGACGTCGAAGAGGTCTCGAACGACGAAGCGGTGATCCTGGCGCGGTTGGATCACCCCGGTCTCGTCACCGCGTACGACGCCGGACAGCACAACGGCCGTGGCTTCCTGGTCATGCAACTGATCGAAGGCGAGACGCTGAAGAAGCGCATCGCCCGGGCCCCCTTGTCACTCGCGGCGACGGCCGCGGTCGGTGTCGGCCTCGCCCAGGCGCTGGCGCACGCACACGCGGCGGGAATCGTGCACCGGGACGTCAAGCCGTCCAATATCCTCCTCGACGCCTCGCACCGTACGTATCTCACGGACTTCGGCATCTCCCGTCGGCTGGACGCCACCACCCGCACCGCCACCGGTACCCTCGTCGGCACCGCCGCCTATCTCTCCCCCGAGCAGGTTCTCGGGCATCCCGTCGGCCGGGCCGCCGACGTGTACGCCCTCGGTCTCGTCCTCCTCGAATGCCTCACGGGCAGGGTCGAGTACGACGGTGGGCCCCTCGAAGCCGCGATCGCTCGACTGCACCGCCCACCCGTCCTCCCCGACCATCTGCCGGAGCAATGGGCGGACCTGCTCCGGCACATGACGGCCCTGGACGCGCGGAACCGCCCGACCGCCCGTGACTGCGCCCGCACCCTGGCGGAAGTCGCCGACACGGTCCCGCCCGGGCTCGCCCCCTCGGCGCCCGCCGTGAGCCTCGTCCCGCGCGACGTGGCGTCGCGGCCTGGCGACCGCACGCGTCCGAAACCGCCGGCGGTCGGGCTTCCGAACGCTCCCCGCGCCACGCGTCCGCGCAGGCGCGCACTCCTCGCGGGCGCGACCGTCACCCTTACCGCCGTCATGGCGACCGCCCTCAGCGTGACCGACGATGCAGCCTCACCGGGCGACGACCGGAGCGCGGCCGAGGTCGCCGGGGCCCCCACTGACGAGGCCGCTCCTCCGCTCACCGCGCAAGAGAAGGGGGCAGCCGCGCCGTCTGCCGACGCAGGGCGGCCGTCCACCGACCCCGGCGCCTCTGCAGGTTCCCTCTCCGATGAGGGCACCGGACGTCCCGCCCCCTCCTCCTCCCACGGCACGGAACGTGCGTCCGGCACCGGCGCTGCCACGCGCGACTCCGCACCGTCGACCACGGACCGGATCACACCCAGTTCCACGGAGCAGCGTCCTGCCGCGACGGAGGACGGCACGGCAGGCGAAGGCCCGAACCACGCACCAGGTCAGGCGAAGAAGACGGAGAGGGCCGGCGGCAAGGGCGCGCACGACCCTGCCAAGCCGTCGCCCGCGAAACGCTGAAGCCAGGAGCGCTCGGGTCGACGCACCGGCTCCGCCGGGCCGTGTGCGGGTATGGCGTGAACGGGGCCGGTGAGGCGAAAATGCCTCCAGGCACCGTTTGCGCCGGACCGGGGGGCCATCGAGGATGCGGACCAGAGAGTTACCGGCGGGCGAGCCACTGCCGCAGGCGGCGGGTTCCGACGTGACACGGCTGCTCTGCACGGCGCTCTACGCGCGCCCGGCCCGCGTCGGCGGTCCCAGGCCGTGGAGCGAGGCCCTGTTGCCCCAGCTGGTCAAGGACGTGCTGCGCGACCCTGCGCGCGCGGTCCCCTCGTACGGTTTCGATCTGGTTCCGGTGCTGCTGCACGGAGTACGCGTCCGTCGGTGGCGGCTGCTTCGCCGGATCGTGGTGGTGGCGGTGCTCGGGGCCGTCGTGGTCTGGGCGCCGGCCGCGGCTCTGGCGTGGCTGGGTGTGCTGGGCTTCGCCTGGACGCTGGGCTCGTCCGGAGCGAGTTGGGCGATGACCCCGCTGATCGGCTTCTGGGTCTTCACGCTGGTCGCGACGCAGAAGCAGGACGACTTCCACGAACTGTGGGTGCGCAGCGCCCAGTTACCCGTCGTACTGGCCTCGGCCGTGACTCTGGTGTACGTCGTCGACGGGATGCTCGCCAGGTCCGCGAGGAGCCGGGTGAGCCGGGACGCCGGTGCCCGGGAACGACCGCCCTCGGTCGGCCCGCGAACCCGCGGCCCTGTGGAACAGATCCGCACCCGGCAGAACGCCACCGAGTTGCCGTACGACGGAGCGGGTCGTTTCATCGGCGCGGGCAGGGAAGCCCGGGGGGCAGCGGAGATGCGCGTGCCGTTGCGGCCGGGGACGCCCGAGCGCCCGGTGGTGCCCCTGCGCGAGACGGAGCTGCTGGACAGCATCGGAGCCGCACTGGCCGCCACCGGCCACGGTGAGTCCGGCCCCGGAAGCACCGAGGAGACCGCCCCACTGCCCGGCTTCTCGGTGGCCCGGGTCCTGGCCCTGCCGGCCGGCCTGTGGCTGGAGCGCAGCCGGAGCGGGACCGGAACACCGCGGACGGCGGGCGGCCTGGGCCGGCCGGAGCGGCCGTATCTGCGGGCCCAGTGTGTCAGCTGGCAGGGGCAGCTGGTGGTGAGCCTCTTCGTGCACGCGGCCCTCCAGGCCGGTGAACTGCGCGTCACGCTGCGGCCCCAGGTACTGGCGCCCCTGCTGCCCCTGCCCGCACCGGCCGGTCCCGCCGCGCTGGAGGGCTTGCGGGGTGCGGCGGAGCTGTGGCTGGCGCTGTGGCGGCAGCTCCGCAAGACGCCGGAGCGGGATCCGGAACCGGCCGAGCGCGACGGCCCGTTGAGTGTGCGCGACGCCCTGTCCCTGCCCGAGGTCTCCGATCTGCACCAGAAGGGCGACGCCGAACGCCACGTCGAACTGATGCAGGCCGCCGTCCTCAACGCGGTGGAGGCGCTGCTCGCACGCCATGGTTTCGCGACGGAGGCGTTCTCCGACCGGCGCACAGTGATCAACAGCATCCAAGTGCTGGGCGACAACAACGCGGGAATCCAGCTGGCAGGGGGCGTGACGCTGACCCAGGTGGCGCAGACGACGCCCGCGGCATCCACCGCCGCCCCGACCGAAGGAGTGCCCATGAGCCCGGGATTTCCGCGCAGGGACCCGTCGCCCGAGCCCGCCGGGACCCCCGGGTCCGGCATCAGCATCGGCGGTGACAACACCGGCACCGCGCAGAACGCCGTCGGCCGTCGTCTGACGCACGTCACACAGACCGGCACCGGCCAGGGCGGTGTCCCGTCCGACGCCCTCGAATCCCTCACCGCCCTCCTGGCCGCCTTCCGCGCGGACATCGACCGTCACGCTGCCCAGCTGGGCGACCCGGACGCGTTGCGGGACCAGACGACGGTGCTGGCGGGCGCCCTGACGGACCCGGAGAGCGACGGTTTTCGCCCCGTCCTGCGTACAGCGGTCCGTTCCCTTCCCGCCCTGGTCGCCGGCACGGCCGTCCAGCAGACGGGCGAGGCAGTGGTGACGGCGATCAGACAGCTGCTGAGCTGAACACGCATGACCCGGGGGTGACTGAGTGGGCGCCCCGGCCGGGGAGCCCGCGGGCGGTGGTCTCCGTGCTCACCGCCTGACCTGGCAGGCCTCGCATCGCGGGCGTCTTCCTGTGGTCAGCGCGGTGATCCGGACGAAGCCGTCCGGCGCTTGTCGACGGCGAGTTCGCCGTTCAGGATGACCATGCGGAGACGGCGGAGGTTCCCGATGTCCGCGGTGGGATCGGCGTCCAGTACGAGCAGGTCGGCGCGCTTGCCTCGGGCCACCGTGCCGAGGTCGGGGCGGGCGCACTGCCGCGACGCCCCGCTGGTGCCTGCGGCCAGTACCTGGGTGGGCGTCATCCCCGCTGCCACCATGAGCTCGGCCTCTTCCACGGTGTTGGCTCCGAACAGGCCCCGGCCGCTGAAGGTGTCGCTGCCCAGCGCGATGTGCACGCCGGCCCGGGAGACCTTCTGGAGATTGCCACGCGCGTCCGGGTGGGCGTCGTCGATCCAGAGCGTGGGCGTGTAGGTGATGTCGTGTTCGAGCATCAGGTCGATGAGCGAGCGGTCGGTGAGGGGCTCGACGGTGACACCGTGCTCCAGGCCGTCCGCCCCGGCCTCGATCGCCTCGCGTGCCGCGACTTGCTGGGTGGTGTGGACGGTGACCCGAAGTCCCCGCTCGTGCCCGGCCTCGACACCCGCCCGAAGGAGTGCGCGGGGCAGCCGCTGCAGTTCGACGCCGTCCGGAAAGGCGGGGTTCCGCCACAGGTATCCCGGCCCGCCGGAGTGTGCGCACGCACCCTCCGACAGGAGTTTGATCGCGTCCACCTTGCGGTCGGCGAGGTGGTGCACCAGGTCGCGGATCTCCTGCACGCTGTCGACCTCTCCCGTGAAGCGCTCGCGCGCCCAGGGGTTGTCGCCGAAGACCGTGGCGGCGGGATGCCCGTCGCGTCCGGTGATGCCGCAACCGGTTGCCAGCAGTCGCGGGCCACGCAGTGTGCCTTCGGCGATTCCGGCCCGGGTGTCCAGGATCCCGCCCGTCGGATCGCCCACCGACTTGATGGTGGTGACCCCGTGCTCCAGGAACAGCCCGAGCCGCCCCGGGAGTTCGTTCTCCTCGAAGGCCCGCATCGAGTCGGAATCGGAGACCGCGCGCACGTCGTAGAAGTGGACATGGGTGTCGATCAGTCCCGGCATGACCCATGCTCCGGCCGCATCGATCTCCTGTCTGCCCGCGAGCGGTTCGGCCGATGCGGAAGCGATCTCCGCGCCGTCGACGGCGACGTCGTACAGACCGGTGAGTTTCTGGCGGCCGTCGAAGACATGTGCGCGGCGGATGACGAGGTCGTAGGTCGCGGGGCCACGAGCCCCGGCGCTCGCGGTCGCTTCGGCTTCCTGGTGCATCGCTCTCACTCCTGAGAAGAAACCGCAACCACATTGGTTGCGGTTGGGGCGTGCGTCATGACACGGGTCGCGGGTGCGTCACCGGGGAATCAGCCGTCCTGCGCTTCGCTGTCGCAGGCCAGAATCTGCTGCAGCAGGGCGGCGATCGTCGTCCGGCCGAGCTGTTCCTCCAGAGCCCGCTCCGCGCTCCGGAACTCGGCGTCGAGCAGAGCGCCGATGTTGCGGCCGATCACACACGCCCCACTGGGCGGATGGGGGTGCCTCGAGAAGACACGCCCACCCTCTACGGCGGCGTACGCGTCGTGGAGGGTGATGTCCCGCGGGGTGCGGGCGAGGGACCAGCCGCCGCCCCGCCCATCGGTGGACCGCACCAGCTGAGCGTCTCGCAGGCGGCCGAGGACGCGTCGCACGAGGACCGGGTTGCTGTCGAGGCTGTCCGCGATCTCCGCGGACGTCAACGAGCCTCCACGCCGGTGCGCCAGCATCGCGAGCGCGTGAATCGCGACCGCGCTCCTACTGCTGAGCCCCGCCATCTCCGGCTCCTCGCCACCGCCGATAAACTGCAACCAAGGTAGTTGCAGTTGATTCGCCGGTCAACCGAGCCGCCCGAGGGCAGCCTGAGCAGGTGGGAGGCAGGCCGCCGGTGGATTGTTCCAGGCCGGAGCGGGCAAGCGGGCGGGAGGCAGGGCCGTGTACCGCCGAACAGAACGGTCCTCGGCACACCCCGCATCCGGCGTCCCGAGCCGGTTCCGAGGTTCCTGGCCCGCCAGGCGAGCCGTTCGGGTCCCGTCCCCCGGCCGCGAGGCCCGGCCGCTCCGCCGGCAGGCGGCCGACACGGCGACCCCTGCCGGTCTGAGGAGAGGTGGGAAGCGAGATGGTGCACGAGCGCCACGACGAGCCGTCCGCGGATGGCGACGCGGGTGGGCAGGAACTGCTCGACGGACTGGTCGTCAACGAGCGGCGACCGGAGAGGCCGGTTCTGCTCAACGCCGACGGCAGTCACATCGAGACCTGGCGGGAGAACTACCCGTACGACCGCAAGGTGCGCCGGGCCGAGTACGAGCGTCACAAACGCGTCCTGCAGATCGAACTGCTCAAGATGCAGCGCTGGGTGAAGGACACCGGCCAGCGGATCGTTGTGCTGTGCGAGGGCAGGGACGCCGCCGGAAAGGGCGGCACGATCCAGCGGTTCACCGAGCGTCTCAACCCGCGCGGAGCCCGCGTGGTGGCCCTGGAGAAGCCGACCGAACGGGAGGCGGGCCAGTGGTACTTCCAGCGCTACGTCACTCACCTCCCCGCTCGCGGGGAGATCGTCTTCTTCGACCGCTCCTGGTACAACCGTGCGGGCGTGGAGCGGGTGATGGGCTTTTGCACGGACGAGGAACACCGTGAGTTCCTCAGCCAGGCGCCGATGTTCGAGCGGCTCCTGACCGACGACGGCATCATGCTGGTGAAGTTCTGGTTCTCCGTCTCGCGCGCCGAACAGCGCACCCGTTTCGCCATCCGCCAGATCGACCCGGTCCGCCGCTGGAAACTGTCGCCGACCGACCTCGCGTCGCTCGACCGCTGGGACGAGTACACGGCGGCCAAGGTCGAGATGTTCCGCGCCACCGACACCGAGCACGCGCCGTGGACGGTGGTGAAGACCAACGACAAGCGGCGCGGCCGGCTGGAGGCGATGCGGAGCCTGCTCGACCGTTGCGACTATCCCGCCAAGGACGGCTCCGCCGTGGGCAGGCCCGACCCGCTGATCGTCGGCGCCGCCGACACCCTGCTGGAGGCCGGCGAGGAGCCCGCCGACCTCTCACCCACCCCGCTGACCGGGAACGGCGACGGCCCCGGCAGCCATCCAGGCCGCCAGAGCTGATGCGCTGAGCGCCGGGTGGGGGCACCCGGGGCAGACGCGTCCAAAGGTCATCAGGCACAAGATCATCCGAGATCTGGTACCGGTCTGCCGCCACTGAATCCGATCGCCAAACCCTCACACCGAAGTCATCCCGAAAAAATCAGTGAAGGGTGTCCGCGCCTTTGTCGAATGCCTCCCTGTGCCGTTCGACTTCGGGGAGGTGGTCGGCGGTCCAGGAGCGCAGGATCGAGAAGGGTTCCTCAAGCGTGCGGCCCAGCGGTGTGATCCGGTACTCCACAGCAACGGGGCGTTGCATCAGTACCCGGCGCTCGACGAGGCCGTTGCGTTCCAACCGTCGCAGTGCCTGCGTCAGCGATTTCTGAGTGACCCCATCGAGCTCTCTCTTGAGCTCGTTGAAGCGTCGCGGTTGCCGGCACAACGCGGCCAGCAGCAGATGGCCCCACTTGTCCAGCAGCTGATCCAGGAGCTCGCGCTGCGGGCCGACGATGGTCTCGTGACCGGCCCGATCCTCACGGATACCAGGTTTCTTTGAAGTACCTTCCATGTACCAGGTATACCAGGGATACCGGCAACTCGAAGGAATCTCATGACCGAACAGTCCCTGCCCAGCCTCGATCTCAAGCGCCAGGACGGAGTGCTGTGGGTCTCGATTGATGTTCCGCCCGTCAACCTGATGACGGCGCAGCTCATGCTCGACCTGGACGCCGTCGCCGCATCGGCCGAGAAGGATCCCGATCTGCACGTCATCGTGGTCCAGAGCGCTAATCCGGAGTTCTTCCTGGCGCACGGCGACCTGTCATTCGTGGAGGACCCCGCGACCTACGCCGCCCTCCCGGTCGCGGAGGAGACGCTTGTCGGGACGGGCCCGATGATGCGGCTTCATGAACGCTGGCGGCGTCTGCCTCAGACCACCATCGCCAAGGTCGCGGGACTCGCCCGTGGCGGTGGAGCCGAGCTGGTCTCCAGCCTGGATCTGCGATTCGCGGCCCTCGAGACTGCGGCGCTCGGCCAGTTCGAGGCACTGATCGGCATCGTCCCTGGAGCCGGTGCAACTGCCCACCTGCCCCGCCTCGTGGGTCGCGCTCGCGCTCTCGAGATCGTGCTGACAGGCGGGCTCGTCGACGCGGCCACTGCCGAGCGGTGGGGTTGGGTGAACCGAGCCCTGCCCGCCGCAGAACTGGATGAATATGTTGAGTGGGTCGCACGGGCCATCGCGTCTCTGCCCGACGGTGTCCGCGCCGCGGCTGCCGAGGCGATCGACGCGGCCGACGGCACGCTCGAGGAGGCACTGCGCGCGGAGAACCGCCTGCTCGGCGAAACGTTCACTCCCGCGTCTGGGGAGCTTGCCCGGGCAGCGCTCGCGGCCGGGGTTCACACGCGCGAGGTGGAGCTGAACCTCGAAAAGGTGCTGCGCGCGAACCTCGTCCGCCATCCGTAACGCATCACGCTGCTCGGGTGGAGTGCAGAAGGTGTCCGTACGGTCCGTTTGGCAATTCGGGTCGAACGACCGTACGGGCCACCTCAAACTCTGTGAAGCTGATTGTTTCGGGATGAGTTCGGTGTGAGGCCTTGGCGATCGGATCCGGCGGCGGCAGAGTGATCCAGGTGCCGGACGTCCGCGCCACGGGGTGAACGGCGCCCCCCGAGGGGGAGCCAGCTCATTCAGCGGAAGGGACCGTCGGTCGCGAAGGCGTGAGCTGCAAAACGCTTGCCCATTCGACGGTAAGCGGTGGCGGTGGGATGAAGACCGTCTGCCAGGTCGTCTGCCTCGTCCGGGCCGAGCAGCTCGCGTCCGTCGAGATAGTGGAGGTGGGGATCGGACGCCTGTCGTGCCACAGCGATCCGGGCAAGCTCGGCACGGACCACCGCCAGCGACAACGCCCCGCCGGCCACATCGGCCGGGTCGCCCAGGGCGGCGAGCCTCCCGTCAGGGCCGGTCGTGGTGGGGCCGGGAGTCTCCTCCAGGGCCGGGCAGCTCACCGGAGAGATCAACAGCAGCGGGGTGTCCGGGTGTCCATCCCGGATCGTGTCCAGGAAGCCGTGTACCGCCGGGCCGAACGTCCGCAGTCGGAAGGCGGACAGACTCACGATGTTGATGCCCACCTTGAGACTGATCAGGTCGGCGGGCGTATCGCGGATCGTCCGGGCGACATAGGGATCCAGCAGCGCGTTACCCGCCTGGCTGAGGTTGATCACCTCCACCCTTCCGAGCCCAGCTGCCACCACCGGCCAGGTCCCGGTCGGGCCGTCAGCCTCGATGCAGTGACTGATGGAACTGCCGTGGTGCACCCAGCGGCGCCGCCCGTCCGGCAGCGGTGCCAGCACGTCACCGTCAGCGCGCAGGGCCACCAGTTCCGTCGGGGTCTGCTGGGGCAGCCACAACTCGATGCCCTTCATGCCGGCCGGCAGCCCGGCGAACCGTACAGTCCCTGGCTCGCCCGGGATGAGTCGCTGTACGGTTCCGGGGGCCCCCATCCGCAGCACGTTGCCCACCGGCGCCTGCTGACGCCCGGACAAGTCGCCGTCCACCAGCAGCTCCAGCATCCCAGTCGGGCGAGGCTGGGGGTCGGAGGCGAGCTGGCCGGTGGAGGTGAGTACCTCGAACTCCAATGTGCGCGCATCGGTGCGGAACACCAGCCGCACCCCCGAAGGCATCACGGTCACCCCGTAGACCGACGGGTCCTGGTACTGCTCCTTGGTCCACGCGGGCAACCGGCGCGGCATCACCCCGGCCTGTGTGGTCTCCAGGTCCAACGCACCCCGTATCTCCACCGGCCCGCCCACCAGCGGAACCGCCCGCAGCGCCGCCGTCACCGCCGCCGTCCCGGGTCGACGTGGTTCGGGCATGTCATCGACCCGACGTCTTCGTGGCTCATCGACGCCCGCCGAACTCCCGGTCGTGGACCTCGATGTCCGCGTACCGGTCCGCAGTCAGGACGGCTCGTGCCGTGTCCGGTTCCGGGACCCTGAGCAGCACCGCCGTACCCAGCCAGGTGTTGCCGTCGTCGGACAGCAGCGGCCCGTACGCGACCAGCTCCTCCCGGTCGAGCGGCGGGACAAGGTCGGCGGCCGGGCCCCTCGCCGAGGCCGAGCACCAGGTACCGGTTGCCATCGGTCCGGCCACCGGGGAAATCCCACATGGTGCGCCCCAGCACGTTGCGCCACCGGCGCAGCAGCACATCCCGGTACGCGCCGGCCTGGTAGTCGGGCTCCTCGAAGGCGAACGCGCGGGCGGAGGCGGGATCGGGCAGATCGACGATGTGCACGCTGCCGGTGGTTGTTTGACAGTCATCGGCGAAGGTCGGGCCGCGAGCGATCAGCTCCTTCGCGTACCGGTCCATGTAGGACCAGTGCTCCTCCACCGACTCCTCGCGTAACGCGAGGGAGCCGGGCCGGTCACGGTGGTAGCAGAAGAACTCCATGACCACAGACCCTTTCCCATCAAAGGCACCGACTCAACTCGCTTTCGGCAACGTTGACAACTGATGGTGGAAGTCGGCGTCGATGTCGCCCGCGACGCCTCCGGCCGGTGGCGACATCCCGCCCGCTGGCACCGTGCCCGCCCCGCTCTCCCCCCGCCGACGTCCCCCGCCTGACGTCATCGCCGCACGACGGCGGCACGCGCGGAGGCTCCGGTCGACGCGCAACCGCTGAGCGCCCCCGACCCCCGGCGGCGGCCGCGTCGCGCATCCCGCCCGTCCCTTCGGGGGTGATCCCGCGCAGGACCGCTCCCGGCTGGAGGCCCTAGCCTGGATGGGCGAACGAACCTGCTACCTGCTCTTCACCCGCGACCACGATGAAGCCGAGGAGGAGCAGTCGCGTGACACCCTCACCACCTCGCCCACCGCGGGCTCGGCTACCACGCCGCCGGCTGACCCGCTCGAGGGGCCGGTTCGGCAGGCCCCGCGCCTGGATCGCGCGTGCAAGAAGGATCCCTTGGCCGGCCAGTTGCACGGTCCTGACCGAGAGGAACCGTCCCTGCGGGCGTCGGAGGAAGGTTCAGTCGTCGACCGGTGAAGTCACTCCCACACCACGATGTTGCGTCGCACGGGCACCGTCGACGCGTCGGCGGCGAAGAGTTCGGGCGAGTGCGCACGGATGCGTTCGATGTCGCTGAAGACGGCCCGCAGGTGAGTACGCATTGCCGTGTGGGCGAGCGGGACGTCGCCGCCGACGATCGCCTCGAAGATCTCGTGGTGCTGGGCGGCGAAAGCGGCCGGGGACGCGTTCTCGTGCAGGCCCAGGCGCCGGGCTCGGTCGAGGTGGCCCTTGGCTGCGGCGACGGTGGTCCAGACGTTGCCGTGTCCGCTCAGCCGCATCAGGTTCTGGTGGAACGCCTCGTCGAGTTCGAAGAACTCCTCGAGGTCAAGGTCCGCGCGCTTCTGGCGGTCCAGGTTGACTCGCAGGTCCTCGACGATCGCGGGGTCGAGATGCTCGGGAAGGGCGTGGAGCGAGGCGAGTTCCACCGCCTCCCGGAGGAACTGCGCGTCGGCGACCTGCGCGGGATCCACCCGCGACACGAACGACCCGATCTTCGGAAAGACCTGTACGAGGCCCTCCTGGGCCAGCAGGATCAGACTCTCCCGCACGGGCGTGCGGCTGACGCCCAGTGACGCGGCGAGTTCGTTCTCCGAGAGGGCCGCGCCCGGAGCGAGTTCGAGGGTCAGGACCATCTGGCGCAACTTCTGGTAGATGTCGCGCCGACTCGTCCGCCCGTTCTTCTGAGGCATGTGCACATCGTACGTAGGACGACGGCACAAGTATTGCCACACTCGGCGACAGGTGCTTGTATACAAGCACTTCGCGACCAAGGAGCACCTGTGAGCAAGATCGAACGCGTCGAAGTGTTCGTGGCCTCGCCCGGCCGTACCTTCGTCACCCTGCGTATCACCACCTCGGACGGAGCGACAGGGCTCGGTGACGCCACCCTCAACGGTCGTGAGCTGGCGGTCGCGAGCTACCTGCGCGACCACGTGGCACCACTGCTGATCGGCAGGGACCCCGCCCGGATCGAGGACATGTGGCAGTACCTCTACAAGGGTGCCTACTGGCGGCGCGGGCCGGTCACCATGACCGCGATCGCTGCCGTCGACACCGCATTGTGGGACATCAAGGGCAAAACAGCAGGGCTGCCCGTCTACCAGCTCCTCGGCGGCCGGTCCCGTGACGGCGTGCTGGTCTATTCGCACGCCAGCGGCACCGACATCCCCTCGCTGCTGGACGACGTCGAGCGCTGTCTGGAGCTGGGTTACAAGGCTGTACGGGCCCAGGCCGCCGTACCCGATGTCGGCGGCACGTACGGGGTGCGCAAGGGCAAGGTCTACGAGCCGGCCGCGACCGAACTGCCCGACGAACAGCCCTGGGACACCGAGGCCTACCTGGGGTTCGCGCCCACCTACCTGGAGGCAGTGCGGGAACGCTTCGGCTTCGGCTTCCACCTCCTGCACGACGTGCACCACCGGCTGACCCCGATCGAGGCTGCCCGGTTCGGAAAGAGCGTCGAGGGCTGCCGGCTGTTCTGGATGGAGGACCCGACCCCGGCCGAGAACCAGGAGTCGTTCCGGCTCATCCGCCGGCACACCACGACACCGGTCGCGGTCGGCGAGGTGATGAACTCGGTCTGGGACGTCCAGCACCTGATCACGGAACAGCTCATCGACTACGTCCGCACCACCGTCGTTCACGCGGGCGGCATCACCCATCTGCGACGGATCTTCGACCTCGCCGCGCTCTACCAGGTGCGGACCGGGTCACACGGGGCGACCGACCTCTCCCCCGTCAGCATGGCGGCCGCCGTCCACGTCGACATCGCCGTGCCGAACTTCGGCATCCAGGAATACATGGGCCATCCCGACGAGACCGCCGAGGTGTTCCGCACGGGGGTGACCTTCGCCAACGGCATGCTGCACCCCTCCGACGAACCGGGCCTCGGCGTCGAGTACGACGAGAAGGCCGCGGAACGCTTCCCCTATCAACGGCGTTACCTCCCTGTGGCCCGTCGTCTCGACGGGTCGGTGCACGACTGGTGAGCACCGACACCCTCCCCCGGCTGGACCGCGCGGTACTCCCCCGGCTCGCACCCGAGCTGCGACCCGTGGTCGCTCCCGCCGAACTGCGCACCCGCATCGTTCACTTCGGTCTCGGCGCCTTCCACCGGGCGCACCAGGCCGTGTTCACCGAGCACGCTGCCGCCCGCTCCGGCGAGCCCTGGGGCATCACCGCGGTAGCCCCCCGGTCGACCGGAACCGTACGCGAACTGCGGAGCCAGGACTGCCTGTACTCACTCACCGAACACCACCCGGACGGAGACCGCACACGCGTCGTCGGTGCCGTCGTCGGCGCACTCGCCATGGGACCCGAGGCCGCTGCCGTCGACGCTCTGCTCACCGACCCCGAGGTGACGGTGGTGACCCTGACGGTCACCGAGAAGGGCTACCACCGCTGCCCGTCGACGGGCGGACTCGACACCCTGGCCGGGCCGGTCGCCGCCGACCTCGCCGCGTCCTCCGACGGACGGCTCACGACTGTGGTCGGACGACTGGCCGCCGCGTTGGCCGCGCGGATGCGCGCGGGCGCGCCCCCGGTCAGCGTCGTGTCCTGCGACAACATGGCGGACAACGGGGCGGTCCTGGGCCGTGTGGTCCACGATTTCGTCCGTGCCTCGGCCTGGCCGGACCGCGCGCGGATTTTGGACCGGCTGACGGAGTCCGTCTCCTTCCCCGCGACGGTCGTGGACCGGATCGTTCCCGCGACGAGCGAGGCCGGGCGGGCGGCGGCCGACGCCGCGCTCGGGGTGCGCGACGCCCTCCCCGTGACCGGTGAGCCGTACCGGCAGTGGGTGCTGGAGGACTCCTTCGTCGCACCCCGGCCACGCTGGGAACTGGACGGTGCCCTGTTCGTCCCGGACGTCACGCCCTACCAGCTCACCAAGCTGCGGCTGCTCAACGGCTCCCACTCGGCGCTCGCCTACCTCGGTACGGCCGCGGGACTCACCACCATCGCCGAGACCATGGCGGCCGGATGGGGTGAGCGCCTCGTACGGGCGCTGTGCGCGGAGATCGCCCCGACCCTCCCGGCCGGCGGCCCCGATCCGGCCGCGTACGCCGACGACCTCGTCGTACGCTTCCGCAACCCGTCCATGCACCACCGGCTGCGGCAGATCGCCTCCGACGGATCGCTGAAGATCACGGAACGCTGGCTACCCGCCCTGCGCGAACTGCGGGCACGCGGCACGAGCACCCCGGTCCTCGAACTGGCCCTCGCCGCCTGGGCGCACAGCACCAGCACGGCCGACGCACCCGCCGATCCCGCCACCGAGGCGCTCGCCGCCTGCTGGCGGCCCGCGACCCGCCCCGCCACCACCGTACGCGCGCTGCTGCGCGTGCTCGGCGCGGCGGACCTGGCCGACGACGACGGGCTCACCGCCGCCGTGGCGAACCGGCTCCCCGCCCTGCGTACCGGAGTCGTCGAGTTCTGACCCCTCGGTGACCGCCGCCCTCCTCAGTCCGCCGCATCTGAGCCTCACTTCGATATCCCGAACAACGGAGTTCACGATGAAGGACAGCGTCATAGCCGCTCAGCAGACGCCATCCGCACAGCGCACCACACGCGATCTCACCCGGGCCGCTGTCTCGGGCTGGCTCGGCACCGCCATGGAGTTCATGGATTTCCAGCTCTACTCGCTGGCTGCCGCGATCGTCTTCAACAAGATCTTCTTCCCGGACGTCAGCCCAGCCATCGGACTGATCGCCGCGATGGCCACCTACGGGGTCGGGTACGTCGCCCGGCTCGCCGGCGCCGTCTACTTCGGGCGGATGGGCGACCGGATCGGCCGCAAGAAGGTCCTCTACCTCACGATCCTGCTGATGGGCGCATCCACCACCCTCATCGGGGTCCTTCCCACCTACGCCACGATCGGCATCCTCGCACCGGTGCTTCTCGTCGTACTGCGCCTGGTGCAGGGCTTCGGCGCAGGAGCCGAGATCGCCGGGGCCACCGTGATGCTGACCGAGTACGCGCCCGTGCGGAGGCGCGGCCTCATCTCCTCGCTGGTATCGCTCGGCACGAACTCGGGGACACTCGCCGCCTCCGCCCTGTGGGCCGTTCTGCTCGCCGTGCTCAGCGAGGACCAGCTGCTCTCCTGGGGCTGGCGGCTGCCCTTCCTGCTCAGCTTCGCGTTGATGATCTTCGCCGTGTGGCTGCGCCGGAGTCTGAAGGAAAGCCCGGTCTTCGAGCAACGCCCCGACGTCGTGGACGGCGTGGCGCTTGCCCGCGACGAGGTCGAGTCCGCGATCGCCACGGCCGACAGCCACGAGGGCAGTGTCCTGGCGGCCGGCATCCGCCAGCGCAAGGGCAGGGCGTTCTTCCTCGCACTGGGGCTGCGCTTCGGCCAGGCGGGCAACTCCGGTCTGATCCAGACGTTCCTGGTCGGCTACCTCGCCACCAACCTGGCGGTCGGCCGGTCGGTCCCGACGGACGCGATCGTGTACGGCTCGCTGGCGGGATTCGCCACCGTGCCGGTGATCGGCCTGCTCGGCGACCGCTTCGGACGCCGAGCCGTCTACCTCACCCTCTCGTCCCTGACCACCGTCCTCGCCTTTCCGATGATGCTCCTCATCACCTCCGGCTCGACCCCGGGCGTGATGATCGGTATGGCCCTCGGGCTCAACGTCGGCGTCCTCGGCCTGTTCTCACTCGAAAGCGTCACGATGGCCGAACTCTTCGGCTCCCGCACCCGCTTCACGCAGCTCGCGCTCGCCAAGGAACTCGGCGGCATCCTCGCCACCGCGATCGGCCCGGTCCTGGCGGCCACTCTTACGGCTGTCACCGGCAGTTGGTGGCCCATCGCGGCGATGCTGATCGTCTACTCGCTCATCACCTTCGTCAGCGCGTACCTCGCACCCGAGACTCGCGGACGCGACCTGGTCCGGCTGGAGGACGCCGTATGAGGACGACCACCGAAAACCCCTCGCCCGCAATCGCCGGAGAGAACCAGATGAGGGCAGTCGTGGTACACGGCCCCGGCGACGTGCGCATCGAGGAACGTGCCCGGCCGGTGCCGGAGGCGGGCGAGGTACTGCTGGCCCTGGAATGGGGCGGCATCTGCGGCTCCGACATCTCCTACTGGAAGAAGGGCGCGTCCGGCACGGCTTCGCTCACACACCCTCTCGTGCTCGGCCACGAATTCGCGGGCCGGGTCGCTGCGCTCGGCAGCGATGTCACCGGCCTCCGCGAAGGCCAACCCGTCACCGTGCACCCGGCCCGACTGATGGGCGACGGTGTCCTTCCCGAACGGATCGCCGGACGCACCAACCTCTACCCGCACGTCCGCTACTTCGGGTCGGCGGCCTTCGTCCCGCACACCGACGGCGGGTTCAGCGAGTACCGGGCGGTCCCCGCGGCCCAGATCCGTCCGCTGCCGGACGGCGTCAGCACCGAACAGGGTGCTCTGGCCGAACCGTTGGCCGTCGCGCTGCACGCCGTCGGCCGAGTTCCCGACCTGCGCGGCCGTACAGTCCTGGTCAACGGCTGCGGCCCGATCGGCTCCCTGGTGGTCGCCGCCGCACTGTACCGCGGGGCAGGCCGGGTCGTCGCCGCCGATCTGGCTTCGTCCTCCCTCGCCGTCGCCCGCGCCATGGGCGCCGACGAAACGTACGACATCTCCGTCGGTGACGGATTGCCCGAGGACGTGGACGTAGCCTTCGAGGCATCCGGTGCCCCGGCCGCGCTCGGACCGGTGCTGCGCGCCACCGCCCGAGGAGGCACGCTCGTCCAGGTGGGCAACCTGCCCGGCACCCCCGCGGCCACCACGCTCGGCGACCTGGTGACCCGGGAGATCACTTGGATCGGCTCGTACCGTTTCGTCGATGAGATCGACGACGCGCTGCGCGCACTGGCGGACGGTCTGGACGTGTCCCCCCTGATCACCCATCGCTTCCCGCTGGACCGAGCAGAGGAGGCACTCGCCGTCGCCGCCGACCCGGAAAGCGGGAGCAGCAAGGTCATGCTGCGTCTCACCACCGATTCGTGACACGGATCGGTGAGGAGGCTGCGCCCCGTCACATGAAGGAGTGAAGTTCCTCGTACGGTGAGGATGGACCTCGTGGCCGGGGAGAAGCAGTCAGGTGGATGGCCGTCCCGTGATGGCCGGCAGAGTCGTGGTCCTGATCCGGCGGTAGGTCACGAAGCCGTTCACGGTCACCGCCACCCAGATGGCGGTACTGAGCAGAGGCCACCACAACTCCTGTACCCGCGCGCCCTCCACCAGCCCGACGACCGAGTTCAGCGCCCAGCCGGCAGCGAGGAAGAGCGCCGCCCACCTGGCCCACCGCCAGATCGCCATGGTTCCCCGGGCACGGGCTTCCTGCCTGTCGCGTCCGTCGTACCGAAGCTCTGTGTCCCTCATGACGCTTCGTCTGCCCGTTCCCCGGCGCCGTCTCCTCGCCTCCGCGACGAAGGCCGGAAATGCGGGTACGCCGTCAGCCGTCCGTCAGGCCGGTCTTCTGGCCGGGGCCGCTGGAGCGCAAGGGCGGGACGGTCGGCACCTCTGCGGCGTTCGCCATGTCGTCGGAGCTCAGCCGGAACGCCTCCGGGTAGGCGTCGCGGCGCGTACGCCGGGCCGGCTCGCTGGTTCGCCAGGTGTAGAGGCAGCGTCCGCACTGCAGGACGTCCCAGACGCCGGGCAGGGGCGAGGAGTGCAGGGTCCTGACGCTCTCGTGGGCGCAGCGGGGGCAGCAGTCGGTCATCGGGGTGTCTTCCTTCGCAACGGGGTGGGCGGCCGGACGGCCGGTGTGTGAGGGCGTCAGCCGCGGGTTTCGGACAGCAGGCGCTGGAGCTTGGCCGCCCAGTCCTTCGCCTCGGGCAGGTCCTTGGTGGGCGTGGAGAAGTTGCCGCGCTGGTCGGGATGCACGGGCGTGGTGGCATCGATGATCATCTTGCTGGTCAGGCCCGCCGGCTGGGCGGCTGGGGCCAGTTCCACCACGGGCAGGTTGGGCAGGATCATCACGTCACCGGCCGCGTTGACCTTGGACGACATCGCCCACATCACCTGCGGCAGGTCGAACGGGTCCACGTCCTCGTCGACCATGATGACCGTGCTGACGTAACCGAGTCCGTGCGGGGTGGTCATGGCGCGCATGGCCACGGCCTTGGCGAATCCGCCGTACCGCTTCCGGGTGGAGATGACGGCCAGCAGTCCGTGCGTGTACATGGCGTTGACGGCCTGCACCTCGGGGAATTCGGCGCGCAGCTGCTTCAGCAGCGGGACACAGGTGTTGGGGCCCACGAGGTAGTCGCACTCCGTCCAGGGCATTCCCAGATAGAGCGATTCGAAGACCGGGTTCGTGCGGTGGGAGACGCGGTCGATGCGGATGACGGGCATGCGGCGGCCACCGGAGTAGTGCCCGGTGAACTCGCCGAAGGGCCCCTCGATCTGCCGTTTGCGGCTCTCGATGACCCCCTCGATGACGACCTCGGAACCCCATGGCACGTCGAAACCGGTCAGGGGTGCTGTGGCGATCGGCGCAGGGGCGCCTCGCAGGGCGCCGGCCATCTCGTACTCGCTCTGGTCGTACCCCATGGGCATCCCGGCCACGATGGCCATCACGGGGTCGTTGCCGAGGGTGATGGCGACGGGAAGGTCCTCGCCCTTCTCTTCGGCCTTGCGCAGATGGAGGGCGATGTCGTGCACGGGGACGGGCTGAATCGCCAGCCGGTTCCTGTCGACGACCTGGAGGCGGTAGGTCCCGACGTTCTGCTTGCCGAAATGGCCGGGGTCCTCGGGGTCGCGGGAGACGACGGCGGCCTTGTCGAGGTAGAAGCCGCCGTCGCCGTCGTTGAGGCGGAACAAGGGGAGCACGGAGAAGAGGTCGACATCGTCGCCTTCCTGCGTGTGCTCCCGCCACGGGGCGTCCTCGCGTCGCTCCGGGGCGACCGGGAAGGCGTCCCAGCGACGGGCGAACTCCTCGACCTGTTCCTTGACCGGAGTGTGCTTGGGCAGACCGAGGGCGAGGGCGTGGTTGGCCCAGGAGCCGTGGACGTTGAGGGCGACCCGGGCGTCGGTGAAGCCCTTGACGTCGTCGAACCACAGGGCGGGGGCGCCGTCGCCGATGCGCCCGGCGGCGTTGGCTGCGGCGGCCAGGTCGGGTTCGGGGAGGACCGGTTCGGTGATGCGCAGCAGCTGGCCCTCCTTCTCCAGCGTGCTGAGGAATTCGCGCAGGTCGTCGTAAGCCATGGGTGCTCCGTGGAAGCCGAAGGGAAGGGGTGGAAAGGCGTCGGGGCGCACCGGTGTCCCCGGAACGCGGGTCAGGAAGCCGGGCGCGGCTGACGTGCGGCGCGCATGCCCTCCCACCTCTTGGCGGCGGGCGCGGGCAGGTCGAACTGGTCGAGGAGCCGGGCCACGACGTGGTCGACGATGTCGTCCACGGACCGTGGGTGGTTGTAGAAGGCGGGCATGGGCGGCACCAACTGCACGCCCATGCGGGACAGCGCGAGCATGTTCTCCAGATGGATCTCGCTCAGCGGTGTCTCGCGCGGTACGAGGACGAGCCGGCGGCGCTCCTTGACCACCACGTCGGCGGCGCGCCCGACCAGACCGTCGGCGTATCCGGCGCGGATGCCCGCGAGGGTCTTCATCGAGCACGGCACGATCACCATGCCGTCGGTGCGGAACGACCCCGAGGAGATGGTGGCGCCCTGGTCCTCCGGACGGTGCACGACATCGGCCAGGTCGCCGACCTGATCCGCGGTCATGCCCGTTTCGAGCTCGATCGTCGCCCGCGCCCACCGGCTCAGGACCAGATGCGTCTCGACGTCCTGCAACTGGGCCGTCACCTGGAGGAACCGGACACCGAACACGGCACCGGTGGCCCCGGTCATGCCCACGATCAGTCTCATCCGGATCTTCCTTCCTCATGCACTGGCACTGAGCTGCGCCGACGTCATCACGCTAGAAGACCGGTCGAGGGCGACGGCGGTACACTTGGGACTCACCATGGGGAAAAACGGACAGGATGCGCAGCGGTCGGTCATCCGGGACCTCACCCTCCGGCGTACGGCCGGTTCACCGCCGGGTCTGGAACTCGTGCAGCTCGCGGGGCTGGCCGAGCGCGCCCGCCGGCACGGCAATGACCCGTACGCCTCGCTGCGCCCCGCGTTCCACCAACTCGTCCACGTGCGGCCGGGCAGCCGTGCGACCGTCTCCGTGGACTTCACCCGGTACGAGCTGTCCGACGGTGCCTGGCTGTGGATCCACCCCGGACAGGTGCAGCGCTGGGGCACGGACTTGCCGGGTGCCCAGGGTCTTCTGGTCGCGTTCCCGGCCGGTTTCCCCGACACGGAGACCGCCGCCTCCTCAGTCGCCGACGTGGCCTCCCTTCGACCCCTCACCCCCGGCGCCCCGCACGCGGAAGGCCTGTCCCGGGCACTGGAGCACTTGCGGTACGAGTACGAGGCCATGGCGGAGCTGCCCCTGGAGTCCCACGTGCAGGTCCTGCGGCATCTGCTGGCGGTTCTGGTGGTGCGACTGGCCAGGGCGTACGGATCCGAGCACGGAAGGCCTACCACCAACGAGACGTTCCGCCGCTTCCGCGCCGCGGTAGAGCGCGACTTCCCGGCGACCCGAAGGGTGGAGGACTACGCGGCAGCGCTGGGTTACAACCGTCGCACCCTCACCCGTGCCACGGAGGCCGTGACCGGCATGTCGGCGAAGCGCTATATCGACGAACGCGTAGCGCTGGAGGCCAAACGGGAACTGGCTCACGGTCCGTCGACCGTCGCCGCCGTCGCCGCACGGCTCGGGTTCGCCGACGCGAGCGACTTCACCAAGTTCTTCCGGCAGCGAACGGGCACGACACCGACGGGTTTCCGCAGGACGGCCCGCGGCGCCTGACCCACGCCGGTCCTCCTCCGGTTACCCGGGGACGTCGTCGGCCAGGCGGGCCCACACCCGGGCGACGGACGCGAAGCACATGGGCGAGGAGGTTTCGTCGGTGACGCTCCGAGGCCCGCGGCTCGTTCACCTACACCTGTGCGCCCCCTTCCCGATCGGCTGCCGGCCCCCGTTGCACGCGTCCCGTGTGGCCACGGACAGCACACGCCGCAGAACCGGGGCCGTCGAGCCGAGGGTGGCCAGCCCGGGGTTCTTGAAGATGAGGGGCCAATGCTGCCGCTGAGGCGGGCCCTTGTGGAGCACTTCAGCTGCTGCCTGAAGGCACAGTACGGCGTAATTGGGTCCCGGAGGTCCAGCTGGTCCTTACTCAGGTGGTCGACGGCGCCATGAAGGTAGTCGACCGCCGTCCTGCATCGGCGGGGACTGCTGCTACTGATGACGAGACGTCAGAGGGAACCATGCCCGCCTGGCGGCCACCCTCAAGTACATCGACGGGTACGCCACCCAGGACGTCGAACAGTTGGTACGCCTCATCGGAGCGCAGAAGGCCGGCTCTCGCGTCATCGAGCGCATCGAGCAGAAGCCGGCCGAGCACAACATCGGTCACCTGCCGACCGGGCTCCCGACCGACAGCACGCGCCGGGTGTTTCTCTACAGCAAGGAGAACACCAGCGTCGGCTACATGATCAGTCTGATCCACCAACTCGCCGTCCAAGAACCGGGCGGCGGCGAGAACGCGACCGTGCACCAGTTGGAGTCGTTGCTGAAGGGCTTCAGCGCGGTGGAGCGGGCCGCCCGCCGGAACGCCGGCCGCCTGAGCACCGCGAACCAGGCGCTCGCCGAGGAAGGGCAGCGGTGAACGCAGAGCAGGGGAACGCCCGGTGCCCGATCGGCACGCGCGTGATGGCGTACCCCAGCGTCCGGCCGGAGGACCCGCTGGCCGCTTGAACGATTCACCAGGGGTGACCTGCTCAACCAGCGATCAGCTGCCACGGCCCACAAAACGCCGTCATCCGGTACAGCCCGTTTCTGACCTGGGCGCGCCCATGCCGTTCTTGCGCGTGACCTTCGCTGCCGCAAGGCCGATACTGCGACAGCGGGGATCCCGACCGAGCCGCGCCCGACGGGGCTGACGGGCGTCACCGAAGTCAGCATCGAGTCAGCGTCAGTACCGCCGGAACCCGCTCCGAGCCGTCACGGAACCCCGAGACCGAGAACCGCCCTCACCCACTCTGAACAGCAAAGAAGCAGGTCACTGACTGGCCTGCCGGGCTCCCAGGAGGTACCCGTGAAGATGCTCATCAACGTCCCCGAGACCGTGGTCGCGGACGCGCTGCGCGGTATGGCGGCGGCGCACCCCGAGCTGACGGTCGACGTCGAGAACCGGGTGATCGTGCGGAGCGACGCGCCCGTAGCGGGCAAGGTGGCCCTGGTGTCCGGCGGCGGGTCCGGGCACGAGCCGCTGCACGGCGGGTTCGTGGGGCCCGGCATGCTGTCGGCGGCCTGTCCGGGTGAGGTGTTCACCTCTCCGGTGCCGGACCAGATGGTGCGGGCCGCGGCGGCCGTGGACAGCGGGGCGGGGGTGTTGTTCGTCGTCAAGAACTACACCGGCGACGTGCTCAACTTCGACATGGCCGCCGAGCTGGCCGAGGACGAGGGCATCCAGGTCGCCAAGGTGCTGGTCGACGACGACGTGGCGGTGACGGACAGTCTCTACACGGCCGGGCGCCGGGGCACGGGGGCGACGCTGTTCGTGGAGAAGATCGCCGGGGCGGCGGCGGACGAGGGCCGGCCGCTGGAGCAGGTGGAGGCGATCGCCCGCCGGGTGAACGAGGCTTCCCGCAGCTTCGGGGTCGCGCTCAGTGCCTGCACCACGCCCGCCAAGGGCAGCCCCACCTTCGACCTGCCCGCCGGTGAGCTGGAGCTGGGCATCGGCATCCACGGTGAGCCCGGCCGGGAGCGGCGCCCGATGATGACCTCGGGTGAGATCGCCGAGGCCGCCGTGGACGCGGTACTGACGGACCTGAACCCGCGCAACCCCGTGCTGGTGCTGGTCAACGGCATGGGTGCCACACCGCTGCTGGAGCTGTACGGCTTCAACGCCGAGGTGCAGCGGGTGCTCGGCGAGCGCGGGACAGCCGTCGCCCGCACCCTCGTCGGCAACTACGTCACCTCCCTGGACATGGCGGGGGCCTCGGTCACCCTGTGCGAGATCGACGAGGAACTGCTGGGGCTGTGGGACGCGCCGGTGCGGACGCCGGGCCTGAGGTGGGGCATGTGACGGTGGACGGGGAATGCATCGTCACGTACCTACCAGGCAAGGAGATCCTGTGCTCGACGCCGATTTCTTCCGCCGTTGGATGACGGCGGCCACCGCCCTGGTCGACCGTGAGGCGGAACGGCTCACCGCCCTCGACTCGCCCATCGGCGACGCCGACCACGGCAGCAACCTCCAGCGCGGCTTCACGGCCGTGGCGGCCACGCTGGAGAAGGAGGCGCCCGGCACTCCCGGGGCGGTCCTCACCCTCGCGGGACGGCAGCTGATCTCGACGGTCGGCGGAGCCTCGGGGCCGTTGTACGGGACGCTGCTGCGCCGCACCGGCAAGGCGCTCGGAGACGCCGCCGAGGTGAGTGCGGAGCAGTTGGCCGAGGCCCTGCGCACGGGCGTGGACGCGGTGCGTGCCCTCGGTGGCGCGCAGCCGGGCGACAAGACCATGGTCGACGCCCTGGTGCCCGCGGTGGACGCCCTCGCGGAGTCGTTCGCCGCGGCCCGTACCGCCGCCGACGAGGGTGCCCGGGCGACCACCCCCTTGCAGGCCCGCAAGGGCAGGGCGAGTTATCTGGGCGAGCGCAGCATCGGGCACCAGGACCCCGGCGCCACCTCGGCCGCGCTGCTGTTCGCCGCGCTGGAGGAGGCGGCCGGTGAGTGACGGGAAGCTGGTCGGAATCGTTCTGGTGTCGCACAGCGCCCAGGTCGCCGCGTCGGTGGCGGACCTGGCGAAGGCCCTGTCGGGCGGCGGGGTCGACGTGCCCGTCGCCCCGGCGGGCGGGACCGCGTCCGGGGAGTTCGGCACCAGCTCGGAGCTGGTCTCGGCGGCCGCCGCGTCCGTGGACCGGGGGGCGGGGGTGGCCGTCCTCACCGACCTCGGCAGCGCGGTGCTCACCGTGAAGGCGCTGCTCGCCGAGGGCGACGAGCTGCCGGAGAACACCCGGCTGGTGGACGCCCCCTTCGTCGAGGGCGCGGTGGCCGCGGTCGTCACGGCCGCGACGGGCGCCGACCTCGCGGCCGTGGAGGCGGCCGCCGCGGAGGCGTACTCGTACCGGAAGACCTGACCGCCGGGTCGTCCCGCGGACCGGGAGGAGGCGGGAGGGCGCTCCCTTCCAGGCGGGAGGGCACCCCCCCGCCTGAAGGGAGGGCGCTCCTCCCCTCCCCGGTCCTCCCTCGCGTGGCCGGCCCGGTCGCCGCGGTGTGTCAGGAGAGGCCGGCCGCCACGGTCGTCAGGGCCGTGCGCAGGACCCGGGCCAGGTCCGCCCGGGCGGTGGCGGCGTCCGTGCGGGTGTCGTCGGCCGCGTGCCAGGCGTGGTGTTCCACCGCCGCGCGCAGTGCCGCGTTGAACATGGCGGCCTGGATCGCCGGGCGCAGGTCGTCGGCGGGCAGGCCGGCCCGTTCGGCGAGGGCGCGGGCGAACGCCGGTTCGGCCTCGTCGTAGGTCTGCAGCCATACGGCCCGCAGGCCCGGTTCGGTGCGGGTCAGGCGCACCAGGGCCCCGACGGTCGCGTGGGCGGGTGCGGCGAGGAGGCGGTCGTCCTCCGCCGCCCGCCGCTCGAAGTCGAACGCCTCGTCGAGGGGTTGTCCCGGCCGCCACTGGCGCAGCGTCTCGGCGACCAGTCCGGCGCCGGCGGTCAGCAGGGGGCGTACGCAGCTCTCCTTGGTCGGGAAGTAGCGCCACACGGTGCGTGCGGAGATGCCGACCGCCCGGCCGATCTGCTCGCCCGTGGTCGCAGCGACCCCCTGGGCGACGAAGAGGTCCAAGGCGGCGCGGGCGATCTCCAAGCGGATCTCGGCCCTGCGTTCCTCGGTCAGGGGCGGTCGTCCTGTGCGTCCGCTGGCTGCGGCCATCTGCTCCTCCGGCGCCGGTGCTGTGCTCCCGAATTCTCCACCACTGCCCGTCCGCATTTTTTGTCACTGACCGACATTAAGTCGTAGGGTGAGCGGACCGACGGGCTCCGCGCCCGTCCCGCCACCTCATGACAAGGAGCACCACATGGCCGAGCGACCGGACGGGCGCAGTGTCGTCGTCACCGGGGCGGGATCGGGCATCGGGCGGGCCGCCGCCCTGGGCTTCGCCGCACAGGGCGACCGGGTCGTGCTGGCGGACCTCAACGCGGAGGGCGTCGAAGCGGCCGTCCAGGAGATCGAGCGGGCCGGCGGCACCGCGGTGGCGGTGACGGGCGACCTGAGCGAGCAGGCCGTCGTCGACCGGGTGACGGCCACGGCGGTGGAGCGGTTCGGCGGGGTCGACGTCCTGGTGAACAACGCCGGGATCATGGACCGGATGTCGGCACTGGCCGATGTGAGCGACGCGGAGTGGGAGCGGGTCCTCAGGGTGAACCTGACCGCGCCCTTCCTGCTGACCCGGGCGGTCCTGCCGCACATGCTGGCGGCGGGCCGGGGCGCCATCGTCAACACCGCCTCGGAGGCGGCCCTGCGCGGCAGCGCGGCGGGCGCCGCCTACACGGCGTCCAAGCACGGCGTGGTGGGGCTGACCAAGAGCCTCGCGGTGATGTACCGGGGGCGGGGCATCCGCGCCAACGCGATCTGCCCGGGCGGCACCCGGACCGCCATCACCGTGGAGGCCGAGCAGGGCGCCCACGGACCGGCCACGCTCGGGGCGCACTTCGCCAATCTCGGCCGGGTGTCGCAGCCCGAGGAGCAGGCGGCGGCGATCCTGTTCCTCGCCTCGGAGGCGGCGAGCAACATCAACGGCGCCGTCCTCCCCGTCGACGACGGCTGGTCCGCCGTCTGACGTGCTCGTCGCGGGAGGCCCGCCTCACCGGCCGTCCACGAACTCCCGCGCGAGCCGCTCCCCCGCCTTCTCGGCGGCGTCCTCGTCCTCGATCGGCTCGACCTCGCTGCCCTTGAAGACGATGTACGTCACGCCGGAGGCGACCCCGCCGCCCTGCGGGTCGGCCGGGATGCCGAGGGATTCGGCGGCGGCGTAGGACGCCTCGCCGATGAGGTCGCGCGGGCCGACGTCGCCGACGACGGCGTACCGCACCCGGTCGCCGTGGACCAGGGCGGCGACCGAGCCTCCGTGGACGTCGTCCGCGCGGTGGTCCCAGATCTCGCCGGGCTCGGGCACCACGACGTAGGGCAGGCGCTCGGCGTCCAGGGCGCGGCCGTCCGACTGGGTGTAGGCGGTGGCGGGCGTGAAGTGCGGGTCGGTGCGGCTGTTGCAGCGGTCGCCGGGCCGTCCGTCGCAGTCGACGTCCAGGTCCGCCTTCCAGTACACGGCCTCGTCCGTACCGCAGACCGGGACGTCGGCCGGCCTCCCCGCGTCGGTGCGGTAGCGGCCCTTCGAGACGGGGTCGCAGTCGCGGACCCGGGCGAGCAGGTCGGCGGCGCTGACCGGCCCGGCGCTCCGGCTGTCCCCGGCCCCGGGGCGCGCCGCGGGCCGCGATGCGGCCCCGGAGGTCGGTACCGGCCCGGGCCGCGACAGCGGGAGCACGGGCCCGATCCGGGGAGCGGAGCGGTCCGCGCGGTCCGGCCCGCCCTCGTGCGGGAGGCCGGAGCGGAGGTGCGCCTGGGGGCCGGGCAGGGGCGGGGGCGGAGCGTCGGGGAACGTCGTGGGGGCGAGCAGGGCGGCACTGGCCGCGACCAGTGTCAGCGACTGGACACGCACGTTGTGGCCTCTCCTGGGGGACATGGACGGTCACTCGGCCACATCTGTCCCCGAATCGCCCACGCGGCCACCTTTTGTGGGCCAGACGGTGGACACCCCGCGCCCCCGCGCCCCCGTTCCCCGCCCCCGGCCGCGCTCCGGGCCCGCGACCGGAGGCGGGCGGGCCAGGCCCTCGGCGCCGGCCCGCCCACCGCCCGCGTCGGCGCGGCGACAGCGACGACAGCGGTCCGCGCCACCTCCCGAACTCCCCGTCCGTGCGGAGGGTTTCGGCCGCGAGGAGCTTCAGCATACGCAACCGGACCGAGCGAACCCCCACGACGCCCTCTTGATGTGATCGCGTCACTGGCCCATATTGGTCCGGACCATTGCCGCCAGGTCGAGGCCCCACCGAAGACCTGCCGGAGCCACCCCCACGCCGCCCGGAGGCCGCGCCGTGCGAGACGTCCCCGCCCCCGCCACCCCCTCCCCCACCCGCGTCCCACGCGCCCTGCGCCGTAGCGCCCTGCTGTGCGCCGCCCTCGCGCTCGTCTCCTCCTGCGGCTGGGGCACCGGGGACGACGGTACGAGCAGCCGACCGCTCCCCGGAGCGCCGACGGGTGTCACCGCCGAGGCGGGCAGCGCGACGACCGTGCACGTGATGTGGAACGCGGTCGAGGGCGCCGAGGCGTACGAGGTGTACCGCGGCGGCACGCGGGTCGACGAGGTGCCCGCCGCCGACCGCATGGTGGACGTCACCCGGCTGCGCCCCTCGACCGCCTACGCGTTCACCGTGCGGGCCCGCGACGCCGACGGGCGGCTCGGACCGCGCAGCCGCGAGGTGCGGGCGACCACGCCCGCCGCCGTCACCGACGACACGCCGCCGACCCGTCCGGGCGACACCCGAGGCCGGGCGGCGGGCGCCCGGGCGGTCCGGCTGACCTGGGCGGCCTCGACCGACGACCGAGGGGTGGTGTCGTACGACATCCACCAGGGCGGCACGAAGGTCCACAGCGTGGGCGGCGATCGCACCTCGGCCCAGGTCACCGGTCTGCGCCCGGGCACCCGCTACACCTTCACCGTCCGGGCGCGGGACGCCGCCGACAACGTCTCACCGGCCGGCGCCGCCGTGCGGCTCACCGCTCCCGGCTCCGACGACGCCGCGGCCACCGCTCCCACCGCCCTGCGCGCGTCCTCGCACCGGGCCGACGGGGCCTACTACATCGATCTGAGCTGGGTCCCGCCGCGCGGGGACGGGGTGATCACGGAGTATCAGATCGAGCTGGACGGCCGTGCGGCGACATCGCTCGTGTACGGCGACGAAGCGCCGCGCGAGCGGGCCGAGTACAGCTTCTACGCCGGGAGCCAGGCCGGTGTCACGCACCGGGTGCGGGTCCGGGCGCGGCTGTCGGACGGCACCTGGGGCGGCTTCTCGGCGGAGCGGAAGGTGACGACGGGCACGGGAGGGTGACACCGGGCCGGCCGTGCGCCGGCCCCCGGGCGACGACGGGCCGAGGCGCCCGGTGGCCGCCCGTCACCTGCGCGGTCGCGCTCCGCATGCGGGCCGGGTCGCCGCCCTGTTGGCTTCCCGTGAGGCAGCACGGGCGTTTCCGATCTCGGCGGCGCATGGGACGTACCGCCGACCGTGCCGCCGGAGGGCAGTCCACATGCGCATCTCTTCGCCACTCCTCCGCTCCGGCCTGACCGTGGCAGCCGCCGCGCTGCCCGTCGCCCTCACCGCCGGGCCGGCCACCGCCGGTCCGGGCATCTCGGTGAGCACCACCGGCACCACGGTGTCGGTCACCACCACCGCCTGCGCCCAGCTCAACGGCAGCTGGGGCACCGCCTCGCTGATCACCGGAGGCCAGGGGGACTTCGCCCAGGGGCGGCAGGTGGCCCTGACCGGGAACAGCACCGGGCAGGGCGCCAGCTGGTCGGGGATCAGCCCTGGCACGTACACCGTGATCGTCATGTGCTCCAACAACAGCACCGCCGGGTCCCAGACCGTCATCGTCTCCCCGGCGCCCTCGCCCTCCCCTTCGCCCAGCCGTTCCGCCTCCCCGGCGCCCTCACCCTCCGCCTCGCGCGGCGTGCTGGGCGGCCTCGGCGGGGCCGTCCAGGACTACGGCACGGCCACCCTGGTCGCGGGCGGCGCGCTGGTCGGCACCGGTGTGATCGCGGCGGCCTGGTTCCTGCGCCGGCGTTCCAAGCCGTACCGGTTCTGAGCCGGGCCCGTCCTCCGGCCGTACGGGGTCCGGACCGTGGTCCTCCTCAGGTCCGGCCGCCCTCGTCCGGGAGTTCGCCGAACTGCGCCAGCGCGTGCCGCAGCCACTGGGTCCAGAAGGTCTCCAGATCGATGCCGGCCCGCAGCACCAGATGCCGCAGCCGGTCCTCGGTGCCGTCCCTGCCGGGCGGGAAGTCCCGCTCCTCGATCTCCTCGTACTCGGCCAACTGCCGCTCGTGCAGCTCCAGATGGCGGCGCAGGTCCGCCTCGATGCCGGAGGTGCCGACCACGGCCGCGGCCCGCAACCGCAGCAGCATCGCGTCCCGCAGGGGCTTGGGGTCCTGCGGGGCGGCGGTCCAGCGGGCCAGCTCGTCGCGGCCCGCCGGCAGCACCTCGTAGGACTTCTTCTGCCCGCGGGCCGGCTGTCCGCCGGGCAGGGCGCGGATCAGGCCGTCGGCCTCCAGCTTTCCCAGCTCGCGGTAGATCTGCTGGTGCGTCGCGGACCAGAAGTAGCCGATCGACTTGTCGAACCGGCGGGTCAGCTCCAGCCCCGACGAGGGCTTTTCGACCAGGGCGGTGAGGATCGCGTGCGGGAGTGACATGGGCTCATCCTAGGGACGGCCCACGCACCTCCTACAGCGCCGCCGCCAGCTCGGTGCCCTGCTTGACGGCGCGCTTGGCGTCCAGTTCGGCGGCCACGTCGGCGCCGCCGACGAGGTGGACGCTGCGGCCGGCGGCGACCAGTTCGTCGTACAGGCCCCGGCTCGGCTCCTGGCCCGTGCACAGGACGATCGTGTCGACCTCCAGCACCGTGGACTCGCCGTCGACGGTGACGTGGAGTCCGGCGTCGTCGATCCGGTCGTAGCGCACGCCCGGGACCATGGTGACGCCGCGGTGCTTCAGCTCGGTGCGGTGGATCCAGCCGGTGGTCCTGCCGAGACCCGCGCCGACCTTGCTGGTCTTGCGCTGGAGCAGGTGGACGGTGCGCGGCGGCGCGGGGCGCTCGGGCGCGGCGAGCCCGCCGGGCGCGCGGTAGTCCATGTCGACGCCCCAGAGGCGGAAGTACGTCTCCGGGTCCTCGTGGGCCTTGTCGCCGCCGTCGGTGAGGTACTCGGCGACGTCGAAGCCGATGCCGCCGGCACCGAGGATCGCGACGCGGTCGCCGACGGGGGCGCCGTCGCGCAGGACGTCGAGGTAGCCGACGACGCTCGGGTGGTCGACGCCGGGGATGTCGGGGGTGCGCGGGGTGACCCCGGTGGCGACGACGACCTCGTCGTGGCCGTCGAGGTCGTCCGCGCCGACCCGGGTGTTCAGGCGTACGTCGACGCCGTGCGCCGCCAGCTGGGTGCGGAAGTAGCGCAGGGTCTCGTCGAACTCCTGCTTGCCGGGGACCTTGCGGGCGACGTTGAGCTGGCCGCCGATCTCGCTCGCGGCGTCGTACAGGGTGACCTCGTGGCCGCGTTCGGCGGCGCTGACCGCGCAGGCCAGTCCGGCGGGTCCGGCGCCGACGACCGCGACGCGCTTGCGCCGACGGGTCGGGGTGAGCACCAGCTCGGTCTCGTGGCAGGCGCGCGGGTTGACCAGGCAGGAGGTGATCTGCCCGCTGAAGGTGTGGTCCAGGCAGGCCTGGTTGCAGCCGATGCAGGTGTTGATCGCCTCCGGGCGGCCGGCCGCGGCCTTGGCGACGAAGTCGGGGTCGGCGAGCATCGGGCGGGCCATCGACACCATGTCGGCGGCGCCCTCGGCGAGCAGCCGCTCGGCGACCTCGGGGGTGTTGATGCGGTTGGTGGTGACCAGCGGCACCGACACCTCGCCCATCAGGCGCTCGGTGACCCAGGTGTAGGCGCCGCGCGGCACGGAGGTGGCGATGGTGGGGATGCGGGCCTCGTGCCAGCCGATACCGGTGTTGATGAGGGTGGCTCCGGCGGCCTCGACGGCCCGGGCGAGGGTGATCACCTCGTCGAGGGTGGAGCCGTCGGGCACCAGGTCGAGCATGGAGAGCCGGTAGATCAGGATGAAGTCCGCGCCGACCGCCTCGCGCACCCGGCGGACGATCTCGACGGGGAAGCGCATGCGGATCTCGTACGAGCCGCCCCAGCGGTCGGTGCGGTGGTTGGTGCGCGCGGCGATGAACTCGTTGATCAGGTAGCCCTCGGAGCCCATGATCTCGACGCCGTCGTACCCGGCCTCGCGGGCGAGGCGGGCGGTGCGCACATAGTCGTCGATGGTGCGTTCGACCTCGGCGTCGGTCAGCTCACGGGGCATGTGCGGGCTGATCGGCGCCTGGAGCGGGCTCGGGGCGACCAGGTCCGGGTGGTAGGCGTACCGACCGAAGTGCAGGATCTGCAGGGCGATCCTGCCGCCCTCGCGGTGCACGGCGTCGGTGACGGTCCGGTGCCGCTCGGCCTCCTCCTCGGTAGTGAGCTTGGCACCGCCGGGGTAGGGGCGGCCCTCGTCGTTGGGGGCGATGCCGCCGGTGACGATCAGGCCGACACCGCCGCGGGCCCGGGCGGCGTAGAAGGCGGCCATGCGCTCGAAACCGCGCTCGGCCTCCTCCAGACCGACGTGCATCGAACCCATCAGGACCCGGTTGGGCAGTGTGGTGAAGCCCAGGTCCAGCGGGCTCAGCAGGTGGGGGTAACGGCTCATCGGGCCCTCCGTGCGCGGTGTGGTGCCTCCGTTGTAGAGGACCGCCGCCTCTTTGTGCAACTAGTTGCACAAAGAGGCGGCGCACACCACACCGCCGCGCCGGCGGGCTCCCGTCAGTGACTCTCCAGCCGCACGTGAAGCTCCCGCTCCTGGTCCCCGGAGGCCGTGCTCAGGTCGTGCACGGTGAACAGGGAGTCCAGGGTGGTGCGGAAGCGCTCGATCGCCCAGTAGCCGCCCTGCACGTCGGCCTCCACGGACGCCGTGAGCCGGGCGGGGTCGCATCCGCCGTGGGCGTCGGCCACGTCGAACGTGCCGAGCCACACGGTGGGGCGCACCTCGTGGTAGTCCCGGGGCACCTCGTCCGAGCGCCGGTCGGACGAGAAGCACGCGCACAGGGCGTCGAACACGGTCCGGGCGTCCTCCTTGCTGCACCCGCTCAGCTCCACGGAGACGGACTCCGGATGCAGTCGCTCACCGTCCATCGTGATCGCTCCTCTCGTGGCCCATATCCCCAGAAAAGCACCACCGGGGGCGGAGCACTACCGGCGCGGGTCAGCTCCGGGTGAAGCGGTACGTCTTGCTGTCGGTCAGCACGCAGAAGCCCGGCGACACGACGATCACGCGCAGGGTGCCGGTGCGGCGGTCGTAGTCGACGCCCTCCGCCTCGAAGGAGCCGGAGCAGCCACTGCGCAGGGGCAGCTGCCGCAGGGCGGTGACCTGGCCGGTGACGTCCGCGGTGCCGTCCGGTGCGGCGGACAGGTCGATGCGCAGCAGCGGCTTGGTGACGCCGAAGAGGGCGCCCTCCGGGTCGTCGGAGGAGCACAGCAGGGTCGTCGCGTCGAGGAAGTCGCAGCCCTGGACGTCCCGCACGGCGTGGTCCAGGTGGACGGTGGCCGCCTGCGGCAGGTTCGCCGAGGGCGAGGTGGCCGGGTTGACGCCGGGGGTCGGGAAGACGAGGAGCCGGTTCATGGTGCCCCACTCGCCGGACAGCATCCACTGGCCGTCGGGCGTGATCGCGGACCAGGAGTTGTTCCGCGCCTCGCCGGGGCTCAGCGTGTGCACGTACTCCGACCACCGGCCGTCGGGCGCCTGCACGCGGAACATCTTCGTGTTCCCGTCGTCCCGCTGGTACGGCTCGACGTAGTGACCGTCGTAGGAGGCGTCGGGGTCGCCGACGTGGTTCCAGCCGCGGGCGCTGAGGCCGAGGGGGATGGTGCCGATGCCGGTGTAGCGGTTGGGGCTGCCGGCCGGGACCTCGACGGAGGCCAGGCCCTGGCTCTCGGTCAGCGGGTCGGCGCGGTCGGAGCCCACCTCGGTCCAGGCGTCGGCGGCGGGGGCGGGGGCGGCCTGGGCGGACGCGGCGGTGACGGCGAGGGGGAGAACCAGGGCGGTGAGGCCGGTGAGAACGGCGTGACAACGTTGCCGGGCACGCAGGGGCATGGGCGGGCGCTCCTCGGTGGGGGGCGGGCGGTACGCACTCGGCGGACAGTCTGGCCCGGCCCGAGGGTCATGTACAGACCAACTCCGGCCCGAGTCACCGCGCGGACCGGATGCTCCCCTCACCCATGGCTCCCGGCTCGGTACGGCGCTCGGTCCCCCGCCGGGTGATGCT
Source organism: Streptomyces sp. SudanB5_2050 (assembly GCF_964272335.1). Taxonomy (NCBI): domain Bacteria; kingdom Bacillati; phylum Actinomycetota; class Actinomycetes; order Kitasatosporales; family Streptomycetaceae; genus Streptomyces; species Streptomyces sp. SudanB5_2050. The sequence continues at coordinate 1,058,269 of NZ_OZ186760.1, forward strand.
GGAAGGCAGACGGCGACGGCCTCGGCGCATCGGCCCCGCGCGCGGTGGAACGCGGTAGAACAAGAAGGCCGGCATCGACAGGACGCCGCGTGGAACGGCGAAGGCGGGGCGTGGGATGAGTGGAGCCGGGTCTGCCGCATTCGACGGGGACGCCGCGTCGCGCGGACCGGTGCGTCCCAGCGGTCTCCTCGACGTGCTGAACGTGGCCTCGGTGGTGCTGGACACCGAGGGCCGGATCGTGCTGTGGAGCCCGCAGGCGGAGGAGCTGTTCGGCTACTCGGCACCGGAGGCGCTGGGACAGTACGCCGCCCGCATCATGGTCCACGAACGCCACCTCGACCTGGTCGTGAAGCTGTTCGCCGACGTCATGAGGACCGGCCGGAGCTGGGCCGGGGCCTTCCCCGTGCGCCGCAAGGACGGCGGCACGCTGCTGGTGGAGTTCCGCAACATGCGCCTCCTGGACGACCGGGGGGACGTCTACGCGCTGGGGCTCGCGGTCGACCGGTCGACGGTGCGCCGGCTGGAGCAGGACGTGGCGCTGTCCACCCGGGTGATCCGGCAGTCCCCGATCGGGCTCGCCGTCATGGACACGGAGCTGCGGTACGTCTCGGTCAACCCGTCCCTGGCCCGGATGAACGGACTGCCGGCCGAGGAACACCTCGGCCGGACGGTCCGCGAGGTACTGCCGCTGGTGGACGCCGGCCCCCTGGAGGAGGCGGCGCGCCGGGTACTGGAGACGGGGCGGCCGGTGGTCGACCTGGCGGCGACCGGGCGGACCCCGGCCGACCCGGACGAGGAGCACGCCTGGTCGCTCTCGCTGTACCGGCTGGAGGACGCCGTCGGCGCGGTGATGGGCGTCGCCGTGTCGGTCGTGGACGTCACCGAGCAGCACCGGGCGGGTGTCGAGGCCGAGGCCGCGCGGCGCCGGCTGGCCGCGGTCGCGGACGCCTCCACCCGGATCGGCACCACGCTGGAGCTGGAGCGCACCGCGCACGAACTGGCCGCTGTGGCGGTGCCCGGCCTCGCCGACGTCGCGGCGGTGGATCTGCTGGAGTCCGTGGTCAAGGGGCGGCGCAGCACCCTGCGTCCGACCGAGGCGGCCGTGATCCGCGCCCTGGCCGTGCACGCCGACGACGCGCCCGAGGCGCTGCGGGCGGCCGACCCGCCCGGCCAGGTCGCCCGGTACGGGCCGGACCGCCTGGTCACCGAGTGCGTGCGCTCGGGGCGGCCGGTCAGGGTGGAGCGGGTGACGGACGCGGACCTGCCGCGGATCGCCCGCTCGCCCGAGGCGGCCGAACTGCTGCGCCGGGCGGGCGTGCACTCCTATCTGGCCGTGCCGCTGATCGCGCGGGGCGAGGTGCTCGGCGCCCTGGACCTCAAGCGGACCGGCAACCCGCTGCCGTTCGGCGAGGACGATCTGCTGCTCGCCCGCGAGCTGGCGGTCCGGGCGGCACTCCAGATCGACAACGCCCGCTGGTACCAGAACGCCCGCGACGCCGCCCTCACCCTGCAGCGCAGCCTGCTGCCGCGTCATCCCCCGGTGACGGGCGGACTGGAGGTCGCCTCCCGCTACCGGCCGGCCGGCGCCGCCAGCGAGGTCGGCGGCGACTGGTTCGACGTGATCGAACTGGAGGGCTGCAAGACCGCGCTGGTGGTCGGCGACGTGATGGGCAGCGGCATCGCGGCGGCGGCCTCCATGGGGCGGCTGCGCACGGCGACGAACACGCTGGCCGCCCTCGACGTCGATCCGGCGTTCCTGCTCGAACACCTCGACCGGGCCACGGTCGGCCTGGACCAGTCCATCGCCACCTGCGTCTACGCGGTCCACGACCCGCACCTGCGGCAGTGCCGGATCGCCAACGCGGGTCACCTGCCGCCGGTGCGGCTGCGGGCGGGACGTCCGCCGGAGCTGCTGGACCTGCCCACCGGGGTGCCGCTCGGGGTGGGCGGCGTGCCCTTCTCCACCACCACCGTGGACCTCGAGCCCGGTGACCGGCTGGTGCTCTACACCGACGGTCTCGTCGAGACGCGGCGGCAGTCGCTGGACGAGCGGCTGGACGCGCTCCTCGCCCTGCTGGACGGCCCGGACCGGCCGCTGGAGGAGGTGTGCGACCTGCTGCTGCGCACGCTGCACGAGCCGGAGAACTCCGACGACGTGGCCCTGCTGATCGCCCGAGCCACGCCGCCGGCCGAGCCGGGGGGCGCGGTCAGCCCCTGACGCCGATCACCACGTGGGCGTACAGCTCCTCGCAGACCGCGAGGCGGGTCACCAGGCCGGCCCGGGCGAAGGCGTCGACCGCGGCCGGCGCCTGGCGTTCGCTCGTCTCGGCCAGCAGGCAGCCGCCGGGCGCGAGCCAGGCCGGGGCCCCGGCGGCGACCCTGCGCAGCACGTCGAGGCCGTCGGCGCCGCCGTCGAGGGCGACCAGCGGCTCGTGCTCGCGTGCTTCGGCGGGGAGCAGCGGGACCTCGCCGGTGGGGACGTAGGGCACGTTGGCCGCGAGGATGTCCACCCGGCCGCGCAGCTCGTCGGGGAGCGCGTCGAAGAGGTCTCCGGCGTGGACCTGCCCGCCGACGGCGGCGAGGTTGCCCCGGGCGCACTCCACGGCGACGGGGTCGACGTCGGCGGCGTGCACCTCGGGCCGGTCCAGGGCGGCGGCCAGCGCGGCGCCGACCGCGCCGGAGCCGCAGCACAGGTCCACGACGACGGCGGCGTCCGGCGCGTGGGCCAGCGCCCGGGCCACCAGGAACTCGGTGCGGCGGCGGGGCACGAAGACCCCGGGCCCGACGGCGATGCGCAGGCCGCGGAACCCGGCCCAGCCGAGGACGAGTTCCAACGGGAGGCCACGGACGCGGCGGTCCACGAGGTCGGCGAGTTCGCCGGCGGTGCGGGCGCCGGCCAGGATCAGCTCGGCCTCGTCCTCGGCGAAGACGCAGCCCGCGGCGCGCAGGGCCGCCACGACGGCGTCAGGGGACGGAAGCGCGGCGGAGAAGGGCGCGGGAGGGGAAGGGGGAGACGGTGGGGACAGTGGGGGCATGGAAGCGGAGAGCCTTTCGCGAACCGAAGGGCGCTCTCGCGGTCACCCGTTGCCGGTGACCGTACTGCCGTGAGGTGAGAGCACCCGTGCCGACACAGCGGTAATGGGTCTCACCTCCCTGGCGTCCGTCGGCCGGGGCTGTCCGCGGCCGACGGTCACATTACCCCAATGATCAGACGCCGACGGTCTCCTCCGCCTCCTCGTCCGCCTCGGTCTCCGCCCGGTCCGCTTCCGGGGCCGGGGACCCGCTTCCGCGCCCGTCGGGCCGGGCGTGCTTCGGCTGGCCGGGGGCCGGGACGGGTGCCGTGCCGTGCCGCTCGCGCAGGGCGGCGAGGGCGGTCACCGCGAGTCCGAGCAGCAGCCAGGCGACCAGCGTCCCCACGTTGCGGCCCAGTCCGTCGCCGTCGAAGTAGAGCAGGGCGCGGGCGCCCTCGACGAACCCGGCGCCGTTCCAGAAGGCGTGCAGTGCGCCGAAGAAGCCGTTCTGCAGCTCGGGCCGGAACAGACCGCCGGAGCTGGTGAAGTTGAGCATCACGAACAGCACCATCATGGCCAGGGTGGTCCACCGCTTGAGGAAGGTGTGCAGGCCCACGCCGACGAAGAGGATGCCCGCGGCGTACAGCCAGGCCATGCCCCACACGCCGGCGAGGTCGTGGTGGGCGAGACGGAAGACCGGCCCGGCGAGCAGGGCGCCGATGCCGCTGACGACGACGGAGACGCCGAGCGTGAGCAGGGCCCGCACCCGCATCGGCAGGGCGCCGCCCGCCGCGCCGAGGGCGGCGACGGAGGCGTAGGAGCCGATGCTGATCGCGATCAGCAGGAAGAACAGCCCCTGCCCGGTGGGGTCGTCGTCGACCGGGGTGGCCACGTCGGTCACCTTCAGCGGGGCACCCTGGCGCTCGGCGACCGGGGCGAAGACCTTCTCCGCGGCCATGGCGCCCATGTCGGAGGCGGCGGTGGCCACCACGACCTCGGGCGCCTCGCCGCCCGGGACGTAGGCGCCGGTGATCTCGCGGGCCCGGAGGAGATCGACGGCGTCGGCGCGGCTCGTGACGGTCCGTACGTCGACCGCGTCACCGGCCGCGTCCTTGACCGACTGGGCGAGCACCTTCGCCTCGGGGGCGGAGCCGACGACGGCCACCGGGAGGTGGTTCGGCTCGGGGGTGACGAAGGCCCCCATGTACGCGAGCCCCATACCGACGCACATCAGCAGGGGGGTGATCAGGTGCGTCAGCACGTGGCGCAGGGCGTGCGACTTCATCGCGCACATCCTCCAGAGGTCGGCGGGGAACGGCGGCCGGACGGCGGCCGGAAGATGGTTGGCTTATACAACCCTCTCTTCAAGTTGTACTGTACAACTAGCGAGCTGGAGGAGGACCTGTGACGACGGCCGGGACGCCCGATGAGACGACTGTCACCCCTGGAGGACGCACCGCGGACGCGTCCGTGGAGACCATCCAGCGGGAGATGACGGCCTTCGCCCGCCGGGCCCGCGCCTCGGCCGGGCGCATGCACCCGGAGCTGTCGCTGGTGTCGTACACCCTCCTGGGCCACCTCGAAGAGCGGGACGGCTGCCGGGCCACCGACCTGGCGGCCCACTACGCCCTGGACAAGTCCACCGTCAGCCGCCAGGTGTCCGCCCTGGAGCGCACCGGCCTCGTCGAGCGGCGCGTCGACCCGGACGACCACCGCGTCCAGGTCCTGCACCTGACCGAGGCCGGGCGGCGCATCCTGGCCCAGGTGACCGAGAGCCGCCGGGCCGCCGTCCGGGAACGGCTGGCGGACTGGTCCGAGGAGGACCTCGCCCGCTTCTCGGCGTATCTGGAGCGGTACAACGCGTGGCCGGACGCCCCGGCCGACGGGGACCGGGACCGAGATCCGGGCCCCGGGCACGTACGGTGGACCGGTACGCACTGATCACGCCGGCGCGGCTCGCCCTTCGCGCCGGTCCGAAAGGCCCCTCCGCATGAACACCACCCGAGGCTTCACCGGGCGCGCGCGCACCGCCCGGCCGGGGCTGCCGCCCGGCCAGTACGACGCCGGCGACGACTGGCCCGTGCTGTCCGCCGAGGTCACGCCCGATCTGACACCCGCCGACTGGACGTTCCGCGTCGGCGGACTGGTCGCCGAGCCGCGCACCTGGGACTGGGCGGACGCCCACCGCCTGCCGGCGTCGGCGTACGAGGGCGACATCCACTGTGTGACCGGCTGGTCGAAGTTCGGGGTGCGGTTCGCCGGCGTTTCCCTGGACGCCTTCCTGGCGGCGGCCGGTCCGCTGCCGTCCGCCACGCACGCCGTCGCCTACGCGCACACCGGCTACACCGCCAACCTGCCGCTCGCGGACCTGACCGGCGGGCGCGCCTGGATCGTGTGGGAGTACGACGGGCGGCCGCTCACCCCCGAGCACGGCGGACCGGCACGGCTGGTGGTGCCGCACCTGTACTTCTGGAAGAGCGTCAAGTGGGTCGCCGGCCTGGAACTGCTCGACCACGACGAGCCGGGTTTCTGGGAGCGCAACGGCTACCACCCGCGCGGCAACCCCTTCGAGGAGCAGCGGTACTCCGGTGACTGAGACGGCGACGCACACGACGACGGCCTTCACTCCCCCGACGCGGTTCGCCGTGCCCGGGCGCATCGAGGTGGCGGGCGAGGTGGCCGCGCGCTGGCAGCCGGCCACCCTCACGGAGATCCGCCGGGAGACGCCCCGCGCGTCCACCTTCCGCCTCGCGGTGCCCGGGTGGGCGGGCCATCTGCCCGGCCAGCATCTGATGCTGCGGCTGACGGCCGAGGACGGGTACACGGCCCAGCGGCACTACTCGCTGGCGTCCGCGCCGGACGACTCGGGACACGTGGAGCTGACCCTGGACCACGTGGCGGACGGCGAGGTGTCCGGCTGGTTCCACCGGGTCGCCCGGCCCGGTGACCGCGTCGAGGTGCGCGGCCCGCTGAGCGGCTTCTTCGCCTGGCCCGGCGACCGGCCCGCCCTGCTGCTGGGCGCGGGTTCCGGGGTGGTGCCGCTGATGTCGATGGTCCGGCACCACCGGGCGCGGCGGCTTTCGGTGCCGCTGCGGATGCTGGTGTCCGCGCGCGGCCCCGAGGACTTGATCTACGCGCGTGAGCTGGGACCGGAGACGACGCCGGTGTTCACGCGGACCGCGCCCGCCGGAACGCCGGTGGGCCGGCTGGCGGCCGCGCACCTGGCACCGCTGCTCTCCGAGCCGCCCGCCGGCGGCTGGGAGGCGTACGTGTGCGGTTCCAACTCCTTCGCCGAGCACGCCTCACGGCTGCTGGTGGCGGCCGGCCAGCCGGTGGACCGCATCCGGATCGAACGCTTCGGCTGATCCGACGCGCCCCCTCGGATCCGTCCGCCTCCGGGGTGAGAACGGGTGAGCGAGCCGGGCCGTACGGGGTACCAGACCTGTGCGGGGACGCGCGGACGAGGGGCGGAGGTCGACATGCGAACCGGGGTGCGCGGCCGGCGCCCGCGGCACAATCCGCTGCGACGCCGTTCGGACGTCGTCGAGAGGTGGACGGCGGTGCTCGTCGCCGTCCTGCTGGTCGTGGGCGCGCCGCTGCTCGGAGCGGCGACCGCCCGGTGGAGTCACGACGGGGCCCAGGAGGTCGCGGCGGAGCAGCGGGCCGAACGGCACCGGGTGCGGGCCACGGTGGAGGGCCGGACCCCGGACACCCTCCCGTCGGTGCAGGCGGGCGGGCAGCACTCCTACCGGGCGACGGTCCGCTGGACCGGCCCGGACGGCACCGAGCGGACGACCTCGGCACGGGTCCCGGCCGGTACCGGGAACGGTGACGCGGTGCACGTGTGGCTGGACTCGCGCGGCCGGAGCGTACCGGCGCCGACCGACGACTCCGCGGTCCTCCAGCACAGCGTGACCGTCGGCGCCTGCACGGCGATCGGGACGGTGCTGGCGGTGCTCCTCGCGCACGGCGCCGTGCGCAAGGTGGCCATGCGGCGCCGGCTGGCCGAGTGGGACCGGGAGTGGGCCCTGATCGAACCGCAGTGGACACACCGCCGGGCCTGACCCGGCGGCGCCGCCCCGCCCCGCGGCGGGGGGCGTCGGCTCGCCTCTTCCCGCCCCGCACACCCCTGACCTGCGGTTCGACCGATCGAACACCCCCGGGGAGCCGTTGATCGGGATCTGGCGGGCCCCGTGATCGCTCACGTACGGTGTGATCATCCGCACGGTCCGGCGGCGACTTCCAGCAAAGGCGGTTCTCGATGGCCCTGTTCGACCTTCCGCTCGACGAACTCCGCGCCTACCGCAGCGCGTCGGCCGAGCCCGAGGACTTCGATGCCTTCTGGGACCGGACGCTGGCCGAGGCCCGTGAGCACGAGCCGGCCGTCGCCTTCGAGCCGGTGGACACCGGGCTGTCCACGGTGCGGGTGCACGACGTCACCTTCTCCGGCTTCGGCGGCCACCCCGTCAAGGGATGGCTGACGCTGCCGGCCGCGGCCGAGGAACCGCTGCCGCTGGTCGTGGAGTTCGTCGGGTACGGGGGCGGGCGCGGGCTGCCCCACGAGCACCTGCTGTGGGCGTCCACCGGGCGGGCCCACTTCGTCATGGACACCCGCGGGCAGGGCAGCGCGTGGGGCGGCGGTGGCGCGACCCCGGACCCGGTCGGCGGCGGCCCCGCGTACCCGGGCTTCATGACCCGCGGCCTGGACGCCCCGGAGAACTACTACTACCGCCGGGTCTTCACCGACGCCGTGCGCGCGGTGGAGGCGGCCCGCTCCCACCCGCTGGCCGACGCGGGGCGCACGGTGGTCCTCGGCGGGAGCCAGGGCGGCGGCATCGCGATCGCCGTCGGCGGCCTGGTGCCGGACCTGACGGCGGTCGCCCCGGACGTGCCCTTCCTCTGCGACTTCCCGCGCGCGACGACCCTCACCGACCGGCACCCCTACCGGGAGATCGGGCTGTACCTCAAGACGCACCGCGGTCGCACCGAGGACGCGCTGCGGACGCTGTCGTACTTCGACGGGGTGCACTTCGCGGCCCGCGGCCGGGCGCCGGCGCTCTTCTCGGCGGCCCTGGAGGACCAGACCTGCCCGCCGTCGACCGTCTTCGCGGCCTTCAACGCCTGGGCCCACGACGACAAGGAGATCGAGGTGTACGACTTCAACGACCACGAGGGCGGCGGCCCCTTCCAGCAGGCCGCCAAGGTGCGCTGGCTGCGTTCGCGCCTGTGACCGCGAGCCTGCGGCGTCCTGTACCGCGCCTTGTGGCGGGGTGACGGACGGGCGACGCGCGGGTGAGGTTTCGGCCGAACCGGCGGGCGGCCCTTCCCTACTGGTTTAGACCAATGATACTTCTGGTGGCGCACCGAGCCCGCACGGCTACCGTACGTCACCCACAGGAGGGCGCGGCATGGCCCGCACCGCTTCGCCGGACCACTCCCCCGCCGACGCCTCACCGCTGTACCGGCGGGTGGCCGCACGCCTGCGCGGCGAGCTGCACGACGGCACCTTCCCGCCGGGTGGACGGCTGCCCGGCGAGCGCCGGCTGGCCGAGCACTTCGAGGTGAGCCGGGAGACCGTGCGGCAGGCCCTTGAGGTGCTGCGCCGGGACGGGCTGCTCGCCACCGACCGGCGGGGCAGCCACGTCGCCCTGCCGGGGCCGGCCCCCCAGAGCCCGGCGTCGCTGGCCTTCCCGGTCGGCGCGCGGGCGGCCCGGCCGTGCGCCGGCGACCGGGCCATCGTCTCCTGGGAGCCGCCGTCCCGGGAGCACGCCGAGGCCCTGGGACTGGCACCGGACCGGCCGACCCTGGTGCACCGCTACACGTCCTCGACCGCCGACGGCGGCGGACGGCGGACGGCCGTGACCTCGTTCTCGGCGGTGGCCCTGGCCGAGGTCGGGGAACTGGCCCGGTACCGAGGCCGCGCCGACGGGTCGGCCTCGGCGCAGTTGTGGCGGGCCTACGACTGGATGCGCGGGGCGGGCCTGACCCTGCACCACCGCGACACCATCACCCGGCTCGCGGACACGCAGGCGGTACGGGTCGTCCGGCTGGTGCACGACCAGTACGCGCGCCCCCTGGAGATCACCGACCTCCTCGTGGACGCCGGACAGGACGCGCTGGTCTACGAGTTCACGCTGCCGGCGGCCGGCTGACCCCTCCGGCGCCCGCGTTCACGACAGGCGCCGGGCCACGAGCAGCCGGGCGCGCGGACTGCCGTCGGGCCGGCGGCCGAACTCGGGCAGCGCCCGCAGTTCGGCGCGGAACCCGGCACGGGTCAGCTCCCGGCCCACGTCGCCGAGCCGGAACGTGCGGTAGTACATGACGAACGGCGGCCGCCACAGCGCGTTGCGCACCCGCATCGCGGCGTCGAAGCCGAGCAGGGTCCAGTAGCCGAGGGAGCCGGGGCGGGGCGGCGCGACGACGGGGAAGGCGAAGCAGCCGCCCGGCCGCAGCACGGACCGCACCTGTCCGAACAGGCCCGGCAGTTCGCGGGGCAGGAAGTGCCCGAAGGCGCCGAAGCTGACGACGAGGTCGAAGGCGGGGCCGAAGGGCAGGGCGCGGGCGTCGGCCCGCACCCAGGAGACGGCGGGCCCCTCGGGCACGGCGCGCTGCCGGGCGACCGCGAGCATGCCCGCGCTGAAGTCGACGCCGGTCACCCGGTCCCGGCACACGCGGGACAGCACGTCCACTCCCGCCCCGGTGCCGCAGCACAGGTCGAGGCCGGCACCGAAGGGGCCCAGATCCGCCAGCGCCGAGGCGACGGCGTCGAGCACCCGCTCCGGCGTCCGGTACGGGGTGTGGTCGAACTTGGGCGCGAGCAGGTCGTAGCCGTGCTCGACCGACGACAGTGCCTGGACGGCGAGTTCGCGCAGCGTGGGGCCTTCGGGGCTGAACATCGGGTCAGCCTAGGGCCTGGCCGGTGGGGTCGGTGGGGGCACGCCGTTCGCCCAGCACCGTGAGGACGCGCTCGCACCAGCGGGCGTTCTCCCGCTCGAAGGAGATGCCGGCGAGCAGCGTGAGATAGGGGCCGACGCGGCCGGCCTCCCGCAGGTGCTCCTCCTCCGTGCGGCCGTCCAGGAGGCGTTCGCGGACCCGTTCGTAGCGGGCGAGTTTGCCGAGCGCCCAGGTCCGGCGCTCCTCCACCAGGGCGCGGACCCGCTCCGGATCGATGCCGTCCATGGCCTGCATCTTGATCAGGAACTCGTCCCGGACGGCGGTCGGGCGCCGGGTCGGCTCGGCGGCGAAGGCGCTCAGCCGATCCCGGCCGGCCTCCGTGAGCGAGAAGAGCCGCTTGGTGGGACGGCGCTCCTGCGGCACCGTCCGCGCCTCGATGAGTCCCTCGTCCGCGAGGCGCTCCAGCTCACGGTAGAGCTGCTGCGGGGTGGCCGGCCAGAAGTTGGCGAGCGAGACGTCGAACACCTTGGACAGCTCGTAGCCCGAGGCCTCGCCCTCCAGCAGGGCGGCCAGGACGGCGTACTTGAGAGACATGTCGACACGCTAGCAAGGAGGAACTAGTCTGCTCCGCACCTATTCAAAAAGTTCAGTATCACTGGACTTCCTCCCCGACTTCAGGAGCTGCCATGCAGGCATTCCGCGCGGCGGTCGAGGCCGACGACCTCGACGCCGTCGAAGCGCTGTTGGCCGAGGACGTGGTCTTCACCAGCCCCGTCGTGTTCAAGCCCTACCGCGGCAAGGCGATCACGGCGGCGATCCTGCGCGCGGTCGCCCGCGTCTTCGAGGACTTCCGCTACGAGCGCGCCATCGGCGACCCGGCCGGCCGGGACCACGCGCTGCTCTTCTCGGCACGGGTGGGTGACCGCGAGATCGGCGGCTGCGACTTCCTCCACCTCGACGCGGACGGCCGCATCGACGAGCTGACGGTGATGGTGCGACCGCTGTCGGGCGCGCAGGCCCTGCAGGCGGCGATGAGCGCGCAGTTCGAGAACATCGCCCGCGAGGCCCAGGAGGCGGGGGCCGTCTCGGACGGCTGACCCGGCCCGCCCCCGCGGACACGGAAGACGAGAAGACGGAACATCCGTCGCACCCTCGGCGTCGAGAAGGGCGGGAGCCGCTCCGGGCTCCCGCCTCTCCGCCCCCACGGCCCTTCCGGCGGCCATTCCGTGGTACGGTGCGAGAAGCACTCGTGTACGCCCCTTCTTTCCGGGCGCCGGTGCTGTTCTCCCTTCGGTTCGCCGACCCGCCCGTCCAGCCGACCGGCGCGTCGACTTCCCAGCACGACCTCGCGAGCAGGGACACCCCCCTGCCGTCTCCGAGGCGCTGTTCCCGCCGTCGCGGGTGTGTCGTGAGACCCCTCGTACGGCCTCTTCCCCCCTTCTTCCGCATGTTCCGTGCCCGTGTCCTCGAAAGGACCGACCACCATGACCACCACACTCGAACACCCCCTCGTACGCCAGGCCCCGTCCGAGACCGTGCGCGGTGTCCTCGACATCGACGCGGGCGGGAGGGGCCACCTGCGGGGCGAGCACCTCCAGCCCGAGCCGACCGACCTCGCCGTCTCCCCCGCGCTGATCCGCCGCCACGGCCTGCGCAAGGGCGACCTGGTCGAGGGCGTGAGCGGAGACCGCCGCGCCCTCACCGGCGTCGTCCGGGTGGGCGGCCGCACGCTCGACCGGCAGGGCACCCGGCGTAGCTTCGGCGAGCTGACCCCGCTGCACCCGCACACGCGGCTGCGCCTCGAACACCCGGCGGCCGGAGTGACCGGGCGCCTCGTCGACCTGCTCGCACCGGTGGGCAAGGGGCAGCGCGGGCTGATCGTGGCCCCGCCGAAGACCGGCAAGACCGTCCTGCTTCAGCAGATCGCCGCCGCGGTCGCCGGGAACCACCCCGAGGCCCGCCTGATGGTGGTGCTGCTCGACGAGCGCCCCGAGGAGGTCACCGACATGCGGCGGGCGGTCCGGGGGGAGGTGTACGCGTCGACCTTCGACCGCGGCGCCCGGCAGCACATCGCGCTCGCCGAACTCGTGATCGAGCGGGCCAAGCGGCTGGTCGAGGCCGGCGAGGACGTCGTCATCCTGCTGGACTCCCTCACCCGGCTGTGCCGGGCGCACAACAACGCCGCCGCCTCCGGCGGCCGCACCCTGAGCGGGGGTGTCGACGCCGGGGCCCTGATCGGACCCAAGCGCTTCTTCGGCGCCGCCCGGCAGGCCGAGGAGGGCGGCTCCCTCACCGTCCTCGCCACCGCCCTGGTGGAGACCGGCTCACGGGCCGACGACTTCTACTTCGAGGAGCTGAAGAGCACGGGCAACATGGAGCTGCGGCTCAGCCGTGAACTCGCCGCCCGCCGGGTCTTCCCCGCCGTCGACGTGACCGGCTCGGGCACCCGCCGCGAGGAACTCCTGCTCTCCCCCGCGGAGTCGGCCGCCGTGACCGGGCTGCGGCGGGTCCTGCAGGGCCGGGACGGACAGACCCGGGACGGGCGGTCCGGCCTGGAGACGCTGCTGGAGCGGATGTGCCACACCCCGGACAACGCGTCGTTCCTGCGCGCCGTCCAGCCGACCCTGCCCGCCGCCGGCTGACGGGACGCGGGCCCGGGGAGCGCCGGCCGGCCCGCCCCGGGCCCGCGTCCTCTACGGCATCCGGGTGCTCGCGTACGCGACTCGGCCCGGGAAGCGTGGCGCTCCCGGGGTCCGTTCCTACGTTTGCGGTATGACTATCGGATTCTCATCCCGGGCGGTTCGTTCCACCTGTGTGCTCTGCGCGGCCGGGCTGCTCACGCTCATGCCCGCCGCCGCGGCCGCCCGCGCGGAACGGCCGGACCCCCCGCCCGCCCGGTGGGGCGCAGGCCGCCTCGCCGCAGCGGGCGGTGCTGTACCGCTCCGGTACCCAGGTCCGGCCCCGCCCCGGGGCGCCCGGGGTGCCCGATGTCTCCGCGCTGTCCTGGGTCGTGGCCGACGCCGGCACCGGCGACGTCCTGGCCGCGCACGACGCGCATCGCAAGCTGCCTCCGGCGAGCACCCTGAAGACGCTGTTCGCGCTCACGGTGCTGCCCGTCCTGCCGGGCGGCATCCGCCACGAGGTGAGCGCCGGCGAACTGTCCGGCATCGGCCCCGGCAGCAGCCTGGTCGGCGTCGTCGAGGGCGGCACGTACCGGGTCTCCGACCTGTGGAACGGTGTCTTCCTCAACTCCGGCAACGACGCCGTGCACGTCCTGGCCTCGCTCACCGGAGGCTGGCGCGCGACGGCCGCCCGGATGCAGGCCGAGGCCCGCGCGCTGGGCGCCTTCGACACCCATGTGCGCTCGCCCGACGGCTACGACGCGCCGGGGCAGGTGTCGTCGGCGTACGACCTCGCGGTCTTCGGCCGGGCGGGGCTCAGGAACCCGGACTTCGCCCGGTACTGCGCGAAGGTCGACGCGCTCTTCCCCGGCCAGGACGGTGAGGCGTACGGGATCATGAACACCAACCGGCTGCTCACCGGCGCGGACGGGGTGCGGCCGTACCCCGGGTTGATCGGGGTCAAGAACGGCTACACCAGCAATGCCGGCAACACGCTCATCGCCGCCGCCCGCCGCGACGGACGGACCCTGGTCGTCACCGTGATGAACCCTCAGGAGGGCGGCGGCCACGCCGTCTACGAGGAGGCCCGGGCACTGCTGGACTGGGGGTTCGAGGCCGGTGACCGGGTGGACCCGGTGGGGACGCTGGTGCCCGCGTCCGCCCGCCCGCCCCGGGGACCCGAGGCCGTGCCCGCGACGGTCACCACGGCCCGGCCGCCACGGGACGAGCCCGGCTGGCCGGAGACCGGGGCGATCGTGGGCGTCGCCGGGCTGGGCGCCGGTGCCGTGGCGTTCGTCCTGCGGCTCAAGCTCGTCCGCGTCGAGCGGGGATGACGGCCACCGGTGGCGTCCCGCCGAGCCCCGGTCAGAAGACCGACAGCCCCGTGAGGGTGGTGAAGCGGTCCAGGGCCGCGACCCCGGCCACCGAGTTCCCCCGCTCGTCCAGGCCGGGGCTCCACACGCACAGCGTGCAGCGGCCCGGCACGACCGCGATGATGCCGCCGCCGACGCCGCTCTTGCCCGGCAGGCCCACCCGGTAGGCGAAGTCGCCGGCCGCGTCGTACGTCCCGCAGGTCAGCATCACCGCGTTGACCTGCTTGGCCTGACTGCGGCTCAGCAGCCGGGAGCCGTCGGCGCGGATGCCGTGCCGGGCCAGGAAACCCGTCGCCAGGGCGAGGTCCGCGCAGGAGGCGGCGACGGAGCACTGCCGGAAGTACTGCTCCAGCAGGACCGGCACGGGGTTGTCGATGTTGCCGTACGACGCCATGAAGTGGCCGAGGGCCGCGTTCCGGTCGCCGTGCGCGGTCTCGGAGGCGGCGACCTCCTCGTCGTAGGTCAGCCCGGGGTTGCCGCTCTCCGCCCGCAGGAAGTCGAGCAGCTCCCCCGCGGCGTCCCCGGTACGGGTGTGCAGGCGGTCGGTGACGACGAGGGCGCCCGCGTTGATGAACGGATTGCGCGGGATGCCGTTCTCGTACTCCAGCTGCACCAGGGAGTTGAAGGGGTTGCCGGACGGTTCGCGGCCCACGTGCTCCCAGAGCGCGTCGCCCTCGCGGGCCAGGTCGAGGGCGAGGGTGAACACCTTGGTGATGGACTGCGCGGAGAACGGCTCGCGCCAGTCCCCCACCCCGTACACCGTGCCGTCCGGCTCGGCGACGGCCATGCCGAAGCGGCGCGGGTCGCAGGCGGCCAGCGCCGGGATGTAGTCCGCGGGCCTGCCGCTGCCCGGGGTCCGCTCGATCTCCTCGGCGATGCGCTCCAGAACCGGCTGGAAGGTCGTCGGCGTACTCATGATCGCCATTGTCCCTCCGGGCCCGCCCGGGTGCGCGGCCGAGGGGAGGAACCCCAGGTCGCGGGGTGGTGCTGGCCACACCCCCGCTCGGGGGGCAACGCCATTCTGCCGGAGGCGGGCCGTTCACATACTGAAGTACATGGTCAATTCAACGGTGCTCGTCGAGAGCACGCCCACGCGCGACAAGGAAAAGGGACGCGGGAAGGGCAGCGACTTTTCCGAACTCAACCGGCGTATGGCCGACGCGGGGCTGCTGCGGCGCCGCCCGCTGTACTACACGGTCCGCTTCGGCGCGGTCGCGCTGGCGCTCGCGGGCGCCGTCGCCGCCTTCCTGGCCCTCGGGGACAGTTGGAGCCAGTTGTTCGTCGCGGTCGGGGCGGCCGTCGTCTTCGGGCAGCTGGGGCTGGCCGCGCACGACCTCGCCCACCGTCAGGTCTTCACCCGCCGCCGCCCCAGCGAGGCGGGCGGCCTGCTGACCGCCAACCTGCTGCTGGGCATGAGCTACGGCTGGTGGATGAACAAGCACACCCGCCACCACGCCAACCCCAACCACGAGGAGAAGGACCCGGACGTCTCGCCCGACATCCTGGTCTGGTCCCGGGGCCAGGCGAGCAGGGCCAAGGGCCTGCCCCGCTTCATCGGCAAGCACCAGGCCGCGCTGTTCTTCCCGCTGCTGACCCTGGAAGGGCTGAACCTCAGCTTCAACAGCTTCAAGGCCCTGCGCGGCCCGTCCATGAAACGACCGGTCCTCGAGGGCACGCTGCTCGTCGCCCACTTCGCCCTCTACTTCGGCGGCCTGTTCACCGTCCTGTCCCCCGGCAAGGCGCTCGCCTTCATCGCCGTCCACCAGGGGTTGTTCGGGATCTACCTGGGGTCGGTCTTCGCCCCCAACCACAAGGGCATGCCGATGATCGAGGAGGGCACCCGGCTCGACTTCCTGCGCCGCCAGGTCCTCACCTCCCGCAACGTGCGGGGCGGCTTCCTCGTCGACGCCTTCATGGGCGGTCTCAACTACCAGATCGAGCACCACCTCTTCCCCAGCATGCCGACCCCGGCCCTCGGCAAGGCCCAGGTCATCACCGAGCGGTACTGCGCCGAACTGGGCGTCCCCTACCACCAGACGGGGCTGCTGGCCTCGCACCGGGAGGCGCTGCGCCACATGCGCAGCGTCGGGGAGCCGCTGCGCAACGCCGGCTGAGCGGTCCGTGCACCGCCCCGGCGTACCGCGGTCAGCTCCGCAGTACGCCGGTGCCGAGCAGTGCGAACAGCAGGAGACCGACGGCGGTCCGGTAGAGCACGAAGGCGTTGAAGGAGTGCTTGGCGACGAACCTCAGCAGCCAGGCGATGGAGGCGTAGGCGACCACGAAGGAGACGAGGGTCCCGACCGCCAGGGGCGCGGCCCCCGTCCCGGCGCCGAGGGCGTCCTTCAGTTCGTAGACGCCGGCGCCGGTCAGGGCGGGAATGCCGAGGAAGAAGGAGAGCCGGGTGGCGGCCACCCGGTCGAGGTCGAGCATCAGGGCGGTGGACATGGTGGCGCCGGAGCGGGAGAAGCCGGGGAAGAGCAGGGCGAGGATCTGGGAGCCGCCGACCAGCATCGCGTCCTTGAACGACGTGTCGTCCTCGCCCCTCTTGTGCCGGCCGGTCCGGTCGGCGACCCACATCACGCCGCTGCCGACGATGAGCGAGCCGGCCACCACCCACAGCGAGGCGAGCGGCCCCTTGATCAGCGGCTTGGCGGCCAGGCCCACGAGCACGATCGGGACCGTCGCCGCGATCACCCACCAGGCGAACCTGTAGTCGTGGTGGTACCGCTCCTCCCGGTCGGTCAGCCCGCGCAGCCACGCGGTGGCGATCCGCGCGATGTCCTTGCGGAAGTAGACGAGGACGGCGGCGATCGCGCCCACCTGGATGACCGCCGAGAAACCGATGACGGCGTCGTCGTCGACCGGGATGCCCATCAGCCCCTCGACGATCTTGAGGTGACCGGTGGAGGACACCGGCAGGAACTCGGTCACCCCCTCGACGGCTCCGAGGACGACGGCCTGACCGATGCTGATGGCGCTCATGGCATCCACGTCCTACTACACGCTCCGTGAGCCGTCCGTCACCGTGGGAGCGCGTCGGCCGATGTCACCCCCGTGAGCGCCGACGCGGGCGCTCACGGGGTCTGCCGGCGGCGTCAGCGGTGGCGGAACCACGCCGTGGCCGGCAGGGCCCGGTCGTCGTAGCCGAACAGCGCCTGGTTCTCCCAGCCGTTGCCGGAGGCCGGGTCGGCCGGGTCCCAGCCGTTGCCCTCCACCGCCGTCCAGGTCGCTTCCCAGTAGAAGACTCCGAGGCCGCGGCCGTTCGGGACGGCCTCCACGATGTCCGCCACGGTGTTCATCCACGCGCTCTGACCGGCCGGGGTCGCCGGATAGCCCGGCACCAGTTCGGCCGCGGTGTCGATGATGTTCTCGTGCGCGTCCTCGCTGTCCAGCCGGAAGGGGTAGGCCGTCTCGGCGACGAAGACGGGCTTTCCGTAACGGGCCGCGGTGTCGTCCAGGGTGGTCTGGAAGGCGGAGAGCGGTCCGTGCCAGTAGCCGTAGTACGACAGCCCGACGGCGTCGAACCGGACCCCGTGCGCGACGGCGTTGTCGAACCACCAGCGGGTGCCCTCCAGGTCGCCGCCCTCGGCGAGGTGCAGCGCGACCGGCGTGCCCGGGTCCGCCTTCTTCACCGCGTCGTAGCCGCTGTTGAGCAGCCCGGCGAGGCGGGGCCAGTCGTCAGTGGACCCCTCGTCCCACAGCATGCCGCCGTTGATCTCGTTGCCCACCTGCACCATGTCGGCGCCGGTGCCCTGCGCCTCCAGCGCGCTGAGCACGTCGTAGGTGTGGTCGTACACGTCCGTCTTCAGCTGCGCGTAGGAGTGCCCGGCCCAGGCGGCGGGCTTCTTCTGGGCGCCCGGGTCGGCCCAGGTGTCCGAGTAGTGGAAGTCGACCAGCAGCTTCATGCCCTGTGCCTTGACGCGCCGGGCGGTCTCCAGCACCCGGGCCTTGTCGTTGTAGCCGTCGGCCGGGTCCACCCACACCTTGAGGCGGGCGTAGTTCATGCCGGCGGCCCCCAGGACGCCGAGGGCGTCGGCCTTCGCGCCGGATGCCGTCCGGTAGACACCGCCCTTCGCCTCGCTCTTGGCGAGGGAGGAGACGTCGGCGCCCTTGACCGGCAGTCCGGTGGGCGCGCCCGGCGCGAAGGTCAGGTCGTCGACGTTGATCCAGTCACCGGCGTGCGCGTCGCTGTGGACGCTGACGGTGCACTGGTGGTTCGTCACCCGGACGGGCACGACGATCCGGATCCACCCGTCGGCGGAGACCGGGAGGTCGGTGCGCCGCTCGGCGCCGCCGCAGTTCTTCAGGGCGATCCAGGCGGCGTTCTGGCCACCGCCGGAACGGACCCAGGCGGTCAGCCGGTAGTCGCCGTTGGCGAGTCCGGACAGGTGCTGGTACGTCTCGACCCGGTAGGCGGTGGACGACCAGTGGCTCAGCCGGTGGCCTCCGCCGCGCCCGCCGGGCTCGGTGTACGAGGCGCCGCCCGCGCCGTACTCCGACCAGCCGCTCGGGGTGGCGGCGCCGGTGCCGCCGGCCTCGAAACCGGCGTTGGTGAGGGTGCCGGCCGCGTAAGCGCTCTGGGCGGGCAGGGTGGTGAGGGCGAGCCCCGCCACCAGGGGCGGGAGCAGTGCCTTGAGTGTGCGTCCGGGCTGGTGCATCGTCGTCCGTCGTCCCTTCGACGTGGGGGATGGAGGAGATGGAGCGGATCGTGCAGGGGGAAGCTCGGGTGGCGACGGCTAGCCGTCGAGCCGTACGACCCGGACCGCGCCGGCCGGGACGGCGAGGCGGCCGGCCGGCCGCTCCCCGGTCAGCAGCTCGGTGCCGTGCGCGTCCAGCGGCACCTTGGCGTCCGAGGCGGTGTGGTTGACCGCGAAGAGGTAGGTGCCCGATGCGCCGGTGCGGCGGACCACCTCGACGTCGCGCGGCAAGTCGGTGCGGGGGGCGATGCCCGCGTCCTCGGCGGCCCCGCCCAGGACGGTGTCCAGGCCGTCGGCGCCGAGCCGGGTGGAGACGTACCAGGCGGTGCCCTCGCCGAGGCGGTGCCGGGTGACGGCGGGCCGGCCCGCGGTCAGTCCGTCGGCGTACGTCCACACCGGGTCGGCGCCGCGCGGCACGACGAACTCCGTCCACACGTCGCCGTGCAGCTCGCCGCCGTCCGGGCCGGTGAGCCGCACCCGTTCGCCCGCCAGCAGGGGGGAGAACTCCTCGACGGTGAGGCCGAGCACGTCCCTGAGCGCGCCCGGGCAGGGGCCCTCGTGGACGGCGTCGTGCTCGTCGACGATGCCGGAGAAGTAGGAGACGACGAGGGTGCCGCCGTGCTCCACGTACTCCCGGAGGTTGTTTCCGGCCGCCTCCGTCGCCAGGTACAGCGCGGGGACGACGACGAGGGGGTAGGGCGACAGGTCGGCTTCGGGGTGGGCGAAGTCGACGGTGAGGTGGCGGTCGTAGAGCGCCTCGTAGAAGGTGTCGGCGCGTTCGCGCGGGTCGTGGTCCTCGCTGGGGCGCCACTGGAGGTTCTGCGCCCACCAGGAGTGCCAGTCCCAGACCATGGCGACGTCGGCCTCGGTGCGGGTGCCGCGGACCGGGCGCAGGGAGTCGACGGACGCGCCGAGTTCCACCACCTCGCGCCACACGCGGGTGTCCGTGCCGCCGTGGGGCAGCATCGCCGAGTGGAACTTCTCGGCGCCGCGCCGGGACTGCCGCCACTGGAAGAACATGGCGCCCTCGGAGCCGCGCGCCACGTGGGCGAGGGAGTTGCGGGCCATCTGGCCGGGGGCCTTGGCCGGGTTGCGGGGCTGCCAGTTGACGCCCGACGTGGAGTGTTCCAGCAGCAGCCAGGGGGCGCCGCCCGCGACCGAGCGGGTGAGGTCGGCGGCCATGGCAAGGTTGACGTGGGTGCGGCGGCCGTCGGTGATCAGGTAGTGGTCGTTGGTGACGAGGTCGACCTCACGGCCCCAGGCCCAGTAGTCGACGGAGTCGCACTGGCTGAGGGCGGTCATGAAGTTGGTGGTGACCGGGACGCCGGGCGACAGGCGGTGCAGGATGTCCCGCTCGGCGATGAAGTTCTCGCGCATGGTGGCGTCGGCGAAGCGCTTGTAGTCCAGCGCCTGGGCCGGGTTGCCGACCGTCGGGGTGGTGCGCGGGGGGTTGATCTGGTCGAAGCCGGCATAGCGCTGGCCCCAGAACGCGGTGCCCCACGCCTCGTTGACGGCGTCCACCGTGCCGTACGCGGTCGCGAGCCAGCGGCGGAAGTGCGCGGCGCAGGAGTCGCAGTAGCAGGCCGAGACGGGGACGCCGTACTCGTTGTGGACGTGCCAGAGCGCGAGGGCCGGGTGAGTGCCGTAGCGCTCGGCGAGCCGGGTGGTGATGTTCGCCGCGGCGGCACGGTAGTCGGCGTTGCTGTGGCAGATGGCGCCGCGTGAGCCGAACTCGTACCGCACCCCGTCGGCGGTGACGGGAAGGGCCTCGGGGTGGGCCCGGTAGAACCAGGCGGGCGGGACGACGGTGGGCGTGCCGAGGTCCACCCGGATGCCGTTGTCGTGCAGCAGGTCGAGGAGCCGGTCCAGCCAGCCGAAGTCGTACGTGCCCGGGGCGGGCTCCAGCAGGGCCCAGGAGAAGATCCCCGCGCTCACCATGGTGACCCCGGCCTCGCGCATCAGCCGGACGTCTTCCTGCCACATGTGCTCGGGCCACTGCTCGGGGTTGTAGTCCCCGCCGAAGGCGAGCCCGGTGAGGCCCCTGGGGGTGGTCTCCGGCATGGATGGTCTCCCGGTGTCGATCGAAAAAGTGGGAACGTGCACACACATCGGATGCGCTGCGAGCCCAACATAACCGCACAGCAACAACCATTGACAAGTGTCCGGGATGTTTCTCTACTGTGAACGCTCACAGAAGCATGGCAGGTCTCCGCAGCAGGTGGGGACCCAGGTCAGGGGAGAGTTCCATGCCGTACACGAAGCGCCGCCGCCTGGTGACTTCCGCCGTCGCCGTCGCCCTCGGGGCGAGCACCCTCGCCGCCTGCGGCTCGTCCGACGACGGCGGCGACGCCCGGTCGGGACCGGTCTCGCTGACGTACTGGACCTGGACGCCCGGCATGGACAAGGTCGTCGACCTGTGGAACAAGGGGCCGGGCAAGGAGCAGCAGATCACCGTCACGGTGAAGAAGCAGGCGTCCGGCGACACGCTGGTCACCAAGATCCTCACCGCGCACAAGGCCGGCCAGGCGCCGGATCTGGTGCAGGCCGAGTACCAGGCGCTGCCCACGCTGGTCAGCAACGACGCGCTCGCCGACATATCCGGTGAGGTCGACGACGTGAAGGGCAAGTTCGCCGACGGCGTCTGGCAGCAGACGACGCTGGGCACGGACGCCGTCTACGCCGTGCCGCAGGACATCGGGCCGATGATGTTCTACTACCGCGAGGACCTGTTCGAGCAGTACGGACTCGAGGTCCCCGCCACCTGGGAGGAGTTCGCCCGGACCGCGCGCGAGCTGAAGAAGGCCGCTCCCGACAAGGACCTCACCACCTTCTCCGCCAACGACTCCGGCCTCTTCGCCGGGCTCGCCCAGCAGGCCGGCGCCCGGTGGTGGACGACCGAGGGCGAGAAGTGGAAGGTCGGCATCGACGACGAGGCGACCAGGAAGGTCGCCGACTTCTGGGGCGGTCTCGTAAAGGAGGGCGCCATCGACAACCAGCCGATGTACACCCCCGCCTGGAACAAGGCGCTGAACACCGGCAAGCAGATCGCCTGGGTCAGCGCGGTGTGGGCGCCCGGCACGCTGACCACGGCCGCGCCCGACACCAAGGGCAAGTGGGCCATGGCCCCGCTCCCCCAGTGGTCCGGGAGCGAGAACCGCACCGGCAGCTGGGGCGGTTCCTCCACCGCGGTGACCACCGACTCGGAGAACCGGGAAGCCGCCGCGAAGTTCGCCGAGTGGCTGAACACCGACGCCGACGCGCTGGGCGCGCTGGCCAAGGAGGGCGGCATCTACCCGGCGTCCACCTCGGCCCAGCTCAGCGGCGCCTTCGCCGAGCCGCCGGCGTTCTTCGCCAACCAGCCCGACTTCTACACCAAGGCCGCCGACATCGCGAAGACGACGGCGCCCTCGGCCTGGGGCCCCAACGTCAACGTCGCCTACACCTCCTTCAAGGACGCCTTCGGCGCCGCCGCCAAGAACAAGTCGGACTTCTCCGCCGCCCTCGGCACCATGCAGAAGGAGACGGTCGCCGACCTGGAGAAGCAGGGCTTCGAGGTCGCGCGGTGACCGGCACGACGGCACGCAGGGGAGCCCTGCGCGCCCCCTACTTCTTCCTCCTCCCCGCGACCACCCTGTTCCTGCTGTTCTTCGCCCTGCCCATCGGCTACGCGGTGTATCTCAGCTTCCGCAAGGTGGAGGTGTCCGGGCTGGGCCTGGGCGCCGGGGCCCGGGAGGAGGTCTGGGCCGGCTTCCAGAACTACACCGACGCCCTGGGCGACAGCGAGCTGCTGGACGGGGCGCTGCGCGTCCTCGGCTACGGCTGCCTGGTCGTGCCCGTGATGCTGGGCCTGGCCCTGCTGTTCGCGCTGATGCTCGACTCCGACCGGGTGCGGTTCACCCCGGTCACCCGGCTCGCGATCTTCCTGCCGTACGCCATCCCGGGCGTGGTGGCGGCGCTGCTGTGGGGCTTCCTGTACCTGCCGGACGTCAGCCCGTTCCACTTCGCGCTCGACCGACTGGGACTGCCGCAGCCCGACCTGCTCGACGGCGGTCCGCTCTACTTCGCCCTGGCGAACATCGCCGTGTGGGGCGGCACCGGCTTCAACATGATCGTCATCTACACCTCGCTGCGGGCCATCCCCGCCGAGGTGTACGAGGCGGCGAAGCTGGACGGCGCCTCCCCGCTGCAGATCGCCCTGCGGATCAAGATCCCCATGGTGGCCCCGTCGCTGGTGCTGACGTTCTTCTTCTCGATCATCGCCACCCTCCAGGTGTTCAGCGAGCCGACCACCCTCAAGCCCCTGACCAACTCCGTGTCCACGACCTGGAGTCCGCTGATGAAGGTGTACCAGGACGCCTTCGGCAAGGGCGACATCCACTCCGCCGCCGCGCAGGCGGCGATCATCGCGCTCGTCACCCTGGTGCTGTCCTTCGGGTTCCTGCGGGCCTCGAACCGGCGCAACAAGCAGGAGGCAGCCCGATGAGCACCCTGGCCGTCCGCAAGACCCGCCCGGCCGCCGGCACCACGCCCGGCACCGCCCAGGGACCGCCGCGCCGCCGCCGGACGGCACTGGTCCCGACGCTCACGCTGGCCCTCGGCGCGCTCTACTGTCTGCTGCCCGTGGTCTGGGTGGTCGTCGCCGCCACCAAGTCGGGCAGCGAACTGTTCTCCACCTTCACCTTCCTGCCGGGGACGGGCTTCACCGACAACGTGGGCGACCTGAGCGCCTACCGCGACGGGGTCTACTGGCGGTGGATGGCCAACTCGGCCCTGTACGCCGGTCTCGGTGCCCTGCTGTCCACGGCCGTGTCGGCGGTCAGCGGCTACGCGCTGGCGACCTACCGCTTCCGCGGCCGGGAGGCGCTGTTCAACGTGCTCCTCGCCGGTGTGCTGATGCCGCCGGTCATCCTCGCGGTGCCGCAGTACCTGCTGCTGGCCGAGGCGGGGATGACGGACTCGTACCTGTCCGTGCTGCTCCCGCAGGTCCTGTCCCCGTACGGCGTCTACCTGGCCCGGATCTACGCCGCGGCGGCCGTGCCCGCCGACGTGGTGGAGGCCGGGCGGATGGACGGGGCGGGCGAGTGGCGGATCTTCACCCGCGTCGCGCTGCCGATGATGGTGCCGGGGCTGGTGACGGTGTTCCTCTTCCAGTTCGTGGCCGTGTGGAACAACTTCCTGCTGCCGTACATCATGCTCAGCGACGACGAGAAGTTCCCGATCACGCTCGGCCTGCACACGCTGCTGGAGCAGGGCGCGAACACCCCGGCGCTCTACACGCTGGTGATCACCGGTGCCTTCCTCGCCGTGCTGCCGCTGGTCGCCCTGTTCCTCGTCGTCCAGCGCTTCTGGAGCCTCGACCTGCTCTCCGGGGCCGTAAAGTCATGACCATGAGCAACACGGGGGGCCGGCGCCGACCGCCCACGATCCACGACGTGGCACGCGAGGCCGGGGTCTCGCGGGGCACGGTGTCACGGGTGCTCAACGGCGGGCACTACGTCAGTCCGGCCGCGGAGGAGGCCGTCAACGCGGCCATCCGCAAGACGGGGTACGTCGTCAACCGGCACGCCCGGTCGCTGATCACCGGGCGCTCCGACTCGGTGGGCTTCCTGCTCACCGAGCCGCAGGAGCGGTTCTTCGAGGACCCCAACTTCAACGTCCTGCTGCGCGGCTGCACCCAGGCGCTGGCCGCGCACGACGTCCCGCTGCTGCTGATGCTGGCCGGGACGAAGGACGAACGGCGGCGCATCACGCGGTACATCACGGCGGGACACGTCGACGGGGTGCTGCTGGTCTCCAGCCACTCCGGGGACCCGGTCGCCGAGGAGCTGCGTGCGGCGGGGGTGCCGCTGGTCGCGTGCGGCAAGCCGATCGGGCTGGGGTCGAAGGTGAGTTACGTGGCCGCCGACGACCGGGACGGCGCCCGGGAGATGGTCCGCCACCTGCTGTCGCTGGGGCGTCGGCGGGTGGGGATGGTGACCGGGCCCCTGGACACCCCGGGCGGTGTGGAGCGGCTGGCCGGCTACAAGGAGGAGCTGGCGGAGGCGGGCGTCGCCTTCGACGAGCGGCTGGTGGTCTCCGGCGACTACAGCCGGGCCAGCGGCGAGGCGGGCGCCGAGCGGCTGCTGGCGCGGGCCCCGGACGTGGACGCGGTCTTCGTCGCCTCCGACCTGATGGCGCAGGGGGTGCTGGCCACGTTGCAGCGGGCCGGGCGGCGGGTGCCCGAGGACGTGGCGGTGGGCGGCTTCGACGACTCTCCGGCCGCGGTCGCCGCCGGCCCGCAGCTGACCACCATCCGGCAGCCGTGGGACCGCATCAGCGCGGAGATGGTCCGGGTGCTGCTGGCCCAGATCGGCGGCGAGGACCCGGCCGCCGTGATCCTGCCGACGGAACTGGTGCGGCGGGCCTCGGCCTGAGTCCCGCTCCGGAGCCCGGTCCGCGCGTGCGGGGCGGGCTTCTCGCGTGCGCGTCGGTCGCCCGGACAACCGACGACGGCCCCGGTGTTACCGTGCACGTATGGCAGCCAGGACCGCCGGTGCGCGGCTCGAGGAGCGTTGGCGGGAGATCCTCTCGGTGCACGCGCGCACCATGTGCGAGATCGATCGCGCGCTGCACCCGCACGGTCTGGGCGCGAGCGACTTCGAGGTGCTCGACCTCCTGGTGACCGAGGGGCCCGAGGACGGTTCCCAGTGCCGGGTGCAGAATCTGGTGGGCCGGGTCCACCTCAGCCAGAGCGCGCTGTCCCGTCTCATCGCCCGGCTGGAGAAGGACGGGCTGGTGGAGCGCTCGATGTGCGCGGAGGACCGGCGCGGCGTGTACGTCGCCCTCACCCGCCGGGGCCGCGAGCTGCACGCGCGGGTGCTGCCGCTGCAGCGGGCCGTGCTGGCCCGCATGCTCGGCGACGAGGAGGACGCCCGCGCCCGGGGCCGCTGCCCCGGGCCGGCGGCGGGCGTCTAGGGCCGGGCCAGCAGGGTCCGCACCCCGTCGGACGTGAGCGTGAGGCGGTGCTCGGAGCCGGCGTCGATGGACAGGGACAGGTCGTCGGCCGGCCACTGCGCGGCGAGGGCGCCCAGCGGCACCATCCGGTAGCGGGAGACGTACGGCAGCAGGCCCGCCATCTCCAGCTCGGAGGTGAACACCGGCACCACCTGCCGCCCGCCCTGCTGCTCCAGCACGGGGAGCGCCAGCATGCCCGGATCGGCGTCCTCCTGGTCGCCTGCGTCGTCGGGCACCGGGACGAGGACGTCGCTGCCGGCGAGCGTGTCGAGCGCCGCCGTGTCCTCGGTGTTCTCGGCAAGTGCGTCCAGCGCGCGCTGGGCGGGCGAGACGGAGTTGTCGTTCGCGGGTGTTTCCATGACAGATCCCTGGTGACGGCGGTGGCATCCCCGCCCCGGTGATCGGCGCGGGGGCGGACCAGCCTCGCGTACCCGATCGCACGGGTCGCAATCATGTGCGACGCCACGGCCGGTCGACGCACCCCGGATACCGATCATCTGATCACAGTACGGCCCACTTGATCGATCATAAGGGCGATGGGGTTAGCATATGAGCGCCGCCTAGCTCGAAAGATAGAGACGTGACTGTCAACGACGACTCGTTCACCAACTGGAAGAACCGCGAGGAGATCGCGGAGTCGATGATCCCGATGATCGGGAAGCTGCACCGCGAGCGGGACGTCACCGTCCTGCTGCACAGCCGCTCCCTGGTGAACAAGTCGGTGGTCAGCATCCTCAAGACGCACCGCTTCGCCCGGCAGATCGCCGGCGCGGAGCTGTCGGTCACCGAGACGATGCCCTTCCTGCGGGCCCTGACCGCGCTCGACCTCGGGCCCTCGCAGATCGACATCGGCATGCTCGCCGCGACCTACCGGAGCGACGACCGCGGTCTGTCGGTCGAGGAGTTCACCGCCGACGCCGTCGCCGGGGCCACCGGCGCCAACAAGATCGACCGCCGCGAGGGCCGCGACGTCGTCCTGTACGGCTTCGGCCGCATCGGCCGGCTCGTGGCGCGCCTGCTCATCGAGAAGGCCGGCTCGGGCAACGGCCTGCGGCTGCGCGCCATCGTCGTCCGCGGCGGCGGTGAGCAGGACCTCGTCAAGCGGGCCTCGCTGCTGCGCCGCGACTCGGTGCACGGCCAGTTCCAGGGCACGATCACGGTCGACGAGGACAGCAGCACGATCCTCGCCAACGGCAACGCCATCAAGGTGATCTACGCCGACGACCCGACGCAGGTCGACTACACGGCGTACGGCATCAAGGACGCCATCCTCATCGACAACACCGGCAAGTGGCGTGACCGGGAGGGCCTGTCCAAGCACCTGCGCCCCGGGATCGACAAGGTCGTGCTGACCGCGCCGGGCAAGGGCGACGTCCCCAACATCGTGCACGGGGTCAACCACGACACCATCAAGCCGGACGAGCGCATCCTGTCCTGCGCGTCCTGCACCACCAACGCGATCGTCCCGCCGCTGAAGGCGATGGCCGACGAGTACGGCGTGGAGCGCGGTCACGTGGAGACCGTCCACTCGTTCACCAACGACCAGAACCTGCTGGACAACTACCACAAGTCGGACCGCCGCGGCCGCAGCGCGCCGCTGAACATGGTGATCACGGAGACGGGCGCCGCCTCCGCCGTCGCCAAGGCCCTCCCGGACCTCAAGGCGAAGATCACCGGCAGCTCCATCCGCGTGCCCGTGCCGGACGTCTCGATCGCGATCCTCAACCTCCAGCTCGCCCGCGAGACCACCCGCGAGGACGTGCTCGACCACCTGCGCGAGGTGTCGCTGACCTCGCCGCTCAAGCGCCAGATCGACTTCATCAGCGCCCCCGACGCGGTCTCCAGCGACTTCATCGGCTCGCGCCACGCCTCGATCGTGGACGCCGGCGCGCTGAAGGTCGAGGGCGACAACGCCATCCTCTACCTCTGGTACGACAACGAGTTCGGCTACTCCTGCCAGGTCGTCCGCGTCGTGCAGCACGTCTCCGGGGTGGAGTACCCGACGTACCCGGCGCCGGCGGCCTGATCGCCGCGGCGCACGGTGAGGGGCGGTGGGAGCCGGGCTTCCGCCGCCCCTCGCGCGTTCCGAGTCGGGGGTGCCGAGCGCGAGGTGACCCGCATCGGCCGACCGTGCCGGGGCATGCGTGTGAGGGCGTACCACCCGGACGCCGGGTCGCGCGCCGGTGTCGCACGACGGTCGGCCGAAACGAGAATGGGGTCATGGACGGACTGGTTCGGCGCTCCCCCTGGGCCGGGGTGCTGATCTGGTGCGTGGCGGTGCTGAGCCTGTCCGTGCTGGCGGCGGCGGCCGTCGTGCGCAGTACCGTCCTCGATGCGGAGTTCTACTCCCAGGTGCTGGAGGACGAGCGGGCCTACCAGCGGTTCTACGACGAGGTGCTGGTCGACCCGGCCGGTACGCCGCTGACCCAGGAGCTGCTGGACCGGCTGCCCGTTCCGCAGTCCACCATCACCTCGAACCTCAAGGTGGTGATCCCGCCGGAGACCTTGCGCGCCATGGGCGACCGGCAGATCGCCGAGGTGATCCACTACCTGGAGGGGGACCGCGACCGGCTGCGGGTCACGGTCGACCTGGAGCCCGTGGTGGCGAACGTGGAGCGGCTGAGCCAGGCGTACTTCGGTGACGCCGTCGCCGCCCTGCAACAGCGGGCCGAACCCGACTTCCAGGCGTTCGTACAGCGCTTGTCGGAGCTGGCGGCGCAGGTGGTGGCCGGTGAGGCGCCGCTGGAGGACCTGCCGACGCTGCCGCTGTCCCACGGGCAGGCGGTGGCCGCGACGGACGCGCTGATGCGCCTGGTGCCCGCCGGGGAGCGGGCCGGTCTCCGCCCCACGGTGCAGTCGGCCCTGGACCGCGGGGACGTGGCCGCGGCGCTGGCCTCGGTCGCGCCGGTCGCGCTGACCGAGGAGGTGCGGGCGGCCGCCGCGGAACTGCTGCGGGAGGCGCGGGAGGGCACCTGGGTCATCACCGTCGACGTCGCCCCGGCACGGGAGGAGCTGGCGGCGGTGGACCGCGCCCGCTCCGTCACCCGCCTCTTCCAGGAGGTGGTGGAACCGGCGGCGGCGGTGCTGTGCGCCGCCGCGCTGACCCTGCTGTGGCTGTCCACGCCCGGTCCCGTCAGACGTCGGCTGATGCCCCTCGGGTGGGTACTGGCGGCAGCCGCCTCGCTGACGGCCCTGACGGTGCTGCTGCTGCGCCTCATGCCGGTCGGCGCCCTGTTCGGGGCGCCGGCCTCCTGGCCCCCGTCGGCGACGGAACTCCTCACCGACGTCCAGGCCACGGCCGTGGACCGGCTCCTGACGACCGCCGTGCTCGTCGCGGTGATCCTGCTCGCCGCGGGCGCCCTGCTGATCACCGTCGGGTGGGTGTGGGAGACCCGGCCGGGCATGCCGGTGCTGACCGATCCCCGGCACGGCCCGGCGCTGACCTTCGCCGTCACGGCGTGCGCGCTGGTCGGCACGATGCTGGCGCCGGTGGCGATCACCGGGTCCTCGCCCCGCGTCTGCCAGGGCAGCGCCGAGCTGTGCGACGCCCGCTACGACGAGATCGCGCAGTTGGCCTCGCACAACGCGATGGCCACGACCGCGGACCGTTTCATCGGTCCCCTCCAGGACCCGGACGTCGTCGGCCAGCTCGACGCCGGGGTGCGCGTCCTGCTCCTGGACACGCACCGCTGGGAGCGGCCGGAGGAGGTCGCGGACCGGCTCAGCACCTCCGACTTCTCGCCGGCGCTGCGGCGGCGGCTCACCGGCATCCTGGAGCGGGTGAACCCTCCGGAGCCCGGCCTGTGGCTGTGCCACTCGGTGTGCGGGGCCGGGGCGCTCGAACTGGCGCCCACGCTGCGGCAGATCGGCGACTGGCTGCGGGCGAACCCCACGGAGGTCGTCACGCTGATCCTCCAGGACGGGGTCGGCGCCGTGGACACCCAGGCCGCCTTCGAGCAGGCCGGGCTGACCGACCTGCTGTACGAGCCGGACCCGGACCCGGACCGTCCGTGGCCGGAGCTGGGCGAGATGATCGACGGCGGCCGGCGTCTGGTGGTCTTCACGGAGAAGGCCGACGGACCCGCGCCGTGGTACCGGAACTTCTACCGGTACGGCATGGAGACGCCCTTCGCCTTCCGCAGCCCGGACGAGATGTCCTGCCTGCCGAACCGGGGCGGCACCGACAAGCGCCTGTTCCTGCTCAACCACTTCGTCACCGCGGGCGGTGGCCGGCGGCTGGACGCCGGGACCGTCAACGCGCGCGAGCGGGTGCTGGAGCGGGCGCACACCTGCGAGCGGCGGCGCGGCAGACCGGTGAACTTCATCGCGGTGGACTACGCGACGATCGGTGACGCGCTCGGCGCGGTCGAGGAGCTGAACGCCGAGCGCCGCGAGGAGGACGGTCGCTTCCCCGTCGAGCGGTCACCGGAAAGGCTCGGCGACGCGGTGCGGGCCGCGTCGCCGAGCGAGTGAGGCGGGCCGGCGGGCCGTGAGCGGTCCGCCGGCCGGTGCGCCGTTCCTAGCGGTCGATCCGGAACTGGGAGCCCGGCTCGACGCGTATGTCGTCCTCGGCCGAGTTGGTGATCGTGACGTCGGTCAGGGTCGCGCTGCCCCGGGCGCCGCCCATCGCGAGGATGCCGGAGCCGTTGTTCGACTTGTCGATGCGGACGTTGCTGATCTTCACGTCCGGCATCGCACCGCCTCCCGTCTTGAACTGGATGCCGTCGTAGGTGGAGTCGAGGATCTCGGTGTCCCGGATGGTGACCCCCGGGATGTCGTGACCCTGCGCGAAGAGGGTGATGGCGCCGAACTCCTGCGCCTCGCCCCAGAAGGCGCCGCCCGTGCGGTGCAGGGCGTTGCCCGCGATCAGGGTCTGCCCGGAGAAGGGCAGCGGATCGTGGTCGGTGGCGAGCATGATGCCCGGGTAGTTCATGGTGTCGGAGACGACGTTGTTCTCGACGGTGTTGCCGTAGCCGCCGTAGATCGCGATGCCGTTGGCCCGCCACGGGAGTTGGACGGTGTTGTTGCGGAAGTGGTTGTCGTGGCCGATGTCGACGGAGGTGTCCTTGACGTACTTGCTGGCCCAGACGGCGAGCGCGTCGTCGCCGGTGTTGCGGAAGGAGGAGTTGTAGACGGTGGAGTTGCGGGTGCCGTTGGCGAAGTTGATGCCGTCGGCGTAGGTGTTGCGGATGCGCATGCCGGTGAACTCCAGGCCGTCACCGGGGCCCCACAGCTCGGGGATGTTCGAGTAGTCGCGGCCGGCCCAGACACCGACGTTGGCGTGCTCGATCCACACGTTGCTGATCTTGGTGTCCTTGCCGAAGCGGCCGTTGAGCCCGACGCCGCCCTCGTGGTTGCCGTCGCCGCCGCGGATGGTGCCCGAGCCGAAGACGGCGAGGTCGGAGATCTGGGTGTTGTGGTCGATGTCGAAGCCGAAGTTGCCCTCGTGCGGGTGGTTGATGCCGCCGGCCTCGTGCGGCGGGGTCAGGGTGTAGAGCTGGGAGTGCCACATGCCGGCGCCGCGGATGGTGACGTCCCTGATGCCCACCTGGTTGAACTGGCCCCGGTTCTGCGGGTCGTCGGTGAGGATCTTCTGCTCCTGTCGCCACTGCCCGGCCGGAATCCACACACAGGGGATCTCGCCCTTCTGGTCGGCGGTGACGGCGCGCTGCAGGGCGTCGGTGTCGTCGAGTCCGTCACCGGGGACGGCACCGTACTCGGTGATCGAGACGCAGCTGTCGGGCTTGGTCTTCGGCGGCGCGACCTGCTCCAGGTCGATCAGGTCGATGACGTAGAAGGCGGCCGTGTCGCCCGCGTCGCGCTGCAGGCGGAACTCGGTGCCCTGCGGGAAGGTGCGGTCCAGCAGCGCGTGGGACTCGTCGAACAGCCGCCGCGCGTCACCGCCGGGCCGGTTGGTGAGGCCCTCGGGGTCGTCCGTGTTGCCGTACAGCCAGCTGTGCTTGGAGGACAGGGTCAGCTTCCGCACGAACTCCCCGTCGGCGTAGAGGCTGATCGTGGCCTCGGCTCCACCGCCGCCGGGGGCGTCGGGGACGGAGTTGCGTACGACGATGGAGTTGGTGGGCGTGGTGGAGGTGAACTCGACGTACTGTCCGGTGGAGTCGAGCCGGACGGACTCGCGGCCGGAGGACTCGGTGCCGAAGTTGGTGTGGCCGAAGGTGCGCTTGGCGTCGGTGGTGAGCAGGGTGCCCTCGTAGCGGCCGTCCTCCGCCTCGTACTCGATGTACGGGACGGCGGCGCCGCGTCCGACGACGATGGACCTGGCGAGCACGTTGTTGTTCTCGTTGGTCTCGGTGACCACGCCGGTCGCGTCGGCGGTGGCGGTGAGCGTGGCGCCGCCGCTCGTCGCCTTCCAGGTGCCGCTGATCGGCACGTTGACGGTGGCGCCCGCGGGCACCTGGCCGGTCGAGCCGTCCAGGGTGGTGGTGCCGGCCTGGAGCCGGGTCACCGAGCCCGCCGCGACGGCGCCGGTGCCGCGGTTGTGCACCGCGACGGTGAAGGAGACGGGCGCGCCCACGGCCGGGTCGGCCGGGTCGGTGGTGATGGAGCGGACCTCCAGGTCGGGGCCGGGGGCCCGGTCGACGACCAGCCGGCCGGAGGCGGTGCGGCTGTTGTTGGAGTCGTCGAGTTCGGCGACCGTGTTCCGGGGGTCGACCACGGCGGCGACCGCGTAGTCCCCGGCCGCGTGGGTGCCGGTGGCGACCTCGACCTCGGCGGTCCCGCCGGGGTCGAGCGCGGGCACCTCGGCGCTGCCGGCGGTGACGCCCTCGACGGTGACCTCGGTGGTCGTGGCGGCCGAGCGGGCGGTCCCGGCGTTGCGGACCGTGGCGTTCACGGTGATCTCGTCCCGCTCGGACGGGTCGGCGGGCGACCAGTCGAGGCCGGTGACGGTCAGGTCGGGTGCGGGCGCGGCGGCACCGACGACCTGGAACTCGGCGACCTGGCCGCCGGGCGCGCCGGTGTTGGAGAAGAAGCGGAGCCGTACGTCGGACACCCGGGCAGTGACCGGGATGGTCACGGTGTTGTCCTTGCCGGGGCTGAAGGCGTAGTCGGCGCGGGCCCGCAGCGAGGTGAAGTCGCTCTCGCCCCGCGCGCGGCCGAGCACCTGGATGCCCTGGGTCCGGGCGGACCAGACGGGGTCCGGGTTGAGCTTGACGACCACGGCGCTGACGTCGGCGTCAGTGCCGAGCTTCACGGTGAGGTCGGCGGGGTGGCCGGCGGCCTCCCAGTAGGTGGAGGTGGAGTCGTCGGTGGCGTGGGCCGCGACGTAGGAGTGGACCGACGAGGTGGCCTCGACCGGCTTGTTGCGGGCCAGGTTGGTGCCGGTGGGCGGGGGCTCGGTGACCACGTCGTCGCCGTACACCTCCAGCTCGGACAGCTGGGCCGCGTTCCAGCCCGTGTTGCCGGTGACGTGGACGCGGACGTAGCGCGTGTCGGCGGGCGAGTCGAGGGCGAGGGCGACGGTGTTGGCGCGGGCGGGGTCGAAGGCGCGGGCCGAGGAGGCGTCGAGGGTGCGGAAGGTGGAGCCGTCGGTGCTGCCCTGGAGGGAGAGGGTCTGGGTGCGGCTCTCCCAGCCGGCGGGCAGCTTGAGGACCACCCGTTCGACGTCTCGGGCCTCGCCGAGGTCGACCTGCACCCATTGCGGGAAGGAGCCTGCCGGGCCTTCCCAGTAGGTCGCCTGGGTGCCGTCCGTGGTGTTGCCCGCCGGGTAGGCGCCGTGGGAACCGCCCGCCGTCGCCGGGCGGCCGAGGGCGAGGTTGACCTCGGCGGCGTCGGTGGCGGCCCGTGCGCCGGCCGTGAAGGGCAGCGGGAGCAGCCCGGCCGTCAGCAGCCCGGCCGCGACGGTGCCCGTCAGCGACCGTCGGCCGAGAGATCTCCATCTCATGGGGTCCTCTTGTTCCGTGGGGATCCGGGGAGCGCGACAGGCCGGCGGACACGGGGGAAGCACCGACCATGTGCGTCAATTGAGCAGGACAGTCGATTCTTTGCGGAAAGTGCGTCATCAGATTTCTAGCGCGTCACCTGTTTGTCAACGGTCCTCGTTAAGGCCGGATTCGGAGCGCAAACAGCTTGCGCCGCTTGCGATGCGCTTGCGTCGTCGTTGACCTCGTCATGTCGTCTCTGCGCGCCGCCGAGCCACTCGTCCAATCTCGTACGGGACGCAAGTCGTGCACCGCCGAGAGAAAACGAAGGGCCGGCCCGACGCCCGTAGGCGTCGAGCCGGCCCTTGCCGGTGGGGTCTCCCCCGGTACGCGGTCAGTCCGTGCCGGACTCCATCGCCGCGCGGTCCAGCAGCTCGTCGTCGGCCGAGACCTCGCCGCGGGAGGCGATGGCCTGGGCGCCGCCCTCCGGCATGGCGCCGATGAGACCGGTCGCGGCGGCCTGGGCGGCACCGATGGCGGGGTTGGCGGTCCCGATCAGGCCGATCCCGGCGTACTGCTCCAGCTTGGCGCGGGAGTCGGCGATGTCGAGGTTGCGCATGGTGAGCTGGCCGATCCGGTCCACCGGACCGAACGCGGAGTCCTCGGTGCGCTCCATCGAGAGCTTGTCCGGGTGGTAGCTGAACGCCGGGCCCGTGGTGTCGAGGATCGAGTAGTCCTCACCGCGCCGCAGCCGCAGCGTGACCTCGCCGGTGACGGCCGAGCCGACCCAGCGCTGCAGCGACTCCCGGATCATCAGCGACTGCGGGTCGAGCCAGCGGCCCTCGTACATCAGCCGGCCCAGGCGCCGTCCCTCGGTGTGGTACTGGGCGAGGGTGTCCTCGTTGTGGATGGCGTTGACGAGGCGCTCGTAGGCGGCGTGCAGCAGGGCCATGCCGGGCGCCTCGTAGATGCCGCGGCTCTTGGCCTCGATGATCCGGTTCTCGATCTGGTCGGACATGCCCAGGCCGTGCCGGCCGCCGATGGCGTTGGCCTCCATCACGAGGTCGACCGGGGAGGCGAACTCCTTGCCGTTGATCGTCACCGGGCGGCCCTGGTCGAAGCCGATGGTGACGTCCTCGGGGGCGATCTCGACGGACGGGTCCCAGAACCGCACGCCCATGATCGGCTCCACGGTCTCCACGCCGGTGTCCAGGTGCTCCAGCGTCTTGGCCTCGTGGGTAGCGCCCCAGATGTTGGCGTCGGTGGAGTACGCCTTCTCCGTCGAGTCACGGTAGGGAAGGCCGTGGGCCACGAGCCATTCCGACATCTCCTTGCGGCCGCCCAGCTCCGTCACGAAGTCGGCGTCCAGCCACGGCTTGTAGATCCTCAGCTGCGGGTTGGCGAGCAGGCCGTAGCGGTAGAACCGCTCGATGTCGTTGCCCTTGAACGTCGAGCCGTCGCCCCAGATCTGGACGTCGTCCTCGAGCATCGCCCGCACCAGCAGGGTGCCGGTGACGGCGCGGCCCAGCGGCGTGGTGTTGAAGTAGGCACGACCGCCCGAGCGGATGTGGAACGCCCCGCAGGTGAGGGCGGCCAGGCCCTCCTCCACCAGCGCCGCGCGGCAGTCGACCAGACGCGCGACCTCGGCGCCGTAGGTCTTGGCGCGGTCGGGCACCGAGGCGATGTCGGGCTCGTCGTACTGGCCGATGTCGGCGGTGTACGTGCAGGGGACGGCGCCCTTGTCACGCATCCACGCGACCGCGACCGAGGTGTCGAGGCCGCCCGAGAAGGCGATACCGACGCGCTCGCCGGTGGGGAGGGAGGTGAGGACCTTGGACATAGGAAGAGTATGCATGATGACGCATGACCATGCAAAGCGGGGTGGTCAGCGGGACGGCATCGCCAGGTACCGGTACTCCAGGAACTCCCCGCCGGAAGGGACCGATGAGTTTCCCGCCGGCCGCCGGTCGTACATCCTGAACGCACTGACAACGGACTTGAGACAGTGGAGAACCCGAGATGCGCACCCTGATCAGCACCGCCTTCGTCTCCCTCGACGGCGTCGTGGAGGCCCCGGGCGGCGAGCCCGGCTACCGGAACTCCGGGTGGACCTTCAAGGACGTGGAGTTCCTGCCGGAGGCGTACGAACTCAAGGGCCGGGAGCAGAAGGAGGCCACGGCCCTGCTGATGGGGCGGGTCAGCTACGAGGCGTTCAGCCCGGTGTGGCCGGACATGGAGGAGTTCGCCGACTACAAGGTGATGCCGAAGTACGTCGTCTCCACCACCCTCACCGAGGACGATCTGGTCTCCAACTGGAACGAGACCACCATCCTGCGCTCGCTCGACGAGGTCGCCGCGCTGAAGGAGTCCGAGGGCGGTCCGATCATCGTCCACGGCAGCGCCGCGCTGAACCGGAACCTGTCGGACGCCGGCCTGATCGACCGCTACCACCTGCTCGTCTTCCCGCTGCTGCTCGGCGCGGGCAAGCGGCTGTTCAGCACCACGGACAAGGACACCCAGAAGCTGAAGCTCGTCGAGCACGAGGTCTACGCCAACGGCATGCAGAAGCAGATCTTCGACGTGGTGCGCTGACCCGGCTCAGCCGCGCAGCGTCCTGCGCAGCACCAGGCCGCCGATCGCGGCGAGGGCCGGGAAGCCGCCCTTGGGCATGACCGCGGTCCCCGCCACGCCGACGGCGGCCAGCACGGCGCCGGCGGCGCGCTGGGCCGGGACGTCCCGGTGCTCCTCCGCGGACCGCAGGAGCCGGCCGCCCATCCAGAGGGCGGGCGCGGCGGCCAGGAACCAGAAGGCGGTGGCCCGGTCGCCCCGGTCCGGCACGGAGCCGAGGGGGTTCCCGCGCGCGAGGTCGGCGAGCACGTCGCGGTAGACCACCGCGCCGACGGCGCCGTGGGCGAGGCCGACGAACTGGAGTTGGCGTCCGGCTGAGCGTCGCGTCATGGGCCCCATCGTAGAGGCGGGCCGGCCGCCGACGAGCGGCGCACCCGGGCGGGTTGCCGGGTGCGCCGCTCGTGGTCCCGCCGGCGGCTCAGGCGTCGGCGGTGTCGGCGGTGTCCTCCGGTCCGAAGACGGCGTGCAGCCGACGGGTGTGGTCGACGCGGCGCGCCGGTCCGGTGAGGGTGACCGACGCCGTCAGTCGGGCATCGGTGCTGGAGGCGGCGAACCGCAGCTCCAGCTCGCCCGGCTCGACGATCCGGTGGCCGTCGCGACCGGTGAAGGAGGCCACGTCGGCCGGGACCGTGACGCGCAGCCGGCGTTCCTGCCCCGGCTCCAGCGGCACGCGGGTGTACCCGATGAGGCGCTGCACCGGCTGGACGACGGAGGCGACCGGGTCGTGCAGGTAGAGCTGGACGACCTCGGTACCGGACCGCTCGCCCGTGTTGCGGACGGTGAGCGCCAGCGAGAACTCGCCGTCGGTGGCGGCTCGGTCGGCGTCCACCGCGAGGTCGCTCCAGGCGAAGGTGGTGTAGCCGAGGCCGTGCCCGAAGCCGAAGGCGGGCGTCGGGTCGATGTTGGACACCTCGCTGGCGTGGGCGAGCCGCGCCCCGAGGTAGGTGGTCGGCTGGGCCCCCGCGCCCCGGGGCACGCTGACCGGCAGCCGGCCCGACGGGTTCGTCCGCCCGCTGAGCACCCCGGCGAGGGCGGCGGTGCCCTCCACCCCGGGGAAGAAGGACTGGACGATCGCGGCGGACTCCGCCACCGCCCGGCCCAGGGCGTAGGGGCGGCCCGCCAGCAGCACCGTCACGACCGGCTCGCCGGTGTCGAGCAGCGCATCGAGGAGCTGTTGCTGCGCGCCGGGCAGTGCCAGCGACTCCGCGTCGCAGCCCTCACCGCTGGTGCCCCGGCCGAACAGTCCGGCGCGGTCGCCCAGGACGGCGACGACGACGTCGGCCTCCCGGGCCGCCCGTACGGCCTCGGGGATGCCGGAGACGTCCCCGTCGTCGACCCCGGTGCCGCGTACGACGGTGATCTCCGCCTCGGGGAACTCGGCGGCCAGCGTGTCGCGCAGCGTGGGCAGTTCGATGCCGACGGGGGTGTCGGGGTGGTGGACGCCGATGTGCTGGGGGAAGGAGTAGCAGCCCAGTACGGCGGTGGGCTCGTCGGCGTTGGGGCCGACCAGGGCGATGCGGCGGGGGCGGCCGAGCGGCAGGGTGCCGTCGTTGCCGAGGAGCACGACCGCTTCCTCGGCCATGGTGCGGGCCAGCTCCCGGTTCT
Source organism: Streptomyces sp. SudanB5_2050 (assembly GCF_964272335.1). Classification (NCBI taxonomy): domain Bacteria; kingdom Bacillati; phylum Actinomycetota; class Actinomycetes; order Kitasatosporales; family Streptomycetaceae; genus Streptomyces; species Streptomyces sp. SudanB5_2050. Next base: position 1,095,971 of record NZ_OZ186760.1, read on the forward strand.
CCGGGCCGTCGAGGTCGATCCGTCCGCGCAGGGCTTCGGGGTCCGTCAGGTCGGCGCCGGCGAGCGCGGAGGGGACGGGGTCCCGGTCCGGGTCGAGCAGGCCGAGTTCGGCCTTCTGCGTGAGCACCCGGCGCAGGGCCCGGTCGATCACCGCCTCGGGGACCCGCCCGTCCGCCACCGCCTCGGCCAGGGGCGCTCCGAAGGTCTTGACGGTGGGCAGTTCGATGTCGACGCCCGCCCCGAGCGCGGCTCCCGCGGCGTCCGCCCAGTCGGCGGCGACGCCGTGCAGGGTCTTGAGGAAGGCGATGCCGAAGTAGTCGGCGACGACGGTGCCGTCGAAGCCCCAGGTGTCCCGGAGCAGTCCGGTCAGCAGGTCCTCGTCGGCCGCCGCGGGCACGCCGTCCATGTCCGTGTAGGCGTGCATCACGGACCGGGCGCCGCCCTCGCGGACCGCCATCTCGAAGGGCGGCAGCAGGACGTCGGCGCGCTCGCGCGGGCCCACGGGGGCGGGTGCGAGGTTGCGGCCGGCGCGGGAGGCGGAGTAGCCGACGAAGTGCTTGAGGGTGGCGACGATCCCGGCGTCCTCCAGGCCCCGGACGTAGGCGGTGCCGATGGTGCCGACGAGGTACGGGTCCTCGCCGATCGTCTCCTCGACCCGGCCCCAGCGGGCGTCGCGCACCACGTCCAGGACGGGGGCGAGGCCCTGGTGGACGCCGACGGAGCGCATGTCGCGGCCGATGGCGGCGGCCATGCGGTGCACCAGCTCGGGGTCGAAGGTGGCGCCCCAGGACAGTGGGACGGGGTAGGCGGTCGCGCCCCAGGTGGCGAACCCGGCCAGGCACTCCTCGTGCGCGAGGGCGGGAATGCCGAACCGGTTGGCGGCGGCGATGCGTGCCTGGGTGCGCAGCAGGGACAGCGCGCCCAGCGCCGGGTCGACGGGGGCGGTGCCGAACGGGCGGGTCAACTGGCCCAGTCCGGTGGGCAGGAGGGCGTCGAGGTCGACGGCCTCCTCCATGTCGTGCTGATGGGGGGCGACGTCTCCGCCCTCGTCGGACGCGCCGACCCACACGCCGTACAGCTGGGCGATCTTCTCCTGGAGGGTCATCGCCTCGATCAGCGCGGAGACCCTGGTGGAGACGGAGTGGGCGGGGTCGTTCCAGAGGGGGATTTCGGGGGTGGTCTCAACGGCCACGTTGGCGGTCACTTTCCTCCGACGCCCATCAGCCCCTGGACCAGGGCACGACGGGCGAACAGATAGACGAGCAGGACGGGCACCATGGACAGCACCACGGCTCCCAGCAGACCGGGGATGTCGATGCCGTGTTCGGTCTGGAAGTTGTAGAGACCCAGGGTGACCACCTTGGTGGAGTCGGACTGGGTCAGGACGAGCGGGAACAGGAAGCCGTTCCACGCCTGGAGCGCGGAGAACACCACGATCGTGGAGAGTCCGCCCCGGGACAGCGGCATGACGAGCTGGAAGAACATGCGCCGCGGGCTCGCGCCGTCCATCGCCATGGCCTCGTACAGCTCCGGCGAGATGTCCCGCATCGCGCCGCTGAGGATCAGCGCCGACATCGGCAGGCAGAAGGCGGCCGTGGGCAGGATGACACCGAGCAGGTTGTCGTACAGGCCGGCTTCGCTGATCAGGTAGAACATCGGCACGATCACGGCCTGGGCCGGGATGGCCAGGCCGAGCAGGAACAGCCGGAAGATCGCCGACGTGGCCCGGCCGCGGCTGCGCACGATGGCGTAGGCGAGCGGCGGGACCAGCAGCAGCACGATGGCGATCACGCTGGCGGTGACGACGAGGGTGTTGAGGAAGTACTGGCCGAAGCCCGAGTCGAAGGCACCGGTGTAGTTGTCGAGGGTGAAGCTGTCCGGGAAGGAGACCGGGCCGTTCTCGGCGTAGTCCTGGCGGGTGCGCAGGGTGGCGGCGAGCAGCACGTACAGCGGCAGGCCGACCAGGAACAGCCAGACGAGCGAGCCGGCACCGGCCACGTAGTTGGGTCGGCGCCTCATGACACACCCTCCATGGAGCTGCGCATCTTGTCGTAGCCGGAGACCCGGACGACGACCAGCGAGATGATCGTGGCGGCGACGACCAGGACCAGGGCGATGGCGGAACCGGTGCCGTAGTCGAAGCTCTTGAACGCCTTGTCGTACATGTAGTAGGCGCTGATGGTGGTGTCGGTGCCGGGGCCGCCCTGGGTCAGGATGAGGACCGTCTCGAAGGTGGTCAGACCGCCGACGATCATCAGGATCATCGAGGTGATCATGGAGGTGCGCAGCTGCGGCAGGGTGATGTGGAAGAACTGCCGGTAGCGGCCCGCCCCGTCGATCGCCGCCGCCTGGTAGAGCACCGGCGGGACCGCGCGGGCGGCACCCTGGTAGATCAGGGTGTGGAACGGGGTGAACTGCCAGGTGCTGACGAAGGCCAGCACCCCGATGGCGGTGGCCTGTTCGCCGAACAGGTTGCCGTCGCCGAACAGCCAGGTCGCGGAGGCGGGGATGCCGAAGTTCGGGTCGAGCAGCGCCCGCCACAGCACGGACACCGCCGTCGCGGACAGCAGCAGCGGGATGAAGTAGATGACCGACAGGACGGCGCGGTTGCGCTGGTGACCGGCGGCCCAGACGCCGAGCAGGATGCTCAGCGGCGTCTGGAGGACCACGCCGAGCACGGTCAGCAGCAGGGTCAGCCAGATGCTCTTGAGCATGACCGGGTCGTCGATGAGGCGCGACCAGTTGTCCGTGCCGACGAACTCGGGCGAGCTGAGACCGTCCCAGCTCATGAAGGACAGCACCGCCACCATGATCAGCGGGACGATCGCGAAGAGGACGAAGAAGACTGCGGCGGGCAGTGCCCAGGCGAAGCCGGGGCGGCCCACCTTCGTCGTGGACGAGGCCGGCGGCCGCCGCCGGGACTCCTTGCGGGGTCCGGCGGCGGGCCGGGCGTTCGTGATCTGTGTGGTCATGAGCCGTTCGTCACTCGGTCGGGAGGGCCTGCATGGCCTTGATGAAGCCGTCCGTGTCGAGCTGCCCGTTGAAGAACTGCTGGACGGCCTTGTGCATGTCCGAGCTCGCCTTCTGCGGGTACGCCTGGTCCCAGGACAGCTGGAAGGAGGGGGCGTCGGCGACGAGGTCGTACTGGAAGCGGGAGTACTCGGGGGTGCCCGAACCGTCGATGAACTTGTCGGTGTCGGTGGTGGTCGGCAGGTTGCCGATGTCCAGCTGCGCCTTGACGAACTCCTCGGAGTACATGAGCTTCAGGAACTCGGCGACGGCCTCGGGGTGCTTGGTCTTCTTCATCACCGAGTAGTAGTTGTTGGTGTTGCCGGCGACGTTGGCCGGGTCGCCCTTGCCGCCCTCGACGGACGGGAAGGCGGTGTAGCCGAGGTCCTTCTCGGCGAAGTCCGGGTGGTCCGTGAGCTGCTGGGAGTAGTACCAGGACCCCATCAGCTCGAAGCCGGCCTTGCCGGAGGCCACCAGCTGGACCGAGCCGCCGTTGGTGTACTTGACGGAGTCGTAGTTCTTGCCGAAGGCGCCGGAGTCGACCAGCTCCTTGATCATGTCCAGGGCCTTCTTGCTCTCCGGGCTCTCCCAGGCGCTCTTGTCGCCCCCGACGGCCTTGGCGAACAGCTCCGGACCGGCTATGCGGTCGTAGAGGTACTGGAACCACATCTGGGTGGGCCAGACGTCGCCGCCGCCGAGCGCGATCGGCGTGACGCCCTCGTCCTTGAGCTTGTCCACCGCGGCGAGCAGTTCGTCCCAGGTCTTCGGCGGCTGGACGCCCGCCTCGGCGAGGACCTTCTTGTTGTGGAAGAGCAGGACCGGCTGGGTGCCGCGCATCGGGATGCCGTACGGCTTGCCGTCGACGACGGCACTGTCGAAGACGGACGGCAGGAACTTGTCCTTCAGGTCCGGGTTCTTCTTGATGAAGTCGTCCAGCGGCAGCAGCAGGTCGGCCTTGACGAACGGCTTGATGCTGCCGCCGCCCCAGTTGAAGAAGACGTCCGGGGCCTGCGGCGTGCTGATGATCGTCTGGAGCTTCTTCTGGTAGTCGGCACCGGGGATGGTGTCGAGGACCACCTTGACGTCGGACGTCTTGTTGAAGGTGTCGACGATCTGCTGTTCGACCTTGTTGCTGGCGTCCCCGTAGACCAGGACATGGATCTTGCCGTCGTCCGACGACGCCCCGCCGTTCCCGTCGCCGCAGGCCGACAGGCTCAGCGCCAGGGCGAGCGTCGCACCGGTGGCGACCAGTCTGGGCAAGCGCGCACGTGTCTTCATCGTTCGCCTTTCGAAAGTTTCGGCGCCATCACCGAAAGTCCATGCCGTCGGACAGTAGAGTCAGTCGGGATTTTTGGTCAATGGCCGTGCGCGAGCCGACTCAAAACGTTATCGACCGCATGACCTACCCTGTTGGCATGCACGGTGAAGTCGAGGTGGGCGCCAAGGTGACGTTGGCCGAGGTGGCGAAAGAGGCGGGGGTCTCGCTGCCGACAGTTTCGAAGGTCCTCAACGGTCGTTCGGATGTCTCCACCGGTACCCGAGCCAAGGTCGAGCGGCTCCTCGCCGCGCACGGCTACCGGCGCCGGGTCGCGGGCCCACCCCGCACCCCGCTGGTCGAACTGGTCTTCCACGAGCTGGACAGCGTCTGGGCGGTGGAGCTGGTCAAGGGGGTGGAAAACGTTGCCAAGGCCAACCGGGCGACGGTCGTGCTCACCCGGAGCGGCACCCGGCACGCGCCCGGCCCGGAGTGGATCGAGGGAGTGCTGCGGCGCAGGCCGCTCGGTGTCGTGCTGGTCTTCTCGTCGCTCCCGGCGGAGGTGAAGCACCGGCTCCGCTCGTGGGACATCCCCTTCGTCATCGTCGACCCGGCCGGCGACCCGGACCCCGACGTGCCGTCCGTGGGCTCCGCCAACTGGGCCGGGGGTCTCGCGGCGACGCGTCATCTCACCGACCACGGGCACGAACGCGTCGCGATCGTCACCGGCCCCGAGGACATGTTGTGCTCCCGGGCCCGTCTCGACGGGTACCGCTCGGCGCTGACCATGGCGGGCCTGCCGTTCGACCCCCGTCTCGTCCGCTTCGGCGACTTCCAGGTGCACAGCGGCTTCGCGCACGCCGGGGACCTGCTGGACGGCCCCGAGCCGCCGACGGCCGTCTTCGCGGGCAGTGACCTCCAGGCCCTCGGGGTGCTGGAGGCGGCCCGGCTCAGGGGCCTGCGCGTCCCGGAGGACCTGTCGGTGGTCGGCTACGACGACGTGCCGCCGGCCCAGTGGTCGAGCCCGCCGCTGACCACGGTGCACCAGCCGCTGCGGCACATGGCCGAGGAGGCGGCCCGCATGCTCTTCCGCCCCGACGTCCCCGGCGGCGCGGCCCGGCGCATCGAACTGGCGACGCGTCTGGTCGTGCGGCAGAGCAGCGGGCCACCGGGCGGACGGGCCGCCCCGGCACACCGGGTGCCGGGGCGGGCGCCCGGGGCCCGGATCAGCGCGGGCGCGTGACGAGGACCTGCCGTTCGGTGACGGTGGACGACTCGCCGAGCAGGTCGCGCGGTTCGGCGTCGTAGGCGACCGTCCGGCCGTGCGCGTCCGTGGACGGGCCGGACGCCGGCCTCTGGTTGGGGGTGCCGTCGGGCCGGGCGGTGACCGTGTCGAGGCGGCCGGTGCGCAGGTCGAGCAGGTAGACGACCTGGAGCGGGCCGCGGGGCACCCGCTCCTCGGCCGCCACGAACACGATGTGCCGCCCGTCGGCGCTCAACCGCCCCGAGTGCGTGGCGAACTGCGGCTTCGGGCCCAGGACATGGCGCAGCGAACCGTCCCTCAGGTCCCTGACGAAGACGTCACCGGTGTCGTTGGTGCCCCGGGGCGGCAGCGTCCGGCACTTGAAGCGGAACGAGACGTGCCGGCCGTCCGCCCCCATCACCGGGTCGCTCACCCCGTACTCGGCCGGATCGTCGACGCACTCCGGGTCGACACGGGTCCGCCGGTCCGTCCGCCGGTCGAGCACCTGGACATGGGTGTCGGTGTCGGCCGCCGCGGGGTCCGTCGCCAGATAGGCGACGTACCGGCCGTCGTGGCTGAGGGTCGGTCCCGCGACCCGCTGCCGGTCCCCGGCCACCGGGTCGTCGACCCACTCGCCGGTCCCCCGCCGGAGGTCGTGCACGCGGATGCGCGGCGCTGCCGTCGGCTCTCCCGACGGCCGTGCCGCGAAGGCGACGTACCGTCCGTCGCCGCTCAGCGCGGGTGCGTTGAGGCTGCCGAACCGTGCGTCGGTGTCGTCGCCGACCGGCTCGGTGCGGCCCGTGCGGAGGTCGTGGACGTACGCGGCGGTGCCGTCCGGCGTCGGGTAGGCGACCCGGGTGCCGTCGGCACTGAGGGACGGGGCGACGGAGGGCGTGCCCCGGTCCATGCCCCGGGCCAGGTCGCTGGCCCAGTGCACCCGGCCGGTCCGCAGGTCCTTCACGTAGACGTCGGCCGCGTCGTCGGTGTCGCCGGGCGCCAGATTCGAGGCGTACGACCAGAAGGCCACGTAGCGGCCGTTGGCGCTGATGGCGGCGTACCTGCTCTGCCCGTTGCCCAGCACGTCGTCGGACGTGACGTTCACATGGTCCGTGCCGGGTCTCAGCTCCAAGGCCCCCGCGGGCGCCGTCTGCACGGCGGCGCACACCCAGGCCACGGCGGCCACGGCGGCCGCTCTTCCCCCAAGACGCATGTTTCCCCCCGGTCGACACGTCTCCCCGGCCCCGCGGCCGGGACCCTCAGCCATGGAAGCGGTCCCCAGACACACCGTCAACGCGTCCTACCGGCCATACGTCCTACGTTCTGTGTCCTACGTTCTATGTCCCACGTCCCAAGTCCCACGTCCTACGTCCCACGGCTCGCGGACGGCGCAGGACGCCCGTCCCGGAGGGTCCTGGTCCTCCCGTACGTGACGACGAGACAACCGGCCGACGCGCCCACCGCGTACCAGAACAGGTCCGGCGCGTTGAAGGTCGAGCCCAGGACCAGTCGGGCGGCGGTGCTGCGCCGGGACAGTTCCGCCGGCACGGAGCTGAGCTGCAGGAACTCGACGCCCCAGCTGACGGCCAGGGCGAGTGCGGCGGCCCGGACCGGCGGCGTCCGGGGCGCCGCCAGGAGGACGAGCGCGAAGACCAGCAGGGTGTAGAGGGCGTCCCCGCCGTACTTGGCGACGTCTCCGGTCGTCACCGCCCGCAGGCCGAGCCCCCCGGCGACGGTCGCCAGGGCGGCCAGGGCGGCCCACAGGCGTGTCCCACCGCCCTCGCCGCGGCCGCTCACCCGGCCCGCCGGCCGGACGGCTGGAGGAGTTGGTCGACGGGCGCGTAGTCGTCGGTGAGCGGCCGGGCATCGCCGATCCACGAGGTCAGGTCCTCACCGGCGGCGGTCACCCAGCCGACCCGCCGGCCGTCCAGCGCCTTCTGGACCGCGCTGAGGTCGACCGGCCGGTCGGACGCCAGCACCACCAGATTGCCTCCGTCCGGGGCGGCGGTCCGGTCGGAGCCGATGTCGGCGGGCTCACCGACGAGGACCACGTGCTCGAACGTCTCGGCGAGGGTGGCCGCCTCCGCCCGCGCGAAGTCCATGCCACCGTGATCGATCAGGTTGGCGAGGTACAGGCCGTCGTCGTTCAGCACCCGCCGCACGTCGGCCATCGCCTCCGCGGTGGTCAGGTGCCACGGCACGCTGACACCCCCGAAGGCGTCGCCGACGACGAGGTCGCGGCTGCCCGTCGCCAACCGCCGCAGGCCGAGCCTGCCGTCCTCCGTGCGCACCTCAATGCCGACCTCCGGCCGCAGGCCGAACCGTTCGCGGTCGATGCGCACGACCCCGCCGTCGATCTCGGACACCACGCTGTGCGTCCCGGGCCGGGTGGCCGCGAGGTAGCGCGGCAGGGTGAGTCCCCCGCCGCCCAGGTGGTGGGCGTCGATCGGCTCGCCCGCCGGGAAGGCGGTGTCGACCACCGAGGCGATGGCCCGCACATAGGCGAACTCCAGGTGCTTCGGGTCGTCGACGTCGACGTAGGAGTGCCGCACTCCGTCCAGGACGAGGGTGCGGCCGCCGTCCCGGTCCGGGTCGGCCACGACCCGGGCGCAGTGGTACTTGGTCTCCGCGTCGCAGCCGCCGGGCGCGGCCACGCCGGCCAGGGCCCCCGCGATCACCACCAGGGCCAGGGCCGGGGTGCCGCTCCATCCGCGGGTCCGCCACTCGACCAGCGCCGAGGCGGCCACCAGCAGCGCGCCAAGACCGATCAGGATGCCGCTGACGGGCAACCGCGACACCAGGACGAAGCCGGTGAGGACGGTGCCGACGATGGCGCCGACGGTGCCGACGCCGGAGAGCCGGCCGACGACCGTACCGGTCTCGGCGAGGCTGGTGAGACGCAGCTTGGTCGCGATCGGCGTCACCGCGGAGAGCAGCGCGCCCGGGACCAGGATGGTCAGGGCCGCGACGAGCAGGAGCAGCACGGGCGCCCACTCCGCGGTGCTGCGCAGCACGGCGGGGGTGAGTGCCACGACGGCGCCCGACACCCCGAGGGCGGGACCGATGAGCCGGCGCGGATCGACCTGGTCCGCGAGGCGCCCGCCCAGCCAGGAACCGAGCGCGATCGCGGTGAGGGCGATGCCGATGACCATGGTGCTGGTCTCCAGCGTGAGCCCGAGGTAGGGGGCCAGCAGCCGCAGGGCGACGATCTCGACGACCAGGACGGCGGCCGAGGAGCCGAACACCAGCGCGGCGGCGGCGCGGGGGCCGAGGGCGCGGTCCCGGTCCCGGGGTTCGCCCTCGGCGGCGGCACGGGGGTCGAGGTCGCGGGGCGTGCCCTCGGCGGCGGCACGGGAGTCGAGGTCGCGGGGCGTGCCCTCGGCGGCGGACGAGGAAGGCGATCCGGTCACGGGCGCCATCCTCGCACGCGGCCCGTCGACCGCGCCGTCCCCCGGCCGGCCGAGGAGCCGGCCGAACGCACGTCCGCAACTCGGGCCCGCCCCCGGGGCCTTGGCGGGACCGGCACCGGACCGGGCGTCGTGTCCGGCCGCCGCCGGGCATGCCGGGCCAGGCCCTGTCGTCACACTCCCGTCTGCCTCCGGGCGGACGGGAGTGTGACGACAGGACCTAGGGGTGCGCGGCGAGGAACGGCAGGACCACGGCGGCCATCTCGTCGGGTACTTCCTCCGCGAGGTCGTGGCCCGCGTCGAAGACGTGTCCGGTGACGTCGTCGGCCACGAACCGGGCCTGCTCCGCGGCGCGCTCGCCGACGAAGGCGGAACCGCCGAGCGCAAGGACGGGGATGTCCAGCTTCTTCCGGGCGGCCTCCCGGTTCTGTTCGGCGTCGGTGAGCATCGCCCGGTAGACGGCGAGCATGGCGCGGATGCCGCCGGGCATGGAGTAGCAGCGCACGTACTCCTCCACGGCGTCGGAGGTGGCGGTGTCGGGGTGACTGCGCTCGCTCTTGATCATGTGGGTGATCAGTTCGCGTTCGTGCCCGGAGATCAGCATCTCGGGCACGTCGGGCGTGAAGTAGAAGCCCAGGTGCCACAAGTGCATGCCGGAGACGTTCTCGGGCGTGAGGGCCGTGTGGTCCTCGAAGCCGAAGCCGGGGAACAGCGCCTCGGCGAAGACCAGGGAGGTCACGCGGTCACGGTGGCGGGCGGCGAGCTGGTAGCCGATGACCGCGCCCCAGTCCTCACCGGTCACCGCGTAGGTCTCGTGTCCGAGGCGGGCCATCAGCTCGGCGACGTCGTCGCTCATCGTCGCGGAGTCGTAGCCGTCCGCGGGGCGCGCGGAGTCACCGAGACCGCGCAGGTCGGGGACGACGACGGTGTGGTGGGGCGTCAGCTTCGGGACCAGGTGGCGCCAGTGGTAGCCGGTCTTCGGCACGCCGTGCAGCAGCACCACGGCGGGGCCGGAGCCGGCCGTCCGGTAGTGCAGGCTCGTGCCGTTGACGGCGGCACGGCCGGTGCGCAGGGGCGCTCCGTCATGGTCGTACATCATGGGCTCCTCCGGTTTCTTGGGCGTTCGTTTTCTTGGGCGTTCGTTACAGAATCAAGGCAGGAAAGACGTCCGGCCGGGACGGCGCAGGCCGTCAGTCGAGAGTGGCCAGGGCGACGTCGACGAGGGGTTCGAGGGCGGCCGGATCCGGGGTGATCTTCGCGGAGACCAGCAGGCCGTTGAGGAAGGTGACGAGGAAGGCGGCGACCGTGTGGGGGTCGTGCCGCTCGGCGATCTCGCCCCGTTCCCTCGCGACACGCAGCACCTCGGCCAGCGCTTCCCGGCTCGCGTCCTGCATGTCGCGCACGGTGCGCCGGGTCGCCACGTCCTCGGGCAGCCGCTCGCAGACGGCGTTGACGGCCAGGCAGCCCTGCCCGCCGCGCCCGACGGCGATCCGGATCCGCTCCGTCAGCAGCGCGCGGATCGCCGCGCGGGCATCCGCCCCCTCCTCCTCGAGGCCACGCAGGGCGGCCGCCGCGAGGGTGGTGCGATAGTGCTCCAGCGCGGCCCGGTACAGGCCGTCCTTGTCGCCGAACGCCGCGTACAGGGACCCCTGCCCGATCCCCAGATGCCGGGTCAGATCGCGCACCGAGGTCGCCTCGTACCCACGCGTCCAGAACAGCTCCATGGCGCGACTCACCGCGCCCTCGGTGTCGAACTCCCGGGTCCTTGCCATGGCCCCACCGTAACTTATCTGGATCGCCCGCTCAAGAAAGGCCCTCGACCGCCCCGGGGCCGCCCTGCACCGGGCCCGCCGGCGGTCGCTTGTCCACCCTTGATCACTCCGGCGGCTCTTCGGTACCCGATGACCCGTTGAACACCCCCGCCCAGCCCGGGAGTTCTACGCTGAAGCCGTCATGGAACCTGTGAGCATCGGGGCACGACTGGCCTCCAGCGTTGTCGTCCCGCTGTCTCAGCCCCGAAGAGATCAAACAATTCTGCGTGGTCGATCGCCTCGTGGGGCTGTCCGTCGCCGCTGATCTCCGTTGCTCCTGGGAGTGGCTCGCGCCGTTTCCCCGTCTGACCGAGCTGACGTTCGAGACCCCTCTTCCCGACATCGACGTGAGTTCGCTGCGGCATGTGTTCTCCCTCCGCACGCTCAGGCTGCCCGCCGCAGCAAGGGTGGTCGGAGCAGAGATGCTTCCTCCGGCCGTGGAAATCATCCGCACGGGCTGAAGGGGTGGAGCCCAGGGGCAGCAGCGCACCGGCCGCCGTGGCCGCGGAACGTGACACACAGGTGGGTCTCTCCCGAAGAGGGCGTGCGGTGTTCGACGCGGGGTTCTCGTCGGCCGTCCGTCGGACCTTCGGCCGCCCGTCAGACCTCGGGCACCGCCGGAGCGGCGGGGACGGGCGGGGTGTCGCCGACCGCGGGCTGCCGCGCTCCGGGGCCGTGGCGACGCTGGTGGGTCAGCAGCCCGAGGAACCCGGCAAGGAAGCCGCTGATCAGCCCGGACACGGCGTGGTTGACCGCGTTCGCTCCGGCACTGGAAGGCAGCCCGACGGCCAGGTAGTTGACCAACGCGCTCATCACCGCGCCGATCGCGCCCCCGATCGCGCCGCTGATGACCGATGCGCGCACCGCGGACGGCTGGTCGGCCCCGGACTCGGCCCCGGACCCGGACCCGGACCCAGACGCAGACGCAGACCCGGACCCGGGCCCGCGACGCCCCGGAGCGCCCGCTTCGACGCCGAGAACGCGGTCGAGCGCGAGCGGTCCTGGCCCGGCGAGCAGGACGACGAGAAGGACCGCCACCGTCATCAGCGGAAACTCGATCCCCGAACCGCTCGCGGCCCCCTGCTGGGGCGTCATGAACCCGGTGTCCGCGTTGACCAGCGCCATCGCCAGGCACAGATGGACCGTCAGCAACAGCGCGGTCCATCGTGACAGCAGCCCCAGGACGAGGAAGAGCCCGCCGGCCGTCTCCCCGATCGTGACCGCCCATGCCGTCACGTCCGGCGCGGGCACGCTCGTCCCGCTCAGGAACGCGCCGAACCCGGCCGGTCCGTCGACGAGCTTGTCGATGCCGTGAACCATCATGACGGCTCCCGCGACGAGCCGTGCGACGGCCGGCGCGGCGGGCTGGAATCGGTGGGTCGGGGCGACACCGACGCCGCGTCTCAGGCGGTCCGACCGGTAAGCGGGCATGGCGGTTTCCTCTCCCACAGGTGACGGGGGCGTACGTCACCGCCGGCCGGTGCGGTCCGGCAGTCAGGGCTGTGCCCTGGCGCATCCGGCCGCGGGCCGTCACGGGCCCCGCTGGTCGGTGACGTAGGCGCAACTGTGCAGTGCGCGTCCGCCCCGGCGGAATCCCCTGGTTCATCGACAGTGCCGATGCGCGCCATCCACGGGACGGATGGGGCGCCCCCGCGGTCCCCTGCCCCGGGTCGTTTGATCGATCATTCTTCGGCTCTTGACGCCCGCTTCACGCGCAGGCAACATCCAACTGCTCACCAAACGATAAGTGTTATCACGCAATGATAATCCCCTGTGCGGGTGGCAAGGAGACCACGCATGCGCGTCGGAGTGCTGGGACTGGGCGAGGCGGGAAGCCTCTATGCCGCCGGGTTCGTCGAGAACGGCTGGTCGGTGACGGGATACGACCCGGGGGACGTGCCCACGCCGGAGGGCGTCGAGCGAGCGGGCGGCATCGAGGACGCGGTGCGCGGCTGCGACCTGGTCCTCGGACTGACCGGGGCGAAGGCGGCCCTCGCGGTGGCCCGGGAGGCAGCTCCGCATCTGGGGCCGGCCACGGTGTACGCGGACATGAACGCCGCCGCTCCCGGGCTGAAGGGGGAGATCGCCCAGGCCGTCACCGCCTCGTCGAAGGCCGTGTTCGCGGACGTGTCGGTGATCGGTTCCGTGCCCACGTACCGTCACCGCACGGCACTGATGACCAGTGGCCCGGGCGCCACCGCGGTCGCCGACTACTTCGGCGCGTTGGGGGCGCCGGTGGAGGACCTGGGCTCGGAGCCGGGGGCCGCCTCGGCCCGCAAGCTGCTGCGCAGCGTGTTCATGAAGGGCCTGGGCGCGATCATCGTGCAGACCGTGGAGGCGGGCCGCGCCGCGGGGGACGAGACGTGGGTGCGTGAGCAGATCGCGTCCGAACTGGCCGGTGGAGAGAGCACGCTGGAGCGGCTGTACACCGGGACCGCCAAGCACGGGGTGCGCCGCGCCTTCGAGGCATCGGCCGCCGCGGACCTCATGGCCGACCTCGACCTGGACGCCGAACTCGCCCGCGCGATCGGCCATGTGCATCAGCTCGCCGCCCGCCCCGAGGGACTGCGTGCCGTACCGCGGGTCACGGACGAACTCCTGGCCGCCCACCGGGACGTGGCCACGGCGAACATCGGCGACGCGGTCGACCGTCTCGCCCTGCTCGACTCGGGCATCCGGCCGCTGTGGCCGGGTGCGCGGGCGATCGGGCGGGCCCTGACCGTGTGGACGCGGGCCGGCGACAACAAGGCCGTGCACGAGGCCGTCAGGATCGCGGCCCCCGGCGACATCATCGTGGTGAACGGCGAGGGCGACACCTCCCGCGCCCTGATCGGCGAGCTGATCGCCGAGCGCGCCAAGGCCCGTGGTGCGGTGGGCATGGTCCTCGACGGCGCCGCACGTGACGTCGATGTGCTGGCCGAGATCGGCTTCCCGGTGTGGGCGCGCGCCGTGACCCCGGCCGGGCCCTACAAGTTCGGTCCCGGACACGTCAACGTGCCCGTCGCGGTGGGCGGGCTGGTCTGCCGCCCCGGTGACCTGGTCGTCGCGGACAGCGACGGAGTTGCCGTGGTCGCGGCCGAGAAGGCAGGGTCGGTGCTCGACGCCGCCCGCGCGGTCGAAGCCGACGAAGCCGACCGCCGCGCCCGGATCCGTGCCACCACGGGCGGCCAGGCCGCAAGCGGAGGAGAGTCGTGATCGCCGTATGGGCGCTGGGCTGCTACATCGCGGCCATCCTCGTGTGGAACTCCGTCCTCAAGCGCAACATCGGTGAGGCGCTGATCGTCGGGTTCCTGGTCACCGGCCTGTTCTCCGGCGGCGACATCCTCCATGTGATGTGGGGCAGTCTGGCCGAGGCGATGCAGGAGGAGGTGACCTTCGCCGCCCTGGCCTTCGTGTTCATGAGCTACGTGCTGGCCCGGACCCCGGTTCTCGACCATCTGCTGGACATCCTGAACTCGCTGCTCGGCCGTCTGCGCGGCGGCCCCATCTACACCTCGACCGTGGCCGCCGGTGTCTTCGGCGCCATCGCGCACGTGGGGGCGGCGGTGACCGCGGCCGTCGGCTCGGTGACCATTCCGTGGATGAAGCGTTCCCGGGTCAGTGGCGAACTCGCGGCGACCGTCGCCGCCGGCGGCGCGGGCATGGGGGTCACCTTCCCCTTCAGCTCCACCATGTTCATCCTCATGGGCTCGGCGGGTGTCGCCTCGGTGGTGTCCACCGACGACATCGTGCTGCCGCTGTTCCTGGGCGGACTGTGGTGCCTGGGCTACCGGCTCGTCGCCGCGTTCGTCATGGTCCGCCGGCACGGCATCCAGGCGGTGGACACCGGCGAACTCAAGCCGCTGCGCCGCACCCTGGGCGCGGGGTGGACCAGCCTGCTGCTGTTCGGCGGCATCGCGGTGCCGCTGCTGCTGACCCGCGGGCCGCTCGCGGGTGCGCTGGGCCGGTGGACGGACGGCGTGAAGATGTCCGACATGATCAGCCTGATCACCTGGATACCGGTCCTGATGATCGCCCTGGTCCTGGTGCTCGGCCGCCGCCACCTGCCCAGCACGGGCAAGGCGTGGTGGGAGCTGCTGGGCGGGGCGGCCCCGAAGTTCGGTGTCCTCGGCGTCACCATCGTCGCCGCCTTCGCCGCGGCCGGGGCCCTGGGCGAACTCGGCCTGCCCGAGCAGCTCACCGAACTGCTCTCCGGGGTGGACGCGCCGCTGTGGGTCATGGCCCTGATCGTCGGCGTCCTCGTGGTCGGCGTCGCCATCCCGCTCACCGCCAGCGCCACCATGGCCGCCATCGGGCCGGTCGCGGTCTCCGCGCTGATGGGCGCCGGTGTCTCCCCGGCCACCGCCTGTGTCGCCGTCCTGATCTTCGCCTCCACCGAAGGCGCCTCACCCCCGTCCGGAGCGCCCATCTACGTCGCCAGCGGCATCGCCGGCGTGGACCCGTCTCGCACCTTCGTCCCCCTGCTCACCTACTACTGCGTCCCGATCCTGCTCATCGGCGCCGCCGTGGCCACCGGCGTCCTGCCCGTCTGAACCGGAGGCTCCCATGCCCGTCCGACAGCTCCAGTTCCTCTTCCGCCTCACCCTCGTCGGCTTCCTCGCCGGCGGCGTCCTCCTCGTCCTCGGCCAGACCCTGGGTCTCGTCGTCGGCGACGCCGGCTGGGTCGCCGCCGTGGAGGAGCACGCCGGACCGCCCACCTTCGTCGTCGCCGGCATCAGCGGACTGATCGCCTTCCTCCTCTCCTACCTGACACCCGAGAAGACGGAGGACGGCTCCGGCCCGGCCAAGGAACTGCAGCCCGCGGGCAGCACGCACCCATAGCCGGGGAGAGCCGTGGGAAGGGGCGCTCGCGCCGGTCGGCGGCGACGGTCTGATAACTCTTATCGGACTACGGCACACCGCGTGCCACGCCGACTGCCACAGGAGACCCGCCGATGGCCACCACCTCCGCCAGCACCATGCGTTCGGTCGACCGGGCCCTGGATGTGCTGGGCGTCCTGGAGGACGCCCGACTGCCCTTGCGTCTGAGTGACGTCGCCCGCCGTGCGGACCTCCACGTGGCCACCGCCCAGCGCATCCTGAACGTCCTGGTCGACCGCGGCTACGCGGCCAAGGAGGACACCGGCTACGTGGCCGGCCCCGCCGCCGTCGCCACCGCTCACGCCTTCCTGGTCAACAACCGGCTCACCCCTGTGGCCCTGCCCATCCTCCAGGAACTGGCCGCCACCACCGGCCTCACCCCGACCCTGTTCGTCCGCGTCGGAACCGCCCGCGTGCCCATCGCCCGCGTGGAGGGCCGCAACCCGCTCCGCTACCAACTGCCCATCGGAGACAAGCTGCCCCTCCACCTGGGCGCCGGGAAGGCGTTGCTGGCCTGGCTGCCCGAGCACGAACAGGAGAGCTGTGTCGCCGCCGCCGTACCCTTCGCCCGGGCCTCCGGCCGGCAGGTCACCGCCGAGGATCTGATCGCCGAACTGCGCGCCATCAAGGAGAACGGATTCGCCCTGTCCCAGGACGAACGCGTCCTGGACGTCACTTCCGTCAGCGCCCCCGTCCTCAAGGACGGCCACCTGCTGGGCGCACTCAGCGTCGTCGGGCCCAGCAGCGACCTGCCCGAGACCGACCACGCCCGCATCGTCACCGAAGTCCGCCACGCGGCGGGGGCCATCGCCGCCCGCTGCCCCTGACCCGAAAGCTCCCCCATGCCGCTCCTGCCGACCTACGCCGAACTCCTCGACCGTACCGACGCGCCCCCCGGATCCAGCTGGCACCTCTTCGACGGCGAACCCGAACGCGGCATGGCCAACCTCGCCGGCTCCCCGCAGATCCTGCGCGCCGCGCGGTGCGTACGAGACGGCCGCGCCCTCAACCTCGACTACCCCCTCGACGCCTTCGACCCGCCCATGTCCAAGGCACGCGGCATTCCCCGGCACCGCATCACCGCCAAGCACGACCAGGCCCGCGACGACGTCCTGGACGACTTCCACCTCCAGGCGAGCACCCAGATCGACGGACTGCGCCACCGTCG
This sequence comes from Streptomyces sp. SudanB5_2050, assembly GCF_964272335.1. Classification (NCBI taxonomy): domain Bacteria; kingdom Bacillati; phylum Actinomycetota; class Actinomycetes; order Kitasatosporales; family Streptomycetaceae; genus Streptomyces; species Streptomyces sp. SudanB5_2050. Next base: position 1,112,721 of record NZ_OZ186760.1, read on the forward strand.
CGCCTCCGGACACGGCTTCTACAACGGTGTCCCCGACGAGGACATCACCCCGCGCAGCCCACGCCTGGGCGTCCAGCTGTGGGCCGAGACACCGCTGGCCGGACGAGGACTGCTCATCGACGTCGAGGGCCTGCTGCGCGACCGCGGCACCCCGCTCGACCACGCCGCCGGCCCCGCCCTCACCCCGGACCTGCTCGACGCGGCACTGGACGCACAGGGCGCCCGCGTCGAGGACGGCGACCTCGTCCTCGTCCACACCGGATGGGCCCGGTGGTACCTCACCACCGACCCCGCCACCCGCGCCGAGACGAGACAGTCGCGGCGCGCCACCGGGTTCGCCCAGACCCGCGACTTCGCCGCCTGGTGCTGGGACCACCGCATCGCCCTGATGGCCACCGACACCTTCGCCGTGGAGGTCCTGCCCGTCCTGCCGGACAGCGACTTCCTGCACAGCGCGCCCGAGGACGCCGGCATGATGCACCAGGAACTGATCGCCAAACTCGGGCTCCCCCTGGGCGAGTTGTGGAACCTGACGGCCCTGGCCGCGGACTGCCGGGCCACCGGCCGCTGGGACAGTCTCCTGACGGTCAAACCGCTGCACCTCACGGGCGGAGTCGGCTCACCCGCCAACGCCACGGCCCTGCGGTAGCAGAGGACGAGACCCCGGCGGCGCCTCGGTAGCCGCCGGAACGAACGTGGCGCACGGAGGAGCGGCGCCCGCCTCTCCAGCCGAGTCCTCTACGCATGGTGGCCGCACGCATAGCCAACCCTCGAACTATGTCGCCCCGCCACATGTGCGCCTCACCTGCGGATTCCTACGGTATGGCGACACGCAACCGTCCCCGCAGATCCCCAGGAAGTGGTGCCGATGTCGTCGCCCGCAACCGCCCCGCCGGCCCCGAACAACCTCAAGCGCATCGTCGCCGCGTCCCTCATCGGCACCACCATCGAGTGGTACGACTTCTTCCTCTACGGCTCCGCCGCCGCGCTCGTCTTCAACAAGCTGTTCTTCCCGGACTCGGACCCGCTGGTCGGCACGCTGCTGTCGTTCCTGACCTACGCCGTCGGGTTCGCCGCGCGCCCGCTCGGGGCCCTGGTGTTCGGGCACTACGGCGACCGGCTCGGGCGCAAGAAGCTGCTGGTGCTGAGCCTGTTGATGATGGGCGGGGCGACCTTCGCGATCGGGCTGCTGCCGACGCACGCGACCATCGGCACGGCCGCTCCCGTGCTGCTGACCGTGCTGCGACTGGTTCAGGGTTTCGCCCTCGGCGGTGAGTGGGGCGGGGCCGTGCTGCTCGTGTCGGAGCACGGGGACGCCCGGCGGCGCGGCTTCTGGGCGTCGTGGCCGCAGACGGGGGCGCCGGCGGGGCAGCTGCTGGCGACCGGTGTGCTGGCGCTGCTGACGGCCGTGCTCTCGGACGCCGCGTTCAACAGCTGGGGTTGGCGCATACCCTTCCTGCTCTCCGGCGTACTGGTCATGGTCGGCCTGTGGATTCGTCTCTCCGTCGACGAGTCACCGGTGTTCAAGCAGGCGTTGGCGCAGGCCGAGACGCGTGCGTCGAAGGCCGAGCCGGCTCCGCTGGTCTCCGTGCTGCGGCACCACTGGCGCGATGTGCTGATCGCGATGGGCGCCCGCATGGCGGAGAACATCAGCTACTACGTCATCACGGCCTTCATCCTCGTCTACGCCACCACCGCCGCCGACGTCTCCAAGCAGACCGCGCTCAACACGGTGCTGATCGCCTCGGCCGTGCACTTCGCCGTCATCCCGGCCTGGGGCGCGCTGTCGGACCGGGTCGGCCGGCGTCCCGTGTATCTGCTGGGCGCGGCGGGGGTCGGGTTGTGGACGTTTCCGTTCTTCATGCTGATCGACACCGGTCACTTCGGGGGCCTGCTCCTCGCGGTGACCGTGGGCCTGGTGCTGCACGGGGCGATGTACGCCCCCCAGGCGGCGTTCTTCTCCGAGATGTTCGCGACCCGGATGCGCTACTCGGGTGCGTCCATCGGCGCCCAGTTCGCCTCCGTCGCGGCCGGCGCCCCCGCGCCGCTGATCGCCACCGCGCTGCTGGACGAGTACGACAGCTCGACCCCGATCTCCCTCTACGTCATCGCCTCGGTCGTGCTCACGCTGATCGCCGTGGGCGTGGCCAAGGAGACGCGCAACCGGGACCTGACCGAGGTGGCGGCTTCCGCGGACGACGGGCAGCCGGGCGGGACCGAGCAGACCGCGTCCCCCGCTCCGAAGGCGCGCACCCTCTGACGGACCGTGCCGCCGGCCCCCGTACGCCCCGGGCGTGCGGGGGTCAGTGCGCTTGCGGTATCGACAGGCGGTGGAGCCTGAGGGCCAGTTGTATCTCCAGCGCGCGGCCCGGGCTCTGCCAGTCGTCGCCCAGGAGGCGGCCGACGCGCTCCAGGCGCTGGGCGACCGTGTTCACGTGGACGTGCAGCTCGTCCTTGGTGCGGGCGGGGCTCATGCCGCAGGCGAAGTAGGCGTCGAGGGTGCGCACGAGGTCGGTGCCGCGCCGCTCGTCGTAGGCGACGACCGGGCCGATGGTGCGGTCGACGAAACCGGTGACGTTCCGGTCGCCGGCCAGCAGCAGGCCCAGGAATCCGAAGTCCTCGGCGGCGGCGCCGTCCCCGGAGCGCCCCAGCAGGCCGAGGGCGTCGAGGCAGCGTCGGGCCTCGGTGTACGCGGCGGCCACCGCGTCCGGGTGGGTCACGAGGTCCTCCACGGGCGCCGAGGCACCGACGGTGACGGCCTCGTGGACGGCGGTGCCGAGGTGCCGGGCGGTACGGCGGGCCAGGTCCGTCGCGTCGTCGCCCCGGGCGAGGGGCAGCAGGAGGACGGTGCCGCCGTCCCGGGCGGCGGCCAGACCGTGCCCGGTCGCGGCGAGGTGGGAGGCGGCGGCCCACAGCCGTCGGCGGGCGTCCGCCTCGTGGTCGGCGTCGGGCGCGGTGGCGTCGAGGCGGGCGGCGAGCACGACGTGGGTGGCGGTCAGGTCGGCGCCGAGGCGTCGGGCACGGTCCCCGAGCAGGCGCGGGTCGCGGTCGCGGGCGTCGAGCAGGTCGTCCAGCAGCTCGCCCCGGACGCGCTGCTCGGCCTCGGCGGCGGAGCGCCGGGCGAGCAGGAGGAGGGAGGTGACCATCGCGGCCCGCTCCAGGGTGAGCTGGTCCACGGGGTCGAGCCCGGGATGGCCGCGGAGCACCAGGGCGCCGAACAGCTCGTCGCCCGCGGTGACGGCGGCGATCCAGTCGTCCTCGTGCCGGACCGCGTGTCCTTCGGCGCGGGACGTCTCCAGGGCGCGTGCCGGTGCCGCGGCGGCCTCGGTGAACTCGACGGTGCCGTCAAGGACCTGGGAGACGGCGGCCGCCACGTCGTGGACGCCACCGCCGCGCAGGACGAGTTCGGCGAGCCGGTCGTGCACGTCCGAGGCGCGCTCGATGACACCGCTGCGGTCCTGGATGATCTCGTTGGCCCGCTCCAGGTCGGCGAGGGCCGAGCGGGTCTCGGCGAGCAGGTTCGCGGTGTCGATGGCGGCCGCCGCGAGGGCGGCGAAGGAGCCGAGCAGGGCGATCTGCTCGCGTTCGAAGACCCGGGCGCGCCGGTCCGCGGCGAACAGCACGCCGATGACGTGGTGGCCGAGCATGAGGGGGACGCCGAGGATGGCGACCAGCCCCTCGTCGCGTACGCCCGCGTCGATGGTGCGGGTGTGCTGGAACCGGGCGTCCTGGAAGTAGTCGTCGGTGACGTAGGGACGGGCCGTCTGGGCGACGAGGCCGCCCAGCCCTTCCCCCATGCCGAGTCGCAGCTGCTGGAACCGGGCGGCGACCGAGCCCTCGGTGACCCGCATGTAGGTGTCGCCGCGGGCCGGGTCGTTGAGGCTGAGGTAGGCCACGTCGGTGCCGAGCAGGGAGCGGGCCCGCTGCACGATGGCGCGCAGCACGGCGTCCAGGTCACGCAGCCCGGCGAGATCGTGGGCGGTCTCGAAGAGCGCGGACAGCTCGGCCTCCCGGCGCCGGCGCCCCTCCAGCTCGGAGCGGACGCGCAGGGCGAGGCCCTTGGCGTGTTCGAGCGCGGCGATCCGCTCGGCCGGGGCTCCCTCGGCGCGGGCGACGAGCACCGGCTGCTCGTAGGCGTCGGCCGAGGCGCCTCTGGCCAGCAGGTCGAGGAAGGGCGTCTCGACGGCCGCCGGCGTCCGGCGCGCCGCGGCGCCGGGCGGCGCCGGCGCGTCGTCGGCGGAGCGCTCGGCGGACTGCACGTGATCGCGGGACATGCTCACAGGATTCCCCATCGCGCGGTCGTCCCGGCAGGCCTGTGGAAAACCCGGGCCGGCCGGCGGCGCCGCCCTCTTCGGTGTGCGGGCCGCCGCCCGGTCAGTGGGCGGTCCAGCCGCCGTCCAGGGCCAGCGACGCGCCGGTGACGAAGGACGCCTGCGGGCCGCACAGGTAGGCCACGGCCTCCGCGACCTCCTCCGGTTCGATGAGCCGCCGCACGGCGCTGTCCCGCAGCAGTACGTCGGTCAGCACCTGCTCCTCGGGGATGCCGTGCGCCCTGGCCTGGTCGGTGATCTGCTTCTCGACCAGGGGCGTGCGCACATAGGAGGGGTTGACGCAGTTGGAGGTGACGCCGTGGGCGGCGCCTTCGAGCGCGGCGGTCTTGGACAGCCCCTCCAGCCCGTGCTTGGCGGCCACGTACGCCGCCTTGTAGGCCGAGGCGCGCAGGCCGTGCACGGAGGAGATGTTGACGATGCGGCCCCAGCCCTGCCCGTACATGTGCGGGAGGGCTCCGCGGATGAGGCGGAAGGGGGCCTCCAGCATGACGGTGAGCACGGTGTGGAAGACGTCCGGCGGGAACTCCTCGATGGGACGCACCAGTTGCAGTCCCGCGTTGTTGACGAGGATGTCGGTGCCGGCGGCGGCGTACTCGGCGGCCTCCAGGTCGGTGAGGTCCAGCACGTGCGGCGTGACTCCGCCCGCCAGGTCGCCGCAGCCCTCGGCGAGCGCGTCCAGTCCGGCGGCGTCCCGGTCGACGGCTCTCACCTCGGCCCCGGCCGCGGCGAGCCGGCGCGCGCAGGCACGGCCGATGCCGCCGGCCGCACCGGTGACGAGGGCGGTGCGACCGCGCAGGTCGAGCGAGGAGGCGTGGGGAGCCGGAAGGACACGGGGCGAGGTCATGTGCCGACCCTAGGCAGCCCGCACCCCCGCCCCCATGTGGGCGCGCTCCATACTTCAGATGCAGCCAGTGGTGTCGAACCATGTGGGGCCATCCGACAACGCCTGCTTGATCCGGAACCGTCCGAACTCCCCGAGGTCCGGCAGGGCGTCCACCGCGAACCAGCCCACCTCCAGCGACTCGTCGTCGTTGACCCTGGCCTCCCCGCCGACGGCCCGGCAGCGGAAGGTGATGTCCATGAACTGGCAGACGTCCCCGTTGTCGTAGGTGACCGGGTCGAGCGCCTGGGCGAGGAGCAGCCGCTCGACGACGCACCGTACGGCGGTCTCCTCCTCCACCTCGCGCACGGCGCAGGCCGCGGGCTGCTCCCCCGGCTCCGGGATGCCGCCGATCAGGGACCAGCGCCCGTTGTCCGAGCGCCGGCACAGCAGCACTCTGCCCTCCTCGTCGAAGACGACGGCGGTGACTCCGGGGAGCCACAGCAGCTGGTGTCCGGCGGTGGTGCGCAGGTCGCGGATGAAGTCGGGAGTAGCCATGGGCCCGACCCTAACGGGCGGACCGGACCGCCCCCGGCGCTGTCGCGGGGCGTGCGGCGGGCGTACGGCTACACGCCACCGGCGCGCCGACCGCGCACACCGGCGGCGACGGCCCAGCCGAGCCCTCCGGCGGCGACCAGCACCAGGACGATCTCGGGGGCGACGCCCAGCCGGGTGGCGGGCGTCTGCGAGGAGCGCAGGGGCACCTCCTGGACCAGCGAGTCCGCGACGAACATGCCGGTCCTCTGGGTGATCCTGCCGTCCGGCATGATGATCGCACTGACGCCGCTGGTCACCGGCACGGTGACGGTACGGCTGTGCTCGACCGCGCGGACGCGGGACATGGCGAGCTGCTGGTACGTCATCTCGCTGCGGTCGAAGGTCGCGTTGTTGCTGGGTACCGAGATCAGCTGGGCGCCGTCGGTGACCTCCGAGCGCACCGCCCAGTCGAAGGCCGCCTCGTAGCAGGTGACGAGCCCCACCTCGGTGCCGGCCATGGTGAACACGCCCGGCTCCGTGCCCCGGCTGAAGTCCTGGCTGACCATCGAGGTCCACTCGTCGTTGATCGCCCCGATCAGCGAGCGCAGCGGCAGGTACTCGCCGAACGGCTGGATCTGCCGCTTGTCGTAGGTGTCGACGGGACCCTTGTCCGGGTCCCACAGGATCTGCTCGTTGAGGAGCCTGCCGTCGCGTTCCACGACGCCGCCCACCGAGATGGGCGCGCCGATCGCCCTGGCCGCCCGGTCGATGACCGCGCGGGCGTCGGCGTTGGCGAAGGGGTCGATGTCCGAGGAGTTCTCCGGCCAGAGCACGAAGTCGGGCCGGTCCGCCTTCCCCGCCTCCACCTCGGCGGCCAGGCGCTCCGTCTCGCGCGCGTGGTAGTCGAGCACGGCGCGGCGCTGGGCGTTGAAGTCCAGGCCCGCGCGCGGCACGTTCCCCTGGATGACGGCAACGGTGGCGGTGCCGTCCTCCGCCTCGGCGCTGACCAGCGGACGGGCGGCGAGGGCACCGAGGACGGGGACCGCCACGCTCAGGAGGGCCGCGGCCGCCGCGCTCCGGTGGATCCGACCGGTACGGCGGGACCGGAGGGCCGCCCGGACGGCCTCGTGGAGGCCGAAGCCGCACAGGACGACCGCGAAGCCGAGGACCGGGGTACCGCCGACCGCGGCGAGCGGCAGGAAGAGACCGTCCGCCTGCCCGAAGGCGATCTTGCCCCAAGGGAAGCCCTCGAACGGCACCCGAGCGCGCGCGGCCTCCCCGGCGGCCCACAGCGCCGCCGCCCACAGGGGCCACCCGGGCAGTCTCGACACGACCGCGACGCCCGCGCCGACCAGCGCGACGAAGACCGCCTCGATCGCGGCCAGCGCGAGCCAGGGGCCGGGGCCGACCTCCACACCGGTCCACACCAGCAGGGGCAGCAGGAAGCCGAGGCCGAAGAGGTAGCCGAGGCCGAGGCCCGCCTTCCAGCCGCGGCCGCGCAGCGCCCAGCCGAGACCGGCGAAAGCGGGCAGGGCCAGCCACCACAGGGTGCGCGGCGGGAAGCTGACGTAGAGCAGCACTCCGCAGAGCGCGGCGACGGCTGCGGGAAGGAGGCGCAGGAGCCGCGCGGCGGCGGGCGAGGCGGGCGTGTTCCGCGGCTGCGTCCGGTCCGGCTCGCCGACGGGAGGTGCGGTGGCTGTCACCCCCCGGAGTGTACGGCGGGTGACCATGCGGCCGACAGCACGGTCCCCGGCGGCGACGCACCGTGCGCGGCCGGTGCCGGACCGCTCCCGTGCGCCCCGGCGCCGCCCCGGCGCGGTCAGTGGGCCGGGCCGGGTGCCCTCGGTCGCAGGCGGGCCTTGATGACCTGGACGGCCGTCTCCGCGTCGTCCACCGTGACGGTGAAGGTGTGGCCGTCCCACAGGCGCAGGATCAGCCCCTCACCACGGCGCACGACGACCGCGGTGCCCTTCTCCGGACGCCAGCGGTAGCCCCAGCCGCCCCAGTGCCGCGGGGTGACGTGCGGGGCGAACTCCGCGCCGGCGACCTGGGAGAGGGGGATGCGGCGGCGGGGCACACCGATGTGGCCGCAGCGCACCTCCAGACACTCCTCGTCGACCCTGAGGGCGACGTGCACGAAGGCGAGCGTGCCGAAGAGGACCAGCAGTCCCGCGGCGATGCAGCCGACGACCGCCATGACCAGCGGGGCGCCGCCGGACTCCCAGGCCGACTCCACGGCGAGCGCGATGCCGAACGCCAGGCAGGCGGCGCCGATGAGGGCCAGGAACCACTGGACCCGGTTGGTGGCACGTCCGGTCCAGACGTGCGGTGGGGGGATGCTCTCGCCGTGGCGACGCCTCATGGATATGAGGTTACTCAGGTTTCGCTGCGCCGGTACCTCGTCGCGCAGCGTGACTGGGCCGACCGGGCGGACGGCGGTCAGCGCGCCGGCGTCACCGAGCGCAGCAGCCGGCCCTCGTCGTAGGCGAGCGCGGGCGCGGGCAGGGTGCCCTCGCGTCCGCTCAGCAGCACGGTGAGGGTGCCGTCGGCCGGGGCGCCGGGGTCCGGGCGGACCCCGATGCGGCGCAGCGCCTGGGCGGCGACCGCGCCCGCCGAGCCGTGCAGCACCAGGCGCGGTCCGTCGGGGCGCTGGACGGCGGCGCGGATGCGTTCGGCGACCAGTTCGTAATGGGTGCAGCCCAGGACGACCGTTGTCACGTCGTCGGGCGTCAGCGCGGCCGCGGCGGCGACGGCCGCGTCGATCGCCGCCTCGTCCGCGTGCTCGACGGCGTCGGCGAGCCCCGGGCACGGCACCTCGGTGACCTCGGTGTCCCCGGCGAACTCCTCGATCAGGTTCCGCTGGTAGGCACTGCCGGTGGTGGCGGGCGTCGCCCAGATCGCCACGGGACCGCCGCCGGCCGCGGCGGGCTTGATCGCCGGGACGGTGCCGACGACCGGCACCTGGGGTTCGAGGCGGGCGCGCAGCGCGGGCAGCGCGTGCACGGTGGCGGTGTTGCAGCCGACGATCAGGGCGTCCGGGCGGTGCGCGGCGGCCGCCTCGGCCACGGCGAGGGCGCGTGCGGTGAGGTCCTCGGGGGTGCGCGGCCCCCAGGGCATGCCGTCGGGATCCAGGGAGAGGATGAGATCGGCGTCCGGTCGCAGGCGCCGTACCGCGGCGGTGGCCGCCAGCAGACCGATTCCGGAGTCCATGAGCGCGATCTTCACCCCGCCACCATAGTCGATGCGCCGTCGCGGCCCCTGGTCGTGGGGCAGACTGCGCATGTGAGCGCCGATGCGTGGACCGTGGCCCTGACCGTCGTTTCCGCCCTCTCGTTCGCCGCCTGGCTGTGGCTGCTGCTCGCCAGGGGCTTCTTTTGGCGCACGGACGTCCGGCTGCCGGCCCGGGAGGAACCGGACGTGTGGCCCTCCGTCTGCGTCGTCGTCCCGGCGCGCGACGAGGCGGGTGTCCTGCCCGCGAGTCTGCCGACGCTGCTGGCCCAGGACTATCCGGGGCGGGCGGAGGTCTTCCTGGTCGACGACGGCAGCACCGACGGGACGGGGGAACTGGCCCGCGAGCTGGCGCGGCGGCAGCAGGGGCTGCCGCTCACCGTGGCCTCCCCCGGGGAGCCGCCGGCCGGCTGGACCGGCAAGCTCTGGGCGGTGCGGCACGGCATCGGGCTGGCCCGCACGCGGGAGCCCGAGTACCTGCTGCTGACGGACGCGGACATCGCCCACGCGCCGGACAGCCTGCGCCGGCTGGTGGCGGCGGCCCGCACCGGCGGATTCGACGTCGTCTCGCAGATGGCCCGGCTGCGGGTGGAGAGCGTGTGGGAGCGGCTGGTGGTCCCGGCCTTCGTCTACTTCTTCGCGCAGCTGTATCCCTTCCGGTGGATCGGCGGGGTCCGGTCCACCGGTGGCGGCGGCCGGGGACCGGGGAAGGCGACGCGGACGGCGGCCGCGGCGGGCGGCTGCGTGCTGCTGCGCGCGGAGGCCGCCGAGCGGGCCCGTATCCCGGACGCCATCCGGCACGCCGTCATCGACGACGTGGCGCTCGCCCGGGCGGTGAAGGGCACCGGCGGGAGGGTCTGGCTGGGCCTCGCGGACCGGGTGGACAGCGTGCGCCCGTATCCGCGGCTGCACGACCTGTGGCGGATGGTCTCGCGCAGCGCCTACGCGCAGCTGCGGCACAACCCGGTGGTGCTCGCCGGGACGGTGGCCGGTCTGGCGCTGGTGTATCTGGTGCCGCCGGCCGCCTCGGCCGTGGGCGCGGCGACGGGGAACGCGGCGGCGGCGTCCCTGGGCGCCGCCGCCTGGCTGGTGATGGCGGGCACCTACGTGCCGATGCTGCGGTACTACGGGCAGCCGCTGTGGCTCGCCCCGCTGCTGCCGTTCACCGCTCTCCTCTATCTGCTGATGACGGTCGACTCCGCGGTGCAGCACTACCGGGGGCGGGGCGCGGCCTGGAAGGGCCGGACCTACGCCCGTCCGGGCGCCGTGGCCGACGAGGGCTGAGCCTCCGGACGGGCGGGGACGGGCGCGGGCGCGCGGTGCGTCACTTGCGGCCCGGGGTCCAGTTCATGCCCCACCCGTAGGCGTGGTCGACCGTCCGCTGCGGGCTCACCCCGCGCTCCGGCACCAGGTAGCGGGCCTCGCGCCGCACCACGAGGTCGTCGCCGGTGCTGGTGATGAGGGCGAGGGCGCACACCGTCGAGGGGACGGTGCACTCGTCGAGCGAGAAGTCGATCGGGGCGCCGTACTGCGGCTGCAGGGTGACCGTGGCGTGCAGGTCGGCGAAGGAGCGGGCTCCCTGGTAGATGGTGACGAAGACGAGGACGCGCCGGAAGTACCGCTTGTGGTCCAGGTTGATCGTGAGGTTCTCGCCGGTGGCCACGGCGCCGGTGCGGTCGTCGCCGTCGAGGTGGATGAAGGGCGGCCGGTCGAGGGCGCCGAAGGCGTTGCCGAGGGCCTGGACGACGCCCTTGCTGCCGTCGGTGAGTTCGTACAGGCAGCACAGGTCGAGGTCGAGGTCGTCGTGCAGGGCGACCGGGCGGCCGAGTTTGCGCGCCCAGCCGGAGAACTGCTTGCGCACCTGCCAGTTGAGGTTGACGCGCATGGCGCCGGAGGTGCCGCCCTGTTTGGTCAGCGAGACGGAGGGGGCCGCCTTGGTGAGCGTGACCTTCGTCAGTCGGACCGGCTCGGCGGGGGGCGTCGCGGACCGGGGCGGCGGCGCGGCGGCCGGGCTCGCCGCGGGAGGGGCCGGCGGGGCGGGCGGAGCCGTGGGAGCCGACACGGGCGACGGCGGGGCGGGCGGGGGTGCGACGGGGGCGGGCGCGGGGGCCGGGGGTGTGCGCTGCGGTTCGTCCACCGAGATGCCGTAGTCCGTGGCCAGGCCCTCCAGGCCGCTGTCGTAGCCCTGGCCGACGGCGCGGAACTTCCAGGCGCCCTGACGTCGGTAGAACTCGCCGAGGACGAAGGCCGTTTCGACGGTCGCGCCCGGGTTGTCGAAGCGGGCGGCCACGGTGTTCGCCGCGGCGTCGCGGACCTCGATGTACAGATCGGGGACCTGCCCGAACCTCCCGCCGTCGGCGGAGGCGGCGAGGATCACCGTCTCGATCGAGGGTTCCACCCGCGTGAGGTCGACGAGCAGGCTGTCGGTCACCCGGCCGCCGCTCTCCCGCTTGCCCTCGTGGCGGACGGCGCCGGAGGAGTGCGCCGGCTGGTTGTAGAAGACGAAGTCCGCGTCGGACCGCACCTTGCCGCCCACCAGGAGCAGCGCCGAGGCGTCCGCGTCGGGCACGCCCGGGCCGGTCCGCCACCCCAGCTCGACCCGGAGCGCCGTCGTGGGCACCGGGGTGTTCGAGCCTTTCGACATTGACATGTCCGCCCCCATCGCGTGTCACCGAGCCGGGTCGCGTCCCGGCGGTCGCCAAGTTCTCCGCGCCCAACCTATTCCCCGGTCGCACGTCCTCACGAGAGGTACGGGCGGAGGTCGGGACAACCGCCGGTAACCCGCCCGGAACTCGCCCTTTACCCCAAGATCGCGCGGCGTGTCGCCCCTTTTCGCCGAATTCGCTCGCATTGGGGATGCCCGGTCACCGCGGACACGGAAAACAACCCTCTTATCGGTCTCCCCAACCAGCACATCGTGGGCTTAACTTATGTGCCATGACCTCCCCCCGCTCCACTTATGGCGGCGGCTATTACTCCGCCTCCTTCCCGGACACCCCGATCTACGACTCGCTCGTGGCCGAGCGGGGCACCCCGCAGATCGCCCCGATCCGGGTCCCCGCCGCGTACGACGCGCCCGGCAGCCACCTGCCCGCCCTGCCTTCCTCCCTGCCCGCCCTCCCGGCCGGCCCCTCGCAGCCCTCCTACGGCTACCCGCAGCAGCAGGCTCCCCAGCCCGCCCCGCTGCAGCAGGCGCCCGCCGCCTACATCCCGCAGCAGGCGACCGCTCCGCGTGGTTACCCCGGGCCGCAGCAGCCGCAGCCGCACCGCCCGGCGGCGCCCGGCCCCGCGGGCTACGAGGCGATGCGCCCCGCGGCTCCCCGGCCGGCCCCGGCGCCGTACCAGGACCCGTATCACCAGCAGCAGTACCGCGGTTACTGAGTCGCGTCCGGGGTTGTCGGTGCCGCCTGGCACGATGACCCCATGGGGAACGCGCGACTGCAGTCGATTCACGTCCATCCGGTCAAGGCGTCCCGGAGCCTGTCGCTCCGGGAGGCCGTCGTGGAGCCCTGGGGGCTGGCCGGAGACCGCCGCTGGATGCTGATCGACGACGGGGGAAAGGTCGTCACACAACGCAGGCAGCCGCGCATCGCCCTGGCCGCCGCCGAGCTGCTGCCCGGCGGCGGCGTCCGGCTGTCCGCACCCGGCCGGGAGCCGCTCGCGGTGCCGGTCCCGCGTGCGGGGGCCACCGTGGTGGCGCAGCTCTTCCGGGACAAGGTCGAGGTGGTCCCCGCCGAGGACGAGGCGGCGCACGCCTGGTGCAGCGAATTCCTCGAGGAGGACGTCCGGCTGGTGCACCTCGACGATCCCGCCACCCGCCGGCCCGTGGACCCGGAGTACGCGCTGCCGGGCGAGACCGTCACCTTCGCCGACGGTTTCCCGCTGCTGCTCACCACCACGGCCTCCCTCGACGCCCTCAACACCCTGATCGCGCGGGGCGAGCACGCGGACGAGGGCCCGCTGCCCATGAACCGGTTCCGGCCGAACGTGGTGGTCTCCGGCACCGAGCCCTGGGACGAGGACGGCTGGTCCCGCGTCACCGTGGGCGAGGTGGCCTTCCGGGTCGCCAAGCCGTGCGGGCGCTGCGTGGTGACGACCACCGACCAGTTCACCGCGGACCGGGGCAGGGAGCCCCTGCACAGCCTCGGCCTCCACCGCCGCTCCGACGGCAAGCTGGTCTTCGGGCAGAACCTGGTCCCCGAGGGCCGGGGCACGATCCGGGTGGGCGACCCGGTGCGGATCTCCGGCTGACGGATGGCCCACGGACGCCCGGCGACCGGTTCCGGTCACCCGTCCGGAGGGGGGAACCCGGTCCGCGGCCCGCGCGTTGGGCCTGTGTGAGAGGTTCGTGAGAGAAACCCGGCGGGGAGCGGGAAGGGGGCGCGGATCGTGCGGGCGATCGCTGGACTCTGGCGCTGGCGGCACAATCCGCTGTGCCGTCCGACGGACCTGGCCGAGGCGTGGGTGGCGCTCGTCGGTCTGCTGATGATCCTGACCGTGGCTCCGCTGGTCGGCGCGCTCGCGGGCGGCTCGGCCCAGGACACGCTGCAGCGTTCGGTACGCGAGCAGCACGCGTCACGGCACCGGGTGACGGCCACCGTCGTGCGCCCGCTGGAGCGCGCGCCGTTGACCGTCGACCCCGAGGGCGCCTCCGGCGGCGATCTGCGCAGCCGGGTGCTGGCCGACTGGACCGCACCGGACGGGTCCCGGCACGAGGCGGCCCTCATGGCGAGCCTCGACGACCCGGCCCCCGGCGACCGCTTCGCGATATGGACCGACGACGAGGGCCGGACCGTGGCCCGTCCGCTGGACGCCGAGACGGCGACCACGCACGCGGTGCTCGCCGGGATCGGCGCCGCGGCACTGGCCGCGGCCCTGGTGGAGGCCGCCCGGCGGATCACCGTCCGGCGCATGGTCCACCACCGGTACGCGCGCCTGGACCGGGAGTGGGGGCGGGCCGGCCCGGACTGGGGCAGGACCGGCGCGGACAGTTGACGTGCTTCCGCCTCCGGTCAACTCACCGCCTGCGCGCACGCTACGGTGGACCGGCCGAACCGAATCGGCGAAGACCCGCGTACGACGAGGTGGGGGCACAGCAACGCCATGGCACAGGGCACGGTCCAGGTGACGCACACCGGCACCTCGCGGTGGCGGCGCCGCACGGGGGAGTACGCATCGCTCGCCGCCGCCCTGGAGGCCGCGGCCGACGGTGACGTCCTCACCGTCGCCCCCGGGACCTACCGGGAGAACCTCGTCGTGCACCGGGCGGTGACCCTGCGCGGGCCCGAGGGCGCACAGGGTTCGGTGCGGATCGCCCCCGTGGACGGCGTCCCGCTGACCGTGCGCGCCTCGGCGGTGATCCAGGACCTGCACGTGGAGGGTCAGGACGCGGCGGCCCCCGCGGTGCTCGTCGAGGACGGCACGCCGGAGCTGCTGGGACTCAGGGTGGTCGCGCGTTCCGCCTCCGGGATAGAGGTGCGCGGTGGCGCGCGGCCCACGGTGCGGCGCTGCGTGGTGGACAATCCGGCCGGTGCCGGAGTCGCCGTCGTGGACGGCGGGGGCGGCGTGTTCGAGGAGTGCGAGGTCGTCTCGGCCGGACAGGCGGGCGTCACGGTGCGCTCCGGCGCCCATCCCCGGCTGGACCGCTGCCGGGTGCACCACGCCGCGGGTTCGGGCCTGACGGTGACGGGCGAGGGGTCGGCGTTGGAGGCCGTGGGCTGCGAGGTGTACGAGGTGCGGGGCAGCGGGGTGCAGGTGACCGGCCGGGCCACGGCGCACCTGACCGACTGCGATGTGCACCGCACCACCGGCGACGGCGTCACCCTGGACACGGACGCCGTCCTCACCCTCGCCGACTGCCGCATCCACGACGTCCCGGAGAACGCGGTCGACCTGCGCTCCCGCTCCGTCCTCACCCTGACCCGCACCAGCGTGCGGCAGTTCGGGCGCAACGGCCTGTCGGTGTGGGACCCCGGCACCCGCGTGGACGCCAACCAGTGCGAGATCTTCGACAGCACCGGTGACTACCCGGCGGTCTGGGTGAGCGACGGCGCGACCGCCGTCCTCGACTCCTGCCGGGTGCACGACGTGCCGGACGCGCTGTTCGTGCTGGACCGCGGCTCGCGCGCGGACGTCGTGGACAGCGATCTGTCCCAGGTGCGCAACACCGCGGTGTCGGTGAGCGACGGAGCCACCGCGCAGCTCGACGACTGCCGCATCAGCGACGCCGCCACGGGCGCCTGGTTCCGCGACCACGGCAGCGGCGGCACCCTCAACAACTGCACCCTGGACGGGAACCGCACCGGTGTGATCGTCACCAAGGGCGCCGACCCCACCATCGAGCGCTGCACGGTCGACTCCCCCTCGGAGGCGGGCGTCTACGTGTCGGCGGGGGGCCGCGGCAGTTTCCTGAACTGCCGCGTGACCGGCAGCGCAGGGTACGGCTTCCATGTGATCGACGGCTGCCGTACGACGCTCAGGAAGTGCCGTACCGAGCGGTGCGCGCGGGGCGGGTACGAGTTCGCGGACGGCGGCGCGGAGGCGGGCCGTGACTCCGGTCCGCTCGTCGAGGACTGCACCAGCGACGAGAGCGGCGGTCCCACGGCGCCCGCCGTGCCGGAGCCGGCCGTGCAGACGGTGAGCCGGTCCCCCGGCCTGCTGGGTTCGATCCCCGGGCAGCGCAGCACCGAGCAGGAACCCTTGATCACCGGTACCGAACCGCCCGGGCCGGCGCGGGACTCGAAGGCCGTGCTGGGCGAACTGGACGCCCTCGTCGGCCTGGACAGCGTCAAGCGCGAGGTGCGGGCCCTGACCGACATGATCGAGGTGGGCCGGCGCCGGCAGCAGGCGGGTCTGAAGGCCGCCTCGGTCAAGCGCCACCTGGTGTTCACGGGCTCCCCCGGCACCGGCAAGACGACGGTCGCCCGGCTCTACGGCGAGATCCTCGCCTCCCTCGGGGTGCTGGAGAAGGGACATCTCGTCGAGGTGTCGCGCGTCGACCTGGTCGGTGAGCACATCGGCTCCACGGCGATCCGCACCCAGGAGGCCTTCCAGCGGGCGCACGGCGGCGTGCTGTTCATCGACGAGGCGTACGCCCTCTCCCCCGAGGACGCCGGCCGGGACTTCGGCAAGGAGGCCATCGACACGCTGGTGAAGCTGATGGAGGACCAGCGGGACTCGGTCGTGGTGATCGTCGCCGGCTACACGGCGGAGATGGAGCGCTTCCTGTCCGTCAATCCGGGCGTGGCGTCCCGTTTCTCGCGGACCATCACCTTCGGCGACTACGGCCCCGGGGAGTTGCTGCGGATCGTGGAGCAGCAGGCCGACGAGCACGAGTACCGGCTGGCGCCGGGCACGGCCGAGGCGCTGACGAAGTACTTCACGGAGATCCCGAAGGGGCCGGCCTTCGGCAACGGCCGTACCGCCCGCCAGACCTTCGAGGCGATGGTGGAACGGCACGCCGGCCGGGTCGCCCAGCTGACCGACCCGAGCACGGACGACCTGACCCTGCTCTACGCCGAGGACCTGCCGGAGCTGCCGTAGCACCGCCCGGCCGCGACGCCGGGCGGCGGAGGAGGCGGTGGCGGCCCGGGCCCGTGCCGCCGGACGGGCCCGGCCCGCGCCCGCCGTCCCCTAGCAGTTGCCCGTCGTCCCGCCGTCCGCCGCCGGGACGGAAGGGGCGCGGCCGGTCTGGCGGGGACCCGGTACGTCCGGGCGCAGCCGCGCCAGCAGCCGCCGGCGTTCCTCGGCGAAGGCCGGGTCGGCCTGGTAGTCGGAGTGGCCGAGGATCGGCGCGGGCAGCGGATGGAGTTCCGTACGGCCGTAGGTCAACGGGTCCTTGAGGGGCGCGCGGTCCACGTCCGGCCCGGGGTCGCCGGGCAGGCGCATCGGGCCGCCGATCGGGTCGGTGGTCCGGTACAGGTTGCGCCAGCAGTCCACCTCCTCGTGCAGGGAGCCGAGCGCGGCGGGCCCGAAGTGGGCCGGGAACCAGCGGCCGTACAGGCGCTCCAGCGGGGAGCCGTAGGTGAGCAGCGCGACCCGTTTGCGGGCGGACGGCTCCAGTTGCCAGGCGGCCGAGGCGGCGAGGACGCTGCCCTGCGAATGCCCGGAGATGACCAGCCGCCCGCCGGTCGCCCGGGTCCAGGTGGCCATCCGCCAGGTGAGGTCGGGCACCGCGCGCTCCGCGTAGCAGGGCGGTGCGAAGGGGTGGGCGGCGCGCGGCCAGAAGGTGCCGACGTCCCACAGGATGCCGATGGTGCGCCGTGCGGAGGCGTCCTTGTAGGCGCGCCTGCCCCAGGTGACGAACAGTATGAAACCGAGGCCGATGAGCCAGGACCCCAACGCCTGCGCGGTCTCGGCGGCGCCGTGGAGCACGGCGTAGGTCCCCCGCGCCGCGTCTGCGGGCGCCCGGTCGGTCGTGAGGGCACCCACCAGGGCCCCGGCCCCCAGCAGCAGGGTGGTGGCGGAGACGATGGCGACCAGGAGGGGCGCGCGGTCGGTGAGGGTGGCCAGGGCGCGGGTGAGCGCGATGCGCCGGGTGCGGCCCGGGTCGCCGGCCTCGCCCGGGTGGTCGCTCTCGATGTCGTCCCGTTCGGCGCGGGCCAGGCGCCAGGTGTGCCGGGCCAGCGCGGCGCAGAGCAGCAGGACGACGACGAGCAGCGGCGGGATGACGGACGCCTGCCAGGTCAGCAGGACCGGAGGGCCGTCGATGGAGGTGCCGGTGCCGTCCAGCCAGTCCGAGACGCGCTGGGCGACACCGCCGGACATCACGCCGCCCAGCGCGCAGGCCAGCATGGCGACGGCCGGCCCGCCGAGGCCGCGGATGGCGGCACGGGCGTCGGGGCGGCTGCGGTGGAGCAGGTGGGCGACCACGGCGAGCGCGACGACCAGCAGGCCCTGGACCAGGACGATGCCGCCGAAGGTCATGTCCCCGGGCAGCCGCCCGGCCGACGACCAGCCCGGGCGTGACCAGCCGCCGTACAGGAGGGCGAGGACGAACAGGGCCAGGGCGGCCAGCGGCAGGTGTCGCACCAGGCGCCGGTCGAGTTCCCGGTCGAGGTGCCGCTCGCTGCGGCCGCGGCGGCAGACCACCGCGACCACGACGACCGCCCCGGCGGCCAGCGCCGCCATCAGGAGCCAGCCCAGCGTGTCGAGCAGCGCGGGTCCGCCCGGGCGGCGGTCGAAGCGGGCCGCGGGGGCGCCGACCGCGGCGGCGACCGTGAGGAGGGCGGCGGCGGTGTGCGCGGCGCGCAGCCGGGCCACGAGCCGGCGCCCGTACCAGAACCCGGGCCGGCCCAGCGCCGTATGGGCCGGGTCCTCCCCCGGCGCGGTCCCTCGGCCTTCCTCCGGCGCGACCCCGTGGCCGTCTGCCGGCGCGGCCTCCTGGCCGTCTCCGGGACCGTCCTCGCGGTCCATGGGCTGCTGGGACTCGTACGCCCGCCAGGTGCGCAGCGACAGGTACCACAGCAGGCCGGCGAGCGCGGCGGGCACCGCGGCGGCGAGGGCCAGCCTGCGCCCGGGCGTGCTCCACCAGCCGCCGTCCGACATCACCGGCGACAGGAACCCCAGCCAGGAGTGCCGCTCGGCGCACGCGCGGGTCCCCGCGCACTGCCAGGCCACCAGGTCGAGCGCGACCTCGCAGGCCCCGGCGACCAGCAGCACCGTCAGGGTCAGCCCCGCGAGCCGCACCAGCAGCCCGTAGAGGCGGACGGTCCGCGTCCGGCCGCGTGCGCTGGGCCGCATCCAGTGGGCGAGGTTGACCACCATGAACGGAAGGAGCAGCAGCCACAGGGCGCGGGTGCCGTTGCCCGAGGTGAGGTTGCACCAGACGTAGGCCTCGGGCACCGGCCGGCCCCGGTAGTCCTCGGGCCGGGACTCGGCGTCCGCGTCCTCGGCGCGACGGAAGACGGCCGCGATGTGGTCGCCGGTGACCCGCACGGTCCGCGGGTCGTCGAGCATCTCGGCGGGCGTCGTGCCGCCCACTCCGTGGACGAGGAGTTCGAGAGCGGTGCCGCTTCTCCCGTCCTCCCCGTCACGCGGCGCGGGAGCGTCCTGCCCGCCCGCCCCTGTCCGCTGCTGCGCCTGTTCCACTGTCCCTGCTCCCCCGGTGACGTGCCGTCGGCTGTGTACGTGCGGGCACAAGGATCTCTGTTCGGCGGGCGCCGCACACCCCTCGGCACGGAATCTCCCCGAACTGTGGGACGGGTGACGCCGGGGCGGGACGGGCGTGACATGTGCGCGGCGGGCGGGCGGTGGCGCGGGCCGTGGCCGGGCGTGCGAGGATGGGACGTCCGCGCACCGGAGCCTGGAGAGTCCCCCGTCGGGACGGGTGCGCCGGGCGTGTCGGACGGTGTCGCGGCGAAAGGACCGGAGCGTACGTGAGTGAGAATTCGAACCTCCTCGCGGAGCAGCGCCGCGCCCTGATCCTCGACGAGGTGCGTCGCAGGGGCGGGGTCCGGGTCAACGAGCTGACCCGCAAGCTCGGCGTGTCGGACATGACGGTCCGCCGCGACCTCGACGCGCTGGCCCGGCAGGGCGTGCTGGAGAAGGTGCACGGCGGAGCGGTCCCGGTGGTCGAGGCGTCCACGCACGAGCCGGGGTTCGAGGCCAAGTCCGGCCTGGAGCCGACCGCCAAGGAGGACATCGCGCGGGCCGCCGCGGAGCTGGTGGCGCCGGGCGCGGCGATCGCGCTGTCGGGCGGCACGACGACGTACGCGCTGGCGCACCGCCTGGTGGACGTGCCGGAGCTGACGGTGGTCACCAACTCGGTGCGCGTGGCCGACGTGTTCCACCTGGCGCAGCGCGCCTCGGGGGCCCGGCAGGGGGCGGCCACGGTGGTCCTCACGGGCGGGGTGCGCACACCGTCGGACTCCCTGGTCGGCCCGGTCGCCGACCAGGCGATCGCGACGCTCCACTTCGACGTGCTGTTCCTCGGCGTGCACGGGATATCGGCCGAGGCCGGACTGTCCACACCGAATCTGGCGGAGGCGGAGACCAACCGGCGTCTGGTGCAGTCGGCACGGCGTGTCGTGGTGGTCGCGGACCACACCAAGTGGGGTGTCGTGGGCCTGAGTTCGTTCGCGGCGCTGGAGCAGGTGGACACGCTGGTGACCGATTCCGGCCTGCCGGTGGAGGCCCGGGCGGAGATCGCGGAGCACGTGGGCCTGGTGGTGGCGGGCGAGCCGGACACGGCCGCGGCCGAGTGACTCCGAGCCGCCCACCGGCTCCCGCGACGCGCCGGCCGGACGCCGGTCAGCCGGGCCAGGCGCCCGTGCGCAGCAGGGACTCGATCGCCGCCGTGTACGGCCCGATGTCCAGGCCCTGCTCGGCGAGCCAGGTGTCCGAGTAGTACTTGTCGAGGTACCGGTCCCCCGGGTCGCACAGCAGCGTCACCACACTGCCCCGCCGTCCCTCCGCCACCATCTCGGCGACGATCTTCAACGCGCTCCACAGCCCGGTGCCCGTGGAGCCGCCCGCCTTGCGGCCGATGGCCCGCTCCAGCGCCCGGACGGCGGCGACGCTCGCCGCGTCCGGCACCTTCATCATGCGGTCGATCGCTCCGGGCACGAAGCTCGGTTCCATGCGGGGCCGGCCGATGCCCTCGATCCGGGAGCCGCAGTCGCAGGTGACGTCCGGGTCGCCGGTGGTCCAGCCGTCGAAGAAGCACGAGTTCTCCGGGTCGGCGACACAGACGCGGGTGTCGTACTGCATGTAGTGCACGTAACGCGCCAGGGTCGCCGAGGTGCCGCCGGTCCCGGCCGTGGCGACGATCCACGCCGGCTCGGGGAACCGCTCCAGGCGGAGCTGGCGGAAGATCGACTCGGCGATGTTGTTGTTCCCGCGCCAGTCCGTGGCGCGTTCGGCGTAGGTGAACTGGTCCATGTAGTGGCCGCCGGTCTCGGCCGCGAGGCGTGCGGACTCCTCGTACATCCGGCGGGAGTCGTCCACGAAGTGGCAGCGCCCGCCGTGGAATTCGATCAGGCGGATCTTCTCGGCGCTGGTCGTGCGGGGCATGACGGCGACGAAGGGCACGCCGATCAGCTTCGCGAAGTACGCCTCGGAGACGGCGGTGGAGCCGCTGGACGCCTCGATCACGGGGCGGTCCGGCCGGATCCAGCCGTTGCACAGGCCGTAGAGGAAGAGCGAGCGGGCGAGCCGGTGCTTGAGGCTGCCGGTGGGGTGGGTGGACTCGTCCTTCAGGTAGAGGTCGATGCCCCACCGCTCGGGCAACGGGAACAGGAGCAGGTGGGTGTCGGCCGAGCGGTTGTTGTCGGCCTGGACCTTGCGGACGGCTTCTTTCAGCCAGGTCCGGTAGGCGGGGTCGCTGTGGTCGACGTCGAGGGTGGCGCCGGTGCGGGACTGCTGGGGGGTGGTGCTCACGACGGGGCTCCTTACGCTGCGCGCCGACGGCGCGTCGCGCGGCCGACGCCTCGATCATAAGCACCTTCAACACGCTTCTCACCTGCATAAACACACCTTTGGGAGCCTCAAAGGCGCCGCTGGGGCGTATCGGGGCGGCCGGTGGGGGCGCATTCGCGCGAGTGCTCCGGCCGCCCTCGGAAAGAGGCGGCGCGCACTGGTGCTCGCCGCGCGGTGCGGGCAGACTGCCAGCGGGCGGGACGGGGCCCGGGAGGGTCCCGTGACCGCGGGCACACACTGGAGAGGACGAGACGAGCCGGTACCGGCCCGGCGAGGCGTACGGTCCGGCAACCGACGGGCACGAGGGGGCGACGGCATGGCGGAGCCGGAGTTCAGGGCCACGGGCGTGCGGATCGGCAAGCGGCTGCGTTCGCTCACCCGGGCCGGGACGGTCCGGATCAGCGGCGGCAGGGTGGAGTTGCTCACCAGCTACGGCAGCGAGATCGACAGCGCCCCGGTGCAGGCGGTGCGCGCCTCCCGGCCCTGGTTCGCCCCGCACGACCGCGCCCTCGCCGACCTCAACGGCAAGCGGTACCTGCTCACGCTCGGCGAGCGGGACCCCGCGCCCGGTGAGCCGGGGCCGCCCGCGGCCGGGCGTTTCATCGAGGCGGTGCGCAGGGCCGCGGGGCGACGCGCTTGAGATGTCCGTAAGTTGCGGTGCCTCACCCCTTGCGTCACGCTGGTCTCACGTCACTCTGGGTTTACCGGCGATAACGCTGCGAACCAGCCCGCCGGCCACGACAGCAGGCGGCGGCGCGCCGCGTGCGCCCTGCTGGATCCGAACTCCGTGTTCTTCCGGACCTCTAGTCGGGGAGTCGCAGCCGTGATCAGTCACCCAAGCAGACACTGCACGGTGGAGCTTCAAGCCCTGCCGTCGCGGATCGGCCAGGTCCGCAGAATCGTATCTGCGCAATTGCGCTACTGGCATATGGATTCCCTGATCGACCGGGCAGCGCTCGGCGTGACGGAGTTGTTGACCAACGTGCACCTGCATGCCCGTCCCGACAAGACGTGCACCGTGGAGATAGAGCTGCTCCTCGACCGGCTCACCGTGTCCGTGCGCGACCGCGATCCGCGACTGCCCGTCGTGGACGACGCCGATCCGCTGGCGACATGCGGGCGCGGGCTCTCCATGGTGGCCGCGATGAGCGAGAGCTGGGGCGCGCGGCCGGACGGTGATGCCGGCAAGGTCGTCTGGTTCACGCTCCCGACGGCCGCCGTCCCGGCCGCCCCGCTCACGGCGCCGCCGGCCTCCGCGCGTCCGCCCCGGCGTCTGGTCGAGGAGGTGCCGGCCGCCGCGTTCACCGAGGTCGAGCACGCGGTCGACCTCGGCCGTCCCCAACCCGCTCCCGCCCGGTCCGCCGTTCCCGGCTGACCGGGCGGTGACCCTTCGTCACCGCGGGCCGGCGGCTCCCGGCCGGCCGCCGCCGGCGTCCCGGTCGGTCCGTCACACCCACACCGTCGGCGCCCGCGTGGCGCGCACCATGACCGCCCGGCGCCGTCCCGGCACCCGGGCGGTGCCGGGACGGCGTGGGGGCGTGCCCGCCCGCCGGCAGGGCGCCGGGGCGCTCCGCGGGTGCCCGGCGTCCCCGCCGCGCTCCCCCGTCACCGCGCCGCCCTCCCCCTCACCGCGCCGCCCTCCTCCGTCACCGCGCCGACGATGCGGCGGCGGCCGGGGCGGCGGTCGTCGTGGTCATGCCGCACGGCCCTTGCCCGTGCGGCCGAACCGCTCGTCCAGCACCGACAGCCGGCGCCAGTACTCGTCCTCGTCGATCTCCCCGGAGGCGAAGCGGTGGCCGAGCACGGTGATCGGCGAGTCGTCCGGGGCGCCGCGCCGGCCGGGGCCGCGACGGCCGGCGCGGCGCAGCAGCGTGACGCCGCCGGCGATCACCAGGGCCCAGATGAGGGGGAAGAGCAGGATCCAGGGGCCGGGCCCGCCGTCGCCGAAGTGTGCCAGTGTCTGCATGTCGTCCAACTCCTCGGTGGGTCGTGACGTCCTCGTCTCGCCTCCGAGGGTCGCGCCGAAGGGGGCCCGGGGCGTCGCACGAGCGGTGGCAGTGCGGATACGACGCGGGGAGTACACCGGCCCCCCAGCGATGCTCCCCGCACCGGTCGACTTCTGTAACTACTAGTATGTACAGTGGCTTCATGAGCACGCCGGAGCGACTGATCGAGTCCACCCGCGAGCTGCTGTGGGAGCGCGGTTACGTGGGCACCAGCCCCAAGGCGATCCTGGAGCGCTCGGGCGCCGGGCAGGGCAGCATGTACCACCACTTCAAGGGCAAGCCCGACCTCGCGCTGGCCGCCATCCGCCGGACCGCCCAGGAGATGCGGGCCACGGCCGAGGGCGTGCTGAGCGGTCCGGGCACGCCGTACGAGCGCGTCGAGGCGTATCTGCGGCGGGAGCGCGACGTGCTGCGCGGCTGCCCGGTCGGGCGTCTGACGATGGACCCGGACGTGATCGCCGACGACGCCCTGCGCGCGCCCGTGGACGAGACGCTGGACTGGCTGCGCGCGCGGCTCGCCCAGATCGTCGAGGAGGGCAAGGAGCGCGGCGAGTTCGCGCCCTCGCTGGACGGCGGGGAGATCGCCGCGGCCGTCGTCGCGACCGTCCAGGGAGGCTATGTCCTCGCCCGCGCGTCCGGCTCCCCCACCGCCTTCGACGCGGCCGTCCGGGGCCTGCTCGCCCTGCTGGCGCCGCCGGAGGACCGTACCCGCTAGGGGACTTCGCACCCGCCCGAGGAGACTTCCATGCACGCCATGCAGTACGCGTTCACCCTGCCCGCCGGCTACGGGACGGGCCGTGTCCGGGAGCGGGTGGCCCGCACCGGGCACCTGCTGGACGGCTGGCCCGGACTCGGGCTCAAGGCGTATCTGCTGCGCGAGCGGGGAGTCCACGGCTCGCCGGTCGACCAGTACGCGCCCTTCTACCTGTGGGACACCGTGGAGGGCATGAACTCCTTCCTCTGGGAAGGCGCCTTCCAGCGGCCCACCGACGACTTCGGCAGACCCTCGGTGCGGCAGTGGACGGGACTGGCGTACGAGGAGGGTGACGCCGCCCGCTCGCCCGCGCGCTGGGCGGTGAGGCGGCGGCGGCCGGTGCCCGAGGGGGTGCCGCTGGCGGAGACCGCCGCACGGGCCGTCCGGGAGACCGGCCGGCTGGCGGGCGAGGCCGGGACGCTGCTCGCGGCGGCGGCCGTGGACACCGCCCGCTGGGAGCTGGTCCACTTCTCCCTGCACGCGCACGAGGCGCCCGACGGGGCCGAGGGCGACGTCTTCGAGGTACTGCACCTGTCCGCGCCGGGGCGCGACCGGCTGCCGCGGGGACGCCAGTGGTGAGCGCGGTCCGCACGGTGCTCGGGGACGTGGACCCGGGCGAGCTGGGCGTGTGTGACGCCCACGACCACGTGTTCTTCGCCAGTCCCCGGCTGCCCGGCGAGGAACTGAACAGCGTGGGCGCGGCCCGCGCGGAACTCTCCGCCTTCCGGGCGCACGGCGGGGGCGCGGTGGTGCAGTGGACGCCGTACGGACTGGGCCGGCGGGCCGCCGACCTGCCGCCGCTGTCCCGGGAGACGGGGGTGCGTCTGGTGGCCGCGACCGGGCTGCACCAGGACGTGCACTACGCCGAGGACGTGCTCGCCGCGCTGCGGGGCCGGGCGGCGGAGGTGTTCGTCGCCGAACTGACCGAGGGCATCGGCACGTCGGGCGTGCGCGCCGGGCTGATCAAAGTGGCCGGCGGCTTCCACGGGCTCGACGCGCACGCGCGGTGGGTGATGTCGGCGGCGGCCGAGGCGCACCACGCGACGGGGGCACCCGTAGCGGTGCACCTGGAGCTGGGCACCGGCGCGCCGGACGTACTGGACCTGCTGTGCGGCGAGTTCGGCGTGCCGCCGCACCGCGTGATACTCGGCCACCTCAATCGCCTGCCCGACCCGGTGGCACACCGGCAGGCCGCCGCCTCAGGGTGCTACCTGGCCTTCGACGGACCCTCGCGGGCCCATCACGCCACCGACTGGC
Source organism: Streptomyces sp. SudanB5_2050 (assembly GCF_964272335.1). Taxonomy (NCBI): domain Bacteria; kingdom Bacillati; phylum Actinomycetota; class Actinomycetes; order Kitasatosporales; family Streptomycetaceae; genus Streptomyces; species Streptomyces sp. SudanB5_2050. The sequence continues at coordinate 1,138,071 of NZ_OZ186760.1, forward strand.
GGATGCCCGACGCGGTACGGGACCTCGTCGAGGCCGGTCACGGCGACCAGGTGCTGCTCGGCGGTGACACGACGACGGTCGCCGCCCGGTCGGTCGACGGCGGGCCGGGGATGCCCCACCTGCTGCGCCGGGTGGCGCCCCGGCTCGCGCTCGCCGTGGGAGAGGAAGCGGTGCGGCGCGTGCTGGTCGACAACCCCGCGCGGGCGTTCGCCGCGGACTGGCGCTGACGGCCGGCCACACGCCACAGGACACGACTTCCCCGACGGGAGACCCCACCATGCCCTTCGTGCGCATCGACGCCTTCGGAACGGACGCCGACCGCCTCGACGCCCTCGGCCGCGCCGTGCACGACGCCCTGGTCGAGACGCTCGGCATCCCGACGAACGACCGGTTCCAGGTCCTGACCGGCCACGACGGAGCCCGCACCACCCTGCGCTGGGACGACTACCTCGGTGTCCATCGGGACGAGGGCATCGTGTTCGTCGCGATCACGCTGCGCTCGGGGCGGCCGGCCGAGCGGAAGCGGGCGCTGTACCGGCGGATCGCCGAGTTGGCCGAGGCGTACGCCGACACAGAGCCCCGCAACGTCTTCGTCACCCTGACGGAGAACGACTCCCCCGACTGGTCGCTGGGTCACGGAATCGCCCAGTACGCGAGGTGATCGCGCCGCGCGGGACGACGGCCTAGGCTCGGCGGCATGGTGAGACTCGGCATCCCCGTCGTCGGCGTCACGGACGTGCCCCGTGCGGTGGAGTTCTGGTCGGCGGCGCTGAACCTGGTCGCCACCGAGGAGTGGGAGAGCGAGACCTGGCGGACGCTGTACCACGCGGACGGCTCCGGCCGGGCGCTCGGGCTGCTGTACAGCGAGTCGCCGGCGGAGCCGCGTCCCCGGGTCCACCTGGACCTCTTCGTGGACTCGGCCGAGGAGCAGCAGGCGGAGGTCAGGCGGCTGATCGGTCTCGGCGCACGGGCCGTGGACTGGGACCTGTATCCGCCCGACCCCGACTTCGTCGTCCTCGCCGACCCGGACGGCAACATCTTCTGCGTCGTCGACCTCGGCCACGCGCCGAGCGGCGGTGACCGGCCCACGGTCTGAGGGCGCCCTCAGACCGGTGCGCTCAGCGGGTCGTCCAGGACCGGCTGCCAGGCCAGTTCGGCCGCGCCGACCAGGCTGTTGTGGTCCAGGCCGGAGGGCAGGATCGGCACGCCGCCGCTCTGGCCCCACAGGCTGCGGTCCGCGACGACCGCGCGCAGCCGCTCCGGGTCGGCGTCGAGGAGCGCGCGGTGGAGTCCGCCGAGGACGATGCGGTCCGGGTTGAGGATGTTCACCAGTCCGGCCAGCCCCAGTCCCAGGCGGTCGATCAGGGTCTCGGTGGCGGTGCGGACGGCCGGGTCGGCGTAGTGGTCGCGGATCAGGTCGTAGGACTGCTGGAGCAGGGAGACCTCCGGTCCCGGCGTGCGGCCGGCGGCGGTGAGGAAGGCCAGCGGGTCGGTCTCCACGTCCAGGCAGCCCCGGCTGCCGCAGTGGCAGGGTCCTCCGTCGGGGTTGACGGTGAGATGGCCGACCTCCAGCGCGAGACCGGAACTGCCGCTGTGCAGGCGCCCGTCGAGGACGAGGGCGCCGCCGACGCCCCGGTGGCCGGTGGCCACGCACAGCAGGTCGCGGGCGCCGCGCCCGGCGCCGTGCCGGTGTTCGGCGAGCGCGGCGAGGTTGACGTCGTTGGCGGCGAAGGCGGGCCCGTCGATGCCGGCGGCGCGCACCTGCTCGGCGAAGATCCGGCGCACGGGGGCGCCCGCCGGCCAGGCGAGGTGGAGCGGGTTGAGGGCCAGGCCCTCCGGCTCCGCCACCGCGGACGGGACGGCGAGCCCGGCGCCGACGCAACGCCGCCCGGTCTCGCGCAGCAGTTCCGCTCCCGCCTTGACGACGGAGCCGAGGACCTTCGCCGGGTCGGCGTCCACGACCTCGCAGCCGGGCGCGGTGGCGACGATACGGCCGCCGAGGCCGACCAGGGCGGCGCGGAACCCGTCGGCGTGGATCTGGGCGGCGAGGGCGACGGGCCCGTCCTCGGCGACCGCGAGGCGGTGGGAGGGCCGACCCTGGGAGCCGGCGGCCGCTCCGGGCCGGGCGTCGACCCTGATCAGGCCGAGCGCCTCCAGTTCGGCGGCGACCGCGCCGGCCGTGGCCCGGGTCACGCCCAGTTCCGCGGTGAGGACGGCACGGGTGGGGGCGCGTCCGGTGTGCACCAGCTCCAACGCGGGTCCGAGCGCGCCGCGCCCCCGGTCCAGCCGCGTCCTCGAGGTGGTCCCTTCCCCCGCCGCCCGGGGGTCCGCCTTGCCGCTCATGAGGGCGAGTCTCCCATGATCCCGAGCCGCCGTGGCCTCAGAGCCCGCTGACCCGAAGCGTGATGTTCAGCCGTCCGGTGAGCCCCAACTCGGGCGGTGCGGTGCCCGGGTGCACGCGCGGCACCCCGTGGTACGCGTGCCGCGACGGCCCGCCGAAGACGAAGAGGTCGCCGCTGCGCAGGTCCACGTCGGTCCAGGGGCGGGTCCGGGTCTCGGGGTTGCCGAAGCGGAAGACGCAGGTGTCGCCGAGGCTCAGGGAGACCACGGGCGCCTCGGACCGCTCGTCGGCGTCGCGGTGCATGCCCATGCGGGCGTCGGCGTCGTAGAAGTTGATCAGCGCGACGTCGTACGGCGTGTCCGCCACCGCGTCGGCGCCCAGGGCGTCGGCGACCGCCCGGCGGGCCAGCTCGCCGAGCCGGTCGGGGAAGGGTTTCACGGGGGCGCCGTCGCCGTCGACGACGGTGCGCGCGTACGCGTACGGGTACCAGTGCCACCCGAGGCAGACCTGCCGTGCGGTCATGGTGCCGCCGCCGGGGGTGCGGACCGTGCGCAGTCCGGCCGGCGGGCGGGCCCACGCGCGGCAGTCCGCCAGCAGCTCGCGCTGCCGTGCGGGCTCCAGCCAGTCGGGTACGTGCACGGCACCGGGCGCGATCCGGGCGCGTGCCCTGGGGAACAGCTCGGCCTCCATGCCCCCATCCTGCCCGACCCGGGCTGAGCTGCGGCTCGGCTAGCCTGGACGCACGATGAACGACCGCAGCGACCGCATGACGACCCCGTGGGGCGAGCTGGTGCTCACCCGTTTCCCCGAGGACCCCCGCGACCGGCTCCGCGCCTGGGACGCCTCCGACGAGTACCTGCTCGGGCACCTCGCGGAGCAGGAGGTTCCGCTGTCCGGCACGGTGGTGGTCGTCGGCGACCGCTGGGGCGCCCTGGTCACGGCGCTGGCCGCGCACCGGCCGGTGCAGATCACCGACTCCCACCTCACCCGGGAGGCGACCCGCGCCAATCTGGAGCGGGCGGGCGTCGAGACGGGCGCGGTGCGGCTGCTCACCACGCAGGACCCGCCGCCGGACCGGGTGGACGTGCTGCTGGTGCGGGTGCCGAAGAGCCTGGCGCTCCTGGAGGACCAGCTGCTGCGGCTGGCCCCGGCGCTGCACGAGGGCACGGTGGTGGTCGGCACCGGGATGGTGAAGGAGATCCACACCTCGACGCTGCGGCTGTTCGAGCGGATCGTCGGGCCGACCCGTACCTCGCTGGCCGTGAAGAAGGCCCGGCTGATCTTCTCGACCCCGGACCTCTCGCTGAAGCGGCCCGCCAACCCCTGGCCCCTGCGCTACCGGCTCCCCGAGGACGTCGGCCCGGTCTCCGGCCGGACCGTCGTCAACCACGCCGGTGTCTTCTGCGCCGACCGGCTCGACATCGGCACCCGGTTCCTCCTCGGGCACCTGCCGGACACCCGCCGCTTCCGCCGCGTGGTCGACCTGGGCTGCGGCAACGGCGTGGTCGGTACGGCGGTGGCGCTGGCCGACCCGGACGCCGAGGTGCTGTTCACCGACGAGTCCTTCCAGGCCGTGGCCTCCGCCGAGGCCACGTACGGGGCGAGCGGCGCGGCCGGGCGGGCGGAATTCCGGGTGGCCGACGGGCTGGAGGGGATCCCGGACGGCAGTGTCGACCTGGTGGTGAACAACCCGCCCTTCCACTCCCACCAGGCGACCACCGACGCCACCGCCCGGCGGATGTTCGCCGGGGCGCGGCGGGTGCTGCGCCCCGGGGGTGAGCTGTGGGTGGTCGGGAACCGGCACCTGGGCTACCACGTCGGGCTGCGGCGGTTGTTCGGCAACAGCGAACTGATCGCCGGTGACCGGAAGTTCGTGGTGCTGAAGGCCGTCAGGAAGCAGTCCCGGCGACCACCTCGGTGATCGCCGCCACTGTCCGCACCATCGCCTCGCGGCCCGCGGCGAGATAGCCGCGGGAGTCGGCCGCCTCGGGCCGGGCGCCCAGGTACTCCCTGATCGCCCCGGTCATGGCCAGGTTGAGCGCGGTGCCGACGTTGACCTTGGCGATGCCGCCCGCCACCGCGGCGGTCAGTTCGCCGTCCGGCACTCCGGACGAACCGTGCAGCACGAGCGGGACGTCCAGCGTGCCGGCCAGCCGTTTGAGCAGCTCGTGGTCGAGGGTGGCGGTGCGGGTGGTCATGGCGTGGGAGCTGCCGACGGCGACGGCAAGGGCGTCCACGCCGGAATCGGCGACGAAGGCCCGCGCCTCGGCGGGGTCGGTGCGGGCGCCCAGGGCGTGGGCGTCGAGCGGCGGAGCGCCGTGCTTGCCGCCCACCTCGCCCAGTTCGGCCTCGATCCACAGGCCCCGGGAGTGCGCCCAGTCGGCGGCGGCCCGGGTCGCCGCGAGGTTCTCCGCGTACGGCAGCCGGGAGGCGTCGTACATCACGGAGCTGAACCCGGCGTCCGGGGCCTGGCGCAGCAGGCCGTCGCTCTGGACGTGGTCGAGGTGGAGGGCGACGGGCACGGTCGCGGCCTCGGCGGCGGCGACGGCCGCGCGGGCCAGGGGCAGCACGCGCCCGTAGCGGTACTTCACGGCGTTCTCGCTGACCTGGAGGACGACGGGCGTGCGCACGGACTCGGCGCCCGCCACGACGGCCTCGACGTGCTCCAGGGTGATGACGTTGAAGGCGGCGACGGCGGAGCGCGCGGCTGCGGCTCGGGCCACCAGGTCGCCGGTGCTGGCGAGGGGCACGGTAGGGCTCCCGGGCGTCGGAGGGCGGGCGTCAGGGGGCGAGGATCACCGAGCGGGTGAGGTGGCGGGGCCGGTCGGGGTCGAGGCCGCGGGCGGCGGCGACGGCGACGGCGAGCCGCTGGGCGCGGACCAGTTCGGCGAGCGGGTCGAGGTCACCGGGCACCCACCTCGCGCCGGTCTCCCGCACCTGGTCGGCCAGTCCGTCGGGGGCCTCGCCGAACATCCAGGTGGCCGTTCCGGCGGTGCTGATGCTGATGGGGCCGTGTCGGTACTCCATCGCCGGGTATGCCTCGGTCCAGGACAGGGATGCCTCGCGCATCTTGAGGCCGGCCTCGTTGGCCAGTCCGACGGTCCAGCCCCGGCCGAGGAAGGTGAACTGCGTGCTCCCGACGAGCCCTTCGGGCAGTTCGGCCGCGAGTGCGGCGCGGGCGTCGGCGACGACGGCGTCGGTGTGCAGGCCCAGGTGGGCGCGGAGCAGGGTCAGGGCGGTGGTCGCGAACCGGGTCTGCACGACGGAGCGTTCGTCGGCGAAGTCGAGTACCACCACGTCGTCGGCGGCGGACATGACCGGTGTCCGCGGGTCGGCGGTGAGGGCGACCGTCCTGGTCCGGCCCTTCAGTCCGGCGAGCAGCTCCAGCACTTCGGTGGTGGTGCCCGAACGGGTGAGGGCGACGACCCGGTCGTACGCGCGGCCCCGCGGGAACTCGGAGGCGGCGAACGCGTCGGTCTCGCCCTGGCCGGCCTCCTCGCGCAGCGCCGCGGCCGACTGGGCCATGAAGTACGAGGTACCGCAGCCGACGATCGCCACCCGCTCCCCCGCCGCCGGCAGTGCGGGCGTGTGCCGGGCCGCCTCGGCCGCGGCGCGGGTCCAGCACTCGGGCTGGCTGGTGAGCTCGTCCTCGACGTACGTCATGCCGCACACTCCCCGGTCACGGAGTCATCTGATTGTTCCTGCAAGATATAGCTATCTTTCGAGCACAATCAAGCAATCTGAGGAAGAGGACGGTGCGCTAGGGTCGGCGGAAGATCGAGGAACGGAGGCGCGGATGTCGCGCGACGCCCGCTGGAAGGCGCTGCTGGAGCTGCTCGTCGAGCGCGGCCGGCTGGACGTCGAGGAGGCGGCGGCCGAGCTGGAGGTCTCGGCCGCGACGATCCGCCGCGACTTCGACCGACTGGCGGAGCAGCAGATGCTGGTGCGCACCCGCGGCGGCGCGGTCGTGCACGGGGTGTCCTACGAGTTGCCGCTGCGCTACAAGACGGCCCGCAACGCCTCGGAGAAGCAGCGCGTCGCCCAGGCGGTCGCCGCCCTGGTGGCGCCGGGCGAGGCGGTGGGGCTGACCGGGGGCACGACCACCACCGAGGTGGCGCGCGCCCTGGCCGTGCGTACGGACCTGGCCTCGGGGACGCCGGCGCTGACCGTGGTCACCAACGCGCTGAACATCGCCAACGAGCTGGCCGTCCGGCCGCAGTTCAAGATCGTGGTGACGGGCGGGGTGGCGCGGGCCCAGTCGTACGAGCTGATCGGTCCGCTCGCGGACGGGGTGCTGGGCCAGGTGACGGTCGACGTGGCGGTGCTGGGCGTCGTCGCCTTCGACGTGACCCACGGGGCCGCGGCACACGACGAGGCCGAGGCCGCGATCAACCGGCTGCTGTGCGAGCGCGCCGAGCGCGTGGTCGTCGCCGCCGACTCCAGCAAGCTCGGCCGTCGGGCGTTCGCCCGGATCTGCTCGGCCGAGTCGGTGGACACGCTGGTCACGGACGGGGCGGCCGACCCGGACCTGGTGCGGCGGTTCGAGGACGCCGGGGTCCGGGTCGTGCTGGCCTGAGTCAGGGCCGGGCGGGGTCGCGGGGTCGCATCGGTGAGCCGGGAGGTTCGCCGGTGGGCCGAGACCGGGTTTCGCCGGTGGGCCGGAAACGGGGTCTCGCCGGTGGGTGACCGAGCGCCGCTCGGCCGTCGGCTCAGTGACCGTGGCCGTCGGAGTGCTCGGTCGTGGTGGTCGGGGCCGGAGCCTGAGGGTCGGGCGCCGCTCCCGCCCTCACGGTGAACGCCGCGGTGCGGACCTCGCCCTCGTGCTTGAAGTCGAGGAAGAGACGGTAGGTGCCGGTGCTGGGCGCGGTGGCCGTGAAGGAGATCGCGGGTCCGGGCTCGGTGGTGCCGTCGCCGGGCTCCCCGTTGGGGTGGACGTGGAGGTAGGCGAGGTCGCCGGAGCGCAGGGCGACCAGGTGGCCGTAGGCGCCGAGGTAGGGCTGGAGGTCGGTGACGGGCTTGCCGTCGCGGGAGACCCTCAGCGTCAGCTCGCCCGGCTCGCCGGGGCGCAGCGAGCCGGACAGGGCGACTTGGTAGCCGTCGGTCGTGGCCGTGCGGTCGGGGGCCGGGAGGCCGGCGGGTTCGTAGCGGCCGGAGGCCGCGAGGTCGGCGCCGAGGGTGAGGTTGCGCGCGTCCTTCCCCGCCGGGGTGAAGTCGGCGAAGACCCGGTAGCCGCCGGCGCTGGGCAGGTCGACGGGGGTGCTCCAAGTGCCGTCGGCGGCGCGGGTGGGGTGCAGGTGGCGGTAGGTGACCAGGTCGCGTGAGGCCACGATGAGGTGCATTTCCTTGTCGTGCTCGCGCTGGTAGGCGGTGACGGCGTCACCGTCGGCGTCCCGGACGGTGAAGCGCAGTTCCGCCTTCTGGCCGGCTGTGACACGCGGAGTGGCGAGGTCGAGGGTGTAGCCCCTCTCGGAGATCTGCAGCCCGCCGGCGGCTTCGGCCTCGTGCCCTCCGTGATCGCCGCCCGCCTCGGAGGCGGAGGGGGTGCGGTCGTGGGTGTCGTGCGGTGCGGGCGCACTCTCGGCGACGACCGGCTCGACCGTCCTGCCGACGCCGTACGCGGTGCCGAAGGTGGCGGCCAGTGCGGCGGTGAACGCGGTGATCCTCAGTCCGGTGCGCATGGCGGGTCGTCTCCTCGAATCCAAGGGTCCCCGACTCCCGGGAGACCGCTTCATGCACTTCACCATACCCCCAGGGGGTAACCAGTCAAGTGAAGCGAAGGCTTGCGTTGCCTACCCCCGGGGGGTATACATGTGGTCGACAGGAGGTACCCCCGCTGGGTATCCACATCAGGCACCGGCGTCAGGAGCAGCAGCCATGACCACGAGCACGACCAGAGCACCGGCCGAGGTGGAACTCGCCATCGGCGGCATGACCTGCGCCTCGTGTGCCGCCCGGATCGAGAAGAAGCTCAACCGGATGGACGGGGTCACCGCCACCGTCAACTACGCGACGGAGAAGGCCAAGGTCAGCTACACCGGCGACGTGTCCGTCCCCGAGCTGATCGCCACCGTCGAGGCGACCGGGTACACGGCGCGCGAGCCCGAGCCCGAGCCGGCGCGTGCCGGGTCCGGGCCCGGCGCGGAGCCCGCGGAGGCCGCCGACGAGCTGCGGCCGCTCAGGGAGCGGCTGGTCACCGCGGTGGTGCTGGCCGTCCCGGTCATCGCGATGGCGATGGTGCCGGCGCTGCAGTTCGAGTACTGGCAGTGGCTGTCGCTGACGCTGGCGGCGCCGGTGGTGACGTACGCGGCCTGGCCCTTCCACAAGGCCGCCTTCACCAACGCCCGGCACGGCGCGGCCACCATGGACACGCTGATCTCGGTGGGCACCTCGGCGGCGTTCCTGTGGTCGCTGTGGGCGCTGTTCTTCGGCACCGCGGGCACGCCGGGCATGACGCACCCCTTCGAGCTGACCATCGCCCGCAGCGACGGTGCCGGGAACATCTATCTGGAGGCCGCCGCCGGGGTCACCGCCTTCATCCTGGCCGGCCGCTACTTCGAGGCCCGTTCCAAGCGCAAGGCGGGCGCCGCGCTCAAGGCCCTGCTGGAGCTGGGCGCCAAGGACGTCACGGTCCTCCGCGACGGCCGCGAGGAGCAGATCCCGGTCGGTGAGCTGAAGGTCGGCGACCGCTTCCTGGTCCGTCCCGGTGAGAAGATCGCGACCGACGGCACGGTCGTCGAGGGCACCTCGGCCGTCGACGCCTCGATGCTCACCGGTGAGTCGGTGCCGGTGGAGGTCGGCGTGGGCGAGGCGGTCACCGGCGCGACCGTGAACGCGGGGGGCCGGCTGGTGGTCGAGGCCACGCGGGTCGGCGCCGACACCCAGCTCGCGCGGATGGCGAAGCTGGTGGAGGACGCGCAGAACGGCAAGGCCGCCGCCCAGCGGCTCGCCGACCGGGTCTCCGGTGTCTTCGTGCCCGTCGTCATCGCCCTCGCGCTGGCCACCCTCGGCTTCTGGATCGGCAACGGCTCGGGGCTGACCGCCGCGTTCACCGCCGCCGTCGCGGTCCTGATCATCGCCTGCCCCTGCGCCCTGGGCCTGGCCACGCCGACCGCGCTGATGGTCGGCACCGGGCGCGGTGCCCAGCTCGGCATCCTCATCAAGGGCCCCGAGGTGCTGGAGTCCACCCGCAAGGTCGACACCATCGTGCTCGACAAGACCGGCACCGTGACGACCGGCCGTATGACGCTGCTCGCCGTGCACACCGCCGACGGCACCGAGGAGTCCGAGGTCCTGCGGCTGGCGGGCGCGTTGGAGCACGCCTCCGAGCACCCGATCGCCCGCGCCGTCGCCGACGGGGCGCTGGAGAAGCTGGGCGCGCTGCCCGCGCCCGAGGACTTCGCCAACATCCCCGGCCTGGGCGTCCAGGGCATCGTCGACGGCCACGCCGTGCTGGTCGGCCGCGAGAAGCTGCTCGCCGAGTGGGCCATGGAACTGCCCGCCGGCCTGGCCCGCGCCAAGGCCGAGGCCGAGGCGTCCGGCCGCACCGCCATCGCGGTCGCCTGGGACGGTGCGGCCAGGGCGGTCCTGGAGGTCGCCGACGCGGTCAAGGACACCAGCGCCGAGGCCATCACCCGGCTGCGCGCGCTGGGCCTGACCCCGATCCTCCTCACCGGCGACAACAGGGCCGTCGCCGAGGCGGTGGCGGCGGAGGTCGGGATCGCTCCCGAGCACGTCGTCGCCGAGGTCATGCCGGAGGACAAGGTCGATGTCGTCAGGCGCCTCCAGGACGAGGGCCGTTCGGTGGCGATGGTCGGGGACGGGGTCAACGACGCCGCCGCGCTCGCCCAGGCCGACCTGGGGCTCGCCATGGGCACCGGCACCGACGCCGCCATCGAGGCCGGCGACCTCACCCTCGTCCGCGGCGACCTGCGCGCCGCCGCCGACGCCATCCGCCTCGCCCGCAGGACGCTCGGCACCATCAGGTCCAACCTCTTCTGGGCCTTCGCCTACAACGTCGCCGCTCTGCCGCTCGCCGCGGCCGGACTCCTCAACCCGATGATCGCCGGAGCGGCCATGGCCTTCTCCTCGGTCTTCGTCGTCGGCAACTCGCTGCGGCTGCGGGGCTTCAAGGCCGCGAGCTGATCACCCGCCACTCCCGAGCCGTCGGCCGATCCCACTCCGGGGCCGGCCGACGGCCCGCGTACGCCCGCACCCGCGACGCGTTGCCGACCGCCCGACGACCGACGACCGAGGCGCGCCGCCCGGGGACCGGCAACCGACGACCGACGCCCGGCGACCGGCGACCGGCGACCGGCGACCGGCGACCGGCGACCGGCGGAGGACGCCACGACGGCCAGGCGAAGGGGACACGGAGCCCCGAGCCCGGCGCTCGCGGCGTCACCCGTACGGCCGTCGTGGACGCGCCGCACGCGCCGGGACGGAACAGGCTGGTACGCCGACCGATCAGGTGCCCGGGAACGCCGGCCGTTCCCCTCGCCCGCGGAGCAGGAGCCCATGACCGATCCGACCGACGCCGCCGGGGAGACCGGCGGCCCGCTCGCCCCGGGCGCCGCGCGCGGGCGTTCCCGCGACGGCGGCCTCTCCGCCGTGCTCGGTGATCTGCGTGCCGTGGACGGCGCGCTGTACGCGGCGGTGGCCGCGACGCCCACCCCCACGCTCGACCGCGCGCTGCGCCGGCTGTCCCACGCGGCCGACCATTCGAAGCTCTCCCTCGGCATCGCCGCCGCGCTCGCGTCGGCCGGTTCCCGGCCCCGGCGCGCCGCCGTCGTGGGGCTGGGCGCGGTCGCCGTGACGTCGGCCGCCGCCAATCTGCTGGGCAAGCGTCTGGTGCGCAGGGCGCGCCCGGACCGGGAGGGCGCGCGGGTGACGGTGGACCGGTACGTGCCCATGCCCGCCTCCGCGTCCTTCCCGTCCGGTCACACGGCCTGCGCGGTGGCGTTCGCCACGGCGGTCGGCGTGGTCCTGCCCGTCGCGGCGGTCCCGCTCGGCGCGCTGGCCGGCGCCGTCGGCTACTCCCGGGTCCACACCGGTGTGCACTACCCCGGTGACGTGGCGGCGGGCGCCGTGCTGGGCATCGCCGGGGCGGCCGCCGCGCTTGCGGCAGCGGCGGCCTCCCCCGTGCCGGGCGTGCGGTCGGTCTACGCGCCGCCGCGGGCGCCCGCCGCCCCGCACGGGTGACGGTCGCGTCAGCCGAAGGCCCGCACTGCCTGGTAGTACGTCCACGCCGTGCTGTTGCAGGCGGTCTTCGTGGCGCCGCTGTACCGGCCGCAGACTCGCTTGAGGTCTTCGTAGAAGGCGCTGTCGAGGCGCGCCTTGTTGGCGGAGAAGGTGCCCGCGGCCTTGTAGTTGCGGTACCCGAAGTCGTGCCGCGCACAGGAGTTGCTGAAGGGGAAGCCGAAGGGGTTGTCCGGCGAGGAGGAGCAGTAGTCGGTGGTCCAGTCGAACCCGTAGGCGGACCAGGCGGACTGGTTGGCCCGCGCCGCGGCCCAGGCGTTGTAGCTCGACGCGCTGGTCTGCGTCCAACTGGAGAGCACCTGCGGCTTGTCGGCGGGAGCGGCTTCGGCGGTCGCGGCGGTGGCGAACACGGTGGTGACGGACAGGGCCGTGGCGGCGAGTCCGGTGGCGAGTCTGCGGTGCATCCCACACCTCCATGAGGCTGTGACCCGCCCCTCGGGCCACAGGTTCATGCCAAGATGATGCGCATCCTCACACCCACTTCACACTTCCGTCGCGCCAATGTCTTCTTAACTCTTCGGTCCGCCAAGGGATTTGGACGTGAACGACGGTCCGCGCGCGGGGCCCTCCGACCTCAACTCCCGTGACCACGAGGCACGTCGACGGCCGCATGAGCCGACGCGAGCCGGTCGGGACCGGCGCGGGCCCCGTGTCACGGCCCGGTCACTCGCCCTGGTCACTCGCCCCGGTCACTCGCCCCGGTCACTCGCCCCGGTACGGCAGCGTCGTCCCCGGCAGCGCGTACTCGTCCCGGTGCCCGCACATCCCGTGGCCGCCGTGCGCGGTGGGCGCCGCCTCGTACGCGGTGGCGTCGGCGAGGTACGCGGGGTCCTCGTCGGCGAGGGCGTCGAGCCGCTGCCCTGTGCGGGCGGCGGCGGCCGACGCGCCGGCTCGCCACAACTCCCGCCAGCCGGGCACCCGGTGGCGCACCAGGCGTGCGGCGGTCCGCTGGAACCGGCGGAGCGGGCCGGCGTCCCCGGCGACCAGGGCCTCGCGCAGGCCGAGGTGCCCCTCGACGGCGAGGTCCCTGCGACGTCGGGCCGCCGCCCGCGTCTTCGGGCCACCGCCCGGCGGCAGCGCGGCGGCCTCGGCGTACGCCTCCGGGTCGGCCAGCACCTCGGGCGGAAAGGTGAAGACGGCGTCGCCGGCCTCGGGCAGGCCGCTGTTCTCCATCAGCACGGTGACGCGCAGTCCGCCGCCCTGCACCATGCGGTGCACGGTCCCGGGCGTGAACCAGGCGAGGGAGCCCGGCTCCAGCGGGACGTCCCGGTAGCCGTCGGGGCTCAGCGTCTGCACCGAGCCGCGTCCGCCGGTGACCACGTACGCCTCCGTGCACACCAGATGCAGGTGCGGGCTGCCACCGCGGACGCCGTCGGCCGCCTCCCAGTCGTACGGGCACAGGTGGGACAGGCCGACGGCGCCGGGCAGGGGACGGTCGAACCGGGGGCCGGGGCCGTTCACCACGCCAGACCGTCCAGGTGGGCGCCGACCCGGTCGCGGTCCCAGGCGCCGTCGGCGACCACGACGCGGTAGCGGTAGGCGAAGGACTCGCCCGGCGGCAGCTCGAACTCCTCGAAGAACGCCCAGGAGAACGCGACGCTGGGGATGGGTTCGGCGCGCACGAACCAGTGCGAGGGGTGGATCGCCCGCTTCTCGTCGAGGTTCTCGGGCGCGTGCGCGAAGACGAGCGTGGAGTGCGCGTCGACCTCGTCGTGCTCGGTGGTGAAGGCGAGCCAGGGGCCCTGGGTGCCCATCAGCGCGGCGGCGTCCGCCTCGGTGCCGGGCGCGAAGACGGTGCCGCCGGTGAAGTCGCGGGCGCCGCGCCACTGGAGGCCGGTGTAGCCGGCCATCTCCCGGCCCGCGGTGGTCGGGGAGCCGAACACCAGCGGTTCGCCCCGGGTGTTGGTGAGGCGGATCGACCAGTCCAGGGCCCAGGCGCCGGCCTCCTCGTCGACCGAGTGGAGGGTCAGGCCGCGTTCCTCGCGGGCCCACTCGGCGCCGCCGTTCTCGATCCAGGTGAGGTGCTCGGTCAGCGTGAGCCGGTCGTCCTCGGCCGCCAGCTCGGGGAAGCCGTCGTGCCGCATCGAGCCGATGCGTTCGGGCAGCGGCCGGTAACCCTCGCCGTGGACGTAGGAGTTGCCGCCCCAGAAGTTCTGACCGGACAGGTGGCTGGCCGTCATCTGCAGGCCCTTGTGCCAGCGGTGGTCGTGGGGCCGGTAGCCGGTCACCGTGCGTCCGGCGAGGGTGCGCACCGGGTGGGCGTAGGGCTTGCGGGACTCGAAGGCGTCGCGGTCGGGCCGGTAGACGTAACGGAGGATCTCGGTGCCGCACGCGGCGGTGACGGTGACGTGGTCGCCGTGGGTGTGGGTGACGCGGAGGGTGCTCATGCGCGCTCCTTCGGGGCCCAGTCGGGGTGGCCGCCGTGCATGGCGGCGTGGAAGGGGTCGCCGGGCGCGATCTCGCCCGCGCGGACCGGCCGCCCGGTGAACGCCGCCTTGTAGAGCGCGGCGGCGAACTCCAGCGTGGCGCGGGCGTCCCGGCCGCTGCCGGGCGGGCGCTCGCCCGCGTCCCAGGCGTCCAGCACGGCGCCGAGCTGTGCGGTGTGCGAGCTGGGCACGTCCGCCGCCGGGGTGCGCCAGGCGGCGGCGCGCGCGGGGTCGACGTGCCGGGCCGGGGTGTAGGTCCAGTCGGTGTTGCGGTGCCCGTACAGGTGGGTCAGCTCGACGGTGGCGTCGGCGCAGTCGACGCGGACGCGGCTCACCTCGTCCGGGGAGAGCACGCTGTTGACGACGGTGGCGAGGGCGCCGTTCTCGAACCGCACCAGGGCGGTGGAGACGTCCTCGCTCTCGGTGTCGTGGACCAGCCGCGAGGCCATGGCCCGCACCTCCGCCCAGGGGCCCAGCAGGTGCAGCAGGAGGTCGTACTGGTGGATGCCGTGCCCCATGGTCGGGCCGCCGCCCTCGGTGGACCAGCGTCCGCGCCAGGGCACGGCGTAGTAGGCGGCGTCGCGGTGCCAGGTGGTCTGGCAGTGGGCGACCAGCGGGGCGCCCAGCTCGCCGCTGGTGATCAGGTCGCGGGCGTGCGCGGCGCCCGATCCGTAGCGGTGCTGGAAGACGACGGACGCGTACGCCCCGGATGCCTCCTCGGCCGCCGCGATGTCGTCGTACTCGGCCAGCGAGAGGCACAGCGGCTTCTCGCACAGCACCCAGGCGCCCGCCTTGAGCGCGGCCACCGCCTGCTCCCGGTGCAGGGAGGGCGGCGTGCCGATGACGACGAGGTCGGGCCGTACGGCGTCCAGCATGTCGCCCACCGACGCGTACCCGGCGACGTCCCCGCCCGCCTCGGCCCGGAAGGCGTCGAGCCGGGCCGGGTCCACGTCCACGGCGGCGACCAGTTCCGTCCGGTCGGCGTGGGCCCTCAGGGCGGGCAGGTGGCCGCCGGTGACGATGGCGCCGGTACCGACCACGGCGACGCGGCGGCGGGCGGGACGTGGGGGCATGCGGTCCTCCTCGGACGCCGGCGCGCGAGAGGCACGCACGCCGTTAGAAAGCGCTTTCACTCCGGCAGACCCTAAGCGGAGGGAGAACGGCCGTACAACCCCCCAGCGTTTGCGGGCGCGGCCGACGGCTGGTCGACTGTCGGCGGGGGGATGGGGGCCGGCCGCACCGCGCCGGCGCAGTCTTCAGTCCTCCGGAAGGAACAAGGCGTGAGCAAGCCGAAGTCGTCGTCCGTGGAGCACAGGTCCGACGGCAGCCAGCCCTGGCTGCACCAGAAGGGGCGCGTCATCCAGGAGTTCGGAACCGTCAAGCAGTTCCCCGTGGCGTTGTCCATGGACACGCGGCTCTACTCCTGCCAGCGGCTGAACAAGGTGCTGGCGGACACCCGCATCCTGCACGACCTGTACAAGAAGTACCACTGGCTGATGCGCGGGGCGACGTTCTACCAACTGCACCTGCTGCTCGACAAGCACGCCGGC
Organism: Streptomyces sp. SudanB5_2050; assembly: GCF_964272335.1. NCBI lineage: Bacteria > Bacillati > Actinomycetota > Actinomycetes > Kitasatosporales > Streptomycetaceae > Streptomyces > Streptomyces sp. SudanB5_2050. The sequence goes on from NZ_OZ186760.1 coordinate 1,153,643, forward strand.
GAACAGCTGGAGCTGATCGACACGGTCGCCGAGCGCGTCCAGACGCTCGGCGGCGTCGCCATCGGCGACCCCCGCCACGTCGCCGAGATCACCACCGTGCCGCGCCCGCCGGACGGTGTCGAGGAGGTACCGGCGATGCTGTCGCGCCTGCTGGAGGCGCACGAGCTGATCCTGACCGAGTGCCACGACGCGGCCGCCCGCACCCAGGAGATGGGCGACGACGGCACCAACGACATCCTCGTCTCCGACGTCGTGCGCACCAACGAACTGCAGGCGTGGTTCGTGGCGGAGCACCTGGTGGACACGCCGCTGGTGCACGCCTGAGCCCGTGTCACCCGACGACGGCTCCGCGACGGGCCGCCGTCACCCTCCGTGCTCCCCCGGGCGAGGGCGTCCGTGATGCCCTCGCCCCCCTTCTGTGAAAGCGTCCGGCACATGGCCCACTCGTCCCACGGTGCCCATGCCGAGCCCCCGACGCGCGGGCGGCGATGGTCCACCTTCCGCCAGTCGCCGTTCTGGCCGGCCACCGTGCTGGTGCTGATCCTCGCGGCGGCCGCGGGGCTCTTCGCGGGTTCGTACACCTACTCGATGGCGGACCCGACCCCGCACTCGATCCCCACGGCGGTGGTCGGCTCCTACGAACAGGCGCGCGGCCGGGCCTTCCTGGACGGCCTGGAGAAGGCGCTGAACGCCTCCGTGAAGGTGCACCCCTACGACAGCACGGCCGAGGCCCGGGAGGCGATGCAGGACCAGGAGGTCTTCGGGATCTTCGAGATCCGCGACGAGGGCCGCACCGCCGTGCTCGACCTGTCCAGCGCGTCCGGCGCCTCGGTCGCCGAGGTGCTGGCCGACACGGCACCGGCCGTGGGGAAGGAGACCGGCGTCGACGTCACCGTCCGGGACGTCAATCCCCTCCAGGAGGGCGACCCGCGCGGGCTCGCGATCTTCTACATCTCGCTCGCCGCGGTCATCATCGGTTTCGTCGGTGCGATCCAACTGAGCGTGCACGCCCGCTCCCTGACCCCGTTCGAGCGCATCCTCTTCACGGCGGCCTACGCGCTGCTCGGCGGGTTCGCCATCGCCGCGACGGTGGACTGGCTGCTGGACGCGCTGGACCTGCCGTTCGTCGAGTCCTGGATGATCCTGGCGCTCACCCTGTTCGCGTCGGGCATGGTCTTCACGATGTTCAACACCCTCTTCGGACGCTGGGCGATGCTGCCGACCTGGGGTCTGATGGTGCTCCTGGGCAACCCCTCGTCCGGCGGCGCGGTGTCCTGGCCGCTGCTGCCGTCCCCGCTGGGGGCCATCGGCCAGTGGCTGCCGCCCGGCGCCTCGGTCAACGCGCAGCACACGGCGGTGTACTTCCAGGGGCACCAGCACCTGTTCCCGTTCCTGGTGCTGGGCGGCTGGGCACTGCTGTCCTGCGCGGTCTTCTGGATCTGGCGGCACCGGCACCCCGGCGGCCGGGAGAAGCAGCCGGCCCACGCCGCGGACGCCTGAACCGTGCGCGGCCGTCCTCGAGGGCGTCTGTTCCGATCGGCACCCGGCTGCGATCATGAGGCGGGAACGCCCGCCTTCGGTTGGAGTGAGCACATGGCCCTGGACGTCGACGCGATCCGCGCGCAGATCCCCGCCCTGAAGTCCGGCTCCGCCCGCTTCGACGCCCCGGGCGGCACCCAGACCCCGCAGCCCGTCATCGACGCCGTCGCCGAGGCCCTGGCCCGTCCGCTGGCCAACCGGGGCCGGACGACCGAGGGCGAGCGCAACGCGGACGGCATCGTCACGGACGCCCGCGGCGCCCTGGCCGATCTGCTGGGCGTCGACCCCCGGGGCGTCGTCTTCGGCCGCAGCGCCACCCAGCTCGCCTACGACCTGTCCCGCACGCTCGCCCGGACCTGGCAGCCCGGCGACGAGGTGGTCGTCACCCGCCTCGACCACGACTCCAACATCCGGCCCTGGGTGCAGGCGGCCGAGGCGGCCGGCGCGACCGTGCGCTGGGCCGACTTCGACCCGGCCACCGGGGAACTCCTCCCCGAGCACATCGAGGCGGTGCTCTCCCCGCGCACCCGGCTGGTCGCGGTGACCGCCGCCTCCAACCTGATCGGCACCGTGCCCGACGTGGCGGCCGTCGCCCGCCTGGCGCACGGGGTCGGCGCGCTGCTGCACGTCGACGCGGTGCACTACGCCTCGCACGCCGTGGTGGACCTGGCGGCGCTGGGCGCGGACACGCTGGTGTGCTCGCCCTACAAGTTCCTCGGCCCGCACCTGGGGGTGCTGGCGGCCCGGCCGGAGTTCCTGGAGACGCTGCGGCCCGACAAGCTGCTGCCCTCCAGCGACGCCGTCCCCGAGCGCTTCGAGCTGGGCACGCTGCCGTACGAGCTGCTGGCCGGGGCCCGTGCCGCGGTGGACTTCCTCGCGGGGCTGGAGCCTCAGGCGCGCGGCAGCCGCCGGGACCGGCTGGCCGCCTCCTTCGCGGCCCTGGAGGCGCACGAGGAGGCGCTGCGCGAGCGGATCGAGCGGGGGCTCGCGGACCTCGGCGGGATCACCGTGTACTCACGGGCCGCCCGGCGCACCCCGACCCTGCTCTTCACCGTGGCGGGCCTCAGCCCCGCCGAGGTGTACGGCCGGCTCGCCGAACGCGGGGTCGACGCGCCCGCCGGCTCCTTCTACGCCCTGGAGGCATCGCGCCGGCTGGGACTGGGCGACGAGGGCGCCGTACGGGTGGGACTCGCGCCGTACACCGACGCGAACGACGTGGACCGCCTCCTCACCGCGCTGGGCACCCTCACCCCCTGACCCGGCGGGCTCACCCCAGCGGCACGGTCACCTCGCCGGTGCCCTCCGCGCTCGCGCCGCCCGCGACCCGTACGGCGAACGGGCGGTCGGTGCCGGACGCGGTGACCCGCAGCACCTCCCCCTCGCGCCGCACCCGGAAGGTCGCGGCCGGCGTGCCCAGCAGGTCGGGCACGGTGACCTCCGCCTCGTAGCCGGGCCCGGCGGGCGGGTGGACCAGCAGCGCCGGGGCGTCCAGCCAGTCGCCGTCGGGGCGGCTGTCGTCGGCGGCCAGCGGCAGGACGGCGCCCTCACGGACGTACAGCGGCAGGCTGTCGTAGCCGTGCCGTTCGGTGCGCCAGGCGGGGCCGGTGACGCGGTCGCCGGTCAGGAGGTGGGTCCAGGTGCCCTCGGGGAGGTAGACCTCGACCTCGCCGTCCTCGGTGAAGACCGGGGCGACGAGCAGGTCGGGGCCGAGCATGTACTGGCGGTCCAGCGTCCGGCAGCCCGGGTCGTGCGGGTACTCCAGGACCATCGGCCGCATCATGGGCACGCCGGTGCGGTGGGCCTCGGCGGCGACGCCGTACAGGTAGGGCATCAGGCGGTGCTTGAGGAGGGTGAAGCGCCGGGCGACGTCCACCGCCTCCTCGCCGAACTCCCACGGCACCCGGTAGGAGGAGGAGCCGTGCAGGCGGCTGTGCGAGGAGAGCAGGCCGAAGGCCAGCCAGCGCTTGAAGACCGCCTCGTCGGGGGTGCCCTCGAAGCCGCCGATGTCGTGGCTCCAGAAGCCGAAGCCGCTCAGGGACAGGGACAGGCCGCCCCGGAGCGACTCGGCCATCGCCTCGAAGGACGACCAGCAGTCGCCGCCCCAGTGGACGGGGTACTGCTGGCCGCCCGCGGTCGCGGAGCGGGCGAAGAGGACGGCCTCGCCCTGCCCCCGTTCCTTCTCGAGGAGTTCGAAGACGGTGCGGTTGAACAGGTGGGTGTAGTAGTTGTGCATCCGCTCCGGGTCGGAGCCGTCGTGCCAGACGACGTCGGTGGGGATGCGCTCGCCGAAGTCGGTCTTGAAGCAGTCCACGCCCTGGTCGAGCAGCGGCTTGAGCTTCCCGGCGAACCAGTCGCGGGCGGCGGGGCTGGTGAAGTCGACCAGGCCCATGCCCGCCTGCCACAGGTCCCACTGCCAGACGTCGCCGTTCGCGCGGCGCACCAGGTGCCCGAGGGCGGCGGCCTCCTCGAAGAGCGGGGACTTCTGGGCGATGTAGGGGTTGATCCAGACGCTGATCCTCAGGCCCTTGGCCTTGAGCCGGGCCAGCATGCCGTCCGGGTCGGGGAAGACGTCCGGGTCCCACCGGAAGTCGCACCACTGGTACTCGCGCATCCAGAAGCAGTCGAAGTGGAACACGGTCAGCGGGATGCCGCGCTCGGCCATGCCGTCGACGAACGAGGTCACCGTGTGCTCGTCGTAGGACGTGGTGAAGGAGGTGGTGAGCCAGAGGCCGAAGGACCAGGCGGGCGGCAGGGCGGGGCGGCCGGTGAGGGCGGTGTAGCGGGTGAGCACGTCCTTGGGGGTGGGACCGGCGACGACGTAGTACTCCAGCGTCTGGTCCTCGACGCTGAACTGCACCTGGCCGACGGACTCGGAGCCGACCTCGAAGGAGACGGCTCCGGGATGGTTGACGAAGACGCCGTAGCCCCGTGAGGAGAGGTAGAACGGGATGTTCTTGTAGGCCTGCTCGCTGCTGGTGCCGCCGTCGGCCTGCCACATGTCGACGACCTGGCCGTTCTTGATGAACGGGGTGAAGCGTTCGCCGAGTCCGTAGACCTGCTCGCCGACGCCGAGGGAGAGCCGGCTCAGCATGTGGTGCGCGCCGTCGCCGGTGGTGGCGAACGCGGTGCCCTTGGCGTTCGCGCGGGTCAGCTCGCGTCCGTCCGCGTCGTGGAAGGTGAGGCCCCAGGGGCCCTCGCGGTCCAGACGCAGGGTCAGCGGGCCGCTGGTCAGCTCGGTGACGGAGCCGTCCTCGCGCACCGTGCCGGCGCCGTCGGCCTCGGTCGTGAGCGCGTAGTCGGGGCCGGGCCGGCGCTTGCCGGCGTGGTGGGTGACGCGGACGCCGATGACGCCCTCGATGGGAGAGAAGCACTCGACCGTGAGGAGCGGCGCGTTGAGCGTGTCGCCCCTGCGCGTCACCCTCTTCACGGCGGCATGGGCGGTGAAGCGCTTCGATTCGGGGCGCACGTCGCGTACTTCGGTGGCGTACGAGATCTGCACGCCCTCGCGGATGAGCCAGAAGCCGTCGGTGAACTTCATGATCTTCCTCGGGTGGGACGGGAGCTGTCGGATGGGAGCACGGAGGCCGTCCCGCAGCATTTTGATCGTACACAAAACAAATGCGGCCGCCGAGGGGCTGCGATCGGGTTCACGCCTCTGAGCAGGCACTATTACCGACAAGAACACTCCCTTCACGCCACGGAGCGGCGAGACCGGGGCCACTTTCCTCTAGCGCGACAGCAGGTCCTTGACGTATTAGTCATCACATCAAACAAAACGGTCCGGCGAGGGAGCCGGACGGTACGACAGCAAGGGCCGCACCATGTCGAAGCGCTTCACCTCGCTCGCCTTGACAGCACACCCTCCTGCCACCGGGCACCACGGGCGAGGACGTTCACGCCGAGTCGTCGCCCCGGTCGCGGCCGTCTGTGTCCTGGTCGCGGGGGCCGCGCTGACCGGCTGCGGACAGCAGCGGGACGCCGACGTGTACACCGTGCTGAACTCCTCGACCGACGAGTCCTACCACCGCTGGGACGCGGAGGCGATGGCCCGGTGCGGCGAGCGGCTGGGCGTCACCATCGAGCAGCAGAGCGTCCCGGCGGCGCAGGTGATGACGAAGGCGCTGCGCATGGCGTCGTCCAAGTCGCTGCCCGACATCGTGCAGTTCGACGCGTCGGAGATGCCGACCTTCGCGGACGCGGGCGGCCTGACCGACCTGCGGTCCCTCGGGCTGAGCACCGAGGACGTCCCCGAGGGCATCGTCGACTTCGGCTCGTACCGGGGGACGTACTACGGCGCCGCGCGGTCGGTGAACACGCTGGCGCTCTTCTACAACAAGGACGTGCTCGACAAGGCGGGCGTCGAGGTGCCCACGACCTGGGCGGAGCTGCGGGAGACCGCGCAGCGGCTCACCCAGGGCAAGCGGTACGGCCTGGCGCTGAGCGCGGGCGGCGCCGAGGACGGCGTCTTCCAGTTCCTGCCGTTCATGTGGTCCAACGGCGGTGACGAGACCGACCTGGACAGTCCCCGGGTCGTGGAGGCACTGGACTACTGGAAGGGCCTGCTCGGGGACGGCTCGCTGTCGAAGTCGACGGTCAACTGGACGCAGGCGGACGTCAACGACCAGTTCATGGCCGGCAACGCCGCGATGATGATCAACGGTCCGTGGCAGGTGGAGACCCTCAACACCGACGAGTCGCTGCACTGGGGCATCGCCCCCATCCCGGTGCCCGAGGCCGGCGAGGACTCGGTCGGACCGCTGGGCGGCGCCGTGCTCACCGTGCCGAACACCGGCGACGAGGCACGGGAGAAGACCGCCGGGAAGATCGTCGCCTGTCTGTCGAGCGAGGAGGAGCAGCTGACCTACGCGCTCAACAGCTGGATGGTGCCGGCCAACGCCAAGGCCGCCGCCGTCTGGCGCGAACGGGTGCCGGAGCTGGACTCCCTCGCCGATCAGGTGGCCGTCGCCCGGTCCCGGACGGCGAAGCTGGGCGCCGGCTGGTCGAGCGTGTCGCTCGCCCTGCAGAGCGCCTTCCAGTCCGCCCTGACCGGCCAGTCCGGCGAGACCGCCCTGAAGCGCGCCCAGCAGCGGGCCACGAGCGGGAACTGAGGTACGCGCCCATGACCACGTCCACCGTCACCGCCCGGACGCCCGAGAAGGCGTCCGCACCGGCCGCGGCACCCGACCCGGCCCGGATCGCGCGCCAGCGCCGGCTCACGCAGTGGGGGTTCGTCGCCCCCGCCGTCGTCTTCATGCTGCTCTTCTTCGGCTACCCGCTGGTCCGCAACGTCGTGATGAGCTTCCAGCACTACACGCCGAAGACCTTCTTCACCGGTGAGGCGCCCTTCAACGGCGCCGACAACTGGTCGAACGTCTTCCACGACGCCCTGTTCGGCAAGGCCCTGTGGCACACCCTCGTGTTCACGGCCGGCTCGCTGCTCGGGCAGTTCTGCATCGGCATGGCGCTGGCGGTCTTCTTCAGCCGCCGCTTCCCGCTGAACGGCGTGCTGCGCTCGCTGATCCTGCTGCCCTGGCTGGTGCCCATGGTGGTGTCCGGCATCGTCTGGCGGCGCATCCTCGACCAGGACACCGGTGTCCTCAACTCCTTCCTGGACACCCTCGGCATCGGCGGCCACACCCCCTGGCTGACCAGCCCCGACATGGCCCTGCTGTCGGTGATCCTGGTCAACATCTGGATCGGCATCCCGTTCAACATGGTCATCCTCTACGGCGGCCTCCAGGAGATCCCGAAGGAGCTGCACGAGGCCGCCGCGCTGGACGGCGCCTCGGCGTGGCGGACCTTCCGCTCGGTCACCCTGCCGATGCTCAAGCCGGTCATCACGGTGGTGCTCGTGCTCGGCTTCATGTCGACGGTGAAGATCCTCGACCTGATCCTCGCCCTCACCGACGGCGGCCCGGCCGACGCGACCCAGACGCTCGGCACGCTGACCTACCAGAACTCCTTCGTCCAGCTGGACTTCGGCGCCGGCGCCGTGGTCGGCAACGTGCTCATCCTGATCTCCGCCGTGTTCGCGGTGTTCTATCTGCGGGCCAACCGCACCGAGGGGAAGTGACCGACGATGGCCACCCACACGCCCAACGCGTCCCGGCGCCGCTGGGGCTCCACCGTCGCCGGTGTGCTCGTCCTCGCGGTGATGCTGTTCCCGCTGTACTGGATGCTCAACACCGCGCTGCAGCCCGAGTCGGGGCTGCTGAAGGTCGACCCGGTACCGGGCAGTCTGGACCTGTCCGGCTTCTCGAAGGCCATCAGCGACCAGGGCGGGCACCTGCTGACCTCGCTGGCCGTGTCGCTCGGCGCGGTCGCCATCTGCCTGCTGATCTCGGCGCCGGCGGCGTACGGGCTGGCGCGGTTCGGGCTGCGGGGCTCGCGCACGATCGTGTTCGGCACGCTGATCACCCAGATGGTGCCGGGCATCGTCATCGCCAACGCGCTCTACAACTCGTACGTCGATCTGGGCCTGGTCAACTCCTACTTCGGTCTGATGCTGGCGGACGCCTCGCTGGGCATCCCGTTCTCGATCGTGCTGATGCGCTCCTTCATGGTGTCGATCCCGGGCGAGGTGATCGAGGCCGCGCAGATCGACGGGGCCGGTCCGGTGCGGACCTTCGTGCGGGTGGTGCTGCCGATGAGCCGCAACTCGCTGATCACCTCGGGGCTCTTCGCGTTCCTGTTCTCGTGGAGCGACTTCATGTTCGCGCTCACCCTGAACACCACCGACGAGGTCAAGCCCATCACGCTCGGCATCTACCAGTACATCGGCGCGCACGTGGGCGACTGGGGCTCGGTGATGGCCGCCTCCGTGCTCTCCGCTGTGCCGGCGGCGATCCTGCTCGTCCTCGCCCAGAAGTACATCGCCGCCGGGATCACCGGTGGCTCCGTCAAGTAATCGTCCTCGTCCAGGAGTTGAGCAGTACAGCATGAGTGAGTACCCCGGCTTCCCGCCCGGTTTCGTCTTCGGCGCCGCGACCGCCTCGTACCAGATCGAGGGCGCGGCCCGGGAGGACGGCCGCGGTCCGTCGATCTGGGACACCTACAGCCACACCCCCGGTCTGGTGGTGAACGGCGACACCGGTGACGTGGCCTGCGACCACTACCACCGCTACCCCCAGGACGTGGCGCTGCTGCGCGACCTGGGCGTGGACTCCTACCGCTTCTCGATCGCCTGGCCGCGCATCGTGCCGGACGGCTCGGGCGCGGTGAACCCGAAGGGCCTGGACTTCTACTCCCGTCTGGTCGACGAGCTGCTGGCGGCGGGCATCGAGCCGGCCGCCACCCTGTACCACTGGGACCTGCCGCAGGCCCTGGAGGACCGGGGCGGCTGGCGGGTGCGGGAGACGGCGGAGCGGTTCGCCGAGTACACGGCCCGGGTCGCCGAGCACCTGGGCGACCGGGTGCCGCGCTGGATCACGCTCAACGAGCCGTGGTGCAGCGCCTTCCTCGGCTACTCGGTGGGCCGGCACGCACCCGGTGCCCGGGAGGGCCGGCCGGCGCTGGCCGCCGCCCACCATCTGCTGGTCGGCCACGGTCTGGCGGTGAAGGCGCTGCGGGCGGCCGGGGTGCGCGAGGTCGGCATCACGCTCAACCTGGACCGCAACCTCCCGGCCACGGACTCCCCCGCCGACCTGGCGGCCGTGGTCCGCGCGGACACCCAGCACAATCTGGTGTGGACCGAGCCGATCCTCGCGGGCCGCTATCCGGCCACCGAGGAGGAGACCTGGGGCGAGCTGATCACCGGCGCGGACTTCCGGCGCGAGGGCGACCTGGAGCTGATCTCCCAGCCGCTGGACTTCCTCGGCGTCAACTACTACCGGCCGATCGTGGTCGCCGACGCCCCGCACCGCGAGAGCGACCCGGCACGGCGGGTGGCGACCGACAACCGCTACGAGGAGGTCCGGCTGCCCGGCGTCCGGGAGACGGCGATGGGCTGGCCGGTCGTCCCCGACAGCTTCACCGAACTCCTGGTACGGCTGAAGAAGGAGTACGGGGACGCGCTGCCGCCGGTCCACATCACGGAGAACGGGTCGGCCGAGCACGACACCCCCGCCGCCGACGGCTCGGTGCACGACGCCGACCGCGTCGCCTACCTGCGCGACCATCTCGTCGCGCTGCGGGCGGCGATCGACGCGGGCGTGGACGTGCGCGGGTACTACGTGTGGTCGCTGCTGGACAACTTCGAGTGGGCGTACGGCTACGACAAGCGCTTCGGCATCGTCCGCGTCGACTACGAGACCCAGGAGCGCACACCGAAGGACAGCTACCACTGGTACCGGGAGATGATCGCCGCCAACCGCGGCTGACTCCGGGCGCGGGGACCGGCGGCGCCGTCAGCCCCGGTCCCGTTCGGCGTACGCCGCCGGGTCGGCCAGCACCTCCCGCACGATCACGCCGGCCGCGCCGCGGGCCGCGTCGCCCCGGGAGGAGGAGGCCCGCAGCCGCTTCCCGTCCTCGCGCCACAGCCCGGAGACCACCCGGAGGGCGAGTTCGCGGTCGACGGCGGGCGCCAGCCAGTCCATCAGCTCGCGGTAGACGCCGCCGAGCATCACCGCGTCCGGGTCGAAGAGGTTCACGGCTCCCGACACCACGACGCCCAGGCGTCGTCCCGCCCCCTCGATCGCCGACAGGGCGGCCGCATCGCCCTTGCGGGCACGGCGTTCCAGCTCGGCGACGCCCTGCACACCGGCGTCCGCGTCGATGCCGGCCGCCGCGAGCAGCGCGGACTGCCCGGCGTACTGCTCCAGGCAGCCGCGGGCCCCGCAACGGCACCGGGGGCCCTCCGGGTCGACGACCATGTGGCCGATCTCGCCGGCGAAGCCGTGCGCGCCCCGCAGCAACTCCCCCTTGAGCACGAGGGCTCCGCCGATGCCGATCTCCCCGGTGAGGTAGAGGAAGCTGCGCACGCCCTCCGTACCGGCGCCGAACCACAGCTCGGCCAGGGCGGCGGCGTTGGCCTCGTTGTCGGAGCTGACCGGCAGCGGGCGGTGGGCAGGGCGCAGGGCGAGGAGCGCCTGGGCGAACAGTCCCTCGACGGCCACGCGTCGCCAGCCGAGGTTCGGGGCCTGGCGGACGGTGCCGCCGGTCACCAGTCCGGGCAGGGCGACGTGCGCACCGGCCGGCGCGAGATCCTGCTCGGCCGCCGAGCCGATGGCGCGCGCGGCCAGCCGGGCCGCGCGCGTCAGTACCTCGGAGGGCTGGACACCGCGGTTGTCGACGTGCTCCACGAGCCGGACCCGGTCGGTGCCGGCGAGGTCGACGACGCAGACGGCGACGTAGTCGATGTTGATCTCGACACCGAGCCCGGCGGGACCCGACCTGGCCACCCTGAGGACGGTGCCGGGCCGGCCCGCCTGTCCACTGCTCGTCTTGCCGCCCTCGGAGACGAACCCGTACTCCAGCAACTGCTCGACCAGGGAAGAGACCGCCGCACGGGTCAGTCCGACGTGCGTGGCGACGCCGGCCCGGGTCGCCTCCCCCGCGTCGTGCACCGCTCTCAGGACCAGGCTGAGGTTGTGCCGTCTGACCGTGGCCTTGTCGGCCTTCGGCTCCAGGGGGGTGAGGTTGTTCTTCATGGTGGTGTCGAGCGTATGCGACGCGCGGGGCGTTGACCTGCGTCGCTGCGTCCCGGGCAGCCCTTCCCGCCCGGCGCCGCCGGGTCGGCGCGACCGGGCCTTGCCGGTCCCCGGCCGCGCCTCTAGCCTGACTTTGTGCCGCAAATAAACAAATCCCGTTCGCACAGTGCCGTGCCGGGCCCCCGGAACGACCTGACCCGTCTGCGAACCGCCCTGACCGCCTTCTTCGCCCTCGACGGCTTCGTCTTCGCCGGCTGGGTCGTCCGCATCCCCGCCATCAAGGAGCAGACCGGCGCCTCGGCCGGTGCCCTGGGCCTGGCGCTGCTCGGTGTCTCGGCGGGTGCCGTCGTCACCATGACGCTCACCGGCAGGCTCTGCCGGCGCTACGGCAGCCACCCCGTCACCGTCGCCTGCGCGGTCCTGCTCTGCCTGAGCGTCGCGCTGCCCCCGCTGACCCACTCCGCGCTCGCCCTCGGCCTGGTCCTGCTGGTGTTCGGCAGCGCCTACGGCGGGATCAACGTCGCCTTCAACAGCGCGGCCGTCGACCTGGTGGCCGCGCTGCGGCGCCCCATCATGCCCAGCTTCCACGCCGCGTTCAGTCTCGGCGGCATGGTCGGCGCGGGGCTCGGCGGGCTGGTCGCCGGGTCGTTGTCACCCGTGCGGCACCTGCTCTGCCTCACCGTCATCGGCCTCGTCGTGACCCTGTTCGCGGGCCGCGCCCTGCTGCGCTGCGCACCCGCCGCCCCACCGGACGGCGCTGTCCGGGGCCAGGGCGCGCCACGCCGGCTCGACCGGCGCACCCGCCGCCTCGTCGTCACCTTCGGCGTGATCGCCCTGTGCACCGCCTACGGCGAGGGCGCCATGGCCGACTGGGGCGCGCTGCACCTGGCCCAGGACCTCGACGCCTCCCCGGGCCTCGCCGCGGCCGGCTACTCGTGCTTCGCGCTCGCCATGACGGTCGGGCGGCTGACCGGCACGATCCTGCTGGAGCGTCTGGGCCGTACGACCACGGTGGTGGCCGGCGGCACCACCGCCGTGGCCGGCATGCTGCTGGGCTCGCTCGCGCCGTCCGTGTGGGCGGCGTTGTTCGGCTTCGCGATCACCGGCCTGGGACTCGCCAACATCTTCCCGGTCGCGATCGAACGGGCAGGTGCTCTCGGCGGCCCCGCCGGTGTCGCGACCGCCTCCACCCTGGGCTACGGCGGCATGCTGCTCGGGCCGCCCGCGATCGGCTTCATGGCCGACTGGTTCTCCCTGCCGACGGCGCTCACCAGCGTGGCGGCGCTCGCGGCGGTGGCGGTGCTCGTCGCGGTCGCGACCCGCCGGGCGGCGGAGACGGGCTGACCGGCGGACCCTTCACCCGGTCGGGCGGCCGGCCCGCAGGGGCCGGCCGCCCGCGCGGTCACAGCGGCCAGACGTGCGCCCGCAGCGTGGCACGGGTGATGGTGACCGGCTCGGGGCCGAAGTGGCAGAGCTGGATCTTCGCGCGCCGGCCCGCGCCGACGACGCCGAGGACCGGAACGCCCCCGTAGGTGCCGCCGCTGGTGCCGACCACCTCGATCGGGTCGAACGTGCGGACCGTCGGACCACCGCCGTCCTCGTCCTCGGCGACCCGGACCTGGAGCTCGTCGCCCCGTGCGACGCCCTGCCCCACGAGGGTCAGCAGACCGTTGTAGTGCGCGTTGTGGGCGAACGTCTGCCCGCCCGCGAAGTGGTCGTCCGCCCCGTCGGAGTACTCCTCGTTCCAGGCGATGGTCTTCCACTGGCCCGGCTGCAGGGTCAGCGGGTCGGTCATGCCGAGCGACAGGTACGTGGGCACGTCGTCCTCCTCGGGACGGCCGGACGAGCCGGCCAGCCTGTTCTTGATCCGGTCGCGCATCGAGGCCATGGTGAAGCCGCGCGGGTCGACCTTGCCGGGCTGCCATTCAAGGTGACCGATGACGGACCGCTCGTTCCACCCGTGGTGGCGGCAGATCGCGGCGGCGGCGCGCTCGATCGCCTCCAACTGCGCGGCCGGCCAGGGGTCCTGACCGTCGCCCAGGTTCTCGCACTCGAAGCCGTAGAAGTGCCGGTTGCCGTCGGTGTTCGCCTCGTTGTCGGCGGGCAGCGCGCGTTCGGCGATCACCGCCCGCAGCACGTCGTCGTCGCCGAGACCCGCGTGGTTGGCGCGGCCGTAGCCGACCAGATGGACGCGGCCGTCCTTGGTGATGACACCGTGGCAGAGCGGTCCGGGCAGCCCGGAGTAGCCCTTGCGGCAGATGTCGACCGTGGCGGCGCTGCCCCTCGTCACCGTGTGGTGGATCATCACCCCGTGCACGGGTCCCCAGGCTCCCGTGTGGTTGCGGTTGTGGTGGCGCCAGTCGCCGACCTCGACGACGGTCAGCCCCTCGTCCCGCAGGGCCCTCAGGAAGCTGCCGGCTGCCATCGGTTCGGTCATCACGCACGCTCCGGCCAGGACCGGCCGCCGGGTGCGTCGCAGGACCCCCGTGCGGCACGTGCGCGCCGGCGGACCGGGTCCCGGCGGTCGTCCTCCGGCGGCCGGTGCGTCACGGTGGCGCCCGCGCTGGGTGGTTGGGGCATGCTCAGCCTCCGCTCCTCGTACGAAGCCCGCGCGGGGCGCGGCGCTCTGGTCGGGCCCGCGGACACCGACCCGGCGGGCCGGTTCCCGAGATTCCGGTTCGCGTCGGGACCCTCCTGGTAACTACCCGGTGCGAGCGCGATGTCCACGCCGGAGTGCGGACCGGACCGCGCCACCGCACCGATCCGGCCGTCGGGACGTGCGGAACGGGAGCCTACGGAACGGGGGCCGAGGTCCCGGCTCCCGTGGGTGGTTGCGGCCGGTGCCGGTCCCTGCGGCACACTCCCCGCATGGACACCTCCGCTCACGTCAAGACCCTGGCCCACGAAGGCTCGTTGCTGGCCACGGCCGCCGAGTCGGCCGGCACCGATGCCGACGTGCCGACCTGCCCCGGCTGGCGGGTGCGGGACCTGCTGCGGCACACCGGGGCGGTGCACCGCTGGGCGACGTCGTTCGTCGCCGAGGGGCACACCGCGCCGCGGCCCGACGGCGGACTGCCGGACCTGGACGGCACCGCTCTCCTGGCCTGGTTCCGGGAGGGACACGGGCTGCTCGTCGACACCCTCGCCGGTGCCGCGCCCGATGTGCGCTGCTGGCACTTCCTGCCCGCGCCGTCCCCGCTGGCGTTCTGGGCGCGGCGGCAGGCGCACGAGACGACCGTGCACCGGATGGACGCCGAGTCGGCCGCCGGCGGCGCCGTCACCGGCGTCGCCGCGGACTTCGCGGTGGACGGCATCGACGAGTTGCTGTGCGGCTTCCACGCCCGCCCGAAGAGCGCCGTCCGCACCCCGGAACCCCGCACGCTGCGGGTGCGGGCGACGGACGTGCCGGGCGCCGTGTGGACCGTACGGCTGTCCGCCGAGCCGCCCGTGACCGAGCGGGCCGCCGCCGGCGACGCCGACTGCGAGCTGTCCGGGCCCGCCTCGCGGCTCTACTCGGCGCTGTGGAACCGCCGGCCGGTGCCCGAGGTGGCCGGCGACGCCTCGCTCGCCGCGCTGTGGCGCGAGAAGTCGGGCGTCGTCTGAGAGTGACGGGGGTCGCGCGGCCGGACCCGGCCGGCCACCGTCTGCGAGACTTCCCCCATGACGACTCACGGGGGACGGCGTACGCAGGGTGAGCGGGACGCGATCACGGTCGAGATCGGTTACGCGCTGTGCAGTGCGGTGTTCGCCGCGGCCGTGCTGTTCGGGGCCGTGGCGGGGCCCGCCTGGGTCTTCGGGCTGACGGGCGGCGTCCGCTCCGTGCTCGTCGGGGCGGGCACGGTGCTGGCGGCCGTCGTGTTCCTCGTCCGGGTGGCCGCCGTGCTGCTCCGCTTCGGGCGCGACGGTCAGCCCAGCCAGCCGGGCCGCACCAACCCGGACTCGTAGGCCAGCACCACCAGTTGGGCCCGGTCCCGGGCGCCCAGCTTCACCATGGTGCGGCTGACGTGGGTCTTGGCGGTGAGGGGGCTGACGACCAGGCGGCGGGCGATCTCGTCGTTGGACAGTCCGATGCCGACCAGGGCCATCACCTCCCGTTCCCGTTCGGTGAGCCCGGCCAGCCGGCCGGCGGCCGCCGGCTCCTTGGAGCGGGCCGCGAACTCGGCGATCAGCCGGCGCGTCACGCCGGGCGAGAGCAGGGCGTCACCGGCGACCACCGCCCGCACGGCGCGCAGCAGTTCCTCCGGCTCGGTGTCCTTGACCAGGAAGCCGGAGGCACCCGAGCGGATCGCCTCGAAGACGTACTCGTCGAGTTCGAAGGTGGTGAGCATGACCACTTTCACGTCGCGCAGCGCTACGTCCCCGGTGACCCGGCGGGTCGCCGCCAGACCGTCCAGCAGGGGCATGCGGATGTCCATCAGGACGACGTCGGGGCGCAGTTCGCGGACCGCGCGGACCGCCTCCTCCCCGTCGGCGGCCTCCGCGGCCACCTCGATGTCCGGCTGCGCGTCCAGCAGGGCCCGGAAACCTGCCCTCACCAGTGACTGGTCGTCGGCGAGCAGTACGCGGATCACCGGTCCTCCTCCGTGGCACGGGCGTTCTCGGGGTTCTTCGGGATCTCGGGGTTCTCGGGGTCGCTGAGGCTGTCGGGGCCGATCGGCAGGAGCGCGAGCACCCGGAAGCCGCCGTCGGGGCGCGGGCCCGCCTCGATGGTGCCGCCCAGCGCCGCCGCCCGCTCCCGCATGCCCGCCAGCCCGTTGCCGCTGCCGCCGGCCTCGGCGCCGGTCGCGGGGCCGTCGTCGTCGACGCGCAGCCGCAGCGCGCCGCCCTCCCGGGCGAGGCCCACGCGCGCGTGCCGGGAACCGGAGTGCCGGACGACGTTGGTGAGGGCCTCCTGCACGATGCGGAAGGCGGCGAGATCGGTACCGGGCGGCAGCGCCGGCGGCTCTCCCTCGACCTCCACGGTGAGCCCGGCGCTCGCCGCCTGCTCGACCAGTTCGGGCAGCCGGCCGAGCCCCGGGGCCGGCGTGCGGGGCGCGTCACCCGGGGCGCGCAGGGTGTCGAGGACCTGGCGCACCTCGCCCAGGGCCTCCTTGCTCTTGGCCTTGATGGTGGTGAGCGCGGTCCGCGCCTGCTCGGGGTCGGTGTCGAGGAGCGCGAGGCCCACGCCCGCCTGCACGTTGATGACAGAGATGCTGTGCGCGAGGACGTCGTGCAGTTCGCGGGCGATGCGCAGCCGTTCCTCGTCCGCGCGCCGCCTCGCCGCTTTGGCCCGCTCGGCCCGGTCCCTGGCCCACTGCTCGCGCCGGGTGCGGGCCAGTTCCGACACCGCGACGATCGCCACCACCCAGGTGGCGACCACGCCCTCCTCGCCCCAGGACGCGGCGGCGTCCCCGGACGGCGGCAGCCACGGGTACAGCCAGTGTGCCAGCAGCGCGTGCCCCGCCCACAGCGTCGCCATGGCCGTCCACGCGGCTCTGCGGTGTCCGGAGACCACGGCGCTGAAGCAGGCCACCGCGACGGCCAGGAAGACCGGGCCGTAGGGGTATCCGGTGGCCAGGTAGACCAAGGTGGTGGCCGCCGTGCCGAAGGCCACCGGCACGGGGTACCGCTGCCGCCACAGCAGCGCCGCGCCCGTCAGGAGCAGCAGCACGCGCGCGAAGGGATCCAGCGCGACGCGCTCGCCCTCCTGGGAGTGGGCGGCGAAGCCGGAGCCGACCAGCACGAAGGCCGTGAGCAGCACCGTGGAGCGCCAGGGCCACCGAGGCCGGGGCCGGTCGTCACCGCCCCCGTGCCACCACGGGGGCCCGTGCCGCCACCACTGCGGCGGCCCGCCCGCGCGTCCGCGCTGTCCGTCCATGACCGCCACGCTAGACGCCGCGAGGCTGTCGCGACGTCACCCGCGCGTGGTGATCACGCGTACTCCCCTGGAAGTACGCCGTGGTCGC
Organism: Streptomyces sp. SudanB5_2050; assembly: GCF_964272335.1. NCBI lineage: Bacteria > Bacillati > Actinomycetota > Actinomycetes > Kitasatosporales > Streptomycetaceae > Streptomyces > Streptomyces sp. SudanB5_2050. Next base: position 1,170,714 of record NZ_OZ186760.1, read on the forward strand.
TCACGGGGTGTGAGGGCGGTGCTCCCCCGCACCCAAGTCAGGGCGGTGCCCCCGCACCCTGCTGGGGCCGGCCGTCCCGCGTCCCGCGTCAGGCGCGGGCGCGGGCGCGAGCCGGAGGCGCCGCGCACCCCCACCGAAAGGGGGAAGTCCGAGTCGGCCTCCCGGCCGCGCACCCCCGGGCCGTGGGCGTGCCCTGCGGGCCTGCGGGCCTACGGGCCTACGGGCCTACGGGCCTACGGGCCTACGGGAAGCCTCCGGCACCGGTGCTCCCCCGCTCACCGCACGCGGAACACCCGCCCACGAGCATGCGCGGGACGCCCCCGGCCCCGCCGGCACGGGAGCCCGACGCTCAGGCCCCGGATTCGTCGCCCGCGGAGCGCTCGGCGCCCCCGGCGTCCCGTGCGCCCGGGTCCGCCGTCGAGGCCGGAGCGGACGGCGGCTCCGCCGCACCCGCGGGACGGCGGTCCATCGCCGCCAGCGCCCGCTGGGCCAGCGGGTGGGCGCGGACCAGTTCGCCCAGCGAGGTCGAGCCCTGCGTGATGTCCTTGAACGCCTTCCAGGCCGGACGGAACCCGGTCAGGGCCGCGTGGAAGATCCCCGGACGACGCTCGAAGACCGCCAGCATCCGCTTGCCGACGCTCATCTCGACGCCGAGCCCGGCCTTGATGGCGAACGCGTAGTTCAGGGCCTGCTTGCGCGCGTCCACGGCGTCGTGCGCCTCGGCGATCCGCACCGCCCACTCGCCCGCGAGCCGCCCGCTGCGCAGGGCGAAGGAGATGCCCTCGCGCGTCCACGGCTCCAGGAGCCCCGCCGCGTCCCCGCAGACCAGGACCCGGCCGCGGGAGAGCGGGGAGTCGTCGGCCCGGCAACGGGTCAGGTGACCGGAGGAGACGCTGGGCTCGAAGCCGGCGAGGCCGAGCCGGCCGACGAAGTCCTCCAGGTACCGCTTGGTCGCCGCGCCCTCGCCGCGCGCCGAGATCACCCCGACCGTCAGCGTGTCCCCCTTCGGGAAGACCCAGCCGTAACTGCCGGGCATCGGCCCCCAGTCGATGAGGACCCGCCCCTTCCAGTCCTCGGCGACCGTCTCCGGCACCGGGATCTCCGACTCCAGGCCGAGGTCGACCTGGTCGAGCTTCACCCCGACGTGCGCGCCTATCCGGCTGGCGCTGCCGTCCGCGCCGACGACGGCCCGCGCCAGCACCGTCTCGCCGCCCTGCAGGACGACGGCGACGGTGCGCCGGTCCGGCACCGCCGACCCGTGCTGCTCCACCCGCGTGACCGTGGCCCCCGTACGCAGCTCCGCGCCCGCCTTCTGGGCGTGCTCGACCAGCTGCTGGTCGAACTCGGGCCGGTTGATCAGACCGAACAGCATCTGGCGGGAGCGCCGGGTGCGGGTGAAGCGCCCGTTGTGCGAGAAGGTCACCGCGTGCACACGGTCCCGCAGGGGCAGCTCGAAGCCGGGTGGGAGGGTGTCGCGCGAGGGACCGATGATGCCGCCGCCGCACGTCTTGTAGCGGGGCAGCTCCGCCTTCTCCAGCAACAGCACGCGCCGCCCCGCGACCGCCGCCGCGTAGGCGGCCGAGGCCCCCGCCGGTCCCGCGCCCACCACGACGACGTCCCAGACCTGACGCGTGTCGTCCGCCGAAGAGTTCTCGCTGCTCACGATGGTCTACTGCTCCGATCAAACCGCATGCCGCACCTGACCCCCGCATCCTACGGCGGGCATCGCCGCAGGCCACTGTGGGAGGATCGGCCCACCAACCCCAGTACTCATCGGTACAACGTCGCACCTACAAGGAGCGTGCCCATGTCGTCGAATCCGGTCGCCGAGACCGTCTCCTCGCTGATGCCCAGGGCGAAGGAGGAGCTCACCGCGCTGGTGGCCTTCAAATCGGTGGCGGACTTCGACCAGTTCCCGCGCAGCGAGAGCGTCGGCGCCGCCAACTGGATAGCCTCCGCGCTGCGCGCCGAGGGCTTCCAGGACGTGGACCTGCTGGACACCCCGGACGGCACGCAGTCCGTGTACGGCTACCTGCCCGGGCCCGAGGGCGCCAAGACGGTGCTGCTCTACGCCCATTACGACGTGCAGCCCCCGCTGGACGAGGCCGCCTGGGCGACCCCTCCGTTCGAGCTGACCGAGCGCGACGGCCGCTGGTACGGGCGCGGCGCGGCCGACTGCAAGGGCGGCGTGCTGATGCACCTGCTCGCCCTGCGCGCGCTCAAGGCCGACGGCGGCGTGCCGGTGCACGTCAAGTTCATCGCCGAGGGCTCGGAGGAGCAGGGCACGGGCGGCCTGGAGCGGTACGCCGAGCAGCACCCGGAGCTGCTGGCCGCGGACACCATCGTCATCGGCGACGCGGGCAACTTCCGCGTCGGTCTGCCGACGGTCACCTCGACGCTGCGCGGCATGACCCTGGTGCGCGTGAAGGTCGACACGCTGGAGGGCAACCTGCACTCCGGTCAGTTCGGCGGCGCGGCGCCCGACGCGCTGGCCGCCCTGATCCGCGTGCTGGACTCGCTGCGCGCCGAGGACGGTTCGACGACCGTCGACGGGCTGGCGTCGGACAGCGCGTGGGAGGGACTGGCCTACGACGAGGAGCAGTTCCGCCGGGACGCCCGGGTGCTGGACGGCGTGGAGCTGATCGGTTCGGGTTCGGTCGCCGACCGGATCTGGGCGCGGCCGGCCGTCACGGTGCTCGGCATCGACTGCCCGCCGGTGGTCGGCGCCACCCCGTCGGTGCAGGCGAGCGCCCGAGCGCTGGTCAGCCTGCGGGTGCCGCCGGGCGTGGACGCCGGTGAGGCCACCAAGCTGCTCCAGGCCCACCTGGAGTCCCGGACGCCGTGGGGCGCGCGTGTCGCCGTCGAGCAGATCGGCCAGGGCCAGGCGTTCCGCGCCGACACCACGAGCCCGGCGTACCAGGCCATGGCGGACGCGATGGCGGTGGCGTACCCGGGCGAGGAGATGCAGTACGCCGGTCAGGGCGGCTCCATCCCGCTGTGCAACACCCTGGCCGCGCTGTACCCGCGGGCGGAGATCCTGCTGATCGGGCTGAGCGAGCCGGAGGCACAGATCCACGCCGTGAACGAGAGCGTGTCCCCCGAGGAGCTGGAGCGGCTGTCGGTCGCGGAGGCGCTGTTCCTGCGCAACTACGCGGCGGGCTGAGCCCGGCCGGGCCCCGGTTCTGCCGTGGGCAGAGGGGCCTCGCCCGCGGGCGGGGCCCCGCCTACGGTCGTGCCATGGACGTGATCGAGCTGCTCCCCCGTCTGCACCTGCTGCGCTTCCCGGTCGGCCAGGCCTACGCGTGGCGCGACGGCGACGACCTGACGCTGATCGACGCCGGTCCGGCCGGGTCCGGCGCGCGGATCGCCGCGGCGGTGGAAGCCGTCGGACGCGTGCGGCGGGTCGTCCTCACCCATTTCCACGAGGACCACGCGGGCGGTGCGGCCGAGGTCGCGGCGCTCACCGGGGCCGAGGTGGTGGCCCACGCCGTGGAGGCGCCGGTGGTACGGGGCGAGGTGCCGGGGCCGCCCCCCGTGTTCGAGGACTGGGAGCGGCCCCTGCACGCGGCAGCCGTCCGGCTGCTCCCGCAGGGCGGCTTCGAGCGTCCGGAGCGGGTGACGGAGGTGGCGGACGGCGACGTCCTGGACTTCGGCGGCGGGGCGAGGACGGTGCACGTCCCGGGCCACACGGACGGGAGTATCGCGGTGCACCTCCCGCACCACGGCGTGCTGTTCACGGGGGACGCCGTCGCCGTCTCACCGGTCGACGGCGAGGTGATGCTCGGCGTGTTCAACGTCGACCGGGACCGGGCCGTCGACTCCTTCCGGAAGCTGGCGGACCTCGACGCGGAGGTGGCCTGCTTCGGGCACGGTGACCCCGTGACCGGTGGGGCGGCACGGGCGCTGCGCGCCTCGGTGCGCGCCTACGGGGCGTCCGGCTGACTCCGGCCGACCGGGGTGCCGGCCTCCAGGTACAGCGCCGCGCCGCGTTCCCGGGCGCGCAGGGCCCAGCGCAGTCGTTCGTAGCGGACGGGGGGCAGCAGTGCGGCGGCCTCGTCCTCGGTGACGAAGCGCCAGGCACGCAGTTCCGGGCCGGGCAGCAGGACCCGGTCGGCGTCGGCCGGGTCGAGCCGGCCGCCGTCGAAGAGCAGCCGCAGCCCGCCGTGGCCGGGGGGTGCGGGCCGTTCCCAGTCGACGACCAGCAGGGCGGGCACCTCGGCGAGGCGGATGCCGGTCTCCTCGGCGACCTCGCGCATCCCCGCCCGGGCGGGTGCCTCGCCGGGTTCGACGACACCGCCGGGGAACTCCCAGCCGGCCTTGTAGGTGGGGTCGACGAGCAGGACGCGGTCCTGTTCGTCGAAGAGCAGGACGCCCGCCGCGAGGGTCTCGGCGGTGGGTTCGGGCGTCTGCACGATGTCGCAGGCCGGCACGGAGCCCGTGCCGACGGCCTCGGCGATCCGCGCGGCGGCCTCGTACGGGGTGAGGGCGCCGGTGTCGACCGGGTGCGCGTCGGCGGTCAGCCAGGAGGCGAGTGCGGCCCGGTACGGCTCGATGTGGTCGTAGGACCACTGTCGAACGCGTATCTCTCCGTCGGGCAGGTCCGCCGGTATCTCGCGGCCCGCTATCCGCTCGCGCAGGATCGTTTCAGCCGGGGCGAGCAGGATGTGCCGGACGGTGATCCGGCGGGCGGCGAGGCCGCCGAAGATCTCGTCCCGGTACTCCTGGCGCAGCAGCGTCATGGGGACCACGAGGGTCCCGCCGAGTTCGGCGAGCATGGCGGCCGCCGTGTCGATGACCAGGCGGCGCCAGATCGGCAGGTCCTGGAAGTCGCCGACCTCGGCCAGGCGTTTGGGCGGCAGCAGGTGTGCGAGCGTCCCGCCGATGATCTCGGGGTCGAAGAGCGTGCTGTTCGGGATCAGTTCGATCAGTTCCCGTGCGGTGGTGGTCTTCCCCGCACCGAACGCGCCGTTGATCCAGACGACGGTCACAGGTCCCCCTCTTCTGTTGGCCCCCTGTGGCTTGCCCGCTCCACCCTGCCACGGAAACCAGGCCCAGTTGAGGACCTACGGAACCGGCGCCGACGCCCACACGGGGGCGCCGGCGCCGGGGGGGAAGGAGGGACGGCTCAGCGGCCCAGCTGCCCGAGGGTGTCCTGGTCCACGGACAGGCTCTCGACGGTGACGGTGTCCTCGACGGTGCTGACGGTGTCCTCCACGTCGAGGCCGAGGGGCAGTTCGGCCGGGGCGCCGTGGGAGGGGCTGACGGCCGCGACGACGAAACCGGTGGCCAGGGATGCGATGGCGAGCATGCTGCGCTTCTTCATGCCTGCTTCAACTGCGCCCGGGACGCGGGAGTCACGGGTGACGGCGCGGGAGCCGCGGCCGGCCCGTGCCCCGGCTCCCGCCCGGCCGGAGTTCAGACCCGGGCGGGGCGAGCGTCCGCCGTCCTGGTGAGGGCCGCCGCGGCCGCTCCGACCAGCCCCGCGTCCGTCCCCATCTGCGCGGGCACGACCGCGAGACGCTGCACGAAGGAGAGGGTGGCGTAGTCGGTCAGCGCCTTGCGCAGCGGGGCGAAGAGCACGTCACCCGCCTTGCCCACTCCGCCGCCGACCACGGCGATGTCGATCTCGACCAGGGTCGCGGCGGCGGCGATCCCGGCCGCCAGCGCCTGCGCGGCCCGCTCGAAGGAGGCCACGGCGACGGGGTCGCCCAGGCGGGCCGCCGCGGCCACCGCGGCGGCGGAGGTGTCGCCGTCCGGGCCCGGCCGCCAGCCGGCGTCCAGGGCGCGCCGCGCGATGTTCGGCCCGCTCGCTATGCGCTCCACGCAGCCCCGCGCACCGCACGGGCACGGGTCCCCGTCCAGGTCCACGCTGATGTGGCCGATGTGCCCGGCGTTGCCGGTCGGGCCGGGGTGCAGCCGCCCGTTGAGGACCAAGCCGCCTCCGACACCCGTGGAGACCACCATGCACAGCGCGTTGTCGTGCCCTCGCGCGGCGCCCTGCCAGTGCTCGGCCGCCGTGATGGCGACCCCGTCGCCGATCAGCTCGACGGGCAGGTCGCCGGCGGCCTCGCGGACCCGCCGGACGAGCGGGTAGTCGCGCCAGCCGGGCACGTTCACCGGGCTGACCGTGCCGGCGGACGCGTCCACCGGTCCGGCGCTGCCGATGCCGACGGCCGTGGCCCGCCCCCACAACGGCGACGCCGCCAGCTCCCCGAGGACGGCCTCCACCGCGCCCATCACGGTGTCGCCGTCCTCCCGGGCGGGAGTGGCACGCTGGGCCCGCGCCTGGATACGGCCGTGGCCGTCCACCAGCGCTCCGGCGATCTTGGTGCCGCCGATGTCCAGCGCTGCCACGAGGTCGGTGTGCATCAGAGTCGGATCTCCCCGTCGGACCGAAACAAATGAAAAGAATGCGAACACATGAGCGCACAGCGGGTCGACCCCGCGGTGGGGACGGGGGTCGGAGAGTGCGTTGGACAGTGTCTCCCGCATCTGACAACGTTGTCCAGGCTCTATGCTCGACGCCACATCCTCATACAAACGCATGACCGACACATCCCCCTGAACACCGTGGACGACCGAACACCGTGGACGACCGAACACCGTGGACGACAGGAGCCGACGCTTCCCCGTGGACGACAGGACAGGACACCGCACCGTGCCCGACACGCCCCGCCGCGCAGACCGCCTCCCCGGGAACCGTTACGGCAACCGCCCGACCATGAAGGACGTCGCCGCCCGGGCCGGCGTCGGTCTCAAGACCGTCTCCCGGGTGGTCAACGGTGAGCCGGGCGTCACCCCGGAGACCGAGCGGCGCGTCCAGGAGGCCATCGACGCGCTCGGTTTCCGCCGCAACGACAGCGCACGGGTGCTTCGCAAGGGCCGTACCGCCAGCATCGGCCTGGTGCTGGAGGACCTGGCCGACCCCTTCTACGGGCCGCTCAGCCGCGCCGTCGAGGAGGTGGCCCGCTCGCACGGCGCCCTGCTGATCAACGGGTCCAGCGCCGAGGACCCGGACCGCGAGCAGGAACTGGTGCTGGCCCTGTGCGCACGGCGGGTGGACGGGCTGGTGGTGATCCCCGCCGGGGACGACCACCGGTACCTGGAGCCGGAGCTGAAGGCGGGCGTCGCCACGGTGTTCGTGGACCGGCCGGCGGGGCGGATCGACGCGGACGTGGTGCTCTCCGACAACTACGGCGGTGCCCGCGACGGGGTGGCCCACCTGATCGCGCACGGGCACCGCAGGATCGGCTTCATCGGCGACATGCCCCGCATCCACACGGCCGCCGAGCGGCTGCGCGGCTACCGGGCCGCGATGGAGGACGCGGGCATAGCCGTCGAGGACTCCTGGATGTCGCTGGGCGTCACCGACCCCGAGCGGGTGCGCCGGGCGGCCGAGGACATGCTCAGGGGCCCGAGTCCGGTCACCGCGATCTTCACGGGCAACAACCGGGTGACGGTCACCGTGATCCGCGTCCTGGCCGAGCACGACCGGGGTGTCGCCCTGGTCGGTTTCGACGACATCGAGCTGGCCGACCTGCTCCAGCCGGGCGTCACCGTGGTCGCCCAGGACGCCGCCGCCCTCGGCCGCACCGCGGCCGAGCGCCTCTTCCGGCAGCTCGACGGCAGCCTGCTCGCGCCCGACCGCATCGAGCTGCCGACCAAGCTGGTCACCCGCGGCTCGGGCGAGCTGCCGCCGGCGGACTGAGCCGCCGTGGCCGAGGGACGTACGAGCCGGGACGGCTCAGGGGCCGGGACCCCGGCGGAGAGGGGCCCGGATGCCGGGGACCGGACGCTGCGGGCGCTCGGCCTGGACGGTGTCCCGCGCGAGGAGCCGCTGCTGTACCCGGGCGCCTGGCCGCGGGAGTCGGGGGTGCTGCACGGCGACCGGCTGCTGCCGCCGGACCGGCTGACCTACGAGGACCGGACGCCCGTGCTGGCGATCGGCTCCAACGCCAGCCCGGGCCAACTGCGGCACAAGATGGCCGAGTTCGGGATCGAATCGCCGCTCCCGATGGTCCGCTCCCGGGTCACCGGCCTGGACGTCGGCGTCTCCGCCCACGTCAGCCGCATGGGTTACGTGTCCGCCTCGCCGGTGAGCGCGCCGGGCACCGTGCGGGAGCTGTTCCTGCTGTGGCTGGACGCCGAGCAGCTCGCCGTGATCGACGCCAGCGAGGGGGTGCCGATGGCGTCCGGCAACTTCGACCGCGCCTGGCTCCCCGCCCCCGACGTACGCGTCGAGCCGGGCGACGGCACGGTGCTGCGCGGCGCGTACGCCTACGTCAACCGCCACGGCGTGCTGCGCGACGGCACCGGTGCCCCGCGGCGGCATCCGGGTGAGCAGCGGCCGCTCATCACCGACCTGCTGCGCGGGTCGGCCCGGCTGCGGGAGCTGTTCGGGACGACGCCCGAGGAGTTCTGCGCGCGGGCGCGGGCCGACCGGCGGCTGTGCGAGCGGGGAACGCGGCTGTTCGCTCAGGAGGAGCGGGTGACGGCGTCCGGCCTGGAGCGGTACGTGGGCTCCGGCCGGACGCCGGACGACGCGCTGCCGCCGCCTACTGCGCCGATGCCGTGAGGTCGCCGCGCCGCGGGGCCGAGAAGCCCTCCAGGTCGGCGCGGGTCAGGCCGGTGAGCCGGGCGACCTCGCCGATGTCGAGGGCGCCGCAGTCCAGACCGCGCAGCAGGTAACCGCTGAGGGCCTTGGCGGTGGCGGGCTCGTCCATGACGTCGCCGCCGGTGCGGTTGGCGTAGCGGGCCAGCCGGGCGGCGGCCTGCTCGAAGCCCTCGCGGTAGAAGGCGAAGACGGCCGCGTAACGGGTCGGGATGTGGCCGGGGTGCATGTCCCAGCCCTGGTAGTAGGCGCGGGCCAGCGCGCGGCGGGTGAGGCCGAAGTGCAGCCGCCAGGCGTCGTGGACCTTCTCGGTCGGGCCGACCGGCAGGACGTTGGTGGAGCCGTCGGAGACGCGTACGCCGGTGCCCGCGGCGGCGACCTGCATGACCGCCTTGGCGTGGTCGGCGGCGGGGTGGTCGCTGGCCTGGTAGGCGGCGGAGACGCCCAGGCAGGCGCTGTAGTCGAAGGTGCCGTAGTGCAGGCCGGTGGCGCGGCCCTCGGCGGCCTGGATCATGCGGGCGACGGCGGCGGTGCCGTCGGCGGCCAGGATGGACTGGCTGGTCTCGATCTGGATCTCGAAGCCGATCCGGCCGGGCTCCAGGCCGCGGGCCTTCTCGAAGGCCTCCAGGAGCCGCACCATGGCGGTGACCTGCTCGGGGTAGGTCACCTTGGGCAGGGTGAGGACCAGTCCGTCGGGGAGGCCGCCGGCCTCCATCAGACCGCTGAGGAAGACGTCGAGGGTGCGGATGCCCCGGGCGCGTACGGGGGCCTCCATGCACTTCATGCGGATGCCCATGTAGGGGGCCGCGGTGCCCTGCTCGTACACCTCGGCGATCAGCCGGGCGGCGCGGGCCGCCGCCTCGTCCTCCTCGGCGTCGGAACGGTTGCCGTAGCCGTCCTCGAAGTCGACCCGCAGGTCCTCGATCGGCTCGCGCTCCAGCTTGGCGCGCACGCGGCTGTACACCGGCTCGGCGAGGTCGTCGGCGAGGCCGAGGACGGCGGCGAAGGACGCGGCGTCGGGGGCGTGTTCGTCGAGGGCGGCCAGGGCCCGGTCGCCCCAGGTGCGGACGGTGTCGGCGGCGAAGACGTCGCCGGGGACGTAGACGGTGTGCACGGGCTGGCGGGTGCCCGGGTCCCCGGGGTAGCGGCGCTCCAGCTCCGCGTCGACCGGTGCGAGGGAGGCGCTGATCTCCTCGCCGACGGCGCCCGCGAGGCTCGTAGCCACCTTCTCCTGCTGACCCATCCCACACCCTCCTGGCTTCAGTTTTCCGCTGAACGGAATCAATAATCCGTAGAGCGAAGTTATCCGTCGGTTCCCCGCCGGTCAACACCATCCTGCGCACACGGCGGGGTCCGCCTCCAGCGCCCGCACCCGCCGCCCGTCGCCGGGCAGCACTCGGCCCCGCCGGGCCGAAGCCCGGCGGGGCCGAGGGGGGACCTGCCCGCGGATCGACCGGCAGCGTCGCCGGACGATCCGCGGGAGGCTCATGCCGTACGGCGGCAGCCGTTACCGCACCGAGTACCCGAAGTACTCACCGTGGGCCGGAAGTCCGCCCTGGCCCGGCTGGTACGTGGTGGCCGGCCTGCTCGTGCCGCCCGGAACGGCGTTCGGGAACGGCAGGACGTGCAGGGCGCCGGTGGCGGTGGGACCGTAGGGCATACCGGCGTAGAGGTTGCGCGGGGTGAAGTGGATGCTGGTGCCCAGCTTGTCGCCCTCGCCCGGGGAACCGGGGATTCCGTCGCCGTCGCCGGCCTCGATCCACAGGTCGTCGGCGCCCGCCGGACCCATCAGCGAGAAGGTGTGGACGGCACCGGCGTCGGTGACGCCCGCGAGGTCCTCACCGGGGCTGCCCACGGCGATCTTCAGCGTGGCGGCGGAGCCGACCTCCCGGGGCGCGGTGTTGACCGCGCTGAGGGCCGAGCCCACGCCGTCCCCGGCCTCGATGGTGCCGGAGCGGTCGTCGGTCCCGGAGCCCTGGTTGAGCGCGTGCAGGTAGTCCCAGGTGCCGTCGGCCTTGATGTGCACGAGCATGACGTTGCCCGCGCCGGCCTGCTGCGCGGCGCCGGTCTCGGCGGCCAGGGCCTCGCCGGGCGAGCCGATGGCGAGGATCGAGTCGGTGGCCGTGGCCGCGCCGGACGGGCGGTAGGCGACCAGCGCGAGGGCCTGGCCGAACTTGTCACCGGCCTCGGCGCCGCCGCTGATCTTCTCGTTGTCCTGGTCCATTCCGGCGACGACGGTGGGCCGTCCGTCGGCGCCCAGCTTGTGGCTGAGCACGGCCAGGTTGCCGGCGTTCGCGTGACCGCCGATGGCGTCACCGGGGGCGCCGATGGCGATGAAGTTGGAGTCGCCCGCGACGGACGTGCCGAAGGCGTCGTCGGCCTCGGCCGCACCGGGAACGGCCCCCGTGTCCTGGTTGACGCTGACGTTGGTGTCGCCGTGCACGTAGAAGGCACCGCCCGCCTTGGCGAGCGAGCCGAGCGCCTCGCCCGGCGTGCCGATCAGCACCCACGGCCTGCCCTCGGCGGTGGTGCCCGCGGCGAGGGAGGCGCCCATGCGGTCGCCGGTCTCGGGGGTGGAGGCGGCGATGGAGCCGTTGCCCGCGCCCTGTTCGAAGTGGCGGGCGGCGGGGCCGCTGCCGAGGCCGTTCTCGCCCCCGAACAGGATGTCGACGAAGCCGGCGTCGACGGCGCTGCCGACGTTCTCCTCGGACGCGGAGACGACGAGGTCGGTGTAGCCGTCCTCGTTGTAGTCGACGGTCGCGAGGTGGTTGCCGAAGTGGTCCCCGGCCTCCGCGCCGCCGGGCACCCAGTCGAGGTCCTGGGTGATCTCGGCGGTGCCCTTGCCGCCGCCGTGGACGACACGGACCAGGCCCGCGGTGGTGTCGGTGCCGACCGTGGCCATCGGGTCGCCGATCGCGATGTCCTCGACGGCGTCGCCGTTGAAGTCGACGATGCGGGTGGCGCCGGCCTTCTCGGCGATCCAGGGCGCGAGGTCGTCGACGCGCGCGATGACGCCCGCGGTGGAGGTCTGGGTCGCGTCGACGCCGAGGCAGCCGCCCTGGGAGGACTGGCTGCTGAGGCCGACGAGCCTGCCCCCGGAGACGACCGGGCCGCCGGCGTCGCCCATGCAGGCGGCCGCGCCGTTCTTGCCGGTGACGCCCGCGGAGGTGGCCGCGACGGAGTCGACGGTGTAGGTGCCGGTGTGCAGCTGGAGCGGCGCCCAGACGGTCTTCGTCCGGCCGTATCCGGCGAAGGTCAGCTCCGCGCCGGCCGCGGGCGCGGCGGTGGCGAGCTGGGCCGGGGCCACGCCGGTGACGGGCCGGTTGAGGCGGGCCAGGACCACGTCGCGGTCCGTGCGCGGCACGATCTCGACGACGCGGCGCTCGGCGCCCTGGGTGCCGGAGAGGTCGGAGCGGCCGATGACTGCGGTCGTCGGCCGGTCGGGGACGCCGGCCGGGACGGCGAGCGAGACGGCCGGGTCCTCGGCGAAGCAGCTGGCCGCGGTGAGCAGCCACTCGGCGTCGACGAGGACGGCGGAGCAGCCGCGGTCGTGGGCACCGACGGTGATCTTCGCGGTGTAGGCGTGGGTGGTGTCCGCGTCGGCGACCGGGGTGCCGCCGGTGACGGCGGCGGCGGGCACCGCGCTCAGCGCGAGCGACCCGGCGGCCAGGACCGCGCCGAGCGCGGCCAGACGGGGACGTCTGTGGGAAGACATACGAGTGGTTACCTCAATCACGTGAAGGCGCCGGCTAGTTGGTGACGCGGATCTCGACCAGGACGTGCTCGCGGCCGTCGACGGACTCGCCGACGCCCTTCCACGTGTCCGCGGGGATGTCGTACTCGACCTGGTCGCCCTCGGCGGTCATCTCCAGGTGGGTGTTGGCGGAGTCGTCCGTCTTCACCCCGTGCACCGCGGGCAGTTCCAGGGTCAGGAAGCCCTCGTCGGCGGTGACCCGGAAGCAGACGTCCTCGTGGTCGCGCGCGAGGAACTGCAGGAGGTTGTCCCCGCTGGCGCAGTCGGCGAGCACGATGTGGCCGTCGCCGCGCTTGAGCACGACGTTCTGCTCGGCCAGGATCTTGTCGGCGTCCGGGTAGTTGTAGTCCTCGACGGCGTAGCCGGGCGCGGCCTCGGCGACGCTCTCGGTGGAGGACCCGGCGGCGGCGTCCGCGCCGCCCTGGGCCAGCACGGCCCATGCCAGGACGCCGGCGGTGGCCGCGGCGCCCAGAATGCGCACGCATGCGCTGCGTATCTTCATCACAGTCCTAGATTGTCGACAGTTCTTCTGATTCAAGTCCCTTGTCGAAGCGGGAACTCGGCGGGCGCGTCCGATTCCTGAAACGGAAAGAATTCGGGCATCCGACGAGTTTCCCTCGTGTTTCGCAACACGTTCGACAAGGGTTTGTGGTGGTCTCTACAGCGACTTCGCAACAGCCCGCATTGCGACCCGGCAAGAGACGCAAAAGGTGCTCGAAAGGAAGGGGAAAGGGCGCGGAGGAGAACTCCGCGACCTCACCGCCCTAGCTCACCTTGTCCAGCTCCTGTGTGACCGGCCCGTCCGGATCGGACCGGAAGTACAGCGTGTCCTGGTCGTCCACGTAGAGCTGTATCCCTCCGGTCCTGCCGAGCCCGCCGTCCTCGACCCCCAGGTACACGAAGTCGCTCGACGTGCCCGGATCCTCGTAGTCCCAGCTGCCGCTGAAATCGACCGGCTCCGCGCCTTCGCTCGTCGTCACACCGGTGGCCGTGAAGGTGCCGTCCGCCGAGAGCTCGATCGTCCCGCCGCCGTCGTCGCGGTACACCCCGGGCAGCTTCGCGGGATCGATCTCCCCCGAGCACCCCGCCACGAGCACCGCGCAGCCCGCGAGCACGGCGAAGAGCCATCGCCGGCGCGTCCTGCCGCGGATCACGGGCCGAGCGTGACGTTGAACTCGATCACCTGGGTCTTGGGCGACATCGGCCCCTCGTCACCGATGACCTTGTCGACGAACGCGCCCACGGTGTCGCTCCACAGGTCCGTGTACCCGATGACCGGCGGGTGCGTCGCCGACTCGATGTCCGATTCGTTGTACGCGGTGTAGCGCCAGGTGACCGACCCGTCCGCGTTCTCCCGGATGGGGGTCATACGGACCTGGTGGGAGCCCAGGAACGTGTACGCCAGGTTGCCGGTGAGCCCGGCCGTGGCGAGCGTCCCGTAGTCCGTGAGGTACTTGCCCACCCCTTCGGGGCCGCTGAGCGCGTAGTCGTACATGTAGGTGCGGCCCAGCTCGTACTTCCCGGTCCGCTGCCACTCCCGGAGGAAGTACTCGAGCACCCCCTTGGTGTGCGTGTGCTCGCGGTAGATGCCGGTGAACTCGTCGTCCGGGCCGAAGCACTGCGAGCGGGGGCCGCTCCCGGTGAGCCAGCTCCACCCCAGTTCCCAGGGGTTGGTGTTGTTGCGGTGCTCGATCGGGTCGCCGAAGGGCGTCAGACAGCTCTCGGCGCCGTCGGGCAGGCCGGTCTCGCCGTCGATCGGCACCTTCGAGTTGTCGATCGCGTCCTGGATCGCCTGCCGGATCGCGGCCTGGACGACCTCGACCCACGCCTCGGTCGCGGCGACGGCCGCCTCGGCGAAGGACTTGCCCGCCGCCAGCTCGGCCTGCCGGGCGCGCGTGGCGGAGGCCTGGGCGTCGGCGGCGTAGGAGGCGGCCGTCTCGGCGGAGCGCACGGCCCGGTTGGCCGCGTCCCGCGCGACACTGCTCGCCTTGCGGGCCTCGGCGGCGGCGGCGGACGCGGTCCTGGCGGACTGCGCCGCGGCCGCGGCGGAGGCTTCGGCGGCCTCCGCGTTCTGCCGGGCCTCCTCGGCGGATGCCTTGGCGTCCTGCGCCCAGCCCTCGGCCTTGGTGGCCCACTCGGTGGCCTCCTTGGCGGCCTGCCGGGCGACGGCCGCGGCCTCGGAGGCGCGTGCCGCGTCCTCCAGCGCGTCCTGCGCGACCTTGGCCGCCCGCGCGATCGCCGCGCGGACCGCGCTGATGTGCGTGGCGTGGTCGTGGTCGATGCGCGCGAACTCGTGCTGCGTGGTGCCGATGAACCGGCGCAGCATGTGGGTGTCGCCCTCGAGGGCGACCATCGCCGCGGCCCGCACATAGGGGCCGCCGGTCTCCAGGAGCGTGGTGGCCGCCACCTTGTCGTCCTCGTGGACGGCCGCGGCACGCTCCACGTGCAGGAAGGTGTGCAGCGCCTCGGCGGAGCCGTCCGCCAGGGCGGCCTCGGCGGCGCGCCGTACGGCGGTACCGGTGGAGGGGTCCGCGAGGAGCGTGGTGACCTCGACCTCGTTGTCGTCCCTGGCCGCCTCGACCGCGCCCTTCTCCAGGAAGGTCCTGATGGTGGCGGCGTCCTCGGTCTGCAGCGCCGCGGCGGCCGCCTGGGCCACGTTCTGCGTGGAGATCGCGGCGGTGGCCGCGACGAACTCCGCGTTGTCCTGCCGCAGGGCGATGAGCCGGTCGGCCTCGATCCAGCGCAGAACGTCCTCGTCCACGCCGGCCAGCGCGTAGGCGGCGGCCTCCCGGGTCCACGTGCCCGACCCGTCGAGCAGCCGGACGGCGGCCTGCCGCCCCTTGCTGACGGCCTCCCCGGTCCGGCCGTCCTTGAGCGCGGCCTCCATCGCGGTGATCAGCGCGACGAGTTCCTCGGAGAGCCGCGCCTCCTGCGTGCGCTCCCGGTTGGCGCGCTCCAGACGGTCGGTCTCCGCGCGCCGCTGCTGACGGGCGACCTCGATCGCTTCCTCGGTCTCCTCGTCGAGCCGCGCGATCTCGGCTTCCCGGGCCTCCTGCTCGACCGTGCGCGCCTCGGTGACGGCGTCGTACGCCTTGTTCGCCGCTTCCACGGCGGCGTTCGCGGCGGCGGTGGAGCGGTTGGCGTAGTCCACGGCCTCGCCGGCGTGCCGAGCCGCTTCCTCGGCGGCGTCGGCCGCCTTCTCCGCGTGGTCGGCCGCACTGTCGGCGGCGGCGGACGCGGTGCGCGCGGCGGCGGCGGACCTGCGGGAGAGCGTCGAGGCCCGGCTCGCGGCCGCCGTCGCCCGGCCGGCGGCGGCCTCCGCGATGGCGGCCTCGCGCTGCGCCTCGGCGGCCTCGGACTGCGCGGCGCCGGCGGCCACGGCGGCGTCGGCCGAAGCGCGCGCGGCGGCGGCCGAGTTGACCGCGGCACCCGCGGCGGCGTTGCCCGCGGCCTCGGCCGCGTCGGAGGCGAGGGCGGCGAGCTTGGCCTTCGCGGCCACCGTGCGCACCCAGGTGACCATGGCCCGCGCGGCCTGCGCCGCCTGGTTGGCGGCCTCCGCCATGTTCGCGTTCTTGGAGGCGCTGATCGCGGCGTGGTAGGCCCGGGACGCGGCGCGCCCCGCCGCGGCCGCGGCCGCGGCGGCGGCGTTCGCGGCGGCCACCGAGCGGCGGGCCGCGGCCTGCGCGGTGCGTGAGGCGGACACCGCGGTCGAGGCGGCGGCCGCGGCACCCTGGGCCGCCCGCGCCGCCTTGTTGGCCGCCCTGGCCGAGCGCTGCACGTCCTGCTCGGCGGCCTGCGCCTCGGCCTTCGCCTCCAGCGCGGCCGCCTTGGCCTTGTCGGCGGCCTGGACCGCCTGCTCGGACAGCTCGACCGCTTCGTCGGTCTTGCGCTCGGCGCGCCGCCCCTCCGACTCCACGATCTTGACCAGTTGCTGGATCTCCGCCGACTCCTCGTCCCGCGCCCGGGCGATGTACTGGCCCGTCGTCAGGAACCACTGGATCGCCCGCGGCGATCCGTCGTCGAGCGCCCGCTCCGCGTACTCCCGCACCTGCGGCGAGGCGGTCACGAGGATGGAGGTCACCTGGACGCGCTGGTCCTCGTCGTGCGCGTCGTACTGTCCGGTGCTGAGGAAGTCCCGCAGCGCGAAGTCCGTACCGGCCGCGAGCGCTTCGGAGGACTCGCGCTTCACGGCCCTGCCGCCGTGTGCGTTGACCGTGGTCACGGCCACTTCGAGGTCCTCGTGCACCGCCGACTGGAAGCCGCCCTGCAGATAGGCGGCGACCGCCGCGTCCCCGCCGGACAGCGCCTGCCCGATCCCGGCGCGCGTCGCCTTGCCCGCGTTGACCAGGGCCTCGGTGAGCGTGAACCGGTTGTCCTCGGCCGTGGCCGCCGGCAGCCTGGTGCCGAGGAACGCGGCCACGTCCTCCGCGCTGCCCACGAGCGCCGCGGCTGCGGCCGTGCGCACCGCGCGTCCGCCGGTCCGGTACGCGTGCACGACCTTGCCGCGGTCGGTGTCGGGAAGTTGTGTACCGCCGTCGGCGGCCGAGCCCGCCGCGTACGCGGGCCGGGATCCGAACACCCCGAGGGGCAGTGCGGTGCCCGCCGCGATTCCCCCGAAAATGGCCAGTGACTGGCGTCTGCTGAATATCCGTCGTGATGGTGACATCCCGACTCCCTTCTCGGACGAGGGGAGATCTCGCCGCCCCCTGCGATACAAGCCCCTTATGAAAACCGGGGGTTGGCGGACTCGTCCAATGCAGAAACCGGGCAGAAATCGGGTAACCCTCAGGTATGCGCCGTGATGTCCATCACCACCGAACAGGGTTGTAGTGATCATGGTGGAGAAATGGTGGAGACCGGAACGGTGGCCGCTCTTCCCGGCGGTGTTCCGCCCCTCGGCCGCGCGGAGGCCCGCACCCGTCCCGTACGACAGAAAACGCCGGCCTCCAGGACCCCGATCGGGTCCTGGAGGCCGGCGTCCTGACGGAGGGCTCAGCCCTTGCGGGACTTCACTTCCTCGGTGAGCTGCGGGACGACGTCGAAGAGGTCGCCGACGACGCCGTAGTCGACCAGCTCGAAGATCGGGGCCTCGGCGTCCTTGTTGATCGCCACGATCGTCTTCGAGGTCTGCATGCCCGCGCGGTGCTGGATCGCGCCGGAGATGCCGGAGGCGATGTACAGCTGCGGCGAGACGGACTTGCCGGTCTGGCCGACCTGGTTGGTGTGCGGGTACCAGCCCGCGTCCACCGCGGCGCGCGAGGCACCGACGGCCGCACCGAGCGAGTCGGCGAGCGCCTCGATGATCGCGAAGTTCTCCGCGCCGTTGACGCCACGGCCGCCGGAGACGACGATCGCGGCCTCGGTCAGCTCCGGACGGCCGGTCGACTCACGCGGCGTGCGCGAGGTGACCTTGGTGCCGGTCGCGGCGGCGGAGAAGGTGACCGACAGGGCCTCGACGGCGCCGGCGGCCGGGGCCGGCTCGACGGCCGCGCTGTTCGGCTTGACCGTGATGACCGGGGTGCCCTTGGAGACACGGGACTTGGTGGTGAAGGCGGCGGCGAACACCGACTGCGTGGCCACCGGGCCCTCGTCGCCGGCCTCCAGGTCGACGGCGTCGGTGATGATGCCGGAGCCCAGGCGCAGCGCCAGGCGGGCGGCGATCTCCTTGCCCTCGGCGGAGGACGGGACCAGCACGGCGGACGGGGAGACGGCCTCGACGGCGGCCTGGAGGGCGTCGACCTTCGGGACGACCAGGTAGTCGGCGTACTCGGCGGCCTCGTGGGTGAGGACCTTGACCGCGCCGTGCTCGGCGAGGGCGGCGGCGGTGTCGCCGGCGCCGTTGCCCAGCGCGACGGCGACGGGCTCGCCGACGCGGCGGGCGAGGGTCAGCAGCTCCAGGGTGGGCTTGCGGACGGCACCGTCCACGTGGTCGACGTAGACGAGAACTTCAGCCATGGGACTTCTTCTCTCCTGCTTGCGAGATGTGAGGGGCGGTCGGCGGAACCGGCGGGGCTCAGATGAACTTCTGGCCCGCGAGGAACTCGGCGAGCTGCTTGCCGCCCTCGCCCTCGTCCTTGACGATGGTGCCCGCGGTGCGCGCCGGGCGCTCGGTCGCGGACTCGACCGTGGTGTAGGCGTTCTCGAGACCGACCTCGTCCTCGTCGATGTCGAGGTCGGACAGGTCCCAGGACTCCACCGGCTTCTTCTTGGCCGCCATGATCCCCTTGAAGGACGGGTAGCGGGCCTCGCCGGACTGGTCGGTGACCGACACGACGGCCGGCAGGGAGGCCTCCAGCTGCTCGGTGGCGGCGTCGCCGTCACGGCGGCCCTTCACGGTGCCGTCCTCGACCGACACCTCGGAAAGCAGCGTCACCTGCGGCACGCCCAGGCGCTCCGCGAGCAGGGCCGGGACGACACCCATGGTGCCGTCGGTGGAGGCCATGCCGGAGACGACCAGGTCGTACCCGGCCTTCTCGATCGCCTTGGCCAGGACCAGCGAGGTGCCGATGGCGTCGGTGCCGTGCAGGTCGTCGTCCTCGACGTGGATCGCCTTGTCCGCGCCCATGGACAGCGCCTTGCGCAGCGCGTCCTTCGCGTCCTCCGGACCCACCGTCAGGACGGTGATCTCCACGTCGTCGTCGGAGTTCTCCGAGATCTGCAGCGCCTGCTCGACCGCGTACTCGTCCAGCTCGGAGAGCAGACCGTCGACGTCGTCGCGGTCGACGGTCAGGTCATCGGCGAAGTGCCGGTCGCCAGTGGCGTCGGGCACGTACTTCACAGTGACAACGATCCTCAAGCTCACGCCGGCTCTCCTACTGCGTCGACATTTCAGTGCTGCCTCTTGCAGGCAGCATAGGCGCCCCAAGCGGCCGATCCCGGGCGGGGCGACCTGCGCTCCGTCCCGAAATATTACTCGTCAGTACACCCAGTCCCTGCCCGCTAAGCAAGCGCTTTGAACTGTGACCTTCGCAACGCAGCGTAACCGGAACTCGACCGCTTCGCAGAAGCCGTCCCGGGACGCGGTCAGTCGCGCAGGCCGTTGTAACGCCCCTGGTGGTACAGCAGCGGGCGCCCGGCACCCTCGGGGTCGCCGAGCAGCACCTCGGCCAGTACGACGCGGTGGTCCCCCGCGGGCACCCGGCCCACGATCCGGCACACCAGCCAGGCGAGGACGCCGTCCAGGACCGGCACGCCCTCGGGGCCGTCGCGCCAGGCGGTGGGCGCCGCGAAGCGGTCCGCGCCGCTGCGGGCGAAGGTGGCGGCCAGGTCCTCCTGGTGTTCGCCGAGCACATGGACGCCGACGTACTCGGCCTCGGAGACCACGGGCCAGCTGGAGGAGCCGGTGCCGATGCCGAAGGAGAGCAGGGGCGGTGCGGTGGAGACCGAGGTGAGGGAGGTGGCGGTGAAGCCGACCGGGCCGGCCTCCCCCCGCGCGGTGATCACCGCGACGCCCGCGGCGTGCCGCCGGAACGCGGACCGCAGCAGGTCGGCGGTGGCGAGCGGGGACGCGGTGAGGCCGGGTGTGGCCGTCATACGGGGAGTCCTTCTGCGTTGCTTCTCGGTCCGCGGGGCCGGGACCTGGGCCGTACGGGCAGGCTGACGACGGATGGCACACACAGTCAATTACGTCCCGGGATGTGGAAGCTGTGGAGAACGCCTCACGGGCGGCGTGACGGTACTCACACCACTCGCACCGCCTCGCCCAGCGCGGCGATCACGTCCGCCTTGCGCGGCTGCCCGGCGGCGCGCCGCACGATCCGGCCGGCCGCGTCGAGGACGAACACGGTCGGCGTCTTGAGCACGCCGAGCGAACGGACGAGTTCGAGGCGGGCCTCGGCGTCGACCTCCACGTGGGCGACACCGGGGACCATGCGGGCCACCTCGGCGAGCACACGCCGGGTGGCACGGCAGGGGGCGCAGAAGGCGCTGGAGAACTGCACGAGTGTGGCGCGAGCGCCCAGGTCCGCGCCGAGGTCGGCCGGACCGAGCCGGCGGTCGCCCACGGCGCCGCCCGGACCGGACTCACGGGACCGCGGACCGGGGGATGGATCCGGACTCCTCACCTCGTCCTGACCGTGCACCCGCGCACCCTCGTTCCGCCGCCTTCGCGGCACTCATGGACACGCCGCAGGCGTGCCACCGGTCCGTTCGTCCCTCCGTTCAGCGTGCCCCGGCCGGAGGAGATTCCCGCTGCGCCATCGATTTTCGGCCACGAAGCGTCCGCTGACGTGATGAGGATCTCGCCGACTGCGGGCACCAAGGCTGGTACACCGGCCGTTCTTGGGGCACGATCTGCGACAAGCCGTAAACCTACGGCTGCGTAACTTTCGACTGGGAGTTTCCCTTCCCAGGCTGACAAGGAAGGGTTCGACCCGCCCATGGCTGAACTCGTCTACCGCCCGGCGATCGGTCTCGCCCGCACCCTGTTCAAGGTGTGGGACCTCAAGATCGACTGCCAGGGTTCGGAGAACATCCCGCGCTCGGGCGGCGCCGTACTGGTGAGCAACCACATCAGCTACCTGGACTTCATCTTCGACGGCCTGGCGGCACTGCCGCAGAAGCGGCTGGTGCGCTTCATGGCGAAGGAGTCGGTCTTCCGGCACCGGGTGTCCGGTCCCCTGATGCGCGGAATGAAGCACATCCCCGTGGACCGCAAGCGCGGCGAGGCGGCGTACGCGCACGCCCTGGACTCGCTGCGCTCCGGCGAGATCGTCGGCGTCTTCCCGGAGGCGACGATCTCCGAGTCGTTCACGCTGAAGAGCTTCAAGTCGGGTGCCGCGCGCCTGGCGCAGGAGGCCGGCGTCCCGCTGGTCCCGATGGCCGTCTGGGGCACGCAGCGGCTGTGGACCAAGGGCCACCCGCGCAACTTCAAGCGCAGCCACACCCCGATCACCATCCGGGTCGGCGAGGCGATCGAGGCCTCCCGCGACCAGTACGCGGGGGCCATCACCCGCCGGCTGCGCGAGCGGGTGCAGGAGCTGCTGGAGGCGGCCCAGCGCGCCTACCCGGTGCGCCCGCGCGGCGCGGACGACACCTGGTGGATGCCGGCCCACCTCGGCGGCACCGCCCCCACGCCGGAGCAGCTGCGCACCGCCGAGGCGCACTGAACCGGACGCCTCAGAGCGAGGCCGGGAGCGTCGCCCACAGGTGCGCCCGGTCGGTGGCCGCCCGCAGGGCCGCCAGCACCGCCGGATGCGGCGCGGCGTACAGCTGCGGGTAGTCCGCCTCCCCGGCCTCGCGGTCCGGCGTGAAGGCCAGCCGCTCCCGCCCCAGGGAGAACCTGGCGTCCACGCCGGGCTTGTTGCCGCGCGGGTCCTGCCGGTGCCAGGCCCCGTCGAACCGTACGGCGACCAGTCCGTGCACCACGTCGAGCCGCTGGTAGCACAGGGCCGTCGGAATGTCCTCGGCGCGCAGCAGCGCGGTCAGCGCGTGGGCCTTGGCGTAACAGATGCCGGTGCGCCGCTCCAGGACGTCGGAGGCCCGCCAGGTGACGCGCGGATCACCCGAGTCCTGCGAGTGCGGGATGGTGTCGCGCACGAACTCGAAGGCCAGCCGCGCATAGGCATACGAGTCCTCCGCCTCCTTGGCGAGTCTCGCGGCCACCTCCCGCACCGACGGGTGGTCATGGTCGATCACCTCGTCGGCGTCCAGGTAGGCGGACAGGTCGGGGTTCTGCTGGATCAGCTCCATGCCCGCAGAGCATAGGAACGCGATCACCCGCCAGTCAATGACTTTTCAGGTGACCGCATACCTATGCATCCCCGGGGGTGCCTAGCGCGCCATCTCCTCCTTGAGGGCGGCGACGAAGGCGTCGACATCGTCCTCGGTGGTGTCGAAGGCGCACATCCAGCGCACGTCGCCGGCGGCCTCGTCCCAGAAGTAGAAGCGGAACCGCTTCTGCAGACGCTCGCTCACCTCGTGCGGCAGGCGGGCGAAGACCGCGTTGGCCTGCACCGGGTAGAGGATCTCCACGCCGTGCACGGCGCGCACGCCCTCGGCGAGGCGCTGCGCCATCGCGTTGGAGTGGCGGGCGTTGCGCAGCCACAGGTCCTTGGCGAGCAGCGCCTCCAACTGCACCGACACGAAGCGCATCTTGGAGGCGAGCTGCATGGACAGCTTGCGCAGGTGCTTCATGTGGCGCACCGCGTCCTGGTTCAGGACCACGACCGCCTCGCCGAACAGGGCGCCGTTCTTGGTGCCGCCGAGCGAGAGCAGGTCGACGCCGACCGCGTTGGTGAACGTGCGCATGGGCACGTCCAGGGAGGCGGCGGCGTTGGCTATCCGGGAGCCGTCCAGGTGCACCTTCATGCCGTGCGCGTGGGCGTGCTCGCAGATGGCACGGATCTCGTCCGGCGTGTAGAGCGTGCCCAGCTCGGTGCTCTGGGTGATCGAGACGACCTGCGGCATCGCGCGGTGCTCGTCGTCCCAGCCGTACGCCTGCCGGTCGATCAGGTCGGGGGTGAGCTTGCCGTCGGGGGTCGGGACGGTGAGCAGCTTGAGGCCGCCCATGCGCTCGGGGGCGCCGCCCTCGTCGACGTTGATGTGCGCGCTCTCGGCGCAGATCACCGCGCCCCAGCGGTCGGTGACCGCCTGGAGCGCGACGACGTTGGCGCCGGTGCCGTTGAAGACCGGGAAGGCCTCGGCGTCGGAGCCGAAGTGGCTGCGGATCACCCGCTGGAGGTTCTCGGTGTACTCGTCCTCGCCGTAGGCGACCTGGTGTCCGCCGTTGGCCAGGGCCAGCGCGGCGAGCACCTCGGGGTGCGCGCCGGCGTAGTTGTCACTGGCGAAACCGCGGACCTCGGGGTCGTGGTGGCGACGCGCGTCGGTCTTCGGGGGGTTCACGGCTTCTCGGTGAGCCACAGACGGTTTCCGTTCACTTCCGCGGCGGGCTTCTCCCAGACTCCGGCGACGGCCTCGGCGAGGTCACGCACGTCCGTGAAGCCCGCGAACTTCGCGTTGGGACGCTCGGCGCGCATCGCGTCGTGCACCAACGCCTTGACCACCAGGATCGCAGCAGCGGACGTCGGCCCCTGCTCGCCCCCCGCCTTGCGGAAGTAGTCCGCCATGGCCAGCGTCCACGCCTCGGACGCGGCCTTGGCGGCCGAGTAGGCGGCGTTGCCCGCGGTGGGCTTGGACGCGCCGGCGGCGCTGATCAGGACGTAGCGGCCGCGGTCGCTGCGCTGGAGGGCCTCGTGAAAGGCGAGGGAGGTGTGCTGCACGGTGCGGATGAGCAGCTTCTCCAGGAGATCCCAGTCGCCGAGGTCGGTCTTGGTGAAGGTCTGGCTGCCGCGCCAGCCGCCGACGAGGTGGACCAGGCCGTCGACACGGCCGTGATCCTTCTCGATGCGGTCGGCCCACGCGCGGGTGGAGTCGAGGTCGAGCAGGTCGACCGTCTCACCCGTGACGTCGGCGCCGCCGTGCGCGTAGCGCGCCGCGTCGACCGCCTCCGCCAGCCGCTCCGGGTCGTTGTCCGAGCCGACGACCGTCGCGCCCGCCTCGGCGAGCCGCAGCAGTGCGGCCCGTCCGGCGGGTCCGCCCGCCCCGGCCACCGCGATCACCGCGCCGTCGAGCGCCCCGTTCCCCATGGTCCTCGCCTCCCGAGCCTGTTGCCGTGCCTGTTCCTGCCCGCCGGTGCCGTCGCTCACGCGGCGACCCGCTCGGCGTCGTCGGCCGAGGCCGTGATGCCCTTGGTGGAGGCGATCACGTTCTTCAGCTTCTTGGACAGGGCCTCGTAGAACATGCTCAGCGGAAACTCGTCCGGGAGCACGTCGTCGACGAGCTTGCGCGGCGGCAGGCTCAGGTCCAGGGCGTCGGGGCCCTTGGCCCACTTCGAGCCCGGGTGCGGGGCGAGGTAGGTGGAGACCAGCTCGTAGCCGGCGAACCAGTGGACGAGCTTGGGGCGGTCGATGCCGTCGCGGTAGAGGGTCTCGATCTCGGCGCAGAGCTGGTTGGTGACCTGCGGGGCGCGCTGCCAGTCGATGAAGAGCTTGTTGTCGGTCCAGCGGACGACGTCGTGCTTGTGCAGGTAGGCGAAGAGGAGCTGGCCGCCGAGTCCGTCGTAGTTGCGCACCCGCTCGCCGGTGACCGGGAAGCGGAACATGCGGTCGAAGAGGACCGCGTACTGCACGTCGCGGGCCTGCGGGACGCCGTCGGCCTCCAGCTTCACGGCCTCCTTGAAGGCGGTGAGGTCGCAGCGCAGCTCCTCCAGGCCGTACATCCAGAACGGCTGGCGCTGCTTGATCATGAACGGGTCGAAGGGCAGGTCGCCGTGGCTGTGGGTGCGGTCGTGGACCATGTCCCACAGGACGAACGCCTCCTCGCAGCGCTTCTGGTCGTGGACCATCGCGGCGACGTCCTCGGGCAGCTCCAGGCCCAGGATGCCGACGGCGGCGTCCGTGACGCGACGGAAGCGGGCGGCCTCGCGGTCGCAGAAGATGCCGCCCCAGGAGAAGCGCTCCGGGGCCTCGCGCACGGCGATGGTCTCCGGGAAGAGCACGGCGGAGTTGGTGTCGTAGCCGGCCGTGAAGTCCTCGAAGGTGATGCCGCAGAAGAGCGGGTTGTCGTAGCGGGTGCGCTCCAGCTCGGCCAGCCAGTCCGGCCAGACCATGCGCAGCACGACCGCCTCGAGGTTGCGGTCCGGGTTGCCGTTCTGGGTGTACATCGGGAAGACGACCAGGTGCTGGAGGCCGTCCGCACGGTTCGCGGCGGGCTGGAAGGCCAGCAGCGAGTCGAGGAAGTCGGGCACCCGGAAGCCGCCGTCGGCCCAGCGGCCGAGGTCCTTCACCAGCGCCTCATGGTAGGCGCGGTCGTGCGGGAGCAGCGGGGACAGCTCCTCGACGGCACCGGCGACACGGCGCACGGCGTCCTCGGCGACGGCCCGCTCCGGGGCGCCCTCGGCGTCGAAGTCGATCGACCCGTCCTTGGACTGCCAGGGCCTGATGCGCTCCACGGCATCCTTGAGCACGGGCCACGCCGGGTGCTCGACCACCCTGCTCGCCGGAGGAACCTTCTCCTCCGCACCGACCTGCACAAGAATTTCCGTCATGTCCCATCCTCCACAGGAGAAGCTTGCGTCAGGACACCGTATGCGTACGAGGTTCCTCCCTTCAAGGGGAGCATCCGTAAATAATCCTGCCGCACCCCAGGGTTCACCGCATTTTTTCCTGCGAGATGCCGGATTCCGTATACCCAGCGCGGCAGCGGGGAAACGGTCCCGCAGGGCCGTTAGGCTGCGCCCTGCCATCGCCGCCGTCTACGGAAGCGAGTCGAGCCTTGAACTTCCTCACCATCGGGCACCGCGGAGCGATGGGTGTCGAACCGGAGAACACCCTGCGTTCCTTCGTCGCCGCCGAGCGGGCCGGCCTCGACGTCGTCGAACTGGACCTGCACCTGAGCAAGGACGGCGCGCTCGTCGTCATGCACGACGCGGACGTGGACCGCACCACGGACGGCACCGGCGCGATCGCCGACAAGACCCTGGAGGAGCTGCGCGCGCTGGACGCCGGGCGCGGGGAGCGCGTCCCGGTCTTCGAGGAGGTGCTGGACGCCGTCTCGCTGCCGGTGCAGGCCGAGATCAAGGACGTCGCGGCCGCCCGCACGCTCGCCGAGGTGATGGTGCGGCGGGACCTGGCGGACCGGGTGGAGGTCATCTCGTTCCACGACGAGGCGATCGTCGAGATCGCCCGGCTCGTGCCGGGGGTGCGGACCGCGCTGGTCGCGCAGTTCTACGGCCCCGAGGTCGTGGACCGGGCGGTGGCGGCGGGTGCCGGCTCCCTGTGCCTGGACATCAACCGGATCACGCTGGAGATCGTCGAGAAGG
Organism: Streptomyces sp. SudanB5_2050; assembly: GCF_964272335.1. Classification (NCBI taxonomy): domain Bacteria; kingdom Bacillati; phylum Actinomycetota; class Actinomycetes; order Kitasatosporales; family Streptomycetaceae; genus Streptomyces; species Streptomyces sp. SudanB5_2050. Next base: position 1,196,898 of record NZ_OZ186760.1, read on the forward strand.
CCCGCAAGGAGGGCCTGAGGGTCTTCTCCTGGACCGTGAACACCCAGGATCACCTGCGGCTGGTGCGCGCCCTGGGCCTCGACGGCGCGACGACCGACTACCCGGAGATCAAGCGCACCGGCCGCTTCACCGCCTGAGCGGCGCCGGCCGGGACGCGGGCGGCCGGGACCCATGCGGCCGGGGCCGCCTCACGCCAGCGGCTTGACCAGCAGCTCGAACTGCAGGTCGTCCCGCTGCGGAATGCCGAACCGCTCGTCGCCGTACGGGAAGGGCGTCATCTCTCCCGTACGGCGGTAGCCGCGGCGCTCGTACCAGGCGATGAGGTCCTCGCGCACGGAGATCACGGTCATGTGCATCTCGGTGACGCCCCAGGTCGCCCGGGCCTGCCGCTCCGCCTCCGCGATGATCGTCTTCCCCAGACCCGCGCCCTGGAGCGCCGGGCTGACCGCGAACATCCCGAAGTAGGCGTGCGCGCCGCGGTGCTCGAGCTGGCAGCAGGCCACGACCGTGCCGTCCCGCTCGACCGTCAGCAGGCGGCTGTCCGGCGACTTGATCACCTCCAGCACGCCCTCCGGGTCGGTGCGCTGCCCCTGGAGGATGTCCGCCTCGGTGGTCCACCCGGCGCGGCTGGCCTCGCCCCGGTAGGCGGACTCTATGAGCGCGACGATCTCGTCCACGTCGGCGTCGGTGGCGTCGCGGTAGGTCAGGTGGCCGGCGGTGGTGTCCATGGGGGCGTCTCCGGTTCGTGCTCGGGCGCGGCGGGGGCACCGAAGAGAGTAACGCCGCCGCTAGTGTCGGCCGCATGGTGCATGTACTCAGCAGCCGGACCCTGCTCCGCCCCACCGACCCCGACCGCTCCCGGGCGTTCTACGGCGAGCAGCTGGGCCTCGCCGTCCACCGGGAGTTCGGGACCGGACCGGAGCGGGGCACCGTGTATTTCCTCGGCGGCGGCTTCCTGGAGGTGTCCGGGCGCGCCGAGGCGCCGGTGACTCCCGCGCTCAAGCTGTGGCTCCAGGTCGCGGACGCGGCGGCGGCCCACGACGAGCTGCGGGGCAAGGGCGTCGAGATCGTGCGGGAGCCGGTGCGGGAGCCGTGGGGCCTGGTGGAGATGTGGATCGCGGACCCGGACGGCACGCAGATCGTGCTGGTGGAGGTGCCGGCGGACCATCCGCTGCGCTACCGGCCGGGGATCTGAACCGCCGGGACCGTCCCGGCCGACCTCGGGGTGGTCCCCGCCGACCCCGGGGCGGTCCCGGCGGCGGCCGGTGCGGTGCTGCCCGGATGGCCGCGGTCCGGGCCCGGCCTTAGCGTGCTGGAGGGGTGGGAAGGGTCTGCGGCCGAGCGGAAGGACGCCCACGCGATGAAGCTCCACGAACCGGTGCCCGGCGGCCCATGCTGGGCCGAGCTGGGAACCAGTGACCTGGAAGCGGCCAGGCGCTTCTACACCGCGCTGTTCGGCTGGCGTCCCGAGACGGACTCCCGGCAGCAGGCGGGCGGCTACACGATCGCCCGGCTCGGTGACGCGGCCGTCGCCGCCCTGACGCCGCTGTACCAGCCGGCGCAGCCGGTCGCCTGGAACGTGTCGTTCGCGGTCCGCGACGCGGACACCGCCGTGCGGCAGGTGGCGGCGGCCGGCGGGACGGTGCTGCAGGAGCCCACGGACGTCTTCGACTCCGGCCGGTTCGCGGTGGCCGCCGACCCGGGCGGCGCGGTGTTCCAGATGTGGCAGGGGCGGTCGTTCCCCGGCGCCGGCCTCTTCAACGCGCCCGGGGCGCTCGGCTGGGTGGAACTGCTGACCCGGGAGCCGGACCTGGCCGCCGACTTCTACACCACGGTCTTCGGCTGGACCGTGTCCGCGTCGGACCGCTATCCGCAGTGGGGCATCGCCGGCGCGGACTTCGGCGGCATGGTCACGATGGACGACAAGTTCCCGCACGAGGTCCCGGCCCACTGGCTGCCGTACTTCGCGGTGGAGGACGTGGACACCGCCGCGGCCGACACGACCGACGGCGGCGGCACCGTGCTCATGGAACCCACCTCGCCTCCCGACGGGCCCCGCATCGCGGTGCTCCGGGATCCCCAGGGGGCGATGTTCGGCGTGTACCGGGCGGGCGACGAGCGCTGATCGGCCCTCGCGATGCCGGGCGGGCCGGCGCCCGCCTCGGACCCCCGGAGCCCGCCCGGCCCCGGCCCCCGTCCTCCCTCGGACCTCAGATCCGCAGTGCCTGCGGACGGCTCTCCAGCCGGCCCAGCAGCACCCCCAGGAGCGCCGCCAGCTCCTCCCGGTCGGGTCCCGCTACGCCGGACAGGACGGCGGACTCGTAGGCGAGCTGTTCGGGCAGGATGCCGTCGACCAGGTCGCGGCCGGTGTCCGTGAGACGGACGTGGGCGACCCGGCGGTCGCGGGTGTCGCCGCGCCGCTCCACCAGTCCGCGTTCGGTGAGTTGCTTGAGGCGCTTGGTGACCGCGGCGCCGGAGGAGAAGGTCTCGCGGGCCAGGTCGCCCGGGGTCAGCTCGTGTCCGGTGCGGCGCAGGGCGCCGAGCAGGTCGAACTCGGCGCGGCTCAGCCCGGCCCGGCGCAGCGGGGCGTCCTCGGCCTGCTGGAGCAGGGCGGCGCAGCGGTTGATCCGGCCGATGATCTCCATCGGTCCGGTGTCGAGGCCGGGGTGGACGGCCCGCCACTGCCGCACGACCGCGGCGACGGTGTCCCCGCCCGGCCCCTGCCCCGTGTCACCGGCTCCCCCGTCGCCCCCGGTCGCCGAGCCCCCGTCGGTTGCCGTCATGGCCGTACGTCCTCCGTCCTCGTGCGCGTGTCCCGGTCCGCACGCGCTGCCTGGCGTCGCACCGTTGCCGCGAGCGTACGGTGTCCGGCCTGCTCGGCGAGCACGACCCTCTCCTGGGGCAGCGCGCCTCCCCACCATTCGCCCGCGGCGGCGTCGACGGTGGCCCGCAGGTCGGTCAGCGCGGCGGCCAGAGCGCGGCGGGCGGCCTCCAGGGCAGCGGGGGCGGGGTCGGGCTCCGCCAGCAGGCGGGCGGCGTGCTCCCGGGCCCGGTCGGCCACGCCCACCGCCTGTCCGACGCGGCTGCCGGCGCGCCGGTTGGTGACGACCACCGCCGCGAGGAATCCGACCAGGGCGCCGACCAGGGTGTCCACCACGCGCTCGGTGATCAGCTCGCCGGGCCGCTGGTAGCCGGCGAACTCGGTGATGAGCAGCGCCATCGGGGTGACGCAGACGCTGCCGAGCCAGTAGTTGCGGGTGATCAGCGCCTCCGCCCCGAAGTTGAGGGCGAGGCAGAAGAGCACCAGGAGGGCCTGGCCGAGGTGGGCCAGCGGGGCCAGGGCGGCGAAGAGCAGCACCCCGGCGAGGTTGCCGACGACGCGCTGGACGGCCCGGCTCCAGGTCAGGGTCAGGTTGGCCTGGTAGAGCGCGGCGGCGGTGACCAGGGCCCAGTACGGGCGGCCGATGCCGAGGGCGAGGGAGGCGTAGCCGGCCAGGGCGCAGCCGAGGGCGGTGCGCAGGGCGATCGGGGCCAGCGGGCCGAGCCGCCGCCACAGGGGCGCGGGCGGCGCGGCGAGTTCGGTGTCCACGCCCAGGAGTTCGTCGGCGGCGCCCGGCACGGGACCGGTCCGCGGGATCCGGCCGGTGCCGCGCAGGGCGCGGGCCCAGTCGCGCAACCGCTCCGGCTCCGCGTCGGCCGGCGCGGCGAGCGCGACCTCCGCGCGGACGACGAGGTGTTCCAGGGCGCGCCTGGTGGTGGCACGGGTCCCCTGCGCGGGGAGGGCCAGCAGCGTCTGCCAGGCGGCCTGTACGGCGGCGTACCCGGCGGCGCGCGCGGCGGTGTGGCCGTCGCCGGTGCCGCGGGTGTCGGCGTACGCGGCCGCGGCGTTCAGCGCCTGGGCGGTCGCCCGGCGTTCCGGGCCGTGCGGGCGGACGAGCGCGGGCGCCATGCCGACGATCCAGGCCCAGGCGCCCGCGGCGGCGCCCAGGGCCAGGTGCCCGGGGATCTGCGCGAAGGTCTGCGGGACGAACAGGGCGGCGGAACTGATGAAGGTGAGGATGACGTTGCCGGGCGGCCCGATGCGGGTGGCGTCGCACAGTGTCTTCTGGGCGGCCGCCAGCAGGGCGCCGACGGTGACCAGGACGACGGCGTTCCGGGTGAGCGAGGCGGTGACCAGGGCGACGGCGACCCCGCCGAGCATGCCGAGCACCACCCAGGCCAGGACGCGGGCGCGGGCGGCGTAGGGGCGGTTGTGCGCGTAGAGGGCGCACAGCGACCCGGCCATGGTGTACATCGCCAGGTCGAGCCGGCCGAGCGCCAGCAGGATCAGGTTGGGCGGGGCCACGGCGGCCACCGAGCTGAGGGCGGGCTTGAACCAGATCTCGGAGGGACGGCGCAGGCCCAGCACACCGGTCAGGGACAGGTGGCGGCCGAGCGAGGTGCCGGGGGTGGGGGTCGCACTGCTCATGAGTAAAAGGTTAACAGGTGTTTTACCTGTAAATAACCTCTCGGGGTGATGCACTCGGCCGGTCGGGGCCGATCGGGGCCGATCGCCCCGACCAGCGGCGACGCGTCGTGCTCCCCCGCGGTACCCCCCGTGTACACCCTTGCGCTCGCGTGCGCGCCGCATGTCCCGGGCAGACCTTGACCGACCGTCGGGGAGCGGCCGTCGAGCCGCGAGCGGGGGAGGCACACGTGCACGGACCGGCGTCGTCCGGGTGGCTGCTCGTCGCGCTGTGCGCGGCGACCGGCGCGTACTGCCTGCTGCGGATGCGGAGCGGCGTCGAGGAGCAGCGCCGCGCCGCGGGCGGCGAGGCGCTCATGGGGTTCGGCATGGCCGCCATGGCCGTCCCCGCCGCCGTCTTCACCCCGCCCGCCTGGGCCTGGCCCGTCTACGCGGCGGTCTTCGGCGCCGCCGGGCTGCGCGCCCTGTGGGCGGCCCGGACCGGACGGCACCACCTCCACCACCTCGTCGGCGACGCGGCCATGGTGTACATGGCGCTGGCGATGGCCGGCTCCCCCGCCCACGCCCATGGGCACGGCCCGTCCGGAGTCCCGCTGCTGACCGGGGCCCTGCTCCTCTACTTCACCGGGTACGTGCTGCTGACCGGCGTACGCCTCCTGCCGGTGGCCGCCGTCGCCGGGGGCGGTGCGGCGGGGAGCGGAGCGGCGGCCGGGTGGGGCGACCGGCCGGAGCTGGCGCGGGCGTGCCGGCTCTCGATGGGCATCGCGATGCTGGCCATGCTGCTGACCATGTGACACCCGACGGCCGACGGTCGGACCGGCACCGGCACCGCACCCGACCTCGGCACCGATGGGCGTCCCCGCCCGGCCCACCGCGCGCGATCGTTGGTTGTCTGCGTCACTTTGTGCCGCGGGCCGCACTGCGGGCGGCGCCGCGCTCATAGGCTGCCCCCATGATCCTCCCCGCGGCACTGATGCTGCTCGGCGCCCTCACCGCCGTGCTCGCCCCGAGGCTGCTCGCCCGCGCCGACTGGCCGGACCGTGAACCGGTGGTGGCCCTGTGGGTGTGGCAGTGCGTGGTGGCGGCCGTGCTCGTGTGCTGCGCGCTGTCGATGACGTTCAGCGCGGCGGCGGCCTGGCACGCGGTGGGCGGCCGTGTCTTCGCGACGGCGCCGCGGCCGGTGGTGGAGGCGTACGCGCTCGGCACGTCGGGGCTCTGGGCGGACACCACAGCCGTGGCACTGGCCTGCGCCGGGCTGTGGAGCGCCGCGATGCTGGCGCGCGAGATTGTGCGGGCCCGGGCCCGGCGCCGGGAGCGCCGCGCCGAACTCCTGCGCCGCGCTCCCCTGCTGCCGGGCGAGACGCCCGGCCCGGACCGGCTCGTGGTCCTCGAGGGCGACCGGCCCGACGCCTGGTGGCTCCCCGGCACTCCCCCGCAGCTGGTCGTCACCACCGCCGCGCTGCGCCGCCTCGAGGGCCGGCAGCTCGACGCGGTGCTCGCCCACGAGAAGGGGCACGCGCAGGCCCGGCACGACTGGCTGCTGCACTGCTCGGCCGCCCTGGCCGACGGGTTCCCGCAGGTGCCGGTGTTCGCCGCGTTCCGCGACGAGATGCACCGCCTGGTGGAACTCGCCGCCGACGACGTCGCCTCCCGCCGCTTCGGCCGGCTGACGACCGCGCTGGCCCTGGTGGAACTCAACGAGGACCGGGGCGTGTTCGGCCCCTGCCCGTCGGCGCAGGCCCACGTCCCGCAGCGCGTGCACCGGCTGCTCACCCCGCCGAACCGGCTGTCGGCGGCCCGTCGGCTGCGGCTGACGGCGGCGGCCGCGCTGGTGCCGGTGGTCCCGGTCCTGGTGGCCTTCGTACCCGGGCTGCGGGCGCTGGGCTAGGCCGCCGTCGCCCCTCTCCCGCCCCTCGGCAGGGCCCGGAAACCGGCGAACGCCGGGTGAATTGGTTTCGAACCCTCCGCTTCGGCGAGTATCGCACCATGCAGACGCACCCCGTCGACTCCCCGCCCCGTCCCCCGCGGCCCCGCACCGCGCTCCGCGTCACCTGGACGCTGGCCGTGTGCTCCGCGCTGCTGCTCACCCTCGTGGCCCTCGAATGGCGTCCGCTGATCGACCTGGACGACGACATCGCCGGCACGACGCACCGCTGGGCGGTCGAGGAGCCGGGCATCACGCACGCCATGCGGATCCTCACCGACTGGGTGTGGGACACCTGGACCATGCGGCTGCTGTGCGCGGCGGTGGTGCTGTGGCTGTGGTTCCGGCGCGGGGACCGGTGGACGGCCGTGTGGCTGGGGGCGGCGTGCCTGCTGGGAAGTCTGCTGCAGCAGCTCCTCAAGGCGGCCGTGGACCGCGCCCGTCCCGTCTGGCCCGACCCCGTGGACTCGGCGCACTTCGCGGCCTTCCCGTCGGGGCACGCGATGACCGCCACGTTCGTGTGCGGCCTGCTCGTCTGGCTGGTCCACCACTACGGTGCCGCCGACGGCGTGCGCCGCGCCGCCCTGGCCGCGGCGGTGGTCTCCGTGGCCGGCGTCGGGGTGACCCGGGTCTGGCTGGGCGTCCACTGGGCCACGGACGTCCTCGGCGGCTGGCTCCTGGGCGCCCTGGTGGTGGCCCTCGCGGCACTCGTCCACCGGCGCCGTCGACCCGGGACCGTTGCGTCGACGCCGTAGGCCGCGTCCCTGTCGGCCGGCGCGGCGTCTCGTCCTCCGTGGTGGGGAGGGTTCGCCGATCGTCTCCGTAGCCCGAGGCAACCACCCGAGGTGCCCGTCCGCCTCGGACGATCCCCCGTGTCGCCCGAGGCAGACGGTGGCCGGACCGGACACCAGGTCCGTCCGCCTGCGCCGAGTATAGTTGGCTGTCGGCCAGTCAACGCAGGAGTAAAGGATGTCCCCGCGCAGCGCCTCGGTCAATGAAGAGTTGCGCAGGCGTTCCAAGGAGCGGCTCCTGCAGGCGGCGGTCGAGCTGGTGGGCGAGCACGGGTACGAGGCCACCACCCTGGGTGCCATCGCCGACCGCGCCGGCTCCGCACGCGGCCTGGTCTCGTACTACTTCCCCGGCAAGCGCCAGCTCGTGCAGTCGGCCGTGCACCGGCTGATGCACCGCACGCTGGAGGAGGCGCTGGAGCGCGAGCCCCGTACCGACGAGGGCGCGGAGCGGATGGCACGGGCCATCGACGCGATCCTGGGCCTCGCCCGCGAGCGGCCGGTCCTCATGCGCCAGCACATGGCGGGGCTGCTCCAGGCCGAGGTCGGCTTCGTGCCGTGCCCGGAGCAACGGCGGCTGGCGGAGCTGCTGCGGGACACCGTGGCCCGGCACGGTTCGCGGGACGTCGACCGCGACTACCCGATGCTGCGGGCGCTGCTGATGGGCGCCGTGTTCGCCGCCCTGGTGCCGGGGGTGCCGATGCCCGTGCCGGTGCTGCGCGCCGAGCTGTTCAAGCGCTACCGGCTGGCCTGGGAGCTGGGTGTCCCGCCGGACGCCGCGGCGCCCGACGGGACCTCGTGCGACACGGACCTGTCGCGGTTCTTCGCGACCGGGGTGTCCGGCCGGCCGCTCCCGCAGGACCCGGCCGGCCGCACGGCTCAGTCGAAGTAGTCCGGCTGCGTCTGCGTGTTCAGCTCACGCAGGTGGACCCGCTTGGCGGGGTCGGTGCGCCGGTCGCTGAGCTTGAGGACGTCGAAGCCCTTCGCCATGTCGTTCGAGTAGATGTAGCCGTTGTAGTAGTACGCCGACCAGGAGCCGCCCGTGGAGATGGCCTCCGTGCTCAGCGGCCCGCGCTCGAAGTAGGCGATCTCCTTCGGACGCGAGGAGTCGGTGAACTCCCAGACCGAGACACCTCCCTGGTACCAGGCCTGGACCATGATGTCCTTGCCCTTGACCGGGATCAGCGAGCCGTTGTGGGCCACGCAGTTCTCGGTGTCCGCCTGGTGGCGGGGGATCTTGAAGTAGCTGCGGAAGACCAGCTTGCGGTGGTCGCCCCGGCCGACGATGTCGTAGATGCCGTCGGCGCCGCGGTTCGGGCCGATCTCCGCGTTGCAGGTGGCGGCACCGCCGCCGCCCAGCTCGTCGGTGAAGACGACCTTGTTCGCGCCCTGGTTGAAGGTGGCCGAGTGCCAGAAGGCGAAGTTGACGTTGTCCTGGACCCGGTCGATGACCTTCGGCCGCTCGGGGTCCTCGATGGAGAACAGGATGCCGTCGCCCATGCAGGCGCCCGCCGCCAGGTCCTTCGAGGGCAGCACGGTGATGTCGTGGCAGCCGGTGGTCTTGGAGACGCCCGGGTTGGTCGGCCCGCCCGGGTTGCCGCCGCCGTCGGGGCCCTCACCCGGGAACAGCACCGGGAAGTCCACCACGGCCGCCCGCTCGGGCGCCTTGCGCGGCACCTTGATGACGGAGATGCCGTCGTGCGGGGGCTGGCAGTCCGGGTACGCGGCGTTCGGCGAGTACGAGGAGACGTAGATGTAGACGTTCTTGCGCTCGGGCACCAGCGTGTGGGTGTGGGAACCGCAGGCGGTCTCGACGGCCGCCACGTACTTCGGGTTCCGCTTGTCGCTGATGTCGAAGACCTTCATGCCCTCCCAGGAGGACTTCTCGGTCGCCGGCTGGGTGGTGCTGTTGCAACTGCTGTCGCTGCGCGAGGAGTCGGTCGACAGGAACAGCAGGTCGCCGGAGACGGAGATGTCGTTCTGCGAGCCGGGGCACAGCACCTGGGCGACGGTCTTCGGCTTCTTCGGGTTGCTGATGTCGAAGATGCGGAAGCCGTCGTAGTTGCCGGCGAAGGCGTACCGGCCCTGGAAGGCCAGGTCCGAGTTGGTGCCGGGCAGCGCGTCCTTGGGGATGTTGGCCAGGTGCTCGATGTTGTCCGAGTGGACCACCTGGTCCTGGCCGGGTATCTCGCCGCCCTGGATGGCGTCGCGCACTTCGGCGCGCGCGCTCTTGGACACCTCCTTCGACGTCGCCGGGGCGTCTCCGGGGTCCGGGGTCGCCACGGCCGGACCGGCCGTGAGCAGCGCGGACAGGAGACCGGCGGCGACCGCCGCGACTCCCAGACGTCTGCGCCGCGTTCGCGGGTCGTTCAACAGGATCACTGTTTCCTCCCTACGTCCGTTCCGTCGGAACGGCTCACGCACCCCGCAGTATCGTCTTCGCCATGCACATACCAACAGGGGGCAACAGGATCGCAATGAAGTTTTTTGATCAGTGGCACGCGGAAGCGTGCTAAGACGGTCATCGCACTCACGAGGTGCTCCGCGTCGCTTCCCCCTTGGGGGCACCCCCAGTCACAGGAGGTCGTTGTGCCCTTCCGCCCCGCGTCGACCCGCGCGTCGCTCGTCACGGCCGCGCTGACCGCCTTGGCCGTGCTCGGGCTCGGGGCCTGCGATTCCGGCCCGGACGGCGGGACCGCGAACGCGGCCGGGCCCTCGGTGATCGCCCCCGGCGAGCCGGGCGGGGGCAACCGCACCCTGTCCGCCGAGGAGGCCGAGAAGCAGCGCGCCGACGACGACTCCCCCAACTCGGCGGACGTGTCGTACGCGCGGATGATGATCCAGCACCACGCCCAGGCCCTGGAGATGACCGAACTGGTGCCTCGCCAGGCGGCGTCCGGCCGGGTGAAGAAGCTCGCCGAGCGCATCTCGGCGGCACAGGGGCCGGAGATCCAGGCGATGAAGGGCTGGCTGAAGAGCCACGGCAAGGAGGAGAGCGGCGGCGGTCACGACCACCACGCCGGGATGCCGGGGATGGCGACCGAGGCCCAGCTGGAGAAGCTGCGCAAGGCACGGGGCAAGGCCTTCGACCAGCTCTTCCTGACGCTGATGATCACCCATCACGAAGGCGCGATCAGCATGGCCACGGACGTCAAGTCGCAGGGCAACAACGTGCAGGTGGAGGAGATGGCCGACGACGTGGTGGCTCAGCAGACCAGCGAGATCTCCCGGATGCGCGGGATGCTCTGACGCCCCGCCACCTCAGCGCCGTGCGCGGCGCGGACTCAGGAAGCCGTCGTCGCGGGCTTGCCCGATCAGCCTGAGCGACCTGCGCCGGCTGTGCCCGGTCGCGCGCATCACCGCCAGGACCGGGTCACCGCCCTCCTCCCGGGCGGCCCGGTACCGCTCGGCGACGAGCCGACGCTCCTCCCTGCCGCCCGGCCGGGCGGGCCGGGCCCGCCGCGCCGCGACCGGCGCCGCACCGGCGCAGGGCGGCAGGCAGGCGGCGAGCAGCGGGTGCTCGAGCCATTCGGCGAGCACGGCCAGGTCGTCGAGGGAGAGCGGGGGCTGCGCCCGTACGTCCTCGATCCGCACCCCCCGGTGGGACAGCACGGCGAGCGCCTCCAGCCGCGCACCGTCGGCGAAGCTCAGCCGGACGTCGAACCACGAGGCGTCGCCGGCGCCTTCGCGCACCACCCAGGTCTGCCGCACGGACACCTCGCCGTCGTCCGGACAGCGATCGGAAAGCTGAAGAGAACGATCAACGAAGGATGCGTCGAGCATACACGGAACGTAACCGCATGATCACATTCCATACGAACAGAACACGCGCGGGAGGCGGACCGTTCACCGGCCGCAGCACCCTGTCGGCGTACGGGCCGAGGGGAGGCGCCGGTCAGCCGGTGCCGACGCGGGCGGCCTGGCGGGCCGCGGCGGCCAGCAGGGCGTCGAGCAGCCCCGGGAAGAGGACGTCCAGGTCGTCCCTGCGCAGGCCGTTCATCTTGGCCGTGCCCCGGTAGGTCTGCCGGATCACTCCGCTCTCGCGCAGCACCCGGAAGTGGTGCGTGGTCGTGGACTTGGTGACCGGCAGGTCGAAGTGGGAGCAGGAGAAGAGCGCGTCGCTGTCGGCGGCGAGGTCGCGCACGATGCGCAGCCGCACCGGGTCGGAGAGCGCGTGCAGCACGTCCTCCAACCGGATGTCGTCCCGTGCCGGATGGGGCAGGTCGCGGGTACCGGCGGCGGTGGCGGCGGGGGTCACGGCGGCTCCAGTCGTCCGGGAGGGGGACCGCCGGCCGGCGGGGCCCCTCGAAGGTCTTCATTGTACGAAGGTCGCCGTAGTTTGACACCTGCCGTACTACGAGGGCTATCGTACGAGCCGTACCCCCTTCCCGGACCACCCGGCCACCCGGCCGCTCGACCAAGGGAGCAGTCCGCCATGAGCGCCCTCTTCCAGCCTCTCCAGCTGCGGGACACCACGATTCCGAACCGGGTCTGGATGCCTCCCATGTGCCAGTACTCCGCCGCGCCGGAGGGGCCCCTGGCGGGCGTGCCCGGCGACTGGCACTTCGCGCACTACGGCGCCCGCGCGGTCGGCGGCACCGGACTGATCATCGTCGAGGCCACCGGCGTGTCGCCCGAGGGCCGGATCTCCCCGCAGGACCTGGGCCTGTGGAACGACACCCAGGCCGACGCCTTCCGCAGGATCACGGACTTCCTGCGGTCGCAGGGGACCGTGCCGGCGATCCAGCTGGCCCACGCGGGCCGCAAGGCGTCGACCGCGCAGCCGTGGAAGGGCGGGGCCCCCGTGGGCCCCGACGCGCACGGCTGGCAGCCCGCGGCCCCGAGCGCGCTGGCGTTCGACGAGCGGCATCCGGTGCCGACCGAGCTGACGACGGCGCAGATCGAGGAGATCGTCGGGCAGTTCGCGGACGCGGCCCGCCGCGCGCTGGCGGCCGGCTTCGAGATCGTCGAGATCCACGGCGCCCACGGCTACCTGATCCACGAGTTCCTGTCGCCGCACTCCAACCACCGCACCGACGCCTACGGCGGTTCGTACGAGAACCGCACCCGCTTCGCCCTCGAAGTCGTCGACGCGGTCCGGGCGGTGTGGCCGGACGACAAGCCGCTGTTCTTCCGGATCTCGGCGACCGACTGGCTGGAGGAGGGCGGCTGGACGCCCGACGACACCGTGCGCTTCGCCACCGACCTCCAGGCCCACGGCATCGACCTGCTCGACGTCTCCACCGGGGGCAACGTGCCGCGCGTCCGCATCCCCACCGGCCCCGGCTACCAGGTGCCGTTCGCCGCGCGCGTCAAGGCCGGTACCACCCTGCCCGTCGCCGCCGTCGGCCTGATCACCGACGTCCGGCAGGCCGAGAAAATCCTGGCCAACGACGAGGCCGACGCCGTGCTCCTCGGCCGCGAGCTGCTGCGCAGCCCGTCCTGGGCGCAGCAGGCGGCCCGGGAGCTGGGCGACATGGGCGACACGGTCCGCATGCCGGACCAGTACGGCTGGGGCATGTGAGACGGAGTCGTGCGCGAGGCGTTGACTAGAAAGCGCTTGCCCTCTACGGTCCGTTCATCAGCATGACCGTCACGGGCGCTGCGAGGCCTCAAGAGCCCGGCAGCGCCCGTGACACCGGACAACATCCTGAACAACGTTCATGTACATGTTCCGTTCCACCCCCACTCCCTGACGGAAGGGACCAGAACATGACCGCTGCGACACACCCCCACGCGCGGTGGCGCGCCGCGACCGGCACGCTGGCCGCCCTCGGCCTCTCGGTTGGCATGCTCATGACTTCCGGGGCGTCATCGGCCCAGGCCACCACCTGGCCGACCCCCAACGGCAGCCAGGGCGTCTCCTCCACCATCTCGGTCTCCGGCACCAAGGACTACGGGATGAAGCGCCTCTACGGCACCGGCGACCTGGGCTCCGGGGGCCAGGACGAGGACCAGGGGCCGATCCTGGAACTGGCCCCGGGCGCCGTCCTGAAGAACGTGATCCTCGGCGCGCCGGCCGCCGACGGCATCCACTGCAAGGGCAGTTGCACGCTGCAGAACGTCTGGTGGGAGGACGTCGGCGAGGACGCGGCGACCTTCCGCGGCTCCTCGTCGTCGAACGTCTACACCGTGACCGGGGGCGGCGCCAAGGAGGCCGGCGACAAGGTGTTCCAGTTCAACGGCGCCGGCACGCTCAACGTGTCGAACTTCGCCGTCAAGAACTTCGGCACCTTCGTCCGCTCCTGCGGCAACTGCTCGACGCAGTACAAGCGCACGATCAACCTCGACACCATCGAGGTGAGCTGGAAGGGCAGCCGGATCGCCGGGATCAACACCAACTACGGCGACAGCGCGACCCTGCGCAACATCACGATCGTCGGGGACGGCGACAGGAAGATCGTCCCGTGCCAGAAGTACATCGGCAACGACGACGGCGACGAGCCGGACTCGAACGGCTCGGGCCCCGACGGCACCCACTGCAAGTACACGTCGTCGGACATCACCTACAGGTGACGCGCCCCGTCGGCGCGTGACCCCGCAGCCGGTCAGCCCCGGGCGTCCGTGGCCCGGAGCTGACCGGCCTGCTCCCGCCGGAAGCGCTCGTAGGCGTCGCGCAGGGCCGGGCCCGGCCAGTCGCCCGGCAGCAGTTCCGGGGGCAGGACGGGGTCGGCGAGCAGATGGCGCACGACGGCGGCGAAGGCGGTGAGCCGGTCGGCCGGCCGCCGTGCCCGGTCGACCCGGGCGAGCAGTTCCCGGGCCGTGGCGGACCAGGCGTCCAGCGGCCACAGCCGGGCGGCGAGTTCGCGGCCCGGACGCGCGGGGCGGCAGACGTACGCGTCGGCCACCCGGTCCAGGTCGGCCGGCAGCGGACGGCGGAGATTGGCCGGGCGCAGCCAGACGCCCTCGCGGACCTCGGCCAGGCGCAGGGCGGTCAGCCGGGCGCGCAGATCGGCGCGTTCGGCGGGGCCGCGCCCCGTCGCGGTGACCACGACCATCTCCCAGTCGTCCCGCCACGCGCGGGTGTGCGGGCGCACGGCCTCGTCCTGGCGGCGCTGGCGCTCCAGCAGCCGCTCGCTGAGGCGGTAGCCGGCCTCCGTACGCCGCAGGTCACCGGCGGCGGTCATCCGGCTGAGGGCCGCGCGCACGGTGGACCCGCCGACACCGAAGCCCTCCACCAGCCGCACCAGCTCGCGGGCGGACAGTTCGGGGGGATGCGTACCGAGGAGGAGGCTCAGCACGACCGACCGCGCGGACAGCGGACGCAGCGCGGGGTCGCCCGGGGACGCGGAGCCGTTCATGGGCCGTACTGTACGTGCACCCCTCTGTTGCACTATTGCTGCGACCGCAGCGCCGGTGCAACACTCGACCTCATGACGACACTCACGCAGGAGCCGTACGAGGAGTCCGCGGGCCGTCCGGTGGGGTACGCCACGCACGACGTCACCAACCAGCCCCCTCCCCTGGCCCCCTACGACGCCTCCGCGGACACGGCCCTGCTGGAGGGCGTGCGGCGGGAGGGCGCCGGATGGGCCGAGGAGGAGCTGCGGCGGCTCGGCCTGCGGGCGGGCAGCGCCCAGGCCCAGGAGTGGGGCGACCTGGCCAACCGCCACGAGCCCGTGCTGCGCACCCACGACCGGTACGGCAACCGGATCGACGAGGTCGAGTACCACCCCAGCTGGCACCACCTGATGCGGGTGGCCGTCGGCGAGGGGCTGGCCGGCTCGGCGTGGGCGGACGAGCGGCCGGGGGCCCACGTCGCCCGGACCGCCGGCGGACTGGTGTGGGGGCACACCGAGGCGGGGCACGGCTGTCCCACGTCGATGACCTACGCCGCCGTGCCCGCGCTGCGCGCCGAGCCGGAGCTGACGAAGGTCTACGAGCCGCTGCTGACCAGCCGGGAGTACGAGCCGGGGCTGCGGCCGCCCACCGGGAAGCGGGGCCTGCTGGCCGGCATGGGGATAACGGAGAAGCAGGGCGGCTCCGACGTCCGCACGAACACCACCGCGGCCACCCCGACCGCCGAGTCCGGGGTGTACACGCTGCGCGGGCACAAGTGGTTCACGTCGGCGCCGATGTGCGACGTGTTCCTGGTGCTGGCCCAGGCCCCCGGGGGCCTGTCGTGCTTCCTGGTCCCGCGCGTCCTGCCCGACGGCACCCGCAACACCTTCCGCGTCCAGCGCCTCAAGGACAAGCTCGGCAACCGCTCCAACGCGTCGTCCGAGCCCGAGTTCGACGGGACGGTCGCCTGGCTGGTCGGGCCCGAGGGGCAGGGCGTCAAGACGATCATCGAGATGGTCAACTGCACCCGGCTGGACTGCGTGATGGCCTCGGCGACGCTGATGCGCAAGACGCTCGTCGAGGCGGGACATCACGTACGGCACCGCGGCGCGTTCGGTGCCCGCCTGGTCGACCAGCCCCTGATGCGCAACGTCCTGGCCGACCTCGCGCTGGAGTCGGAGGCGGCGACGACGCTCACGCTGCGGCTGGCGGGCGCGGCGGACCGGGCGGTGCGCGGGGACGCCGGGGAGGCCGCCTTCCGGCGGATCGCCACCGCCGTCGGCAAGTACTGGGTGACCAAGAGGGGCCCCGCGTTCACCGCCGAGGCCCTGGAGTGCCTGGGCGGCAACGGCTATGTGGAGGAGTCGGGCATGCCCCGCCACTACCGCGAGGCACCGCTTCTGTCGATCTGGGAGGGCTCGGGGAACGTCAACGCCCTGGACGTGCTGCGGGCGCTGGGCCGCTCGCCCGAGACCGCGCACGCCCTCTTCGGCGAACTCGCCCTCGCCCGGGGCGCGGACGCCCGGCTGGACGCCGCCGTGGCCCGGCTGGAGTCGGGACTGGCGGAGGCGTCCGAGACGGGGGCCCGCCGCCTGGTGGAGCTGATGGCCCTCACCCTCCAGGGCTCCCTGCTGGTCCGCCACGCCCCGCCCGCCGTGGCCGACGCGTTCTGCGCGAGCCGGCTCGGCGGCGACTGGGGGCACGCCTTCGGCACGCTGCCGGCCGGGGCGGACCTCGGCGGCATCCTGGAGCGGGCGCTGCCGCCGCGGGCCTGAAGCGGCCGCCACGGGCCTGAAGCCGCCGCCACGGGCCTGAAGCCGCCGCCACGGCCTCGGAGCGGACCGCGCCCCTGTCCTCCGCGAGCGCGACATCACCGCCGTGACCTGCGGCGTCACCCTTTCCAGAGGTGACTGTCAGTGGTGGGGTGCAGACTGGCCCGTGTCCGAGACGAAGGCGTCGACGAGGACGCCGCGGAGGTGATCGGCATGACCGAGGTACTGCTCGCCGTGGGCACCCGCAAGGGCCTGTTCATCGGGCGCCGGCGGGGTGGCACCTGGGAGTTCGACGAGAGTCCCTACTTCAACGCGCAGGCGGTGTACTCGGTCGCCCTCGACACCCGCGGCGACACCCCGCGGCTGCTGGCCGGCGGCGACAGCGCGCACTGGGGGCCGTCGGTGTTCCACTCCGACGACCTGGGGCGGACCTGGACCGAGCCCGCCCAGCCCGCGGTCAAGTTCCCCAAGGAGACCGGTGCTTCGCTGGAGCGGGTGTGGCAGCTGCACCCGGCCGCCGCGGAGCCGGACGTGGTCTACGCGGGCACGGAACCGGCCGCGCTGTACCGGTCGGAGGACCGGGGCGAGAGCTTCGAGCTGGTCCGGCCCCTGTGGGAGCACCCCACGCGCTCGCAGTGGGTGCCGGGCGGCGGTGGCGAGGGGCTGCACACCGTCCTCACCGACGCCCGGGACCCGGAGTCCGTCACGGTCGCCGTGTCGACCGCGGGCGTCTTCCGCACCACGGACGGCGGCGCGAGCTGGGCGCCGTCCAACTCCGGTGTCTCCGCGGTCTTCCTGCCGGACCCGAACCCGGAGTTCGGCCAGTGCGTGCACAAGGTGGCCCGGGACGCGGCGACCCCGGACCGGCTCTACCTGCAGAACCACTGGGGCGTGTACCGCAGCGACGACTCCGGCGCGCACTGGACGGACATCGGCGAGGGGCTGCCGTCGACGTTCGGCTTCGCGGTGGCCGCCCACCCGCACCGCGGCGACACGGCGTACGTCTTCCCGATCAACGCCGACGCCGACCGGGTCCCGGCGGACCGCCGCTGCCGGGTCTTCCGCACGGCCGACGCGGGCAAGAGCTGGGAGCCGCTGTCGGCGGGACTGCCGCAGGAGGACCACTACGGCACGGTGCTGCGCGACGCGCTGTGCACCGACGACGCGGAGCGGGCCGGCGTCTACTTCGGCAACCGCAACGGCGAGGTGTTCGCTTCGGACGACGACGGCGACAGCTGGCGGCAGTTGGCCTCCCACCTGCCGGACGTGCTGTGCGTGCGGGCCGCGGTCGTCGGATGAACCGGACCGGGGGGACCGGCCGCCGCCACCGGTTGATCGGCGTCACCCGTACGGCAGTAGGGTGACGCCCGTGGCACCACGACCCTTGCACGAAATCGTCGAAGCGGGCTGGGCGAAGGCCCTGGAACCCGTCGCCGGGCGGATCACCGCGATGGGTGAGTTCCTGCGCGCGGAGATCGCCGCCGGACGCACCTACCTCCCCGCCGGGGCGCATGTACTGCGGGCCTTCCAACAGCCCTTCGACGACGTCCGCGTACTGATCGTCGGACAGGACCCCTACCCGACCCCGGGGCACGCGGTGGGGCTGTCGTTCTCGGTCGCGCCCGAGGTGCGTCCGCTGCCCGGCAGCCTCGTCAACATCTTCCGGGAACTGCACACCGACCTGAATCTCCCGCAGCCCTCCAGCGGGGACCTGACCCCGTGGACCGAGCAGGGTGTTCTGCTGCTCAACAGGGCGCTCACCACGGCCCCGCGCAAGCCCGCCGCCCACCGCGGCAAGGGCTGGGAGGAGGTCACCGAGCAGGCGATACGCGCTCTGGCGGCACGCGGGAAGCCGATGGTGTCCATCCTGTGGGGACGCGACGCCCGCAATCTGCGCCCGCTGCTCGGCGACCTCCCGGCGGTCGAGTCCGCGCACCCGTCGCCGATGTCGGCCGACCGGGGATTCTTCGGGTCCCGTCCGTTCAGCCGGGCCAACGACCTGCTGGTCCGCCTGGGAGGTCAGCCGGTCGACTGGCGCCTGCCGTGACGCCCGGCTTCCTGGCCGTGGACTCCGGCGGCTCGGGGCTGCGGGTCGTCCTCGGCACGGCCGGTGGCGACGGGGACGGCCCACGGGTCCTCGGACGGCGCGCGTCGCGGGAGGCGGTCCGCACCGGCGCGCGCGGCATCGACCCCGGGCATCTGCTGGGGCAGCTGCTGCCCATGGCGGAGTCGCTGCGGGAGGAGACCGGTGTCGTCCGGATCGGCACCGTGGTCGTCGGGGCCGCGGGGCTGGCCACCCTGGGCGACGCCCTGCGCGCCGAGATGCCGGGTGCCCTGGCCCGGGACCTGGGCGTGCGGACGGTCGCCCTGGTCGCGGACGCGGTGACCGCGTACGTCGGCGCCCTCGGCCCGCGGACGGGCGCCGTGGTGGCCGCCGGTACGGGCCTGATCGCGACCGGTACGGACCTGGAGCGCTGGTACCGGGCGGACGGCTGGGGCCATCTGCTGGGCGACTGCGGCGGCGGGGCCTGGATCGGACGGGCCGGGCTGGAGGCGGCGTTGCGCGCCCACGACGGGCGCCCGGGCGGTTCGGCGGCGCTGCTGGCCCGGGCCGAGGAGCGGTTCGGGCCGGTGGCGGGGCTGCCCGGCCGGATCTATCCGCGTACCGACCGTCCCGCCGTCCTCGCCTCGTTCGCGCCGGAGGTGGCCGCCTGCGCGGCCGGTGACCCGGTCGCCGCGGACGTCCTGCGGGCCGCCGCCCGGCACATGGCGGATTCGGCGGCCGCGGTGTGTCCGCCCGGGGGCGAGCCCCTGGTCGCCGTCACCGGTGGACTGCTGAAGCTGGGCGACGCCCTGGCCGTGCCGCTGGAGGAGGAGCTGGCGAAGCGGCTCCCGCACGCGCGGCGGACGGCCGCCGAGGGTGATCCACTGCACGGTTCGGTGCGGATCGCGAGCGACCTGGCGACCGGCTCGTTCACCCTTCCGGGTGATGAAAAAATGCTGTGGGTGACGGCTGACCCGGACGGCTGAGAATCGGTCCTCCACCGAGGTGAATCGTGCCGATGTCGGCCGATCCGTACATCACTCTTCAGACAAAACCGGACGGATACCGCTCACCTGCACCCTCCCCGAACAGGGAAACCCAGGAAACCAGTAACATGCGGCGCCATGAGCTCCCCCACTGGGCCCGCGTCCGGCCTGCCAGTACGAATGCCGCGCCCCCGCCAGCCCGGACGGCACCGCCGTCCCGAACCCCTGGTGGCTCCCGAGGGCGCGCCGGCGCTCGTCCTCGCGGTTCCGGGGACGCCCAGTAGCGCCACCCGTGGCCTCACCGACGAGGTCGTCAGCATCGCCCGTTCGGAACTTCCCGGCCTCGACGCCAGGATCGGCTGGCTCGACGGGGACGACGAGGAGTTCCCCACCCTGTCGACCGTCCTCGCCCGGGCCGCCGAGGAGCGCACCGCCCGCTACGAGCAGGCGGTGGCCGCCGGCCTGGAGGTGAAGGAGCCCGAGGGGCCCGTCGCCGTCGTCGTACCGCTGCTCGCCGGACCGGACAGCGCGCTGCTGCGCCGCATCCGCCAGGCCGTCATGGACAGCAAGGTCGCCGCCGAGCTGACCGACGTGCTCGGCCCGCACCCGCTGCTGGCCGAGGCGCTGCACGTGCGGCTCTCCGAGGCGGGGCTGGCCCGCGCCGACCGGGCCAGGCTCTTCACCGTGGCCACCGCCGCGGACGGCATCATCCTGGCCTCCGTGGGCGGTGACGAGGCCGTGCAGGCGGCCGGGATCACCGGCATGCTGCTCGCGGCCCGTCTGGCCGTGCCGGTGATGGCGGCGGCCCTGGACGAGGAGGGCTCGATCGCGTCCGTGGCCGAGCAGCTGCGTTCCTCGGGTTCCCAGCAGCTGGCGCTCGCGCCGTACCTGATCGGCCCCGAGATCGAGGCGTCCCTGCTGGAGGAGGCGGCCAAGGAGGCGGGCTGCTCCACCTCCGACCCGCTCGGCCCCTATCCGGCGATCGGCAAGCTGACGCTGGCCAAGTACACGACGGCGCTCGGCATCTCGCCGCAGCAGCCCCAGGGCGCACCGGTGCGCTGACGCACCCGGGACATACGGGACCACGGGCCCGCTCCGGCGACGGAGCGGGCCCGTGGTCGTACCCGTGCGGGGGCCGGGCGGGCCGTGGGCCGGTACGGATGGCGCCCCCGGTCCGCCGGGGCACCGTGGCAGTACGGGGGGTGCGTCAGCCGAAGATCACGCAGGAGGCCGCCGGGAGGGCCAGGGAGCCGGCCCGGCGCGGCACCCCGGTCGCCGGATCGAGGGCGAACCAGGTCACGTCGCCGGAGCGCTCGTTCGCCACGTACAGGAAGCCGCCCGACTCGGCGATCTCCCGCGGCCAGTGTCCGCCGCAGGGGACGGTCCCGGTCAGCCGCAGTCCGTCCGGTTCCACGGCGAACACGGACAGGACGTCCTCGCCGCGGGTCGCGGTCCACACGAAGCGGCCGTCGGGCGAGGCCACGATGCCGGACGGGTAGGCGTCACCGGCCGGGGCACCGGGGAGCACCGGCACCTCGGTGAGCGGCTGCAGCACGCCCTCGGCCGCGTCCCAGCGGCAGACGGTGACGGTGGGCGCGAGTTCGTTGACGACGTAGGCGTGGGAGCCGTCGGGGTGGAAGGCCAGGTGCCGCGGCCCGGAGCCGGGGCGCAGCGCGGTCTCCCGGTGCACGGTGAGGGCGCCGTCCGTCAGGGTGCACACCCGCACCGAGTCGGTGCCGAGGTCCACGCTGACGGCCCACCGCCCGCTCGGGTCCGGGCGCACCTGGTGGGCGTGCGGTCCCTGCTGACGCTGGGCGTGCGGGCCCGATCCGGTGTGGCGCAGGACGCCGGAGGCGGCCCGGGCGAGGGTGCCGTCGGCGCGCAGCGGCACGGCGGTGACGCTGCCGGAGCCGTAGTTGGCCGTCAGCACGTGCCCGGCGTGGAGGGCGAGGTGGGTGGGGCCGTCGCCCCCGACGGACACCGGGCGGCCGGCGGGCTCGGGCTTGTCCCCGCTCACGCGGAAGGCGGCGACCGCTCCCTCGGCCGTCTCGCTGACGGCGTAGAGCGTGTTCCCGTCCGGTGCCAGGGCAAGGAAGGACGGGTCGGGCAGGCGGTCGGTGCCGCTGAGGACCGTCAGCTCGCCGGTGCCCGGCGCGACGGCCGCGGTGACGATGCCGGGCCCGCCGGCCGCCGTGAACGACCCGATGAACGCCCGCCGCCGCATGTCGCCGTCTGTCACCAGTGGTCCCTCTCGTCTCGTACCGCCGCGTGCCGGGCCGTCGCCTCCGGCGCCCCGTCGGGTGCCGGACCGACCGGGCCGGCCGATCGCCTGCCCCGGGGCGACGGTAGCAGTCGATCAGTTGCGGTCCGGACCTGGCGAAGGCGCGGGGCGGAGGGCTCAGGCGCCGGCGAGCGGCGAGCCGGAGGGCGCCCGCAGGGGTGCCGCGAGTTCGGTGAGGGCTCGCTCCAGGCCGTGGAGGTGGGCGAGCGCGGGTTCGGCGGTGTGCGCCCCCTGCGCGTGGGCGGGGACGCGGCCGCCCCCGGTGAGCGCCTCGACGGCGGCCTCGACGCGCCAGCAGGCGGCGGCCAGCCGCGCGTCGTGCGAGGCCTCCGGGTCGGCGGCGACGGCGACCAGGCCGCGTATCTCCCGCGCGCAGTCGTCGAGCAGGGCGAGGACGCGCCGGGCGCGGCGCTTGCGGCCGCGCATCGGGTTCAGCGGGTGGACGAGCGGGGACAGGGACAGCCGGACCCGGCCCAGAAGCTGCTCCAGTTCCGCCACCCGGTGCGCGGGGTCGGCGCCCTCGTTGCCGGCGAGACGGGCGGCGGCCTCGGCGGTGCAGGCGTGCACGCAGCGCAGGGCGCGCTGGATCCAGGCGTCGGTGACGGCGTGCGTGGTGACGGGGAGGACGAAGAGCACGGCCAGCGCGGCGCCGAGCGCCCCGACGCCGGTCTCGACGAGCCGCAGGGCGAGCAGCCCGGGGCTGAGGAAGCCCAGCAGGCCGTAGAGCAGTTCGGCGAGCAGGGTGACGCAGAGCATCATCCAGGTGTAGGAGACCGCGGCGGTGTAGAAGATGCCGAAGACGCAGGCGGCGGCGAGCACGGCGGTGGGCACCGCGGCCCCGGCCAGCGGGAAGGCGATCAGGAAGCCGAGACCGATGCCGACGACCGTGCCGAGGACCCGGCGGAAGCCGCGGACCAGCGTCTCGCCGCGCGAGGTGGTGTTGACGAAGACCCACCAGGTGGCGCCGACCGCCCAGTACCAGCGCTGGTCGGACACGAGCTGGCCGACGACCAGCGCGAAGCCGGCGCCCGCGGTGGCCTGGACGGCCTGGCGGGTGGTGATGCGGGCGAGCCCGGTGCCGGCCGGAGGCGCGGGGGCGGCGGGCGGGGGCAGGCGGCGTTCGTAGCACCACAGGCCGAAGCGCACCGCCGCGGCGGTGGCCACGGACAGCAGGACGGCCGCGTACATCTCGGGCAGCCGGTCCGTGGTCGCGTGCAGGAACTGCGCGATGAAGAAGGTCATGAAGGCGAACACGCCGAGGCTGTGTCCGCGCGGGCCCCAGCGCCGGGCGTAGACGCCCGCGCCGACGACGGCGAGGAAGGTGAGGTCCCGCGCCACGGGGAGGTCGTGCAGCGCGGCGGCGGCGGTGAGCACGGGCAGTCCGACGACCGGCAGCAGCGCGGTGGTGACCGCCTGTCCGCGCACGGTGGCGTCGGTGACGGTGAACAGCGCGAGCAGCGCGGCGAGCCCGCCGGTGATCGCGCCCACCAGGGAGGTGCCGGCCACGCCGCAGGCGGCTACGGCCAGCCCGATGCCGAGGACGGCCCGCGCCGCGAAGCGCAGCCGGGACCGTCCCGGGTCCGGGCTCACGAACACCTTCTTCAGCACTGATTACCGCCCCCTCGCCCACCGGCCTCGAGTCACTGGCATGAAAAAGGCGCCGCGGAGTCCGCAGCGCCATCGACCTCCCTATGGGAGCATCCCTTCCACCAGTGGCTCAACAGGCTCCTTTTTCACTGGGCCATTGGTACAGTTTCGGCGGCACTCTTACGGCCACCGGAGAGCCAATGGCCGACGAAGGGACCCCGCGCCATGGCCGTCGACGAACTGGACACCCGCATCCTGCGGCTGCTGCTGGAGCAGCCCCGCACCAGCGTCCGCGAGTACGCCCGCGTCCTCGGGATCGCCCGCGGCACGCTCCAGGCCCGGCTGGACCGGCTGGAGCGCGACGGCGTGATCACCGGCACCGCGCCGTCCCTCTCCCCCGCCGCGCTGGGCCATCCGGTGCTCGCGTTCGTGCACATCGAGGTCACCCAGGGCCACCTGGACGAGGTGGGCGAGGCGCTGGCCGCCGTCCCGGAGATCGTCGAGGCCTTCTCCATCACCGGCGGCGGGGACCTGCTGACCCGGGTCGTGGCCCGCGACAACGCGCACCTGGAGGACGTGGTCCAGAAGCTGATCAGCCTGCCGGGGGTGGTGCGCACCCGTAGCGAGGTGGCGCTGCGCGAGCGGGTGCCCCACCGGCTGCTGCCCCTCGTGGAGTCGATCGGGCGTTCGGCGCGCCGGTGATCCTTGGCATGCTGGACGCATGAGTTCTCTCGACGGCATCTCGGTCATCTTCGATCTCGACGGCACGCTCGTGGACAGCGAGCCGAACTACTACGAGGCGGGCCGGCAGACCCTCGCCGAGTACGGCGTCGACGACTTCACCTGGACCGACCACGAGGGGTACGTGGGCATCAGCACCCAGGAGACGGTCGCCGACTGGAAGCGGCGCTACGGGCTGCGGGCACCGGTCGAGGAACTGCTCGCCGTCAAGAACCGCCACTACCTCGACCTGGCCCGCACCTCCGCCCGCGCCTACCCCGAGATGCGGAAGTTCGTCGAACTGCTCGCCGGCGAAGGGGTGCCGCTGGCGGTGGCCTCGGGGTCGTCGCCCGAGGCCATCTCCGCGATCCTGGCCCGCACCGGGCTGGACTCGCTGCTGCCCACGGTGGTCTCGGCCGACGAGGTGGCGCGGGGCAAGCCGGCCCCGGACGTCTTCCTGGAGGCGGCTCGACGGCTCGGCGCGGACCCGGCCGACTGCGTGGTCCTGGAGGACGCCGCGCCGGGAGCCGCCGCCGCGCACGCGGCCGGGATGCGCTGCATCGCGATCCCCTACGTCGCCGCCCAGGCGGACGCCCCGGAGTTCACCACCGCCCAACTGCTGGTGCGTGGCGGGCAGAGCGAGTTCAGCGCGCGGGCGGCGTACGCGTGGCTGGAGCGGTCGGTACGGGCCGGCTGACGCGTTCGCGGTGGACGGGGCGGCCACCCGCCGGATTTTTTACCCGTCGAGGTGATCGCTTCGCCGCCCCCGTCCGTACCTCCTGGTGTCCGAGCCTGTCCTCGCTCCAGGAGGCACGATGCGCATCACGCGCACCACGGCAGGGGCCGCCTTCGTGGCCGGTGCCCTGGTCCTCACCCTCACCGCGCTCGCCTACCCGACCATGCTGGGGGTGCGGAACACGGGCAACGACCAGGCCCGGATCATCGCCGACACGCTCTACGGGCCGCTGACCGAGGCCGACCGTGACTTCGTGGTGAAGGTCCGGGCCGCCGGGCTGTGGGAGCACCCGCTGGGGCTGATGGCCATGGAGCGGGGGACGACGCCGGAGATGAAGGAGGCCGGCGAGCACCTGGTCGTCGGTCACGCCCGGCTCGACGCGACCTGCCGCAGGATCGCGCCGGAGCTGGGCATCACCCTGCCGAACCTGGCCTCACCGCAGCAGCAGCAGTTCGTGGCGACGGTGGACGGGACCACGGGCAGACAGTTCGACACCACCGCGGTGAACATCATGCGCATCACGCACGGGCAGATCTTCCCGGCCATCGCCGACATCCGCGCCAACACCAAGAACTCCCTGGTGCGGCAGCTCGCCGACCAGGCCAACGACACCGTGCTGGACCACATCACGGTGCTGGAGAAGACCGGCCTGGTCAACTTCGACCAGGTCAACTTCCAGCAGTCCGCCCCGCCGAACCTCCCCAAGGCGCAGCTCACCCCGCCCGCCCCGCAGCCGGGCGAGCCGGTGCTCTCCCTCACCTCGCCGCCCGGCCTGGAGGTCAACACCTCGGCGCCCAGCCCCAGTCCGACGGTCCGGTGAGACGAGGGCGCTTCGGTGTCAGCCGCGGCGGGGTCGGCCGCGCTTGGCGCCCTTGCCGCTGCCGCCGCCCTTCCCGCCGCCCCTGCCCGCGTTCCCGCCGCCGCGGGCGGTGCCGCCCGCGCCGCGTCGGGCGCCGCCGGTCTGCTTCCCGCCCGCCGGTGTGCGCCGTGCGGGGGCGGCTTGGGTCCGTTCGCCCTTCCGCGGCGCCTGCGCGGGCTGCCTGCCCCGGGTGCTGTTGACGGTGCGGCCCCGGACGATGCCGATGAAGTCCTCCACCCGGTCGCTGTGCGCGTCCTCGGGCCAGGACAGCGCCACGCTCGACTCGGGGGCGTCGGTGACCGTCCGGTAGGTGAGGTCCTTGCGGTGGTGCAGCCGGGCCAGCGACAGGGGGACGAGCAGCACGCCGATCCCGGCGGCCACCAGCTCGACGGCGTCGGCCGTGGTCGCCGGACGCTCCAGGGCGGGCCGGCCCGGGGGCCGCTCCCAGCCGAGGACATCGTCCAGGGGGTGCAGCACGATCTCGTCGGCCAGGTCCTCGACGGTCACCTCGTCGGCCGCGGTGACCAGGTGGTCCTTGGGGATCACGACGACCGTGGTCTCGGTGTAGAGCGGGATCGCGCTGAGGGCGCTCCGGTCGACGGGCAGCCGCACCAGACCGGCGTCCGCGCCGCCGCCCAGCAGCACGCCCGGCGCCTCGGCGGCGGGGACCTGGGTCAGGGTCAGCGGGACGTCGGGCAGCCGCTCGTTCCAGATGCGCACCCATTTGTCGGGCGTCACCCCCGGGACGTACGCGAGCCGGAACGAGGGGGTTTCTTCCGAGCCTGTCACCGGGCCAGGTTACCGGGCGTGGTCTCGGGCCGCTCACACGCTCGATACCCTTGACACCATGACGTCGCACCAGAACACCCAGACCATGAAGCCCGCGACCGCGGCGAAGAAGCTGGGTGTGTACC
This sequence comes from Streptomyces sp. SudanB5_2050, assembly GCF_964272335.1. NCBI lineage: Bacteria > Bacillati > Actinomycetota > Actinomycetes > Kitasatosporales > Streptomycetaceae > Streptomyces > Streptomyces sp. SudanB5_2050. The sequence goes on from NZ_OZ186760.1 coordinate 1,223,255, forward strand.
TCGAGGCCACACCCGCCGAGTTCCGGGAGGGCGTCGTCACGCGCGCCGAGCTGAACGCGCTCCAGACCGACCCGCCCGCGTGGCTGCGGGACCTGCGCCGCGACGGCCCGCACCCGCGGCCGGTGGTGGCGGCCAAGCTGGGCGTCTCCATCGCCGGGCTGCACCGGGGCGGGGTGGCGGAGCCCCTCACCACCGAGCAGATCGAGGCGCTCAAGGAGGAGCGGCCCGAGTGGCTGGAGCGGGAGCGGGCCGTGCAGGCCGACGTCCGCAAGGAGGCGGCCCGGGTGAAGAAGCTGCACGCCGAGCGGGCGGAGCAAGCCGAGCGCGACTGACCGCCCTCCCGCCCCTGATCAGTCGCTCACCCGCCGCTCACTGTTCGGCCTTCTGCTCGGTGGCGCTCCAGGCGTACTGCAGCCAGTCCGAGACCACCACGGCGCTCAGGCCGGCGCAGACCAGCCGGGCGGCCCGGGGCGCGACGGCGTAGGTGCCGACCAGCCCGCCGGCCACCCAGGTGGAGGTGCAGAAGGGGCAGGAGACCAGGTCACCGACGGCCCGCCGCAGGCCCGTGCCGCGCGGGGCGTCCATCACCTCGCTGCCCTCCCCCTCCCGCTCGCGCCGGGTGAACGGCGCCCGCAGGAAGCTGGTGACCTTGTCCTTGGTCAGCAGCCGGGACGCCTTGAACGTCGCCGTTCCCAGCAGGGCCACGTCCCAGGCGGGGACGGTGTCGGGCAGGCGCAGCCCGCGGCGCCACGCGGTCAGGGCGAACACACCGGCCCCCGCCACGAAGGTCGTCGCGAGCGTCGCGTAACCGCGCAAGGGGGTGTCGTCCCCGTCGTCGTAGCGCTGTTCACCGTCCGTCATGGGTACCTCCTTCGGGGCCGCCCCTTCGGCCGAAGAGGTCGGCGCAGTCCACGGGCAGACGGGCGAGGAGATGGTCGACGCGTTCGCCGGGCACCGCCTCGCCGAGGGTGGCGAGCACCGCGCCCGCGTCCCACTCCGCCGTCCGTGGCCGGGCGCCGGTCTGCTGGGCCACGCGCCGCAGGAACTCCGCGCGGCCGAACGCCTCGGAACGCCCGCGTTCCAGGAGCAGCGCCTCGTCCAGGGGCGCCGGCAGGTCGGCGGCCAGGGAGGCGGCCTCCTGAGGGCCGACGCGGGACGCCAGCACCCACAGGACCGCCGCGGTGACCTGCTCGGCCTCGTCGTCGCTGTGGTACTCGCCGCGGTCGCGTACCAGGGTCAGGAATTCGTGGAGCCGCACGGCGCCGCCTCCTCCTTCACCGGTCACCGGTTCTCGCCGCCGGGCGGGTGCCCCTCGGCGGGGTGGGGAAACGGGCCTGGTTCCCAGGGTCCGGGGGTGGCCTCACGGCGGGGTGGCCTCACGGCGGGGTGGCCTGACGGCCGGGCGTGGGCTCACGGTCCGGGGGTGGGCTCATCGTCCCGGCGTGGGCTTAGGGTCCGGGCGTGGCCTCACGGTCCGGGCGTGGCCTCACGGTCCCGGCGTGGGCTCACGGTCCCGGCGTGGGCTCGGCGTCGGCGGCGGCGAGTATCCGGGTGAGCGCGTCGTCCGTGAACAGCGCGCGCCCGGCGGCGATCCGCTCCCGCCGGGCCGGCCCCGGGGCGGTGAGCCTCCGCAGGACGCCGAGCAGAGCGGCGTCGTCCTCGGCGACCTCCGACACACCCAGCGCGGCCATCCGGCGCACTCCCTGCGCGCCGTGGCCGGGGATCGGACGGTGCCCGACGACCGGCAGCCCGGCGGCGAGCGCCTGTACGGCGGTCTGGCCGGCGGCGTTGTCCACCAGGGCGCGGGCCGCGTGCAGCAGGCCGGGCATGTCCGTCACCCAGCCCAGCGCGAGCACGCCGGGCACGGCGGACAGGCCGCGGCGCAGCCGTCCGTTGTCCCCGCAGAGCACGACCGGCAGGAAACCGTTCCCCGCCAGGAGCCGGACGGTCCCGTCCAGGTGCGAGCCCACCCCCCAGGCGCCCGCCGAGAGCACCACGGCCGGACGGCCGGGGCCGAGCCGGCCGAAGAGCGAGCGCCATCCGTCCGCGCCGGGAGCGTCGGCGAAGAACTCCGGCGCCACCACGGGACCGCAGACCTCCGCGACGGTGCCGGTGCCCGCCCGCGCCTCGCGCGCCGCCTCCCGCGTCAGGCACAGGAGCCGGTCGTTGCCCGGGTGGAGCCACTGCCGGTGGACCTCGAAGTCGACGACGAGGACGACACTGGGCACGGACAGCAGCCCGCGGGCCCGGAGGTGGCCGGTGAGCTGGGCGCCGAGGTGGAAGACCGGGACGACCACGTCCGCACCCGTACGTCCCGCCAGCTCGACCAGGCGGCCCCCGGCGAGCCGGGCCAGCGGAGTGCCGCCGGGGCGGCGTCCGGGGCCCGGGCGCAGGAACAGGCGGTAGAGAGCGGCGTACGCCCAGGGGAAGTGGCGCACCGACCCTCGGTAGAAGTGCCGGAGCGCGGCGCCCAGGCCGTACGGCAGCAGGGCGAGGACGTCGACGACCCGGGCGTCGTCACCGCGCTCCCGGGCCCGGCGGACCAGTTCGGCGGCGACCGTGTCGTGCCCGGCGCCCATGCTCGCGCTGACCACCAGCAGACGTCTGCCGCGCGCCGGGCGGCGCGGGGCGGACCGGAGGGGCGCGGAGGGGCTGCGAGGAGGCACGGCGCTCCAGTTGCCCGCCCGAAGTGTTCCAAACCGTACAAACCTGAGCGTTTCGGGCGCTCGCTCGGGGATACTCCGAGACCGCCCGTCCGGCCGCACGCCGGGGCCCGACAGCTCGGCCGGCCGGGTTCAGGTGTACGGCCCGAGCCAAGGTGGTCCTCATGACCCACGCGTTCTCCCGCCCCCGGTCCGCCCCAGGACCGCAGGTCGTCGCGCCCCACGCGGGCCACGCCAGGCCGGGGCGGGAGCCCGTCGGCGGAACGGGCACGCGCACGCGCACCGCGCTCGTCACCGGCGCGTCCTCCGGCATCGGCGCGGCCGTGGCCCGCCGGCTCGGCGACGAGGGCGGCTGGCGGCTGGTGCTCAGCGGACGGGACCGGGAACGGCTGCGCACGGTGGCCGAGGACACCTCGGCCACGGCGTTCGCCGCGGATCTCGCCGTGCCCGGTGCCGACCGGCAGCTCGCCGACTTCACCCTGGCCACGGTGGGCCCGGTGGATCTGCTGGTGGCCGGTGCCGGGGTCGGCTGGGCGGGTGAGTTCCGCGACATGCCCGCGCACGCCCTCGACCAGGTGCTGGACGTCAATGTGCGGGCCACGCTGCGACTGGTGCGGCTGGTGGTGCCGGGCATGGTGGAGGCCGGGTCGGGGCGGGTGGTGCTGATCGGGTCGCTGGCGGGGAGTGTGGCGGTGCGCGACGAGGCCGTGTACTCCGCCGCCAAGGCGGCGGTCGGCGCCTTCGCGGACGCGCTGCGCTATGAGTTGCGCGGCACCGGCGTGGGGGTCACGCATGTGGTGCCCGGTGTCGTCGACACCCCGTTCTTCGAGCACCGCGGCACTCCCTACCGACGGTCCCGGCCGCGTCCGGTGCCTCCCGAACGGGTGGCCGAGGCGGTGCGGACGGCGGTGGAGCGGGGCCGGGACGAGGTGTACGTGCCCGGCTGGCTGCGGCTGCCGTGCCGGGTGCGGGGAGCGGCACCGGGACTGTACCGGCGGCTGGCCGCGCGGTTCGGATGACGTGCGGCGCGGATGAGTTCCGGATGAGCGGGAGCGCGCGGCGGTGAGTGCCCTCACCGTCGTCCTGGCCCTGCTGGCGGCGCTGTCCAACGCGGCGGCGTCGGTGCTGCAGCGCCGGGCGGCGGCCCAGGACGAGGGCCGGGCAGGGGCCCGGCACACGGTGGTGCGCTCCCTGCTGCGGCTGGTGCGCGACCGCTACTGGGTGGGCGGGGCGCTGCTGCTGGCGCTCACGACGGTACTCCAGGGGGCGGCGCTGGCGGTGGGGAGTCTGGCCGTGGTGCAGCCCCTGATGGCCAGTGAGCTGCTGTTCACCCTGATGGTCGGAAGTCTGGTCTTCCACCGTCGCCCGGACCTGCGGACGTGGCTGGCGTTCGTGGCGCTGGCCGCCGGTCTCGCCCTGTTCCTGGGCGCCGCCGCGCCGGCGGCCGGCCACGACACCGCCGACCCCGGCCGGTGGGGCTGGGCGGGCCTGGTGCTGTTCGTCGTGGTGACGGCCCTCGCCTCGGTCGGCAGCCTGGTGCGGGGCGCGCCCCGGGCCGCGCTGTTCGGCTCGGCGTCGGCCGTGGCGTTCGGCGGTACGGCGGCGCTGCTGAAGGAGGTCACGGGCCGGCTCCCGCAAGGGGTGGGCGCGGTGCTGACCCAGTGGCCGGTGTACGCGACGGGCGTGGTCGGCGTCATCAGCTTCCTGCTGCTGCAGAGCGCGCTGCGGGCGGGGACCCTCGCGGCGTCGCAGCCGGCGCTGACCCTCGGCGACGCGCTGACCAGTGTCGCCCTGGGCTGGGCCCTGTTCGGCGAGGAGATCGCGCTCGGGGTGCGGGTGCTGCCCGAGGTGGTCGGCATCGCCCTGATCGGTCTGGGCAGCGTGGGGCTGGCGCGGGCACCGTCGGTCCACGGCGCGTGGGACACGGCCCCGGCGGCGCGGGACGGGCCGGGGACGGACGCGTGGGAGCAGGGACGGCGGGGGGCATGACGGCAGGCGGGGCCGGCGTCGCGACGCCGAGGACGGCGCCGGACGGAACTCGGAGGGGGCAGGAGCGGACCGGACCGCGCGGGAGAGGCCCGGGCGGGACCGGAGCGAGCGGGACGGGCAGGACGGGCAGGACAGGAGAGGCCGACGTATGAGTGAGGGTTCCCGTGCCGCACGGGCGGCGTGCGCCGTCGTCCCGGTCGCCGCCGCTCTGGCGCACATCGGCCCGGCCGCGACCTGGCTGCACGGGCCGCGCCGGCGACTGCTGCCCGCGCTGGCCGGAAAGGGCCGCCCCGATCACGTGGCCCTCACCTTCGACGACGGGCCCGACCCCGTGTCCACGCCGCTCTTCCTGGACGTGCTCGACGGGCTCGGCGTGCGGGCGACCTTCTTCGTCCTGGGCGAGAACGTCGTACGGCATCCGGCGCAGGCCCGTGAGCTGGCCCGGCGCGGGCACGAACTCGCCGTCCACGGCTGGTCGCACGACCGTCCCTGGCTGCCGTCACCGGCGCGGGACGCGCGCGAGCTGCGGCGGGCCGTCCGGGTGATGCACGAGACCACCGGACGGACCCCGCGCTGGTACCGCCCGCCCTACGGCATCCTCACCACCGGCCGCTGGGCCGCGGCCCGGCGCCTCGGCCTGCGGCCGGTGCTGTGGACGGCGTGGGGCAAGGACTGGCGGCAGGACGCCACGCCCGGCTCGGTGCGCGCCACGGTCGCGGCCGACCTGCGCGGGGGCGGCACCGTCCTCCTCCACGACACCGACCACGCGTCCGCCCCCGGCAGCTGGCGGGCGGCGCTCGCCGCCCTGCCCGGCCTCGTGGGCGACTGCCGCGCGGCGGGACTGGAGGTCGGGCCGCTGCTGGATCACGGGGTCGCCGGGACGACCCGTGTCCGGGAGGCCGAGTCGGGTGTTCCGACGACGCCGGGAGCGGTTCCGTTCCGGTCACCGGCGCCCGGACAGCCGTGACGGCATGAGGGACGGGCAGCCGCCGCCCGGCCCGGTCGCCGGTCACGGCGTGGACCGGCGGCCGATCACCGCACGGGCGGCAGACCACCGGTGTCCGCGCGGACGCGAAGCCGGTGTCCGCCCGGAGGGGCCTCCACCGGCTGGCCGTCGCCTGCCGGCCCCGCCCGTACCGGCGAGCGGCGGACCACCCTCGCCCGGCGTGCCGGCCGGTCCGGGCGGCGGCTGTCCGGACCGGCCGCCGCCCGGCAGGCAGCCGGAAGCCGAGCCGGGGCCCTGGACCAACTCTCCCGCCCCCTTGCCAGTGCCCGCCGACGTCCGTCCCGCGCCGCCGGGCGACGGGTGCGACGGGCGACGGGCGACGGATCACCCCCCTGCCGACGTGCCGACCGTCCGGACCGGCCGCCGTGTCAGGCCACCGGCCGCCCTGTCAGGCCGGGGCTCCGGTCAGTTGGCGGTGGATCGGGGCGGCGCCGCCCGTCAGGGGGAGCCCGGTTCCGCCGTGCCGCACGGCGACGATCTCCGCCGCGATGGAGAGCGCCGTCTCCTCGGGGGTCCGGGCGCCCAGGTCCAGGCCGATCGGAGAGCGGAGGCGGGCGAGTTCGCGCTCGGTCACGCCCGCCTCGCGCAGCCGCCGGTCGCGGTCCTCGTGGGTGCGGCGCGAGCCCATCGCCCCGACGAAGGCGACCGGCATCCGCAGGGCCTCCGTCAGCAGCGGCACGTCGAACTTGGCGTCGTGGGTCAGGACGCACAGCACCGTGCGTTCGTCGGTGGGGGTGCTCCGCAGGTAGCGGTCCGGCCAGTCGACGACGACCTCGTCGGCCTCGGGGAAGCGGGCGGGCGTGGCGAAGACGGGCCGGGCGTCGCACACCGTCACATGGTGGCCGAGGAACTTGCCGGCCCGCACCAGCGCCGCCGCGAAGTCCACCGCGCCGAAGACGATCATGCGGGGCGGCGGCACCCGTGACTCGACGAGCAGGGTGAGCCCGCCGGGGCAGTGCGAGCCGTCCTCCGACAGGCCGACCGTGCCGGTGCGGCCCGCGTGCAGCAGGGCCCCCGCCTCGGCGACCGCCGTGCGGTCCAGGTCCGGCCGGCCGCCGAGACCGCCCTCGTACGAGCCGTCGGAGCGGACCAGCAGCGCCCGGCCCAGCAGCTCGGCGGGGCCCTCGACGACCCGGGCGAGAGCCGCGGTGCCGCCCCGGGCGGCGGTGGACAGCGCCGCCCGGAACACCTCCCGCTCGGCAGAGCCCGCGCCGACCGGCGTGATCAGTACGTCGATGACCCCGCCGCAGGTGAGGCCGACCGCGAAGGCGTCCTCGTCGCTGTAGCCGAAGCGCTCGCGCACCGTCTCCCCGCTGCTCAGGGCGGCGGCGCACAGCTCGTACACCGCGCCCTCCACGCAGCCGCCGGAGACGGAGCCGATCGCCGTGCCCTCGCTGTCGACGGCGAGGGCCGCGCCGGGTCCGCGCGGCGCGCTGCCGCCGACGGAGACGACGGTGGCGACGGCGAACTCGCGGCCCTCCTCCAGCCAGCCGTGCAGCTCGGCGGCGATGTCAAGCATCGGTGCCGCTCCCGTCGGCGCGCGCCGACAGCACCCGGTCGGGACGGATCGGGAGGCTGCGGTGGCGCACGCCGGTCGCGTGCCGGACGGCGTTGGCGACGGCCGCCGCCGCGCCGACGATGCCGATCTCGCCGACGCCCTTGATCCCGACCGGGTCGTCCGGGTCGTGGTCGTCCACCCAGTCGGCGTCGACGTCGCCCACGTCGGCGTGGGTGGCGACGTGGTAGCCGGCCAGGTCGGGGGCGTACAGCCCGCCCGTGGCGCGGTCCCGGACCGCCTCCTCGTGCAGGGCCATGGAGATGCCCCAGATCATGCCGCCGACGAGCTGGTTGCGGGCGGTGAGGGGGTTGACGATGCGGCCGGCCGCGAAGATGCCGAGCATGCGCCGGACCCGCACCTCGCCGGTGGCGGTGTCCACGGCGACCTCGGCGAACTGCGCCCCGTAGGAGTGCCGTTCCTTCTGTGCGAGGGCGCCGAGTGCCTCGGTCGTGTCGGAGCGCACGGTGATGCCCTCCGGGGGGACGGCCGGGCCCAGGGCGAGCCGCTCGCGCAGTTCGCGGGCCGCCTCCGTGATCGCCCAGGCCCAGGAGCGGGTGCCCATCGAGCCGCCCGCGATCATCGCCGGCCCGAAGTCGCTGTCGCCGATCCGGACCCGGACCCGCTCGGGCGTGACCTCCAGCGCGTCGGCGGCGACCAGGGTGAGCGCGGTCCGGGCGCCGGTGCCGAGGTCGGCGGCGGAGATCCGCACGGTGAAGGTGCCGTCGGCCTCGGCGGTCAGCAGGGCCGTGGAGGGTCCGGCGCCCGCTCCGAAGGAGGCCGCGGCGGTGCCGGTGCCCAGCAGCCAGCGTCCCTCGCGGCGGATGCCGGGACGCGGGTCGCGCTCCGCCCACCCGAAGCGGCGGGCGCCCTCGCGGAAGCAGGCCGCCAGGTTGCGGCTGCTGAACGGCAGTCCGGAGACCGGGCCGGCCTCGGGCTCGTTGCGCAGGCGCAGTTCGATCGGGTCGACGCCGCAGCGCTCGGCGAGTTCGTCCAGCGCCGACTCGATGGCGAAGGACCCCGGCGCCTCGCCCGGAGCGCGCATGAACGTCGGGGACGGCACGTCGAGCCGTACGACGTGATTGGCGGTGCGGTGGGCGTCGGCGTCGTACATGACCCTCGCGACGCCGGCGCCGGGCTCGACGAACTCGTACACGGTCGAGGTCTGGTTCAGCGAGCGGTGCTCCAGGGCGCGCAGCCGGCCGTCGGCGTCGGCGCCGAGCCGGACGCGCTGGACGGTGGGACTGCGGTGGCCCGCCAGCGAGAACATCTGGCGCCTGGTCATCACCACGCGCACCGGCCGCTGCAGGACGGTCGCCGCCATCACGGCGGACACCTGGTGGGCGCGCAGGCCCTTGCTGCCGAAGCCGCCGCCGATGTGTTCGGAGCGCACCCGCACGGCCGACTCGTCGAGGGAGAACATCTTCGCCAGCTCGGTCTGGACCCAGGTGGCACCCTGGTTGGAGTCGATCACCTCCAGCCGGCCGCCGTCCCACAGGGCCGTGGCCGCGTGCGGCTCCATCATGCTGTGGTGCTCTTCGGGGGTGGTGTACTCCTCGTCCACGACGACGGCGGACGCGGCGAGCGAGGCCGCCAGGTCGCCCTTCTCGGTCTCGGCGGGCATGTGCCCGTCGGCAGGGTAGGCGCCGGGGTGGTCCGCGGTGAGCACCGTGTCGTGCGGCTCCTCGTCGTAGGTGACGACGAGGGCCTCGGCGGCCTCCCTGGCCTGCTCGGGCGTCTCGGCGACCACGAGGGCGACCGGCCAGCCGACGTGCGGCACCCGGTCGTCCTGGAAGACGGCGGCGGTGGGGTCCGGCGGGATGCCCAGCATGCCGACGTAGTCGGTGTCGACGCGCGGCGCGTTGCCGTGATGGAGCACGGCGAGGACGCCCGGCATGCCGAGGACGGCGTCGGTGTCGAGGGAGCGGACGCGGCCACGGGCGACGGTGGACAGGGCCAGCCAGCCGTGGGCGAGGTCGGCGAAGGGGATCTCGCCGGCGTAGCGGGCCGCCCCGGTGACCTTGTCGCGGCCCTCCACGCGGGTGTGCGCGGTGCCGACGGCGCCCTTGACCGCCGTAGGGCCGGTCGTGGCGGTGGTCATCGGGTGGCCTCCTCGGCGAGTTCGGTCAGGACGGCCACCATGAGGTTGCGCATGAGGGTCACCTTGTATCCGTTGTCGGGCAGCGGCTTCGCGGCCGCGAGTTCGGCGTCGGCCGCGGCGGCGAAGGCCGCGCCGTCGGCGGGGCCGCCGACGAGCACCCGTTCGGCGGCGCGGGCGCGCCAGGGCCGGGAGGCGACCGCCCCGAGGGCCAGCCTCGCGTCGCGTACGACGCCGTCCTCGACGTCGAGCGCGGCGGCCACCGAGCCGATGGCGAAGGCGTACGAGGCACGCTCGCGCACCTTGCGGTAGCGGGAGCGTGCGGCGACCGGCGCGGGAGGCAGGACCACGCCGGTGATCAGCGCACCGGGCGGCAGGGCGGTCTCGCGGTGCGGGGTGTCGCCGACGGGGAGGTAGAAGTCGGCCAGCGGTGACTCGGCCGGTCCGTCGGGGGTTTCGTAGGTGACGACCGCGTCGAAGGCGGTGAGGGCCACCCCCATGTCGGAGGGGTGCACGGCCACGCAGTGGTCGGTGGCGCCCAGGATGGCGTGGTTGTGGTGCTCGCCGGTGACGGCGGGGCAACCGCTGCCCGGCGCCCGCTTGTTGCACGGCTTGCTCACGTCGGTGAAGTAGCCGCAGCGGGTGCGCTGGAGGAGGTTGCCGCCCACGGTGGCCATGTTGCGCAGCTGCCCGGAGGCGCCGGCCAGGACCGCCTGGGCCAGTGCCGGGTAGCGGCGGCGCACCTCGGGGTGCGCGGCGAGGTCGCTGTTGGTGACGGTGGCGCCGACGCGCAGTCCGCCCTCGGGCGTGACCTCGATGCCGTCCAGGGGGAGTTCGCGGACGTCGACGAGGTGGGCGGGTCGTTCGACGCCGGCCTTCATCAGGTCGACGAGGTTGGTGCCGCCGCCGAGGTAGCGAGCGTCGGGGTCGGCGGCGAGCAGGGCCAGCGCTCCGGAGACGTCACGGGCGCGCCGGTAGCCGAACTCCCTCATGCGGTCGTCTCCTTCGCTTTTCCGTCGGTCGCCTCGGCGTGCTCCCCGGCGGCGCGGGCGACCGCCTGGAGGATGGAGACGTAGGCGCCGCAGCGGCACAGGTTGCCGCTCATCCGTTCGCGGATCTCCTCCGGCGTCAGGGGTGGCGGTCCGGCCTCGGGCCGGACGTCCTCGGTGGCGGCGCTGGGCCAGCCGGCCGCGTGCTCCTCGATGACGGCGACGGCCGAGCAGATCTGGCCGGGCGTGCAGTAGCCGCACTGGTAGCCGTCGAGGTCGAGGAAGGCCTGCTGCACCGGGTGCAGCCGGTCGCCGTCGGCCAGGCCCTCGACGGTGGTGATCTCGTGCCCCTCGGCGGCGACGGCGAGATTCAGACAGGAGACGGTGCGGCGCCCGTCGACCAGGACGGTGCAGGCACCGCACTGGCCCTGGTCGCAGCCCTTCTTGGTGCCGGTGAGGTCGAGTCGCTCGCGCAGGGCGTCGAGCAGGGTGGTGCGGTGGTCGACGGTCAGGTGGTGCTTCTCGCCGTTGATGTTCAGGGTGACGGCGCTGGACGTCGACGAGGGCGCTGGGGCCATGTTCAGCCTTCTTTGGTGTCTGGTGACAGGAAACGGGCTGTAGGCGGGGGGTCTGTCCCTGGGCGGAGGTCACCGGCCGGTTCCACCGGCCGCGTCCGCCGCTAGAGTGGGCGGGTAACCGGACAACTGTCCGCCCACTCGAAAACGTAACGGACAGTTGTCCGCTTAGCAAGGTCGGGATTCGGTCACGAACCCGGTAGGAGGACGAGTGCCGCAGCCGAAGAAGGACAAGCCGGACACTCCCCTGCGCTCGGACGCCCAGCGCAACCGCGAACGCATCCTGGAAGTGGCCACGGAGGAACTGACGCACTGCGCGAACGCCCCGTTGAGCGCCATCGCCAAGAAGGCGGGGGTCGGGCAGGGCACCTTCTACCGCCACTTCCCGAGCCGCGAGGCGCTGGTCCTGGAGATCTACCGCTACGGGATGCAGCAGGTGGCCGACGCCGCACCCCGGCTGCTGGCCGACCGGGGGCCCGAGCGGGCGCTGCGGGAGTGGATGGACCACCTCGCCGAGTTCGCCATGACCAAGGCGGGTCTCGCCGACGCGATCCGGCTGGTCACCAGTGCGCCGGGGGCGCCGGAGAAGCCGCGCCCCACTCCGCTCATGGACGCGGCCGGCCTGCTGCTGCGGGCCAACGAGGAGGCGGGCACCATCCGCCCGGGGGTCTCCGGCGACGACTTCTTCGTCGTCATCGGCGGTCTGTGGCTGATCGGGCCGGGCGACGACTGGCAGCCGCGGGTCACCCGGTTCCTGGACTTCGTCATGGACGGGCTGCGGGCGGGAGCGCCCGGCCGGTGACCGCGTCCCGGAAGCGGTAGCGGCGCTCGGGGCGGCCCGCCACCCCGTAGCGCAGGGAGACGTCCGCACGGCCCGCGGTGTGGAAGTACTCCAGATAGCGGCGGGCGCTGACCCGGGACACGCCGGTCAGCGCGGCGCACTCACTGGCCGACAGGGTGCCCTCGGCCGCACGGAGGGTGCGTTCGACCAGCTCGGCGGTCTCCGCGCTCATGCCCTTCGGCAGGGCCGGCGCGACCGGTGCCGCCGCGCCGGCCAGCACCCGGTCGACGTCGGCCTGGCTGCGGACCACGGTGCCGAGGAGCCGGCCCCGCTGGACGGCGTAGCGCTCCAGCCGGACCCGCAGGTCCTCGAACTCGAACGGTTTGAGCAGGTAGTCGACCACGCCGTGCCGTACGGCGCCGCGCACCGCGTCCGCCTCCCGGGCCGCGCTGATGACCATGACGTCGCAGTCGTGGCCCGCCGCGCGCAGCCTGGGGATGACGTCGAGGCCGAAGAGGTCCGGCAGATACAGGTCGAGCAGGACGAGGTCGGGGCGCAGCTCGGCGACGGCGGTGAGGGCCTCCTCGCCGGTACCGGCGACCCCGATGACCCGGAAGGGCTCGACGCGCTCGACGAAGGCCCGGTGGACCCGGGCCACCATGAAGTCGTCGTCGACCACCAGCACGCCGATGGCGGAGCCGTCGTCCCGGGGCACCCGCGCCCCGGACACGGCGGTCCCGGCGCGCGTCGCACGCGTGGCGGACGCGGTGCTCGTCGCGGTGGTGGCGGTGGTGGCGGCCGGACCGGCCGTGCCGCTCGTACCCGTCATGGTGCTGCTCCTTCCGCCACCGCGTCGGTGAGGTGGCTGACGGTCATGCGTGCGGTGAACATGGCCCCCTCGGGGGTGTTGGTCACCGAGATCTCGCCGCCGTGACGCTCGCAGACCAGCCGCGTCAGCGCCAGGCCGATGCCGCGCTCGCCCTGCCGGGCGGCCTTGGTGGTGAAGCCGTGCGCGAAGACCTCGCGGGCCAGTTCGGGGGCCACGCCGGGCCCGGAGTCCCGGACCACGATCTCCACGCTGGAGGCGTCCTGCCTCAGCTCGACCTCGACCCAGGCCCCGTGGTCGTCACCGGCCGCCGCGGCGGCGTCCACGGCATTGTCGACGAGGTTGCCGACCACGGTGGCGACGTCGGCGGCGTCCTCGGGGGCGAGCCGGTCGAGCGCCGTGCGGTCCGAGAGGCGCAGGGCGACCCGGCGCTCGGCCGCGAGGGACGTCTTCGCCGTCAGCAGCGCGGCGACGGCGGTGTCCCGGACCCGGCGGCTGAGGGTGACGTCGAGGGACTGCCGGCGCTGGTTGAGGGCGCGGATGTAGCGCACCACCTCGTCCTGTTCGCCGATCTGGATGAGCCCGGAGATGGTGTGCAGCTGGTTGGCGAACTCGTGGGCCTGGGCGCGCAGCAGCTCGGAGGTGGAGCGGAAGGAGCCGATCTCCCGCTCCAGGCGGGCCAGTTCGGTGCGGTCGCGCAGGGTGGTGACCGAGCCGAGCGGACGGCCGTCCTTGGTGACGGTCATCCGGTTCATGACCAGGACCCGCCCGTTGCGGACCACGACCTCGTCGCGCGGCTTCGCCGCCTCGGGCGCGGTCCCGGCCAGGACGTCGCGCAGCCGCCCGTCGATACCGAGGCCGTCCAGGCTCTGGCCGACGCAGTCGGCGGGCAGGTCGAGCAGCCGCCGGCCCATCTCGTTGACCAGGGTGAGCCGGTGCTGCGGGTCGAGGGCGACCACGCCCTCGGCGATGCCGTAGAGCATGGCTTCCCGGTGCTCGGCGAGACCGGCGATCTCGCGCGGTTCCAGGCCGAGGGTCTGCCTCTTCACCCGCCGGGCGAGCAGCCAGGAGCCGGCCACGCCGAGGCCGCTGGCGATGCCGAGGTAGGCGAGCAGGTAGGAGGAGGCTCCGCTGAGGCGCTGCCACACCGTCGGGTCGGCCTCGCCGACCATCACCGTGCCGAGGTGGCGGCCGAGGGTCTGGCGGGTGGCGCCGAGCACCGGCACCTGGGCGACGAGTTCCCGGCTGCCCTGCACCGTCAGCGGCCCCGACCAGCCGCGTCCGTCGGTGGCGCCCTCGCCGTGCGGCAGCCGGCCGCCGATCAGCGTGGGGTCGGTGGAGCTGACGACACGGCCCTCGGCGTCGGCCACGGTGACCGAGGTGACGCCGGACTGGGTCTGCGTGGCGTTGACCAGCGGGGCCAGGGCCTCCTGCGGCACGGGACGCAGGAGCTGGCTGCGCACCAGCGGCGTGGCGGCGAGCTGTTCGGCGAGGGCGGTGACCCGGCGGCCCTCGACGCGGTTGAAGGTGGCCCTGGACTGGGCGAGCGAGACGGCGGCGACCGCGAGCAGGACGACCACGACGATGGCGAGCTGGAGGACCAGCATCTCGCCCGCGAGGGTCTGACGGCGGAAGGTGGGGGCCACGGCGGACTCGTTCTCGACTGACGAAGGGGAAGGGCGGGGACGGCAGGAAAGGCGGGGGACGGGAGGAAGGGCGGACGAGGGACGGGAGGAAAAGGCGGGGGACGGCAGGAAGGGCGGACGGGGAACGCGGGGCGGGCGGGGACGGCGGCACGGGCGGGCGAGCGGGTGTGCCGGCTCGCCATCATGGCGCTCACCTGCGGCGAAGGAAAGGGATGTGCCGTCTTCGCAATGAACCGGCGACCCGACGGCGACCGAACGGCCGGCCCGGGAGGGCGCCCGCGGCGACGACCGGGAGGGCCGTCGCGGCGACCGCAATGACCACAACCTCCCTTGGTTCCGCAAGGAAGACAGAAGACCGACGCACAGGCACCATGTGGCCCACGTCACCCTCCCCCACAGGGCCACCCCCCGTACCGATCTACCCAACCGACAGGTGGTGTCATACGTGCGCCTGCGCACCCCCCTTGCCCTGCTCGGGGCCGCCGTGCTCGTGCTCGCGGGACCGCCGTTGCTCTCCACGGGCAGCGACTCCGAGACCGGCACGCAGATCCCCGGCCTGCGCTTCATGGTCCCCAACACGCCCGGCGGCGGTTACGACATCACCGCCCGCACGGCCGCCAAGAACGCCGAGGACGCCGGTCTCACCCACAACATCGAGGTCTTCAACCTGCCCGGAGCGGGCGGCACGGTGGGGCTGAGCCGACTGGTGAGCGAGCACGGCAACGGCAAGCTCGCCATGTCGATGGGCCTCGGTGTGGTGGGCGCGGCCCGCTCCAACCACGCGCCGAAGACCCTCGCCGACACGACGCCGATCGCGCGGCTCACCGAGGAGCAGGACGTCGTGGTGGTCGCCAAGGACTCCCCGTACAAGACGATCGACGAGCTGATCACCGCCTGGAAGAAGGATCCCGGCAAGGTGCCGGTCGGAGGCGGCTCGTCACCGGGCGGGCCGGACCACCTCGCTCCGATGCTGATGGCGCAGGCGGCCGGGATCTCCCCCAAGTCGGTCAACTACATCCCCTTCGACGGCGGCGGCGAGCTGCTCGCCTCGATCCTCGGCAACAAGGTCGGCTTCGGCGTCTCCGGCGTCGGCGAGTACCTGGACCAGATCAAGGCGGGCGAGTTGAGGGTGCTCGCGGTGACCGGCCCGGAGCGGGTCGACGACCTCGAGGACGCGCCGACCCTCAAGGAGTCCGGCTACGACGTGGACTTCACCAACTGGCGCGGCATCGTCGCCCCGCCCGGCCTGTCCGAGGCGGAGCGGAACAAGCTCACCCGCCTGGTCGAGGAACTGCACGCCTCCCCGGAGTGGAAGAAGTCCCTGGAGCAGAACGGCTGGGACGACGCCTTCCTCGCCGGTGAGGAGTTCGGCGCCTTCCTGGACGCCCAGGACAAGCGCGTGGTGTCGGTGCTGAAGGAGCTGGGACTGTGACGACACCTGCTGCCGAGACGAACCCGAAGACCGCCCCCGACCGGCGCTCGTGGCTGCGCGACCACTCCGAACTGGGCGTGTGCGTCCTGCTGCTGGCCCTCGGGGTGCTGGTCCTGACCGACGCGCTGACCATGGACGTCGACATCACCCAGCGCGGCCCGGTGGGCCCCAGGACCGTGCCGATGGTCGTCGGCATCGGTCTGCTGGTGATCGCCGCGCTGCTGGCGGTGGACGTCCTGCGCGGCGGCCGGGGCGAGGCCGAGGGCGGGGAGGACGTCGACCTGTCCGAACCGGCCGACTGGCGCACGGTGCTGCTGCTCTCCGGCATCTTCCTGGGCGCGGCCGTACTGATCGAGCCGGCCGGCTTCCCCGTCGCGGGCGCGCTGCTGTTCTGGGGCGCGGCCTTCGCCCTGGGCAGCCGCCGGGTGGACCGCGACCCCCTGATCGCCGCCGTGCTGTCCCTGCTCACCTACGTCGTCTTCGACAAGCTGCTCGGTGTGCCGCTCCCCGGCGGCCCGCTGATGGGAGTGCTCTGACATGAACGCCCTCAACTCCCTGATGGACGGCTTCGGTACCGCCCTCACGCCGGTCAACCTGCTGTGGGCCGCCCTCGGTGTGCTGCTGGGCACGGCCATCGGCGTACTGCCGGGCATCGGCCCGGCGATGGCGGTGGCGCTCCTGCTGCCGGTGACGTACGGGCTCGATCCGGTCGCCGCGTTCATCATGTTCGCCGGTATCTACTACGGGGCGATGTTCGGCGGTTCGACCACCTCCATCCTGCTCAACACCCCCGGCGAGAGCGCCGCCGTGGTCGCCGCCATGGAGGGCAACCCCATGGCGAAGGCGGGACGCGGGGCGCAGGCGCTGGCCGCCGCCGCCATCGGCCACTTCGCGGGCGGCATGATCGGCACGGTCCTGCTGGTGGCGCTGGCGCCGACGGTGGCGGACCTGGCGGTGGACATCGGCGCGCCGGACTACTTCGCCATCATGGTGCTGGCGTTCATCGCCGTGACCTCGGTGCTGGGTTCCTCGCGCATCCGGGGTCTGGCCTCCCTGCTCATCGGTCTGACGATCGGCCTGGTGGGCCTGGACCAGATGACCGGCCAGCAGCGGCTGACCTTCGGCTCGCTCCAGCTCGCCGACGGCGTGGACGTGGTGATCGTCGCGGTCGGACTGTTCGCGATCGGCGAGGCGCTGTGGGTGGCGGCGCACCTCAGGCGCGGGGCGGCGGAGCCGATCCCGGTGGGCCGGCCCTGGCTCGGCCGCGGTGATGTGAAGCGCACCTGGAAGTCCTGGCTGCGCGGCCCCTTCATCGGCTTCCCGTTCGGCGCGATCCCGGCGGGCGGCGCGGAGATCCCGACCTTCCTCTCGTACGTCACGGAGAAGCGCCTGTCCAAGCACAAGGACGAGTGGGGCAAGGGCGCCATCGAGGGTGTGGCGGGCCCGGAGTCCGCGGCCTCGGCCTCGGCGGCGGGCACGCTGGTGTCCATGCTGACGCTGGGGCTGCCGACCACGGCGGTGGCGGCGGTCATGCTGGCCGCCTTCCAGCAGTACGGCATCCAGCCCGGCCCGCTGCTCTTCGAACGCGAGCCCGAGCTGGTGTGGGGTCTGATCGCCTCCCTCTTCGTCGGCATGGTGCTGCTGCTCGCGCTCAACCTGCCGCTGGCGCCGGTGTGGGCCAAGCTGCTGCGCATCCCGCGGCCCTACCTCTACGCGGGGATCATGTTCTTCGCGGCGGTCGGCGCGTACGCGGTCGGCGGCGAGGTCGTCGACCTGGTGACCCTGCTGATCATCGGCCTGGTCGGCTTCGGCATGCGGCGCTACGGGCTGCCGATCCTGCCCGCCGTGATCGGCGTCATCCTCGGCCCCAACGCCGAGCAGCAGTTGCGCCGGGCCCTGCAGATCAGCGACGGCAGCGTGACCGGCCTGGTCGACACGCCGTTCGCGGTGACGGTGTACGCGGTGATCGTGCTGCTGCTGGCGTGGCCGCTGCTGAAGCGGCTGGTGGTCCGCAAGCGGGCGGGCACCGGCGTGTGATCCCGGCCCGGCGCGGGCGGCCCCGGCTAGGGGTCAGGAGCGGTGGGTGCGGCCCGGTACGTCGATCCCGTACCGGGCCGTCCTGCGGTAGAGCGTGGCCCGGCTCATGCCCAGGCGTTCCGCCGCTTCCGCCATCGTCGTGCCGGGCTCGGTCAGACAGCGCACGATCTCGTCGCGCTCCAGCTCCTGGAGGCGGCCGAGCCGGGACCGGGAGCCGGTGAAGACCTCGGCGGGCAGGTGCCGCGCGTCGACCTCGTCCGCCCGGGAGGCCGCCCCGCGCACCACGCTCCGCAGCTGACGGACGTTCTCCGGCCACTCGTAGGAGGTCAGGGCCCGTACGGCGGCCGGCGTGAAGGTCACTTCGTGGCCCCGGTGGCGGCGCGCGAAGTGGCGGGCGAGCGGCATCACGTCGTCGGAGCGGTCGCGCAGCGGGGGCACCTCGATCACGGTGTCCACGAGCGGGGCCAGCTCGGACGGGACGGCCGAGTAGTCGGACGCGGTCAGCGCGAACGGCTGCATGCGGCCGGCCGCTCCCCCGTCCGGGCGGCGGACCCGGGCGAACATCCCGGCCAGCTCGGCCGCCGCCCACGCGGGCAGCGTGTCCACCCGGGAGACGATGACACAGGTGTCGTCCTTGGCCAGCTCCGGTGTCCACAGCGTCAGCCAGGCCCGGATGTCCTCCGGCGCCGGAGGACGGGCCGCGAGCACCCGCTCACGCGGGGCGGCGGGCCGGCGCGCCGCCGAGAGCAGCGCCGTCCGGCCCGCGCCGCTCTCGCCGACGGCCGCCACGACACGCCCCTCGGCCAGCGCCGTGCGGGCCGTTCCCACGCACTGGCGCCAGGCCGCGGACAGGGGCCGCTCGGTGTCGTCGTAGCCCTCGGAGCCTTCGGCGTAGACCCGGAACACCTCCCCGCGCGGCAGCGGGCGCATCCGGCGGCCCGAGCCCCGCGCCAGCATCAGCGCCGTGGTGCTCCCGGCGGTGGCCTGGGCCAGCGCCAGCAGGAGCTGCGAGGAGGAGTCCGACCAGGTCGTGAGGTTGACGGTGCCGGCCACCTGCCCGGTGACCGGGTCGAGCACGGGGGCCGCGGCGCAGGTGTAGCCGCGCAGTCCGGCGCAGAAGTGCTCCCCGGCCCGCACCAGCGACGGGGCACGGTCGGCGAGGGCGAGGCCGAGGCCGTTGGTGCCGGCGTTGGACTCGGCGAAGTAGAAGCCGGGCGCCAGGTGGACCCGGTCCAGGGACCGGTCGATCGTGGCGTCGTCGCTGAGCCGGCACAGCACCAGGCCCTCGTGGTCGGTGATCATCATGCTGACCGGTTCGTTCGCCAGGGTGGTGCGCAGCCCTTTCAGCACCTCGTGACCGCACTCGTACAGCAGTGACCCGGTGTCCACCGAGCCGGTGAAGACGGGCCGCATCTCCTCCGGCGTCAGTCCGTACGTCTCGCTGCGCCGCCACGACGCCCTGAGGCGGGTGGGGAGCCGGGCGGCCTCGCCGCCCCGCCCGGGGGCGACGTCCGGGTGCGCGTTGTCCACTTCGACCTCCGCGGGACGCGTCGTTGCGCCGACCCCGGTCACGCTACTGCCGGACGGTCCGGTTCTCGCCGGTGCGGGCGTCTCAAAGTGAGACACCCGACGGCTGCCGCCGCCCCTCCCCCGCTTCCTACGGTGCTCCACAAGCTGCCGGCGAGAGGGAAGGGACGCCATGTACCGCAAGGACGGCGAGAACTACTTCATCGTGGACGCGCACGTCGCTCTCTGGGACGCGCGGCCCGAGAACCAGCGCAACATCCACGGGAAGCAGTTCATCGACTGCTTCTACGACTACCACCGCAACCTCAGCCCCGAGTCGGAGCTGTGGCCGTACGAGGACTACCTGTACTACGGCGGCGAGCGGCTGATGAAGGACCTGTTCGTCGACGGGTACGTCGACCACGCGATCTTCCAGCCGGCCCGGCTGGGCGCGTTCTACCGCACCGGCTTCGGGCAGACCGAGGAGGCCTTCGCGCTCACCCGCAAGCACCCCGGCAAGCTGACCTACAACCACTACTTCGACCCGCGTTTCGAGGAGGCCGGCCTCGGGCGGCTGCGCGAGGACGCCGCACGCTTCGGGCTCCAGGGCGTCAAGCTCTACACCGCCGAGTGGAAGGGCGACTCCCGCGGCTACAAGCTCGACGATCCCTGGACCTACCGCTACCTGGAGACCTGCCGGGAGCTGGGCATCCGCAACATCCACATCCACAAGGGCCCCACCATCCGCCCGCTGGACCGGGACGCCTTCGACGTGGCCGACGTCGACAAGGCCGCCACCGACTTCACCGACCTGAACTTCGTGGTCGAGCACTGCGGCCTGCCCCGGCTGGAGGACTTCTGCTGGATCGCCACCCAGGAGCCCAACGTGCACGCCGGGCTCGCCGTCGCCATCCCGTTCATGCACACCCGGCCCCGCTACTTCGCCCAGATCATCGGCGAGTTGCTGTACTGGCTGGGCGAGGACCGCATCCAGTTCTCCAGCGACTACGCGCTGTGGACGCCGAGGTGGCTGGTGGAGCGGTTCGTCGACTTCCGGATACCGGCGGACATGGACGAGTACCCGCAGCTCACCGTCGCCCAGAAGAAGAAGATCCTCGGGCTGAACGCGGCCGCCATGTACGGCATCGACGTACCCGCCGAGTGCCGGCTGCCCGAAGAGGCGGTGGCCTGACATGCGGGCCGCGCACCTGAGGACGGCGGCGCGCGCCGCGCTGGACACGGTGTACGACCCCGAGCTGGACGAACCCATCACCGACCTCGGCTTCGTCCGCTCGCTGACGGCGGACGACGGCCGGATCACCGTGCGGCTGCGGCTGCCCACGTCGTTCTGCTCACCGAACTTCGCCTACCTCATGGCCTCCGACGCCAAGGACGCCCTGACCGCGCTGCCCGGCGCCCGCGAGGTCACCGTCCTGCTCGACGACCACCACGACTCCGACCTGATCAACCGGGGGCTGGCGGCCGACGCCGGGTACCGCGGCACCTTCGGGCACGAGGCGGAGCGGGACCTGGAGGAGCTGCGGGAGGTCTTCCGCCGCAAGGCGCACACGGCCGCCATGGAACGGGCGCTGACGGCGCTGCTGCGCGCCCGGCCGGGTCTGGCCGAGGAGCGGCTGGGCGAGGTGGTGCTCGGCGACCTGCCGGACACCGCGGCGACCCGGGCCCTGCTGCGCCGCCGCGCCGCGCTGGGGCTGGGCACCGCTCCCGCCGACCCGGCGCTCGTGGACGACGAGGGCCGGCCCTTCCCGCCCGGCGAGATCCCGCTGCGCCTGCGCTTCGCCCGGTCCGTGCGCATCTCGATCGACGGCAACGCGCACTTCTGCCGGGGGCTGCTGCGCACCCGCTACCCGGACTCCGCCGCCGACCAGGCGCCTCGATCCGGCGACGAGGGGCACCCGGTGGACGCCGCCCCCGCCGCGCACGGCACGGCACCCGCCGGGCACCCCACGACGACGAGGGAGAACATCGCATGAGAGCAGTCCAGGTCGTCGGGTACGGCGACCACCCGCTCGACAACATCCGCATGGCCGAGGTGCCGGCCCCCGAGGTGTCCGGCCCGCACGACGTGATCGTGCGGATCGGCGGCGCCGGGGTGTGCCGCACCGACCTGCACATCCTGGAAGGGCAGTGGGCCGAGAAGTCCGGCGTGCGCCTGCCCTACACGATCGGGCACGAGAACGCGGGCTGGGTGCACGCCGTGGGCAGCGCCGTCACCGGCGTCGCCGAGGGCGACAAGGTCATCGTCCACCCCCTGGTGACCTGCGGGCTGTGCCGGGCCTGCCGGGCCGGTGACGACGTCCACTGCGCGCAGTCGCTCTTCCCCGGCATCGACACGTCCGGCGGCTACGCCGAGTACCTCAGGACGTCGGCCCGCAGCGTCGTCCGGCTCGACGACTCCCTCGAACCGGCCGAGGTCGCGGCCCTCGCCGACGCGGGCCTGACCGCCTACCACGCGGCGGCCAAGGCGGCGCGGCGGCTCAGGCCGGGCGACCGGTGCGTGGTCATCGGCGCGGGCGGCCTCGGCCACATCGGCATCCAGGTGCTCAAGGCCCTCACCGCCGCCGAACTCATCGTCGTCGACCGCAACCCGGAGGCATTGAAGCTGGCCGGGTCCGTCGGCGCCGACCACGGCGTCGTCGCCGACGGGGACCACGTGGAGCGGGTGCGGGAACTGACCGGCGGCCACGGTGCCGAGGTCGTCGTCGACTTCGTCGGCGAGGGCGGCGCCACCCGCGACGGGGTCCGGATGCTGCGCCGGGCGGGCGACTACCACGTCGTCGGGTACGGCGAGAACATCGACGTCCCGACCATCGACGTCATTTCGTCCGAGATCAACTTCATCGGTAATCTCGTTGGCAGCTACACCGACCTGTGCGAGCTGATGGTGCTCGCGGCGCAGGGCCGGGTGCGGCTGCACACGGCGACGTATCCGCTCGACCGGTTCCGGGACGCACTGGCGGACCTGGACGCCGGACGGGTCCGCGGGCGCGCCGTCCTGGTGCCGTGACCGGAACCCTCCGGTCGACCCCTCACAGAAAGCGAACGTCATGATCTTCATTACGGCGAAGTTCCAGGTGCTCCCGGAACACGCGGACCAGTGGCCGGAGATCTCCGGGGAGTTCACCCGGGCCACCCGCGAGGAGCCCGGCTGCCTCTGGTTCGACTGGTCCCGCAGCGTGGAGGACCCGTCCGAGTACGTCCTGGTCGAGGCGTTCCGCGACGATGAGGCGGGCGCCGCGCACGTCCAGTCGGCGCACTTCCGGGCCGCGCAGGAGAAGCTGCCGCGCTACCTGGCCCGGACGCCGCGCATCGTGAACACGACGCTCGACCAGGACGGCTGGTCGGAGCTGGGCGAGATGGCGGTGGAGCAGGGGGCCTGAGGCCGCCGGGCTCCCTCGGTCAGCCGAGGAAGCTCAGCCGGACCTGGCGGTCGGGATTGTCCCGGTTGGTGTCGACCAGGCACACCGACTGCCAGGTCCCCAGCTCCAGCCGCCCGCCGATCACCGGGAGCGTCGCGTGCGGCGGCACGAAGGCGGGCAGGACGTGGTCGCGGCCGTGACCGGGGCTGCCGTGGCGGTGCTGCCAGCGGTCGTCGGCGGGCAGCAGCGTGTGCAGGGCGGACAGCAGGTCGTCGTCGCTGCCGGCGCCGGTCTCGATGACGGCGATGCCGGCGGTGGCGTGCGGGACGAAGACGTTGAGCAGGCCGTCGCGGCCGGCCGCGACCTCGCGCAGGAAGGACTCGCAGTCGCCCGTGATGTCGGCGACGCGTTCCGTCGATCCGGTGGCGAGGTTCAGGACCCGGGTGGTGAAGGCATCTGGCATGCCCCCATCCTGACATCGGGGGAAGACCGGGGCGCGCTCCGCCGTTGGTGCAAGCGTGAACCACACACGTGAGGTCGAGGTCGTCGTCATCGGTGCCGGTCAGGCGGGACTCGCCGCGGCCCATCACCTGCGGCGCACCGGTTTCGAGCCGGAGCGCGACTTCGTGGTCCTGGACCACTCCCCGGGGCCGGGGGGCGCGTGGCAGTTCCGCTGGCCGTCGCTGACGTACGGCAAGGTGCACGGGATGCACGCGCTGCCGGGCATGGAGCTGACCGGGGCGGATCCGGCGCGGCCGTCGGCCGAGGTGATCGGCGAGTACTTCGCGGCCTACGAGGAGACCTTCGACCTGCGGGTGCGGCGGCCCGTGGACGTCCGCGCGGTGCGGGAGGGCACGGGCGGGCGTCTGCTGGTCGAGACGTCGGACGGGGCGTGGTCGACGCGGGCGCTGATCAACGCGACCGGCACCTGGGACCGGCCCTTCTGGCCGCGCTACCCGGGCCAGGAGACCTTCCGCGGGCGGCAGCTGCACACCGCGCGGTACGCGGGCCCCGAGGAGTTCGCGGGACAGCGCGTGGTCGTGGTGGGCGGGGGCGCCTCGGGGACGCAGCACCTGCTGGAGCTGGCCCCGTACGCCGCCGCCACCACGTGGGTGACCAGGCGGCCGCCCGTGTTCCGGGAAGGGCCCTTCGACGAGAACGCGAGCCGGGCGGCGGTGGCGCTCGTCGAGGAGCGGGTGCGGCGGGGGCTGCCCCCGAAGAGCGTGGTGTCCGTGACCGGACTCCCGCTGAACGACGCGATCCGCGCCGGGCTGGAGTCCGGTGTGCTGGACCGCCTGCCCATGTTCGACCGGATCACCGAGGAGGGCGTGGAGTGGGCCGACGGGCGGCGGGTGGCCGCCGACGTGATCCTGTGGGCGACCGGGTTCCGGCCCGTCATCGACCATTTGGCGCCGCGACGCCTGCGGGAGGCGGGCGGCGGGATCCGGGTCGAGGGGACGCGCGCCGTCGCCGACCCGCGGGTCCATCTCGTCGGCTACGGGCCGTCGGCCAGCACCATCGGCGCCAACCGGGCGGGACGCGCGGCCGTACGGGACATCAGGCGGCTGCTGGCCGAACAGGAGCCGGTCGCCGCGTGACGCCCCGCCGGGTCACGTGTCCCGCGCCCCGCCGGACGCGCTGCGCGCGAGGCGGTTGAACTCGGCGACGTTGCGCTGGTGTTCCGCGTAGTCGGCGGTGAACCGGGTGTCGCCGGGCTTGACGGTGACGAAGTACAGCCAGTCGCCCGGCGTCGGGTCGATCGCGGCGCGCATCGCGTCCTCGCCCGGATTGGCGATGGGCGTGGGCGGCAGCCCCATGCGCTGGTACGAGTTGTAGGGGCTGTCGATCTTCGTGTCCTCGGTGGTGGTGTGCAGGGTGGAGCGGCCCAGCGCGTAGTTGATGGTGGAGTCCATCTGCAGCGGCATGCCGCGTTCCAGCCGGTTGAAGACCACCCGGGCCACCTTGCCCATGTCCTCCTCGGTGGCGGCCTCGGCCTGCACGATGCTGGCGATGGTGACCGCCTGGTAGACGTTGAGCGCGTTGCGCTGGGCACCGGCGGCGATGGGCGCGCCCGTGAACTTCTCGTTCGCCGTGTCCACCATGGCCGTCAGCAGCTTCTCGGGGGTCGGGTTCTCGCCGAGCGGGTAGGTCGCCGGGTAGAGGTAGCCCTCGGGGTTGCCCTCGGCGTCGTTCGGAAGCTTGAGGTGGGCCTTGGCCAAGGATTTCTTGGTGGTGCCCGCGGGCAGGGCGAGGGCCTTGTCGACGGCGTCGTAGACCTGGGTGGCGCGCCGGCCCTCCGGGATCACCAGGGAGGTGGGACGGGGGTCCCCCTCGTCGTCCGTCATCAGCAGCGGCACCGCCACGGCGGTACCGGCCACGACGGCGCCGGTCGCGATCAGGGCGATGCGGCCCCGGCGCGTCAGTCGGATCGTTCTCCTGGTGCCTCTCGGGCTGCGTGGCGGCGTGTTCGTCTGCATGCGGGCACGGTAACCCTGAAAAGCGGACAAACCTGGCATATCTTCATTTTGTCGGTTCCAGTCGGGCGTCCCGGCGGACCAGGGCGGCGTACCGCCCGTCCCGCTCCAGCAACTCCTCGTGCGTCCCCTGCTCCGCCAGGCGCCCGGAGTCGAGGACCACGATGCGGTCGGCGTCGCGGACGGTGGAGAGGCGGTGCGCGATGGTGATCGTGGTCCGGTCGG
Organism: Streptomyces sp. SudanB5_2050; assembly: GCF_964272335.1. Classification (NCBI taxonomy): domain Bacteria; kingdom Bacillati; phylum Actinomycetota; class Actinomycetes; order Kitasatosporales; family Streptomycetaceae; genus Streptomyces; species Streptomyces sp. SudanB5_2050. The sequence goes on from NZ_OZ186760.1 coordinate 1,248,437, forward strand.
CGGACAGGGCGTCGATGGCCTCCTGCACGGCGGCCTCGGTCCGGGTGTCCAGGGCGCTGGTCGCCTCGTCGAGGACCAGGACGGGCGGGTCGCGCAGGATGGTGCGGGCGATGGCCAGGCGCTGCTTCTCCCCGCCGGAGAACCGGTGCCCGCGTTCACCGACGACCGTGTCGTAGCCGTCGGGCAGGGCGGCGATGTGGTCGTGGATCTGCGCCGCCCGCGCCGCCTCCTCCAGCTCGGCGTCGGTGGCGTCCGGTTTGGCGAAGCGCAGGTTCTCGGCGACCGAGGCGTGGAAGAGGTACGTCTCCTGCGAGACGACGCCGACCGCGCGGGCGAGGGTGTCGAAGTCGAGATCGCGCACGTCGACCCCGTCCAGGGTGACCCGGCCGCCGGTCACGTCGTACAGCCGCGGCACCAGGTGGCCGAGCGTGGACTTGCCGGCGCCGGTCGGGCCGACGACGGCGAGGCTGCTGCCGGCGGGCACGGTGATGTCGATCCCGTCGAGGACCGGGCGGCCCCGGTCGTCGTAGCGGAACTCGACGCCCTCGAAGCGGACCTCGCCCTTGACGTGGTCGAGACGGACGGGGTCCTCCCGCTCGGTGATGTCCACGGGCAGGTCGAGGTACTCGAAGATGCGCTGGAAGAGCGCGAGCGAGGTCTGGATCTGGACACCGGTCGACAGCAGGCTCACGGCGGGACGGAACAGGCCCTGCTGGAGCGAGACGAAGGCGACGATCGTGCCGAGGGAGACATCCGGACCGCCGAGCTGGAGGGCGATGCCGGCGGTCCAGTAGATGACCGCCGGCATCGCCGCCATGACGATGGTGATGACGGCCATCCGCCAGCGGCCCGCCATGTTCGACCGCACCTCCAGGTCGACCAGGCCCTCGGACTCGTCGGCGAAGGCGCGGGTGAGCGAGTCGGAGCGGCCCATGGTGCGGCCGAGCAGGATGCCGCTGACGGAGAGCGACTCGGTGACGGTGGCGGCCATCGCCGCCATCTGCTTCTGCCGCTGAGTGGTGATCTTGCGGCGCTCGCGGCCGACGCGGCGGCTGATCCACACGAACACCGGGAGCAGGAGCAGCGAGACGACGGTCAGGCGCCAGTCGAGCACCACCATGGCGACGATCGTGGCGACGACGCTGGTGAGGTTGGAGACCAGGGAGGTCGCCGTGGAGGTGACGGTGGCCTGCATGCCGCCGATGTCGTTGGCGATGCGGGACTGGACCTCGCCGGTGCGGGTGCGGGTGAAGAAGGCCAGGGACATGCGCTGGAGGCGGCCGTAGACGGCGGTGCGCAGGTCGTGCATGACCCGCTGGCCCACGGTCGTGGAGATCAGCGTCTGCAGCACCCCGAAGACGCTGGTGAGGACGGCGCCGAGGATCATGCCGAGGGCCAGCAGGCTCAGCAGACCGGTGCGCCCCTCGGGGATCGCGACGTCGAGGATCTCCTTCAGCAGGAAGGGGGTGGCGACCGAGACGAGCGAGGCCGCGCCGACGAGCAGGCCGACCACCGCGAGGCGGCCGCGGTACGGGCGGAAGAGTCTCAGGATGCGGCGCACCTGCCGGGGCTGTTCCTTCGCGTCGGCGGGCGCCTGCCAGGCGGATTCGCGGTCGGGGTGCATGGGCTCCTACGGAGGGTCGGGACGGGGGCGGCCGGCCGTGGCCGTACGGCTCGGACGCACCGGTCCGGCGGGACTTTACGGACCATAGCTCATTGTTACCTATACTCACAATGAACATCGTCCTGATATTGTTCCCGTATGACCGCCCCCGATCCCGACGGACTGCTCGCCGAGCAATTGCTGCGCCTCACCCGCCGGGTGCACCGCATTCAGAAGCGTCATCTCGAGCACCGCGGCCTCGGCATCACTCCGGCCCAGTCCCGGCTGCTGCGCACCCTGGCGCACTACGGCTCGCCGCCCCGCATGGCGGATCTCGCCGAGCGCCTGGAGGTCGTGCCCCGAGCGGTGACGACACTGGTCGACGGACTGGAGACCGCCGGGAAGGTACGCCGCGTCCCGGACCCCGGCAACCGACGGGTGATCAGGATCGAGCTGACCGACGACGGCCGCGCCGCCCTGCGCGAACTGCACGCCGGGCGCCGCGCCGCCGCCGAGGAGATCCTCGCGCCGCTGACGGACGATCAGCGCACGCTCCTCGGCGGACTCCTGGGCGCGCTCGTCGACGGCCCGCCCTCGCCGCCGGAGCAGCGGAGGGCGTGACGGGCGGACGCGCCGTCAGGCCCTCAGGTGCGCCCGGTCGCTCATGACGACCACCGGGTGCAGGTCCGGTTCGAGCGTGCGCAGCAGGTGCTCCATGCCCTCCTCGGGCAGGCTGACGCAGGCGGACGTGCCGCTGCCGTGGTCCATGTGCAGCCAGATACTCCCGCCCTTCGAGGTGCCCTCGGGGCGGGTCGGGTCGTTCGGCGGGGTGCCCTTCACGCGGTTGTAGTCGATGGCGATCACGTAGTCGAAGTCGTGCCAGTACGACCTGCCCCACGACCGCGGTGCGGCGAAGGAACCGGACCGGGTGTAGGGCAGCCCGGCGCCGGGTGATCCGTCGGGGTCCGGGAGCACGCCGCCCGCGTCGCTGAGGGTGAACACGCCGACGGGGCTGCGCTTGTCGTTCTCGTGGTGGTCGGTCGTCCACCCCTTGGTGCCGTTGTGCGCCGCCCAGACGCGGTCCCGGTGCCACGCGGAGCCCCGCTTCGTGTACAGCGCGACCGTGGACCGCGCGGAGTCGACGCCCTCGCCGTACACCACCACGACCTGGCGCGAGTCGGCGGGTATGCGGCGGTGGAACCGCTCACCGAGGCCCGGGATCGCCGTCGGGTCGGCGGTGGCGGCACCGCCGCTCCGGCTCGCCGAGGGGTGTCCGCTCCCCGCCTCCCGCGCGCCCTGTCCGGACGGGCCGCCGCAGGCCGCCAGCAGGAACCCGAGAGCCGCCGCCGCGACCGCCGCACGCCGTCCAGTACCCGTCCGCATCGGTCCATGGTCGCACCCGCGCCGAGCCGCCCGGAAACAGGGCGTCGGACGGCAGCCGGATTCATGCCCCACCGCGGAAAACCGCTTGATTTTGGGCACGCCGCGACGCGAACCTTTCACGGTTTGCAGCTTCTTCATGCCGTGGGCAACGGCACCTCCCTGACACGAGCCACTGGGACGTCATGCAGATCCAAGACCTTCCGTTCCCCGACCCGGGTGTGCCGGACGCACGCTCGGGGCCCCGATTCCTGTGGTGGCTTTTCCGCAACCAGCTGGGTGGACAACTCAAGTCGCTGGCCTGGGGCCTGCTGCACTTCGCCTCCGTCTCCGCCCTGCCGTTCTGCGTCGGTCTCGCCATCCAGGCCGTCGTCGACGGCTCCGGCTCCCGACTCGCCGTCGCCGGTGGCCTCATGGCGCTGTGCTGTGCGGGCAACGCGCTGGGCGACACCTTCCTGCACCGCGCCGCCGTCACCAACTGGATCACCGCGGCGGCCCGCGTCCAGCAACTGCTGGCCCGCAAGACCGCCCTGCTGGGCTCGGCCCTGACCCGCCGCGTCGCGGCCGGGGAGGTCGTGGCCGTCTCCACTGGTGACGTGGAGAAGATCGGCTGGTTCGTGGAGGCCGTCTCCCGCTTCACGGCGGCGGCGCTGACCATCGTGCTGGTCTGCGTGGCCCTCGTCGTCTACGAGCCGGCGCTCGGTGTCGTCGTGGTCCTGGGCCTGCCCGTGCTGGCCCTCGCGGTACTGCCGCTCCTGCCCCGGGCCACCCGGCGGGCCGACGTCCAGCGGGAGAAGGCCGGCCGCGCCACCGAACTGGCCTCGGACACCGTCGCCGGGCTGCGGGTGCTGCGCGGCATCGGCGGCGAGGAACTCTTCCTCGAGCGCTACCGCGCCGCCTCCCAGGAGGTGCGCCACGCGGCCGTGCGCAGCGCCCGCATGTGGTCCCTGATCTCCGCGATCCAGGTGCTGCTGCCCGGACTGCTGCTGATCGCGGTGGTCTGGCACGGCGTCCACCTGGCCCGCGAAGGGCGTATCGGCGTCGGCGAACTCGTCACCGTCTACAGCTCCGTCATGCTCCTCACCTACCCTCTGCGGCACTTCGAGGAGATCGCCATGGCGTACTCCTTCTCCCGGCCCTCCGCCAAACGGGCCGCGCGTGTGCTGGCCCTGGAGCGGGCCACCGACACCGCCGGATCACGCCCGGCCGAGGTGCCGACCGGGGATCTGTACGACCCGGAGACCGGGCTGCTCGCGCCCTCCGGCCGGTTCACCGCCGTGGTGTGCGGCGATCCGGACGCGGCCGGGCGCCTGGCGGAGCGCCTCGGCGGCCACCCCTCGGAGAAGGGCACCTCCGCGCTGCTGGGCGGGGTGCCGCTCGACGAGCTGCCCCTGGAGGCCGCGCGCACCGCCGTCCTGGTGCAGGACAAGGACCCGGTGCTGCTCTCCGGCACGCTGCGCGAACTGCTCGACGTGCCCTCCTCCGGCGCGGTCGACACCGAGGACGCGCTGGCCGCGGCCCAGTGCGGGGACGTGCTGGCGGCCCTGGTGCAGGGATCGGTCGGCGCGGACGACCCGTTGGACGCCCGCATCACCGAACGCGCCCGCTCCCTGTCGGGCGGGCAGCGCCAGCGGCTCGCCCTGGCCCGGTCCCTGATCACGGACCCGGAGGCACTGGTGCTGGACGAGCCGACCTCCGCCGTGGACTCGCACACCGAGGCGCGGATCGCGCAGGGCGTGCGGTCGCTGCGCGAGGGGCGGACCACCGTGGTCTTCACCTCGTCGCCGCTGCTGCTCGACCGCGCGGACCGGGTCGTGTTCCTGCACGACGGCAAGGCCGCCGCGACCGGCACCCACCGGGACCTGCTGCACGGCGAGCCCCGGTACCGCGCGGTGGTGACCCGCGAGACCGACGAGGAGAGCGCCGCGCACCGGGACTCGGCGGTCCTCGAAGGCGGCGCCCCCGGCGACGACGTACTGCACCGAGACGTACTGCACCGACTGGAAGAGATCGAGGAGACGGCATGATCGGCGTCGCGCCACCGTCGTACGACCCGGCGGCCCCGACGACGGCGAGCACCCTGCCCGTCGGCGCGCCCGCGACCGTACGCGCCTACGCGGGCGAACTGCTGCGCCGGCACCGTCGCGCGTTCGCCCTCCTGGTCACCGTCAACACCGTCGCGGTGATCGCCTCCATGGCGGGCCCCTATCTGCTGGGCGGCCTCGTGGAGCGGGTGTCGGACGGCGCCCGGGAACTGCACCTGGGTCTCACGGCCACGCTGTTCGTGCTCGCGCTCGCCGTCCAGGCCGTGTTCGTGCGGGAGGTGCGGCTGCGCGGGGCGATGCTCGGCGAGCGGATGCTGGCCGACCTGCGCGAGGACTTCCTGGTGCGGTCGGTCGGGCTGCCGCCCGGCGTCCTGGAACGGGCCGGGACCGGAGACCTGCTCTCCCGCATCACGACGGACGTCGACCGGCTCGCCAACGCCATGCGCGAGGCCGTGCCCCAGCTCGCGATCGGTGCCGTGTGGGTGGTGCTGCTGCTCGGCGGGCTCGTGGTCACGGCCCCGCCGCTGGCGCCCGTGGTGCTGCTCGCGGTGCCGCTGCTGGTGATCGGCTGCCGCTGGTACTTCCGGCGGGCTCCCTCCGCCTACCGCTCGGAGGCCGCCGGGTACGCCGCCGTGGCCGCCGCGCTCGCCGAGACCGTGGACGCCGGGCGCACCGTCGAGTCGCACCGGCTGGACGCCCGCCGCATCGAGCTGTCGGAGCGCCGGATCAAGGAGTGGACGGCCTGGGAGCGCTACACCCTGTGGCTGCGCTCGGTGCTCTTCCCGGTCATCAACATCACCCATGTGACCGTGCTCGCCTCCGTCCTGCTGATCGGCGGTGTGTTCGTCCTCCAGGGCTGGATCGGGGTCGGTCAGCTGACCACCGCGGCGCTGATCGCGCAGATGCTGGTCGACCCGGTCGGCATCATCCTGCGCTGGTACGACGAGCTGCAGGTGGCCCAGGTGTCCCTGGCCCGGCTGGTGGGTGTGCGCGGCATCGAGCCGGACGCCGGTGACGCCGCCCTGGCCCCCGACGGACGGCACGTGCACGCCGACCGTGTCCACTTCGGCTACGTCGAGGGGGTGGACGTCCTGCGCGAGGTGTCGCTGAAGGTCGCTCCCGGCACGCGGGTCGCGCTCGTCGGACCGTCGGGGGCCGGCAAGTCGACGCTGGGCAGGCTGCTGGCCGGCATCTACGGTCCGCGCGACGGCCGGATCACCCTCGGTGGCGCGGAGCTGTCCCGGATGCCCGCCGAACGGGTCCGCTCGCACGTCGCCCTCGTCAACCAGGAGCACCACGTCTTCGTGGGTTCGCTGCGCGACAACCTCCGTCTGGCCCGGGCCGGCGCCACCGACGCCGAGCTGTGGGCGGCGCTGGGCGCGGTCGACGCGGACGTCTGGTCCCGGGCGCTGGAGGAGGGCCTGGACACCGAGGTCGGTTCGGGCGGCTTCACGCTCACGCCGGCCCAGGCCCAGCAGATCGCGCTGGCCCGCCTGGTGCTGGCCGACCCGCACACGCTGGTGCTGGACGAGGCGACGTCGCTGCTCGACCCCAGGGCGGCCCGCCACCTCGAACGGTCCCTGGCCAGGGTCCTGGACGGCCGCACGGTGATCGCGATCGCGCACCGGCTGCACACCGCCCACGACGCGGACGTCATCGCCGTCGTGGAGAACGGGCGGATCAGCGAGCTGGGCAGCCACGACGAACTGGTCGCGGCGGACGGTGCCTACGCGGCGCTGTGGCGGTCCTGGCACGGGTGAGGGCACGCCGCCCGGCACCGGGCCGGGCACCCTGACGGCGCGGCCGCGGGGCCCGCACCGGTCGGGAGCGGTCCCCGCCGTGTACCGGTCCGGGCCACCGGGCGGCCCGGCGGGGCACCGGTGGCGGGGACCCGGTCGACGGCCGTGCCGTTGCGGGTTCCCGAACGGGAGTGGAAGGCTGGGAGGAGGCACCGGCTCGGGGGAGCCCCCGGGACCGCGTGGTTCCGCGAGGGGTGTCGCCTGTGCCCCGTGCAGCGGCGGCCCGCCGCGGACCACGGCGAGACGGGGTCCCGCCCCACCCCCCTGGAGGTACCCGTGAACAGCGTCGGCGGATGGGGAGACGACGTCTATCAGCCCGACGGATCCGAGCAGCGCGAGGACACGGGGCTGCTCGACGGCGAGGACACCCTCGAGTACGACGGTGTGGACGACCCCCTCGACCGCGGCTGGTCCCCGCCCGAACGCCCCTGGGCGGTGGAACACACCGGTGTGACCGCCGCCGAACGCCGGCGGGGCGAGACGCTGGAACAGCGGCTGTCCGAGGAGCGGCCGGACGTGCTCGCCCCGGACGGCGACGGACTGGGCGATTCCGACGGCACCGACGGGGAACTGCTGGACAACGAGGTCGGCACGGACCGCTCCGGCCGGCTCGTGGCCCCCGACGAGGGGGCGCACGAGGACGAGGAGCCCGCCCTGGTCGCCACGGACGTGGGCATCGACGGTGCCGCCGCCTCCGCCGAGGAGGCCGCGATGCACGTCGTCGACGAGGACTCCCTGCCCGGCTGACGCCCCCCGCGGCGGCGTCCCGCCGCCGCCCCGATCATCCGCGCCGCACGAGGAGCAGCGATGCAGCAGGACAAACACCCCGAGTACCGGCCCGTGGTCTTCCGGGACCGCAGCGCCGGATACGCCTTCCTCACGCGTTCCACCGCCACCAGCGACCAGACGATCGCCTGGGACGACGGCGAGACCTACCCGGTGGTGGACGTGGAGATCTCCTCCGAGAGCCATCCCTTCTACACGGGCAAGGCGCGGACCGTGGACTCCGAGGGACGCGTCGCCCGTTTCGAGCGGCGCTACGGCGGCGGAGGCGAGGGGCAGGGCGCCGGCGGCACCGGCTGAACGGGCCGGGCGACCGGGTCCGTGCCCCGGCGCGGACCCCGACGCGGGCCCGCGGGGCTGTGGCCGTGCGGCCCTCAGATGAAGTTGAGCGCCGCCGCGCCGCCCACTCCGCCGAGGAGCATGAACGCCGGCATCAGCACCTTCAGCTCGACCCAGCTGCCCGCCCGGAAGCGCATGGCCTTCGGCGGGCCGATGGGATACCAGCGCTTGCCCCCCACCGGTATCGGCCAGAGTATCGGGCAGCCCGAGACGGTCAGCGCGTCCCCGATGTCGTGCACCAGCGCTCCGAGCACGATCGGCAGCCCCAGCCACAGGTACTCCTGGCCCGGCGCCGTGAACAGCCAGTCGGCACCGCCGTCCGGCTTGTCCAGTATCCCGGCGATGATCCAGGCGCTGGTCCCGGCCAGCAGCCAGACCAGCACGTCGCTGCTGGAACCCCGGGTCGCCCGCCAGAGCAGGCCCTCGATGGCGAGCACCATGTGCACGAAGAGGATCGCCAGCACCGCCCAGCGGCCGCCCGTGATGGCCAGCACCGAGGTGCCGCCGCCGATCAGGACCGCCCACAGCCAGGTGTGGGTCAGTGTGCGGTGGCCGCCGGAGCGGCGCGGGTCGCCCTGCTTCTTCGTCGCCTTGTAGACGGCGTAGGACAGTTTGTCGACTATCTCGCACAGCCCCCGTGAGACCGGTCCGAAGGCCCGCGAGATGGTGGCCGCCTTGTGGTCGAGGTCCGGGGCGAGCGCGGCTCCGGCACAGATCAGCGCTCCGGCGAGCAGCACCGGCCAGGGCATCGGGTGCCCGGCCGCGGCGGTCGCCGCTCCGACGCCGAGCCACGCCGCGGCGCCCGACAGTGAGTGCGCTGGTCCCATCATCGCCGTTGCCCGCCCCATTCCTCGTGTGCCGCTGTGCAGTTGTCCCGGTCGGCCGAAGCCTCGTCGGCGACCCAGCGTAGCGTTCGTGATCTTCACGCGGACAGCCGATTCCCCCATCGCGGCCGAGGCCAGGCAAGATGGGGGCGTGACCCTCATCGATCAGCTGCCGCGGACCGCCGACCCCGATGCCCTGTACGAAGCCTTCGAGGCGTGGGCCCAGGAGCGCGGTCTCACGCTCTACCCCCATCAGGAGGAAGCGCTGATCGAGGTGGTCTCCGGCGCGAACGTGATCGTGTCGACGCCCACCGGCTCCGGGAAGAGCATGATCGCCGCGGGCGCCCACTTCGCGGCCCTCGCCCGTGACGAGGTCACCTTCTACACCGCCCCGATCAAGGCTCTGGTGTCGGAGAAGTTCTTCGAGCTGTGCAAGCTCTTCGGCACCGAGAACGTCGGCATGCTCACCGGTGACGCCTCCGTCAACGCCGACGCGCCGGTCATCTGCTGCACCGCCGAGGTCCTGGCGTCGATCGCGCTGCGCGACGGCAGGCACGCGGACATCGGCCAGGTCGTCATGGACGAGTTCCACTTCTACGCGGAGCCCGACCGCGGCTGGGCCTGGCAGATCCCGCTGCTGGAGCTGCCGCAGGCGCAGTTCGTCCTGATGTCGGCCACCCTCGGTGACGTCTCCTTCTTCGAGAAGGACCTCGCGCGACGCACCGGCCGCCCCACGGCGGTGGTCCGCTCGGCCACCCGGCCCGTGCCGCTCTCCTACGAGTACCGCTACACGCCGCTCACCGAGACGCTCACCGATCTGCTGGAGGCCCGGCAGGCGCCCGTCTACATCGTGCACTTCACGCAGGCGCAGGCCGTGGAGCGGGCGCAGGCGCTGATGAGCATCAACATGTGCACGCGTGAGGAGAAGGAGAAGATCGCCGATCTGATCGGCAACTTCCGCTTCACCACCAAGTTCGGCCGCAACCTCTCCCGTTACGTCCGGCACGGCATCGGCGTCCACCACGCCGGCATGCTCCCCAAGTACCGGCGGCTGGTGGAGAAGCTCGCCCAGGCCGGTCTGCTGAAGGTGATCTGCGGTACGGACACGCTCGGCGTGGGCGTCAACGTGCCCATCCGCACGGTGCTGTTCACGGCCCTGACCAAGTACGACGGCACCCGGGTGCGCACACTGCGGGCCCGCGAGTTCCACCAGATCGCGGGCCGGGCCGGGCGCGCGGGGTTCGACACGGAGGGCTTCGTCGTCGCCCAGGCGCCCGAGCACGTGGTCGAGAACGAGAAGGCGCTCGCCAAGGCCGGCGACGATCCGAAGAAGCGGCGGAAGGTCGTCCGCAAGAAGGCTCCCGAGGGCTTCGTCGCCTGGTCGGAGAGCACCTTCGAGAAGCTCATCGCGTCCGATCCCGAGCCGCTCACCTCCCGTTTCCGGGTCACGCACACCATGCTGCTGTCCGTGATCGCCAGGCCCGGCAACGCCTTCGCGGCCATGCGGCACCTGCTGGAGGACAACCACGAGCCGCGCAAGCAGCAGCTGCGGCACATCCGCCGGGCGATCGCCATCTACCGCTCGCTGCTGGACGGCGGCATCGTCGAGAAGCTGGACGAGCCGGACGCCGAGGGGCGCATCGTGCGGCTCACGGTGGATCTGCAGCAGGACTTCGCGCTGAACCAGCCGCTGTCCACCTTCGCCCTGGCCGCCTTCGAGCTGCTGGACCCCGAGTCCCCCTCGTACGCACTGGACATGGTCTCCGTCGTGGAGTCGACGCTGGACGATCCGCGGCAGATCCTGGCCGCCCAGCAGAACAAGGCGCGCGGCGAGGCGGTCGCCGCGATGAAGGCCGACGGCGTGGAGTACGAGGAGCGCATGGAGCGCCTCCAGGACATCACGTACCCGAAGCCCCTGGAGGAGCTGCTCTTCCACGCCTACGACACCTACCGCCGGAGCCACCCGTGGGTCGGTGACCATCCGCTGTCGCCGAAGTCGGTCATCCGGGACATGTACGAGCGGGCGCTGACCTTCACGGAGTTGGTCTCCCACTACGAGCTGGCCCGCACCGAGGGCATCGTGCTGCGCTACCTCGCGAGCGCCTACAAGGCGCTCGACCACACCGTCCCCGACGACCTGAAGTCCGAGGACCTCCAGGATCTGATCGAGTGGCTGGGCGAGATGGTGCGCCAGGTCGACTCCAGCCTGCTGGACGAGTGGGAGCAGCTGGCCAACCCGGAGGAGATGACCGCCGAGGAGGCGCAGGAGAAGGCCGACCAGGTGCGGCCGGTCACCGCCAACGCGCGGGCCTTCCGCGTCCTGGTCCGCAACGCCATGTTCCGCCGCGTCGAGCTCGCCGCCCTCGACCAGGTCGAGGAGCTGGGCGAGATGGACGGCGAGGCCGGCTGGGATGCCGACGCCTGGGGCGAGGCCATGGACGCGTACTGGGACGAGTACGACGACCTGGGCACCGGCCCCGACGCCCGCGGCCCCAAGTTGCTGGTCATCGAGGAGGAACCGCGCGACGGCCTGTGGCGGGTGCGGCAGATCTTCGACGACCCGAACGACGACCACGACTGGGGCATCAGCGCGGAGGTCGACCTGACGGCCTCCGACGCGGAGGGCCGGGCGGTCGTCCGCGTCACCGATGTCGGCCAGCTGTGAGCACAGGAGAGAACCACCCATGACGAATCCGGCCGAGAGCCTCGTCGCCCTGCTCGACCTGGAGCAGATCGAGGTCAACATCTTCCGCGGCCGCAGCCCCGAGGAGTCGCTGCAACGGGTCTTCGGCGGCCAGGTGGCCGGCCAGGCGCTGGTCGCCGCGGGACGCACCACGGACGGCGACCGCCCGGTGCACTCGCTGCACGCGTACTTCCTGCGCCCGGGCCGCCCGGGCGTGCCGATCGTGTACCAGGTCGAACGGGACCGGGACGGGCGGTCGTTCACCACCCGGAGGGTCACCGCGGTGCAGCAGGGCCGCACGATCTTCACGCTGACCGCCTCCTTCCACAAGCCTGAACAGGGGAGTTTCGAGCACCAGTTGCCGCCGGCCCGCAAGGTCCCGGACCCGGAGGACCTGCCGAGGGTCGCCGACGAGGTGCGGGAGCACCTGGGCGCGCTGCCCGAGCAGTTCGAGCGGATGGCCCGCCGCCAGCCCTTCGACATCCGCTACGTGGACCGGCTGCGCTGGAGCGCCGAGGAGGTCGAGGACGCCGAGCCCCGCAGCGCCGTGTGGATGCGCGCGGTCGGCCCGCTCGGTGACGACCCGCTCGTGCACACCTGCGCCCTGACCTACGCGAGCGACATGACCCTGCTGGACGCGGTGCGCATCCCGGTGGAACCGCTGTGGGGCCCGCGGGGCTTCGACATGGCGTCGCTGGACCACGCCATGTGGTTCCACCGGCCGTTCCGTGCGGACGAGTGGTTCCTGTACGACCAGGAGTCGCCGATCGCGACCGGGGGACGTGGGCTGGCCAGGGGGCGCATCTACGACCGGGACGGGCGGATGCTGGTGTCCGTCGTCCAGGAGGGACTGTTCCGGGCCCTCTAGTCAGGTCGCGGGCAAGCCTTCGGTCAGGGTCTGCGCACGGCGAGGCCGGCCTCGGGGCGTTCGAGGCCGGGTCCCCGCGCCGCGAGGCCGGGCTCGGCCTCGGTCGAGCCGGTGCGGGCGACGCGCCGGGCGGTCGTGGTGGTGGTTCCGTGCGTGCGAGTGCTGCCGGACATGGTGGTCTCCCCCGTGGAGTGTGCGGCCGGGCGCCGGTCGGCGCCCGCCTGACACAGAAACCGTAGCCGCCCCGGCCCCTTTCGCGCCGACCCTGTGGAAAACCTTCGAGGTGCCCCCGCAGGAGTGCTGAACGACCAGGTCAGAGCTCTGTGGGAGATATCCGGCCCGGCTGACGGGCATCGACGTCGAGGTGCTCGCCGACCCGGTTCACGAGCAGGGTCATCTCGTAGGCGATCTGCCCGATGTCGGCCTCCGCTCCGCTGAGTACGCACAGGCAGCTTCCCGAGCCCGCCGCGGTGACGAACAGCACGGCGTCGTCGAACTCGACCATCGTCTGCCGTACCTGACCCGCGCCGAAGTGGCGTCCCGAGCCCTTGGCCAGGCTGTGCAGTCCGGACGAGACCGCCGCGAGGTGTTCCGCGTCCTCGCGGCGCAGCCCCGTACTGGCCCCGGTCACCAGCCCGTCGTTGGAGAGCACCAACGCGTGCCGGACGTGTGGGACGCGTTCCGTCAAATCGTCCAGCAGCCAGCCGAGTCCCTGGTTCTGCGCCATGATCCGGTCTCCCCGTGTCGTCCCCGTATGCGTGCGTCTCCCCCGTGCCGGGGGATCTGCCCGCCAGCCTTCACCACGCCCGTGCTCCGGGCAAGGAGGATGTGGGCATGGCAGAGAAGATGACCGATGAGGAATGGCGGGCGTTCGTCTCGGACGGCACCCGCACCGCCAAGCTCTCGACCGTCCGGGCGGACGGCAGCCCGCACGTGGCCCCGATCTGGTTCCTGCTGGACGGGGACGACGTGGTGTTCAACACCGGCGAGAACACCGTGAAGGGGCGCAATCTGGCCCGTGACGGCCGCGTCGCCCTGTGCGTGGACGACGACCGGCCCCCCTTCGACTTCGTCGTGCTGCAGGGCCGCGCCCGCCTCTCGCGGGACCCGGCCGACCTCCGGCACTGGGCCGCGCGCATCGGGGCCCGGTACATGGGTGAGGAACGCGCCGAGGAGTTCGGGGCGCGCAACGGCGTCCCGGGTGAACTCCTCGTCCGCGTCACCGTGGACAAGGTGCTGGCGCAGAAGGCCGTGGCGGACTGAGACCCGGCCGGGGCGGGAGCCGGTGCCCTCAGCGCACCGAGTCGAGCAGCCGGGCGGTGTGGATCCGCCCGGCGTACTCGACGAGCCGGATCAACACCTCCTTGCCCGAATCGCGGTCCCGGGCGTCGCACAGCACCACGGGGGTCCCCGGATCGAGGTCGAGGGCGCGCAGGACGTCCTGCGTCCCGTACCGGCGCGCCCCCGTGAAGCAGTTGACGGCCACCACGAACGGGATGTGCCGGTGCTCGAAGTAGTCCACGGCCGGGAAGCAGTCCGCCAGGCGCCGGGTGTCCGCGAGGACCACGGCGCCGAGCGCACCCTGGGACAGCTCGTCCCACAGGAACCAGAACCGATCCTGGCCCGGTGTGCCGAAGAGGTACAGGGACAGACCGGACCGGATGGTGATGCGGCCGAAGTCCATCGCGACGGTCGTGGTGACCTTGCGGTCGATGCCCTCGGTGTCGTCCACCAGCCGGCCGGCCTCGCTGAGTCGTTCCTCCGTGCGCAGCGGCCGGATCTCGCTGACCGCGCCCACCAGGGTGGTCTTGCCGACGCCGAACCCTCCGGCGACCAGGATCTTCAACGCCAGCGCCGTCGTGTCGCCGTCGGTGGCGTCTGCGTGCTCGGAGACCATCGTTCACTTCTCCCGGTCCGTCGGGTGGTGCACGGTCGTGCCGGTCATGGCTGTCGGCTCCTTCACAGTGCGCGGAGTCCGTCGATCACTTCCCGCAGAATCCGTTCGTCCGGCAGACGGGCCGGAGGTACGGGGCGGCTCACGGTCACACAGCCGAGTTCCACCAGGTCGCCGAGGAGGACCCGGACGACTCCCACGGGCAGGTCGGCGTCCGCGGCCAGCTCGGCGACCGACTGGGTCTCGGACCGGCACAGGCGGACCAGGGTCCGGTGTTCCGGGCCGAGCACGGCGTCGTCGGAGCCCGGCGCGCCGGGGACGCGTGTGACGAGGGCGATCAGGTCGAACCGCACCCACTCGGGGCCGGGCCGGGTGCGTCCGCCGGTCATCGCGTAGGGGCGGACCAGCGGCCCGGCCTCGTTGTCGTACCACTGGCTGCCCGGCCGGTCCCGGTCGGTGCCCGTGGTGTGGTCGGTCATCCGTGCGGCCCTCCCGGGTCATCCGCCGGCGGGCGGGCGCGCCACGGCGCGCGGCGCGGTGCGCAGGTGCTCGCCCACCCGCTTGACCAGCCGTGCCATCTCGTAGGCCACCAGGCCGATGTCGGCGGTCACGGCGGTGAGGACGGCGAGGCAGGAGCCGTCGCCGGCGGCGGCCACGAAGAGGAATCCGTCGTCCATCTCGACCATGGTCTGGCGCACGCCTCCGGCACCGAAGTGCCTGCCCGCGCCCTTGGCCAGGCTGTGGAAGCCGGAGGCGACCGCCGCGAGGTGCTCGGCGTCCTCCCGGCCGAGACCGGTCGACGCGCCCACCGCGAGTCCGTCGTTCGACAGCACCACGGCGTGCCGCACCTCTCGCACGCACCCCACGAGGTCGTCCAGCAACCAGTCGAGTTCGCGGGTCCGCCGGGCGCTCCCGGTGCCGGGATCGTGGATCATGCGGGGTCTCCTTCTGCTCCGTGGTCGTCGGCCCGCGCGTCCTGCGGTGGGCGACGACCGGGGGGCCGGCCGCCGCCTCGCGACCAGCCGTCGCGGTAGGCCGCCATGCGCTCCCGTACGAGTTCGGGGGTGCGTTCGTCCCGGCCGGGCGGGGCCGGCGGCGGCTCGGGGTCCGCCGGGCGCGCGTCGCGCAGTTGGGGGGCGAGGCTGGCCTGCCGCACGCGGCGGGGCAGGTCGTCGGACCGGGCCGTGGTGTACGCCCCGCCGTTCTCGGCGGGCAGGCCCTCGGTGGGGGACGGTCCGGGGTCGGTGGGCCGGCCCTTGGTGGGTGGCGGCCGGTCGTCGGTGGGCCGGTCCGCGAGGAGGAACGGTCCGTCGTCGGCCGGCCGGGCTGCGCTCGGGGACGGCCGCTCGTCGGCCGGTCGCGCCGTGAAAGGCGACGGTCCGTCATCGGCTCGGCGGCCCATGAAGGGCGACGAACCGTCATCGGCCGGCCGGCCCGCGAGAGGCGACGGTCCGTCGTCGGCCCGGCGGCCCGTGAAGGGTGACAGCCCTTCGTCGGCCGGTCGGGCCGCGAGGGGGGACGGTCCGATGCCGGTGGGTCGGCCTCGGGGATGTGACGGTCCCGGGTCGGTGGCCCGGCCCGTGGTGGGTGGCGGGCCGGGGTCGTCGGCGGGCGCGGGCGGGTCGTGGGGGCGGTGCAGGCGCAAGGGGGACGCTCCTCGGGGCCGTGGAGGTGCCGGGTCCTCCCCCGCCGCCGGTGCGGAGGCCGCCAGTGCCGGGCGCCCTGCCGGTACGGGGACGGGCTCCGGGTGCCCGACGGGGGCGGGTACGGACCCGTACCCGGCGAACTCGGGCGGCGACGCCAGGGGTGCCGCTCCGGACGGACGTCCCGGCGTGCCGTCGTCCAGGAGGCCCGTGGGCAGGAGGACGACGGCGGTGGTGCCGCCGTAGGGCGAGGTCTTCAGGTGCACCTTGATGTCGTGGCGGGCCGCGAGCCGGCTGACCACGAACAGGCCGAGACGGTCGCTGTCGAAGAGGTCGAGCGCCTCGGAGCGGGCGATGCGGCGGTTGGCCTCGGCGAGCGTCTCCCTGCCCATGCCGAGCCCGCGGTCCTCGACCTCGACGACGTACCCGTTGCCGACCGGCTCGCCGGTGACGCGTACCCGCGTGTGCGGCGGCGAGAACTGGGCGGCGTTCTCGATGAGTTCGGCGATGAGGTGGGTGAGGTCGGCGACCGCGGCGCCGACGACGGACGCTTCCGGGAGGTGCCGTACCTCCACGCGCGCGTAGTCCTCGACCTCGGAGACGGCCGCGCGGACCACGTCCGTGAGGGAGACCGGCATGCGCCAGGCACGGCCGGGCGCGGCGCCGGAGAGGATGATCAGGCTCTCGGCGTGCCGCCGCATGCGGGTGGTGAGGTGGTCGAGGCGGAACAGGTCGCTCAGTTCGTTCGGGTCGTCGGAGCGGCGTTCCATGCGGTCCAGGAGGCTCAGCTGGCGGTGGACCAGGATCTGGCTGCGGCGGGCGAGGTTGACGAAGACCCCGGAGATGCCGCCGGCGAGCTCCGCGCGCTCCACCGCGGCCCGCAGCGCGGCCCGATGCACGGTGTCCAGGGCCTCGGCGACCTGTCCGGCCTCGTCCTCGGCGGGCGGCCCCTGCGGTGCCTCGGCGTCGACGTCGACCTCCTCGCCGGCGCGCAGTCTGCGCATGGCCTCGGGAAGTCTGCGCCGGGCGATCTCCAGGGCGCCGTCGCGCAGGCCGACCAGTTCGACCACGAGGCCGCGGCCGATGCGCACGGAGATGACGAGCGAGGCGGCGACGGCGAGGAGGCCGAGGAGGACGGCGGCGCCGGCGGGAGTGAGCACACCCCGCGTGAACGGGTCGGCCCGGTCGGCGACATGTCGTCCGGCGTCCAGTTCGATCGCTCGCATGCCGTCCCGCACGCGCGCGTGCGCCTCGTCCCAGCGGGTGACCGGGGCCGCCGACCCGGGCGCCGGACCGCCGGGGTCCGGGGCGAGCACGTCGTCCTCGGCGGCGCGCACGGTCGCGTGGCGCCGTCGGCGGCCAGGTCCCGCCATGCGGCGCGTTCGGAGCCGCGCAGGTCGGCGACCGCGGACTCGGTGAGGGTCCGCCGCCTGTCGACGGCGCCGGTGAACAACCGCAGCCGCTCGCCGGCGAGGCCGTCGGCGCGTGGGACCCCGGCCAGCAGGGCGTCCTCCTGGGCGAGCGCCTCGCCCGCGCGGGCGAACTCGACGAGGACCCGGGCCTCGGATCCCCGGTCGGCGTCCTGGACGCCGCTCAGCGCGCCGCCCACGGGAAAGGCGGCCGCGATCGCCGCCGTGTACCGGCCGTACGCCTCCTTCCAGTCCGCGTCGCCGGCGAGGACGGCGGCGCGCAGTGGTCCGAGCCCTTCGGCCCCGGTGACGAACGTTTCGAGCCGCCGGGCGACTCCGGTGGGGAGTTCCCCGCTGTCGGCGACCGTGTGGCGGTCGCCCAGACGCAGCTCCGCGACCGCGCGGTCGGTCCGCGCGGTGAGTTCCCGGTAGTCGTCGCCCGGGACCGCCGAGGGGTCGGTGACGCGGTGCACCGCCGCGCGCCGCTCCGCCTGGAGGGCGGCTACGGCCTCGCCGACGGGAGCCCGGACCTCGGCCTCCACCCGCTGTACCTGGCGCAGCCGGGCGATGTCCTGCGCCGTCGTGACGGTGGCGTACGCCCACAGGGTCAGCAGGGAGACGACGGGCACCATCAGGAGGCAGACGATCCTGGCTCGCACCGTTCGGGGACGTATGCGCCGGCGCCGGGCGCGCGTGCCGGGCGGAGGCCGGGGCGCCGCCATGGGGTCCGTCGGGCCCTCGTCCGCCGCCGGTGGCCCGGCGTGTGCCCGACGGCCGCGCACGGGTGGCCCGACCGGCGGCTCGGTGCCGTCCGCGGAAGACGTCCGTGGTGTGCGCATGGTCTCCTCGCTCGGGGTGGGTTCGGGACGCTGCCGCCGGATCGTCATTGCCCGGGGCGTCCGCTACCGGCCGGGGCCGCGCTGGAGCTTCCGGCCTCGCTCGCGCCCGTGCTGCCGGCTGAACTGCCGGTTGTGCTCCCGGCCGAACTCGCGCCTGTGGTCCCGGCCGTACTGCCGGTTGCGGTCCCGTAGGGCCGGCGGGCCGGGGCGGAGGTCCCGTGCTCCCCGGCCGTGGGCGAGAGCGCGACGAAGGCCGAGGTCAGGAAGAGGTAGGACCCCAGACCGACGGCGAGCGGGAAGATGAACTGCATCGCGGTGGCTCCGGGGAGCGCTTCACCGGACGGCGTCACCCGCACGCTCACCGCGAACATGCCGGTGTAGTGCATGCTGCTCACGGCCGCTCCCATGATCAGGGACGCGATGGTCACCGCGAGGGCGGACTTGATGTTGAGCGCCGCCCACAGGGCCGCCGTGGCCGCGGCGACGGCGATGAGGACCGAGAGGCCGACCCGCGGCGGGTCGTAGCTCACGTCCCCGTGCAGGCGCACGGCGGCCATGCCCAGGTAGTGCATGCTGGCCACGCCCAGTCCCGTGGTGAGTCCGCCGAGCACCAGGGCCCGCGTCCTCCCGCGCCCGCGCCCCACCGCGAAGACGCCGGCACAGACCACGACCATGGCGACCAGCAGGCTCGCGAGCGTGAGCGGCACGTCGTAGCGGATGTCGGTGCCGCTGACCCGGAAACCGAGCATCGCGACGAAGTGCATCGTCCAGATCCCGGTGCCTATCGCCGAGGCGGCCGTGAGCAGCCAGTTGCGGCGCGCCCGCCCGGTGACGGCGAGGGCGCGCACGGTGCAGCGCAGCCCGAGGGCCGCGCCGGTACAGGCCATCGCGTACGACAGCACGGGGGTCAGCCAGCCGAGGGCGGCGTGGTCCAGGTGTCCCATGGCCCCGGGACGCTAGACCCGCCGAGGGCGCACAACGGGGGCGCGTTTCGAAAGCTGTTGCTATGTGACACAGAGAAGCGCTGGAACGATCGCGTCAGGTTCGAACATGTGCACCGTGGCGCCCTCCGTGCCGTCGCGGGTGCGGGATCATGCGGAGCATGAGCGACGACCACACGCACGTCCAGGAGTTCTTCGGCGCCCGCGCCGCCGACTGGGACAGCCGGTTCCCCGACGACGGCCCCGCCTACACCGCCGCGGTCGCCGAGCTGGGTCTGTCCGACGGGGCCCGCGTGCTCGACGCGGGCTGCAGCACCGGGCGGGCCCTGCCCCCGTTGCGCGCCGCCGTGGGTCCCTCGGGTCTGGTCGTCGGGGCGGACCTGACGCCCGCCATGCTCCAGGCCGCCGTACGAGCCGGGCGGGACCGCGACGGGCGGCTGCTGCTCGCCGACGTCGCGGCCCTGCCCCTGCGTTCCCGGTCGCTGGACGCCGTGTTCGCCGCGGGCCTCGTGGCGCACCTGCCCGATCCGCCCGCGAATCTGCGGGAGTTGGCGCGCGTGGTCCGGCCCGGTGGTGTTCTCGCCCTGTTCCATCCGATCGGCAGGGCCGCGCTGGCGGCGCGACAGGGGCGGCGGATCACCTCGGACGACCTGCGCGCCGAGCCCCGTCTCCGGCCGCTGCTGGCCGGTTCGGGATGGCGCATGACGTCCTACGTGGACGAGGACGCCCGTTTCCTGGCCCTGGCCGTGCGGGAGAGCTGACGACCGCCCGGGCCGGCCCGGAGGGCCGCGGAGACGACGCTCACTCGGCGACCGGCGTGTCGAGGTGACGGACCGGGCAGCCCCGCACGCCCGGCACGGGACGGGTGCCCAGCTCGGCCAGCCGGTAGCCGTTCGGGTAGCCCTTGATCTCCCGGTTCTGCCGGGCGTGGTGGGGGGTGTTCCTCGGCGGCATCAGCCGGACCGTCCGTCCGCGCAGCCGCACCGCGCGGCGTACGAGCGCGCGGACGGCGGGGCTCGGCGCCGGGTAGCGGAAGGCCCGCAGCAGGGGCTCGTCGAGCAGGGCCAGGGTGCCGGTGCGCAGCAGCGGGGCGAGGACGCCGGGGTACCAGGAGGCCATGAGGTCGAGGGTGGCGTCGGAGACCCGGCGGGCGCCCTCGTCCCAGGCGAAGTGGGCCCGCTCATAGGCGTCGAGGCAGGCTTCGAACTCCTCGTACGAGCCGGGGATGTCCTTGATGCCCATGTACCGGCCCAGTGTGCGGTAGTGGACCGCCGAGGCGACGGTCTCGTGACGCGACATCCTGCGCCATCCGTAGCTGTCGATCCAGCGCTTGGGGGTGACGACGAAGGTGCACAGGACGTAGCGCATGTCGTCGTTGGAGATGTCGTAGCTGCGGTGCATCTGGTTGATGCGGCGGACGGAGGTGCGGCCCTGTTCGCTGTCGAAGCCGTGCTCGACGATGGCGTCGAGCAGCAGCGCCGTGTCGTCGTACCGCTTCTGGGGCCGGCCGGTGAACTCGGCCGTCTCGGCCAGCAACCGGCCGATGCTCGGGACGGCGTAGGTGCGGTAGAGGGCCAGTTCCAGAGCGCGGGCGAAGTCCCAGGGGAATTCGTAGGCGGAGGAGAGCCGGTAGATCTCCGACGCGTCCTCGTACGGGTCCATCCGCCGGATCTGCTCCAGGCGCTCGTATCGCTTCACCGTGGCCGTCCCCTTCTGCCGTCGAGGGTTCAACTCTACGTTGAGTAGCGGGAGATACACGATCAGCCAGGAAGTCGACAGGGGAGGGTGATCCGCTTGTTCGGGAAGATCCGCGAGAACTGGGCCAGATCTCGGGCCACACGGCGCACGCACGGGGACACGGCGGGGGAAGCACGTTCGCACAACCTGTTCGAGGCCGCCGCCGTCTACGTCTCCGCGTGCGCGGAGGACGACCAGGAGAGGATCGACGAGGCGAGGGGCTGGGTGTCCCCGGAGGCACTGTCGTTCGGCGTGAACGAGCTGGCGTGCCGGGCCGTGGTCGCCCTCGCGCGTGAGAGCGACCGGTCGCCCCAGGATGTGGCCCGGGCACTGCTGGGGCTGCCCGCGAGCTGACGGGGTGCCCGGGGGGCGATTCGCCCCCGTCCAGCCGGAAAACTGCAGCTCGGGTGCGTCTGGGAGTCGTGACAAGGGCTTCCCGGTCGCACTAGGGTGCGCGCCATTGGACGAACCGATGGGGAGGCTGGGATGGCCGGGACGGACGAGGACGCCGTCGCCGCCGCGGAGGATGCGCTCTACGTGCTCACGGCGGTGTTGCTGACGCCGGCGAAGTTCCCGAGTGTGCTGGGCGACGACTACGTGGAGGCGTGCGCGGCGCTCGGACTCCCGCCGCTGGCCGACGGCTACGGCCTGGTGCTGGGCCAGGACGGCGAGGGCGCGCGGTGGACCGTCGTCGTCGACGACGTCTCGCTGGTCGCCGTCGCCGTGGCGTCCTGGGACTGCGGCATGGAGTACGACCTGTCGCCGGACGAGCGGACGGTCGTCGCCGCGCTGCCCGGCTGGCCGCTCGCGGTCGCCGTGGCCGCCCCCGGTGTGCCCGCGCCGCACGATCCCGCCCCCGAGTCCGCCGACGGGCCCGCGCTGTCGCCGCCCGACACCAGCTCCTGGGGGCCCGCGCAGCGGCGTCTGGGGGCGGACGAGATCGCCCTGCAGTGGACACAGTGGCGGGAGCAGGTCGACGACGCGGAGTTCCCCGCGCCCGCCGCGGGTCCCGGTTCCGCGGTGGGCGGCCCGGCGGAGGACGGGCCGGCACACAGCCCCGCGGAGGACGGGCGGGCGCCCGGCACTCCCGGCGACGGTTCTACGCCCGGCACTCCCGAGAACGGGCCGGCGGCCGGCGCTCCGGAAGACGGCCCGCAAGGGGCCGATCCGCAGGAGGCCGGGCCCGCCGGCGCCGACGAGGCAGGGCACGCTACGGGGGACGAGGCCGGTGCGGGGCCCCGGGCCGACGCCGCGCACGGTCCCACGGGCGAGGGCGGGACCGGTACGACGGACCGCCCGGGTACGACGGACGGCACCAGCACGACCGACGGCACCGGGTCCACGGGCGAATCCGGCGCCGGGTCCTTCGGGCACAGCGGCGTCCGGCGGGTCCTCGCCGAGGCCCGTGCCTACCTCGACACGCCTCCACCCCTGGGCCGGGTGCGGTCGTCGTTCGCGTCGGGCGACGCGCGGACCCTGAGGGCCGACGGCCCGGGCTGGTCGCTGGTCGCCCGGACCGACGACATCGCCTTCGTCCTGCTCGACGAGGAGCCCGGCGAGGTCCTGCCCGTGGGCCGGGGGCCGTCGCTGCCGGGCCTCCTGGAGGCGCTGGACAAGATGGCCGTACGGCCGAGCTGACCGGCGCGCAGGAACGCGCCGCTGCCGACGGGAGCCGGGGAGCCGGAGGAGGTTCACCTCCGGGACTGTTTCCGACCCCATGTCCGGCTCTCTTTCCATGTGGCCCCAGCCCATGGAGGGTGTCGGGACCGGCCCGCACGATGGGGCAGCCCTCCGCTCCACTCCCCCGTCGCGCCTGGAGGCCCGATGCGTACGCTCCGTGGTGTCCCGTTCCTCGCCGCCGCTCTCACGGCCGTCTCGCTCACCGCGCCGGGGCCGGCCACCGCGGCCACCGACGGGAGTGGGCACTGCGCCCGTCAGGAGCGGGTGCGGGTGCCGGGAGCGGCCCTGCAACGCACCGCGTGCCTGGACGATCTGACGACCACGGGGCTGGCGGGCACCCCGTACACCGATCTCGCCGACCAGGCGGGGCTGACGGCCGGCGGCACGAGGGCGCCGTCCCGGATCTCCGGCGTCCAGGTCGACGGCTACTTCCCGGACTCGTCACGCTTCAACAACACGCACGGCTGGCGGCACGACGCCCAGTTCGTCATCCGGCTGCCCGACGACTGGAACGGCGGCCTCGTCGTGACGGGCGCACCGGGGACACGCAAGCAGTACGCCACGGACAAGGCGATCTCCGACCGGGTCCTGGCCCAGGGCTACGCTTACGCGGCGACCGACAAGGGCAACAGCGGAACCGACTTCTACCGCGACGGCGTCCGGCCCGGAGACGCCGTCGCGGAGTGGAACGCGCGGACCACCCAGCTCACCCGGGCCGCCCGGCGCGTGGCGGCCCAGCGTTACGGGCACGCGCCGCGTCGCACCTACATCGCCGGCATCTCCAACGGCGGCTACCTCACCCGATGGCAGTTGGAGAACCACCCGGAGCTGTACGACGGCGGCGTGGACTGGGAGGGCGCGCTGTGGACCACTCACGGCCCCCACCTGCTCACCTCACTTCCGGTCACGGTCGCCCGGACCTTCGGCGCGGCACGGGACGAGGACCTGTACGCAGCCGGCTTCGCGCGCGGCTCCGCGTTCCTGTGGCCGTACCACGAGAAGTCCTACTGGGGTCTGACGCAGAAGATCTACCGAGCCGAGTTCGACCCGGCGTACGACCCGCGCTGTCCAGGTCCCACGGCCGGGTCCACCGTGGAGGAGATCCTGGCGCCGTGCCCGTCCGACGCGGCGTACGACTTCGCGCGGCGCCCCGCCTCCGTCCACCGGGCGGTGGCACGGGTGGCGCTGACCGGACGCATCGGCAAGCCACTGATCACCCTGCACGGCGACATGGACGCGCTGCTGCCCAAGGCCGCCGACTCCGACGTGTACGCGCGCATGATCGACGCGCGCGGGCGGGGCGGGCTGCACCGCTACTACACGATCGCCGGCGGAACGCATGTCGACGGGCTGTACGACACGTATCCCGAGCGGCTGCGGCCGATCCTGCCGTGCTTCCGTTCGGCGTTCGACGCGCTGACGGCGTGGGTGGAACAGGGCACCGCGCCGCCCGCGGACCACACGGTCGACAGGCCCGCGGACGGTGATGTGGTCAACGCCTGCGCCCTGGACGGAGCCGGGGCGGCCCGGCCGTAGCCCTCGGCGACCGCAGCGCCCCGGCGACCGCAGCACCTCAGCGACCGCAGTGACTCAGCGACCGCGGTGCCTCAGCGGCCCAGCTCCTTGCGCGTGACGCGGCGCAGCCTGCGCCGCTGCGAGGGGTCCAGGGTGAGGTACGCGGCGGCCGGGACTCCCAGGACTATCAGCAGGGCGGCCCACCAGGGCAGCCAGATCAGCAGGATGAGCCCGGCCGCCACACCCCCTGCTGCGACCTTGGCGTTCTTCGACATGGGTCTCGCCTCCTTCGCGGCCACCGCCGCTCTCTGTCCTGAAAACGGGTCCGCGCTTCCGGCGGTTCCGACCGCGACCCTGAGACATCCCTGAGACCGGACCCTGAAGCGCCCCCGAGGAGCTGCTGCCGAGGAACCGCTGCCGACGTCCGTGCCGAAACGCCTCTCCTTGCATAGTGACCCAAGCCACACCGCGACCGCACTTCCCGCCGCCGGAAGTGGAGTACACTCGGCGACCGCTTCCCCAAGTAGTCAAATTTGAGGAATACGTCATCATCGCGCAGACCGTTCCTTCGGCAACACCCTCCGAGATCGCCGAACTCGCCCGCTGCCACGCCGTTTTCCTGCCCGGCGATCCCGCCCGCGCCGGCCGGACGGCCTTCTGGCGGCCCGATGGGGAGCGTCCTGTCGCCCCCTCGGCCGGTTCGGTGGAAGAACTGACGGTCGCCCTGCCCGACGGCGAGGGAGTGCGTCCGACGCGGGTGCCGGCCGTGCTGCTGCCGGTGCGGGCGGCCCTGCCCCTCCTCACCCGCGCGCGGCCCCGCACCGACGCGCACCGGTCGACCGTCTTCTGGGGCGCCGTCGCGCTCGAAGCCCTGCACCTGGTGGCGCGCGGGCTGTTGCTGCCCGGTCTGTCCGGAACCGATCACGACGCCTGGCGCACGGGTCCGCTGGGCCCGGAGGAGACCGAGCGGGTGCTCCACCTGGCCGCCGCCATGCCGCCCGAGGCGCACGCCGTCCCCCTCGACGGCGCCGGACCCCTGCGACTGCCCGACCCGGAGCGACTGGTCCGCGCCTTCCTCGACTCGGTCGCCGACACGCTGCCCCGCTCCCCCGCCGCTCATCTGGTGACGGCCGGTCCCGCCTACGCCTCGCCGGTCCCGCGACGGTTGCCCGGGCTCCGCTCGTGGACCGCCGACGTCTCGGCCGGCCACGACTCGGGGGTGCGCCTGTCCCTGCGTGTCGAGGTACGGGGCCTCGACACTGCCGAGTCCCCGGAGGCCCGGCCGCGGTTCCGGGCCGTGCTCCAGGTGCACAGCGTGCGCGATCCCGCCGTCGTCGCGGACGCCACCGAGGTGTGGGCGGACACCGCGGGGGACGCGTTCGGGACGCGCGCGCGGATGGACGCACTGCTCGCGCTGCGCCGCGCGGCTCGTGCCTGGCCCGCGTTGACGCCGCTGTTGTCGGCCGCCGTGCCGGACGCCGTCGAACTGGCCGACGAGGAGGTCGCCGAACTCCGCGGAGCGGGCTCCCGGGCTCTCGCCGGCGCGGGCGTCGAGGTGCACTGGCCGCGGGAGCTGGCCCGTGGCTTGACCACCCGCGCCGAGGTGGGACCGCCCGACGACGGCCCGGGCCCGCGCACGGCGTCGTCGGACACCGGACCGTCGTTCCTGTCCGCCGACGCGCTCCTCTCCTTCAGCTGGTCGTTCGCCCTGGGCGACGAGCGGCTCACCCGCGAGGAGCTGGACCGGCTCGCCGAGGCGGACCGGCCCGTGGTGCGCCTGCGCGACCGGTGGGTGCTCGTCGACCCCGAGGAGGCCCGGCGCGTCCGCACCCGGCAGGACCGCAAGGTCACCCCCGTCGACGCGCTCGCCGCCGCCCTCACGGGCTCGACCGAGGTGGACGGCGGCCGCGTGGAGGTGCGCGCCACGGGATGGCTGGCGGCCCTGCGGGAACGCCTCACCGACCCCCGGCC
This sequence comes from Streptomyces sp. SudanB5_2050, assembly GCF_964272335.1. Lineage (NCBI taxonomy): Bacteria > Bacillati > Actinomycetota > Actinomycetes > Kitasatosporales > Streptomycetaceae > Streptomyces > Streptomyces sp. SudanB5_2050. The sequence continues at coordinate 1,274,390 of NZ_OZ186760.1, forward strand.
GCAGGACGCCGTCGCCCAGCCCGCCGCGCTGCACGCCACGCTGCGCGACTACCAGCGACGGGGGCTCGACTGGCTGGTGCGCATGACGTCGCTGGGCCTGGGCTGCTGCCTCGCCGACGACATGGGTCTCGGCAAGACCATCACGCTGATCGCCCTGCACCTGCACCGGCAGACCGACCCCTCGGCCGCCGGGCCCACCCTGGTGGTCTGCCCGACCTCCCTCATGGGCAACTGGCAGCGTGAGATCGAACGGTTCGCGCCCGGGACGCCCGTCCGCCGCTTCCACGGCACGAGGCGGGACCTGTCGGACCTGGCGGCCGGTGAGTTCGTGCTCACCACCTACGGGACCATGCGCCTGGACACCGCCCGACTCTCGGCCGTGCCGTGGGGCCTGGTCGTCGCGGACGAGGCGCAGCACGTGAAGAACCCCTACTCGGAGACCGCGCGGCAGCTGCGCTCCATCGGCGCACGCGCCCGCGTGGCGCTCACGGGCACCCCCGTGGAGAACAACCTCTCGGAGCTGTGGGCCGTGCTCGACTGGGCCACCCCGGGCCTGCTGGGCCGGCTCGGCACCTTCCGCAGGCACTACGCGCAGGCGGTCGAGGGCGGCCAGGACCCGGGGGCCGCGGACCGGCTGGCGCGGCTGGTCCGGCCGTTCCTGCTGCGCCGCCGCAAGTCGGACCCGGGGATCGCGCCGGAGCTGCCGCCGAAGACCGAGACCGACCACCCCGTGTCGCTGACCGCGGAACAGACGGCCCTCTACGAGGCGGTGGTGCGCGAGGCGCTGACGGAGATCGCCGGGACGGACAGCATGGCGCGCCGCGGCATGATCGTGAAGCTTCTGACGGGCCTCAAGCAGATCTGCAACCATCCGGCGCAGTTCCTGAAGGAGGAACGGCCCCGGACCACGGGCCGGTCGGGGAAGCTGGAGCTGCTGGACGAGCTGCTCGGGGTGATCCTCGCCGAGGGTGCGAGCGTGCTGGTCTTCACCCAGTACGTGCGGATGGCCCGGCTCCTCGAAGGACACCTGGCCGCCCGCGGGGTGCCCTCGCTCCTCCTGCACGGCGGTACGTCCGTCGCGGCCCGGGAGTCGATGGTGCGGCGGTTCCAGGACGGCGAGGTCCCGGTCTTCCTGCTCTCCCTGAAGGCGGCCGGCACCGGACTGAACCTGACCCGCGCGGAGCACGTCGTGCACTACGACCGGTGGTGGAACCCGGCTGTGGAGGCGCAGGCCACCGACCGCGCGTACCGCATCGGTCAGACCCGTCCGGTACAGGTGCACCGGCTGGTCGCCGAGGGGACCGTGGAGGACCGCATCGCGGCGCTGCTGCACCGCAAGCGGGAGCTGGCCGACGCGGTCCTGGGCATGGGCGAGTCGGCCCTCACCGAGCTGACCGACGCGGAACTGGCCGAGCTGGTGGAGCTGCGAGGAGGTACGCGATGACCCGGTACGACGAGGACGCACAACGGACGTTCGCCCCGCTGCCGCCCACGCACGGCCGGGGTTTCGCGCGGAGCTGGTGGGGCCGGGCCTGGCTGAAGGCCCTGGAGGACGCGGCGATGGACGCGGCGCAGGTGAAGACGGGCCGCCGGCTCGCGCGCGCGGGGGCGGTCGGCGCGGTGTCGGTACGACCGGGGCGCATCACCGCGGTCGTCCGGGACCGGGACGGCACGACCCACCGGGCCGACGTCCTGCTGGAGCGGCTGTCCGACGCGCAGTGGGACCGCTTCCTCGACCTCGCGATCGAGCGGTCCGGGCACGTGGCGGCGCTGCTCGACCACGACATGCCGCCCCACCTCGTGGAGGACGCCGCGAGCGCGGGCATCGACCTGCTGCCGGGCCTCGGCGACCTGGAACCGGAGTGCGACTGCGGCGCCTGGGACCACTGCGGGCACACGGCGGCGCTCTGCTACCAGGTCGCCGGGCTGCTGGACCAGGACCCCTTCGTGCTGCTGCTGATGCGCGGCCGCGCGGAGAGCGCCGTCCTCGACGCCCTCCAGTCGCACGGTGGCGCCCGCGCGGAGGAGGTCGTCCCTCACCCGGACGGCGTGGACGCGGCCGAGGCGTACGCGGTGGGGGACCTCCTGCCCCCGCTGCCCGCGCCACCCGGCCTCCGGGAGGAGCCGGGTACACCGCTCTCCCTGGACACCGGGACCGCGCCGCCGCCCGACGTCGACCCGGAAGCCCTGGGCTTCCTGGCCCACCGCGCCGCGGCGGAGGCGCACCGTCTGCTCGCGGAGGCGCTGCGCGAGGGACACGACCGACAGGCCGTGGCCCCCGGGCCGGACGCCTCGCAGGACGCCGTGCGCCTGGCCGCCGCCGATCCGGAGCCGGACGTGCTGCGCCGGCTCGCCGAGGGCTCGGGACGCACCCCGGAGTCGTTGGCCGCCGCCGTACGCGCGTGGCGGCTCGGGGGTCCGGCCGCGCTGTCGGTGCTGGAGGAGGAGTGGACGGTCGAGGGCGACGCGCTGGCACGGGCGCGGGCCGCGCTCGAATCGGCCTGGGACGAGGACGAGCGGCCGTCGTTGCGGGCGCGGGCTAACCACTGGACCGTCGTCGGCGCGCCGCACCAGCTCCGTCTGGACCGTGACGGCCGCTGGTGGCCGTACCGCGAGGAGCACGGGAGCTGGGTCCCCGCGGGCGGCGCGGCCCAGGACCCGGCGACGGCCCTCGCTTCGGCGGTGCCGAGTGCCGGCGACGAGCCCTGACGGGCCGTCGGGACGGCGCGGGAGGAACGGCGCGGGAGGAACAGCGCGGGCACCCCTGAGGCCGGTCCGAACCGGTGCGACGTACCCCTGAGGCCGATCCGAACCGGAGCGTCGTCCCCTGAGGCCGATCCGAACCGGACCGTCGTCCCCTGAGGCCGATCCGAACCGGTGCGTCGCACCCGTGAGGCCGACCTGAATCGGGGCACCACGCCCGTAGGGACGGCCCTGACCAGTGCATCGCCGCCGCGAGGCCGGCCGCCCGGAGTGGCCGGCTCGCCGTCGGCGCACGGAGTACGGAGTAACGGAGTACGGACGCGGGCTTCGGCCCCGCCCGGCGAGCGGGCGGGGCCGAAGCCCGCGTACCGGGGGCCGGGCCCGAGGGGTCTCCCGGGTTTCCCCCGCGTCCCGCCTCGCGGCGGGTGGCCTGACCGGTGCCTCAGCGCGCGCCGAGGAGGTGGTCCATGGCGAGCTGGTCGAGGTGCTCGAAGGCCATACCGCGCGCGGCGGCCGCGTCCACGTCGAAGGTGTCGTAGGCGGTCGGGTCGGCCAGCAGGGACGCGAGGCCGTCCTCGGCGGTCGGGCGGGCCAGCTCGTCCAGCCGGGCCGCCGCGAGGGCCTCCTGGACCTCCGGGTCGGCGCGGAAGGCGGCCGCGCGGTCCTTGAGGATCAGGTAGTTGCGCATGCAGCCGGCCGCCGACGCCCACACGCCGTCGAGGTCCTCGGTCCGCGGGGGCTTGAAGTCGAAGTGCCGCGGACCCGTGTACCCGGCACGCTCCAGCAGGTCGACGAGCCAGAAGGCGGCCCGCAGGTCGCCCGCGCCGAAGCGCAGGTCCTGGTCGTACTTGATGCCGGACTGGCCGTTGAGGTCGATGTGGAAGAGCTTGCCCGCCCACAGTGCCTGCGCGATGCCGTGCGGGAAGTTCAGGCCCGCCATCTGCTCGTGGCCGACCTCCGGGTTCACGCCGTACAGCTCCGGCCGCTCCAGCCGCTCGATGAAGGCCAGCGCGTGCCCCACCGTCGGGAGCAGGATGTCGCCGCGCGGCTCGTTCGGCTTCGGCTCGATGGCGAACTTCAGGTCGTAGCCCTGCTCGGTGACGTACTCGCCCAGCAGGTCGAAGGCCTCCTTCATCCGCTCCAGCGCGTCGCGGACGTCCTTGGCCGCACCGGATTCGGCACCCTCCCGGCCGCCCCAGGCGACGTACACGCTCGCGCCCAGCTCCACCGCGAGGTCGATGTTGCGGATCGTCTTGCGCAGCGCGTACCGGCGCACGTCCCGGTCGTTCGCGGTGAACGCGCCGTCCTTGAAGACCGGGTGCGTGAACAGGTTCGTCGTCGCCATCGGCACCTTCATGCCGGTCGCGTCCAGTGCCTGCCGGAAGCGCTTGATGTGGCCCTCGCGCTCGGTGTCGTCGGACCCGAACGGGATCAGGTCGTCGTCGTGGAAGGTGACACCGTAGGCGCCCAGCTCGGCCAGGCGGCGCACCGACTCCGCCGGGTCGAGAGCCCGTCGGGTGGCGTCACCGAAGGGGTCCCGGCCCTGCCAGCCGACCGTCCACAAACCGAACGTGAACCTGTCCTCGGGAGTGGGCTGGTAGTTCATTCCGCGGCTCCTCACTCGCTGCCGATCACTCGCTGCCGACTATTTCGTCATGGCGCTTTACAAATTAGTATGCACACACGTTCCTGGGAAGGGACAAGGTGTCCCCGAAGGAGTGACGTCCGGACCACCACGGCCGGCGCGGCACGAAAGCCCAGGTCAGCCGGGCCCGTTCCGGCGGGCCGGGAGTCCGGACAGCACAGCTCACGTCAGATCCCGCAGAGCCGCGGAAGAGGGAGAAGCCCGATGTCAGCAGCCGAGGGTCCGCTCGTCGTCGGCGTGGACACGTCCACGCAGTCCACCAAGGCGCTGGTCGTCGACGCGGCCACCGGCCAGGTCGTCGCGAGCGGTCAGGCACCCCACACGGTGTCCTCAGGGGCCGGCCGCGAGAGCGACCCGCGCCAGTGGTGGGACGCGCTGCGCGAGGCCCTGCACCAGTGCGGCGACGCGGCGCGGGAGGCCGCCGCGGTCTCCGTCGGCGGTCAGCAGCACGGTCTCGTCACGCTGGACGCCCGGGGCGAACCGGTGCGCCCGGCCCTGTTGTGGAACGACGTGCGCTCGGCCCCGCAGGCCCGCCGCCTGATCGAGGAACTGGGCGGCCCCAAGGGCTGGGCGGAGCGCACCGGCAGCGTGCCCAGCGCCTCGTTCACGGTCACCAAGTGGGCCTGGCTGGCCGAGCACGAGCCGGATGCGGTCCGCGCGGTGAAGGCCGTACGGCTCCCCCACGACTACCTCACCGAACGCCTCACCGGCGAGGGCACCACCGACCGCGGCGACGCCTCCGGCACCGGCTGGTGGGCGTCCGGGACCGAGGCGTACGACGAGGAGACCCTCGCCCGCGTGGGACTCGACCCCGCGTTGCTGCCCCGTCTGGTGCGGCCCGGCGAGGTGGCCGGGACCGTGCGCGACGGCCACGACCTGCCGTTCTCCAAGGGCACCCTGGTCGCCGCCGGCACCGGTGACAACGCGGCCGCCGCACTCGGCCTCGGGCTGCGGCCCGGCGTGCCGGTGATGAGCCTCGGCACCTCCGGCACGGTGTACGCCGTCTCCCGGCACCGCTTCGCCGACCCGACGGGGACCGTGGCGGGCTTCGCCGACGCGCGCGGCGACTGGCTGCCGCTGGCCTGCACCCTCAACTGCACGCTCGCCGTCGACCGCGTCGCCGCCCTGGTGGGCCTGGACCGGGAGGCCGTCGAGCCCGGCACCGGTGTCACGCTCCTGCCCTACCTGGACGGCGAGCGCACCCCGAACCTGCCGCGCTCCTCCGGCCTCCTGCACGGACTGCGTCACGACACCACCGCCGGCCAGCTCCTCCAGGCCGCCTACGACGGGGCGGTCCACTCGCTGCTCGGCGCGCTGGACCTCGTCCTGGACGCCGACGCGGACCCGTCCGCGCCGCTGCTGCTGATCGGCGGCGGTGCTCGCGGGAAGGCCTGGCAGCAGACCGTACGGAGGTTGTCGGGGCGCCCCGTGCAGATCCCCGAGGCCCGGGAACTGGTCGCGCTCGGTGCCGCCGCCCAGGCGGCCGGCCTGCTGACCGGCGAGGACGCGGCGGCGGTGGCCCGCCGCTGGAAGACCTCGGCCGGGCCGGTCCTGGACGCCGTGGAGCGGGACGAGGCGACGCTGGCGAGGATCTCCGGGGTACTCTCCGACGCGGCGCCCCTGCTGGAACGGGGCCCGGGCTCCGACTGAGACCGGCCGGAGCCGCACCGCACCTCGCCCGGCCGGACGAGGGCGCCGGCGGGCACGGTCGCGGACCGTCCATGGCGGGACCGGGCCGCCCGGGACGGTGCCGACGCCGGTTCCGGGGCCCCCTTCCGGAGCCGGTGCGGCCACGGTGACCGGTCGCCGCCGACGTCCACGGACGCTTCCCCGGGAGCGTCCTCGGGCACCGCCGGACGGATCCGGGACCGCCGTGCTCCACGGCCGCCTCGGACTCTGCGGCGGCGTCGGCGTCGGCGGGCGTGTGACCGAGGACCGGACGAGCGAGAGACCGACCAAGGACTGACGGAGGCATGACCGCACCGCCGCACGAAGCCCACAGCGAACCGGCCCGTCCCGGGCGCGCACTGCCGGACACCCAGCAGGGCATGCGCCGGCGCAACCTCGCCCGAGTGATGCACACCGTCAGCGCTCAGGGCCCGCTGTCGCGCGCGGCCGTGGCCTCCCGGATCGGGCTGACGCGTGCCGCCGTGTCGACCCTCGTCGACGACCTGGTCCGCTGGGGACTGCTGGAGGAACTGGGCCCCGAGCGCCCCGGCCGCGTCGGGCGGCCCGGCTCCGCGCTCGCCGTCAGCGAGCGGGGCCCGGCCGGCATCGGGGCGGAGGTCGGCGTCGACCACCTGGCGGTCTGCGCGGTGGACCTGCGCGGCCGGCTGCGGTCGCGGGTGGTGCGCCACGGCAGCAACCGGGGCCGTTCCCCGGAGCCGGTGGTCGAACAGCTCACCGGCCTGGTGCGGCAGGTGGTCGCCGAGGCCGAGGCCGAGGGACTGTGGCCGGCCGGGCTCGCGATGGCCGTGCCGGGCCTGGTGGCGCGGGACGGCCGCACCGTCGTGCACGCCCCGAACCTGGACTGGCACGACACCGACCTGGGTGCGCTGCTGCCGCCGGAGCTGCCGCCGACCGTCGACAACGAGGCCAACTTCGGCGCCCTCGCCGAACTCTGGCTGGGCGACGGCACCCCGCGGGACTTCCTGCATGTCTCGGCCGAGATCGGTATCGGTGCGGCCGTCGTCGTCGACGGGCGGCTGCTGCGCGGCATCCGCGGCTTCGCCGGCGAGCTGGGCCACGTGCCCGTCCGTCCGGACGGACCGGAGTGCGCCTGCGGCGGGCGGGGGTGCCTGGAACAGTACGCCGGCGAGAAGGCGGTGCTGCGCGCCGCCGGCCTCGAACCGGGCGAGGACCGCGTGGGGCTCCTCGCGGGACGGGCGGCGGAGGGCGACGAGGCCGTACGGCACGCCCTGCGCGAGGCGGGCACGGCGCTGGGCATCGCGCTGACGGGCGCGGTCAACCTGCTGGACCCGGAGAGCGTGGTGCTGGGCGGGGCGCTGGCCGGTCTCGCTCCGTGGCTCCTCCCGTCGCTGCGCGCCGAACTGGCCCGGCGCACGGCCGGTCCCGCCTGCCCGGTGGCCGTGTCGGAGCTGGGGCCACGGGGGCCGCTGCTCGGAGCGGCGCACTCGGTGGTGCGCGCCGTCCTGGACGACCCCGCGGTGGTGGCGGAGCGGGTCTGAGCCCCGGCCGGACACCCTCCTGCCCCCTCCTGCCCCACTCCTGCCATCCGGCTCCCTCCTGCCGGTCACTCGATCGAGTGAGTGCGCTGTCCACAAGGCCGCTGCTGTCCACGGAACGGCGCGGCGCTCTTCTGCGCAACCCCCGCTGCCCGTACGGTGATTCGCGCGGACGCACCCGTCGCGGCGGGCGGCGGACGTCCGCACCGACCCCCTCACCCCTCCTCGGCGGACGTCGCGCGCCGAAGGCGCCCACCGGGCTCCGTCCCGGCCACGGCGCCGATCCTCCCGACGAGACCAGCCCCCCACCACCGGGCCCCGGGCCCCACCGACGAAAGGTCAGTCCATGGAAGGCGAAAGGACAGCACCCGCACCGACCAGGCGGCGCCTGTTGCAGGGCGCCGCACTCGCCACCGTCCCGTTGGCGCTGTTCTCCGGCACGCCGGCGTCGGCACAGTCGGGCGCCGGCGCACGGCCCGGAGCCGGTGCGGGGCGCCGGCCCGGCGGACGGCCCGGGCCCGACGTCGATCCCCGTGCCGTCGAGTACCCCTCCCTCGACTGGCAGCCGGCGAGCGCGTCCAACTACACCCGGTCGACGCGCCCCTCGGCCTACCCCGTCGACTTCGTCGTCGTCCACGTCACGCAGGAGACGTACGCCGACACCCTCTCGATCTTCCGCAACCCGGACAAGCAGGTCTCGGCCCACTACGTCGTGCGATCGTCGGACGGACACGTGGCGCAGTGCGTCCGCGAGGCGGACATCGCCTGGCACGCGGGGAACTGGGACTACAACACCCGCAGCATCGGTATCGAGCACGAGGGGTGGGTGGACCGGCCGGAGTACTTCACCGACGCGATGTACGAGCAGTCGGCCAGACTCACCGCGGCGATCTGCGCGACGTACGGCATCCCCAAGGACCGCGAGCACATCATCGCGCACCACGAGGTGCCCGGAAGCGACCACACGGACCCGGGGCCGCTGTGGGACTGGACCCGGTACATCAGACTGGTCAACTTCGTCTGATCCTGGGCACACCCACGACGGAAGGCCACATTCGGGTGATCCGCCCGGTCGAAGAGGTTGTTCACGCGCCTCCGCGGAGTGACGATGGCCCCGTCGCTGCGCCGTCCGGGGAGGCCGAGTTGACCGATTCGTGGCTGGCTCTGGAACCGGGGGCCGATCCCGTGGAGCGCGCGCGGACGCTGCGGCGGGCGCACGAAGCCTTCACCGAGGCGGGCACGGTGCCGCAGCCCGTGCGCCCCGTGGTGGCGGAGTCCTGGCGGCGCTCGGTCCGGGCGGGCGTCGGCCCGGACGGCACCGCCAGCGTGGAGCTCATGGAGGACGACCTCGGCGCCTACCGGGCCGAGCACCCGCTGGCGCCGGTGATGCCGCTGATCAGGGAACTCCTCGGCACGTTCGCCGCCGACGGCGAGCATCTGCTCGCGGTCTGCGACGCGCACGGCAGGCTGCTCTGGGTCGAGGGGCATCCGGCGACCCGGCGCCGGGCGGACCGGATGAACTTCGTGCCGGGCGCCCGCTGGTCGGAGTCGGCGGTGGGGACGAACGCTCCCGGCACGGCGGTGGCGGTCGGCCGGCCGGTGCAGGTCTTCACCGCCGAACACTTCATCCGCCGGGTCCAGCCGTGGACGTGCGCGGCGGCCCCCGTGCACGATCCCCGCACCGGCCGGGTGCTCGGCGCCGTGGACATCACCGGCGGGGACGGCCTGGCGCATCCGCACAGTCTGGGGTTCGTCCGGGCGGTCGCCCGTGCCGCGGAGTCACAGCTGGCGCTGCTCGCGCCGGAGCCGCCCGCCGCCGAGGTGGCCGAGCTGACCGCGTTGGGCCGCGACGAGGCGCTGCTCACCCTGGAGGGCCGCAGAGTGCGGCTCAGTCGCAGGCACAGCGAGATCGTCGTGCTGCTGGCCCACCACCCGGAGGGTCTGACCGGTGACGAGTTGCTGTGCGCGCTCTACGAGGACGAGGCGGTTCCACCGGTGACGTTGCGCGCCGAACTGGCCCGGCTGCGGGCCGTCCTCGGTCCCGCCCGGCTGGCGTCGCGGCCGTACCGGCTGACGATGCCCGTCGAGTCGGACGCCACGGTGGTCGAGCGCCGCCTGCGGGCCGGTGCCGTCACGGCGGCCGCCTCGGCGTACGCCGGTCCCCTGCTGCCCGGCTCCCGGGCCCCGGCGGTCGAGCGGCTGCGGCGTCGGCTCGCCGACGGGCTGCGTGCCGCGCTGATCGCCTGCGCGGACCCCGACCTGCTGGCCGACTGGGCGCACGCGCCGTGGGGCGAGGACGACCTCGACGTCTGGCGCGCCCTGGCCGCGGTGCGCCCGACGGCCGCGACCCGGTCCCGGCTCGCCGCGCTGGAGTCCGAGCTGGCCGCGCCGGGGGCATGGTGAGAGGGCACCGGCGCCTCCGGGGGCGCCCCGCCGCTCACGCAACCTGTCTGCAACGTTCCGCTTCCTAGCCTCGCGCGCAGAGCCGTCCAACGGCGGACGGCTGCTCGACGAGGGAGGCAGACAGGATGACCCGTTACGCGGCGCCCGGCACCGAGGGCGCGATCGTCTCCTACCAGTCGCGTTACGACCACTTCATCGGCGGCGAGTACGTGCCGCCGGTGCGCGGGCAGTACTTCGAGAACCCGTCGCCGGTGAACGGGCAGCCGTTCACCGAGGTCGCGCGCGGCACGGCGGAGGACGTGGAGCGGGCGCTCGACGCGGCGCACGAGGCCGCCCCCGGATGGGCACGGACCTCGGTGACCGAGCGCTCCGACATCCTGCTGAAGATCGCCGACCGCATGGAGGCGAACCTGGAGCGCCTGGCGGTCGCCGAGAGCTGGGAGAACGGGAAGCCGGTGCGCGAGACGCTGGCGGCCGACATCCCGCTCGCCATCGACCACTTCCGCTACTTCGCGGGCGCGGTCCGCGCCCAGGAGGGCTCGCTCGGTGAGGTGGACGACGACACCGTGGCCTACCACTTCCACGAGCCGCTGGGCGTGGTGGCCCAGATCATCCCGTGGAACTTCCCGATCCTGATGGCCGCCTGGAAGCTGGCTCCCGCGCTGGCCGCCGGCAACGCGGTCGTCCTGAAGCCCGCCGAACAGACCCCGGCCTCGATCCACTACTGGCTCGGCCTCGTCGCCGACCTGCTGCCGCCGGGCGTCCTGAACGTCGTCAACGGCTTCGGTGTGGAGGCGGGCAAGCCGCTGGCGTCCAGTCCGCGGGTGGCGAAGGTGGCGTTCACCGGGGAGACCACCACCGGGCGGCTGATCATGCAGTACGCCTCGGAGAACATCAAGCCGGTCACGCTGGAACTCGGCGGCAAGTCACCGAACATCTTCTTCGACGACGTCTGGGCCCGGGACGACGACTTCCGCGACAAGGCGCTCGAGGGCTTCACCATGTTCGCCCTCAACCAGGGCGAGGTGTGCACCTGTCCCTCCCGGGCGCTGGTCCAGCGGGGCCACTACGCCGAGTTCATGGAGGCCGCCGTCGCCCGGACCGAGCTGATCAAGCCGGGCCACCCCCTGGACACCGACACGATGATCGGCGCCCAGGCGTCCAACGACCAGCTGGAGAAGATCCTCTCCTACCTCGACATCGGCCGGCAGGAGGGCGCCAAGGTACTCACCGGCGGTGAACGCATCGAGCACGAGGGCGAGTTGAAGGGCGGGTACTACGTCCAGCCGACGGTCTTCGAGGGCCACAACCGCATGCGGATCTTCCAGGAGGAGATCTTCGGGCCGGTCGTGTCGGTCACTTCCTTCGACGACTTCGACGACGCGATCAAGATCGCCAACCACACCCTGTACGGCCTCGGCGCCGGCGTGTGGACGCGCGACATGAACACCGCCTACCGCGCGGGCCGCGCGATCCAGGCGGGCCGCGTGTGGACCAACTGCTACCACGCCTACCCGGCGCACGCCGCCTTCGGCGGCTACAAGCAGTCGGGGATCGGCAGGGAGAACCACAAGATGATGCTGGAGCACTACCAGCAGACCAAGAACCTCCTCGTCTCCTACTCCCCGAAGAAGCTGGGCTTCTTCTAGACGCTGGGCTTCTTGCGGACGCTGGGCTTCTTCCAGACGCCGAAGAGGGGCGCCTGTCCGGGCGGATGCCCGGCGGGCGCCCGTGGTCTGGACCCAATTTGTCTAGACCTATTGCCCTGCCCGTGCGTGAGGGCTAGGTTTCCCGCAGTTCGGAGCCCTTCACGTTTCCGCCGATTCCCTTGACGGGCAAGGCTGGAAGGAGCATGTCCGCATGCAGGACCGAAGTCTGTCCAGACGAACCGTGCTCGCCTCCGCGACCGTGGTGGCCGCGAGCACGACGGGCCTCGTGGGCGCGGCTGCCGCACCCGCGGCGGCGCGCCAGCGCGACGACCGCCTCGCGCGCATCATCGCCAGGATGAGCATCGAGGCGAAGATCGGCCAGCTGTTCGTGCCGTACTTCTACGGTACGTCGGCCACTTCTCCCAGCGCGCTCGACCAGGAGCGCAACCTCAGGGAACTGGGCGTCCGCACGGTGGCCGAGCTGATCGCCAAGTACCACGTCGGCGGTGTCATCTACTTCTCCGGCTGGGCGAACAACATCCAGGACCCCCGCCAGATCGCGGATCTGACCAACGGCGTGCAGCGGGCCTCGCTCGCCCTGCCCACCCCCGTCCCGTCCCTGATCTCCATCGACCAAGAGCACGGCGCCAACGTCCGCATCGGCAGCGGCGCCACCCAGTTGCCCGGCGCGATGGCGCTGGGCGCGGGCGGCTCCCTCTCCGACGCGCGGACCGCCGGACTGATATCGGGCACCGAGCTGGCCGCCCTGGGCATCCGTCAGAACTTCGCCCCGGTCGCCGACGTCAACGTCAATCCGGCCAACCCCATCATCAACGTCCGCTCGTTCGGCGCCGATCCCCGCGCGGTCGGCCGCATGGTCGCGGCCCAGGTGACGGGGTACCAGCGGGCCGGCGTCGTGGCCTGCGCCAAGCACTTCCCGGGCCACGGCGACACCGGCGAGGACAGCCACACCGGTCTGCCCGTGATCACCCACACCCGCGAGGAGTGGGAGCGTATCGACGCCCCGCCCTTCCGGGCCGCGATCGCCGCCGGCGTCGACTCGATCATGACGGCGCACCTCCAGGTCCCCGCCCTCGACCCCAGCAATGAGCCGGCCACCCTGTCGCCGGCGATCCTCCAGGGGGTACTGCGCGGGGAACTCGGCTTCAACGGAGTGATCGTCACCGACGCCCTCAACATGCGCGGTGTGCGCACCAAGTACGGCGACGACCGCGTGCCGGTGCTCGCCCTCAAGGCCGGCGTCGACCAGCTTCTCTTCCCGCCGAACATCGACGTCGCCTACAAGGGCGTCCTGGCCGCCGTGCACAGTGGGGAGATCACCGAGGAGCGCCTCGACGAGTCGGTCCTGCGCATCCTGCGGCTCAAGGACAAGGTCGGCCTGCTCAGCGGCAGCCCCTACGTCTCCCCGAAGGAGGTCGACCGGGTCGTCGGCGCCCGCAGGCACCGGATCGCCGCCGCACGGATCGCCGAGCGCACCACCACCCTGCTGGTCAACGAGGACGCGGCGCTCCCCTTGCGCCGCCGACAGCGGAAACTGCTGGTGGTCGGCGCCAGCCCGGCCTTCCCGACCGACAGCACCCGCACCACGGTGCCCGAGCTGGCCAGGACCTTCGACGAACTGGGCTGCAGCACCACGCACCTGGCCACCGGCCGGGCACCCGACGCGGCGAAGATCGACGAAGCGGTGGCCGCCGCCCGGGGCCGGGACGCGGTGGTGGTCACCACCGACAACGTCGACGCCGCCAGTGCCCAGCGCACCCTGGTGTCCCGGCTGCTCGCGACGGGCGTCCCCGTCGTCCACCTCGCCGTGCGCAACCCCTATGACATCGCGCACCTGGGCGACGTCCCGGCCTCACTGGTCTCCTACTGCTGGACCGAGGTCGAACTGCGCGCCGCCGCCCGGGTGATCACCGGCAGGTCCCAGCCGCGCGGCAGCCTGCCCGTACCCGTCCAGCGGGCGGACGATCCGGCCCGGGTCCTCTTCCCCGCCGGGCACGGGCTGTCGTACGACGACTGAGTCCGGTACCCCGCCCCGCACGGCCTGCCGCCCCGGCGGCTCCCTGAGGGGGCGCCGGGGCGGACGACCATCGTGCCGTGCGGTCAAGGGCCGAGGGGCAGGAGCGCCGCGGGCCGTGCGGGCCGCCCCAGGCGGACCCGGACACCCGGTGAGTACAGCACGCTGACGGGAGCTTCGACGGGGGCGGGGACGCCCGCGGCCACGATCAGGTTCTCGTCGCAGGTGACGAGTTCGGCGCGGTGGAGGGGCCAGCGGGGGTGGTGGTTGGGCAGGTACGAGGCCCGGCCGAGGAACGCGTTGTGCATGCCCCAGCGGGCGGTGAGGAAGTGCTCGAGCGCGGTGGGCTCGGCGATGCGCGCGCCGACGCGTACGGTGACGCGGCTGTACGCGCCGCGCGGGCCGGGCCAGCGGCGGGAACTCGCGTAGCTCACGGTGCCGCCCGCGGAGCGGACGCTCATCCGGGACCACAGATAGGGCAGCCGGAAGGCGAAGCGGCCCATCACCACCGGCACCAGCCGTGAGGCGTCCATCGACCGGAAGACCACACCGCGCCGCCCCTGGGCGTCCACCGAGTACAGGCGCACGTTGGTCTCCGGGAAGGAGCCGAGGTAGGGCACCCCGGGCAGCCGGAACCAGCCGACCCGGTGCATCCGGAAGGCGACGAGGCCGACGTACGTCAGCCCGTCGTGCGTGTCGGGGACGGTGCCGCGCGGCATGAGACCCGCCACGGCGGCGGGCTCGACGGCCCAGTGGACGAAGGCCAGGTCGAGCCACTCCTGGGTGAGCAGGGGTGTCCTCATCGTCTCGGGGGCGTCGGGCGTCACGGGGGCGGGCTCTCGCACGGCGCAAGAATGGCAGACGGCGGGGTGAGCCGTGGGGCCCGCGGGACCGGTGTTGACCCTCGACCTGGTCAAGGGTCCACAGTCGCGGACGTGGAGAGCGAGATGCGCAGCATTGGGGAGATGGCCCGCGACAGCGGCCTCGGCGTGAGCGCCCTGCGGTTCTACGACCGGGCCGGCGTGCTGGTGCCCGCCTGGGTGGACCCGGTGAGCGGCTACCGCTGGTACGCGCCGGAACAGCTGGACGAGGCGCGGCTGCTGGCACGGCTGCGGCGGGCCGGCATGCCGCTGGCGGACATCCGGCTGATCCTGGCCGGCTGGTCCGGTGCGGACACCGATCTGGTGCGCGGGCTGCTCCAGGCGCATCTGCGCCGTCTCGAACGAGGTCTCGCCGATGCCCGTACCGAGTTCTCCGCACTCCGATCGCTTCTCGACCAGAGGGAGAACCCCATGACCACCACGCCACGCACCGCCGCCGCCCGGCTCTCCGTCCCCGCCCCCGATCTGGCGGCCGCGCTGGACGCGGTCCGGTACGCGGTGAGTTCCGACCCCGGTCTGCCGATGCTCGGCGGTGTCCTGTTCGACGTGGAGGGCGACACCCTCCGCCTCGTGGCCACCGACCGTTACCGGCTGGCCGTCGCCGGGATCGGCACCGAAGGGCACGGCGGGCCCCGGGTACAGGTGACCGTGCCCGCCGCGCTCGCCGACGCGATGCGCGCGCTGCTGGACGGGGACGGGCCCGTCGGGCTCGCCGTGGAGGGCGAGCGGGTGACGCTGGAGGCCGGGGACCGCCAGGCGGCCGGGCAATGCCTCGCCCACGACTTCCCCGACTACCGCCGGCTCGTCCATCTGCCGTCCGGACGGCGGGCCCTCGTCGATGCGGCCGCGTTCCGCCGGGAACTGGAGTCCGGTCCCGTCCGCCTCGGCGCGGGACGTGAGCGGGGTGACGCCTCCGCCGAGGTCAGCGTGCTCGAGGTGGCGGACGACGGCACGGTCTCCGTCTGCGAGGACGGCGACGGCGACGGGAGCGTCGTGGCCGTCGACCGCGGTTTCCTCCTGGAGGCGATCGCCGCCGCCGGCCGCGACCGGGTGGTGCTCGAATTCGGGGCGCCCACGGCGCCGGTGGCGATCCGCCGCACGGACGACGAGACGGCGTTCGCGCTGTTGATGCCGGTGCGGCTGGACGACTGACCAAGGTCGTGTGCCCCATCGACGGGGACACGGTCCACATCCCCCCCCGACCTCCTCCGGTTGCCGCATCCGAAGCTCCTCGACGACCTGGAGGAGCTGCGGGGGTTCGCGGTCGGACTCGGCGTGAAGCAGCGTGCCCAGCAGCTGTGACCGTGCGACACGCCTCGACCTGGGTGTCGACCGGCTGCGCCGTGCCGATCTGCCGACCGCGCCCGCGACCGCGCTTCCGCCCGCCCCGCAGTCCGGTCCCGCCGTCGACGAAGCCCCGGTACACCTGCTGCGCCGCCGGGTCCACCAAGCGGTGTCGGGAGGCCGCCGGGTGCTCGCCCTCCCGGGCGACCGGGGCCCCGACGCCGCCCGGCTGCGCGGGCACGGCCTCGTCACCGCGGGAGAGCTGCTCACCGAGCTGCACGCCGCGGCGGCGGACCGGGCACGCGACCCCTTCGGCCGACTGCTCCCGTCCGACAGCGGCCGCTTCGCCCGCGCGTGGCTCGCCGCCGCCCCACCCCGGTCCGCTCGTCTCCGGCGCGAAGATCCCCGGCAGCCTCCCCGATCCCCCGGCCGAGCCGCGCGAGAGACCGCGGTGACCGTAGTATCGGACGATCTCGTCGGGGGGAGGCGCGCATGGGCAGACAGCGTCCCGGTACGCCCACGTTGGAGGAGGTGGCAGCCCTCGCCGGTGTGGGACGGGGCACCGTCTCCAGGGTCATCAACAAAGCGGCGGGCGTGCGGGACTCGACCCGCCGCGCCGTGCAGCGGGCCATCGACGAACTGGGGTACGTCCCGAACCTGGCGGCGCGTTCCCTGGCCGGGCACCGCGCGGACGCCGTGGCGCTGGTGATGACGGAGCCGGACTGGCGGCAGTTCGGTGAACCGTTCTTCACCGAGATCGTGCGCGCCGTCGGTGACGCGCTCACGGACACGCCGGTGCAGTTGCTGCTCACCCTGGTCCGTTCGGACACCGAGCGGCAGCGCTTCGTGGAGTACGCACGAGGCGGTCGGGTCGACGGCGTGCTGCTGATGTCCGTGCACGCCCAGGACCCCCTGCCGGACATGCTCGCCAAGGCGGGGCTGCCGACCGTCATGCTGGGCCGGCGTTCCGGCGACGAGAGCGTCACGTACGTCGACGCGGACAACACCGGCGGCGCGCGCGACGCGGTCACGCACCTGCTGGACGGTGGCCGCCGCACGATCGGCGCCCTCGGCGGACCACTGGACATGTACGTCGCCCAGTGTCGGCTGCGCGGGTACCGGGAGGCCCTGGAACGGGCGGACGTGGAGGTCAGGGACTCGCTGATCGTGGCGGGGGAGGACTTCACGGAGGAGAGCGGCCGGCGGGCGACGGCCGAGCTGCTGGCCCGGCATCCGGATCTCGACGCGGTCTTCGCCGCCTCGGACACCCTGGCCGCGGGAGCGCTGGGCGCGCTGCGCGAGGCGGGCCGACGGGTGCCTGAGGACGTGGCGGTGATCGGGTTCGACGACTTCCACCCCGCCCGTCCCATGGAGCCGCCGCTGACGACGGTCCGGCAACCGCTGGAGGAGATCGGCCGGACCATGGTGCGGCTCCTGCTGGAGGAGATGGAGGACTCACCCGTGGCCTGGCGACACGTCATCCTCCGGACGGAGCTGGTGCTCCGGGACTCCGCCTGAACCGGACTCCGCCCGAGCCGTCCACCGCCGTTCCCGGGAGCGCTCCACTTCCCTCCCCGGACCCGCCGGTCGCGGCTTCTCACCGCAACGCCACCCCTCCCACCTGCCGTTTCGAAAATTCTTCGACAACGTCGGCGCGCACCGTCTTGTCAGGAACATGAACCGCTTCTACAGTCCCCTGCAACCGGTAAGTGGGAGCGCTCCCATCAGTGGGGAGTCGGGAGCGCTCCCGCACCGGCCCCTCCCTCCCCCCATCTCCTCCCCCACACCCCCGGAGAGGCCCCCCATGCAACCGTTACGCCCCCGACTCCGCCCCCTGCGCGCGGCCTTGGGCGCACTGATCGCGGCCTTCGCGGTGGTCGCCTCGCTCGTCACCGCCACGGCGACCCCCGCCCAGGCGGACACCACTCTCTGCGAGCCGTTCGGGACGACGACGATCCAGGGACGGTACGTGGTCCAGAACAACCGCTGGGGCACCAGCGCACCCCAGTGCGTCACCTCCACCGCCACGGGCTTCCGGATCGACCGGGCCGACGGCTCGGTGCCGACCGACGGAGCACCGAAGTCGTACCCGTCCGTCTTCAACGGCTGCCACTACACGAACTGTTCGCCGGGCACCGCCCTGCCCGCCCGGCTCGACACCGTCTCGGCCGCGCCCTCGAGCATCTCGTACGGCTATGTGGGCGACGCCGTCTACAACGCCTCGTACGACATCTGGCTGGACCCGACTCCCCGGACGGACGGGGTGAACCGGACCGAGATCATGATCTGGTTCAACCGGGTGGGCCCGATCCAGCCCATCGGCTCCCCGGTCGGCACGGCCACCGTGGGCGGGCGGAACTGGGAGGTGTGGACGGGCAGCAACGGCTCCAACGACGTCCTCTCCTTCGTCGCCCCGTCGGCGATCAGCTCCTGGAGCTTCGACGTCATGGACTTCGTCCGGGCCACCGTCGCACGCGGACTGGCGGAGAACGACTGGTACCTGACGAGCGTCCAGGCGGGCTTCGAGCCGTGGCAGAACGGGGCCGGGCTCTCCGTGAACTCCTTCTCCTCCACCGTCGAGACCGGCGGCACCCCGGGCGGCCCCGGCACCGACCCCGGACCGGGCGGTCCGACGGCGTGCGAGGTGACGTACGACCCGCACGTCTGGCAGGGCGGCTTCACCGCGGACGTCACCGTCCGCAACACCGGGCAGGCCCCCGTCGACGCCTGGCGGCTCGCCTTCGCCCTGCCCTCCGGCCAGCGGATCACCAACGCCTGGAACGCCTCGGTCAGCCCCGACGCGGGCACCGTCACGGCGACCGGCGTGGGCTACAACGCCCGCATCGCCGCCGGCGGCAGCGTCACCTTCGGCTTCCAGGGGACGTACGGCGGCGCGTTCGCCGAGCCGAGCGGCTTCCGTCTGAACGACGTCTCCTGCACCACGGCGTAGCGGCACTGCCCCACGCCCTGCGCCGCCCCCCTACCCCCTCGCCCGTCCGGCCGACACGCCTTCCCCGGACGGGCGGGGGTTCCACCACGCGTCCCCGGCACACCCCGCGCACATGTCGCACACGTCGCACACGTCGCACACGGCGTACGCGGCGCACACGTCGCACACGACCCGAGAAATGTCATGCACTGATCATCGACGGGAGACCCCATGGCTCGACGCAGCAGATCCCTCACCCTCGCGGCGGTACTGGCCACCTTGCTCAGCGCGCTCGGCGTGACCTTCCTGCTGGGGCAGGGACGCGCCGAGGCGCACGGTGTGGCGATGATGCCCGGCTCGCGGACCTACCTGTGCCAACTGGACGCCAAGACCGGCACCGGCGCCCTGGACCCGACCAACCCGGCGTGCCGGGCCGCGCTCGACCAGAGCGGCGCCACGGCGCTGTACAACTGGTTCGCGGTGCTCGACTCCAACGCGGGCGGGCGCGGCGCGGGCTATGTGCCGGACGGCACGCTGTGCAGCGCCGGCGACCGCTCCCCGTACGACTTCTCGGCGTACAACGCGGCGCGGGCGGACTGGCCGCGGACGCATCTGACGTCCGGTTCGACGATCAAGGTGCGGTACAGCAACTGGGCCGCGCACCCGGGCGACTTCCGGGTGTATCTCACCAAGCCGGGCTGGTCCCCCACGTCCGAGCTGGGCTGGGACGACCTCGAGCTGATCCAGACGGTGACCGACCCGGCCCAGCAGGGCTCGGCCGGTGCCGACGGGGGCCACTACTACTGGGACCTGGCGCTGCCGTCCGGACGCTCGGGCGACGCGCTGATCTTCATGCAGTGGGTGCGTTCGGACAGTCAGGAGAACTTCTTCTCCTGCTCCGACGTCGTCTTCGACGGCGGCAACGGCGAGGTGACCGGCATCCGCGGCTCGGGCGGCACGCCGGAGCCGACGCCCACCCCGACGGACCCGACGACCCCGCCGCCCACCCACACCGGTGACTGCATGGCCGTCTACAACGTGGAGAACTCCTGGAACGGCGGCTTCCAGGGCTCCGTGGAGGTCATGAACCACGGTACGCAGCCGCTGAACAGCTGGGCCGTGCGGTGGCGGCCCGGCGACGGGACCACACTCGGCGGGGTGTGGAACGGTTCGCTCTCCAGAGGGACCGACGGTACGGTCACGGTGCGCAACGTGGATCACAATCGGGTGATCCCACCGGACGGCAGCGTGACCTTCGGCTTCACCGCGACGTCCACGGGCAACGACTTCCCGGTGGGCACGATCGGCTGCGTGACGCCGTAGGCCGGATCGGCCGGGGAGGCGTCGCGCCGCGCCCGTACGCGCGGCGTCTCCCCGGCCCCGCAGGCGCCGCTTACCTCACGTGCCGGTTACAAATCGCTCAACCTCTGGTTGCGGCGCGGTGATCGAGCGACGATGGGGGCATGACTCTGGCCCAGCGCGCCCTTGAGCGGCTGCAAGCCTGGCCCGACCTCACCGCGGGTCCGGCCAGTTGCGGAACCGGACGGGCGCTGCGCTCCGTCCGTGACGAGATCGTCCACTTCCACTCGGACCGGGACGTGGACCTCCACCTGACCCGGCGGGCCATCCAGCGGTTCCAGTACGACCTCGGCGGCTCCAGCGCCATCCGCCTGGTGCCCGGCTCGCGTTGGGTGACGGTGCACCTGGACTGCGACGCGGACGTGGACCTGCTGCTGAGCCTGGTGAGCATCGCGCTCAAGACCCATCAGGCCAGGCCGCCGGCGGACCCGTCCTCGGAGTGCAACTTCCACCGCGTCACGGTGCTGCCTCGCGCCGCGGCCGGGGAGGTCTGAGCCGCCGCCCCCGGGCTCGCAACCCTCTCGCAACCCTCCCCGTGCTGGCATGCGGGGCATGCGCGACACATACGAGGAGACCCCCCGCGTCGAACTCACCCCCGAGGCGGCCGTGCTGCTGCGGAGGTTGCGGGAGGCGCACGGCCCGCTGATGTTCCACCAGTCCGGCGGCTGCTGCGACGGCAGCGCGCCCATGTGCTACCCGGCCGGCGAGTTCCGCACCGGCGCCTCGGACGTCCTGCTCGCCGAGTTGGTCGTCGAAGGCGTGGCGGAGCCGGTGGCGTTCTGGATGTCGCGCAGCCAGTACGAGGTGTGGAGCCACACCAGGCTGATCGTGGACGTCGTCGCGGGCCGGGGCAGCGGCTTCTCGCTGGAGGCGCCCGAGGGGGTCCGCTTCCTCATCCGCTCACGCCTCGTCGGCGCGTAGCCGCACACCGCCCCGCGCCGGCCGTCACGGTCTGAGGCTGCCCACGATGTCCGCCGTCGCGGTCAGGCCGCTGCTGATGGTCGGGGCGATGCTGGTGCCGGCCAGGTAGAAGCCGAGCAGCAGGCACACCAGGGCGTGTGAGACCTTCAACCCGCCGTTGCGCAGGAAGATCACCGCCAGGACGGACAGCAACAGCACCACAGAGATGGAAACGGCCATCGTCAACCTCCTCCGCCACGTCCACTTCGCGGCGTTCGGCCGCAAGTGTGGCGTAGCGGAGGGTTCGTCCGGGCGGCTGACCTGTCCTCCGAACGAGTGGTGTCCGGCCGGCGCTAGGCGTCGCGGCGGGCGTCGAGGAACGCCTCCAGGCCGGCGAGGTCGTCGGTGTTGATGTGGTCGACGTCCGCGGCGAGGAGTTCGCTCCACACGGCGTCCCGTGCGGGTCCCGCCAGGTCCGGCGTCGCCCAGAAGCGCACCCGTTGCCCGCGGGCGTGCGCCGTGTCGACGATCTCCCGCAGCCTGCGCCGCTCGGCCGACGGGAAGGCGCCCACTCCCCGCCAGGTGAAGTTGAGCGTCCAGTTGTCGCTGATCAGCGGGACGAAGGAGGCCGGGGCCGGACCGCCGAGGTCGCTGAGCCGGCCGTCGTAGAAGGCGCGGCGGGTGCGCTGGGCCTCCATGGGGGCGCGGGCGGCCCGGTCGCCGGAGATCACCGTCGTGACGGCGCCGGGGTGGACCCGGCCGTGGGCGTAGGTGGTGAACAGGTGCTTGTAGCGGGCCAGTCGGCGGTCGAGTTCGAGATAGGTCGCCGCCCCCTCGGTCTTGATGTCGATCAGGAGTTGCAGGGCGCGGCGGTCCCGCCGGTAGACCCGGCCGTGGTGCGCGCGGACGCGGGCGGCGAGCGGGTCGAGGTAGAGGGATTCCAGGGTGCGGGACGGATCGAGGTCCTCGGGGTCGTGCGCCACCAGGAGTTGGCCGCCGACGAGGTAGATGTCGGCCTCGACGCTGCCGAAGCGGTGGTCGAGGGCGTCGAGGAGGGGCCGGGGGTGCTCGTAGTCGTTGTGGGCGTGCGCGCGCCACAACGGGCGCGGCCCGTGCCTGCCTTCGGACGCCAGTGCGGTGCCGGCGGGCAGGGCGACGGCGCCCGCGAGGGCGGCGCCGAACGTGGTGAGGGCTCTGCGTCGGGTGGTGAGGGCCATGCTCTGCCTCCCTGGTGATGCCGTACGGGACGCCTGTGAGTATGGGGTCCCGAGGGCCTCGGGGAGCAGGGCCGTGCGGGGAGTTGGCCGGACCGCCGCCGGTCGTTCACGTGCGCGGACGCGCAGGACACGGAGATGCCCGCCCCCACGGGGACGGGCATCTCCGGACGTGACGGCCGTACGTCAGGGTGCGCGCAGGTCCACCGCCTCGGCCAGCGCCTCCCGGTGGGCGCCGGGGGTGCCGTAGGCGATCGAGTCGGCCTTGGCCCGCTTGAGGTACAGGTGGACCGGGTGTTCCCACGTCATGCCGATGCCGCCGTGCAGTTGCAGGGCCTCCTCGGCGGCGCGCACGGCGACGTGGGCCGCGTACGCCTGGGCCACGGCGACCGCCACGTCGGTGTCCGCGCCGGTCACCAGCGCGTCGGCGGCGTTGCGGGCGGCGGCGCGCAGGCCCGCCACCTCCAGCCACAGCCGGGCGAGCCGGTGCTTGAGCGCCTGGAACCCGCCGACCTGCCGGTTGAACTGCTTGCGTTCCTTCAGGTAGCGGACCGTTTCGGTCAGCAGCCAGTCGGCGAGGCCCAGTTGCTCCGAGGCGAGCAGGCCGGCTCCGGACCGCAGGGCACGCCGTACGGCGGGCCCCGCGTCGCCCAGTCGCGGCCCGGCCGCGCCGTCGAGGCGGACGCGGGCCACCGGCCGGGTCAGGTCCAGGGAGACCTGCGGGGTGACGGTCACCGCAGCGTCGGCGGCGCGCACGGCGTACAGGCCCCCGTCGTCCGCGGGCACCAGCAGCACGTCGGCGACGGCCGCGTCGGCGATGCCGGTCAACTCGCCGCGCAGGATGCCGTTCTCGAGCCGGACGTGCGGGACGGCGCCTTCCGGGGCGACGTGCAGCCCCACGGCCAGTGCGGCGACGGTCGTGGCGGAGGCCAGTTCGGTGAGCAGGTCGTCGGCCCCGCAGGCCAGCAGCGCCTCGGTGGCGACGACCGCGCTGGTCAGGTACGGCACCGGGGCGACGGCCCGGCCCAGCTCCTCCAGCACCACGGCCGCTTCCCGGTGGGTGGCGCCCTGACCGCCCAGCGACTCCGGGACCAGGAGGCCCACGAGGCCCATCGAGCCGGCCAGCGTCTTCCACAGCGGCAGGTCGTGCGGGGTGTCCGACTCGGTGCGGGCGATGACGCCGGCCGGGTCGCAGTGGTCGGTGAGCAGGTCCCGGACGGCGGCGCGCAGCGCCTCTTCCTCCTCCGAGTAGAGCAGATCCGGCTGTGCGCTCATCGGGCGAGGTCCTTCCATGCGACGTCCTTGTCGGTGCGCGGCTCGGCGGGCAGGCCCAGGACGCGCTCGGCGACGATGTTCAGCAGGACCTCGCTGGTCCCGCCCTCGATGCTGTTGCCCTTGGACCGGAGGTAGCGGTATCCGGCGTCGCGGCCGGTGAAGTCCACCAGTTCGGGACGGCGCATGGTCCAGTCGTCGTACAGCAAGCCCTCCTCGCCGAGGAGTTCGACCTCCAGGCCGCTGATCTCCTGGTTGAGCCGGGCGAAGTTCAGCTTCATGCCGGCGCCCTCGGGGCCGGGCTGCCCGGCCACGAGCTGCTGGCGCAGCCGCACTCCGGTGAGCCGGGCGACCTCGGCCTCCACCCACAGGCCGAGCAGCCGCTGGTGCAGGTCGTGGGTGCGCAGGTCGGGGCGTTCGCGCCAGGTCGCGGCGATCTTGCCGATCATGCCGCCCTCGCGCGGGACGGCGGTGCCGCCGATGGCGACGCGCTCGTTGTTGAGCGTGGTCTGCGCGACCCGCCAGCCGTCACCGACCTCACCGAGGCGCATGGCGTCGGGAATGCGGACGTCCGTGAGGAAGACCTCGTTGAACTCGGCCTCGCCGGTGATCTGGCGCAGCGGCCGGACCTCGACGCCGGGGTCGGTCATGTCGCAGAGGAAGTAGGTGATGCCCTTGTGCTTGGGCAGGTCCGGGTCGGTGCGGGCGATGAGGATGGCCCAGCGGGCGAGGTGCGCGCTGGAGGTCCACACCTTCTGCCCGTTGACGACCCAGTCCTCGCCGTCCCGGACGGCCCGGGTGCCGAGCGCGGCCAGGTCGGATCCGGCGCCCGGCTCGCTGAAGAGCTGGCACCAGACCTCCTCGCCGGTCCACAGCGGTCGCAGCAGGCGGCTCTTCTGCTCCTCGGTGCCGTACTGGAGGATGGTCGGGGCGGCCATGCCGAGGCCGATGCCGATGCGCCGGGGGTCGTTGTCGGGGGCGCCCGCGGCCGCCAGTTCGGCGTCGACGACCGCCTGGAGGGAGCGGGGGACGCCGAGCCCGCCGAGGCCCTGCGGGAAGTGGACCCAGGCGAGTCCCGCGTCGAAGCGGGCCCGGAGGAAGTCCAGTCGGTCGGTGGTCGCCGGCGGGTGAGCGGCCAGCAGCTCCTCGGTACGGCGGCGCAGGTGTGCTGCGTCGGTCATGCGGCGGCTCCCTTGTCCAGGTTCTCCGGTGCGACGGACGTCTCGGGCACGACGGCCACACGGCCGGTCGTCCTGCCGTCGGCGACGCGCTGCACGGCGTCCGCGGCCTCCGCGAGCTTGACCCGCTCGCTGACCAGCGGCTTGATCGCGCCGCGCGCGGCCAGCTCGGTGAGCTGGTCGTGGCAGTGCCGGACCAGCTCGGGGTTCTTGGTGTTGTAGAGGCCCCAGTGGAGGCCGAGGATCGCGTAGTTCTTCACCAGGGCGTGGTTCAGCGCGGGGCTGGGGATCGTGCCGCTCGCGAAGCCGACGACGACGATCCGGCCCTCGAAGGCGACGGTCTTGGCGGACTGGGCGTAGGCCGGGCCGCCCACCGGGTCGTAGATCACGTCGGCGCCCCGGCCGCCGGTGGCCTCCTTCAAGGCGGCGATGACATCCTCGCCGTGCCGGTCGACGACCACGTCGCAGCCCAGTTCGCGGGCGACGGCCGCCTTCTCGGGGCCGCCGACGACCCCGATGACGGTGGCGCCGGCGGCCTTGCCGAGCTGCACGGCCGCGCTGCCGACCCCTCCGGCGGCGGCGTGGACCAGCAGGGTCTCGCCGGCCTGGAGCCGGGCCCGGCGGTGCAGGCCGAACCAGCCGGTCTGGTAGCCGATGTGCAGGGCGGCGGCCTCGGCGTCGTCCAGGGCCTCCGGCGCGGGCAGCAGCGCGCGGGCGTCCGCGAGGGCGTACTCCGCGAAGCCGCCGTGCGGCAGCGCCGGGTTGGCGAGGACGCGGCGCCCGTCCTCGGTCTCGCCGCAGATCTCCACGCCCGGCGTGAACGGCAGCGGCGGCCTGACCTGGTACTGGCCGCGGCACAGCAGCGCGTCCGGGAAGTTGATGTTGGCGGCGCGGACCCTCAGCAGGACCTGGCCCTCGCCGGGGGTCGGCGGCGCCACCTCCGCGAGGCGCATCACCTCGCCCGGCTCACCGTTCTCGTGCACCTGCCATGCCTGCATGCGGGGCCTCCACCGACTGCGTCGTCCGTCCGGTCTCCCGCATACTAAGCGGTCGCTTGCCGATCAGGGAACAGGTCGCGGGCAGTCGTCCGTCACGGTCCGGAGGTCACCCCCGCGCCGGTCGCGCCCGTACGTGCATCCGTTCGCCCTGCGGTCCGAACAGGCTCAGGAACTCCACCGGCCCCTCCCCCGTCGACCCGAACCAGTGCGGGACCCGGGTGTCGAACTCGGCGGCCTCCCCGGCCGACAGGACCACGTCGTGGTCGCCCAGCACGAGCCGGAGCCGGCCGGAGAGGACGTACAGCCACTCGTAGCCCTCGTGGGTGCGGGGGTCCGGCTCCTCCTTGCGCTGCGGCTCCAGCACCTTGAACGCCTGGAGCCCGCCCGGCTGACGGGTGAGGGGCCAGTGGGTCCGGCCGTGCCGCACGATCGGCTCGGCGCGCACCCTCGGGTCGCCGACCGGCGGCGCGCCCACCAGCTCGTCCAGCGGCACCTGGTGGGCCTGGGCGATCGGCAGCAGCAGTTCGAGGCTGGGCTTGCGCAGCCCCGACTCCAGCCGGGACAGGGTGCTCACCGAGATGCCGGTGGTCTCGGAGAGCGCCGCCAAGGTCACCTCCCGCTCCTTGCGCACCTGGCGGAGCCTGGGTCCGACACCGGCGAGGACGTCGTCTGCAGTCATGCGTTTATTGCAGAACCGGCAACTTCATTTGTCAATCCCGCGCGGTCGAGGGACCTTGTCCGTGGAGGTGGTCACCGTGACCCGCAACAAGGACAACAAGGACAACAAGGGCCTGAGCAACGACCCGGACACCGCCGACCGGTACGACGTCGTCGTCGTGGGCGGTGGCGCGGCCGGACTGTCCGCCGCGCTCGTCCTCGGCCGCTCCCGGCTGCGCACCCTGGTCGTCGACGCCGGTGAGCCGCGCAACGCGCCCTCGGACCACATGCAGGGTTTCCTGACCCGGGACGGGATGGCGCCGGCGGAGTTCCTGGCGCTCGGCCGTGAGGAGATCGCCCGGTACGGCGTGGAACTCGTCCGCGACCGGGCGGTGGACGTGGCGCGGGAGGAGGACTTCACGGTGTCGCTGGCCGGCGGGCGGAGCGTGCGGGCACGTCGGCTCGTCGTCACCACCGGGCTCAAGGACGAGCTGCCCGAGGTGCCCGGCGTCGCCGAGCGGTTCGGCCGGGACGTGCTGCACTGCCCGTTCTGCCACGGCTGGGAGGTGCGCGACGAGCGCTTCGGCGTGCTGGCGGCGAGCCCGATGAGCGTGCACCAGGCGTTGATGGTGTCCGGCTGGTCGGACGACGTCGTCCTCTTCCTGCACCGGGTCGCCGAGGAGGAGCTGTCCGACGAGGACCTGCGCCGGCTCGCCGCCGCCGGGGTCAAGGTGGTGCCGGGCGAGGTCGCCGGGCTGCGCGTCGAGGAGGACCGGCTCACCGGCGTACGGCTGGCCGACGGCACGGTGCACGACCGCTCGGTGGTGTTCGTCGCCCCGAAGGCCGTGCCGCAGACCGGTCTGATGGAGCAGCTCGGCGCCGAGCTGCAGGAGACCCCGTTCGGGGCCTACCCGGTGGTGGACGCCACGGGCCGGACCTCCGTGCCGGGCCTGTGGACCGCCGGCAACGCGCTGGGCTTCGCCGAGCAGGTGATCCACGCGGCGAGCGGCGGCTACCGCGCGGCCTCCGCGATCGTCGGCGACCTGATCATGTCGGACCTGGACGCGGCGATCGCCGGGTGAGACGCCGCGGCGCGCTCTCGGGTGTGAACCCGCCCTTCCCGGTGCACCATGACTGCATGCTGCTTGCCCGGCTGGCCCAGGTGTCCCGGGAGGTCGCCGCCACCTCGGCGCGGTCCCGGAAGACCGCCCTGCTCGCGGAGCTGTTCCGGGAGGCGGAGGCGGCGGACGTACCGGTCGTCATCCCGTACCTGGCGGGACGGCTCCCCCAGGGCCGGATCGGCGTCGGCTGGAAGGTGCTGAGCCGCCCGGTCGCCCCGGCCGCCGCACCGACCTTGACCGTGCGCGACGTGGACGCCCGGCTCACCCGGCTCGGCGCGGTCTCCGGAGCCGGTGCGCAGGCCGAGCGGGCCCGTCAGGTCGGCGAGCTGATGGGCGCGGCGACCGAGGACGAGCAGCGCTTCCTGATCGGGCTGCTCACCGGCGAGGTCCGGCAGGGCGCCCTGGACGCGGCGGCCGTCGAGGGCCTCGCGGCGGCGACCGGGGCGCCCCCGGCGGACGTACGGCGGGCGGTGATGCTCGCGGGCTCGCTGCAGACGGTCGCCGAGGCGCTGCTCGCGGACGGCCCCGGCGTCCTGGACCGGTTCCGGCTCACCGTGGGCCGCCCGGTCCTGCCGATGCTGGCGCACAGCGCCTCGTCGGTCGCCGAGGCGGTCGGCAAGCTGGGCGCCTGCGCGGTCGAGGAGAAGCTGGACGGCATCCGCGTCCAGGTGCACCGGGACGGCGACGCGGTGCACCTCTACACCCGCACCCTCGACGACATCACCGACCGGCTCCCCGAGGTGAGGGCGGCGGCCCTCGAACTGCCCGGCGGGAGTTTCGTCCTCGACGGCGAGGTGATCTCCTTCGACGCGGACGGCCGCCCCCGGTCCTTCCAGGAGACCGCCGGCCGGGTCGGTTCCCGCACGGACGTCGCCACGGCGGCGCGGACGGTCCCCGTCTCCGTCGTGTTCTTCGACGCGCTCCGCGTCGACGGCCGCGACCTGCTCGACCTGCCGCTGGCCGAGCGGCACGCGGAGCTGGCCCGGCTGGTGCCCGCGGCGACCAGGGTGCGGCGCACGGTGGTGGAGGGACCGGAAGGCGTTCCGGAGGCCGAGCGGTTCCTCGCCGCGACGCTGGAGCGCGGCCACGAGGGCGTCGTGGTCAAGGGGCTCGACGGCGCCTACAGCGCGGGCCGGCGCGGCGCGTCCTGGCTCAAGGTGAAACCCGTCCACACGCTCGACCTGGTGGTGCTGGCCGCCGAGTGGGGCCACGGCCGCCGCACCGGCAAGCTCTCCAACCTCCACCTGGGGGCCCGCGCCTCGGACGGCTCCTTCGCCATGCTCGGCAAGACCTTCAAGGGCATGACCGACGCGCTGCTGGCCTGGCAGACCGAACGCCTCCGCGAGCTGGCCGTCCAGGAGCACCCCTGGGGCGTGACCGTACGCCCCGAACTCGTCGTCGAGATCGCCTACGACGGCCTCCAGCGCTCCTCCCGCTACCCGGCCGGCGTCACCCTCCGCTTCGCCCGCGTGATCCGCTACCGCGAGGACAAGCGCCCCGAGGAGGCCGACACGGTGGAGGCCCTGCTCGCCGCCCACCCCGGGGCGGCCCCGTGAGGCGCAGCGCGGGCCTGCTGCTGCACCGGCCCGGCGCCGAGGGCACCGAAGTCCTGCTCGGTC
The DNA here is from genome assembly GCF_964272335.1 of Streptomyces sp. SudanB5_2050. Lineage (NCBI taxonomy): Bacteria > Bacillati > Actinomycetota > Actinomycetes > Kitasatosporales > Streptomycetaceae > Streptomyces > Streptomyces sp. SudanB5_2050. The sequence continues at coordinate 1,303,422 of NZ_OZ186760.1, forward strand.
ACATGGGCGGCCCCTTCTACGCCCGCCGTGACGCCGGGGCGTGGACGATCCCGAAGGGCGAGTACGACCCGGCGGAGCCCGCGTGGGAGGCGGCCCGGCGCGAGTTCGAGGAGGAGCTGGGGCTGCCGCCGCCCGAGGGCGAGGCCGTCCCGCTCGGCGAGGTGCGGCAGGCCGGCGGGAAGGTCGTCACCGCCTGGGCCGTGGCGGCCGACCTCGACCCGGCGACGGTCGCACCGGGCACCTTCCGCATGGAGTGGCCGCCGCGGTCGGGGCGGATCGTGGAGTTCCCCGAGCTGGACCGGGTGGCGTGGTTCCCGGTGGACCGGGCGCGCGAGGTGATCGTCAAGGCGCAGGCCGCGTTTCTCGACCGGCTGGCTGAGCACTCGCACTGACGAGAGTCGACCGGCGGCGACGGGACCCGTCCGCGTTGCGGCGCCCCCCACCGCGCGCCAAGGTCGAAGCACGCACGCGCACCCAGGGAGGTCGGTCATGCCCATCGCGACGGTGAACCCGGCGAACGGCGAGACGCTCAGGACGTACGAGGCCATGGGCGAGGAGGAGATCGAGCGCCGGCTCCAGCTCGCGGAGGCCACCTTCCGCACGTACCGGACGACGGCGTTCGACGAGCGGGCCCGGCTGATGCACCGCGCCGCCGACCTGCTGGAGGCGGACCGGGAGGAGATCGGCAAAGTCATCACCACGGAGATGGGCAAGCCGGTGAAGCAGGCCCGCGCCGAGGCCGCGAAGTGTGCCAAGGCGATGCGCTGGTACGCCGACCACGCGGCGGAGCTGCTCGCCGACGAGGAGCCGGCCGAGGCCGATGTGAAGGACTCCGGCGCCTCCCGTGCCCTGGTCCGCTACCGGCCGCTCGGCCCGGTGCTCGCGGTGATGCCGTGGAACTTCCCGCTGTGGCAGGTGATCCGGTTCGCCGCCCCCGCGCTGATGGCGGGCAACGTCGGGCTGCTCAAGCACGCCTCGAACGTGCCGCAGACGGCCCTGTACCTGGAGGACCTGTTCCACCGGGCCGGCTTCCCGGAGGGCTGCTTCCAGACGCTGCTGATCGGCTCGGCGGCCGTGGACGACGTCCTGCGCGACGAGCGCGTGCGGGCCGCGACCCTGACCGGCAGCGAGCCGGCCGGCCGCGCGGTCGCCTCCACCGCCGGCGAGATGATCAAGAAGACGGTGCTGGAGCTGGGCGGCAGCGACCCGTTCGTCGTCATGCCGTCCGCCGACGTCGACCGGGCCGCCGAGGTCGCGGTGACCGCGCGCACGCAGAACGCCGGGCAGTCCTGCATCGCCGCCAAGCGGTTCATCGTGCACGCCGACGTCTACGACGCCTTCGCCGCCCGCTTCACCGAGGGCATGAAGGCGCTGAGGGTGGGCGACCCCATGGACGAGGAGACCGAGGTGGGCCCGCTCTCCAGCGAGCAGGGTGTCGAGGACCTGGTGGAGCTGGTCGACGACGCGGTGCGCGGCGGCGCCGAGGTGCTGTGCGGAGGCGAACGCCCGGACGGGCCCGGCTGGTACTACCCGCCGACCGTGCTGGCCGGCGTGACCCGCGAGATGCGCATCCACCGCGAGGAGGCGTTCGGCCCGGTCGCCACGCTCTACCGCGCCGCCGATCTGGACGAGGCGGTGCTGATCGCCAACGACACGGACTTCGGGCTCAGTTCCAATGTCTGGACCCGCGACGACGCCGACGTCGAGCGCTTCGTGCGGGACCTGGAGGCGGGCGGCGTGTACGTCAACGGGATGACGGCGTCCCATCCGGCGTTCCCGTTCGGCGGGGTCAAGCGGTCGGGCTACGGGCGTGAGCTGTCCGGGCACGGAATCCGGGAGTTCTGCAACATCACCACCGTGTGGCACGGAGCGTGAGCCTTCCGCGACTACGATCCCCCTTGTGAACCGCGAAGTGACCCTGCCTCTGATCGTCGACGACCGCGGCACGCTCCAGGTCGCCGCGTCCGACGTGAGCAAGCTGCTGCGCACGGTGGGCGGGCGCTGGCTGCGGCTGGTGGAGGCGGGCGAGGAGAGTCTCGACGAGGACACGGTCGCGGCCCTGACCATCGAGCTGGCCAAGCTGGCCGACCGGATCGACGTGGCCTGCATCGCCCACAGCAGCGGCCAGTCCTCCTGACGGCACCGGCCTGCCCCGCCGGCGCCGTCCGGCAGGTCCCTGAGACGGAGTAGTCCCGCGAGAGATCGCCGCCCCGCTGAGTGATCGTGGGTGAGCATCCCGAAAAGGGTGCGGCACGTTCCGGCCGGGGGGCGCGAGCCTTCCGCGAGGCGAAAGCAGGCACGGTTCATGGCGACGTTGTGCAGACCTTCGGTGTCCGTCCCGGAGCACGTGATCACGATGGAGGAGACGCTGGAGCTGGCGCGTGAGCGCCACGCCGGCCACCCCCAACTGCCGCTGGCCCTCCGGCTGATAGAGAACACCGGGGTCCGCACCCGGCACATCGTGCAGCCCATCGAGGAGACCCTGAAGCACCCCGGCTTCGAGGACCGCAACCGGCTTTACGAGCGGGAGGCCAAGGCCCGGGTCCCCGCGGTGGTCCAGCGGGCGCTGGACGACGCGGAACTGCTCACCACCGACATCGACGTGATCATCTACGTCTCGTGCACGGGCTTCATGATGCCCTCGCTGACGGCGTGGCTGATCAACGAGATGGGCTTCGAGAGCACCACGCGGCAGATACCCATCGCCCAGCTCGGCTGCGCGGCCGGCGGTGCCGCCGTCAACCGGGCGCACGACTTCTGCACCGCCTACCCCGAGGCCAACGCGCTGATCGTCGCCTGCGAGTTCTGCTCGCTGTGCTACCAGCCCACCGACATCGGCGTGGGCTCCCTGCTCTCCAACGGTCTGTTCGGCGACGGCATCGCCGCGGCCGTGGTCCGCGGCCGGGGCGGCACCGGCGTGCGGCTGGAGCGCAACGGCTCGTACCTGATCCCCAAGACCGAGGAGTGGATCATGTACGACGTGAAGGCGACCGGCTTCCACTTCCTGCTGGACAAGCGGGTGCCGGCCACCATGGAACCGCTCGCACCGGCCCTGATGGACCTCGCGGGCACCCACGGGTGGAACGCCTCCGACCTGGACTTCTACGTGGTGCACGCGGGCGGGCCGCGGATTCTGGACGACCTCAGCAAGTTCCTGAAGGTCGATCCGCACGCCTTCCGGTTCAGCCGGGCCACGCTCACCGAGTACGGGAACATCGCCAGCGCCGTGGTCCTGGACGCGCTGCGCAGGCTCTTCGACGAGGGCGGCGTCCAGGACGGGGCCCGCGGGCTGCTGGCCGGTTTCGGTCCGGGCATCACCGCGGAGATGTCCCTGGGCCGCTGGCAGACCGCCGACGAACGGGCCGCCGTCGGGCGGACCGCCGACGAATCGCGAGGCGTGAGGCAAGCGTGAGTGAAGACACGATCGACCGGACCGCTCCCCCGGTCCGCGACTGGCCGGCCCTCGACCTGGCCGGAACCGACTTCGACCCCGTCCTGACCGAGCTGATGCGGGAGGGGCCCGTCACCCGGATCTCGCTGCCCAACGGCGAGGGCTGGGCGTGGCTGGTGACCCGGCACGACGACGTCCGCATGGTCACCAACGACCCCCGTTTCGGCCGCGAGGCGGTGATGGACCGGCAGGTCACCCGGCTCGCCCCGCACTTCATCCCGGCGCGTGGCGCGGTCGGCTTCCTGGACCCGCCCGACCACACCCGGCTGCGCCGCTCGGTCGCCGCCGCCTTCACGGCCAGGGGCGTCGAGCGGGTGCGCTCCCGCTCGCGCGGGATGCTCGACGAACTGGTCGACGCCATGCTGAGGGCCGGCCCGCCCGCCGACCTCACGGAGGCGGTCCTGAGCCCCTTCCCCATCGCGGTGATCTGCGAGCTGATGGGCGTTCCGGCCGCCGACCGGCACAGCATGCACACCTGGACGCAGCTGATCCTCTCCTCGTCGCACGGCGCGGAGGTCAGCGAGCGGGCGAAGCGGGAGATGAACGACTACTTCGCCGATCTGATCGGCCTGCGGTCCGACAGCACCGGCGAGGACGTCGCCTCGCTCCTCGGTGCCGCCGTGGCCCGGGAGGAGGTCACCCTCACCGAGGCGGTCGGGCTCGCCGTCCTGCTCCAGATCGGCGGCGAGGCGGTCACCAACAACAGCGGGCAGATGTTCTACCTGCTGCTGACCCGCCCGGAACTCGCCGAGCACCTGCGCTCGGAGCCGGAGATCCGTCCGCGGGCCATCGACGAGCTGCTGCGCTGGATTCCCCATCGCAACGCGGTCGGGCTGTCCCGGATCGCCCTGGAGGACGTGGAGCTGCGCGGGGTGCGGATCCGGGCGGGCGACGCGGTCTACGTGTCGTACCTGGCGGCCAACCGGGACCCGGAGGTCTTCCCGGACCCGGACACCATCGACTTCTCCCGCGCTCCCAACCCGCACGTGTCCTTCGGCTTCGGCCCGCACTACTGCCCCGGCGGCATGCTGGCCCGGCTGGAGTCGGAGCTGCTGGTCGACATCCTGCTGGACCGGGTGCCCGGCCTGAGGCTCGCGGTGCCGCCCGAGGAGGTCCCCTTCAAGAAGGGCGCGTTGATCCGCGGGCCCGAGGCCCTGCCGGTGACCTGGTGAGCGGGCTCGCGGCGGCGACGGAGGGGCTGCTGGTGCCGCCGGGGCACGGACGGGTCGTCCAGGCGCCGGCCCAGCACGTCACCTTCAAGGTGACCGGTTCGCACTCGCGCATGGCCTCGACCTTCGAGGTGATCGTGCCGCCGGGGTTCGACGTCGGCGCCCATGTGCACACCCGCAGCGAGGAGCTGTTCTACGTGCTGGAGGGCGAGCTGGACGTGCTCGCCTTCGAGCCCCGCGTCCGTACGCCGGACAACTGGCAGAAATGGGAGTCGAGTTCCGGCAACCGGGTGGTCCGCGCCACGCCGGGCACGGTCATCGTCGTACCGCCCGGCTGCCCCCACGCGTTCGCGAACCCGACGGGCGAGCCGGCCAAGATGTTCTTCCAGGCCAGCCCGCCCCCGGACCACGAGCGCTACTTCGAGGAGCTGCTGGAGATCCTCGGGAGCGGGGGTCCCCCGGACCACGCGGCGATCGAGGCACTGCGGGCCAGGTACGACATCGAGCAGCTGACGCCGCTCAGGCACCGTTAGCGGATCGGCATCCCGGCGAGCGTGCGGGCGATCACCAGCCGCTGGATCTCGCTGGTGCCCTCGAAGATGGTGTAGATCGCGGAGTCCCGGTGCATCCGCTCCACCGGGTACTCCCGCGTGTAGCCGTTGCCGCCCAGGATCTGGATCGCCTGGGCGGTGACCTTCTTCGCCGTCTCGCTCGCGAAGAGCTTGGACATCGACCCCTCGGCCGCCGTGAACGGCTTGCCGTTGATCGCCATCCAGGACGCCCGCCACACCAGCAGCCGCGCCGCGTCGATCGACGTGCGCATGTCCGCCAGCTGGAAGGCGACGCCCTGGTTGTCGATGATCGGGCGGCCGAACTGCTCACGCGTCTGGGCGTACTCCAGCGCCACCTCGTAGGCGGCACGGGCGGTGCCCACCGCCATGGCGCCGACCGCCGGGCGGGACGCCTCGAAGGTGGCCATCGCCGCGTTCTTGACGCGCTCGCCGCCCTTCTTGGCCTTCTCCCGGGCGCGGGCCAGGCGCGCGTCCAGCTTCTCCTTGCCGCCGAGCAGGCAGGAGCCGGGGACGCGCACGTTGTCCAGGATCACCTCGGCGGTGTGCGAGGCGCGGATGCCGTGCTTCTTGAACTTCTGGCCCTGGGACAGCCCGGGGGTGTTCGGCGGGACGATGAAGGACGCGTGGCCCTTGGAGCCCATCTCCGGGTCGACGACCGCGACCACCACGTGGACGTTGGCGATGCCGCCGTTGGTGGCCCAGGTCTTGGTGCCGTTGAGCACCCACTCGTCCTTGGCCTCGTCGTACACCGCGCGGGTGCGCATGGAGGCGACGTCGGAGCCGGCGTCGGGCTCGGAGGAGCAGAAGGCGGCGACCTTCACGTCGTTCGCGTCGCCGTACATCTGGGGGATCCAGGTGCCGATCTGCTCCTCGGTGCCGTTGGCGAGGACGCCGACGGCGGCGAGACCGGTGCCGACGATGGACAGGGCGATGCCGGCGTCACCCCAGAACAGCTCCTCCATCGCCATGGGGATGCCGAGGCCGGTGGGGTCGAAGTACTGCTGGGCGTAGAAGTCGAGGGAGTAGATGCCGACCTTGGCGGCCTCCTGGATGACCGGCCAGGGAGTCTCCTCGCGCTCGTCCCATTCGGCGGCCGCGGGACGGATGACGTCGGCCGCGAAGCCGTGCAGCCAGTCCCGGACCTCCTTCTGTTCGTCGCTCAGCTCCATGGTGAACTCGGCCATGTCCCCTCCAGTGACGCACGTGCATGTTACTTGCGGTAACACGAGTCTGTTACCGACGGGTAGGAAAAGTCAACTCCCGAAACCCCGTCGCCCTCCCGTTCGATGCCACACGTCCTGTGGGTGTTAGTTTGCGCAGGCGTCACCGAACGAGCACGGGTGGGGAGAGCACATGGACACCACACAGCGGACCGATCAGCAGCGGTCTGCCGACCGCAGACGGCGCGAGCTGCTGGAGGCCGCCGACCGGGTGGTGCTGCGCGACGGCCCCCAGGCCTCGATGAACGCCATCGCCGCCGAGGCCGGCATCACCAAACCCATCCTGTACCGGCACTTCGGCGACAAGGGCGGACTCTACGCCGCCCTCGCGCAGCGGCACACGGACGCCCTCCTCTCCTCGCTGCGGGCCGCCCTGGACGCCCCGGCGGAGCGGCGCAGGCGCGTCGAGTCCACCCTGGACACCTATCTGGCGGCCATCGAGGCACGCCCGCAGGTGTACCGCTTCCTGATGCATCCGGCCGAGGGCAGCACCTCCCCGGGCGACCAGGCCGAGCAGGGCTTCGACGTCGGCAAGCACTCCGCCCCGCTGCTGCGCCGCATGGGTGAGGAGCTGGCGCAGGTCATCGAGGAGCGCCTGGACGTGGGGCCGGGCACCCAGCAGCTGGCCCGGGTCTGGGGCCACGGGATCGTCGGCATGATGCACGCCGCCGGGGACTGGTGGCTGGGCGAACGCCCCTGTTCCCGGGCGGAGCTGGTGCGCAGCCTGGCCGACCTGCTGTGGGGCCGGCTCGCCGAGGCCGGGGACAAGGCGGGCGGCCCCGGGTTCTGACCGCGTTACCGTGTGCCCTCCGGCACGTCCGCCGCACGGCTCCAGGACGCCCTGGCCGCCTGCCGCAGCACCCGGCGCCTGCGCCACCCCGTGAGCCGGTCGACGTAGATGCCGCCCTCCAGGTGGTCGCACTCGTGCTGGAGGCACCGGGCGAAGAATCCCGTGCCGCGCACGGTGACCGGTTCCCCGGTCGCGGTGAAGCCCGTCACCACCGCCTCGTCGTGGCGCTCGGTCCCGGCCTCCAGCCCGGGCAGCGACAGACAGCCCTCGGGCCCGCGCACCACCACCCCGCCGGTCTCCACCAGCCGCGGGTTCACCAGATGGCCGAGGTGGCGCTCGTCCTCGTCGTCCGGGCAGTCGTAGACGAAGACCCGGACCGGCTCGCCGATCTGGTTGGCCGCCAGACCCACGCCGCGGGCGGCGTACATCGTGGCGAACAAGTCCTCCACGAGCGCGGCGAGTTCCGGACCGAAGTCCGTCACCTCGGCGCAGGGGGCGTGCAGGACGGGGTCTCCGAGGAGACTGAGGGGCCGGACGCGCCCGTGGGCGCCCGGGATGGAGCCGTGTCGCATGGCGGCAAGAGTAAGGTCCCTGTGTCCCCCGGCGGCTCGCGCCCACCGCCGGAAGCCCGTGGCCGGTGCCGCGATTCGGGAGTGCGAATGGATCTCGATAGGCTGAGGTCCCCACCACGTGGCCGGTCAGGCTAAGGCGCGGCGCGTACGCAAGGAGGATCGAGAACTGATGGCAGGCAACTCGGACCCGCTCACGCCGCGGGCCAAGATCGCCGTGACCGCGGGCAAGGCGGTCGCGGCGGCGTCTCGCGCCGCGGGGCGCGGCAGCGGTTCGGTGATCGGCGGCCGGGTCGCGCTGAAACTCGACCCCGACCTCCTGGCCCGGCTCGCCCAGCACCTGGACGTGACCCTGGTCTCGGCGACCAACGGCAAGACCACCACGACCCGGCTCATCGCCGAGGCGCTGAAGGCGGCCGGTCCGGTCGTCTCCAACGCGCTCGGCGCCAACATGCCGGCCGGCATCACCTCGGCCCTCGCGGGCGGTTCGGACGCCCGGTACGGGGTCATCGAGGTCGACGAGAAGTACCTCGTGGGCGTCGCCCAGGCCACCGAGCCCAAGTGCATCGCACTCCTGAACCTCTCCCGCGACCAGCTCGACCGCGCCGCCGAGACCCGGATGCTCGCCGAGAACTGGCGCGAGGGCCTGGCCGGCTCCAAGGCCGTGATCGTGGCCAACGCCGACGACCCGTTGGTGGTGTGGGCCGCGTCCTCCTCCCCCAACGTGATCTGGGTCGCCGCCGGGCAGATGTGGAAGGACGACGCCTGGTCCTGCCCGGCGTGCGGCGGTGTGATGCAGCGCCCCGGGGACGACTGGTTCTGCGGCGAGTGCGGCTTCCGGCGTCCCACGCCGAGCTGGGCGCTCTCCGGCGACCACGTCCTGGACCCGCACGGCTCCGCCTGGCCGATCCACCTCCAGCTGCCCGGCCGCGCCAACAAGGCCAACGCCGCCTCCTCGGCCGCCGTCGCCGCCGTCTTCGGGGTGCCGCCGCAGGTCGCGCTGGAGCGCATGTACCAGGTGCAGGCGGTCGCCGGCCGCTACGACGTCGTGCAGTTCCAGGGCCGCGACCTGCGTCTGCTGCTCGCCAAGAACCCGGCGGGCTGGCTGGAGACCTTCTCCCTGATCGACCCGCCGCCCGCCCCGGTGATCCTCTCGGTGAACGCTCGCGGCGCCGACGGCACCGACACGTCCTGGCTGTGGGACGTGGACTACACCCGGCTGACCGGCCACCCGATCTGTGTGATCGGGGACCGGAAGCTGGACCTCGCGGTGCGCCTGGAGGTCGCGAACCAGCAGTTCCAGGTGTGCGAGGACCTCGACCAGGCGGTGTCGATGTGCCCGCCGGGACGCATCGAGGTCATCGCGAACTACACCGCCTTCCAGGACCTGCGCCGCCGCGTCGGCAACTGACCGCGAGACTTCAGGGGACTTTCGTGAGCGACAACCAACTGCGGATCGTCTGGATCTACCCGGACCTGCTCAGCACGTACGGCGACCAGGGCAACGCCCTCGTCGTGGAGCGCCGGGCGCGGCAGCGCGGCCTCGACGTGGCACGGCTCGACGTGCGCAGCGACCAGCCGATCCCGACCTCCGGCGACATCTACCTCATCGGCGGCGGCGAGGACCGCCCGCAGCGGCTCGCGGCCGAGCGGCTGCGCCGCGACGGCGGTCTGCACCGGGCGGTGGAGAACGGCGCCATCGTCTTCTCCGTCTGCGCCGGCTACCAGATCCTGGGTCACGAGTTCATCAACGACCTGGGCCAGCGCGAGCCGGGCCTCGGGCTGCTCGACGTGGTCTCGACCCGCGGCGAGGGCGCCCGGTGCGTCGGCGACGTCCTCGGCGACATCGACCCGCGCCTGGGCCTGCCCCCGCTGACCGGTTTCGAGAACCACCAGGGCGTCACCCACCTGGGCCCCACCGCCCGTCCGCTCGCCCAGGTCCGCTTCGGCAACGGCAACGGCACCGGGGACGGCACGGAGGGCGCGTACAACGACACGGTCTTCGGCACGTACATGCACGGCCCGGTGCTGGCCCGCAACCCGCAGATCGCGGACCTGCTGCTGAAGCTGGCCCTCGACGTGAACGCGCTGCCGCCGACGGACGACCGGTGGTACGAGGCGCTGCGCAACGAGCGCATCGCGGCGGCGCAGCAGCCCGCCTGACGGCTGCCCGACGCCTGCCCGACACCTGCGAGACCCCTGCCCGGACGACCCGTCTGATGCGTCATCCGCACAGGTGAGCGGGCACGTCCAGTAGGCGGACGCACGGTTCGGTCCCGCCCCCCGTTGCCGCTAGGGTGGCGGGGATCGAGCCGGACAGCGCGGTCCGGACCCGTGCCACGTTGAGAAGGTATTTCGGGCTATGCGCATTGGTGTCCTCACGTCCGGCGGCGACTGCCCCGGCCTGAACGCCGTCATCCGGTCCGTCGTGCACCGTGCCGTCGTCGACCACGGCGACGAGGTCATCGGCTTCCGGGACGGCTGGAAGGGCCTCCTGGAGTGCGACTACCTCAAGCTCGACCTCGACGCGGTGGGCGGCATACTCGCCCGCGGCGGCACCATCCTCGGCTCCTCCCGGGTCCGTCCCGAGCACCTGCGGGACGGCGTGGAGCGGGCCCGCGGCCACGTCGAGGAACTGGGCCTGGACGCGATCATCCCGATCGGCGGCGAGGGCACGCTCAAGGCGGCCCGGCTGCTGTCCGACAACGGGCTGCCGATCGTCGGGGTGCCGAAGACCATCGACAACGACATAGCGGTCACCGACGTCACCTTCGGCTTCGACACGGCGGTCACCGTCGCCACCGAGGCGCTGGACCGGCTGAAGACCACCGCCGAGTCCCACCAGCGGGTGCTGATCGTCGAGGTCATGGGCCGGCACACCGGCTGGATCGCGCTGCACTCGGGCATGGCGGCCGGCGCGCACGCCGTCGTCGTCCCCGAGCGGCCCTTCGACATCGAGGAGCTGACCGCCAAGGTCGGCGAGCGGTTCTCGGCGGGCAAGCGGTTCGCGATCGTGGTGGCCGCGGAGGGTGCCAAGCCGAAGCCCGGCACCATGGACTTCGACGAGGGCGGCAAGGACGTCTACGGCCACGAGCGCTTCGCCGGCATCGCCCGCCAGCTCTCCGTCGAGCTGGAGGAGCGGCTCGGCAAGGAGGCGCGGCCGGTGATCCTCGGTCACGTGCAGCGGGGCGGGACGCCCACGGCGTACGACCGGGTGCTGGCGACGCGGTTCGGGTGGCACGCGGTGGAGGCGGTGCACCGCGGCGAGTTCGGGATGATGACGGCGCTGCGCGGCACGGACATCAGGATGGTGCCGCTCGCGGAGGCCGTGGAGTCGCTCAAGACGGTGCCGGACGCGCGCTACGCGGAGGCGGAGTGCGTGCTGTGATCCCCCGGGGCCGCTGAGACCTCGGGACACGAGGTTCGTCGCGGGCTGCGGACCGTGTGTGGTTGATCGCGCAGTTCCCCGCGCCCCTTCGGAGCGCGTTTCACTGCCCCCCGGTCACAAGTGTGGCCGGGGGCAGTTCTACGCTTGGCTTCGGACAAGCGGCGTTGAACCGCGCTCAACCCCCACGAAACAGGAGCCGGCGGATGGATCACAGCGGGCACGGCATGATGACGGATCTGCCGCCGTTCACGCTGGGGCGAGGTCTCGCGTGGTCGGCGGACCCCTTCTTCCTCGTCGCCTGTCTCCTGGGACTGGCGCTGTACGGCTGGGGTGTCGTCCGGCTGACCCGGCGCGGGGACAAGTGGCCGGTGGGCCGGACCGTGTCGTTCGTCGTCGGTGTGCTGAGCGTCCTGCTGATGATGTGCACCAAGCTCAACGACTACGGCATGGTCATGTTCAGCGTGCACATGGTGCAGCACATGATCATCAGCATGGTGTCGCCGATCCTGCTGCTGCTCGGCGCGCCGATCACCCTGGCCCTGCGCGCGCTGCCCACGGCGGGCCGTGGCCGCAAGGGCCCCCGCGAGCTGCTGCTGATGCTGCTGCACAGCCGCTACATGCGGATCATCACGCACCCCGCGTTCACCATCCCGCTGTTCATCGCGAGCCTGTACGCGCTGTACTTCACCCCCCTCTTCGACTTCCTGATGGGCTCCAAGGTCGGGCACATCGGGATGATGGTGCACTTCCTCGCCGTCGGGCTGGTGTTCTTCTGGCCGATCATGGGCGTGGACCCCGGTCCGCACCGGCCGGGCTACGTGATGCGGATGCTGGAGCTGTTCGCCGGCATGCCGTTCCACGCGTTCTTCGGCATCGCGCTGATGATGGCGTCCTCGCCGATGGTGGAGACGTTCGAGAACCCGCCCGCCTCGCTCGGCATCGACGCCCTCTCCGACCAGAACGCGGCCGGCGGCATCGCCTGGGCGTTCAGCGAGGTCCCGTCCGTGCTGGTGCTGCTCGCCCTGCTGTTCCAGTGGTACGCCTCCGAGGAGCGGCAGGCCCGTCGCAAGGACCGGGCCGCCGACCGCGACGGCGACAAGGAACTCGAGGCGTACAACGCCTATCTGGCCTCGCTGAACACACGCGGCGGCTGAACGGGGGCCCCGGCCGGCCGTCCGTACCGGTGTGTACGGGCCGCCGGGCCGGGCCCGGGTGCTCGCTTTCACCCGATCGGCCGACGGCGTGGCGCTCGCCGAGGCGCCCGCGGGTCCGTGGAAATCCTGGCCGCATCTCGTCGTCCGCACCGTACGGAGGCGGAACGGGGGCACCATGGAGGGGAACGGACCATGAGGAGGGTGTTGCGATGCCCGGTTCCACGGACAGTTCGACGAAGACGATGGGGGCGCTCACCATCGGCGGCCTGGTCGCGGTGACGGCCTACACGGTGGCGCTCGGGAGCAACGGCTGGCTGTGGTTCGGCTGGGTCGTGCTGGGACTGATCACCGTGGGGATGGTCGCCACCCGCAGCGCCTGAGCCCCGCGCAGGGGCCTCCGCACCGTGTCACGGGCGGCCGACGCGGCCCGCCGAGTGCACGCCCGGCTGGTACTTAGGCAGCCGGACGGTGATCTTCATGCCCGCGCCGACGGCCGTCTCGATGACCAGGCCGTGGTCGTCCCCGTAGACCTGGCGGAGACGGTCGTCGACGTTGGACAGCCCGATGCCGCCCGAGGGGCTGATCTCGCGCGCCAGGATGCGGCGCAGCAGCTCGGGGTCCATGCCGGCGCCGTCGTCCTCGATGACGACCAGGGCCTCGGCGCCGGCGTCCTGCGCGGTGATCTGGATGCGGCAGCGGTCGGACTTGCCCTCCAGGCCGTGCTTGACGGCGTTCTCGACCAGTGGCTGGAGGCAGAGGAAGGGCAGGGTGACCGGCAGCACCTCCGGGGCGACCTGGAGGGTGACGGAGAGGCGGTCGCCGAAGCGGGCCCGTACGAGCGCCAGGTAGTGGTCGATGGCGTGCAGCTCGTCGGCGAGGGTGGTGAAGTCGCCGTGCCGGCGGAACGAGTAACGGGTGAAGTCGGCGAACTCCAGCAGCAGCTCGCGGGCGCGCTCGGGGTCGGTGCGGACGAAGGACGCGATCACCGCGAGCGAGTTGAAGATGAAGTGCGGGGAGATCTGGGCCCGCAGGGCCTTGATCTCGGCCTCGATGAGCCGGGTGCGGGACTGGTCTAGGTCGGCCAGCTCCAGCTGGACCGACACCCAGCGGGCCACCTCCCCGGCCGCCCGGACCAGGACCGCGGACTCGCGGGGCGCGCAGGCGACCAGGGCGCCGTGGACGCGGTCGTCGACGGTGAGCGGGGCGACGACCGCCCAGCGCACCGCGCAGTCGGGGGTGTCGCAGGTGAGCGGGAACGCCTCGCCGCGGCCGGTCTCCAGCGGACCGGCGAGGCGTTCCATGATCTCGGTGCGGTGGTGGGCGCCCGCGCCGTCCCAGACCAGGACCTTCTCCAGGTCGGTCAGGCACAGCGCGTCCGTGCCGAGCAGGGAGCGCAGCTTGCGGGCGGACTTCCCGGCCGTCTCCTCGGTCAGACCGGCCCTGAGCGGGGGCGTGGCCAGGGAGGCGGTGTGCAGGGTCTGGAAGGTGGCGTGCTCGACCGGGGTGCCGAGCCCGCCCAGGTGCTGCGGGCGGGCCGTGCGGCGCCCCAGCCAGAAACCCGCGGCCAGCAGGGGCAGCACGGCGACGGCCAGACCGGCCAGGAAACCGCTGACGGAGCCGCTCACGGGGACACCTCCTTGCGCAGTTCGTCCGCGCGCAACTCCTCCGGCAGGTGGAACCGGGCCAGGATCGCCGCCGTCCCGGCCGGCACCCGCGCCGGCGTGGCCAGCGAGACCAGCACCATGGTGAGGAAGCCCAGCGGCACCGACCACAGCGCGGGCCAGGCCAGCAGCGCGTGCAGGGCGCCGCCGCCGCCCGGGAAGCCGCCCATGGTGGCGGCGACGGCGAGCAGCGCGGAACCGCCGCCCACCACCATCCCGGCCGCCGCGCCGGGCGGGGTCAGCCGCCGCCACCAGATGCCGAGGACCAGCAGCGGGCAGAAGGAGGAGGCGGACACCGCGAAGGCGAGGCCCACCGCGTCGGCCACCGGCAACCCGCCGACCAGGGCGCTCGCCGCCAGCGGCACCGCCATGGCGAGGACCGTGCCGAGCCGGAAGTGCGGCACGCCCCGGGACGGCAGCACGTCCTGGGTGAGGACGCCCGCGACGGCCATGGTCAGCCCGGACGCGGTGGACAGGAACGCGGCGAAGGCGCCGCCCGCCACCAGCGCGCCCAGCAGGTCGCCGCCCACTCCCCCGATGACCCGGTCGGGCAGCAGCAGGACGGCGGCGTCGGCGTCCCCGGTGAGGGTCAGCTCGGGGGCGTAGAGGCGGCCGAGGGCGCCGTAGACGGGCGGCAGCAGGTAGAAGGCGCCGATCAGGGCGAGGACGGCGACGGTGGTGCGGCGGGCGGCGACGCCGTGCGGACTGGTGTAGAAGCGGACCACGACGTGGGGCAGGCCCATGGTGCCCAGGAAGGTGGCGAGGATCAGACCGTACGTGGCGTACAGCGGGCGTTCGGTGCGGCTCTCGGCCCGCGAGGGCGACAGGGCGTCGTCGGCGCCGCGTCCGGCGGCCGGGACGGCGGTGCCCTCGGCGAAGGTGAGGCGGGTGCCGGCCTCGATGCGATGGGTGCCGGTGGGCAGGTGGAGCCGGGTGCCGTCGTGGGCGCGGCCGTCCACGGTGCCGTCGACGGTGACGGCGAGCGGCCGCTCCAGCTTGAGGGTGAGGGTGTCGTCGACCCGTACGGAGCGCTGCTCGCGGAAGGTGGCCGGTTCCTCGAAGGGGCGGCCCGGGGCACCGTCGCCCTGCCAGGCGAGGACCAGGAAGAGGGCGGGGACGAGCAGGGCGGTCAGCTTGAGCCAGTACTGGAACGCCTGGACGAAGGTGATGCTGCGCATGCCGCCGGCGGCGACGATGGCGGTGACGACGACGGCGACGATCACCCCGCCGAGCCAGTCGGGCGCGCCGCTGAGCACCGTCAGGGTCAGTCCCGCGCCCTGGAGCTGGGGCAGCAGGTACAGCCAGCCGACGCCGACGACGAAGGCGCCCGCCAGCCGCCGCACCCCCTGGGAGGCGAGCCGGGCCTCGGCGAAGTCGGGCAGCGTGTAGGCGCCGGAGCGGCGCAGCGGGGCGGCGACGAAGAGGAGCAGCACGAGGTAGCCGGCGGTGTAGCCGACCGGGTACCAGAGCATGTCGGGGCCCTGGACGAGGACCAGGCCGGCGATGCCGAGGAAGGACGCGGCGGAGAGGTACTCGCCGCTGATGGCGGCGGCGTTCAGGCGCGGGCCGACGGTGCGGGAGGCGACGTAGAAGTCGGAGGTGGTGCGGGAGATGCGCAGGCCGAAGGCGCCGACGAGGACGGTGGCCACGACGACGAGGGCGACGGCGGGTATGGCGTAGCTGGAGTTCATGACGGCTTCACGGCCTCGTCCGGCGGGTCATCGGTCCTCGACCAGGCGCACGAAGTCGCGCTCATTGCGTTCGGCGCGGCGCACGTACCAGCGGGCGAGGAGGACGAGGGGGGCGTACAGGCCGAAGCCGAGGACGGCCCATTCCAGGCGGCGGGCGTCGGGCATCGCCGCGAAGAGCAGCGGCAGCGGTCCGACGAGCAGCCCGAGGACCGCGAACGCGGCGAGGCCGGCGCGCAGCTGGCTGCGCATGAGGGAGCGGACGTAGGTGTGGCCGAGGGTGGTCTGCTCGTCGATCTCGGTGCGGGGGCGGTAGTAGCCGGAGGCGCGCGTGGTGCGCCTGGGCGGGCCGGTGACGGTGACGCGGCGCTCGGTGGGGTCCTGGGGCACGGTTCACGGCCTCCGCATGAGCAGGTCCCGCAGTTCGCGGGCGTGGCGGCGGCTGACCTGGAGTTCCTCGGTGCCGACCAGGACGCTGACGCTGCCGGCGTCCAGGCGGAGTTCCCCGATGTGGCGCAGGGCGACGAGGTGGCGGCGGTGGATGCGGACGAAGCCGCGGGCGCGCCAGCGCTCCTCCAGGGTGGACAGGGGGATGCGGACGAGGTGGCTGCCCCGGTCGGTGTGCAGCCGGGCGTAGTCGCCCTGGGCCTCGACGTGGGTGATGTCGTCGACGGGGACGAAGCGGGTGACGCCGCCGAGTTCGACGGTGATGTGGTCGGGGTCGGGCTCGTGCACGGGGATGCGCGGGGCCGGGGAGGAGGCGGTGCCGCGGCGTTCGACGGCCCGGCGGACCGCTTCGGCCAGCCGCTCCCTGCGGACGGGTTTGAGCACGTAGTCGACGGCCTTGAGGTCGAAGGCCTGGACGGCGAAGTCCTCGTGTGCGGTGACGAAGACGACCAGCGGCGGCCGGGCGAAGCCGGTCAGCAGCCGGGCGAGGTCCAGTCCGTCGAGGCCCGGCATCTGGATGTCGAGGAAGACGACGTCGATGGCGTCCGGTCCGTCGGGGCCCGACTCCAGGGCCCGGTTGATGCGGCGCAGCGCCTCGGTCGCGTCGCCCGCGCCCTCCGCCGTGCCGATGCGGGGGTCGGCGTTCAGCAGGTACACGAGTTCCTCGAGCGTGGGGCGTTCGTCGTCGACAGCCAGGGCGCGCAGCATGAAGGTGGAGTGTAGGAGTAATCCGTACGCCTGAACACGCCCCCGAGGTGGACGTATCCGCTGGATACAGTGCCCGCATGAACAGCAGGCCCAGCCCGTTCGACGAACTCGACCGGAAGATCGTCACCGCCCTGATGGCGAACGCCAGGACGTCCTTCGCCGAGATCGGCGCGGAGATCGGGCTGTCCTCCACGGCCGTGAAGCGCCGGGTGGACCGGCTGCGCGAGACGGGTGTGATCACGGGGTTCACGGCGACGGTGCGACCCTCCGCGCTCGGCTGGCGCACCGAGGCGTACGTGGAGGTGTACTGCGAGGGCGCGGCCCCGCCCAGGCGGCTGGCGGAGGTGGTGCGCGGGTATCCGGAGATCACGGCGGCGATGACGGTGACGGGCGGCGCGGACGCGCTGCTGCACGTGCGGGCGCGGGACGTGGAGCACTTCGAGGAGGTGCTGGAGCGCATCCGTGCCGAGCCGTTCATCCGCAAGACGATCAGCGTGATGGTGCTGTCCCACCTGATCCCGGAGAGTCCGGAGGCGGGAGCCGGCCTCCTCGCCCCGGAGGGCGCAGCAGACGTGCGCTGACCTGGCACACAACGCAGCGATGGTGCGTGGACACGCAGCCTTTGTCGCTTGTCGGGCGCGGTCGCCGCTTCCTACCGTGGTGTCAACCCCCCGTCACACACCGTGAGGAAGCGGAGGTACCCCTCTGTGCCCGAGAACCGTGTGCCGCGCCGGCGGCGCTTCGTGGTCTGCGAACCCAGACACTTCGCCGTGCAGTACGCGATCAACCCGTGGATGAGCACCGGCCGACCGGTCGACGTCATCCGCGCCCTGGACCAGTGGCAGGCACTGGTCGACGCCTACCGCGCGCACGGCCACACCGTGGACACCGTCGCGCCGGTCCCGGGCCTGCCCGACATGGTCTTCGCCGCGAACTGCGCGGTGGTGGTCGAGGGCCGGGTCTTCGGCTCGCACTTCCACGCGCCCGAGCGCCGGGGCGAGTCCGTGGCCTACGAGGCGTGGTTCAAGACGGAGGGCTTCGAGGTCCAGCATCCGGAGGCGGTCTGCGAGGGCGAGGGGGACCTGGTCCCGGCCGGGCGGTGGATCCTGGCCGGCACGGGCTTCCGCACGACCCCCGAGGCGCACCGCGAGGCGCAGGAGTTCTTCGGCGTGCCGGTGATCTCGCTGACGCTGGTGGACCCGTACTTCTACCACCTGGACACCGCTCTGTTCGTCCTCGACGACGAGAACGTGGCGTACTACCCGGGGGCCTTCTCGCCGGGCAGCCGGGAGGTGCTGGAGCGGCTGTACCCGGACGCGGTGATCGCGACCCGCGAGGACGCCATGGCCTTCGGGCTGAACTCCGTCAGTGACGGACGCAACGTGTTCATCGCCCCCGGGGCCGGGGAACTCGCCGACCGGCTCAGCGACCGCGGCTACGTCCCCGTCCCCGTCGACCTGTCCGAGTTCCACAAGGCCGGTGGCGGCATCAAGTGCTGCACCCAGGAGATCCGGGAGACCCGTTCATGACCGCACCCGTCCGCACCGCCCGCGGCTCCGAGGAGCTGATCCGCGCCGAGGAGCCCGTCCTCGCGCACAACTACCACCCGCTGCCCGTCGTGGTCGCCCGCGCCGAGGGCGCCTGGGTCGAGGACGTGGAGGGCCGCCGCTACCTGGACATGCTGGCCGGGTACTCGGCGCTCAACTTCGGCCACCGCCACCCGGCGCTGATCGAGGCCGCCCACCGCCAGCTGGACCGGCTGACCCTCACCTCCCGCGCCTTCCACAACGACCGGCTCGCGGGCTTCGCCGAGCGGCTGTCCGCGCTGACCGGCACGGACATGGTCCTGCCGATGAACACCGGCGCGGAGGCGGTGGAGAGCGGCATCAAGGTGGCCCGCAAGTGGGCCTACGACGTCAAGGGTGTCCCGGCCGACCGGGCGACGATCGTGGTCGCGGCGGACAACTTCCACGGCCGTACGACGACGATCGTGAGCTTCTCGACGGACGAGACGGCCCGCGCCGGTTTCGGCCCCTTCACGCCCGGCTTCAAGATCGTTCCGTACAACGACCTGGCGGCCCTGGAGGCCGCGGTCGACGGGACGACGGCGGCGGTGCTGATCGAGCCGATCCAGGGCGAGGCGGGGGTGAACATCCCGGACGACGGCTATCTGGCGGGCGTGCGGGAGCTGACCCGCCGGGCCGGCTGCCTGTTCGTCGCCGACGAGATCCAGTCGGGGCTGGGCCGCACCGGGCACACCCTCGCCGTCGAGCACGAGTCGGTGGTGCCGGACGTGGTGCTGCTCGGCAAGGCGCTGGGCGGCGGCATCGTGCCGGTGTCGGCGGTGGTCGGCAGCCGGGAGGTGCTGGGGGTGCTGCACCCGGGCGAGCACGGGTCGACGTTCGGCGGCAATCCGCTGGCGGCCGCGGTGGGCACGGCGGTGGTGGAGCTGCTGGAGACGGGCGAGTTCCAGCGCCGGGCGACCGAGCTGGGCGTGGTGCTGCGCGAGGGGCTGGACGCCCTGGTCGGCAGGGGCGTGGTGGGTTTCCGGGCGCGCGGGCTGTGGGCGGGCGTCGACGTCGACCCGGCGCTCGGCACCGGCCGCGAGGTCAGCGAGCGGCTGATGCGCGAGGGGGTCCTGGTCAAGGACACCCACGGCTCGACGATCCGGCTGGCCCCGCCGCTGACGGTGACCGCCGAGGAGCTGCGGGGTGCGCTCGCGACGCTGGAGAAGGTCCTGACCTCCTGAGCGTCCCGTCAGGGAGCGGCCCGGCCCCGGTCGAGCCGCTCCACGTACGTCACGTTGTCCCGGTCCTCGGCGTCCTCGCTGGGCGCGCCCGCGAACCAGGCGTCGAGGATCTCCGCCAGCAGCGGCCCCGAGGTCAGCCGCAGGCTCAGGGCGAGGACGTTGGCGTCGTTCCAGCGGCGGGCGCCGTCCGCCGAGTACGCGTCCGTGCACAGGGCCGCCCGTACGCCCGGCACCTTGTTGGCCGCGATCGACGCGCCCGTGCCGGTCCAGCAGCACACCACCGCCTGGTCGGCGGTGCCGTCGGCGACCTCGCGCGCGGCCCGCTCCGAGCACACCGCCCACTGGGGGTCCGCCCCGGGGTCCAGGGCACCGTGGGCCAGCACCTCGTGGCCGCGTCCGCGCAGCTCCTCGACGAGGAGCCGGGCCACGGGTTCGTCCATGTCGGAGGAGACGGCGATCCGCATGTGCGAAGCCTAATCGGTTCGCCCGCTCACCTCATCGGCCCAACCACATGACCGACGTCACGCCCATAACCAGCATGATCGGGGGAACGGGTACGAGCTGAGAATCGTACGACCGAGCAGCGCCCCGCCCGGGTGTCTGCACGTGGAAAGGGAGGCCGCCACGTCCCCCAACGAGAACGGCCAGGAATCCGACGCCGCGGCGATCCGCCGTCACCCGGCCCTGTTCCGGGCCATCAGGCGCCGGCAGAACCCCCGACTGCGCCGGTCGGACATCACGGTCACGGACGAGGCCGCGGTCAAGAGAGCCGTGAAGGCGGCCTCGCTCGGCAATGCCATGGAGTGGTTCGACTTCGGCATCTACGCCTATCTGGCGGGCACCATCGGGCGGGTCTTCTTCCCGTCCGGGAGTGACACGGCGCAGCTGCTCTCCTCGTTCGCCACCTTCGCGGTGGCGTTCCTGGTGCGCCCGCTCGGCGGCATGGTCTTCGGGCCCATGGGCGACAAGATCGGCCGCAAGAAGGTGCTGGCGCTGACGATGATCCTCATGGCGATCGGCACGGCCGCCATCGGACTCATCCCGAGCTACGACTCGATCGGCTTCTGGGCCCCGGTCCTGCTGATCGTCTTCCGGCTGCTCCAGGGCTTCTCGACCGGCGGCGAGTACGGCGGCGCCTCCACCTTCATCGCCGAGTACGCGCCGGACAAGCGGCGCGGGTTCTTCGGCAGCTTCCTGGAGCTGGGCACGCTGGCCGGGTACACCGGCGCCGCGAGCCTGGTGACCGCGCTGACGGCGTGGCTGGGCAGCGACACCATGGACGCCTGGGGCTGGCGCATCCCCTTCCTGGTGGCGGCGCCGCTCGGCATCGTCGGTATCTATCTGCGGCTGAAGCTGGACGACACGCCCGCCTTCCTGAAGCTGGAGGACTCCAACGTCCACATCTCGGAGGCGGCGACCGCGGTGGAGACCACCGCGCGGGGCGACCTGGCGAAGATCTTCCGCACGCACTGGCGCATGCTGATCCTGTGCATCGCGCTGGTCGGCGCGTACAACATCACCGACTACATGCTGCTGTCGTACATGCCGACGTACCTGTCGGACGAGCTGCACTACAGCGAGAGCCACGGCCTGATGATCCTGGTGGCGACCATGGTGCTGCTGATGCTGATCATCAACCAGGTGGGCCGGCTCTCCGACCGCTTCGGCCGCAAGCCGCTGCTCATGGCCGGCATGATCGGCTTCTTCGTGCTGTCCGCCCCGGCGTTCGTGCTGGTGCGGGAGGGCAGCCTGCTCGCCGTCTCGGCCGGCATGCTGATGCTGGGCCTGTCCCTGGTCTGCCTGCTGGGCACGATGTCGGCGGCGCTCCCGGCGATGTTCCCGACCAATGTGCGGTACGGGTCCCTGTCGGTCGGCTACAACCTCTCGGCCTCCCTCTTCGGCGGCACGACGCCGCTGGTGATCACCGCGCTGATCAGCGTGACCGGCTCCGACATGATGCCCGCGTACTACGCGATGGCCGCCGCCCTGATCGGTGTGGTGGCCGTGGCCTGCATGAAGGAGACGGCGCAGCAGCCCCTCGAGGGCTCCCCGCCCTCGGTGCAGACCGACGAGGAGGCCGCGGAGATCGTCGAGGCGCAGGCGCCGACGCCGAAGTTCTGACGCCCACGAAGCGGCCCGCGGGCCGGGCACGTCCGGTTCCGGACGGCCCGGCCCGCACCTACACTGGCAGCCCGGCAGACGCCGGTTGACCAGTGAGAACACGGCGAACGAGCCGTCCCGTCGGGGTGAGGAGCGCCGCCTTGTTCTACTACGTCCTCAAATACGTGCTGCTCGGCCCCCTGCTGAGAGTGCTCTTCCGCCCTCGGATCGAGGGCCTGGACCATGTGCCGGCGTCGGGGGCGGCCATCGTCGCGGGCAATCACCTCTCCTTCTCGGACCACTTCCTGATGCCCGCGGTGCTCAGGCGCCGCATCACCTTCCTCGCCAAGGCCGAGTACTTCACCGGTCCGGGACTCAAGGGCCGGCTGACCGCGTTCTTCTTCCGCAGCGCCGGGCAGATCCCCGTCGACCGCACCGGCAAGGAGGCCGGGCAGGCCGCGATCCGCGAGGGTCTCGGCGTGCTGGGCAGGGACGAACTGCTCGGGATCTACCCCGAGGGCACCCGTTCCCACGACGGCCGGCTCTACAAGGGCAAGGTCGGTGTCGCGGTGATGGCGCTCAGGGCCGGGGTGCCGGTGGTGCCGTGCGCGATGATCGGCACCTTCGAGGCGCAGCCCCCGGGCCGCAAGATCCCCCGGCTGCACCCGGTGGTGATCCGGTTCGGCGAGCCCCTGGACTTCTCCCGCTACGCGGGCATGGAGGGCGAGAAGGCCGTGCTGCGTGCCGTCACCGACGAGATCATGTACGCGATCCTGTCGCTGTCCGGGCAGGAGTACGTCGACCGGTACGCGGCCGAGGTGAAGGCCGAGGAGGCCGAGCGGGCCGCCAAGGGACCGAGGTTCCCGCGGCGGCCGTCCCGGTAGGGGCCGCCGCGGGAGGGGCCACTATGGGAGAGGGCCGTTGTCTGCCGTCGGCAGAAGGGCGTGGCCGAGCGGCCGGGGACGCGCCTACGGTCGCCGTATGACACGTGCTGTGGTGCTCGGAGCGACGGGACAGATCGGACGGGTGGCCGTGGGTGCGCTGGCCCGGGACGGCTGGGAGGTGACGGCCGTCTCGCGGGGCGGCGGCCGGGACGGGGGCTGGCCGGAGGGCGTACGCGTGGTGCGGGCCGACCGGGAGGACGACGCGGCGCTCGCGGCGGCGGTCGGCGACGGCTGCGACGTGCTGGTGGACATGGTGGCCTTCGGACGGGCGCACGCCCGGCAGTTGGTCTCGCTCGCCGGGCGGGTCGGCTCGGCGGTGGTGATCTCCAGCGTGTCGGTCTACGAGGACGACCAGGGCCGCAACTTCGACACCCAGGCCGAGCCGGACGGATTCCCCGAGTACCCGGTCCCGGTCACCGAGAAGCAGCGCACCGTCCGTCCGGGCAACGCCTCGTACAGCACCCGCAAGGCGGCGCTGGAGCGGGACCTGCTCGCGGCGGGCGACCGGCTGCCGGTCACGCTGCTGCGGGCGGGCGCGATCCACGGCCCGTACTGCCGCACGCCGCGCGAGCTGTACTTCGTCAAGCGCAACCTCGACGGGCGGCGCCGGCGCGTCCTCGCGTACGGCGGCGCGAGCCGTTTCCACCCGGCGAGCGTGCACAACATCGCCGAGCTGATCCGGCTGGCCGCGCCGCGCCCCGGGACCCGCGTCCTGAACGCGGTGGACCCCGAGGCGCCGACGGTGGCCGAGATCGCGGCGGCGATCGACGCCGTGATGGGCGTGGAGACCGAGGACGTGCTGCTGGACGGCCCGCCGGCGCCGGGCGGTGTGGGCGGGACGCCGTGGTCGGTGCCGGTGCCGGTGGTGTGCGACATGACCGAGGCACGGCGGCAGCTGGGCTACCGCCCGGTGGTCCGGTACGCGGAGACCCTGCCGGAGACGGTCGCCTTCATCGAGGACCGGCTGGCCGGGCGGGACTGGCGGGAGGCGTACCCGAAGATGTTCGAGAACTACGGCGACCTCTTCGACTACGCGGCGGAGGACGCCTGGCCGGCGGCACGGCGGGCGTGAGGACGGTGGCGGGACGGCGGGAGGGGCGGCCGGATCGGACCGGCCGCCCCTCCCCCGTGCCTCGCGGACGTTACGGCTTGGGCGTGGCGTGCGGGGCGCAGGTCACGTCCCCGGCGTCCACCTTCCCGGTGAGCAGATAGGTGTCCACCCGGTCGTTGACGCACGGGTTGACCAGACCGGTCACACCGTGCGAACCGGCGTCCCGCTCGGTGATCAGGCGCGAGCCCGCGAACCGCTTGTGCAGTTCGACGGCGCCCGCGTACGGGGTGGCCGCGTCCCGCTCGGACTGG
Organism: Streptomyces sp. SudanB5_2050; assembly: GCF_964272335.1. Lineage (NCBI taxonomy): Bacteria > Bacillati > Actinomycetota > Actinomycetes > Kitasatosporales > Streptomycetaceae > Streptomyces > Streptomyces sp. SudanB5_2050. The sequence continues at coordinate 1,327,394 of NZ_OZ186760.1, forward strand.
ACGATCAGCACCGGCGGCAGTCCCTTGCCGGTCTTCACGTCCACCGGTGTGTGCTGCTTGACCGGCCAGGTGGCGCACGGCAGGTTCATCCAGGCGTTGGCCCAGGTCATGAACGGGTGGTCGCGGTGCAGCCGGGTGTTGTCCCGGTCCCATGTGCGCCAGTTGGTGGGCCACTTGGCGTCGGCGCACTCGACGGCGGTGTAGACGGCGTTGCCGTTCTCCGCCGAGGCGTTGCCCGCGGTGTCGGACGGGTCGGGGGCGGCGGCGTCGACCAGTGCCTGGGTGTCACCGGCGACGTACTTGCTGAAGATCGTCGCGACCGGCACCCACGCCGAGTCGTAGTACGGGGCGCTCTGGAAGAAGGAGATCAGTTCGGCCGGGCCGACGACCCCGCCCAGCGGCGCCTTCTTCGCGGTGGCGCGCAGCTTCAGCCACTGCTCCTGGACCTCGGCGCGGGTGTCGCCCAGGTGGAAGGTCGCGTCGTTCTCCGCGACCCAGTCCTGCCAGTCCCTCCAGCGCTGCTCGAAGGCGACGTCCTGGTCCAGGTTGGCCTGGTACCAGATCTTCTCGCGGGACGGGTTGACGACGCTGTCGACGACCATCCGGCGCACGTGGTCCGGGAAGAGGGTGCCGTAGACCGCGCCGAGGTAGGTCCCGTAGGAGACGCCTAGGTAGTTGAGCTTCTTCTCGCCGAGAGCGGCGCGGACGACGTCGAGGTCGCGCGCGGTGTTCGGGGTGGTCATGTGCGGCAGCATCCAGCCGCTGCGCTCGTGGCAGCCCTCGGCGTACTCGCGGGCGAGCTTGCGCTGGGCCCGCTTGTCGGCCTCGGAGTCGGGCACGGGGTCCATCTTGGGCGCCTTGACGAACTCCTGCGGGTCGACGCAGGAGATGGGCGTGGACTTGCCGACGCCGCGCGGGTCGAAACCGACGAAGTCGTAGGCCTTCGCCGTCTTCGCCCACACCGCGCTCTTGCTCGTCACCCGGGCCGGGAAGCGCAGGCCGGAGCCGCCGGGGCCGCCGGGGTTGTAGATGAGCGCGCCCTGCCGCTCGGCCTCGGTGCCGGTGTTGCCGATGCGGTCGACGGCGATCCGGATCTGCTTGCCGAACGGCTGGGCGTAGTCGAGCGGGACGGTGACGTAGCCGCACTGGATGGGCTTCGGCAGGTTCCAGTCGGCCGGGCAGTCCTGCCAGTCGACGCCGGCCTTCGCGGCGCGGGCCGCGGCGATGGCGGCGCCCCGGGCCTCTCGGTCCCCGCCCTTGCCGTGGCCCTGGCCGGTGGACGGAGCGGCGCTCGCGGCGGGCGCCGCGAGGGCGCCGGCTATCAGCGTGGCGGTGACGAGCGCTCCGGCCGTGCCGAGCGCCGTCGTCCTCCGCCCCAGTCTGCTCGTGCTCAAGTGGCCCTCCCCGTACGTGTTCGCGACAAGTACGGGGATCCTCGCGGCTGTGCGTTACCTGAGAACAGGGGCGGTACTACTTCTTTGCCAATCCGATAAACGGATGTTCGCGTTCGATCGGCGGGCCTCAGTCCAGCGAGGCCAGCCCTTCCTCCAGCAGCCGCCGCAGCCGCAGCCCGTCCGGTGCCACGGCCGTCACCAGCACCGCGGGCCCGGCGAGCGGCATCACCGCCGCGCCCTGCGCGAAGTGCCTCGCCGGCGGCGGACCGGCGGCGAACTGAGGCCGTACGACGACGAGCTGACCGGCGGCCCGATGGCCCGCCAGCCCGGCGGGCCCGTCCCAGCCGCCCGGCGCGCCGGGTCCGCAGGCCAGTTCCTGGTCCAGGACGCACCGTCCGGCGACCCGTACGGTCAGACGGCTGGTGAGCCGCCCGGGTTCCTCACCGGACCGGCCGAGCACCTGCTCCTCGCGCAGCAGGAGCCGTCCGCCGGCGGCGACGTCGACGCGCGTGGCGACGGTCAGTTCACTGCCGTGCGCGGAGATCAACTGCTCGGGCAGCCAGCGTAGTTCTGCGTCGTCGCCGACGGTCAGACGCACGTCGTAACGGGCCGGGGCCTTGTCCTGGCCGGGCAGCGCGAGGGTGGCGGCGGCCGAACCGACCCGCAGCCGGGCGCCGGGTGCCGCCTCGGCGGTCACCGTGAAGTGGTCGCCGCCGAGCGGCCCGCTCATCGCGCCGACCAGCATGACGTGGGCCTCGGCACCGCTCCCCCGGGTCCGCCGCACCGCGAGCGGCCCCTCGCCCTCCAGGACGGGCAGGGCGGTGCCGCCCCGCCCGTCGCCCCGGGCGAGGACGCGTGCCCGCGCCCGGACGCCGCCGGGGGTGGTCACGCGGTCCACGCGGCGATCCGGCCCCGCACCCAGTCGGCCACGTCGCGGACCCCGTCCTCGCCGCGCAGGGACTGCAGGATCACCGGCAGTTCACCGCGCTGGGCCTTGGCGTCGGCGGCCATCCGGGCGAGGTCCGAGCCGACGTACGGCGCGAGGTCGGTCTTGTTGACGATCAGCAGGTCGGCGGTGCTGACGCCGGGCCCGCCCTTGCGCGGGATGTCGTCGCCGCCCGCCACGTCGATGACGAAGATCTGGGCGTCGACCAGTCCCTTGGAGAAGGTGGCGGTGAGGTTGTCGCCACCGGATTCGACCAGGACGAGGTCCAGCGGTCCGACCTCCTCCTCCAGGTCCTCCACCGCTTCGAGGTTGGCGGAGATGTCGTCCCGGATCGCGGTGTGCGGGCAGGCGCCGGTCTCGACGGCGCTGATCCGCTCCGGCGGCAGCACCGCCTCGCGCAGCAGGAACTCGGCGTCCTCGCGGGTGTAGATGTCGTTGGTGACGACGGCGAGGGACAACTCCTCGCGCAGCGCCCGGCAGAGCGCGGCGACGGTCGCGGTCTTGCCGGACCCGACCGGCCCGCCGAGCCCGATCCGCAGGGCGCGACGGGTCCCGTCGGGCCGGTGGGCGTCGGCGGAGACGGCGGGGGTGGTGTGGTGATCACCGAGATGCACGGTACGGCTCCTGTGAAATCTTGGGCCGGCCGCTTCGGCCCGTCCGGCGTTCGAGGACGGGGCCGTCAGGCCGACGGGGGGGCCAGGGGGTGGAGCCCCCTGGCGGGGTCGAAGGGGGCAGAGCCCCGGGGAAGGCGGGAAGGGAAGGGGCGGCGGGGGCGAGAAGGACGCCGCTAGGAGGCGAACAACCGCACCGCCCAGGCGGCATGCGCCTCCGCGCCGATCTCCAACAGCGGCGCGGACCGCGCGGGCAGCACGTCGACCCCCTCGGCCACGGCCGCCCGTCCCGCCTCCACGGCGTCCCGCGCCACCCGGTCCAGGTCGGGCGCGAGCCGCGCGAGTACGCCGGTCGCGTCGAACGGGTCGAGCGAGAGCAGCCGCACGACGGCCGTGGCCGGCCCGCTCACCCCCTCGTAGGCGGAGCAGTACGCCGCGTCCAGCGGTTCGAGCCCCGCCGCGCGGGCGGTCAGGCCGAGGACGACGGGCTGGTGGGCTCCCTTCGGCAACCGACGTGCCAGCGCGTCCAGTTCCGGATGCGGCCAGGTGGTGCGGGCGGCCCGCATCAGCTGCCGGCCGAGTCTGCGTGCCGCCACCCGCAGGGCGGGCGACGGTGTGCGGGCGTCCGCGGCGAGGTCGAGTTCCGCGGGGTCGACGCCGAGGGACGCGGCCGCCGCGAGCGAGGCCGCCACGGCCCCGCTCGTGTGCAGCCGCCCTCGGCAGAACTCCTCCAGGCTCGCGGCGTCGGTGATGTGTCCCGCCCGGACGGCGGCCTCCGCCCCGCCGGAGTGCGCGTGCCCTCCGGCGGGGAAGCGGCCGTCCGCGAGGACGAGCAGCGCTGCGCGGCTCATGTCGCCGCTCAGAAGAGGAAGTACCGCTGCGCGAGCGGCAGTTCGGCAACCGGGGCGGGTTCGACCAGCTCCCCGTCGATGGTCACCGCGAAGGAGTCCGCGGCGACCTCGACGCGCGGCAGGGCGTCGTTCTGCCGCATGTCGGCCTTGGTCCGGCCGCGGGTCGACCGGATGGGCACCAGCTCCCGGCCGATGCCCAGGCGCTCCGGCAATCCGTCGTCGATGGCCGCCTCGGCCACGAAGGCCACCGAGTTGGCGGCCGGCGCCGTACCCTGCGCCCCGAACATCGGGCGCGGCAGGATCGGCTGCGGGGTGGGGATGGAGGCGTTGGCGTCACCGACCTGCGCGTAGGCGATCTGCCCGCCCTTGAGGACCAGTTGGGGCTTCACCCCGAAGAACTTCGGTTCCCACAGCACCAGGTCGGCGAGCTTGCCGGTCTCCACGGAGCCGACCTCGTGCTCGATGCCCTGGGCGACGGCGGGGTTGATGGTGTACTTGGCGACATAGCGACGTGCGCGCAGGTTGTCGGCCCGGTGGTCGCCGGGGAGGAATCCGCGCCGCCGCTTCATCACGTGCGCCGTCTGCCAGGTGCGCAGGATCACCTCGCCGATGCGGCCCATGGCCTGGGCGTCCGACGACATGATGGAGATCGCCCCCATGTCGTGCAGGATGTCCTCGGCCGCGATGGTGGTGGGCCGGATGCGGGACTCGGCGAAGGCCAGGTCCTCGGGGACCGCCGGGTTCAGGTGGTGGCAGACCATCAGCATGTCGAGGTGTTCCTCGACGGTGTTGACGGTGTGCGGCCGGGTCGGGTTGGTGGACGCCGGCAGCATGTTGGGCAGCGACACCGCCGTGATCATGTCAGGTGCGTGGCCGCCGCCGGCTCCCTCGACGTGGAAGGCGTGCAGGGTGCGGCCGGCCACCGCGTCGAAGGTGTCGCCGACGAAGCCGGCCTCGTTCAGGGTGTCGGTGTGGACGGCGAGCTGTACACCGGACTCCTCGCACACGTCCAGGCAGGCGGAGATCACCGCCGGAGTCGCGCCCCAGTCCTCGTGGATCTTGAAGCCGAGGATGCCGGCGCGCAGTTGGTCGCGCATGGACTCCTTGGACATGGTGGAGCCCTTGCCCAGGAAGCCGATGTTGACGGGGCTGGACTCCAGGGCGGCGAACATCCGGGCGAGGTGCCAGGAACCGGGCGTGACGGTCGTCGCCTTGCTGCCCTCGGCGGGGCCGGTGCCGCCGCCGATGAGTGTGGTGATGCCGGAGGCCAGGGCCTCGTCGACGGCGGCCGGCGCGATGAAGTGGACGTGGGTGTCGATGCCGCCCGCGGTGACGATCTTGCCGTTGCCCGCGATGATCTCCGTCTCGGGGCCGATGACGAGGTCCGGGTGGACGCCGTCCATGGTCTCGGGGTTGCCGGCCTTGCCGATGCCGGTGATGCGGCCGTCGCGGATGCCGATGTCGGCCTTGACGACGCCCCAGTGGTCGATGACGACGGCGCCGGTGACAACGGTGTCGGGAGCGCCCTCGGCGCGGGTGGCACGCGACTGGCCCATGGACTCGCGCAGCACCTTGCCGCCGCCGAAGACGGCCTCGTCGCCGGAGCGGCCGGGGCCGCCCGAGCGGTCCTCCTCGATCTCGACGAAGAGGTCGGTGTCGGCGAGGCGGACGCGGTCGCCGGTGGTCGGGCCGAACAGGTCGGCGTAGGCGGTACGGGAAAGCTCAGGCATCGAGGGCACCTCCGGTCTCGCCGCGCAGACCCGCGACGACGCGGGCGCCCGCGAGGGCGATCAGGTCCACGTCGACCGGGATGCCGGGCTCGAACCGGACGGCGGTGCCGGCGGCGATGTCCAGCCGCCTGCCGCGGGCCGCTTCTCGGTCGAAGTCGAGACCGGGGTTGGCCTCGGCGAAGTGGTAGTGGGAGCCGACCTGGACGGGCCGGTCGGCGGTGTTGAGCACGGTCAGACGGACGCTCTCGCGGCCCTCGTTGAAGGCGACCGGCTCGTCGGCGAAGAGGATCTCTCCGGGAATCATGGCGCTGTCGTTCCCGTCAGATGATCGGATCGTGGACGGTGACCAGCTTGGTGCCGTCGGGGAAGGTGGCTTCGACCTGCACGTCGTGGATCATCTCGGGCACGCCCTCCATGACCTCCACGCGCTGGATCAACTTGCGTCCGGAGGCCATGAGTTCGCCGACCGTGCGGCCGTCCCGGGCACCCTCGAGGATGTGCGAGGTGATCAGGGCGACCACCTCGGGATGGTTGAGCTTCACGCCTCGTGCGCGGCGCTTCTCGGCCACGTCCGCGGCCACATGGATGAGCAGTCTCTCCTGCTCGTGCGGGGTCAGTTGCATTTACCACCTCACAGGGCATGACGCCAGGACCGGACGTCCGGCTGCCGCGTCCACCGCGACGGCTCTAGATGTAACACACAGGAATGCGCCGGAATGCACACGCCGGTGCTCAAAAACCGCAGGTGGATCGAGGTGGAGAGTAGGGCTAGAGTGTTTCCGCCGCGTCACGCATTCTTGACCGACTGATTACCGGTGGCGTCGGGTGCCTCCCGCATGCTCAACAGCCCTCGCACGCCTGCCTGCAGGGCCTCCGGCGAGAAGCTGCCGAACAGCGCGTACTGGGCCCCGAAGCCCTGCACCGTCGCCATCAGCGTCCGCGCGACGGCGTCCGGGTCGACGTCGTCACGCATCATGCCCGCCTCCTGATAGCGGACGACGACCTTCGCCCAGGCCGCCAGCACCTTGGCGAAGCCCTCGTCCAGGAGGGCGGAGAGCGTCTCGTTGCGCAGCGTCTCGGTCCAGGCCTGGATCATGAGCCGCGGGAACAGCCACTGGCCGTCGTCCGTCAGCGCCGGCCGCTCCCGGGCCATGTGCGCCAGGGTGCGGGCGATGAGTTCGTCGGGCATGGCGGGCGGGTCCTCCCGCGCCGCGCGCTCGTACACGTCCCGGACGGCGCCCAGCACCTCGGCGACGATCGCCTCGATCAGCTCGTCCTTGCCGCTGAAGTAGCGGTAGACGGCACCCGCCGAGAGGTCGACCTCCTTCAGCACGTCCTGCATCGAGGTGGCGTGGAAGCCGTTGCGGGCGAAGCAGAGCGCGGCGCCGTCGAGGATCTGCCGGCGACGGGCGTCGAGGTGTTCCTGGGATACGCGGGCCATGACGCCCAATCTAAAACGAACGTTCCTTCTTGACAAGGCGCCCCTCCCGGTCGCACGGTGAGGGCGTAGCCAAAACGAACGATCCTTCTTTTTAGGGAGTCCCCATGGACACGCGTCGCCTGATCGCCGTGATCGTCCTGGTCCCGGTGCTGGTCTCACTGGCCCTGTGGGCCTTCGCCTGGCCGGCCGCCCGTACGGCACCCCGCGACCTGCCGCTCGGCGTGGCGGGGCCGCCCGCCGCGGTGGCGCAGCTGGAGCAGCGGCTCGCCGGGCGCGGGGACGCCTTCGAGATCCATCGCTACGCCGACGAGTCCGCGGCCCGTGAGGCCGTCGAGGACCGGGCCGTGTACGGCGCGCTGGTGGCCGACGACCGGGGCCCGAAGCTGCTCACGGCGTCCGCCGCCGGCCCCGCCGTCGCGCAGTTGCTGCGGCAGGCCGTGACCGAACGGACCTCGGCCTCGGGGACCGCGGTGCGCGTCGTCGACGTGGTGCCCGCGCCCGCCGCGGACCCGCGCGGCGCGGCACTGGGCGCGAGCGTGCTGCCGCTGGCGCTGGCCGGGATCGCGACGGGAGCGGTGACGACCCTGCTGGGACTGCGCGGCGTCCGGGCCGTGGTCGCCCTGGTGGGCGCCGCCGGGCTGACCGGGCTGGTCGCGGCGGCGATCGCACACAGCTGGCTCGGCGCGGTCGCCGGGGACTGGTGGGCCGCGGCCGGTGTGTTCGGGCTGTCCGCCCTGGCCGTGGGCGCGGGCGTCGCCGGATCGGCCGCACTGCTGGGCCGTCCGGGGCTCGTGCTGGGCGGTGCGGTGATGATGCTGCTGGGCAACCCCTTCTCGGCGGCGTCCTCGGCGCCCGAGCTGCTGCCGCGCCCGGCGGGGGCGATCGGCCAGTGGCTGCCGCCGGGCGCGGGCACCTCACTGCTGCGCTCGGTGTCCTTCTTCGACGGCGCCGCGGCGACCGGGTCGGCGCTGACGCTGACCTGGTGGGCGGTGCTGGGCCTGGCCGCCGTGTGCGTCGGCGGCGCCCTGCGCCGCCGCACACCGGACGCCGACCCGGCCCCCGCCCCGGCACCGGCCGCCACTCCGGTCAGCTGACCCCACCGCGCCACCGCGCCCCCGCCCCCACCCGCAGGGCGGGGGTCACCGCTGCCGTGCACCCCGCGTCGCGGGGCGGGTGGGGGCAAGCGGTCCGGGAGTGTGCCGACAGGGCCTAGGACGGGTCGGGCCCCCGGTGTTCCGCCGCGATGCCGAAGCGGTGGTGCTCGCGCGGGGCCCCGGCGGAGGCGTCGCGGACCCGGGAGACCGAGGTGACCACCTGGTCCCCGGCGGGCTCCTGGAGCTGTTCCAGTCGCTCCAGGTCGGCGGCGGAGACGAGGGCGACGAGAGGCTTGCCGTGGCGCGTCACGACGACGCGTTCACCGCCGTAGACCACCCGGTTGATCAGGTCGGCGAGTTCAGCCCTGGCTTGCGTCACCGGAATCTCGTAGGCCATGACCCCAGCTTACGGTTCGCCCCTGCGCGACCGGCGAGCACGGCGATCCGGCGAACACCACCCTCCACCGACGTACGTCCTGTACATTTTCTACAGAGGTGGCGGAGCCGCAGCCGGTTCCGTCACGTCCGTCAGGAGAGGGGTTCGCCATGACCAGGCCGTCCGCCCGTCACGTCCTGCCCGAGTTCACCGAGCGCACCGGTGCCGGGCAGCGGGCGCTGGACCCGTACGCCAAGCTGCTGGAGGAACGGATCGTCTTCCTGGGAACACCGATCGACGACACCTCGGCGAACGACGTGCCGGCACAGCTCCTGTACCTGGAGCACCAGGACCCGGACCGCGACATCGCCCTGTACGTCAACTCCCCCGGCGGCTCCTTCACCGCCATGACGGCGATCTACGACACGATGCGCCACATCGCCTGCGACGTGGCGACGACCTGTCTGGGACAGGCCGGTCCGCCCGCCGCGGTCCTGCTCGCGGCGGGCACGCCCGGCAAGCGCGCCGTGCTGCCCGGCGCACGGGTGGTGATCCACCAGCCCTCCCTGACCGAGCCGGTCCACGGGCAGGCCCGCGACCTGGCCGTCCGGGCGGGCGAACTGGCCCGCGTCCGCGCCCGGCTGGAGGAGATCCTCGTACGGCACACCGGCCGCACCCCGGAGCAGGTGGGCGCGGACCTCGAACGGGAGACCGTGCTGGACGCGCGCCAGGCGCTGGAGTACGGCCTGGTGGACCGGATCGTGCCCGGCCGCGGGGTCCCGCCGCGGCACACGCCCGGCGCGAGGTGAGCCGCCGATGCTGCCACCGGAGCCCCCTCCGCTGCCGGCCCTGACCCGCGCGGAGGCCGAGCTGATCGACCGTTACCTGGAGGTCGTGGACCTGCTCGGACGCATCAACCCGGCACGGGACGGCGACACCTACGGCGGACTGCGCGCCGCCCAGGCGCTGGTCGGCAAGGCGAGCGCCCTGCGCGACGCGCTGGCACTGATGCACCGCAGGGGCGAGACGGAAGTGCACGCGAGCACGCTCGCCCGGGCCCTTCGGGTACTGGACGGCGAGCGGCGGACGGCACGGATCGCCATCCCGCGGCACCCCGCCGACTGAGACCCGCCGTCCGGGCCCCCGTGCGCACGGCATCGAAACGGACCAAACGGCTTACCCCCTTTCAGCGTAGGAACACCTCCGATTCGGGACCGCCCCGGGTTGCGCGGGCCGTCCGCCCCGGCACCGCCGTTTCGGCTCGCGCCGCTGGTCCCGACGTCGCCCTGACGGGCGGCGAGACGTCGAACGAAGGGGCGTCCACCCGAACGGGTGAGTGGTGAGTAACAACACAAAGGGCACGTTCCGTTGGGATTTTCCCACCGGACGGGACAAGATCCGTGACTGACGACAAGCCCCCGCCGCAGCGGCGGGGCGGTCCGGGCGGACGCCGAGTCCTGCCGCCGTCCGGACGACCGGTCGACAGGAGTGGATCGGCAGGAGTGGAGGACCCGAGCACGACGGGTCGCCGGTACGGCCGTCTCCGGGAGGACGACGCCGGGCCGAGTGACCCTTGGGGTGAAGCCGCATCCGTGCGGCCGGGCAACTTCGCCAGCCCGAATCCGACAGGTCATCCTTCACAGGCGGCTGACGAAGGGTTGCGCATGTCTGCGCTCAATCGAGTCCCGTCCCTGATGGCCCGTGCCGGTACGGCCTCCGCTCTCACCCTCGCCGCCGTGGGCGGCTCCGTCGTGGTCCCCGGTGCCGCCTCCGAGGCGTCCGCGGCCGCCCACGCCACCAAGGCGCTCCAGATCGCGGCCTCCAAGAAGGGCTCACCGTACGCATGGGGCGCCGTGGGACCACACAGGTTCGACTGCTCCGGGCTGACGCTGTATTCGTTCAAGAAGGCCGGCAAGAAGCTGCCGCGCACGGCGGCCCAGCAGTACAACAAGACCCGGCACATTTCGGCCGGCAACCGCAAGGCCGGTGACCTGGTCTTCTTCCACTCGGGCCGCAGTGTCTACCACGTCGGCATCTACGCCGGGAAGGGCAAGATCTGGCACGCCCCGAAGACCGGGGACGTGGTGCGCCTGCAGAAGATCTGGACCGGCAGCGTCTGGTACGGCCGGGTCAAGTAGCCCGGCCGGGGAGGGTGACGGTGTCCTGACCCGCCGTCACCCCTCCGGCGCCGTCCGGCGGCGTCCAGGGAAGCTCGATGGAGACGGTCTTGCCGCCCTCGCGTGTCGGGCGCACCCTCAGCTTGCCGCCGCACTCCGCCGTCAGCCAGCGGATGATCACCATGCCCCGGCCGTTGTCCTGCTGGACGGCGGCCGGCAGGCGTTTGGGGAACCGGGGATGGCTGTCGGTGACGCCCAGGCGCAGCCGCTCGTCGCGGTCGAGCGCGAGGTCCACCGTGAACGTGGGCGACTGGCCGAACGTGTGCTGGACCGCGTTGGTCGCCAGCTCCGAGACGATGAGCCGAACGGTCTCCGACACCTCCGCCTCCGCCGGCAGTCCCCACTCCGCCAGTGTGCCGACCACGTAGGACCGCGCGGCGGCCACCGAGGCGGGATCGCTCGGCAGAGTGACGGATGCTTCCAGATGGTCTGCCATGGCGACGTCGTCCCTTTCCCACGGGACCGCAGTCCGACACGGAGCGGCTGGTTCGAGTACGGTCCCGGACTGGTGCTTCGCCGCCAGACTGCCATCACCCGGCCCGCGAAGGGCGGCGATCCACCAAGATATGCATATATCTGTCGCTCGATGCGGTGAACTCTGCGACCCCAGAGCGTATGTGGGCGGCTCGTCAGGAGTAGAGGAGTGGCCCATGCAGCACGGTCCCGTGGTGCGCCGCCGGAAGCTGGGCGCCGAACTGCGCGCCCTGCGCACATCGGCGGGGATCACCAGCGGTGAGGCGGCCCGGCTGGTGGGCTGGCACCAGTCGAAGGTCAGCCGGATCGAGACCGGCACGAGCGGGGCGAAACCGGCCGACGTGCGGTTACTGCTGGACGCCTATGGCGTGGACGACGCCCAGTTGCGGGAGCTGCTGGAGGTGCTGGCCGGCACCGACGGGCCGGGCGGGGGCCGGAATCACTGGTGGCACGCCTATCGCGGGGTGCTCCCGCCGACCTACCGCGACTTCATCAGCCTGGAGTCGCAGGCGAGCGCGATGCGCACGCTGGAGACCACGGTGGTCCCCGGCCTGCTCCAGACGCCCGAGTACGCCCGCGCGGTGACGCACGCCGCGGTGGACGGACTGTCGGAGGAGCGGCTGGACACGCTGGTGGAGGTGCGGCTGGCCCGCCAGGACGTGCTGCGGGCCGAGCCGCCGCTTGAGCTGAGCGCGGTCCTGGACGAGGCGGTGCTGCGGCGCGAGGTGGGCGGGCCCGGGGTCATGGCCCGTCAGCTGGAGCGGCTGGTCGAGGCCGCACGCCTCCCCCATGTCGCGCTCCGGGTCCTGCCGTTCGCCGCCGGGGCGCACATCGGTGTCACCGGCCCTTTCGTAATCTTCTCTTTTTCGAGCACTTCTGATCTGGACGTGGTTGTTCTCGACCACTTGACGAGTAGCCTGCACCTCGAACGGAAAGAAGACGTAGAGGCCTACACCGAGGCCTTCAACGCCCTTCTGGTTCATGCCCTTTCGCCCGAGGACTCGTTGGACTTCATCGCCGCGACCGCGGCAGGCGCGTAAGGAGGCACCATGTCAGGCACCACGTCGGATTCCACGTCGGCACGTCCCCGGAACGTCCCCGTGAGTACGGCGCTGCCCGGTGCGCGATGGCTGCGCAGCAGCTACAGCACCGGAGCGAACAACTGTGTGGAGACGGCCCGGCCGTCGGACGGCCCCTGGGCCGGTCTGCTCGCCGTACGCGACTCCAAGGATCCGGCCGGACCCGCGCTGCTCTTCTCCCCGGGGAGCTGGGCGTCGTTCACCGCCGCCATCCACAGCGGCTGATCCGGGCGGGCATCGGACGGCGCACGGCCGTGTCACGCCGACTCATGGTCGCGTTTCGCCGATGACCCGCACAGCGCGTTCGATCTGTACCCCGGAGAGGTCCGCACGGGCGGTCAGCCTGAGCCGTGAGATGCCGTCGGGCACGGAGGGAGGGCGGAAGCACCCCACGGCCAGGCCGGCCGCACGACAGTCGGCCGCCCACCGGACGGCCCCCTCCGGGGAGGGCGCGCGCACCGAGACGACCGCGGCGTCCGGACGCACCGCGGACAGCCCCTCGGCGGTCAGGCGTGCGTGCAGTTCGGCCGCCACCGCCCGCGCCCGCGCCGCCCGTTCGGGCTCGCGGCGCAGCAGTGTCAGCGCCGCCAGCGCCCCGCCCGCCGCCGCGGGGGCGAGACCGGTGTCGAAGATGAACGTGCGGGCCGCGTTGACCAGATGCTCGATCACCTCGGCGGGCCCGAGCACGGCGCCGCCCTGGCTGCCGAGCGACTTGGACAGCGTCACCGTCACGACGACGTCGTCCGCGCCCGCGAGACCCGCCTCCCGCGCGGCACCCCGCCCGCCCTCGCCGAGGACCCCGAGGCCGTGCGCGTCGTCCACGACCAGTCCGGCCCCGTACGCGCGGCACACCTGCGCGAGCGCGGCCAGCGGCGCCGCGTCGCCGTCGACCGAGAAGACCGTGTCGGAGACGGCGACCGCGGGCCCCTCGTGCGTCGCCAGGGCCTTGCGCACGGCGTCCGGGTCCGCGTGCCCCACCACCTGGGTCGTGCCGCGCGCCAGCCGGCAGCCGTCGATCAGCGAGGCGTGGTTGCCCGCGTCGGAGACGACGAGGGAGCCGTGCGGGGCCAGCGCGGTCACCGCGGCGAGGTTGGCCGCGTAGCCGGAGGAGAAGACGAGCGCGGCCTCGAAGCCGCAGAAGTCGGCGAGTTCGCGTTCGAGTTCGGCGTGCAGTTCGGTCGTCCCGGTCACCAGCCGGGAGCCGGTCGCCCCGGCGCCCCAGGCCCGCGCGGCCCGCGCCGCGCCCTCGGTGACCTCCGGGTGCCGGGCCAGTCCGAGGTAGTCGTTGCTGGCCAGGTCCAGCAGCGGCGAGTCGGCCGGCCGGGGGCGCAGAGTCCGTACGAGGCCCGCCCGGCGGCGCACCAGGGCCTGCTCGTCGATCCAGCCGAACGCCATGGATCGGTCCTCCGTCGGTTTTGTAGGCAGTGGACAGACGATAGCGGTACCGCCACCCCCGCGAGGTGTGGCAATACCCACACGGTGATCTGTCAGTGTTGTGCAAACTCTCCTTGGCCCCGGGTGGCCCCGTAGGACAGGATCGGCTCTCATGGACCTGCTGAACACGCTGGTGAACAAGGGGCTTCGGCGTGAGTCGCCGACCCGCGAGGAGGCCCTTGCCGTCCTCGCCACTTCCGACGACGACCTGCTCGATGTGGTGGCCGCGGCCGGCAAGGTGCGCCGGCACTGGTTCGGCCGCCGGGTGAAGCTCAACTACCTCGTCAACCTCAAGTCGGGCCTGTGCCCCGAGGACTGCTCCTACTGCTCGCAGCGGCTCGGCTCCAAGGCCGAGATCCTCAAGTACACCTGGCTCAAGCCCGACCAGGCGTCGCAGGCCGCCGCCGCGGGCGTGGCCGGGGGTGCCAAGCGGGTGTGCCTGGTGGCCAGCGGGCGCGGTCCGACCGACCGGGACGTGGACCGGGTCTCGGACACCATCAAGGCCATCAAGGAGCAGAACGAGGCCGTCGAGGTGTGCGCCTGTCTGGGCCTGCTCTCCGACGGCCAGGCGGAGCGGCTGCGCGAGGCCGGTGCCGACGCCTACAACCACAACCTCAACACGTCCGAGGCGACGTACGGGGACATCACGACCACGCACACGTACGCCGACCGGGTGGACACGGTCAACAAGGCGCACGCCGCCGGGCTGTCCGCCTGCTCCGGGCTGATCGCGGGCATGGGCGAGAGCGACGAGGACCTGGTCGACGTGGTCTTCTCGCTGCGGGAGCTGGACCCGGACTCGGTGCCGGTCAACTTCCTGATCCCGATGGAGGGCACGCCGCTCGCCAAGGAGTGGCACCTCACCCCGCAGCGGTGCCTGCGCATCCTGGCGATGACGCGGTTCGTCTGCCCGGACGTCGAGGTGCGCATCGCGGGTGGGCGCGAGGTCCATCTGCGCACGATGCAGCCGCTCGCCCTGCACCTGGCCAACTCCATCTTCCTCGGCGACTACCTCACCAGCGAGGGGCAGGCCGGCCGGGCGGACCTGGAGATGATCGCGGACGCCGGGTTCGAGGTGGAGGGCGCCGGAGAGGTGACGCTGCCGGAGCACCGGGTCGCGGACCGGGGCGGATGCGGTTCGCACGGGGAAGGCGCGGGCTGCGGGTCGCACGGTGAGGGCGGGGGCTGCGGCTCCGCGCACGAGGGAGGGAGCCTCTGCGGCTCCGCCCCGGCCGAGAAGGGCGCCGGCGCCGTGCCCGCGGTGGCCGGCGAGCCGCGCACGGACCTGGTCGCCGTGCGCCGCCGTGGTGCCGGAACGGACCTCGCGCCCAATGCCTGAGCCCGCGCTGACCGTGGACGAGCTGCTGGCGCTCGACCGGCGGCACGTCTGGCATCCGTACGGCCCCATGCCCGGCCGGCAGGACCCGCTCGTCGTGGAGTCGGCGAGCGGGGTGCGGCTGCGCCCGGCCGACGGCTCGGGCGAGCTGGTCGACGGGATGTCGTCCTGGTGGTCGGCGATCCACGGCTACAACCATCCGGTCCTCAACGAGGCCGCGCGCGAGCAGTTGGAGCGCATGAGCCACGTGATGTTCGGCGGGCTCACCCACGAGCCGGCCGTGCGACTGGCGAAAATCCTTGTCGACATGTCGCCCGAGGGCCTGGAGCACGTCTTCCTCGCCGACTCCGGCTCGGTCTCCGTCGAGGTCGCGGTGAAGATGTGCCTGCAGTACTGGCGCTCGCTGGGCCGGCCGGAGAAGCGGCGCCTGCTGACCTGGCGCGGCGGCTATCACGGCGACACCTGGCAGCCGATGTCGGTGTGCGACCCCGAGGGCGGGATGCACGAGCTGTGGCAGGGCGTCCTGCCGCGCCAGGTCTTCGCGGACGCGCCGCCGACGGAGTACGAGGAGACGTACGCGGATCATCTGCGCGCCTCGATCGAGCGGCACGCCGGCGAACTGGCCGCCGTGATCGTCGAGCCCGTGGTGCAGGGCGCGGGCGGGATGCGGTTCCACTCCCCCGCGTATCTGCGGGTGCTCCGGGAGGCGTGCGACGCGCACGGCGTGCTGCTGGTGTTCGACGAGATCGCGACCGGCTTCGGGCGCACGGGCGCGCTGTTCGCGGCGGAGCACGCGGCCGTGACGCCGGACGTGATGTGCGTGGGCAAGGCACTGACCGGCGGCTATCTGACGATGGCGGCCACGCTGTGCACCTCCGAGGTGGCCGAGGGGATCTCGCGGGGCGAGGTGCCGGTGCTGGCCCACGGGCCGACGTTCATGGGGAATCCGCTGGCGGCCGCCGTGGCCTGCGCTTCCATCGGACTGCTGCTCGGCCAGGACTGGCTCGCGGAGGTCAAGCGGATCGAGTCGGGGCTGCGCGAGGGTCTGGCGCCCGCCGGCGAACTGCCGGGAGTGAGGGACGTACGCGTGCTCGGGGCGATCGGCGTGGTGCAGCTCGACCACGCCGTCGACATGCGCGCGGCGACGGCCGCGGCGGTGCGCGAGGGTGTGTGGCTGCGGCCGTTCCGCGATCTGGTCTACACGATGCCGCCGTACGTGACGGGCGACGCGGACGTGGCACGGATCGCGCGCGCCGTGTGCGCGGCGGCACGGGAGGGATGACATGCCGGTACTGGTGATCACGGGGACGGGCACGGAGATCGGCAAGACGGTCGTGACCGCGGCCGTCGCCGCCACGGCGCTGGCGGCCGGCCGGTCGGTGGCCGTGCTGAAGGCCGCGCAGACGGGCGTGGGGCCGGACGAGCCGGGGGACGCGCGGGAGGTGGCGCGTCTCGCGGGCGGCGTGACGGCGGCGGAGGTCGCCCGCTACCCGGAGCCGCTGGCGCCGGCCACGGCGGCGCGCCGGGCCCGCCTGGCGCCGGTGCGTCCGCACGACGTGGCGGAGGCGGCGGCGAAGCTGGCCACCGAGCACGACCTGGTGCTGGTCGAGGGCGCGGGCGGATTGCTCGTGCGGTTCGACGCGGCCGGCGGGACCCTGGCGGACGTCGCCGGGCTGCTGGGCGCGCCGGTGCTGCTCGTGGTCCCGGCCGGGCTGGGCACGCTCAACACCACGGAGCTGACCGCGCGCGAGCTGCGCTCCCGCGGCCTGGACCTGCCGGGCGTGGTGATCGGCAGCTGGCCCGAGGCCCCGGACCTCGCCGCGCGCTGCAACCTCGCGGACCTCCCCGACGTGGCCGGCGCGCCGCTCCTGGGCGCCGTTCCGGCCGGGGCGGCCGCCCTCGCGCCCGCCGCCTTCCGCTCCTCGGCGCCGCACTGGCTGGCGCCTCGGCTGGAGGGCACGTGGGACGCGGAGGTGTTCGCCCGGCGGGAGGCGCCCTGACCGCGCGCCGCCGGGCGAACGCCTCCGCGTCCGTGCCCCGGGTCCGCCGGCCGGCACGCCCGGGGCACGGAAACGGACGGGTGTGCGGTGGATGCGGGACGGGCGGGCGGGGGACAATCACGGTGAGGCACCACCTCGTGAGGGAGGCCCCCATGCCGGCCCGATCCGCCCGTTCCCGCGCCGTTCCGCGGGACGCCGTGCACCATCCGCTGTTCGCCCGCTGCTACGCCCGGTTCAGCGTGCGCGCCGAGACCCGTATGGGCATGGGGCGCGTGCGCGAGCGGCTGCTCGCCGGGCTGTCCGGGCGGGTGATCGAGATCGGCGCGGGCAACGGACTGAACTTCTCCCACTACCCGGGCACCGTCTCCGAGGTCGTGGCCGTCGAACCGGAGCGCGTGCTGCGGCAGTTGGCCGTCGAGGCGGCGCTGCGCGCCCACGTGCCGGTGGACGTGGCACCGGGCGCGGCCGAGGCGCTGCCGGTCAAGAGCGAGGCGTTCGACGCGGCCGTGGTGTCGCTGGTGCTGTGCAGTGTCCGCGACGTACCGCGGGCCCTGAGCGAAGTGCGGCGGGTGCTGCGCCCCGGCGGTGAGGTGCGGTTCTTCGAGCACGGCGCCGGCGGCGGCCGGGTGATGGCCTTCACCCAGCGTGCGCTCGACCGGACGCTGTGGCCGCCGCTGAGCGGTGGCTGCCACCTGTCCCGGGAGCCGGTCGCCTCGCTGCGCGAGGCCGGCTTCACGCTGGGGCCCTACCGGCGGATGACGATGCCGGAGAACGGCCCGGCGCTGCCGAGTTCCTACTGCGTGCTCGGTACGGCGTGGCGCCCGCCCGGCGACGGGGCGTAGTCACGCGCTCCACCGGCGCAGCTCGTCCGCGATGGCGTCGACCGACGCGTCGCCCTTCTTGACCAGCAGGGCGAGGTCCCGCACCCGCTCGGCGGTGGTGGTGATCTCGACGCCGCTGGCGACCAGATAGGCGTAGGCGACGGCGGAGGCGAACAGGGCGTTGGAACGCTCCAGGGCGGGGACGTGGATCAGCAGCTGGAGCAGCGCGGCCGCCCGGGCGTGCGGACCGTCGTAGACGGGGGTGTCGAATATCTCGGCCCGGTGGCGGGCGACGGCCGCCACCAGCGCGCCCCAGTCGGTGACCTGGGGGTCGCCGGGGGTGCGCTGTTCGGCGAGCATGAGCAGCCAGGCGAGATCGATCGTGAGGTCGTTCATCGGGGTGCGCGCGACGGCTCAGCGGCGGCCCTGTCCCTCGCCGACCTCCTCGGCGAAGACCTTCTCGTACTGCCGCATGAAGTCGGCGGCCGCCTCCACGAAGGCGCGGCCGGACTCACCGGTGTCCTGCCGGACCAGTTCCTCGATGTAGCGGTTGACGCTCATCCCCCGGGCCACGGCCCGCTCCCGGGCGGCCCGGGCGGTGCCCTCGTCCACCCGGACGTTCAGCTGGGCCTTCCTGGTCTTCGCCATACCTCGAAGCTAGCGCCGGAACGCTAGCAACGGCAAGGGCGGGGCGGGGCGGGCGAAGGCGCTGACGGCCGCCGGGCGCGGGTGGTTGACTGCGGGAGCCCGAATTCCCGCCCGCGCGAGGAGAGTTCATGTCCCGTCCGTACCGCTTCGGTGTCAACCTGACGGTGCCCGCCCCGGCCGAGGAGTGGGGTGCGAAGTGCCGGCGGGCGGAGGAGCTGGGGTACGACGTGATCCAGGTCCCCGACCATCTCGGCATGGTGGCGCCGTTCCCGGCGCTGGTCGCGGCGGCGCGCGCCACCGAGCGCCCCCGGCTGGGCACCTTCGTGCTCAACGCGGGCCTGTGGAACCCGGTCCTGCTCGCGCGCGAGGTCGCCACCACGGACGCCCTGACGGGCGGACGTCTGGAACTCGGGCTGGGCACGGGCTACGTACGGGCGGAGCACGAGGCGGCCGGGCTGCCGTTCGGCTCGCCGGGCGAGCGGGTCGACCACCTGCGGCGCACCGTGGAGGAGCTGGAGCGGCTGTTCGGCGACGAGGAGTACCGGCCGCGCCCCGCGCAGACGTCCGGTGTGCCGCTCCTGATCGGGGGCAACGGCGACCGGATGCTGGAGCTGACCGCCCGGCACGCCGACATCGCCGCGTTCACCGGCGCGCGTACGGTGCGGGGCAGCCGGACGGGGCAACTGGCGCCCGTCACCGCCGAGGACCTCGAGGAGCGCGTCGGCCGGTACCGGGAGTTCGCGGCGGGCCGCGCGGAACCGGCCGAGCTGAACCTGCTCGTCCAGACGGTCGTCGTGACCGAGGACCGTGAGGCCGCCGTCCGGCCTCTCCTGGAGCACGTGCCGCACCTGAGCGTGGAGCAGGTGCTGGAGCTGCCCATCTTCCTGGCGGGGACCCTGGAGGAGGTCACGGCCCAGGTGCGGGCCCAGCGCGAGCGGTACGGGTTCACGTATCTGACGGTGCTGGAGCCCTCGATGGAGGCGTTCGCGCCGGTGATGCGGGCGCTGCGCGACGAGTGACGGTCCCGGTGGGCCCGGCCGTCCGCATGCCGGAACGGGGGCGTGGGCCCGCGCGGTGCGTGGTGGGATCGGGGGCATGACCGATCTGCGCGTACGGGCCGCCGGGCCCGAGGACCTGGACGCCGTGCTGGCCTTCTGGAAGACCGCCGCCGAGGGGACGAGCATCAGCGACGACCGGGAGGGGGTGGAACGGCTCGTCGCCCGTGACCCCGAGGCACTGGTCCTGGCCGAGCGGGACGGCGAGCTGGTCGGCACGGTGATCGCCGGCTTCGACGGCTGGCGCTGTCATCTGTACCGGCTGGCCGTCCACCCCGACCACCGGCGTCAGGGGATCGGCTCCGCGCTGCTGGCGGCGGCGGAGGAGCGGTTCCTCCGGCTCGGCGGGCGGCGCGGGGACGCGATGGTGCTGCGGCGCAACGAGCGGGCCCAGCATGCCTGGCGGGCCGCCGGGTACGCGCCCGAGGAACAGTGGCGACGGTGGGTGAAGCCCCTCACCGACGGAAAGGTCGTGACCGACGGCGCATGAGCGAGCCCTCCTCGGCGATACCCCGGCCGGTGCCACCGTCGGCGGACGACATCGCGCGCACCTCCGCCTCCTGGCCGATCATGGATCCGAGGTGACCCGATGACCGAAGTGCTCCTGCTGCTGGTGGCGGTCCTGCTCTCGCTCATGTGCGGCGCCTTCGTGGCGGCCGAGTTCTCGCTGACCACGGTCGAGCGCGGTGAGCTGGAACGAGCCGTGGAACGCGGTGAGCGGGGCGCGGCGAGTGCGCTCAAGGCCGTCCGGAACCTGACGTTCCAGCTCTCGGGCGCGCAGCTCGGCATCACGGTCACCAACCTGGTGGTCGGCATGCTGGCCGAGCCGTCGGTCGCGGCCCTGATCTCGGGGCCGCTGGAGAGCGCGGGCATGTCCGGCTCGGCGGCCTCCTCGCTGGCGTTGGTGCTGGGCACGGCCCTGTCGACGGTCTTCTTGATGATCGTCGGCGAGCTGGTGCCCAAGAACTGGGCGATCTCCTCACCGCTGGCCGTGGCCAGGCGGGTGGGCGGTCCGCAACGCTGGTTCAGCGCGGCCTTCCGCCCCTTCATCACCCATCTGAACAACACGGCCAACCGCGTCGTGCGCCGGTTCGGCGTCGAGCCCGCCGAGGAGCTGGCGTCCGCCCGCGGACCGCAGGAGCTGGCGGCGCTCGCCCGGCACTCGGCCAAGGAGGGCGCGCTGGAGGCCGACACCGCGGAACTGTTCGTCCGGACGCTGAACCTGGCCGATCTGACGGCGCAGAACGTGATGACCCCGCGCGTCCAGGTCGTCGCCCTCGACGCCCGGGCGACGTGCGCGGACGTGGCGAACGCGACGCGGGCGACCGGGCTGTCCCGGTTCCCCGTCTACCGGGACACCCTCGACGCCGTGGTGGGGACCGCGCACGTCAAGGACGTGCTGGCGGTGCCCGCCGAGCGGCGGGCGCGGATGCCGGTGGCCGAGCTGATGCGCGAGCCGCTGCTGGTGCCGGAGTCACTGACCGTCGACCGGCTGCTGGACCGGCTCTCCGGCCGGCGCACCATGGCCGTCGTGATCGACGAGTACGGCGGGACGGCCGGCGTGGCGACGCTGGAGGACATCGTCGAGGAGGTCGTCGGCGAGGTGCGGGACGAGCACGATCCGCACGAGACGCCCGAGCTGGCCCCGGCCGGCACCGACGGGCGGGGCCGCGCGCTGTACCGGGCCGACGGCGCGGCACGCGTGGACCGGCTGGCACGTCTGGGGTTCAAGGTGCCCGAGGGGCCGTACGAGACGGTGGCCGGGCTGGTCGCGGCCGAGCTGGGCCGCATCCCCGCCGTCGGCGACACCCTGGAGGTCGAGGGCTGGCGGCTGGACGTCGAGGACGCCACGGGACGCAGGGCGGCCCGGGTCCTGCTGCACGCGCCGCTCGACGACGCGCGCGCCGGTGAGCAGGAGAGGGGGGCGGGGCGGTGACCGCACTGCAGCTGCTGATCGGTCTGGCGACGCTCGTCGTCAACGCGTTCTTCGTGGGCGCGGAGTTCGCGCTGATCTCCGTGCGCCGCAGCCAGGTGGAGCCGTACGCCGAGGAGGGCGACCGGCGGGCGAAGAGCGTGCTGTGGGGTCTGCAGCACGTGTCGGCGCTGATGGCGGCCGCCCAGCTCGGCATCACGCTGTGCACGCTGGTGCTCGGCGTGGTCGCCGAGCCGGCCATCGCGCACCTGCTGGAGCCGGTGTTCCACGCGGTGGGCGTGCCCTCCGGCGCGGGGCACGCGGTGTCGTTCGTGATCGCCCTGGCGCTGGCGACCTATCTGCACATGCTGCTCGGCGAGATGGTCCCGAAGAACATCGCCCTGGCCGAGCCGGTGCGCAGCGCGCTGCTGCTGGGGCCGCCGCTGGTGGCCCTGTCCCGGGCGCTGCGCCCGGTGATCTTCACCATCAACGCCTTCGCGAACGCGCTGCTCAAGCTGCTGAGGGTGGAGACCAAGGACGAGGTCTCGGCGACCTTCACGGACGCGGAACTGGCTCAGATCGTCAAGGACGCCAGCGAGGCCGGGCTGATCGACGACCGCGCCCAGGAGCGGCTGCACGACGCGCTGGAGCTGGGCCGGCGGCCGGTGCGGGACGTGGTGCTCCCGCTGGAACGCGTCGTCCACGCGCGGGTGGGCATCACCCCGGAGCAGTTGGAGCGGCTGTCGGCGCAGTCCGGGTTCTCCCGCTTCCCGGTGGTGGACGACGGTCGGCGGATCGTCGGCTATCTGCACGTGAAGGACGCCCTGGACGCCTCGCCGCGGGACCTGCCGTTCCGGCTCGGCGACATGCGGCCCATCGCACGGGTGCGGGAGAGCACCCCGCTGGACGACGTGCTCACCGCGATGCGCCGCAGCCGCACCCATCTGGCGGCCGTCCTGGGCTCCGACGGGCGGCTGGCGGGGCTGGTGACCATGGAGGACGTGCTGAGGGAGCTGTTCGGGCAGCGGGCCTGAGGCGGAGGGCGACCGACCGCCGGGTATGTGCGTGGGGCTACCATTTCTGTCGCCATGCAGACGAATCCCACCCACACCAGTCTCGTCGCCGTCGGCGACTCCTTCACCGAGGGCATGTCGGACCTGCTGCCCGACGGCTCCTACCGGGGCTGGGCCGACCTCCTCGCCGCCCGGATGGCGGCCCGCGCCCCCGGTTTCCGGTACGCGAACCTCGCGGTGCGCGGCAAGCTGATCGGGCAGATCGTCGACGAGCAGGTCGACGTGGCGGCGGCCATGGGGGCCGACGTGATCACGCTGGTCGGCGGCCTCAACGACACCCTGCGGCCCAAGTGCGACATGGCCCGGGTGCGGGACCTGCTGACGCAGGCCGTGGAGCGGCTCGCCCCGAACTGCAAGCAGCTGGTGCTGATGCGCAGCCCGGGCCGCCAGGGTCCGGTGCTGGAGCGGTTCCGGCCGCGCATGGAGGCGCTGTTCGCGATCATCGACGACCTGTCCCGGGAGCACGGCGCCGTCGTCGTCGACCTCTACGGCGCCCGGTCGCTGGCCGACCCGCGCCTGTGGGACGTGGACCGGCTGCACCTGACCGCCGAGGGGCACCGCCGGGTCGCGGAGGCCGTGTGGCAGTCGCTGGGCTACGAGCCCGAGGACCCGGAGTGGCACGCGCCGGTCCCGCCGACGCCCCCGCCCGGCTGGGTCATGCGCCGGAGCGCGGACGTCCGGTTCGCCCGGCAGCACCTGCTGCCCTGGATCGGCCGCAGGCTGACCGGCCGCTCGTCCGGGGACGGGCGCCCGCCGAAGCGTCCCGAGCTGCTGCCGTACGAGGACCTGACCCCCTGATCGTCCAGGTCACGGCGGTTTCGTAGGTTCCGACGAGGAACCCCGTGGCGCCGGCCTGCAGGAATCGCCAGTAGAATTCCGCTACGTGACTTCCGCTCCCGCCAAGCCCCGCATCCCGAACGTCCTCGCCGGACGCTACGCCTCCGCCGAGCTCGCCACGCTCTGGTCGCCCGAGCAGAAGGTGAGGCTGGAGCGGCAGCTCTGGCTCGCCGTGCTGCGGGCCCAGAAGGACCTCGGCATCGAGGTGCCCGACGCCGCGATCGCCGACTACGAGCGCGTCCTGGACCAGGTCGACCTGGCCTCCATCGCCGAGCGCGAGAAGGTGACGCGGCACGACGTGAAGGCGCGGATCGAGGAGTTCAACGACCTCGCCGGGCACGAGCACGTGCACAAGGGCATGACCTCCCGGGACCTGACGGAGAACGTCGAGCAGCTCCAGATCCGGCTGTCGCTGGAGCTGGTCCGCGACCGCACGGTGGCGGTGCTCGCCCGGCTCGGCAAGCTGGCCGGCGAGTACGCCGAGCTGGTCATGGCCGGCCGCTCCCACAACGTCGCCGCGCAGGCCACGACGCTGGGCAAGCGCTTCGCCACCGCCGCCGACGAGCTGCTGGTGGCGTACGGCCGGGTGGAGGAGCTGCTGGGCCGCTACCCGCTGCGCGGCATCAAGGGCCCGGTCGGCACCGCCCAGGACATGCTGGACCTGCTCGGCGGGGACGCGGACAAGCTGGCCGAGCTGGAGCGGCGGATCGCCGGTCACCTGGGCTTCTCCGAGGCCTTCATCTCGGTCGGCCAGGTCTACCCGCGCTCGCTGGACTACGAGGTCGTCACCGCGCTGGTGCAGCTGGCGGCGGCGCCGTCGTCGCTGGCCAAGACGATCCGGCTGATGGCCGGGCACGAGCTGGTCACCGAGGGCTTCAAGCCCGGCCAGGTCGGCTCCTCGGCGATGCCGCACAAGATGAACACCCGCTCCTGCGAGCGCGTCAACGGCCTGACGGTGATCCTGCGCGGCTACGCGTCGATGACCGGCGAGCTGGCGGGCGACCAGTGGAACGAGGGCGACGTGTCCTGCTCGGTGGTGCGCCGGGTGGCCCTCCCCGACGCGTTCTTCGCCCTGGACGGGCTGCTGGAGACGTTCCTGACCGTGCTCGACGAGTTCGGTGCCTTCCCGGCCGTCGTCGCCCGGGAGCTGGACCGCTACCTGCCGTTCCTGGCCACCACCAAGGTGCTGATGGGCGCGGTGCGGGCCGGTGTCGGCCGCGAGCTCGCGCACGAGGCGATCAAGGAGAACGCCGTCGCCTCCGCGCTGGCGATGCGCGAGCGGGGCGCCGAGCGCAACGAACTGCTCGACAAGCTGGCCGCCGACGAGCGCATCCCGCTGGACCGGGCGGATCTGGAGGCGCTGATGGCCGACAAGCTGTCCTTCACGGGCGCCGCGGCCGCCCAGGTCGGCGTCGTCGTCGGCCGGATCGAGGAGATCGTGAAGCAGCGCCCGGAGGCCGCCGGGTACACCCCCGGAGCGATCCTCTGACGCGCTTCACCCCGGCGGAGCTGGAGGCCGCCCGCGACCGTCTCGTCCCGGACGTCGTCGCGGACGGCCTGCGCGTGCTGTTCTGCGGGATCAACCCCGGACTGATGACGGCGGCGACCGGCCACCACTTCGCCCGTCCGGGCAACCGCTTCTGGCCGGTGCTGCATCTGTCCGGGTTCACCCCGCGGCTGCTCAAGCCGTCGGAGCAGGACGAACTGCTGTCGTACGGGCTCGGCATCACGAACGTCGTCCAGCGGGCCAGCGCGCGGGCGGACGAACTGACCGCCGAGGAGTACCGGGAGGGCGGCCGGCTGCTGGCGCTGAAGGTGGCGCGGCTGCGGCCGCGTTGGCTGGCCGTCGTCGGTGTCACCGCGTACCGCGCGGCGTTCGACGACAAGAAGGCCCAGGTGGGACCGCAGGAGCGGACGATCGGGGACACGCGGGTCTGGGTGCTGCCCAACCCGAGCGGTCTCAACGCGCACTGGACGGCGCAGACCATGGCGGAGGAGTTCGCCCGGCTGCGGGTCGCGGCGGAGTCGGACCCGGAGGCGTAGTCGGCGCTCCCGAGGTCACGGGGGCGCCTCCTGGGTGACGACGGCCAGCAGCCGCACCTCGTCCGTCTCGTCCCGGTCGGCGACGGCGACCGCGACCCAGCGGCCGGTCCCCGCCGCCTCCCACACGTACGCCAGGCGCGCGCGGGCGCTGAGGGCCGCCCACGGCTCGGGTATCTCCTCCAGCTCCGTGCGCAGGAGGACCGTCTGCAGATTCCAGGGCTCCGTCTCCCCCCAGCGCGAGGCGAGGCGCTCGTGGAGGGCGTCGCGGTACTTCTCGTACTGCTCCACGGTCACCGCGCGCTCCCCCTGGTCGCCGTCGCGCGGGCCGCGGCTGCTCTCCAGCACCGCCGTGAAGTGGCCGGGCCCCGCCGTGTCCCCGTCCGACGGGCCGTGCTCCGCCGGGAAGGGGCGGAAGCACAGCTCGTCGATGAGGGCGATGTGCCGCGCGATGTCCATGCCGTCCAGTAAACCGGCCGCCACTGACAATTGGCGGGCCGTCAGGCGGCCTTCGGCGTCAGGCGTCCCGGTGGCGCAGGCGCCAGGCCCCGGCGAGGAGGGCGGCCGCCGCCCACGCGGCGGTGACGGCGAGTCCCGTCGCGGGTCCCAGAGGCCCCTCGTACGACTGGTGCAGGACGATCTGTCCCGCCTTGTCGGGCAGGAAGTCGGCGGCGCCGCCCGCCGCGTCCCCGATCACGAAGGACACGATGAGGATGAACGGGATCAGGACGGACAGGGTGGCCACACCGCTGCGGAACAGGGTCGTGAGTCCGGCGGCGAACAGGGCGATCAGCGTGAGGTAGACGCCGCAGCCCACCACCGCGCGCACCTGTTCCCCGGTGGTGAGACCGTCCGCGGCCGGGCCGAGTCCGGCGCGCGCCGCGAGCAGGGCGGCGAACGCGGTGGCCGTTCCCACGACGAGGACCGGCAGGGCGACGACCGTCATCTTCGCCGCGAACCAGCGGCCTCTCCGGGGCACGGCGGCCAGGGAGACGCGGATCCCGGCCCGGTGGTACTCCGAGGAGACGACCATGGCGCCGAAGGCGATGGCGGCGATCTGACCGGGCATCACTCCGGACAGCGACGTGTACAGCGGGTCGAAGTCCGGTTCGGACGTGCCGGAGGACCCGGCCAGCGCCGAGAACGCCGTGGTGACCGCGAAGACGGCGAGCAGGGTGCCGCACAGCGAGCGCAGGGTGAGCACCTTGAGCGCCTCGGAGCGGAGTACGGGCGTGAAGGGCATGGGTCAGACCTCCTGGGACGGTGACTGGGCGGCGAACTCGGTCTCGGCGGCGGTCAGGTCCAGGTAGGCCTGCTCCAGGGTGCCCTCGGCTGAGCTGAGTTCGAGGATCGGCACCCCGGCTTTGGAGACGGCGCGGCCGATGTCGTCCACCCGAGCGTGCGGCACGGTCCAGGACCCGTCCTCCTGGCGCACCGCCTCGTGCCCGTGGTCGGCGAGAGCGGCCTGGAGCGCGGTGTCGTCCGAGGTCCGGACACGGACGCTCGGCCGCACCCGCGCCTCGATGAACTCCCGCATCGGGGTGTCGGCGAGCAGCCTGCCCCGGCCGAGGACGACCAGGTGATCGGCGAAGGACGCGGTCTCGTTCATCAGGTGACTGGAGACCAGGACGGTGCGTCCCTCGGCCGCGAGCCGGCGCAGCAGGCCGCGGATCCAGATGATGCCCTCGGGGTCCAGCCCGTTGGAGGGCTCGTCCAGCATCACCACCTCGGGGTCGCCCAGCAACGCGGCGGCGATGCCGAGCCGCTGACGCATCCCCAGGGAGTACGTCTTGACCCGGCGGCGCGCCACCGACGCGATGCCGGTCTCCTCCAGCACCTCGTCGACCCTGCGTTCGGGAAGGCGGTTGCTCGCGGCCAGGACGCGCAGGTGGTCGCGGCCGGTGCGGGAGCCGTGGGCGGCGTCCGCGTCGAGCAGGGCGCCGACGTGCCGCAGCGGCTCGTCTAGGGCGGCGTAGGGGCGTCCGCCGACGGTCGCGGTGCCGGAGGTCGGCCGGCCCAGGCCGAGCACCAGCCGCATGGTGGTGGACTTCCCCGCGCCGTTGGGACCGAGGAAGCCGGTGACGCGGCCGGGCCGGACCGTGAAGGTGAGGTCGTCGACGACTCGTCGGGTGCCGTACTCCTTGGTGAGGTTCTGGACGTCGATGCTGGTCATGGACACAGCGTCGCCGGTGACGGCGGGCCGGGTCCTCCCCCGCCGGTGGACGGCGTCTCCCCCGCTCGGGGGAACCGGTCGTCCGCGCGGACTGGCACGATGGCGCGATGGCACGGTTCCTGCGCCCGCTGCTGAGCGGGAGGACGTACACGCGTCTGCTGCACCTGTGGACGCCCGTGGCGGCGTACAGCCTGTGGTTGTTCGTCCAGCCCGGCAACCACTGGGTGCCGGTCCTGGTGGTGGCGGCGGTCGGTCTGGTGCCGGTCGTCCGGGTGGCCGAGGGCGTGCAGGCGCGGCTGCTGCTGGCGCCGGGCGACGAGCGGCCGGAGTTCTCCGTGCGGCCCGCCACGACCTGGCGCGACCGGATCCGGACCGTGCTGTGGCTGGAGACGCGCCTGGTGCTCGGCACGGTGACCGCGTTCGCCACGGTCTGGCTGCCGATCCTGTCGTACACCGCGGCCTCCTGCGCCGTCGGCCACGTCCCGGAGGACATGCGCGTCGTGGCCGGGACGCAGCCGCACTGGGCCTACGCCCTGTTGGTGCCGGTGCCGCTGGTCGTGCTGTACGCGGTCCTGGTCGGACTCGGCGCGCTGGCCACCGCCGCGGCGCGCCGACTCCTCGGCCCCTCCGCCGCCGAGCGGCTCGCCGCGCTGGAGGAACGCACCGAGCAGCTCCTGGAACGCAACCGCATCGCCCGCGAGCTGCACGACTCCATCGGCCACGCGCTGACCGTCGCCGTCGTGCAGGCGGGAGCCGCCCGGGCGGCGAACAGTCCGGAGTTCACGGACCGCGCGCTGACCGCGATCGAGGAGACGGGCCGGGCCGCGCTGGAGGATCTGGAACGGGTGCTCGGCGTCCTGCGGGAGGCGCGACCGCCGGTGGGCGCCCGGCCGACCCTGGCGGACGCCGACCGTCTGCTGGAGTCCGCCCGGGCTTCCGGCGCCAAGGTCGACGCCGAGGTCAGCGGCCCGCTGGACACCCTGCCGGGCCCGGTCTCCCGCGAGGGCTACCGCATCCTCCAGGAGGCGCTGACCAATGTCCTGCGGCACGCGGGTGCCGTGCCGACCCGGGTGCGGGTCGAGGTGGCGGAGGGCGCGCTCACCCTGGAGGTGCGCAATCCGCTGCCGGACGGCCGAGCCGCTCCCGGCCGCGGCAGCGGGCTGCGGGGCATACGGGAGCGGGCCGCGCTGCTGGGAGGGCGGGCGCGCACCGGCCCCGACGGCGCCGGTGACTGGGAGGTGTGTGTGGAGCTGCCCCGGGGCTGATCTACGCTGGTCCGATGCCCATCAGAGTGCTCCTCGTGGACGACGAACCCCTGGTGCGCACGGGTCTGCGGGCCGTGCTGGAGGCGCAGCCGGACATCGAGGTGGTCGGGGAGGCGGCCGACGGGGCGGCGGTGATTCCGCTGGTGCGGCAGGTGCGGCCGGACGTGGTCGCCATGGACGTACGGATGCCGCTGCTGGACGGGATCGAGGCCACGCGGGCGCTGCTGCGGACGGTGGCCGATCCGCCGAAGATCCTCGTGGTGACGACCTTCGAGAACGACGAGTACGTGTACGAGGCGCTGCGCGCGGGCGCCGACGGGTTCCTGCTGAAGCGGGCCCGGCCGGCGGAGATCGTGCACGCCGTGCGGTTGATCGCGGAGGGCGAGTCGCTGCTGTTCCCGGCGTCGGTGCGGCAACTGGCCGCCGAGTACGCCGACGGGGGCGGCAACCGCGCCGCCCGGGCGCTGCTGGAGGGGGCGCGGCTGACCGAGCGGGAGGGCGACGTGCTGCGGCTGATGGCGCGCGGGCTGTCGAACGCCGAGATCGCCGCCCGGCTGGTCGTGGGCACGGAGACGGTGAAGTCGCACGTGAGCGCGGTTCTGGGGAAGCTGGGGGCACGCGACCGCACGCAGGCGGTGATCACGGCGTACGAGTCGGGGTTCGTGGCACCCGGGTGAGGCGACCGGGCCGGCCGCTCGCGGGCGGACCGGCACTCGCCGGGGCCGAGCGGGCCGAGTACGATCCGGCGAACACGCGCACGAGCTGGGAGGACGGACGTTGGGCGGGCTGACCGGCGGGGACCCGTCGCTGCTGCGGAGGATCAACTCCGCCGTGGTGCTGCACGCGTTGCGGTCCACGGACTGCGCGACGCTGACCGAGATCACCCGGGTGACGGGGCTGTCCCGGCCCACCGTCGAGGGCGTCGTGGACGGGCTGATCGAGGCGGGCCTGGTCGTCGAGGCGGCCGCCGACGAGGGCACGGCCCGGCGGCAGGGACGGCCCGCGCGGCGGTTCCGTTTCCGGGCGGAGGCCGGGCACCTGCTGGGCCTGGAGATCGGTCCGCACCGGGTGGCCGCGCTCCTGTCCGACCTGGACGGCCGGGTGATCGGCGCGCAGGCCAAGGACGTCGACGAGAGCGCCCCGGCCGACGAGCGGCTGGAGCGGCTGCGCACCGCGGTCGCCGAGCTGCTGCGCCGGGCCGGGGTGGCGCGCGGCTCGCTGCGGGCCGTGGGCGCCGCCTCGCCCGGGATCGTCGAGGCGGACGGCACGGTGCGGCTGAGCACCGCGCTGCCGGAGTGGACGGGGCTGCGGCTGGGCGAGCGGCTGAGCCGTTCCTTCAAGTGTCCGGTGCTGGTGGAGAACGACGCGAACGCGGCGGCGGTCGCCGAGCACTGGAAGGGCGCGGCGACGGAGTCCGACGACATCGTGTTCGTGCTGGCCGGCCTCAGTCCGGGCGCCGGTTCGCTGATCGGCGGCCGGCTGCACCGCGGGTACGGCGGGGCCGCCGGTGAGATCGGCGCGCTGCACCTGCTGGGCCGGGACGTGACGCCGGAGACGCTGCTGTCCACCACGGACGAGCCGCTGCATCCGCTGGACGAGCAGGCGGTCGCCAAGGTGTTCGCCGAGGCCCGCGGCGGCGACCAGCGGGCCCGTGCGGCCGTCGAGCGTTTCATCCAGCGGCTGGTGCACGACGTGGCGGCCCTGGTGCTGGCCCTCGACCCGGAACTGGTCGTCGTGGGCGGCTGGGCGGCCGGGCTGGACGGGGTGCTTGAGCCGCTCCGTCGCGAGCTGGCCCGCTACTGCCTGCGTCCGCCGAGGGTCGCCCTGTCGATCCTCGGGGAGGCCGCGGTGGCGACGGGCGCGCTGCGGCTGGCCCTCGACCAGGTGGAGGAGCAGTTGTTCGCCGTGGAGAACACGACGGCTCGCCGCTGACCCGCCGTCCGCCGCCGGGGCGGATCAGGAGGCGCGGCTCTGGGGTCCGTGGTGGATCTCCACGTCGCCGGAGTCCCCGAAGGTGAGCCGGCAGGTGTCCGCGCGGTAGGTGGCGACGGAGAGCGCGGCGGTGCGCCCCTCGGCGAGGTAGCGGGTGGTGACGACGAGGACGGGCGCTCCCGGGAGGCGGTCCAGCTCCTTGGCGTCCTCGGCGCCGGCCGAGCCCAGCTCCACGGCGCTCTCCCGGCGCTCCACTTCGCCGCGCCGCAGTTCGCGCAGCACGGCACGGGCGCGGGCGGCGCCCGAGGGCGCGTCGATGGCGGTGAGGTCGGGCACCGAGGCCGACGGGACGTAGAGCAGTTCGGCGGCGACCGGCCGGCCGTGCGTCACACGGGTGCGGCGGACGGTGTGCACCGGCTCGTCGCGGGCGGTGCCGAGGGTGTCGGCGACGGCCGCGGGCGGCGCGGCGAGGTCGCAGTCGACGGCTTCCCAGCCCTCGTCGGCGGTCCCCGGCCAGGCGTGCCCCGCGGTGTCGACGGCCACGCCCACGCGGGGCGGGGCGACGGTCGTGCCGACGCCGCGGCGGCGCTGGAGGCGGCCCTCCAGTTCCAGCTGTTCCAGGGCCTGGCGGAGCGTCGCGCGGGCGACGCCGAAGCGGGCGGCGAGGTCGCGCTCGTTGGGCAGGACCTCGCCCACCGAGAACTCCGAGTCCAGGGCCTCGCTCAGCACGGTCCTGAGATGCCAGTACTTGGGCTCCGGTACCGATTCCAACTGCGTGGTCCCCACCCTGTCCTCCGCAATCGCCGTGGTCCGGCGGCGTTTTGACGCCCTTGTTTATTAAAGGTTGTTGCAGTTCTCTGCGACGATAAGGCGGCCCGCACCCTTGGTCAAGACCAATCCGGTGGCCGGACGGCGAAAGCCCCCGTCGCACGGGACGGGGGCTCTGGACCGGGACCGGCGGGGACGGGCCGGGCCCCGCCGGGACCGGCAGGGGTCGGCGGGCCGCGTGGCCGGTGGGCCGGACGCGTCTAGGCGTCGGCCAGGTGACGCAGCTTGTCGGGGTTGCGGATGATGTAGACCGACTGGGCACGCCCGTCGGCGACGTCCACCTGGAGGACGGAGTCCGGCTCGTCCCCGGACAGGACCAGCAGGGCCGGACCTCCGTTGAGTTCCAGGAAGCGGAAGGAGACGTCCGGGATCGTCCGGCGCGCGGCGCCGAGCAGGAAGCGGCCCACCTTGTCGGCGCTCTCCACGACGCGCAGCGGCGCCCGGGACTTGCCGCCGCTGTCGCCGACCAGCCGCACGTCCGGAGCGAGCAGCGCCAGCAGTCCGTCGAGGTCGCCGTCGGTCGCCGCCGCGAGGAAGCGTTCGGTGAGGTCGCGGCGTTGCACCGGGTCGACGTCGTAGCGGGGCCGGCGCTCGTCGACGTGTTTGCGGGCCCGTCCGGCGAGCTGGCGCACCGCGGCCTCCCCGCGGTCCAGCATCGCGGCGATCTCGGCGTAGGGGTAGCCGAACGCCTCCCGGAGCACGAAGACCGCCCGCTCCAGCGGGGACAGCGACTCCATCACCACCAGGACGGCGAGGGACACGGAGTCGGCCAGGACGGCCCGGTCGGCGGTGTCGGGCACGGTGGCGCCGAAGTCCGTGACGTAGGGCTCGGGCAGCCAGGGACCCACGTACGTCTCACCGCGCGACTTGATCTGGCGCAGCCGGTCGATGGCGAGCCGGGTGGTGGTCCGCACCAGGTAGCCGCGGGGCTCGCGGACCGCGGACCGGTCGGCGCCGGACCAGCGCAGCCATGCCTCCTGGACCACGTCCTCCGCGTCGGCCAGGCGGCCCAGCATGCGGTAGGCGACTCCCACGAGGACGGGGCGGTGCTCTTCGAAGACGTCGGTCGGGGTTTCGGTGGTCACCGCTCCATCCCAGCCCACGCGTCCGGCCGTGTCCAGGTGAAATCGCCCACCGCGCGCGGACTTCGCGCACCTCGGCGGCGCCCGGGGGCTACCCGTCGGTAGCTATTGCTGACAGGGTGTCTACGCAACACCGTCCTCGTACACGCGTTCCCGACAAGGAGCCCCATGTCCGCGACGCTCTCCTTCACCGCCCCCACCGCGCACGGCCCGCAGGACGTCACCCTCTCCTACGCCCGCCTGGGCGCCGGGGAACCGCTGCTCCTGCTGCACGGCATAGGCCACCACCGGCAGGCCTGGGACCCGGTGGCCGACATCCTCGCGACCGAACGGGAGGTGATAGCCGTGGACCTGCCCGGGTTCGGACAGTCGGCCGCGCTGCCGCCGTCGCTGCCGCACGACCTGCCGACGACCACCGCGGTCCTCGGCGCCTTCTGCGCGGCGCTGGGGCTGGACCGTCCGCACGTCGCGGGCAACTCCCTGGGCGGCCTGCTGGCCCTGGAGATGGGCCGCGACGGGCTGGCACGGTCGGTGACCGCCCTGTCCCCGGCCGGCTTCTGGAGCCAGGCCGAGCGGCGCTACGCCTTCGGGGTGCTGACGGGGATGCGCCGGACCGCCCGGGCCCTGCCGCTCCCCCTGGTCGAGCGCATGTCCCGTACGGCGGCCGGCCGTACCGCGCTCACCAGCACGATCTACGCCCGCCCCGCCCGTCGCTCCCCCGAGGCCGTGGTCGCCGAGACACGCGCGCTCGCGCACGCCGAGGGCTTCGTCGAGACCCTGCGGGCCGGGCGGACCGTGCAGTTCACCGACGACGTCCCCGGCATCCCCGTGACCGTGGCGTGGGGCAGCCGGGACCGGCTGCTCGTGCCCCGGCAGGGCGTGCGCGCCAAGCGCGTCCTCCCGCGGGCCCGGCTGGTGCGCCTGCCCGGGTGCGGCCACGTCCCGATGAACGACGACCCGGCGCTGGTCGCCCGCGTCCTGCTCGACGGCAGCCGCCCTCAGCCGGCCAGCGCCTCGAGGACCACCCGCAGCACGGTCGGGTTGTAGGGCATGCTCACGTGCGGCGTGCGGTCGTCCGGGTCGATGTCCTGGAGGACGACGTTCTTCACGTAGCGGCCCTCGGTCTCCTCCAGGGCGCACGACGTGTACGGGGTGACCACGTCGTCGTACCGGGTGGCGATCACGGTGTGCCGCACGCCCTCCGTCGTCTCGCCCAGTTCGGCCAGCTCGCGCTGGAAGGGGTGGTCGTGCTGGAGTTGCGGCCAGGCCGGCACGACCTCCCCGACGGCGCCCTGTTCGAGCAGTTCCACCGCGCCGGGGATCTGGCGGGCGAGGTTCATCAGCCCCTGGGCGGTGACTCCGTGGTTGCTGGGCGCGATGCCGACGAAGTTGTGCACCTTGGGCCCTCCGCCGAGCGCGTTGAGGAAGTAGCGCGGCATCATGCCGCCCTGCGAGAAGCCGACGAGGTCGACCTGCTGCGCCCCGGTGCGCCGCAGCACCTCGTCGACGAAGTCCGCGAGCTGCCGGGCGGAGTGCTTGATGTCGCCGAGGCCGAAGATCACGGGATTGCCGTGCTGGCCGTAGTCGAGCCGGAAGACGCGGTGCCCGTGCCGGCGCAGCAGCGGCGTGGCCGTGTTCCAGGTGTAGCCGCGGTTGCCGAAGGTGCCGTGGACGAGCACGACGGGGCGGGGGTGCTCCTCACCGGCGGGGACGTTCCAGTCGTCCTCACCGGCCTGTACGTCGACGGTGGCGATGACCTGCGCGGAGCCGGCCTGGGTGAGTCCCACGACCCGGTGCGGGGCTTCGGTGAGATCCGTGGTGACGTCGTCCGTATTGATTCCGGGCAGGCGGGGGTTGAGAAAACTCATGACGCTCTCCCTGTCGTCGGGAATACCGCTGGGAATTCGGTCGGGGTCCCCCTCGTTCGCCAGTGTCGCGTCCATCGAATTCGGCACCTATCCCTCGACCGGGGGAAAGAATTCCACCCATCGGGTTATTAGGGTTCGTTCATTCGACCGATTCACGGGGCCGGACGCACCCGGAGCGCGTGTCGCCCGCCGCGCGCCGTCTCTCATGCGCCAACGCGCGGTGCTCGCAGGGCTGTTGTGCGTTGGGGGGTGCGACCGGGGCCGAGCGTAAGGACAGATGAGACCGACACAGCCGGAACGCACTGCGGGGAAAGAGGAGTTGGCCATGGGGGTACCGCCGCGGGAGCTGCCCGCCGCGTGGCAGCCGCTGCTCGGCCGGCCCGCCCTGGCGGAACTGCTCGGACACCCCCTCGCGGGTGCCGCCCTGACGGCGCTGCGCGGACTGCCGCCGCGCGTCGCCGTGCACTCCCTGCGCACCTTCCTGCTGGCCGACGCGCGTGCGCGGTCCCTCGGGACCGCCTACGACCGGGTCGGCCTGCTGGCCGCCGCGGCGTTCCACGACGCCGGGCTGGTGGGACGGGGGCCGCTCGGGCCCGGTGGGTTCGCGGGCCGGGGCGCCGAGTTGCTCGATCGCTTCCTGACCGAGCACGAGGTCGGGGCGGGACGGCGCGCGACGCTGACCCGCGCGGTGCGCGAGCACATGCGGCCGTTCCCCGCGCGTGACGCCGGGCCCGAGGCGCGGCTGCTGCACTTCGGTGCGTGGCTCGACGTCACCGGGCGCGGCGAGCGCCGGGTCCCCGGGCTGCGGCGGGTGCTGGCCGAACAGGCCCCCACCCCCTGGTTCCCCGTGTCCTTCTCCGCCCGGGTGGTGGCCTGCGGGCTGCGCCGGGTGCTGCCGGGCTCCTCGACCACCGGGCGGTGACCGAGGCCCGGCGACTCGCCCTTCCCGTCGCGAAAGGAACCGCAGACATGCAAGAGGACCAGCGTGTTTTCGATGTCGTCATCGTCGGAGGCGGCATCGGCGGGACGATGCTGGGGACCGTGCTCGCACGCCACGGTGTGCGCGTGCTGCTGCTCGAGGGCAGCGGCCACCCCCGCTTCGCCATCGGAGAGTCCACCGTCCCCGAGACCACCTTCGGCCTGCGGGTGCTGGCCCGCCGCTACGACGTCCCGGAGCTGGAGCACCTGGCGACCAACGCGGCGCTGCGCCGCCACGTCTCGTCGAACTGCGGGGTCAAGCGGAACTTCAGTTTCGTCCACCATCGGGAGGGCGAGCCCACCCGGCCCGACGAGTGCACCCAGTACCCGACGTGGGGGCCGCCGCTTGGCCCCGACTCGCACTACTTCCGCCAGGACGTCGACGCCTACATGTTCCACGTCGCCGTCTCCTACGGGGTCACCGCGTACACCCACACCATGGTGGACGACGTGAAGTTCGAGGAGGACGGCGCCACCCTCGTCACCCGCGACCGCGGCAGCTTCCGGGCGTCGTACGTGGTCGACGCCGGCGGCATGCGGGCGGTGCTGCCGGAGCGGCTGGGGCTGCGGCAGGAGCCGCCGTACCGCACCCGCTCGCGCACGATCTTCACGCACATGGTGGACGTGCGGCCCTTCGACGCCGTGTCGCCGCCCCGCGAACAGCACCGCATGCCCAGCCCGTTCAGCCAGGGGACGCTCCACCACATGTTCCCGGGCGGCTGGTTCTGGGTGATCCCCTTCGACAACCAGTCGACCAGCACGAACGGGCTGTGCAGCGTCGGCCTCAACCTCGACCTCGACCGGCACCCGCGCCCGGACGACCTCTCGGCGCAGGACGAGTTCTGGCACCACGCGCGCCGGTTCCCCAGTGTGGCGAAGCAGTTCGAGCACGCGCGGGCGGTCCGGCCGTACGTGTCCACCGACCGCACCCAGTTCGCCTCGCAGAAGGTGGTCGGCGAGCGGTGGTGCCTGCTGCCGCACGCCAGTGACTTCATCGACCCGCTCTTCTCCAGCGGACTCGCGGTCACCGTGATGGCGCTCAACGCGCTGGGCCACCGGCTCATCGAGGCGGTGCGCAAGGACGACTTCGACACCGCGCGCTTCGCGTACCTGGACCACTGGACCAAGCGCATGTTCCGGTTCTACGACGACCTGGTGTCCTGCAGTTACATCGCTTTCGACGACTTCGAGCTGTGGAACGCCTGGAACCGGGTGTGGACCCTCACCACCCTGTACGGCACCAACGCGCAGAACCAGGTCGCCGTGGAGTTCGAGAAGACCCATGACCCGGCCTGCTTCGACGCGCTGGAGCAGCCGCCGTACCGGGGCCTCCAGGGGATGGACAACCCCTGGGTCGAGCGGATGTTCGACCAGGCGCGGGACGCCGTACTCGCCTATCGGGCGGGCGAGTCGACGAAGGAGAGGACCATCGCCCGTATCTACGAGGTGCTGGGCGAGAGCGGACTGGCCCCGTCGGTGTGGGGGACGCTGGACCCCGACGACCGCTGCCCGGCCGGGGTCTTCACCCTGTGGCCGCTGATGAAGATCCTGCTGTGGGGCAAGTTCCGCTCACCGCGGCACGTGCGGGGCTCCTATTTCACCGGCGGCGCCCGGCTGGTGGGCAAGGAGGCCCTCCAGGCGTACACCACCGAGTTGCGCGCCGGCGGCTCCCAAGTGCACCAGACCGTAAGGGACATGTGGTTCAACTGGAACCGCGACTGGACCCGGCGTCCGGCCTCCCGGAAATGACCGCGAAGAATCATTCCTGCCGACTGCCGGAGGCACAAATTCCGGTTTGCCGCCCCAATGCCTCGGGTAGGAAAAGCACATGGCCGATCGAATAGAAAGTCGGCCACGGTTCTCCCTGCTCAATCCGAGAGACAACGGGCTGCAATAAACAATGGTGCGACATTCCACCTGCCAATCGCCCGCTGAATGCTCCTGGGAAGACATCTTCCAACATCAGGACCGCCTCATGCGGTTGGTTCGGCGAAGACTGCCCAGTTTTCAGGACGCCGAGGACTGCGTTCAGGAAACGATGGCCCGCGCAGCCGCCCACGCCGCGTTGGACAGGAATCGACTCGGTGCCTTTCTGACGTCCGTGGCGCTTCGCCTC
Source organism: Streptomyces sp. SudanB5_2050 (assembly GCF_964272335.1). NCBI lineage: Bacteria > Bacillati > Actinomycetota > Actinomycetes > Kitasatosporales > Streptomycetaceae > Streptomyces > Streptomyces sp. SudanB5_2050. The sequence goes on from NZ_OZ186760.1 coordinate 1,364,965, forward strand.
TGCATCGATTTCTACCGCGACATGGAAAGACGCAGCAGACTGCTGCAGCGCGCGGCGTTCCACGACTCCCCCGGCACCACCGAGGAGGACGTCTGCGACGAGGACTTCGGTCGATGGCTGCTGGGCCAGGTGCAACACCTGCGGGGACGGGAACAGGAGGTCATACTCGCCCGCGCCAAGGGGATTTCCACTGCGGAATTCGCCCGCATCCACAACATTTCCGTCAAGGCGGCCGAGGCCGCCTTCACCAGGGGCCGGGCGCGCTTGAAGAACGTGTGCGCCAAAGCACTGGAGGGCCGCGCCCGATAACGCCCCGCACCCGTACCGCTCCCACCGCGAAGAAACAGCGAAACGGAAAGGAAGCGCACCCATGTCCAACAACAAGAACATCCAGGACATCTTCAAGGACCTGGTCGGCAACATGGCCGACAGCGGGAAGGAGGCGTTCGACGACATGCTCAACCGGGCCGACAAACCCGGGACGTCCGGCTCGGGCAACGCCATCGACACGCTGGCCGGCCTGCCCGCGAACGCCCTGGGGGCGCTGGCGGGAGCCGTCAATCCCGCGACCGCCCTCGCGGGTGCCGCCAACCCGCTGGCCGCCCTCGGCGGAGGGGCCGCGCACCAGCTGGCCCAGATCGCGGGCGCGGCGCAGAACCCGCTGGCCGCGCTCACCGGGGCCGGGGGCGTCGGCAACCCGCTCGCGGCCGTCGCCGGCGCCGCCAACCCGCTGGCCGCGCTGAGCGGGGCGGGCAATCCGCTGGCCGCGCTCGGCGGTGCGGCCAATCCGCTCGCCGCGGTCGGCGGTGCGGCCGGGGCCCTCGGGGGGCTCGGGCAGCTCGCCGGGGGCCTCGGCCAGGCGGCCGGCGGCGTCGGTGACCTCATGTCCCTGCCGACGCAGCTCACCCAGCTGCTCCAGATGCTGCCCAAGCTCCTCGACGCCCTCCAGGGCCTGCAGAACCTGACCAACCTGCCGGCCCAGGCCGGGCAGCAGGGCCTCGCGGCGCTGCAGGGGCTGACCGGGCAGGGGGGTGGCGGCCAGTCCCAGGGCGGCCAGTCCTCCACCTCCGGCTGACCCGTCGCGCAGGCTCCCCGCCCCCCGGCCGGCCGCTGCCGCGCACGCCGTCCGTTCCCCGCGTCCGATCCACCCAAGGAGGCTCACGCACGATGACGACCGTCGTGGGAGACCGGCTGCGTCTCGTGGTCAAGGTCCTGGGCAGCCTCGTGGCCGACGAGGTGGGCCGGGCGACCGGGCTGCGGAGGCGGACCGGGCGGGACACGGGGCACCCGGCGGAGGACATCGCCGCCTCCGCCGGGCCCGACTCCGGACCGACCGAGGGCCCGGAGCAGCGGCGTGCCAAGGCGGTACGGCACGCCCTGGAGAGCCTCGGCCCCTTCTACGTGAAGCTCGGCCAGATCCTGTCCACCCGGCCCGACATGGTGCCGCAGTCCATCCGGGACGAACTGCAGAACCTGCACGACGAGGTCGACGTCCAGCCGTTCTCGGAGTTCGAGCCGGTGCTGGCGCGGGACCTCGGGGCGGACTGGAAGCTGCGCTTCGACGACATCGAGACCGCCGCCCCGCTCGGGGCGGCGTCCCTCGCCCAGGTGTACCGCGTCACGCTGCCCGGCGGGCGCCCGGCCGTGGTCAAGATCCAGCGCCCCGGCATCCGCGAGGGCGTGCTCGCGGACATGGCCCTGATGCGGCGGGCCTCGCGGATCGTGGCCCGGGTCGCGCCCCGGTTCAACGAGGTCATCGACGTCGAGGCGATGCTGGGCTCGGTCTTCGACGCGATGGAGCCGGAGCTGGACTTCACCGGCGAGGCCCGCAACATGGACGAGGCCCGCGAGCACGTGCGGCCGTTCCGCTCGCTGGAGGTGCCCCGGGTCCTGCACGCCAGTCCGCGGGTCCTCGTCCAGTCGCTGGCCGACGGGAAGTCGGTGCGGCACGTGGACCGCGCGCACTTCGCGGACGAGGAGCGCGTGGAGATCGGCAAGGATCTGCTGCGGTTCATGTACCACGGGTACTTCGTCCACCGCTTCTTCCACGCCGACCCGCACGCCGGCAACGTCTTCGCGGCGCCCGGCGGGCCCGCGACGCTGATCGACTGGGGCATGGTCGGCCGGCTCGACCGGCGGACCAGCCTGCAACTGCTCCCGCTGTTCATGACGCTGGCGCAGAACGACGGCGCCGGACTGGCGCAGCACTGGGCGGAGATGGGCCGGATGACGCCGTGGGCCAACATGCCCGCGTTCGCCGCCGACATGGCGGCCTTCGTGCCCAAGGTCTCCCATCTGGCCCTGGAGGACATGAACTTCGGCGTCTCGCTCACCACCGTGCTGGCCAAGGCGACGAAACGGGGCATCGGCTCGCCGCCGGCGGTGTCGCTGCTCGGCAAGTCGTTCGCGAACCTGGACGGCTCGGTGCGCTGCCTGGCACCCGAGATCACGTTGCCGGAGGTGTTCCAGGGAGAGGTGCCGAAGATCCTGTTCGCCCTGGGCCGGGAGTTCCTCGGCCGCAACCAGTTCGCCCGCAACTCCATGGAACTGCTCCTGGCCGCGGTCACCAGTCCCGATCAGGTACGGGGCGTCCTGTCCGACGTGGCCAACCGCCAGTTCGCGCTGAACATCCACGAGCCGCGCACCCCCGCCGCGATGGGCGGCCAGCGGCCCACCCGCCCCTCCAGGGGCATGCTCGCGCTGGGTGCCGCGGCCTTCCTGCTGGGCCGTCGCCGCTCCGGCTGACCCGGGCCGCGCACCGCCCCGCCCTCACCCCACTCCGAGGAGGACCCATGCCGGAATCCGCACCCGCGCAGTCATCGTCCGCGCCGGCCGCCGCCCGGGACCCGGACGGCATCTCACGCGCCGCGCTGTGGACGGCCGCCGCACACGCCGCGGAGTACCGCCGGCCCGCGCCGCTGGTCCGCGACCCGTGGGCGGCCGACTTCCTGCACGCCGCCGGGTTCGCCGGGGGCCCGCCCGGTGACGGGCCGATGCAGCGGCTGCTGCCGGACTGGCAGGTGGTGCGCAGCCGCTTCTTCGACGACCACCTGCTCGCCACCGCCCGGGAGGGCTGCCGCCAGGTGGTGCTGCTCGGCGCCGGCCTGGACACCCGCGCGTTCCGCCTCGACTGGCCCACCGGGGTCCACGTCTTCGAGGTCGAGGAGCCCGCCGTACTGGCCTTCAAGGAACACGTACTGGACCTGAGCCGCCCCTCCTGCGGGCGCCGCACCCTCGTCGAGGCCGACGGCACCGCGTCCTGGGGTGCGGAGCTGGTCTCAGCGGGCTTCGACCCCGGCCGGCGCACGGCGTGGCTCTGCGAGGCGCCCCTCTATTTCCTCCCGCCCCCTCAGGTGGAGGCCGTCGTCACCGCGATGACCGAACTCTCCGCGCCCGGCAGCACGTTCGGCGCCGAGTGCGTGAACTCCGCGACCCTGTCCTCGTCGTTCGTGGCGCCGTTCATGGAGGCGCTGGCGACGATCGGGCTGGCCTGGCACTGGCGGCTCGCCGAGCCGGAAGGCTGGTGGGCGCGGCACGGCTGGGACGCCGGCGTCGCCGATCTGTTCACGCTGCCCTATGTGAGGGAGCGGCTGTCCCCGTACATTCCGCTGGTGGGCACGGCCGCGGCGAAGTGCGTGTTCCTGACGACCGGGACGCTGCGCGGCAGTGCCTGAGCCGCCACGCGTGGGGCCCCGGACACCGGTCCGGGGCCCCACGTGACGCCGCGGCTACGGCCGTTCCAGCTCCAGCAGCGCCGCCAGCCACAGGTCGGGAAGCTCGTCCGCGGTCGCCAGGGCCACGTCGTGCACCACGCTCAGGCACGCGGTGTCGTGCTGGCTGGTCAGCGTCGTCACGCACCGGATGCCCGAGGCGACGCTGGTGAAGACCGCCGCGTGCCGGGCCGCGACCCCCTGGTGGATGAGGGCCGGGCCGAAGTCCACGCTGCTGACCGGCCCGGCGACGACGGCGCCGTGCACGAGCCGGGTGCCGACGCGGGCACCGAGCGCCCGGGGCGCGGCGGCCAGCAGCAGCCGCATGGCGTCGCGCCGCCGGCTCTCGCGCAGCCGGCCGGTGGCGGCCACGATCCGGGCCAGTGCCCGCCGCGGTGACTCCTCGTCGCAGGGCAGCAGGAGCCGCGCGGTCACCATGCGGTTGCCCGGGACGAACTCCTCCCCCGGGGCCCGCACCGACATCGGGATCGACACGGGCAGCGGCGGATGGACCAGACCGGTGTCCTTCAGGTACCAGGTGCGCACAGCCTGGGACAGGGCGGCGAGGTACACGTCCGTCACCGTGCCGCCGTGGGCGCGGGCGACGGCGCGGAGCCGGGCCAGCGGGGTCCGGGTGTGGCACACGTCGACGCGGCCCGTCGAGACCCCGTCGAAGGCCGGTTTGGCGGTGGGTGCGCGGAAGGCCGCCGCCACCTCGGCCAGGGCGTCCGCCAGACCGCGCGCGGTGGGGCGGGCGGCGGGACGTGGAACGGGTCCGCCGCCCGGGTCGTCGCCGAGGAGCGCGCGGGCCGTCCAGGCGGCGCCCACACCGTCCTGGTAGGCGTGGTCGGTGCGGTAGACCAGGGTGTGCCGGCCCGCCGGGCCGTGGACCAGCCACACGTCCCAGGCCGGCCGGTCGTCCGTGGCCAGGGGCCGCGACAGCATCAGGCGGCCGGTCGCCGAACCGTCGGTGTCCTCGGGCAGCCACGCCTCGTGCACATGGCGGTCCGCCTCGATCCGGTCCACCCGCCGGAATCTGCGGCGGTCCCGCGCGATGCGGTAGCGCGACGTCGGGACGCGGTGGACGCGCTCGGCGACCCGCGCGCGGACGGAGTCCAGCGTGGGCGCGCGGCCCTCGAAGCCGAAGGCGAACACCACGGGCAGCGGCCTGCCGCCCGCGGCCAGGTGAAAGGCGACGTCCGCGGTGCCCATGGCCAGGGACGGCGGCAGCCGGCCGTCCGTGCCGGGGTGGGGTCGCGTCATGGGTCCTCCTGATCGGATCGGGGTGGTGCGGTCGGGACGCGGACGGTGCCCGCCGTCAGCATGTATGCCGCGCAAGGCTCCCCAGCGTGTCCACGTAGGCCCGCAGCAGGGGCCGAACGGGTCCGCGGACGGGCAGGCGCGGGGCCCGGGAGCGGTGCCACGGGAGCGGCTCGCCCTCTTCGGGTTCGCCGAGCAGGGCGGCGGCGACGTGCGCGCCGTGCGCCACGGAGAGGGCCAGGCCGTGCCCGCAGCAGCCGCCGATGTACCAGACGTCCTCGTGGCCCGGCACGGGCCCGACCACCGGCAGGTCGTCGGCGGTCATGCCGATGCGGCCGGACCAGCGGTGGCTGATCCGCACCCGGGCGAGTTCGGGGTGCAGCGACCGCAGCCAGCGCTCCAGCCCCGCCCACGCCCGCTCCCGCAGGACTCTCAGCCGGGGGGCACCGAGTCCGGACGGCAGCGTGGCCGCGCCGCCGCCCGCCACGAGACCCCGGTCGGGGAGCAGCCGGAAGTACGGTGCCAGGGCCACGGCGTCCACCACCGAGTGCCCGGCGCGCCCGCCCAGTTCGTCGTAGGCGGAGGCGCTCAGCGGCTCGGTGGCGAGGGCGTACACCTCCACGGGCAGCACCGTGCCGACCGGCAGGTCCAGCGCCTGGGCCGCGGAGTTGACGGCCAGCACGGCCTGTCCCGCGTAGAGCCGGCCGTGCGGGAGGACCAGCTCGGGGCCGACCAGGTCGCCGGGCCGCAGGGCCAGCAGCGGGCTGCGGCCGTAGAACCGTACGCCCCGGTCGGCGCAGGCGCGGGCGAGAGCACAGGTCAGGGCCGCCGGGTCGAGGGTGGCGGCGGGGCGGTGCAGCAGGGCGGCCCGGTAGGGCACGCCGACGCGGTCGCGGATGCCCGCCGGGGTGAGGACGGGGACGTCCAGGCCGATGTCACGGCAGGCGCGGGCCCGGCGGGCGAGGGCGATCAGGCCCGCGGCCGAGCGGGTGGCCATGAGCTGTTCGCCGGGCCGCAGCCCGCACGGCACGTCGAGCCGGGCGCACAGGTCGAGGACGTCCCGCACCGCCCGCTCGCTGGCCCGGTGCATGCGCCGCGCGGTCCGCGGGCCGAAGCGGCGCACCGCGCGGTCCACGGCGGGGCCGGCCCGGGGGCCCAGCAGTCCGGTGCCCCGGCCGCTGGCCCCGGCGGCCGGCTGCTCGGCGTCCAGCACGGCGATGTCCAGTCCGGGGGCGCGTTCGGCGAGGTGGTAGGCGCAGGACAGCCCGGCCAGTCCGGCACCGACGACGGCGACGTCCGCGGTGACCACGCCGTGCAGCTGGGGTTGCGGCGGCAGTTCCGACGGTTCCCAGTACGGCGTTCCGGCCGGCTCCCCGGTCATCCGACGGCGTCCGGCAGCGGCCCGGTGAGCGCGCCGAACCGGCGGTCGTGCCACAGCAGCGGGCGCCCGCCGCCCACGTGCACGGCGGCGAGCCGGCCGACGACGAGGTGGTGGTCGCCGTAGCGGCGTACGTCCTCGGTCAGGCACACCGACCAGGCGAGGGCGCCCGCCAGCACCGGGACGCCGAGCACCTGCCGGGTGTCGGTGCCGGCGAACCGCTGGGCGGCGGTCGTCGTGGGACTGGCGAACCGCCCGGCCAGTTCCTGCTGTTCCTCGCGCAGCAGGTGCACGGCGAAGGCCCGGCGGGCCCGGACGGCGGCCAGGGTCCGGGAGCCGTCGCGCAGACAGGCCAGGAGCAGCGGGGGCCGGGCGGAGAGCGAGGTGACGGCGGAGACCGTCATGCCCAGCGGGCCGTCCTCACCGCGCGCGGTCACGACGGTCACGCCGGCGGCCAGCTTGGCGTAGAGCCCGAGGCAGCGGGCGGCGCCCGGGCCGGGTTCCTCGTGCAGCGGCTCCTCGTGCGGTCCCCCTCCGGTCGGCTGTCCGGCGGTGCCGGGCGGGGCGCCGGCGACCGCCGTCCGGTCAGCCACGAGCCGCAGTCGCGCGTTCATCGATCACCTCCGCGTCCGCCAGGCCCCGCAGCACGCGGGCGATGTTGGTCCGCACGGTCGACTCGGCGACCGGGTCGAGGATCTCGGCGAGGGAGGGGATGCCGAGGTCGAAGGCGGCGGTGAAGACGACGAGGGTGCCCCCGCCGTGCGGTTCGCAGCGCCAGCTCCCCTCGAAGGACTGGAAGTCGCCGCTGAGCTGCTCGAAGGCGAGGGAGAAGGTCTCGGGTGCGTAGGTGTCGCGCTCCCGCCACCGCATCAGCCCGCCCCGGAACTCGACGGTCCAGTCCGACACGGTGGAGCCGTCGGGCAGGGGCGGCTCGACGCGCACCTCCCGGAAGGTGTCGCTGTACTCGGGATAGCGGCGGAAGTCGCTGATGCGGCGGTAGACCTCGGCGGGGGCCAGGCCGTCGGCGAGGGCGTGCAGGACCACGTGGCGCATGGGGGGTTGGGTTCCTTCCCGGAGGTTGCCGGAGGCTTGGGTCGGGGACGGGAGGCCGGGGGCCGTGACGCGGGGGTGGGGGCGGGAGGCCGGGGGCCGTGACGCGGGGGCGGGAGGCCGCGGGGCGGGGGCGCCGGGGGCGGGGTCAGTCGGCCATGCGGCCGGCCGTGGTGTGCAGGGCCTCGGCGAGGGTGGTGAGGAACAGGCCGGTCTCGGCTTCGCCCACCGCGGCCGGCGGGGTCAGCCGCAGCACCCTGGTGGAGTTGAGGGAGTGATTGACGAGCACGCCCCGGGCGATCAGCTCCAGCAGCATCTCGCCGACCGCCTGCTCCCGCGCGAACTCGATGCCGATCAGCAGTCCCCGGCCGCGCACCTCGCGGACCAGCCCGCCCTCGTACGGGGCGCAGACGTCCCGCACGCCGCCCAGGATGCGCAGCCCGAGGGCGGCGGCCCGGGCGACGGTGTTCTCCTCCTCCATCGCCCGTACGGTGGCGAGGGCGGCGGCGCAGGCGATCGGGGAGGCTCCGAAGGTGGAGGTGTGCAGGTAGGGGTCGCGGCTGAAGGGCGCGTACGCCTCGGCGGTAGCGGTCATCGCGGCGACGGGCACCACACCGCCGCTCAGCCCCTTGCCGGCCAGCAGGACGTCGGGGCTGACGCCCTCGGCGTCCACTCCCCACCAGGTGCCGAGCCGTCCCATACCGGTCTGGATCTCGTCGACGACCATCAGGGCGCCGTAGGCGCGGCACAGCGCGCGCACCTGGCTGAGGTAGCCGGGGCGGGGAATGTGCACGCCGCCCTCGCCCTGGACGGGCTCGATGACGACGCAGGCCCGGTCGCGGCGGGCGGCCAGCGCCCGTTCGAGGTCGGCCGGGTCGTCGTAGGCGACCTGGGTGACGTCCGGGAGCAGGGGCTGGAAGGGGGTCTGGTAGGTGGGGTTGGCGGTGACGCTCAGCGCGCCGAGGGTCTTGCCGTGGAAGCCGCCGCGCGTGGTGATCACCGAGGTGCGTCCGTGGGCGCGGGCCAGTTTCAGGGCCGCCTCGGTGGCCTCGGCACCGGAGTTGACGAAGTGGACGTAGTCGAGGCCGGGCGGGGTGTGGGCGGCGAGGGCCTGGGCGGCGAGGGCGGCGACGGGTTCCAGGAAGACGCGGCTGGCCAGGGGGTGGGTGTCGATCTGGCGGTGCACCGCCTCGACGACGGCCGGGTGGCGGTGGCCCAGGAGGAAGACCCCGTAGCCGCCGAAGTCCAGGAAGCGGCGGCCGTCGTCGGCGTGGATCCACGCCCCCTCGGAACGGACCTCGGCCATGCCGCCCATGACCCGGCCCATGACGGCGCGGCCGGAGCCGATGTGCTCCATGTAGAGGCCGACGACGTCGGCCCGGCCGGGCGGGGCAGGCGCGGGCCCGGACGCGCTGGTCCCCGTCGGCGGTGGCGACACCGTCATGACGCCGCCTCTCGCGGGGCGCGGCCGGCGGCCCGGTGCCGGGCGAGCAGTCCGGCCCGGTCCGCCGCCCAGCTCTCCGCGTTGCGTTCCAGCGCGGCGCGGAGGTCGGCGCGGGACGGGCGGGTGCCGCAGTGGGGTTCGCCCAGGGAGGTGTCGAAGGGCAGCTCCCGCTGGAAGACCAGCAGCAGTTCCGCGTAGTGCTCCAGCCGTCGGCGGACCGCCGTGGGCAGCGCGGTCCCCTCCAGCATGGGCAGCAGCAGCCGGTGCACCGCCTCGACCGGGATGAGCCGGGGACGCTGCGGCCGGGGCAGGCCGTGGCGCTCGGCGACGTCCGCGCAGACGTCGGCGAACTCGCGCAGCTCGATGGCGTCCTTGCCCGCCGTCAGCCAGAACTCGCCGTCCCCCACACCGCCCCGGACCAGATCGCCGACGGCCCGCGCCACATGGTCCTGGGGGACCATGTCGATCCGGGCGTCCGGAGCGCCGGGCAGCACGGGGACCTGGCCGAGGATCATCGACCCGATGGTCTTGGTCAGGCCCTGCTGACCGGCGATCCGCCCGGTGACGGAGTCGCCCATGACCACCGAGGGCCGCACGATGGCGCCCGGCACGCCCGCGTCCCGGGTCATGCGCTCGGCGCGCGCCTTGGAGTCCAGGTAGGCGGCGGCGCCGGGGAAGCGCCGGTGGTCCTCCTCGGTCGGGGTGTTGGCCACGAAGGCGGTGCTGACCAGGTACAGCGGGGCGTCGGCCCGCGCCGCCAGGTCGAGCATGGCGTCCGTGCCGCGCAGGTTGGTGCGGACGATGTCCTCGGGCGGGGTGCGCCAGTTGGTCTCGGCGGCGGAGTGCAGGACCACGTCCACCTCCAGGGCCAGCTCGTGCCAGGCCAGCGGGCTCAGACCGAGGCGTGGTGCGACGAGGTCGCCCTGGATCTCGCGCACCCGCGGGTCGCGCAGCGGTGTGTTGCGGCGCAGGCACAGCAGGTCGAAGTCGGGCGCCAGTTCGTCGATCAGGGCCCGCCCCAGCACCCCGGAGCCGCCGGTGAGCAGCAGGGTGGGGCGGTCGCGCGGCCCCGTACGGCCGGCGGGCAGCACGGTGAGACGCGGGTTGTCCGACTGCATGGGTGTGTTCTCCCAACGGGTCTCGGCCACCGGTCACCGGTGGTGGGGTGAGGTCGGGCGAGGGCGCGCGGGCGTCAGGCGACGGCGAGCGGCCGGTCGGCCAGATAGGCGGAGAGCGGGCCGGTCATCCGGGACCGCGAGGGCGGGTGCAGGGAGAGCCCGTTGGCGCAGGCCGCGAGGTGGCCCACCTCGTCGGAGGTCATGAAGTTCAGCCCGCCGAGCAGTTCGACCGCGCGCGGGACGATGCGGGCGAGGGCGTCCTGGACGCCGTAGCGCACGTACAGCGCCTGGGCGAGCGCGGACTCGTCCAGCTCACCGGCGTCGACGCGGCGGGCGACGCCCTCGGCGGCGGCCGCGGCGGCCTCGGTCTCCACGAAGAGGCGCACGCGTTCGTGCTCGGGGATGCGGTCGTTGAGCAGCACCCGTTCCACCAGCGCGCTCGCGGCGCCCAGATAGCTGCCGGTCATCAGCACCTGGAACCAGACCAGTCCGGCCGTCTGGAGTTCGTCCAGCCGCTCGCCGGAGGCGGTCGCGGTGCGCAGCAGCAACTCCGGCGGGACGAGGACGTCGGTGAGCGTGACCTGTTCGCTCTCGGCTCCGGCCAGGAAGGCGCTGGACCAGAAGCCGCTGACGCTCAGGCCCTCGCTCTCGGCGGGCACCAGGGCGACGGCCAGTTCGTCGCCCCGGCCGTCCTCGCGCGGGATCAGGACGCTCGCGGTGAGGACGTCCATGGAGCGGGCGAGGCTGCACGGCCGTTTCACGCCGTTGATCCTGATCCCCTCGGCGGTCACCGTGGCGGTCATCGAGGGGTCGAGGATGCCGGCGCCGCTGCGGCCCTCGGCGAAGCCGGAGGCGATGACGCGGTCGGTCGAGGCGACGCCCTCGATCAGCATCCACTCCGGTCCCTCGCCGAGGCCGCCGAGTCCCACCAGGGTGGCCATCGAGAAGTGGTGCATCGTGGTGGCCACGGCCAGGGACGGTGACCGGCTGCCGATGGCCCGCTGGACCCGCAGGGCGTCGAGCGCGGTGGCGCCGCGGCCCCGGTGGCACTCGGGCACGAGCAGCCCCGGGCCCTTGGCGGCACGGAAGTGCCGGATGCCCGGGCTGCCGGGCCGCTCCAGCTCCATCAGCGGGATCTCGCGCAGGGCGGGGTCCAGGTCGGGCAGCAGCTTGGCGAGGGTGGCGCGTTCACGCTCGAGGAATCTCATGGGCATGCGGTCCTTCGGTGGTGAGGGACGGGACGGGCTCGGCACCGCGACGGGACGCGGTGGCTCACAGGGCGTTGGTGGCGCGCAGCAGCTGCCAGACGGCGCCCGGGCGGGGCCTGCCGCGGAAGGCGATGTACTCCGGCAGGACGGCGTGCGGGGCCCACTTCTGCTTGTACTCGAGCTGGGAGGCGGCGGGGTACACCGCGTCGCCCTTCTCGGCGAGCAGACGGGCGAACCGGCCGAACAGGCGGCTGGCGCCGGGCAGTTCGTGTCCGGGGTCGAGTCCGGTGAACGGGGTGAAGCCGAAGTGCAGCCAGCCGGCGCCGTCGGCGGTCAGCCGTTCCATGACGGTGGCGTTGAGCGCCTCCATCACGCCGGGCGGGGCGTCGGGGCGGCGCCGGCTCAGGTCGTGCAGCCAGCCGGGGCGGCTGCCGTAGACCGGCGAGTAGTTGATGTACCCGACGGCCTCGCCCTCGACGCGGCCGACGAAGAGCCGGCGGTGCTTCTGCAGGCTCCCGTCGCGCTCACCGACGAGGAACCTCAGCTCCTTGACGTGCCGCCCCTTCTCGCGCAGCCAGCTCCGGTCGATCCGCTCCAGGTCCGCGCCGTCGTCACCGGGCGCCGCCTCGACGACCTCCAGGCCCGCCCGCCGGGCGCGTGAGATCTTGTTCCGCAGCCGGACGAAGCGCGAGCCGCGCAGGGAGAAGCGGCTCAGGTCGACGGCGTACGACGCGCCGATCTGGTTGACCGTGAAGCCGTGGGCCGCGTACAGCTCCGCGTCCGCCCGCTGGAGCTGGACGGCCACCACGCGGCGGCCGGCGTGGGCGGTGAAGGCGTCGAGCAGCCGCGCGCGGTGTTCGGGCGCGGTGAACGGGCCGCCGAACTGGAGCACGTAGCGACCGGAGGTGCGATAGGCGCAGGCACCCTCGAAACGGTCGTCGTGGAAGTAGGAGTTCCCGCTGTTGAGGGCCAGGAACGCGCTGGGGTTGTCGCTGTGCGCGGCCAGGGTGTCAAGCACGGACGGCATCGGTGTCCTCCACGGAGGTCCGCGGCGCGGCGCCTTCCTCGGAATCCGCCGCCGAGCGGTACCGCTGTTCGAAGGCCCGGAAGGCCGGCACGGTCTCCGGTTCGAAGGCGACGCCGAAGGGCTTGAGGGAGTTCCCGAAGAGGGCGCGGTCGCCCATGAGGTGGACGGGAAGGGCGAGCAGGGCCCATTCCGGCCGGACGAACAGGGCCCACGCCCCGGCGATGAGACCCGCCGTGACCAGGCTGTGCATCGTGTTGTAGGCCACGTAGCAGCCGCGCGGGACGCGTCCGTCCGGACTGCGGCGGTAGGCGATCGCGCCGGGCAGGTAACCGACGACGTCGATCACCGCGAACAGCAGCACGAAGACGCCCCAGCGGATCTCGTCATGGTGCTGGACCGCGAGCACGAGCGACACGGTGAGAAAGCCCAGCCATTCGAGTCGGGAGAGAGCGAAGGTGGTCTTCGTCTCGAAACGGTTCTTGGCATCCACGTCGGCCTGCCCCCTCGCTGTGGTCTGTCACTCCGGTTTACGCGTCGGCGGCTGCCACCCCTCGCCGCCAACCCCTCGTAAAGTGGGGGCCTTTGGGGGACGGGGAAGCGGGGGGGAATCGACGATGGTGCCAGTACCGACCGGTCCGGACGGCCGTCCGGATCCCGTCGACGCGAGCGCGGCCTGGGAGTTGCTGCTGCCCGCCGCCGCGGCACCGGCTCGCTCACGCGGCCGGGCCCTGCAGGCGGCCCTGCGCGACGCGGTCCGCTCGGGCCGGCTCGCGCCGGGCACCCGCCTGCCGTCGAGCCGGGACCTGGCGGCCGACCTCAAGGTCTCGCGGGGCCTGGTCACGGAGGCGTACGAGCAGCTGACGGCCGAGGGCTACCTGCGCAGCGGGCGGGGCGCCGGCACCTGGGTCGGTGACGCCGCGCGGGCGGCCCGGCCCCGCGCGCGCGATCTCGCCCCGCGCTCCGGCGGCGGCCGGACGGGCTTCGTGCCGGGGACACCGGACCTGTCGCTGTTCCCGCGCTCGGCGTGGGCCGCCGCGCAGCGCAGCGTGCTGGCGGAGTTGCCGCACGAGGCCCTCGGCTACCCGGACCCGCGCGGACTGCCGCGGCTGCGGACCGCGCTGGCCGAGTTGCTGACGCGGCGCCGGGGCGTGGTGGCCGACCCGGAGCGGCTCCTGGTCGTCTCCGGTGTGGCGCAGGCGTCGGCGCTGCTCGCGAGCGTGCTCCACGCGCGCGGCGTGCGCACGGCCGGCGTCGAGGACCCGGGCAGCCCCCAGCACGACGACCTGTACGCCTCGGCCGGTGTCCGTACCGTGCCCCTGCCCCTGGACGACGAGGGTCTCGCCCTCGGTCCGCTGCACGACTCGGGCGTCCGGGCCGTGGTGACGACGCCGGCCCACCAGTTCCCCACCGGGATCGCCTACTCGGCCCGGCGCCGCGCCGCGCTGCTGGACTGGGCGCGGTCCGTGGACGGGATCCTCCTGGAGGACGACTACGACGGCGACTTCCGCTACGACCGGGCTCCCGTGGGCGCGCTCCAGGGGCTCGATCCCGAACGCGTCGCCTACACCGGTTCGGTCAGCAAGTCCCTGGCCCCCGGACTGCGGCTGGGCTGGCTGCTGGTGCCGGAGTGGCTGGCGGACGACGTCGTCGAGCGCAAGCGCACCACCGACCTCGGTCATCCCGCTCTCGACCAGGCGCTCTTCGCCCATTTCGTGGAGCGCGGCGAGTACGACCGCCAACTGCGCCTGTGCCAGCGCGCCTACCGGGAGCGGCGCGATGTGCTGGTCGCCGCCCTCGAGGAGCACTTCCCCGGTTCGCGGGTGTCCGGCATCGCCGCCGGGCTCCACGCCATCGCCACCCTCCCCGAGCGGTACGGCCCCGAGAAGCACTTCCTCGCGCGCGCCGCGGACGCCGGGATCGCGGTGCGCGCGCTGGCCGAGTACGGGCACGGGGCGGGCGACGACGAGGCGGCTCGCCGGGCGGTGCGCCTGGTCCTGGGGTACGCGCATCTGACGCCGGGACGGATCCGGGCGGCAGTGGAGTCGCTGGCGAGGGCCGTGTGAGGGGGCCGGCGCGGTGGCGCGGGCGGCCGGTTGTTCACGCGCCGTTTCCGTGGGCGCCGCGCCGCCCCAGTAGGTCTGACTGCGCACACCGGCCCGACACACTGGCCGGATCCCGTCCCTGGACGTCGCTGGAGGCGCATCCATGTCACACCGTCCGTTGCCCGGCCGTCGCAGTGTGCTGCGCGGCTCCCTGGCCGCGTCCGCGGCCCTGACCCTGCCCACCGCCCTCGGGGCCGCGCCGGCGTTCGCGCGTTCCGGGCGGCCGGGTGCGGGGTGGGGCGTGCAGACGGGAGACGTGACCTCCCACTCGGGTCTGGTGTGGGTGCGGTCCGACCGGCCGGCCCGGATGATCGTCGAGACGTCCGCGACCGAGTCGTTCCGCAACCCGCGCCGCTGGCACGGGCCGCTGCTCGGGGCGGACACCGACTTCACCGGCACGACCCGGCTGCGCGGCCTGCCGCCCGGCGAGCAGATCCACTACCGCGTGCTCCTCGCCGACCCGGACGACCCGCGCCGCACCGGCGAGCCGGTGCCGGGCACCTTCCGCACGGTGCCGGTGCGCCGGCGCGAGGGGGTGCGCTTCGTGTGGTCCGGCGACCTGGCGGGCCAGGGCTGGGGCATCAACCCGGACCTCGGCGGCTACCGCATCTACGAGGCGATGGGCGCCCTGGACCCGGACTTCTTCCTGTGCAGCGGCGACACCATCTACGCCGACGGCCCCATCTCCGCGACGGCCGAGCTGCCCGACGGCAGCACCTGGCGGAACATCACCACCGAGGAGAAGTCGAAGGTCGCCGAGACCCTCGCCGAGTTCCGAGGCAACTTCCGCTACAACCTGCTCGACGAGAACCTGCGCCGCTTCAACGCCCGGGTGCCGTCGGTCGTCCAGTGGGACGACCACGAGGTGCGCAACAACTGGTACCCGGGGCAGACCATCGCGGAGACCGACGGCCGGTACACGGAGAAGAGCGTGGACGTGCTGGCCGCCCGGGCCCGGCGCGCGTTCGCCGAGTACTTCCCGATCTCCACCCTGCGCCCCGGCGGGCGGGAGGGCCGCGTGCACCGGGTGCTGCGCCAGGGCCCGCTGCTGGACGTGTTCGTCCTGGACATGCGCACGTACCGCAACGCCAACTCCGCCGGCGACCAGAGGACAGACCCGCAGGGCATCCTGGGCCGCGAGCAGTTGGAGTGGCTCAAGCGGGAACTGTCGCGCTCGCGCGCGGTGTGGAAGGTCATCGCCGCCGACATGCCGATCGGCCTCGTCGTGCCGGACGGCGGCGAGGGGAAGGCGAACATCGAGGCGATCGCGCAGGGCGACCCCGGCGCGCCGCTCGGACGCGAGCTGCAGATCGCCGAGTTGCTGCGGTTCGTCAAGCACCGGCGGATCACCGGGACGGTGTGGCTGACGGCGGACGTCCACCACACGTCGGCCCAGCACTACCAGCCCTCGCGGGCGGCGTTCGCGGACTTCGAGCCGTTCTGGGAGTTCGTGTCGGGGCCGCTCAACGCGGGTGCCTTCCCGGCCAGCGCGCTCGACGGGACCTTCGGACCCGAGCGGGTCTTCGTGAAGGCGCCGACCGCCTCGAACGTGTCGCCCGCGGGCGGTTACCAGTTCTTCGGCGAGGTCCAGATCGACGGTGACAGCGCGGAGATGACGGTCCGGCTGCGCGAGCAGGACGGCACGGTGCTGTTCACCAAGGTGCTCCAGCCGGGCCGCGTCGGTCAGTAGCGTCCCGTAGCCTGTCGGTCGGGTCGCGCACCGGCGTCATCCCCCGGTGCGCGGTCCGGCGACGCCCGTCGGGCGAAATGCGACGAATACCCGGGAAGCCTTCTTTACCCAGACGTCACAGGGCGTTCGTGATCACGCAACACCGTTCCTTCACAGTGGCCGCATGAGTCGAGACATGTCCGATGTGACGCATGCCGTGGCCCACCTCGCCGAACACGTCCCCGGGGTACCGGTGATGCTGCTCGCCTCGATGGCGGCACTGGCGGTCACGGCGGGCTTCCGTACCCGGTGGACACGGCGCCACGGACACGCGCCGCCGACGGACGATACCGGCTCCCGGCCGCCGTCCGCGCCGGCGGCCGGGAGCGGGGCGGGCGCCGGGTCCGGGGCCGGGGCCGGGATCGGGAACGACACCGCCGCCACGACCGCCGCCGACGGCCGCGCCGACGACGGCGGCGAGGGCGTCGACAGCGCCCTGTGGCGGATGCGGACCACGGTGCGCGACGCGCCCGGATCACTGGCCGCGCTGTGCGCCGCCCTCGCGGAACGGCGGGTGGACATCCTGAGCCTGCAGACGCACCCGCTGGCCGAGGGCACGGTGGACGAGTTCCTGCTGCGCGCCCCGGGCGAGCTGACCGCGACCGAACTGGTGGAGGTGGTGTCGGCGGCGGGCGGCGCCGACACCTGGACCGAGCGGGCGGACGCCCACGACCTGGTGGACGCGCCCACCCGGGTGCTCGCTCTGGCGGCCCGTACCGCCCAGGACGCGGCGGAACTGCCGCTGGCGCTGCGCCAGTTGCTGGGCCGCTGCACCATCCGCTCGCTGCCCGCCGCGGCCGGCGGGCGACCGGGCGGCGAGGTGCCGCCGGAGGGCTCGCTGGAGGACACCGTGCTGCGGCTGCGCGCCCCGGAGGGCGGCGTGATCACCGTGGAGCGTCCGTACCTGCCCTTCACCCCGGCCGAGTTCGCCCGGGCACGGGCCCTGGTGGAGCTGGACGCCCGCCTCGGTCCGCGCCTCCCGCGCGGCCGGGACGTGCTGACGCTCGCGGAGGGGAGCGACATCACCGTCCGCCGGGCCGACACGCGTGACGTCCCGGCGGCGAAGGCGATGCACGAACGGTGCTCCGCGCGGACGCTGGGGATGCGCTACCACGGTCCGGTCGGTGACGCGGACCGGTACCTCAACCACCTGCTCAGCCCGCGCTTCGGCCGCACCCTCGCCGCGCAGACGGCGTCGGGGCGGATCGTCGGACTCGGGCACCTGCTGTGGGACGGGGACGAGACGGAGGTCGCCCTGCTGGTCGAGGACGCCTGGCAGCACCGGGGCATCGGCGGCGAACTCCTCGGCCGGCTCGTGGCCATGGCGGCCGAGACGGACTGCGCGAGCGTGTACGCGGTGACCCAGGCGTCGAACACCGGCATGGTCGCCGCGATGCGCGGCCTGGGCCTCCCCCTCGACTACCAGATCGAGGAGGGGACCCTGGTCATCACGGCCCGTCTGGACTCCGCGTCCCGGGCCGCGGCGCGACTGCCGCAGGGACAGCGGATCGGCCGGGACTGAACCGGCCCCCGGCGTCGCCGGGAGTGGACCGGTCGCGGCGTCGCCGGGAGTGGACCGATCGTGGCGTCGCCGGGAGTGGACCGGCCGCGGCCGTCAGTCGGCCCGCACCAGCGCCTCCCGCGAGGAGGACGCCCCGGCGGTCCGCTCCCCCAGGGCCCGGTCCAGGTCGGCCCAGAGGTCGTCGACGTCCTCCAGGCCGACCGACAGCCGCAGCAGCCGGTCGCCGACCCCGGCGCCCCGCCGGTCGTCGGCGTCCACGATGCGGTGGCTGATGGACGCCGGGTGCTGGATGAGCGTGTCGACGCTGCCGAGGCTGACGGCGGGGGTGATCAGACGGACGCGGCCGATGACCTCGTGCGGGTCGCCGTGGACCTCGAAGGAGACCATCGCGCCGCCGATGCGCGGATAGTGCACGCGGGCCACCCGGGGGTCGGCGGCGAGACGCTCCACCAGCACGGCGGCGTTGGCGGAGGCGGCCCGCACCCGCACGGGCAGGGTCGACAGCCCGCGCAGCAGGAGGTAGCCGGCGAGCGGGTGCAGTACGCCGCCCGTGGCGAAGCGGACCTGGCGCAGCCGCCCGGCCAGTTCCTCGTCGCAGGCCACGACTCCGGCCAGCACGTCCCCGTGCCCGCCGAGGTACTTGGTGGCGCTGTGCAGCACCAGCCGGGCACCGTGGCCGGCCGGGCGCTGGAGCACGGGGGTGGCGAAGGTGTTGTCCACGAGCAGCGGCACCGACCCGCAGGCGTGGGCGACGGCCCGCAGGTCCACCTCGGCCAGCGTGGGGTTGGCCGGCGACTCCACGAGCACCAGACCGGTGTCCGGGCGCAGCGCGTCCGCGATGCCCGCCGGGTCGGTCCAGGTGACCTCGGACCCGAGCAGCCCGGCGGTCAGCAGGTGGTCGCTGCAGCCGTACAGGGGCCGCACCGCGACGACGTGCCGCAGTCCCGCCGACGCCCGCACCAGCAGGACGGCGCTCAGCGCGGCCATGCCGCTGGCGAAGGCGACCGCGGCCTCGGTCCCCTCCAGCCGGGCCAGCGCCGTCTCGAAGCGGGCGACGGTCGGATTGCCGAGCCGGCCGTAGACCGGCGGGCCGTCCGGGTCGGCGCCGGTGGTGGCGAACGCGTCGATGCGGGCGGCCTCGCCGCGGCTGTCGTACGAGGGGTAGGTCGTGGACAGGTCGATGGGCGGGGCGTGCAGTCCCAGGGCCGCGAGATCGTCGCGGCCGGCGTGCACGGCCTCGGTGGCCAGTGCCCTGCCCGTGGGGCCGGTGGTGCGTACGTCGTCGGACGGTGACGTCGAGTGCGTGCGCGCAGAGTCCATGGGCCGAAGGGTGAACACCGACCGGGTCGGCCGGGCCGGTGACCGTGCTACGTTCGGCCGATGGCGGAATCTGTCGTACTGGATCCGGTCGATCTCCACCTGCTGCGGCTGCTGCAGAACGACGCCCGGACCACCTACCGCGACCTCGCGGCCCAGGTCGGGGTCGCACCGTCGACCTGCCTGGACCGGGTGTCCCGGCTGCGGCGTGCCGGGGTGATCCTCGGGCACCGGCTCGAACTGGACCCGGCGAAGCTGGGGCGCGGCCTCCAGGCGCTGCTGTCGGTGCAGGTACGCCCGCACCGGCGGGAGCTGGTCGGGCCGTTCGTGGAGCGGATCCGGGCGCTCCCGGAGTCGCGCACCGTCTTCCATCTGACCGGCCCGGACGACTATCTGGTCCATGTCGCGGTCGCGGACATGACCGATCTGCAGCGGCTGGTCCTGGACGAGTTCACCTCGCGGCGGGAGGTGGCCCGGGTCGAGACCCGGCTGATCTTCCAGCAGTGGGAGTGCGGTCCCCTGCTGCCGCCCGCCGCGCCCGCCGCCACGCCCTGAGCGAAATCCGGCCGCCCGCGGCGTCGGGCGGGCGAAGCGGGCTGACGCGGCACCGGTATCCGTATGACTATGTCCGCATGTCAGAGACCAAGAGCCCGCTGCCCCGCCAGGTCGCCGACGCCTACGTCGACGAACTCATCGCCCTCGACCCGGTCACCGGTACGTTCCTCGGTGTCCCGGAGAGCTCCAGCCGTCTGCCCGACTTCTCGCCCGCGGGGCAGGAGGCGCTCGCGGAGCTGGCGCGGGCCACGCTCGTGCGGCTGGACGAGGCGGAGCGCCGGCCGGGCGGGGACAGCGACGTGGAGCGCCGCTGCGCCCGGCTGCTGCGCGAGCGCCTGACGGCGGAACTCGCGGTGCACGAGGCGGACGAGGGTCTGCGCTCGGTCGGCAACATGGGCACCGCCGCGCACGCGGTGCGCGAGGTCTTCACGGTGACGCCGACTCAGACGGAGGAGGACTGGGCGCGGATCGCCGAGCGGCTGCGCGCGGTGCCGGCGGCGCTCGGGGGGTACCGGGAGTCCCTGGCCCTGGGCCTGGAGCGCAAGCTGTACGCGTCGCCGCGGCCGACCGCCACCTTCGTGGAGCAGCTCGGCGAGTGGGCGGACACGGGCGAGAGCCGGGGCTGGTTCGAGGACTTCGCGTCCGCCGGACCCGACGCGCTGCGCGCCGAACTGGACGAGGCGGCCCGGGGCGCCACGGCGGCGGTGGTGGAGCTGCGGGACTGGATGCGCGACGTGTACGCCCCGGGGATCGAGGGCGCCCCGGACACCGTGGGCCGCGAGCGCTACGCCCGCTGGTCGCGCTACTACAACGGCACCGACCTGGACCTGGACGAGGCGTACGCGTACGGCTGGGCCGAGTACCACCGCCTGCTGGGCGAGATGAGGCGGGAGGCGGAGAAGATCCTGCCGGGCGCCGAGACGCCCTGGGTGGCGCTGGCACACCTGGACGAGCACGGCAAGCACATCGAGGGCGTCGACGAGGTCCGCGACTGGCTGCAGGGCCTGATGGACCAGGCGATCGAGGCGCTGGACGGCACCCACTTCGAACTGGCCGAGCGGGTGCGGAAGGTGGAGTCGCGCATCGCCCCGCCCGGCAGCGCGGCGGCCCCGTACTACACGCCTCCGTCGGAGGACTTCTCCCGCCCCGGCCGCACCTGGCTGCCGACGATGGGACAGACCCGCTTCCCGGTGTACGACCTGGTCTCGACCTGGTACCACGAGGGCGTTCCCGGCCACCACCTCCAGCTCGCCCAGTGGGCGCACGTCGCCGAGGACCTGTCCCGGTACCAGGCGTCGGTCGGCATGGTGAGCGCCAACGCCGAGGGCTGGGCGCTGTACGCGGAGCGGCTGATGGACGAGCTGGGCTTCCTCACGGACGCGGAGCAGCGGCTCGGCTACCTGGACGCGCAGATGATGCGGGCCGCCCGGGTCATCGTGGACATCGGCATGCACCTGGAGCTGGAGATCCCCGCGGACTCGCCGTTCCACCCGGGCGAGCGCTGGACGCCGGAGCTGGCGCAGGAGTTCTTCGGCGCGCACAGCAGCCGCCCGGCGGACTTCGTGGAGAGCGAGCTGACCCGGTACCTGACGATCCCGGGCCAGGCGATCGGCTACAAGCTCGGCGAACGGGCGTGGCTGCTGGGCCGGGAGAACGCCCGCAAGCGGCACGGTGACGCCTTCGACCCGAAGGCGTGGCACATGGCGGCGCTCTCCCAGGGTTCGCTGGGTCTGGACGATCTGGTGGACGAGCTGTCCCGGCTCTGAGCCGGGCCGCCGGTCACCGCCTGAATCCTCCCTCCGAGTCGACGACCTGACCGGTCACCCACTCCGCCTCGTCCGTGGCCAGCCACGCGACGAGGCGGGCCGGGTCGTCGGGCATGCCCCACCGGCCGGCCGGGAAGAGCGCGGCGATGGCGTCGTAGTCCTCGCCGGTCATGTAGTCGGTGTCCACGGGGCCGGGGTTGACCGCGTTCACGGTGACCGCGTGGTCGGCGAGGGCCGTCGACAGGGAGCGGGTGATGGAGGCGAGCGCGCCCTTCTGCAGCGCGTAGGCGATCTCGCCCGGCATGCCGCCCGCGATGTCCTGGCCGGAGGTCATCATCACCACGCGTCCGCCGGGCGTGCGGGCCGGGAGCGCGGCGCGGTGCCGGGCGAACGCCTGGACGAGCAGCAGCACCGACCGGGTGTCGACCTGCCAGTGGGCGTCGAGCATCGCCGCGTCGACGGTGTCGAGGGTGCCGTCCGAGCCGCTGAGGGCGTGATTGGCGACCAGGATGTCCAGCCGTCCGCCGAGCGCTTCGGCGGCCGTGGCGAGGAGTTCGCCGGGCGCCGCGGGGTCGGAGAGGTCTCCCGGTCCGGCGACCACGGTGGCCTCGGGGTCGCCGAGCGCGGCGCGCACGGAGGCGACGACGTCCTCGGTGCGGTCGGCGCCCCAGGGCATGGCGGCGTCGTGCGGGACGTGGTGGTGCAGGTAGACGCTCGCCCCGTAGGCGGCGAGCCGCCGGGCCACGGCGTGGCCGATGCCGCCGCGGCGGCTGGCTCCGGTGACCAGGGCGGTGCGGCCGCGCAGGGGCAGGGGGTCGCGGCGCAGTTCGTCGGGGGTGGGGTGCGGAAGTCGGGGCATGGGCACCCATGATGGACGGCGGGTCGCCGCCGCGCATGCCGTTATCGCCTCCGCCTCGGGGGCCGGCACCGCCTGCGGCCCCCGGTCCGGGGCGATGGGCGCGCGACCGGTGCGCTCGCGGGAGGTGCCGGCCCGGGGCGCCTCGGGGAGGTGCGCGGGCCCGGCTCCGCGCGTCCCGCCGTGCGGGAGAACCCGCCCGCCCCTCAGCAGCCGCAGTCGGCCGCGTCCACCGGGGCGGTCAGGGGGTCGGCGGGACGGCGCTCGACGCCCCGCCCGGTCTCGTGGGCGAAGCCCTCGCGCACCCAGTACTCGTAGCCGCCGAGCATCTCCTTGACCCGGTAGCCGAGTTCGGCCAGGGCGAGGGCGGCACGGGCCGCTCCGTCGCACCCGGGACCCCAGCAGTACGTCACCACCGGCACGGCCGGGTCGAGGAGTCGACCGGCCTCCACCGGGACGAGCGCGGTGGGCAGGTGAACGGCGCCGGGGACGTGCCCCTGGTCCCATGCCTCGGTGGAGCGGGTGTCCACGAGGACGAAACCCGGGTCGCCGTCGGCCGCGAGGGCGGCGGCGACGTCGGAGACGTCGGTGTGGAAGGCGAGACTCGCGCGGAAGTGGGCGGCGGCTTCGGCGGGGGACGCCGGGGCGACGAGCAGCACGGGGTTGGTGGTGGCGGCACTCATGGTCGGGGCCCCTTCTCGGTTCTCGGTGGATCTCCTGACCGCAAACCTATGGCGGGCGGGCCCACCGCCAGAAGGGAGAATCCCCGGCGATGCCTTGCTCTCGCCGGTGATTCCCTGGTAGTTGTCGCGGGTGACCACGTATACCCCGGACGCCACCGACTGGCTCCTCCTCGACGCCCTCCAGCGCAACGGGCGAGCGGGATACGCCGAGTTGGCCCGTGCCGTCTCGATGTCCGCGAGCGCGGTGACCGAGCGGGTGCGCCGGATGGAGGAGGCGGGGATCATCCAGGGCTACGCGGCGGTCGTCGACCCCGAGCGGCTGGGGCTGCCGATCCTGGCCTTCGTGCGGCTGCGCCATCCGACCGCCAACTACAAGCCGTTCCACGACCTGGTGGCGGTCACTCCGGAGATCCTGGAGGCGCACCACGTGACGGGGGACGACTGCTTCGTCATCAAGGTCGCGGCCCGCTCCATGCGGCACCTGGAGGAGGTGTCCGGCCGGATCAGCGCGCTGGGATCGGTCACCACGAGCGTCGTCTACTCCTCGCCGCTCCCCCGCCGGCCGCTGGGCCGCTGAGCCACCGCGTCACGGTCCGGGCGCCGGGCACGGCTCAGCCGGTGCCCCGTTGCCGCAGCACGGAACCGGTCCGCCCCTTGACGACCTCCAGTTGGGCGTGGACGCGCCTGCGGAGGTCGGCGACGTGGCTGACGATGCCGACGCTGCGGTCCCGCTCGCGCAGCGCGTCGAGGACGTCGAGGACCTCGTCGAGGGTCTGGTCGTCGAGGCTGCCGAAGCCCTCGTCGATGAAGAGGGTGTCCAGGCGCACTCCGCCGGCCTCGTCCGTGACGACGTCGGCGAGGCCGAGCGCGAGGGCGAGCGAGGCGAAGAACGTCTCGCCGCCGGAGAGCGTGGCCGTGTCGCGCTCGCGGCCGGTCCAGGCGTCGACCACGTGCAGACCGAGGCCGCTGCGCCCGCGTCCGGCGCGGTCGTCGGAGTGGACGAGGGTGTAGCGGCCCGAGGACATGCGCCGCAGTCGCGCGGTCGCGGCGGCGGCGACCTGTTCGAGACGGGCCGCCAGCACGTACGACTCCAGCCGCATCCGGCGCTCGTTGACCGCCGAGGTGCCCGCGGTGAGGGTGGCGAGGCGGGCGACGCGGTCGTGCTCCTCGCGCAGCGGGGCGAGCCCGCGCGCGGCGGTGGTGGCGCGGGCGGACAGCCGGTCCAGCTCGGCGCAGCGCCGGACGGCGGCGTCGCGTGCCGATACGGCGTCGCGCAGCCGGCGGTCCGCGTCGGCGGCGGCGCGTTCCGCCGCGGCCGGGTCGGCGGGCGGGCGCCGGGCCGCGGCGGCGGTGTCGGCCTCGGTGAGGACGGCGCGGACGGCGGCCTCCTCCGCGTCCCAGGCGTCGAGCCGGCGCCGCAGTTCGCGGTGGGCGTCGTCGGTGAGGAGTGCGGCGGCGGCTTCGCTCGGGGTGGCGAAGCCCGCGCGGAAGGCCGCGTCGGCCAGGCGGGCGTCGGCGTCCTTGAGCCGCCGCGCGGTGTCCTCGGCGTTCCGGGCGGCGTCGGCGGCCTCCGTGAGCAGCGCGGCGCGGCACTCCAGCTGGGCGGCCCGGGCCGCCACGCTGCCGGCGGTGCCGCGGACCCGGACCAGTTCCTCCTCCAGTGCCGCGCGTTCCGTCTCCAGCCGTTCCCGGTGGGCGACCCGGGAGGCGGCCCGGACGGCCGCCTGCTGCTGGGCCGCGATCCGCCGCTCCCGCTCCCGCTCCGCCCCGCGCAGCTCCTCCTGGGCGGCGTGCAGCCCCGAGGCGGCCGTCCGGGCGTCCGCGTACAGCCGCTCCAGTTCCTCGGTCTCCTCGGCGAGCCGTGCGGTGGGCGCGTCCCCGGCCTCCGCCGTGGCGGCGGCGAGCGCCTCCCGTACGGCGCTCAGCCGCCGTTCGGCGTCCGCGCGGCGCTCGTCGGCCTCCTGGTAGCGCGCCAGCGCGCGCTCCTCCGCCTCGCGGTCGACGTGCCCGGCGATCTTCCGGGCGGGGGCCGGGTGTTCGGTGGCCCCGCACACCGCGCAGGGCGTGCCGTCGGTGAGGTCGGCGGCGAGTTCGGCGGCGATGCCGCTCAGCCGCTGCTCCTTGAGGTCGAGCCAGTGGGCTCGGGCCTCGACGGCGCGCTCGGCCGCGTCCAGCGCCCGCCGCGCGGTCTCCTCGGTGTCGTGGGTGAGCCGGTCCCGCTCCCGGGCCGCGGCCAGCCGGCGCCGCGCCGGGTCGCGCTGCACGGCGAGCTGTTCGGCACGGGTCGCGGCCTCCTGGGCGTCCTCGACGCGGGCCTGGAGCCGGTCGCGGGTCTGTTCCCAGCCGGCCAGCCAGGCTTCGGCCTCGTGCAGGGCCTCCTCGTCGGCGCGTTCCTGGCGGTCGAGACCGGCGCGCTCCTCGGTCAGCTCGGCGAGCCGCCGCTCGGCCCGCCGGGCCGCGTCGAGACCGCCCAGCTCCTCGGCGGCCCGGCGCGCGGCGGCGGCGAGGCCCGTCGCACCGGCGTCGGCGAGGTCCTGCGGGAGCAGGGCCCGCGCCTGTGCCTCGGTGTCCGCCGCCCGCCGGTGCTCGGCGTCGGCGGCGTCCCGCAACTCCAGGGCGGGGGCCACCGCTTCGGCCTTGCGGCCCCGCTCCATGCGCTCCTGCGCGGCGCGGTGGACGTCGGCGCGCTCGGCCAGCCGCCGCGACCGCTCCGTCGCCTCGGCGAAGCGCCGCTGCAGCCGGTCCAGCTCCCGCACCCCGGCCAGGTCGCGCTCGGCGGCGGCGTGGACGGATTCCGCGGCGGCGAGCCGGCTGTCGGCGACGGCCAGCAGCTCCCGGGCCGTGGAGCGGGCGACGGCGGCCGCGCCGAGCACGGCGTCGGCCAGGCCGGGCTCGCCCGGGGCCAGCTCCGGCAGCTCCATGGTGTCGCCGGCGGCCTGCTGCATCCGGTGGGCGTCGGCCAGCAGCGCGGCGTCCCCCTCACGCACCCGCGCCTCGGTGGCGCGACGCCGCTCGGCGAGGTACTTCTCGACCTCGGCGAAGCGCCGGGTGTCGAAGAGCCGGCCCAGCAGCTTGCCCCGCGCCTCGGCGTCGGCGCGCAGGAAACGCGCGAAGTCGCCCTGGGGCAACAGCACGACCTGGCAGAACTGCTCGCGGCTCATGCCGAGCAGCTGGGTGATCTCCTCGCCGATCTCCTGGTGGGAGCGGCTGAGGTCCTTCCAGGTCCCGGCGCCCGCGTCGTACTCGCGCAGCAGGCTCTGGGCCTTGTCGACGGTGGTGCCCCGGCCGCGCAGCTTGGGCCGCTCCCACGGCGGCTGCCGGGTGACCTCCAGCCGCCGTCCGGCGACGGTGAGTTCGAGGCGCACCTCGGTGCGGGTGCCGACGGCGGCGTGGTCGCTGCGCAGGCTCATGCCCTGGCCGCTCTGGCGGGCGCCGGGCACCGAGCCGTAGAGCGCGTAGCAGACGGCGTCCAGGACGGAGGTCTTTCCGGCGCCGGTCGGGCCGTGGAGCAGGAAGAGCCCGGCCGCCGACAGGTCGTCGAAGTCGACGCTCTGCGATCCGCCGAAGGGGCCGAAGGCGGTGATGTCCAGCCGGTGCAGCCTCACCGGGCCACCTCCCGCAGGGTCTCGTCGGCGCGCACCGCGTCGAAGGCGTCCCGCAGCACGGTCCGTTCGTCGTCGTCGGGGCCGGCGCCGCGCACATGGCTCACGAAGTCCTCCGCGATCTGCTGGTCGCTGCGGCCCGCGAGCCGCCGCGCGTAGGACACCGCCGGGTCGTCCGGGGCGCGCTCGGGGTCGAAGGCGAGGCTCAGGGTGTGCGGGAAGCGGTCGGTGATCCGGGCCATGGGGTCGGCCGGGCGGACCGGGTCGGTGAGGGTCGCCTCGACCCACGCCTCCTCGTGCGCGGTCAGCTCCGGATCGGCGAGCAGTTCGTCCAGGGTGCCGCGCAGCCGGGCCAGCGGACGCGGCACCGGGCAGTCGACGCGTTCGGCGGTGACCTCGCCCGCGGCGTCCAGGTCGACGATCCAGGTGCTCTTGCGGTGCGCGGCCTCCGAGAAGGAGTACGGCAGCGGGGAGCCGGAGTAGCGGACGCGCTCGGTGAGGGTCTGGCAGCCGTGGAGGTGGCCGAGCGCCACGTAGTCGACGCCGTCGAAGACGCCGCGGGGCACGGCGGCCACGCCGCCGACGGTGATGTCCCGCTCGCTGTCGCTCGGCTCGCCGCCGGTGACGAAGGCGTGCGCGAGGACGACCGACCGGGTGCCCGGCGCGCGGCCGGCGAGGTCGGCCCGCACCCGGTCCATGGCGGCGGCGAGCACGGCCTCGTGTCCGGGCTTGTCCACGCCGAACTCGGTCTTCACCAGGGCCGGTTCGAGGTAGGGCAGTCCGTAGAAGGCCACGTCGCCGTGCGCGTCGTGCAGCACCACCGGGGTGCCGCATCCGGCCGGGTCGGTGCGCAGGTGGATGCCGGCGCGGTCGATGAGTCCGGCGCCGACGCCGAGGCGGCGGGCCGAGTCGTGGTTGCCGGAGATCATCACCGTGGGCACGCCGAGGGCGGCGAGGCGGTGCAGGGCGTCGTCGAACAGCTCGACGGCGGCGAGCGGCGGGACCGCGCGGTCGTACACGTCCCCCGACACGACCACGGCCTCGACGTCGTGCTCGCGCACGGTGTCGACGAGGTGGTCGATGAACCCGGCCTGGGCGCCGAGCATGTTCACCCGGTGGAACGCCCGGCCCAGGTGCCAGTCGGAAGTGTGCAGCAGTCGCATGAGCCCCGAGACTAACGGCAGGGTCCGACAGCCCGGGTGGTTACTCCCGTTTCGCCCGGGACCAGCGTCCGCACGGTGTCCGTTACGCGCCTTTCGCCCGTGCTTGGTCAGGCATCCGCGTACGCCTCCCCGCCCAGCTCGAACCGGGCCGAGCCGGCGGTGGCGTCCGCGAGCCAGCCCCGGAAGGCGTCGACGTCGGCCTCGGGGAGGCCGATCTCGATGGTGACGGCCTCGGCGTAGCGGACGTCGCGGACCGCCCGTCCCGTCGTGCGCAGGTCGTTCTCGAGCTTTCCGGCCCGCTGGTGGTCGACGGTCACGGTGGCCAGGCGGAACCGTCGCCGGGTGAGGGTGCCGAGGTCGTCCAGGGCCTCGCCGACCGCGCCGCCGTAGGCGCGGATGAGCCCGCCCGCGCCGAGCTTGACGCCGCCGTAGTAGCGGGTGACGACGGCGACGACGTACCGCATGTCCCGGCGCAGCAGCATCTGCAGCATGGGGACGCCGGCGGTGCCGCCGGGCTCGCCGTCGTCACTGGCCTTCTGCACGGCGGCGTCGGCCCCGATGACGTACGCCCAGCAGTTGTGGGTGGCGTCCGCGTGCTCCTTGCGCACGCCCGCGATGAACTCCTGGGCCTCCCGCTCGGTGGCGGCCGGGGCGAGGGCGCACAGGAAACGGGAGCGGTTGATCTCGGTCTCGTGCACACCCGCGCGGGCGACCGTGCGGTACTCGTCCTGCATGCGGCCAGCCTATGCGCTCACCCGCCGCGCCCCTCGGCCCGGTCGTCGCGGCCGGGGGGCGGCGGGCCTCCACGGGTCTCGGCGGATCTCGGCGGATCGGCGGATCGGCGGATCGGCGGATCGGCGGATCGGCGGACCTCGACGAGGCTCAGCGGTCTCGGCGGATCGGCGGATGCCGGCGGGAGGGTCAGTCCGGAGCCCCGATGTCCCGGGTGAGGTGGAGGCCGAGGAACCGGTCGGCGTGGGCGAAGGTCTCGAACCGGGCTCCGTCGGACAGGTCCGGATCGGTCTCCACCGCGCGCAGCACCCCCAACACCCCGGGGGCGTCCACGTCGTCCTCCCAGGCGGCCCGCAGCCGGTCGCGCACCGCGCCGGGGACGGGGCGCGAGGGCCGCCTCGCCCAGTCGGCGACCGCGCGGCGCCACCGGGCGAGGGTGTCGCGGGCCTCGCCCAGCGCGGTCGCGTCCAGCCGTACGCGCGCGTGGTGGCTCTGTGCCAGCAGGGCGAGGCGCAGGGCGTCCGGATGGGAGAGATCGGGTGCGGACGGGGTCACGGGGGCCACCGCGACCACCGTTCCCTCCGGCACGGTGGCGCCCTCCCCCACGACGTGCACCGTCTGCCCGGTGCGCGGACCCGCGGAGCCGACGTCCTCGAACGGCCGGATGCCGAGGGCTTCCGCCTCCTCGCGCAGGCGGTGACCCCCGTCCGCGCCGGATCGCAGCGCCCAGGCGGGCGTGCCGTCGAGTTCCAGGGCCCGCACCAGCAGGTCGGCGACGAGGAGCACGCGCAGACCGGTCGTGCCGGGGCCCGGCGGGTGGGCCAGGACACGGGTCGGCCCGCGTCGGGCGGGGGCGGCGGGGACGGTACGGCCCGTTCGGGCGTCGGCGATGCGCAGCACGGGGCGAGCGTAGGCGGGGCGGGGGCGCGTCGCACCGGGGCGCGCTCACCCGTCCCGGCCTCGCACTGGGGAATCCCGGGGCGGTGCGGTCCGTTGATCGGTGCGAAGGCCCGGCACGCGGGCCGTCCGGGAGTACGAGGAGGCCGCCGGTGTACGGCGACGAGGCAACGGTCCGCAAGATCCTCACCGAGCTGGGCGACACCTGGGCCGTGGTCGGCCTGTCGTCCAACCGGCAGCGCGCGGCGTACGGGGTCGCCGAGGTGCTGCGGCGCTTCGGCAAGCGCGTCGTGCCGGTGCACCCCAAGGCGGAGACGGTGCACGGCGAGCAGGGTTACGCCTCCCTCGCGGACATCCCCTTCGAGGTGGACGTCGTGGACGTCTTCGTCAACAGCGAGCTGGCCGGAGCGGTGGCCGACGAGGCGGTCGCGAAGGGCGCCGCGGCGGTCTGGTTCCAGCTCGGCGTGATCGACGAGGACGCCTACGAGCGGACGCGGGCGGCGGGCCTGGAGATGGTGATGGACCGCTGCCCCGCCATCGAGATCCCGCGCCTCGGCTGACGCCGGCACTCCCCCGTCCGGGCCCGACCCGCCCCTCGGCCGACGCCGAGGCGGCCGGCCCTTTCCCGGCTCTCCCCGCGGGCCACGCACGCCGCCATCCGGGATCGACTGCCTGGTCCTGGAGACGGGGACCTGTGCCTCCATCGAGGGGCGCCCGCGCGCCGAGGTCATCGAGGAACGGGCCGTGCGGGGCCTGGAGCGGCGCGGCCCGGCCCGGTTCCTGCTGGAGCGGGCGCAGCGGCACACCGCGTTCGAGTCCGCCGGTCAGTCGTGCGGCGGCCGGTCGCGCAGCCGGTGGTCGGCCACGCTCAGCGCCTCGCCGACCAGCCGGCGCAGGTGCCCGTCGCGCAGCGCGTACACGACCCTGCGGCCCTCCTTGCGGGTGCTCACGAGCCCGGCGAGCCGCAGCCGGGCCAGGTGCTGACTGACCGCCGGCCGCGCCGCCCCGCACTCCTCGGTGAGGGTGGTGACGTCGGCCTCGCCGTCCATCAGGGCGTGCAGCAGGGCGAGGCGGGTGCGGTCCCCCAGGAGGGCGAGGAGTTCGGCGGCGAGCGCCAACTGCTCCTCGCCCGGCGTGCGCGGGTGCGCGTCGTCCGCAGGTGACAGGTGCATGCGTGCGCTCATACGCACATAATGGCTCCGTGGGCGTCCGGCGTCCACCCACCGCACCGGCACACCGGAAGGGGCACCCCGTGAGCGACCCGCACCGGCACCACCACGATCACCACCGCTCTTCCCACCGCCGTCACGACGGGACGGGCGCCCGCCGGTGGCACCGTCTCGCGCACCGTCTCACCCCGCACTCCCACGAGAGCGCCGGCAAGGTGGACCGGGCGTTGGAGTCCTCGGCGCTGGGGCTGCGCGCGCTGTGGGTGTCGCTGGCGGTGCTCGGTGCGACGGCGGCGGTCCAGGCGGTCGTGGTGGTGGTCTCCGGGTCGGTGGCGCTGCTGGGCGACACGGTGCACAACGCGGCGGACGCGCTGACGGCCGTACCGCTGGGCGTCGCCTTCGTGCTGGGCCGGCGCGCGGCCACCCGGCGGTTCACCTACGGCTACGGGCGTGCGGAGGATCTGGCGGGCATCGTCGTCGTCCTGGCCATCGCCGCCTCCGCGGTCCTCGCGGGGTGGACGGCGGTGGAGCGGCTGCTCGATCCCCGTCCGGTGGCGCACCTCCCGGCGGTGGCCGGGGCCGCCCTGGCCGGTTTCGCCGGCAACGAGTGGGTGGCCCGGTACCGCATCCGCGTGGGCCGGGAGATCGGCTCCGCCGCGCTGGTCGCCGACGGGCTGCACGCCCGCACGGACGGCTTCACGTCACTGGCCGTGCTGCTGGGCGCGGGCGGGGCGGCGCTGGGATGGCGGCACGCGGACCCGGTCGTCGGGCTGGCGATCACCGCCGCGATCGCGCTGGTGCTCCGCGACGCGGCCCGCGAGGTGTTCCGGCGGCTGATGGACGCCGTCGACCCGGATCTGGTGGACCGTGCCGAGCGGGCACTGGTCCAGGTCCCCGGCGTGCGCGGGGTGGGTGAGCTGCGCCTGCGCTGGATCGGGCACCGGTTGCGCGCCGAGGTGGCGCTGGTGGTGGACGGCGAGGTGACGGTCCGCCGGGCCCACCGCATCGCCGTCGAGGCCGAGCACGCCCTGCTGCACGCCGTGCCCCGCCTCACCGCGGCCCTGGTCCACGCCGACCCGGCACCGGCGCCCGGCGAGGCCGACCCGCACCTGCCGCTCGCCCACCACACCACCGGGTGAGCGTCAGGCGACGCCCAGCCCGTCGAGGACCACGGCCCCCGGCAGCTCCGCGAAGGCCTTGCCCGGCACCAGCAGCTTGCCGCGCCGGCGTCCGCTGCCGACGAGGACGTACGGCAGGTCGACGACGGCGGAGTCCACCAGTACGGGCCAGTCGGCGGGCAGTCCGACCGGGGTGATGCCGCCGTACTCCATGCCGGTCTCGCCGGTCGCCGTGTCCATGGGGGCGAACGACGCCTTGCGGGCGCCCAGATGACGGCGCACGACTCCGTTGACGTCGACCCGGGTGGTGGAGAGGACCACGCAGGCCGCCAGGGTCGTGCCGCCGCCCCGCTTGCCGGTGACCACCACGCAGTTGGCGGACTGTTCGAGCAGCTCAGGGCCGTAGTGCTCGACGAAGGTGGCGGTGTCGGCCCACTCCGGCGCGGTGTCGACGTAGACGATCTGGTCGGCCGGGACGCTGCCGTGCCAGTGGCGCACGGCGTCGGCGACCGGGCGGGTCAGTTCGTCGAGGACGTCCGGGGCGGGCTTGGCGCTGTCGAAGTTCCCGATGGGTGCGTGCATGGCCGCACGCTAACAACGGCGGGGGCCTCGGTGAACGGCCGTCTCAGCGGACGGGCGGCACCGAGACCGCCATGATCATCTCCATCGGCTCCTCGCCCTCGTTGCCGTAGGTGTGCGGGGTGTCGGACTCGAAGGACGCGCTGGCCCCCGCCGGGACGCGGTGCGCCACGCCGTCGACGGTGAGCGTCAGCTCCCCGGCGGTGACGTGCACCAGCTCGACCGTGCCGGTGGGGTGCGGGTCGGACGGGCTGCTCTCGCCCGGCATCAGCCGCCACTGCCACATCTCCAGCGGGCCGGGTGCCTCCCTCCCGGCGAGCAGCCGGCTGAAACTGCCGGCGTCCGTGTGCCACAGCCGTACCGCCTGCTCGGCGGGGACGACGCGGACGGTGGGGCCCTGTTCCCAGTCGAGGAGGGTGGTGATGCTGACGCCCAGGGCGTCGCCGATCTTCACCACCGTGCCGAGGCTGGGGTTGGTGCGGGCCTGCTCGATCTGGATGAGCATGCCGCGGCTGACGCCGGCCCGCGCGGCGAGCGCGTCCAGGGTGAAGCCGCGCTCGGTGCGCCAGCGCCTGACGTTGCGCGCCAGGGACTGGGTCAGCAGGTCGAGGTCCGCCACGTTCCGTCCATGCGTTGGTTCACTGGTTCGGACGACGCGGTGCGGGCCGTGGACCGCCGCCGGCCGTCCGAAGGTTCACCGCACTGTACTGCGGGGCGCCCGCGACCACGGCGGGCACCCGAACGCTCAGCTCTCGCCCGCCGGTTCCGCCAGTCTCCGCGCCGGCTCCGCGGGGTCGTCCAACTCGGCGAGCCGGGCCACCGCCTCGTCGTCCAGCTGCGACAGTGCCCGGAGCTGACCGGGCGTGATCCCGTCGGGTATCGGCACCGGCGCCGGGGTCCGCAGGGGTGGCTGCCAGCCCTCGTCGGGCGTCCAGCGCCGCACGACGCGGGCGGGGGCGCCCGCCACCACGGCGTGGTCGGGGACCGTGCCCCGGACCACGGCACCGGCGGCGACCACCACGTTCCGTCCGACGCGGGCGCCGGGCAGGATCACCGCGCCGGTGCCGATCCAGCAGCCGGGGCCGATCTCCACCGGGTCCATCCGCGGCCACTGCTTGCCGATGGGCTGGTGCGGGTCGTCGTAGGAGTGGTTGGTGGAGGTGACGTAGACATAGGGGCCGAAGTAGCAGTCGCTGCCGATGGTGACCGAGGTGTCGGCGATGACGTGGCTGCCGCGGCCGAGGACGACCCCGTCGCCGATGCGCAGGATCGGTTCGGGGCCGAGGTCGAGGTCGGGCATGAGCCCGGCGGTGAGGGTGACCTGCTCGCCGATGATGCAGTGGGCGCCGACGTGGATCCAGGGCTCGCCGAAGACCGTGCCCAGCGGGAAGGCGAGGCGGGTGCCCGTGCCCAGCGCGCCGAAGCGGAAGCGTCCGGGGTGGGCGGCGGTGACGGAGCCGGTGCGCTGCACCCAGGCCCAGCCCGCGTGGACGGCCCGCTGCGCGAGGCGGGTCCGCCAGGACGGGGTCGAGTTCTTGCGCTTCGGCACCCGCTCACGGTAGTCCGCGCGCCCTGCGGCCATGAGGCGGGAGCGCTGTGATCTTCACCCCACCGGGTGGCGTACGGTGCCCCTACATCACCGGGGCACCACCCGAGCAGGAGGCGAAGATGACGCGGCAGGCGCTGATCACGGGCATCGGCGGCAGGGAACCGAAGGTGGACGCGGGAGCGTTCGTGGCTCCGACGTCCTCGGTCGTCGGCGATGTGACGCTGCACGCCGGGACGAGCGTCTGGTACGGGGCGGTGCTGCGCGGCGACGTCGAGCGGATCACCGTCGGCGCGGACAGCAACGTCCAGGACAACTGCACGCTCCACGCCGACCCCGGCTTCCCCGTCGCCGTCGGGGAGCGGGTGTCCATCGGGCACAACGCCGTGGTGCACGGGGCGACCGTCGAGGACGACTGCCTGATCGGCATGGGCGCCACGGTCCTGAACGGCGCGGTGATCGGCGCCGGGTCGCTGGTGGCCGCGCAGGCGCTGGTGCCGCAGGGGATGCGGGTGCCGCCGGGGTCGCTGGTGGCGGGGGTGCCGGCGAAGGTGAAGCGGGAGCTGACGGAGGAGGAGCGTCAGGGGGTCACGCTGAACGGCACGATGTACGCGGCGCTGGCCGAGGAGCACCGGGGAGCGGTGGGGGGCGGTCTGTAGGAGGCCGGTCGGGGGGCGCGCCCGGCCGGGCGCGCCGTTCGCCGCGCTCCGGGGGCGCTCCTACTCGGCGGCGGGGAGGGGCTGGGCCTTCTTCGCCTTGCGCTTGAGGACCAGCATCGAGGCGATGCCGATGGCCACCGCCAGCACCAGGCCCAGCCAGGAGAAGCGCTTCAGCCACGACTCGGCGACGACGCCGACGTAGTAGATGACCGCGGTGGTGCCGCCCGCCCAGACGATGCCGCCGAGGACGTTGGCGATCAGGAACTTCCAGTACGGCATCCGCAGCACACCGGCGAGCGGTCCGGCGAAGATGCGCAGGAGCGCGACGAAGCGGCCGAAGAACACGGCCCACATGCCCCACTTCTGGAAGGACCGTTCCGCGGTGGCGATGTGGCCCTCGCTGAAGTGCCTGGGGAACTTCCTCCCCAGCCAGGCGAGCAGCGGCCGGCCGCCCTTGCGGCCGATGGCGTACCCGATCGAGTCGCCGATCACCGCGCCGGCGCTGGCGCAGGCGCCCAGGACGAGCGGGTCGATGCCGCCGTGCTGGGAGGAGAGCAGGGCCGCCGAGACCAGGATGATCTCGCCCGGCAGCGGGATGCCCAGGCTCTCCAGACCGATGACGAGCCCCACCACGGCGTAGACCGCCACCGCGGGCACCGTGTCGAGCCACTCCTGGACGTGCAACGCCACACCCTCCGATTCGCGTCCCCGCGGCTGGGTCCGGGTGGGCTCCGCCGCTTCCCGGGTCGCCTCGATCGAGGCGACCCGGGAAGCCTACCTGTTCAGCGCGTGTCAGCCGTTGGGACGCAGGGTCCAGGTGACGGTCATCTCACCGGTGACGGCGCCGTCCTCCCGCTGGATGGCGACACTGACCGGGAATTCGGGACGGCTGCCCGCGTCCAGTTCCGCCACCACGTCGGCGATCGGGCGGCCGAGCGTGGCCGTGGCCGTGACCGGACCGAGCGCGATCTTCTTGAAGGCGATCTCCGCGTTGACCGGCAGCGGCACCGCCCGGGAGAGCTGGTCGCCGAAGGCCGCCAGCACGATCGCGCCACTGGCCGACTCGCCCAGCGTGAACATGGCTCCGGCGTGCGGTCCGCCGACGTGGTTGCGGTACTCGCTCTGGTCGGGGAGGGCCAGCACGGCCTTCTCCGGTGTGGTCTCCAGGTACGCGAGGTTCAGGGTCCTGACCATCGGCACCGTGGCGGCGAGCAACTCGCCTATCGACATCTGGTCTGCGCTCATGACCGAAGGTTACCCACGAGTAGCATCCGAGGGCCAGGCACCCGGCATGATCGCCGTATGCTTGCCGGCCATGTGGCCAGGACAACAGCCGCCCGCGGACACCGGGCACTCCCCCGCGTTCCCGGGTGGACCGCCGCCCGGCGGGCGCGGGGGCGGCAGCCGTACGACGGTGGTGGCGGTCGTGGCCGCCGCGGTGGTCGTGGCCGTCGCGGCCGTCACCGGGACGGTCCTGCTGCGCGGCGGGGACGACCGGGCCGACCCCGCTTCCGCTCCGTCCGCGTCCGAGGCCGACGACCCGGCGGACGGCGCGGAGGGCCCGCGGCCGACCGTGGCGGGCTGGCGGGTCGTCACCAACCCCGACCTCGGCATCGCCTTCGACGTGCCGGACTCCTGGGTGCCGAAGGCGCCCACCTGGGTGACGTACGTGGCGGAGAACGACGACCCCGACGACAAGCCCCTGGTGGCCATGAGGGCCCCGGCCGTCCTCCAGGAGCAGTGGTGCGCGGCGGACAGCGACCGGGACGGCCGGCTCGACCACGTCCCCCTGGCCGGTGCGGGCACCCGGGGCGAGGACGGGGCGCGCGGTACGGAGGAGATCGCCCGGAAGAACGCGGCGGCCTGGGTCTACGGGGCCTTCGCCCAGCCGGCGCGCGACAAGGTGACGACGGGACCGGTGTCCTCCTTCACCACGTCCTCCGGCATCGCGGGCAGTGTCGCCACCTCCCGGTCGTCCGGGGTGGAGAAGCGGGACAAGTGCGACGTGGACGGCAAGGCCACGACGTTCGCCTTCGAGACCGCCGACGGCGACCTGGCCTCCTGGTCGTTCTACGGTGCGGCGGACGTCGCCGACGAGGTGCCGGACGGCACCGTCCGGAAGATCCTCTCCACCGTTCGGTACGTCCCTGACAAAGGGCAGTGACCGAATCGTGTCCTCGGCGGCATTAGGGTGACTGCTCATGTGGCCAGGACAGCAGCCGCCCGGGGGCGAGCAGAACCCGCAGAACAATCCGTACCAGCAGCCGGGGTACCAGCAGCCGAATCCGTACCAGCAGCCCGGCTACCAGCAGCAGCCCGGGGCGTACGGGCAGCAGCAGTGGAGCACTCCGCAGCCCGTCACCACCCCGATGCCGGCCTCCGGCGGCAGCGGCGGCGGTGGCGGGAACCGGACGAAGCTGGTCGCGATCGTCGCGGCGCTCGCGGTGGTGGTGGCCGCCGGAGTCACCGGCTTCCTGGTGCTGGGCGGTGACAAGGACGACCAGGCCGACGACGGCAAGGACCCGAAGCCGACGGCGACCGCGACGGAGGGCACGTCGCAGTCCCCGACCGCCGACCCGAGCGCTTCCGGCTCCGGGGACAACCCGCGCGGCGGCGGCGAGCTGGAGGCCACCGTCGAGGGCTGGCAGGTCGTCGCCAACCCGCGCTTCGGCACCATGTTCGACGTGCCGGCGGACTGGGAGCTGGACAGCACCGACACCAGCGTCGGTTTCGAGTGGGACGAGGACGGCAAGACCGACCGCACCACCGTCACCGCCCCGGCGTACCTCAAGTCCGAGTGGTGCACGACGGACGAGAACAAGGACGGCCGCAAGGAGAGCACCGCCCTCGCCACCGCCGGCACCCGCGGGGAGAACGGCGCCAAGGACGCGACCATGGCGGCCGAGACCCGGGTCCCGTGGTGGATCTACGGCGGTTACACCCAGCCGGACAAGAAGAGCGTCAAGTACGGCAAGGCGAAGGCGTACAAGACCGCCTCCGGTCTCGAGGGCAGCGTCATCACGGCGCACTCCGAGGGCACGCCCCAGAAGGGCAAGTGCGACACCGAGGGCAAGGCGATCACCTTCGCCTTCAAGAACGGCGCGGGCGACTTCGTCACCTGGAACCTGTACGGCGCCAAGGGCGTCAAGGAGGAGGTGCCGGAGGCGACGATCCAGAAGATCCTGAGCACCGTCCGCCTCACCGAGGAGCCGCCGACCGAGTCGTAGGCACGCGGCACACGGCGTCGTGGGGGGCGCGGGGCGGCGCTCAGCCGATCCCGAACGCCCCCGACGGAGGCACGGGCGACGGCACGGCGTCCTCCTCCCGCACCGGCCGCGCGCCGCCGGTGAAGTCCCGCAGGGCACGCCCGTGCTCGACCCTGGCCGGGAAGGCGTCGGCGGCGGTGCGCCGGGCCAGCTCCGCCGTGTCCACGGGCCGGTGCGCGGCGACGAGGACGACGTTGCCGAAGCGGCGTCCGCGCAGCACGCCCGGTTCGGCGATGATCGCCAGCTCCTCGAAGAGCGTGGCGAACGTCGCCAGTTGGCCGCGCAGGAAGCCGAACGGCGCGGTGTCGGCCAGGTTGGCGACGTACACGCCGTCGGGGCGCAGGACCCGTGCGGCCTGGCGGGCGTACCCGACGGAGGTCAGGTGCGCGGGCACCCGCGAGCCCCCGAAGACGTCGGCGACCAGGACGTCGGCCGAGTCGGCGGGGGCGCTCTCCAGCCAGGCCCGGGCGTCCGCGGCGTGCGCGGTGACGTCCGAGCCGTCCGGCAGCGGCAGGTGCTCGGCGACCAGTTCCAGCAGCCCCCGGTCGGCCTCCACCACGTCCTGCCGGCAACCGGGCCGGGTCGCGGCCAGGTACCGGGGCAGGGTGAGCGCGCCCCCGCCGAGGTGCAGCACGTCCAGCGCGCGCCCCGGCTCGGCGACCGTGTCCAGGACGTGGCCGAGCCGGCGCGTGTACTCGAACTCCAGGTGCGCCGGCTCGTCCAGGTCGACGTACGACTGCGGGGCCCCGTCGACGGTGAGCAGCCAGGCCCGTTCCCGGTCGACGTCGGGCATGAGCTTGGCGGTGCCGTGGTCGGTGACACGGCTGACGGGTACGGCTTCGTTCACCCGCCCATTGTGTCAAGGACCGGCTCAGCCGACGGCGGTCACGGTCCCCGCCCCCACGGTCCGCCCGCCCTCACGGATCGCGAAACCGAGCCCGGTCTCCAGCGGCACCTCCCGCCCCAGCTCCACGGTCATGGTGACCGTGTCCCCGGGCCGGGCCACGGCGGCCGCGCCGAGGTCCACGTCCCCGACCACGTCCGCGGTCCGGATGTAGAACTGCGGCCGGTATCCGGTGGCGACCGGCGTCGACCGTCCGCCCTCGCGCGCCGACAGCACGTACACCCGAGCCCGGAAGCGCCGCGCCGGGACGACACTGCCGGGCGCGGCGACCACGTGGCCGCGGCGCACCGCGGCGCGGGCGACCCCGCGCAGCAGCAGCGCCACGTTGTCCCCGGCCTGCGCCTCCTCCATCGGCTTGCCGAAGGTCTCCAGACCGGTGACGACCGTCTCGACGGACGCGCCGAGCACCTCGACCCGGTCGCCGACGCGGACGGTGCCGCGTTCGACGGCGCCGGTGACGACCGTGCCGCGGCCGGTGACGGTGAGCACGTTCTCCACCGACAGCAGGAACGGCGCGTCCAGGTACCGCTCGGGCAGGGGCACGTACGTGTCCACGGCGTCGAGCAGCGCCTCCACGGAGGCCGTCCACCGCGGGTCGCCCTCCAGGGCCTTCAGCCCGGAGACCCGTACGACGGGCACGGCGTCGCCGCCGTAGCCGTGCGCGGTGAGCAGGTCCCGCACCTCCAGTTCCACCAGGTCGGTCAGCTCCTCGTCGCCCGCGTCGGCCTTGTTGAGCGCGACCACGATGTGGTCGACGCCCACCTGCCGGGCGAGCAGCACGTGTTCGGCGGTCTGCGGCATGATCCCGTCGAGCGCGGAGACGACCAGGATCGCCCCGTCGAGCTGGGCGGCGCCGGTGACCATGTTCTTCACGTAGTCGGCGTGGCCCGGCATGTCGACGTGGGCGTAGTGCCGGGTGTCGGTCTCGTACTCGACGTGCGCGAGGTCGATGGTGATGCCGCGCGCCACCTCCTCGGGGGCGCGGTCGATGCGGTCGAACGACACGTAGTGGGTGGTGCTGCTGGCGCCGCGCTCGGCCAGGACCTTGGTGATGGCGGCGGTCAGGGTGGTCTTGCCGTGGTCGACATGGCCCATGGTGCCGATGTTCAGATGCGGTTTGGTGCGGACGTACGCCGTCTTGGACATGGCGGTTCCTCGAAGCCTCGTGGCGGTGGTGGGACCCCGGGGAGGACGGGCCGACCCTCCCCCTGCGGGGTCCGCCGGACGATCCGGGGAGGGTCAGCTTCGGGCGCCGCCGACGGCTGCCGGGAAGAGGACGACGGCAGCCTTCGGGGCATCCGCGACCGCGGATGCTGCGAGGGGGAAGGCGTGCCGGAACATGACGTCGATCATCGCCGAGGCCCTGTCCGGCGTCGAACGGTTTTCGCCGCCCGGGAGTTCGCCCGGGCGGGAGTACGCCCAGGCAGGAGTACGCCCGGGCGGGCGGGAGCGTGCGCCGGTCCGCTAGGGGCCGATGGTGCGCAGGGCCTCGCGCACGGACAGCGGTGCCAGGCGCCGGCCGTGCCGGGCGAGGAAGGCGCGTACGGCGTCCGGATCGGTCTTGGCGTACTCGCGCAGGCTCCAGCCGATCGCCTTGCGGACGAAGAAGTCGCCGTGGCCGCCCTGGCGCAGGCAGTAGCCGAAGAGCCGTTCGGTGTCGGTGCGTTCCTTGTAGCGCAGCTGGTGCAGCAGCGCCGTGCGGACCAGCCACAGGTCGTCGTCGGCGCTCCAGGCGTCCATGTCGGCGGTGAGTCCGCGGTCGGCGGCGACCAGTGCCCCGACGACGTGGGCGGCGAGCAGGTCGACGGTGTCCCACCACGGCACCGTGGTGACCAGATGCCGGGCCACGGGCAGGAATCCGGACGAGCAATGCGTCACATGCCGGCGCAGGAGGTCGACGGCGAAGTAGTGGTACTCGCGCTCGGGCATCCGCCAGCAGCGGAGCGCGACGGCGATGAGGTCCCGCTCGTCGGGCCGGGGCGTTCCCTCGAGCACGGTGCGGGACAGGGAACGGCGAACGGGCGAGGTCAGGCCCAGGAAGGGCGCGACGTCCCGCATGTACGCCCGCATGCCGGCGGCCCGTTCGGGATCGGCGGCGGCACCGTAGACGGCGGTGAGCCGCTCCGTCACGGCGTCCGCGTAGGGGCTGTGCGGCACGTCCGGAATTCCCCTGGCTGTGACGCTCATGAGACGCACCATACGGCGATCACACACATATGTCGGTTAGTGTCGCCGGATGTTCGATGCCACCACCCGCTCTGGGGGCACCGCCACGGTCTCTCCCCGGACCGCTGCGGCAGAGCTCGCCGTCGCCACGGCCGCCGGGCCGGTCCCGCCGACCGGATTCGCCGCCCGCCTGACCAGAGTCCTGCTCTCCCCGTGGTCCCGGCTCTCCCTGCTCGTCCTGCTGCTGGCCTCCGCCGCGACGGCGGTCCTGCTGTTCCAGCCGCAGCAGTTACTGACCGACGGCTGGCCTCCGCAGCTCGGCGGGGCCGCCGCGGCGGTCGCGTACGCGGTGGCGTACGGGCTGTGCACCGTCGCGTTCGTGCCGCGTCCGCTGCTGAACCTGGCCGCGGGTGCCCTGTTCGGTTCGCAGCTCGGCCTCGCCTCGGCGCTGGCGGGGACGGTGCTCGGC
This sequence comes from Streptomyces sp. SudanB5_2050, assembly GCF_964272335.1. Classification (NCBI taxonomy): domain Bacteria; kingdom Bacillati; phylum Actinomycetota; class Actinomycetes; order Kitasatosporales; family Streptomycetaceae; genus Streptomyces; species Streptomyces sp. SudanB5_2050. The sequence continues at coordinate 1,405,960 of NZ_OZ186760.1, forward strand.
GCGGGCATCGCCTTCTGCCTGGGCCGGGTGCTGGGCCAGGAGGCGCTGCGTCCGCTGCTGCGGGGCAAGTGGCTGAAGGCGGCGGACGGGCAGCTCAGCCGGCACGGTTTCCGCTCGATGCTGGCCGCCCGGCTCTTCCCGGGTGTGCCGTTCGCCGCCGCCAACTACTGCGCGGCCGTCTCCCGCATGGGGCTGCTGCCGTTCCTGCTGGCGACGGCGCTCGGCTCGATCCCCAACACCGCCGCCTACGTGGTGGCCGGCGCCCGTGCCTCGACGCCGACCTCGCCGGCCTTCCTGATCGCGCTGGCCTGCATCGCGCTGCCGGGCCTGGCGGGCGCGGTGGTGGCCTGGCGCAAGCGGCACCGGCTGCGCGGGCGCTGACGGGGGCTCGCGCCGGGGCCCGCCGACGGGCGGACGAGCGCCGGAAGAGAGCCGGAAGAGAGACCGGAAGGCGTCTCCCCCCTGTGGGCTGATCTTCACTTTGGGGCGCTACGCTGCCCCTCGACACGCCTGATCCCGATCACCGCACGCCGGTTCGGTGTGCCCATGCCCGTTTTCGCCCGGCACTTGGACTCCGTAACTTCATGTCTTGGTTCGAATCACTCATCCTCGGACTCGTCCAGGGGCTGACCGAGTTCCTTCCCGTGTCCTCCAGCGCGCACCTGCGCCTGACCGCGGCGTTCTCCGGCTGGCACGACCCGGGCGCGGCCTTCACCGCCATCACGCAGATCGGCACCGAGGCCGCCGTGCTCATCTACTTCCGCAAGGACATCGGGCGGATCCTCTCCGCCTGGACGCGGTCGCTGACGAACAAGGAGATGCGCCGCGACCCCGACGCGCGCATGGGCTGGCTGGTGATCGTCGGCTCCATCCCGATCGGCGTGCTGGGGCTGACGCTCAAGGACCAGATCGAGGGTCCGTTCCGCGACCTGCGGATCACCGCGACCATGCTGATCGTCGTCGGTGTGATCATCGGCGTCGCGGACCGCATGGCGGCCCGGGACGAGAAGGGCGGCCGGCACCGTGCGCCGCAGCAGCGCAAGGAACTGACGGACCTGTCCGTCCGGGACGGTCTGATCTACGGCCTCTGCCAGGCGATGGCCCTCATCCCCGGCGTCTCCCGCTCCGGGGCGACCATCAGCGGCGGCCTCTTCATGGGCTACCGGCGCGAGGCGGCGGCCCGGTACTCGTTCCTGCTTGCCATCCCGGCGGTGCTGGCGTCCGGGCTGTTCGAGCTGAGCGACGCGATGGAGAGCGACCACGTCTCCTGGGGCCCGACGCTCTTCGCGACCGTCATCGCCTTCGTCACCGGGTACGCGGTGATCGCGTGGTTCATGAAGTTCATCTCGACCAAGAGCTTCATGCCGTTCGTCTGGTACCGCATCGCGCTCGGGATCGTCATCATCGTGCTGGTCTTCGCGGGGGTCCTGAGCCCGCACGCCGCGGAGTCGGCCGGCTGACCCTCGCTTCCGTAGCCGTCCGGTAGCGGACTGTCAGTGCTTGCCCCTAGGCTTGTCCGCATGTCCCCCGATTCCGTGACCCCTGGTTCCGTGCGCTCCGCGGCGGAGCTGAACGATCAGATCCGTGCCCTGTGGCGGCGTGCGGGCGGGACCCTGTCGGCACAGGAGCGCGCGGAGTACGAGCTGCTGGTGGTCGAATGGGCCTCGGCGATCCGCGGCGAGGTCGTCGAGGCGGCCTGACCGGCCGCCTCGGCCGAGAGGCCCGTCCGGCGCTCCCCCGGGCCTGTCGTTCCAATCAAGTCGGCGTCGCGGGGCGTGGCACGCACCGTCGCTCTCGGCCGCCCCGATCCGAACGACAGGCCCTAGCGTCCGCCGGCCACCCGCAGGACCGCCCCCGTGGTGTAGGAGGCGTCCGGCGACATCAGCCAGGCGATGGCCGCGGCGATCTCCTCCGCCCGGCCGGGCCGCCCCAGCGGGACGGCCGCCCCCATCCGCCGGGCACGATCCGCATCGCCCATGGCCGCGTGCATCTCGGTGTCGGTGACCCCGGGCGCGACCGCGTTGACGCGGATGCCGTCCGGGCCCAGCTCCTTGGACAGCCCCACGGTGAGGGCATCGACGCCCGCCTTGCTCGCCGCGTAGTGGACGTACTCCCCCGGGCTGCCGATGGTCGCGGCCCCCGACGACACGTTCACGATCACGCCGCCGCCCCGTGCGGTCATCAGCCGCGCGGCGCGCCGGGCGCACAGCAGCACGCCCAGCAGATTGACGTCGAGGACCCGGCGCAGGGTGTCGGTGTCGGTGTCGGTGAGCCGGCCGAGCGGACCGGTCACCGCCGCGTTGTTCACCAGCCCCGTCACCGGTCCCAGCCGCTCCTCCGCCACGTCGAAGAGCCGCTCGACGTCGGCCTCGACCGAGGTGTCCGCCCGCACCGCGAGGCCGCGTCCGCCCGCCTCGCGCACCCCGGCCACCACCGCCTCCGCGGCCGAGGCGTCCCGTACGTAACCCACGGCGACGTCGTGGCCGTCGGCCGCGAGCCGCAGACAGGTCGCCGCGCCGATACCCCGGCTGCCACCGGTGACCACCGTGATGGGACGTGCCATGACTGCCTCCAGCGAGGATCGGCGGGGCGAGCACCCCGGCGCGTTTGATCGATCATCGATCATCCTAGGCGAGGCCGCGCTTCACCGGGCCTGGACACCCGATGTGATCAACTGAATCCGCCCTCGTCGAGAGCGCACACTGAAGGGACCACGGGGTAGGGAGGCGCCCATGAAGACGCTCGGTCACTGGCTCGCCTCCCCGTGGCGCCGCTCGGCCGCCGCCGTGCTCGCCGGCGCGCTCCCGGTACTCGCCTTCCCGGGCCCGGCCCTGTGGTGGTGGGCCTGGGTCGCCCTGGTGCCCTGGCTGCTGCTGGCCCGGACCGCGCCGGGCGGGAAGCGCGCGGCGTACGACGGGTGGTGCGGCGGCTTCGGGTTCATGCTGGCCATGCACCACTGGCTGCTGCCCAACCTGCACGTGTTCACCTTCGTCGTCGCCGCGCTGCTCGGCGCGTTGTGGGCGCCCTGGGGCTGGCTGGTGCGCCGGATGCTGGGTGGGGCGGCCTCCGCCGGCCGGGTGGCCGCGGCCCTCGTGGTGCTGCCCTCGGGCTGGCTGGCGGTGGAACTGGTCCGCTCCTGGGAGGGGCTCGGCGGCCCCTGGGGGGTGCTCGGGGCCAGTCAGTGGCAGGTGGCGCCGGCGCTGCGACTCGCCTCGGTGGGCGGGGTGTGGCTGCTGAGTTTCCTGGTGGTGGCCGTGAACGTGGCCGTCGCGGTGCTCGTCGCCGTCCGCCGGGCGCGGGTGCCCGCCCTCGCGGGGCTGCTGGCCACCGCCGCGGCCACCTCCGCCGCCTGGGTCTGGGCACCGCGGCCCGACGACGGTGAGCGGGTGGCGATCGGGGTGGTGCAGCCGGGGGTCGTCGCCGGGGCGGACAGTGCCGAGCGGCGCTTCGACCGCGAGGAGGAGCTGACCCGGGGACTCGCCGGCCGGGACCTCGACCTGATCGTCTGGGGCGAGAGCAGCGTCGGCTTCGATCTGGACGACCGGCCCGACCTGGCCCGGCGGCTCGCCGCGCTGTCCCGGGAGACCGGCGCGGACATCCTGGTCAACGTGGACGCGCGGCGCTCGGACAAGCCGGGCATCTACAAGAGTTCGGTGCTCGTCGGCCCCGACGGTCCGACCGGCGACCGGTACGACAAGATGCGGCTGGTCCCCTTCGGGGAGTACGTCCCGGCCCGGTCCCTGCTGGGCTGGGCCACGTCCGTGGGCGAGGCCGCCGGCGAGGACCGCAGGCGGGGCGACCGGCAGGTGGTGATGGACGTCGGGGACGGGCTGCGGATCGGCCCGATGGTGTGCTTCGAGAGCGCGTTCCCCGACATGAGCCGCCGGCTCGCCGCCGACGGCGCCGAGGTGCTGCTCGCCCAGTCGTCGACGTCGACCTTCCAGCACACCTGGGCGCCGGCGCAGCACGCCTCGCTCGCCGCCCTGCGCGCCGCCGAGACCGGCCGGCCGATGGTGCACTCCACGCTGACGGGCGTCTCCGCCGTCTACGACGCGAACGGCACCCGCGTCGGGTCGTGGCTCGGCACGGACGCGAGCGAGTCGCGGGTGTACGACATCCCGGTGACGCACGGGACGACGCCGTATGTCCGCTTCGGTGACTGGACGCTGCACGCGTCACTGCTGGTCCTCGCGGCCTGGGGCGTCGGCGAGGGCGTACGGACGGTGCGGCTCAGGCGGAACGCTCGTGCACCGCGCGTACCACCCGCTCACACAGCTCATGGGTCTCCAGCGCGTCCCGGGCGCTGAGCACCTCGCCGGCGCGCACGGCCTCCAGGAAGACCAGCACCGCCTGTTCGATGCCGCGCTGGCGGGCCACCGGGACCCAGTCGCCGCGTCGCCGCACGGTCGGCTGGCCCTTGTGGTCGATCACCTCGGCGAGGTTGACCACCTGGCGCTTGGTGTCCTGGCCGGAGACCTCGAGGATCTCCTCCGCCGAGCCGCTGAGCCGGTTCATGACGCCGAGGGCGGTGAAGCCGTCCCCGGCGAGCTGGAGGACGACGTGGTGGAGCAGACCGTCCCGGACGCGGGCGCGCACGGTCACGTCGTCGACCGGCCCCGGCACCAGGAAGCGCAGGGTGTCGACGACATGGACGAAGTCGTCGAGGATCATGGTGCGCGGGTCCTCGGGCAGCCCGGTGCGGTTCTTCTGCATGAGGATCAGCTCGCGCGGGTGCTCGGCGCACTGCGCGTACCCGGGTGCGTGGCGCCGGTTGAAGCCGACGGCGAGGCTGGTGCCGCGCTCCTCGGCGAGGGTGACCAGGCGCTCGGAGTCCGCCAGTTCGTAGGCGAGCGGCTTGTCGACGTAGGTCGGGACGCCTGCCTCCAGCAGCCGGGTCACGATCTCGGGGTGGACGGCGGTCGGCGCGTGCACGAAGGCGGCGTCGAGGCCGGCGCCGAGGAGCGCGTCGAGGTCGGCGTGGAGCTGGGCGGGCGGCAGGTGCAGTCGCCCGCCCACGCGGGTGAGCGTGGCCGGGGTGCGGGTCTGCAGGTGCAGCTCGACCCCGGGCAGGACGGCGAGCACCGGCAGGTACGCCTTCTGCGCGATGTCGCCGAGTCCGATGACGCCGACCTTCACGGGGTGCACTCCTCTAACGCTCGCCGACCTGGGTCTGCCGGGAAGCATACGGGGGCTGCGGCGGCCGCCAGTCGGCGATGCCGTCGAAGCTCCGCAGGAACAGAGCGGGTCCGGCCTTGGAGAGGGCGGCCAGGGCCGCGTCCCGGACGACGACGCCGGCCCGGTTGGTCATCAGGTTGAGCCGGGCCACCTTGACGGCCTGGCGGGCGACGGCGGTCGTACGGGGCAGGCGTGCGGCCGTGTAGGCGCTCAGGTCGTCGTGGTGGTGGGCGAGGACGATCGCGTCCTCGATCGCCTGGTTGCCGCCCTGCCCGAGGGTCGGCGGCATGGCGTGCGCGGCGTCGCCTACCAGGGCGACCCTGCCCCGGTGGTAGGCGGGCAGGGGCTCGGCGATGTGGTGCACGTCGTGACGGAGCACGTCCTCGGGGCGGGCGGCGGCGAGGACGGCGGGGACGGGGTGGTGCCAGTCGCCGTACCGGTGCAGCAGCTCGGCCCTCTCGTCGGCCGCGTGGCCGCCGGCCGGGGTGACGGCGGCGGCATAGGCGTAGACCCGGCCGTCCTTGAGCGGGTGCGTCCCCCAGATCCGGCCCCGGCCCCAGGTCTCGTGCGAGGCGAAGTCGGCGCCGGGGACCGGGATCACCACCCGCCAGGTGGTGAAGCCGGAGTAGACGGGACCGGGGTGGTCCGGGAAGAGGGTGGCGCGTACGCCGGAGTGGATGCCGTCGGCGGCGACGACCAGATCGGCCTCCAGCTCGCCCTCCGGCGTGCGCACCCTGGCCGGCCGGTCGCGGTCGCCGGGGTCGGCGAGCAGCGCGTCGGCGGCCGTGCGGACGGCGCCCCCGGGCAGCCGGGCGGCCAGGTGGTCGATGAGCGTGGCCCGGTGCAGCAGCACCAGCGGCCCGCCGAAACGCGCCGCCGCGGCCTCGGCGTTCGAGCGGGAGAGCCAGCGCCCGCCCGGCGTGCGCAGTCCCCCGTCCCCCTGCCAGGCGGCGAGGTCACGGATCTCGTCGCCGAGGCCGATGACGTCCAGGGCGCGCAGGGCGTTGGGCGACAGGGAGATGGCCGCGCCGATCGGCCGCAGCGAGGGCGCCCGCTCCAGGACGGTGACGCGCAGGCCGCGCAGGTGCAGGGCCGCCGCGGCGGTGAGGCCCCCGATGCCGCCGCCGATCACGACCGCCCGCTTCGTCGCTGTCATGACTCCGCTCCTCCTCCGGACCACCGCGGACACTACAGCTGTAGTGCACCTTCCCCTCGACTGTACTACAGCCGTAGTGAGCGAGGTAGGTTGGCGTGCATGTCCGCACGCACCGTGTCCCCCGCGTCTCCCCCGTCTCCTGCGGGCGCCTCCCGCGCCGACCTCGTCGCCGACACCGCGCTCGCCCTGCTCGCCGAGCGCGGGATGCGCGGACTCACGCACCGCGCGGTCGACGAGGCCGCCGGTCTCCCCCAGGGCTCCACCTCCAACCTCGCGCGGACCCGGCAGGCGCTGCTGGAACTGACGGTGCGCCGGCTGGCCGACCGGGAGGCGAAGGCGCTGGCGCTGCACGAGATGCCGGACCCCCGGGCCGGCCTGGACGCCCTGGTGGACGCGTTGGCGCTGGCCACGCACCGGGCGCTGACCCGCAACCGCGATCTGACGCTGGCGCGGTACGAGCTGGCCCTGGAGGCGACGCGCCGCCCGGAGCTGCGCGCCCACTTCGACGCGGCGGGCGCCCGCTTCCGGGAGCAGCTGGGCGCCCTCGTCACGGCCATGGGCTCGGCCGACCCCGCGCGGCACGTGCTGTCGCTGGTCGCGTGGGCGGACGGGCTGATGTTCAGCTGCGTGGCCGGGACCTTCCACGCCGAGGTGCCGGGCCTCGCCGAGGTGCGGGCGGGGCTGCGCGAGGTGCTGGGCGGCATGATCGGCCGCTGAAATCACGTGGTGGCGCGCGGCCGGGTGGGCAAGGATGCGGACATGACGACCGAACGCCGTGAACCCGTCCCCGACCTCGACGAACGCACCATGCTGGAAGGCTGGTTGGAGTACCACCGGCAGACCCTCGCGTGGAAGTGCGAGGGCCTCACCGACGCGCAGCTCAGGACCGCCGCCGTCGCTCCCTCCACGCTGTCCCTCATGGGGCTGGTGCGGCACATGGCCGAGGTGGAGCGGAGCTGGTACCGCAGGGTGCTGGCGGACGAGGACGCCGACCCGATCTACTACACGGACGAGGACCCGGACGGCGACTTCCGGGTGACCGAGACCGACACCTTCCAGGAGGCCGAGGCCACCTGGCAGGCGGAGATCGAGGCGGCCCGGCGCAACGCGGCCGACGTCCCCCTCGACGCACCGACCCGGGGCAGGCACCGGCGCACCGGTGAGCGCTACACCCTGCGCTGGATCCACACCCACATGATCGAGGAGTACGCCCGCCACAACGGGCACGCCGACCTGATCCGCGAACGCCTCGACGGCGCCACGGGCGAGTGACGTCAGCCCGGCCGGCCCCCGGGCCTCCGTAAGGGGCCGCGGATCACCCGTGCGGGGCAACCTCCGCCTGTCCGGCGCCGCGGCGGCGATCCGACCCGCCAGAGTGGCGCGGGTGCATCGAACGACGACCACCGCAGCTCTCCTGGTGACCGTGGCCGCGTCCCTGACCGGCTGTACGACGGTCCGGAGTCCGGCCCCGGCCGACCCGTCGGCGGCCGGGGCCCGCTCGGCCGCGCCGCACCCGGACGGCCCGTCCGAACCACGGGTCGTACAGGCGCCGGCCCGTGAGGCACTGGAGATGATCGGCCCCTCCCGGAGCCCCGGCCGCACGGCCGACGAACCGCGTCGGACCGCGCCCCCGGCGCCGCCGCCGCGGGAGCGGGCACCGGTCCCCCGGGAGCGCGCCGGGCAGCAGCCGCCCCCGGCCCGCCCCGAGGCGTCGGCGCCGGCCCGGGCCCCCGAGCGGCCCCGTGCCGTGGTCCCGGACGTCCCGCGGTCGCCCGGCAAGGACCCCGGAGCCGACGCGAACATCTGCTCCCTCGGGAAGCAGTACGGCGGCTGGCGTCCGGGAAGCCCGGAGTCGGTCATCTGCGAGCAGACGTACGGGCGCTGAGTCCGCGCGACCGCGTGCCCCGTGTCCCGCGCTCGCGTGGACTCCCCTCGGCCGCCGCCGGTCCCACCGCGCCGGGGGCGGGGCGCGGAAGCGCACCGTCGGTACGGCGGCGGGGAACGCCGGAGCGGCGCTACGGGCGCTGCCGCGGCGGCCCCCACCAGCCGTCGGGACGGTCGGGCCCCTCCGTGGCGGGACCGGCCTCGCCGTCCGGGCCGGTGTCGGCCAGCCGCCGGGCCAGCCGGTCGATCTGCGCGCGCACCCGGTCGCCGTAGCGGTCGGCGGCCAGGAAGGCGGCGGCGCGGCGGGCCCGTCGCAGATGCAGCCGGGCGGCCTCACGGTGGCCGAGCCGGTCGTAGTCGGCGGCCAGGTTCAGATGGAGCGAGGGGTACAGGGCCCGCGCGGCCGCCGGCTCGCCCCCGCCTCCCTCCCGGTCCCCGGAGCCCTCCCCCGCCAGCTCCTCGGCGGCCGACAGGGCCCGCAGGTCCCAGGCCAGTTCGTCGCCCGGGTCGTCCTGGGTGTCCGCGAGGTAGTGGGCCAGGGTGCAGCGGTGCAGCGGGGCGCCGTGCTCGCCGATCTCCGCCCAGAGGCCGAGGAACCGGGACCGGGCCTCCTCACGGTCGCCCGCGTGGTGCAGCATGGCGACCTGTCCGATCCGCGTCAGGACGGCGTCCGGCGCCGCCTGCTCCTGTCCCTTGGCCACCGCGTCCTCCGTGCCCGTCGTCGGCTGTCCCCGACGACGCTAACGGCACATACCGGTAATCCCGGTCAGGCGGCCCGTGACGCGCGCGGGCCGGTCGGTGCCGGCCCGCCCGCCGCCCGGATCAGCCCAGATTCGGGATGGTCCAGTCGATCGCCTCGTGGCCCTGCTTCTCGACCGCCGCGTTGATCTGCGTGAACGGCCGGGAGCCGAAGAACTTCTTCGCCGACAGCGGCGAGGGGTGCGCGCCCTTCACCACCACGTGCCGCTCCTCGTCGATCAGCGGCAGCTTCTTCTGCGCGTAGTTCCCCCACAGGACGAACACGGCCGGGTCGGGCCGGTCGGCCACGGCGCGGATCACCGCGTCGGTGAACAGCTCCCAGCCGCGTGCCTTGTGCGAGTTGGCCTCGCCGGCCCGGACCGTGAGCACCGCGTTGAGCAGGAGGACGCCCTGCTTCGCCCACGGCATCAGATAGCCGTTGTCCGGGATCGGGGTGCCCAGCTCGGCGTGCATCTCCTTGTAGATGTTCCGCAGGGACGGCGGGACCTTCACACCCGGCCGCACCGAGAAGCACAGGCCGTGGCCCTGGCCCTCGCCGTGGTACGGGTCCTGCCCGAGGACCAGCACCTTCACCCGGTCGTACGGCGTGGCCTCCAGCGCGGCGAAGACCTCCTCGCGCGGGGGGTAGACGGGGCCCTTCGCCCGCTCCTCCTCGACGAACTCCATCAGCTCCTTGAAGTAGGGCTGCTGCAGCTCGCCGCCCAGCACCTCGCGCCAGGACTCGGGCAGCATGGCGATGTCGGTCACGTCAACTTCCTTACGCTGTGCGGTCGCTTCCGGTCCTCAAAACCTACCGGCGACCACTGACAACGGCCCCGCCGCCCGCCCGCGCCTACCAGCTGGTCTTGCGGTACAGCTGCCACATCATCATGATCGTCGACGGGTCCATGGCCCGTTCCGCGCCGGAGATGTCCGTGCTGGTGGCCACGTACTGCTTGCCCTGCCACAGCGGCAGCAGCCGCGCGTCCTCCACGAGGATCTGCTGCGCGCGCTCGAAGTCCTTCTCGACGTTGGCGCGGTCGCTCTCCCGGCGGGAGCGCGGCAGCAGCTCGCCGGTGATCTCCGGCGCCGGGTAGGGCGTGCCGAGCGCGTTCTGCTCGCCGACGAAGGGCGCGATGAAGTTCTCCGCGTCCGGGAAGTCGGGCGACCAGCCGCGCCCGAACACCGGGTACTCGCCCTTCTGGTAGCCGGTGACGTACGTCTTCCAGGGGCGGCTCTCGAGCTTGACCTCGAACAGGCCCGAGGCGTCGAGCTGGCGCTTGATCTCCTGGAACTCCAGCGCGGTCTCGGAGCCGTAGCGGTCGCTCGTGTACCAGAGGGTGAGCGGGACGGGCTCGGTGATGCCGGCGTCGGTGAGGATGTCGCGGGCCTTGTCGGCGCTCGGGTCGCCGTAATCGTCGAAGAAGCCCGTGGTGTGACCGGTCAGGCCCTTGGGGACCATCGAGTACAGCGGGTCGACGGTGTCCTGGTAGATCTTGTGGGCGATCGCCGCGCGGTCGATCACCTGGGCCACGGCCTGGCGGACCTCCTTCTTGCCGGCCCACGGGTCCTCGGGGTTGAAGACCAGATAGCGGATCTCCGTGCCGCTGCCCTCGACCAGTTGCAGGTCCTCGTCCTTGCTGGCCTTGCCCTGGAGGGTGATGACGTCGTCGGCCGCGAGGCCGCGGTAGGTGACCTGGATCTCCCCGTCGCGCAGCGCCTTCACCATGCCGGCGGAGTCCTTGAAGTACCGGATGGTCACCGCGTCGTTGTGGCGGTCGGCGAACCCCTTGTAGCGGTCGTTGCGGACGAGTTCGGCCCGCTCACCGTCCTCGTACGACTGGAGCGCGTACGGGCCGGAGCCGACGACCTTCCCGTCCTCGCGCAGGGCGTCGGCCGGGTAGCCGCCGGGTTCGACGATCGACATCGCGGGCGTGGCGAGGACGAAGGGGAAGGTGGCGTCGGGCTCGGCGAGGTGGAAGACCACCTCCCGCTCGCTCGGCGCCTGGACCCGGTCGAGGGTGCCCAGCAGGCCGGCGGGACCGCCGTTGACGTTGATGTCCTTGATGCGGTCGATCGAGTGCTTGACCGCCTGGGCGTCCAGCGGCTTCCCGTTGGAGAAGGTGAGGCCCTCGCGCAGCTCGCAGCGGTACACCTGGTTCGTCGAGTCGGTGAACGCGCAGCTCTCGGCCGCGTCGGGCTGCGGAGCGGTCGCGCCGTTGGGGTAGCTGAGGAGCGTCTGGTACACGTTGCGGAACAGCTCCCAGGAACCGTCCCAGGAGGCGGCCGGGTCGAGGGTGCTGGGCGCGCTGGTCGTGCCCACGATGATGGGTCCCTCGTCCTCCGAGCTGTCGGACGACAGGATGCCGCATCCGGTGACCAGCGTAGATATGGACACGATGGCCGCGATCCGCCGCAGGCCTCGGTTCCGGTTGAACACGCGCACGCTCCTCGATCCGCCGTACCAAGGGTCGGCAGACCATACCGCAGCCCCACGTCACCTGAACCCCCTTCTGAACAGGGGTTTTGATCATTTGGCGATGACTACGTTGTCATGACCCCGTGGTCTCGACACGCGGACACGGGCGCCGTCGTCATCGACGGCGCCCGTGTGCGGCGCGTGCCCCCGCGGAGCGGGGACGGGCGGGATCAGGCCACGCCGGCGTTGAGGAAGATGCCGCCGTCGACCACGAGCGTCTGACCGGTGACCCAGGCGGACTGCTCGGAGGTGAGGAAGGCGGCGGCGCCGCCGATGTCGGAGGGCACGCCGAGCCGGCCGAGCGGGTAGCCCGCGGCGGCCTCCTCCTCGCGGCCCTCGTAGAGCGCGGCGGCGAACTTGGTCTTCACCACCGCCGGGGCGATGGCGTTGACCCGCACGCCCGGCGCGAACTCGTGCGCCAGCTGTGCCGTGAGGTTGATCAGCGCGGCCTTGCTGACGCCGTAGGCGGCGATGAAGGGCGAGGGCGACAGGCCGGCGACGGAGGCGATGTTGACGATCGCGCCGCCGTTGTCCTTCTGCCAGGCGTGCCAGGTGCGCTGGGCGAAACCGAGCGCGGAGATCACGTTGGTCTCGAAGACCTTGCGCGCGACGTTCAGGTCGAGGTCGGCGATCGGCCCGAAGACCGGGTTGGTGCCGGCGTTGTTGACGAGGAAGTCGACCCGGCCGAAGGCCTCCATCGTGCGCTCGACGGCGACGGCCTGGTGGGCCTCGTCGTGCGCCTTGCCGGCGACGCCGATCACCCGGTCGGCGCCGAGCTTGTCGACGGCCTCCTTCAGGGCCTCCTCGTTGCGACCGGTGATGCAGACCCGGTCGCCGCGCGCGACCAGTGCCTCGGCGACGCCGTAGCCGATGCCGCGGCTGGCGCCGGTGACCAGCGCGACCTTGCCGGAGAGGGCGGGGAGTTCAGTCATGTCAGTGGTCCCTGTGTCCAGTCTTCCCTGTTCTCCGCGCGCCCTAGTCGAGCGGTCCGCCGGCCACGTACAGCACCTGGCCGGAGACGAAACCGGCCGCCTCGCCGGTGAAGAAGGCGATGGCGTTGGCGATGTCGTCGGGCTCACCGACCCGGGCGACCGGGATCTGGGTGGCGGCGGCGGCCTTGAAGTCCTCGAAGCCCATGCCGACGCGGTCGGCGGTGGCCTTGGTCATCTCGGTGGCGATGAAGCCGGGGGCGACGGCGTTGGCGGTGACGCCGAACTTGCCGAGTTCCTTGGCGAGGGTCTTGGTGAAGCCCTGCAGACCGGCCTTGGCGGCGGAGTAGTTGACCTGGCCGCGGTTGCCGAGCGCGGACGAGGAGGACAGGTTGACGATGCGTCCGAAGCCGGCGTCCACCATGTGCTTCTGGCACGCCTTGGACATCAGGAAGGCGCCGCGCAGGTGCACGTTCATGACGGTGTCCCAGTCGGAGACGCTCATCTTGAACAGCAGGTTGTCGCGGAGCACGCCCGCGTTGTTGACGAGGATCGTCGGCGCGCCCAGTTCCTCGGTGATCCGGGCGACGGCCGCCTCGACCTGCGCCTCGTCGGAGACGTCGCAGCCGACCGCGATCGCTTTGCCGCCGGCCGCGGTGATCTTCTCGACGGTGTCCTTGCAGGCCGCCTCGTCGAGGTCGAGGACGGCGACGGCGCGGCCTTCGGCGGCCAGTCGTACGGCGGTGGCGGCGCCGATGCCGCGCGCGGCTCCGGTGACGACTGCTACCCGCTGCTCAGTGGTGGACATCTGCTGCTTCTCCTCGTCCTGGGGATGCGGCCCGTGCGGGATTCCACGGCCTGCCACCGTGGGTGAGCGACCGCTTAGTACCTTCCGCAGACGTGACGCTAGAAGCCCTGGCACCCGGTGTCAACGGGACACCGGCCCGGTGTGATCCATTACCTGGGCCCACCACCGCGCCACCCCGCCGGCCCCAACCCGATCGGCCCAGCGCTGCGGGCCGACGCGCCGCCGGAGCCCTAGCGTCGGAGGCCGAGCCCCTCGTGGCCGGAAAGGAGGCGTCCATGCGCCGTCGTACCGGTGCCGCAGGCATAGCCGTCGCGATCGCCGCGATCGTGCCGCTGGCCGATCCCGCACACGCCCAGGAGCCGGATTCCTGGACCCGCACCCCCGTCGAGGCGGCCCGGTCCGTCTCCGACAGCGACCCGCTCGGCGCGGACCCGTTCGCCGCCGACCCGTACGCGCCCGGTGCGCTCTCGCCGGACGCGTACTCCCCGGACGCGCTCTCGCCGGACGCGTTCGGCGACGGCCCGTCCGGCGAGGGAGGGACCGACGGAGCCGGAGCCGGCACGGGCGGTCCGGACGAGTACCGGCCCGACCAGGGCGGCAACGGCCAGGGCGGGAACGGCCGGGACGACCTCGACCCGAGCGGCTTCGGCCAGGGCGGCTTCGACCAAGGCGGCTTCGGCCAGGGCGGTGCGGACGCCGAGTGGCCCGACGAGGGCCGGACCGACCAGGGTTCCTTCGACCAGGGCTCGTTCGATCAGGCCGGCTTCGACGCCGCCCGGGAGGCGGCCGGCGGCTCGGCCGGCGGGGCGCCGCGGCGGCAGGACCCGACGATCTCCGCGACGTCCAAGCCGCGCCCGACCCCCACCACCCCGGCCCCGGCCGCCACGCCCACAGCGAACTCGGCCGTCCCGGCCCCCGCCACTTCCCCGGCCGTCACCCCGACGCTCGGGACCCGGGGCGGACTGGGCGGAGCCGCGGGCGCCGGGCCGGGCGCCCGGGACATCGGCATCGGACTGGCCTGCGTGGCGGGCGCCGCGTTCGCCGCCGCGTGCGTGTTCCGGCTCCGTCGCCGCGTCTGACCCGGGAGGGCGCGCGGGGCGGCTACCGGACCAGCAGGTCGAGCAGCCGCTCCGTCTCCGCCGCCGGGTCGGTGGTGAGACCGGTGTGCACCGGGCCCGGCTGGACGATCGTGGAGCGCGGCGCGATCAGCCAGCGGAAGCGACGGCCCGGGTCGTCCCCGGCCGCCTGCCCCGCCGCCGCCCCGCCGGCGCACACGCCCTCCACGGCACGCAGCGCGGCGTGGACGCCGGGCAGGTCGACGCGCGGGTCGAGGGCCAGCAGACGCGCCTCGTCGAGGTGGGTGCGGACACCGACGTAGGACCGGGCCCGGCAGTACACGAGCACTCCGGCGTTGACGCACTCCCCGCGCTCGACGCGGGGCACGACGCGCAGCAGCGCGTACTCGTAGACGTGGCGGTCGCTCACCGGTCCCCCTCGGTCCTGATGCGCTCGTGGATGGTGGCGGCCCGCTCGATCAGCGGCCGGGCGTAGGCACGCCGCAGTTCGTCCGGGTTCGCGAATCCGGGTTCGTCCAGCAGCCATACGTCGGGGACGCGGGCGGTGACCTCGGCGAGCAGCTCCTCGGTGACCAGCGGCGCGAGCGCGACGGCGGCCGACGCGACGTCGGGGGCGAAGCGGCTCAGGGCGTGGTCGGTGGCGTCGTAGGGGCGGGCGGCGGAGGTCCGGGCGCCCGGCCAGTTGTGGTGCCAGATCATGGTCGCGCCGTGGTCGACCAGCCACACCTCGCCCTGCCAGCGCAGCAGGTTGGGATTGCGCCAGGACCGGTCGACGTTGTTGACCAGCGCGTCGAACCACACGATCCGCCCGGCCTCCTCGGGGCCGACCTCGAAGGCGAGCGGATCGTAGCCGAGAGCGCCGGACAGGAACTCCATGCCGAGGTTGGTGCCGCCGCTCGCCTTCAGCAGCTCCTGCACCTGCGGGTCGGGTTCGCCGAGCCCCAGCACCGGATCGACCTCGACCGTCACCAGCCGCGGCACCCGGAAGCCCAGCCGGCGGGCGAGTTCCCCGCAGACCACCTCGGCGACGAGCGTCTTGCGGCCCTGCCCGGCGCCGGTGAACTTCAGGACGTAGGTCCCCAGGTCGTCGGCCTCGACGAGACCCGGCAGCGAACCGCCCTCGCGCAGGGGGGCGATGTAGCGGGTCGCGGTGACTTCCTTGAGCATCGCCCCAGGTTACCGGCGTGGCGCGGACCGGCGGACCGTGGCCGGGACCGCGTCGACAGCGAATCGACAGCCGTGTTTTACGCCCGTCCGACCGTCGGCACGACAGCATCTCGGCACGGTCTGAACAGCATGTGCCCCGGGGCCGTACCTCTCGGCAGATCATCACGCATCCGTCCCGGAAGGAACCCCAGCATGACCAGCGCCCCCTTTCAGCCCGCGGGCCCGGCCCGTCGTACCGTCGTGGCGGCGGCCGGAGCGGCGGGACTCGCCGTCGCGTTGAGCGCCTGCTCGGGCTCCGACGACGACGCGTCGGGCGACGGTGCCGCGCCGCCCGCCTCCGAGGGTGCCGGTGCCGACTCGGGCGGTGGCGAGGCCGCCGGAGCCGCGCTGGCGGCCACCGCCGACATCCCCGAGGGCGGCGGGAAGGTGTTCGCCGACCAGAAGGTGGTGGTCACCCAGCCGACGGCGGGAGAGTTCAAGGCGTTCTCCGCCACCTGCACGCACCAGGGATGCGCCGTGAAGAGCGTGTCCGACGGCGTCATCAACTGCCCCTGCCACAACAGCAACTTCTCGATCACCGACGGCAGTGTGCAGGGCGGCCCGGCGACCAAGCCGCTGCCGGCCGTGGGGATCACGGTCAGCGGGGACTCGATCCGGCTGGCCGGATGACCGTCGCCCAGCGCCGGGGCCGGAGGATCATGATGACGCCCGGCGAGCTGGACGCCTTCCTCACCGCGCAGCGCACCTGCCGCGTGGCCACGGTCTCGGCCGACGGCACTCCGCACGTGAGCACGCTCTGGTTCGCCTGGGACGGTGCCTCCCTGTGGCTGTACTCGGTGGTCCGCAGCCGGCGCTGGGCCGATCTGCGGCGCGACCCACGGGTGGCGATCGTCGTCGACACCGGCGAGGAGTACGACGAGTTGCGGGGCGCGGAGCTGTCCGGCCGGGTGGAGTTCGTGGGCGAGGTGCCGCGCACCGGGGAGCTGTGCGCCGAACTCGACCTGCCGGAGACACTGTTCGCCCGCAAGCACTTCCGGCTGGAGGAGATGCCGCACGACGGCCGGCACGCCTGGCTGCGGCTGACGCCCGAGAAGGTCGTCTCCTGGGACTTCCGCAAGCTGGCGTCACCCTAGGGCCGGTCAGCCGAGCCGCTCCGCCGCCGTCCGCAGCGCCTGGACCGCCGCCCGGATCGACGGGCGGCGGTCGGCGTCCGCGCGCCAAACGACGTACACGTGGCGGCGCACCCGTTGTCTGATCGGCACGGTGAGGACGCCCTCGGGCATCGGGTGACGGCCGAGCAGCGGGGCGATGCAGACGCCCAGGCCCGCGGCGACCAGCCCGAGCTGGGTGTGGGTCTCGGCGGCGCGGTGGCCGATGATCGGCTCGATGCCCTTGGACCGCAGCGTGAACATCAGCCACTCGTGGCAGAACTCGCCCTCTCCCCACGTGATCCACTCGTCCTCGGCGAACTCGGCCAGGTCCACCTCCTCCCGGTCCGCCAGCCGGTGCCCGGCCGGCATGGCCACGTCGGCCGGGTCGTCCAGGAGCGGCGCCTTGACCAGGCCGTCGGGCAGCGGCATCGGCTTGTTGTACCAGTCCAGTACGACGGCCAGGTCGAGGTCGCCGCGGACCACGCCGTTGATGCCGCGCTCCGGCTCCAGCTCGCAGGAGCGCAGGCGCAGCGCGGTGTGCTCGGCGCGCAGGGCGGCCAGGGCCGCGGGGAAGAGCCCGCGGGCGGCCGTGGGGAACGCCGACAGCCGCAGCTCGCCCGCCACCTGCCCGCGCTGTGCCTCCAGGTCGGCCTGGGCCAGCTCGACCTGGGAGAGGATGCGGGCCGCGTGCTCGGCGAGCAGCCGGCCGGCGTCGGTGAGCCGTACACCGCGCCCGTTCTTGGCGAGCAGCCGCTGTCCGGCCTCGCGCTCCAGCTTGGCCAGCTGCTGGGAGACGGCCGAGGTGGTGATGTGCAGACCGGCGGCGGCGCCGCTGACCGATCCGTGCCGGGCCAGGGCGTCGAGCGTGCGCAGGCGCTCCAGGTTCAACATGTAAGCGATGCTACGAGATACTGCGTGCGAAATCTCGATTGTGCTACGAGAACGGCTCCCCCATCGTTGATCGCATGAGCAGCGGTGTCCTCTCCTCCCTCCCGGTCCGCCGCACCGTCGACTGGCGGCTGCGCTTCGGGCTCCTCTCCCTCGTCTGGGGTTTCAGCTTCCTCTTCATGAAGGTGGGGACCGAGGCGTTCGCCCCCTTCCAGGTCACCCTGGGGCGGCTGGTCTTCGGCACGGCGGTGGTGGCCGTGGCGATGGCGGTGAAGCGGGAGCGGCTGCCGCGCGGGGCGTGGACCTGGCTGCATCTGGCGGTCGCCGGTCTCCTGCTCAACGCGCTGCCGTTCTCCCTGTTCGCCTTCTCGGAGCTGACCATTCCGTCGTCCCTCGCGGGCATCTGCAACGCGACCTCGCCGCTGTGGGGCATGGCCCTGTCGCTGGTGGCCCTGTCGGAGGACCGGCCGACGCGGCGACGGGTGGCGGGCCTCGGCATCGGCTTCCTCGGCGTCCTGACGGTCCTGGGGGTCTGGCAGGGCTTCGACGGCCTGGACGTCACGGGCACGGCGCTGGCGCTGCTGGCCTCGCTCAGCTATCCGATCGGCTGGATCTACGTCCGCCGCACGCTGGCCGGCTCCGGCCACTCCCACCTCTCGCTGACGGGAGCGCAACTGGGCCTCGCCACGCTGCAACTGGCGGTGGTGACACCGCTGTTCACCTCGATGCCGGCCGGCTTCCCAGTGGTGCCGGTGCTGGCGGTCGCGGCGCTGGGCACCCTCGGCACCGGGTTCGCGTTCCTGCTGCAGTACGCCCTGGTCGCCGAGGTCGGGCCGACGACGGCCCAGATGGTCACGTACTTCACGCCCGTCATCGCCACGGCCGCCGGTGTCGTGGTCCTCGGCGAGTCCCTGTCCTGGTCGACGCCGGTCGGCGCGGCGATCGTCCTGGCGGGCGCGGCGCTGACCCAGTCCCGGCCGCGGACGGCCCCAGAGGCCGGGAAGCAGCCGCCCCGGCCCCCGGAGCGCCGGGCGGAGCGCCAGAAGGCGACGGCTCAGGCAGCCGGGCACGACGGGCGGCCCTTGCGTCAGACGTGACTGCGCAGCCGTCCCGCCCCGGGCCCCACCGCCGAGGCGACCGCCTCCGCGAGCGGCCCGATGTCCTCCTCCCCCAGGGTCGACACGGTGATCCGGACGCCGGGCGGCGTACCCAGGCGGAAGCGGGCGCCGGGGGCGACGGCCCAGCCCGCCTGCAGCAGGCGGGCGACGGCGCCGGTCTCGTCCGGCACCGGGATCCACACGTTCATGCCGCTGCGTCCGTACGCGGCGATCCCGCGGTCGGCGAGCGCGCCGATCAGCGCCTCCCGACGCCTCCCGTACGCCGCGGCCACCGCCGACGTGTCTACCGAGCCGTCCGCCCACAGCCGGACCACGGCGCGCTGGGTGACGCGGCTGACCCAGCCGGGGCCCAGCCGCTGCCGCCCGCGCACCCGGTCGAGGGTGACGGAGTCCCCGGTGAGCACGGCGAGGCGCAGGTCGGGACCGTAGGCCTTGGCGGCGGAGCGGACGAAGGCCCAGTGGTGCGTCGTACCGGCGAGGGGATGCAGGGGCAGGTCGACGATGCGGTGGCCGTGGTCGTCCTCGATCAGCAGCGTGTCGGGGTGGTCGCGCAGCACGGCGCGCAGGGCGCGGGCGCGCGGGGCGCTCAGCGCGGCGCCGGTGGGGTTCTGCGCGCGGTCCGTGACGACCAGGGCACGGGCGCCGGCCGCGAGGACCCGCCGTACGTCGTCGGGCAGCGGCCCCTCGTCGTCGACCCCGACGGCGACCGTGCGCAGGCCGAGCGCGGGGACGAGGTCGAGCAGGCTGCCCCAGGACGGGTCCTCGACGGCGACGGCGTCGCCCGGTCTGAGGTGCGCCGCGAGGACCCGCTCCATCGCGTCCAGCGCCCCGGACGTGACGGCCAGGGGCCTGTCCGGCACGCCGTCGGCGTCGAGTTCGGCCCGGGCGAGGCGCAGCAGGTCCGGCTCCACGGGCGAACTGCCGTACAGCACCGGCTCCCGGTCCCCCTGCTCGGCCGCCGCGGCGAAGGCGGGACCCAGCGGCGGCAGCAGCGCCGGATCGGGGTTGCCGTCGGAGACGTCGCGCACCCCTTCCGGCACGTCGACCTGGATGAAGTCGCGTCCGGTGGTGGCCGGCTGCGCGCGCACCCGGCTCCCCCGGCGCCCGGCCGTCTCGATGACCCCGCGCTCGCGCAGCGTGCGGTAGGCGGCGGCGACCGTGTTCGGGTTCACCCCCAGCCGCTCGGCCAGCTCCCGCATCGGCGGCAGCGCCTGGCCCGGCTCCAGCTCGCCGGAGCCCACCGCGCGCTCCACGCTCGCGGAAATCTCCGCTGCGCCCCGCCCCGTGATCAGATATTCTCCTAGCACAAAGCCAATTATGCACTAGTGCAATGGAGAGCGCCATGCAGGGGACCACGCGGACGCAGCCACAGCCCGGCTCCACCTACCCGCCCACCGACCGCACCGTCCCCACCCGCTCCGCCGACCGGGCGTCCTACGACAAGGAGCTGGTGCACTCGATACTCGACGAGGGCTACGTCTGCCATCTCGGCTTCGTCCGCGACGGCGCCCCGGTGGTGCTGCCGACGCTCTACGGCCGGATCGGCGAACGGCTCTACGTGCACGGCTCGACGGGCTCGCGCCCGCTGCGGATGACGGGCGCCGCCGACCCGGGGCTGCCGGTCTGCCTGACGGTCACGCACGTGGACGCGCTGGTGCTGGCCCGCTCGGCCTTCCACCACTCGATCAACTACCGGTCGGTGGTGGTGCACGGCACCGCGTACGAGGTGACGGACCCGCAGGAGAAGCGCACGGCCCTGGACGCGCTGGTCGACCAGGTCGTCCCTGGGCGGTCCCGGGACTCGCGGCCCGCCAACAAGAAGGAACTGGCCGCCACCGCCGTCATCCGCCTGGACCTGGACGAGGTCTCCGCCAAGCTGCGCACCGGGGGCGTGAACGACGAGCCCGAGGACCTCGGCCTCGCGCACTGGGCCGGTCTCCTTCCGCTGCGCAAGGGCTACGACGCGCCGGTCGCCGACCCCGGCCTCGCGGCCGGCACCGGACTGCCGGACTACCTGGCGGTGCGCTGACCCGTCCGTCCGGGCCCCGCCGTACGACCGCGCGCCCCCGCTCCCGCCGGGCGAGGAGACTCACCCGGCGGGAGGGAGGCCGGAGGTCACGCCGGGGCCGGCCGGGTCCTCGCCGCCCGGGTCTCCGCCACCGCGAGCCCCGCCACCGAGCCGAGCATCAGCAGCGTGCCGGCGAGGGTCGCCGCGGTGAGGTGCTCACCGAGCAGCAGCACGGCGAGCGCCGCCGCGCTGACGGGCTCGAGGAGCATGATCACGGAGACGGTGGCGGACCGGACGACGGCGGCGCCGGCGAAGTAGAGCCCGTAGGCGAGGGCGGTCGGCACGGCGGCGACGTACGCCAGGAGCCACAGCAGCCGGGCCGGGTCCGCAGTGTGCGGGACCAGCCCCTCCGCGAGGGCGAGCGGCAGCAGGCACAGGCTGGTCACGGCGAACGCGCCGACGGACGTACCGGCCGCGTCCGCCCCGCCGTCCCGTCCCCACCAGCGGGTGAGCAGGGTCATCACCGAGTACCCGGCCGCGGACAGCAACGCGAGGAGCACCCCGGACAGGCGCACGGTGGTTCCCCCGCCGCCGAGGACGAGCACCGCGAGCCCGGCGAGCGCCCCGGCCACGGCCGTGACTCCGCCCAGGCCCAGGTGCTCCCCGAGCGCGAGGCGGGCGCCGAGCGCGATCAGCACCGGGCCCGCGCCGAGCGTGACGACGGTGGCCACCGCCAGGCCGGTCGACTGCACCGCGGCGAAGTAGGCGGTCTGGAACACCGCGAGGCCCAGCCCCGTCACGAGGGCGCGCAGGGCCTTGCGGGCGAACGGTTCGCGCACGGCGGGGCGTTCGCGGCGGCGCCTGAGCGGGCGGGCGGCGAGCAGCAGGAGGAGCCCGATCGCACAGCGCCAGAACGACAGGGTGACGGGCCCCATGTCGCTGGCCCGGTAGACCAGCGAGGCGGCGGCACCGGCGGTGCCCCAGGCGACACCGGCGACGATCAGATAGAGGAGGCCACGCCCGACGGGCAGGCCGGCAACGGCATTCGACACGATTTCTCTCCGCAGACGCGCACGGGGCGCGGGAGTGGTGAGCGGCCCCGGGACGACCGGGGGCGCGTGGACTGCGTCTGCGGGCAGCACCGACCGGCCCGGCGGTCTCGCGCCGGACTGGTCACAGGGCCCGCCTCAGGCGGCCGGAGGCGGGAGGACGAGCGCGTCGGAGTGCATGATCCGTACCTTAGGTCGCCGTGCCGCGGCCGGACAACTCCCGTTCCGGTCCGCCGCTCGCCACCGGGGCGGCGGAGCCCTTGGCGGGTGTCGAGGACTGCGCGATGAAGGCGCCGACCAGGACCACCGCGCCGCCGACGATCTGCGGGGCGGACAGGTGCTCGCCGAGCAGCACCCAGGCCAGCACGGTCGCGACGACGGCCTCCAGGCAGGCCACCACACCGGCGACCTGCGGCGACAGGCGGCGCACGGCGACCACGCCGGTGACGTAGGCGAGCACGGTGGCGATGAGCACGATCCAGGCCAGCAGCAGGGCGGCGGCGACGGGAGTCCCGTCCATGGGGGCGCTGTGCGCGAGGACGGACCACTCCATCGACCAGGGGCGGGCCACGACGGTGAGCACGGCAGCGCCGACGAGCAGACCGTAGGCGATGACGCCGAGGGGGTCGGGTGCCTCCTCGCCGGCGTCGCTGCCCTGGTCGGACAGGACGAAGTAGCCGACCTGGCAGCAGGCGGCACCGAGCGCGAGCAGCAGCCCGAGGGCGTCGAAGCGCAGTCCCGACCAGACCTCCACGACACAGGCCAGGCCGCCGACCGCGAGGACCACCCCGAGCGCCGCCGCCCGTGTCACCGGCCGTCGCTGCACGAACCGCACCCAGCCGAGCACCAGCGCCGGCGCCAGGTACTCGACGAGCAGCGCGACCCCCACGGGGATGCGGGAGATCGCCGCGAAGTAGCAGGCCTGGACCCCGGCCACGGCGAACAGGCCGAACCCGGCGAGCAGGGCCGGCCGGCTGCGCAGCAGCGCGCGGTGGCGCACGGCGAGCGGCAGCATCACCAGCGCCGCCCCGGCCACGCGCAGCCAGACCACGTGGAGCGGGTCCAGTCCCGCCTCGATCAGCGGCTTGGCCGCGACCCCGGACCCGCCGAAGGCGACCGCGGACGCGAGCGCCAGACCGAGCCCGGCTCCCTTCCCGCTGCTGCCGCGGGCGCTGTCAGACGTATGCACCGGCACATGATGACAGGGGATGACATGAGCGTCATCCCCATTGACACCTGTCTCACCGACTGGACGTGCCCTGGTGCTCCGTCACCCCGGCGAGGACCGCGCGGGGTTCGATCGCGGCGCGGGCCAGCACCTCCACGGCGCGCGCCTGCGGGTCGGCGACGAGGGCGGCGAGCAGATCGAGGCCGCCGGCCCGGTCCCGTCCACGCCGGGCGGCCCGCTCGCCGGCGTCCTCCATAGCGGCAGCGGCCAGCGGTGAGAAGCCGGCGGCCCCGGGCACCACGGGTACGGCGCCGGAGTCCTCCACGGCGCTCTGCCAGCGCAGGCCGTAGCCGATGCTGCGCTGCACGAGGTAGCCGAGCAGCCGGGCGATCCGAGGGCCGTCGCCGAGGACGGCCCGGGCGTCGGCGTCGTGCTCCAGAAGTGAGTGCAGCAGGTGGGCGGTGTCGATCTGCCGGTCGCCGTCCCGCACCGCTCGGCGGCGGGCGCCCGTGACCACCGGCGCCAGTTCCGGGCCGAACCGGTCATCGGCGTCGGTGCCGACCGGGGGCCGGGGGTCTTGCTCGCCGGCCGACTGCCGGGGGATACGGGGTTGCACAACCCCTAGCTCATCAGCCGCACGGGCCCGGAGCATCCCCGGAGGGGAGCATTTCGGCGTCCCACGCCGAGTGGACGCGCTCGGCCGGAATCTCCTCCTTACGGATGAGATCAAGCCGTTTCGCCCTTCTCGGGGCGCGCCGCCTTGCCGCGCCCCACGGGGGCAACCCATCCGTGCCGTCGCGGGTCCGACAGGGGTATGAGGAGCGATTGCTGGCTCGTGTCCCTCCCCGCCGTCGACGGCAGGGAGTACGTGTACCGGGTGTACGCACCCGAGGAAGCACTGCTCGCCGATCTGTTCTGGGAGGCGTGGCACTGCCACGACGAGAGCGCCCTCCCGCGCGCCTGGGACCTCTTCGACGCGGCGGTGATACGGCGCCTGCGCTGAGCCGCCCGGACGCCGAGGTGCCCCGCGGAAGGGATCCGCGGGGCACCGGGGAGACCGGCGGTCAGTCCTCGTCGGCGAGGATCAGGTACAGCTTCTTGCGGGCGTCGCCGATGACGGTGAGCGCCTTCTCCCGCTGCTCCTTGCTGCCGGTCTTCCAGACCTGGCCGAACGCCTCCAGCAGCCCGAACCCGGCCTGCCGGACCTCGCTCAGGGCTTCCCAGTCGACGCCCCGCGAAGCCTCCTCCCAGGGAGCCTCGGGGCCCTCCTCGGCGGCGGCGCGGCCGGCCTCGGTGAGCGCGAACAGCTTCTTGCCGCCCTCGCTCTCGCTGGCGATCAGGCCCTCGTCCTCCAGGAGCTGAAGGGTCGGGTACACCGAGCCGGGGCTGGGCTTCCACGCCCCGCCGCTGCGCTCGGCGATCTCCTGGATCATCTCGTAACCGTGCATCGGCCGGTCCCTCAGCAGGGCCAGGATCGATGCCCGTACGTCTCCGCGCCGGGCCCTGCCCCTGGGTCCGCCGCGCCCTCGGGCGCCCCAGGGCCCCCCGTGGCCGAATCCCGGTCCGAAGAGGCCGCCGGGGCCGCCGCCGGGGCCGCCCGGTCCGAAGGGGCCGAAGGCGGCGCGCCGGCCGTCGAAGTCGCCGCGGCCACCGCGACCGAAGGGGCCGGCCTCGCCGCGGCCGTGCCCACCGTGTCCACGCTCGTATCCGTGGGTGTTCATGACGATCACTCCATCCATGTGTTCTTCGTCGTTTCAGTCGGCGATCTTTCGCGAACCAATCGCGAACCATCCCGATGCCTCGACGATATATCGGAAGCTGTCGGTCGGCAAGCGTTCCCCGGGCATCGGTCCAGAACTTCGGGATTGGCCTTGGTCCACCGCTCCGGCGAGCGCCTAGCGTCGGGGCATGCGCATCCGAATCGTCGACGCCTTCACCGACCGGCCCTTCGCGGGCAACCCCGCCGGAGTCCTGCTCCTCGACGCGTTCCCGGACGACGACCGGCTCCAGCAGGTCGCCCTGGAGGTCAATCACGCCGAGACCGCGTTCGCCCACCGGCTGCCCGCCGGCGGCGAGGCCGACTGGGCGCTGCGCTGGTTCACCCCGGCCACCGAGGTCGCGATGTGCGGCCACGCGACCCTCGCCACCGCCCACGTCCTGCACACCACCGGCGCTCACGAGGGGCCGGTGCGGTTCGCCACCCGCAGCGGCGTCCTCGTCGCGTCACCGGCCGCGGACGGCTCGATCACCCTGGACTTCCCGACCGCGCCGCTCACCCCGGTCGACGCCCCGGCGGGGGTCGCCGAGGCACTCGGCGCCGAGCCCCGCGCGGTCCTCGACACCGGACCGAACCTCGGGGACCTGCTGGTCGAGGTCGCCGACGAGAAGACCGTGCGCGCTCTGACCCCGGACCACAGGGCCCTGGCCGCCCACTCCGAACGCGGCATCATCGCCACCGCCCGCGCGGAGGACCCCGCCCGCGGCTACGACTACGTCTCCCGGTGCTTCTTCCCGAACGTCGGCATCGACGAGGACCCGGTCACCGGCAGCGCCCACACGGCCCTCGCCCCCTACTGGTCCGGGCTCCTGGGCCGTCCGGACCTCACCGGGCTCCAGGCCTCGCCCCGCTCCGGCCGGGTCCGCACCGAACTGCGCGGCGAGCGCACCCTGCTGTGCGGCCGCGCGGTGACGGTGATCGAGGGAGAACTGCTGGCCTGAACCGGTGGAGGGGCGCGGCCGCCCAGCAGGGTGCGCCCCTCCACCGAAGCGGCGTCAGGCCGTCGGCAGCCAGTCCACCTTCCCGGCGAGCAGCGCGTAGCCGACGAAGGCGCCGATGTCGAGCAGCGTGTGCGCCACCACCAGCGGGCCCACGCGTCCCCACCGGCGGTACAGGTACACGAACACCACGCCCATGACCATGTTGCCGATGAAGCCGCCGATGCCCTGGTAGAGGTGGTACGACCCGCGCAGCACCGAACTGGCCGCCAGCGAGGCGCCGGGACTCCAGCCGAGCTGGTCGAGCCGCCGCAGCAGATAGCCGACGACGATGACCTCCTCCAGGACGGAGTTCTGCGCCGCCGAGAGGATCAGCACCGGGTACTTCCACCAGACGTCCGGAAGCGCCTCGGGAACGACGGTGAGGTTGAAACCGAGTCCCCGGGCGGCCAGGTAGAAGGCGATGCCGGTGCTGCCGATGACGGCCGCGATCACGGCACCGCGGCCCAGGTCCGGCCACGGACGGGTGCGGTCGAAGCCGAGGGTGCGCAGGCCCTGCCCTTCGCGCAGCAGGAAGTGGGCGACGAGGGCGACCGGGACGAGGGCCGTGGTGATCCCGAAGAGCTGCCAGGCGAGGTCCAGCCAGGGACGGCCGGGCGCGGCGGAGGAGTTGAGGGTGGCCGCCTGGTCCTTGAGCCCGCCGGGGCGGGTGACCGAGCCGACGAAGCTGATCAGGGCGGAGACCCCGCTCGCGCCGAGCGAGAGCGCCAGGACGAGCAGCGTCTCGTCACGCAGCGTGCGTCGCGACGGCCGCTCCTGGGGAGCCGGCTCCCCGTGCGCCGCCTGTCGAGGGAAGGAATCGTCCACCGGGCCCGCCTCCGCCATGCACACCTGCCTCCAGCTGGGACGTCACAGCTTGCCCGATCAGTATGGGGCGGTGCGCGGCGGGGTGCGGGCCCGGTGTCCGCGTGCGGCGAGGCGGCGGCCCGGGGCCCTCAGCCCGTCGTCGCCGGCTCCGGCAGGCCCACCGGCCACAGGTGCACGGGGTCGCCCTCGCGCATCAGCTCGACGTAGCGGCGGGTGGTGGCGGCCAGCGCGTCCTCCCGGGACAGGCCCGCCTCCAGTGCCCGGTGGAAGGTGGCGGCCTGCCAGGACGCGCCGTTGACCCGGCGACGGCACCGCTCCTCGATGACGCCGAGGTAGAAGTCCCGGTCGGCGGGCTCCACACCCCACGCGTCGAG
Organism: Streptomyces sp. SudanB5_2050; assembly: GCF_964272335.1. Taxonomy (NCBI): domain Bacteria; kingdom Bacillati; phylum Actinomycetota; class Actinomycetes; order Kitasatosporales; family Streptomycetaceae; genus Streptomyces; species Streptomyces sp. SudanB5_2050. Next base: position 1,432,710 of record NZ_OZ186760.1, read on the forward strand.
ACCGGCCTCTGCGAGCGGCAGCAGTTCGTCGCGGACGAGGACGGCGGCGTCGACCTCCGTGGTCCCGCCGAGCCGGCCGCGCCGGGGCCACTCGAAGCGGGCGTCGATGCCGTGCCGGCAGGCGGCTTCGAAGTTGGCCGCGGCGGCCTCGAAGGGCAGCCGGTGCCACAGCGGCCGGGGCTCCTCGGCGAGCGCCCGCACCACGCCGTAGTAGAAGGCCGCGTTGGCGATGACGTCGGTGACGGTGGGGCCGGCCGGCAGGACGCGGTTCTCCACGCGCAGGTGCGGCACGCCGTCGGCGATGTCGTAGACGGGGCGGTTCCAGCGGTAGACGGTGCCGTTGTGCAGGACGAGTTCGGAGAGCGAGGGCACGCCGCCCGCGTCCAGGACCTCCAGCGGGTCCTCGTCGTCGCAGATCGGCAGCAGGGCCGGGAAGTAGCGCCGGTTCTCCTCGAAGAGGTCGTACGCCGAGGTGACCCACCGCTCGCCGAACCAGGTGCGCGGGCGGACGCCCTGGGCCTGGAGCTCGGGCGGGCGGGTGTCGGTGGACTGCTGGAACAGCGGGGGCCGGGACTCCCGCCACAGCTCGCGGCCGAACAGGAAGGGCGCGTTGGCACCGACGGCGATCTGCGCGGCGGTGACCGCCTGGGCGGCGTTCCACACGGCGGCGAAGCGGTCGGGGGTGACCTGGAGGTGCAGTTGCACCGAGGTGCAGGCCGCCTCCGGGGCGATGGACTTGGAGGTGCAGGTCAGGCGCTCGACACCTTCGATGTCGAGGGTGAAGTCCTCGCCGCGGGCGGCCACGATCTGCTCGTTGAGCAAGGCGTAGCGGTCGACGGCGGAAAGGTTCGACGAGACGAGGTCGTCGCGGTCCAGCGTCGGCAGGATTCCGATCATCGCGATTCCCGCGTCCACCTCGCCGGCCTTGCGGTCCGCATATGCCAGGGACGTACGGATCTCCTCGGCGAGACGATCGAATACCCGGCCGCCCAGCCGGTGGGGCGCGATGTTCACTTCCAGGTTGAACATCGCGAGTTCCGTTTGGAAGTCGCGACTCGCGATGCGTTCCAGGACTTGCGCATTCAACATTTTCGGCATCCCGTCGGTACCGACGAGATTCAATTCGATCTCCAGCCCCATCAGGTTCTTCGGGCGGTCGAACCGCTTCTCCGCCAGCAGTCGCTCCAGGCCGGTCAGGCACCGCTGGAGCTTCTCGCGGTAGCGCTGGCGATCGGACAGGTCGAACTGACCTGCCACGACCTTCTCCCCCATGGAGGCTTCCCTTCTCGGAGCGGTGCGTCGAAGATCCGGTCGCCGGCGACCGGTCAGGATGGATGATGCCCAGCCGAAGCGATCGATAACGTCGTCGCGGCGGCCCGGCACCCGCTACGCTGTGCCGATGTGACCGCTGGCACATTCACCGGGCATGGCACCTCCAGCAGTTTCCCGGCCCGGTAACTCGTGAAAAACGCCGATGACAATCGGCCGACCGCTCGGCGCGCATTCCCCGAGGTCACCGTCGCACACCCGGTTCGAAATCCGGAGGATTCCCGCATATCGGCGGCCGGATACAAGCTTGAACGGGTTACCGAAATCGGCTAGCGGAAACACAGTCTGAACACATGTCGTATAAACTCCGCTGACAGGCAGATGACCGGCGCCCACGGTCGATGGATCCTGCCGCCGGTCGAGGCGCGACAGGTCCCACCCACTTCTCGGTTTCCGGACCCCGGCCCCTGCCTCCCCCAGCCCCGTGAGCCGACAGCGTCGTCCGCCCCGCCCTCGCGCCACCCTGCCTTCGAATGAGAGGCGACCCATCATGCCCCTGCATGTCCCGCCGGCCCCCGCGCCCGCCCTGCGCACCGTCCTCACCGCCCTCTCCTCTCCGACCGCGGTCCGGGAGGCCCGGACGCCCTCGCTGCTGCGCGCGCAGGGACCCACCACGCCCGAACTCCCGTTGCCGGTACATGTGCTGGAGCGGCTCACCCCGGAGGGCGTGACGGCGACCCGTCTGACCGGGTGGCGGTTCCTGATCCGCTGCGGCGACCGGGCCGTGGCGGCGGCGGAGACCGTGCTGACACCGGACGGCTGGGCCTTCTCGCGCTTCTTCGAAGGCCCGTACGTCACCTCGACCGAGCGCGCGCTGCGCCAGGCCGAGTCGGTTCCCCAGGCGTACCAGCCGCGACTGCTGTCGGTCCCCGGCCTGTACATGCTGACGCTGTGGCTGCACGGCGACACCGCCGCGGACGCCGCCGCCGGGCACCCCGCGGCGACCGATCTGCTGGTGCCGCTGGCACCGGCGCCTCCCGGCATCGCGGCCCACCTGCCGCACCGGGTCGCCGACCTGCTGCCGGTCCTCACGCACCGGGTGGCGCCGACGCGGTTGCTGCGCTCGCCCGTCTGACCGGTCCTGGTCACCCCACCCGCGCGGACTAGCCCCATTCGGCCATGCCGAACCACCCGAAGGGACAGTGCAGTTGGGATGAACCGTCCGCGCGGGTGACGCGTCATCAACCTGTGAGAAGCGGTGCCGCGAAATCCCTGCGGAACGACGCCCGTGGGGCAACACTGGTTCGGACCGACCGAAACAACGGGGGGCGGCCATGAACGACGTTTCACGCCGCGGGACAGACAAGACAGCACACTCACCCGTCACGACAGACCGAGAGACCCCACTCATGTGTCAGCACCAGCCACCGTGCCCCTCAGCCGACTCCGCCGACCGGGAATCCGCCCGCCTCGTGGCGCACCACCCGGAGCAGGGTTGGAGCCTGCTGTGCAACGGCGTCGTCCTGTTCGAGGACACCGGTGAGCTCCTGCCGGACGGCCGGGTCATCGCGCCGCACCGCCCCCTCGGTGCGGGTCTGACGACCGCCGCCTGAGCACCGGCCGGGCGGCGGGCACCGCTCCGCCCGGCGAACCGAGGGGCCGGCCCGCGGACGTGCGGTCCGCGCGCCGGCCCCGACGTGCGTCCGCGGCCGGTCACCGCGCGAGGTGGCCCGTACCCCGGGCCGCCTCCGGCGCGGTCACCCGCCCTCAGCTCCGGGAGGCCAGCTCCTCGAGGGCGATGTTCAGTTCCAGGACGTTCACCCTCGGCTCGCCGAGGAAGCCGAGGGTGCGGCCCTCGGTGTGCTCCTCGACCAGCTTCCCGACCTGTTCGACGGGCAGGCCGTTGTTCCGGGCGACCCGCGGGACCTGCAGTTCGGCGTAGGCCGGGGAGATGTGGGGGTCCAGTCCCGAGCCCGAGGAGGTCACCGCGTCGGCGGGTACGTCGGACCGCTCGACGGTGTGGCCCGGCACCGAGTTGTCCTCGATGACGGCCGTCTGCGCGGCCCTGATCCGCTCGACCAGTTCGGGGTTGTCGGCGGCCAGGTTGGTGGCGCCGGACAGCAGCAGCCGGTACCGGGTGTTGAGGGTGTTCTCCCCCAGCCCGTCGGCGGGGCGACCCTGGAACCACTTCGGATCCGGCGCCGGCGTCTCCTGCCCCGGCGCCGGCGGCAGGGTGTAGGACTGGCCGATCAGCGAGGAGCCGACGACGCGGCCGTCCGCCTCCACCCGCGAGCCGTTGGCCCGGTCGCGGAAGAGGGCCTGGGCGGCACCCGTGACCGCGAGCGGGTAGAGGACACCCGTCACCACGGTCAGCACGAGCAGGGCGCGCAGTCCGGCGCCGAGCAACCGGGCGGTGTTCGATACCGAGTTGTTCATGGCGGTCAACCGATTCCGGGAATGAGGGACAGGAGCAGGTCGATGAGCTTGATGCCGACGAAGGGGGCGACCAGGCCGCCGAGGCCGTAGACCGCGAGGTTGCGCCGCAGCATCCGGTCCGCGCTCATCGGCCGGTACCGCACGCCGCGCAGGGCCAGGGGCACCAGCACCATGATGATCAGCGCGTTGAAGATCACCGCCGAGAGGATCGCCGAGTCCGGCGAGGACAGGCGCATGATGTTGAGCTTGTCGAGGCCGGGGTGGACCGCCGCGAACAGCGCCGGGATGATCGCGAAGTACTTGGCCACGTCGTTGGCGATGGAGAACGTGGTGAGCGCGCCCCGGGTGATGAGGAGCTGCTTGCCGATCTCGACGATCTCGATGAGCTTGGTCGGGTTGGAGTCGAGGTCGACCATGTTGCCGGCCTCCTTGGCCGCCGAGGTGCCCGTGTTCATCGCCACGCCGACGTCGGCCTGGGCGAGCGCGGGCGCGTCGTTGGTGCCGTCCCCGGTCATCGCGACCAGCTTGCCGCCCGCCTGCTCCCGTTTGATCAGGGCCATCTTGTCCTCGGGCGTCGCCTCCGCGAGGAAGTCGTCGACGCCCGCCTCGTCCGCGATCGCCTTGGCCGTCAGCGGGTTGTCGCCCGTGATCATGACGGTCTTGATGCCCATGCGCCGCAGTTCCTCGAACCGCTCCCGCATGCCGTGCTTGACGACGTCCTTGAGGTGGACGACGCCCAGTATCCGGGCGCCGTCGGCGTCCTCCACGGCGACCAGCAGCGGCGTTCCGCCCGCCTCGGCGATGCCGTCGGCCAGCCGCTCCGTGTCCTCGGCGACCTCCCCGCCGCGCTCGCGCACCCAGGCGGTCACCGAGCCGGCCGCGCCCTTGCGGATGCGCCGGCCGTCGACGTCCACGCCGGACATGCGGGTCTGGGCCGTGAAGGAGATCCACTCCGCGCCGGCCAGCTCCCCCCGGTGCCGCTCGCGCAGCCCGTACCTCTCCTTGGCGAGCACGACGACCGAGCGGCCCTCGGGCGTCTCGTCGGCCAGCGAGGAGAGCTGCGCCGCGTCCGCCACCTCGGCCTCGGTGGTGCCGCGCACCGGCACGAACGCCGCCGCCTGCCGGTTGCCGAGCGTGATGGTGCCGGTCTTGTCCAGCAGCAGCGTGGAGACGTCACCGGCGGCCTCGACGGCACGGCCCGACATGGCCAGCACATTGCGCTGGACCAGACGGTCCATGCCCGCGATGCCGATCGCGGAGAGCAAGGCGCCGATCGTGGTCGGGATCAGGCACACCAACAGGGCCACCAGCACCACCAGCGTCAGACGGGCGCCCGCATAGTCGGCGAAGGACGGCAGGGTGGCACAGGCCAGCAGGAAGACGACGGTCAGCGAGGCCAGCAGGATGTTCAGCGCGATCTCGTTCGGCGTCTTCTGCCGTGCCGCGCCCTCGACCAGGCTGATCATCCGGTCGATGAAGGTCTTGCCCGGCTCGGTGGTGATCCGGACGACGATGCGGTCGGAGAGCACCTTGGTCCCACCGGTGACGGCGCTGCGGTCACCGCCGGACTCACGGATGACGGGGGCCGACTCGCCGGTGATCGCCGACTCGTCGACCGACGCGACGCCCTCGACGACGTCGCCGTCCCCGGGGATGACGTCCCCGGCCTCGCAGACCACCAGATCACCGACGCGCAGGGCGGTGCCGGGGACGGTGCCGCCGTCGACGCGGCGGGCGACGGTGTCGGTCTTGGCCTTGCGGAGCGTGTCGGCCTGCGCCCTGCCCCGGCCCTCGGCGACCGCCTCCGCGAGGTTGGCGAAGAGCACGGTGAGCCAGAGCCAGGCGCTGATCGTCCAGCCGAACCAGTCCCCGGGGTCCTTGAAGGAGAAGACCGTGGTCAGCACCGAGCCGATCCACACCACGAACATCACGGGCGACGTGACCATCACCCTGGGGTCGAGCTTGCGGAACGCCTCGGGCAGCGACGCGAGCAGCTGCGCGGGCTTGAGGACCCCGGCGCCGGAGGGTGCGGAGGCGGTTGGGGTGGTGGCTGCGGACATGGCGTCCTCGTGCTCCTGTACGCGGGTGGTCATCAGGCGAGCCCTTCGGCCAGCGGGCCCAGGGCCAGCGCGGGGAAGTAGGTGAGCCCGACGATGATCAGGACGGCGCCGGCCAGCAGGCCGCTGAACATCGGCTTCTCGGTCCGCAGGGTGCCCGCGGTGGCCGGCACCGGCTGCTGTGCGGCCAGCGAACCGGCCAGGGCCAGGACGAGGACCATGGGCAGGAAGCGGCCGAGCAGCATGGCGAGGCCGGTGGTGGTGTTGAACCAGTCGGTGTCGGCGTTCAGCCCGGCGAAGGCCGAGCCGTTGTTGTTCGCGGCGGAGGTGAAGGCGTAGAGGATCTCGGAGAACCCGTGGGCGCCGGGGTTGAGCATCGAGTCGGGCGGCGTGGGCAGGGCCATGGAGAGCGAGGTGAACACCAGCACCAGGGCCGGGGTGATCAGGATGTACAAGGCCGCCAGCTTGATCTCGCGGGGGCCGATCTTCTTGCCCAGGTACTCCGGTGTCCGCCCGACCATGAGTCCGGCGATGAAGACCGCGACGACCGCCATGATCAGCATGCCGTAGAGCCCGGAGCCGACGCCGCCGGGCGCGATCTCCCCGAGCATCATGCCCAGCATGGTGATACCGCCGCCGAACCCGGTGTACGAGGAGTGGAAGGAGTTGACGGCGCCGGTGGAGGTGAGCGTCGTGGTCACCGCGAAGAGCGACGAGCCGCCGATCCCGAAGCGCAGTTCCTTGCCCTCCATCGCGCCGCCGGCCGCCTGCGGAGCGGGGCCCGGGTGGGCGAACTCGGTCCACATCATCAGCGCGACGAAGCCGATCCAGAGGGCGGCCATGGTCGCGAGGATCGCGTAGCCCTGGCGCACCGAGCCGACCATCAGGCCGAAGGTCCGGGTGAGGGCGACGGGGATCAGCAGGATCAGGAAGATCTCGAACAGGTTGCTGAAGGGCGTCGGGTTCTCGAAGGGGTGGGCGCTGTTGGCGTTGAAGTACCCGCCGCCGTTGGTGCCCAGCTCCTTGATGACCTCCTGCGAGGCGACCGCCCCGCCGTTCCACTGCTGAACGCCGCCCGTGAACTGTCCGACCTCGTGGATCCCGGAGAAGTTCTGGACGACCCCGCAGGCGACCAGGATCAGCGCCCCGACGACGGCCAGCGGCACCAGCACCCGGGTGACCCCGCGCACCAGGTCCGACCAGAAGTTGCCCAGCTCGCCGGTGCGGGCCCGCGCGAATCCGCGGACGAGGGCGACGGCGACCGCCATGCCGACCGCCGCGGAGACGAAGTTCTGCACGGCGAGACCGGCGGTCTGCACGACGTGCCCCATCGTCTGCTCGCCGTAGTACGACTGCCAGTTGGTGTTGGCGACGAAGGACGCGGCGGTGTTGAAGGCCTGCGCCGGGGCGACGGAGTCGAAGCCGAGCGAGCCCGGCAGGACGCCCTGGAGGCGCTGGAGCAGGTAGAGGAAGAGGACACCGGCGAAGGAGAAGGCGAGCACGCCGCGCAGATAGGCGGGCCAGCGCATCTCCGTGTCCGGGTCGGCGCCGATGCCCCGGTAGATCCACTTCTCGATCCGCAGGTGGCGGGGGGAGGTGTAGACCCGGACCATGTGGTTGCCCAGCGGAATGTGCGCGAGCGCCAGTGCGCCGATCAGGGCCAGCGCCTGGAGCACGCCGGCGGTTACGGGACCCATGTCAGTTCTCAGAACCTCTCCGGGAAGATCAGGGCGAGGACGAGATAACCCAGCAGGGCGACGGCCACGACCAGGCCGACGACGTTCTCGGCGGTCACAGCTTCGTCACCCCCTTGGCGACGAGAGCCACGAGCGCGAACACCGCGATCGTGGCGACGACGAAGGCCAGGTCGGCCATCGTGAGCTCCTGGAGTGAGGTTCGGTTGCGACTAGGACGCTTCGAGCAAACCCCCGGAAGTGACCGGATACGCCCGCTGTTGACGGGTCCCATACGGTGGTCTGCGCGCCTTTGACGGTTCTCTTACGGCGCTCCCGTGCGACGCGTTCCGGCGCCCACCGCGCGGCACCGCGCCCCGCCCACGGTCGCCCCCTGACCACCGCACTCGCACCCGGGCCCTATCGTGACCGGCATGCAGTCCTACACGATCGGCCAGGCGGCGCGGCTGCTCGGCGTCAGCCCGGACACCGCCCGCCGCTGGGCCGACGCGGGCCGGATCACCACCCACCGCGACGAGGGCGGACGGCGCCTGGTCGACGGGCGGGACCTGGCCGCCTTCTCGGTCGAACTCGCCCGTTCCGCGGGCACCGACGAGGAAACGCCGCACACCTCGGTGCGCAACGCGTTCCCCGGCATCGTCACGGCGATCAAGCTCGGTGACGTGGCCGCACAGGTCGAGATCCAGGCCGGCCCGCACCGCCTGGTCTCCCTTCTGACCCGGGAGGCGGTGGAGGAACTCGGCCTGGAGGTCGGCATGGAGGCCACGGCCCGCGTGAAGTCGACGAACGTCCATGTCGACAGGACCTGACCCGCGGCCCGAGGCGTGCTGTACGAACGCACATGCAAGGTGTTCGGCGCATGAGGCTCGCTCATGCGATGACACAGCAGACTTACACCTGGCAGATGCGCCAGTATGATCGACGCAACGGGGAGTCCGCCGTGCGTCCGGTCACGGTCACCGGGCCTGCCGGGCTCCTGCCCAGGACGCAGAGGGAGTGGCCCCGTGATGACCCGTTCCGTGCCCAGGACCCGCCGCATCCGCCGTAGTCTGCGAGTGAGCGGCGGCATCCGCCGGAGTCTGCGAGTGAGCGGCGCGGGCGCCGCCGTGCTGCTGACCCTGAGCGCCTGTTCGTCGTCCTCGGGCGCGGACGAGGACGCGGGCTCGGCCGGGTCCTCGTCGAAGGTCTCCGGCCAGGTCACCGTCTTCGCCGCCGCCTCGCTCAAGGAGAGCTTCACGAAGCTCGGCGAGACGTTCGAGCAGCGGCACCCGGGCACCGAGGTCAGCTTCAACTTCGGCGGCAGCGACTCCCTGGCCGCGGGCATCACCAGCGGCGCCCCGGCGGACGTCTTCGCCTCCGCCAGCCCGAAGACGATGGCCACCGTCACCGACGCCGGCGCCGCGGCCGGCGAACCCTCCACCTTCGTACGCAACCGGCTGGAGATCGCCACCCTGCCGGGCAACCCCGAGCGGATCTCCTCCCTGGAGGACCTCACCGCCTCCGGCCTCAAGGTGGTGCTGTGCGACAAGAGCGTGCCGTGCGGCGCCGCGGCACAGAAGGCACTGGCGGCCGGCGGTCTCGACCTCACCCCGGTCTCCTACGAGCAGGACGTCAAGGCCGCCCTGACGAAGGTCGAGCTGAAGGAGGCCGACGCCGCCCTCGTCTACCGGACCGACGTCAGGGCGGCCGGCGGCAAGGTGGCGGGCGTGGACTTCCCCGAGGCGGCCGAGGCCGTCAACGACTACCCGATCACCGTCCTCGAGGACGCGCCCAACCCGGGCGCGGCGAAGGCGTTCGTCGCGCTGGTGAAGTCCGCCGAGGGGCAACGGGTGCTGACGGACGCCGGGTTCGGCACGCCATGACCAAGCACGGCCCCCGCCGGTCCGGCACCCGCACGGTGCCGGTCCCGCTGCTGGTGCCCGCGCTCGCCGGCCTGGCCTTCCTGCTGCTGCCGCTGGTCGCGCTGCTGGTCCGCGCTCCGTGGCGCGATCTGCCCGACCAGCTGACCAGCCCGGAGGTGTGGCAGGCACTGCGGTTGTCGCTGCTGTGCGCCACCTCGGCGACCGTGTTGAGTCTGGTCGTCGGCGTGCCCCTGGCCTGGCTGCTGGCCCGCACCGAGTTCCCCGGCCGCGGCTTCGTACGGGCGCTGGTGACGCTGCCGCTCGTCCTCCCCCCGGTGGTGGGCGGCGTGGCGCTCCTGCTGGCGTTCGGCCGCAACGGCGTCGTCGGGCAGTGGCTGGACGCGTGGTTCGGGATCACCCTGCCCTTCACGACGACGGGTGTCGTGCTCGCCGAGACCTTCGTGGCGATGCCGTTCCTGGTGATCAGCGTCGAGGGCACCCTGCGTGCGGCCGACCCCCGCTTCGAGGAGGCCGCCACGACGCTGGGCGCCTCCCGTTTCACCGCCTTCCGCCGGGTCACGCTGCCGTTGATCGCGCCGGGCATCGCGGCGGGCGCCGTGCTGGCGTGGGCGCGGGCACTGGGCGAGTTCGGGGCGACGATCACCTTCGCGGGCAACTTCCCGGGCCGGACCCAGACCATGCCGCTGGCGGTGTACCTCGCCCTGCAGAACGACCCGGCGGCGGCGATCGCCCTCAGTCTGGTGTTGCTGGCCGTCTCCATCGCCGTGCTGGCCGGGCTGCGGGACCGCTGGATGAGGGCGTCATGACGGGCCGGGCGAAGGCGTCCGGCGGACCGGACGAGGGCGACATGAACGATACCGGCGGACCCGCCACCGGCGCGGGACGGACCGTCCCCGCGCGAGAACCCGCCGTCACGGAGCCGCCCGGCGGCCGCTGTCCCGACGGTGGCCTCGACGCCCGGCTCGTCGTGGACCGCGGCACCTTCCGGCTCGACGTCACGCTGACCGCCGCACCCGGCGACGTCGTCGCGCTGCTCGGCCCCAACGGAGCGGGCAAGACCACCGCCCTGCGCGCACTGGCCGGGCTCGTGCCGCTCGGCGACGGCCACCTGCGCCTGGGCGGCACCGACCTGGACCGCACGCCCCCCGAATCCCGGCCGGTCGGCGTGGTCTTCCAGGACTACCTGCTCTTCCCGCACCTGTCCGCGCTCGACAACGTCGCGTTCGGGCCGCGCTGCCGGGGTGCGAGCAAGGCACAGGCCCGTGCGCTGGCCGCCGGCTGGCTGGACCGCATGGGCCTGGCCGAGCACGCGGGTGCCAAGCCCCGCCGCCTCTCCGGCGGCCAGGCCCAGCGCGTCGCGCTCGCCCGGGCCCTCGCCACGCACCCCCGGCTGCTCCTCCTGGACGAGCCCCTCGCGGCACTGGACGCCCGCACCCGGCTGGAGGTGCGCGCCCAGCTCCGCCGTCACCTGGCCGAGTTCGAGGCCGTCGCCGTACTGGTGACCCACGACCCGCTGGACGCCATGGTGCTCGCCGACCGGCTGGTCGTGGTCGAGCACGGTCGCGTCGTGCAGGAGGGCGCCCCCGGCGACATCGCCCGCCGGCCGCGCACGGACTACATCGCCCGGCTGGTCGGCCTGAACCTCTACCGCGGGCACGCCGACGGCCACACCGTCCGCCTGGACGCCGGCCCGGCCATCACCACCACCGAGAACCTCTCCGGGGCGGTCTTCGTGGCCTTCCCGCCGAGTGCCGTGACCCTGTACGGGGAACGCCCCGAGGGCGCCAGCGCGCGCAACCTGTGGCGCTGCGAGGTCGCGGGCCTGGAGCCCCACGGCGACCAGATCCGCGCGGACCTGACGGGCGAACTCCCGCTGGCCGCCGACCTCACCACGGTCGCCGCCGCCGAACTCGGCCTCCACCCGGGGGCACCGGTGTGGGCGACGGTCAAGGCGACGCAGACGCACGCATACCCGGCATGACGCCCTCGCCGGGCTACCGTGCCCTCCATGAGCCTGAGCATCCGCAACCAGCTCCCCGGCACCGTCACCACCGTCACCTCGGGCGAGGCGATGGCGACGGTCCGGGTCCGCCTCTCGGGCGGCCAGGACGTCACGGCGGCGATCACCCGGGACGCCGCCGACGACCTCGCGCTGGCCCCCGGGACCGCCGTCCACGCCCTGGTGAAGTCGACGGAGGTCTCCCTGGCCACCGGCCGCGTCGAGGGCCTGTCCATCCGCAACCGGCTCCCGGGCACGGTCACCGCCCTGAGCACCGGCGCGGCGATGGCGTCCGTCCAGGTCGCCGTCGAGGGCGCCGAACTCACCGCGGCCATCACCCGGGACGCCGCCGACGACCTCGGTCTCGCCGTCGGGGCCCCGGTCGTCGCGCTGGTGAAGTCGACGGAGGTCTCCCTGGCCACGGTGTGACCACGAAGACGGTCGAGGCCCCGCCCGGTCCCCCTGCGGGTCCGGGCGGGGCCTCGGCACGACGGCTCAGTCCTCGTACGCGTCCAGCGGCGGGCAGGAGCAGACGAGGTTCCGGTCACCGTAGGCCTGGTCGATCCGGCGGACCGGCGGCCAGTACTTGTCGGCGGCGGACACCCCGGCCGGGAAGACGGCCTCCTCGCGCGAGTAGGCGTGGTCCCAGTCGCCGCCCAGCGCGCCCGCGGTGTGCGGGGCGCCGCGCAGCGGGTTGTCCTCGGCGGGCCAGGCACCGGAGCCGACCTTCTCGATCTCCGCGCGGATGGCGATCATCGCCTCGCAGAAACGGTCCAGCTCGGTCAGGTCCTCGGACTCGGTCGGCTCGATCATCAGCGTGCCGGCCACCGGGAAGGACATCGTCGGCGCGTGGAAGCCGTAGTCGATCAGCCGCTTGGCGACGTCGTCGACGCTGACGCCGGTCGCCTTGGTCAGCGGGCGCAGGTCGATGATGCACTCGTGCGCGACCAGGCCGCCCGGACCGGTGTACAGCACCGGGTAGTGCGGCTCCAGGCGCTTGGCGATGTAGTTGGCGGACAGCACGGCCACCTGCGTGGCCCGCTTGAGGCCCTCGCCGCCCATCAGCCGGACGTACGACCAGGAGATCGGCAGGATGCCGGCCGAGCCCCAGGGCGCCGCCGAGATCGGGCCGACGCCCGTCTGCGGACCGGCCGCGGGCTGCAGCGGGTGGTTGGGCAGGTACGGCGCCAGGTGCGACCGTACGGCCACGGGGCCGACGCCGGGACCGCCGCCGCCGTGCGGGATGCAGAAGGTCTTGTGCAGGTTCAGGTGGGAGACGTCGCCGCCGAAGTGGCCCGGCTTGGCGAGGCCGACCAGGGCGTTGAGGTTGGCGCCGTCCACGTAGACCTGGCCGCCGGCGTCGTGCACCCGGGCGCAGATGTCGGCGACGTGCTCCTCGAAGACCCCGTGCGTGGACGGGTAGGTGATCATCAGCACGGCCAGCTCGTCGCGGTGCTTCTCGATCTTGGCGCGCAGGTCCTCGACGTCGATCTCGCCGTCCTCGGCGGTCTTGACGACGACGACCTTCATGCCGGCCATGACGGCGCTCGCCGCGTTGGTGCCGTGCGCGGAGGACGGGATGAGGCAGACGGTGCGCTGGTCGTCGCCGTTGGCGCGGTGGTAGCCGCGGACGGCGAGCAGGCCGGCGAACTCGCCCTGCGACCCGGCGTTCGGCTGGAGCGAGACCTTGTCGTACCCGGTGACCTCGGCGAGCCGCTCCTCCAGCTCGCGGATGAGCGTCAGGTAGCCCTGCGCCTGCTCGGCGGGCGCGAAGGGGTGCAGCTGGCCGAACTCGGGCCAGGTGACCGGCTCCATCTCGGTGGTCGCGTTGAGCTTCATGGTGCAGGAGCCCAGCGGGATCATGCCGCGGTCCAGCGCGTAGTCCCGGTCGGCGAGGCGGCGCAGGTAGCGCAGCATCGCCGTCTCGGAGCGGTGCTGGTGGAAGACCGGGTGGGTGAGGAAGTCGTCGGTGCGCAGCAGCGCCTCGGGCAGCGTCTCCTCGGTGGCGGCGTCCAGCGCCTCGATGTCACCTTCGACGCCGAAGGCGTTCCACACGCCGCCGACCTGGGCGCGCGTGGTGGTCTCGTCGCAGGCGAACGAGACGTGGTCGGCGTCGACGAGGCGCAGGTTGATGCCGTTCTCGCGGGCGGCGTGGACGATCGCGTCGGCCCGGCCGGGCACCCGCGCGGTGACCGTGTCGAAGTAGGCGCCGTGCACGATCTCGACGCCGCCGGCCGCGAGGCCCGCGGCGGTGACGGAGGCGTAGCGGTGGGTGCGGCGGGCGATGGCCCGCAGCCCCTCAGGGCCGTGGTAGACGGCGTACATGCCGGCCATCACGGCGAGCAGCACCTGGGCGGTGCAGATGTTGCTGGTGGCCTTCTCGCGGCGGATGTGCTGCTCGCGGGTCTGCAGGGCCAGGCGGTAGGCCTTGTTGCCGTCGGCGTCCACGGAGACGCCGACCAGGCGGCCCGGCAGGCTGCGGGCGAACTTCTCGTGCACCGCCATGTAACCGGCGTGCGGTCCGCCGAAGCCCATCGGCACACCGAAGCGCTGGGTCGTGCCGACCGCGATGTCCGCGCCCAGTTCGCCGGGCGAGGTGAGCAGCGTGAGGGCGAGCAGGTCGGCGGCGACGGTGACGAGGGCACCCAGCTCGTGCGCCCGGTCGATCACCGGCTTGATGTCGCGGACGGCACCGGAGGCGCCCGGGTACTGGATCAGGACGCCGTTGATCTCCCGCTCGGCGACCTCGGCGGGGATGCCCTCGGCGAGGTCGGCGACGACGACCTCGACCCCGGTCGGCTCGGCACGGGTCCGGATGACGGCGATGGTCTGCGGCAGGGCGTCCGCGTCGACCAGGAAGAGGCCCTTCTTGTTCTTGCCCATGCGCCGGGACAGCGCCATCGCCTCGGCGGCGGCGGTGCCCTCGTCCAGCAGCGAGGCGCCGGAGGTGGGCAGGCCGGTCAGCTCGGCGACCATCGTCTGGAAGTTCAGCAGGGCCTCCAGACGGCCCTGGGAGATCTCCGGCTGATACGGCGTGTACGCGGTGTACCAGGCCGGGTTCTCCATGACGTTGCGCAGGATCACCGGCGGGGTGAACGTGCCGTAGTAACCCAGGCCGATCATGGAGTCGAGGACCTGGTTGCGATCGGCCAGCGAGCGCAGCTCGGCCAGCACCTCGGCCTCGGAGCGGGCACCGGGCAGGTCCAGCGCGTCGGCGTTCTTGATCACATCCGGCACCGCGGCGGCCGTCAGCTCGTCGAGCGAACCGTAACCGACCTGCGCGAGCATCTTGGCCCGGGCCTCGTGGTCGGGGCCGATGTGGCGCTGCTCGAACGGCATGGCCTGTTCGAGTTCGGTGAGCGGGGTGCGATGGGCGGTCATTGCGGAGGCCTCCTGGTCTGACGACCTGCGAGGGGCACCACGGCGCGGGTACCCGGACGGCCTCCCCCTCTGTCATCTCGACCTGAGAGCTTCACCGGGGGCCCGAGGGCTCTCCCGGCTTTCACCGTCGGTGAGAGCGGAAGCCGTCGACACCCGCCCTGCTTTCCAGAGTGACCTCGTCCGTGCGGTACGTGAGCCTGAGAGATTCCGGGGAGGATTTGCTCCTTCGGCGCCTCCGGTGATGCCCGGAGGACTCTCCCGCACGGGGTCAGCAGCCGTTGCCAGAGTACCAGCGAGGTCGCCGCACGGACCTTCGAGTGGCCGAGCGGCCCTATGTGCTCTTTCGTAGTGACTACGGATGATTTCGGCGGCTGGCGGGTCGGCTGGTGCACGACCCCAGTACGACCATGTGGAGGGCCCGTGCGTACCGAGATAGACCCGCGCAACCTGATCGGCCGCAAGGCGTTCGACCGCAACGGCGCCCGGATCGGCACCGTCGACGAGGTCTATCTCGACGACGCCACCGGCGTCCCCGAATGGGCGGCCATCCGCACCGGTCTGTTCAGCAGGGACGCGTTCGTGCCCCTGGAGCCGAGTGAGCTGGTGGACGGCGCGCTGCGGGTGCCCTTCGACCGCTCCCTCATCAAGGAGGCCCCCGACTTCGGCGTCGGCCGCCACCTCTCGCCGGAGCAGGAACTCCAGCTCTACCACCACTACGGCCTGGACGTGGCCTCCCCTCCCCCGCCGCCCGACCACGACTTCGGCAAGCTGGCCGGCCGGGGCAAGGAAGACGCCTGACGCTCGGACCCGCGCCGCCGGCCCGCCGCACCGCCCGTCAGCCGGGCAGCCGGGCAGCCGTCAGCCAGCAGTCGGCAGTCGGCAGTCGGCAGTCGGAGACGCACGTCCCGCGGGGTCCGGCCCCGCGGCTGCCGGGCCGGTCACTCCCCCGGCCCCGGACCCGGCCCGGGCATCGGCCCCGGGGCATCCCGACCCCCGTCAAGTCCCAGGACCTGTCTCCACCTCGGCCCTCGACCCCGTGCCGGCCCAGGCCGCATCGGCGGCTGCCCCGGACGCCCCGTGGATCTCGGACGCCGGCCCGGGGCCGCCGGGTCTGCACGGGACGGCCGCGACCATGGGGACCGGCGGCACCAGCGGCAGCGGATCCGCCGGAGTCAGGTCCGGGTCGTCGACCGGGAAGGTCCGGACGCGGCCGGTCTCCGAGTACGGCGTCTCGAAGCGCACGGTGACCCGGCCGAGGCCGCTGCCCTGCACCCAGCCGTGCCCGTGCTCCGTGTGCCGCACGTCGTGCCCGGCCGGCCACCGGCGCTCACCGGGTGCCGGGCGCTGTTCCGCGGCCGGCTCGGCCGTGGTCTCGGAGTCGTCGGCGATCTCGGCGGCACGGTCTCCCGCCGCCTGTGCGAAGAGGTCCTCCTGCGTGTAGTCGGCGAGCCCGGTGACGCCGACGCCCAGCAGGCGCACCCCGCCCGTGGTGTCCACCAGGTCCAGCAGGCGGGCCGCCGCCTCCCGCACCACCGCCGGGTCGTCCGTCGGCCCGCGCAGCGTCTCCGACCGGGTCAGCGTGGAGAAGTCGTACCTGCGCACCTTGAGGACGATGGTCCGCCCGGACAGCCCGGAACCCCGCAGCCGGCGCACACACCGGTCCGCCAGCCGCCGCACCTCCATGCCGACCCGCGTGCGGTCATGGATGTCGATGTCATAGGTGTCCTCCACCGACACCGACTTGGTCTCCCGCTCGGCCACCACCGGCCGCTCGTCGCGGGCCAGGGCCATGGCGTACAGGGCGTGCCCGTGCGCCTTGCCCAGCAGTCGCACCAGCTCGTCCTCGCCCGCCTCGGCGAGTTCGCCGACCGTGGTGATCCCGGCCCGCCGCAGATGGTCGCCGGTGGCCGGGCCGACGCCGGGCAGCGTGCGCACGGACATCGGCTCCAGCTTGGCCCGCTCCGTCCCCGGCGGGATCAGGACCAGCCCGTCGGGCTTGGCCTCCTCCGAGGCGATCTTGGCCAGCATCTTGGACGCGGCCAGCCCCACCGACCCGGTGATGCCGGTGACCGCGCGGATGTCCGCGCGCAGCTTCTCCCCCGCCAGCCGGGCCGAGGCCGCGTCCCACGCCGCCCCGCCCGCCTCCAGGTCCACGAACGCCTCGTCCAGGCTCAGCGGCTCCACCAGCGGCGACAGGGCCCGCAGGAGCCGCATCACCTGCTCGCTGATCGTCCGGTACAGCTCGAAGCGCGGGACGAGGTACGCGGCGTTGGGAGCGAGGCGCCGGGCCTGCCCCATGGGCATCGCCGAGTGGACACCGAAGACCCGCGCCTCGTACGAGGCGGTGGCCACCACCCCGCGCGGCCCGAGGCCACCCACGACCACGGCCTTCCCCCGCAGACTCGGCTTGGACGCCTGCTCCACCGAGGCGAAGAAGGCATCCATGTCGAGATGCAGGATCGTGGGCGCGGTTCTCACGCTTCCGATGGTGCCCTACGCCACTGACAACGCCCCGTCCGCGCGCGGCGTCGTTCAGACCGCCCGGTTGCGCCGCCGCGCCAGCTCGTCGGCGGGATTGTGCCCGACCAGGGTCTCGCCCGTGTCGATCCGCTCACCGTGCAGCTGGGACAGCGCGCTCTCCACGTCCCGCCACACCACTCCGACGGCGATGCCGAAGATGCCCTGGCCGCCCTGGAGCAGGGCGTGCACCTCGTCGGGAGAGGTGCACTCGTAGACCGTGGCGCCGTCGCTCATCAGCGTCATCCGCTCCAGGTCGCGGAAACCGCGCTCCCTGAGGTGCTGGACGGCCGTGCGAATGTTCTGCAGGGAGACACCGGTGTCGAGGAAGCGCTTGACGATCTTCAGCACCACCACGTCGCGGAAGCTGTACAGACGCTGGGTGCCGGAACCGTGCGCGGGTCGCACACTGGGCTCGACGAGGCCGGTGCGGGCCCAGTAGTCGAGCTGCCGATAGGTGATGCCGGCGGCCGCGCAGGCCGTCGGTCCCCGGTAACCGATCTGGTCGGACGCCATGGACGTCGCTCCTCCGCCACTCGGCACCGCCGCCGGGCGCTGCGGAACCGGGTCGGCCGCGCCGTGCTGCGGATAGCCCCCGCCCGCACGCAACCGGGTGCCGGGGGGAGGGTACGGACCACCCGCCCCGAGGCTGTGCCCGGGGCCACCCCCAGCCGTACCGTCGCCGCTGATCCTCACGCCGACCTCCGTCCTTGACCTGCCTCCTCGACGGTAGGCAGTCACCAAGGGTGCGTCAACGATCGCCACACTCGGCACGCCGAGTGATAATCACCCTACGAGTGGTTTCCCGTGCCCATCGCGGGGAAAGGCTAGCCGAATGTGCTCGGAGAGGGCCGTGCGCCGCCTCCGGCGTCCCGGCCCACGCGGCTCACTGGTTGCTGGTCCCGAAGTCCTCCGGCGAGATCTGGTCGAGGAACTCGCGGAACTTCTCCACCTCGTCCTCCTGCTCGTCCGGGATGGCGATCCCCGCGTCGTCGAGCACCGTGTCGCTGCCGTAGATCGGCGTTCCGGTGCGCAGCGCCAGCGCTATCGCGTCCGAGGGCCTCGCGCTCACCTCGACGCCGCTGGCGAAGACCAGCTCGGCGTAGAAGACGGAGTCCCGCAGGTCCGTGATGCGCACTTCCGTGAGCTCCTGGCCCACGGCTTCCAGCACGTCCTTGAACAGGTCGTGAGTCAGCGGGCGCGCGGGAGCCATGCCCTGCTGTGCGAAGGCGATCGCCGTCGCCTCCCCCGGGCCGATCCAGATGGGCAGGTAGCGTTCGCCCCCCACCTCGCGCAGCAGCACGATCGGCTGGTTGGAGGGCATCTCGACCCGGACACCTACGACATCGAGCTCGTTCACACAGCAACCCTAGGCCGTACCCGGGACATTTGGGTAGTCGGGCCGGGCCCGGGTGGGCGATCCGGCCGCGGACCGGAGCCCGTGCGCCACGGCGGTCAGGACGTGTCCGGGGCCCGTCGAGGCGCGTCGGGACGGGACGAGGGTGTGATCAGGGCAGCCGCACGCCCAGGGCCGTCTGCACCAGCGCCGCGTGCAGCTTCACCGCCAACCCCGCCAGTTCCTTGGTGCGGGCCTCGGCGTGGGCCCGGGTCTGCGGGTTGCGGTGACGCTTCAGCGGCGCCACCACCTGGTCCACCAGACCGGCCTCCCGGTCGGCGGCGGCCTTCATCACCCGCAGGTGCCGCGGCTCGATGCCGAACGCGCCCAGCTGGACCACCAGCGAGGCCACGGTCACCGCCTCGGCGTCGTAGCTCCCGTCGGGCAGCGGGGCCAGGAGCCCGTAGGACTCCCATTCCTCCAGTTCCCGCTCGCCGATATCGGCGGCGGCGAGCAGTTCCTCGCGGCCGATCCGGGCCACGGTGGGCCCCTCGGCCGGCTCCTGCGCCGGCTCTCCGTCCCGCTGCCTGCCCAGCGCGGGCAAGGGGACGGCCTCACCGCGCTCCATGGCGTCCAGGTGTTCCCGGATCACCTTCAGCGGCAGGTAGTGGTCGCGCTGCATGCGCAGCACCCGGGCGAGACGCTCGACGTCGTGGGCGCTGAACTTCCGGTACCCGGCCGGCGTCCGCCGCGGCTCGACGAGCCCCTCCGACTCCAGGAAACGGATCTTGGAGATGGTGATGTCGGGAAACTCGTCACGCAGCGCGTTCAGCACCGCGCCGATGCTCATCAGCCCACTGTCCGGGGCGACGGTGCCGTTCCCGGCACCGCCGCTCGGTGTTTGAAGCATGGACCTTCCCTGGGGGTTCCCCGGGCGATGGCCCGGGGGCGGTCAGTAGCCCCGCTGGCTCGCGTAGAAGACCAGCCGGTACTTGCCGATCTGCACCTCGTCACCGTTCGACAGGGCGACCTGGTCGATGCGCTCGCGGTTGACGTACGTGCCGTTCAGGCTGCCGACGTCGGCGACCGTGAACGAGCCGTCGTGGCTGCGGCGGAACTCCACGTGCCGGCGCGAGACCGTCACGTCGTCCAGGAAGATGTCGCTCTGCGGGTGACGCCCGGCGGTGGTCAGCTCGCCGTCCAGCAGGAAGCGGCTGCCCGAGTTCGGGCCGCGGCGCACGACCAGGAGCGCGGAGCCCAGCGGCAGCGCGTCGACGGCGGCCTGCGCCTCGGGGGACAGCGACGGCATCGCGGTCTGGCCGGTGGCCTCGGCGTCGTACGCCTCCAGGCCCGAGATGGAGATCGTGGAGGTCGTCTCGGAGGCACGCTCCGGAACGGCTCCGGGGCGCAGCGGCGCGCCGCAGTTGGAGCAGAAGCGGCTGTTCTCCGCGTTGCGGTTACCGCACCTCGTACAGACCAGGGCCGACATGGACGGATCCTCCTGCCGCGGCTGCCCCGCCGGGGCATTCGACGCGTACGGGCCGGGAGCGAACCCTCCACCCGCACCTGAGGCTGACGGTTGGCCGAAACCTATGCCGCCGGACTGCGCAGGGTCAACAGACGCCGCGCCCTGACCACCGGAAATGTCACCGCCCGGACCAGCGACCTGGTCCCGGAACATCGGGCGCCCGCCCTCCGCGTCGGGCTGTGCCCGATGGCGAGCGGTCGCGTTCTCGCGGCCCTCTCGCGCGCTCTTGCCGAACAACTTCGCAAACAACTTCACGGGCGATTCCCCTTGACCGAAACAGACCCGCCCGTGGGGCAGGACGAACCCTGACTGAACGTACTGGC
Organism: Streptomyces sp. SudanB5_2050; assembly: GCF_964272335.1. Classification (NCBI taxonomy): domain Bacteria; kingdom Bacillati; phylum Actinomycetota; class Actinomycetes; order Kitasatosporales; family Streptomycetaceae; genus Streptomyces; species Streptomyces sp. SudanB5_2050. The sequence goes on from NZ_OZ186760.1 coordinate 1,453,112, forward strand.
CGACCCGGACACCTTCACAACGTCCGTCTCCACCAGACAGTTTCCACCACGCACCACCCAATCGGTGCGCCGACCCCCCGCAACCTCATGCCCTCGCCGGATGCCCCCCATGCACCGCCGGTTCACTGGGAGGACGACCGAGCGTAGTCAGGCCGCTTCGCCGCTCGCAAGGCGTCCACGACGATCTTGCTCGACCTCTCAACAGTAACGGTGGCCTGTTCCTTCTCCAGAGTCTGCACCACACCTCCAGGAATGTTGAGAGCCGGTTCGAGGTCCTGCGGCTTGCCGATGACCTGGAAACGATAGGGCGCGTTGATCTTGTTCCCGTCCACGCTCACGGACTCGTCGGAGTCCGCCAGGTACGTGCCGGCGACGACCCGGACACCGTTCACCTGGATCGCCTCCGCCCCCGCCGCGCGCAGCTCCTGGATGGCGTCGAGCAGCATGTTCGCCTCGACCGTCCCCTTCGTGTCCTCGATGGTCACCGTGATGCCGGGCCCCTGCGCGGCCACGGTGCCCGCGAGGATGCCCAGTTGCCGCTCCTTCTCGAGCGTCTGCCTGCGGGCCTCCTCCGCCTGGTCGGAGCTGTTCTCCAGCTCGTCGCGCTGCTTCTCGAGACCCTGCTTCTCGTCTTCTAGACGCTGACTTCGGTCGTCCAGTTCATCGAGGATGCGGACCAGATCCTCCTGCCGCGCGCCGCGCAGCGCGCCGTCGCCCTCGCTGTTGGAGGCGACCTGGACCGCGAGGCCGAATCCGAGGCCGAACAGGAGGAGGGCCACGATGAGTTGCGCCCGGGTCAGCCGCGGCGGCCACAGCCCCTTCACGAGGCGCTGCCTGCCGGTCAGTCCGGCCCGCTCCCCCTGCGTGCGTTCCGTGCCCGGGGCGTCGGCGGGCCCGGCCGCGCCCGCCGGGGACTTCGAGGGCGGTACCTCGTCGGGCAGTTCCCTGCGCAGGCCGCTCGCCGCCCGCTGCTCGTCCTGTTCGCTCATCGGCCTCACGCCCGGAAGACGTGGCGGCGGATCGCCGCGGCGTTGGAGAAGATGCGGATGCCGAGGACGACCACGACACCGGTGGACAGCTGTGCCCCGACACCGAGCTTGTCACCCAGGAACACGATCAGGGCGGCCACGACCACGTTCGACAGGAAGGACACCACGAAGACCTTGTCGTCGAAGATCCCGTCGAGCATGGCCCGCAGACCACCGAAGACGGCGTCGAGCGCCGCGACGACGGCGATCGGCAGATAAGGCTCGACGGCGGCCGGCACCTCCGGCCGGACCAGCAGGCCGGCCACGACTCCCACGACGAGGCCCAGTACGGCGATCACGATGTGCCCTTCTCGGTTATCGGCTGTGCTGTACGTACGATCACGCTCGGTGCGGCCGGCAGTTCGAGGTCGTCCGCGACGGAGATGGCGGTGCGGATGCCGTAGTTCTCCTGGAGTGCGTGCAGGTAGAACCCGTCCACGCTGTCCTGGAACCGGCTGCTGAGCCGTTCGCCGTCCCCCACCGCGAGCACCGTGTACGGCGGTACCAGCGGCCGGTTGTCGACCAGGATCGCGTCACCCGCGGCCCGGATCGCCGACAGCGCCGTCAGGCGCTGCCCGTTGATGGAGATCGCCTCGGCCCCCGATTCCCACAGACCGTTGACCACACGCTGCATGTCCCGGTCGCGCACCCGGCCCGTGTCGGAGAATCCGGAGGTGCCGCGCGGCTGCCCGTCGCCGCCGGTGCCGGCGTCCTTGGCGTCGTCCACGACGAGCTTCACTCCGGGCCCGTGCACCTCGATGGCGCCGGACAGGATGCCGACCAGGTCGGACCGGTCGCTGTCACCGTTCTTCTCGAGGGCCTCGCGCTGCCGCGCGCTCACGTCGCCGCGCAGCTCCTCGATGCTCTCCTGGAGCTTGTCGGCCGCGGAGGTCTCCTCCTCGATGCGGTCGACCAGTTCCTCGCGCTCCTTGGCGACGGCGGGCGCCGCGACCCTCGCCTGTGCGGCGCCGACCGTCACGACCAGGGCCGCCAGCACGAGACCGGCGGCCAGGCCGAGCTTGGCACGAAGGGTCCTGGGCAGCCCGCCGCCGTCCTGGGCCTTCTTCCGCGCGGCGGCCTCGGCGTATCCGTCGTCGAGGCTGTGGTCCATGACGTTGGTCAGCAAGGACATGGACGCGTCCGGGCGCGCGGGCCGCGTGGATGTGCTCCGAACGGGGGGTTGCTGCGGCATGCCGCACATCGTCGCACGCCCCGGCCACTACCTCCGAACGGCCCCACCGGCGTGCCGGACAGGCCCCCTTGGGGACACTTGTCCGGCACGCACGCGTGCGGGGTGTTTCTAGCGGCCCGCGCTGTCCACCACGGCGGACCACTCGTCGAGCAGCGCCTGCGCGGAGGCGTCGTCCGGGCCCTCGGCCCACAGGTGGGTGACGGCCTCGGCCGGGTCGGGCAGCACCATCACCCAGCGGCCGTCGGCCTCCACCACACGCACGCCGTCGGTGGTGTCCACGAAGCGGTCTCCGGCCGCCTCCACGACCCGCCGCATCACGAGGCCCTTGACGGCCCACGGGGTCGCCAGGTCGCGCTTGAGGACGTGCGCACGGGGGATCCGCGCGTCGATCTGGCTCAGCGTGAGCTGCGTGCGCGCCACCAGCCCGATCAGCCGTACGAAGGCGGCCGTGCCGTCGTAGACGCTGCTGAACTCCGGGACGATGAAGCCGCCCTTGCCGTCACCGCCGAAGATCGCCCCTTCCTCGCCTCCGACCCGGGTGAGGTCGTCGGGCGAGGTGGTCGTCCACTCGACCTGGGTGCCGTGGTACGCGGCCACCTGCTCGGCGATCCTGGTGGTCGTCACCGGCAGCGCGACCCGTCCGCTGCGCCGCTCGGCCGCGATCAGGTCGAGCATCACCAGCAGCGCCCGGTCGTCCTCGATGATGCGGCCCTTCTCGTCGACGAGCGAGAGCCGCTCACCGACCGGGTCGAACCGCACGCCGAAGGCCGCCCGCGAGGACGCCACGATCTCACCGAGCCGCACCAGCCCGGAGCGCCGCATGTCGGCCGACTCGGTGGGCCTGGACTCGTCGAGTCCGGGGTTGATCGTCAGCGAGTCCACGCCCAGCTTGCCGAGCAGGCTGGGCAGCACCAGGCCGGCGCTGCCGTTGGAGGCGTCGACGACCACCTTGAGCCCGGAGTCCGCGATCCCGGTGATGTCGACGTCCCGCAGCAGCGACCCGGTGTACGAGTCGAAGACGCTGGACGGGAAGTGCAGGTCACCGATCTCGCCGGGGAAGGCCCGCCGGTACTCCTGTCGCGCGAACACCCGGTCCAGCTTGCGCTGGCTGCCCTGGGAGAGGTCGGCGCCCTGTCCGTCGAAGAACATGATGTCCACGGAGTCCGGCACCCCGGGCGTGGTCCGGATCATGATGCCGCCGGCACTGCCGCGCGCCGTCTGCTGCCGCGCCACGGGCAGCGGAACGTTCTCCAGGTCCCGTACGTCGATGGCGCTGGCCTGCAGGGCGGAGATCACCGCTCGCTTCAGTGCGCGGGCGCCGCGGGAGTGGTCGCGGGCCGTGGTGACGGTGGAGCCCTTCTTCAGGGTCGTCGCGTAGGCGCCGGCCAGGCGTACCGCGAGTTCCGGGGTGATCTCCACGTTCAGGATTCCGGAGACCCCGCGCGCCCCGAAGAGGTGGGCCTGTCCCCTCGATTCCCAGATCACCGAGGTGTTGACGAAGGCACCGGCCTCGATGGTCTTGAACGGGTAGACCCGCACATTGCCCTGGATGATCGATTCTTCACCGACCAGGCACTCGTCCCCGATGACGGCGCCGTCCTCGATCCGCGCGGCGCGCATGATGTCGGTGTTCTTGCCGACGACACAGCCGCGCAGATTGCTGTGCGGTCCGACGTAGACGTTGTCGGCCACGACCGCCTTGTGCAGGAAGGCACCGCTCTTGACGACGACGTTGGAGCCGACGATGGTGTGTTCCCGGATTTCGGCGCCGGCCTCGACCTTGGCGTAGTCGCCGATGTACAGGGGCCCGCGCAGTACGGCGTCGGGGTGCACCTCGGCGCCCTCGGCGACCCAGACGCCGGGGGAGATCTCGAAGCCGTCGATGTCGACGTCGACCTTGCGTTCCAGAACGTCGGCCTGGGCCTTCACATAGCTCTCGTGCGTGCCGACGTCCTCCCAGTAGCCCTCGGCGACGTAGCCGTAGACGGGCTTGCCCTCCTTCATCAGCTGCGGGAAGACGTCACCGGACCAGTCCACGGGCACATCGGGGTCGACGTAGTCGAAGACCTCGGGCTCCATGACGTAGATGCCGGTGTTCACGGTGTCGGAGAAGACCTGACCCCAGGTCGGCTTCTCCAGGAACCGCTCGACCTTGCCCTCTTCGTCGACGATGGTGATGCCGAATTCGAGCGGGTTGGGCACGCGTGTCAGACAGACGGTGACGAGCGCGCCCTTTTCCTTGTGGAAATTGATGAGGTCGGTGAGATCGAAGTCGGTCAGGGCGTCACCGGAAATGACGAGGAAGGCATCGTCCTTCAACGCCTCCTCGGCGTTCTTGACGCTTCCGGCGGTACCGAGTGGCTTCTCCTCGTTGGCATAGGTGAGCTCCATTCCGAGCTCCTCGCCGTCACCGAAGTAGTTCTTGACCAGCGAGGCCAGGAACTGCACGGTGACCACGGTCTCGTTGAGCCCATGCCTTTTGAGCAGCCGCAGAACGTGCTCCATGATCGGCCGGTTGGCCACCGGCAGGAGCGGCTTGGGCATGCTCGAGGTCATTGGGCGAAGGCGCGTGCCTTCGCCTCCGGCCATCACGACGGCCTTCATGTCGGAAGCGTCCTCCTCTAAGAGACGGATTGACCGACTTCCCCCGTCCAGGGTCCCGCACTTTTGCAGTGCGGGCCATCCGGCCGCCGGGGCCGCTCAACAGGCGGACGAGTTCAATCGGTCGTGGTGTCCGCTCGGACCAAACGGCGGACCTGTACCACGTAGAGAACACCTGCCCACCAGTACAGGGTTGTACCCCATCCGGCGAACGCCCATCCGAAAATGGCAGCGAGTGACGCGATCCACCCGCTTCCGTCACTGAGCAGCAGCAAGGGGAAGGCGTACATCAGGTTGAAGGTGGCTGCCTTCCCCAGGAAGTTCACCTGCGGCGGCGGATAGCCGTGCCGTCGCAGGATGCCGACCATGACGAGCAGGACCGCCTCGCGGGCCAGCAGTACGACGGTCAGCCAGAGCGGAAGGATCTCCCTCCAGGTGAGGCCCACCAGGGTCGACAGGATGTACAGCCGGTCGGCCGCGGGGTCCAGGAGCCGGCCGAGGCTGCTGATCTGGTTCCAGCGCCGGGCGAGCTTTCCGTCCAGGTAGTCGCTGACACCGCTCAGGGCCAGCACCAACAGCGCCCAGCCGTCGCTCTGCGGGCCCCCGAACTCCGGGCGAAGGATCAGCCACAGGAACAGCGGCACGCCGACGAGACGCGCCATGCTGAGGATGTTCGGGATGGTGAGGACCCGGTCGGTCTGCACGCGGGTCTCCTGGACCTCCACGCGGGGGCCTCCTGGGGTGAAACGAGCCAATGATGCTCCCTGACCTTACCTCAACGCAAAAAAGCTCTGGCTCTCGGGCTGTGTGCCCAAGAGCCAGAGCTCTAAGAGGAGTTCGGCGGCGTCCTACTCTCCCACAGGGTCCCCCCTGCAGTACCATCGGCGCTGTAAGGCTTAGCTTCCGGGTTCGGAATGTAACCGGGCGTTTCCCCTACGCTATGACCACCGAAACACTATGAAACTGACAACCGCACCGTCCGTGACCATGGACGGGGTTGTTCGTGGTTTCAGAACCAACACAGTGGACGCGAGCAACTGAGGACAAGCCCTCGGCCTATTAGTACCAGTCAACTCCACCGGTTACCCGGCTTCCATATCTGGCCTATCAACCCAGTCGTCTACTGGGAGCCTTACCCTCTCTAGGAGGTGGGAGTCCTCATCTCGAAGCAGGCTTCCCGCTTAGATGCTTTCAGCGGTTATCCCTCCCGAACGTAGCCAACCAGCCATGCCCTTGGCAGAACAACTGGCACACCAGAGGTTCGTCCGTCCCGGTCCTCTCGTACTAGGGACAGCCCTTCTCAAGACTCCTACGCGCACAGCGGATAGGGACCGAACTGTCTCACGACGTTCTAAACCCAGCTCGCGTACCGCTTTAATGGGCGAACAGCCCAACCCTTGGGACCGACTCCAGCCCCAGGATGCGACGAGCCGACATCGAGGTGCCAAACCATCCCGTCGATATGGACTCTTGGGGAAGATCAGCCTGTTATCCCCGGGGTACCTTTTATCCGTTGAGCGACGGCGCTTCCACAAGCCACCGCCGGATCACTAGTCCCGACTTTCGTCCCTGCTCGACCCGTCGGTCTCACAGTCAAGCTCCCTTGTGCACTTACACTCAACACCTGATTGCCAACCAGGCTGAGGGAACCTTTGGGCGCCTCCGTTACCCTTTAGGAGGCAACCGCCCCAGTTAAACTACCCATCAGACACTGTCCCTGATCCGGATCACGGACCCAGGTTAGACATCCAGCACGACCAGACTGGTATTTCAACGACGACTCCACCCACACTGGCGTGCGAGCTTCAAAGTCTCCCAGCTATCCTACACAAGCCGAACCGAACACCAATATCAAACTGTAGTAAAGGTCCCGGGGTCTTTCCGTCCTGCTGCGCGAAACGAGCATCTTTACTCGTAGTGCAATTTCACCGGGCCTATGGTTGAGACAGTCGAGAAGTCGTTACGCCATTCGTGCAGGTCGGAACTTACCCGACAAGGAATTTCGCTACCTTAGGATGGTTATAGTTACCACCGCCGTTTACTGGCGCTTAAGTTCTCAGCTTCGCCT
>NZ_OZ186760.1:1465000-3735000 GCF_964272335.1 Streptomyces sp. SudanB5_2050
GGGTGAGATGGAGACAACGCTGCGAGGCGTCGGTGTGAGCCACGGCGTGGCGATCGGCGAGGTTCGGCACATGGGGACCGCGGTGCTGGAGCCCCCGGCCAAGCAGATTCCGGCCGAGGACGCCGAACGCGAGCAGGGACGCGCCCGCAAGGCCGTGGAGGCCGTGGCCGCCGACCTGATGGCGCGCGGCAACCTGGCGGGCGGCGAGGCGCAGGCGGTGCTCGAGGCGCAGGCCATGATGGCCCAGGACCCCGAGCTGATGGCGGACGTGGAGCGACGGATCACCGTCGGCAGCACGGCCGAGCGCGCGGTGTACGACGCCTTCGCCGCCTACCGTGCCCTGCTGGCCGGCGCCGGCGAGTACCTGGCCGGCCGCGTGGCCGACCTCGACGACGTGCGGAACCGTATCGTCGCCCGTCTGCTCGGAGTGCCGATGCCGGGCGTGCCGGACAGCGACGAGCCCTACGTGCTCATCGCGCGTGACCTCGCGCCGGCGGACACGGCGCTGCTGGACCCGACGCTGGTGCTCGGGTTCGTCACCGAGGAGGGCGGCCCGACCAGCCACAGCGCCATTCTCGCGCGGGCGCTCGGCGTGCCCGCCGTGGTGGCGCTGCCCGGGGCCGGGGAGCTTCCCGAGGGCACGGTCGTCGCCGTGGACGGCAGCACCGGCGAGATCTTCGTGAACCCCAGCGCCGAGAAGCAGGCGCGGATGGAGGCGGAGGCGGCCGAGCGCAAGGCCGCACTGGCCGCTTCCACGGGGCCGGGGGCGACCTCGGACGGTCACAAGGTGCCGCTGCTGGCGAACATCGGTGGTCCCGCCGACGTGCCCGCGGCGGTCGAGGCCGGCGCGGAGGGTGTGGGTCTCTTCCGCACCGAGTTCCTCTTCCTCGACGACAGCGAGAACGCGCCGTCCGAGGAGAAGCAGGTCGCCGCGTACCGGCAGGTGCTGGAGGCGTTCCCGGAGGGCCGGGTCGTCGTGCGGGTGCTGGACGCCGGTGCGGACAAGCCGCTGGACTTCCTGACGCCGGGCGACGAGCCGAACCCGGCGCTGGGCGTGCGCGGGCTGCGGACGCTGCTGGACCACCCGGAGGTGCTGCGCACGCAGCTCACCGCGCTGGCGAAGGCGGCGGAGGGGCTTCCGGTCTACCTCGAGGTGATGGCCCCGATGGTGGCGGACCGCGCCGACGCCAAGGCGTTCGCGGACGCGTGCCGGGAGGCCGGGCTGCGGGCGAAGTTCGGCGCGATGGTGGAGATCCCGTCCGCCGCGCTGCGGGCGCGCTCGGTGCTGCAGGAGGTCGAGTTCCTGTCGCTGGGGACCAACGACCTCGCGCAGTACACCTTCGCGGCCGACCGTCAGGTGGGCGCGGTGTCCCGGCTGCAGGACCCGTGGCAGCCGGCGCTGCTCGACCTCGTCGCCCTGGCCGCCGAGGCGGCCAAGGCCGAGGGCAAGAGCTGCGGTGTCTGCGGTGAGGCCGCGTCGGACCCGCTGCTGGCGTGTGTGCTGACCGGTCTCGGTGTCACCTCCCTGTCCATGGGTGCCGCGTCCCTCCCCTACGTCCGGGCGACGCTGGCGAAGTTCACGCTGGCGCAGTGTGAGCGGGCGGCGGCGGCCGCCCGGGCGGCGGACAGCGCCGAGGAGTCGCGCAGCGCCGCTCAGGCCGTGCTGTCCGGCGAGTAGGGCCGGGCGAGGCCGTCGTCGGGACCGCGGTGCGGGGCGCTCCACCTTCGGGTGGGGCGCCCCGCGCGCGTTCAGTGGTGGTGTCCCGGTGAGCGGTGGTCGTCCCCGAGGTCGGGTGGCGCGCAGTAGTCGACGTTGGACTCGGGTGCGACGAGGTCGCCGGATTCGATGTCGGTGCAGTAGGCGTCGAAGACCTCGCCGGCGGTGAGGGGTTCGAGGCCGTATCCGCGCAGGCGCCAGCCGTGGATGCGGTCGGGTCCGCTCGGGGTGGTGATGCGCATGACGAGTCCGCCGGGGCTGTGGGTGGCCAGGCCGAGGGCGAGGACGCTGGTGAACTCCAGTGCCTCGGCCTCGTCGATGTGCGGGGTGCCGTCGATCTCGTCGTCGGCGTGCAGGACGGAGACCAGGGTCTCGGGGGCACCGGAGACGCTGCAGACGAGGTGCCGGTTGCCCGGCGGGGCGGTCTCCAGGACGCGCCGCAGGAGGTGGGAGGCGCGGGTGAAGGCGGCCCGGCCGAGGTCCTCGCCGCAGGTGGCGCAGGTGCCGAGGCGGGCGAGGAGGGTGGCGGTGTACTCCCAGGTGGCCTGACGGACGGCTTCGTCGACGAGGACGGGGAGGAGTTCGGTGAGTGGCCGGCCGTCGTACGGGACGGTGGGGCCGTTGGCCGCGAGTTCGGCGGTGAAGCGGCCGCGACTGGCGGGGGCGTCGGGGTCGAGGCCCGCCGCCGTGCAGAACTCGGCGTACTCCTCCGGGTCGAAGAGGGCGACCGCGGTGTGGGTGCCCTGGGACGCCCGGGTCTTGAGCAGGGCTTCCACCTGGAGCAGGTAGGCGGTGTGGTCGTCGAAGGCGAAACTTCGGTAGCGCCGCATGGCGCGGAAGTCGTGTTCGTCGGTGAGCAGTCCGATGGTGCCGGCGATTTCCCGGCTCAGGGCGCGTCGCGTGGTCCGGTCGGTGTACGCCATGTTTCCCCCTGTGCCCGCAGTCGATCAATGCTCACTCACAGTAACCGGCGGCACTGACAACGGCGTCGGGGCGGGCGTCGCGGGCCGGGCGCCGGTGTGCGGCCGGCCCGCGACGTGCCTGGTCAGGCGCGCTTTCGGGCGAGCTCCTCGTAGAAGGAGAGCAGGTCGAGGTTGTCGATGGAGCCGGGGTTGACGGCCTTGTCCAGCGGGGTGCCCTGGAGGAGGCGCTTGACCGGTACCTCGATGCGCTTGCCGGTCAGGGTGTGCGGGATGCCGGGGACCTCGATGATCTCGTCGGGGACGTGGCGGGGGGAGAGCTGTTCGCGGATGGTCCGCTTGATGCGGGTCAGCAGGGCCTCGTCGAGGGTCGCGCCGGGGGCGAGGTGGACGAAGAGGGGCATCCAGTATCCGCCGTCGGGCTGTTCGACGCCGATGACGAGGGATTCCTTGATCTCGGGCAGCCGCTCGACGGCTTCGTAGATGTCGGCCGAGCCCATGCGGACGCCCTGCCGGTTGAGGGTGGAGTCGGAGCGGCCGTGGATGACGACCGATCCCCGTGAGGTGACGGTGATCCAGTCGCCGTGGCGCCACACCCCGGGGTAGGTGTCGAAGTAGCTGTCGCGGTAGCGGCTGCCGTCGGGGTCGTTCCAGAAGCGGATCGGCATGGACGGCATGGGATTGGTGACGACCAGCTCGCCGACCTCGTCGGTCAGGGCGTTGCCGGCGGGGTCCCAGGACTGGAGGTCGGTGCCGAGGCCGGGGGCCTGGAGCTCGCCGATGTACACGGGGAGGGTGGGGACGGCGCCGGCGAAGCAGGAGCAGACGTCGGTGCCGCCGCTGACGGAGGCGATCCACAGATCGGCGCCGCTCTCGGCGAACTCGTCGTGCAGCCAGCGGAAGCCGTCGGGCGGGAGCGGGGAGCCGGTGGTGGCGACGCACTGCACCCGGGAGAGGTCGTGGTCGCGTGCGGGGTGGACGCCCGCCTTGCGGCAGGCCATGACGTAGGCGGCGGAGGTGCCGAAGAGGGTGGCGCCGGTGCGTTCGGCGATGCGCCACTGGGCGCCGGTGTCCGGGAAGCCGGGGCTGCCGTCGTAGAGGACGATCGTGGTGCCGGTGAGGAGGCCGGAGACGAGGAAGTTCCACATCATCCAGCCGGTCGAGGTGTACCAGAAGAACCGGTCCTCGGGGCCGAGGTCGCAGTGCAGGCCGAGCTGTTTGAGGTGCTCGACGAGGATGCCGCCCTGGGACTGGACGATGGCCTTGGGCAGGCCGGTGGTGCCGGAGGAGTAGAGCACCCACAGGGGGTGGTCGAAGGGCAGTTGCTCGAAGACGGGTTCCGTGTCCGCTGCCGTCAGCGTTTCCCACTCCAGCGCGCCCTCGGGGGCCTGGCTGCCGAGGAGCGGGATGTGGACCACCGCGCGGAGGGTGGGCAGTTCGCGGCGGAGTTCGGCGACCGTTTCCCGGCGGTCGTGTTCCTTGCCGCCGTAGCGGTAGCCGTCGACGGTGAACAGCACGACGGGCTCGACCTGCTGGAAGCGGTCCAGGACGCTGCGGGCGCCGAAGTCGGGGGCGCAGGAGGTCCAGACCCCGCCGACGGCGGCGGTGGCGAGGAGGGCGACGACGGCCTGGGGGATGTTCGGGAGGTAGCCGCTGACGCGGTCGCCCGGGCGTACGCCGAGGGCGCGCAGTTCGGCGGCGAGCGAGCCGACCTGCCGGCGCAGTTGGGCCCAGGTGACGGGGGTGGGTTCGTGGGTCTCGTCGACGTGGAGGAGGGCCGGTTCGTCCGCGCGGGTGGCCGCCGCGCGCAGGGCGTGTTCGGCGTAGTTGACCGTGGCGCCGGGGAACCACTGGGCCCCGGGCATCGAGCGGTCGCCCAGCACGCGCGTCCAGGGGCTCGTGAACCGCACGTCGAACCATTCGGCGACGGCCTGCCAGAAGGTCTCCGGCTCGTCGACGGACCAGCGGTGCAGGGCCGCGTAGCCGCCTTCGGCGGGGGCGTCGTGGTGTTCGGCTGCCCAGGTCTGGAAGGCGGTGATCCGGGCTCGTGCGATGCGTTGCGGATCCGGCTGCCAGAGCGGCTGGGGGTTCACGGTCGACATGGGCGGCTCCCGGACTGTGCGCGTCGTGTGCGTCCTGCGCGCACGGGCTGGGGTGTGCGCGTGACGCGGCTCCCACGGACGATGCCATGTGATCGACTTCCGCACCAGGGCGCGCCCCACATAGTCGTGGTCATGAAGATGTGTTGGCGTCACGGGTGAACGGCAGTTGAACGCGACCCGCGCGGAGGCCGGTCGGTGGCAGGGTGAGCAGCATGGACGGTCGTGACCTGGTGCGTTCGATGAAACTGGTCGGTTCCGCGGGGGCGGCGCACGGGTTGCGTAGCGTACGGGCGGCATGGCGCAGGCGGCGTGCGGACGCCGCGGGGCTCCCGCCTCGGGGGCCGGAGCGCGCCCGGGTGCCGGGGCCGATGCTGGAGGTGGAGTCCGGACCGGGAGGCGGGATCGTCCGGTTCGAACGCTCGGAGCTGCGCATCCTCGTCGCCGTGAACGGGGCGGTGTTCTGGGGGTGGGACGGGGCCGGGCCGGAGCCGTCGTACGCGCTGGCGGGCCGTTGTCCGGAGCCCGATCCCCGGGTGGCGCTGGAGCCGGACAAGGCCGGCGGCTGGCGGGTGGTGGCCGAGCGCGCGACGGTGGCCGTCTCCCGGCACGGCGCCGTCGAGGTCCGTACGCCGGGCGGTGTGGTGCTGCGCCGGGAGCTGCCGCCGCGCTGGTGGGAGCCCGTGGGCGGCGGTCCGGCCCGCTGGACGCAGCGGTCGGAGGTGGCGGCGGACGCGCGTTTCTTCGGGCTCGGCGGGCGGTCCTCGGGTCCCCGGCTGCGGGAGGGCACGTACCGGCTGTGGAACGGGGGCGCCGGTCCGGGCTCCGCCGCGGGTGAGGACCGGGCGGCCGTGACGATGCCGGTGCAGTTGGTGGTGGCGGACGCGGGGACGCACCTGGTGTTCCACGACAGCTCGTGGGACGGCACGGTGACGCTGCGGGAGGGCGAGGAGGGCGCCGGGTCGGGGCACGACCGGCCGGGACGGAGCGTGCTGCGGATGGAGGGCGGTCCGCTGCGGTGCTGGGTCGCGGTGGGCACTCCCGCGCGGGTGCTGCTCGCCTGGGCGTCGCTCACCGGGGCGCCCGCGTTGCCGCCGGTGTGGGCGCTCGGCCACCAGCACGTGCCCTCGGGCCCGGGTGACGAGGAGGAGGTGCGGCGGCTGGTCAGCGGCTTCCAGGAGCGTGATCTGCCGTTGGACGCCGTGCATCTGGGCGCCGGTCACCTCGACGGCCGTCGGGTGTTCTCGGTGGACGAGGAGCGGTTCCCCAAGCTGGGGGTGCTCGCGGAGGAGTTGCGCCGGGACGGTGTCCGGCTGGTGTCGGTCGTGGAGCCGTCGGTCCCGGCGGTGCCGGGGGACGCCGTGTTCGACGGCGGGACGGCCGAGGACGGTTTCGTACGGGAGGCCGCCGGGCCCGTCGTGCGCGGGGTGGCTCGGTCCGGGGAGGTCGTCTTCCCGGACTTCACCAGCGCGCGGGTGCGCGCGTGGTGGGGCGGGTGGTACGAGGAGCGGCTGGGGCGGGGCTTCGCGGGGTTCTGGCACGACCTGGACGAGCCGGTCTCGTTCACCGCCTTCGGTGAGCGGACCCTGCCGCGTTCGGCGCGGCACTCGCTGGAGGGCCGCGGGGGCGACCATCGGGAGGCGCACAACGTGTACGCGTCGTGCATGGCGCGCGCCGCGTTCGAGGGGCTGCGGGCCTCGGCGCCCGGGGAGCGGCCGTTCGTCCTGTCGCGCGCGGGGTGGGCCGGGACGCAGCGTCACGGCGGTGTGTGGGCCGGGGACGTGGGCACGGGCTGGCCGGCGCTCCGGGCCTCGCTGGCGCTGGTGACGGGGCTGGGGCTGTGCGGTGTGCCGTACGCGGGGCCGGACGTGGCCGCACCCGGCGCCAGGACGTCGCCGGAGTTGTTCCTGCGGTGGCTGCAGCTGGCGGCTCACCTGCCGTTGCTGCGCACGCGCGGGGGCTGGTGGGAGGAGAGCGGTGAGCCGTGGGAGTCCGGGGCGGAGGCGGCGGGGGTGGCGGAGCACGCGCGCGCCGTCCTCGCGGAGCGGCGGCGGCTGCTGCCCTACTTCGTGACCCTGGCCCACCTGGCCCGGCGTACGGGCGCGCCGTACGTGCGGCCGCTGTGGTGGTCGGCGCCGGAGGAGCGGGCCCTGCGGGACTGCGAGGACGCCTTCCTGCTCGGCGACTGTCTGCTGGTCGCGCCGGTGCTGGAGCCGGGGGCCGACCGGCGGGCGGTGCGGTTGCCTCGCGGGCGCTGGTACGACACGGCGACGGGACGGGCGTACGAGGGGCCGGCGCAGGTCCTGGTCGACGCGCCCCTGGCGCGCGTCCCGGTGTTCGCGCGCGGGGGTGCCGTGCTTCCGGTGCGCGGTGCGGACGGCGGGACGGAACTGGAGGTGTGGGCGCCCGCGCGGGGGCGGACCGGTGGGGGGCTGGTCGTGCCGGACGCGGGCGACGGCTGGGGGGAGCCGGAGATCGAGCGGTACGGGTCGCGCTGGGAGGGGTCGCGGGTGGTCGTGGAGCGGGAGGGCGAGGACGGGGGGTGCGCGCCGTCCCGCCCGGTCCGTGCTCGCGGGCTCGCGGAACGCTCGGCTCGGGGATAGCGGCCGTCGGGTGGGGCAGCGGTCGGGCGGGGGCGCCGGCCGTGGGGGCAGCGGTCGGGCGGGGGCGCCGCCCGTGGGGGGCGACCGTGGGGGCAGTGGCCGGGCGGGGGTGGTGGCGGTCGGAGGGAACGGCCGCTGGGGGCGGCCGTCGGAAGCGGCGGATGCTCGAAGGTGGCGGGCGCTCGAAGGCGGCGGACGCTCAGATGTAGCGGCCCTCGAACCAGGCCCGCACGGCCCGGGTGTGGAGGGGGAAGGCCAGTTCCTCGGCCCTGCGCAGCAGGTGCCAGCCCTCGGTCTCGTCGGTGGCGGCGGAGGGCGGGAGCCCGTCGGCCGGCCGTTCCGGGAGGAGCCCGAAGATCAGCAGATGGCCGTCGGCCGAGCTCATCGCGTCGATCAGGCGGACGTCGCGGCTCGCCGCGTCGATGCCCGTCTCCTCCTTGAGTTCGCGGACGACGGCCTGCCGCCAGTCCTCCCGGTCGTCGACGTAGCCGCCGGGCAGCGCGACTCCCCCGCGCGCGGGGGACACGGTTCGGGTGATGACGACCAGGGCGGTGCCCTGGGTGTCGTACACGGGCTGGAGGGCGACCGCGACCGGCAGCGGGTTGCGGTAGGCCACGGTGCCGCACGCCGGGCAGGTGCGGGGCCAGCCGGAGACGCCCTCTCCGTAGGGCGATCCGCAGCTCGAACAGTGGGAGTCGGGCGCGGAGTTGGGAACGGAGGATTGAGTTTCGGACACGCGGCGGACTGTATCCGATGGCTCGGCGGGCGGCTCCGGCAGGCGGCTCAGCGGCGGCCGGCGAGGGACTTCGCGGAGACCGGGAAGTCGAAGTAGGTGTCCGGGTACGGCTCGGGCTTGTACGTGAAGTGCCACCACTCCTCGGGGAGGTTGACCAGGCCGACGTCCTCCAGGGTGTTCTTCAGCAGCAGCCGGTTGGCCCGCTGGACGCCCTGGACGCGCGGGTCGAGGGTGTGGGAGCGGGTGTCGAAGCAGTCGTAACCGGTGCCCATGTCGACGGAGTTGTCGGGGAAGCGCTCGGCCTGGGGCGCGTAGCAGGGCACCAGGGGCTGTCCGGGGCGGTAGGGCCGGGTGGGCTTCGCCGGGAGCCGTACGAGGGTGAGGTCGACGGTGGAGCCGCGGCTGTGGCCGGACTTCTCGGCGATGTAGCCGTCCTCGAAGAGGCGGGTCTTGTCCACCTCGGGGTAGAACTCGGCCTTCATCCGCTGGTCGCCGAGGTCCTCGGCCCAGCGGACGAAGTGGTCGACGGCGCGCTGCGGCCGGTAGCAGTCGTACACCTTCAGGGAGTAGCCCTGGCGCAGCAGGCGGGTCTGGGCCCGGTGCAGGGCTTCGGCGGCGGGGCGGGTGAGGATGCACAGGCGCTGCCGGTAGCCGTCGATGGGCTCGCCGACGAAGTTGTGCCGGGTGACGTAGCGCATCTCCTGGATGATCGTGGGGTCGACGGTCGCGAGCGCCACGAAGTCCTCGGGGGCCTTCGGCTCGGTCTCCGCCCGGGCGGTGGCGGGGGCGGCGGTCACGGCGACCAGGGCGGTGAGGGCGGTGGCCAGACCGCGGAACGCGCGGGAGAATCGTGTCATGTCCCCTGCATCTATCAGGCGCGGGTCGCGTGGGGGAAGCAGGCGGACGTCCGACACGCGCCGCGTACGCTCCGTGCGCGAGCCGGAATTGCGCGTGAACGTCTCATGAACTGGGCCCCGGCGGTCGCCGGTGACGCCCATCCTGCTCCCGTGCGCTCCTGGACGGACACTCTCCGCTTCGCCTTCCAACCGGTGGTCAACCTGATGACCGGCGGGGTCGCGGCGCTGGAGATACTCGCCCGGCCGGAAGGCGGCGACGTGCTGGCCGAGGCGCGCCGCGATCCCGAACTGGACGGGCGGCTCGCGGTCTCGGCGTTCCGCGCGGCGGTGCGCAAGGAGACGCTGCTGCCGCTGCACGTCAACGTGTTCGCGGGCACGCTGGCCGATCTCGGTGGCCTCCAGCCGTTGCACGACGCCGTGCGGGAGGCGGGCCGGATGCCCTGGGAGGTGACCCTGGACGTCTGTCCGCCGTACGCGCACGTGCCGCGGCGGGCGCTGCTGGAGGCGGTGTCCGCGGTCCGGGCGCAAGGGTTCCGGATCTGCGCGGACGGGGTCGGTGACGGCGACGCGCCGCTGCGGCTGCTGACGGACCTGGCCCCGGAACTGGTGAAGCTCGACGCCTCCTTGCTGGCGCGGCCCGCGGCGGTGCGGGCGATGCGGGTGCTCTGCGACGAACTGGGAGCCCTGCTGGCCGTGGAGGGCGTGGAGACGGAGGCGCAGTACGCCGCCGCGCGGACGGCCGGCGCGCAGTGGGCCCAGGGGGAGCTGCTGGCGCCGCCCGCGCGGCTGCCGGCGACGGACGTGTACCTCCCGGCCGGCTCCCCCGGCGTACCGCCGGCGCCGAGGTCGGGTCCGCCGGTGCGTCAGTTCGTGCGGCCGGCCGCGCTGCTGCCGGCGTCCGCGTCGGCGGGGCAGGTGCGGGCGTTGCTGACCGGGTCGCCCGATGTGTCCGGGGTGCTGCTCGTGGACCGCGACGGGGTGCCGGTGCGGTCGGTGCACCGGTCCCGCTTCCTGCTGACCATGTCGGGACGGTACGGGCACGCCCTGTACGCCGACCGGCCCGCCGCGAAGCTCGGCGACGTGCCGCGCACGGTCGGCGTCGACGCGACGGCCTGGGAGGTGCTGGACGTGGTGGCGGTCGGCGGCCGGGGCCGCACCTCGGACGATGTCGCGGTGGTCGACGCCCACGGACGGTGCGTGGGCGTCGTACGGCTCGCGGATCTGGTGCGGGCGCTGGCGGAGAGCCGGGTGGAGGAGGCGGCCGGGCTCAATCCGCTGACCCGGCTGCCCGGTTCGGACGCGATCACGGCCGAGGTGGACCGGCGGATCGCGGACGGGCGGGCGTTCGCGCTCAGCTGGCTCGACGTGGACCACTTCAAGCAGGTGAACGACCGGGCCGGGTTCGCGGCCGGCGACGAGCTGATCCGGGCGGTCGGCCGGGTCCTGTCGCGGGCAGCGTCGGGGTCCACACGCGTGGGACACATCGGGGGCGACGACTTCCTGGTGCTCACCGACCCGGAGGCGCTGGAGGGGCTCGCGTCCCGCGTGCTGGACGTGCCCTGGGCGGCCGGGGGGCGGCCCGTGACGCTGTCCCTGGCCACGGTCCTGTGTCCGCCCGGAGGTGTGCCGGACCACCGGCAGGCGGCGGCGTGCCTGGCCCCGTTGAAGGAGGCCGCGAAGGCGCTGCGGGGCGCGAGCTGGGTGCTGGGCCGGGCGGGGGCACCGGGGCACGAGGTGCGGCGGGGTCCGAACCGGGCGGCGGCGCAGACGGGGTGAGGGCCGGGGGTCCGGCCGACGGGTGGTCCCGGCGCCGGCCCGGCGGGGCTCACGAACCGTTGCGGTCGGCCACCTTGACGGCCCCCGGACGCCGGTGAACACTGCCGGTGTCAGTCGACATCGCCGTACATCCCGGCGTATTCCGGCACCGCGTCGCGCGAGTGCTCCGGTGCTTCGAGGCCACTCCCCCACGGGCGGTTCGGCTGTTGCGGCACGCTCGCTCGTCACTCACGCCCCCTCGGCGCAGGACGCCACGGGGAACGCACCCCGCACGTGCGGACCGGGGCCGATCGTCCCGGGCCAGGCCCAGGAGCCGCCATGAGCAACGGAGACGTCTTCGTCGGCGAGATGATCGGTACGGCGATCCTCATCCTCTTCGGCGCGGGTGTCTGCGCCGCCGTGACCCTCAGGTACAGCAAGGCGCGGGCCTCGGGGTGGGTGGTGATCGCCTTCGGCTGGGGGTTCGGCGTGCTGGCCGGCGCGTACACCGCGGCCCCGCTCTCGGGCGGGCACCTCAACCCGGCCGTCACCCTCGGGATCGCCGTGGACACCGGGGAGTGGGGGCAGGTCTGGGTGTACGTGCTGGGGCAGTTCGCCGGCGCGATGCTCGGGGCCGTGCTGTGCTACCTCACGTACTTCGCCCAGTTCCGGGCCAATGTGCGCGAGACCGGGACCACCGAGGGCACGGCGGACGACCCCGTGCCGACGCTCGGCGTCTTCGCCACGATCCCGGAGATCCGGAACCCCGTCGCCAACCTGATGACGGAGATCATCGCGACCGTGGGGCTCGTCCTGCCCGTCCTCGCCTTCGGGCTGACCGAAGGGCTGGGCGAGTCCGGGACGCTGGTGCTGATCGTCGCCCTGCTCGTGGTCGGCATCGGCCTCTCCCTCGGCGGGCCGACCGGCTACGCCATCAACCCGGCGCGCGACCTCGGCCCGCGCATCGTCCACAGCTTCCTGCCGATCCCCGACAAGGGCACGTCCGACTGGGGTTACGCGTGGATCCCGGTGGCCGGCCCGCTGATCGGCGGGACGCTCGCCGGGCTCGTCTACAACGCGGCCTTCTGACCGGCCGCCGCAGCACTCCTCCATCACCGGCCCAGCAGGAGGGACAGCCATGACGGACCGCTCCGCGCAGTACGTCGCCGCGATAGACCAGGGCACCACCTCGAGCCGCTGCATCGTCTTCGACCGGGACGGCGCGGCCGTCGCCGTGGACCAGCGCGAGCACCGCCAGATCTTCCCCAGGCCCGGCTGGGTGGAGCACGACGCCACCGAGATCTGGTCCAAGGTCCAGGCGGTGGTCGCGGGGGCGCTCGCCCGGGCCGGCCTGCGCGCCGACCAGCTCAGCGCGCTGGGCATCACCAACCAGCGCGAGACCACCGTGCTGTGGGACCGCGCGACCGGGAAGCCCGTGCACAACGCCCTCGTCTGGCAGGACACCCGTACGTCGGCGCTGTGCCGCCAGTTGGGCGGCACGGACGGGCAGGACCGCTTCCGCGAGGCGACGGGACTGCCGCTGGCCAGCTACTTCTCGGGGCCGAAGGCCGCCTGGCTGCTCGACCACGTGCCCGGCCTCAGGGCCCGTGCCGAGCGGGGCGAGATCGCCTTCGGCACCATCGACTCCTGGCTGATCTGGAACCTCACCGGCGGCACCGACGGCGGCCGGCACGTCACGGACGTCACCAACGCCGGGCGCACCATGCTGATGAACCTGAGGACCCTGGAGTGGGACCCGTCCATCCTGGCGGCCATGGACATCCCCGAGGCCGTGCTCCCCGAGATCAGGTCCTCCGCCGAGGTGTACGGCACGGCCGTGGGGCAGCTCGCCGGCGTCCCCGTGGCCTCGGCGCTGGGCGACCAGCAGGCGGCGGTGTTCGGGCAGGCCTGCTACGACGTGGGCACGGCGAAGAACACCTACGGCACGGGCAGTTTCCTGCTGCTCAACACCGGGGAGCGGCCGGTGCCGTCGAAGAACGGGCTGCTGACCACGATGGGCTACCGGATCGGGAACGAGCCACCGGTCTACTGCCTGGAGGGGTCGATCGCCATCACCGGCGCCCTGGTGCAGTGGTTCCGCGACCAGCTCGGCATCATCCGCAGCGCCGACGAGATCGAGCCGCTGGCGGCGAGCGTGGCGGACAACGGGGGCGCGTACATCGTCCCCGCCTTCTCCGGGCTGTTCGCCCCCTACTGGCGCTCGGACGCGCGCGGCGTCGTCACCGGGCTCACCCGGTACGTGACCAAGGCGCACCTCGCGCGGGCGGTGCTGGAGGCCACGAGCTGGCAGACGCGGGAGGTCGTGGACGCCATGTACCAGGACTCCGGGGTGCGCATCACGACCCTGAAGGTGGACGGCGGCATGACGGGGAACGGGCTGCTGATGCAGCACCAGGCGGACGTCCTGGGCGTGCCGGTGATCCGGCCCCGGGTCTCCGAGACCACCTGTCTGGGCGCCGCGTACGCGGCCGGACTGGCCACCGGTGTGTGGAAC
The DNA here is from genome assembly GCF_964272335.1 of Streptomyces sp. SudanB5_2050. Taxonomy (NCBI): domain Bacteria; kingdom Bacillati; phylum Actinomycetota; class Actinomycetes; order Kitasatosporales; family Streptomycetaceae; genus Streptomyces; species Streptomyces sp. SudanB5_2050. The sequence continues at coordinate 1,478,203 of NZ_OZ186760.1, forward strand.
GGCCTCGACGAACTCCAGGCCCACTGGCGCCCGGACGCCGAGTGGACGCCCGCGATGGAGGCGTCGGTGCGGGACCGGGAGTACCGCAACTGGCGCAAGGCGGTCGAGAAGAGCTTCGGATGGCTGGCGGAGGGCGACGACGACAGCTGACGAGGGCTGAGGACCGGTCGCGGGCGGGCGGCGGCCCGGGGCACGCGCGTGCGGCGCGTTCGCCGGGTGCCCCGGGCGGCTGCCGTGTTCCGGTTCCGTCAGGTCGTGACGGCCCGGCGGCGGTCCGCGCCCTGGGCCATGGCGTGCTGGACCACGCCGACCAGGACCTCCTTGACCGATTCGCGGTCGCGGGCGTCACACATCACCAGCGGCACGTCGGCGTCGAGGTCGAGGGCCTGGCGGACGGTCTCGGCCGGGTAGCGGGCCGCTCCCTCGAAGCAGTTGACGCCGACCAGGAAGGGGATGGCGCGGCGTTCGAAGTAGTCGACGGCCGCGAAGCAGTCCTCCAGGCGGCGGGTGTCGGCGAGGACGACGGCGCCGAGCGCCCCCTCCGACAGCTCGTCCCACATGAACCAGAACCGTTCCTGGCCGGGTGTGCCGAAGAGGTAGAGGACCAGGTCCTCGCGCAGGGTGATCCGCCCGAAGTCCATGGCGACGGTGGTGGTGTGCTTGCCCTCCACGCCGCTGACGTCGTCGACGGGCCGCCCGGCCTCGGTGAGCACCTCCTCGGTGCGCAGCGGCCTGATCTCGCTGACCGCGCCGACGAGGGTGGTCTTGCCGACGCCGAAGCCGCCGGCCACCAGGATCTTGAGCGTGACGGGCTCGACCGGCGGCTTGCCGCGCTGAGAACGCCCGAAGATCATCGATCTCTTCTCCTTAACGTGCCGCTGACCGTGCCCCCGGGCCGGTCCGCGGCGTTCCCGTGACGGTTCACAGTGCCCTCAGCCCATTGATCACATCGCGCAGGATTCCCTCGTCCGGCAGTTCGGCCGGGGGCACGGGCCTGTTCACATGGACCAGTTCGCCGTCCAGGAGGTCTCCGACGAGGACCCGTACGACCCCGACGGGCAGGTCCAGTTCGGCTGCCAGTTCGGCGACGGACTGGGGCGCCTGCCGGCACAGCCCGACGATGTCCACGTGCTCCGGGGAGAGCGTGACGTCCGCCTCCGGGTCGTCCGCGTGGGGTTCGGTGACGACGACCGCGATCAGGTCGAGGCGGTGCTGCCCCGCACTGGAGGTGCGGCCGCGCGTCATGGCGTACGGACGGACGACGGGGCCGGCCTCGTCGTCGAACCAGTGGTTGCTTCCCTGACCGTCTGCGCTCATGTCATCCCACTTACCCACCCGCGGGCAGATCGGTGCGCGGGGCGGTGCCCAGGTGCGCGCCGACCCGCTTGACCAGGAGGGTCATCTCGTAGGCGACCTGTCCGACGTCGGAGTCGGCGTCGGAGAGCACGGCGAGGCAGCTGCCGTCGCCGGCCGCGGTGACGAACAGGAACGCGTCGTCCAGTTCGACGACCGTCTGGCGGACGCTGCCCGCCTCGAAGTGGCGTCCCACTCCCTTGGCGAGGCTGTGGAAGCCGGACGCCACGGCGGCCAGGTGCTCGCTGTCCTCCCGGGTCAGGTCCTTGGAGGCACCGGTCGCCAGTCCGTCGCCGGACAGGACCACGGCCTTGCGGATGCTCGCGACACGGTCCACCAGGTCGTCGAGGAGCCAGTTGAGCTCGCCGGACGTGGTGGTGGTCTGGCCGGTCGCCTTCGGTGCGGTCATCGACCGTCCCCCTTAGTCGTTCCTCGTGGTGCTTGTGGTGCCGTGCCGCCGGGGACGTCGTCACCCGCGGCGTTCTCCTCGCGGCCGCGCCGCCAGCCCCGCTGGAGCGAGGCCATACGGCTGCGTACCTCTTCCGCGTCCCGGTCGGCGGGGTCCGGACGGTTCTCGGCCGGCTTCCCGGCGCTCTGCCTGAGCTGCGGGGCCAGGCTGGCCTGCCGGACGCGGCGGGGCAGGGCGTCCGTGCCGGACGCGGTCCCGGGCGGCGTGCTCAAGGGGCCCGGGGTGCGGTCGGTACCCCGCGGCCGGTCCTCGGCGGGACCGCTCCGCTCCCCCGGGCGCGTGGAGGCGCTGCGGCGACGGGACGGGAGGGACGGCGGCTCGTCGGGCTCCGCCCGGGCGGCGTCGCGGTTCTCGGTACGGTCGTCGGCGCGAACCTCGTCGCGGTTCTCGACGTGGTCCCCGGCTCGGTCGTCGCGTCGGCGGCGGGTCGGGAGCGCGGGGGGCGCTCCCGGCCGGTCCTGCGGCGCCGTGCGGGGGCCGTTGCCGTCACCGTCCGACGCGGGCGCGTCCCCCGCCCGGTCCCGGCCGGTGCGCTCGGGCACCGGACGTCCGTGCGAGCTGACCAGCTTCGGTGTCCGCCGGCGGGGCAGCGCGACCGGCCCGTCCGCCTCTTCCCCGTCGCGGTACGGGCCACCCGTCCGGGGCGGGGCGCCGTCGTGGTGCGGGGCGCCGTCGGGGTCACGGTCGCGCCGTCGCCGTTCCGTGCGGCGGGCGGGCGTCTCGTCGTCCGGCCCGAGCAGGGAGCGGCGCGGGCGGAACAGGCCGCCGTCCTCGCTGTCCTGGTCGCCTAGGGTTCCCGGCAGGTCGTCGAGGGCGTCCAGGTCGACGGGCGCCTCCAGCTCCACCGGCCCGTCCAGCAGCGGGGAGGGGCGCCCCGGCAGCCGTGCGGGGACGTGGGTGAGCGCCGAACGGCGGGTCTCCTCCCGGTCCTTCTCCCTGACCTGCCGCGGCCGGTCGAGCCGGAAGCCGACGCCGTTGGTGTCGGGGGCGTCGTCGGTCAGGAGCGCGTCGGGGACGAAGACGACGGCCGTGGTGCCGCCGTAGGGGGAGGGCTGCAGGGACACCCGGACGTTCTGGCGCTGGGCGAGCCGGCTGACGACGAACAGGCCGAGCCGGTCGGTGTCGGACAGCTCGAACTCGGGCGTCTCGGCCAGCCGGAGGTTGGCGTCGAGGAGGGCCTCGGAGGCCATGCCGAGACCGCGGTCGTGGATCTCCAGGGTGAAGCCGTTGGCGACACGCTCGCCGAGGACCTGCACGGCGGTGTGCGGCGGGGAGAACACCGTGGCGTTCTCCAGGAGTTCGGCCACGAGGTGGGTGAGGTCGGCGACGGCCGGTCCGGTGACGGCGATGCGGGGCAGCCGGCGGACCTCGATGCGTTCGTAGTCCTCGACCTCGGCCACGGCGGCCCGCACCACGTCCATGAGCTGGACGGGCTTGCGCCACTGCCGGGAGGGGGCGGCACCCGAGAGGATGACCAGGCCCTCCGCGTGCCGGCGCATACGGGTGGTCAGGTGGTCCAGCCGGAAGAGGTCGGCGAGTTCCTCGGTGTCCTCGGTGCGGCGCTCCATGGTGTCCAGCAGGGTGAGCTGCTTGTGCAGCAGCACCTGGCTGCGCCGGGCGAGGTTGACGAAGACCTCGGAGACGCCCGCGCGCAGTTCCGCCTGTTTGACGGCGGCCTCCACGGCGGCGCGCTGGAGCGTGTTGAGCGCCTGGCCGACCTCGCCGATCTCGTTCTTGTCGTACTCCAGGCGCGGCACCTCGGTCTCGACGTCCACCTCTTCGCCCGCCGAGAGGCGGCGCATCACGCTGGGCAGGCGGACGCCGGACGCCTCGTGGGCCTCCAGGCGCAGCTGCCTGAGGTCGCGGATGAGGGAGCGGCCGACACGCACGGAGAGGAAGAGGGAGACCAGCAGGGCGATCAGGCCGAGGGCGCCGGCGACGACCACCTTGGCGATGGTGTTCGTCGCGACCGGGTCGACGCGGTCCTGGTAGCGGTCGGCGGCGTGGTCGTCGAGGTCGCCCAGTTCGTCCAGGACACTGCCGGCGGCGGTGTCCCAGCTCTGGGCGGTGACACCGCGGGGCACGCCGGACCCGGTGGAGACGGCCGCCTCCTCTGCGGTCCGCAGGGGGGCGCTGGCCGCGTTCTTCCAGAAGCGCTGGTACCGGCCGCGGTCGGCGGCGGGCAGCAGCGGCAGGTTGATGTCGTACATCATCGTCCGCTGGGCCACGAGATCGGAGACGTCCCGCGTCTCGGCGCGGGTGAGCCGGCCGGTGACCAGGGCGGAACCGAGGAGGGCGTCCTCGCGGGAGAGCAGTTCGCGCGCGCGGGAGACGTTGACGAGGGCGCGGTACTGCTTGTCCAGGCTCACGTCGTCGACGACGTGGAGGTTGGCGAGCAGTTCGTGGCAGGGGTCCACCAGCCGGTTGTACAGGGCGAGGGCCTGCGCCCGGTCGACGGTGCCGTCCTCGACGCTGCGGCGCAGCGAGCCGATGCCGTCGAAGGCGTCCAGCACGGCGGTGAGCCGTTCCTGTTCGGCCTGGCCCATCGCGTCGCGGACGTCGGGGTCCGCGGCGCCCCGGCGGATCTCGGCGACGGCCTCGTCGGTGGCGGTGCGGCTGCGCTCCAGGGCGGCCAGGGGGTCGGAGGCGCGCGGGTCGGCGAGGTGGACGAGGGTCTGGCGGCGTTCCTGCTGGAGGACGCGGACGGTGTCCTCGACCGGGTAGCCGATCTCCTCCACGACGGTGGTGACGTCGAACAGGCGGCTCGCCTCACGTCCCGTGAGCACCGTGGCGAAGGCCCAGATCGCGGTCAGGGACACCAGCGGCACGAGAAGCAGCGCCACGATCTTCCGGCGGATCGACTTCCCGCGAAAGCGCATGGCCTCCCCCAGCTCGTCCCCCACCGGCAGGGGGTACACATGTGCGTCAACAAACGGCGCGAGCCTACTACTGACGCACAGACAACTCGAAGACCTGTCCGGAACCCGAACCTCCGCACCACCTCGCGACGATGGTCAGTTGTCCGGTCATTGCGGGAGATCGCCCACCGGGATCGGACGGTGGGTGAGGTGGGGCATCCTGCCGCAGGAACCGGTGGGTTGGCCGGATTTTTTCGACCGGTCGGCATGTCCGGGAATCTTGAGCGGCCGTCGTTCGTCCTTCACTACGGGAAATGGAGGCGGAATCGGCCACAGGAGCCGCATCCCGCCTCCGGGCGGCGTAAAGCAGCGCAAGCCGGGCAGCCAGAGGGGAGCCGTGTCTTCGGACACGGGCGAGCGGGCTGCAGGCGGTGGGGAGTGACATGGTGATGGGCACGGCGGAACGGCGCGAGGCGCCCGGGGACGGTGGTGCGGCCGGGTCGACGGCCCGTTCGGACGCGGACCGCGAGGCACCGGACCGCGAGGCACCGGATCGCGACATCCCGGCGGCGAGCCGGGCGGTCCCGAAGACGTCGGTACGGGAGGAACGGCGGGCTGACCTGCCGGAGGAGCCGCGCGAGGAACGGCGGGCTGACCTGCCGGAGGCCCCTCGGGCGGAGGCCCCTCGGGCTGACCGGCGCGAGGAGCGTGGGGAGCAGGCGGTCTACCGGCCGTTGTGGACGGAGGAGCCCGCGCGGCGGCGCCGGTTGCCGGACCCGGTGCGGACGGCGGCCGTGCGGGCGGTGCTCGTGGTGGCCGTGACGCTGATCATGGCGATGGTGGCCTTCCTGTGCACGCTCGCGGGTTCGTGGCTGGCGTTCCCGATGGTGCTCGGAAGCGTGGCGGGCACGGTGGTGGCCACCTGGGGCGTGCTGGACGTGTGGGTGACCCGGCAGGTCTGGAACCAGCGGCACGGTGTGGTGTCCGTGCCGAGCAGCACCGCGCGTGCCGTGCGGCGCGAGCGGCGCCGGGCGCGTCGGCAGGCCCGGACCGCCCAGCGCGCGCAAGAGCGGATACAGCGGCGGGGCGGCGCGGGGCAGCTGTCGCACCCCTGAGCCGGCCCGGGTCCCTCACGACGGCGCGAGTCGCGCCGGTTCCGCCGCGCGCAGGAGTTCGCGCCGGGCCCGTGCGAAGGGGCGCGGGCGGTCCACGGCGAGCACCGCGGTCGTCCGGCCGTCCCGTCGGTAGCGGGCGAGGAGTCCGTCCGCGCCCGGAGCGCCGTCGACGACCCCGCCCTCGGTGATGTGGACGGTGTCCCCTTCGCGTCGCCGGCCGGCGAACTGGATGCGGGCGCCGTACTGGTCGGACCAGAAGTAGGGCACCGTCCCCGCGCTCCGCACGGTCTTCCCGGCGAGCAGGTTGGTCACGGCGGCGCGGGGCTGTTCGGTCGCGGAGGTCCAGTGCTCCGCGCGGGTGCCGTCGACGCGGGCCACGTCGCCGACGGCGACCACGTGCGGGAGGGACGTCACGCAGCCGTGGTCGCACCGGACGCCGTCGTCGACCACCAGCGGCGACCCGGCGAGCCAGCCGGTGTTGGGGACGGCGCCGATGCCGACGACCACCACGTCCGCGGGCAGGATCCGGCCGTTCCGGAGGGCCACCGCGGTGACGGCGTCCGTGCCGTGCAGCGCGGCCACGGACGCGCCGGTCACCAGGGCCGTGCCGGCGCGGCGGTGCAATCCCGCGCACACGGCGGCCATCTCCGCCCCGAGTTGGGGCACCAGCGGCAGCGGTGCGGCCTCGACGACGGTGACGGCGTGCCCCAGGGCGGCGCACGCGGAGGCGGTCTCCGCGCCGATGAAGCCACCGCCGATGACGACGACCCGGCGGGTGCCCCGGGTCAGATCCGCGCGCAGGGCGCGGGCGTCGTCCAGGGTGCGCAGGGTGTGGACGCCGGCGAGGCCGCGGCCGGGAAGGCACCGGGCCGAGGCCCCGGTGGCGATCACGACTCCGTCGGCGCGTACGGCGCGGCCGTCGTCGAGGAGCACGGAGCGCCCGGGGGCGTCCAGGCCGCGGGCGCGCACGCCGAGCAGCCATTCGGCGTCCAGGGCGGCCCGCTCCTCGGCGTCGCAGAGCGCCAGTCGCTCCTCGTCGGCCCGTCCGGTGAGGAAGTCCTTGGAGAGGGGAGGGCGGTCGCAGGGAGGGTGGTCCTCGTCCCCGATGATCACGAGGCGGCCGCCGAAGCCTTGGTCCCGCAGTTCCCGGGCGGCGTACAGGCCGGACAGCGCGGCGCCGACGACGGCGACGGTCCTCATGCGGCGCTGCCCTCCCGCGCGGCGACATGGACGTGGACGACGCCGTCCTCGACCGAGACACGGTGGGTGCCCACGGGCCGGCGCGCCGGAAGACAGGTCGGCATGCCCGTGCGCAGATCGAACGAGGCGGCGTGCAGCGGGCATTCGACCAGGCAGCCCTCCAGCCAGCCCTCGGACAGGGAGGCGTCCTGGTGGGTGCAGGTGTCGTCGATCGCGTAGAGGTCGCCGTCGTCGGTGCGGAAGACGGCGATCGGCGGACTGGTGTCGACGCGCACGGACTCGCCCTCGGGGAGGTCTTCGAGGCGGCAGACGGCGATCATGGGCTCCCCTCTCTGTACGGACACGCGGAGGTGAGGGGCGGCACGCGCACCCTTCCGCGATCCGGACGCTTCGGTAACATGATGTTTCACATGGCGCACTGGAGAGCGCTATGCGCAACAGAATCCGGGCGGGCGCCCGTGGCGTCAAGGGCTTCCCGCGGACACGGCCCGAAAGGGCCGCCAGGCGGTGGGAGGCGAGCCGTGCCCCGCACACAGAAACAGCCCGACCATGGTGAGGACCACGTGGAGAACAAGCAGTCCGGAAGAGGCGCGGCGAGCGGCGTGCAGTCGGTGGACCGGGCGGTGAGCGTCCTGGAGATCCTGGCCCGGCACGGCGAGGCCGGCGTCACCGAGATCGCCGACGAACTGGACGTGCACAAGTCCACCGCCTTCCGGCTGCTCGGCGTCCTGGAGAACCGCGGTCTCGTGGCCCAGGAGAAGGAGCGCGGCAAGTACTACCTGGGGGCCGGCGTGCTGCGGCTCGCCGGGGCGGCGGCCGTGCGGCTGGACATCTCGCAGGAGGGCGTGCCCGTCTGCCGCGAACTCGCCGACGAGCTGGGCGAGACGTCGAACATCGCCGTGCTGGACGACGACGCGGCGGTCAACGTCATGCAGGCCCGCGGCACCGCGTCGGTGACCGCGCAGAACTGGCTCGGCCGGCGCACCCCGCTGCACGCCACCGCCAGCGGCAAGGTGCTCCTCGCCCACCTGCCCACCACGCTGCGCGAGGGCCTGCTGGCCCGCCCCCTGCACCGCTTCACCGAGCACACCGTCACCGGCGCCGCGATGCTGCGCGGCGAGCTGGCCACCGTGGCCGAGCAGGGGTACGCCATCACGCAGGAGGAGCTGGAGATCGGTCTCGCCGCCGTGGCCGCGCCCGTGCGCTCCCACGACGGCAAGGTGATCGCCTCGATCAGCGTCTCGGGTCCGGTGTACCGGCTGACCCCGGAGCGCCTGCCGGAGCTGGCCGAGCGCGCCCGCACGGCCGGGGTGGAGCTGTCCCGCCGCATGGGCTACGGCGGCTGACCCGGCGTCGACGGCGTTGCCCCGTACCTCTTGACGGCCGCTCTCCGGCATTCCCACTATGTTCCTCATAGCGCAACCCATCGTGCACTGCGCAACAGCTGAGGAGCTTGTCGTGACACACGAGGTCCGTGCCGTAGTCGCTGTCGAGAAGGGCGCACCGGTCGAGGTGCGGACGGTCGTCGTCCCGGACCCGGGCCCCGGCGAGGTCCTCGTCGCGGTGCAGGCCTGCGGGGTCTGCCACACCGATCTGCACTACCGGGAGGGCGCGATCACGGACGGCTTCCCGTTCCTGCTCGGTCACGAGGCGGCCGGCACGATCGAGGCGGTCGGCGAGGGGGTCACGGACCTCGGGCCGGGTGACTACGTCGTCCTGGCCTGGCGCGCTCCCTGCGGCGCGTGCCGTTCCTGCCGCCGCGGCCGCCCCTGGTACTGCTTCGACTCCCGCAACGCCGCCCAGCCCATGACACTGCCCGACGGCACCGAGCTGACCGCCGCGCTCGGCATCGGCGCCTTCGCCGAGAAGACGCTGGTCGCGGCGGGCCAGGCCGTGAGGGTCGATCCGGCCGCCCGGCCCGAGGCGGCCGGCCTGATCGGCTGCGGCGTGATGGCCGGATACGGGGCCGCGGTCAACACCGGCAACGTCGGCCGGGGCGACTCGGTCGCCGTCGTCGGCTGCGGCGGCGTCGGGAACGCGGCCATCGCCGGCGCCGCCCTCAACGGCGCCAGGAAGATCATCGCCATCGACGTCGACGGCGGAAAGCTGGACCGGGCGGAGCGCTTCGGCGCCACGCACACCGTCAACTCCCGCCGCACCGACCCCGTCGAGGCGGTCCGCGCCCTCACCGACGGCCACGGCGTGGACCTGGCGATCGACGCGGTGGGCCATCCCGAGACCTTCCGCCAGGCGTTCTACATGCGCGACCACGCGGGCGTACTGGTCCAGGTCGGCGTGCCCGCACCGGAGGCGACGGTCGAACTCCCGCTCATCGACGTGTTCTCCCGGGGCGGCGCCGTCAAGTCCTCCTGGTACGGCGACTGCCTGCCGAGCCGCGACTTCCCGTTCCTGGTCGACCAGTACCTGCACGGGCAGCTGGACCTAGGCGCCTTCGTCTCGGAGACCACCTCGCTGGACGGGGTGGAGGAGGCGTTCGCCAAGATGCGCCGCGCAGAGGTGCTGCGCTCGGTGGTGGTCCTGTGAGCGCCCGGGACACCCGGCCCGTTCCCCGCGTGGTGGTCATCGGCGCCGGCATCGTCGGCTGCTCCCTCGCCGATGAACTGACCGCCCGCGGCTGGACCGACGTCACGGTCCTCGAACAGGGACCGCTGCCCACGCCCGGCGGCTCCACCTCCCACGCCCCCGGCCTGGTCTTCCGCACCAGCCCGTCCCGGACCCTGACCGCGTTCGCCCGGTACACCGTCGAGAAGTTCACCTCCCTCGAAGCGGACGGCGTGCCGTGCTTCCAGCAGGTCGGCGGTCTGGAGCTGGCCACGACCCCGGAGCGCCTGGCCGACCTGCACCGCCGGGCCGGTCACGCCGCCGCCTGGGGCGTGGCCGGCGAGGTCGTCGGCCCCGCCCGCTGCAAGGAACTGTGGCCGCTCCTCGACGAGTCGGTGGTCCTCGGCGGCTTCCACACCCCGCACGACGGTCTGGCCCGTGCCGGGCTCGCGTGCCGCGCCCAGGCGGAGCGGGCCACCGCGCGGGGCGCCCGCTTCCTGGACCGGCACACCGTCACCGGCATCGAACGGCGGGACGGCGGGGTCACCGGCGTCGTCACCGACCGGGGCACCTTCCCCGCCGACCACGTCGTCTCCGCCGCCGGCTTCTGGGGGCCGGTCATCGGCCGCATGGCCGGGGTCGACGTCCCCCTGCAACCCCTCGCCCACCAGTACGCCAGGACCGGTCCGCTGCCCGGGCTGAGCGGCGCCACGACCGAGGCCACGAAGCCGATCCTGCGCTTCCAGGACCGCGATCTGTACTTCCGGGAACACCACGACCGGCTGGGCATCGGCTCCTACGCCCACCGCCCGCTGCCGGTCGACCCGTTCGCCGTCCCCGGCTGGGACGAGGCGCGCGCCCGGAACATGGACATGCCCTCGTCCTACCCCTTCACCCCCGAGGACTGGGCGCCGAGCTGGGAGGACTGCCGCCGGCTGATGCCCGCCCTGCGCGGGGCGGAGATCGAGTCCGGCTTCAACGGCGTCTTCTCCTTCACCCCGGACGGCATGCCCGTCCTCGGCGAATCCCGTCTGCGGGGTTTCTGGCTGGCGGAGGCCGTCTGGGTGACCCACTCGGCAGGTGTCGCCAAGGCCGTCGCCGAGTGGATGGTGAACGGGCGGCCGGCCGTCGACGTGCACGAGTGCGACCTCACGCGGTTCGAGGAAGCCCAGCGTTCACCGGCGTACATCCGTGAGCGCGGTGCACAGCAGTTCGTCGAGGTGTACGACGTCGTCCACCCGCTCCAGCCGATCGACCGGCCGCGGCCGCTGCGGGTCAGCCCCTTCCACGCCCGGCAGCGGGAACTGGGCGCGTACTTCCTGGAGGGCGGGGGCTGGGAACGCCCCCACTGGTACGAGGCCAACGCCGGGCTCGCCGAGGATCTGCGGCTGCCCGCCCGCGACGCCTGGTCGGCCCGGCACTGGTCCCCCGTCGCCGCGGCCGAGGCGCTGGCCACCCGCGAGAGGGTCGCGCTGTACGACATGACCCCGCTGCGCCGCCTGGAGGTCACCGGCCCCGGAGCACTCGACTTCCTCGACCGCATGACCACCAACAACCTGCGCAGGAAGCCGGGCGCGGTCACCTACACCCTCCTCCTGGACGAGACCGGAGGCATCCGCTCCGACCTCACCGTCGCCCGCCTCGCCCCCGACCGCTTCCAGATCGGCGCCAACTCCCCCGCCGACCTCGACCACCTGCTCCGGCACGCGCCCGCCGGCGTCCACATCCGGGACATCACCGCCGGCACCTGCTGCGTCGGCGTCTGGGGCCCGCTCGCCCGCGACCTCGTCCAGCCGCTCACGGCGGACGACTTCTCGCACGAGGCGTTCGGCTACTTCCGCGCCAGGGAGACCTACGTCGGCCACGTCCCGGTCACGGCCCTGCGCCTGAGCTACGTCGGCGAGCTGGGCTGGGAGCTGTACACCACCGCCGACCTCGGCCTCCGGCTCTGGGACACGCTCTGGGAGGCCGGCCGGGACCTCGGAGCGGTCGCGGCCGGGCGCTCCGCCTTCAACTCCCTGCGGCTGGAGAAGGGTTACCGGGCCTGGGGCGTCGACATGACCGACGAGCACGATCCGTACGAGGCGGGAGTCGGCTTCGCCGTCCGCCGCGACAAGGCCGGTTTCGTCGGCAAGGCGGCACTGGAGCGCCGGGGCGATCCGGTCCGGCGGCTCACGCCCCTCCTCCTCGACGACCCGGCGGCCGTGGTCCTCGGCAAGGAACCCGTGCACGTGGACGGTACGCCCGTCGGCTACGTGACCAGTGCCGCCTACGGCTACACCCTCGGCCGCTGCGTCGCCTACGCCTGGCTGCCGGCCGGTCTGGCCGCCGGCACCGGCGTGCACGTGGAGTACTTCGGCGAGAAGGTGCCGGCCACGGTCGCCGACGAGCCGCTGTTCGATCCGCGGATGACCCGCATCCGCCGCTAGGGCCTGGCAGGACGCCGGCGACCCGGACACCAGAACGCTAGGAGGACCCCGCGTTGTCCCCGACCCACGACGTGATCGTCATCGGCCTCGGCGGCATGGGCAGCGCCGCCGCGCACCACCTGAGCGCGCGGGGCGCCCGCGTGCTCGGCCTGGAGAAGTTCGGTCCGGTGCACGACCGCGGCTCCAGCCACGGCGGTTCCCGGATCACCCGGCAGTCCTACTTCGAGGACCCGGCGTACGTGCCCCTGCTCCTGCGCGCCTACGAGCTGTACGAGGACCTGGAGCGGGCCACCGGCCGGGACATCGCACTGCTGTGCGGCGGCGTCATGGTCGGCCGGCCCGACTCGTGGACGGTCTCCGGTTCGCTGCGCTCGGCCCGCGCCTGGGACCTGCCGCACGAGATCCTGGACGCCCGGGAGATCCGCCGCCGCTTCCCCACGCTCGCCCCGGCGGACGACGAGGTCGCGCTGTACGAGGCCCGGGCCGGGCTGCTGCGCCCGGAGAACACGGTCGCCGCCCATCTCCAGCTCGCCACCCGGCAGGGCGCCGACCTGCACTTCGAGGAACCGGTGACACGGTGGGAGCCGTACCGGGACGGCGTTCGGGTGCACACCGCCGACCACACCTACACCGCCGGGCAGTTGGTGATCTGCCCGGGCGCGTGGGCACCCCGGCTGCTCACCGACCTGGCGGTGCCCTTCACGGTCGAACGCCAGGTCATGTACTGGTTCCGGCCGCGGAACGGCGTCGACCCCTTTCTCCCGGACCGCCAGCCGATCTACGTCTGGGAGGACGCGACCGGCGTCCAGGTCTACGGCTTCCCGGCCATCGACGGCCCCGGCGGCGGCGCGAAGGTCGCCTTCTTCCGCAAGGGGCGCCCCACCACCCCGGAGACCATCGACCGCACCGTGCACGACGACGAGGTCACGGCGATGGCGGACCACATGTCCACCCGCATCCCGGACCTGCCCGGTACCTTCCTCAAGGCCGCGACCTGCATGTACACCACCACGGCGGACGAGCACTTCGTCATCGCGCGGCACCCGGCGCACCCCGGATCGGTCACCGTGGCCTGCGGCTTCTCCGGACATGGTTTCAAGTTCGTGCCCGTCGTGGGCGAGATCCTGGCCGATCTGGCCCTGACCGGCACCACCGCGCACCCCATCGGTCTCTTCGACCCCACCCGCCTCACCGCCGCGCCGACCGGAGGAGCACACGCATGACGACCACTCCCCTGCCCTCCAGCCTCGTCCGGACCCTCCCGGGCCGCTACTACACCGACCCGGAGGTCTTCCGGCGGGAACAGCGGGACGTCTTCGAGGCGATGTGGTTCTGCGCCGTGCGCGGCGCCGACCTGGAACGGCCCGGCGCCTTCCGCACCGTCCAGGTCGGCGGCGAGAACGTGATCGTCACGCGGACCCGCACCGGCGCCCTGCGCGCCTTCCTCAACATCTGCCGCCACCGCGGCGCCCGGCTGTGCCTGGAGGAGTCCGGGGAGGTGCGCCGCGCCCTCCAGTGCCCGTACCACGCCTGGACGTACGACCTGGACGGCCGGCTGGTCGCCGCGCCCGGTCTGTCGAAGATGCCCGACGTCGACCGGGCCGCCTACGGGCTGGTCGAGGTCGCCCTGCGGGAGTGGCTCGGCTATGCCTGGGTGTGCCTGGCCGACGAGCCGCCCTCCTTCGAGGAGACGGTGCGGGGCGCGGCCGTCGAACGGCTCGGCGATCCGGCCGCGATCGAGCGGTACGGGACGGAGCGGCTGGCGCTGGGCCGGCGCGAGACGTACGACGTACGGGCCAACTGGAAGCTGATCGTCGAGAACTTCATGGAGTGCTACCACTGCGCGACGATCCACCCGGAACTCACCGACGTGCTGCCCGAGTTCACCGACGGGTACGCCGCCCAGTACTACGTGGGCCACGGTGCCGAGTTCGGCGAGGGCGTGCGGGGCTTCACGGTCGACGGCAGCGAGGGCTTCGGCAGGCTGCCCGAGGTGTCGGACGGCCAGGACCGCCGCTACTACGCCGTCACCGTGCGGCCGACCGTCTTCGTCAATCTCGTACCGGACCACGTGATCCTGCACCGCATGTTCCCGATGGCCGAGGACCGCACGGTGGTCGAGTGCGACTGGCTGTACGCGCCGGAGGTCGTGGCGTCGGGGGCCGACCTGTCGAAGTCGGTCGAGCTGTTCCACCGGGTCAACGTCCAGGACTTCGCGGCCTGTGAGCGGACCCAGCCGGCCATGGCGTCCCGGGCCTACCGCGCGGGCGGCGTGCTGGTGCCGACCGAGCACCACATCGGGACCTTCCACGAGTGGCTGCTCGGTCGGCTCGGGGACGGCCTCGCCTAGGTCCTCGTCACACTCCCGTCGTCCGCCCGGAGGGCGGGCCTCGCGGCGTCAGGGCCTAGGCCGGCGACTGCGCGGGACGCCGGAACATGCGCGTCGCCGTGATCTCGCTGTGGACCGTCTCGCCCTCGCCGTCACCGGCGGGGGCCGGCTGGGGCAGCCCCGGCCGCAGGTGCTCCTCCACGCTGATGTACTTCAGGCCCGCCCTGAGGTCGGCGTCGTTGCGCAACCTGATGACCAGCGGGAACTCGGCCAGCGCGGTGGTGTCGAACAGACCGGTGGTGTACAGCAGCTGGACGCCGAGCGCGTCGGAGACGGCCCGCTGGAGCTCCAGCAGATAGGTGGCGTTGGCCCGGCCGATGGGGTTGTCGAGGAAGAGGGTGCCGGCGTGCCGGTGCCGGTCGCGGCCCCGGTCGTTGCTGCGCAGCGCGGCCATCGTGCAGTACAGGGCGATGGCCGCGGTGAGCAGCTGGCCGCCGGAGAAGACGTCGCCCATCTGGCCGACGGGCACCCGCTCGGCGCGCAGGACGGCGTCCGGCTTGAGGATCTCGACGGCGACGCCTTTGGGCTGCAGGGCGGCGGCGACACCGCGCAGCAGCAGGGACATCCCGTCGCGGCGCAGGTCGGAGTTCTTCTTGACGGCCGCCCGGGTGGCCTCGTCGACGACCTCGCCGAGGCGCTCGGTGAGGGTGGCCTGGTCGGGTTCCTCGAAGCGGATGCGCAGGAACTCCTGCCCGGACCACTCGCCGAGCCCTTCCGGCAGCCGGGACAGCCGCTGGGCGGAACGGAGGGTGGCGAGGGCCGACTCCACCAGGCCGCGCAGCCGGTCCACGATCGAGTCGCGGTTGCGCTCCAGCTGGGCCAGCTCGTCGGTCAGGACGCGGAGCCGGGGCGCGAAGGCCTGGGCCCACTTGGCCGCGTGCTCGGGCAGCGCGGAGGCGGGCAGCTCGCGGATCTGCTGGCGGGCGGGGGTGCGGACCTGCTCGTACCGGGTGGAGTTGGCGTGGCGGACGAGCACGTCGCTCGCCTCGCGGACGGCGGCCTCGGCGGCGGAGAGGTCGGCGGCGCAGCCGCGCAGCGAACGGCGGGCCTCAGCGGCGGACCGGCGGGCCTCCTCCAGGGTGTCCGCGTAGGGCTCCGGCTCCTCCCGTTCCTCCTCGGTCGGGTGCTCGCGCATCAGGTCGCGCAGCATGGCGGCGATCTCGTCGAAGCCGCCGGCGGCGTCCTCGGCGGCACGGTGGGCGTCGAGGAGACCGGCGTGCGCCTCGCGCGCCTCGGCCAGCGCCTCGGTGCGGGAGGCGAGTTCGGCGGTCGCCGTGCGCAGCAGGGTCTGGGCGTGCTCGGCGTCGCGCGGGACGAGTTCCCCGGGGAGTTCGGTGTGGGCGTCGCCATCCTCGGGGGCGTGGCGCTCGGCCTCGCCGCGCAGCCGGCCGAGCTGTTCGCTCGCGCTCGACATGCGGGTCTCCAGGAGCTGGACCAGTTCCTCCGCGCGGGCGGCGGCGGCCTGCCGGGAGGGACCGTCGGAACCGTCGGGCGACTCCAGCAGCTGGGCGGCGCGGGTGCGGACCTTGTTGCTGAGCCGGTCCAGTTCTGCGCGGGCGGCGCTCTCGTCGCTCTCCGCGCGGGCCTGTTCGGCGCGCAGGTCGGCGCCGACGCCGACCTTCTCGTACACCTGGGAGGCGGCCCGGTAGGCCTCGCGGAGATCCGGCAGGGACGCCTTCGCCCTCGGCGCGTCCGCGCCGTCCTCGGGCGCCTCTCCCGTCACGTCGTCCAGGACGTCGTCGGGGGCGCCGGCGATCTCGGAGCGCTCGGCGCGCAGCGCTCGGGCGGTGCGGCGGGCGTCGTCGGCGGCCCGCTGGGCGGCCCGGCGGTCCTCGTCGGCGGCGCGGGCGCGCTCGAGGCACGCCTGGGCGCGCGCCTCGGCCTCGGCGCCCTCGTCGGCCAGCTCGCGGAGCCTGGCCTGCCAGCCCGCGCGCTCGCGCAGCCGGAAGGCGAGTCCCGCCAGGGCGTCGGCGGCCCTGCGGGCCTTCTGCGCGGCCTCCTGCCGCTCGTCGCGCACCCGTACGGCCTCGGCGGCGCTCTCCTCGGCCTCGGCCCGCGCGGTACGGGCCTCGGTCAGCTCGGCCTCGGTCTCCTCGGCGAACGCCTGGGCCTCCTCCGCGGTCCGGGCCAGCTCGGCGAGGCGTCCGGCGGGGCAGCCGGCGCGCCAGGAGGCGAGGCGGGCCGCCAGCTCCCGGTCCTTGCCGAGCCGGGCGGCGAGCGCCCGGATCTCCTCGTCCCGCTCCATGGCCCGCGCGCGCAGCGCCTGCCGTTCCTCGTCGGCGGCGTGCTCGTCGTGCATGGCCGGGTTCGGCGGTACGAGGAATACGTCGCCGGTGCCGGTGCCGGAGTCGGGGGCGGGGGTGGGCGCGAGCAGGGCGGCGGCCGTGCCGACGGCGACGGCGGACCGCGGCAGCAGGGCCGCGTCGCCGAGGACCTCGCGGGCGCGGGAGTGCGAGTCGGGATCGGTGATGATCACGCCGTCGACCAGCTCGGGCCGGGCGGCCAGCACCCGGGCGTGGTCGGCGGGGTCGACGGCCTGGGCGAGGTAGCGCCAGCCGGGCAGGGCGGGGATGCCGTGCTCGCCCAGGAACTCCACCGTGGCCAGCACGTCCGGGCCCGGGGGCAGCAGCCCGCCGTCGCCGAGTGCGCCGAGGATGCGGGAGTCGTCGGCCGCCGCGGTGCGCAGGTCGAACAGCTGGCGCTCGGCCGAGTGGACGGTGTCGTCGAGCAGTTCGCGCAGTTCGTCGGCGAAGCGGTCCAGCTCCTCGGCGGTCAGTGCGCCGTCGCCCGCACGGTGGGGGGCGGCCGGGTCTGCGCCGTCCCCGTCCCGGCGGGGCTGCGGGATGCCGGGGCGGTGCGCGGCGGCCAGGCCCAGGAGTTCCGCGAGGCGTTCCTCGGCCGCCAGTGCTTCGGCGGTGCCGCGTTCGGCCTCGTGGGCGCGGCGGGCGGCGGTGGCGGCGTCGGCCGCGCGGGCGGCGGTCAGTTCCGCGCGGCTCTCGGCCGCGGCGGCCTCGCGTGCGTGCTCCGTGGCGCGGCGTGCCGCCTCCCGGGCGGTGTCCCACGCCTCGACGGTCGTCTTCTCGGCGTCGCTGGCGGCGAGGGCGGCCCGCGCCGGGTCGGCGTCGGGTGCGCTGTCGTCGAGCCAGCCGGCGCGGACGGCCTCGGCGGTCTCCTGCTCGACCTCGGTCAGGCGCTGGCGCAGGTGCCCGGCCTCGCTGCGGGCGCGCTGCGCCTCGGTCGCGGCGGTGGTGGAGTCCCGGTGGGCGGCGTCGCTGACCTCCTGGAGGGCGGCGGACCGCTCCTCCTCTTCGTTGGCGTGCCGCTCGGCCCGGCCGGCCGCCGCGTGCAGCGCGCGGACGAGGTCGACGGCAGCCTGGGAGCGGGCGGCGAGGGCCGGTGCGGCGTCCCGCTCGGCTTCCTGGATGGCGGCGGACACCCGGGCGACGCGGTCGGCGGCGGCCCGGTGGCGCAGGACGGCCTCGGCGGCCTGCCAGGCGGAGTGCAGGGTGCGGGCGTCGGCGAGTTCGCGCTTCTGCGCCGCGGCGGACTTCTCCGCGGCGGTCAGTGCCAACGAGGCGTGCCGGTAGGCGAGTTCGGCGGCGATGAGGGCGCTGCGGTCCCGGGCGGACTCGGCGTGGGTGACGGCGTAGGCGGCGGCGGTGACCCGCTGGGCGAGGTCGCCCGCCCGGACCCGCTCCTGGGCGCCGCGCGCGGAGAGCCGGCGGGCCAGGGTCCTGGTCCGGCGTTCGGCGGCGGTGTGGATGTCGCGGGCGCGGGCACGGGCTTCGGTGGCCTCGACGATCCGGCCGAGGAGGTCGACGGACCCGGCGGTGAAGTCGCGTTCGGCGATCAGCTCGGCGCGGCGGCCCAGTTTGTTGCCGAAGCCGCCGACCAGGTCGGCGAGCCCGTCGGTGTCACGGGTGTCGGTGACGGCGCGCAGCAGGAGGTCGGTGAAGTCGGAGTCCTTCTTGACCGCGAAGAGGCCGGCCGCCTCGCCCTCGTCGGCGTTCATCTCGCGCTGGTAGCGGAAGAGTTCGGGGTCGAGGCCGAGGTCGCCGAGGTGCTCGATCCAGCGGTCGTGGATCTCCTCCCAGTGCACCTCCAGGTGCGGGTACGCCTTCCCGGCCTCGGTGATGGCGTCCCGGAAGCCCTTCATGGTGCGCCGTCGGCCCTGGGCACCGGAGACGCCCTCGACGGGCGGGCGGACCGCGGTGGCCTCGGCGACCGGCAGGTTGTCCAGGGTCAGTCCGGGGCCGGGCCGGAAGGAGTACCACGCCTCGGCGAACTTCCGCGGGTCGTTGGAGACCTGGCGCCCACGCCACTCGCTGACCTTGCCGACGACCACGCACTCGCCGGTCTGCACGTGCTGCCACTCCAGCGCCACATGACCGCAGTCGTCGGCGAGCAGGAACTTGCGCAGCACGCCGGAGCTGGCGCCGCCCAGGGTGTTGCGGTGGCCCGGCAGCATCACCGAGAAGATCAGCTTGAGCAGTACGGACTTGCCGCCGCCGTTCTCCAGGAACAGCACGCCGGCGGGTGCCGGCCGGCGGGGCGGACCGACGGGCTCCTCCTCGAAGAACTCCGCCTGCGTGGGCGCGGGGGCGGGCACGGGCTCGCCCACACCGCGCAGGTCAAGCACGGTGTCGGCGTAGCGCGCACCGGCGGGTCCGATGGAGTAGAGGCGGACCCGGGACAGCTCGTACATGGCGGACTCTCGTAAGTCTTCGGGTAGTCGGGAAGCGGGCGGCGTTCGGCGGCGGGTGGGTGGTCAGGAGCCGTGGAACGGCAGGCCGGCGTCGGCCACCAGCTCCAGGTCGTCGGTCTCGTCGGCGGGCAGCAGCGTCGCCGTGCCGTCGGTGACGGGGACGATGCCCAGGTCCAGCAGCTCGGCCATGGCGGCGCTGCCCGCCATGTCGCGCACCTGGAGCTGGTAGCGGGCCGTGGTGCGGTACGTGCCGCCGTTGTCGTCGCCGGTGCGCTGGAGGAAGCCGGACTCGGTGAGGAAGGCGGCGGCCTTGCCGACGATGCCGGTGGTGGAGCCGGGCAGTCTGCGGGCGTCCTTGGTGGCGCCGGTGGAGCTGCGTCTGGCCCAGATCCGCCAGGCGGCCTCCAGACCGGGCGCGTCGGTGGCCGGGTCGGTGTTCTCGCCCTGCTCCTCCGCCCGCTCCTCCAGGCGCCGGCAGGCCTGGCGGACGAAGGCGTCCACTCCGTTGACCGTGACCCGGCCGATGTAGCCGTCGTCGGCGAGGTCCTCGGGCCGCGGGTACGCCATGGCGGCCACGGCGAGGTGGGCGAGGCCGTGCAGGAAGCGGTCGCCGGAGTCGGTGGCGGCGCGGCGCGCGTAGTCGCCCATCCGGACGGCGAACACCGAGTCCTCGGCCGCGGTGACGGCCATGCCCGCGCGCGGGGACACCTCCAGGACGACCAGTCCGAGGCCGGCGGCCACGGCGTCGGCGAGGCGGGCGAAGGGCGGGTCCTCGCGGTAGCGGCGCAGCAGGTCGGCGTACTCCTGGTCGCGGGCGGGGAGCAGCTTGGGCTGGAGGCCGAAGGCGACGAGCCGCGCCGCGTCGGCGGCGTCGGCGGGCGTGACGGCCGCGGTGGCCGGTGTGGCGTCCGCCTCCGGTTCGCTCGCGTCGACGTGCTCGGTCACGGTCGGGTCTCCTCGCTGTGCTGGTGCTGGTGCTGGTGCTGGTGTGGCTCAGGGGCTTGGGGCTGCCCGGGGCATTGGTGCCGCCGGCGGGTTCTCATGCCGCCTCCGTGCGGTCGGCGGCCATTCCGGCGGCGTCCAGCAGAGCCGTGCCGACGATGAGGTCGGCGCCGCCGAACTCCGGGTCGTCCAGCTCGGTGCCGTCGTCCACGGCGAACAGCAGCTTGGGCTCGCCCTGTCGGTAGGCGGTGCCGACCGGCGGGCTGGCGGCGTGGACGGCGAGCAGGGCGACCAGGTAGGGCAGGTCGGGGTCCTGGGCGCGGGCGTCGGCCAGCAGCCCGGAGAGCCGCCGCGGGGCGTCGTGCGGCAGGTCGAGCAGCTCCATGGCGGCGGCGAGCTGCTCCTCGCTGAAGCGGCTGTCGTCCGGGGTGGCGATCAGATCGGGCTCGGGCATCTCGGCGCCGAGGTGCTCCCGTTCCACGGGCGGGGTCAGGAGTATGTCGACGAGGTCGCCGACCCGGACGGAGACGGGCGTGCGCAGCCCGGTGCCGCGGGCGAAGAAGGCGTCGGTGACGCGGAGCCCCTGCTCCAGGGGGAGCGGCAGGACGGGGGCGACGAGGTGGCCGTACAGGTCCAGGCCGGAGGTCGTCAGGGGGGTGCCGAAGGCCTGCCGGTCCTGCTCGGCGCGGAAGAGCGGGCCGGCCTCCAGGAGGCGGGACTGGAGCTGGGTGTGGCGGCGGATGCAGTCCTTGACGATGTCGACCAGCTCGGCCGCGCGGCGCTTGTGCTCGGGCTCCTCGGACTCGTCCCGGGCCTTGCGGATGTTGGTGAGGATCGCGTTCTCGTGCCGGTACCGGTCGGCGACGTGCTCCAGGGCCTCGGCGATCATGTCGGGGACGGCGGTGAGCCAGTCGACCGCCCGGACGTTGCGCCGGGTGGCGTCCAGGGCCTTGCGGAGGGTCTCCGAGTACTGCACGGTCCGGTACCGGGCCTGCTCGGCGGCGAGCTGGGCGTCGGCGAGCCGGCCGCGGCTGATCAGCACCTCCAGCTTGACCTCGGCGGCGATCTGGGCGCTGGTGACGTCGGTGTCCAGGGCGCCGACGAGGACGTTGACCGCCTCGTCGGTGGTGCGCAGATAGACGGTGCCGCCGGGGCCGGGGACCTCCTCCAGCAGCTTGAAGTCGTAGTCACGGCGCACATAGGTGCCGTCCGGCCCGAACGTGCCGTAGACCGCGCGGAAACCGCGGTCGACGCTGCCGACGTTGATCAGGTTCTCCAGGACCCAGCGGGCCACCCGCTCGTGCTCGGCGGCGGGCCGCGCCGGGGCCTGTGCGGCCACCCGCGGGACGAGCCGGGCGACGATCTGGTCGTGGTCGGCGCCGGTGTCGAAGTCCATGTTGAGCGTGACGAGGTCGATGGCGGCGAGGGCGACCTCCGCCATGCCGTACACCGAGTACTCACCCGCGAGGTTGGCCTTGCGCGCATCGAGGTCGTGCAGCGGCGCGGTGCAGGCGAGCGCGCGCAGCCGCCGCGCCAGCCCCTCGTCGGCGGCCGGGCCCGGGGCGGGGCGCGGCCCCGCGCTGAGCTGGGGCGGAACGCTGTCCGTCGATGCAGGCGAAGTCACGGTGCACAGACTAGGTCCTCGGTCCGACAACGACCCAAACGGCGCAGATGCGCCCCGACGCGACAGGCCCCGCCCCGGCTGGCGCCCGGCGAGAGAGAGCCCTCCCGGCGGCCGGGGACCGGGCGGACGGCCGGTCCCCGGCAGACGACGACCCGGCAGTCGGAGGCCCGGTGGACGAGCGGAGCGGCGGACGGAGGCCCGTTGGACCGGCGGTCCGGCGGACGGAGGCCCGTTGGACCGGCGGTCCGGCGGGCGGAAGCCCGCTGGACAGGCAGTCCGGCGGACGGAGGCCCGGCGGACGGAGGCCCGCTGGACATGCGGGTCCGGCGGACGGAAGCCCGGTGGACGGCCGTTACCGGCGCCAGGGGCTACGCCTCGTCCCCCACCCGCCGCAGATAGACCTCCACGACCCGCTTCAGGGAGTCGTCGAGGTAGACGGCGAGCAGCCGGGCGGCCGTCTCGCGCTCGCCGGCGCGCAGGGTGTCGAGGATCTCCGCGTTGCGCGCGATGTAGGGCTCGTGCAGGCGCCGCGGGTCGTCCACCACGTGGAAGGCGAGCCGCAGTTCGGCGAAGACGCTGCGCATGAGTTCGTCGGTGCGTTCGCTGCCGGCGAGGGCCACCAGCTCCCGGTGGAAGTGGATGTTGGCCGTACCCACGCTTTTCCAGTCACCTTCGCC
The DNA here is from genome assembly GCF_964272335.1 of Streptomyces sp. SudanB5_2050. Classification (NCBI taxonomy): domain Bacteria; kingdom Bacillati; phylum Actinomycetota; class Actinomycetes; order Kitasatosporales; family Streptomycetaceae; genus Streptomyces; species Streptomyces sp. SudanB5_2050. The sequence goes on from NZ_OZ186760.1 coordinate 1,500,526, forward strand.
GGCCGACCGGCGACCGTCCTCGACGGCCTCGGCGAGCCCGTCCAGCGCGTACGGGGGCTCCCCGAGGCCCCGGACGACGGCGCACTCGACGAGGGAGCGGGTGCGGTAGATGTCCTCGACGTCCTCGACGGTCAGGACCCGGACGAAGACGCCCCGGTTCAGCTCGTGGACCAGCAGGCGTTCGTGCGTGAGCAGCCGGAACGACTCGCGCAGGGTGTTGCGGGAGACCCCGAGCGCGCCGCCGATGCTGTCCTCGGACAACCGGGTCCCGGGCGGGAAGTACCCCTCGGCGATGCGGCTCCTGAGGATGTCCGAGACCCGCTCCGCGGTGCTGGTCCGTCCGAGGAGGGCGCGATCGTCCGCCAGTCCCGTCAACTGCTCTGCCATGCCCGGAATTCAATCGCAGATGCCAGAACGAAACAACAGGGGTATTGAGGGATCGTTGAACGATCCTCTACGGTGCCCTCAAGTGCCGTACGGCGCCCGCTCCCTCACGGCGCCGCCGCACCGACCCGCTCAGTCTCCAAGCACCCTCCGTCCTCCCCCTGTGAGGTGCCCCATGAGCACACCCCCTCCTCCCCCACCGGCCGTGTCCGCCGCCGCGACCACCGCGGGTACCGGCCGACCGCCCTCGGAAGACGGCCCGTTCGGCTGGCTGCGCGCCCTCGGCCCGCGGGGCCGCCGGGCCTTCGGCGGCGCGTTCGGCGGCTACGCGCTCGACTCCTACGACTACTTCACGCTGCCGCTCACCATGGTCGCCCTGTCCGCCTACTTCGGCCTGGACAGCGGCCGGACGGGCCTGCTCACGACCGTCACGCTGGTCGTCTCCGCCGTCGGCGGCGCCCTCGCGGGCGTCCTGGCCGACCGCGTCGGCCGGGTCAAGGCGCTGCTGCTCACCGTCATCACGTACGCAGTGTTCACGGTGGCCTGCGGCTTCGCGCCCAACTACGAGACGCTGCTGGTCTTCCGCGCCCTCCAGGGCCTCGGCTTCGGCGGTGAGTGGGCGGTCGGCGCGATCCTGGTCGCCGAGTACGCGAGCGCCCGGCACCGGGGGCGCACGCTCGGCGCGATCCAGAGTTCCTGGGCCGTGGGGTGGGCGCTCGCGGTGCTCGTCTACACCCTGGTGTTCTCGCTGGTCGACGACGACCTGGCCTGGCGCGTGATGTTCTGGACCGGCGCGCTGCCCGCGCTGCTCGTGGTCTGGGTGCGGCGCAGCGTCCACGACGCGCCGAAGGCCACCGAGGTCCGCCGACAGGGCGCGGGCAAGGGCTCGTTCGCGGCGATCTTCCGGCCGGGCACCGCGTCCGCGCCGGGCCTGCTGCGCGTGACGCTCTTCGCGAGCCTGCTGTCCACCGGTGTCCAGGGCGGCTACTACACCCTCGCCACCTGGGTGCCGACGTACCTCAAGGACGAGCGCGACCTGTCGGTGGTGGGCACCGGCGGCTATCTGACGTTCCTGATCTCCGGCGCCTTCATCGGGTACCTGACCGGCGGCTATCTCACCGACCGGCTGGGCCGCAGGCGCAACATCTGGCTCTTCGCCCTGCTGTCGGCCTGCTGCATCGTGGCGTACGCGAACATCCCGAGCGGGGCCGACACCCTGCTCCTGGTGCTCGGTTTCCCGCTCGGCTTCTGCATGTCGGCCATCTTCAGCGGCTTCGGCTCGTACCTGAGCGAGCTGTACCCGACGGCGGTGCGGGGCGCGGGCCAGGGATTCACCTACAACACCGGTCGCGCCGTGGGCGCCGTCTTCCCGACGACGGTCGGCTTCCTGGCCGACGGCTGGGGCGTGGGCGGCGCGCTGGTGTTCGGCGCCCTCGGCTACGGCATCGCGGCGCTGGCTCTGCTGGGGCTGCCCGAGACGCGTGGAAGGGAACTGACGTGAAGCACTCGCACCCCGTGGCCCCGGTGGCCCCCGTGGCCCCCGTGGCCGCGGACCGACCCGTCGTCCTCGTCGACGAGCAGGCGCACGCGTGGAGCCCCAGGACGGCCCGCTCCCGCTTCCGGCAGGGGCTGACCGGCCCCACGGCCGGGGTGGCGGCCGGCCACACCCAGGCCAACCTGATCGCGGTGCCCGCCGACTGGGCGTACGACATGCTGCTCTTCTGCACCCGCAATCCGCAGCCCTGCCCCGTGCTCGACGTCACGGACGCCGGGTCGTGGACCACCGCGCTCGCCGACGGCGCCGACCTGCGCACCGATCTGCCGCGCTACCGGGTGTGGCGGGACGGTGAGTTGGTGGAGGAGCCGACGGACGTACGGGCGCACTGGCGGGACGACCTGGTGTCGTTCCTGATCGGGTGCAGCTTCACCTTCGAGTGGGCGCTGTCCGCGGCGGGCGTCCCGATCCGCCATGTCGAACAGGGCCGCAACGTGCCGATGTTCGTCACCAGCCGGCAGTGCCGTCCGGCGGGGCGGCTGCGCGGGCCGATGGTCGTGTCGATGCGTCCGGTGCCGCCCGCGCACCTGGACGCGGCGATCCGCGAGACCGGTCTGCTCCCGGCGGTGCACGGCAGCCCGGTGCACTGCGGCGATCCGTCGGCGCTCGGCATCGGCGACCTGGGCCGGCCGGACTTCGGCGATCCGGTGCAGGCCCAGCCGGGCGACATCCCGGTCTTCTGGGCCTGCGGCGTGACCCCGCAGGCCGCGGTGATGGCGTCGCGCCCGCCCTTCGCCCTCACCCACGCACCGGGGCAGATGTTCCTCACCGATGCCCGGGACGAGCAGTACCGGGTGGTGTGAGGACCGGGCGGTGTGAAGGACCGGATAATCCCCCGGCCCGGATGGTCCGAAGGCCCGGAGACCCCGAGGCGGGGCGCGGAGCGGAGACACTGGAGACATGACCTCGATCGACCTCAACGCCGATCTCGGCGAGGGCTTCGGCCGCTGGCGGCTCACCGACGACGAGGGCCTGCTCTCGGCCGTCACCAGCGCCAACGTGGCGTGCGGCTTCCACGCCGGGGACCCGGCCACCATGCGGCGGGTGTGCGAGCTGGCCGTCGCGCGGGGCGTGACGGTCGGCGCCCAGGTCTCCTACCGGGACCTGGCGGGCTTCGGACGGCGCGCCATGGACGTGCCGTCCGCCGAGCTGGCGGCCGAGGTGGCCTACCAGATCGGCGCCCTGGACGTCTTCGCCCGGGCCGCGGGCACGCGCGTGGCGTACGTCAAGCCGCACGGGGCCCTCTACCACCGGGTGGTGCGCGACGAGGCGCAGGCGGCGGCGGTGGTCGACGGGGTGCTGCTGGCGGGCGGCGCGCTGCCCGTGCTGGGGCTGCCCGGCTCGCGCCTGCTGGAGCTGGCCGGCCGTGCCGGGCTGCCGGTCGTCGCGGAGGCGTTCGCCGACCGCGCGTACACGGACGAGGGCACGCTCGTCCCGCGCGGTCAGGACGGCGCGGTGGTGGCCGACCCGGACGCCGTGGTGGAGCGCTCGGTGGCGCTGGCCGTCTCCGGCGCGGTCGTCGCCCGCTCGGGGACGCGGGTCGAGGTCCGCGCGCGTTCCCTGTGCGTGCACGGTGACACGCCCGGCGCGGTGGAACTGGCGCGGCGCGTCCGGCGGCGGCTGGAGGCGTCCGGTGTGCGGGTGGGGGCCTTCGCGTGAACGTCCTGCGGGTCGGTGACGACGCCCTGCTCGTCGAGGTCGCCTCGGGCGACGAGGCGGAGGCGCTGCGGGCGGAGTTGCTGCGGCGCCGCGCGGAGGGTTCGCTCGCGGCCCGGGAGATCGTCCCGGCGGCCCGTACCGTCCTCCTCGACGGTCTCGCCGACCCGGCCGGGGTGGCCCGCGAACTGACCGCCGCCGAGGTGCCCGCCGCTCCCCCGCGCACCGGGGACGTCGTCGAGATCCCGGTCCGCTACGACGGTCCGGACCTCGCCGACGTGGCCGCGCACTGGGGGGTCGCGGAGCGGGAGGTGGCGCGCATCCACGCGGGGACCGAGTTCCGGGTCGCCTTCTGCGGCTTCGCGCCCGGCTTCGGCTACCTGACCGGTCTGCCCGCGCGGTACGACGTCCCCCGGCGGGCCGCTCCGCGCACGGCCGTCCCGGCCGGTTCGGTGGCGCTGGCGGGCCCGTACACCGGGGTGTACCCGCGTTCGTCGCCGGGCGGCTGGCAGCTGATCGGCACGACGGAGGCGGTGCTGTGGGACCACACGCGCGTCCCGGCGGCGCTGCTGTCGCCCGGCACGCGTGTGCGGTTCGTTCCCCGCGGGCACCGGGGGGACCCATGACCGACCGGGCGCTCGCCGTCGTCCGGGCCGGCGCCCTGACGACCGTGCAGGACCGGGGCCGGCCCGGTCACGCGCACGTGGGGGTGCCCCGCTCCGGGGCGCTCGACGCTCCGGCGGCGGCGCTGGTCAACCGGCTGGTCGGCAATCCGCCGGGCGCGGCCGTCCTGGAGACCACGCTGACCGGGTGCGCGCTGCGCCCGCGGTGCCCGGTGACGGTGGCGGTCGGCGGCGCCCCCTGCCGGGTGACGGTGGACGGCCGGCCGGTGCCCTGGGGTGCGCCGGTCGACGTGCCGGCCGGGGCGCTGCTGGACGTCGGGGCCGCCGAGGCCGGCGTGCGCGCCTACGTCGGCGTCTCGGGCGGCGTCCTCGTCGAACCGGTCCTCGGCAGCCGCTCCACCGACCTGCTCTCGGGGCTGGGTCCGCCTCCGCTGGCGGACGGCACGGTACTGCCGCTGGGGCGGCCGGGCGAGCCGCCCGCACGCGTGGACGTCGCCCCGCAGCCGGCGCCCGCGGCCGAGCTGGTCCTGCGGGTGACACCGGGCCCGCGCGCCGACTGGTTCACTCCCGAGGCGCTGCGGGTGTTCACGACCCTGCCCTACCGGGTGTCGTCCGCGAGCAACCGCATCGGGCTGCGCCTGGACGGCCCCGCCCTGCCCCGCTCCCGCACCGGGGAGCTGCCCAGCGAGGGCATGGTGCTGGGCGCGGTGCAGGTGCCGCCCGAGGGCGGGCCGGTGGTGTTCCTGGCCGACCACCCGACGACGGGCGGCTACCCGGTGATCGGCGTCGTCCGCGCCGCCGACCTGCCGGCTGCGGCACAGGCGGCGCCCGGAACACCGGTGCGCTTCACGGCGGTACGCAGACGCTGACCGACGGCGCGGGCGGACCGGGCGGCACACCCGCGCCGGTCGTCACGCCGCCTCGGGCCGTTCCGTCGCCGACAGGGCGGCGAGGGCGGCGGCGACCGCGGCGGACGCGCGCAGGTCGAGGCGGGTGCTCGTGCCGCGCGCGCGGTGGCGCAGCTCGTCGGCGGCCAGGGTCAGGAGCTGGGGCAGCAGGTCGACGCAGCGCCGGGCCACCCAGCCCGTACCGGCGGTGGCCAGCCACCACAGGCTCGCCGGTCCGGTGGGGGCCGGGGACCCGTGGTCGGGTGAGGGCGCGGGCCCCGTGGCGGCGCCGCGCTCGGCGAGCAGGGCGTGGAAGCGCAGCGCGAGCTGCCGGTGGCCCCCTTCGCCGGGGTGCAGCCGGTCCGCGCTCCACATCACCCGGTCGGTGACCCACTCGCCCTCGCACGCGTGCAGGTGCACGGCCCCGTACCGCTCGGAGAGGGCGTGCACCACCGCGTTGACCGCCCGCTGCCGCCTGGCCAGCGGCCGGGCCAGCACGCCCGGCAGCCCGAGCATCGTCCCGGGGTCCGGCAGACAGGCGGTGAGCAGCAGCGCCCCCTGCCCGGTGAACGCGGAGTACACCGTGTCGAGGCGGGCGGCGACCTCCCCCACGTCGAAGGTGCCGCGCAGGGTGTCGTTGACGCCGACGACGACGGAGACGACGTCGGGGCGCAGGGCGAGCCCCGCGGGGAGCTGACGCGCGGCCACGTCGGAGGTCTGCGCCCCGCTGACGGCGAGGTTGGTGAACTCCACGGGCTCCTCGGCCAGCCCGGCGGCCAGCAGCGCGGCCCATCCGCGCCACCGGCCCCCGACCCGGACCCCGGTGCGGCTCCCGCTCCCGCTCCCGACCGGATCGCCGACCCCCTCGGTCAGCGAGTCACCGAGCGCCACGAACCGGACGCGTCTCATGACACGGCCTCCGGCAGCACGGGCCGGGTGGGCACCGCCGCGTCGTGCGCGTCCAGGAACGCCCTGACCGCCGTGTCCCAGCCGAAGCACTCCGCACGCGCGCGTGCCGCCTCCCGCCGGTCCCGCTCCCCGCGCTCCAGCAGCCGGGCCACCGCGTCGGCGAACGCCTCCCCGTGGTCGGCGGCGACGGCCCCGGCGGAGCCGATGACCTCCGGCAGCGCCGACGACGCGCTCGCCACCACGGGCGTCCCGCACGCCATCGCCTCCAGCGCGGCCAGTCCGAAGGTCTCGGCCGGTCCGGGCGCCAGGCACACGTCGGCGGACGCCTGGAGCGCTGCGAGCAGACCGCGGTCGGCGACGTGTCCGAGGAAGGTCACCGGCAGCCCCTGCTCCCGCGCCCGCTGCTCCAGCCGCGCGCGCAACGGCCCGTCCCCGGCCACCACCAGCACCGGGCGCGCCCCTCGCCGCCGCAGCGCCGCCAGCGCGTCGAGCGCCGTGCCCGGCCGCTTCTCCACGGAGAGCCGCGAGCACATCACCAGCAGGGTCTCGTCCCCGCGTGCGTAGCCGGCGCGCAGCCCCGGATCACGCAGGCCGGGGTGGCGTCCGGTCAGGTCGACGCCGAGCGGGGCTCGTACGACGTTGCGGGCTCCGACGCGGACGAACTCCCGCTCGGCGAACTCCGTCGTGCACACCACCCGCGCGTAGGTGTGCGCGGTACGGATGTTCAGGGCGTCGGCGGTGCGCCGTGCCGTCCGCTCGGGCAGGCCCCAGGTGCGCAGCACCCCGTCGGCGGTCTCGTGCGAGACCATCACGGCGGGGACCCTGGCCCGGCGGGCCCACTTGCCGGTCCAGCGCAGCGTGGTGCGGTCCGAGACCTCCAGGCGGTCGGGGGCCAGGTCCTCTAGCAGGGCGGCCACGCGCCGCTTGTCGGTCAGCACGCGGTAGCCGCCGGTGCCCGGGAGCAGAGGCCCGGGGAGGGTGATCACCCTCCCCTGCTCGGTCTCCCGGTCGTCGGCCCGCTCACCGGGAACGACGAGGACGGGGTGGTGGCCGGCGGCCCGGTAGCCCTTGCCCAGCTCGCGCAGCGCGGTGCGCAGGCCGCCGGACGCGGGGGCGACGAAGTTGGCGAGCCGGACGATCCGCAGCGCGTTCATGCCGCGAGCACCGCCTTCCGTGAGGCGAGGACGTCCGTGTAGTGCCCGATCAGCCGGTCGCCCACGGCCGCCCAGGTGCGGCCCTCGACGGCCGCCCGCCCGGCGGCGCCGTAGGCGGCCCGCAGCGCGGGGTCCTCGGCCAGCGACCGGACCGCGCCCCGTACGGCGGCGGCGTCGTGGGGCGGCACCAGCATCCCGGTGCGGCCGTGGGCGACCAGGTCGAGGGGGCCGCCCGCGGCGGGGGCGACGACGGGGACGCCGCTCGCCATGGCCTCCTGCACCGTCTGGCAGAACGTCTCGAAGGGGCCGGTGTGCGCGAAGACGTCCAGGGAGGCGAAGACGCGGGCGAGTGCGTCACCGGTACGGCGGCCCAGGAAGACCGCGCCCGGCAGTGCCTGCTCCAGGCCGGCCGGCTGGGCCCGTCCCCGACGACCACCACGCGCACGCCGTCCAGCCCGCAGACCCCGGACAGCAGCTCCACCCGCTTCTCGGGAGCGAGCCGGCCGACGTAGCCGACGATCAGCTCGCCGTTCGGGGCGAGTTCGCGGCGCAGCGCCTCGTCGCGCCGGTCGGGCCGGAAGCGGTCGGTGTCCACCCCGCGCGGCCACCGGGCCACCCGGGGCACGCCGTGCGCCTCGAGGTCGCGCAGGGCCGCGCTCGACGGCGCGAGGGTGAGGTCGGCGGCACCGTGCACGGAGCGGATGCGCCGCCAGGCCGCCGCCTCCCCCGCCCCCATGTAGGTACGGGCGTATCCGGCGAGGTCGGTCTGGTAGACGGCCACCGCGGGGACGCCCAGCCGGGCGGCGGCGGCCATGCCCCGCACGCCGAGGACGAACGGGCTGGCCAGGTGGACGATGTCGGCGCGGTGTCCGGCGATCGCGGCCGCCAGGCGCCGGCTGGGGAGGGCGACGCGGACCTGGGGGTACCCGGGGAGCGGGAGGGAGGGGATCCGGACGAGGGGGCACGGCGCGGAGGTGTCCGGGCCGTTGCCGGGTGCGGTGGCCGGAGCGACGACCACGCAGTCGTGACCGCGGTCGACGAGGTGCCGGGCGGTCTGGAGCGTGCAGTGGGCCACGCCGTTCACATCGGGGGGAAAGGATTCGGTCACGATGACGACACGCATACGGGTGTTGTCGCCGTGCTGGACGTGCTCGCGTCAACGTCGATCTTTCGGGGCGAGGAACGTCCCGTGAGCGTTGCCCCGCCCACCCCGCGAGTCGGACTCAGGCCACATCCGCCGTGCCGACGGGCCATCCGTCGTTCAGACGGGCCATCCGTCGTTCACACGGGACGGCCGACCGCACGGGACGGCCGGCGTCCGGCTTCGGGCCGGGCGCCCGGACATCGACCGGCGTGCTCGGCGCAACGACCGGGGCCGTCGGCGTCCGTCCCGCTCACGCACCGGGCCACCGCCACCCCCGCCGTGCGCCCACGAGGCCCGTGCGGCGGGGGCGGTGGTGCCCCGCGCGCGGCCCTCGCGAACCGCTCACACCGCGGGCGCGTCCGGGCCGAAGCGGCTGCGTACGGCGGTTTGGACCTCGTCCTCCTCGGCCGGATCGGCGGCCAGTCTGCGCAGCCTCTCGACGACGCGGTTGTCACCGGTCTCGGCGTGGCGGGCGGCCACTTCGCGGGTGGTCTCCTCACAGTCCCAGAGGCATTCGATGGCGAAGCCGGCGGCGAAGGAGGGGTCGGTCGCGGCCAGCGCCCGGGCGGCACGGCCGCGCAGGTGGGAGGAGGCGGTCTCGCGGTAGATGTGGCGCAGCACCGGGGCCGCGCAGGCGATGCCGAGGCGTCCGGCGCCGTCGACGAGGGTCCACAGGGTCGGCGCGTCCGGGCCCTCGCCGCGGATCGCCTCCCGCAGGGCGCCGAGGACCAGGTCACGGTCGCGCGCCCCGCCCGGCAGGCCAGCACGCGTCCGGCGGCGGCGCCCAGCGCGTCGGGCCGGTGGACCCAGCCGCGCGCCCGGTCGACGGCGGCGAGGCTGCGCATGCGCTCGAAGGCGGAGACCGCGCCCTCCACGACCGCCGTCGAGCCGGTGGCCACCGCGGCCTCGATCAGGTCGAGGGCCTCCGGATCATTGCCGTCGGCGAGATGGCGCAGGGCCGTGCAGCGGGCGCCCTCGCCGCCCGACCGGGCCGCCTCGACGATCTCGGGCCGGTCCTCGGGGCCCGCCACGGCCGTGAGGCAGCGAGCGGCGGGCACATGGAGGGCCACGCCGCGCTCGACGCCCTGGTCGGCCCAGTCGAGCACGGCCCGCACGCTCCACCCCGGACGCGGCCCGCTGGAACTCAGCTGCCGCTGCCATCGGTCGAAACTGCCCGCCTCCTGGGCGGCCCGCACACGCGCGGCGACCGATTCACGCGGATCGTCGGCCCACAGGCGCCAGGGCCGGGGTTCGAAGGCGTCCCGCACGGCGGCGGCCAGCTCGGCGTCGCCCTCGGCGTCGCGCGGGAAGCGGGCCAGGACGGGCAGGGCGAGCGAGCGCAGCCCGGCGTCGTCGTCGCGCAGCGCCAGTTCGTCCAGCGCCCACGCCCAGTTGACGCCGTGGGCGGCGTACCGGCGCAGCAGGTGGAGCGCGTCCAGCCTGCCGTAGGAGGCGAGGTGACCGAGGACGGCGAGGGCCAGCCCGGTGCGCGACTCGTCGGAGTCCAGGACGTCCTCGGGGTCGAAGAGATGGGCCTCGACGGCGTCCAGCTCACCGTTCAGGTCGAGATAGAGGCGGGCGTAGTAGAGGGAGCGGTTCTCGACCTGCCAGTCGTGCCGGGGGTCGTGGACCACGCAGTGGTTCAGGGCCGCGAGCGCTTCGGCGCGCGGAGCGGTGAGCGCGTGCAGCGTGCCGTCGCCGCGACCCCGCTGAAGCAGGCCGAGCAGCGTACCGCTGGGCGCTATGACCGGATCGAACATGGGAAACAGCCTCACATCAAGCGTCGACGCAACCGGGGAGCACGCGTTACCTGGCCGTGCGCCAACACGTCGAAGCGCCCGCCGTCTCTTGCTTGCTGAAGACCATGTTCCTCTGCCTCTCGTCGGTGGCCCCTGCGGGCCGTGTCACGGCCCGCGCGGTGCGGCAACACCTGCCCAGCCATCACGTCCGTGAACCACGTCGTCATGATGGCCCGGCGGTCACATCTGCCGCGACCGAAATTTCGGCGGCCCTGTACCGCCTCCCCCGTTTTCCGTGTTCTGCCTGGTCAGAATGGGCGGAGCGGGCGCCGGTCAGCCCCGTCCCCGCCTCCGGTCACTGGGCGCCGAACAGCTCCAGCAGCTCCGTCCGGGCGAACATCCGCGCCGTGTCGACGGCGGACGGAGTGCCCGCGGACGGGTCCGCGCCGGCCTCCAGGAGCGCCTTCGTCACTTCCGTCTCACCCTTGAAGGCGGCCCCGGCGAGTGGCGTCTGACCCCGGTCGTTGACGCGGTCCGGCTCGGCGCCACGCGCCAGCAGGGCGCGCACCGCGTCGGCGTGGCCGTGGTAGGCGGCGAGCATGACGAGGGAGTCCCCGCGGTCGTTGGTGAGGTTGGCCGGGACACCGGCGTCCACATAGGCCACCAGCTCCTCCGTCCGCCCCTGCCGGGCCAGATCGAAGATCTTGGTCGCCAGCTCCACGACCTCGGGGTCGGGGGCTTCAGTCATCGGCCGGACCACCTCTCACTACGAACGTCGCGCAGCGCGCGCGTTGGGGACTGCGGGTGCGCACGGCCGCGAGCGGAGCGGCCGTACGAGTGAATCGCCAGGGTACTGGCTGTCGCGGCACCCGGGCCGAAGTGCCGGAGGTAAAGATCGGCAAGGAACCGGCAGCGCGCAACCGCACTGCTCAACCGGCCCAGTCACGCCTACCCCGCCCGGGGCAACTTCGCCGAAATTCCCCCATTTGCACCTTTTATCGTACGGATACATCCTGTGAGCCTGGAAGTACTCATGGTGACTGTCCCCGCGAACCAGGAGAACTCACATGATCCTCTCGATCTCAGGCGTGGTCCTGCTCGGCATCGTCGTCTTCATCTTCTTCCGCAAGGACGGCCTCAAGGCCTCGCACGCGCTGGTAGCGGTCCTGTTCGGCTTCTACCTCGCGTCCACGGCCATCGCCCCGAGCATCAAGGCGGGCGGCGAGAGCCTGGCGGGCCTGCTCGGCGGAATCAAGTTCTGAGGCCCCCACGCACCGCCCGACATCCGCACGCACGCACTTCCAGGAGGCAGCAGTGGCCCGGCGGCCCCTCCCCCGCATTCTGAGCAACGGCGGCGCACAGCTCGCCCGGAGCCGGGAGCTGGCCCGGACGGCGGCCGACAGCGCCACCGACGTCCTCCAGCCGCTGATCACCATCGCCCGCGGCCTGCGCCGACTGGCCGCGGCCGCGCGGCGCAGGTGGTCCGAGACCCCCAAGGACCGGCGCGGCGCGCTGCTCTTCCTGGCGGCCTCGGTGGTCCTGGTCGTGGCGCTCGTGCCGTACGGTCCGCTGCTCGCCGCCGTCGTCCTGATGGCGGCGGCGGCCTGGCAGGGCCGGGACCGCACCCCGCCCGCGCCGGAAGGCCCCGACGACTCGCAGTCCCAGCGTCTGCGGTCCCTCTACGAGGCGCTGGTCCCGTACTTCTCGCTCGCCGAGGACCCCGACCCCCTGTACGCCCACGGCGGCGCGTGGGAGAGGGCGTTCCCGGCCTACGACTTCGACGACGCCGGCCGCTTCGCCCATCTGGTGATCCGCTACCCCGCGCACTTCACCGACGGGGAGGCGGAGGCCCGGACCCGCATCGAGCACCTGCTCACGGCCAAGGCGGGCCGGGGCCGGGAGTACCGCTTCACGTGGAACGAGGAGGCCAACCACCTCACCGTGGACGTGCTCGCGGCGCTGCCCACCGACATCGCCGCGCAGCGCTTCGTGACGGCGCCCGGCGAGACCGTCCTCGGCTTCACCGACCCCACCGGCGTCCAACGCACCCTCCCGCTCACCCACGGCGAGGAGAAGCGCGACGTGCCGCCGGTCGTCTGGCGCACCGGCGTCCGCTCCACGGAACCCCACCTCCTCGTCCTCGGGCAGCCCGGCACCGGCACGTCCACCCTGCTGCGGTCAATCGCGCTCCAGGCGCTGCACCACGGCGACCTGCTGATCGTCGACGGCGGCGGCACCGGCGAGTACGCCTGCCTGGTCGGCCGGGACGGCGTGCTGGCCGTCGAGTGCGGCCTCACCGGGGCCCTGACCAGCCTGGAATGGGCCGCCGCCGAGACGGAGCGCAGGCTGATCGCCGTCAACCGCGCCCGGCAGGAGGGCGAGGCCCCGCCCGAGGACGCCAGGCGGCCGCTGTGGATCTTCCTGGACCGCCCCGGCGCCTTCTCCCACCTGGCCGCCGCCGACGGGCGCAGGGACCCGCAGTCCCTGCTCCAGGTCCCGCTGCGGCACGGCCGTGCCGCGAGCGTGACGGTGGTCGTCGCCGAGCAGCTGGACGCCCTGGACGGCCTCGGCGACGCGGTACGGCAGCACACCCGCGCGCGTGTCGTGCTCGGCCCCGCGACGGCCGACGAACTGACGGCCGCGCTCGGGGCTCCGCCGCGCACCACGCCCGTCGACCAGGTCCCGCCGGGCCGGGGCTACGCCCGCCTGGGCACCGGCCCCGTGCACCGCCTCCAGGTCCCGGCCACCCCGGATCCTTACGACGACGCGACGAGCGAGGCCCACCGCCAGGCGGTACTGGACCTGCTCCCGCCGCGCACCACACCGGCGGACGGCGAACGGGCACCGGTGCCGGTGGAGGCGGAGGCGGAGGCGGTGAGGGAGAGGGAGATGGAGTCGAAGCTTCAAGAACTGGGGAACCTCGACAAACTCGACAAACTCGAGAAGCTCGACGAACTCGACAAGTTGGAGAAGCTCGAGAAGCTGGAGAAGCCGGCCGAGAAGACCTCCGCCGAGAAGGAGGAGGAGCCGGCCGAGCCCACACCGAAGACGCGCCGGACGGACGCCGAGCCCGTGGCGGTCGCCGCGGAGGCGGCGCCGAGGGAGGCGGCCGCGGCGGCGGAACCGGCCGCGCCCGAGACGGTCGCCGCCAAGGCGGTCGCGGCGGAGTCCTCCTGACCGACACCGGCCGCCTGACGCACGCGCACGAGCCCCGCCCGCACCCCGGGCGGGGCTTTTCGCCGTACCGGACGCCGGAGCCGGACCGACGCCGGGGCCGTATCGGACACCGGGGCCGGACGGCCCCGAAGGTGCCCCGCTAGGCCACGAACGTCCGCGGCGGCTCCCCGCCCCCGGCGCCGCCGTTCTCCACCAGCCGGGCCGCGGCGGCCAGGCGCACCGCCGCCTCCTCGGCCACCGCGCCGCCGACGGTGAACGGGAGCCGGACATAGCCCTCGAAGGCCCCGTCGACCCCGAACCGCGGCCCGGACGGGACCCGCACGCCGACCCGCTCCCCCGCCTCGGCGAGCCGCGAGCCCGAGAGGCCGCCGGTCCGCACCCAGAGGGTGAGCCCGCCGCGCGGCACCTCGAAGTCCCAGTCGGGCAGCTCGCGGCGGACCGCCGCCACCAGCTCGTCCCGGTTCTGCCGGGCCTGCTCGCGCCGCACCTGGACGGCCTGCTCCCAGCCGCCGGTGCTGAACAGCCAGTTCACGGCCAGCTGCTCCAGCACGGGTGTGCCCAGGTCGGCGTAGGCCCGCGCGGCGACCAGGCTGCGGATCACGTCGGGCGCGGCCCGGACCCAGCCGATGCGCATCCCGGCCCAGAACGCCTTGCTGGCAGAGCCGACGGTGACGACCGTGGAGCCGGCCGGGTCGAAGGCGCACACCGGGCGCGGCATCTCGACCTCGTCGTCCAGCCACAGCTCGCTCATCGTCTCGTCGGCCACCAGCACCGTCCCCGCCGAGCGGGCCGCGTCCACCAGCCGCCGCCGCTGGTCGTCGTCGGCGAGCGCGCCGGTGGGGTTGTGGAAGTCGGCGACGACGTAGGCGATGCGCGGCGCGGCGTCCCGCAGCACCTGGCGCCAGCGGTCCAGGTCCCAGCCGGTGAGCCCCTCCGCCATCGCGACCGGGACCAGCCGGGCCCCCGCCTCGCGCATCAGCTGGAGGATGTTGGCGTACGAGGGCGACTCCACGGCGATGCGCTCGCCGCGGCCGCCGAAGAGGTGGCAGATGGCGTCGATCGCGCCCATCGCCCCGGTGGTCACCATGATCTGCTCGGGCATGGTCGGGATGCCGCGCGCGGTGTAGCGCTCGGCGATCATCGCGCGCAGGGCCGGCAGACCGGCCGGATAGTCGCCGTGGGTGTGCGCGTAGGGGGGCAGCTCCTCCAGCGCGCCCTGCACGGCGCGGGTCAGCCAGGGTTCGGGCGCGGGGAGGGCCGCGCAGCCGAGGTCGATCATCGAACCGAGGGCCTCGGGCGGCAGCGGTTCGAGACCGCGCGCCGGCAACGGGTTCCCGGCCGGCACCGCCGTCCAGCTGCCCGCGCCGCGCCGGGACTCCAGGAAGCCTTCGGCGCGCAGCGCCTCGTACGCGGCGGCGACGGTGGTGCGGCTGACGGTCAGCGCCAGGGCCAGCTCGCGCTCGGCGGGCAGCCTGGCGGCGACCGGCACGCGCCCCTCCAGGACCAGCAGCCGGATGCCGTCGGCGAGCGCCCGGTAGGCCGGGGGGCGACGGGTGCCGGGCCCGGCGGGGCGGTCCTGCTGGGAGCCGAGCAGCCGGGCGAGCTGTCCGGCCCCCACGGCCGAGGTCCACTGCGCCATGGAAATCAGTCCACCTTCCCGGAATTGGCCATGGTTGACCCTGCCTCTCACGCCACAGGGTGTCATGCAGCAGGCCACTACCACCACACAGGGGGGCTCGTCTTGTCCAGCCGACCCAGTCGACCCGGCCGACCCGGCCCATCCGGTCACCTCGCCCGCCGGCTCACCCAGCTCTACGGCGGCCTGGTGCTCTACGGCGCCAGTTCGGCGCTCCTCGTCCGGTCCGGGCTCGGTCTGGAGCCGTGGAACGTGCTGCACCAGGGCCTCGCCGAACGCACGGGTCTGTCGATGGGCGTGGTGCTGACCGTCGTGGGCGCTCTGGTGCTGCTGCTGTGGATCCCGCTGCGCCAGCGGCCGGGCCTCGGCACGGTCTCGAACGTGCTGGTGATCGGCGCCGCGATGGACGCGACGCTGGCCGTGGTGCCCGACGCCCACGGCTGGACGCTGCGGATCGCCGTGCTGGTGGCGGGGATCGTCCTCAACGGCGCGGCCACCGGGCTGTACATCGCCGCGCGTTTCGGTCCCGGTCCGCGCGACGGACTGATGACCGGGCTGAACCGGCGCACGGGACTGTCGGTGCGCCTGGTGCGCACGGCCGTCGAGATCACCGTCGTCGTGACGGGTTTCGCCCTCGGCGGCACGGTCGGCGTCGGCACCCTCCTGTACGCCGTGTCGATCGGCCCGCTCGCCCAGGTGTTCCTGCGCGTGTTCGCCGTCCCGGCGGCATCCGACGGCAGCACGGTGGTTGCCGCAGGTCAACCCCGGCGCGCGATACTGCGTCGGTGACCACGCCGATACCCCGTCCGCGCCACCCCTACCTCGACCATCCCGGTCCGATCGCCTTCGCCCACCGGGGCGGGGCGGCGGACGGCCTGGAGAACACGCTGCGGCAGTTCCGGCGCGCGGTCGAGGCGGGTTACCGCTACATCGAGACCGACGTGCACGCCACCCGGGACGGGAAGCTCGTCGCCTTCCACGACGCGACCCTGGACCGGGTGACGGACGGGGCCGGGCGGATCGCCGACCTCACGTGGGAGACGGTGCGCCGCGCGCGGGTGGCGGGCCGGGAGCCGGTGCCGCTGTTCGAGGACCTGCTGGCGGCCTTCCCCGACGTGCGCTGGAACGTCGACGTGAAGGCGGAGCCCGCGCTGGCGCCCCTGCTGGAGCTGATCGGGCGGACGGACGCCTGGGACCGGGTCTGCGTCGGTTCCTTCTCCGAGGCGCGTGTGGTGCGCGCCCAGCGCCTGGCCGGGCCGCGTCTGGCCACCTCGTACGGCACCAGGGGCGTGCTCAACCTGCGGCTGCGGTCCTGGGGCGTGCCGGCGGCGCCGCGCCGTTCGGCGGTGGCCGCGCAGGTGCCCGAGGCGCAGTCGGGCATCCAGGTCGTGGACCGCCGCTTCGTCCGCGCGGCCCACGCGCGCGGGCTCCAGGTGCACGTCTGGACGGTGAACGATCCCGGCCGCATGCACCGGCTCCTGGACCTGGGCGTGGATGGCATCATGACCGATCACATCGACACACTGCGCAAGGTCATGGAGGACCGGGGCGTCTGGGTCTGAGGTCCCGGCCCGTCCCCGGGGGCGGTGCGCGGGCACGGGGAAGCGAGGGCACGGGTGGGCACCGACACCCTGCGGACGGACGCGGCCGACGACGCCGCCGGCCGACGGCGCGAGCAGCGCGGCTGGTACTTCTACGACTGGGCGTGCTCGGTCTACTCGACCAGCGTGGTCACCGTGTTCCTGGGGCCCTACCTGACCTCGGTCGCCCGGGCGGCGGCGGACGCGGACGGGTACGTGCACCCGCTGGGCGTACCCGTGCGCGCCGGGTCGTTCTTCGCCTACTCGGTGTCCCTGTCGGTGATCGTGGCGGTGCTGGTGATGCCCCTGGTGGGCGCCGCCGCCGACCGCTCGGGCCGCAAGAAGCCGCTGCTGGCCGCCGCCGCGTACACCGGCGCCGCGGCCACCACCGGGATGTTCTTCCTGGACGGCGACCGCTATCTGCTGGGCGGCCTGCTGCTGGTCGTGGCGAACGCCGCGCAGTCCGTGGCGATGATGCTCTACAACTCCTACCTGCCCCAGATCGCCCCGCCCGAGGAGCGTGACGCGGTCTCCTCGCGCGGGTGGGCCTTCGGCTACGCGGCCGGGGCCCTGGTCCTCGTCGCCAACCTGGTCCTCTACACCGGCCACGACTCCTTCGGGCTGACCGAGAGCGAGGCGGTCCGCGTCTGCCTGGCCTCCGCCGGACTGTGGTGGGGCGCGTTCGCGCTCGTCCCGCTGCGGCGGCTGCGCGACCGCCGTGCCCCCGCGCGGGAGGGCTCCGCCCTGCCCGGGTTCCGGCAGCTCGCCGCGACCGTCCGCGACATGCGGCGCCACCCGCTGACCCTGGCGTTCCTGCTGGCCTATCTCGTCTACAACGACGGCATCCAGACGGTGATCTCCCAGGCGTCCGTGTACGGCTCCGAGGAACTGGGCCTCGGCCAGTCCACGCTCATCGTGGCGGTGCTGCTGGTCCAGGTGCTCGCGGTGGCGGGCGCCCTGGCGCTGGGGCGGCTGGCGCGGAGGTACGGGGCCAAGCGGACGATCCTCGGGTCACTGGTCGCCTGGACGGTGACGCTGGCGGCCGGGTACTTCCTGCCGGCCGGGGCGCCGGGCTGGTTCTTCGCGCTAGCCGCCGGGATCGGGCTGGTCCTCGGCGGCAGCCAGGCGCTGTCCCGCTCCCTGTTCTCCCATCTGGTCCCGCCCGGCAAGGAGGCCGAGTACTTCGCGGCGTACGAGCTGAGCGACCGCGGGATGAGCTGGCTGGGGCCGCTGCTGTTCGGGCTCACCTACCAGCTGACGGGGAGCTACCGCGACGCGATCGTCTCGCTGGTGGCGTTCTTCGTCATCGGTTTCGCGCTGCTCGCGCGGGTGCCGGTGCGCCGGGCGATCGGCGACGCGGGCAACCCGGTACCCGAAAGGATTTAGCACTCGGCGCGAAAGGGCTGTAGTGTACGCGTTTGGCCTGCCAGGCGTACCGTTACTGCGCGTCAAAGGTGCCGAATCGCTATGTCACACCTGCCAGCAGAGGTGACAAACCGGACGTCGGCGGGTACTGCACTGGTTGCAAGGCTGCGGCTGCGACGGCGACGCAGGGCCCGGATCGGGAGTCGGGACGGGAATCTTTACCGCCGCCCGGACGTTGACCGGATGACGACGACAGCGACACCTGTCCTGTGGGCGACAAGCCCGGGAGGCACGATTCATGAGTGAGCGAGCTCTTCGCGGCACGCGCCTCGTGGTGACCAGCTACGAGACGGACCGCGGCATCGACCTGGCCCCGCGCCAGGCCGTGGAGTACGCATGCGAGAAGGGGCACCGGTTCGAGATGCCCTTCTCGGTCGAGGCGGAGATCCCGCCGGAGTGGGAGTGCAAGGTCTGCGGGGCCCAGGCACTCCTGGTGGACGGCGACGGCCCTGAGGAGAAGAAGGCCAAGCCCGCGCGTACACACTGGGACATGCTGATGGAGCGGCGCACCCGCGAGGAACTCGAAGAGGTCCTCGAGGAGCGGCTGGCGGTTCTGCGCTCCGGCGCGATGAACATCGCGGTGCACCCGCGAGACAGCCGCAAGAGTGCGTGACAAAGGTGCGTGACGGGAAACCGTAGACGACACATCGACAACACCGCGGGTGCCGTACGTGATCTCACGTACGGCACCCGCGGTTTTGCCGTGCCGCCGGGTCCCGGCGCGCCGACGGGCGCGCACGGGCGCGTGGACCGGCCCCCGGCGCGCCTGCGGAGCGCTCAGTGCGTCAGCGGTGGGCGGGGTCCCTGCGGGGCGTCGCCCGGCTCGTCCCGGACGACCTCGCCCTGGACGACCTTGCCGTCCGGCCGGTGCATGCGGGCCTGGCGGAAGGCGTCGCCCAGCGTGCCCGGACCGGCCTCGCGGAGCTTGCGCTCCACCGTCCGCTCCGCATAGCGGCTCACCGCCTTCTGGACGGGGGGCAGCAGCATGAGCAGGCCCAGCGCGTCCGAGATCAGGCCGGGGATGACGATGAGCAGGCCGCCCAGCATCATCAGACCGTTGCCCTCGCTGTTGCCGCCCGGCACGGCTCCGGGCATGACGCCGGACTGCTGCTGCCGGACGGTCTCCTGGAGGCTGCGGAAGGCGCGGCGGCCGGCCGCCTTGATCACCACGGACCCGAGGACGACGCCCGCCACCAGCAGCAGGAAGACCACGAACCCGCTGGAGGCGCCCGCCACCACGGTCAGCAGCCAGATCTCCAGCACCAGCCACGCGGCGAAGCCCAGCGGCAGGAACGTGCGCAGCCTGGAGCGCGGGGGCCGGGCGGGGGACCTGGGGGTCTGAGCGCCAGTCGTCATGCTTCCAGTGTGCCTGGCCCCGGCTCAGCGCGGCATAAGGGGGCGATCAGCCCTTCTCCTCCGTGGACCGCGCCGGCCCGTCGGGGGTGTCCACCGGGCGCTCGGGCTGCCGGTCGCGGCCGAGGACCTTGCCGACCCGCTCCCCCACACCCCACGTGGTGACCCGCCACAGCGCCTCCACGAGGATGTCGCGGCTCATCTTCGAGTCACCGTGCTCGCGCTCGACGAACGTGATCGGCACCTCGACGACGTGGTAGCCGGCCTTGATCGCCCGGCGGGCGAGGTCGACCTGGAAGCAGTACCCCTGGGAGGCCACCTCGTCCAGGCCCAGCCCCTCCAGCGTCTCGCGGCGGAAGGCCCGGTAGCCGCCTGTGATGTCGCGCAGCGGCAGGTCCAGCGCGAGGCGCGAGTACATGCTGCCGCCGCGGGAGATGAACTCGCGGGACTTGGGCCAGTTCACCACCCGGCCGCCGGGCACCCAGCGGGAGCCCAGCACCAGGTCGGCGCCCTTGAGGGCGGTCAGCAGACGGGGCAGCTCCTCGGGCTGGTGCGAGCCGTCGGCGTCCATCTCGATCAACACGCCGTAGCCGTGCTCCAGTCCCCAGCGGAAGCCCGCGAGGTAGGCGGCGCCCAGTCCTTCCTTGCCCTTGCGGTGCAGGACCTGGACGTGGTCGTCCTCGGCCGCCAGTTCGTCGGCGAGCTTGCCGGTGCCGTCGGGGCTGTTGTCGTCGGCCACCAGGACGTGCGCCTCGGGGACCGCCTCGCGCACGCGCGAGACGATCGCCTTGATGTTCTCCGCCTCGTTGTAGGTCGGGATGATCACCAAGGCCGTGCCCAGGGGACCGAACCGCCTCCCCTGCCCCGCCGCCGCGGGCGTCCCGTCGCCGTCGTTCACCGCTGTCCCTTCGAGTCCGTACGCAGAGGACCACCATAATGGCCACGGCCTGCGGTGACGTGACAGGACGTCCGCAAAGGGGTGTTGTTTTCCCCGGGCCGGGGTAGGGATAGGCGATTCGGGACCGTTTGCACGGCGGATGGGGGCCCGGCGCCCTTCGGGCCGACCCGGGACCCGCCGGCTGCGGGTCGACCTAGGCCGTTGTCTACTGAGCGCCCGGGCCCCACCCGGGTCACACCTCCCGACCGTCCGGAACGTTCCGTCGTCACGGCGCGAGCGCTGAGCCTGGCTCCCAGTGGCGGTGCCCCGGTGCGGCACACCGTCCCTGACCCAGCGGCGCCGCGACGCGCGCGCGGAGGCTTCCCCGGTCGGGCGTCCGGTGGTGGACCCGGCCGAACCTACCGGCCCCCCGCCGTCGCCTGTCAACAGTCGTTCGACCTGCGACTTCCCTGCCAATGCGCAGGTCAGCGCGGAGGATGCGCAGGTCGCGGACGGGAGAAGATCATCGCCCCGTCGGCCGCGTGGATCACTCGCCCGGCCGTACGAACACCGTCCGGCCGCCCACCACGGTGCGCAGGCAGACCGGCAGGTCACCGCCCGGAGTCAGGTCGGGCAGCCCGGGCGTGCCGGAGCGCGGGTCGGTCGACCAGCGGGCCACCCGGTCGTCGGGGGCCTGGACCACGAGCGCGCCCGTGCGCCACACGGCGTAGTCGGCGGGTGCGCCCGGCACCAGGACGCCCGCGTCGTCGCGCCCGATCGCCCGCCAGCCGCCGCGCGTGTGCGCGGTGAAGGCCGCCCGGACGGAGACGCGGTGCTCGGGCGTGCGGTGGAAGGCCGCGGCCCGGACGGTCCCCCACGGGTCGAGGGGCGTGACCGGGCTGTCGGAGCCGAAGGCGAGCGGGACCCCGGCGCGCAGCAGGGCCGCGTAGGGGTTGAGGGTGCGGGCCCGTTCGGCGCCCAGGCGCCGGGCGTACATGCCGTCCTCGCCGCCCCACAGGGCGTCGAAGGCGGGCTGGACGGAGGCGGTCAGGCCCAGCTCGGCGAAGGCCGCGATGTGTTCGGGGGTGAGCATCTCGGCGTGTTCCACGCGGTGTCGGGCGGCGCGGACCCGGGCGAGGCCGAGCTTGTCGGCGGCGGCGCGCACCCCCCGGACCACGGCGGTGACGGCGGCGTCGCCGATGGCGTGGAAGCCCGCCTGGAGGCCGGCCTCGGTGCAGGTGACGACATGGGCGGCGACGGCGTCGGCGTCCAGGTAGGCGGTGCCGGTGTGTCCGGCGTCGGCGTACGGCTCGTGCAGGCAGGCGGTGTGCGAGCCGAGGGCGCCGTCGACGAAGAGGTCACCGGCGGCGCCGACCGCGCCCAGCTCGCGCGCCTTGTCGACGTCCTGTTCGGCCCAGTAGCCGATCACGCGCGGGCCGGGCTCCGAGGCCGCCAGCCGCAGCAGCCCGGTGAGGTCGTCCTCGGAGGAGATGTCCGGGCCTGCGCATTCGTGAACGGTTCCGATGCCGAGGGAGGCGGCGTGCGCGAGGGCGGCGCGCTGGGCCTCGGTGCGCTGGGCGGGGGCGAGGGCCCCGAGGGCGGCGGCGCGCACGGCGTGGTGGGCGTCGGCGGTGAGCGGGCCGTCCGCACGGGTGACGTCGCCGGGGACGAGGTCGAGCAGGGCGGTGGTGACGACGGCCGAGTGGACGTCGATGCGGCTGAGGTAGAGGGGGCGCCCACCGGTGGCCTCGTCCAGCTCGGCGCGGGTCGGGGGCTGCCCGTCGGGCCACCGGGAGGCGTCCCAGCCGTGGCCGAGGAGCACCCGGTCCGCCGGGCGGGCCGCGGCGAAGTCGCGGACGAGGGCGAGGGCGGCCTCGCGGGTGGGGGCGCCGGTAAGGTCCAGGCCGGTGAGGGCGAGGCCGGTGGACGTCGTGTGCACGTGTGCGTCGGTGAACGCCGGGGTGACCAGGGCGCCGTCCAGGTCGATCACCTCGTCCACGCCGTCGGCGAAGGCGTCCGCGGCGCCCTCGGAGCCGACCCAGGCGACCTGGCCGCGTTCGACGACCATCGCCGTCGCGAAGGGGTCGGCGGGACTGTGCACCTCGCCGCGGCGCAGCAGGACGGTGGTGGACGCGGTGGACGAGGCGGTGGACTCACTCATGGAGACCAGTCTCGCCCCTCGCGGGGCGCGCCCGGCACGCAGGTCGCCCCTGTACGGGTCACGGGCGGCCCGTACGGCCACGCTCCCGTCGCGCCGGTCCTCAGACCCGGGGCGGCCTGGCCTCGTACGGCGTGGAGAGCACGACGGTGGTCCGGGTCGAGACGCCGGCCAGGGAGCGCACCCGGGCGAGGAGTTCCTCCAGCTCGTGCGGGGTCGACACCCGTACCTTGAGGATGTAGTTCTCCTCGCCCGCCACGCTGTGGCACGCCTCGATCTCCGGTACGCCGGCCAGGCGGTCCGCGATGTCGTCGGGCGCGCTGGGGTCGAAGGGTTTCACGGAGATGAAGGCGGTCATCGGCAGTCCGACGGCCTCCGGATCGACGACCGCGGCGTAGCCGCGGATGACCCCGCGCTGCTCCAGCCGCCGCACCCGCTGGTGCACGGCCGATGTGGACAGGCCCGTGGCCTTGCCCAGGTCCGTGTAGCTCATCCGCCCGTCCTTGACGAGCAGCTGCACGATCTGTCGGTCCAGCTCCTCCATGGCGGAGAACCTACAGTGCGGTTGATCTCCTCGGATACCCGAGCGGTCCAGGTCATACCCGGTTCGTGATGTGACGGGGAGTCGGCCGGCGGGCGGAGCGGGACCCGGTGCCCCGGGCACCCGCGAGGGGCATGTGACGAAGACCACACCTCCGGCGCGGTCTCCGTGATGTTCTCGTGATTACCCCGGAGGGGGGACGGGAAGTGCTTGCTGTGGTCGAGGCCGCAGTGCCGTCACGGCCCAGCCCGAGGGGGAGAATCCCATGCAGAGTCTTAAGCGCCCTGGTCGTTCCGCGTCCAAGCGGCAGCAGCCGGTCGTCGAGCCCGTATCGGAGGGCGTCGAACCCGACGCCTACGACGACGAGGAACTCGACGCCTACGACACCTTCGAGATGTACCGGGTGATCTGCCCGGACTGCGCGCAGCCCATCGCGCTCCTGGCGGACGAGGAGGTGCTGCCGGAGCACGCGCTGTGCGCCTCGCCGTGGAATCCGTTCGGGCTCACGGTCTGCGCCGGCACCGGCCGCCGGGCCGCCGAGGCCCGCCCCGCCGACGAGTCGTTCCAGCCGCACGAGCAGGACACCGCGCTGCTGTTGACGCTCCCGCGGGGCCTGGACTGGCGGACCCAGCCCTTCTCCCACGTCGGCGGCCCGGGCTCGCGCCCGATGCGGGTGCCGACGATGCGGCGCGAGGCGGCCTAGGACGCGTGCGGCGCGCCGCCCCGTACCCACACGGACGCGGTCGGCGCGCCGCCCCGGCGCCCACGGGGGCGGGGGCGGCGCGCCGACGGCCGGACCGCAGGGAGGGGCGCGCGCCGACGACGGGGCGGACCGGCCGCGGCACACGCGGACCGGTGCCGGACGCCCGCGAACTCACTCTCGATTCCGCGGAGCGGTGACCTGTCCGCACTTCGCCGCGTTGCCCTGGTATGACCCCCACGTACTCGGCGACCGGGCCTCGGCGCCGCGTGTTCGTCCCGGTGCCCGCCGGTCCGGTCCCGCCGGCCCCGCAGCTCCCGGACCCGCCGATCTACCGTGAGCTGATGCGCGCCTGGGCCGATCGCGGCCGCACCCTGCCGGGGCGCGACGACCCCGAGTGGGTGAGGCTCGCGGCGCCTCCGCGCGGGCTCGGGGACTTCTTCACCACTGGCGACTTCGGTGCCGCCGGCGGTTTCGGCGCCACCGGCAGTTTCCGCGTCACCGGCGACTTCAGCGTTCCTCGGGACCCGCGAGATGACGGGCGATGACCATCCGCTGGATCTGGTTGGTGCCCTCGACGATCTGCAGCACCTTGGCCTCGCGCATGTAGCGTTCGGCCGGGAAGTCCGCGGTGTAGCCGTAGCCGCCGAGGATCTGCACGGCGTCGGTGGTGACCCGCATCGCCGTGTCGGTGCAGTGCAGTTTGGCCATCGCCGCCTGCTTGGCGAAGGGCAGTCCGGCGTCCCGCAGCCGTGCCGCCGACAGACAGAGCGCGCGGCCGGCCTCGATCTGGGTCGCCATGTCGGCGAGCATGAAGCGCAGCCCCTGGAAGTCGACGATCGGCTTGCCGAACTGCCGCCGCTCGGCCGCGTAGGCCACCGCCGTGTCGAGCGCCGCCTGGGCCACCCCGATCGCGCAGGCGGCGATGCCGAGCCGCCCGGAGTCGAGCGCGGACAGGGCGATGGCGAACCCCTGGCCCTCCTCACCGATCCGCCGCGCGTCGGGCACCCGCACGCCGTCGAAGTGGACCTGTGCGGTGGGTGAGCCCTTGAGCCCCATCTTCTTCTCCGGCACCGCGGCGCTCAGCCCCTCGGCGTCGCCGGGCACCAGGAAGGCGGTGATGCCGCGCGGGCCGTCCTCCCCCGTGCGGGCCATCACCGTGTAGAAGTCGGCGATGCCGCCGTGCGTGATCCACGCCTTGGTGCCGCTGAGCACCCACTCGCCGCCCTCCCGCACCGCCTTGGTGCGCAGGGAGGCCGCGTCCGAGCCGGAGGAGGGCTCGGAGAGGCAGTAGGCGCCGAGCAGGCCGCCGCCGAGCATCGCGGGCAGGTGCTCGGCCTGCTGCTCCTTGGTGCCGTAGGCGGCGAGCGCGTAGGAGGCGAGGGTGTGGACGCTGACGCCGAGGCCGACGGTGAGGCGGGCCGCGGCCAGCTCTTCGAGGACCTGGAGGTACACCTCGTACGGCTGCTCCCCGCCGCCGTGCTCGGCGTCGTAGGGCAGGCCGAGCAGGCCGGAGTCGGAGAGCAGGGCGAACACCTCGCGCGGGAAGGTCCCGGCGTCCTCCTCCTCGGCCGCCCTCGGGGCGATCTCACGCTGCGCGATCTCGCGGACGAGTGAGATCAGGTCCCGTGCCTCGTCCGTGGGCAGTTGCCGGTCCACCGGCTGCGGGGCGCGGTCGGGCATGGCGACGCTCTCCTCCCTGTCGGGCGCAACGGCGGACGTGCGCCTTGGGTGGAGGCGGTTCCGCCGGCTCTGTTCGGCCTGGCCGATGCTCGCACTCCCGGGTCGCGGAAGCGGCTGACCAGCGGCTGTGCGCTGTGAGTATGCCCGATCGGACGCATGGCGTCACCAGTTAACGACCGCTTACTTCAAGAAAGGGTCGGAGCACGCCCGGAGGGCCGAATTCCGGTCGGTGGGCCCGAAGATGGTCCGCACCATTGACCCGACTGGTCTAGTCCTTCTACGGTGACGGCCCGAACGCCTTACCGCGTTCATGCCAATCGGCGCGCGTTCCCTCTTCCCCCCACGAGGAGACACCCGATGCACGTCCCGCACCTCCCCCGCGCCCGCTCCCTGCGGGCGCTCCTCTCCGCGCTGTGTGCCGCCGCCCTCGGCGCGGGGCTGCTGGCCGGCGCCGGCACCACCGCGGCCACGGCCGCGCCCGACACCCGGGCCACGCACTCCGCGTCGGCCGCGGCGGGCTCGAAGGTCGTCGGCTACTTCACCGAATGGGGCACCTACGACCGGAAGTACTACGTCAAGAACATCGAGACGTCCGGCTCCGGTGCCCGCCTGACCCACATCAACTACGCCTTCGGCAACGTCACCGGCGGCAAGTGCGCCATGGGCGACGCCTACGCGGCCACCGACCGGGCGTACACGGCGGCCGAGTCCGTCGACGGGGTCGCCGACACCTGGGACCAGCCGTTGCGCGGCAACTTCAACCAGCTGCTCGAGCTGAAGAAGAAGCACCCCGACCTCAAGATCCTCTGGTCCTTCGGCGGCTGGACCTGGTCGGGCGGTTTCGCCGAGGCCGCCGAGAACCCGGCCGCCTTCGCCGAGTCCTGCCGCGACCTGGTCGAGAACTCCCGGTGGGCCGACGTCTTCGACGGCATCGACATCGACTGGGAGTACCCGAACGCCTGCGGGCTGACCTGCGACACCAGCGGCCGGGAGGCCTTCCCCGAGCTGATGAAGGCCCTGCGCGCCGAATTCGGCCCGGACTACCTGGTCACCGCGGCGATCACGGCCGACGCGACCGCCGGCGGCAAGATCGACGCGGCCGACTACGCGGGGGCGGCGCAGTACGTCGACTGGTACAACCCGATGACGTACGACTTCTTCGGCGCCTGGGACGCCGCCGGCCCGACCGCCCCGCACTCGGCGCTCACCTCGTACGCCGGCATCCCGAAGGAGGGCTTCCACACCTCGGCGACGATCGCGAAGCTCAAGGGGCTCGGCGTTCCGCCCTCCAAGCTCCTGCTCGGACTCGGCTTCTACGGCCGCGGCTGGACCGGTGTCACCCGGTCGGAGCCGGGCGGCACCGCGACCGGCCCGGCGAAGGGCACCTACGAGAACGGCATCGAGGACTACAAGGTGCTGAAGAGCACGTGCCCGGCGACCGGCACGGTGGCCGGCACCGCCTACGCCAAGTGCGGCAGCGACTGGTGGAGCTACGACACTCCGCAGACCATCGCGACCAAGATGGCCTACAAGAACGAGCAGGGACTGGGCGGCACGTTCTTCTGGGAGCTGAGCGGCGACACCGCGGACGGTGAGCTGATCAAGGCGATCGACTGACCGCGCGCGCCCGCACCACGGGGGGCGGAAGGGCGGAGGCCGGCTCGGCTCTCCGCCCTTCCGGCTCGGGTCCCCGCCTCCGGCAGGGACCTCCGCGCGTCCGCGGCCCGGTCGCCGGCCCTCGTCAGTCGCGTCAGTCGCGGCGCGCGGCGGGCGGGGCCGGGCAGGAGGGGTCCAGCTCCTCGATGGCGCGCAGGGTGCCGCCCAGCGACTTCACCAGCAGATCGCGCATGGTGTCCCGGGACAGTTCGGGCCGGCCGATCCAGTCCAGGGTGGCGCCCTCGACGCTGCACACCCAGGCGAGCAGGCCCATGCGGGCCAGCGGCCCGATGTCCGAGCGGCCGTACGCCCCCTCGGCGATGGTGGCGACGATCGCCTCGCGCACGCCGTCCCGGACGGCATGGACCTCGGCGTCGAAGCCCACGCCGCCGCTGACGATGGTGCGGTAGGCGGCCTGATGGTGCTCGGCGTAGCGCAGGTAGCCGTCGATGGTGCGGTGGACGCGGTCCACCTGGGGCAGGTCGGTGCCGCCCGCGGCGGTGGTGACCAGATCGGCGACGGAGTCCTGGATGATCGCCAGGTAGTAACCCCGCTTGGACTGGAAGTAGTAGTAGATCAGCCCTTTGGCGACATGCGCCTGCCGGGCGATGTCGTCCATCGACAGCGCGTCGTAGGACGTGTCGGCGAACAACCTCCGCCCGATGGCGATGAGTTCGGCGCGGCGTGCCAGCGAGCGCTCGGTACCGCGCGCCCGGGGACGGGCGTCGGCGCGCTGTTGACTGATATTCAATTTCGACCCTGGTCTCCTACGGGGGGCGGGACACCCGCAGTATGGCAGGTCGGGACGTGGGGCAGGTCACATGAGGGTCACGTCACAGCAGGCCCAGCTGCACCACGAGCATCGCGAGCACCACGACGAGGGTCCAGCCCATGACGTGCTCGAGGATCTTCGGGCCGTCGTCCTTGGGTCCGCCGGTACGGACACGGGCGGCGGTGGCGGTGTGTGCGGTCATGACGTCTCGCTGCTCTCCGGCGTTCGGTGGGCCCCCCGGAACCCTGTCCACCTTGCCATCGCGAACGGCCTGCGCGGCGGAGACGTTGGTCACAGGCGAGCCCCCGGCCATGAGGCCGGGGGCCGTCGTCGGGATGCCGTCAGCGCACCCCCACCGCCGCCAGGGCCCTGCGCTGGCGCGGGCTGGGGTGCGCCGGGAAGTACAGGTAGCAGACGCCGCCGGTGCCGGAGACGACCTTGCCACTGGCGTTGTACCGCTTGGTCCTTAGCCAGATGTTCTCCCACTCGCGCCGCTTGTAGACCCGGCGCACCGCCTCGTTGTCGTCCGAGGCGGGGTCGTTGGCGATCACGTCGCCGTCGGCCGTGAAGCCGATCACGGTCATCAGATGCCCTGAGGTGCCGTAACCGGCCCCGGTCAGCTCCTCCGCGAGGAACGACTGGGACGTGATGGCCGGGATGCCGGCCGCGATCAGCGTCTCCAGGTCGGTGAGGGAGCCGAGGCGGGTGACCACGCCCTGGAGCCCGTCGAAGGTGGCCGCGTAGGCGGCGTTGAAGGGCCAGTTGCCGCAGCCGGCGTACTGGTAGTCGTAGGTGTACCGGGCCGCGTGGCAGACCTGCGGGTCGGCGTAGGAGGGGTCGACCCAGGCGAGTTGGTCCTCGGTGAGCCGGCCGCCCCAGTACTCGATGATCATCTGTGAGGAGGTGGGGCTGCACCACGCCTCGCCGCCGTTGTCGTACTCCGGGTACTGCCCCTTGTGGATCTCCTGCGAGTAGCGGGGCACGCGCAGTTCCTGGGCGAGGCCGGGGGTGGAGGCGGGGACCGTGAAGCGGTCCGGCACGTCGGAGCCCATCGCGCCGAGCCGCCACACGGTGGGCGTGGTCCTCGTGCCGGGCCTGCGGTGCAGGGTGAGCCGGAGACGGTAGGAGGTCAGGCGCAGCCCCGTGGAGGCGTCGTCGATCGCGAAGGTGTCGGTCCAGACGCTGCTCCGGCCGTCGCCCTGGTCGTCGACCGAGGTGCGCCGGATGTCCTGGTCGCCGTCGCCGGCCGTCCAGCGGCCCATCACGTACCAGGGCGTGTCCGTGCCGTCGGAGTAGGTGCCCTTCAGCTCGATCTGGATCCAGGTGCCGGACGGGGTGTGCGCGTTCCAGGAGGCGATGACCTCGGTCGCGGGCACGGAGAGCCGGTGGACGGGCGAGGTCCAGGTGGCGTACTCCCAGGCGGCGGTCCGGCCGGTGTGCGGGTCGGTGTAGTCGGTGCGGCCCGCCGGGGCGCCGATCACCACACCGGGCCGGGCCCCGGCCACGGGACGGGTGCCCCGCGCGGTCCCGGACCGCCAGTCGCGGAAGGTGGTCCAGGCGCGGTAGTCGACCTGGGCGGCGGGGGCGCCGTCGGGGTCGGCCCGGCCCGCCTCCGTACCGGGCGCGGCTTCGGCGGTGGCCGGGATCGCAGCGCCGGTCACGGCGGCGGCGACCGCGGCGGCCAGGACGGTTCTGCGCGACGGCTGTTCGGCTCTGCTCATGGGCGGAAGACCCCCAGGTGTCCGATTCGGGCGGGTCCGATGCACGGTCGTGCGCCAACTATGGCCGTAGGCGCGCACTCCTGCCAGCACTTCTGCACACGCCACGCCATGAACATTGGTGTCGACCAGTGGCGCGGGCGGGCCGGCGGCGGCCGGCCAGGACGCGGCCGCCTCGCCGGACGCGGTTAGAGTGCGGGGCGAACGCCGTCCGCCCCCTCGCGCCGCCCGGGACCCGCCATCCACGACCTCGCAGCCCAGCTCCGCCGGCTCCCGCCCTCCTGCGGTCCCGTGCGCCTGATCGGCGTGGACGGGCACGCCGGTTCGGGGAAGTCCACGTTCGCCGGGCGACTGGCCGCCGCGCTGGGCGGCGCGCCGGTGCTGCACCTCGACGACATCGCCAGCCACGACGCGCTCTTCGACTGGACCGGACGACTGCTCACCCAGGTGATCGAGCCGCTGCGGCGCGGGGACACCGCGCACTACACCCCCTACGACTGGCGGGCCCGCGACTTCTCGGCGCCCCGCCCCCTGCCGCCCGCCCCGGTGGTCCTGATCGAGGGCGTGGGAGCGGGGCGCGAGGCGCTCCGCCCGTATCTGGCCGGGCTGCTGTGGATGGAGTTGCCCCCGGCCCAGGCGTGGGAGCGCGGACGGGCGCGCGACGGAGCGGAGCAGCGGACGTTCTGGGACGGGTGGATTCCGGCGGAGCGCCGGCACTTCGCCGCCGACCCGTCGCGCCCCTTCGCGCACCTTCTGGTGCGTCAGAGCGAGGAGGGGTACGAGGTGCTGCCGGGGCCTGCGGGATGCGCCTCCCCTCCCTGGTTCCTCACTCACCGTGACGGACCATCCGCAATGTGGTGAACTCGTGAAGATCGCCGGCGGGCAACGCGCCGGAGTGCCCCAACTCCGCTTGACCCGGGGCCCGTACAGGTCTTACGTTCTGAATGTGCGGTCGATCGAGACCGCCCGCAGACGCGAAGCCCCCGGTTGTTCCCCCGTGATCGGGGGCTTCGTTCTGCCCTGAGCCCGTTCCGTGGCTGCTCCGCGAGGCGATCCGATCACCCTCAGTGATGCCCCGCCTCCTTCAGGACCGCCTCCCACCTCGTGGAACGGGCCTCCCCGGCGCCCTTCGGAGGACAGACCGCCGCGGGTACGATGCCCTCGGTGCGACCTACGCCGCAGTTGCGCGCGCACCTTGCAACTCCGGCCCGCGGCAGAGCCGTTGGCCCAGGCGGCCGACGGGCGCGAGTCCGGCGGCATACCGACGGGGGCACGGTACGTGGGGGACGGGATGGACTTCGGCGCGCAGAGCCCGCAGGCCCCGGCCGACCTGGCCTGGCTGCGCGGCGTGGACGCCTACACCATGGGCGCCTATCCGCAGGCCGAGGAGGAGTTCCGGGCCGCGGTGCGCCTCGATCCCGCGATGGCCGACGGCTGGCTCGGACTGCACGCGCTGCGCGTCGACACCACCAACGCGCTGCTCAGGATGTACCGCCACCGGGAGCGCTTCGGCGAGCAGCGCGCCCGCCACCGCCGCCCCCTCAACTCCTGGTACTGGCTGGGCTGGTGGGTGCAGCCGGTGCTGGAGAGCCCCCGCGATCTGCTGCTCGCGCACGCCTCCCACTGGCTCGACGGCCGCCACGTCCCGGAGCTGGACCGGGCCCTGGCCGGGCTGCCGCCCGTGGACAGCGATCCCCAGGTCCGCTTCCTGCACGCCTGCCGTGCCTATCTGGTCAAGGACTGGGAACAGCTCGTCCGGCACACCGACCCCCTGCTCGGCGACCCCCTGCTGGGCATCGAGGCCGGCCTGTTCAGCGGTATGGCCCGGGTCCGGCTGGAGATGTACGGGCAGGCCGAACCGCTGCTGTCGGCGGCCCTGATGCGGTGCCGCAGCGAGCAGCCGCAACGCAAGGAGCTGCGGTACTGGCTGGCGCGGGCCCACGAGGGCACCGGCCGCAGCGCCGCCGCGCTGCCGCTGTACCGGGCCGTGCACCGCGTCGACCCGGCCTTCATGGACACCTCGGCCCGGCTGGCCGCGATCGCCGAGGGTGACGGCTACGACGACGCCGGCGACCTCGCGGGACTGGTCCAGTCCGGCCTGGGGCCGGACGGCCTGGACGGCCCCGACGGGCTCGACCCGCTCTCCGGCACCGAGGAACGCGATCTGAAGCTGTCCGTCCCGGAGCCGGGGCCGGCCGCCCCGCTGCCCTCGCTGTCCGGACCGCCGGTGCGCGAGCGGACCGACGGGCCGGACCCCTCCCTGCCCACCGGCCCCACCGACCCCGCCTTACTGGAGGAGGCACTCGCCGAGCTGGAGCGCATGGTGGGCCTGGAGCCGGTGAAGCGGCAGGTCAAGGCCCTGTCCGCACAGCTGAACATGGCGCGGCTGCGGGCCGGGCAGGGCCTGCCCGTCCAGCCGCCCAAACGTCACTTCGTCTTCTCCGGCCCCTCCGGCACCGGCAAGACCACCGTGGCCCGCATCCTGGGCCGCGTGTTCTACGCGCTCGGCCTGCTGGGCGGGGACCACCTCGTGGAGGCGCAGCGGGCCGATCTGGTCGGCGAGTACCTGGGCCAGACCGCCGTGAAGGCCAACGAGCTGATCGACTCCGCGCTCGGCGGCGTGCTCTTCGTGGACGAGGCGTACTCCCTGTCCAACTCCGGGTACGGCAAGGGCGACGCGTACGGCGACGAGGCGCTGCAGGTGCTGCTCAAGCGGGCCGAGGACAACCGCGACCACCTGGTGGTGATCCTGGCCGGCTACCCGGAGGGCATGGACCGGCTGCTGAGCGCCAACCCCGGGCTCTCCTCCCGCTTCACGACCCGGGTCGACTTCCCCTCCTACCGGCCGCTGGAGCTGACCTCGATCGGGAAGGTGCTCGCGGCCGAGAACGGGGACGTGTGGGACGAGGAGGCGCTCGACGAGCTGCGGTCGATCGCCGGGCACGTGGTGGACCAGGGGTGGATCGACGAGTTGGGCAACGGGCGGTTCCTGCGCACCCTCTACGAGAAGAGCTGTGCCTACCGGGATCTGCGGTTGTCGGTGTGTCCGGGCGAACTCGGCCGGGACGACCTGGCGACCCTGCGGCTGCCCGATCTGATGCAGGCGTACGGGGAAGTGCTGTCGGGGAGGGGGCCGCAGGACCCGTCGGCCATGTGAGGCCCCCCTCGCGACCCCTCCCCCGCCTCCCCCGCCTCCGGCTACGTCGCCAGGGTCACCTCCCGGTGGGCCGGGTCGCGCACCTCACCGACCAGGAGTTCCAGTACGTCCTCCAGGGCGACCAGGCCGAGGACCTTCCCCGACGCGTCCGTCACCTGGGCCAGGTGGGTGGCCGCGCGGCGCATCACGGTGAGGGCGTCGTCGAGCGGGAGATCGGGGCGGAGGGTCGTCATCGGGCGCCACAGGTGCTGCGGGACGGCCCGGTCGGAGTCCTCGGCGTCGAGGACGTCCTTGACGTGGAGGTAGCCCATGAAGGCGCCCTGCTCCGCCGCGATCGGGAAGCGGGAGTAGCCGGTGCGGGCGGTGAGCCGGACGATCTCGCCCGGGGTGACGGACGGGCCGACCGTCACCAGGGACTCCCGGCCGAGCAGCACATCCGTCACCGGCCGGGAACCCAGCTCCAGGGCGTCCTCCAGGCGTTCCTGCTCCTCGGGGTCGAGCAGACCCGCCTGGCCGGCGTCCTCGACCAGCCGGTTGAGCTGCTCACTGGTGAAGACGGCCTCGACCTCGTCCTTGGGCTCGACGCGGAAGAGCCGCAGGATGCCCCGGGAGCAGGCGCCCAGGGCGAAGGTGATCGGCTTGCACAGGCGGGCGAAGGCGACCAGCCCGGGGCTCAGCCACAGCGCGGTCTTCTCGGGGGCGGCCATCGCGAGGTTCTTCGGGACCATCTCGCCGATGACGAGATGGCAGAAGACCACGGCGGCCAGGGCGATGACGTAGCCGAGCGGGTGGATGACGCCGTGCGGCAGGTGCATCCAGGTGAAGACCGGCTCCAGCAGGTGGGCGACGGTCGGTTCCGCGACCGCGCCGAGCGTCAGCGAGCAGACGGTGATGCCGAACTGGGCGGCGGCCATCATCTGCGGCAGCCGCTCCAGTCCGTGGAGGACCTGGCGGGCGCGGGCGGTGCCGAGCGGTTCGATCTGACTGCGGCGGACCGAGACCAGCGCGAACTCGGCGCCGACGAAGAAGCCGTTGGCGAGGACGAGCAGCGCGGCGAAGAGGAGTTGCAGGACGCTCATCGGGCGGCCTCCGGCACGGCCGCGGGTGCCGTCCGCACCAGCCGTATCCGTTCGGCGCGGTAGTGGCCGACCCGGCGCACGGAGAGGCGCCAGCCGGGCAGTTCCGCCCGGTCGCCGACGGCCGGGATGCGGCCGAGCAGGTCGGCGACCAGGCCGGCCACGGTCTCGTACGGCCCCTCGGGGGCGTCGAGGCCGATGCGGCGCAGGGTGTCGACGCGGCAGCTGCCGTCGACGTCCCAGGCGGGCCGGCCGTCCTCGGGCGGGGCGGCGGCGAGTTCCGGGGCGTCCAGGCCGTCGTGCTCGTCGCGGACCTCGCCGACGAGCTCCTCGACGATGTCCTCCAGGGTGACGACACCGGCGGTGCCGCCGTACTCGTCGACGACGACCGCGATGGGCTGCTCGCTGCGCAGGCGGGTCAGGAGGGGCCGGACGGGCAGGGTCTCGGGGACCAACAGCGCCGGGCGCGCGATGCGTCCGACGGGGGTGCGCAGGCGGTCGGGCACGCGGACGGCGAGGGCGTCCTTGAGGTGGACCATGCCGACGATCTCGTCGATCTTCTCCCGGTAGACGGGGAAGCGGGACAGGCCGGTGGCGCGGGTCAGGTTGACCACGTCCTCGGCGGTGGCCGAGGAGTGCAGGGCGCTGACCTTCACGCGCGGGGTCATGACGTGCTGCGCGGTCAGTTCGCCGAGCGACAGGGTGCGGACGAACAGGTCGGCGGTGTCCTGTTCCAGGGCACCGGCCCGGGCGGAGTGCCGGGCCAGGGAGACCAGTTCGCCGGGTGTGCGGGCGGAGGCCAGCTCTTCGGCGGGCTCGACGCCGAACGCGCGGACCAGGCGGTTGGCCACGGCGTTCAGTGCCGCGATCACCGGGTGGAAGGCCCGGGCGAAGGCGTGCTGCGGGCCCGCGACGAAGCGCGCCACCTGCAGCGGCCTGGACACCGCCCAGTTCTTGGGCACCAGCTCGCCGATCACCATCTGGACCGCCGAGGCCAGCAGCATGCCGACGACGACCGCGACACCGGGGACGGCTCCGCCCGGGATGCCGACGGCCGTGAACGGGCCGTCCAGGAGCCGGGCGAGCGCCGGTTCGGCGAGCATGCCGACGACCAGGGAGGTGAGGGTGATGCCGAGTTGGGTGCCGGAGAGCTGGAAGGACAGCTCCTTCAGGGACTCGACGACGCGGCGGGCGCGCCGGTCGCCGTCGGCGGCGGCCTGTTCGGCGTCGGGCCGTTCCACGGTCACCAGGCCGAACTCGGCGGCGACGAAGAAGCCGTTGGCGAGGATCAGCACGAAGGCGGCTGCCAGGAGCAGCAGGGGGGTGGTCATGATGCCGCCGCCTGTGGGACTTCACAGCAGGGGGCGGCGCAGGTACTGCAGGACGATCCGTCCATCGCCGGAGGGAGTCACTCCTCGGGTAGCAGGAACCCCCACGCACCGGGCGGAGCGACAGGGGCGAGGACGCGACGGCCGCGTCCTCGTTCCCAGATTAATCACGAAAAGGGCGCCCGCGGCAGGGTCGGCGCCCCCGCGTCAGCCGCGTGGTGTCTCGTCGGCGGCGGCCGAGCGCGCCTCCACCAGGGCGCGCAGGGCGCGCGCGTCCTGGATGGCGCGCTGCTTGGCGATGCCCGGCTGGATGCCGAGCGCGGGCAGGCTGGTCCCGTCGCTGAGGTCGAGGAAGGCCCAGGGGTCGCCCTGGCGGAGGTTGACCCGGATGATCTCGGCCCAGGCCAGGCGCCGCTTGGTGGTGAGGTTGACCACGGTGACGCCCGTCTCGTCGGCGGTGACACGGGGGCGGGCCAGCAGGAACAGGACCCCGGCGAGGAGGAGCGCGGTCAGCGCGAAGCTGAGGCGCTCTCCGGTGCCGAGGCCGTCCAGCAGCATGCCGACCGCCGTGATCGCCGCGAAGGTGAGGACGGCGAGGACGGTCAGGACGGCGCGGGTGCGGCCCGGCCGGAAGGTGACGGGCAGGGCCGGCAGGTCCGGCGTGGTGTCGGGCATGGGCTCGCTCCGGGTCCCGCTCAGAGACGGCAGGCGTGGATGGCCGTGGTCAGGATGGCGCGGGCGCCGATCTCGTAGAGGTCGTCCATGATCCGCTGGGCCTCCTTGGCGGGGACCATGGCACGGACGGCGACCCAGCCCTCGTTGTGCAGCGGGGAGACGGTCGGGGACTCCAGACCGGGGGTGAGGGCGACGGCCTTCTCCAGCTGCTCGACCCGGCAGTCGTAGTCCATCATCACGTACGTCCGGGCCACCAGGACGCCCTGGAGCCGGCGCAGGAACTGCTGGACCTTGGGCTCGTCGGCGTCCGCGCCGGAGCGGCGGATGACGACGGCCTCCGACTTCATGATGGGCTCGCCGAAGACCTCCAGGCCCGCGTTGCGCAGCGAGGTCCCGGTCTCGACGACGTCCGCGATGACCTCGGCGACACCCAGCTCGATGGCGGTCTCGACGGCGCCGTCGAGGTGGACGACGGAGGCGTCGACGCCCTGCTCGGCCAGGTGGGCGGCGACGATGCCCTCGTAGGAGGTGGCGACGGTGCGGCCCTTGAGGTCGGTGACGGCGTTCGCGGTGCCCGGCTTGCCGGCGAAGCGGAAGGTGGAGCGGGCGAAGCCGAGCGGCAGGATCTCCTCGGCGTCCGCGCCGGAGTCGATCAGCAGGTCGCGGCCGGTGATGCCGATGTCGAGCCTGCCGGAGGAGACGTAGATCGCGATGTCGCGGGGGCGCAGGTAGAAGAACTCGACCTCGTTGGTCGGGTCGACGATGCGCAGTTCCTTGGACTCGCGGCGCTGCTGGTAGCCGGCCTCATGCAGCATCTCCCCCGCGGGGCCTGACAGGGAACCCTTGTTGGGGACGGCGATGCGCAGCATGAGGTCGGCTTCCTTTGTGTGAAGGGGTGGAGAAAGAGGGGGTCCGGCTTACAGGTGGGCGTAGACGTCGTCCAGGGAGATGCCGCGGGCGACCATCATCACCTGGACGTGGTACAGCAGCTGGGAGATCTCCTCGGCGGCCGCGTCCTTGCCCTCGTACTCGGCGGCCATCCAGACCTCGGCGGCCTCCTCGACGACCTTCTTGCCGATGGCGTGGACCCCCTTGTCCACCAGCTCGGCGGTGCGGGAGGTGGCGGGGTCGCCGTTGGCGGCCTTGTGCTGGAGCTCGGTGAAGAGCTCCTCGAAAGTCTTCTTGGACATGGTGGCGCCCACTTTACGCGTAGTGCCGGGCGGCCTAGCGCCACGGTTCGGATACTGAGCGGAGCGTGGCCGCCGTGGCGACGGCCGCGGTCACCGCCTCGTGCCCCTTGTCCTCGCTGGAGCCCTCGATGCCGGCCCGGTCGAGGGCCTGCTCCTCGGTGTCGCAGGTGAGGACGCCGAAGCCGACGGGGACGCCGGTGTCGACGGAGACCTGGACGAGGCCCTGGGTGACGCCCTGGCACACGTAGTCGAAGTGGGGGGTGCCGCCGCGGATGACGACGCCGAGGGCGACGATCGCGTCGTAGCCGCGTCCGGCGAGCACCTTGGCCACCACCGGCAGCTCGAAGCTGCCGGGGACCCTGAGCAGGGTCGGCTCGTCGATGCCCAGCTCGTGCAGGGCGCGCAGCGCGCCGTCCACCAGTCCGTCCATCACCTTGTCGTGCCACTGTGCCGCCACGACGGCGACCCGCAGGTCCCCCACGTTGCGTACGGACAGGTCCGGTGCACCCTTGCCGCTCACGTCTCTCCTCGTGTCGCTTGCTTACTGGTTGCCGCAGGTGGACACGGGCGTCGTGTCCAGCCAGGGCAGATCGTGGCCCATCCGGTCCCGCTTGGTGCGCAGGTAGCGGAGGTTGTGTTCGCCGGCCTGGACGGGCATCGGTTCGCGGCCGGTGACCTGGATGCCGTGCCGTTCGAGGGCGGCGGACTTGTCGGGGTTGTTGGTCATCAGGCGGACGGCGCGCACGCCGAGGTCGGTCAGGATCTGGGCGCCGGCCCCGTAGTCGCGGGCGTCGGCGGGCAGGCCGAGCTCCAGGTTGGCGTCGAGGGTGTCCCGGCCGCGCTCCTGGAGTTCGTAGGCGCGCAGCTTGGACATCAGGCCGATGCCGCGTCCCTCGTGGCCGCGCAGGTAGACGACCACTCCCCTGCCCTCGGCCTGGATGCGGTCCAGGGAGGCGTCGAGCTGGGGCCCGCAGTCGCAGCGCTGGGAGCCGAAGACGTCGCCGGTGAGGCATTCGGAGTGGACGCGGACGAGGACGTCCTTCCCGTCGCCGATCTCGCCGTGCACCAGGGCGACGTGCTCGACGCCGTCGACGGTGGAGCGGTAGCCGTACGCGGTGAACTCGCCGTGCCGGGTGGGCAGGTGGACCTCGGCCTCGCGGCGGACGGTGGGCTCGGCGCCGCGGCGGTAGGCGATCAGGTCCTCGATGGAGATGATCGTCAGGCCGTGCTTGCGGGCGAACGGGATCAGCTCGGGCAGGCGCAGCATGCGCCCGTCCTCGCCGGCGATCTCCACGATGGCGCCGGCCGGGCGCAGGCCCGCCAGGCGGGCGAGGTCGACGGCGGCCTCGGTGTGGCCGTTGCGCACCAGGACGCCGCCGGAGCGGGCGCGCAGCGGGAAGATGTGGCCGGGGCGGACGAGGTCGTCGGGCTCGGCGGTGCCGCTCGCCAGGAGCTGGAGGGTGGTGGCGCGGTCGGAGGCGGAGATGCCGGTGCTGACCCCGTGCGCGGCGGTGGCGTCCACGGAGACGGTGAAGGCGGTCTTCATCGACTCGGTGTTGTCGTCCACCATCTGCGGCAGGCGCAGCCGGTCCAGTTCCTCGCCCTCCATGGGGGCGCAGATCAGGCCGCGGCACTCGCTCATCATGAAGGCGACGATCTCCTCGGTCGCCTTCTCGGCGGCGATGACGAGGTCGCCCTCGTTCTCGCGGTTCTCGTCGTCGACGACGACGACCGGGCGGCCGGCGGCGATGTCGGCGACGGCCTGCTCGACGGGGTCGAGGAGCAGGTCCTCGGGTCCGTCGGGGCTGTAGAGGATGGGTGCCGTGCTCATGCGGGCGCTCCTTCCGGGACGGGCCGCGCCGCGGTGCGGGAGCGCAGCCACCAGTCGCGCAGGCCCCACAGGACGAGCGCGCCGTAGATGACGTAGACGAAGCCGGAGAAGGCGAAGCCGTTGGCGAAGTTCAGCGGGACGCCGACCAGGTCGACCAGCAGCCAGGCGAACCAGAACTCGACCATGCCGCGCGCCTGGGCGTACATGGCGACGACGGTGCCGACGAAGATGTACGCGTCCGGCCAGGGGTCCCAGGACAGGGTCGGGAAGGCGGTGAACAGGCCGCCGACCGCGAGGGTGCCGACGGCGGCCGCGGCGAGGAGGGCGCCGCGCTCGCGCCAGGTGGCGAACCGGACGGCGATGGAGCCGTCCTGGGTCTGCTGCCGGCCGCGGTTCCACTGCCACAGGCCCCAGGCGGCGACGACCATGACGACGACCTGCTTGCCCGCGCTGCCGGAGAGGTGGGCGGTGGCGAAGGCCGTGAAGAGGATGAGCCCGGAGACGAACTGCACGGGCCAGGTCCACAGCGAGCGCCGCCAGCCGAGGGCGAGGCCGAGCAGACCGATCACGTTGCCGATCATGTCCGACCACTTGATGTGCTGGTCGAAGAGCGTGAACGCCTCGGAGTTGAGCCAGTTCACCGGGTGCCCCCCTGGGTGCCGAGCAGCCGCTCGACGTACTTGGCGATGACGTCCACCTCGAGGTTGACCGGGTCGCCGGGCTGCTTGATGCCGAGCGTGGTCAGGGCGAGGGTGGTGGGGATGAGGCTGACGGTGAAGAAGTCGGGGCCGGCGTCGACGACGGTGAGACTGATGCCGTCGACGGTGATGGAGCCCTTCTCCACGACGTAGCGGGCGAGGTCGGCGGGCAGCGAGATCTTGACGATCTCCCAGTGCTCGGAGGGCTTGCGCTCCAGGATCTCGCCGGTGCCGTCGACGTGGCCCTGCACGATGTGCCCGCCGAGGCGGGCGCCGACGGCGGTGGGGCGTTCCAGGTTGACGCGGGAGCCGGTGGTGAGGGCGCCCAGGCTGGAGCGGTTCAGGGTCTCCGCCATCACGTCGGCGGTGAACTCGTCGCCCTCGTGGTCGACGACGGTGAGGCAGACGCCGTTGACGGCGATGGAGTCGCCGTGCCGTGCCCCCTCGGTGACCACGGGGCCGCGCAGGCGGAAGCGACAGGCGTCGTCGAGGGTCTCGACGGCGGTGATCTCGCCCAGCTCTTCGACGATTCCGGTGAACACTTCCCGGGTCCTCCTGCCTCTTCGGGCACGGACTCCGGGGCTGTCGACGAACGACAGAAGGGACGGGCGGGAACACCGGGAGCGACGACGCCGGACGGGGCCCGCCCGTGACGGACGTGCCCCAGAGATCGGCGGCGCGCACGTGTGCTCGCCCGCCGCGCACTGCCTCCCATCCGGACTTTAACCGTCGGTCCAGGAATTTCACCTGGTCAACCGGTCGCTGGAGGCGACCGGGTCGCGGACTGTAACCGCCGGTTCGGACTTTCACCGACCCCGGAGTGCGCTGCTTCTGGTACAGGGCCAGTGTGCCACGACCGGCGACGGTCCATGCGGACGGAGTGTGTGGAGTGGCTCACAGGGTGCCCCGCCGGGCGGCGCGCGGCGTGCCACGGCGCTCCACGGCACTCCAACTCCACCCCCGACCAGGCATCTTGAGGTTGGTCCGTACCTATTGACTCACTGGTCTAGTCCTCTCTAGGGTCTGCCCAACTTCGGTGGAGAGGAACCGACTGTGCCTTCCCCCTCACGCTCCAGAGCCGGCCGCAGAGCCGGACCGGCGCTGTTCGCCGCGGCCGCGGCCGTCGCGGGCCTGGTGCTCGCCGGACTCCCGGCGACCGCTTCACAGGCCGCCGACCAGGAGTCCTGTCGCCCCGACGGGCTCTACCGGACGCCCGGCGTCGACGTCCCCTACTGCTCCGTCTACGACGCCGACGGCCGGGAGAAGATGGGCGCCGACCACCCGCGCCGGGTGATCGGCTACTTCACGGGCTGGCGCACCGGCAAGGACGGCAAGCCGGCGTACCTGGCCTCGGACATCCCCTGGGACAAGGTCACCCACATCAACTACGCCTTCGCGCACGTGGACGGCGCCCACAAGCTCTCCGTCGGCTCGGACACCGCGGCCAACCCGGCGACCGGGATGACGTGGCCCGGGGTCGAGGGCGCCGAGATGGACCCGGGCCTGCCCTACAAGGGGCACTTCAACCTGCTCAACAAGTTCAAGAAGCAGCACCCGGACGTCAAGACGATGATCTCGGTGGGCGGCTGGGCGGAGACCGGCGGCTACTTCGCGGACGACGGCACCCGGGTGGACTCGGGCGGCTTCTACTCGATGGCGACCAACGCCGACGGCTCGGTCAACCAGGCCGGCATCGACACCTTCGCCGACTCGGCGGTCGACTTCGTCCGCACGTACGGCTTCAACGGCGTCGACATCGACTACGAGTACCCGACGACGATGAAGGACGCGGGCAACCCGCTCGACTGGTCCTTCGCCAACGGCCGCCGGGCCGGGCTGGTCAAGGGTTACGCGGCGCTCATGAAGACGCTGCGCGAGAAGCTCGACCGCGCGGGCGCCGCGGACGGGAAGCACTACCTCCTCTCCGTCGCCGCGCCGTCCTCCGGGTATCTGCTGCGGGGCATGGAGACCTTCCAGGTCCAGAAGTACCTGGACTACGTCAACATCATGTCGTACGACCTGCACGGCGCCTGGAACGAGTACGTCGGCCCGAACGCCTCGCTCTTCGACGACGGCAAGGACGCGGAGTTGGCGGCGGCGAACGTCTACGGCAGCCAGCAGTACGGCGGCATCGGCTACCTCAACACCGACTGGGCCTACCACTACTTCCGCGGCTCGATGCCGGCCGGACGCATCAACATCGGCCTGCCCTACTACACACGCGGGCACAAGAACGTGCAGGGCGGCACGGACGGCCTGTGGGGCAAGGCCGCCGCGAGCACCTGCCCGGCCGGTTCCGGGCTGACCAAGTGCGGTGACGGGGCCGTCGGCATCGACAACCTGTGGCACGACAAGGACGACAACGGCAAGGAGTCCCCGGCCGGTTCCAACCCGATGTGGCACGCCAAGAACCTGGAGAAGGGCATCGTCGGGGACTACGTGACGCGGTACGGCTTCCCCGCCGACACCAGGCTGACCGGGACCTACGCCCGCAAGTACGACTCCACCCTGGTCGCGCCGTGGCTGTGGAACGCGGAGAAGAAGGTCTTCCTGTCCACCGAGGACGAGCAGTCCGTGGCCGCCAAGGCCGACTACGTCGTGGACCGCGGCATCGGCGGCACGATGGTGTGGGAGCTGGCGGGCGACTACGGCTGGAACGCGGCCAAGGGCCAGTACGAGACCGGCGACACCCTCACTTCGCTGATGTACGGGAAGTTCAAGTCGGCCTCCCCGTACGGGGCGAAGGTCTCGAACGCGCCGCTGCCGGACAAGGCGGTGGACATCGGCGTGGAGTTCGGGGAGTTCAAGCTCGGCGACTCCAACTACCCGATCACGCCGAAGGTGAAGATCACCAACAACACGAAGACGGCACTGCCGGGCGGCACGGAGTTCCGCTTCGACTACTCCACGGCGGCCCCCGGCAACGCCTCCGACCAGTCGGGCTTCGGCACCAAGGTGATCAGCAGCGACCACACGGGCTCCAACGTGGGCGGCCTGAAGGGCGACTTCCACCGGGTCTCGCTGAAGCTGCCCGCCTGGCAGACGCTGGCGCCCGGCGCCTCCGTGGAGCTGTCGTTCAACTACTACCTGCCGGTGTCCACGCCGTGGAACTGGACGGTGGACATCGCCGGGACGACGTACGCGCTCGCCGGGAACCTGGCACGCGGC
Organism: Streptomyces sp. SudanB5_2050; assembly: GCF_964272335.1. NCBI lineage: Bacteria > Bacillati > Actinomycetota > Actinomycetes > Kitasatosporales > Streptomycetaceae > Streptomyces > Streptomyces sp. SudanB5_2050. Next base: position 1,542,976 of record NZ_OZ186760.1, read on the forward strand.
ACGACGGTGGTGGAGCCCGGCTCGGGCACCGGCCCCACGCCCGGCCCGACCGGTCCCACACCCGATCCGACCGGCCCCACCCCGACGCCCGGCGCGTGCGCGCCGCCGGCGTGGAGCGCGGCCTCCGCGTACGGGGGTGGTTCGACCGTGTCCCACAAGGGGCACTCGTGGAAGTCCAAGTGGTGGACGAAGGGCGAGGAGCCCGGCTCCACCGGCGAGTGGGGTGTCTGGCAGGACCTCGGCGCCTGCTGAGCCCCCCGTGAGACCGGCCCGGCGGCGGTGACGACGGCCCTTGCCCGCCGCCGGGTCTCACCATCCGACGGCAGGGCGTCCCGTACCGGGGCGCCCTGCCGGCCGTTCGCCGCCGGGCACCCGGGTTCGGTGAGGGCGGTGGCGCGACCGGCGGTTCCGGCGCCCGGCCGTCCCACCGGGCCCGCGAGCGCCGCGGGTCAGCGGTCCCGCGGCGCGAACAGTTCGTCCTGAGCCCGGTCCCGGGCCGTCAGCAGCGCCCCCCGCAGGACGGCGCCGCCGCCCAGCGCGGTGGCCCGTACCTCGGTGGCCAGCGGTGACATACGGGCGAGGCGGTGCTGGACCCGGTCGGCGAGGGCGTCGGCGCCCGCCCGGCCGATCTCCCCGGCCAGGACCAGACAGCCGGGGTCGAGGACGGAGACCAGGGCGGCGGCCCCGAGCGCGACCCGGTCGGCGAGGGCGTCCAGGAAGCGTGCGGCCTCCGGGGCGGTGGCCGACCGGCGCACCGCCTCCCTCACCAGTGCCGCGGCGTGCGGCTCGGGCCCCTCGGGCACGGCCGTCACACCGTGTTCCGCCGCCAGCGCGCTCACCGCCGCCGCCCCGGCCACGGAGTGGAACCCGCCCTCGCAGTCGGTGGCCGACGGCAGCCCCGCGGTGCCCGGCACCGGCATGAAGCCGATCTCTCCCGCACCGCCGGACACGCCCCGCCGCAGCGTGCCGTCCAGGACGACCGCGGCACCGATGCCGAGACCGAGCCAGAGCAGCACGAAGGTCTCCCGGTCCCGGGCCGCTCCGTCGCGCTGCTCGGCCAGGGCGGCGAGGTTCGTCTCGTTCTCCACGCCGACCCGCGCCTCGGGGAACCTCTCCTGCAGCGCGGCCATCAGCCGGCGGTGCCACTCGGGCAGCCCGGTGGAGTCGCGCAGTTCGCCGCTGGCCGGGTCGATCAGGCCGGGCGCGCCGATGCCGACGGTGTGCAGCCGATCGGCACCGGCCTCCTTCGCCGCGCGCTCGACCAGGCTCACCGCCTGTTCCACCGCGGGCCCCGTCCCCGCCTCGTCGCCGATCGGCGCGGACGCCTCCGCGAGCACCCGGCCGACCAGGTCGGACACCAGGACGGTGACGCCCCCGGTGCGCACGTCGAGGGCGGCGAGGTGCGCGCGGTCGGCGACGATGCCGTACAGCTTGGCGTTCGGGCCGCGGCGCTGCTCGCCCGACTCCCCCGCCACCTCCACCAGTCCGGAGGCGGTGAGGCGTTCGACGAGGTCGGCGACGGTGGGCCGGGACAGGCCGGTCAGCTTCTTCAGCTGCCCCGCCGTCAACGGGCCCTCCTGCTGGAGCAGGCGCAGGGCGAGCCGGTCGTTGATGGCCCGGGCGGTGCTCGGTGATGCGGGCATGCCGGGATCCTTCCAGATCGGCGGCGCGGCGGCCCACGCCGGAAATCCCTATCCATCAGGAAGGGTCCCTGATAGTTTACGCGGCGCGGTGCGGCGGTGAGCGGCGCCCGGGCAGACGAGCCGGTGCGGAAGGCGGAGGGGCCGAGGATGAGCACAGTGGTCTACGAGCAACGCGAGGTCAGGCGCGCGCGGTACGCCGTCGCGGCCGTGTTCGCCGTGCACGGCGCCGTGACCGGTTCGTTCGCGACCCGGGTGCCGTGGATCCAGGACCACGCCGGGGTGAGCGCCGGTCAGCTCGGCCTGGCGCTCGCCTTCCCCGCGCTCGGCGCCTCGCTCGCCATGCCGCTGGCCGGCAGCGTGAGCCACCGCTTCGGCGCCCGGACCGCCCTGCGCGCGCTGCTGGCCCTGTGGACGCTGGCGCTGGTGCTGCCCGCGCTGGCCCCGAACCTGCTCACCCTGTGCCTGGCCCTGTTCGTCTACGGCGCCACGGCGGGCATGTCGGACGTGGCGATGAACGCGCTCGGCGTCGAGATCGAGAACCGGCTCGACAAATCGATCATGTCCGGCCTGCACGGCATGTGGAGCGCGGGCGCACTGGTCGGCTCGGCGGCCGGCACCCTCGCGGCCCACCTGGGGGCGGACGCCCGGCTGCACCACGGGCTGGCGGCGTCGGTGCTGACCGTGGCGGGCCTGGTCGCCTGCACCTGGGTGCTGGACCTCCAGCCCGCCGAGGACGAGGACCCGCCGCCGCGCTTCGCGCTGCCGCCCCGGTCGGCGGTGCTGATCGGCGCCGTCGGCTTCTGCGCGGTGTTCGCGGAGGGCGCCAGCCTGGACTGGTCGGCCGTCTACCTGCGGGACGAGTTGGACAGCTCGGCCGGTCTGGCGGCGGCGTGCACCACGGGCTTCACGCTCACGATGGCCGTGGCCCGCCTGGCCGGCGACAAGGTGGTGGACCGCTTCGGCGCGGTGCGCACGGTGCGGGTGAGCGGGGTGCTGGCCTCCCTCGGCGGTCTGCTCGTCGTCGTCGGCGGCCATCCGGCCGTGGCGATGACCGGCTTCGCCCTGATGGGGCTCGGGATCGCCGTGGTCGTCCCGCTGTGCTTCGCGGCGGCGGGCCGGGCCGGCTCCAACCCGAGCCTGGCCATCGCGGGCGTCGCCACCATCACGTACACCTCCGGCCTGGTCGCCCCGAGCGCGATCGGCGGCCTGGCCGAGGCGACCAGCCTGGTGGTGTCGTTCGGCCTGGTGACGGCGCTGGCCTGCTGCCTGGTGGTGTTCGCGAGGGTGCTGCGCGCCGGGGACCGGGACCGGCCGAAGATCAGTCCGCCGAGCGCAGCAGTGCCCGACCGGCGGTCCTGAAGGTCTCGCTCCACGGCGCCGGGCGCAGGGTCCGCGAGTCCAGCCGGACCAGCGCCCGGGTGCCGCGGGCGTACGTGGTGGCGCCGTCCGCCGAGCAGAAGCGGAAGCCGTAGGTCAGCCCGGTCGTGCCGAGCCGGTCCAGCCAGAGGTGGACGGCGTAGGCGCCGGGACGGGTGACCGGCGCGTCGTAGGTGATGGTCAGCTCCCTGACCGCGTTGCAGGCGTCGCCGGCCGCCGCCCAGTCGCCCTCGAAGCGGAAGCCGTACTCCGTCCACAGCTCGGCCCAGGCGCGCTCGACCATCACCGGGTAGCGGGCGTTGTGCAGCAGGCCGAGCGCGTCGAGGTCGTCGAAGTGGACGGTGACGGGGACGAGGCGGCCGTACGACACGGCGGGGGCGGCGGGGGCTTCGGCGGTCACGGTGGGGCTCCTGGGTGGTGCGGGGTGGTACGCGGTGCGTGCGGGCGTACGGGTGTACGGGCGATCAGCGCCATCCTAAGCGGACGCTCAGCGCACCCGGCGGGGAAGGGTGCAGGTCAGCCGCACGGCCCGGCACCCCCGACAATGGTCCGGACAGACCTCACGTACAGAGAAAGCGAAACCTCACCATGGACCTCGGCGTGCGCTGGAAGCTGCACGGGGACGGGAAGGTCCCCGCCCCCGGAGCGGTGGTCCGCCCCGACGAACGGCTCTCGTGGCCCCGCACGTTCGGGCTCGGCGCCCAGCACGTGGTGGCCATGTTCGGGGCGTCCTTCGTGGCTCCGGTCCTGATGGGCCTGGACCCCAACCTCGCGATCATGATGTCGGGCGTGGCGACCGCCATCTTCCTGCTCGCCACGCGCGGCCGGGTCCCCAGCTACCTCGGCTGCTCCCTGTCCTTCGTCGGCGTCGCCGCGGTGATCCGGGCCCAGGGCGGCACGAGTGCCACGGTGACCGGCGCCGTGCTGGTCGTCGGCGCCGCGCTGTTCCTGGTGGGGCTCGCCGTGCAGCGGTTCGGGGCGCGGATCATCCACGCCGCGATGCCGCCGATCGTCACCGGCGCGGTGGTGATGCTGATCGGTTTCAACCTGGCCCCGGTCACCGCCTCCACCTACTGGCCGCAGGACCAGTGGACGGCCCTGCTGGTGATGCTGTTCACCGGTCTGGCCGTGGTCTGCCTGCGCGGCTTCTGGTCCCGGATCGCGATCTTCCTGGGGCTGGTCTTCGGATACGTGCTCTCCTGGGCCCTGGACCGGATCTTCGGCAGGATCCACTCGGTGGACGGCAGCGGCAAGGTCACCGACCACTGGCGCCTCGACTTCTCCGCCGTGGGGCAGGCCGACTGGATCGGGCTGCCGTCCTTCCACGGGCCGAGCTTCGAGTGGTCGGCGATCCTGGTCGCCCTGCCGGTCGTCATCGCGCTGGTCGCGGAGAACGCCGGGCACGTCAAGGCGGTCGGCGAGATGACCGGCGACCCGCTCGACGACAAGCTGGGCACCGCGATCTCCGCGGACGGCGTCGGCTCGATGCTGTCCACCGCGGTCGGCGGCCCGCCCAACACCACGTACTCCGAGAACATCGGCGTGATGGCGGCGACCCGGGTCTACTCGACGGCCGCCTACTGGGCCGCCGCCTGCTTCGCGCTCCTCTTCGGCGTCTGCCCGAAGTTCGGCGCGGTGGTCGCCGCGATCCCCGGCGGAGTGCTGGGCGGCATCACCGTCATCCTGTACGGCATGATCGGCCTGCTCGGCGCGCAGATCTGGATCAACGCCGGAGTGGACCTGCGCAACCCGCTGAACCTGGTGCCGGCAGCCGCGGGCATCATCATCGGCGTCGGCAACGTCAGCATGGAGTTCACCGACAACTTCTCGCTCAGCGGCATCGCGCTCGGCACGCTCGTCGTCATCACCGGCTACCACGCGCTGCGCGCCTTCGCCCCGGCCCACCTCAAGACCCAGCAGCCGCTGCTGGACGAGGGCACGTCGTCGTACGACGAGGCCGCCGGGGACGGCAGGGACGGCGGCGACGGGACCGGCTCCGGACCTCAGCGCGCCAAGTCGTAGGCGTAGGACGGGGTGAAGGTGCCCGGCTCGCCCTTGCAGCCGTCCGACTCCCCCGGCAGCTTGACCCACAGGTAGGCGTCGATGCGGCCCAGGCCGGTGCTGAGGGTCGGGGTGCGGCCGATCTTGCGGCCGGCCGGGTCGCACCACTGGCCGTCGGGCGGGGCGCCGTTGCCGTTGCGGCTGGTGTCGATGACGGCGCCGAGGCTCGACGGGCCGCCGAGGGCGTCGAGGACCGCGCGGTCGTAGGCGACCTCGTCGGCGGTGGCGTGGAAGTTGGAGACGTTGCTGAAGACGCCGTCGGAGGAGGCGGCCGAGGCGGCACCGGCCTGCCGCAGCCAGCCCGCCTGCTTGGCGGGCGCGTGCCAGCCGGAGTGCCCCGCGTCGTAGTACACGCGCGCCCTCGGGTTCGCCTCCTTGAGGACGCGGCCGGCGCGGGCCAGGGAGGCGAACCGGTCGGCGCGCTCCCCGGCCGGCAGGCACTCGGCCTGGGACACCGAGTCGGGCTCCAGGACGACCACGACCTCGCCGGAGCCGAGCCCGGCGGCGAAGAGGTCGATCCAGTCGTCGTAGGCGTCGAGGTCCGGCGCGCCGCCCTCGGAGTGGCCGCCGCAGTCCCGGTCGGGTATCGCGTAGGGCACCACCACGGGCACCCGGCCCTCGGCGGCACCCCCCGACGTCACGGCCCGGACCCGGGAGGTGATGGTCGAGGGCGTGTGGTCGGCGAACCACACCGCGGCCGGGTGGTCCGCTATCCGCGAACGGATGACGTCCCGGCGCGGGTCGTCGGGATGAGCCCGGACCCAGGACAGGACCTGTGACTCGGGATGCCGGTAGAGCCGGGTGGCCGCCGGGGTCGTCCGGGGCCTCGTCTCCGGTGCCGTCTTCCGTGAGGGGCCGGGGCTCGCCTTCTTGGCCGAGGCGGAGGCGGACGGCAAGGCGGAGGCCGACGGCTTCGCCGACGGGGACGGGGACGGTACGACGGGCAGGGAGTGCAGCCTCGGCGAACGCGTCACCCGCGGCCGGGCCTCGTCGGTGCCGCCGCCGTCGTCGCCGAGCGCGGTCAGCATGCCGGTCGCGGTGCCGACCGCGACGACGACGGACGCCGCGGCGACCATCGCGCTGCGGCGGGCTGCACGCCTGCGCTCGGCCCTGCGAGCGGCCAGGCGCCGGGCACGAAGGCCTGACACGTACGGTTCCCCCTCCCCCGCACGGCGGGCGCGTTCCCCCGTTCTGGGGAAGTGTCGGGCCCGCCGGCACTCCCGTCAGCCTAAAGCTGCGACCCTGCCGCCATGGCGCACTGCGAACAAGTCCCGGCGGCCGTCCGGACGGTGGACACGGTCCTCGCCCGGATGCGCGTGCTGGACGCGACGCTGCCCGCCCGGGACGGGGTGGCCGTCTTCAACCGCGTCTACCTGACCGTCACGGAGGCGGTCGACCGGCACATCGACGGCGGCCGCTTCCCGGACGCCGGATCGGCGATCGCGCTGGACGTGCGGTTCGCGCAGCGCTATCTGTCGGCCGTCGACGCGCTGGAGGACGGCCGCCGCCCGCCCGCCTGCTGGCGGCCCCTGTTCCAGTTCCGCCGCCACCCCGGCGTACGTCCGCTGCAGTTCGCGCTGGCGGGCATCAACGCGCACATCGGGCACGATCTCGCGCTGGCCGTGGTGGACACCTGTCGTACGCTCGGCTGCGAACCCGTCGACCTGGAGGACGAGTTCGACCGGGTGGGCGATCTCCTCGTGACGCTGGAGGAGCGGGTGCGCGAGGAGCTGATGCCGGGTCCCGACCTCCTCCAGATCGCCGACCCGCTCACCCACCTGCTCGGCTCCTGGAGCCTGGACCGCGCCCGCGACGCCACCTGGGCGGCGGCCCGCGCGCTCTGGGCGCTGCGCCGACTGCCGGACGTCGCGGGCGAGTTCGCCGACCGGCTGGACGCGGCGGTGGGCTTCGCGGGCCGCATGCTGCTCACCCCGCTGCCGGACTGATCCGGCCGTTTCGCGGCGCACACCGCGAGACATCCGTGCCGTCGCGGTACGTTGCCCCCTTGGGCAACATCGCGTCCCGACGGCGAAGGAGCACCCCGACATGGCGACCCGGCTCGGACTCGGACTCCCCCAGATGCGCCAGTACGACCTCGGCAAGGACGTCCCCGACGTGGCCCGCGCGGCGGAGGGGATGGGCTACGAGAGCCTGTGGGTCTTCGAGCGCGCCCTGTTCCCCGAACCGGCCGTCCAGGGGCTGTACGGCATCGAGGGCCTGCCCTGGCCGGACGAGTACCGCAACGTGGCGGACCCACTGGTCACCCTGACCCTGGCCGCCGCGGCCACCGAGCGGGCGGAGCTGGGCAGCAGCGTGCTGGTCGCCCCGCTGCACGTGCCGTTCCAGCTGGCCAAGGCGCTGGCCTCGCTGGACGCGGCGAGCGGCGGCCGGGTGGTCGCCGGTTTCGGCACCGGCTGGTCGCACGACGAGTACGCGGCGGCGTCGGTGCGTCCGTTCGCCGAGCGCGGGCAGGCCCTGGACGAGCTGATCGAGGTGTGCCGCGCGGTCTGGGGCCCGGACCCGGTGGTGTACGACGGGCACCTCACGAAGATCGCCTCCGCCGTGGTGGGCCCCAAGCCCGCCCGTCCCATCCCGGTGCTGCTGGCGGCGGGCAGCGGCAAGGCCCGGCGCCGGCTGGTGGACCACGCCGACGGCTGGCTGCCGAACGGCCTCGGCGCCGAGGTCGTGGCCGGGCAGTGGCGGCAGCTGCGGGAGCTGGCCGAGGAACGCGGGCGCACCGAGCCGATCCGCACGGTGCTGCGGGTCAACGCCCGGTACCGCCCGTCGGCCCGGGAGGACGCCGACCGCCGCCCCTTCCACGGCAGCGTCGACCAGATCGTCGAGGACCTCGTCGCCCACGCCGAGATCGGCCTCGACGAGATCCTGATCGACCTCCAGGGATCGGCGCGGGACGCCGAGGAGCTGAAGGACCTGGCCGCCCAGGTGTACGAGAAGGCCCGGGCGGCCGGGGTCTAGGGCCGGACGGTCAGGCCCTTCGGTCAGGCCGCTCGGTCAGTCCGTTCGATCAGGCCGTCCGGTCAGGCCATTGGGTCAGTCCCGTTCGGTCAGTCCTCGGGCAGTTCGACCGGCGCGATCTCGTCGTACACGTCGCCCGGCCCGGGGTTGGTCGCGTCGGTCTGCCCGCCGAAGTGGTGCATGACGCCCCAGACCGCGTTGAGCGCGGTCTGGACGGCTCCCTCGGCCCAGCCGGCCGTCCAGGAGATGTCGTCGCCGGCGAGGAAGATGCCCCGCTTGTCCTCGGGCAGCTCCTCCTGCATGAAGTGGGTGAACAGGCGCCGCTGGTAGCGGTAGTGGCCGGGGAGGTTGGCCTTGAAGGCGCCCATGAAGTAGGGCTCGTTCTCCCAGGACACGGTCACCGGGTTGCCGATGATGTGCTTCCTGATGTCGACCTTCGGGTAGATCTCGCCCAGCGACTTCAGCATGACCTCCATCCGCTCGTTCGCGGACAGCGGCAGCCACTTCAGGCTGTCGTCGCACCAGGTGTAGGAGAGGCAGATGACGGCGGGCTTGTCGGGGCCGTCGTCGAGCAGGTAGGTGCCGCGGGTCATGCGGTCGGTGAGCGTCATCGACATGACGTCCCGGCCGGTCTCCTCGTCCTTGTCCAGCCAGAAGGGCCGGTCGACCGGCACGAAGAGCTTGGAGCTCTCCATGTAGTGGGTCCGCTCGATGGCCGTCCAGTGGTCGATCGGGAACAGCGAGTCGTCGCAGGCGATCTTGGACAGCAGCATCCAGGACTGCGCGGTGAAGATCGCGGCCCGGTAGGTGCGGATGTCGCCGTTCGCGTCCGTCACGGTGATGTGGTTGCCCGCGGTGCGGTTGAGGCGGGTCACGGCCGGGCGGGGCTCGCCGCCCTCGTGCAGGCTCGCGAGCGAGGTGCCGTACGGCCAGTGGACGATCTTCTCCGGCTCGCGCTCCCACAGGCGCAGCGGCAGCTGCTGGGAGCCGCCGACGATGCCGCGGTGGTGGTCGTCGGCCTCGGTGTAGACGACGCGGAGGATCTCCAGGATGGAGTTGGGGAAGTCGGTGTCCCAGCCGCCGGTGCCGAAGCCGACCTGCCCGAAGATCTCGCGGTGCCGGAAGGACTTGAAGGCCTCGGAGTCGCAGAGGAAGCCGTAGAAGGTCTGGTTGTCGAGCTTCTCGACCAGCTTCGCCCAGATCTCCCGGATGCGCGGCACGTCCCGCTCGCGCAGGGCGCGGTTCATGTCGGAGAAGTCGGCGCCCTCCTCCAGGCACCTGGCCCAGGCGTCGGCGACGTCCCGGTAGACCTGCGGCAGGTCGTCGAGGGTCTCGGCGTAGTGCGTCTCGCCCTTGAGGTCGACGACGGTGGAGGGCGTGGCCTCGGCGAGGGGGTTGGGGAAGGGGCGGGTCTCCAGACCGACCAGGTCGATGTAGTGCTGGAGGGCGGTCGAGGAGGGCGGGAAGCGCATCGCGCCCATCTCGGCGGTCAGCGACTCGTCGCAGCCGTCGAAGCCGACGGTGCGCAGCCGGCCGCCGATCTTGTCGGCCTCGTAGACGACGGGCTTGAGCCCCATCTTCATCAGCTCGTAGGCGGCGACGATGCCGGACAGGCCGCCGCCGATGACCGCGACCTCGGTGCCGTGCTCGGTGGCGGGTATCTGGCCGAGGCCGGCGGGGTGGGCGAGGAAGTCGTCGTACGCGTACGGGAAGTCCGGCCCGAACATGGTGATCGGCGGCTGCTGCTCGTCTGCGTGCTCGATCGCGTTGGGCACGGTGGACGTCATGGGGTACGGACTCCTTGCAGGTGGTACGGGGCGGGGCGCGGGGCCGGGACTCAGACGAGGGACCCGTAGAGGCCGGGGAGGCGGTCCCTCAGGTACGGGTTGGCCTCGCGGGAGGCGGCGAGGAAGGCCGGGTCGGCGTCGGCGAGGACCAGTTCCTCACCGCGTCCGGCGCGGGCACGGGACGTCCCGTCGGGGCCGGCGAGCACGGAGAGCCCGACGAACTCGAACTCGCCCTCCGGTCCGACCCGGTTGACGTACGCGACGTACATCTGGTTCTCGAAGGCCCGCACCGGCACGACGGACTCGGCGACGAACTGGAACGGGTGCATCTGCGCGGTCGGGACCAGCAGCAGGTCGGTGCCGGCCAGGGCGTGGGCGCGGACGTTCTCCGGGAACTCCACGTCGTAGCAGATCATCAGGCCGACGGTGAGACCGTTCAGCTCGGCCTGGACGACGGGCTGCTCGCCGGGGGTGAAGTGGTCGCGCTCGAAGCAGCCGAAGAGATGGGTCTTGCGGTAGTTCGCCAGGCGGGTGCCGTCGGCGGCGATCAGCTGGACGGCGTTGAAGACGCGCTCACCGTCCCGCTCGGGGTAGCCGTACCCGACGGCCAGGCCGTGGCGCCCGGCGATCTCGGCGACGGCGTCGGCCGAGTCCCCGTCGGCGGCCTCGGCGAGGACGGCGATGTCGTCGCCGATCGCGTACCCGGTCAGGAACAGCTCCGAGGTGACCAGCAGCCCGGCTCCCCGGGCGGCGGCACGGCCCGCGGCCTCGTCGAGGACCTTGAGGTTCTCGGCGGGCGAGCCGGGCCGGCCGGAGCTCTGGAGCAGGGCTGTGCGCATGCGTGTTCCTCACCGGAGGCAGGGGGTCGGGGGGCCAGAAGAACGGTACGGGCGGCGGACTCGGCCGGACAAGAAGGAGCCGTTGCGCGCCGGTGAGCGGATCGTTGCGTGCGTGGGGCGACCCGCGGTGATTCGTTGCGCGCCTCGCGTCGTCCTCGGGTACCGGACCGGATCCGTCCTCCCCCGCCGCGCGGCGGAGGCCCCTCCCGCCCTCGGCCCGATGTGGCGCGGGCGCGTCGCCGGGACAGTGGTGACCGTTCGGTTCACCGGCTTCGATCCTGGGGAGAGACCGCCATGAAACGCCGTACGACGACCGCCGCGCTCTGCGCCGCACTGCTGCTGACCGCCGTCACCACGGGCGCGGCCGTCGCCACCGGCCCCCACGAGGGACAACCCCCGCGGGAGGCCGCCGCGCTGACCGGCACGGCCGGGCTGTACCGGTCGGCCGGGGACGACATCACCTTCGCCTTCGACGCCCACCTGGCCGCCGAGCACCGCGACGATCCCCTTGAGGCCACCGGGACCTTCGAGTTCAGCCACTACCTGAACGGGGAGGGCGCCCGGGCGAAGGCCGAGGTCGACTGCCTGATCACCGGCGGCGACGTGGCCGTCGTCACCGGTGTCGTCACCGACTCCGACCTGCCCGGCGCCGAGGGCAGGCGGGTCGGCGTCACGGTGCACGACCTCGGGCGCCACGACCGCCTCGGCTACAGCTGGGCGGCTACGGGCAGCCCCGCTCAGGGCGGGGAGCTGCCCCGGTGCGTGTCCTCGGCGCCGTTCGAGAAGGTCGCGCGGGGGACCGGCGACTTCAGGGTCGTGCCCTGGCAGCCGCGGCTGTAGTCCGGGCGGCACCGGCCAGCAGCAGCGCGGTGAGCAGGTACGGCACCGTCGCCCAGGCGAACGCGGTGCCGTGCCCCGTCACCGAGGCGGTGGCCGCGTAGGCGCCGTAGGTGGCGAGGGTGCCCAGCTCGGTGCCCAGGCCCGCGACCGAGGTCAGCGTGGCCCGTCCGGTGTCGTCGATGCGCCGCTGGAGGCGGGCGTCGGCCAGCACGGTCGCCAGCTGGAAGCCGCCGAAGGCCAGGGCGACGAGGAGGAGCGCGGCCGGGGTGCCCGCCGCGGCGCCCACCGCGAGGGCGAGCGCGGAACCGGCGATCAGGACGGCGAACCCGGTCGTGGTGAGGCGTTCGGCCGGGCCGGCCAGCAGGCTGCCGGCCGTGGCGCCGGCCCAGATCACCAGCAGCAGCCAGGGGACGGTCTCCTGGGCCACGCCGGTGTCCTCGGCCAGCAGCGGGGTGTACTCGTCGAGCGCGCCCCACACCGCGGTCACGGCCGGGACCAGCAGGAGCGCGCCGCGCACGGAGCGGTCGCCGCGGGCCTCGGCGAGCCCGGCCCGCAGGGTCGCGGTCCAGCGCTCGCCCCCGGCGGACGGTGTGCGGTGCTCGGGGAACCGGGTGGCGACGGCCGCCCCGGCCAGGCAGACCAGCACGCTCGCCGCGCCCACCGCGTCGTAGCCGCCCCAGGCGAAGACGGGGCCGGCCAGTCCCATCGCGGCCATCGTGGCGGCGATGCCGATCGCCCGCGCCCGGCCCATGACCCGGGCGTACCGGTCGGCGGCGCCGGCCCGGTCCAGCTCGTCGTAGACCAGTGCCTCCAGCGCCCCCGAGCCGAGCGCCCCGCCCGCGCCCCACAGCACGAAGCCGAGCGCGAAGGCGCCGTAGGACGGCACGAGGACCCACAGGGCGAAGCCGGCGGCGGTGAGCAGCGGGCCGAGCACCAGCAGCAGCCGCCGGGAGACGGCGTCGGCCCAGGCGCCGGAGGGCACCTCCAGCAGCACGCCGGTCAGCGACCACAGGGCGAACAGGGACGACATCTGCCAGACGGACAGACCGGTGTCGCTGAACAGCAGCGCGTACACCGGGTAGAGCAGGACGAACTCGTCGCAGAACGCGGAAGCGTACAGCGTGCGCGTCAGCCGCCGGACACCGGCGGTCTTGGGGGCACGCTCGGGTGTGAGAGTCATGAGGCCTTCCCGAGGGGGCGGATCGGACACCGGAGGTACGGCGTCCGAGGCGGCCCTCGGGGGCGGGCACGGCTGGTGGATCAATGTCGCCAGGTCATGACACCGATGGTAGTCGGCCGACCCGGCGGGAGTCCCGGAATCAGGCGGGCGAACCCGACGAGTAGCGCCGCAGCAGCGGCGACAGGACCAGTACCGACTTGGTCCGCTCGACGAACGGCTCCCCGGCGATCCGCTCCAGGACCCGTTCGAAGTGCCGCATGTCGGAGGCGAAGACCTGGGCGACCGCGTCCGCGTCCCCGGTGACGGTGGACGCGGCCACGACCTCCTGGTAGCGCTCCAGGCCCCGCTGGATCGTCTCCGGCGAGGTGTTGCGGCGGCAGAAGATCTCGACGAACCCCTCGGTCTCCCAGCCGAGCGCGGCGGGGTCCACCCGTACGGTGAAGCCGGTGATGGCTCCGGTGGCGCGCAGCCGGTCCACGCGCCGTTTCACGGCGGGCGCGGACAGGCCGACCGACTGCCCGATGTCCGCGTAGGAGCGGCGGGCGTCCTCGGCGAGGGCGTGCACGATGCGTTCGTCGAGATCGTTCAGCACTGCGGGTGGTTCACTTCGCTTCTGGTGTCACGGTGTCCGGTGCGGCCAGCCGGGAGCGGCGGTGGCCGTACAGGAAGTAGAACACGAGCCCGACCGCCATCCAGACACCGAACACGACCCAGGTCACGGTGGACAGGCTGCCCATCATCCAGACGCAGAAGGCGAAGCCCAGCGCCGGCAGCACCGGCGACAGCGGCACCCGGAAGGTGCGGCGCATGTCGGGGCGGGTCCGGCGCAGCACCACGACGGCCACGTTGACCAGGGCGAAGGCGAAGAGGGTGCCGATGCTGGTGGCGTCGGCCAGCTGCCCGAGCGGAATGGCTGCGGCCAGGACGCCGCAGAACAGGGAGACGATCAGCGTGTTGGCGCGGGGCGCGCCGGTCTTCGGGTGGACCCGGGAGAAGACCTTGGGCACCAGCCCGTCGCGGGACATGGCGAACAGCACGCGGGTCTGGCCGTAGAGGACGGTCAGGACGACGCTGGCGATGGCGACGACCGCGCAGAAGGCCAGCAGGGTCCCCCAGAAGTCCTGGCCGGTGACGTCGGTCATGATCTGGGCGAGGGAGGCCTCGGAGTCGGTGAAGGTGCGCCAGGGGCGGGCACCGACGGCGACGGCCGCGACCAGGACGTACAGCACCGTGACGATGACCAGGGACAGCATGATCGCGCGGGGCAGGTCGCGCTGCGCGTTCTTGGCCTCCTCGCCGGCGGTGGAGGCGGCGTCGAAGCCGATGTACGAGAAGAAGAGCGTCGCGCCGGCCGCGCTGACGCCGGCCATGCCGAGCGGCATGAAGTTCTCGTAGTTGCCGGAGCGGAAGCCCTGCACGCCGATCGCGCAGAACAGCACCAGCGCGGCGATCTTGACGACCACCATGATCGTGTTGGCGCGGGCGGACTCGCGGGCGCCGCCCAGCAGGAAGGTCATGGCGAGCAGCACGACGATCAGCGCGGGCAGGTTGAAGACGCCGCCGTCGCCGGGCGGGGCGGACAGGGCGGCCGGGATGGTGACGCCGATCGTGCCGTCGAGGAGTTCGTTGAGGTACTCGCCCCAGCCGACGGCGACGGCGGCGACGGAGACGCCGTACTCCAGGACCAGGCACCAGCCGCAGATCCAGGCGACCAGCTCGCCCATCGTGGCGTAGGCGTACGAGTAGGAGGAGCCGGAGACCGGGATGGTGCCGGCCAGTTCGGCGTAGGACAGGGCCGAGAAGAGCGCGGTGAGTCCGGCGATGACGAAGGAGAGCGTGACGGCCGGGCCGGCCTTGGGGACGGCCTCGCCGAGGACGACGAAGATGCCGGTGCCGAGGGTGGCGCCGATGCTGATCATCGTGAGCTGCCACAGGCCGAGGGAGCGGCGCAGGGTGCCGCCCTCGCCCCGGCCGCCCTCGGCGACCAGCGTTTCCACGGGCTTGCGGCGCATGAGGCGCGCGGCCAGGCCCGGGGACGCGGGGCCGGCCGGTGTGTCGTGGTGCGGGGGTGCGCCTTGGTCGAGCACGCGTTGACTCCTTTGTCGCTGCCGTTCGGGCCCGTCGGTGTGAGCGGACGGGCTCGCGGCGGGCTCTGGAGCGGCGGGGACGCGGCGGGCACCCGTGAAGAAGCACGGAGACCCACCGAGCGGGGTCCCCGCCACGCCACGTACAGCGCAGAACACTACGAGGGGGGCGCCGCGCCGGTAATGCAGCAACCTTGCGCATCGGAGCACGATCGTTGCGTTGCCCGGCGCGGGGCGTGCGTTCGTTGCGCGGAGGGTGCACGGCGTTGCGCACGGGCCCGGCCGTCGACGGATCGGGCCTGGTCACAGCCGGTCCGCCGGGCCGGTCCGCCGGGCCGGTCGGGCCGGTCCGCCCGGCCGGTCCAGTCACCGGAAAGGGAGCGGCCCCCGTTCCTTCCCGGCGGCGGGAGGAGCGGGGGCCGTGCGGCGCGGTGTGCCGGTCAGCTCCAGCTGGCGTGCAGCGGCTTGCCCTCGGCGTAGCCGGCGGCGCTCTGGATGCCGACGATGGCCTTCTCGGCGAACTCCTCCAGGGAGGCGGCACCGGCGTAGGTGCAGGAGGAGCGGACGCCCGCGATGATCGAGTCGATCAGGTCCTCGACGCCGGGGCGGGCCGGGTCCAGGAACATCCGCGAGGTGGAGATGCCCTCCTCGAACAGGGCCTTGCGGGCCCGGTCGTAGGCCGACTCCTCGGAGGTGCGGTTGCGCACGGCGCGGGCGGAGGCCATGCCGAAGGACTCCTTGTAGGCACGGCCGTTGGCGTCGTGCTGGAGGTCGCCCGGGGACTCGTAGGTCCCGGCGAACCAGGAGCCGACCATCACGTTGGAGGCGCCGGCCGCGAGGGCCATGGCCACGTCGCGCGGGTGGCGGATGCCGCCGTCGGCCCACACGTGCTTGCCGTACTTCTTCGCCTCGGCGGCGCACTCCAGGACGGCGGAGAACTGCGGCCGGCCCACGCCGGTCATCATCCGGGTCGTGCACATCGCGCCCGGTCCGACACCGACCTTGATGATGTCGGCGCCGGCCTCGATCAGGTCGCGCACGCCCTCGGCGGAGACGATGTTGCCCGCGACGATCGGGACCCGCGGGTCGAGGTCGCGCACCAGCTTGACCGCGTTGATCATCGACTCCTGGTGACCGTGTGCGGTGTCGATGACGAGGGTGTCCACACCCGCGTCCAGCAGCTGCTTCGCCTTGCCCGCGACGTCGCCGTTGATGCCGACGGCGGCGGCGATGCGCAGCTTGCCCTCGGCGTCGACGGCCGGGGTGTAGAGGGTGGCGCGCAGGGCGCCCTTGCGGGTGAGGATGCCGGCGAGGCGGCCGTCCGCGTCCACGGCGGGCGCGTAGCGGCGGTTGGCGGCGTCGAGGGTGTTGAAGGCCTCGCGCGGGTCCATGTCCGCGTCGATGAGGAGCAGGTCCTTGGACATGACCTCTTCGAGCTGGGTGAAGCGGTCCACACCGGTCAGGTCGGTGTCGGTGACCACGCCGACCGGCTTGTGGTCGTCGTCGACGACGACACCGGCGTTGTGGGCCCGCTTGGGCAGCAGGGACAGCGCGTCGGCGACGGTCTGGTGCGGGGCCAGCACGATGGGGGTGTCCAGGACGAGGTGGCGGCTCTTCACCCAGGAGACGACGTCGGTGACGACCTCGATCGGGATGTCCTGCGGGATGACGACGAGCCCGCCGCGCCGGGCCACCGTCTCGGCCATGCGGCGCCCGGCGATGGCGGTCATGTTGGCGACGACCAGCGGGATGGTGGTGCCCGTGCCGTCCGGGGAACCGAGGTCCACGCCCTGCCGGGAGCCGACGGCGCTGCGGCTCGGCACCATGAAGACGTCGTCGTACGTCAGGTCGTACGAGGGCTGGATGTCATTGAGGAAACGCACGTGCTGCACATCCCAGTCGATCAGAGGTGGCCCCCGGACAGGTCAGCCAGGGGGAAAGAGCACGTACTTCATTCTCCCATGACGGGTGGCCGATAATCCCCGGGCAGATCATCCAGGCTGGTCAGCGGCCCCCTTGGAGGTTCATCCAGGGCCCAGGGTCACGAAGAGCCCCGGCCCCCGGTCCGTGGCTTCGGCGAAGACCTCCTCGGCGACCGTCCACTCGTCCGGCCGTTCCTCGGCGTACGCCCGCCAGCCCCGTACGACCAGGACCACCCCCCGGTCCCGTGCGCCCTCGGGCCAGAGGGAGGGGTCGGAGAGGGAGTCGGCGAGCGCGTCCCAGTTCCGGCCGAACCAGTCGGGCAGGGCGAGGTCACGGGCGCAGCGGTCCATCAGGCCCGCCTTGTCCGTGACCCCGTCGAGGTCCAGGGTGACCACCAGCCGCCCGGCGGGGTCCTCGGTCATCGTCCTGCCCCTCTCTCGCCTGCCGTCTCCCGCTTTCCCGACCGCCTGTCAGGCACCGTCCGGGTCCGCCCGGTTGAGCGTCGACTTCGGCGTCGATCCCGCCGTCATCAGGTAGTCCGCGGCCGACGTGTCCGTCACCAGGCTGGTGACCAGCCCGGAACGCAGCACCGCGTCGATCGCCGCCGCCTTGCGCTGGCCGCCCGCGATGGCCACGACCTCCGGGATACGGCGGAGCTGGTCGGCCTTGACCGTGATGCACCGCTCCCCCAGGTCCCGCCCGACCCGGCGCCCCTCGGCGTCGAAGAGGTGCGCGGACATCTCGGCGGCGACACCGAGCGAGGCGTAGTGCGCGCGCTCCTCGTCGCTGAGCATGTCGTGCACCGTCGAGATGCCCGGCTCCCAGGAGCCGATGGAGACGCAGGCGACCGTGACCTTGTCGAAGTACTCGAAGGCCCGGGCGATCCCGGTCTGGTGGCGCAGCGCCTCGGCGGTGGCCGCGTCCGGGAGCAGCATCGGCGCGTAGATGGGGTGGGCGTCGCCGCCCGACACCTGGGCGGCGCGGCGCACGGCCTCGACCGAGCCGCGCTCGGCGGTCCCGGCGTCGTACACGCCCGTCAGCTGCACCACGGTGCACGGCGGCAGCCGGTCGAGCGCCGCCGCCATGTGGATCGTGGACCGGCCCCAGGCCAGGCCCAGCACATCGCCCTCGTTGACCAGCTCGCCGAGCAGGTCGGCGGCCACCTCGCCCAGGTTCTCCGGGTCGGGGGTCTCCTCGGCGTCGGCCGGGGACTCCACGACCACGGCGTGCCTGAGCCCGTAGCGGGCCCGCAGGGCGTCCGAGCGTTCGGCGTCCAGCTCGGCCGGCACCCGGATCTCAATTCGTACTAGGTCTCTCTCGAGGGCGGTCTCGAGAACCCTGGCCACCTTGAAGCGGCTGACGCCGAACTCCTCCGCGATCTGGATCTTGGACTTGCCCTCGAGGTAGAAGCGGCGGGCCATGGCCGCCGCCTGGACCAGCTCAGCGGGTCCCATCCGCATGGCTGAACGGCCCGCCGACATACCCGACACGGCGTTCTCCTCACTGCTGTTCACACTCTGGATTCGCCGTTCATCCTTGCAGATTCGGCGCGCTTGATCAGCCCTGATGGGAGCCGTTCACGTTCTGTTCCTCAGTGGTCGCACGCCCAGGACGCCTTGGCGGTCGCCGAGTCGGCCTGCGTGCGCAGTGCACGTACCGCCTCGGCCGGGTCGGACGCCCCGTACACGGCGGAACCCGCGACGAAGACGTCCGCGCCGGCGTCGGCGCACTGCTCGATCGTCGATGCCGACACTCCGCCGTCGACCTGGAGCCACAGCTCCAGACCGTGCTTCTTGATCAGCTCACGGGTACGGCGGATCTTCGGCAGCATGATGTCCAGGAACGCCTGCCCTCCGAAGCCCGGTTCAACCGTCATGATCAGCAGCATGTCCAGCTCGGGGAGCAGGTCCTCGTACGGCTCGATCGGCGTCGCGGGGCGCAGGGCCATGGAGGCGCGGGCGCCCTTGGCCCGGATCTCGCGGGCGAGCCGCACGGGGGCGGTGGCCGCCTCCACGTGGAAGGTGACGGAGCCGGCGCCGGCCTCCACGTACTGGGGGGCCCAGCGGTCGGGGGCCTCGATCATGAGGTGGCAGTCCAGCGGGGTGTCCGTCGCCCGGGCCAGCGACTCCACGATCGGGACACCGAGGGTCAGGTTGGGGACGAAGTGGTTGTCCATGACGTCGACGTGGAGCCAGTCGGCTCCCTCCACCGCCTTGGCCTCGTCCGCGAGGCGGGCGAAGTCGGCGGACAGGATGCTGGGGTTGATCTGCGCGGCCATGTCCCCAAGCCTGCCATGCCCTCCGGGGGTGGGCGGCATCGGTCCCGGGGGGGGGGAACGGCATCGGCCCCGGGGGGGGGTGAGCGGCATCGGTCCCCGGGGGGCGGGCGGGGGCCCGGTCCCGCGGGTGCGGGCGGGTGAGGGCTGGGGGCGCGCGGTCCCCGCGCCCTACCGGCCCCCGCGCGGGCCCGCGACTACGCGGTGCGGCGGATCAGGGACAGGTACATCGCGTCGGTGCCGTGGAGGTGGGGCCAGAGCTGGATGTCGGGGCCCTCGCCCAGGTCGGGGACGCCGGGGAGGAGGGGGCGGGCGTCGATGGCCTCGGTGCCGGGGAACTGCTTGAGTACGTCGGCGACGACCGCGCGGGTCTCGGCGAGGTGGGGCGAGCAGGTCGCGTAGCCGACGACGCCGCCGACCCGCACGGCCTCCAGGGCACTGCGCAGCAGCCCGCGCTGGAGCGGGGCGAAGCCGTCCAGGTCCTCGGGGCGGCGCCGCCAGCGCGCCTCGGGACGGCGGCGCAGGGCGCCGAGGCCGGTGCAGGGCACGTCGACCAGGACACGGTCGAAGCTGCCCGGACGCCAGGCCGGACGGGTGCCGTCGGCGGTGATCACCTGGTACGGCCCGGGGTTGCCGTCCAGGGCCTTGGCCACCAGACCGGCGCGGTGCGGCTGCTTCTCGGAGGCGAGGAGGAAGGCACCGCGTTCGGCGGCCAGGGCGCCGAGCAGCGCCGCCTTCCCGCCGGGGCCCGCGCAGCCGTCCAGCCAGCGCCGGTCCGGGCCTTCGAGGGGCGCGTTGGCCAGGGCCAGGGCGACGAGCTGGCTGCCCTCGTCCTGGACGCCGGCCCGGTTCTCCCGTACGGCGTCCACGGCTCCCGGCTCGCCGCCCTCGCTCAGGCGTACCGCGTACGGGGACCAGCGGCCCGGCACGGCGGCCTCCTCGGCGAGCAGCTCGTCGCGGGTGGCCCGGCCGGGGCGGGCGACCAGGGTGACCTCGGGGCGCTCGTTGTCCGCGGCCAGCAGCTCCTCCATGCCGGCCCGGCCGCCGCCGAGCGAGTCCCACAGCGCCGAGACGACCCAGCGGGGGTGCGCGTGCACGACGGCGAGGTGGTCCTCGGGGTCCTCGTCGTACGGCGGCGCGACCCGCGCCAGCCACCCGTCGAGGTCGTCCACGGCGATCTTGCGCAGCACCGCGTTGACGAACTTGGCCCGTCCGTCGCCGAGCACGACCCGCGCCAGCTCCACCGAGGCGGACACGGCGGCGTGGCTCGGGATGCGCGTCCCCAGCAGCTGGTGGGCGCCCAGGCTGAGCACGTCCAGCACCGGCGGGTCCACCTCCCGCAGCGGCCGGTCGACGCACTCGGCGATGATCGCGTCGTACGTCCCCTGCCGGCGCAGCGTCCCGTACACCAGCTCCGTCGCGAGCGCCGCGTCCCGCGCGTCGAAGTCGCCCTTCTCCCGGGCCTTGCGCAGCAGCGGCGGCAGCACCAGGTTGGCGTACGCGTCCCGCTCGTCCACGGCCCGGAGCGCCTCGAAGGCGAGGATGCGGACGGGATCCTTCTGGGGCCTGCGGTACGGCTTGCCGGGCTTGCGGGGACGGCGGGACTGCTCGCTCACGAAAAAGGTGCTCCGGGTGTGGGGTGAAGGGCGCTCACCAGCGTACGCCGCGCCGGTGGGCGTTGTTGCCCGGGCGCCGGTCAGCCGCCGAGCAGCTCGCCCTCGGCGATCCGCACGCCGCGCGCCCAGTCCGCGGCCCGCATCGGCTTCTTGCCCTGCGGCTGCACCCAGAGCAGCTCGACGGCGTAGGAACCGGTGCCGACGTACACGTTGTTCTTCCCGGCGGCGAGCTGTCCGGGGGCGAGGTCCGTGCGGTCGGGCACCGGCACGGCCTGGACGAGCTTGAGCCGCTCGCCCCGGAAGGTGGTCCAGGCGCCGGGCGCCGGGGTGCAGCCGCGCACCACCCGGTCCACGCGCAGCGCCGGGGCGGCCCAGTCGACCCGGGCGTCCTCGACGGTGATCTTCGGGGCGAGGGTGACGCCCTCCTCCGGCTGCGGCACGGCCTTCAGGCTGCCGTCCTCGATGCCGTCCATGGTGGCCGCGAGGAGGCCGGCGCCGGCGAAGGCGAGCCGGGTGAGCAGGTCGCCGCTGGTGTCGGTGGGGCGGACGGTCTCGGTGACCGTCCCGTAGACGGGGCCGGAGTCCAGGCCCTCCTCGATCAGGAAGGTGGAGGCTCCGGTGATCTCGTCGCCGGCCATCAGCGCGTGCTGCACGGGGGCGGCACCGCGCCAGGCGGGCAGCAGCGAGAAGTGCAGGTTGACCCAGCCGCGGGCGGGCACGTCGAGGGCGACGCGGGGCAGCAGCGCCCCGTAGGCCACGACCGGACAGCAGTCGGGCGCGATCTCGCGCAGCCGCTCCAGGAACTCCGGGTCGCGCGGCTTGGCGGGCTTGAGCACCTCGATCCCGGCCTCCTCGGCCCGCTCGGCCACGGGGGAGGCGACCAGCCGGCGCCCGCGCCCGGCCGGAGCGTCGGGCCGCGTGACGACGGCGGCCACCTCGTGGCGCTCGGAGGCGATCAGGGCGTCCAGGGCGGGGACGGCGACCTCGGGGGTACCGGCGAAGACGAGCTTCATGGGTGGGACGGGCCTCTCGGGCAGGGGCGGACGGCGGGCGACGCACCAGTCTACGAGCCCGGAGAACACGGGCAGCCGCCGACGGCGAGGCACCCCCGCGGCGGGCCCCGGCCTCTCGACCGGCCGGAAACGGGTGGTGCGCGGGCAGGAGAGTACCCGCCGAAGGCCGAAGGCCGAGGCGCACACCCCCCCGGGACCAGGCGCACGCATATGCCGCCACGCCCCCAGCCCGTGACCAGCGGAGCGCCCACGCGTTGGTCAAGAAAGAGTTGACCACCGGGCCGCCCGCGCGGCCCGATTCCTTTCAACGCCGGTTCGAGAGGCTTGTTCATGGCCGACCACGCAACCCACGACGCCCAGGCTCGGGCCAGCCTGCACTTGCTGGTGCGGGACATCGAGCGGGTCCGCCGGCAGGTGGACGCACTGCGCACCCTCACCGCCCAGCTGGGCAATGTCTACCGCCCGCGCCGCTCCGGTCCCTCCACGGGCTTCGTCGTCTACGGACGGGCCCCCGCCCCGACGGTCCGTCTCGCCCAGGAGCTGCGGGACAGTGTCGAGACCCTGGTCACGGCAGCCGTGGACTTCGACCGCTCGCTCGGCTTCTCGTGGGACGCGGTGGGCTCCGCGCTCGGCGTCACCAAGCAGGCCGTGCACCGCCGCTACGGCTCGCGCCGTGCCGCCGCCCAGACGGCACCCCCCGCCGAGACCGCCGAGCACGCCCCGGAGCCGACGGGCCCCCGTCCGGTCAACGTGGGCTCCGGCCTGCCCGCCGTGCCCACCGTCCCGGCGGCGCGTTCGATGCCGACCCAGCCGACGGCGGGCAGTCCCGCCCTGCGCGAGGACGTCCGTCCGACGGCCTTCCCCGGCCCGCGCAACGGCTGAGTCCCCGCCCCGGTCCGCACGGGCCGCCCCGCACGCGCCGCCCGGGCCGCATCCCGTCACCCCGCACCGGTCGCGGCGGCCGAGTCCGCACCGGCCGCCACGGCGACCGCTCACCGGCCCTCCGTCTCCCGCCTTCCCGGGCAGGCGGAGGGCCGGACCGGGTACGGACCTCAACCGATGTCGGGCGGGTCGATCCGCACCCACACCGGCGCGTCGCTCCCCCGTGCCGTCCGGGCCGCCTGCGCGGCCTTCAACGCACCGGCCAGCGCGGCCCCCCGCCCCGGCGGCACCCTGATCAGCGCCCGCTCCCAGTGCTCGCCCGGCGGCGGTGCGCCCAGCCGGCGCGGACGCCCCGCGGCCGTGACCGGCAGCGGCACGGGACCGAGCACCTCGGCCTCGCCCGGCAGTTCCACGGCGCGCAGGAAAGCGGCCACCGCCTCCGCCGGTCCGGCGACCGCCGCCATCCGCGACACCGGCGGAAAGCCCAGCTCGGCCCGCTCGGACAGCTCCCGCAGCGCGTGGCCGACGGGGTCCCAGCGCACCAGCGCCTGCACCGGCCTGAGGGTCGGCTCGGCGACCGCGACCACGGTGCCCCCCGCGCTCTGCGGACGCACCAGCGCGGCGGCGGCCAGCCAGCGCCGCAGCGCGTCCTCCCCGGCGCGCAGGTCGGGCCGGCCGAGCATCGCCCAGCCGTCGAGCAGCAGGGCCGCCGCGTAACCGCCCTCGGCGACCGGTTCGGCGCCCGGGGTGCTCACGACCAGTGCGGGCGCCGCCGGAACGGTGTCCAGCACGTGCTCGCGTCCCGAGGTGCGCACCGGCACGGCCGGAAAGGCACGGCCCAGTTCCTCGGCGGTGCGCCGTGCCCCCACGACCTGCGCGCGCAGACGGAAGGCACCGCACTCCGGGCAGTGCCAGGCGCCCTCCTCGCGCCCGCACCAGCCGCACCGCAGAGCGGACCCGCCCTCCTGGCCCTCCAACGGCCCCGCGCACTGCCGGCACCGCGCCGGCGTCCGGCACGAGGCGCACGCCATCCGCGGCACATAGCCCCGCCGGGGCACCTGCACGAGCACCGGTCCCCGGCGCAGCCCGTCCCGGACGGCCTGCCAGGCCAGGGTCGGCAGACGCGCGGCGCGCGCGGCCTCGTCCCGGGCCAGATCCTGGTCCCCCACGGTCCGCACCAGCGGCGCGGCGGCCCGCACCTGCTCCCGCGCGGCGACCAGCGGCCGCGCCCAGCCGGTCTCCACGAGCTGTGCGGCCTCCACGGTGCAGGCCCAGCCGCCCAGCAGGAAGGCGCACCGGTCCTGGGCCGCGCGCAGCAGCAGCACCTCGCGGGCGTGCGGCTGCGGGGCGTGCGGCTCGCTGTGGCTGTCGTCGCCGTCGTCCCAGAGGGCGACCAGCCCCAGGTCCCGCACCGGCGCGAACATGGCGGCCCGGGTCCCGATCACGGCCCGCACCGACCCCCGGCGCACCGCGAGCCACTGCGCGTACCGCTTCTCGGGGCCGGCGTCGGCCGTGAGCACGGCGTGCCGCCCCTCGCCCAGCAGGGCGGTCAGCGCGGCGTCCACGCGGGCGACCGCCCGTCCGTCGGGAAGCACGACCAGCGCGCCCCGTCCGCAGGACAGCGTCGCCGTCACGGCCCGCGCCAGCTCCTCGGCCCACTCGGGGCCGGGCAGCGCGTTCCACACCGCGCGCGGCGCGCCTCCCGAGGCGAGGGCCGCAACGAAGGCCGCCCCCTGCTCGTACCGGCTCCAGGATCCCGGCTCGGGCGCGGGCGGCGGCGGCAGCGGGTCCGCGGACGTCCGTTTCTCGGCCCGGGCGCTGCGTGGTGGTACGGCGAGCTGCAGTACGTCGGCGAGGCTGCCGGCGTAGCGGTCCGCGACCGACCGTGCGAGTCCCAGCAGCTCCTCGTCGAGGACCCGCTCGGGCGAGACGACCTGGGCCAGCGCGGCGAGGGGGCCGGCGTAGTCGGAGTCGGCGCGGCGCTCGATCAGGAACCCGTCGACCAGTCCCCCGCCCTCGCGCCGCCCGTCCCGCACCCGGTGCCGTCCGGCCCCGAAGCGGACCCGCACCCGGACCCCGGGCTGGGCGTCGGCGTCCAGCTCCTCGGGGACGGCGTAGTCGAAGTAGCGGTCCAGATGGAGCACGCCCTTGTCGACGAGGACCCGGGCGACGGGCAGCTCCCTGGCGAGGGCCGCTCCGCGCCAGGTGCGCGGCTTGGCCCGGGGCGTCTTCGCCCGGCGCACGCTCTCCCGGATGAGCGCGAGCTGCTCGGGCGGCGCGTCCCCCGCGCCGCCGCCCGTCGCCTCGTTCTCGCTGCTCACGCCTGCATTCTTACCAAAGACCACTGACAACCGACGGCGCCCGAGTCACACCGCTGCTCACCGCGGCGCAGCGGCGCACCGGACGCGGATCACGCGCGGCACCGGACACGGATCACGCGCGACGCCGGGCGCGCCGAGGCCCGGCGTCCCCACCGGGGAGCGCCGGGCCTCGTCACATGCCGTCCGGCGGGGACGGCGGCGGTGTCCCGGGGGCGGTCAGAGCCCCGCCGCCTGCCGCAGCGCCTCCACGCGGTCCGTGCGCTCCCAGGTGAAGTCGGGCAGCTCACGGCCGAAGTGGCCGTAGGCCGCGGTCTGGGCGTAGATCGGGCGGAGCAGGTCGAGGTCGCGGATGATGGCGGCCGGACGCAGGTCGAAGACCTCGTCGATCGCCTTCTCGATCTTCTCGGCGTCGATCTTGGCCGTGCCGAAGGTCTCCACGAAGAGACCGACCGGCTCGGCCTTGCCGATCGCGTACGCGACCTGAACCTCGCAGCGGGCGGCCAGACCCGCGGCGACGACGTTCTTGGCGACCCAGCGCATCGCGTACGCGGCGGAGCGGTCGACCTTGGACGGGTCCTTGCCGGAGAAGGCGCCGCCACCGTGGCGGGCCATGCCGCCGTAGGTGTCGATGATGATCTTCCGGCCGGTCAGACCGGCGTCGCCCATCGGGCCGCCGATCTCGAAGCGGCCGGTCGGGTTGACCAGGAGGCGGTAGTTCTCCGTGTCGAGCTTGATGCCGTCGTCCAGCAGGGCCTTCAGCTCGGGCTCCACGACGAATTCCTTGATGTCGGGCGCGAGCAGCGACTCCAGGTCGATGTCGCTGGCGTGCTGGGAGGAGACGACGACCGTGTCGAGGCGGACGGCCTTGTCGCCGTCGTACTCGATGGTGACCTGGGTCTTGCCGTCCGGGCGCAGGTAGGGGATGGTCCCGTTCTTGCGGACCTCGGACAGGCGCTTGGACAGGCGGTGCGCCAGGAAGACCGGGAGCGGCATCAGCGTGGGCGTCTCGTCGGACGCGTAGCCGAACATCAGGCCCTGGTCGCCGGCCCCCTGCCGGTCCAGCTCGTCCTCGTCGCCCTCGACCCGGTTCTCGTAGGCGGTGTCGACGCCCTGCGCGATGTCCGGGGACTGCGCGCCGATCGAGACGGAGACACCGCAGGAGGCGCCGTCGAAGCCCTTCTTCGAGGAGTCGTAGCCGATCTCCAGGATCTTGCCGCGGACCAGGGTGGCGATGTCCGCGTAGGCCTTGGTGGTGACCTCGCCGGCCACGTGCACCAGACCGGTGGTGATCAGGGTTTCGACGGCGACCCGGGAGGTCGGGTCCTCGCGCAGGAGCGCGTCGAGAATGGTGTCGCTGATCTGGTCAGCGATCTTGTCGGGGTGACCTTCGGTCACGGACTCCGAGGTGAACAGGCGACGGGACACAACGCTCCCTGGGGTTGCAGCGGCTGCTGGCTGATCATTGGTGGACGGCACGGGGAGCTGCACCCGGCGACGTCCGAGAACAGTTTATCGGTCGCGCTCCGCCACGGGCCCACCCGTCTCGGTTGGCGGAAGGGCTGTGACCTGCGGCACGGGCATTCTGCCCAGAACGGAGCGCCCTTGGCCAGGGTCGCCACGCTCGAATGCGCGGGGTTCGCGAGGGCCGTGGAGTGAATGAGTCATTCAGCCGAGCCGTTCCGCCACGAGGTCCCACACGGTTTCGGCCAGTGCTTCCTTGGGACCGTGCGGCACCGGGGTCTCGCTGCCGTCGGCGCCCAGCACGACGGCCTCGTTCTCCTCGGCGCCGAAGGTCTTGTGCTCCCCCACCTCGTTCACCACGAGCAGGTCGCAGCCCTTGCGCTTCAGCTTGGCCCGGCCGTTGGCCAGGACGTCGTCGGTCTCGGCGGCGAAGCCGACGATCACCTGGCCGGGGCGCGCCCGGTCGCCCGCGATCTCGGCGAGGACGTCCGGATTGCGCACCAGGGTGATGGGGGCGGGCTCCTGGTCGTCCTTCTTCTTGATCTTCCCGGCGGCGTACACGGCCGGGCGGAAGTCGGCGACCGCCGCGGCCATGACGACGGCGTCGGCGTCCGCCGCGGCGCGCAGGACGGCTTCGCGCAGCTCCACGGCCGTGCCCACCGGGACGACGTCCACACCGGCCGGGTCGGGCAGCGACGCGTTCGCCGAGACGAGGGTGACCCTGGCGCCCCGCGCGGCGGCGCTGCGGGCCAGGGCGTAGCCCTGCTTGCCGGAGGAGCGGTTGCCGAGGAAGCGGACCGGGTCGAGGGGCTCGCGGGTGCCGCCGGCGCTGACCACGACGTGCCGTCCGGCGAGGTCCGGCTCGCGCACCCCGCGGGCGAGGACCCGGCGGCAGACCTCGAAGATCTCGCCCGGGTCGGGCAGCCGGCCCTTGCCGGTGTCGACGCCGGTGAGGCGGCCGACGGCCGGTTCGACGACGACGGCGCCGCGGCGGCGGAGCGTCGCCACGTTCTCCTGGGTGGCCGGGTGCTCCCACATCTCGGTGTGCATGGCGGGGGCGAAGACGACGGGACAGCGGGCGGTGAGCAGGGTGTTGGTGAGGAGGTCGTCGGCGAGGCCGTGGGCGGCCTTGGCGAGCATGTCCGCCGTGGCCGGGGCGACGACGACCAGGTCGGCGTGCTGGCCGATGCGCACGTGCGGGACCTGGTGGACGTCGTCCCACACCTCGGTCGAGACCGGGTTGCCGGAGAGGGCGGACCAGGTGGCGGCGCCGACGAAGTGCAGGGCGGAGGCGGTGGGGACGACCCGGACCTCGTGTCCCGACTCCGTGAACCTGCGCAGCAGCTCACAGGCCTTGTAGGCGGCGATGCCGCCGCTGACCCCCAGGACGACCTTGGGCTTGTCCACCGTCTCTCCCCGACCTCTCCCCGACTCGACTCGGCAATCGCTGCCGCGTACGACCCATCACACACCACAGGCCCGGCAGTCGCGCTGCCGGGCCTGTGGAAAAGTCAGCTTCAGGCTGAAAATACTACCGCCGGTGTCACTGGGCCGGGCCCTCGATGGCCTCGGAGGTCAGCAGACCCGCGTTGATCTCGCGCAGGGCGATCGAGAGCGGCTTCTCGTGGACGTGGGTGTCGACGAGCGGACCGACGTACTCGAGGAGGCCCTCGCCGAGCTGCGAGTAGTACGCGTTGATCTGGCGGGCCCGCTTGGCCGCGTAGATCACGAGGCTGTACTTCGAGTCCGTGGCCTCGAGGAGCTCGTCGATCGGCGGGTTGATGATGCCCTCGGGCGCGGAGATGGAAGAGGACACGCTCTACCTTCCGATGGATGGGAAAGATTCAGTCACGATGATCGCACTCACGATGATCGCGGTCACGATGATCGCAGGGTGACCAGTAGCGATCACACGACGTTCGTCAAGGCTAGCAGCTCACGCGCCACGTCCTCGACCGAGGTGTTCACCAGGGTCCGGTCGAACTCCGGCTCGGCGGCCAGCTCGACCCGGGCGGCGGCGAGCCGGCGCTCGATGACCTCCGGAGGCTCGGTGCCCCGGCCGGTGAGCCTGCGCACCAGCTCGTCCCAGGAGGGCGGAGCCAGGAACACCAGCTGGGCCTCCGGCATGGACCCGCGCACCTGGCGCGCGCCCTGGAGATCGATCTCCAGCAGGACCGGCTCGCCCGCCTCCAGGCGCTCCAGCACGGCGGCTCGCGGCGTGCCGTAGCGGTTGCCGGCGAACTCGGCCCACTCCAGCAGCTCGCCGTTGGCGATCAGCTTGTCCATCTCCTCGTCGGTGACGAAGAAGTAGTGGACGCCGTGCTGCTCACCGGGACGGGGCTTGCGGGTCGTCGCCGACACCGAGAGCCAGACCTCGGGGTGTTCCTTGCGCATATGGGCGACGACCGTGCTCTTGCCGACCCCCGAGGGGCCGGAGAGCACGGTCAGCCGCGGACGTGATTCCGGGGGTACGGGGGTCGTCCCCCGGGATGTTGCAGCCATGCGGCGATTATTCCAGTTGTTCCGCAGTGGTCCGGACTCAGCTTCTGACTCAGCTGCCGGTGCTGCCGAACTCGCGCTCCAGGGAGGCGATCTGGTTGGACCCGAGGCCGCGCACGCGGCGGCTCTCGGAGATGCCGAGCCGCTCCATGATCTGCTTGGCGCGGACCTTGCCCACGCCCGGCAGGGACTCGAGCAGGGCGGAGACCTTCATCTTGCCGATGACGTCGTTCTCCTGGCCC
Organism: Streptomyces sp. SudanB5_2050; assembly: GCF_964272335.1. Lineage (NCBI taxonomy): Bacteria > Bacillati > Actinomycetota > Actinomycetes > Kitasatosporales > Streptomycetaceae > Streptomyces > Streptomyces sp. SudanB5_2050. The sequence goes on from NZ_OZ186760.1 coordinate 1,571,995, forward strand.
TGCTTGATGACCTCGTGGAGGGAGGCGCCGGAGTGCTTGAGTCGATTCTTGACCTCGGCCCGCTCCCGGCGAGCCGCGGCGGCCTTTTCGAGCGCGGCTGCGCGCTGTTCAGGGGTAAGGGGCGGAAGAGCCACGCCTACGTCACCTCGGATGTCGAACTGTCGGATACGGACCGGTGAGGAACCTAGTCGCCCCACACCTGGGGAGCCACGAGCAACACGCTTGCCTGCGACTCTCGACGGAGACTAGCGGTCAAGGCCGCCAGAGTCAGCGAGAACAGCGGAAAAGTCCTGGTCAGCCTCCGTCATGGCGGGCATTACGGACATATTGCCTCCGATTTGAGGATGTATCCAGGCTCTGGAAGCCTAGGCAGCCGCCACCGCGGTCCTGACCTCGTCGGCGAAGCGGTCCGCCGCGTTCCGCAGGGCGGTCACGTCCGGACCGTGACGAAGAACACCTCGGCTGACGTTCGGCACGACGTTGCGCACCGCCGCTCCGAAGACCGCCGGCAGGTCCGCCGGCGTCGCGCCCTGGGCGCCGATGCCGGGCGCCAGGAGCGGCCCGTTGACGTCGAGGTCGTACGACGAGAGGTCGCCGAGGGTGGCGCCGACGACCGCGCCGAAGGAGCCCAGGGGGGTCTCCCCCGCGTTCTCCGCGGCCAGGTGGGCCAGCATCGTCGCCCCGACGCTCCGTCCGTCCGTCCGCACCGCGTGCTGGACCTCGCCGCCCTCCGGGTTGGAGGTGAGCGCCAGCACGAACAGGCCGGCGCCGCTCTCGCGCGCCAGGTCGACGGCCGGCTTCAGCGAGCCGTAGCCGAGGTACGGGGAGACGGTCAGCGCGTCCGAGAACAGCGGCGCGTCCGCGCGCAGGAAGGACTCGGCGTACGCGGCCATGGTGGAGCCGATGTCACCGCGCTTGGCGTCCATGACGACCAGCGCGCCCGCCGCCCGCGCCTCCTCGACCGACTTCTCCAGGACCGCGACACCGCGCGAGCCGAAGCGCTCGAAGAAGGCGCTCTGCGGCTTGAGGACGGCCACCCGGTCGGCCACGGCCTCCACGACGGTGCGGCTGAAGCGCTCCAGGCCCGCCACGTCGTCGTCCAGACCCCACTCGGCGAGCAGGGAGGCGTGCGGGTCGATGCCCACGCACAGCGGCCCGCGTTCGTCCATGGCACGGCGCAGTCGCGCGCCGAACGGCTCGGTCGTACCGGTCATCGGGGCTTCCTCACGTCGGCGCCGACCGCGTCGGCGAGGGTGGCGTACGGGCTCTGCCGCAGACGCGCGGCGAGCCCCTTGTGGACGGCCCGTCCCCAGAAGGGCCCCTCGTAGATGAACGCGCTGTAGCCCTGGACCAGCGTGGCCCCGGCCAGGATGCGCTGCCAGGCGTCCTCGGCGGTCTCGACGCCGCCGACGCCCACCAGGGTGATCCGGTCGCCCACGCGGGCGTAGAGGCGGCGCAGCACCTCCAGGGAGCGCTCCTTGAGGGGGGCGCCGGACAGACCGCCGGTCTCCTGGACCAGGGCCGGCGAGGACGTCAGGCCGAGTCCTTCGCGGGCGATGGTGGTGTTGGTGGCGATGATGCCGTCCAGGCCCAGCTCCACGGCCAGGTCGGCGACCGCGTCGACGTCCTCGTCGGCGAGGTCCGGGGCGATCTTGACCAGGAGCGGGACGCGCCGCGCGGTGACCGCGCGGTCGGCGGCCTCGCGCACGGCGGTCAGCAGCGGGCGCAGCGCCTCGGTCGCCTGGAGGTTGCGCAGGCCGGGCGTGTTCGGGGAGGAGACGTTGACCACGAGGTAGTCGGCGTGCGGGGCGAGGCGCTCGGCGGACTTCACGTAGTCGCCGACGGCCTCCTCCTCCGGGACGACCTTGGTCTTGCCGATGTTGACGCCGACGACCGTCTTGAACACGGGCGTGCGGGAGGCCAGGCGGGCGGCGACGGCCAGGGAGCCGTCGTTGTTGAAGCCCATGCGGTTGATCAGCGCGCGGTCGCTCACCAGCCGGAACAGCCGCTTCTTGGGGTTGCCGGGCTGCGGCTCCCCCGTCACGGTCCCGATCTCGACGTGGTCGAAGCCGAGCATGGCCATGCCGTCGATGGCGACGGCGTTCTTGTCGAAGCCGGCGGCCAGTCCGAAGGGGCCGTGCATGCGCAGGCCGAACGCCTCGGTGCGCAGCTCCTTGTGGCGGGGGGCGAGCACGGCCGCGACGAAGGTGCGCAGGACGGGCACGCGCACGGCGAGGCGGATCCAGCGGAAGGCGAGGTGGTGCGCCCGCTCCGGGTCCATCCGCTTGAAGACGAGCGAGAAGAAGGTTCTGTACATGGGTGTCCTCATGAAGCCTCATGAAGAGGGGGACACCGTTTCCGGTGTCCCCCTCGGGGCTGCTAGTCGCGGGCCGCGGTCAGGAATTCCGCGTGTTCCTGGAGCGAGCGCACTCCCACGTCGCCGTGGTTGAGGGCGTCGATGCCCTGGACCGCCGCCGCCAGCGCCTGGACGGTCGTCAGACACGGCACGGAGCGGGCCACGGCCGCCGTACGGATGTCGTAGCCGTCGAGGCGGCCGCCGGTGCCGTACGGGGTGTTGACGATGAGGTCGACCTCGCCGTCGTGGATGAGCTGGACGATGGTCTTCTCGCCGTTCGGGCCGGTGCCCTCGGACTGCTTGCGCACGACCGTGGCGTTGATGCCGTTGCGCTTGAGGACCTCGGCGGTGCCAGAGGTGGCGAGCAGCTCGAAGCCGTGGGCGACCAGCTCGCGGGCCGGGAAGATCATCGAACGCTTGTCGCGGTTGGCGACCGAGATGAACGCCCGTCCCTTGGTCGGCAGCGGGCCGTACGCACCCGCCTGCGACTTGGCGTACGCCGTGCCGAAGACGGAGTCGATGCCCATGACCTCGCCGGTGGAGCGCATCTCCGGGCCGAGGACCGTGTCGACGCCGCGGCCGTGGATGTCCCGGAAGCGGGACCACGGCATCACGGCCTCCTTGACGGAGATCGGCGCGTCCATCGGGAGCGTGCCGCCGTCGCCGTTGGCCGGGAGCAGGCCCTCCGCACGCAGCTCGGCGATGGTCGCGCCCAGCGAGATGCGGGCGGCGGCCTTCGCGAGCGGCACCGCGGTCGCCTTCGAGGTGAAGGGCACGGTGCGCGAGGCGCGAGGGTTGGCCTCCAGGACGTAGAGGATGTCCCCGGCCAGCGCGAACTGGATGTTGATCAGGCCGCGCACGCCGACGCCGGCCGCGATGCCCTCGGTGGAGGCGCGCAGCCGCTTGATGTCGAAGCCGCCGAGCGTGATCGGGGGCAGGGCGCACGCCGAGTCGCCGGAGTGGATGCCGGCCTCCTCGATGTGCTCCATGACGCCGCCGAGGTACAGCTCCTCGCCGTCGTACAGGGCGTCGACGTCGATCTCGATGGCGTCGTCCAGGAAGCGGTCGACCAGGACCGGCCGGGACGGGCTGATCTCGGTCGACTCGGCGATGTACGCCTCCAGCCGGGTCTCGTCGTAGACGATCTCCATGCCGCGTCCGCCCAGGACGTAGGAGGGGCGGACGAGGACCGGGTAGCCGATCTCGTCGGCGATGGCCTTGGCTTCGGCGAAGGTGGTGGCGGTGCCGTGCTTGGGGGCGGGCAGGCCCGCCTCCTTGAGGACCTGGCCGAAGGCGCCGCGGTCCTCGGCGGCGTGGATGGCCTCGGGCGAGGTGCCGACGATCGGCACGCCGTTGTCCTTGAGCGCCTGGGACAGGCCCAGCGGGGTCTGGCCGCCGAGCTGGACGACGACGCCCGCGACCGGTCCGGCCTGCTGCTCGGCGTGGACGATCTCCAGGACGTCCTCCAGCGTGAGCGGCTCGAAGTACAGCCGGTCGGAGGTGTCGTAGTCGGTGGAGACGGTCTCCGGGTTGCAGTTGACCATCACGGTCTCGTACCCGGCGTCGCTCAGCGCGAAGGAGGCGTGGACGCAGGAGTAGTCGAACTCGATGCCCTGGCCGATGCGGTTGGGGCCGGAGCCCAGGATGATGACGGCCGGCTTCTCGCGGGGCGCGACCTCGGTCTCCTCGTCGTAGGAGGAGTAGAAGTACGGCGTCTTCGCGGCGAACTCGGCGGCGCAGGTGTCGACCGTCTTGTAGACCGGCCGGATGCCGAGCGCGTGCCGCACCTCGCGGACGACGTCCTCGCGCAGGCCGCGGATCTCGCCGATCTGCTGGTCGGAGAAGCCGTGCCGCTTGGCCTCGGCGAGCAGGTCGGCGGTCAGCTCGGGCGCGGCGGCCAGCTCGTCGGCGGTCTCCTTGATCAGGAAGAGCTGGTCGACGAACCAGGGGTCGATCTTCGTGTACGCGAAGACCTCCTCGGGCGTGGCGCCCGCGCGGATGGCCTGCATGACGGCGTTGATGCGGCCGTCGGTGGGCCGGACGGCCTCCTCCAGCAGCGCCTTCTTGTCGCCCGGCTCGCCGACGAAGGTGAACTGGCTGCCCTTCTTCTCCAGCGAGCGCAGCGCCTTCTGGAACGCCTCGGTGAAGTTGCGGCCGATGGCCATGGCCTCGCCGACCGACTTCATGGTGGTCGTGAGGGTGGAGTCGGCGCTCGGGAACTTCTCGAAGGCGAAGCGCGGGGCCTTGACGACCACGTAGTCGAGCGTGGGCTCGAAGGAGGCCGGGGTCTCCTGCGTGATGTCGTTCGGGATCTCGTCCAGCGTGTAGCCGACGGCGAGCTTCGCGGCGATCTTGGCGATCGGGAAGCCGGTCGCCTTGGAGGCGAGCGCCGAGGAACGCGACACGCGCGGGTTCATCTCGATGACGATGACGCGGCCGTCGACCGGGTTCACCGCGAACTGGATGTTGCAGCCGCCGGTGTCGACGCCGACCTCGCGGATGATCGCGATGCCGACGTCGCGCAGCACCTGGTACTCGCGGTCGGTGAGCGTCATCGCGGGCGCGACGGTGATCGAGTCGCCGGTGTGCACGCCCATGGGGTCGAAGTTCTCGATGGAGCAGACGACCACGACGTTGTCGTTCTTGTCGCGCATCAGCTCCAGCTCGTACTCCTTCCAGCCGAGGATGGACTCCTCCAGGAGGACCTCGGTGGTCGGCGAGAGGGTGAGGCCCTGGCCGGCGATGCGGCGCAGCTCCTCCTCGTCGTGCGCGAAGCCGGAGCCGGCGCCGCCCATGGTGAAGGACGGGCGGACGACGACCGGGTAGCCGCCCAGCTCCTCGACGCCCTTGAGGACGTCGTCCATGGAGTGGCAGATGTAGGACCGGGCGGACTCGCCGTGGCCGATCTTCTTGCGGACCTCCTCGACGACCTCCTTGAACAGGTCGCGGTCCTCGCCCTTGTGGATCGCCTGGACGTTGGCGCCGATCAGCTCGACGCCGTACTTCTCCAGGACGCCGTTCTCGTGCAGCGAGATGGCGGTGTTGAGCGCCGTCTGGCCGCCCAGGGTGGGCAGCAGGGCGTCGGGCTGCTCCTTGGCGATGATCTTCTCGACGAACTCGGGGGTGATCGGCTCGACGTAGGTGGCGTCGGCGATCTCCGGGTCGGTCATGATCGTCGCCGGGTTGGAGTTCACGAGGACGACCCTGAGGCCCTCGGACTTCAGGACCCGGCACGCCTGGGTGCCGGAGTAGTCGAACTCGGCGGCCTGGCCGATGACGATCGGGCCGGAGCCGATGACCAGGACGGACTGGATATCGGTGCGCTTAGGCACGCTGGCCCTCCATCAGGGAAACGAAGCGGTCGAACAGGTAGGCGGCGTCGTGCGGGCCGGCTGCCGCTTCGGGGTGGTACTGGACGCTGAAGGCCGGCTTGTCGAGGAGCCGGAGGCCCTCCACCACGTTGTCGTTGAGGCAGACGTGGGAGACCTCGGCGCGGCCGTAGGGGGTGTCGGAGACCTTGTCGAGCGGGGCGTCGACGGCGAATCCGTGGTTGTGCGCGGTGACCTCGACCTTGCCGGTCGTACGGTCCTGCACGGGCTGGTTGATGCCGCGGTGGCCGTACTTCAGCTTGAAGGTGCCGAAGCCGAGGGCGCGGCCCAGGATCTGGTTGCCGAAGCAGATGCCGAAGAGCGGGGTGCCGCGCTCCAGGACGCCGCGCATGACGGAGACCGGGTGGTCGGCGGTGGCCGGGTCGCCCGGGCCGTTGGAGAAGAAGACGCCGTCCGGGTCGACCGCGTAGACGTCCTCGACGGTCGCGGTGGCGGGCAGGACGTGCACCTCGATGCCGCGCTCGGCCATGCGGTGCGGGGTCATGCCCTTGATGCCGAGGTCGACGGCGGCGACGGTGAACTTCTTCTCGCCGATCGCCGGGACCACGTACGGCTCGGTGGTGGCGACCTCGGCGGAGAGGTCGGCGCCCTTCATCTCGGGGGCCTCCTGGACGCGGGCCAGCAGCGCGGCGTCGTCCTGGACGGCGTCGCCGCTGAAGATGCCGACGCGCATGGCGCCGCGCTCGCGCAGGTGGCGGGTGAGGGCGCGGGTGTCGATGCCGGAGATGCCGACGACGCCCTGGGCGTCCAGCTCGTCGTCCAGCGTGCGGCGGGAGCGCCAGCTGGAGGGCACGCGCGCGGGGTCGCGCACGACGTATCCGGAGACCCAGATCTTCTTGGACTCCATGTCCTCGTCGTTGATGCCGGTGTTCCCGATGTGCGGGGCGGTCATCACGACCACCTGGCGGTGGTACGACGGGTCGGTGAGGGTCTCCTGGTAGCCGGTCATGCCGGTGGAGAACACGGCTTCGCCGAACGTGGCCCCCACGGCCCCGTAGGCGCGGCCGCGGAAGATCCGGCCGTCCTCCAGGACGAGTACGGCGGGAGCCTTGCCGGCTCCCCGGGTGGAGGTCGTCATCGTGCGCCTTCCGTTTCCGTCTTGTTGATCATGTCGTTCAGGGTTTCGACCCACTCGTTGTGCTCGGCCGCGTGGTCGGAGCGGAAGCCGGAGTCGATCAGCTTGTCGCCGTGCTCCCAGGTGACGACCAGCAGGCCGCCCTCGGTGAGCACCTTGCCGGCGATGCCCTTGTCGAGCCGGGCCTCGCGCAGCGCGGCGACGGGGACGAAGAAGTCGTTCGCGCCGGGGCGTACGACGTCCAGTCCCGCGTCCGTCAGGGTGAGCTCGACCCGGCTGCGGGTGCCCAGGCCGTGCGCCACGATGCGGTCCAGCCACTGCCCGGCGGTGGTCGAGCCGTGGTAGCGGCCGCTCATGCTCAGTCTCGCCGGGCCGGGGGCGTCCGGCGCGCCGGGCAGCTCGGGCAGGTCGCCCTGGAGGGTGCCGCGCCACTTCCAGCCCTCGCGCATCAGCCAGTAGACGAGCGCGACGAACAGGCCGAGGCCGACGACCCAGCCGATGCGGGCGGCCCAGTCGGTCACTTCCGCCGATTCCTTCTCGGCGGCCAGCAGGATTACCGGTGCTACAGAGGTCACGTGAGCTTCCCGTCGACGAGCGTGGCCTTGCCCCGCAGCCACGTGTGCGTCACACGGCCCGGCAGCTCACGCCCCTCGTAGGGGGTGTTGCGGCTGCGCGAGGCGAAGCCCGCGGGGTCCACCCGGCCACGGTATGCCGTGTCGACGAGAGTGAGGTTGGCGGGCTCACCAGCCGAGACGGGACGGCCGTGTCCGGTGGCCTGTCCGATCTGCGCGGGCTTGAAGGACATCCGGTCGGCGACGCCGGCCCAGTCCAGCAGGCCCGTGTCCACCATGGTCTCCTGGACCACCGACAGCGCGGTCTCCAGGCCCACCATGCCCATGGCGGCGGCGGCCCACTCGCAGTCCTTGTCCTCGTGCGGGTGCGGGGCGTGGTCGGTGGCGACGATGTCGATCGTCCCGTCGGCGAGCGCCTCGCGCAGGGCCAGCACGTCGCGCTCGGTGCGCAGCGGCGGGTTGACCTTGTAGACCGGGTCGTACGACCGGACCAGCTCGTCGGTGAGGAGCAGGTGGTGCGGGGTGACCTCGGCGGTGACGTCGATGCCGCGGGACTTGGCCCAGCGGACGATCTCGACGCTGCCCGCCGTGGACAGGTGGCAGATGTGGACGCGGGAGCCGACGTGCTCGGCGAGCAGCACGTCCCGCGCGATGATCGACTCCTCGGCGACGGCGGGCCAGCCGCCGAGGCCCAGCTCGGCGGAGACGACGCCCTCGTTCATCTGGGCGCCCTCGGTGAGCCGGGGTTCCTGGGCGTGCTGGGCGACGACGCCGCCGAATGCCTTCACGTACTCCAGGGCGCGGCGCATGATCACGGCGTCGTGGACGCACTTGCCGTCGTCGGAGAAGACGGTGACGCCGGCCGCGGACTCGTGCATCGCGCCCAGCTCGGCGAGCTTGGCGCCCTCCAGGCCGACGGTGACGGCGCCGATGGGCTGCACGTCGCAGTAGCCGGACTCCTTGCCGAGCCGCCAGACCTGCTCGACGACGCCGGCGGTGTCGGCGACCGGGAAGGTGTTGGCCATGGCGAAGACGTTGGTGTAGCCGCCGCTCGCCGCCGCGCGGGTGCCGGTCAGCACGGTCTCGGAGTCCTCGCGGCCGGGCTCGCGCAGGTGGGTGTGGAGGTCGACCAGGCCGGGCAGCAGCACCTGGCCGGCGGCCTCGACGACCTCGGCGCCCTCGGCGCTCAGCCCGGTGCCGACCTCGGCGATGGTGGCGCCGTCGATCAGCACGTCCTGCGGCTCGCCGCCGAGCACCTTCGCACCGCGGATCAGGATCTTGCTCATGTTCTTACTTCTCCTCGGTGGGACGGGCGTGGGTGACGGCGGGCTCGGCTCCGCCGAGCAGCAGGTAGAGGACGGCCATCCGGACGGAGACGCCGTTGGTGACCTGCTCGACGACGGTGCAGCGGTCGGAGTCGGCGACCTCGGCGGTGATCTCCATGCCGCGGACCATGGGGCCGGGGTGCATCACGATGGCGTGGTCGGGCATCTTCGCCATGCGGTCGCCGTCGAGGCCGTAGCGGCGGGAGTACTCGCGCTCGGTCGGGAAGAACGCGGCGTTCATGCGCTCGCGCTGCACGCGCAGCAGCATCACCGCGTCGGACTTGGTCAGGGTGGAGTCGAGGTCGTAGGAGACCTCGCAGGGCCAGGTCTCGACGCCGACCGGCAGCAGGGTCGGCGGGGCGACCAGGGTGACCTCGGCGCCGAGGGTGTGCAGCAGGTCGACGTTGGAGCGGGCGACGCGGCTGTGCAGGATGTCGCCGACCAGGGTGACGCGGCGGCCGTCGAGGTCCTTGCCGAGGCCGGTGTCGGGGCCGACCAGCCGGCGGCGCATGGTGAAGGCGTCCAGCAGGGCCTGGGTGGGGTGCTGGTGGGTGCCGTCGCCGGCGTTGATGACGTGGGCGTCGATCCAGCCGGAGGTGGCCAGGCGGTAGGGGGCGCCGGAGGCGCCGTGCCGGATGACGACGGCGTCGACGCCCATGGCCTCCAGGGTCTGGGCGGTGTCCTTGAGGGACTCGCCCTTGGAGACGCTGGAGCCCTTGGCGGTGAAGTTGATGACGTCCGCGGACAGGCGCTTCTCGGCGGCTTCGAAGGAGATCCGGGTCCGCGTCGAGTCCTCGAAGAAGAGGTTGACGACGGTGCGGCCGCGCAGGGTCGGCAGTTTCTTGATCGGCCGGTCGGCGACCCGGGCCATCTCCTCGGCGGTGTCGAGGATCAGGACGGCGTCGTCGCGGGTGAGGTCGGCGGCCGAGATGAGATGACGCTGCATCTGTCAGGCTCCGTAGGGCGATTCATGCGGAAGAGCGGGATAATTCGGGCGGCCGAGCGTGCGTGCGGGCACACCGAGCGGGCGTACGGCACGGCTGGGCGCGTACGCGCGGGTGCTACGGGTGGGCGCCCGGGGCGTCCGGCTTGGCACCGAGCAGCACGGTGTCGCGACCGTCCTCCTCGGCGAGCTGGACCTTGACCGTCTCCCGCAGCGACGTCGGGAGGTTCTTGCCGACGTAGTCGGCGCGGATGGGCAGTTCGCGGTGGCCGCGGTCGACGAGGACGGCGAGCTGCACCGCGCGGGGGCGGCCGATGTCGTTCAGCGCGTCGAGGGCGGCGCGGATGGTGCGGCCGGAGAAGAGCACGTCGTCGACGAGGACGACCAGCCGGCCGTCGATGCCGTCACCGGGGATCTCGGTGCGGGCGAGGGCGCGCGGCGGGTGCATGCGCAGGTCGTCGCGGTACATGGTGATGTCGAGCGAGCCGACCGGGACCTTGCGCTCGGTGATCTGCTCCAGCTTGTCGGCGAGCCGCCGGGCGAGGAAGACGCCGCGGGTCGGGATGCCGAGGAGCACCACGTCGTCGGCGCCCTTGGCGCGTTCGACGATCTCGTGGGCGATGCGGGTCAGGACCCGGGCGATGTCGGGACCCTCGAGAACGGGCCGCGCATCGGAGTGCGCGCCCGCGGGCGCGTCCTGCTGCTTGTCCATACGAAACGGACCTCCTTCTCCGCCTCACGGGACGGACCTTAAAGGACGTCGGGATGTGCGTCACCCACGGTATCAGGCTCACAGAACCGTCTCGTCGACCCCCCGGTCGCTCCCGCGTCACCCCTCTGCCACCTCGGCGCCACCCGTTCGGAGCAACGAAATGCGAATACCACGGAAGAGTCGGTGCGGACCATTCGGCTTGACGCAGGAGAGTAACGCTGCGTAACCTCACAGTGAGTTACCAGCCGCGCGGTACGCGACTGTGCGGATCGCGTCGACACCTTGTCCGGGAGCCATATGTCCAGCGAATACGCCAAACAGCTCGGGGCCAAGCTCCGGGCCATCCGCACCCAGCAGGGCCTTTCCCTCCACGGTGTCGAGGAGAAGTCCCAGGGCCGCTGGAAGGCCGTGGTGGTCGGTTCGTACGAGCGCGGCGACCGCGCCGTGACCGTGCAGCGCCTCGCCGAGCTGGCGGACTTCTACGGCGTCCCCGTGCAGGAGCTGCTTCCGGGCACCACCCCGGGCGGTGCCGCCGAGCCGCCGCCGAAGCTGGTCCTGGACCTGGAGCGGCTGGCCACGGTGCCAGCCGAGAAGGCGGGCCCCCTCCAGCGCTACGCGGCGACGATCCAGTCGCAGCGCGGTGACTACAACGGCAAGGTGCTCTCGATCCGCCAGGACGACCTGCGCACGCTCGCGGTCATCTACGACCAGTCGCCCTCGGTCCTGACCGAGCAGCTGATCAGCTGGGGCGTCCTGGACGCGGACGCGCGCCGCGCGGTGGCGTCCCACGAGGACATCTGAGCCTCGGCAGCCTCAGCAGAAACGTGCCGCCGGGGTGGCGGGAACCATGCGGTTCCCGCCACCCCGGCGGTTTTGTCACGTCGTGGGGCTCAGCGCCGGCACCGGCGGAGCTAGTCGCGACGCAGCGAAGGCTTGAGCTCCTTCAGCCGGCCGAGCAGGCCGTTGACGAACGCGGGCGACTCGTCCGTGGAGAACTCCTTCGCCAGCTGCACCATCTCGTCCAGGACGACGGCGTCCGGGGTCTCGTCGACCCAGATCAGCTCGTACGCGCCCAGGCGCAGGATGTTGCGGTCGACGACCGGCATCCGGTCGAGCGTCCAGCCGACCGAGTACTGGGCGATCAGCTCGTCGACGCGCTCGGCACGCTCGGCGTAGCCCTCGACCAGCTCCATCGTGTACTCGCTCACCGGCGGCTGCCGGGTGTCGGACCGGGAGTGCCGGACCCAGTCGGCGAGGACCGTCAGGACGTCGGCGCCGCGCTGATCGCCCTCGAAGAGGATCTGGAAGGCGCGCTTGCGGGCCGTGTTGCGGGCAGCCACGGTTAGCTGTTCACCCGGCCGAGGTAGTCGCTCGTGCGGGTGTCGACCTTGATCTTCTCACCGGTGGTGATGAAGAGCGGGACGTTGATCTGGTGACCGGTCTCCAGGATGGCGGGCTTGGTGCCGCCGGTGGAGCGGTCGCCCTGGACGCCCGGCTCGGTCTCCTGGATGGTCAGCTCGACGGCGGCGGGCAGCTCGACGAAGAGCACCTCGCCCTCGTGCTGCGCGACGGTGGCCTCGAAGCCCTCGATCAGGAAGTTGGCGGCGTCGCCGACGACCTTGCGGTCGATGTGCAGCTGGTCGTAGGTCTCCATGTCCATGAAGACGAAGTAGTCGCCGTCCATGTACGAGAACTGCATGTCACGCTTGTCGACAGTGGCCGTCTCGACCTTGACGCCGGCGTTGAAGGTCTTGTCGACGACCTTGCCGGAAAGCACGTTCTTGAGCTTGGTGCGCACGAAGGCCGGGCCCTTGCCGGGCTTGACGTGCTGGAACTCGACGACGGACCAGAGCTGGCCGCCTTCGAGCTTGAGCACCATGCCGTTCTTGAGGTCGTTCGTGGAAGCCACGGTTGCGGAATCTCCTGGACTGGACTGACGTGGACGACCCCGGTGCAGGCATGCGCACAGCGCGAAGGCTAGAGCGCGAGCAGCTCCTTGGTCGTGATGGTGAGTAGCTCGGGTCCGCCGTCCGCCTCGGGGCGCACGACGAGCGTGTCATCGATCCGGACCCCGCCCCGGCCCGGGAGGTGGACCCCCGGTTCGACGGTGACCGGCACACAAGCGTCCAGTTTACCCATGGCCGCGGGGGCCAACTGCGGGTCCTCGTCGATTTCGAGTCCGACTCCGTGTCCGGTGAGGCCCGGAAGGTGCTCAGCGTACCCGGCCGAATCCAGTGCCTGGCGGGCGGCCCGGTCCACGTCCCGGCAGGCCGCGCCGGGTACGAGGGCCTCCCGGCCGGCCCGCTGGGCGGCGAAGACGAGGTCGTACAGCTCGATCTGCCAGTCGGCCGGCGAGGTCCCGATGACGAAGGTCCGGCCGATCTCGCAGCGGTAGCCGCGGTAGGTCGCGCCCAGGCACACGGAGAGGAAGTCCCCTTCCTCCACCCGCCGGTCGGTGGGCCGGTGGCCGCGGCGCCCCGAGTTCGGACCGGTGCCGACGGAGGTCGGGAAGGCCGGGCCGTCGGCGCCGTGGTCCACCAGGCGGCGTTCCAGTTCCAGGGCGAGGTGCCGCTCGGTGCGCCCCACCAGGATGGATTCCAGCAGCTCGCCCAGGGCCTGGTCGGCGATCTCGGCGCCGATGCGCAGGCAGGAGATCTCCTCTTCGTCCTTGACGACCCGGAGCTGTTCGACCGCCTGGCCGAGGTCGGACAGACGCAGCCGCGGGGCGACCGAGCGCATGGCGCGGTGCCGGACGACGGTGAGGTGGTGGTCCTCGGTGGCGAGGGACTCGGCGCCCTGGGCCGCGGCGAGACCGGCGGCCGCGACGGCGGCGTCGCCGCCGGGGCCGGGCAGCGTGCGCACCGGCAGCGCGTCGTCGGGCCGTCCGTCGGCCGGCCGGTCGTCGGGCGGGGTGGAGCAGATCAGCAGATCCTCGGTCTTGCCCAGGAGGAGCACGGCGCCGCGCGGGGCGGCACCGGCGAGATAGCGCACGTTGGCGGGGCGGGAGACGAGCGCCGCCGCGCTGCCGCCCGCGTTGCAGCGTTCTCGTAGGCGGGTTCGGCGGGCCGCGTACACCTGTGACATGAACCGAGCGTATGAGCTTCCCTCGGGGGGCGCCGCTCGAGAGGGCCGAGTGAGCTGCCGGGTGCGCCAACCGGGGTGCGGGCGGCTGCTCGCGCGGCGTCCGCCGGCGGGTGGGGACCGGACGCGCGGTCCCCCGCCCCGGGGGCCGGCCCGCTCCCCCGCGTTCACCAGGCCGGCGGGCTCGCTATCGAGCGGGACAGGACCTCGTCCAGGACCCTCGCCGTCTCCGGTACGTCCAGCTGGGAGTTGTCGATGATCGGGAGCCCGGAGCCGTACCAGCCGGCCATGCGGCCGTGGATGCGGGCGACCTCCTCGTCGGTCAGGCGGCGGTTGCCCGACCGTTGCGCGTTGCGCTCCAGGACGATGTCCAGGCCGGGCAGGAGGACGACCGGGAGCAGGCCGGGGCCGACGTGCCGCTTCCAGCCGCCGAGGCCGACGACGGGGCGGTCCGGGAAGACGGCGTCGTCGAGGATGCAGGAGATGCCGTTGGCGAGGAAGTTGCGGGCGGAGAAGCCGCAGGTGCGGCGGGCGAGGCGGTACTGGGCCTCGCTGTTCTCGTTCCACCCGGTCTGCGGGTCGGCGAAGCCGGAGCGGACCCATTCGCGGACGTCGTCGAGGCTGATGTGGGCGGTGGGGACCCTCCGGTGGTCCGCCCAGTACTTGGCGACGCTGGTCTTGCCCGCGCCCGCCGGTCCGATGAGCAGCACCGCGAGGGTGGTCGTGGCGGGGTCGGGCGCGGTGGCCGCGGCGGGGGGCACGCTGGGCATCGCCACGGGCGCCCCGGGCGGCAGCGCCACATGGCCGGTGGTGTCCGGCGCGGGCGGTACGGGAGCGGCCTGCCGGGGGTGTCCGGGGCCCGGCGCGGGTGCCGGGGCCGCCCGCTGGGGGCCCGGGGCCTGGTGCGGGGCCTGCGCCTGCGGGGGTGCCGCAGGGCGCGGCGCCTGCGGGGGGTGTCCGGGCGCCGGTCGCGGCGGTACCGGGGCGGAGCCCTGGTGCGGGCCCGGGTGGTGTGCGGCCGGGGACCAGCCGACGGCCGGTCCGTGCCCCGGCTGAGGGGGCGGCGGCAGCGGAGAACCCACTGCGTGCTGCATCCGGTGCCACTCCGTCTCGTACAGGCGATGGGCGCTGACGGCGGGAGGGGGTGCCCCGCCCGCTGCTACCGAACGGTACCGCCCCCGGCCGCCGTTTGGTGAACGGCCGGGGGCGGTCCGAAGTGCCCGTCGCGCAGGGCGAATCGGACGGATGGTGCGCCGGGGTACTACTCGCCCACCTCGCCGTAGGCGGCGAGGAGGACGGCCGGGTCGGGGCCCTCCAGCACGGTGGGCTTGGCGAGGCCGTCGAGGACGATGAAGCGCAGCAGGTCGCCGCGGGACTTCTTGTCGACCTTCATGTTCTCGAGGAGCTTGGGCCACTGGTCGTAGCGGTAGTGCAGCGGCAGGCCGACCGCTTCGAGGATGGTGCGGTGCCGGTCGGCGGTGGCGTCGTCCAGGCGGCCCGCGAGGCGGCCCAGCTCGGCGGCGAAGTGCATGCCGACCGAGACGGCGGCGCCGTGGCGCCACTTGTAGCGCTCGTTCTTCTCGATGGCGTGGCCGAGGGTGTGGCCGTAGTTGAGGATCTCCCTGAGGCCCGCCTCCTTCAGGTCGGAGGAGACGACCTCCGCCTTGACCTTGATGGAGCGCACGATCAGCTCGGCGGTGTGCGGTCCGGCCGGGGTGCGCGCGGCCTGCGGGTCGGACTCGATCAGGTCCAGGATCACCGGGTCGGCGATGAAGCCGGCCTTGATGACCTCGGCGAGGCCCGAGACGTAGTCGTTGACCGGGAGGGAGTCCAGCGCGGCCAGGTCGCACAGGACGCCGGCGGGCGGGTGGAAGGAGCCGACGAGGTTCTTGCCCTCGGCGGTGTTGATGCCGGTCTTGCCGCCGACGGCCGCGTCCACCATGGCCAGCACCGTGGTGGGGACGGCGATCCAGCGCACGCCGCGCAGCCAGGTCGCGGCCACGAAGCCGGCCAGGTCGGTGCTGGCGCCGCCGCCGACGCCGACGATGACGTCGGTGCGGGTGAAGCCGGACTGGCCGAGCGCCTTCCAGCAGTAGGCGGCGACCTCGGCGGTCTTGGCCTCCTCCGCGTTGGGCACCTGGATGGCGATCGCCTCGTAGCCCTGCTCGGCGAGGTCGGCGCGCAGGGCGTCACCGGTCTCGGCGAGGGCCTCGGGGTGGATGACCGCGACCCGCTTGGCCCGGGTGCCGATCAGGCCGCCCAGCTCGCCCAGGAGCTGACGGCCCACCAGGACCTCGTAGGGCTCGGACCCCGCGGTGCCGCCGATCCTGATCCTTGTCACATCGTTCACCGCAGCGTCCTTCGGCCGGGGGTCCCGGGGGCGTCCCCCGGGGAAACAGACTTCGATTCCAGTGCGTCCAGGGCGGCTCGGGTGACCTCTTCGGGCGTACGGCCGTCCGTGGCCACGACGACCGTGGCGACCTCCTCGTAGAGGTGCCGACGGGCCTCCATCAGCTCGCGCCACTGCTTGCGCGGGTTGACCGCGAGCAGCGGGCGCGCCGTGTTCAGGCCGGTGCGTCTGACGGCCTCCTCGACGTCCATGGAGAGGTAGACGACCTGCTGCCCGGCGAGCAGACCGCGGGTGTCGGCGTCCAGGATCGCGCCGCCCCCGAGGGCGAGGACCCCCTCGTGCTCGGCGAGCGCGGTGCGCACGGCCTCCTTCTCCAGGGCGCGGAACGCGGACTCACCGTCGTCGACGAAGATCTCCGCGATGGTCCGCCCCTGGGCGGCGACGATGTCCGCGTCCGTGTCCCGGTAGCCGGTGCCCAGTCGCTCGGCCAGCAGCTGCCCCACCGTGGACTTGCCGACCCCCATCGGGCCGACCAGCACGATCAGCGGCGCACTCATCGGATCGCCAGGTTCTCGAGGTAGGTCCGCACGTTGCGGCGGGTCTCGGGCACGCTGTCGCCGCCGAACTTCTCCGCCACCGCGTCCGCCAGGACCAGGGCGACCATCGCCTCGGCGACGATGCCGGCGGCGGGCACGGCGGACACGTCGGAGCGCTGGTGGTGGGCCTGCGTGGCCTCACCGGTGGTCACGTCCACCGTCTTCAGGGCGCGCGGCACGGTGGCGATCGGCTTCATCGCGGCACGCACCCGCAGCAGCTCACCGGTGGTGAGGCCGCCCTCGGTGCCGCCGGAGCGGCCGGAGACCCGGCGGATGCCCTCGGGCGTGTTCACGATCTCGTCGTGGGCCTGGGAACCGGGCACGCGGGCCAGCTCGAAGCCGTCGCCGATCTCGACGCCCTTGATCGCCTGGATGCCCATGAGGGCGCCCGCGAGCCGCGCGTCGAGCTTGCGGTCCCAGTGGACGTGCGAGCCGAGGCCCACCGGCACGCCGTAGGCGAGGATCTCGACGACGCCGCCGAGGGTGTCGCCGTCCTTGTGGGCCTGGTCGATCTCGGCGACCATCGCCTTCGAGGCGTCGGCGTCCAGGCAGCGCACGGGGTCGGCGTCCAGCTTCTCCACGTCGGCCGGTGTCGGGTACACGCCCTGGGGGGCCTTCGCCGAGGCCAGTTCGACCACATGGCTGACGATCTCGACGCCGGTCGTCTCCTTCAGGTAGGACCGCGCCACCGCGCCCAGCGCCACCCGGGCCGCCGTCTCGCGCGCGGAGGCCCGCTCCAGGATCGGCCGGGCCTCGTCGAAGCCGTACTTCTGCATGCCGGCGAGGTCCGCGTGACCGGGGCGCGGCCGGGTCAGCGGCGCGTTGCGGGCCAGCCCCTCCAGGATCTCCGGGTCGACCGGGTCGGCCGCCATGACCTGCTCCCACTTGGGCCACTCGGTGTTGCCCACCATGATCGCGACCGGAGAACCGAGGGTGAGCCCGTGCCGGACGCCGCCGAGGAAGGTGACCTCGTCACGCTCGAACTTCATCCGCGCACCGCGGCCATAGCCGAGCCGCCGCCTCGCCAGATGGTCCGCCACCATGTCCGTGGTGATCGGCACGCCGGCGGGCAGACCCTCCAGCGTCGCGACGAGTGCGGGACCGTGGGACTCCCCCGCGGTCAGCCAGCGCAACCTGCTCAACGGTGCTCCTCAGTGCTCGCGCCCCGGTTATGCCTTGCGTACGCGTCCTGACCGCGTACGGCAACGGCCCGACCGGGTGCGCGGCCCCGGCCCGCCACCTCCGATCCTCCCACGTCCGCGGGGGCGGACCGGAATCGGTCCGCTGGACGGACAGATGGACGGACAGGTGGACGGGGCAGGGAGTGAGCGGGCCCGGAGCGCGGTGCGGCGGTTCAGCCGGCGAGCGCCCGCTCCCCCGCGGCCCGCATCGCCGCCAGCGGGGCGGGCGACCGGCCGGTCATCTGCTCCACCTGCAGCACCGCCTGGTGCAGCAGCAGGTCGAGGCCGCTGACGACGGCGCCGCCGTACGCGGACCAGCGGGCGGCGAGCGTGGTGGGCCACGGGTCGTAGAGCACGTCGAAGAGGGTCGCGGGCATCTCCGGGACGGCGCCGGCGAGGGCGTCGGTGGTGCCGGCCGGGGTGGTGGCCACGACCAGCGGGGCGCGCAGCGCCTCCTCGGCGTCCGCCCAGTCGGCGATGCGCACGTCGGCCTCCAGGCGCTCGGCCCAGCCCCGCATCTCGGCGGCGCGCGCCTCGCTGCGGACGTAGACGGTGATCTCGCCGGTGCAGATCCGGGTCAGGGCGGCCAGCGCGGAGGAGGCGGTGGCGCCGGCGCCGAGGATCGCGGCGGTCTCGGCCTTCTCGATGCCGTGCTCGCGCAGGGCGGCGACCATGCCGGGGATGTCGGTGTTGTCGCCGGTCCTGCGGCCGTCCTCGGTGAGGACCACGGTGTTCACCGCGTCCACGGAGGCGGCGGTCTCGCTGATCGTGTCGAGCAGCGGGATGACCGCCCGCTTCAGCGGCATGGTCAGCGACAGCCCCGCCCACTCGGGGCCGAGCCGGTCGAAGAAGCCCGGCAGCGCCTCCTCGTCCACCTCGAAGCGGTCGTACGACCAGCCCTCCAGGCCCAGCTCGGCATAGGCGGCGCGGTGCAGCACCGGGGAGAGCGAGTGCGCGATCGGAGAGCCGAGAACGGCGGCCCTGCGACGGTCAGTTGCCGGAGACGGCATCGAACTTATCCTTCAGCTTCAGGAACTCGTCGTGTGTCTTGGCGAACTCGGTCTTGCTCACGCCGTCGGTGGCCACGAAGTACATCCAGCCGTCGCTCGTCGGGGAGAGCGCCGCCTGCAGCGCCTCTTCGCCGGGGTTGCCGATGGGTCCGGGCGGCAGACCCTTGTTGGTGTAGGTGTTGTACGGGTCCGGGTTGCTGTTGATCTCGGACTCGCTGATGCGGATCTCGCTCTGGCCCTTCAGATAGTTGAAGGTCGAGTCGAACTGGAGCTCCTGGTTGGTCTCCGTGTTGGTGGGCTTGAGCCGGTTGTAGATGACCTCGGACATCTTGCGGAAGTCCTCGTGGGTCTTGCCCTCCGCCTGCACGAGGCTCGCCACGGTGAGCAGCTGCCAGGGCCCGTCGAGGCCGAGGCCCTCCGCCTTCTGCTCGAGCCCGATCTTCTCGTACTGCTCGTTGGCCCGTGCCACCATCTGTTTCAGCACGTCCTCGGGCTTCTGGCCCTTGGCCGCCGAGTAGCTGGACGGGTAGAGGAACCCTTCCAGCGGGTCCTTCACGTTCTTGTGGTTCATCGCCCATTCGGGCAGGCCGAGGCTCTTCCACTCGCTCTCGGCGACCTTGGCCGTGGTGCCCTCGTCCACGCCGAGCTGCTTGTCGATCAGCTTGTAGACGTCGACGTTGCGCCTGCCCTCGGCGACGATCAGGTTGCTGCGGCTCTTGGGGTTCAGCAGGAGTTCGACGGCGCTCTCGGCCGACATCTCCTTCTGCAGCGTGTACACGCCGTCCTGGATGCTCTTGCCCTGGGGGTTGCTCTGCTGGGCGGCGATGAAGGCGTCGACGCTCTTCACCACGCCCTGGCGTTTGAGTTCCTGGCCGATCGTGGAGCCGCCGGCGCCCTTGGGGATGGTGACGGTGACCTGCTCGCCGTTGCCGTCGCCCGCGTAGTCGGGGGCCGCGCCGAAACGTTCCTGGTAGAACTGGTAGCCGAAGTAGCCGACGCCCGCGACGCCGCCGCCGAGCACCAGGCAGACCACCAGGCAGGCGCATCCGTTGCGGCGCTTCTTGGGTTTCCCGCCGCCCCGGGCCCTGCGTTCGCCGCGGCCGCCGTCGGCGGGCTCCTCGTCCTCCTCGGCGTCCCCGCCCGCGAAGAAGGCGTGCTCGCCCTCGTCGGGGCCGGGGTCCCAGTCGGTGTGCTGCGGCTCGGGCTCGGCGCGCCGGCGGGTCGGCGGCTCCGGCGGCGGGTACGCCTGGGGGGTGCCGTAGTAGTCCGGCTGCTCGCCGCCGTACGCGGGGGCCTGCTGGCCGTAGGGGTCCGTCGGGTCGGCCGGGTACTGCGCCTGCGGGTGCGCGCCGGAGTCCCAGCCTCCGTTGTCGTAGCCCTGCTGGTCGTACTGCGGCCGGCCGTACTGGTCGTACTGCGGCTCGGGGTGCTGCTGACCGTACTGGTCGTACTGCGGCTGCTGACCGTACGCGGGCTGCCCGCCGTTGCCCCAGTCGCCGTACTGCTGCGGGGACTGCGGCTGCTCCGGATACTGCTGCGGCTGGCCGCCGTAGGGGGGCTGCTGACCCGTGTGGGTCTGCTGCCCTCCCCATCCGCCGTCCCCGTACAACGGGTCCTCCGGATGCCACGGTTCGGAGCCTTGGCCCCGGCCATACTCAGTCATCGATCCCCTAGAGCCGCGAGGCGGGGAACGCGCGGCCTGTCATGGGGGGCCGGCTCCCGTTCCGCCTCTTGCTGTGCGGGGGCTGTTCGAATGCCTCCGCATCGCGCGGAACGTTACCGTATCGCGATCAGATGACCACTTCGACGCCCTCGCCGGGTGGCTTGCCTGACACCCGTTCGGATTCCAGCGCCTGCTGAAGGATGATCACCGCCGCGGCCTGGTCGATGACGGACCGGCCCTTCTTGGACTTCACTCCGGAGGCGCGCAGTCCCTGACTGGCGGTCACGGTCGTCATCCGCTCGTCGACGAGACGCACCGGCACGGGCGCGATGCCCCTCGCCAGCTCCTGCGCGAACCCGCGGACCTTGACCGCCGCCGGGCCCTCGCCCCCCTTGAGGGAGCGAGGGAGGCCGACGACGACCTCGATCGGTTCGTACTCCTCGACGAGCTGCCGCAGACGCCGGTGCGCGGCCGGAACGTCCCGGCCGGGGACCGTCTCCACCGGAGTGGCGAGGATCCCGTCGGGGTCGCACGAGGCGACCCCGATACGGGCGTCCCCGACGTCGATCGCGAGACGGCGGCCCCGGCGGAGCGCCGGAGTGTCCTGCTGGTCCGCGCTCACTTGGCGGTGTCCGCCACGAGGCGCTCGACGGCGTCGACGGCCTCGCCGATGGCGGCCGGGTTCTGGCCACCGCCCTGGGCGACGTCCGGCTTGCCGCCACCGCCGCCGCCGAGGGTCTTGGCGGCGGTGCGCACCAGGTCACCGGCCTTGAGGCCGCGGTCGCGGGCGGCGTCGTTGGTGGCGATGACGGTGAGGGGCTTGCCGTTGACCGTGGTGAACAGGGCGACCACGGCGGCCCGGCCGCCCTGGATGCGGCCGCGCACGTCGAGGACCAGCTTGCGCAGGTCGTCGGCGGTGGTGCCGTCCGGGACCCGGCCGGTGACGACGGCGACGCCGCGCACGTCCTTGGCGGACTCGGCGAGGCCGGCGGCGGCCTGGAGCACCTTCTCGGCGCGGAACCTCTCGATCTCCTTCTCGGCGTCCTTCAACTTGCCGAGCATGGCGGAGACCTTCTCCGGAAGCTCCTCCGGGCGGCCCTTGATCAGCTCCTGGAGCTGGGCGACGACCGTGTGCTCACGGGCGAGGAAGTTGTAGGCGTCCACGCCGACCAGGGCCTCGATGCGACGGACGCCCGAGCCGATGGAGGACTCGCCGAGCAGCTTCACCAGGCCGAGCTGGGCGGTGTTGTGCACGTGGGTGCCGCCGCACAGCTCCTTGGAGAAGTCGCCGATGGTCACGACGCGCACGCGCTCGCCGTACTTCTCGCCGAACTCGGCGATGGCGCCCTGCTTCTTGGCCTCGTCGATGCCCATGACGTCGGCACGCACGTCCAGGTCGCGGGCGAGCACCTCGTTGATCTTCTGCTCGACGTCGGTCATCACGGCCGTCGGCACGGCGGACGGCGAACCGAAGTCGAAGCGGAAGCGGCCGGGCTGGTTCTCGGAACCGGCCTGGGCGGCCGTCGGGCCGAGGGCGTCGCGCAGCGCCTGGTGGGTGAGGTGGGTGGCCGAGTGGGCGCGGGCGATGGCCTTGCGGCGCCGGTCGTCGATGGCGGCGTGGGCCTTGGCGCCGACGGTGATCTCGCCGACCTGGACGACGCCCTTGTGGACGTAGACGCCCGGGACCGGCTTCTGGCAGTCGCGGACCTCGATGACGGCGCCGGAGTCGGACCTGATCCGGCCGGTGTCGCCGATCTGGCCGCCGCCCTCGGCGTAGAACGGGGTGCGGTCGAGGACGATCTCCACCTCGTCGCCCTCGGTGGCGGCCGGGGACGAGGCGCCGTTGACGAGGATGCCGACGATCGTGGACTCGCTCTCGGTGTCCGTGTAGCCGACGAAGTCGGTGGCACCGGACTGGTCGGCGATCTCCCGGTAGGCACCGGCACCGGCGTGGCCGGTCTTCTTGGCCTGGGCGTCGGCCTTGGCCCGCTCCCGCTGCTCCTTCATCAGGCGCCGGAAGCCGTCCTCGTCCACGGACAGGCCCTGCTCGGCGGCCATCTCCAGGGTGAGGTCGATCGGGAAGCCCCAGGTGTCGTGGAGCAGGAACGCCTTGTCACCGGAGAGGACGCTGCCGCCGGCGGCCTTGGTGTCGCTGACGGCGGTGTCGAGGATGTTGGTGCCGGCCTTCAGCGTCTTGAGGAAGGCGTTCTCCTCGGCGAGGGCCACCTTCTCGATCCGCTCGCGGTCGGTGATCAGCTCGGGGTACTGCTGCCCCATCATGCCGATCACGACGTCGATCAGGTCCTTGACGACCGGACCGGTGGCACCGAGCAGGCGCATGTTGCGGATGGCGCGGCGCATGATGCGGCGCAGCACGTAGCCGCGGCCCTCGTTGCCGGGGGTGACGCCGTCGCCGATCAGCATCACGGAGGTGCGCATGTGGTCGGTGACCACGCGCAGGGAGACGTCCGAGGCCTGGGCGTCGCCGTAGGCCACGCCGGTCAGCTCGGTGGCCTTCTTGATGACGGCCATGGAGGTGTCGATCTCGTACATGTTCTGCACGCCCTGCAGAATCATGGCGAGGCGTTCCAGGCCGAGGCCGGTGTCGATGTTCTTGCTCGGCAGCTCCCCGAGGATCTCGAAGTCCTCCTTGCCGATGCCCTCGCCCCGCTCGTACTGCATGAAGACGAGGTTCCAGATCTCCACGTACCGCTCGTCGTTGACGGCGGGGCCGCCCTCGGCGCCGAACTCCGGGCCGCGGTCGTAGTTGATCTCGGAGCAGGGGCCGCAGGGGCCGGGGACGCCCATGGACCAGTAGTTGTCCTTCTTGCCGAGGCGCTGGATGCGCTCGGAGGGGACGCCCACGACGTCGTGCCAGATGCGCTCGGCCTCGTCGTCGTCCTGGTAGACGGTGATCCACAGGCGCTCGGGGTCGAGGCCGTAACCGCCCTCGTCCTGGGCGCTGGTGAGCAGCTCCCAGGCGAGCTTGATGGCGCCTTCCTTGAAGTAGTCGCCGAAGGAGAAGTTGCCGCACATCTGGAAGAAGGTGCCGTGGCGGGTGGTCTTGCCGACCTCTTCGATGTCCGGCGTGCGCACGCACTTCTGCACGCTGGTGGCGCGGTCGAAGGGCGGCTTGACCTCACCCAGGAAGTAGGGCTTGAAGGGCACCATGCCGGCCGGGACGAGGAGCAGAGTCGGGTCGTCCGCGATGAGCGACGCCGAAGGGACGACGGTGTGACCGCGCTCCTCGAAGAAGCTCAACCAGCGGCGACGAATCTCGGCCGACTCCATCAGTGGTCCTCATTCCGGTTGTGCGAGTACGTCGTCTGCACGTCGACGACGGACTTCGGGTCGTTGCGGTTCTCGATGGCGGCGTGGTGCCGCAGTGCGGGCAGTTCACGGTCGACGGGGGCGTTGAGCCCGAGCGCGTCGTCCAGTTCGGCCTCCCGCTGGGCCATGTTCTCTCGGACGTCGAGGGCGAAGCCCACCGCGCGGTCCTTGAGCCGGGTCCCCGCGTCCAGCGCCTTGTTCGCCGCTGCCGCGGCGAGACTGTCGGGGGTCAGCTGCTTGAGCTTCCGGTTGACCTTGGTGGTGGCCCACACACCGGCGGCGACACCGGTGCCGAACCAGAACGTACGGCGGAACATCGCTGGATCAGTCCTTCTTCCGCTTCGTCCGCCGCGCGGCCGGGATCGTACGGCCGACGATCACGGTGCGCCGCGGCTGCTTGGCCGGGCCCGCGGGCACGTCCTCCTTGCGGCCGCCGAGTGCCCGGCGCACGCCGTACCCGAACGCGGCGACCTTGACCAAGGGGCCGCCGAAGGTGGAGGCCACCGTGGTGGACAGCGCGGAGGCGTTGGACGTGACCTCCTGGACGTCGGAGGCGATGGCGTCGACGCGGTCGATCTGGGTCTGCGCGGAACGCACCGCCGACGAGGCGTCGGCCAGCAGCGGGACGGCCTGGTCGGTCACGTCCGCCACCAGCTTGGTGGTCGCCCTGAGCGTCTGGGCCAGCCTCGCCAGTGCCACGGCGAGGAAGGAGACCAGGATCGCCCAGAAGACGGCCACCAGGATTCCGGCCACCTCGCCACCGGACACTGTCGCACCCGCTCCCTGAAAGACGTACCCGAACATCAAAAAGTCGTGCACCGAGCCTATCGCGCCGGGCGCGGGGCTCCGTACCGCATTACCGCCCGCGTCCGGGTCAGAACGCCGGAGCCGGGCGGAGTGATTGTACGGAGGGAGAACGCTTCAGTACGCTCCGTGTTCCATGCGAGACCTTCGGCGCGACGGCATCCCGCACGGCAACCTCCCCCTGGAACTGGACGCCTTCGTCGGGAGAGCCCCGGAACTCGCGGAGCTGGCCCGGGCGCTGGACACCGGCCGGCTGGTGACCGTGACGGGGACGGGCGGGGTCGGCAAGTCACGCCTGGCGGCCCGGGCGGCCGCGCGGCGCTCGCCCCGCCACGGGGTGTGGCGCGTCGAGCTGGCACCGGTGCGCGACGAGGAGTTCGTCGACTACGCCGTGGTGGAGGCGCTGGGCCTGGTCGACCACACCACCCGGCTGCCGCGCGAGACGCTGCTCGCGCATCTCGCCGAGCGGGAACTGCTGCTCGTCCTGGACGGCGTCGAGCACGTGGTGGAGGCGTGCGCGTCGCTCACGGCCGAACTGCTGGGCCGCGCCCCGGGGCTGCGGGTGCTGGCGGTGGGCCGCAGGCCGCTCGACGTGCCCGGGGAGCGGGTGGTCCCGCTGGCGCCGCTGCGCCCGGAGGAGGCGGTGGAGCTGCTGGCGGTCCGGGCCGGGCAGCGGCTCGCGGGTGCCGGGTACGGCTACGACGCCCTGGGCGAGGACCGGGAGGAGGTGCGCGAGCTGTGCCTTCGCCTGGACGGGATTCCGCTGGCGATCGAGCTGGCGGCGGGCCGTCTCGGCGCGCTGTCGCCGCGGCAGATGCTGCAGCGCCTGGACGACCGCTTCCGCATCCTGACCGGCGGGGACCGCACCGCGCTCCCCCGGCACCGGACGCTGCGCACGGCGATCGGCTGGAGCCACGAGCTGTGCACGCCCGCGGAGCGGCTGCTGTGGGCGCGGCTGTCGGTGTTCACGGGCTCGTTCGACCTGGAGGCGGCCGAGTACGTGTGCAGTGGCGACGGACTGCCCGCCGACGAGGTGCTGGACGTGCTGTCCGCGCTGCTCGCCCAGTCCGTGCTGACCCGCGAGGAGACACCGGCCGGGGTCCGCTACCGCATGCTCGACACGGTGCGGGCCTACGGCGGCGACTGGCTGGAGGCCACGGGCGACGCGAGCCGGGTGCGGCGCCGGCACCGGGACTGGTACGTGGGCCTGGCGACCTGGTGCGAGCTGGAGTGGTTCTCCCCGCGCCAGCGGGAGGTCGCCGCGCGGGTGGACGCCGAGCTGCCGAATCTGCGCGGGGCCCTGGAGCACTCCCTGACCGAACCGGACGAGGCGCACCTGGGGCAGTACCTGGCGGGCGCCCTGTGGTTCCACTGGGTCGGCTGCGGCCGGCTGTCGGAGGGGCGGCGGTGGCTGGAGCAGGCGGTGCGGCTGGACGCGGAGGGGACGGCGGGCGAGCAGTCCCGGCTGAAGGCGCTGTGGGTGCTCGGCTACGTGGCGGTGCTGCAGGGCGACACGGCGCACGCGCTGGCGGCGCTCCAGGAGTGCCGCCGGGAGGCCGAGCGGTCGTCCAATCCGACGGCGGTGGCGTACGCGGAGCACCGCACCGGCTGTCTGGCGCTGGTCACGGACGACATGCCGCGCGCGGAGACGCTGCTGCGCTCGGCGCTGCACCGCTACCGGGAGATCGGCGAGCTGAACAGCAACGTGCTGATGGGCCAGGTGGAGCTGGCGATGGCCCGGGCGTTCCAGGGCGACCTGCCGGACGCGGTGCGCCTGTGCGAGGACGTGCGCCGGGTGTGCGAGGACCACGGGGAGCGCTGGGCCCGTGGCTATGCCCTGTACGTGCTGGCGTACGCGGCCTGGTACGACGGCGAGCCGGTGCGGGCCCGGGAGCTGCTGGCCGACTGCCTGCGCGGTGCGCACCGCTTCCGGGACCAGCTGGGATCGGTGCTGGCGGTGGAGCTGCTGGCCCTGGTCACCGTGGCGGAGGGCGACGCGGCGGAGGCGGCGGTGCTGCAGGGCGGGGCGGCCCGGATGTGGCCGTCGGTGGGGCTGCCGCTGTTCGGCTCGGCGCACTACAACGCGCCGCACGAGCTGTGCGAGGCGGCCGCGCGGGAGCAGCTGGGCGACGAGCGCTACGAGGAGTGCGTCCGGCACGGGGCGGGGCTGGGCCGCCGGGAGGTGGTGACGCGGGCGCTGCGCCGGCCCGGGCCGCCGGTCCCGCTGCCGGCGCCGCGCGGCGCCGGGACCGGGGCGGGGGCGCGCACGGCGAAGCCCGCCGCCTCGCCCACCCGGAAGGGCGGGGAGACGGCGGGCTGAGGTACCGCGGAGGTACTGCGCCGGGCTGGGATCAGCGGGCGTAGTACTCGACGACGAGCTGCTCGTCGCAGATCACCGGGATCTCCTTGCGGTTCGGCTCGCGGTCCAGGCGGAACGCCAGGGCCTTGAGGTTCACCTGGAGGTAGCGCGGGGTCTCGCCCTCGGGGGCGAAGCCACCCTCACGGGCGATCGTGAAGAGCGTCTTCTCCTTGGAGCGCTCGCGCACCTGCACGACGTCGTCCGGACGGACGCGGAAGGACGGCTTGTCGACCTTCTGGCCGTTGACCTGGATGTGGCCGTGGACGACCATCTGGCGGGCCTGGTAGATCGTGCGGGCGATGCCCGAACGCAGGACCAGCGCGTCGAGACGGCGCTCGAGCTCGATGACCAGGGCCTCGCCGGTCTTCATGTTGGTCTTGGAGGCACGCTCGTAGGCGCGGACGAGCTGGCGCTCGCTGAGGTCGTACTGCGCGCGCAGACGCTGCTTCTCGAGCAGACGGACCTTGTAGTCCGAGTTCTGCTTGCGGCCGCGGCCGTGCTCACCCGGCGGGTAGGGGCGGGCCTCGAAGTACTTGACGGCCTTCGGCGTCAGCGCGATGCCGAGGGCACGCGACTTCTTGACCTTGGGGCGGGACTGGTTCGCCACTGTGTCTCTTTCCTAGATACGGCTTGTCAGGGTTGAGGGAGGTCGCAATCCGCAGCCGGGGAAACCCGCCTGGTCCGCGTGGGACCCGCCGGGCAGCCGCTCCCCTGGTCTGGGCACATACGTGCAGCACGCGAGTGGCCCACCGACCTCTCCCGGGACTCCGGGTGGTGGCGGGCTGCCCGCGACACCATCGACGGTGCGCGACGCTCCTGGAACCCCGAAGGGTTCCGGCCGGTTGTCCCGTTCTGACTGCACGGGACTCGGCACTCCGAGCGATTCTACAGGCTGCTCAGGACCGCTTGCGACCGAGGTGCCCGCGGGTCCACTCCACGGCGTCCGCGTACCTGGCCTCGGCTCCGTGCCGGGTCGGGGTGTAGTAGGTGCGGTCCTTCAGCTCGTCCGGGGCGTACTGCTGGGCGGCGATGCCCTCCGGCAGGTCGTGCGGGTACACGTACCCCTGCCCGTGTCCGAGCTTCCCGGCGCCCTTGTAGTGGCTGTCGCGCAGGTGCGCGGGGACCGGCCCCGCGTGTCCCTTGCGCACGTCGTCCAGGGCGGCGCCGATGGCCGTCGTCGCCGCGTTGGACTTGGGGGCCAGCGCCAGGGCGATGGTGGCGTGGCTGAGGGTGAGGGCGGCCTCGGGGAAGCCGATCATGGCGACGGCCTGGGCGGCGGCGACCGCGATCGGCAGGGCGTTCGGGTCGGCGAGGCCGATGTCCTCGCTGGCGGAGATCATCAGGCGGCGGGCGATGAAGCGCGGGTCCTCGCCGGCCTCGATCATCCGGGCCAGGTAGTGCAGGGCCGCGTCCACGTCGGAGCCGCGGATGGACTTGATCAGGGCGCTGGCCACGTCGTAGTGCTGGTCGCCGTCGCGGTCGTACTTCACCGCGGCCCGGTCGACGGTCGCCTCCAGCGTCGCCAGGGTGACCTCGGCCTCGCCCTTGTCGAGGGCGGCCCCGGCGGCGGCCTCCAGCGCGGTCAGCGCGCGGCGGGCGTCGCCGCCGGCGATGCGCAGCAGGTGGTCCTCGGTGTCCTCGGGGAGCGTGACGGCCTCCTTGAGGCCCCGCTCGTCGGTGAGCGCCCGGCGGAGCAGGCCCCGGACGTCGTCGTCGGTGAGAGGTTCGAGGGTGAGGAGGAGGGAGCGGGAGAGCAGCGGGGAGATCACCGAGAAGTACGGGTTCTCCGTGGTGGCGGCGATCAGGGTGACCCAGCGGTTCTCGACCGCCGGGAGGAGGGAGTCCTGCTGGGCCTTGCTGAAGCGGTGGATCTCGTCGAGGAAGAGGACGGTCTCCTTGCCGTACCCGCCGACCGCGCGGCGGGCGCCGTCGATGACCGCGCGGACCTCCTTGACGCCCGCGGTGATCGCCGACAGCTCCACGAAGCGCTTGTTGGTGGCCTTGGAGACGACGTACGCCAGGGTGGTCTTGCCGGTGCCGGGCGGCCCCCAGAGGATGACCGAGGAGGGTCCGGCGGGGCCGGAGCCTCCCTCGCCGACCAGTCGGCGCAGGGGCGATCCGGGCTTGAGCAGGTGCTGCTGGCCGACGACCTCGTCGAGGGTGCGCGGACGCATCCGGACGGCGAGGGGGCTGCCGGTCGGGTCCTTCTCCTGGCGTTCTTCGGCTGCGGCGGTGAACAGGTCGGGCTCCACGCTCTGAACCCTAAATCAACGCACTGACAACGGGACGGCCCGGTGGGCCCGGCCCGTCAGCTGATCCAGAAGTCCCACCAGCGGGTCAGGATCATCATGCCGATGATGCCGATGTGCAGCACCGGCAGGACCCAGGTGAACTCGCCGAAGAAGCTCTTGAGCCAGCCCGGCGCGGGCAGGAAGCCCTTGCGGACGTTGAAGGACGTCACGTACCAGAACATGATGATGGTCGCGACCCAGGCCAGGCAGCACCACAGGCACAGCGAGTTGATCCGGTACAGGGACTGGAACTGCAGCCAGGTGCAGAAGCCCACGCCGAAGAGGGTGCCGGCGTTGAAGGTGAGCCAGTACCAGCGCGGGAAGCGGGCGCGGCCCAGCAGGCTCATGCCGACGCAGACGACCATGCCGTAGGCGACGAGACCGAGCATCGGGTTGGGGAAGCCGAAGACGGACGCCTGGTCGCTCTCCATGATGTTGCCGCAGGAGACGACCGGGTTGAGGCTGCAGCCGGGCGTGAACGTGGTGCCGGCGATCTTGGCCTCGAGGATCTTCTGCTTGTCGATCGTGATGACCCAGGCGGCGAGCAGACCGGCCGCGCCCGTGATCACCAGCAGCAGCGCGAGGGCGCGGCTGCCGCCCTCGGCGCGCGGGGTGCGGGTGCTGGGGTCCGGCGCGGACTCTGCCACGGTGGAGACGTCCTTCACTGTCGTCTTGCTCATCACGCCGATTCCGTCACTGGAGGGCCGGTCCTGCTTCTGGCAGGGGCCATTGTGCCGCACGGACCTGTATGACCACCGTTCGATGAACCTATGAACGGATCGGCGCTCACTCCTGAGCGGTGCGTTCCGACCACCACCCGTTCCCCAGGGGCACGTACGAGCGAATGCGCGTGCCCCTGGGGGGTGTCGCCGTGCTAGCCGAGCCGCGACTCCAGCTCCGCGACGATCTCGTTGACCCCGATCGCCGTCTGCTCGCCGGACTCCATGTCCTTGAGCTGGACGACGCCCTCGGCGAGGTCGCGCTCCCCGAGGACCAGGGCGTAGCGGGCGCCGGAGCGGTTGGCGGCCTTCATCGCGGCCTTCAGGCCCTTGCCGCCGTAGGAGAAGTCGGCGGCGACGCCGTTCTTGCGCAACTCGGTGACCTTGGCGAACAGCACCCGGCGGGCCTCCTCGCCGAGCGGGACGGCGAAGACGGAGGTGGTGGAGGGGATGTCCAGTTCGATGCCCTCCGCCTCCAGGGCGAGGACCGTGCGGTCGACGCCGAGGGCCCAGCCGACGGAGGGCAGCGCGGGACCGCCGATCATCTCGGACAGGCCGTCGTAGCGTCCGCCGCCGCCGACCGCGGACTGGGAGCCGAGGCCGTCGTGGACGAACTCGAAGGTGGTGCGGGTGTAGTAGTCCAGGCCGCGCACCAGCTTCGGGTCGTCCTCGAAGACCACGCCGGCCGCCGTGATCAGCTCGCGGACCTCCTCGTGGTACGCCTTGCAGGCGTCGCACAGGTAGTCGCGCAGCAGCGGGGCGTCGGTGAGCTGCTTCTGGACCTCCGGACGCTTGTCGTCCAGGACGCGCAGCGGGTTGATCTCCGCGCGGCGCAGCGTCTCCTCGTCCAGGTCCAGACCGCGCAGGAAGTCCTGGAGCGCGGCGCGGTAGACGGGGCGGCACTCCTTGTCGCCCAGGGAGTTGAGCAGGATGCGGAAGTCCCGCAGGCCGAGCGCGCGGTACGACTGGTCGGCGAGGATGATCAGTTCGGCGTCGAGTGCCGGGTCCTCGGCACCGATGGCCTCGGCGCCGACCTGGGAAAAGTGACGGTATCGGCCCTTCTGGGGGCGCTCGTAGCGGTACTGCGAGCCGGAGTACCAGACCTTGACCGGCAGGTTGCCCGCCTTGTGCAGGTTGGCCTCCAGGACGGCGCGCAGCACGGGGGCGGTGGTCTCCGGGCGCAGGGCGAGGCGGTCGCCGCCCTTGGTCTCGAAGACGTACATCTCCTTGGTGACGATGTCGGTCGACTCGCCGACGCCGCGCGCGAACAGCTCGACGTTCTCGAAACCGGGCGTCTCGATGTAGCCGTAGCCGGAGTTGCGCAGCGGGGCGGCGATGGCCTCGCGGACCGCCAGGAACTTGGCGGAGTCGGGCGGCAGCAGGTCGTACGTGCCCTTGGGGGCCTTGAAGGTGCTCACGGAAGGTCTCTCGTCACATTCCTCGTCGGGGAGCCCCGGGGGCTCCCTGGCCGGAGGCCACCTGCCGCAGATACGGGTTGGTGGCGCGCTCCTGGCCGATGGTGGTCTGGGGGCCGTGGCCGGACAGCACCACGGTCGGGTCGTCGAGCGGCAGCACCACGCGGGCCAGGGACTCGAGCATGTCGTCCATGGAGCCGCCCGGCATGTCGGTGCGCCCGATGGAGCCGGCGAACAGCAGGTCGCCCGAGAAGAGGATCGGCGGGATGTCCGCCGCCTCGGGCAGGCCGAAGGTCACCGACCCCTTGGTATGGCCCGGTGCGTGCGCGACGGTCAGCTCCATGCCCGCCAGGTCCAGCTTCGCGCCGTCGGTCAGGGTCCTGACGTCGTCCGGCTCCCCCACGGTCAGCTCGCCCATGAGCGGCATGCCGATGCTGCGGCCGATCCCCTTCTCGGGGTCGCTCATCATGTAGCGGTCCTCGGGGTGGATCCAGGCGGGCACGTCGTGCGCGCCGCACACCGGGACGACGGAGGCCACGTGGTCGATGTGACCGTGGGTGAGGACGACGGCGACGGGCTTGAGCCGATGCTTCTGGATCGCTTCCTCGACGCCGGGGGCCGCCTGGTGGCCCGGGTCGATGATCACGCACTCCTCACCGGCGGCCGGGGCGACGAGATAACAGTTCGTCCCCCAGGCTCCGGCGGGGAACCCGGCAATGAGCACGATCGTCCTTCGTTTGTGTCGGTACGGGTGGGCTTGCGAACGGGTCGCGCCCATGGTCAGAGCCTACCGGCGGTGCCGTTTCCTCAGCGAACCCATATACGGTACGGGGCTACACGCCCACGGTCGGCTCATCGCACCCACGCGTACCGGTCGGCACACGAAGACGCTTGAGGAGAGAACCCGGTGGTCAGCCAGGAGCAGCGGCGGCGTCAGCTCGCCCGGGAGAAGTTCTTGCGGCAGCAGCAGCGGCGCACGTCCGCGCGGCGCAAGGCGCGCATGCGCAACGCCGCGATCGCGTCGGTGCTCGGCGTGATTCTGATCGGCAGCGTCGCGCTGTACACGACCGGCGTGGTCCTGAAGGACGACGACAGCAAGACGAACGCGGGCGCGGAGGTCACCCCGAGCGCGTCGGCGCCGAGCAAGGCCCCGGACCCGTGCGACAAGCCGGCCGACGGCAAGGTCAAGACGCAGACCTGGGAGAAGGAACCTGCGATGACCGTCGACAAGTCGGCGAAGTACACGATGAAGCTGGAGACGACCTGCGGCGACATCGACATCGCGCTGAAGGCCGAGGCGGCTCCGCACACCGTCAACTCGTTCGACTTCCTGGCGGGCAAGGGCTTCTTCGACCACACCAAGTGCCACCGGCTGACCACCAACGGGATCTTCGTGCTGCAGTGCGGCGACCCGACGGGCCAGGGCAACGGCGGCCCGGGCTACAACATCCCGGACGAGAACCTGAAGGACAAGAGCCTCAAGGACAACATGTACCCGGCGGGCACGGTGGCGATGGCCAACACCGGCCAGCCGAACTCCGGCGGCAGCCAGTTCTTCCTCGTGTACCAGAACAGTCCGCTGCCGCCCAGCTACACGCCGTTCGGCACCATCTCGGACGAGGGCATGACGGTGCTGAAGAAGATCGCCGCCGCGGGCGAGAGCACCGGCGCGGGCGACGGGGCGCCCAACGCGACGGTCGTGATCGACAAGGCCACCGTCGCGAAATCCTGACCCTCATCAGCGAAAGTTCGGTCGCGCGGGATGCGGACAGGCCCCCCGCCGGTCGCCTATGTTGGCCGTGACGAAACTGTGGACGATGCCCGGGGGTAGCGAAGCCCTCCGCAGGCATCATGTGGAGGAGGCGCTGTGAGCAGCGACCCGTGGGGCCGCGTCGACGAGACGGGGACCGTGTACGTGCGTACGGCCGACGGCGAGCAGGTCGTCGGTTCCTGGCAGGCGGGCTCCCCCGAGGAGGCGCTGGCCTATTTCGAGCGCAAGTACGAAGGCCTGGTTGTGGAGATCGGCCTCCTCGAGAAGCGCGTGAAGACCACCGACCTGTCGGCGAAGGACGCCCAGACGGCCATCGACCACCTGCGGGAGCAGGTCGACGCTCACCACGCGGTGGGCGACCTGGACGCGCTGCGGGCCCGGCTGGACAAGCTCGTCTCGCTGGTGGAGAAGCGCCGCGAGGAGCGCAAGGCCCAGCGGGCCAAGCAGTCCGACGAGGCGCGCTCCGCCAAGGAGGCGCTGGTCGCCGAGGCCGAGGAGCTGGCCCGGTCCGACCAGTGGCGTTCGGCCGGTGAGCGGCTGCGGTCCCTGGTGGACACCTGGAAGGGTCTGCCGCGGCTGGACCGCAAGTCCGACGACGAGCTGTGGCACCGCTTCTCGCACGCCCGGTCGGCGTTCTCCAAGCGGCGCAAGCAGCACTTCGCCCAGCTGGACGCCCAGCGCGAGGAGGCCCGCCGGACCAAGGAACGGCTGGTCGCCGAGGCCGAGGCCCTGTCGAACTCGACGGACTGGGGGCCGACGGCCGCCCGCTACCGCGACCTGATGTCCGAGTGGAAGGCGGCGGGCCGCGCGCAGCGGGAGCACGAGGACGACCTGTGGAACCGCTTCCGCGGCGCCCAGGACGTGTTCTTCGCCGCCCGCAGCTCGGTCTTCGCCGAGCGCGACGCCGAGCAGGCGGAGAACCTCAAGCTCAAGGAGGAGCTGGCCGAGGAGGCCGAGAAGCTCCTGCCGGTCACCGACCTGAAGGCGGCCCGGGCCGCGTTCCGCTCGGTGAACGAGCGCTGGGAGGCCATCGGCCACGTGCCGCGCGACGCCCGGCCCAAGGTCGAGGGCCGGATGCACGCGGTGGAGCGGGCGCTGCAGGAGGCCGAGGAGGCCGAGTGGCGCCGGACGAACCCGGAGGCACGCGCGCGTGCCGAGGGCCTGACCGGCCAGCTCCAGGCGGCCGTCGACAAGCTGAAGGGCCAGATCGAGCAGGCCCGCGCCCAGGGCAACAACGCGAAGGCCGACAAGCTGGAGCGTGAGCTGGAGGGCCGGCAGGCGCTGCTGGACCAGGCGCTGAAGGGGCTGCACGAGTTCGGCGGCTGACGGGCTCACGAGCGAGGGGCTTCCGTACGACGCGTACGGAAGCCCCTCTGCCGTGTCCGTCGCGGCCTACGACGGCCTGCGCGCCGATGTGACCCGGTACACGTCGTAGACGCCCTCCACACCCCGTACGGCCTTCAGGACGTGGCCCAGGTGCTTGGGGTCGCCCATCTCGAAGGTGAAGCGGGAGGTGGCGACGCGGTCGCGGGAGGTCTGGACGGCCGCGGAGAGGATGTTGACGTGCTGGTCGGACAGCACCCGGGTGACGTCCGACAGGAGCCGGGAGCGGTCCAGGGCCTCGACCTGGATGGCGACCAGGAAGACCGAGGACTGGGTGGGCGCCCACTCGACCTCGAGGATGCGCTCGGGCTCCCGGGAGAGCGAGTCCACGTTCACGCAGTCGCTGCGGTGGACGGAGACGCCGCTGCCGCGGGTGACGAAGCCGATGATCGGGTCGCCCGGGACGGGCGTGCAGCAGCGGGCCAGCTTGACCCACACGTCCTCGACGCCCTTGACGACGACACCCGGGTCGGCGCTGGTGCGGCGCTTGCGACCGCGACCGCGAGCCGGCGGGACCGACTCGTCGATCTCCTCGGTGGCCGCCTCCTCGCCGCCGAGCGCCTGGACCAGCTTCTGCACGATGTTCTGCGCGGAGACGTGGCCCTCGCCGATCGCCGCGTACAGCGCGGAGATGTCGGAGTAGCGCATCTCGTGCGCCAGGGTGACCAGGGAGTCGCCGGTCAGGATGCGCTGGATCGGCAGGTTCTGCTTGCGCATGGCGCGGACGATGGCGTCCTTGCCCTGCTCGATGGCCTCGTCGCGGCGCTCCTTGGAGAACCAGGCACGGATCTTGTTGCGGGCGCGCGGTGACTTGACGAAGCCCAGCCAGTCGCGGGAGGGGCCCGCCCCGGCCGCCTTGGAGGTGAAGACCTCCACCAGATCGCCGTTGTCGAGGGTGGACTCCAGCGGGACCAGACGGCCGTTGACCCGTGCCCCTATGGTCCGGTGGCCGACCTCGGTGTGGACCGCGTAGGCGAAGTCCACGGGGGTGGCCCCGGCCGGGAGCGCTATGACGTCGCCCTTGGGCGTGAAGACGAAGACCTCGTTGCGGGAGAGGTCGAAGCGCAGGGACTCCAGGAACTCGCCGGGGTCCTCGGTCTCCTTCTGCCAGTCCAGCAGCTGGCGCAGCCACGCCATGTCGTTGAGGTGGTCGTCCTTGCCCTTGCCGGACGACTTGGGCGCGTCGGAGCGGACCTTGGAGGCGCCGGCGACGGCCTCCTGCTTGTACTTCCAGTGCGCGGCGATGCCGTACTCCGCGCGGCGGTGCATGTCGAAGGTGCGGATCTGCAGCTCGACCGGCTTGCCGTTGGGCCCGATGACCGTCGTGTGCAGCGACTGGTACATGTTGAACTTGGGCATCGCGATGTAGTCCTTGAACCGCCCCGGAACCGGGTTCCAGCGGGCGTGGACCGTGCCGAGCGCCGCGTAGCAGTCGCGGACGGTGTCCACCAGGACGCGGATGCCCACCAGGTCGTAGATCTCCGCGAAGTCCCGGCCGCGGACGATCATCTTCTGGTAGACGCTGTAGTAGTGCTTGGGGCGTCCGGTGACGGTCGCCTTGATGCGGGCCGCGCGCAGGTCCTGCTGGACCTCGTCGGTGACGATCGCCAGGTACTCGTCGCGCTTGGGGGCGCGCTCGGCGACCAGGCGGACGATCTCGTCGTACATCTTGGGGTAGAGGATCGCGAAGGCGAGGTCCTCCAGCTCCCACTTGATGGTGTTCATGCCCAGGCGGTGGGCGAGCGGCGCGTAGATCTCCAGGGTCTCGCGCGCCTTCTTCTCCTGCTTCTCGCGCTTGAGGTAGCGCATGGTGCGCATGTTGTGCAGGCGGTCGGCGAGCTTGATGACCAGGACGCGGGGGTCCTTGGCCATGGCGACGACCATCTTGCGCACGGTCTCGGCCTGCGCGGCCTCGCCGAACTTGACCTTGTCGAGCTTGGTGACGCCGTCGACGAGCAGGGTGACCACGTCGCCGAAGTCGCGGCGCAGGTCCTCCAGGCCGTACTCGGTGTCCTCGACCGTGTCGTGCAGCAGGCCGGCCATGAGGGTGGCCGGGTCCATGCCCAGCTCGGCGAGGATGGTGGTGACGGCGAGCGGGTGCGTGATGTACGGGTCGCCGCTCTTGCGCTTCTGGCCGCGGTGCCAGCGTTCGGCGACCTGGTAGGCGCGCTCGATCTGGCGCAGCGTCGCCGTCTCGATCTTGGGGTCGTTGCTGCGCACTATCCGCAGCAGGGGCTCCAGGACCGGGTTGTACGGGTTGGCGCGCTGGACGCCGAGGCGGGCGAGGCGGGCGCGGACGCGGTTGGAGGAGCCGGAGCGGGCGGGCTGCCCGGCGGGGGTGCGGACCACGGGCGCGTTGCGCTCGCGCTCGGGCGGCATCGGCTTGGGACGCGGCTGCTGCTCGGCCGGCTTGTCGACGGGCGCGGCCGGGGCGTGCTGGATCGGCCCGCGGGTGTCGTTCTTCGCCTGGGGCGTGCTCGGCGCGGGCTTCGCCGCGGGCGCCGAGGCGGACTCGGGCTTTGCGGCGGTCAGTGGCTGGGCCTCGTCTGGCAAGAGGACTCCTCGTGCGCGATCCGGGTCCCCCGGTCAGGCTCCGGAGTCCCCATGGTAGCGATCCTGCCCCCGAGGACCGCCTTCAGGCCGATGTGAGGGCCGTCAACCCGTGGAACGCCTGGGGCGGGCGCCGGATTCCTCCGGGCCCGCCCCAGGTGTGCGGTGCGTGTGCTCAGACCGTGAGCAGCGCCTTCAGCGGCGCCCCGGCGAGAGCCGGCTCCAGGCGCGCCCGGCCGCCGAGGAAGCCCAGCTCCATCAGGACGGCCAGGCCGGCCACCTCGGCACCGGCGCGCCGGATCAGCTCCAGGGACGCCTCGGCGGTGCCGCCGGTGGCGAGGACGTCGTCGACGACCAGGACGCGGTCGCCCGCGGTCAGGTCCTCGGCGTGCACCTCGATCTCGGCGGAGCCGTACTCCAGGTCGTACGCCTGGCTCAGGGTGGCTCCGGGGAGCTTGCCGGCCTTGCGCACGGGGATGAAGCCCAGGCCGGCCCGCAGGGCGACGGGGGCGCCCAGGATGAAGCCGCGGGCCTCCAGACCGACGACCTTGGTGGCGCCGGTCGCCCGGGCCACCTCGGCGAGCGCGTCGGTGAGCACGGCGAAGGCCTCGGGGTCCGCCAGGAGCGGGGTGATGTCCTTGAACATCACGCCGGGCTCCGGGTAGTCGGCCACGTCGCGGATGCGGCTGAGCAGCAGCTCCGTGATGTCGGTCGTCTCGGTCATCGGCGCTTCCCCGAGGGTCGGCCGCGGCCCCGGGTGCGGGACGCGGGCTGGTTGCGGGGGCCGACGACGGCGGCTGCCGTGTCGTCGGGCTCGTCCGCCTCGTCGTCGGCGTACTGCTCGTCGCCGGTCTCGGACTCCACCGGCTCGCCCTTGGCGGCGGCCTGGGCGCGCTTGGCGAGGACGCGCTTCTTGAGGGCCTTCATCTGCGGCTCGGCCTCCTTGAGGTCGGCGACGAGCGGCGTGGCGATGAAGATCGACGAGTAGGCACCGGCCGCGAGGCCGACGAACAGCGACAGGGAGATGTCGTTGAGCATGCCCGCCCCGAGGACACCGCCGCCGATGAACAGCAGGCCGCCCACCGGCAGCAGCGCGACCACCGTGGTGTTGATGGAGCGGACCAGGGTGCTGTTGATCGACCTGTTGGCGATCTCGGCGTAGGTCCAGCGGGTCTGTTTGGTGATGTCTCTGGTCTGTTCCTTGAGGCTGTCGAAGACGACGACCGTGTCGTACAGCGAGTAACCGAGGATGGTGAGCAGACCGATCACCGTGCCCGGGGTGACCTCGAAGCCCACGAGGGCGTAGATGCCGACCGTGATGGTGATGTCGTGGACCAGGGCGACGAACGCGGCGAGCGCCATGCGCCACTCGAACGCGATCGCCAGGTAGATCACCACCAGGACCATGAAGATCCCGAGCCCCTGCCACGCCTTGTTGGCGATCTGGTCACCCCAGCTGGGGCCCACGAGGTCGGCGTTGATCTTCTCCGCCGGGACGTCGAGGTCCTTGGAGAGGTCTTCCTTGATCTGGTCCGAGGCCGCGGTGTCGGTGCCCGAGATCTGGATGCGCAGGCTGCCGTCACCGAGCTTCTGGACGATCGCGTCGTGGCCGGAGGCCTCTTCCGCGTACGTCTCGGCCTGGGAGACCGAGGCGCTCATGTTCTTCGGGGTGGTGAAGACCGCGCCGCCCTGGAACTCGATGCCCATGTGCAGGCCGCGCACCGCCAGGCCGACGATGGCCGTGATGGTGATGAGGATCGAGATGCCGTACCAGAGCTTGCGGTTCTTGACGAAGTCGTAGCCGACCTCGCCGTGGTGCAACCGGGCGCCGAGGGTGCCGAGCTTTCCCATCTCACGCCTCCTTCGGGTCGACGGGGCCGGCGACGGGGCGCGCGGGACGGCGGGTGCGGCGCAGCGGCGGCTTGGCGCCCAGGCTCTTCGGGTCGAGGCCGGACCACTTGTGGCCGCTGGAGAAGAACTTGCGCCGGGCCATCAGGGTCAGCAGCGGCTTGGTGAAGAAGAACACCACCACGACGTCGAGCAGCGTGGTCAGACCGAGCGTGAACGCGAAGCCCTGCACCTTGCCGACGGTGACGACGAAGAGCACCGCGGCGGCGAGGAAGGACACGAAGTCGGAGACCAGGATGGTGCGCCGGGCGCGCGGCCAGGCCCGCTCGACGGCGGGGCGCAGCGAGCGGCCCTCCCGGATCTCGTCGCGGACGCGTTCGAAGTAGACGATGAACGAGTCCGCCGTGATGCCGATCGCGACGATGGCGCCGCACACGGCCGGCAGGTTCAGCGCGAAGCCGATGGTCGGGCCGAGCAGCGACATGATCACGTACGTCAGACCCGCGGAGACCAGCAGCGAGGCGACGGCGATGAACGACAGACCCCGGTAGTACACGAGCAGGTAGATGACGACCAGGGCGAGGCCGATCGCACCGGCGATCAGGCCGGCCTTGAGCTGCTCACCGCCGAGCGCGGCGGTGACGGTGGTGACGCTGTCCTCCTTGAAGGTCAGCGGCAGAGCACCGTAGGAGAGCATGTTGGCGAGGGCCTGGGCCTCTTCCTGGTCGAAGTTGCCGGAGATCTCCGCGCTGCCGCCGGTGAGTGCCTGGCTGACGTACGGGTCGGAGACGACCTCGTTGTCCAGGACGATGGCGAACTGGTTCTGCGGAGACTGGTTCTGGGCGAGCTTGCCGGTGATGTCGGCGAACTTCTTGCCGCCCTCGTCCGTGAACTTCATGGTCACGGTCCAGCCGGCGGCGGTCTGCGTGTTGTAGACGGCCTCGGCCTCGTCGACGTCCGTGCCGTCGACCGCCGCGGGGCCGAGGATGTACTTCTGCCACTGGCCCTGCGAGTTCTGGCCGCAGGCGACCATCGACTCGTCCTGCTTGGAGCCGTCGCCCGCCTTGGCGCGGGCCGCCTCGTCGGTGCAGTCCAGGGCCGCGTACTGCTGCTGCAGCGCGGCGGTCGCGTCGTCGCCGGAGGCGCTGGCGCTCGGGGACGGGGAGGCGCCGTCGGACGCCTTGCCGGAGCCGGAGGGGCTGGGGTCGGCCTTCAGGGCGTCGCTCGCGGCGCGGCCCTGGGTGGTGGCGCTCGCCGAGGCGGAGCCGGACGGGGAACCGCTCGCCTTCTCGCCGTCGGTGGCCTTGTCCTGGTCGGCGGCGCCGTCCGTGGCCTTGTCCGTCGGCTCGCCGGAGGCGTTGCCGGTGGCGCTCGGCGAGGGGCTGCCGGTCGCTCCGGCGCCGGACAGCTCGGTCGCCACGACCGGGCGGAAGTAGAGCTTGGCGGTGGTGCCGACCTGCTCCCGGGCTTCCTTGGAGTTCGTCCCCTTGGGGATGTTGACGATGATGTTCCGGTCGCCCTGGGTCTGGACCTCGGCTTCGGAAACACCAAGACCATTGACACGGCGTTCCATGATCTCGACCGCGGTGTCCATGTTGGTCTTGTTGATCGCGGACTCCTGGCCCTCCTCCGGAACCGCACGGAGCGTGATGCTCGTGCCGCCGGCGAGGTCGATACCGAGACGCGGAGTCGTGTGTCCGGAGGCGAACATGCCTCCGGTGAGCGCCACGATGGCGATCAGAATCAGGGCCAGCGAGCGCCCGGGCTTACTCTGAGCGCTCGCATTCTTTCCCTTTTTAGGTGCTACCACCTTTGCGTACTCCCTCTCGGGCCGCGTCGCGCCGGGTAGGCGTCACCGGCGGCCATCACATGGTGTCGGGATCCGTGCGAGCCGCGCACAGCACGGGGTGCGCGGGAACGGTCCGCGCACCCCGGGGCACGGCTTACTTCGCCTCGGAACCGCCGTCGGACTTCTTCGCCTGCTCGTCCGTCTTGGCCTCGGCGGGCGCGGCGTCGGCCACCGGCGCGTCGGCCGGCGCGTCGTCGGCGTCCTTCTTGCCGAGGTCGACGGACTTGTCGCCGGAGGCGGCAGCGTCGTCGGCGGAGGCGTCGGTCCCGGTGAGGGAGGAGGCATCGTCCGGGACGATGTCGGCGTCGGACTTCAGGTCGTGCTCGATGCCGTGGACGATGCGGTTGTACTCGTCGTCGGAGAGGACGGCACCGATGGAGTTCTTGGCGAAGAGCAGCTCCACACCCGGGCCGGCGTCGAGGAGGACCGTGTCGTCGTTGACCTCCTTGACCGTGGCGTACATGCCCCCGATGGTGCGGACGCCGGAACCGGGCTGCATCTGGTTCCGCATGTCGACGGCCTGCTGCTGCTTCTTCTTCGCCGACCGGGTCATCAGGAACATGGCCCCGATGAGCACGATGAACGGGAGGAGGGTCACGAGACTCACGGGTCGGTACTTCCTTCACACGACCGCAATTGGTGAGCGGCCTGATGGTTGGGGGTGTGTACGCCGCCGACAAGGGCGGCATCGGCGGAGTCTAAGCGAGTCCGCGCGCATGGAACAACGCTCAGCATGGCACCGGGGTTCCTGCTCCGGCGAATGTCCTCTTCGTGACGGTGCCGTCACGTCCCGAACAAGTCCTGTTGTCCGTTTCCGGAACCCTGCGCCCGCGGCGGGGTGAGGCCCAGGTGCGCCCAGGCCGCCGGGGTCGCCACCCGTCCGCGCGGGGTGCGGGCCAGCAGGCCCTCCCTTACGAGGAACGGTTCGGCGACCTCTTCCACTGTCTCACGCTCCTCCCCCACGGCGACGGCGAGCGTGGACAGGCCGACCGGGCCGCCGCCGAACAGCTTGAGCAGCGCCTCCAGCACGGCCCGGTCCAGCCGGTCCAGGCCCCGGGCGTCGACCTCGTAGACCGCGAGGGCGGCGGCGGCGATCTCCTGGGTGATCAGGCCGTCGGCCTTGACCTGGGCGTAGTCGCGGACCCGGCGCAGCAGGCGGTTGGCGATGCGGGGGGTGCCGCGGGAGCGGCCGGCGATCTCGGCGGCGCCGGCCGGGTCGATGTCGACGTCGAGCAGGCCGGCGGAGCGGTGGACGACGCGCTCGAGTTCCTTCGGGCCGTAGAACTCCATGTGCGCGGTGAAGCCGAAGCGGTCGCGCAGCGGGGGCGGCAGCAGACCCGCGCGTGTGGTGGCGCCGACCAGGGTGAACGGGGGCAGCTCCAGGGGGATGGCGGTGGCGCCGGGTCCCTTGCCGACGATGACGTCGACGCGGAAGTCCTCCATCGCCATGT
Organism: Streptomyces sp. SudanB5_2050; assembly: GCF_964272335.1. Classification (NCBI taxonomy): domain Bacteria; kingdom Bacillati; phylum Actinomycetota; class Actinomycetes; order Kitasatosporales; family Streptomycetaceae; genus Streptomyces; species Streptomyces sp. SudanB5_2050. The sequence goes on from NZ_OZ186760.1 coordinate 1,614,018, forward strand.
AGAGCATCTCCTCGGCGGGCCGCGACATGCGGTGGATCTCGTCGAGGAAGAGGACCTCTCCCTCCTGGAGGGAGGAGAGGATCGCCGCGAGATCGCCGGCGTGCTGGATGGCGGGGCCGGAGGTGATGCGGATGGGGGCGCCCATCTCGGCCGCGATGATCATGGACAACGTGGTCTTGCCAAGGCCCGGGGCGCCCGAGAGCAGGACGTGGTCGGCGGTCGCCCCGCGCGCACGGGCGGCGCGCAGCACGAGGTCGAGCTGTTCGCGGACCTTCTCCTGGCCGATGAACTCGCCGAGGTCCTTGGGGCGCAGGGCGGCTTCTACGGCCTGGTCCTCGCCGTCGGCGGCCGGGCCCACCAGCCGCTCGGAGGCGTCGGTGCCGGTCGTGTCGTCGTCCCAGTTCACTGTGTCAGGTCTCCTAGCCGGCTATCGGGCGCGGTTGAGCGTCTGCAGGGCCGCCTTCAGCAGCTGTCCCACCTGGGGTGTGCCCTCGGCCGCCTCGGCCTGGGGCGTCACGGCGGTGACGGCCTCGTCGGCCTCGCGGGTCGCGTACCCGAGGCCGATCAGGGCGGCGTGCAGCTGGTCGCGCCAGCCGGTGGTGACCGGGGCGCCGACGGCGGGGGCGCCGACCGGTTCGCCGAGGCGGTCCTTCAGCTCCAGCAGCAGCTTCTGGGCGCCCTTCTTGCCGATGCCGGGGACGGCGGTCAGCGCCTTCTCGTCACCGGTCGACACGGCCCGGCGCAGCGCGTCCGGGCTGTGCACGGCGAGCATCGCCTGCGCCAGGCGGGGTCCCACGCCGCTCGCGGTCTGGAGCAGCTCGAAGACCTGGCGCTCGTCGTCGTCGGCGAAGCCGTACAGCGTGAGCGAGTCCTCGCGCACGACGAGGGAGGTGGCGAGCTTGGCGGGCTTGCCCAGGCGGAGCGCGGAGAGCGTGTTCGGCGTGCACTGGACGGCCATGCCGACGCCGCCGACCTCGACCACCGCGGCGTCGGGGGCGAGGGCGGCGACGGTGCCGCTGACGAAGGCGATCATGTCGTACGGCCTTTCGGGACGTGCGGGGTGCGGGGAGCACGGGACGCGTGCAGGGCCACGGCCTGCTGGAGCCGGTTCTGCGCGGGGGCGCGCCAGATGTGGCAGATGGCGAGGGCGAGGGCGTCGGCGGCGTCGGCCGGCTTGGGGGGCGCGGCGAGCCGCAGCAGACGGGTGACCATGGCGCCGACCTGGGCCTTGTCCGCGCGGCCGCTGCCGGTGACGGCGGCCTTGACCTCGCTCGGCGTGTGCAGGGCGACGGGGATGCCCCGGCGGGAAGCGCACAGGATCGCGACGGCACTGGCCTGGGCGGTGCCCATGACCGTGCGGACGTTGTGCTGGCTGAAGACGCGCTCCACGGCGACGAACTCCGGCCGGTGCTCGTCGAGCCACTGCTCGATGCCCTGCTCCACGGCGACGAGGCGGTGCCCGAGGTCGGCGTCGGCCGGGGTGCGGACGACGCCGACACCGACCATGGTGAGCGGTCTGCCCGCGACGCCCTCGACGACCCCGACGCCGCAGCGGGTCAGTCCTGGGTCCACCCCCAGTACGCGCACTGCCCCTCCCATCGATCACCTGTTTGTGCAGGCTATCGGGTGGCACTGACAAAGCGGCGGGCCGACGGGGTGTGTCCCGTCGGCCCGCCGAGCCAGTGCGCGCGTTACGCGTCCACCTTCTCCATGATCTCGTCGCTCACGTCAAAGTTGGCGAAGACGTTCTGCACGTCGTCGCTGTCCTCGAGGGCGTCGATCAGCTTGAAGATCTTCCGGGCGCCCTCCTCGTCCAGCTCGACCTGCATGGTCGGGACGAAGTTGGCGTCGGCGGACTCGTAGTCGATGCCGGCGTCCTGGAGCGCGGTGCGGACGGCGACCAGGTCGGTGGCCTCGCTGAGCACCTCGAAGGTCTCACCGAGGTCGTTGACCTCCTCGGCGCCCGCGTCCAGGACGGCGGCGAGGACGTCGTCCTCGGACAGCTCGCCCTTGGGCACGATCACGACGCCCTTGCGGTTGAACAGGTACGACACCGAACCGGGGTCGGCCATGGAGCCGCCGTTGCGGGTCATGGCGACGCGGACGTCGGAGGCGGCGCGGTTGCGGTTGTCGGTGAGGCACTCGATGAGCACCGCGACGCCGTTCGGACCGTAACCCTCGTACATGATCGTCTCGTAGTCGGCGCCACCGGCTTCGAGGCCGGCGCCGCGCTTGACCGCGGAGTCGATGTTCTTGTTCGGGACCGACTGCTTCTTCGCCTTCTGGATGGCGTCGTACAGCGTCGGGTTGCCGTCGACGTCGGCACCGCCCATGCGGGCCGCGACTTCGATGTTCTTGATCAGCTTCGCGAAGAGCTTGCCGCGCTTGGCATCGATGACGGCCTTCTTGTGCTTCGTCGTGGCCCATTTAGAGTGGCCGGACATCTGCCTGTCTCCTTCGCGTAACCCGTCTTTGTACGAACGCAGGAATCCTACAAGGACTCCGCGGCCCCGTTCGCGCGCACCATGTCGGCGAAGAGGCGGTGCACACGGTGGTCGCCGGTCAGCTCCGGGTGGAACGACGTGGCCAGCGCGTTGCCCTGGCGGACGGCGACGATGTGGCCGTCGTGCTCGGCGAGGACCTCGACCGAGGCGCCCACGGACTCCACCCAGGGGGCGCGGATGAACACGCCCTCGACGGGTCCGCCCCCGACGCCCTCGACGTCGACGGCCGCCTCGAAGGACTCGTTCTGCCGTCCGAAGGCGTTGCGGCGCACGATCATGTCGATGCCGCCGACCGTCTCCTGCCCGGAGCGCGGGTCGAGGATCTTGTCGGCCAGCATGATCATGCCGGCGCAGGTGCCGTAGACCGGCATGCCGTCCCGCACGCGCGCGCGGAGGGGTTCCATCACTCCGAAGAGGACGGCCAGCTTGGAGATGGTGGTGGACTCGCCGCCGGGCACGACCAGGCCGTCGACCTCGGCGAGTTCTTCGGGGCGCCTCACCGGCCTGGCCACGGCGTCGGCCGCGGCCAGGGCGACGAGGTGCTCCCGCACGTCGCCCTGGAGGGCCAGGACGCCGATGACGGGGGTGTCACTCATGGGATCGGTGCCTTACCAGCCGCGGTTGGCGTAGCGCTCGGTCTCGGGCAGGGTGTCGCAGTTGATGCCGACCATGGCCTCGCCGAGGTTGCGGGAGGCGTCCGCGACGATCTTCGGGTCGTCGTAGAAGGTGGTCGCCTTCACGATGGCGGCGGCGCGCTTGGCCGGGTCGCCGGACTTGAAGATGCCGGAGCCGACGAAGACGCCCTCGGCGCCGAGCTGGCGCATCAGGGCGGCGTCGGCCGGGGTGGCGACACCGCCGGCGGAGAAGAGGACCACCGGCAGCTTGCCCAGCTCGGAGACCTCCTTGACCAGCTCGTACGGGGCGCGCAGCTCCTTGGCGGCGGCGTACAGCTCGTTGTTGTCGTATCCGCGCAGCCGGGCGATCTCGTTCTTGATCTGACGCAGGTGGCGGACGGCCTCGACGACGTTGCCGGTGCCGGCCTCGCCCTTGGAGCGGATCATCGCGGCGCCCTCGGCGATGCGGCGCAGGGCCTCGCCGAGGTTGGTGGCGCCGCAGACGAAGGGGGTGGTGAAGGCCCACTTGTCGGAGTGGTTGACCTCGTCGGCCGGGGTGAGGACCTCGGACTCGTCGATGTAGTCGACGCCGAGGGACTGCAGGACCTGGGCCTCGACGAAGTGGCCGATGCGGGACTTGGCCATCACGGGGATGGAGACCGCCTCGATGATGCCCTCGATCATGTCCGGGTCGGACATGCGGGCCACGCCGCCGTCCTTGCGGATGTCGGCGGGGACGCGCTCCAGGGCCATGACGGCGACGGCGCCCGCGTCCTCGGCGATCTTCGCCTGCTCGGGCGTGACGACGTCCATGATCACGCCGCCCTTGAGCTGCTCGGCCATGCCGCGCTTCACGCGGGCGGTGCCGGTCTCGGGGGCCTGGTTTTCGGAGAGCGTGCTGGACACGGGTACCTCGCTGAGGGGGAAGGGAGTCTCTGCAGCAACGAGGAAACGCGAGGCGACCAGGCCACAGCAAGGGCCAATGGGAAGGCGGTGGATCGTTTTCGCCTTCGGAACGCACCGCGCCACCCCGCAACGCCCCCGCCCCGGGGCGACGCCCCCCGGCTACGCGGCCCGCTCGACCAGGGCGGCCGGCGACTCGTCGTCCATCTCGAAGGCGAGCGGGAACGGGGCGTGTCCGGCGAGGCGGAACCAGCGGACCTTGCGGTGCTCGCGCAGTCGGCGGGCCGCTCCCACGGCGTCGTTGTGGAAGCGCCGGGCCATCGGGACGCGCCGCACGGCCTCGGCCAGTTCGTTGGCCGCCTCCTCTCCCCCGGGCGCCTCGCGCAGGGCGTCCACCTGCTGCGGCTCGGCGAACACCGCCCTCAGGGCCTGGCTCAGCTCGCTCTCGGCGACCTCGCGCTGCTCCTCCTCCGCCTGCCGGGCGGCGTGCGCGGCCTCGTACAGGACGATGGAGGCGGCCGGGTCGAGGACACCGGAGGTGGCCAGTTCCTGGGCCACCGAGGCCCGGCGCAGCAGTTGCGCGTCCAGGGCGGCGCGGGCGGCGTCGATCCGGGCGTGCAGGCGGTCCAGCCGGCCCGCCGTCCAGCTCAGGTACAGGCCGACGGCGACGAGGACGACCAGGATCCAGATGAGAGTTGCGGTCACGGGCCGCAACCCTAGTCAACCGCGGCCGGGCCGGGTGTCCCGAGCCCCGCCGGAGCCCCCGCGCTCAGTCCCTCGCCAGCCCGAAGCGGGCCCGCAGCCCCGTCGCCCGGTCGTCCGTCGCCACGGCCGCCGCGCCCGCCGTCACCGTCTCGTAGACGGAGAGGATGTCCGCGCCGACGGTGGACCAGTCGAAGCGCCGTACATGGGCGCTGCCCCGCTCCCTCAGCGCCTCCCGGCGCTCCGCGTCCCCCAGGAGCCGTACGGCGGCGTCGGCGAGCGCGTCGGCGTCCTCGTTGGGGAACAGTTCGCCGGCCGCCCCCTGGTCGAGGACCTGGGCGAAGGCGTCCAGGTCGGAGGCGAGTACGGGGGCGCCCGCCGACATGGCCTCGACGAGGATGATGCCGAAGCTCTCACCGCCGGTGTTGGGGGCGACGTAGAGGTCGACGCTGCGCAGCAGGCGGGCCTTGTCCTCGTCGCTGACCATGCCGAGGAACTCCACGCGGGAGCGCAGCTCGGCGGGCAGGGACGCCACCGCCTCCTTCTCGTCGCCGCGACCGGCGACCAGCAGCCGGGCCCGCGGGCGGGCGGCGAGGATCTTCGGCAGGGCCCGCATCAGCACCGGCAGCCCCTTGCGGGGCTCGTCGATGCGCCCGACGAAGCCGATGGTGTCCCCCTGCCACTCGGGCCTCGGCTCGGCGTCGGCGAAGAAGCCGACGTCCACGCCGTTGGGGATGACGACGGCGTCCCCGCCGAGGTGCTCGACGAGGGTGCGGCGGGCGTACTCGCTCACCGCGATCCGGGCGCTGATCTTCTCCAGCGCCGCCTGGAGGATCGAGTACGCGGCGATCATCGCGCGGGAGCGCGGGTTGGACGTGTGGAAGGTGGCCACGATCGGGCCCTGCGCCGCCCAGCAGGTGAGCAGGCCGAGCGAGGGCGAGGTCGGTTCGTGGATGTGGATGACGTCGAAGGCGCCGTCGTGCAGCCAGCGCCGCACCCGGGCCGCCGACAGGAAGCCGAAGTTGAGGCGGGCGACCGACCCGTTGTACGGCACCGGCACCGCGCGGCCGGCCGAGACGACGTACGGGGGCAGCGGGGTGTCGTCGTCGGCCGGGGCGAGGACGGACACCTCGTGGCCGAGGCGGATGAAGTACTCGGCGAGGTCCCGGATGTGGAACTGGACGCCGCCCGGCACGTCCCAGGAGTACGGGCAGACGATGCCGATCCTCACCGGTCGCCCCGCTCCCGCGCCCCGGGCGCCTTGGCCGGGTCGAGATCCTTGAGCCACAAGCGCTGCAGCATGTGCCAGTCCTCCGGGTGCTCGGCGATTCCCGTGGCGAAGGCGTCGGCCAGCGCCTGTGTCATGACAGACGTCTTCTCGGCCCGGGTACCTGACTCGGGAATCTCGACCGGCGGATGCACCCGGCCCCGCATCACGGGCGAGTCGTCGTACCAGAGCGTCACGGGCAGCAGCCGGGCGCCGGTCTGCTGGGCGAGCAGGGCGGGGCCGGCCGGCATGCGGGCCGTCTCGCCGAAGAAGTCGACCTCCACGCCGGAGGCGGACAGGTCGCGGTCGGCGACCAGGCAGACCAGGCCGCCGTCGCGCAGCCGCCGGGCCAGCGTGCCGAAGGCGGTGCCGCCGCTGTGCGGCAGGACCTCCATGCCGAGTCCCTCGCGGTAGGCGACGAAGCGGTCGTACAGGGTCTCCGGCTTGAGGCGCTCGGCGACCGTCGTGAAGGGGATGCCGAGCTTGGTGGTGACCCAGGCGCCGGCGAGGTCCCAGTTGGCCAGGTGCGGGAGGGCGAGGATCACGCCCCTGCCCGCGTCCATGCCCTCGGTGAGGTGGTGCAGGTCCTTGGGGACGAAGCCCGCCGCGATCCGCTCGGTGCTCCACGCCGGGAGGCGGAAGGACTCCATCCAGTAGCGCAGGTAGGACCGCATGCCCGCGCGGGAGAGCGCGGCCAGGCGCTCGGGGCCCGCCTCCGGCACCACGCGCGCGTAATTGCTCTCCAGCCGCCGCACACCCGTGCCGCGCTGCTTCCAGGCGGCGTCCGCGATGGTGCGGCCGAGGCGCACGGCGACCGGCTCGGGCAGCTTCTTGACGGTGCTCCAGCCGGCGCCGTACAGGGCGTCGGCCAGCCGGTCCCGAGCGCTCACTTCGCCGCCTCGGTGCCCTGGCTGTCCTGCGCGGCGGCGTCGGCCTCGGCGGCCTCGCGGCGGACCGTGACGACGCGCTGGACCAGCGTGACCAGGCTGCCGACGGCGACGATCCACAGGGCGACGGGCAGCAGGTACTGGATGCCGGGCACACCGAACTTGTGCAGGCCCGCGAACCCGGCGGCGACCAGCGAGACGACCAGGCGCTCGGCCCGCTCGACCAGGCCGTTGACCGCGACCGGCAGGCCGATCGACTCGCCGCGCGCCTTGGTGTACGACACCACCTGGCCGCTGGCCAGGCAGAAGATCGACACGGCGCACAGGACGTCGTCGTCACCGGCTCCCGCGTACCAGAGGGCGAAGCCGCCGAAGATCGCGCCGTCGGCGACCCGGTCCAGCGTGGAGTCCAGGAAGGCCCCCCAGCGGCTGGAGCGGCCGAGCTGGCGCGCCATGTTGCCGTCGACCAGGTCGGAGAAGACGAAGAGCGTGATCACGACCGTGCCCCAGAAGAACTCGCCCATGGGGTAGAAGACCAGCGCCCCCGCGACCACACCCGCGGTGCCGATCAGCGTGACCGTGTCCGGGCTGACGCCCCGGCGGATGAGAAACGCGGCGAACGGTGTGAGGACACGCGTAAAAAATGCACGCGCGTACTTGTTCAGCATGGCCTTCCCGACGGTCGGTGTGGCCGCGCGGCCCCTGCTGGCCACCGGCTGGCCCATCGTAGTCACGCACGCGCCCGTGCGACGGACGGGCACCCGGACCCGCTGGTGGGCGGCGGGCGGACGGCGGGATCGGGTCGTTCGTATGGACGGGGCGTGACGGGAGTGGAAAGCTCGAAGGACCGCGGGCGTCGCCGGAGCCGCCAGTGCACGCGGTCCCGCGTGTCCGCGCCCACACGACCTCACCGTGCACGGGAGGCAAGGACATGGGCGACAAGGCACACACCCACCCCGGAGCCGCCGGAAGGGCATCGGCGGCCGACCGTCCCACGTCCGTACGGAATGTGGTGCTGGTCGGCCACTCCGGAGCGGGCAAGACCACGTTGGTGGAAGCCCTCGCGCTGACGGCGGGGGCACTGAACCGGGCGGGCCGCGTCGAGGACGGCGGCTGCGTCTCGGACTACGACGAGATGGAGCACCGGCAGCAGCGCTCCGTACAGCTCTCCCTGGTGCCGGTCGAATGGGACGGCATCAAGGTCAACCTCCTGGACACCCCCGGGTACGCCGACTTCGTCGGCGAGCTGAGGGCCGGTCTGCGCGCGGCGGACGCGGCCCTCTTCGTCGTCTCCGCCGCCGACGGGGTGGACGGCTCGACCCGGATGCTGTGGGAGGAGTGCGCCGCCGTCGGGATGCCCCGCGCCCTCGTGGTCACGCACCTGGAGGCCGCCCGCGCGGACTTCGAGGAGATGACGCGGATCTGCGCGGACGCCTTCGGCGGGGACGATCCCGACGCCGTGCTGCCGCTGTACCTGCCGTTGCACGGCCCGCAGGCGCCCGACGGACACGCGCCCGTGACGGGGCTGGTGGGGCTGCTGTCACGGAAGCTGTTCGACTACGCCTCGGGCGAGCGCGTGGAGTCCGAACCGGGCGAGGACCAGCTGCCGCGGCTCGACGAGGCGCGCTCCCTGCTGATCGAGGGGATCATCTCGGAGAGCGAGGACGAGACCCTCATGGAGCGCTATCTCGGCGGCGAGCAGGTCGACGTCAAGACACTCGTCGAGGACCTGGAACGGGCCGTGGCGCGCGGGGTGTTCTTCCCCGTCCTGGCCGCCGCCCCCGCCGCCGAGGGGGCCCGGCAGGGGCTCGGCACGGTCGAGCTGCTGGAGCTGATCACCCGGGGCTTCCCCACGCCCCTGGAGCGCGCGGCGCCCCGGGTCACCACGCCCGACGGCGCGCCGCGCGAGCTGCGGATGTGCGACCCGGACGAGTCGCTGGTCGCGGAGGTCGTCAAGACGTCCTCCGACCCGTACGTGGGGCGGATCTCGCTGATCCGCGTGTTCTCCGGCACCCTGAGCGCCGACCAGACGGTGCACGTCTCCGGGCACGGACTGGCCGACCGGGGCCACGAGGACCACGACGTCGACGAGCGGATCGGCGCCCTGTCGACGCCGTTCGGCAAGCAGCAGCGGCCGGTCTCGCACGTGATCGCGGGCGACCTGGCGTGCGTGGCCAAGCTGAGCCGCGCGGAGACCGGGGACACCATCTCGGCCAAGGACGACCCGCTGCTGATGGCCCCGTGGGACATGCCCGACCCGCTGCTGCCGCTCGCCATCCAGGCGCACAGCAAACCCGACGAGGACAAGCTCTCCCAGGGCCTGGCGCGACTGGTCGCCGAGGACCCGACGATGCGCCTGGAACAGAACCAGGACACCCACCAGGTGGTCCTGTGGTGCCTGGGCGAGGCCCACGCCGACGTGGCCCTGGAGCGACTGCGCAGCCGCTACGGCGTCCAGGTCGACGTCGTGCCCCACCGGGTGTCGCTGCGGGAGACGTTCGGCGGCAAGGCGGCCGGGCGGGGGCGGCACGTCAAGCAGTCCGGCGGGCACGGGCAGTACGCCATCTGCGAGATCGAGGTGGAGCCGCTGCCAGGCGGCTCGGGCATCGAGTTCGTGGACAAGGTGGTCGGCGGCGCCGTGCCCCGGCAGTTCATCCCCTCCGTCGAGAAGGGCGTGCGCGCGCAGGCCGCCAAGGGCGTCGCCGCCGGGCATCCGCTGATCGACGTGCGGGTGACGCTGCTGGACGGCAAGGCGCACTCGGTGGACTCCTCCGACGCCGCGTTCCAGACGGCGGGCGCGCTGGCGCTGCGGGAGGCGGCCGCCGAGGCGAAGATCCACCTGCTGGAGCCGGTCGCCGAGGTGAGCGTCCTGGTCGGCGACGACTACGTGGGCACCGTGATGAGCGACCTGTCGGGGCGGCGCGGCAAGGTGCTCGGCACCGAGCAGACCAGCGGCGGACGGACCCTGATCCGGGCCGAGGTGCCGGAGATGGAGATCGAACGGTACGCGGTGGACCTGCGCTCCCTCTCGCACGGCACCGCGCGTTTCGACCGCCGCTACGCACGGCACGAACCGATGCCGCAGCAGGTCGCGGAGCGCCTGCGGGAGGAGCTGCGCGCCGCCTCGTAGTGCCGCGGGCAACGGCGGGAGCCGGGGCGGGAGCCTGGCGCCGGCTCCCGTGCCGGGCCCCGCACCGGGCACGCTCCCCCCGGCGCACGAGGGCGCGCCCGTGCGCCGACCCGCGCGTGCGGGGGCGCCTTTGCCCGTCCGGTGACGCCCGTCGGCGGCTGCGGATACGCTGATGACCTGATCAACAGGTGTGCGGGGCAGGGAAGTCGGGAAGGCCGCAGGAGCGACAGTGGTGGCGATCGGGGGCGGGAATGACCGTTGACGGCGGTTACGCGGACTTCTTCGGACCGCAGGTGCCGCGTACGGACGACGGCGGGCAGACGGCCACGTTCGCGCTGGCCTCGGCCGCCTACCGGGACAATCCGGTGGAGGAGATCAAGAAGGCCGACAACGAGTGGCACCAGACGACGGTCAACCCGGGCCGCTCCTGGGCCACGATCTTCCGGCCCAACCTCGGTGAGGCGTTCTCCCGCGCGGTGGCCGACCGGATGCTCGGCAGCGGCCGCAAGCCCCTCATCCAGTCCTTCGGCGCCGAGCCGCAGGTCGTCGTCGAGCACTGCCTCGCGGCCAACGGCATCCGCAAGGCCCGCGACAACAAGCTGACCATGATCAGTGTGGTGTGCGGGCTGCTGTTCCTGCCGGGCACGCTGGTGTGGCTGCTCGGCTTCCAGATCCGCACCACCGTCGCCAAGGCGGAGAACAAGCAGGCCGGGGCGCTGGGCACCGCCGTGCTGGTGGCGATCGCCGCGCTGGCCGTGCTGTTCCTCGTCAAGATGCCCTTCTCGGGCTTCTGGGCCTGGTACGCGCGGGCGGCGGTCCTGATGCCGGTCGTCGGGTGGTTCTGGGCCAAGCGGATCTGCGAGAGCACCGCGAAGGACCTGCGGGAGCGCTGGGACGGCCTGCTGTCGGGCAGCGGCGTGGGCGCCAAGGTCCCGGAGGCGGTGCCCAGCAATCCGGGCGAGACCGCGGCCGAGCAACTGCGCCAGTCCCTGGCCAAGCTCGGCGCCGAGCAGCAGTCCAACTCCGTCTTCTACGCCGGCCCCAAGGGCATACTCGGGATGGGCACCCGCTGGGGCAGCTGGCAGCTCGCCGAGAATCTGGTGCCCGCCGACCCCACCCGGGAGATCCATCCCTTCCGCAGCTGGGACGTGGTGAAGGCCGTCCACGACCAGTTGCGCATGCTGGAGCGGGGCCCGCTGAACACGGGCGGCTTCACCAAGCCCTCCATACGGCACTGGATCGTCACCCCGATCGGGGAGAACGCCAAGGCGGTGTCCCGTCCGGAGGGCACGGACGTCGAGGCGTACCAGGTCAAGTCGCACGCGATACAGGACATCTGCAACAAGCAGCAGTTCGGCGCCGGTGACCGGCACTATCTGGGCGTCCAGTGGACGCTGTGGGACGGTCAGCTGGTCATCACCATGCTGATCACGGTGACCGTGCTCCACGAGACGCTGCGCATCGAGGTCACCGGTCACGCCCTGGGTCCGGTGAACTCGCTGTTCACCACCAAGCCGGAGGCGCCGTCCAAGGAGGTCGCCAAGTCGTTCAAGCCGTGGGAGACCCGCAAGGTGATGCTCCCGCTGGTCACCGCCAACGAGGTGGTGCGGCTCGCCGTCCGCGCGCCGCTCACCTGGTATCCCCCGCTGCTGAACTGGCTGGGCGGCACGATCGCGCTGCCCGAGCCGTTCGGTCTGCGGCACGCGTGGGCGGATCAGCCGTGGCGGCACCGCTTCATGGCCGACGACGCGCTGCGGGCGGCGGCGCCGGTGCTGCGGGTGGTGCACTCGGCGGCGATCCGGGTGCTGGAGGAGAACGGCGTGGACACGGAGAAGTTCGGGACGAGGTCGGCGTTCCTGAGCACGGCTGTTCAGGACCCGACGCCCGGGAAGGCCGACCTGTACAACGCGTAGACCTCCGGCGGTCGCGCGGGAGGTCGGCGTGACCGCCGCCGGGGGCTCGCCCCCGGGCCCCGCCGCGGACCGGACGGTCTCGCCCCGCGAACGCGGGCCCGGACCGGACGGTCTCGCCCGCGCACGCGGGCCGGGGCCGTCGTCAGGCCGTCGGCCACGCCTCCGCGAGCATCTTGCGGGTGTCCCCCAGCAGCTGGGGCAGCACCTTGGTGTGGCCGACGACCGGCATGAAGTTGGTGTCGCCGCCCCAGCGGGGCACGATGTGCTGGTGGAGGTGGGCGGCGATGCCCGCGCCGGCCACCGAGCCCTGGTTCATGCCGATGTTGAAGCCGTGGGCGCCGGAGGCGGTGCGCAGCGCCGTCATCGCCTGCTTGGTCAGCTCGGCCAGCTCCGCGGTCTCCACGCCGGTCAGCTCGGTGTAGTCGGCGACATGGCGGTACGGCACGGTCATCAGGTGGCCGCCGTTGTACGGGTACAGGTTGAGCACCGCGTACACGTGCTCGCCGCGCCGGACGACCAGCCCGTCCTCGTCGGACTTCGCCGGGATCGAGCAGAAGGGGCAGCCGTCGTCGGCGCCGGGGCCGCTCGGCTTGTTCTCGCCCTGGATGTAGGCCATCCGGTGGGGCGTCCACAGGCGCTGGAACGCGTCCTGCGTCCCCACTCCGATCTGCTGCTCCGGCTCACTCGTCATGCGTGCAGCATATGGCGTCGCGCGGTACGACAGGGAAAGGCCCCCGGGAACTCCCGGGGGCCTTCCGCGGTGGCCGGTCAGACCTGCGCGCGCTCCTCGACGACCTTCGCGATCTTGGCGATGGCCTCGTCGACGGGGATGCCGTTCTCCTGGGAGCCGTCGCGGTAGCGGAAGGAGACGGCGCCGTTCGCCATGTCCTCGTCGCCCGCGATGACCATGAAGGGCACCTTCTGCTTCTGGGCGTTGCGGATCTTCTTCTGCATGCGGTCGGAGGAGGAGTCCACCTCGACGCGCAGACCGGCCGCCCTGGCCTTCTCGGCGAACTCCCGCAGGTACGGCACGTGCGCGTCGCCGATCGGGATGCCGAGCGCCTGGACGGGCGCGAGCCACGCCGGGAAGGCACCCGCGTAGTGCTCCAGCAGCACACCGAAGAAGCGCTCGATGGAGCCGAACAGCGCCCGGTGGATCATGACCGGCTGCTGGTGCGAGCCGTCCGCCGCGGTGTACTCCAGCCCGAACCGCTTGGGCTGGTTGAAGTCGACCTGGATGGTCGACATCTGCCAGGACCGGCCGATGGCGTCCTTGGCCTGCACGGAGATCTTCGGGCCGTAGTACGCGGCGCCGCCCGGGTCCGGGACCAGGGGCAGGTTCTGCTTCTCGGCGGCCAGGCGGAGCGCCTCCGTGGCCTCCTCCCAGTCCTCGTCCGAGCCGATGAACTTGTCGGAGTCGTCGCGGGTGGACAGCTCCAGCTCGAACTCGGTCAGGCCGTAGTCGCGCAGCAGGTCGAGCACGAAGGTCAGGAGCGTGTCCAGCTCCTCGGGCATCTGCTCCTTGGTGCAGTAGATGTGCGAGTCGTCCTGGGTGAAGCCGCGCGAGCGGGTCAGCCCGTGCACGACGCCCGACTTCTCGTACCGGTACACCGTCCCGAACTCGAACAGGCGCAGCGGCAGCTCACGGTAGGAGCGGCCCCGCGACTTGAAGATCAGGTTGTGCATCGGGCAGTTCATCGCCTTGAGGCGGTAGTTCTGCTCGTCGAACTGGATGGGCGGGAACATGCCCTCCGCGTAGTGCGGCAGGTGCCCGGAGATCTCGAAGAGGTGCTCCTTCGAGATGTGCGGAGTGTTCACGAACTCGTAGCCGGAGACCTCGTGCCGGCGACGCGAGTAGTCCTCCATGACCTTGCGGATCACGCCGCCCTTGGGGTGGAAGACCGCGAGGCCGGGGCCCAGCTCGTCGGGGAAGGAGAACAGGTCGAGCTCGGCGCCGAGCTTGCGGTGGTCGCGCTTCTCGGCCTCGGCGAGGAAGTCCAGGTGCGCCTTCAGCTCGTCCTTGGACGGCCAGGCGGTGCCGTAGATGCGCTGGAGCTGCGGGTTCTTCTCGCTGCCGCGCCAGTAGGCGGCGGCCGACCGCATCAGCTTGAACGCGGGGATGACGCGGGTGGTCGGCAGGTGGGGGCCTCGGCAGAGGTCCTTCCAGCACAGCTCGCCGGTCTTGGCGTCGAGGTTGTCGTAGATGGTCAGCTCACCGGCGCCGACCTCGGCGTCGGCACCGTCGGCAGCCTGCCCGGCGGCACCCTTGAGGCCGATCAACTCCAGCTTGTACGGCTCACCGGCCAGCTCGTCGCGGGCGGCCTCGTCGGTGACGACGCGGCGGGAGAAGCGCTGGCCGCGCTTCTGGATCTCCTGCATCTTCTTCTCGATGGCCTTGAGGTCATCGGGGTGGAAGGGCTTCTCGACGTCGAAGTCGTAGTAGAAGCCGTCCTTGATGGGCGGGCCGATACCCAGCTTGGCCTCGGGGAAGAGCTCCTGCACGGCCTGCGCCATGACGTGCGCGGTGGAGTGGCGCAGGATGGCCAGGCCGTCCTCGGAGGAGATCTCGACGCCCTCGACGGTCTCGCCGTCCTTGACCTCGTAGGCGAGGTCCTTGAGCTCACCGGCCACCCGCGCCGCGATGATCGAGCGCTGGCCGGCGAAGAGCTCGGCGGCCGTAGTGCCCGTCGTCACCACGCGTTCTTCCTGCTCCGAATCGCGTTGGATGATCACACGGACGTCTGACACCGGTCTCTCCTGACTGAAGGTGGGGCTGCGGCGCCATACCGGAGCGCACGCATGGGGGCGATCGTACCGACCGGGGCCCGCCCACCGCGAAATCAGTCCCCGCGGTCGCCGCCGTCCTCCCCGTCCTCGCCCTCCCCGCCGCAGGTCTCCTCGAAGAAGGCGGCCACCTCCACGTGCTCCTGCACCGCCTTCAGCAGCCGGTCCCGTTCCGCGTCGTCGACCGGCACGGGGGCGATCTCGCAGGCCCCGGTGAGCCGCCGGAAACCGCCCCGGCTCTCCAGACGGCCCAGCACCCGCACCGGCAGCCCGAGGAGGTGGGCGTGACCGGCGATCCGGTAGCCCTCCTCGTCCAGGGTGATCCGCACGTGCGGCACCTCCGCCCCGGCCAGCACCCGCAGCCGTACGGTGCCCGCGCCGCGCGGCCCGGGCCGGCGCATGCGGACGACGGTGCCGGTGAGCCGCACCGGCACCGAGGGCTCGGCGCGCAGGTAGCGGGCGGCGGCCTCGCGCAGGGCGGGCAGGTCGCCGGGCGAGAACTCGACGGACTCGCCGAGCGCGGCGCAGCCCTCGGGCACTCCGGCGGCCGGCGCCCAGTCGATCCCGACGCGGGCACCCTGGGTGCCGCGGACCAGGGCGACGAGCGCGTCGGCGAGTTCGTGGCTGACGCCGGCCGCCACGGCCGCGTCGAAGGCCTCCATGCCCCCGGTGGCCCGCCGGTAGTCGACGGCCTCACGGGCGGCGTACAGGGCGTGGTGGAGGCGTACGGCGAGGGGACGGCCGGTGCTCACGGGGACGAACGCCGTGAGCCGGCGCCCGCCGGGGGCGGGAGCGACCAGGACGTCCCGGAGGGCCTCGGCGGCGGAGCGCCGGTGCCGGGCCCCGTAGTAGCCCGCACGCGCCTGTGTGGCGAGCGCCCCGGCGAGCAGCATCCGCCGGGCTGCGGAACGCAGTTGCTCCTCCGCGGGCCAGGACACGGCCTCATCGGGGCCGGCGGCCGGGACGTCGCGCCCCCAGCGGATCTCGTCGCTGGGCACGGCGAGGGAGACCAGGATCTCGCGGGCGGCGGGGGTGCCGCTGCGGGAGAGGGCGAGCAGTGCCTCGGCGAGGAGGTCGTCGCTGTCGGGGAAGGCGCGGCTGACGGGCACCAGCAGACTGGTGGACCCGGCGCCGGGTCCCGGCGGGGTCCAGCGGCCGTACCGGCCCGGGGCGCCGCCGCGCCGCCGCCAGCCGTGCCGCTGGAGCAGGGCGGTCAGCACCGCCGGGTCGACGGTGCCGGACTCGGGCGGCCGGCCGTCGCACCGGGCCGCGTCGTCGGCCGGGTGGGGGCGCACGGCGCGCAGGGGCTCTCCGGTCGGCCGGTGCGTCATGGTTTCCCTCCCGTCCCGACCCGCGTCATGATCTCGCACAGCGCCCGGTCGTCGAAGATCCGCGCGGTCGGTATCCGCACGGTGGTGCGCCGCCGGCCGGTGATCGGGTGTCCGGCGAGATTGGTCCAGTAGCAGCAGTGCCTGAGGTCGAGCCGGTCGTGACCGGCGCGCAGCCACTGGTCCTGGGACCGGGGGACGATCATCACGACCAGGATCTTGTGGACGGAGACCGGCGTGCGGGCCAGCTTCGCCAGGTGGTCGTTGTCGAGCGTGAAGGAGAAGAACCGGCCCGTGTGGCGGGGCGGGGGCGCGCCCCTCTCCGTCGAGGGCGGCGGTGGGCGACGGGCGGGCGGGTTCGGCGCCAGCTGGTAGGTCGCCTTGAGCTGGACCTTGATGGTGACCTCGTCGTCGACGGTGTGCCCGGGGGCGCTGTGGCTGACGTGCCAGTCGATGCCGTTGTCCGGGAAGGGCTGGGAGAGCGAGCAGCCCGCCGCCGCGGCGACCGCGTGGAGGTAGCCGACCTGCAGGGTCTCCATGCAGGCGGTGACGGCGAGAGAGCCCCGGGAGGGCGCGGTGCGCTCGGGCAGCAGCCCGCCCCGTTCGGGCTGCGCTATGGCCATGGCCAACAGCCTTCCAGAACTGGTGAATCCCCGCTGCGGGCCTGTGAACTGCACAGACCCTCACTCCTGTTGTGTCCTTCCGGCGTACGGCGCAAACAGCCCGGGTATCACCGAACCGGACAGAGGACGGCGCGTCAGCTGCCGTGCGCGAGCGAGGAGTTGAGTGCCCTATGACGTGCTGGTTCGAGGGGCCGCTGGCGGCCTTCGACACGGAGACGACGGGTGTGGACGTCGAGACCGACCGGATCGTGTCGGCGGCACTCGTCGTCCAGGACGCCCCCGGGCTCAGGCCCCGGGTCACCAGGTGGCTGGTGAACCCGGGTGTGCCGGTGCCCGAGGCGGCGACGGCGGTGCACGGACTGACCGAGGAGCATCTGCAGCGGCACGGCCGGTGGCCGGCGCCGGTGATGTGGGAGATAGCCGAGGCGCTGGGCGAGCAGGCCCGCGCCGGGCGCCCGCTGGTGGTGATGAACGCGCCGTTCGACCTGACGCTGCTGGACCGGGAGTTGCGCCGGCACCGCGCCTCGTCGCTGGGCCGCTGGCTGGAGCGGACGTCGCTGCACGTGCTGGACCCGCGGGTGCTGGACAAGCACCTGGACCGGTACCGCAAGGGCCGCCGCACCCTCACCGACCTGT
Source organism: Streptomyces sp. SudanB5_2050 (assembly GCF_964272335.1). Lineage (NCBI taxonomy): Bacteria > Bacillati > Actinomycetota > Actinomycetes > Kitasatosporales > Streptomycetaceae > Streptomyces > Streptomyces sp. SudanB5_2050. Next base: position 1,631,309 of record NZ_OZ186760.1, read on the forward strand.
GCGCGCACTACGGCGTCGAGCTGACCGGCGCGCACGACGCGGCGGCCGACGCCCAGGCCGCGCTGGAGGTCGTACGGGCGGTGGGGCGCCGCTTCCCGTCGCGGCTGGAGCGTCTGTCCGCGGCCGAGCTGCACACGCTGCAGGCGGTGTGGCACGCGGGGCAGGCGCGGGGACTGCAGGCGTGGTTCGCGCTCAACGGGACGGAGGAGGCGGTCGACCCGGCCTGGCCCCTGCGACCGGACCTGCCGGCGGCGGCGTGACCTCACATGTCCGGCCCACGGTGACTCCGGGGGCCGGGGTGTGGGTGGCGGAGCCCCCACTTCGCGCGGCGAAGCCGCGCACGACACAAAGAGAGCGACGCGGTCCGCGTTGTCTGCGGACACACGTCGCTCTCGCGAGCGTGGGCGATACTGGGTTCGAACCAGTGACCTCTTCGGTGTGAACGAAGCGCTCTCCCACTGAGCTAATCGCCCGGGAACGCACTGAACAATACAGGGACCGGCGGGCTTCCTTCAAACCGCTTGCCGACCGCCGTCCAGGTGGGCGGCCAGCCCGCGCCGTCCCGCCCGCATCATCAGCCGGTGGTTGGCCCGGAACAACGGCCGTCCCGGCACCGCGAGACGCCGCAGCAGCGGCTTGCGCACGACGACCTCCTGGTCGTAGCGGGCGAGCGTGCCGGAGCCCCGCTCGGTGACCGTCCAGCGGGCCCAGCCCTCCAGGTCGCCGCTCATCGTCACCTCCAGGACCCCCGCCGCCGGGTCGCGCCTGCCCTCGCGCAGGGTCGTGGTCAGGTCGTACGGGAGCAGTGAGCGGACCCGGAGGACCGCGGTGGTGTCGTCGAGCCGGGTGACCTCGCGGGTCTGGGGCCACCAGCGGGGGTAGTCCTCGAGCCGTTCCAGCTCCCGGTAGACCGCCGGGGCGGGCGCGGGCAGGGTCCACAGGCTGAGGAATCGGTAATGGTTCCGGTCCACCCGGTGAGTGTGCCCCCGCCCGCGCCCGTCAGGCGCCGACTACGGCATCCGGTCCCCCAGAAGTGCCAGGTTCTCGATGGCGGCGAGGCCGTAGAGGGCGGTGTCGTTGGTGGAGACCCAGGTCGCCTCGCTGCCGGGCACCAGGGCGGTCGGGCCGCTCACCTTCTCCGTCTTCCAGGGCGCCGATTCCTTGTAGCCGTCGGAGTTGTAGAACTTCTGCCAGGCACGGGCGGCGAGCTGGGCGTCCCCGGTCCGCACGGCGGCGTAGGCGTCGAGGCGCGAGTGGCCCTGGAAGAGGATGAGGCTGCCGAAGTTGCTGCCGTAGCGGGCCGCCTGTTCGGTCTTGGAGGCGTTGAAGTAGCGGCAGTAGTCGTAGTACGCCTCGTTGAACTCCGGCATGTCGACCAGGTCGATCAGTTCGGCGCACAGTTCGTTGAGGCCGAAGACGGCCGACAGGTGGGAGACCTCGACCTTGGGGGTGTCGGCGATCGCGAACCGGCCGGTGTCCAGGTCGTACAGGCCGCTGCCCTGGACGAAGCCGTTGGGCTGGGCGGCGATGGTCTCCATGGTGGACAGGACGCGGGCCTTGGCCTTCTCCCACTTGGGGCCCTTGCGTTCCCACTCGGTCAGCCACGCCGAGACCAGGCCGCTCCAGTCGGTGCCGAAGCCGATCGACAGGGCGTTGCGGTCGGGGGTGTAGGGCTCGGTGCGGATCTTGCGGAGCGGGTCGAGGGCGAGGAAGGTCTCGTCGGAGTCGACGTTGGCGTGCATGAGGTCGCCGACGCGTTCGTCGGCGGTGAGGAAGTAGTAGAAGCGCCGGTAGGTGGTGTTGGCGATGCGCTGCTGCTTGGCGCTGTCCGCGTAGTGCTGGACGCCGTGGCGGGTGCCGAGGCCGGCCCATGCGCCCAGGTGGTAGACGTCGACCTCGCCGGTGTGGCGGGTCATGGCCTCGGCGAAGCGGAAGATGTCGGCGCGGCCGGAGCGCAGGTAGGCGTACCAGAGCCAGAGGTCCGGGGAGAGTTCGGAGTTGTCCCAGGCGTAGCCGCCGATGTCGTAGCGCCACTGGTGCCGGGCGGTGTCGTAGGTGTGCATGATGTCGCCGTAGTCCCAGAAGCCGTACCAGCGGCGCTGCTCCACCTGGTCCTTGTAGTAGGTGAAGAGGAAGTCGAGGTGGTCCTCGATCTTCGCCTTGGCGGGTGTGGAGCGGTCCGGCTCGGAGTAGAGGCCGGGGCCGAAGACTCCGGCCTTGATGAGCTGGGCCGGCGGTGCCGCCAGCTGCGGCAGGACGCGGACCGCCTCGACCTGTTCGGCGAGTGTCTCGGCGCTCGGGGTCGCGGCGTTGGCCCAGAAGAGCAGCTCGGAGGTGCGGGCGATGCCGTAGGGGGTGCCGAAGCCGGGCTCGTAGTCCTCGTAGGTGATGTTGAGGCCCTCGATCTGCTCGGGGAAGGTGTCCTGGCCCATGCCGTCGTGGTAGAAGCGCAGGTCCATGGGCTGGGCCTCGGGCGACCAGAGCCAGAGGGTGACCTCGGCCTCGTCGGTCTGCGCGTCGCGGATGTCGAGCTGGGCGGGGTACTTCTCCCAGAAGTCGCGCAGGCCGAACGAGAGGCCGCCGCTCACGCCCCCGACGTAGCCGAAGCCGGAGGCGCGTCGTCCGCCGCCGGCGCCGATCCAGCCGTGGCCCTTCTTGGTGCGCTTGCGCAGGGTGAAGCCGTCGGCGGAGAGCTGGGAGAGGGTGTAGTCGCCCCACTCGGGGATGTACTGCAGGCGGGTGGTGACGCGCTGGTCCCAGGTGGACGGGTCGGGCAGTTTCTCCCCGGCGAACTGGGCCGCCTGCACGGCGGCGCCCGGGTCGCGGCGCAGTCCGGTGATGCCCTTGACGGCCTCGCGCAGCAGGCCGGTGCCCTCGCCGCCGATGCGGACGTGGCGGTCGTAGGACTCGTCGCGCATCGGGACGGTGAAGCGGACGCCGAGGCCCCGGACGAAGTCGCCGCTCGCCTTCCCGGGCTCCTGCTTCCCGTCGAAGGTGATGGTGTGCACCATGCGGAAGGAGTCGGCGCCCGCGTAGAAGTACAGACGGATGGAGAAGGGCAGCCAGCCGCGGTCGCCCTTGCGGTGCTTGCCGTCGATCCGGACGACGGCGCGGACCGGGCCCTCCTGTTCGACCTTCACCTCGTCGACGGCGCCGTCGAAGCGCTCGTACTTCACCGTGCCCTGGTCGCCGTCCTCGATCTCGGGCTGGCGCAGCAGGACGAGGCGGCCGTTCCTGGCGATCTCGGTGGAGCCTCTGGTGACCGACTTGATCAGGGTCGATCCGGACGTGCCGATCCTGGCGGTGATGACGCCGGTCGATATGTCGATGGTGCCGCCGCGCCGGTCGACGGTGACCTTCCGGGCGGGGGCGGCGGGGCTGCCGGCGGTGAGGGTGAGCTTGCCGTGGCCGGAGCCGACCGCGTGCGCCGTCCACTTCAGGGAGCCGTCCGGCCAGTAGGCGAGGGGCCAGGACTGGGTCGGTACGGCCTTGCCGTCGGCGTCGGTGACGGCGAAGGTCTGGTCCTCCCGGTAGGTGCCCTTGGGCCAGGGGACGCCGACGGTGGAGCCGGGGGCGGCGCCCAGGCCGCCGTCCTCCAGCCAGGTGAGGGTGACGGGGCTGTCGTCGGCCGCCGCGGCGGCGGGGGCGGCCTGCGCGTTCTTGGCGCCGAGGGCCCAGCTGAACTGGGCGGCGGCTCCGGCGACGGCGGCCGCCTTGAGGAGGGACCTGCGGGGGATGGGGGACATGGCCTTTCCTTTCCGTGCGGGGGCAAGGGCGGTCAAGGTGTCAAGGTGTCAAGGGCATGACAGAGAGAGGCGCGGCGCCGGGGCGCCGGCCTTGATGGGGACGCTGCGGGGGGTCAGCGGCGCCGGTAGCGTTCCTCCACGGCGACCGCGGCAGCCGCCACGGCGCCCAGGACGGGGACCGCCAGCGGCGCGCTGAACCAGGCGGAACAGACGACGACGGCCAGCCCGCCGACGATCAGGAAGGAGCCGGCCGGGTCGAGCACGGTGCGGCGGCCGGCCTGCGCGAGCAGCGACCGCCAGGAGGCGCCGGGCCGCCAGGCCGCCGCCGCGCGGAGCCCGGCGACGGCGGCGCCGATCAGGGCGAGCACACCCACGGCGCCCACGAACGGGCCGCCCGGCAGCCCCTCGCGCACCGCCCGCACGTCCACCCAGACCAGGGCCAGGGCGGCCCATCCGGCGACCCCGACCAGCCATCCGCGGCGCACCGCCGACCCGAAGTCCGCGGCGAACTCCCGCCAACCGCCCCGCTCGTGGGCGAGCCGGCGCCCGAGGTGCCGGGCCCCCGCCGCGAACGCGGCCGGGTAGGTGACCAGCGGCAGCGAGGCCACCGCGATCCACACGCCGGTGAGCAGGCACTCGGCGAACAGGGCGAACCCCTCGGCGAACCGCGACTCGCCCCGCTCCCCCGCCCGCTCCGTACGGGCCTTCGCACGCACCTGGGTCACGATCGGTTCACCTCAGCCCTTCAGGCCGGACGTCGCCATGCCGTCGATCAGATAGCGCTGGAAGGCCAGGAAGAAGGCGAGGACGGGCAGCAGGGCCACGAGCGACATGGCGATCATGCCGCCGTAGTTGGCCAGCCCTTCCTGGTCCACGAACATCTTCAGGCCGAGGGAGACGGTGTACTTGCTGGGCTCGTTGAGGTAGATCAGCGGGCCCATGAAGTCGTTCCACGCGTTGATGAAGGTGAAGATCGCGCTGGTGATCAGGGCCGGGCGGCACAGCGGCAGCACGATCGACCAGTAGATACGGAAGTGCCCGCAGCCGTCCAGGCGCGCCGCCTCGTCCAGTTCCTTGGGCAGGTTCCGCATGAACTGCACCATCAGGAAGACGAAGAACGCCTCCGTGGCCAGGTACTTGCCCAGCAGCAGCGGGGTGTACGTGTTGATCATGTCCATGTTGCGGAAGAGCACGTACTGCGGGATCAGCAGCACGTGGTACGGCAGCAGCAGGGTGCCGATCATCAGCGTGAAGAGCAGGTTGCGGCCGGCGAACCGGATCTTGGCGAAGGCGTACGCCGTCAGCGAGCAGGACGCCACGATCCCGATCACCGAACCCACCGCGAGGACGAGTGAGTTGACGAAGAAGGTGGAGATGGAGATGTCGGCGATGCCGTCGGCGAGGCCGGTGTAGTTCGAGATGATCGGGTCGGCCGGGAACAGGTCCAGGCTGCCGACGATGTCCCCGCTCTCCTTGAAGGAGCCGCCGATGACCCAGATCACCGGGTAGAGGATCACCGCGAGGATCGCCAGGGACCCCAGGTGCCAGGCGAGCGAGCCCGGCAGTCTGCGCCGCAGGGCCCCCTTCGCGGACGGGGCCGGCGTGACGTCGGTGGCCTGCGCGCTCATCGGCCGCCCTCCTCGTAGTGCACCCAGCGCTTCTGCGACCAGAACAGCACCGCGGTGACCAGGGCGACGCCGACCAGCAGCATCCACGCCATGGCCGAGGCCAGGCCCATGCGGCTGTTCTCGAAGCCCTGCACGTACAGATAACAGGTGTAGACCATGGTTCCGTCGGCCGGACCGCAGGAGTTGCCTCCGGCGCCGCCGCCGACGATGTAGGCGGAGCTGAAGATCTGGAAGGAGTGGATGGTCTCCAGCAGGACGTTGAAGAAGAGGACCGGGGAGATCATCGGCAGCGTGATGTTCCAGAACTGCCGCAGCTTGCTCGCCCCGTCCACGTCGGCCGCCTCGTACAGCTCGCGCGGCACCTGCTTGAGGCCGGCCAGGAAGATGACCATCGGGGCGCCGAACTGCCAGACGGTCAGCGCCACCAGGCTGTAGATGATCAGGTCCGGGTCACCGGTCCAGCCGCCGACGTCGATCCCGAACAGCCGCTGCGTACGGTCGACGACCGCGTCGTCCGAGAAGATCGCCTTCCACACGATGGCCACCGACACGCTCGCGCCGATCAGCGACGGGGCGTAGAAGGCGGCCCGGTAGAAGGCCTGCCCGCGCCGTTTCTGCGCCAGCAGCAGGGCCACACCGAGCGCGGCGAGCAGCTTGATCGGCGTGCCCACGACGACGTACCAGAGGGTGACCTGGACCGAGTGGCGCCAGCGCGGATCGCCGAACATCTCGGAGAAGTTGTCCAGGCCGATCCACCGGGGCGCGTCGAACAGGTTGTAGTCGGTGAACGCGAAGTAGAGCGAGGCGACCATCGGTCCCGCGGTCAGCAGCAGGAACCCGGCGATCCAGGGGGACATGAAGAGGTAGCCGGCCAGGTTCTCCCGGCGGCCCCGCCGCTTCAGATCGGCGGGGCGCCGGGACTTCACCGGACCGTGCCGCGGCTCGGAGTCCTTGTCCAGGTCCTCCCTCGCGGGGGCGTGTGTCACGGCGCTTCCCATCAGCCGGCGAGAGCCGTCTTCGACTCGGTGAAGAACTGCTTGACGGCGTCCTGGACGGACCGCTCGCCGAGCGCCATCTCCTCGGCGATGCGCAGGAAGGCGGCCTCGCAGATGTCGGCGCCGTTCGGGTGCGGCGTGATGGTCTCCAGGACCCCCGCGTCGACGAGCGACTGCTCGTACGCGGCGATCGCCTTGTTGACCGGGTCCGTGGGCCGGTACGCGTCGTACTGGACCTGGGTCGTGGGGACGCCCCGGTCGTAGCCCATGATCTTGGCGACCTCGGGGTCGTGGACCATGAAGTCGATGAACTGGGCGACTTCCTTCGGGTGCTCGGTGCGCTTGTAGCCGCTGAGCATCAGCGAACCGAGGTACTGGCCGGTCCGCTTGCCGTCCGTGCTGGGGATCGGCGCGAGCCCGTACTCGCTCTTGCCCTCGGAGGTGTAGCGGACGGTGAAGTTGTCCCAGGTGAACTCGCTGCCGGCCAGCTCCGCGGAGAGCGCCGACTTGGGCTTGATCTGGGCGACCTTCTTCGGGTCGGCGAACAGGCCGGACTTCACGCCCTTCTCCGCCTTCGTCCACCACGCGGTCAGATCGGCCTCGGAGAAACCGAGTCCGTCCTCGGTGAAGAACGCCTTGCCGTTCTGCCGCAGATACAGGTCGTAGAGGTACATGACGCCGTACATGCCGCTGTCACCGGCGCGGCCCGTCCGGTCGCGGATCCTCGTCATCGCCTCGTCGAAGTCGTCCCAGGTCCAGCCCTGTTCGGGCTTGACGCCGGCCCGGGTGTAGACCGGCTTGTCGATGACGAGCGCCATGGAGTTCGAACCCACCGGCACGCCGAGGAGTTTGCCGTCGATCTCGCCGAACTTCTCCAGGCCCGCCCGGAATCCGTCCATCGAGAGATTGCCCGCCTTCACCTGTTCGCTCAGGTCGAGCAGGACATTCTTGGCGTCGTATTTCCGGAGAAATCCGATGGCGTTCTGGAAGACGTCCGGCGGATTCCCTCCGGAAGCCTGCGTGTTGAACTTCTTCCAGAAGTCGGTGTACGGCTGGAAGTCGGTCTTGACCTTGATCTTCGGGTACTTCTTCTCGAAGAGCGCGATGGTCTTGTTGATGCGTTCCGCCCGGTCTTCGGCACCCCACCAGGAGTAACGAATCGTCACCGTTCCGTCCCCGGAACCACTGCCGCCGCCGCAGGCGGTGGCGGTCGCCCCCAGCCCCGCGACGGCCAGCGAGGCCCCCGCCGCTTTGAGGATCGTCCGCCTCTCCACATTCCTGCCCTGCTGCATATGAGCCTCCCCGCGACGTTGCGTCCGCCCCATGAATCGTTTCAAGTAAGCGCTTGCTGCCACAAGGTACGGAGGGCCCACGGGCGCGTCAATGATTCGGACAGGAAATGACGGGCGGCGGCTCGCGGCGGCGGGAGCGGCCCTTCCCGGCGCATCGGCCGCACGCCGCGAGGAATCCCCAGGTCGGAGCGGTGTGACCGACGGGTCGAACGTGACGGAAGCCGCCCGCACCCGCGGCACCGAAGGTCACGGTTGGGTGAAGGCGGGCGGAAGCGGAACGCCCGGGAGTCCGGACGCACCGCACACGAAGGCGGCCCGGCTCACGATCGTGAGCCGGGCCGCCTGATGATCCGGTGGGCGATACTGGGTTCGAACCAGTGACCTCTTCGGTGTGAACGAAGCGCTCTCCCACTGAGCTAATCGCCCGGACGCAGGAAGAACATTACCCCATGTCAGGGGGTGCCCGTGACCAGCGGGGGCCGGGTCACCGGCCCCCGCGGCGGATCACTGGTCCTCGATCTTCCAGGGCAGCTGGAGTCCGAACTTCCACAGATAGACCCCGGCCACCGCGGCCACGATCACCAGACCGACCGAGGTCAGGATGATGTTCCGCCGCCGCACCTTCGGGTCGAGGGCTCGCTGGGCCGCCTCGGTGACCTTGCGCTTGGTCCAGCGCAGGACGAGCTGGGCCCAGACGAACTCGGTCGCCCAGATCGCCATGCCGCCGAAGATCACGACCCACCCCGGTCCGGGCAGGACGAGCATGGCGGCGCCGGCCGCGACGACCGCCAGGCCGACGATGAAGACGCCGACCTGCCAGCTCAGGTGCAGGGCGCGGCGCGCCTTGATGAATTCCGGTGCACGCGATCCGAGCGCCTGCGCGGGCGCCGCCTCGTCGTCCGTCCCCGTACGGTCTTCCGCCACGGCCGCCTCGCCGGGCTTGTTACTCCCCGTGTTCATACGGCCAAACACTACCGGAGCGAAAGCTGTCACCGGAATGGGCGCAGGACCCGAACGACCACTCGGCCGGAAGGGTTACCTAAACACACGCAAAACACGCAGAGGGGTTTACAACGGCACCGTAGGTGGCATGTCGATTTCGCCGACGTGCGAATCCCCGAGCGCACACTGAGCGAAAGGCCCTGGCGCTTATGAACACCACGGTCAGCTGCGAGCTGCACCTGCGCCTCGTTGTGTCGAGCGAGTCCTCCCTGCCTGTCCCCGCAGGCCTGCGGTACGACACGGCCGACCCCTACGCCGTGCACGCCACCTTCCACACCGGAGCCGAGGAGACCGTCGAGTGGGTGTTCGCCCGCGACCTCCTCGCCGAAGGTCTCCACCGCCCCACCGGGACCGGCGACGTCCGTGTCTGGCCGTCCCGCAGTCACGGCCAGGGCGTCGTGTGCATCGCCCTCAGCTCCCCGGAGGGCGAGGCGCTGCTCGAGGCCCCGGCGCGGGCTCTGGAGTCCTTCCTGAAGCGCACAGACGCCGCCGTGCCGCCCGGCACGGAACACCGGCACTTCGATCTCGATCAGGAGCTCTCGCACATCCTGGCGGAAAGCTAGGGCGATCTCCGCGAAGCCGCCCGTCGCCGTCGACTCGGGGTGACGGCACGGGCCCGGACAACCGCATCACGGCACACACCGGCGTCGTCGCCGCGGGAGACCGCGGGGGCGGCGCCGGTGCGTGTGCGGTGACGGTGGGTGTGCGGTGACGTGAGTGCGCGGTGACGGTGGGTGGGCAGCAGCCCCGCTGGGCGCATAGCGGCGCCGGGAACGGAGGGCCGGCGACCGTCGTTCTACGGGCATCCGGCGGCGAGGAGCGGCATCGGAGCCGGTCCGCCCGTCGTGGAAGCCACTACCATCGGCCAGCATCGGCGGGCGCCCGCCCGACCCCAGGCCAGGGAGCGAGATGTGCTGATCACCCACGACACCCGGTGCGCCCTCGACACCGTGGTGGATCTGGTGAACACCGTGCCGGAGGACGAGGCGGCTCCGGACGGACTGCCGGACGTCTCGGCCCTCCAGGATTTCGTCGGAACGCACGAGATCAGCGACGTCGGCGTGCTCTCGGAACTCGACCTCTCGGCCGTGCGCAAGATCCGCGGCCGGTTCGCGGCCGTCTTCGCGGCCCCCGACGCGCGTGCCGCTGCGGGTCTGATCAATGATCTGGTCGCCGCCGCCGGCACCACACCGCGGCTCACCGACCACGACGGCTACGACTGGCACATCCACTACTTCGCCCCCGGCGCCTCGGTCGCCGACCACCTCGCCGCGGACTGCGGCATGGCGCTCGCCTTCTTCGTGGTCGCCGGTGAGCAGGAGCGGCTGCGGCGGTGCGAGGCCCCCGACTGCCGGCGCGCCTTCGTCGACCTCTCGCGCAACCGCTCGCGGCGCTACTGCGACAGCCGCACCTGCGGAAACCGCTTGCACGTGGCGGCCTACCGGGCGCGGCGCAAGGAGGCGGCGGGCTGACGTACGCCGCGGCCCGCCGGAAGAGACGGAGGGGGCGACGCGGCCCCCGGCGGGTGACGCCGGGGAGCGCGGGTACGGCTCAGAGCAGCAGCAGATCGTGCAACGCGGCCATGAGCAGCAGACACCCGATCACCGCAAGGAAGATCATGAGCGGTGGCTGGGAAAGGGCGAAGAGGCAGCCTCGCGGTTCGCTGTGCGTCCGCGTGGTTTCGCTCTGTCTCGTGTCCAGCTGGGGATCCAGCTGAGTGGTGTCCGGCATCTCGCCGTGATGATGACCCAGCGGCCGGGACGTACGCGATCAACACGCCAACGACGACCGGGAGTTCGTTGAATTCCGCAAGGTCCGTTCGGATCTTGATCATTACGGAGCGCCCGCTGACGGCCTCGGACCGCTGTGTCGTTTCAGCCTTCCCCGCCGGAACCGGCGCACGGGGTCATATGCCGTGCTTCTTGAGGATGGCCTCGATGTCGCTGAAGTCGTCGTCGCCGCCGGACTTCTTGGCCGGACGGGGCGCGGGCCGGGCCGCCGCACCGGAGCCGGGACCCAGCGAGGGCTCCGAGGCCGCCGGCGCCACGGCGTCGCGGCGAGCCGCCGCCCTGGCCTCCTTGCGCTCCTTGCGGGTGCCGCCCCGCCTGCGCTCCACGGCCCGTGTCGTCATGAACAGCACCCAGGACACGCCGAGCACCCCGAAACCGGCCCAGGCCACGGGGCTGAACGCCGTGTCCGCCAGCCACTCGACGACACCGGTCATCACCAGGCCGACCGGGATCAGCGCGTAGGCGGCGATGCGGACCGCGGTGAGGAAGCGCCTGCGGTACGCGGTGACCGCCGCGATGCCCAGGCCGGCCGCGGACACCGCGGAGCAGACGGTCTCGGCAATCATCCGGTCCTCCAGGGCGGGTCGGTCGGGCATGAGTGACTTCGTCCCTTCCATCCTGCACCGTCGGGACACTCTCGGGCCATGCCGCGGCCACGAGATCAGGGAGATCTAGGGGTCGGCTCCTCCGCAGGTGCCGGTGGCCGCGGGCCGACGGCCGCCGTACGAGGTGGTCGGGACGCCGCTTTCCGGGCTGGGAGAATGGGACCATGAGCGACTCCTCCCCCGCCCGTTCCGCCGTGCCCGTCCTCGACGTCTGGTGCGAGCTCCAGTGCCCGGACTGCCACACGGCCCTGGACGACCTGCGCGCCCTGCGCGCCCGCTACGGCGACCGTCTCGAGCTGCGGCTGCGCCACTTCCCGCTGGAGAAGCACAAGCACTCCTTCGCCGCCGCGCAGGCCGCCGAGGAGGCCGTGGCCCAGGGGCAGGGCTGGCCGTACGCCGAGGCCGTGCTGGCCCGGGTCGCGGAGCTGGACCGGAAGGGAGAGGCCTTCCTGGTCGAGGTGGCCCGGGAACTGGGACTGGACGCGGAGGAGTTCGACACGGCCCTGATCGACGGCCGGCACATCCTGATCGTCGACGCCGACCAGGCCGAGGGCAAGGCGATCGGCGTCACCGGCACCCCCACGTACGTGATCGGCGGGGAGCGGCTCGACGGCGGCAAGAGCCAGGAGGGGCTGCGCGAGCGCGTCGAGCGGATCGCGGACCGGCTGCTGGCCGAGGCCGGGGACTGACGGTTCCGCGCCGGTGCGGGGACGGCCCGGCGGCGCCGTCCCCCGGAAGCCGGCCGGCGTCTCGCTCGCGCCGTGCGCCTACGGCAGCGGCTTGCTGTAGTAGCCGCGCGTGGTCGCGTAGCCGAGCGACTCGTAGAGGTGTTCGGCGGCGGTGTTGCCCGCGAAGACGTTCAGGCCGATCAGGCGCCGGCCGGCGGCGACGGCCTGGGCCTCGGCCAGCAGCATGAGCGTGCGGCCGTGTCCCCGGCCCCGGTGCGCCGCGTCGACCTCGACGTCGAAGACGAAGGCACGGTCCTCCTGCAGCCCCAGCCACAGCACGCCGACCCGCTCCGCTTCGTGCTCCAGCACGCTGATCAGCATGTTCTCGCTGTCCTGCCCGTGCGGCAGCAGCTGCTCGTGGTCACTGCGCGCCTTGGCGTACGCCGCGTCCTCGGGGACGCCGCGCTCGATCCAGGTACGGGCGTAGTGCTCCGTCTCGTATGCCTGCCAGGCGGCGAACTCGTCCGCCGTCATCGCCCGCGCGCGGCTGCCGGCGGGCAGGGCGGGCGCGGTGTCGCCGAGCGGTTTGGTCATGGCGCGGTTGCGCAGGACGTAACCGAGCGCGTCCGCGAGCCGTCGGCCGGCCTCGGCGTCGGCGGCCAGGCTCACCTGGATCTGCCGGCAGCCCCAGCCCCGCGCGACCTCCTCCGCGGCGAGGGCCGCGACCGTGCCCCGGCCGCGCCTGCGGTCGGGCTCGTCGATCCGCAGCCGGTGGATCACGGCCACCGCGTCGCCGAAGGCCCGCGAGGTGCCGAGGTGTATCGCGCCGACGGGCCGGCTGTTCACGCACACCTGGTAGTGGCGCGAACGCGTCCCGTCGGCGGCTCGCTGAAGCGGCTCGGTCGGCCGCAGGGTGGTGGTCATCACGGGTGTTCTACCCGGCGACGGGGCTCGAGTCAGCCTGATTTTCCGGGTCCGGCCCGGACCCGGACGGAGCTAGGGGTCCAGATCGTCCCCGGAGCGCTCCTCGAAGATCCGCATGGCCTTGGCGGTCACCGGCCCCGGAGCGCCGGGCAGTTCACGGTCGTCGACGCGGTGCACGGCCTGCACGTCGCGCAGGGTCGAGGTGAGGAAGACCTCGTCGGCCCGTCCGAGGACGTCCAGCGGCAGGTCGGTCTCCCGGGCGCCGGTCCACTCGACGGCCAGGGCGCGGGTGATTCCGGCGAGGCAGCCGGAGGCGACCGGCGGGGTGTGGATCTCGCCGTCGAGGACGACGAAGACGTTCGATCCGGTGCCCTCGCACAGCTGCCCCACCGTGTTGGCGAACAGCGCCTCGCTGGCGCCCCGTTCGCGGGCGCGGGCCAGGGCGACGACGTTCTCGGCGTAGGACGTGGTCTTCAGTCCGGTGAGGGCGCCGCGCTCGTTGCGGGTCCACGGCACCGTGATCACGGCCGTGGAGTCGGGGCGCCGGCCGGTCTCGCCGAGGGCGACGACGAGGGTCGTGCCGTGCTCGCCGCGGTCCGAGCCGAGGGGGCCGTGGCCGCCGGTGTAGGTGATGCGCAGCCTGCCCAGCGGCATGGGGTTGGCCTCCAGGACGGCGGCGCAGGCGCGGCGGACCTCGTCGAGGTCGGGGTCGGGCAGGCCGAGGCCGCGGGCCGAGCGGGTCAGCCGGTCGAGGTGCCGGGTCAGGGCGAACGGCCTGCCGTCCACCGCCTTCACGGTCTCGAAGATGCCGTCGCCCACGGTCAGCCCGTGGTCGAGGACGGAGACGCGGGCGGACTCGATGTCCTGGAGCCCGCCGTCGAGCCAGATCTTCACGCCTGTATTCCCTCTCCACTCACCTCGTACGTCCCCGACGCTACCGCGAGCAGCCGCGCCGCCTTCAGTTCGGTCTCCCGCCACTCCCCCTCCGGGTCGGACCCCCAGGTGATGCCGGCGCCGGTCCCGAAGCGCAGCAGCCCCTCGGCCCGGTCGAGCCAGAAGGTGCGGATGCCGACGGCCAGCTCCGCGGTGCCCCGGTCGGCGTCGACCCAGCCGATGCCGCCGCAGTAGGGGCCCCGGGGCGCGGTCTCCAGGGCGTCGATGATCCGCAGCGCGCTGGACTTGGGGGCGCCGGTGACGGACCCGGGCGGGAAGGCCGCCGCGAGCAGTTCCGGCCAGCCGGCGTCCGGGCGCAGCTCGCCCCTGACGGTCGACACGAGATGGACCAGGCCCGGGTGCTTCTCCACGGCGCACAGGTCGGGCACCGTCACGCTGCCCGTGGCGCAGACCCGCCCGACGTCGTTGCGGACGAGGTCCACGATCATCACGTTCTCGGCGTAGTCCTTCTCCAGGAGGTCGGCCTCGGTCCGCCCGGTCCCCTTGATCGGTCCGGACTCTACGGTCCGGCCGTCCCGGCGCAGGAACAGCTCGGGCGAGGCGGTGGCGATCTCGACGCCGTGTCCCGGCAGCCGGAGCGTCCCGGCGTACGGCGCCGGGTTGCCGCGGGCCAGCAGCGCGGTGAGGGCGTCCACGTCGGCGCCGGGGTGGACGGGCGCCGAGAGGACCCGGCAGAGGTTGGCCTGGTAGACCTCGCCGGCCGCGATGTGCTCGCGGATGCGGCGTACGGCGGCCGTGTACGCGGCGCGGTCGAGGGAGGACGTCCACGCGTCGACCGCCGGCCCGCGCCAGCGCCCCGGCGCGGGCGCCGGAACCGGTCGCTGCCGTACGTCGCCGAAGCGTGCGCAGGTCAGACGGCCCTCGAAGTCCGCGCAGACGGCCCAGAAGCCCTCGGAATCCAGGGCGGCGGGGTCGCTCGTGACGTCGAGGAGACCGGTGGCGAGACGGTCGCCGAAGCGGGCGAGGGGAGGGAGGTCGAGCACGTGTCCGAGTCTAGGACGGTGGCCCCGAGGTGACCCGAACGTGTCCTTCCGGGTGCCCTGACCAGGCCCGCGAGCGGGGGCGGCGCAGCACACTGCACAAACGCGTTTTTGTACTGGCACCGGAATCCGCTAGAGTTCAACACGTCGCCGGGACGCGGAAGCGGACCGAATCGACAGGCGGACGTAGCTCAGTTGGTAGAGCGCAACCTTGCCAAGGTTGAGGTCGCGAGTTCGAGCCTCGTCGTCCGCTCGCAGGAAGAGGGGGCCTCCCGGGTCCCCTGCACTCCTGGTGGAGTGGCCGAGAGGCGAGGCAACGGCCTGCAAAGCCGTCTACACGGGTTCAAATCCCGTCTCCACCTCCAAGGACGATTAGCTCAGCGGGAGAGCGCTTCCCTGACACGGAAGAGGTCACTGGTTCAATCCCAGTATCGTCCACTGGTCCGCAAGGATCACCGATCCGTACGGATCCCCGCGCGATTAGCTCAGCGGGAGAGCGCTTCCCTGACACGGAAGAGGTCACTGGTTCAATCCCAGTATCGCGCACGCAGTACCGCACCTGGTGCTCCCAGGACGATTAGCTCAGCGGGAGAGCGCTTCCCTGACACGGAAGAGGTCACTGGTTCAATCCCAGTATCGTCCACACCGCCCGAAGCCCCCGGCCGTCTCCACGGCCGGGGGCTTCGTCGTGGCTCGGTCCGCGCGATCAGCTGGAGAAGAGCATGTGGCCGAAGCTCTTGTGGCGGTGGTGGCCGTGGTGGCCGTGGCCGCCGTGCGGGGCGCCCCAGGCGGGCGCCGGAGCGGCCGGGTACGCCTGCGGGGCGGCGGGCGGAGGCGGCGGGGCGGGCTGGGACCACTGGGCCTCCAGGCGGGTCAGCGACTCCAGTTCGCCGTAGTCGAGGAAGATTCCCCGGCAGCCGCTGCACTGCTCGATCTGGACGCCGTTGCGGTTGTAGGTGTGCATCGGTGCACGGCACTTGGGGCACTGCATCGTCGGCTCAACTCCTCGCCGGTCGGTACTGCTTCGCGTATCTCCAGGACAGACTCTGTCCGGCCACGGGTCGGTTGCACCCTACGGCGCGGAAATCCTGCTCAACCGCCCGGGGTGGAGGGGCGGACGGCGGCCATCCGGGAGCAGGCGTCGACCAGTGACCGCTCCACCTCGTCCAGGTCCCGGCCCGCCGCGACGGCCTTGGTGACGGCCCTGGCGGCGGTCTGCGCGGTCAGGGCACGGGCCGGGACGTCCAGCGAGGGCCAGGGGTCTTCGCACGCCGGCACGGCGGGGCCGCCGGCCGCGCGGTAGGCGGACAGGAAGCGGTCCCACTCCCCGGGCGGGAGCAGTCCGCACGCGTACCAGGCGGCGGGGCGGGCCAGGTCCCAGGCCGGGGCGCCGGTCCCCAGGTCGTCCACGTCTATCAGCAGCCAGGGTCCGGCGGGCGAGGGGTGGCGCACGAGCTGGCCCAGGTGGAAGTCACCGTGGCAGAGGGTGGCCGCGTCCGGCAGGGGTGCCTCGCCCCGGGCCCATGCGGGGAGGGCGGCCCAGGCGTCCAGGACGGCGGCGGTGGCGGGATGGTGCGGGGCGGTGGTCCGGAGCAGGGCGACGGCGCGGGCGGCCTTCTCGGGTCCGCGCATGGGCGGCACGGCGGTGGGGGCGGGGGCCCGGTGGAGGCGGGCGAGGAGGGTGGCCGCGGCCTCCCACGGTGCGGCGTCCGGGTCCCCGGGGTCCACGGGGGCGCCGTAGGGCCAGTAGGTGACGAGCCGGTCGTGCAGGGCGACGGGCGCCGGGTGGAGCGGGGGGAGCAGGATGCCGGGGAGTCCGGCGGCGACGCCGACGCGGAGGGCCAGCGCGGCGGAGTCGGCGTCCGCCGCGTGGGCCTTGGCGACGGTGCCGGCGTGCCGGACGACGGTGCCGTCGGGGCGGTCGGCGAGGGTGGCGTCGCCCTCGGCAGCCGCGCCACAGGGGCAGGCCGCGGTGCGGGCGTGGGCCGTCTGCCTGACGCGGGCCGTCAGGGCGGGGAGGAGGGCGTCCGTGGTCACGGGGTGAGGGTACGCAGGTGCGCTGTCGCCGGAGTCCGGCCGAGGGGGCTCGCCCGCGAGGGAGCGCGGGCCGAGGGGGGCCGGCCCGGGGGCGGGTGCTCCCGGCGGCGGAAAGAGCAATGCCGGCGCAGCTCCCCAGCTGCGCCGGCATTTTGCCGTCCGCCGCACCCCCGTCCCCACGGGGTTTCATGGGTGGATGTCCCCGCCCGGACCGCTCTTCCGGGCCTGGGGTCGCCGCTCAGCGCCCCAGCATCACACCCACGGACGACGCCTGTGTGGCCACTGTCTCCCACCCGTCGAAGACGAGGAGGAGCAGGACCGCCAGGGGCAGGGCCATGATCGTCGCCACCAAGGGGTGACGGCGGGTCTGACGGCGGCTGTCGCGCGTGCGGACCAGCGTCCGCAGAACCGTCTGGGCCATGGTCCCTCTCCTGACCGTTTCCGTTGTCTTTGGCAGCGGCGGGCGTCTGACCTCGGGGGACGAGTGCTGCACCCGCCGCTTGACCTCAAATCTAGGCGTCCGGGGACCACCGGGCGTCATGCCCTCGTACCGATTGCCGGGCCTCCCGGAGGATGAGCGCCGGCCCGGGGCGTACTCCCCTGGGTGGAGACCGGGTCCCCGACCTCGGGGTCTTCCCGGAGGGGCTGTCCATCATGACCCGGTTTCTCCGCACTGTCCGGTGACATCGCTCACTCCCGTCACCTCCCGGCGCACGCCCGCCTCCCCCCGGCGCACGCCCCCGCGCCCCCGTGGACCGCCGGCCCGTGACACCCCCACGGCATCCGCCGCCGCCCTCGGCCCGCCGCCCGCCGCCGGTCCAAACCCCGGGCGCCGACGGGCTCTTGGGACCGCGCGCCACCCGGAGCCGGCCGGGCCTCGCCTCCCCTGACCGCCCCTCAACTCTCGCACCGGGCACTGACAATCCCTCGCCCCGAGAGGGCGCGGCCTCTGCGCGCGGGCGGCCGTCGAAACGTAAGCTGTGGCACGTCACAGGGACCGGGCAGCGGGGATGAACATGGCGATGATGCGCCTGAGGCGCGAGGACCCGCGCGTCGTCGGCTCGTTCAGGCTTCACAGGCGGCTCGGCGCGGGTGGAATGGGCGTGGTCTACCTGGGCTCCGACAAGAAGGGGCAGCGGGTCGCGCTGAAGGTCATCCGGCCGGACCTGGCCGAGGACCAGGAGTTCCGTTCGCGGTTCGCCCGCGAGGTCTCGGCGGCCCGGCGCATCCGGGGCGGCTGCACCGCGCGGCTGGTCGCCGCGGACCTGGAGGCCGACCGCCCCTGGTTCGCGACGCAGTACGTGCCCGGCCCCTCCCTGCACGACAAGGTCGTCGACGGCGGTCCGCTCGGCGCGGCCGACGTCGCCGCGGTGGGCGCCGCCCTGTCCGAGGGCCTGGTCGCGGTGCACGAGGCCGGGGTGGTGCACCGGGACCTGAAGCCGTCCAACATCCTGCTGTCCCCGAAGGGACCGCGGATCATCGATTTCGGCATCGCCTGGGCCACGGGCGCCTCCACGCTCACCCACGTCGGCACCGCGGTCGGCTCCCCCGGGTTCCTCGCTCCGGAGCAGGTGCGCGGGGCGGCCGTCACCCCGGCCACCGACGTCTTCTCGCTCGGCGCCACCCTTGCGTACGCGTCGATGGGCGACTCGCCCTTCGGGCACGGCAGTTCCGAGGTGATGCTGTACCGCGTGGTGCACGAGGAGGCCCAGCTGCACGGTGTCCCGGACGCCCTCGCGCCGTTGGTGCGGGCCTGTCTGGCCAAGGATCCCGAGGAGCGTCCCAGCACGCTGCAGCTGTCGCTGCGGCTGAAGGAGATCGCCGCGCGGGAGGCGCAGGGGCTGGCCGACGTACGGCCGCCGGCACCGCGCGGCGCGGAGGCGGACATGCCGACGGGGCGGCTCGCGGACACCTACCCGGAGCGGGCGCAGCGGCGTCCGCAGGGCAGGCCGGGTGCGCAGGGCACACCCGCTCCGCGGAGCACGTCGGGGTCCCGCGGGCCCGCGCCGTCCCGGGGTGCGGATCCGTCGCGCGGCGGCACGCCCTCGCGCGGGGGCACCTCGTCACGGGGCGGGGCCGCGCGGGGCGGCAGCACGTCACGCGGGGGCGGGGCGGCGCGGGGAGGTTCGCGGCCCACGCCCGCGTCCCGCGGCAACACCGGACGCAACGCCTCCCGCCACGACAGCGGCGGCCGGTCCGCTCCCCGCAGCGGGGCGGGCCGTACGGCTCCGAGGACCACGGGGACCGGGTGGCGGCGCCCCGCCAATCCGCGGCTGCTGCGGCAGCGCCTGTTCGTGTTCGTGGTCGTGACGCTGCTGGTGGCTCTGGGCATCGCCGCCGCACAGGGCTGCCAGGGACCGTCGCGGGGACTCGGTGACGAGCGGGATGGGCTGCGGGCGCAGCAGGAGCGGGTGGACGTCCGGGGTGACATGGCCGGGCCGGGCCCGGTCTCCGGGGTCTAGCGGTCCGGACGTCCGGCGCCCACAGGGCGCGACCGCGGGCCTGCCGGGCACAGCCGGCGCGGGGTCGGCGCGGGACTGGTCGCGGCGGTGCCGGGTGCTCGGCTCCGACGTGGCAGTGCCCGGTCGACGGGACCGGTTCTTCGACGTCCTCGTCCGGGACGGCTCCCGGTGCCGGGAACGGCCGGCTGCCCCCGGTGGGCGCAGCGGCCGGTGGGCGGTCCGATACTCCGTGGGGCGAACCGTCGCTCGGTGGGGCGAACCGTCGTTCGGTGGCCGGTCCGTTGTTCCGTGGCGGGTCCGCTGCTCGGAGGCCGGTCCGCCGCTCGGTGGCGGGTCCCTACACGGTGGCCGGTCCGCTGGTCCGTGGCCGGTCCGCCGCTCGGTGGCGGGTCCCTACACGGTGGCCGGTCCGCTGGTCCGTGGCCGGTCCGCCGCTCGGTGGCGGGTCCGCTACTCCGTGGGGCGGCCCGCCGTCACCGCGTAGAACGCCACCGCTGCCGCCGCGCCCACGTTCAGGGAGTCGACGCCGTGGGACATCGGGATGCGGACCCATCGGTCGGCCGCCGCCAGGGCGCGCCGGGACAGGCCGTCGCCCTCGGCGCCCAGCATCAGGGCCACCCGGTCCATGCGGTGCGGGGCGACCTCGTCGAGGGGTTCGGCCCGCTCGTCGGGCGTGAGGGCGAGGAGCGTGAAGCCCGCCTCGCCGACCGTGGCCAGCCCGGCCGGCCAGGTGTCGAGGCGGGCGTACAGCACGGAGAAGACCGCGCCCATCGAGACCTTGACGCTGCGCCGGTACAGGGGGTCCGCGCAGTCCGGGGAGAGCAGGACCGCGTCGATGCCGAGGGCGGCGGCGGAACGGAAGATCGCGCCGATGTTGGTGTGGTCGTTGACGGACTCCATGACGACGACCCGCCGGGCGGCCCGCAGCAGGTCCGCCGCCGAGTGCAGGGGCTTGCGCCGCATCGACGCGAGCGCGCCGCGGTGCACGTGGTAGCCGGTGACCCGTTCGGCCAGCTCCGGTTCGACGACGTACACCGGGGCCGGGGCCTCGTCGATGACGTCGCGCATGGTGTCGACCCACTTGGCGGAGAGCAGCATCGAGCGCATCGCGTAGCCCGCGTCGCCGGCCCGCCGGATGACCTTCTCGCCCTCGGCGATGAACAGGCCCTCGGCGGGTTCGCGGCGGCGGCGCAGCTCGACGTCGGTCAGGCCGGTGTAGTCGTGCAGGCGCGGGTCGTCGGGGGTGTCGATCGTGATCAGCTCGCCCATGTCAGGCCGTCCCGTGCGGGCCGACGCCGACGACCTCGCCGACGACGATGACGGCGGGCGGCCTGACCTCCCGGGCGACGACCGTCTCGGCAACCGTGGCGAGGGTGGCGTCCACGCGGCGCTGGGCGGCCGTGGTGCCCTCCTGAACCAGGGCGACCGGGGTCTCGGGGGACCTGCCGTGCGCGACGAGGGTCTCGGCGATCCTGCCGATCTTGTCGACGCCCATGAGGATCACGAGTGTGCCGGTGAGCTTGGCGAGGGACGGCCAGTCGACCAGGGAGCGCTCGTCGTCGGGGGCCACGTGGCCGCTGACCACGGTGAACTCGTGGGCGACGCCCCGGTGGGTGACGGGGATGCCGGCCGCGCCGGGGACCGAGATGGAGCTGGAGATGCCGGGGACGACGGTGCACGGGATGCCCGCCTCGGCGAGCGCCTGCGCCTCCTCCATGCCCCGGCCGAAGACGAAGGGGTCGCCGCCCTTGAGCCGTACGACCGTCTTGCCCTGCTTGGCGTGCTCGATCAGCGCGTTGTTGATGGCCTCCTGGGCCATGAAACGCCCGTACGGGATCTTCGCGGCGTCGATGACCTCGACGTGCGGGGGCAGTTCGGCGAGCAGGTCCCGCGGGCCGAGCCGGTCGGCGATGACGACGTCGGCCTCGGCGAGCAGGCGGCGCCCGCGGACGGTGATCAGGTCGGGGTCGCCGGGACCGCCGCCGACCAGGGCGACGCCGGGAGTGCGGGTGCGCCGGTGTGGTGCGACGAGAGTGCCGTCGCGCAGACCCTCGACCACCGCGTCGCGGATGGCGGCGGTGTGGCGGGGGTCGCGGTGGCGCGCGTCGGTGGTGAGCACGGCGACGGTGACGCCCTCGCTGTGGCCGGTCGCCGGGGTCCAGGCCGTGGCCTGGTCGGCGTCGTCGGAGCGCACGCACCACACGCGGTGCCGTTCCGCCTCGGCGGAGGCCGCGGTGTTGGCCTCGCTGTCGCTGGTGGCGATCAGGGCGTACCAGGCGTCCGCGAGGTCGCCTTCCGCGTACGGGCGCCGCTCCCAGGTGATCTCGCCCGCGTCGGCCATCGCCTCGACGGACGGGGTGGCGTCGGGGGACACGAGGCGGACGTCCGCGCCCGCCGCGATGAGCGCCGGGAGGCGGCGCTGGGCCACCTGCCCGCCACCGAGGACGACCACGCGGCGGCCGGTCAGGCGGAGGCCTACGGGGTAGGCGGGGTGTTCGGCCATGAGGGAGCGCTCCTCGTCCTGGCGGTGCGGAGGGCGGCGCTGCGGCAGTGGAGCGGCCCTGACGTGGGGATACGTGGATTCTAGGAGACGTGCGCAAGGGGCACGAGGTCGGATCGGCGCGGGCGGGGGGAAGGCCGTCGGTGCGGCCGGGGGGGCAGTCGGTGCGGCGGGGCGGGCGCGGCCGGTTCGCCGGTCGCGCCCGCCCTTCCCCGTCGTGGCTACTTCTCCGTCACGCCCGCCGAGTCGAAGGTCGCCACCTCGTGCATCGCCCTCGCCGTGCTCTGCACCATGGGCAGTGCGAGCAGGGCGCCCGTGCCCTCGCCGAGGCGGAGGTCGAGGTCGACCAGGGGTCGCAGGCCCAGCTTGTTGAGCGCGGCGACGTGACCGGGCTCGGCGCTGCGGTGACCCGCGATGCAGGCCGCCAGCACCTCGGGGGCGATCGCGCGGGCCACCAGGGCGGCGGCGCCCGCGCTGACGCCGTCGAGGATGACCGGCGTGCGCAGGGAGGCGCCGCCGAGCAGCAGGCCGACCATGGCGGCGTGCTCGAAGCCGCCGACCGCGGCGAGGACGCCGATGGGGTCGGCCGGGTCGGGCTGGTGGACCTCGATCGCGCGGCGCACGACCTCGGTCTTGCGGGCCAGGGTCTCGTCGTTGATGCCGGTGCCGCGGCCCGTGACCTCGGCCGGGTCGGCGCCGGTGAAGACGGAGATGAGCGCGGCGGACGCGGTGGTGTTCGCGATGCCCATCTCGCCGGTGAGCAGTGCCTTGTTGCCGGCCGCCACCAGATCGCGGGCGGTCTCGATGCCGACCTCGATGGCCTGCTTGGCCTCCTCGCGGGTCATCGCGGGGCCGGCGGTCATGTCGGACGTGCCCGCGCGGATCTTGCGGGGCAGCAGACCGGGCGTCGCGGGCAGGTCGGTGGCGACGCCCACGTCCACGACGCAGACCTCGGCGCCGACCTGGCTGGCGAAGGCGTTGCAGACCGCTCCCCCGCCCAGGAAGTTGGCCACCATCTGGGCGGTGACCTCCTGCGGCCAGGGGGTGACGCCCTGGGCGTGCACGCCGTGGTCGCCGGCGAAGACCGCGACGGCGGCGGGCTCCGGGATCGGCGGCGGGCACTGCCGGGACAGTCCGGACAGCTGGGCGGAGATGATCTCCAGCATGCCGAGCGCGCCGGCCGGCTTGGTCATGCGCTTCTGCCGCTCCCACGCCTCGCCGAGCGCCTTGGCGTCCAGCGGGCGGATCTGCGCGACGGTCTCGGCGAGCAGGTCGTGCGGTGCCTCGCCGGGCAGGGCGCGACGGCCGTAGGTCTCCTCGTGGACGACCCAGGACAGCGGGCGGCGCTTGGACCAGCCCGCCTGCATCAGCTCGGGCTCGTCCGGGAACTCGTCGACGTATCCGACGCACAGGTAGGCGACGACGTCCAGGTGCTCGGGCAGGCCGAGGGCGCGGACCATCTCCCGCTCGTCGAAGAAGCTGACCCAGCCGACGCCGAGGCCCTCGGCGCGGGCGGCGAGCCACAGGTTCTCGACGGCGAGCGCGGAGGAGTACGGCGCCATCTGCGGCTGGGTGTGCCGGCCCAGGGTGTGGCGCCCGCCGCGGGTCGGGTCGGCGGTGACGACGATGTTGACCGGGGTGTCGAGGATGGCCTCGATCTTCAGTTCCTTGAACTGCTTGGCCCGGCCCTTGGGCAGCGACTTGGCGTACGCGTCGCGCTGACGCATCGCCAGTTCGTGCATGGCCCGCCGGGTGTCGGCGGAGCGGATGACGACGAAGTCCCAGGGCTGCGAGTGGCCGACGGAGGGCGCGGTGTGCGCGGCCTCCAGGACGCGCAGCAGCACCTCGTGCGGGATGGGGTCGCTGCGGAAGCCGTTGCGGATGTCGCGGCGTTCGCGCATGACCTTCAGTACGGCCTCGCGCTCGGCGTCTGCGTAGGCGGGTGCCGCCGGGCCGGTGGACTGTCGTGCTTCCGCCTCGGCGGCCGTGCTCACGTCGTGCGGGTCTTCCTGGTCGGTGGCGGCCCGGGTGTCCAGGTCGTCGGCGTTCTGGGCGACTTCGGGGTCGGTTTCGGGACCGGTTCCGGTGTCCGCCTCGCGCGGGGCCGGGACCGGGGAGCCGGACGCGGGGGCCTCGGGGGTGGCCTGGGCGGCCGGGGCGTCCGCGGCGGGCCGAGCCGGCTGCGTCGCCGGTGTGTCCCACGTCCCCGGCGGTACGGCGAGCGCCTCGGGGGGCGTCGGCGCGAGGTGCGGGGCCGTCGGGACCTGGCCACCGTCCACCGGTACGAAGAGGCCCACGGCCTGGTCGGGGTGGTGCCCGGCGGCCGGGGCCGGGTGCGGCGCCGGCTGGACGCCGTCCGTCGGCGTCGCGTCGGCCGCCGCCGGTTCGGGCGCACCGTGCGGAGCGTCCGCCTGCCGCGACACGTCGCTGCCGCCGAGGGACTGGGGCCCCTGAGCGGGCTGCGGGGCGACCGGGGTGGGCTGGGTGTCCGGCACGGGCGTCTGCTCCTCCGGGCCGGGCTGGGCGGAGGGGCCGGGCTCGCCGGACTGTCCGTCAGCGACCGGCTCACCGTCCGGGAGGGGCCGGCCGTCCGGGACGGGCGTCGGCTGGTCGCCCTGGGCGGCCGGGCCGTCCGGGGTGAGCTGGCCGTCCGGGGCGGGCTGAGCGTCCGCAAGCGGCCGGCCCTCCCCGGCAGTCCGGTCGTCCGGCTGTGCGTCGGCGACCGTCCCGTCGTCCGGCCGGTGCGCGGCGGCGTCCTGCGGTGCGTCGGCCTGCGGTGCGGCCTGCTGGGGGACGGGCTGCGTCTCCGGGTGCGGGTCTTCCTCCGCTGCTGCCTGCACGGGCTGTGCGGTGACCTCCGGCTCCGCGACCGCCTCCGGTGCCGCGACGGGCTGTTCGGTGGCGAACACGGTCTCCGGGGACGGCTCGTGTCCCTCGGGCTCGGTCGCGGTTTCGGCGGGCGTCCGGTCGGTCGCGGTGGCGGCGACCGCTGGGGCGTCCCCGGTCACCGGTGCCCCGGCAGCCGGGACTTCCTGGGGACCGGGAACCTCGGACGGCGACTCAGCGCCCTGCACGGACTCGGCGGCCTGAGGCGCATCGGTGCCTTGGACGGACTCGGTGGTCTGGACGGACTCGGTGGCCTGAGGCGCATCGGTGCCCTGGACCGGCTCGGCGGACTCGGCCGGGCCCGGGGCCTCGACGGGCTCGACCGCCTCCACGGCCCCCGGGGCTGCGGCCGGCTCCACGACCGGCGCGGCCTCCGGAACCTGCGCCGGTTCGACCGCCTGCTCGGGCCCCTGTGCCTCGGCCGCCCCGTCTGCCAGGCCCTCTGCCGCCGGCTCCACCGTCCCGACGGGTTCCGGGGCTTCGGCCGGCTCCACCGTCGCGCCGGGCTCCGCGGCTTGGGCCGGCTCCACGACCTGCGCGGAACCGGGAACCTGCGCCGGTTCGACCGCCTGCGCGACATCGGGCTGCGCGGCATCGGGCTGCGCCGCTTCGCCCGCCTGTGCGGACGCCGGCGCCTCAGCCGGCCCGGCGGCCTGCTCGGGCCCCGGGTCCCCGGCCGGTTCCACCGGCCCGGTCGTCGGTACGGCCTGGGGTACGCCCGCCTCGGCGGCATCGGTCGCCGGGGCGGCGTCCGGCCCCGGCTGCCCGGGGGTTTCCGTCACGGCCTGGGCCGGCTCGGCCACGGGCTCGGTGGGAGCCTCCTCGGCCCCCGCCGGGGCCGTGCCCTCCGCAGCCGAAGGGGCGGCCTCACCGCCCTCCCCGGCCGTCGCCGCGACGGCCTCCGTCGCCACGCGCGTCACGAGGGCCTGTGCGGCACCCACCGGCTCCGGCGTCCGGTCGGCTGCCGGAACAACCGTTTCCGCATGCACTCCCCCGGCACCCGGGGCCGCGGCCGTCTGCGCGCCCCAGGGCGCCGCGCCCTGCGGAGGCATCGCCGCCGCCTGCGGAACGTCGAGGTACTCGGGACCGGTGGTCGGCGGGCCGGCCTGGCGCACCGGCGCCTCGGCGGGCCCGCGGTCGGCGAGGGAGCGGACCGGGCTCGCGGAGGTGTCGGGGATCGGCGGACCGAGGTGCAGGGGCCTGCGCGGCGGGGCCGGGGCCGACACGGGCTCCGGCGACGGCTCGGGCAGACGGACGCCGCCGAGGTCGACCGAACCGCTGTCGCGGCCGGACAACTCGTGCGGGCCCGGCTGGTGCACGGTCTCCACGACCGGCTCCGGCGCGGGCGGCGCGACCTCGTTGCCCCAGGCGCTCTGCGCTCCCGGCAGCAGCAACAGGTCCTCGTCCTCGGCGGTGGTCTCGGAGAGGTAGGTGTACGCGCCGGGTGCGGGGACGCCCGGCTGCTCCACCATGCCTGCGTTCTCCGGCAGCCCCTCGCCCGGGATCTGGCCGGTGTCGGTCATGCGTAACCCCTCGCCCATCGGTTAGTGCTTCTACGACCAGCTCACCCGGGACGGCGCACCGACCGCCCCACAGTGAGAACGAGCGTGCGTGCCCAGCGGCACGAACGACCCGCCGGAAATGACGACAAAGCCATTGAGTGGCATTGTCGCGGTCGTTCCCCCGTCACGACAGCTTGATCCGCGACGGCCCGCTGTGGACTGCGCCACGTTGCGCGTCCTCCGGTTCTGCCGTACCACAACCGGGCCCACAACAGGCGGGTTTTTACGGACATCGACCGACGAATGGCCGCGTGTCCTGGCGCGGTACAACAATCCGCCAGCCTACCCCGCGCAGTATGACAACCCGATCACGGGGCGCGGTCCGGAAGGACCCCGCTGAGCAGGAACGCAACGCTCCGCTCCGTCTCCGTCCATGCCTTGGTGTCGAGTCCCACGGACTGCAGCAGGGCGCACTCGACCCGGTAGCCGTGCTCCGTCAGGTCCCTGCCCACGAGTTCGGCCGCGTCGCGGGTCGCGGCGTGCGCGACGATGCGCTGCGGACGGCGGTCGGCGACGGCGGAGACCACGGCCGCTCCCCCGCCGCCGACCCGGACGACGTCGGGCTCGGGGAGGTTCTCCAGGACGTGCGGGGCGGTGCCGTGGACGATCTGGAGCTGGACGCCGAAGTGACGCGCCGTGGCCTCGGTACGGGCGCAGGCGTCGGGGGCCCGGTCCACGGCGATGACGGCGGCGCCGCCCCGGGCGGCCTCGGTCGCGAAGGCGCCGCTGCCGCAGCCGATGTCCCACACGAGGTCGCCGGGACGGGGTCCGAGCCGGGCGAGTTGGGCCGTGCGCAGCAGTTCGGTCTCGCCCTCGCCGAGGTCACCGCCGTACGCCTCGGCGGGCAGCGACCAGCCGCGCGGTCCGGCGGCGGGGTCGCGGCCGGCGATCCAGCCGGCGGCGTCGCCCGGGGCGCCCGGCCCGGTGCTCCCGCCGACGACGATGACGACGTTCGGGTCGCGCCAACTGTGGTCGGCGGCCTTCTCGGAGGTGACGACGGTGACCTGTTCGCGCGAGGTGCCGAGTTCCTCGCAGATGACGAAGGTGCGGTGGATGCCCTCCATGAGCAGGCCGAGTTCGGCGGGACCGGCACCGGGTGAGGTGAGGACGGCGACCTTGGTGTGGGCTCGGCATACGTTCACCGCGCGCCGCAGGGTGCGGGGGTGGGCGACGACCACATGGGCGTCGTCCCAGGGCATGCCGGCGCGGGCGAAGGCGGCGGCGACGGAGGAGACGGCCGGGACGACCTCGACCTCCAGGCCGAACTCGGGGGCCCGCAGGGTGCGTACGACGCCGAAGAAGCCGGGGTCGCCGTCGGCGAGGACGACCGCGGTGCCCCGGTGGGCGGCGATGCGGCGGGCGGCGAGGGCCACACTGCCGAGACGGACGCGTTCGGCGGCGGGCGGCACCTCGGGGAGCGCGAGGTGGTGGGCGGCGCCGGCCACGAGGGTGGCCGCACCCAGTGCGGAGCGTGCCGCGGCGGTCAGCGGCGAACCGTCCCAGCCGATCACCGTGACCCGGTCGGCCATCGTCGTCAGTCTCCAGGGGTCTTGCAGGTCGTGTCGCGGAAGCGTTCGCGGGCGCGCCTCGTGAGGGTACCCGGTGCGGCCCCGGGGCGGGGCGACGGCACCGCCGGCCCCATGGATCAGTTCCAGTCGGTGAAGGTGCTGAAACCGGCCTCGCCGGTCAGCGGTCCGGCGGCGCCCTCGAGGTCTTCCGGCAGCAGGCTCCACACGATGAAGTCGGTGCGCACGTCCGTCCACCCGTTCTCCTCGGTGCGGACGCGGGCTATGCAGGCGTTGCGCAGGACGCCCTCGCTGATGCAGCCGATCTTCTGGGCGACCTGCTGGGAGGCGGTGTTGTCGGCGGCGGTGCGCAGTTCGATGCGTTCGAGCTTCTGGTCGCCGAAGAGCCACTGGGCGGTGGCGAGCGCCGCCTCCGACGCGTAGCCCTCGCCGCGCGCCCAGGGGGCGACGATGTACGAGAGTTCGGTGGAGCGCACATGCCAGTTGGTCTTGGTGAGCTGGATGACGCCGACCAGCCGCTGGGTGAGGAACTCGGTGACGGCCAGGTCGAGTCCCCGGCCCGCCGTGCGCTCGGCGGGGGCGTACTCGCCGATCCAGGTGCGGGCGGCCTGCTCGGTGAAGGGCTGCGGGACGTGGGTCCAGGCGGCGACCTGCTCGTCGTTCATCATGGCGGCCAGGGCGGGGGCGTCGTCCTCGTCGAGGGGGCGCAGCACCAACCGCTCCGTGCTGATGGAGATGTTGGGGAAGGTGCTCGTCATGCGCCGCTCCGTAACCTGTGTAACCGTCAGGGCCTGCTCGAACTGCCCAGCATGCAGCATGTAAGCACTCAACCACACCACGGGGTCCACTCCGGCTGAGCGGACCCCGTGCGCGGGTGGAGGGGGTCAGAACGAGGGCAGCACGGCGCCGTCGTACGTGTCCTCGATGAACTTCTTGACCTCGGGCGAGGTGAGCAGCTTCGCGAGCTTCTTCACCCGCGGGTCGTCCTCGTTCCCCTCCTTGACGGCGAGGAGGTTGTTGTTCGGGTTGTCCTTGGCGGACTCCAGGACGAGGGCGTCCTTCGCGGGCTTGAGGTCGGCCTCGATGGCGTAGTTGCCGTTGACCACCGCCGCGTCCACGTCGTCCAGGGAGCGCGGCGTGGTGGCCGCCTCCAGCTCCTTGAACTTGAGCTTCTTCGGGTTCTCGGTGATGTCCGCCGGGGTCGCCGTGGTGCCGACGCCGTCCTTGAGCTTGATGAGCCCGTTGGCGGCCAGCAGCTGGAGGGCGCGGCCCTCGTTGACGGTGTCGTTGGGGACGGCGACGGTCGCACCGCTCTTCAGGTCCGCGGCCTTGTCGACCTTGTGGGAGTACAGGCCGAGGGGCTCCAGGTGCACGTCGACGACGGACACGATGTGGGTGCCGCGCTTCATGTTGAAGTCGTCGAGGTACGGGGTGGTCTGGAAGAAGTTGGCGTCCACCGAGCCGTCCTCCGTGGAGGTGTTCGGCGTGACGTAGTCGGTGACCTCCTTGACCTCCAGGTCGAGGCCCGCCTTCTGCGCCAGGTGGTCCTTGACGTAGGTGAGGATCTCGGCGTGCGGGACGGGGCTGGCGGCGACGACCAGCGGGCCGGAGGTGTCGGAGGCGGCGTCCTTGTCCGAGCCGCAGGCGGACAGCCCGAGGGTGAGGGCTCCGGTGGCGAGGACAGCGGTGGTGATCTTGGCGGTGTTACGCACGAAAAGTGCCTTTCCTTCAGGTGGTGCGGCCCCGCCTGGGGTTCGGCGGGGAGTCTTGAGGGGAGCCGTGGGCGCGCTACGCGACCTTGCTCACGTCGGCCGCGGCGGGCTCCTCGGCCTTGAGCAGCCGCAGCCGGGGCGCGACGCCGGAGCGTCCGCCGCGGCGGTGCAGGGCGCGGGCGGCGGCGTCGCCGGCGAACTGGATGAGCGAGATGGCGACGGCGAGGATCGCGACGGTCACCCACATCAGGCCGGACTCGAAGCGGTTGTAGCCGTAGCGGACGGCGAGGTCGCCGAGGCCGCCGCCGCCGACGGTGCCGGCCATGGCGGAGTAGCCGATGAGGGCGATGACCGTGGTCGTGGTGGACGCGATCAGCGACGGCAGCGCCTCGGGGACCAGGACCTTGCGGACCACGGTCCAGGTGTTGCCGCCCATGGCCTGCACGGCCTCGACGAGTCCGCCGTCGACCTCGCGGACCGCCGTCTCGACCAGGCGCGCGAAGAAGGGGATGCCGCCGATGGCGAGCGGCACGATCGCGGCCTCGCTGCCGATGGTGGTGCCGGTGACCCAGCGGGTGAAGTTCATCAGCGCGACCATGAGGATGATGAACGGCAGCGAGCGGCCGATGTTCACGATCTGGCCGATGACCTTGTTCACCACGGTGTTCTGCAGCAGGCCGCCCTTGTCGGTGAGGACCAGCAGGATGCCGAGCGGGAGTCCGCCGACCACGGCGATCAGGGTGGACCAGCCGACCATGATCAGGGTCTCCCGACAGGCCTGCTCCAGCAGGGGCTGCATCTCGGACCAGGTCACTTGGCACCTTCCTTCACCAGCACCGGCCGGCCTTCGTTCGTCGTCTCGACGTTCACCACGTCGATCTGGAGACCCTGCTCGCGCAGGAAGCCGACGGGCACGACGTTGTCCTCGTAGCGGCCGGGCAGTTCGATGCGCATGCGACCGACCTGGAGTCCGCCGACGGTGTCGATGGCGGCGCCCAGGATCGATATGTCGATGTTGTAGGTGCGCGACAGCTGGGAGATGACCGGCTGGGTGGCGGCCTCGCCGTGGAAGGTGACGTCGAGGACGGTGCGGTCCTCGCCGGACGGGTCACCGCCGACCGGGAAGAGGGCGGCGGCCAGTTCGGAGCCGGGCGTCGCCAGCAGGTCGCTGACGGTGCCGGACTCGACGATGCGCCCCTTGTCCATGAGCGCCGCGGAGTCGCAGATGCTCTTGACGACGTCCATCTCGTGGGTGATGAGCAGGACGGTCAGGCCGAGCTGCCGGTTGAGGTCGCGCAGCAGCTGGAGGATGGAGCGGGTGGTCTCCGGGTCGAGGGCGCTGGTGGCCTCGTCGGAGAGCAGGACCTTGGGGTCGCCGGCCAGGGCGCGGGCGATGCCGACGCGCTGCTTCTGGCCGCCGGAGAGCTGGGCGGGGTAGGACTTGGCCTTGTCCGCGAGTCCGACCAGGTCGAGCAGTTCGAGCGCCTTGCGGGAACGTTCCTTCCCGGTCGTGCCGAGGATCTCCAGCGGCAGTTCGACGTTGTCCTGAACGGTGCGCGAGGAGAGCAGGTTGAAGTGCTGGAAGACCATGCCGATGCGGCTGCGCGCCTGACGCAGTTCCTTGCCGGCGCGGGGGCCGCGGCCGGCCAGCGCCGTGAGGTCCTGGCCGGCGACGGTGACCGTGCCGGCGGTGGGACGTTCCAGGAGGTTGACGCAGCGGATGAGCGAGGACTTGCCGGCGCCGGACTGGCCGATGACGCCGTACACCTCGCCCTCGCGGACGTGCAGGTCGACGCCGTCCAGGGCGGTGACCTCGCGGCCGCGGGAGCGGTAGACCTTGGTGAGGCCCGATGTGGTGATCACGTGGGTTTCCGTCACTGTCGAGTGCGCGGCGCGCTGGTGTGCGCCGGGCACGGGGGCGTTGTTCTTCGGGGTTCCGGGACCTTCGGAACGCGGCACGGTTCTCGCGGTGGCGACGCGCGGTGGCGGTGGGACCGGGGAGAACGTGTGCGGGGCGTGGCTCGGCCGCGGGCGCGGAGCGCGGGGGCGGACCGGAGCGGGCGCTCGCTTCGGGGCGCGAGGCTCAGGTGGTGCGGGGGCCCTCTAGAAGGCGCACATTCGACACATACAACGAGCACCGGGCGTCATCGTCGCCTCGGTCGCAGGGGTGCGGTCGCTCGTCGTGCTCATGCGATCAGTAAAGCAGACGTATCGTCCCGGCCGGAGACGGCTGTCCGGATGCTGGACAACCGTGGGCGGTGACCGGACGCCCGCGCCGCGTCCGCGCGGGGCGCGGGTCCCGGCGGGCGCCGCGGTGACCAGTGGCGACAAGGGCGCCGCGCCGCTGTCCCCGGGCCGGGTCCCGGCCGGGTGTCCCGCCGGGTTGTGGCCAACACCACGACGCCCCCGGCCCCGGCGGCGTCGGGCGGGGCCGGGGGCGGCGGGGCTTTCGGTGCGTAATAAGGTCGCTGCCATGCTTGACGTCCTGACGCTGGTGACCGGGGTCGCCGCGCTGCTGCTCGCCGCCTGGTGCGGCTGGGCGGCCTACCGTGACCAGCCGACGAAGGACTGGCACTTCATCGGCATGGCCGTGGTCTCGGTGCTGGCGCTGATCCAGCTGATCGCGGGGATCGTGCTGCTGGCGCGGGGCGAGGAGCCGGAGCAGGGCACCACGATCTTCGTGGCCTATCTGCTGGGCGCCTTCGCCTGCGTCCCGGCGGCGGGCTTCATGTCGCTGGCCGAGCGCACCCGCTGGGGATCGGTGACGGTCGCCGCCGGCGGCGTCGTCCTCGCCGTCCTCGAAGTGCGGCTGTTCGACATCTGGGGAGGCTGAGATGGCGGCGACGGATGAGCGGCCGGCCCGCGAGCGGCTGATCAGCGGCCCGGGCATCCTGCTGGTGTGGCTGTACGGGGTGATGGTCGTCGGCGCGGTGTCGCGGTCCGCGTACCAGATCGCGACCGAGTTCGACCGGGCACCGCTCGCCTACACGCTCTCCGCCCTCGCGGGCGTCGTCTACGGCTTCATCACCTACACCCTGGTGCGCGGCGGCGAGACGGCCCGCAAGGCGGCGCTGGTGTGCTGCGCCGCCGAGCTGGTGGGCGTCCTCGCCGTCGGCACCTGGACCCTGGCGGAGCCGTCGGCCTTCCCCGACGCGACCGTGTGGTCGGACTTCGGGATGGGCTATCTCTTCATCCCGGTGCTGCTGCCGCTGTCCGCCCTGTACTGGCTGCGCCGGGCCCGCACCGCGTAGCCGTCCGCCGCTCAGGCGGTGGTCGCGTACGCCCCGGCCGCCTTCTCCAGGACGATCATGGGGACCCCGTCCGCGCCCTGCGCCGTCCCCACCGTCTCGTAGCCGACCCGCCGGTACAGCCGCAGGTTGCTCTCGCTGCGGTGACCGGTGTGCAGGCGGAAGCGCTTGGCGCCGCGCTCCCCGGCGAGCGCCGCCTCCGCGGCCCGCAGCAGCCGGGCGCCGATGCCGTGTCCCTGGAGGCGGGGGTGGACGCAGAGCTTGCCGATGGACGCGGCCCCGTCCTCGGTCACCCGCCCGCGTACCGTGCCGACGACCTCGTCGCCGAGCCGCGCGACGTAGACGCAGTCGCCGGCGACCTCCTCGCGCACGGAGTCCAGGGTCTGGACGAGCGGGTCGATGCGGTAGTTGCCGTACAGCGCCGCCTCGCTCTGGAAGCAGAGGTACTGCAGTCGGAAGATCTGCTCGGCATCCTGCTCGGTCGCCGCCGAGATGGTCACGCTCATGCCCATGTGTGCATGCCTCCCGCTCACCTGATCCGCTGTGGTCCCCCACTCCTATCCCCGTCCTCAGCGCACCGCAACCTCCGGCGTCAGCAATCGACGCAGACATCCCAGACATCGGGAACGTTCCGGGCCGAGACTGCCCTGTGAGATACCCAACTCCCCCGCGATCTCCCGGTATGTGAGGTCGTCCGGGGACAGCAGGGCCTCGATCAGCCGGGGACAGCGGCCGGGCAGCCGGCGCACGGCGGTGCGCAGGGCGCGGCGGCGGGCCGCGGCGAGGACGAGCTGTTCCGGTTCGCGCTCGGCGGCGTCGGCGGGTTCGGTGGCGTACGGCCGCTCGGCGCGGCGGGTGCGACGGGCGCGGCGCGCCTCGGCGCGCACGGCGGCGCGCAGCCAGCCGTACGGGTCGCGGGGCGGCCCCTCGGTCGCCAGCCGTTCGAGGAGCCGCAGCCAGACGGCCTGTTCCAGGTCGCCGGGCTCGGCTCCGGACGCGTGTGCCTCGGCCGAGGCCTCGGCGGCGAGCAGGGGGCGCAGGGTGGCGACCAGGTCGGGTGTCACATGCGGGTCGACGCGACCGCCCGGGCGGTGGGTTGCCCGGGCGGCCTCAGGTCACCCCATCCGGGCTCGTGCGCCCGGCTGTTGACGCGTCAGCCGGCGAGGAAGTCCTCGCGGGCCAGCACGCCGGTGTCGGGGTGGTCGGTGAAGACGCCGTCGATGCCGGTGGCGAAGTAGGCGCGGAAGGCGCCGAACACGTCGCCGTAGGCGTCGGGGTCGCCGCCCTTGCGGAAGTCCGCGGGCAGGAAGGGGTTCTCGTTGCGCATCGTGTACGGGTGCAGGATCAGGCCCGCGCGGTGCGCGTCGCGGACCAGCGTGGTCGGCTCGGTGAGCCGCCCGGCGGAGTCCTTCGGGATGATCAGGTCCAGGGTCGGGCCGATCCCCTGGGCGTAGGAGGCGATCTCCTTCAGGCCCGCGGGCGTGACGAGGTCGGCGGTGGTGCGCGGGTCGCCGCTCTCCACGAAGTCCCAGGGACGGCTCTTGGCGCCGGAGAGCAGGACGGCCAGCGGGTTGCCGACGAGCCTGCTCATGCGCTGGATGCTGGTGGGCTCGAAGGACTGGATGATGACGGGCGAGTTCTTCCGGTCCTTGCCGTACTTGCGCAGCAGCCGCGCCAGGCGCTCCTCCGTCGCGAGGCCCAGCTTGCGGAAGTAGGTGGGGTGCTTGAGTTCGGGGTAGATCCAGACCTGCTTGCCGCGCTCGCGGGTCTGCTCGTTCTGCCAGCGCAGCACCTCTTCGAAGGTGGGGATCTCCCAGCGGCCGTCGTAGAGGGTGTTGTGCGGGCGGTTGGCCGGGATGCGCTCGGTGGCGCGGAGCGTCTTGAGCTCGGCCAGGGTGAAGTCCTCGGTGAACCAACCGGTGGTGGAGACCCCGTCGAGCAGCTTGGTGCGCTTGCGGTCGGCGAACTCGGGGTGGTCGGCGACGTCCGTGGTGCCGCCGATCTCCGGCTCGTGCCGGCAGACGAGGTGTCCGTCCTTGGTCGGGACCAGGTCACCGGCCTCGACGATGTCGGCCCCCATGTCGAGGGCGAGTTCGTAGGCGCCGAAGGTGTGCTCGGGGCGGTAGCCGCTGGCCCCGCGGTGGCCGATGACCGTCGGGACGGGCAGGCCCTTCACGCCCCCGCCGCGTCCGCCGCCGTGCCGGGCGTCGGCGGCTCTCGCCGTGCCGGACAGACCGAGTACGGCTCCGCCGGCGCCGAGCACCGCCGCCCCGAGGAGCGCCCGCCGTCCGGTGCCGCCCGTCTGCTCGTCCGACTCCTGCGTTCCCATCAGGGCCTCCTGTCGTTGACCGTCGGTGCGGGCCGATCGTAGGGGCGCGTACATGACGAGTGGGAGACCGCCGCGGGAACACGGAGGTGCGTCGGGATGTCGTACGGGCGTGGAGTGACCGGTGGGGCGGGACGTGTGACGCGCCGTCGGCTTCGGAGCGGCCGGCCGGGGTACGCGGTCGGTACCGCGAGTCCCGCCGGGCCGCCCCCGCGTCCGCGCGACGGCTCCGCACCGCAGGTGAACGCATGTCAACACGGCGTGATATCCGGGTGACCCGACGTGCGCCACCCCCCGCGCCGCGAGTAATGTCCTCACCTGCACAGACTCATACCGCATCCCCGACACCGGAGGACCCGTTGTCCCGCTTCGCGCTCATCAAGGCAGTGCTCGGACCGATCATGCGCCTGATGTTCCGCCCACGGGTGGAGGGCGTGGAGAACATTCCGGGCGACGGTCCGGTGATCCTCGCCGGGAACCACCTCACCTTCATCGACTCGATGATCCTCCCGCTGGTCTGCGACCGGCAGGTCGTCTTCATCGGCAAGGACGAGTACGTCACCGGCAAGGGCCTCAAGGGCAGGCTGATGGCGTGGTTCTTCACCGGCGTCGGCATGATCCCGGTCGACCGGGACGGCGGCCGGGGCGGGGTCGCGGCCCTGATGACCGGCCGGCGGGTGCTGGAGGAGGGCAGGATCTTCGGCATCTACCCGGAGGGCACCCGCTCCCCCGACGGCCGTCTCTACCGCGGCCGCACCGGCATCGCCCGGCTCACGCTGATGACCGGCGCGCCCGTCGTCCCCTTCGCCATGATCGGTACCGACAAGCTCCAGCCGGGCGGCGCGGGTCTGCCCCGGCCGGGCAAGGTCACGGTCCGCTTCGGCGAGGCGATGGAGTTCTCCCGCTACGAGGGCATGGACCGCGACCGCTACGTCCTGCGGGCCGTGACCGACTCGGTGATGACCGAGGTCATGCGGCTGTCCGGGCAGGAGTACGTCGACATGTACGCGAGCAAGGCGAAGGCGGCGTAGGGCCGGGGAACGCGGCGGCGCGAGGCCGCCGGTCGCACGGACACGGACGGCGGGCCGCCGGTGAGCGGCCCGCCGTCGGTGTGTGTCCCGCGGTCGGTGTGTGTCCCGCGGTTTCGTTGTGTGTCCCTCCACCGGTCTGTGCGGCCCTCGGGCCGCCCGGTGGCTACGGGTGTTCCACCCCGTCCTCCAGGCGCTGGCCCCGCAGCAGGAACCAGGCGGCTCCGGCGGCGGCCAGCAGCACCGCCGCGCCGACGCCCGCCGCGAGGGTCAGGCCGTCGACGAACGCCTGACGGGCGGCGTCCAGCAGCGCCCCGGCCGTCGGGCCCGGCAGGTGGGCGGCGACCTCCACCGCGCCGCCCAGTGACTCGTGGGCGGCGGCCGGGGTACCGGCCGGGCCGGTGAAGTCCCGGTAGACGCCGGTCACGATGGAGCCGAGCACGGCGATGCCCAGTGCGGCACCGAGTTCGTAGGCCGTCTCGGAGACCGCGGAGGCGGCGCCCGCCTGCTCCTTGGGCACGCTGGAGAGGATCACGTCGGCGGTGACGGTGAAGGAGAGTCCCGCGCCGACGCCGACGACCAGCAGGGCGGCACCGAGCAGCGGATATCCGGTGTGCTGGCCGATGACGGTCAGCGCGGCCAGCGCCAGGCCGACGGCGGCCAGTCCGCCGGAGACGACCGCGCGGACCGAGAAGCGTCGGGCGGCACGGCCGGCGATCAGGCCGGCCACCACCGCGCCGACCGCGGCGGGCAGTTCGGCCAGGCCCGCCTCGAACGGGCGCCTGCCCTGCACCAGTTGCAGGTACTGGGAGAGGAAGAACACCAGCCCGGACAGGCCCAGGATGGTCAGCAGGTCGGCGAGAACCGCGCCGCTGAAGCCGCGACTGCGGAACAGCCGCATGTCGAGCAGCGGGGCCGGCATGGTCAGCTGCCGGCGGACGAAGCCGTAGAGCGCGGCGGCGCCCAGCAGGCCCACGCCGAGCGTGAGCCAGGCGAAGCCGTGCGCCGCGGTCTCCTTGACGGCGTACACGACACCGACCATGCCCACCAGGGAGAGGACGACGCTGCGCAGGTCCCACGGACCGGGGTTCGGATTGCGCGACTCAGGCAGCAGCTTGATGCCGACGAGGACCAGCACGGCCATCACGGGCAGGTTGATGAGGAAGACCGAGCCCCACCAGAAGTGCTCCAGCAGGAAGCCGCCGACGACCGGGCCGACCGCCGCGCCCGCCGAGGCCGCGGCGCCCCAGATGCCGACGGCGAGGCTGCGCTCGCGCGGGTCGTGGAAGAGGTTGCGGATCAGCGCCAGGGTGGCGGGCATCAGGGTGGCGCCGGCGACGCCTAGCAGGGCCCGGGCGACGATCATCAGCTCGGGGGTGTGCGCGTAGGCGTTGAGGACGGAGATCGCGCCGAACGCCGTGGCGCCGATGAGCAGGATCCGCTTGCGGCCGATCCGGTCGCCGAGGCTGCCCATGGAGACGAGCAGTCCGGCGATGACGAAGGAGTAGACGTCGCCGATCCAGAGCAGCTGGGTGCCGGAGGGGGCGAGGTCCTCACTGATGTAGGGGGTCGCGAGACCGAGCACGGTCGCGTCGACGGCCACCAGCAGTACGGCCAGCACGAGGACGGACAGCGCCAGCCAGCGGCCGGGGCGCTTCACCGCCTCGGTCGTCTGCGCCGACTGCAGGGTGCGGGTCATGGTTCACTCTCTCCGAAGTGCGCCGCCGAGCAGCAGCTCGACGATCATGTGGTTGAAGTCGTTGCGTGCGACCCGGCCCTCGGCCACGGCCCAGGCACCGGCGCCCAGCAGGCCGTACAGGGCCTCGGTGAGCCAGGCCGGGGTGAGGTCGATGCGGAACTCGCCGCTCTCCTGTCCCCGGCGGAACAGGTCGGTGAGCCGGGCGTCGATGCGGGCCCAGCCCGCGTTCTGCTCCTCGCCCTCGAACAGCTGGTTCTCCGTGTAGAGGAAGGCCAGCAGGGCGGCGGAGGGCTCGATCGCGCGGACCAGCCGGCGCACCGCGCCGGCCGCCGGCCCGTCGTCCGGGCGGGCCGCCTCCAGGGCGGCCTCGCACTCGGCGATGCCCAGTTCTTCGAGCGCCCGGACGAGGGCGTCGCGTCCGGCGAAGTGCCGGTGCAGCGTGGCCCGGCTGATCCCGGCGGCCCTGGCGACCTCGTCCATGGTCGCGGTGGATTTCCGGGTCAGCAGGGCCGCGGCGCTGCGCAGTACCTGTTCACGATCGACGGCCATGCAACAACGATAACCCATATGAGACATCTTTGTCTCACGCAGGGCATGCGTGACTCACCTCTCACGGTCGGTCACGTCTCCGGGGAGCCGGTGCCGGGGCAGCCGCCCGCGCAGCATCAGTGCCGGGGCAGCCGCCAAGCGCCGATCAGTGCCAGGGCAGCCGCCGGCGCCGCATCAGTGCCAGGGCAGCCGCCCGCGCCGCTCCCAGTACGCGTGCGGGTCCTCCACCAGCGCGCCCAGGCGTGCCACCTGGTCGTCGTCCAGGTCGACCACGGCGGCGTGCAGGTTGGAACCGAGCTGGTTGACGGTCGCCGCGCCGGAGAGGACGACGCCGGCCCAGGGCTGCCGCAGGATCAGCGCGAGGGCGACCGCGTCGCAGCCCAGGGTCGTCTCCTCCGCGACGGCCCTCAGCGGCTCGGGGGCGTGCGGCTCGGCGAGGCGGCCGTTGGCCATGCCCTCCTTGACGATCACCGTGAGGCCGGCCTCGTGCGCCTCGGCCAGCGCGGGCCCGGCGGAGGTCTCCAGGACGTTGTACGTCGACTGGACGGTGCGGAAGAGGGGCTCGCCGTCGACGGTCACGGCGAGCGCGGCGCGGATGGCGTCGGCCTGG
Organism: Streptomyces sp. SudanB5_2050; assembly: GCF_964272335.1. NCBI lineage: Bacteria > Bacillati > Actinomycetota > Actinomycetes > Kitasatosporales > Streptomycetaceae > Streptomyces > Streptomyces sp. SudanB5_2050. Next base: position 1,670,038 of record NZ_OZ186760.1, read on the forward strand.
GCGGGGCCGCTGGTGGAGAAGCCGACGGTGACACCGCGCGCGGCGGCCTCCGCCAGCTTCGCGTGCAGGTCCTTGTCGGTGAGGGCCGGGCTGTCGGGGGTCAGCGAGTGGATCTGGTACAGGTCGAGCCGCTCGCCGAGCAACGCGTCGCTCTCGGCGCGCTGCCGCTCGTAGGTGGCGACGCCGTGGTCCTTGACCTCGTGCCGCTCGGCGTCGGTGGACCAGTCGGCCGTGTAGGTGTAGCCCCATTTGCTGCCGACGACGACGTCGTCGACGTCGGGGCGGTCCCGGAGCCAGTCGGCCAGGAACTCCTCCGAGCGGCCGTAGGAGCGGGCCGCGTCGAAGTAGCGGACACCCTGCGCGTAGGCGGCGTCGAGGAGGTCGTGGGTGCGCTCGCGCAGCGCCTCGACGGTGCGGTCCGCTCCGAGGTCCCGGTCACGGCCGAGGTTGATGTAGCCGGGGCGGCCGACGGCGGCGAGACCCAGGCCGATGTGACAGGTGGGGGTGGTCGCCGCGGCCAGGCGGGCGAAGGGCATCGCGGGCTCCGTTCGGTCGAGTGCTGAAGCTGCTGACCAACGTATCCGCGATGCCCCTCGGGCACACCGGCTGCCGTGTCCCCTCCGCCACCCCTGGCGGCTACTTCTTGGCGTCCGCCCAGGCGTGCTGGGCCGCCACGTCCGCCTTCACCTCGGCGAGCTGCACGGCGACCGCGCCGGGCGCCGTGCCGCCGCGCCCGCTGCGGGAGGCGAGGGCGCCGGGGACGTCGAGGACGCTGCGGACCTCCGGGGTGAGGTGGGGGGAGATCTTGGCGAACTGCTCGTCGGTCAGCTCGTCCAGCTCCTTGCCCTCGGCCTCGGCGACCTTCACGCACTCGCCGGCCACCTCGTGCGCGACACGGAACGGCACGCCCTGCCGCACCAGCCACTCGGCGATGTCCGTGGCGAGCGAGAACCCGGCCGGGGCCAGCTCCTCCATGCGCTCGCGGTGCACGGTGAGGGTGGCCATCATGCCGGTGAAGGCGGGGAGCAGGATCTCCAGCTGGTCGATGGAGTCGAAGACCGGCTCCTTGTCCTCCTGGAGGTCGCGGTTGTACGCGAGCGGGAGGGCCTTGAGGGTGGCCATCAGGCCGGTGAGGTTGCCGATGAGGCGGCCGGACTTGCCGCGGGCCAGCTCGGCGATGTCCGGGTTCTTCTTCTGCGGCATGATCGACGAGCCGGTGGAGAAGGCGTCGTGCAGCGTGACGAAGGAGAACTCCTTCGTGTTCCAGATGATGATCTCCTCGGCGATCCGGGAGACGTTGACACCGATCATCGCGGTGATGAAGGCGAACTCGGCGACGAAGTCGCGGGAGGCCGTGCCGTCGATGGAGTTGCCGGCGCTGCCGCGCTCGAAGCCCAGGTCGCGGGCGACCGCCTCCGGGTCCAGGCCGAGGCTGCTGCCCGCGAGCGCCCCCGAGCCGTACGGCGACACGGCCGTGCGCTCGTCCCACTGGCGCAGCCGCTCCGCGTCCCGCCCGAGCGCCTGGACATGGGCGAGGACGTGGTGGGCGAAGAGCACCGGCTGGGCGTGCTGGAGGTGGGTGCGGCCGGGCATCGCCACGTCCGGGTGGGCCTCGGCCAGGCCGATCAGCGCGTCCTGGAGGTCGGCGATCAGGCCGCCGACGATCCGGGCGTGGTCCCGCAGGTACATCCGGAAGAGGGTGGCCACCTGGTCGTTGCGGGAGCGGCCGGCGCGCAGCTTGCCGCCGAGGTCGGGTCCGAGGCGTTCCAGCAGCCCCCGCTCCAGGGCGGTGTGGACGTCCTCGTCGGCGATGGTGCCGGTGAAGGAGCCGTCGGCGACGTCGGACTCCAGCCGGTCGAGCCCGGCGATCATCCGGGTCAGCTCGTCCTCGGTGAGCAAGCCCGCCCCGTGCAGCACGCGCGCGTGGGCGCGGGAGCCGGCGATGTCGTAGGGGGCGAGCCGCCAGTCGAAGTGGACGGACGCGGACAGCTTCGCCAGCGCCTCGGCGGGACCGTCGGCGAAACGGCCGCCCCAGAGCCGGACGTCACCGCTGTTGCTGCTCACTTGGGTCGCTCCTCAGGCCGTCGGTGCGCCACCGCCTTCACGGTCTACCTCCGGTGGCATGCATGAGTATGCAGAGGTCTGCATGATTCGTCAATTCGAGGCCCCGATCACGTCGGACGCGGTCGTCGCCCCCCATGGTGAGGGCGTCGCCCGCATGGTGAGACCCGTCCGTACGACTGTCGGACAGGCGCACTGCGGTCACCCATACTCGTCAGACATGGGAAAGACTTATGAACGCATAGACGGCAGACTCCGCACGTTCATCGAGGCGCAGCCCGTCTTCTTCACCGCCACCGCCCCCTTGGCGGGCGACGGCACCGTCAACCTCTCCCCCAAGGGCCTCACCGGCAGCTTCGCCGTGCTCGACGAACTCACCGTCGCCTACCTGGACTTCGCCGGGTCCAACGCCGAGACCATCGCCCACCTGCGCGAGAACGGACGGATCACGCTGATGTGGTGCGCCTTCCAGGGGCCGCCGAACATCGTCCGGGTGCACGGCCGCGGCGAGCCGGTCTTCCGCGACGACCCGCGCTTCCCCGCACTGCTCACCCGTTTCCCGGACATCGACCCCGGCGCGCACGGCCTGCGCGCCGTCATCGTGGTGACCGCCGAGCTGATCCGCGACACCTGCGGCTACGGCGTCCCCTTCATGGCGTACGAGTCGGACCGGGATCTGCACGCCAAGCGCTTCGCCCGCGAGGACGACGCCTCGCTCAACGCCTACTTCACCAAGAAGGAGCACATCGCGACCAGCATGGACGGCCTCCCCGGGCTGCCGTTGCCGCTGCCCCCGTCTAGCGTCTGAGCCATGCGCCCCGGTGTCGTCGCCGTCCTCCTGTCCGCTTCCCTCCTCGCGCTCGGTGCCGCGCCCGCGAACGGGCCCGGTCCGCGGCCATTGCCGGCCCGCATGGCGGACACCGGCGGCGGCACCCAGCTGATCACGGCGGTCGCGCCCGCCGCCGGCTCGACCGAGGGCCGGGTGACCTGGTGGGACCGCGTCGGCGGCGGCCGGTGGGTCGAGGCCGGCTCCGCACCCGCCCGCTTCGGCGCGGGCGGGCTGGCCGACGGGACGACCCGCGAGCAGGGCACCCTCACCACCCCTACCGGCCTGTACGACCTGCCGTACGCCTTCGGCATCGCCCCCGCGCCGCGCGGGACGCGGTACCGCTACCGCCCGGTCCGCGAGGAGTCCTGGTGGTGCCAGGACAACGCCTCGCGCTCCTACAACCGCTGGACCGAGCCGCGCCCCGCCGACTGCCGCGCCACCGAGGCCGAGCACCTGATCACCTACTCGGCGCAGTACGCCCACGCCCTGGTCGTCGGCTTCAACTACCACCGCCCGGTGCGCGGCCGGGGCGCGGGCATCTTCCTGCACGTCGACGGGCGGGGCGCGACGGCCGGCTGCGTGTCGGTGCCGGCGGAGGCGATGCGGCGGATCCTGCGGTGGGCCGAACCGGAGGCCCGCCCGCACCTCGCGATCGGCACCTCGGGCGGGGCCACGGCGATCACGCGCTACTGAACGACGGCGCGCCCACCGGCGGCAAGCCGCACGAGGGCGACTCCCCCGCCGCGGGCAGGCGCTGAACGCTCCGGGGAGACGGCGCGTATCTGTGGGCCAAGGGCCGAGTCCCACGGAGGAACCGTGACCACCACGCTCGCCGGCGGCCGTGCCGCCCGTCGTCAGACGATGCGGCGCATCCGTCCACGCCGCTCCCCCGCCGTCCCCCTGCTGCTCGCCGTGTGGGCGGGCGCGGCGGGCGTGTTGTGGCTGTGGTGGCGCAACACGCCCGCCATCTCCGACCGGACCGGCATGATCCTCAACGCGGGCCGGATCACCGGCCTGCTCGCCGGGTACCTGATGGCGCTGGTGGTGCTCCAGATGGCCCGGGTGCCCGCGCTGGAGCGGCGGGTGGGCTCCGACCGGGTCGCCCGCTGGCACGCCATGTCCGGCCGCTACGTCCTCTGCCTGGTCCTCGCCCACATCTTCCTGATCATGTGGGGTTACGCCGCCCAGGCCGGCAAGGGCCTGGGCGACATCGTGGGGCAGACGGTCGACTCGGTGAACCAACTGCCCGACCTGGGCAAGGCCGCCCTGGGCACCGGGCTCCTGCTCCTGATCGGGCTGCTGTCGGCCGGCCCGGTCCGCCGCCGCATCCCGTACGACGCCTGGTACCACGTCCACCTGCTCACCTACGTGGCGGTCTTCCTGACCTTCTGGCACCAGCTCACCAGCGGCAACGACTTCGCCGTCGAACCGGTCGCCGGGACCGTCTGGTACGCCCTGTACGGCACGGTGACCGCGCTCGTGCTCTGGTACCGCGTCCTGACCCCGCTCCGCCTCAATCTGCGGCACCGCATGCGGGTGGAGGCGGTGATCGAGGAGGCGCCCGGGATCGTGTCGGTGCTGATCGGCGGACGCCGGCTGCACCGGATGGGCGCGGAGGCCGGGCAGTTCTTCCGCTGGCGGTTCCGGGCCCCCGGCATGCGCTTCAGCTCGCACCCGTACTCGCTGTCGGCGGCACCCCGCCCGGACATGCTGCGGATCACCGTCAAGGCGATCGGCGACCACAGCGCGCGGCTGCGCGAGCTGGAGCCCGGCACCCGGGTGTGGGCGGAGGGCCCGTACGGTGCCCTGACCGCCCGGCGCCGCAGCCGCGGCAAGGTGCTGCTGGTGGCGGGCGGGGTCGGCATCACACCGATGCGGGCGCTGTTCGAGACGCTGCCCGGCGCCTCCGGGGACATCACCCTGCTCTACCGGGCCAACAGCACCCAGGACCTGGCCCTGTGGGGCGAGCTGGCGAGGATCGCCGACGAGCGCGGGGCCCGGCTGATGTACGCGGTCAACAGCCCGGACGGGGAGCGTCCGGACATCTCCGCCCAGACGCTGAGCCGCAAGATCCCGGACATCGACCGCCACGACGTCTTCCTGTGCGGGCCGCCCGGTTTCGCCCAGTCGGTCTACGAGGCACTGCGCGGCGCGGGAGTCCCCGCCCGCCGTATCCACCACGAGTCGTTCGAGATGTGAGCGACGGACATCGGGAGTCCAGGTCAGATGAGGAAGAGCCACCCCGTTCGGCGTGCCGTGCTCGCCGGCGCCGCGACCGTGTCCGGGATCGTGCTGCTGCTGTCGTTGAAACCGGCGTCCGACCCGGGCGCCGCCTCCGCGGCCGGCGGCGCGGCCCCGCCGGTGGCCGCGCAGTCGCCCCAGGGCGGGCGGGGTGAGGGTGCCGGCGCGGGCGCCGGTACCTTCACCGGTGACGCCGTCGACACCCAGTACGGGCCCGTGCAGGTCCGGCTCACCGTGAGCGGCGGGAGGATCACGGGCGCGGAGGCCGTCCAGGCGCCTGAGGGCGGACGGAGCACCCAGGTCACCGCGGACGCCGTGCCGAAGCTGAACCAGGCCGCCGTGACCGCCGGCGGCGCCGACATCGACGCCGTCTCCGGCGCCACCTACACCAGCGCCGGGTACAAGCAGTCCCTGCAGTCCGCGCTGGACAAGGCCGGTGGCTGACCCGGTGGCCGGGTCCGCACAGACTCCCGCCGCGGTGCGCCGGGTGGAGGAGACGATGGGGACCGTCTTCTCCTTCGACGTCCGCGGCGGGGAACCGGCGGCCGTACGGGCCGCGCTGGAGGAGGCCGCGGCGGAACTGCGCCGGGTCGACGAGGTGTTCAGCACCTACCGGGAGGACAGCGAGGTCTCCCGGCTGGCGCGCGGCGAGACGACTCTCGCGCGGTGCGCGCCCGAGGTCGCCGACGTGCTGGAGCTGGGCGCCCAGGCGGAGCGGGCGAGCGACGGGTGGTTCAGCACCTCGTTCCGGGGCCGGCTGGACCCGACGGGGATCGTCAAGGGCTGGGCCGTCGAGCGCGCCGCCCGGCACATCGCGGCGGCCGGGGCGAGCGGGGTGAGCGTCAACGGCGGCGGGGACGTGCAGATGCTGGGGGCGCCGGGAGCGGGGCGGCCGTGGCGGGTGGGTGTGTCCGATCCGCTGCGGCCGGGCGGGCTGGCCGCCGTCGTGTCGGCGGCCGGGACCGACGAGTTGGCGGTGGCGACGTCCGGCTCGACGGAGCGGGGCGCGCACATCGTCGATCCCCGCACGGGGCGCTCCGCGGTGACCGACCTGCTGTCGGTGACGGTGGTGGCGCCTCGCCTGACGTGGGCGGACTGCTGGGCGACGGCGGCGTTCGCGATGGGGGCGCGGGAGGGGTTGCGGTGGCTGGAGTCGCTGGACGGGGTGGAGGCGCTGTTGGTGACGGCGGGGGACGAGGTGCGGTGGACCGGAGGGCTGGCCGCCCGTCTGGGCTGAGGCACCTGCGTATCGCTCACCTCACCCGCGCCGGCGGGGTGCCGCCGCGCCCCGTGCCTCCCTGGCCGTTCAGGCACGGGGGGGGAGGCACGACCGCCCGCCGCTCGGGGCGCGACAGGGGCGCGGGGAACCGCGCGACCGGCCACCCCCGACCCGCACGCCGCCACGGCCTCGATCACCCCCGACCCGCACGCCACACGGCCTCAAGCACCCCCGAGCACCCGAGCGCCCCTACCGGCACGAGCCGCGCGGCGCTCAGTGCCCGTTCTGAGCCAGCCGCAGCAGATGGTCCGCCAGCGCCTGCCCGCCCGTCGGCTCCCTGCTGATCAGCAGCAGAGTGTCGTCACCCGCGATCGTCCCCAGGATGTCGTGCAGCTCCGCCTGGTCGATCGCCGAGGCGAGGAACTGCGCCGCGCCCGGCGGGGTGCGCAGGACCACGAGGTTGGCCGAGGCCTCCGCGGAGATGAGCAGTTCCGCGGAGAGCCGCCGCATCCGCTCCTCCTTCGCCGACTCCCCGAGCGGCGCCCGCGGGGTGCGGAAACCGCCCTCGCTGGGCACCGCGTAGATGAGGTCGCCGTCGTTGTTGCGGATCTTGACCGCGTTCAGCTCGTCCAGGTCGCGGGAGAGCGTCGCCTGCGTGACGGACAGTCCGTCGTCGGCGAGCAGCTTCGCGAGCTGGCTCTGCGAGCGCACCGCCTGCCGGTTGAGGATGTCCACGATCCGGCGGTGGCGTGCGGTGCGGGTCTGCGGTACGGCAGGCCCACCGGTCTGCTCGTGCTCCTGCGCCTGGCTCATCGTCGTCTCATTCTCCGGATCGTCCGTCCCCGTGGGCCGCGTCGGCGGCCTGGTCAAGGATGCCGGGCAGCGCCCCGAGGAACGCGTCCACCACGTCGTCGCCGAGGTTCAGCGGCGGCATCAGCCGTACGACATCGGGTGCGGGCGCGTTCACCAGGATTCCGGCGTCCTGAGCCGCCTGCTGCACCTGGGGTGCGAGCGGCTCGGTGAGCACGATACCCAGGAGGAGTCCGGCGCCCCGGACGTGGGCGACGAGCGGGTGGCCCAGCGCCTCGACGCCGCCGCGGATCTTCTCGCCCTGCCGCTTGACGTTGTCCAGCAGGCCCTCGTCCGCGAGGGTGTCGAGGACGGCGAGGCCGGCGGCGCAGGCGACGGGGTTGCCGCCGAAGGTCGTGCCGTGCTGCCCCGGCTGGAGGAGTTCGGCGGCACGGCCGAAGGCGACCGTGGCGCCGAGCGGCAGCCCGCCGCCGAGGCCCTTGGCGAGGGTGACGACGTCCGGCAGGACGCCCTCGTGGGCCTGGTACTCGAACCAGTGCCCGGTCCGGCCGACGCCGGTCTGCACCTCGTCCAGGACCAGCAGCGCGCCGGTGGCGGCGGTGATGGCGCGGGCCGCCTTCAGATAGCCGGGAGGCGGGACGACGACGCCGTTCTCGCCCTGGATCGGCTCGATGATCACCAGGGCCGTCTCCTCGGTGACCGCGGCGGCGAGGGCCTGCGGGTCGCCGTACGGGACGTGCGTGACGTCACCGGGCAGCGGCAGGAAGGGCGCCTGCTTGCCGGGCTGGCCGGTGAGGGCGAGGGCGCCCATGGTCCGGCCGTGGAAGCCGCCGTCGGTGGCGACCATGTGCGGCCGCCCGGTCAGCCGGCCGATCTTGAAGGCGCCCTCGTTGGCCTCGGCGCCGGAGTTGCAGAAGAAGACCTTGCCGTCGCGGCCGAAGCGCTGGAGCAGCCGTTCGGCGAGCGCGACGGGCGGCTCGGCGATGAAGAGGTTGGAGACGTGACCGAGGGAGGCGATCTGCCGGCTCACCGCCTCGACCACGGCCGGGTGGGCGTGGCCGAGCGCGTTGACCGCGATGCCGCCGACGAAGTCCAGGTACTCCTTGCCGTCGGCGTCCCACAGCCGGGAGCCCTCGCCCCGCACCAGCGGCAGCCGCGGCGTGCCGTAGTTGTTCATGAGCGCGCCCTGCCAGCGCCCGGTCAGTTCCTCGTTGCTCACGGCTCCCCCTGTGTCCGGTCCCCCGGCGTTGCTCACGACTCCCCCTGTCCGTCCGGCACGACCATCGTGCCGATGCCCTCGTCGGTGAAGATCTCCAGCAGGATCGAGTGCTGGACCCGGCCGTCGATGACGCGGGCCGTGGTGACGCCGTTGCGTACGGCGTGCAGGCAGCCCTCCATCTTCGGCACCATGCCGCTGGACAGCTCGGGCAGCAGCTTCTCCAGCTGGGTGGCGGTGAGGCGGCTGATCACCTCGTCGGAGTTCGGCCAGTCCTCGTACAGGCCCTCGACGTCGGTGAGGACCATGAGAGTCTCGGCGCCGAGCGCCGCAGCGAGTGCCGCAGCCGCCGTATCAGCATTGACGTTGTAGACATGTCCGTCGTCCTGGGAACGGGCGATCGAGGAGACGACCGGGATGCGGCCGTCGGCCAGCAGCGCCTCGATGGCGCCGGTGTCGATCTCGGTGATCTCGCCGACCCGGCCGATGTCGACGGACTCCCCGTCGATCTCGGGCCGGTGCTTGGTGGCGGTGATGGTGTGCGCGTCCTCGCCGGTGAGGCCGACGGCGAGCGGTCCGTGCTGGTTGAGCAGCCCGACCAGCTCGCGCTGCACCTGCCCGGCCAGCACCATCCGTACGACGTCCATGGCGTCCTCGGTGGTGACCCGAAGGCCGGCCTTGAACTCGCTGACGATGCCGGCCTTGTCCAGGGCGGCGCTGATCTGCGGGCCGCCGCCGTGCACGACGACGGGCTTGAGGCCGGCGTGGCGCAGGAAGACCACGTCCTGGGCGAAGGCGGCCTTCAGGTCCTCGTCGATCATGGCGTTGCCGCCGAACTTGATGACGACGGTCTTGCCGTGGTGCCGGGTCAGCCAGGGCAGCGCCTCGATGAGGATCTGGGCCTTGGGGAGCGCGGTGTGCTTCCGCGTGGGTCCGTTGCTCATGACGAGTACGCGCTGTTCTCGTGGACGTAGTCGGCGGTGAGGTCGTTGGTCCAGATCGTGGCCGTGGCGTCGCCGGCGGCGAGGTCGGCGACGATGTGGACCTCGCGGTAGCGCATGTCGACCAGCTCGCGGTCCTCGCCGACGCCGCCGTTCTTGCAGACCCAGACGCCGTTGATGGCGACGTTGAGGCGGTCGGGCTCGAAGGCGGCGTCGGTGGTGCCGATCGCGGACAGGACGCGGCCCCAGTTGGGGTCCTCGCCGTGGATGGCGCACTTGAGCAGGTTGTTGCGGGCGATGGTGCGGCCCACCTGGACGGCGTCGTCCTCGGTCGCGGCGTTCACGACCTCGACCTTGATGTCCTTGCTGGCGCCCTCGGCGTCCCGGATGAGCTGCTGTCCGAGGTCGTCGCAGACGGTGCGGACGGCCTCGGCGAAGTCGGCGTACTCCGGGGTGACGTCGGCGGCGCCGGAGGCGAGCAGCAGCACGGTGTCGTTGGTGGACATGCAGCCGTCGGAGTCGACGCGGTCGAAGGTGACCCGGGTGGCGTCCCGCAGGGCGCGGTCGAGCACCTCGGCCTCGAGGTCGGCGTCGGTGGTCAGGACGACGAGCATGGTGGCGAGGCCCGGCGCGAGCATGCCGGCGCCCTTGGCCATGCCGCCGACGGTCCAGCCGTCCTTCGTGACGACGGACGTCTTGTGCACGGTGTCGGTGGTCTTGATGGCGATGGCGGCCTTCTCGCCGCCGTGCTCGGAGAGCTGGGCGGCGGCGGTCTCGATCCCCGGCAGCAGCTTGTCCATCGGCAGCAGGACGCCGATCAGCCCCGTCGAGCAGACCGCGACCTCGCCCGCGCCCGTCCCCAGCACCTCGGCGGCCTTCTCGGCGGTCGCGTGGGTGTCCTGGAAGCCCTTGGGTCCGGTGCAGGCGTTGGCGCCACCGGAGTTGAGGACGACCGCGGACAGCTGCCCGCTCTTGAGCACCTGCTCGGACCAGAGGACCGGCGCGGCCTTGACGCGGTTGGAGGTGAAGACACCGGCGGCGGCGCGTCGGGGGCCGTTGTTGACCACGAGGGCCAGGTCGGGGTTCCCGCTGTCCTTGATCCCGGCGGCGATGCCCGCCGCCGTGAATCCCTTTGCTGCCGTCACACTCACGGCGCGACTCCGATCGTCGTCAGTCCGGTGGTCTCGTCGAGACCGAGGGCGAGGTTCATGCTCTGGACGGCACCGCCCGCGGTGCCCTTGGCCAGGTTGTCGATGGCGCTGATCGCGATGATGCGACCGGCGGCGGCGTCGTACGCGACCTGCACCTGAACGGCATTGGAACCGTAGACGGACGCGGTCGCGGGCCACTGTCCCTCGGGCAGCAGGTGCACGAAGGGCTCGTCGGCGAAGGCCTTCTCGTAGGCGGCGCGGACGGCCTCGGCGGTGACGCCGGGCTTCGCCTTGGCAGTGCAGGTGGCGAGGATGCCGCGGGGCATCGGCGCGAGGGTCGGCGTGAAGGAGACGCTGACCGGCTCCCCCGCCACCGCGCCGAGGTTCTGCATCATCTCGGGGGTGTGCCGGTGCAGGCCCCCGACGCCGTACGGCGACATGGAGCCCATGACCTCGCTGCCCAGCAGGTGCGGCTTGGCCGCCTTGCCCGCGCCGGAGGTGCCGGAGGCGGCGACGATCACGGCCTCGGGCTCGGCGAGCGCGGCGGCGTACGCCGGGAAGAGCGCCAGGGAGACGGCGGTCGGGTAGCAACCGGGCACCGCGACGCGCTTGGACCCCTCCAGCGCGGCGCGGGCACCCGGCAGTTCGGGGAGTCCGTAGGGCCAGGTGCCGGCGTGCGGGGAGCCGTAGAACCGCTCCCAGTCACCGGCGTCCTTCAGCCGGAAGTCGGCGCCCATGTCCACGACCAGCACGTCCGGGCCGAGCCGCTCGGCGACGGCGGCGGACTGCCCGTGCGGCAGCGCGAGGAACACGACGTCGTGCCCGTCGAGCACCTCGGGCGTGGTCGGCTCCAGCACCCGGTCGGCCAGCGGCAGCAGGTGCGGCTGCAGCGCGCCGAGCTTCTGTCCCGCGTTGGAGTTGCCGGTCAGGGCACCGATCTCGACGCCGGGGTGCGCGAGCAGCAGACGCAGCAGCTCACCGCCCGCGTACCCACTCGCTCCGGCCACCGCCGCACGTACCGCCATGACATCCTCCATCCTCGATGGCATGACTATACGTTTCGCTGCACGTTTATGCAATCCGGGTGAGGGGGACGACCCGCCGGAGTACGCCGGGGTTCGGGCCCGGGGCGACCGCGCCTACGGGTGCGGCCACCCCCGGCCCGCCCGGTCGGCTACCGCTGCCTGATCCGCAGGAAGGTCACCGAGTTCGCCGGGAAGGTGTACGTGAACTCGCCGGCCACTCCCGAGAAGGTGGACCGCACCGGGGTGACCGGGGTGTCCGTCTCCGTGTTGACCGCGTCCTGGTCGGCGGCGAGCGTGGTGACGCGGGCCTTGGAGGCCACCTTCGCGCCGCCGAGGTCGACGGCGGTGCGGGCCGGCGTGTCCTGGGCGTTGACGACCTTGACGATCAGCTCGCCGGTGCGCTCGTCCTCGGTGACGATCTGACGGAACGGCTCGGCCGGCTTGTCGTCGGTGAAGCTTCCCCACTCCTCGCCGTCGAGGTAGAGGGTGACTTGGCGGCCCCGCACCTTGATGTCGATGTCGTAGGCGCGGCCCGTCTCGATCGAGCCCGCCTTCGTCAGGAGCGTCGACTTGCCGCCCTCCGAAGCCTGTTCGACCGCGGACTGGGTGTTGTTCCAGCCGCCCAGGTTCCACCAGTAGTAGTTGCCGGTGTCCTTGACGCCGAAGGCGACCAGGAAGCCCTCCTTGCCGGACTTCTTGGTGGCCTCGACATGCAGGTCGTAGTCCTTCCAGGACGGGTCGCCCGCCGTGACCATGGTGTTCTCGGCGGCGGTGTCGGTCTGGACGTACGCGCCGTCCTGGACGCTCCAGGCCCCGGTGCCGGTGTGGGTCCACCGCGAGGCGTCGCCGGAGAAGTCGTCGGACAGCAGGATCTCACCGTCCGCCGACGTCACCCGCACGTCGTCGTAGGCCGCGCTGGTCGCCCACGTCGACAGGCCGACCGCGCCGGTGATGGGGCCGCTGACGGCCGGGGTGCCGGTCGCCGTGGACGGGACGACCCGGTCGCCGGTGTTGTTCATGAAGAGCTTCTGGACCTCGTAGTTGGCCGAGCCCCAGGACGCGTGGTTGTTGAACCAGATCATGTCCGGGCTCCACTGCACGTAGTCCTCGTTGGCGAGCAGCGGGGCGTAGGAGGCCAGCTGGACGACGTCGGCGTTGCGCTCCAGGCCGGTCATGAAGGCCGCCTCGGAGAGGGCGTTCTTCCAGGCGTTGCCCTGGGAGGCGTACTCGCCCAGGAAGACCTTCGGGCCGTTCCTGTCGTAGGAGTCGTAGCGGTCGTTGTTCTGCAGGAACCACTGCGGGCTGTTGTAGTAGTGCTCGTCGACCATGTCGACGCCGGCCTCGCGGTTGAGCTGCCAGGCGGTGTCGAAGGTGGCTCCGGAGTCGTCCGGGCCGGAGTTGGAGACGACGGTGATGTCCGGGTACTCGGCCTCGATGGCGGCGCGGAACTCCTTGAAGCGGGCCATGAACTCCCGGGGCAGGTTCTCCTCGTTGCCGACGCCGATGTGGGTGAGGCCGAAGGGCTTGGGGTGGCCCATCTCGGCGCGCTTGGCGCCCCACTCGCTGGTGCGCGGGCCGTTGGCGAACTCGATGAGGTCCAGGGTGTCCTGGATGTGCCGCTTCAGCAGCGCGTCGTCGTCGGTGACCTTGTTCTGGCCGCAGCCGGTGACCAGGGCGGGGACGACGGGCAGCGGCATGGCGCCGATGTCCTCGGCGAAGCGGAAGTACTCGTAGTAGCCGAGGCCGTAGCTCTGGTTGTAGCCCCAGAAGTTGGCGTTGGTGGCGCGCTCCTCGACGGGGCCGATGGTGTCCTTCCACTGGTAGCTGCGCTCGCGCTGCCAGCCGCTCGCCTCGCTGTAGTCCTCCATGGAGCCGGTGTTGACCAGGCAGCCGCCGGGGAAGCGCAGGAAGCCGGGGCTGAGGGCCTCGATCTTCTCGGCGAGGTCCTTGCGCAGGCCGTTGGACTGCCCCTTGTAGGTGTCGCGGGGGAAGAGGGACACCATGTCGAGGGCGGCCGGCGCGGTGGTGGCGACGGCGAGGCGGCCTCGGTTGCTGGTGCGGGTGGCGGTGAAGGTGGCGGTGTACTTGCGCCACGCGCCCTCGGCGGCGACCTCGCGCACCTTCGCGAGCGGACCCGCCGCGTCCTTGAGCGTGACGGTGAGGGTGGTGCCGCGCTCGGCGCGGGCCCACACGGAGAAGTCGTACTTCTTGCCCTTCTCCACGTGGACGCCGGTGTTGTAGCCGGCGTTGGTGACGGAGGAACCGGCGCCTAGCCAGAGGTAGTTGCGGTTGAGCTCGTTGAGCCGGCCGGCGTCGTCGCGCACCTCGGCGGCGCCGTCCGCGGTCCAGGAGGTGAGCGGCGTGTACGAGGCGTGGTCGGCGGTCGAGTACTCGAAGGACCGGTTCTGCACCAGCTCGGCGTACAGACCGCCGTCGGCGGCCCGGTTGATGTCCTCGTAGAAGACGCCGTACATCGTGTCGCCGATCGCGGCGCCCCGGGCGGACGGGTCGACGGTGATCGTGTAGTCGGCGGCGGCCTCCGCGTGCGCCGGGGACGGCAGCAGGGCGGACGCCGTCAGGAGGGCGGTCGCGCCCAGACCGAGTCTCCAGCGGGTGGTGCGTGACAGGGATGACATGGATACTCCGCGGCTCTCACGTCGTTCGAAATATCGGACATTGGTCAGCACTTCGAACGGCAAGATAGGGAGGGGGTGGGGGCGCGTCAATGGGTCGCGCGGCAACCCGGGGGCCGGAGGCGGAAAGCGGGTGGAAATGGGCGAGTTGTGGCCGGTGCCGGACGTGCTGGCGTATCTCGCGGGCCGGTGGCGCACCGAGCGGACGGTGCGGGACCTGGCGAGCGGCGCGGAGGGCCGCTTCGAGGGAGCGACGGCGTTCGAGGCCCTCACGGGCGGCGGGCTGCTGAGCCGGGAGGCCGGGGCCTTCACCTGGCAGGGTGTGACCCGCCCCGCCGAGCGGACGCTGCGCTACGAACCGGGGGCCGGGCCCGGCACCGCCGACGTGCGCTTCGCCGACGGCCGGCCCTTCCACTCCCTGGACCTGGCGTCGGGACGCCATGTGGCCGACCATCCCTGCGCGGCCGACCTGTACCGCGGCGAGTTCACCGTCCGGGACGCGGACCACTGGCGGACCGTGTGGCGGGTGGGCGGCCCCGCGAAGGACCTGCTGTTGATCACGGACTACTCCCGGGAGGGGGCGTGATCAGGCCGGCGCCCCCTAGAAGCGGAGGTTCCAGCGGCCCGCGCGGCCGGTGACGGTCGTGGTCGACAAGGGACGGACGTCGAGGTTCCAGTGCGTCGACGGCGGCGCCTTCAGGACGTGGACCGGCGCGGCCCGGATCACGGACGGCTCGGCCACGGCGACGCTGCGGTCGCCGTCCCCGCCGGGGCGGGTGTCGAGCCGGCCGCCGACCCGGACGACGAAGGCCGGCAGCGACTCCCCGCCGTGCGGTGCCGTGCGCGGATCGGCGAGCCGGGCGTCCACGGCGGCCGGCTCGCGGGCCATGGCCTCACCGAGGGTCAGCCCGCACCGGCGGCCCATGTCGCACTCCCTGAGCGCGAGTTGGGCCGGCGGCGCGACGCCGATGGCGTCGCCGGTGGTCCGGCCGCGGGGCGTGGGCGAGCAGTAGCGCGACTCGGCCGCGGCGAGCGGCAGCAGGTCGTCCGCGGCGCGCGTCACCTCGTGCCCGGGTTCACCGGTCGAACGTGTGCGCCATCCACTGGTCCGGCCGGTCCAGTGCCGTGAAGCCGAGCTTCTCGTAGACCCCGTGCGCGTCGTGGGTGGCCAGCAGGATCCGCCGCAGCCCGTACGCCCTCAGGTGCTCGCGCACCGCCGCGACCAGCGCCGTGCCGATGCCCTTGCCGCGCACCGAGGTGTCGACGTACACATCGCACAGCCAGGCGAAGGTGGCCCGGTCGGTGATCACCCTGGCGTACGCCACCTGCTCCCCCGACAGCGCGTCGTGCACGCCGAAGTTGAGCGAGCCCTCGATCGCCCGGTCCTGCTTCTCCCGGGAGCGTCCGAGTGCCCAGTAGGCATCGGTGGAGAGCCAGTGGTGCACGCGTCGGGCGTCGATCCGCTGCGGGTCGGTGGAGATCTCGTAGCCCTCGGGCAGGCTCGGTGTGGCGGTCATGCGGGGATGGTCGCAGGGGCGGTGCGGCCGCGTCGAGGGCGGGTTCACCGGCGCCGTCCCCCTGCTTCCGCGCAGGCCGTGCGCAGGCGGCGTACCCCCTCCGCGATCTCCCCGGTTCCCGCCACCGCCGCGAAGCTCAGCCGCAGGTGGGGAGCCGGCGGCTCGGCGCTGAAGTACGGGCGGCCCGGGGTGACCGCGACGCCCGCGCGCAGGGCCGCCGCGGTCAGGGCGGTCTCGTCCGTGCCCTCGGGCAGCCGGGGCCACAGGTGGTAGCCGCCGGAGGGGATGCGGGGCAGGGAGATCTCGGGGAGGTGCAGGCGCAGGGCGGACGTCATGGCGTCCCGGCGGGCCCTCAGCTCCGCCGAGACGGCACGCAGATGGCGCGGCCAGGCGGGCGAACCCACCAGTTCCAGGGCCGCCTCCTGGAGGGGCCGGGGCACGAAGAAGGTGTCGACGACCTGGATGGCCCGCAGCCGCTCCAGCACCGGCCCGCGGGCGGCCAGGGCGCTCACCCGGAAGCTGGGCGAGGTGGCCTTGGTGAGCGAGCCGACGTGCACGACGACGCCGTCCGGGTCGTCGGCGGCGAGCGGGGCGGGCAGCGGCCCCGCGTCCTCGTGCACCAGGCGCCGTACGAAGTCGTCCTCGACGACGAAGGCGCCGGCCGCCCGGGCGATGCGCAGCACCTCGCCGCGCCGCTCGGGCGCGAGCACGGCGCCGGTCGGATTCTGGAACAGGGGCTGGCAGACGAAGACGCGGGCGCCGGTCGCCCGGAAGGCGTCGGCGAGCAGGGCGGGCCGCACGCCGTCCGCGTCCACCGGGACCGGCACCGGGCGCAGACCGGCCGCCCGGGCGATGGCCAGCATCCCGGGGTACGTCGGGGACTCGACGAGGACGGGCGTGCCGGGCGGGGCGAGCGCGCGCAGGGCGGTGGTCAGCGCGGACTGGCCGCCCGAGGTGATCAGCACCTCCGCCGCCGTGATGGCGCCGCCGATGCCGCGGGCGAACCACTCCCGCAGTTCCGGCAGCCCTTCCATCGGCGGACGGCCCCAGGCGCCGGGCCGGCGCCCGGCCCGGGACAGGGCCGCCGCCATCGCGCGTTCCGGCTGCAGCGAGGGGTGCAGATAGCCGCCGTTGAACTCGATGACGCCGGGCGGCGGAGCGGCCAGCGAGACCAGCACCCCGGAGGCGTCCACCGAGCGCGGCACGAGGTCGGCGGCGCCGTCGGCGCTGAGCGCGACCTCCTGCCAGGACGTGTCGCCGCCGGACCTCGCGGAGGGGCGGGGCCGGGCCCGGAAGGCGCCGGCGCCGGGCCGGGTGACCACCAGTCCCTCGGCGGCCAGTTGCGCCAGGGCACGGGAGACGGTCACCGGGCTCACCCGGAAGCGGTCGACGAGGGCGCGGCTGGACGGGAGCTTTCCGCCAGGAGAGTAGCGGTCGAGCTCACTCCTCAGCTGGTTCGCCAGGTCAGCGACACTGCTACGCTCTTGCATGAGAGCACAGAGTAGCGCTACCCGCCCTACGGCGATAGCAGTGGACGGTCCGGACACCGCGTCCGGCGCCCGCTCCCTCGGCACCCTCCAGGCGGCCCTGGGCGTCGTCGCCTTCTCCCTCACCTTTCCCGCGACGGCCTGGGGGCTCGAGGGTTTCGGCCCCTGGTCCCTGATCGCCGTGCGCTCCATCCTCGCCGCGGTGATCGCCGGGGGCTGTCTGCTGGCCCTGCGGGTGCCGGTCCCCGAGCGGCGCCACCGGTTCGGGCTGGCGGTGGTGGGCGCGGGCGTCGTCCTCGGCTTCCCGCTGCTGACCACGCTCGCCCTGCAGACCTCGACCACCGCGCACGCCGCCGTCGTGGTCGGGCTGCTCCCGCTGACCACCGCGCTGCTGTCCGCCCTGCGCATCGGCACCCGCCCGTCGCGCACCTTCTGGGCGGCGGCACTGGCGGGCGCGGCCGCCGTCATCGCGTTCACGGTGCAGCAGAGCGGCGGCGCACTGACCTCCGCCGACGCCTATCTCTTCGGGGCGCTGCTGGTGTGCGCGGCCGGTTACACCGAGGGCGGTCGGCTGGCCCGGGTGATGCCGGGCTGGCAGGTCATCGGCTGGGCGCTGGTGCTGTGCCTGCCGGTGACGGTGCCGATGGCGGCCGTGGCCCTGTCGTTCGAGCCGGTGCGCCTGACGGCGCACGGGGTGGCCGGGCTGCTGTGGGTGGCGGTGGGCTCGCAGTTCCTCGGGCTGGTGGTCTGGTACCGGGGCATGGCGGCGATCGGCATCCCGAAGGCGAGCCAGTTGCAGCTGGCCCAGCCGCTGCTCACACTGGTGTGGTCGGTACTTCTCCTGGGCGAGCACCTGACGGTGGCCGCTCCGCTGACGGCCGCGGCGGTACTGGTGTGCATCGCGGTCACCCAGCGGGCCCGGGGGTGAGCGGCGGACATGTGCGGCACACGCGTGAGGAGGCCTCACAGATGCGCGCAACCAAGGGCGACCAGTTGATCCAGCACGGCCGGGTCGTCGGTGAGCACGACAAGGTCGCGGAGATCCTCGAAGTCATGGGCAAGGAGGGCGCTCCCCCGTACCGGGTCCGGTTCGAGGACGGGCACGAGGCGGTGTGCTCGCCCGGCCCCGACTCGGAGATCCGGCACAGGGAGATCCAGCTGTAGCCGGAGCGCTCAGCGGCGCGAGGCGCGGGCCGGCCGCGCGTAGTGGTCGGCGCTCACGCGTGCCATCGCGCCGATCCGGTCCTCGGCCACGTCCTTCGCCGAGAAGTAGACGTGCCCGCGCACCTCGGGGTGCTCCCGGGCGAGCGTGAGGTGCCGGGACAGTTCCGCCGGGTCCTGCCAGGCGTCGCCCTGCGCCGGGTCACCGGCCTTGTACAGGGCCTCGCCGACGTACAGCTCGGTCCGGCTCCCCTCGGCCACCTCCGCCCACCAGGGCAGGAGCTTGGCGTAGTCGGCGGCGGGCAGGCCGATGTTCCAGTAGAGCTGCGGGACGATGTAGTCGATCCAGCCCTCGCGCACCCACTTGCGGGTGTCCGCGTGCAGGTCGTCGTAGGTCTGCACGCCGGCCTTCGTGTCCGAGCCCTCGGCGTCGGTGGCCGCGTTGCGCCAGACCCCGAAGGGGCTGATGCCGAAGCGGGCGGCCGGGCGGATCTTCTTGACCCGCTCCGCGGTCTCGCGCACCAGCAGGTCGATGTTGTTCCGCCGCCAGGCGGCCTTGGCCGCGAAGCCGCCGCCGTACGTGCCGTACGTCCCGGCGTCGTCGAAGCTCCGGCCCGCCACCGGATAGGGGTAGAAGTAGTCGTCGAAGTGGACGCCGTCCACCGCGTACTTCTCCACCGCGTCCATCATCGCGTCCTGCACGAAGGCCCGGACCTCGGGCAGCCCCGGGTCGTAGTAGAGCTTCCCGCCGTACGGCACCACCCACTCGGGGTGCCGGCGCGCGGGGTGGGACGGCACCAGGCGGCTGGGGACGTCGTGCGTGGCGACGCGGTACGGGTTGAACCAGGCGTGCAGCTCCAGGCCGCGGGCGTGCGCCTCTTCGACGGCCGTGCCCAGCGGGTCCCAGCCGGGGTCCCGCCCCTGGCTGCCGGTCAGGTACTCCGACCACGGCTCGTGGGGCGAGGGCCACAGCGCGTCGGCGGTGGGCCGCACCTGGAAGATCACCGTGTTGAGGCCGTGCCGGACCGCCGTGTCGAGGTGTCCGATCAGTTCGGCGCGCTGCTCCGCGGCGCGCAGCCCCGCGCGGCTGGGCCAGTCGCGGCCCGTCACGGTGGCCAGCCACATGCCGCGCATCCCGGCGGTGGCGGCACCGCCCGCGCGGGGCCCGGCGGCGGGGGCCGGGGCGGCCGGCGGAGCGGGCGCGGCCGAGGGGCCCGGCGCCGCCGACGCCCGGGGCGCCGTCGTGAACGCCGACAACGCCGCCACCGCGAAGGCGCGACGCGAGACACCGCCCATGGGGGAACCTCCTGAACGCTGTGGATCCGCGCGGTCACGGATCGTGTACGGGGCCTCAGCATGCCCGACCCGGGAGACTGATCCGTGACCATTCGGGGGTAACGTGCTCGATCGGAGCAGACACCGGGGACCCCGCGTGCCTGCTGCCACAGCCGTGAAGTCAGCGAAAGGGACGATGTGACCGGCATCTCTGGAGATATCGCACGCGTCGGCGTGGTGGGCTGCGGTCAGATGGGAGCGGGCATCGCCGAGGTGTGCGCCCGCTCCGGTCTGGAGGTGATGGTCGCCGAGACCACCGGCGAAGCCCTGGAGATCGGCCGGACCCGGCTGTACAACTCGCTCGACAAGGCCGCCGAGCGCGGGAAGATCACCGAGGAGGAGCGGGACGCGACGCAGGCGCGCCTGAGCTTCACCACCGACCTCGGCGAGTTCGCCGACCGTGATCTGGTGATCGAGGCCGTCGTCGAGAACGAGCAGGTCAAGACGGAGATCTTCCAGGTGCTGGACCAGGTCGTGACCCGGCCGGACGCCATCCTGGCCTCCAACACCTCCTCGATCCCGCTGGTGAAGCTGGCCGTCGCCACCTCGCGGCCCGACCACGTCATCGGCATCCACTTCTTCAACCCGGCCCCGGTGCAGCAGCTGGTCGAGCTGATCCCGGCGCTCACCACCTCCGAGGGCACGCTCAGCCGCGCGCAGCTGTTCACCGAGAAGGTGCTGGGCAAGCACTCCATCCGCGCCCAGGACCGTTCCGGCTTCGTGGTCAACGCGCTGCTGATCCCCTACCTCCTCTCGGCGATCCGGATGTTCGAGTCGGGCATCGCC
Organism: Streptomyces sp. SudanB5_2050; assembly: GCF_964272335.1. Taxonomy (NCBI): domain Bacteria; kingdom Bacillati; phylum Actinomycetota; class Actinomycetes; order Kitasatosporales; family Streptomycetaceae; genus Streptomyces; species Streptomyces sp. SudanB5_2050. The sequence continues at coordinate 1,690,450 of NZ_OZ186760.1, forward strand.
AGCCGCGAGGACATCGACAACGGCATGGAGATGGGCTGCGCCCACCCGATGGGCCCGCTGAAGCTGTCCGACCTGATCGGCCTGGACACGGTCGCCTCGGTCGCCTACTCGATGTACGAGGAGTACAAGGAGCCGCTGTACGCCGCTCCCCCGCTGCTCCAGCGCATGGTCGACGCGGGCCGGCTGGGCCGCAAGACCGGGTCGGGCTTCTACACCTACGGCTGACCCGGCCGCGGTCGACACGCACAGTGACCGTCCTGCGGGCCCGGCACCTTTCGGGGTGCCGGGCCCGCGGCGTTCGCACGGCGTGTGAATGCCGGGCTCGCATATGCCTATCGCACACTCTCCCCATGCGCCCACCAGGCGGGTTGACTCACCATGCACATGCAAGGGACGTGAGACGACAACGGAAAGGAGCGGTTTCGTGACCGCCGATCCCGAGCGTTCCGCCCATCTGGGAGAACTCGCAGAGTTACGGCGCCGGCTCGATGTGGCCCACGCCCGCGTGGAGGGCGGACTGGCCCTGCTCGCGCACCGCACCGAGGAGGGCGCCAAGGAGCTGGAGGACCTGAGCACCCGGCTGACCGCCCTGGAACACGCCCGCTGGCCACTGCCCTCGGTCGCGGTCCTCACGGCACTGGGCGCGCTGGCCGTGGCCGTGTGGCAGGCCCTCGGACACTAGCCCCGGTCCTGGGTCCTGAGGTGGTGCAGCAGGAGTAACGCGGCCGCCATGTTGGCGGCCGGGACCTCCCCTCGGGCGACCAGGTCGGGCACGACCTTCAGCGGAATCCACTCCCGGCGGTCCGACTCGAAGTCGTCCACGGGGTGTCCGACGTAGGTGCCGTCGTCGGCCCAGTAGATGTGGTGCCGGGCGTCGGTGAGCCCGTTGGACGGCTCCACGCTCATGAGGTGGCGCAGCGGTCCCGGCCGCCAGCCGGTCTCCTCCTCCAGTTCCCTGGCCGCGGCCGCCGCGACGTCCTCGCCGTCCTCGACGACGCCGGCCGCCAGTTCCCAGCCCCAGCTGTCGGTGATGAAGCGGTGCCGCCACAGCAGCAGGACCTCGTCGGCCTCGTTGACGACCGTGGCCACGGCCACGGGCCGCATGCGTATGAGGAAGTGGTCGAGGTGTCGGCCGTCCGGTAGCCCGACATCGGCCAGGTTGACGCTGAACCAGCGATTTGAGTACACAGTCTTTTCGTTTTGTTTCGTCCACTGCACGGTTCTGCCACCTTTCCTGGAGTAGGTGGCAATATCGCAGCAGGAGCGGCCCGGCAGCAGGCGCACGGTGACGGCGCGGGCCGCGGCGGTGGCGCGGCGGGCCCCGGCAGCGGAGCGTCAGAGGGGGACGCGCAGCGCCCCGTCGATGAGTGCGGCGGCCTCGGTCGTGCCCGCGCAGCCGCTGCGCACCAGGTGCTCGCGCACCGCGCGCAGTCTGTCACGCAGGCGCTGCGACTCCATGCCCCGGGCCTGCTCGGCCATCTGCACCGCGGTGGCCACCGCCTTGTCGGCGTTGCCCTGGCGCAGTTCGATGGTGCTGAGCATCGCCAGCCGGTGCACCCGGCCGCGGTCGTGCGCCGGGTTGTCGACCGCGGCCGCCGCGTGCTCGGCCGCCGCCGTCAGCTGACCGAGACTCAGCAGCGCCTCCGCCACCTGGACGTTGACCAGGCCGGGCTGCACATAGCCGGTCTCGTCGGGCTCGTACCCCCGGCGGATGCGTTCGGCGGCCTGCTCGGCCCGCCGGATGCAGGACAGGGCGCTCGTGCCGTCGCCGAGGTGGGCGTACGCCTTCGCCTGCATCGCGTACAGGTCGGAGGCGAGCGCGGGCGTGATGTGCCGGCCGGCGGTGCGCAGGGCGGCCTCGGCGAAGGCGACGGCCTGCCGGTGCTCCCGCATGAACAGCGCCTGGTTGACCAGCAGCGCGATCACGTAGGCGCCCAGACCCCGGTCCCCGCTCGCCTTCGCGAGCCGCAGGGCCTGGTGGAAGTAGCGCTGGGCCAGTCCGTGCGCGTCGGAGTCGTACGCGCAGATGCCGGCGACCGCGACGAGACCGCCGGTGGCCCGGTGGAGCTGGCGGCCGGTGGCGTCGGTGTAGCTGCCGCGCAGCAGCGGCGCCGCCTCGGCGTTGAGGAATCCGACGATGCGGGCGCGGGTCGCCATGCCGCCGGCCTTGCGGTACATCTGCTCGTAGTGGGCGCGGGCGCAGCGCAGCATCTCCAGGTCGGCGGGCGTGACCGGGTGCCGGCCGCCGCGCGAGACGTCGACGTCCTCGGGCGGGTTCTCCCACTCCCACACCGGCATCACGGCGGGCGTCCCGGTGAGGGCCGGGGCGCCCAGGATGTGCGGGCGCTGCTGCTGGTCGGAGCGCCACAGCGCGGTCGCCCGCTCCACGAACCCGGACAGCGAGCCGGTGTGCACAGCGGCCGGTTCGCCGGGCACACCGAGGCCGATGTCGTCGAGGGTGACCGGCCGGTGCAGCCGGGCCGCCAGCACCTCGCAGATCAGGTCGGGCACCTGGCCCCGCGGGCGCTGCCCCCTCAACCACCGCGCGACGGCGGTGTGTTCGTATCTCAGTGCCAGCCCGCGGGCCCGGCCCGCCTGGTTGACGTGCGCGGCCAGTCCCGCGTGCGAGATCCCGGCCTCGTCGAGGATCGCGTCGAGCAGGGTGTTGGGCTGCATGGGTGCCCCCGGTGACTCGGGTGCCGACAGCGTAGTGCGTCGGCCTTCACACGGGGTGTGAACGGAGTACGCGCATCCGCAACGTGTGCGCGCTGTCGCGCAGAGTTCCGGACCGGTTGACTGAAGGGCCTCGAAAGAGGCCGGCCGGGCCGCCGGCTCCCCCTCGTACAGTGCGGCGGCCCGTTCTCACGCCGTCCGCCCGGCTGCCTGCCCGACACTCCGTGGCGGGGCGGACGGCTTTGCCGGTCGTGGTTGCTCGCGCCCCTGGAGGGACGTCACCCTGACGCCGACAAGGGGCGCGGGGAACTGCGCGACCGGCCACCGACCACCCGCAGTCGCCGATCGGCAGAAGCCCCCCGCCCCTCGGGCGAACGCGAACCCCTAACTACGCAGCACCGCTCCGACCCGCTCGCCCGCGAGGGCGACCGCCGCGTCCCGCGCCGCCGACGCCTCGTCGACCGTCAGCGTCCGGTCGCCCGCGCGGAAGCGCAGCGCGTACGCGAGGGACTTGCGCCCCTCACCCAGCTGCTCCGCGTTGTCGTAGACGTCGAACAGCCGGATGGACTCCAGCAGTTCGCCCGCGCCCTCGCGCAGCGCCGCCTCGACCTCGCTCGCCGGGACGAACGCGTCGACCACCAGGGCGACGTCCTGCGTGGCGACCGGGAACGTGGAGATGCCCGGCGCCTGCGGGGTGCCGTCGCCGACGCCCGCCACCGCGTCGAGGTCCAGCTCCATCGCGCAGGTGCGCGCGGGCAGACCCAGCGTCTTCACGACGCGCGGGTGCAGCTCACCGGCGTGTCCGACGACGCGCTCCTCGCCGTCCACCGTGACGAACAGCTCGGCGCAGCGGCCCGGGTGCCAGGGCCCGTACTGACCCTTGCGGACGCCCAGTTCGGCACCGGCCTCGCGGGCCACCGTCCGGGCGGACTCGACCGCGTCGGCCCAGTCGGCCGGACGGCCCTTGCCCCACCAGCCGGCCTGCTCGCGGGCGCCGGCCAGGACGACGGCGACGTGCCGCGGCTGGTCGGGCAGCGCGGCGTCCAGCGCGGCGAGGTCGTCCTGGCTGGGACGACGGTCCACGGGCAGGTCGGCGGCGATGCGCTGCTCGTCGCGCGGGTGGAAGACCAGGCCCGTCTCGAAGAGGGCCAGGTCGTGCGAGCCGCGGCCGTCGTTGCGGCGCAGGGCGCCGAGCAGGCCCGGCAGCAGCGAGGTCCGCAGCGCGGGCTCCTCGTCGCTGAGCGGGTTGACCAGCTTGACGACGCGGCGGTCCGGGTCGTCGGCGTCCAGGCCGAGCTGGTCGAAGACCTGCTCGCTGACGAACGGGTAGTTCGGCGCCTCGACGTAACCGGCACCGGCCAGGGCACGGCCGACCCGGCGGCGCAGCCGCTGACGGGCGGTGAGGCCGCGGCCCGCCGGCGGGCGGGGCAGCGTGGAGGGCAGGTTCTCGTAGCCCTCCAGGCGGATGACCTCTTCGGCCAGGTCGTTCGGGTCGGTGAGGTCGGGCCGCCAGGACGGCGCGGTGACGATCAGCTCGTCCTGGCCGTACACGTCGCAGCCGACCTCCTGGAGGCGCCGTACGACGGTCTCGCGGCCGTAGGTCACACCCGCGACCTTGTCCGGGTGGTCGGCCGCCACGGTGATGGTGTGCGGCACGGGCGGGGCGCTGATCTCGGTGACGCCGGCTTCGGCGGTGCCGCCCGCGAGCAGCACCAGCAGGTCGACGGTGCGCTGCGCGGCAGCGGCGGCGGCCTGCGGGTCGACGCCGCGCTCGAAGCGGCGGGACGCCTCGGAGGACAGCTTGTGCCGGCGGGCGGTGCGGGCGATGGCCACCTGGTCGAAGTGGGCTGCCTCGATGACGACGTCACTCGTCGCGTTCTCGGTGTCGGAGTGGTCGGCGATCTCGGTGTTGGCGCCGCCCATGACGCCGGCGAGGCCGATGGGACCGCGGTCGTCGGTGATGACCAGGTCCTCGGCGTGCAGCTTCCGCTCGACTCCGTCGAGGGTGACGATCTTCTCGCCCTCCTCGGCGCGGCGGACGCCGATGGTGCCCTGGACCAGGGAGCGGTCGTAGGCGTGCAGGGGCTGGCCCAGCTCCATCATCACGTAGTTCGTGACGTCGACGGCGAGGGAGATCGGGCGCATGCCGACCTTCTGGAGCCGGCGCTGGAGCCAGATCGGGGAGCGTGCCTCGGCGCTGAGGCCGGTCACCGTGCGGGCGGTGAAGCGGTCGCAGCCGCTCGGGTCGGCGATCTTCACCGGGTAGCCGTAGGCGTTCGGCGCGGGCACGTCCAGCAGGGCCGGGTCGCGCAGCGGCAGGCCGTAGGCGATGGCGGTCTCGCGGGCCACGCCGCGGATGGACAGGCAGTCGCCGCGGTTGGCGGTGACGGCGATGTCCAGGACCTCGTCGACCAGCTCCAGCAGCTCGATGGCGTCCTTGCCGACCTCGGTCTCCGGCGGCAGCACGATGATGCCGTGGGTGCCGTCGTCGCCCATGCCCAGCTCGTCGCTGGAGCAGATCATGCCGTGGGACGTCTTGCCGTAGGTCTTGCGGGCGCTGATGGAGAAGCCGCCGGGCAGGGTGGCGCCGGGCAGGACCACGACGACCTTGTCGCCGACGGAGAAGTTCCGGGCGCCGCAGACGATCTCCTGAGGCTCACCGGTGCCGTTGGCCTGGCCGACGTCCACGGTGCAGAAGCGGATCGGCTTCTTGAAGCCCTCCAGCTCCTCGATGGTCAGCACCTGGCCGACGACGAGCGGACCCTTGAGGTCGGCGCCCAGGTGCTCGACGGTCTCGACCTCCAGGCCGGCCGAAATCAGCTTGGCCTGCACGTCGCGGCCGGTCTCGGTGGCCGGCAGGTCGACGTACTCCCGCAGCCAAGAAAGCGGGACCCGCATCAGATCTCCATCCCGAACGGCCGGGTGAACCGGACGTCACCCTCGACCATGTCTCGCATGTCCTCGACGTTGTGGCGGAACATCAGCATCCGCTCGATGCCGAACCCGAAGGCGAAGCCGCTGTACTTCTCGGGGTCGACGCCGCAGGCGGTGAGCACCCGCGGGTTGACCATGCCGCAGCCGCCCAGCTCGATCCAGCCCTCGCTGGAGCAGGTGCGGCAGGGGCGGTCGGGGTTGCCGACGGACGCGCCCTTGCAGACGTAGCAGAGCATGTCCATCTCGGCGGACGGCTCGGTGAAGGGGAAGAAGTTCGGCCGGAGCCGGGTCTTCATCTCCGCGCCGAACAGCGACTGGACCATGTGGTCCAGGGTGCCCTTGAGGTCCGCCATGGTCAGGCCCTCGTCGATGGCGAGCAGCTCGACCTGGTGGAAGACGGGGGTGTGCGTGGCGTCCAGCTCGTCGGTGCGGTACACCCGGCCGGGGCAGATCACGTAGACCGGCAGCTCGCGGTCGAGCAGGGAGCGGATCTGCACGGGCGAGGTGTGGGTGCGCAGCACGACGCCGGCCTCGGTGCCGCCCTCGGGGCCCTGCACGAAGAAGGTGTCGGCCTCGCCGCGGGCGGGGTGGTCCGGGCCGATGTTGAGGGCGTCGAAGTTGAACCACTCGGCCTCGACCTCGGGGCCCTCGGCGACCTCGTAGCCCATGGCCACGAAGACGTCCTCGATGCGCTCGGAGAGCGTGGTGAGCGGGTGGCGGGCGCCGGCCGGGACGCGGTCGTGGGGCAGCGTGACGTCCACGGCCTCCTCGACCAGGACGCGCGCGTCGCGCTCGGCCTCCAGCTCCTCCTGGCGTGCGGTCAGCGCCTTGTTCACGGCGCCGCGGGCCATGCCGACGCGCTTGCCGGCCTCGGCCTTGGCGTGCGGGGGCAGGGCGCCGATCTCGCGGTTGGCCAGCGACAGCGGGGAGGTGCCGCCGGTGTGGGCGACCTTGGCCTCCTGGAGCGCGTCGAGGGAGTCCGCGGCGGCGAAGGCGGCGAGCGCCTCGTCCCGCATGCGCTCGATCTCTTCCGGTTTCAACGCCTCGACCTCGACAGGGTCGTACGACTTATTCGGTGCCGACATCTCTTCCCGTGCTTCCGATTGGCTGGCTGGAACGCCCCGTCTACGGTCCGGAGACGGAGCGGGAGACGCTTCGTCCGCGGAACTGGACGCAAAGGTGCCAAAGACCGAGTCTAACGGGGCTGTGGAACGCTGATTACGCCCGTGGGGGTCGTCGGCCGCCTCTGGTGCTTCTCAGGTGAGGTACGCCGGTGCCGCCACGGGCAACGTAAATCGGAACTCGGCGCCGCCGCCGGGGGCGCGGCCGACCGTGATGGTGCCGCCGTGGGCCTCGACGATGCCCTTGACGATGTACAGCCCGAGGCCGGTACCGCCGCGCTTGCTGCCCCGCCAGAAGCGGGTGAAGACGCGGTTCATGGACTCCTCCGGGATGCCCGCCCCCTCGTCGCTCACCGTGACCGACGTGCCGACGTCCTCCCCTTCCCGGGGGGACGCCGTGGGCGTGACGTCAATGGTGACGGTTCCCTCGCCGTGCCGCACGGCATTTTCCAGCAGGTTGCTGAGCACCTGGTCGATCTTGTCGGGGTCGGCCCACAGGTCGGGCAGCGGCTGGGCGACGCGCAGCAGGAAGCGGTCGGCCTCCTGACCGGCGGCGACGTACGCCTGGATGTGGCGGCCGACGGCGGCGCCGATGTCGACGGGCTGGCGGCGGACCTCCAGCCGGCCCGAGTCGATGCGGGAGATGTCGAGCAGCTCGGCGATGAGCCGGGTGACGCGGTCGGCGTCGGCGTCGACGGTCTCCAGCATCAGCCGCTTCTGGTCGTCGGTGAACCGCTCCCACTTGGCCAGCAGCGTCGCCGTGAAGCCCTTCACGGAGGTGAGGGGGGAGCGCAGCTCGTGGGCGACGGTGGCGATCAGCTCGGCGTGGCTGCGCTCGGTGCGGCGCCGGGCCTCGGTGTCGCGCAGGGTGACGACGACGCGGTGGACGGGGCCGAGGCGTTCGGTGCGCACATAGCGGGCGGTGACGAGGACTTCCCGTCCGCCGGGCAGCAGGAGGTTGCGCTCGGGCTGGCGGACGCGGATGGCGAGGCCGCCGTAGGGGTCGGTGAGCTGCCACCAGCGCCGGCCCTCCAGGTCCTCGAGGGGCAGCGCCTGCTCCAGCGGTCGTCCGAGGGCGTCGGCGGCGGCCACGGCGGTGATCCGTGCGGCGGCGGCGTTGAAGCAGACGACGCGGCCGTGCTCGTCGGCGACGACGAGGCCGTCGGGCAGCTGGTCGGGGTCGATGCCGAGATCGGCGAGATCACCGGGCGTGCGGGGCGCGGGCGGGCGCGGCGCCTCCCGTGTCCCCGGTGCGCTGCTCGTGCCGACGCTCATCCCCGTACCCCACCTCTCAGCTTTGCGGGGGCCCTGAGCTGGTCACCTTACTAGGCGTCGGTGACGGAGCGGCACCCTGTGGCGGCGCGCTGTGCACGCGCCGACGCGTAGAGACATACGGCGGCGGCGGTGGCGAGGTTCAGGCTCTCGGCCTTGCCGTGGATCGGGACGCGCAGGACGGCGTCGGCGAGGGCCCGGGTCTCCTCCGGGAGTCCCCACGCCTCGTTGCCGAAGACCCAGGCGGTGGGGCCGCCCATGGTGCCCGCGTCCAGTTCGGAGTCGAGGTCGTGTTCGCCCGCCCCGTCGGCGGCGAGGACCCGCACCCCGGCCTCGCGCAGTCCGGCGACGGCCCGATCGACGGGGACGCCGACGGCCACCGGCAGGTGGAACAGCGAGCCGACGGAGGCGCGTACGGCCTTGGGGTTGTACAGGTCGACGGAGGCGTCGGTGAGCACGACCGCCTCGGCGCCGGCGGCGTCGGCGCAGCGCAGCACGGTGCCGGCGTTGCCGGGGTCCCGCACGTGCGCGAGTACGGCGACCAGCTTGGGGCGGGCGGCGAGGATCTGCTCGAACGGCGTGTCCAGGAACCGGCAGACCCCGACGAGCCCCTGCGGGGTGACGGTGGTGGAGATGTCCTCGATCACCGTCTCGGCGGCGAGGTGGACACGGGCTCCGGCCTCCCGGGCGGCCCCGACGATGTCGGCGTACCGCTCGGCGGCCTCGACGGTGGCGAACAGTTCGACCAGCGTCTGCCCGTACCCCGCGGCCTCCCGCACGGCCTGCGGCCCCTCGGCCAGGAACAGCCGCTCCTTCCCCCGGAAGTTCCGCTTGGCCAGCCGCCGCGCGGCGAGGACACGGGGGGAACGGGGGGAGATCAGCTCGGGGGTGGCGGGCGCCATGTGTTCCATCACCTTCACAAATGTCTCAACGCGGGGTGCGACTGTCTCGCCGCAAGGAGCGACGCCCCAGGGGCGGGGAACCGCGCGACCGGCCGCGACGAACCCGCACCCGAACAGCGACAGGACGGGTGGCAGGCAACCGAAGGACCCGCAGGCTCAGAGCCTGCGGGTCCTTCGACGTCGGCTAGAGCCGGCGCAGCGTCACGCGGCCTTCGGCGCGTTGACGTCGCTCGGCAGCGCCTTCTGCGCGACCTCGACCAGCGCGGCGAACGCGCCGGCGTCGTTGACGGCCAGCTCGGCCAGGATCTTGCGGTCCACCTCGATGTTGGCGGCCTTCAGACCCTGGATGAAGCGGTTGTACGTGATGCCGTTGGCGCGGGCAGCGGCGTTGATGCGCTGGATCCACAGCTGGCGGAAGTCACCCTTGCGCTTCTTGCGGTCGTTGTAGTTGTAGACCAGCGAGTGGGTGACCTGCTCCTTGGCCTTGCGGTACAGGCGCGAACGCTGACCGCGGTAGCCGGAGGCCTGCTCGAGGATCGCCCGGCGCTTCTTGTGGGCGTTGACTGCCCGCTTGACGCGTGCCACTTGTTAACTCCTTGTAGCGGGGCCGCGGTGGTCCTCACGCGGCCCGGTATCGAATGGGTCCCGGTCCTGCCGTACGGCGCTCAGTGGCGCCCGTACGTCACTTGCCGAGAAGCTTCTTGATCTTCGCGGCGTCGCCCGGGGCCATCTCGGCGTTGCCGGTGAGGCGACGCGTCACGCGGGACGACTTGTGCTCGAGCAGGTGGCGCTTGCCGGCGCGCTCACGGAGCACCTTGCCGGAGCCGGTGATCTTGAAGCGCTTGCTGGCACCGCTGTGCGACTTGTTCTTCGGCATAGCGCCGTTCTCTCCTCGTCGGTGGCGCTCCGATGCCCGGTCGTGAAACCGGGCACGGTGGAGCGTCGCTCTTGTATCGGTTACGTCCTGGGGACCGGAGTCCCCCGGAGTCACGCCTCGGCGGGAGCCTCGGCCGGAGCCTCGGCGTCCGCGGCCTCGGTGTCCGCGGCGTTCTGCGACTTGCCGGGGTTGGCCTTCGCCTCAGCCTTGCGGGCTTCCTGCGCCTGGCGAGCCTCGGCCATCGCCTCGGTCTTCTTCTTGTGCGGACCGAGGACCATGATCATGTTGCGGCCGTCCTGCTTCGGGTTCGACTCCACGAAGCCGAGGTCCTGGACGTCCTCCGCGAGACGCTGCAGCAGTCGGTAGCCGAGCTCCGGCCGGGACTGCTCGCGACCACGGAACATGATCGTGATCTTGACCTTGTCGCCCTGCTTGAGGAACCGGACGACGTGACCCTTCTTGGTGTCATAGTCGTGCGGGTCGATCTTCGGCCGGAGCTTCATCTCCTTGATGACCGTGTGCGCCTGGTTCTTGCGCGCCTCACGGGCCTTCATGGCCGACTCGTACTTGAACTTCCCGTAGTCCATGAGCTTGCACACGGGCGGACGGGCGTTCGCCGCGACCTCGACGAGGTCGAGGTCGTACTCCTGCGCAAGCTCCAGGGCCTTGGCAAGCGGGACAATCCCGACCTGCTCGCCGCTGGGACCGACAAGTCGCACCTCGGGAACGCGAATCCGGTCGTTGATGCGGGGCTCGGCGCTGATGGATCCTCCTCGGTAGCACCACGCGACGGTCTGGCGGACAGCCGCGTTACGTCTGTGTTCGATAGACCTAACCGCGCCGGTGCAACAAAAATGCCCCGGACGATCACAGGCGGGGCTCCTCATTACTACCGGAGCACCGCCGCGATGTGATCGCGGGGCGCGATTTCGGGCTGGTCGCCGCCGCTGGGACGGGACCGCCTGACCGGTGACCCGCCGTCCTGAGGACGGCCAGGTGGGAGTGCGGAGCCTCCACTTGTGGGCCGGGCTCGCTGCCGTGGGGCGCGCGTGTCCGACCGGTCGTTACACAAGGTTAGCAGCTCGGCGGGGGAACGGCTAACCGAGACCGAGTGGGGCGGCCGGCCGTCCTGCGCCTATCGTGAGCGGCATGAGTGAGACCCCTGCCGAATCCTCGGCGAATCCCGACTTCGACGCCATGACCCGCGACATCGCCGAGGTACCGGCGGTCGAGGTGATCGTGACGGTCGCCGTCAACCTGATGAGCGCCGCCGCCGTGAAGCTCGGACTGACCGAGGAGGGCGAGGCGCACAAGGACCTGGACGAGGCCCGCAAGCTGGTGCACGCGCTGGCCGGTCTGCTGGACGCCACGGCGACCGAGATCAGCTCCTTCCACGCGGCGCCGCTGCGCGACGGTCTGAAGTCGCTCCAGCTGGCCTTCCGCGAGGCGTCGCTGGTCCCGGACGAGCCGGGCCAGGGTCCGGGCGAGAAGTACACCGGTCCGGTCTACAGCTGACCGGCCCCGGTCGTCCCGGAGTTACCCCCGCACGTACAAGGGCTCGCCCGGCGGCGTCGCCCCGGCCGGCAGCAGTGCCAGGTCGAGGCCGCGCACCAGGCGGGCCCTCAGTGTCTCGTCGGCGGCCAGCCGCTCGGCCACGGCGCGGGCGGCCCGCGCCGGTTCGGCGCCGGGGTCCAGGAGCAGCGCGAGGGTGCCGTCCGCCCGGCCCGGACCGAGGTGCGCGCGCAGCACGGCGGGCTCGGCGGCCAGGGCGGCGCGTACCGCCTCGGCGACGGCCGGGTCGGTGAGCGGGTCGGTCGTCGTGCGGCCCTCGGCCAGCGCCAGCAGCACGCGGCCGGTCAGTTCGAACGGGACCGGTCCGGCCAGGTCGAGGACGACCGTGTCCGCCTTCTCGTGCGCGGCGGCCTGGAGCGCCTGGTGCACGGGTACGGCGACGGGGCGGGCCCGCGGGTCCCACCGGGCGAGCGAGTCGGTGGAGGTGAAGGCGGGCAGGGCGGTCCGGCCGCCCGCCTTCAGCGTCGGTACGGCCATGTCGCTGGTCTTCTCGCGGCGCAGCCCGTTCTCGTCCTCCTCGACTTCGCCGAGGACGGCCACCACCGGCACGAGCAGCCGGGCGCCCTTCAGCGCCTCCAGCACGGGTGCCAGGGCGGTGCGGTCCTCGGCCCAGGCGGCGAGCGCCGCGCTCAGCCGGGGGTCGGCGGAGCCGTCGTCGTCGGAGAAGGCGGAGTCCGGGATGTTCTTGTTCGCCACGGTCCCTGAGCCTATCGGGGGTCGCGGGACGCCTTTCATCTGCCTCTCGGGGAACTCCGAGAGGCGTTGGCCGGGGCCGGGTGCGGGCAGGGGCACGCGCGCCCTCCGGCCCGGGGGCGCCGTATCGTCGTCGGCCTCGGCACCCGTGGGCGGGAGGCATCGGTGGAGACGGTCGAGCCGGTCGTGGACCGGGACGCGCTGCTGGCCGGCGCCATGGCGTCGGTGACCGTGCCGGACGGTGCCGAGGTGTCGGTCGCGGTGCTCGACACCGGGACCGGCGGGGCGGCCGCGTACGGCACCGGCTTGTTCGACACGGCGAGCATCGTCAAGGTCGACGTGCTGGCGGCGCTGCTGCTCCAGGCCGAGGACGCGGGCCGGTCACTGACCGCCGCGGAGAGGGCGTACGCCGCCGCCATGATCGGGCAGAGCGACAACGACGCGACGTCGGCGCTGTGGCGGACGATCGGGGAGGCCGACGGGCTGGACACGGCGAACGAGCGCCTCGGGCTCACGGAGACCTCGGGCGGTGAGGGGCCGCTGTGGGGGCTGACGCGGACCACGGCCGCCGATCAGATCGCGCTGCTGCGGCAGGTGTTCGTGGCGGACGGTTCGGCACTGGGCGCGTCCGCACGCGCCTGGGTGCGGGAGCTGATGGAGTCCGTCGTGGACGGGCAGCGGTGGGGTGTGTCGGCGGCGGCCGACGGCGGCGCGGACGGTTCGGCGTGGGCGCTGAAGAACGGCTGGCTGCGCCGCGGCACCACGGGGCTGTGGGTGGTCAACAGCATCGGACGGGTCTCGGCCGACGGCCGGGAGCGTCTGGTGGCGGTCGTGTCGCGGGGCAGCGCGACACGGGAGGAGGGGATCGCGCTGACCGAGGCGGCGGCGAGGGCGGCGGTGTCCGTGTTCGCGCGGACGGACGGGTCCGGCGCCGCTCAGTAGTCCTCGGGGCGTTCGCGGCGGCCCCGCCACAGGACGACGGCCGCGACGATCAGGACGCCGCCCGCGCTGCCCGCCAGGGGCGCCGCCCAGGCCGACGTCCCGTCGTCGGAGGCGGGGGCGTCCGGGCCCGGGCCGAAGTACTCCTCGCCGTACGCCGCCGACTTCAGGCCCTGCGGCTTCAGCCGTCCGGCCGCCTCGATCGCGGCGGCGGGGTCGACGAAGCCGTAGCCGCGCGAGTCGTCGCGGCCGTCGGCGGGGGCGTTGCGGGCCGTGTCCTCCAGGAGGCTCTTGACCTGGGCCGGGGTGAGGTCGGGGCGGGCCGACTTCACCAGGGCGGCGGCCCCGGAGACGAAGGCGGAGGCGGCGCTGGTGCCCCAGCCCTCGTAGTAGCGGTGATCGGGGTCGGCGATGATCACGTCGACGCCGGGGGCGCTGACGGTGGCGTACCAGCGGCGGGTGGAGAAGGAAGCGCGGGTGCCGTAGCGGTCGACGGCGGTCGCGGCGATGACGCCCGGGTAGGCGGCCGGGTAGGAGACGTGGTCGCCCTTCTCGCCGCCGTTGCCGGCCGAGGCGACGACGACCACGCCCTTCTTCAGGGCGTACTGGATGGCCTCGTCCTCGGCGGGTTCGGAGTGGGCCGAGGCGGAGTCGTCGCCGAGGGAGAGGTTGATGACGTCGGCACCGTGGTCGGCGGCCCAGCGGATGCCGTCGGCGAGGGCGTTGCCGCGGGTCTTGCGGGCCCGGGTGCGGGAGGGGTCGCCGTCCTCCAGGATGACGCGCAGGGGGAGGATCTTGGCCTCCGGGGCGACGCCCATGACGCCCTCGGAGTTGCCGGGCCCGTGGCCGTGTCCGGCGATGATCCCGGCCATGGCGGTGCCGTGCCGGGCCCAGGCGCGGTCGCCCTCGCTCGCGCCGAAGCCGACGAGGTCCTTGCCTTCGAGGACATTGCCGGCCAGGTCCGGGTGGTCGGCCTCGACGCCGGTGTCCAGGACGGCGACGGTGACGCCGGCGCCCTTGGTGGTGCGCCACGCCTCCTGGGTGTGCATGGCGTCCAGGGCCCACTGCTGGGCGCGGATGCCGTCGGCGTGGGCGGCGGGCGCCGGGACGAGGACGAGCGCGGCGGCGAGGAGGAGGCTCAGGGCTCCCGTCGTACGGGGTCCGTTGGGGTTCACGAGGGGTGCTCCGTGGCGGGGCCGACGTTCTTGCGCAGGGCGCGTTCGACGCGGTCGGCGAGGCCCTGCGCCTCGTGGCCGAGGCCGGCCTGGGCGGGGGCCGAGCCGGCGCCGGTCTCCATGGCCTCCTCGGCGGGCTCGGGCTCGTCGACGGTGCGGCCGTCGGCCCAGCCGGAGACGGCGTAGACGACGACGGGCGCGTCGGTGAGGACCGAGACCGTCCACGAGGCACGCTGCGGCGCGCCGAACCCGGCGGCGACGGTGTCCTTCGCCGCGTACGGCAGCGGCATGAGGTCGGTGCGGCGGCCCAGGTCCTCCTTCTCGAACCGGCCGGCCAGCGCGGTCATGGCGGCGGCGTCGGCCTTGGCGAAGAGCAGGCCGACGGTGGTGACGTGGCTCTGGGTGGCGTCGGTGTAGGTGGCGCGCAGCAGGCGGGTGCACCCGACCGGGTCGAGGACCTTGGCGAGCAGCGGGTCGAAGGCACCGGCGCAGTCGCCGTCCGGGGCGACGGCGACCCGGGTCCAGGTGCGGTCGGCGCCGCCGGGGCCGGCTCCCCGGCCCTGGACGGTGGGCGGGAAGAGCTGGTCGACCGGCACGCTGTGCCAGAGGTCCCCGGCCGCGGTGAAGGCGCTGCGCGCGCCGTCGTCCCCGGAGTCCCCGGCGAGCCAGCTGCCGGTGACGGCTCCGGTGACCAGGCCCAGCCCGAGCACCAGGCAGACGCCCGCGGCGACGGCCTGCGGGCGCCGCCGCCCGCCGAGCGCGCGGGGCCTGGCGTACCCGTCGTACCCCTCGGGCTCCCCGAACGACACCCGGGGCCGTCCGTCGCCCGACACGGTCGGGGCGGCCGGGGCCGTCCAGGACAGCGCGGGGTCGGGTCCGGCGCCCGCCGGGTGTGACCCTGCCGCGGTCGCCGGTACCGCCGCCGATGCCCTCTCGGGCCCGGGCTCCGGCTCCGGTTCCGGTTCCGCCGGGATCGGCCGGAGCCGCCTGGTCGTCTCGGACGCGCTCTCCACGGGCACGGCGGGGAAGCGGGGCGCCGTCCCGGACACGGCGGGCGTCCGCGGGGGCCGGGCGGGGGCGTCGGGGCCGGGGTTGCTGCCGGGTCCAGAGGCGCCGGGTCCAGAGGTACCGGGTCCGGACGTGCCGAGTCCGGACGTGCCGAGTCCGGACGTGCCGGGTGCGGGAGCGTCGGGTGCGAAGGGGCGGGCTCCGGGAGCGCCGGGTCCGTGGGCCGAGGACGCGCCGGTGCGGGCGGACGCGGGCGACGCCGGGCGCTCCGGCCGCGGCGTGGCGCTCTCGCCCGGGGCGTCCCGGCCGACGCCCCGGGCGCCCGCGCTGCCTCGGCCGCCCGTCTCCCGGCCGACGGTCGGCGGGACGTCCGGGAAGCGGGCGGAGGCCCGAGGCGGCGGGGCCGCCTCCGCCGCCGGCGGAGTCGCGGGACGCGGCGGGGTGTCCGGGCGGGGCGAAGCGCCCGGGAGCGGTGGCGTGTTCGGACGCGGCGAACGCTCCGGGCCCGACGAAACCGCCCGACTCGGCGCACCACCCGGGTCCGGCGGCGTGTCCGGGCGGGGCGCCCCACCCGGGCGCGACGGGCCCTCCGACGCCGATGACGTGCCCGGGGCCGGTGACGCGCCTGGGTGCGGTGACGCGCCAGGGGCCGGTGGAGTGGTCGGGCGGGGCGGGGCCGTGGGGCGGGGCGGGGTGTCCGGGTGCGGCGGGAGGGAGGTGCGGCGCGCTTCCGTGCTCATGCACCCCCCGTTTCCTCGGGCCCGGCCGCTCTCCGGCGCGGGCCGGTGATGTGGTCTCCTGCCCCGGCCCGGCGCGGAACGTTCCGTCCCGGGCACGCATACCCGCACGGGAGGGCCGCCATCCCGGCGCGGAGCCCGGAGCCCCGGCCGCCGGGGTCTCCGCCGTGCGTGCGCGTCACTCTACGGCGTGACCCCGCCCGGCGGGGAACCAGTCCGCGCGCCCGCGGCATTGGCCCGGAACGTCCCCCTACCCTGCGGTAATCCTGTCTGGCAGGCTGCGGTCATGACCGCACGCGCCGCCGACCGGGCCCGCTACGACCGGGCCACCGCCCATCTGGACGCCCCCGTGGCGATCGTGGACCTGGAGGCGTTCGACGCGAACGCCGACGACCTGCTCCGCCGGGCCGGCGGGAAGCCGATCCGGGTCGCCAGCAAGTCCGTACGCTGCCGTGCGCTGCTCGAACGGGTCCTGGCCAGGGACGGTTTCGCGGGCGTCATGTCGTTCACGCTGGCCGAGTCCCTGTGGCTGGCGCGCTCCGGTTTCGAGGACGTGCTGCTCGCCTACCCCTCGGCGGACCGTGCCCGGTACGCCGAGCTGACCGCCGATCCCAAGCTCGCCTCCGCCGTCACCGTGATGATCGACGACGTGGCGCAGCTGGACCTCGTCGACGCGGCGCGGGACGGCGGCCGGGAAGTCGTGCGGGTCTGCCTGGAGTTGGACACCTCGCTGAAGCTGTTCGGGGGACGGGTGCGGGTCGGGGCCCGGCGCTCGCCGCTGCACTCCCCGGCCGAGGTCGCTGATCTGGCCCGCGCGGTGGCCCGCAGGCCCGGCTTCGAGGTCGTCGGCGTCATGGCGTACGAGGGGCATGTGGCCGGGGTCGGGGACGCGGTGGCGGGACGGCCGCTGCGGTCGCGTGCGGTGCGGCTGATGCAGGCCGCCGCCCGCCGGGAACTGGCCGAGCGGCGCGCCGCGGTGGTGCGGGCGGTCCGGGCCGTGGCGCCCGGCCTGGAGTTCGTCAACGGCGGCGGCACGGGCAGCGTGCAGCACACCGCCGCGGAGGACGCGGTGACGGAGATCGCCGCCGGGTCGGGGCTGTACGTGCCGCGGCTGTTCGACAACTACACGTCCTTCCGGGGCCGTCCGGCGGCCCTGTTCGCCCAGCCCGTCGTGCGGCGCCCCGGGGTCGGGGTGGTGACCGTGCTCGGCGGGGGCTACCCGGCCTCCGGCGCGGCCGGGAAGGACCGGCTGCCCGTCCCCTACCTGCCGGAGGGGCTGCGCTACGACCCCCAGGAGGGACCCGGCGAGGTGCAGACGCCGCTGCTCGGCACGCCCGCCGACGACCTGCTGATCGGCGACAAGGTGTGGTTCCGGCACGCCAAGGCCGGTGAGCTGTGCGAGCGGTTCGACACCCTGCACCTGGTGGAGGGGGACACGGTGACGGCGACCGTGCCGACGTACCGGGGCGAGGGGCACACCTTCCTGTGACCGGCCGCCCGGCGGCTCAGTCCGTCGGGCCGATGCCGCTGCCCACGCCGCCGCCCGTGTCCGCGTCGCCGGCCGGCCGGATGCCGTCGGTGATCTCGTCCATCACGGTGAGCGGCGGTCCGTCCTCGCCGGCGTCGAAGACGTAGCGGACGAGGATCGGGGACTCGGTGCCGACGGTGGAGGGGAAGACCAGCGACTGCACGTAGCCGCCGGGGCCCTTCGCCGTCGTCACCCGCCAGCGCACGTAGTACCCGGCGCGTCCGGCGACCGCGACCGGCCCGGCGCCGACCTGCTCGTGCGACTCGATGCCGCCGTAGGGCATGCCGCCGGCCGGGTCGCGGTCGTAGGCGTCGTCGGCCGCGTCCTCGATGTCCTGTTCGGCGAGGGTCTTCGGGGAGGACTCGGCGTTGCCCGTGACGGTGCGGGAGATGACCAGGCCGTGCCGGCAGACGCCGCCGTCGCCGGGGCAGTCGTAGGTGCCGTCGGTGGTCATCATGACGTCGTCCTCGCTGACGTACTGGGGTCGTACCCAGCCGTCCGGCAGCCGGAAGGTGATGCCGTTGAGCGGGTCCTCGACCACGGCCGGGTCGTCCGCGGCGGGCTCGGAGGCGGTCGGTGACGGGGACGGTGGCGCGCTCGTCGGCGCCGGGCCGGTGGTGGTGGCCGGCGGGGTCCGGGCGGCGGGCGCGCCGCCGTCGCCCTCGTCGCCCTCGTCGCCGAGGAGGAGGGCGCCGGTGACGATCGCCGCGACCAGCACGGCCGCGGCGGTGGTGAGGGCGACCGCCTTCGCGCGACCGCCGCCGCCCGCCTCCCGCCCCTGTCCCGGGGCACCCGTGAACAGCGGGACGGTCGACGACCGCGGAGGCTGCGGGACCTCGGGAGGGGCGGCCCAGGGCGCGCGCCGGTGCTCGGTCCAGGCCGTGCCGTCCCACCAGCGTTCCTGGTGCGGGGCCGACGGATCGGGGTACCAGCCGGGCGGCGGCGTCATGCTCATCCGGGCACTGTAGGACGCCGCACGCCCCGGTCTACAGCGGTGTGACGTACGCCCCGGAAATGCCGCCGTCCACCAGGAAGTCGGTGGCGTTGACGAAGGAGGAGTCGTCGCTGGCCAGGAAGGCGACGGCGGCGGCGATCTCCTCGGCCTCGGCGAACCGCCCGACCGGGATGTGGACCAGGCGGCGCGCGGCCCGCTCGGGGTCCTTGGCGAACAGCTCCCGCAGCAGCGGCGTGTTGACCGGGCCGGGGCACAGCGCGTTGACCCGGATCCCCTCGCGGGCGAACTGCACGCCGAGTTCCCGGGACATGGCGAGGACGCCGCCCTTGGAGGCGGTGTACGAGATCTGGCTGGTGGCGGCGCCCATCCGCGCGACGAAGGACGCGGTGTTGATGATGGAGCCCCTGCCCTGGCGCCGCATGTAGGGGATCGCCACCTTGCAGCACAGGTAGACGGAGGTGAGGTTGACCTCCTGGACACGCTTCCACGCCTCCAGACCGGTCTCCAGGATGGAGTCGTCGTCGGGGGGCGAGATACCGGCGTTGTTGAAGGCGATGTCGACGCTGCCGTAGGTGTCGTACGCGGTCTCGAACAGGGTCTCGACCTGCTCCGGGTCGGTGACGTCGGCCCGCACGAAGGTGCCGCCGGTCTCCTCGGCCGCCGCCTTGCCCCGGCTCTCGTCCACGTCCCCGCAGACGACGTGGGCGCCCTCGGAGGCGAGCCGGCGGGCGGAGGCGAGGCCGATGCCGCTGCCGGCCCCGGTCACGACGGCGGTGCGGCCGGCCAGGCGGCGGCAGATGATGTCCTCGGTCATGTGTGGCTATGCCTCCGTGCTGATGAAGACGTTCTTGGTCTCGGTGAAGGCGGTGAGCGCGTCCGGGCCGAGTTCACGGCCGAGACCGGACTGCTTGAAGCCACCGAACGGGGTCCAGTAGCGCACGCTGGAGTGGGAGTTGACCGACAGGTTCCCGGCGCGCACCGCTGCCGACACGCGCAGGGCGCGGCCGACGTCCCGGGTCCACAGCGAGCCGGACAGTCCGTAGTCGGTGGCGTTGGCCAGGCGCACCGCGTCGGCCTCGTCCTCGAAGGGCAGGACGACGGCGACCGGGCCGAAGACCTCCTCGACGGCCACGCGGGCCCGCGCGTCGACGCCCGTGAGGACGGTCGGCGGGAACCAGAAGCCCGGCCCCTCGGGTGCCTTGCCGCGGATACCGTCGGCGCCGTCGGGGACGTAGGAGCGGACGCGGTCCACCTGGGCGCGGGAGATCAGCGGGCCCATCTGGGTGCCCTCGTCGGCCGGGTCGCCGACCCGCACGGCCTCGATCGCCGGGGCCAGCAGGCCCAGGAAGCGGTCGTACACCCGGCGCTGGACGAGGATGCGGGTGCGGGCGCAGCAGTCCTGGCCGGAGTTGTCCAGGAAGGACATGGGCGTGACGGCCGCGGCGGCCTCCAGGTCGGCGTCGGCGAAGACGATGTTGGGGCTCTTGCCGCCGAGTTCGAGGGTGACGGGCTTGAGGAGGGCGGCGCCCTTGGCGGCCACCCGCCGGCCCACGGCCGTCGACCCGGTGAAGACGATCTTCGCCACGCCCGGGTGCTCCACGAGCGCGTCGCCCGCGACCGGTCCGTGCCCCGGCAGGACCTGGAACAGTCCCTCCGGAAGACCCGCCTCCAGGGCCAGTCCGGCCAGCCGCAGGGACGTCAGCGGGGTGGTCTCGGCGGGCTTGAGGAGGACCGCGTTGCCCGCGGCCAGCGCCGGTGCGGCGCCCCAGGCCGCGATGGGCATCGGGAAGTTCCAGGGGGCGATGACGCCGACCACGCCGAGCGGTTCGAGGAGCGTCACGTCCAGGCCGCCGGCGACCGGGATCTGCCGCCCGGTGAGGCGCTCCACTCCCCCGGCGGCGTAGTCGAGCAGGTCGCGGACGTTGCCGGCCTCCCAGCGGGCGTTGCCGAGGGTGTGGCCGGCCTCCGTGACCTCCAGCCGGGCCAGCTCGTCCAGGTGGTCGTCGACGGCGGCGGCGAAGCGGCGCAGCAGCCGGGCGCGGTCGCCGGGGGCGAGGGCGGCCCAGGCGGTCTGCGCCCGCGCGGCCCGTGCGACGGCGGCGTCCACGTCGGCCGCGGAGGCGGCGGGGACGGTGGCGACGACCTCTTCGGTGGCGGGGTTCAGTACGCGGAGTGCGGGTGGCTCGTCGGGGAGTTCCCGTGCCTCGGACAATCGGTGCCTCACATGCGTTCGAAGGAGCGGCGCAGTTCCCAGTCCGTGACGGCGGCGTCGTAGGCGTCGAGTTCGACGCGCGCCATGTTGCGGTAGTGGGCGACGACCTCGTCCCCGAAGGCGGCCTTGGCGAGGGTGCTGTTCTCCCACAGCTCGGCGGCCTCGCGCAGGGTGGTCGGGACGTGCTCGAAGTCGGCGGCGTAGGCGTTGCCCGCGCAGGGCCCGGGCAGTTCCAGCCTCTGCTCCAGGCCGTGCAGTCCCGCCGCCACCATGCCCGCCACCGCGAGGTACGGGTTGACGTCGCCGCCGGGGAGCCGGTTCTCGAAGCGCAGCGAGCGGCCGTGGCCGACGACGCGCAGGGCGCAGGTCCGGTTGTCGTGGCCCCAGGCGACGGCGGTGGGGGCGAAGGAGCCGGGCTGGAAGCGCTTGTAGGAGTTGATGTGCGGGGCGTAGAGGAGGGAGAACTCGCGCAGGGCCGCCAGTTGTCCGGCGAGGAAGTGGCGCATCGTCTCGGACATGCCGCGCTCCCCGTCACCGGCCATGACGCTGGTGCCGCCGGAGCCGGCGCCGGCGCCGGCATCGGTACCGGCACCGGCACCGGCTTCGGCGAGGGAGAGGTGGATGTGACAGGAGTTGCCCTCGCGTTCGTTGTACTTGGCCATGAAGGTGAGGGACATGCCCTCCTGGGCGGCGATCTCCTTGGCACCGGTCTTGTAGACGGCGTGCTGGTCGCAGGTGACCAGGGCCTCGTCGTAGCGGAAGGCGATCTCGTGCTGGCCGGGGTTGCATTCGCCCTTGGCGGACTCGACGGTCAGGCCCGCGCCCGCCATCTCGTTGCGGATGCGGCGCAGGAGGGGTTCGACCCGGCCGGTGCCGAGGACCGAGTAGTCGACGTTGTACTGGTTGGCCGGGGTCAGCCCGCGGTAGTCCGCGTCCCAGGCCTGTTCGTAGGTGTCGCGGAAGACGATGAACTCCAGCTCGGTGCCGACCTGGGCGGTGAGACCGTGTTCCGCGAGGCGTTCGAGTTGCCGGCGCAGGATCTGGCGGGGCGCGGCGAGCACCGGGGAGCCGTCCTCCCAGGCGAGGTCCGCGACGACCATCGCGGTGCCCTCGTGCCACGGCAGGCGGCGCAGGGTGGCCAGGTCGGCGTGCATGGCGAAGTCGCCGTAGCCGCGGTCCCAGGAGGACATCGCGTAGCCGTCGACGGTGTTCATGTCGGCGTCGACGGCGAGGAGGTAGTTGCAGCCCTCGGTGCCGTGTGCCAGGACCTCGTCGAGGAAGAAGCGGGCGGCGAAGCGCTTGCCCTGGAGACGTCCCTGCATGTCCGGGAAGGCCAGGACGACGGTGTCGACGTCACCGGCGGCGACGAGGGCGTGCAGTTCCTCGACCCCGAGCGGGGGTGTGCGGTCTGCCACGGGGGGAGCCTCCTTCGGCCGGGAGCCATAAGGTATTGCCGGGAACCATTGCTTGGAAAGGGGGCGCGGCCGCATGCCGGAGGAATCCCCGGGGAGCGTGGCGGACCGGCTCGCCCCGGTGCTGCGGCCGGTCCGGGCGGGCAACGGTTTCGAGGAGGCGCTCGAACAGATCCTCCAGGTCGTCAGGTTGGGCCTGGTGTCCGGCGGCGAGCGGCTGCCGGCCGAGCGGGAGCTGGCGGAGCGGCTGGGGATCAGCCGGGTGACGCTGCGCGAGGTGCTGCGGGTGCTCCAGGACCAGGGGCTGGTCCAGGCACGGCGCGGTCGGTACGGCGGAACGTTCGTGCTGCCGCGCACGGACGCGGCCGGCGAGGACGAACTGCGGCGTCGGGTCGCCGGGGTCGACATCGAGGACGTGCTGCGCTTCCGGGAGGTGCTGGAGGTGGGCGCGGCCGGGCTGTGCGCGGCGCACGGGCTGACCGGCGCGCAGGCGGCGCGGCTGCGGGCGGCGCTGGCCGGCACGCACGAGGCGCCGCTGGCGGAGTACCGGCGGCTGGACACGCGGCTGCATCTCACCCTGGCGGAGCTGTGCGGTTCACCGGCCCTGGCCGCCCAGTACGCGGCTGTCCGGGCCACCCTGAACGACCTGCTGGACTGCATCCCGCTGCTGGTGCGCAACCTGGAGCACTCCCAGCGCCAGCACACCGCGCTGGTGGAGGCGGTGCTCGACGGGGACGCGGACGGGGCCCGGGAGATCACGCGGGAGCACTGCGCGGGGACGGCGGCGCTGCTGCGCGGCTTCCTGGCGTGAGCGCGGGCGGGCGTCTTGCCGTGGGAGCGTGACCCGGCAAAGGTATGAGTACGGTCCATTGCGGACAGGCCGCGGGAGGTCGGATGGCGGGCACGCCGCTGATCGGCGTCAGTACGTATCTGGAGCACGGGGCGCGCTGGGGTGTGTGGGAGCTGGAGGCGGCGCTGCTGCCGGCCGGGTATCCGCGGCTGGTGCAGCGGGCGGGCGGGCTGGCCGCGATGCTCCCGCCGGACGCTCCGGAGCACGCGGCCGCGGCCGTGGCCCGCGTCGACGGCCTGGTGATCGCGGGCGGCCCGGACGTGGAGCCGGTGCGCTACGGCGCCGCGCCCGACGCGCGCACCGGCCCTCCCGCCCGCGCCCGGGACGCCTGGGAACTGGCGCTCATCGAGGCGGCCCTGGCCGCGCGCGTCCCGCTGCTGGGCGTCTGCCGGGGCATGCAGCTGCTCAACGTGGCGCTCGGCGGCACCCTCGTCCAGCACATCGAGGGCCACGCCGAGGTGGTGGGCGTCTTCGGCGGGCATCCGGTCACACCGGTGCCGGGGACCCTGTACGCGGGTGTGGTGCCGGAGGAGATGTTCGTCCCGACCTACCACCACCAGGCGGTGGACCGCCTGGGGACGGGTCTGGTCCCCTCCGCCCACGCGGCGGACGGCACGGTGGAGGCCCTGGAGCTGCCGTCGGCCGCCGGCTGGGTCCTCGGGGTGCAGTGGCACCCGGAGATGGGCGAGGACGTGCGGGTGATGCGGGCGCTGGTGGAGGCGGCGCGGCGGGCCTGACCCGGCCGGCGGCATCCGCGCCGAGGGGCCGGCCGGTCACCGCCCGGGACGCCGCGCCCGCGTCCTACGCCCGCGTCAGGGACAGGAGCTGCCGGGCCGGGCCGGTGGGGCGGTGGCCCGTCGGCCACACCGCGCGCAGGTCGCGGGCGAGGGCGACGTCCGCGACCGGCACGCTCACCAGGCGCCGGGTGCTCAGCTCCTCGCCGACGGCGAGTTCGCTCAGGACGGAGGGGCCGGCGCCGCCGACGGCCGCGGCCTTCACCGCGGTGGTCGACGAGAGCTCGATCAGGGGGCGGGCCAGACCGCCGAGGGCCGCGTCCAGGACCTGCCGGGTGCCCGAGCCCTTCTCCCGCAGGATCAGCGGCGTCGCCGCCAGTTCCGCCGCCCGGAGCGGACGCCGGCGCCGGGCCCACGGGTGGCCGGGCGCCGCCACGACGATCAGCCGGTCGTGGGCGATGACCGCCGAGTCGAGACCCGCCGGGACGCTCACGCCCTCCACGAAGCCCAGGTCGGCCTCACCGGCCAGCAGCCGCTCCGCCACCGCCGTCGAGTTCCCGGCGAGCAGGGACACCGCGGTGTCCGGCAGTTGCGAGCGCAGCGCGACCAGCCAGCCCGGCAGCAGGTACTCGGCGATCGTCATGCTCGCCGCCACCGTCAGCCGGGAGTCCCGTCGGTCCCGCAGCGCCTGGGCTCCCGCGTCGAAGGCCTCGGCCGCCTCCACGATCCGGCGCGCCCAGTCCGTGACCAGCGCGCCGGCGTCGGTGAGCCGGGAGCCGCGCGGTGAGCGGTCCACCAGGGCGACCCCCAGCTGCCGCTCCATCGAGCGGACCCGGCTGCTGGCGGCCGGCTGGGTGATCCCCAGCTCCCGCGCCGCCCCGCCGAGACTGCCCAGGCGCGCCACGGCGAGCAGCAGCTCCAGGGCCCCGAGATCCGGCACCCGGTGTGCCAGGGAGCCCGCCACGTGCCGTCCCCGTGGGTCCTGTCCGCCCTCCGTGTCGTCCGTGCCGCCCGTACCACCCGCACTCCTGCTCATAACTCCAGCTTATGCCGTCATAGGAACATGGTCCCTGGTCAGCGGATTCGGCCCCGGGCACGGTGGAGGCATGGTCACCGCAGCCCAGCCCCTGTCACCCGCCACCGCCCCCGCCCGGCGCCTCCCGGCCGTCCGTCACCTCGGCCCCAACTGGTACGCCTGCGTCATGGGCACCGCCATCGTCGGCACCGCGGGGGCCGCGCTCCCCTGGCAGGCGTCCGGGCTGCGGGCCGTCTGCACCGCCGTCTGGGCCCTGTCGCTCGCGCTGCTGGCGGTCCTGCTGGTGGCCCGGTCCCTGCACTGGCGGCACCACCGCGACCAGGCCCGTGCCCATCTGCTGGACCCGACGGCGGCCCCCTTCTACGGCTGTCTGTCGATGGCCCTGCTGGCCGTCGGCGGCGGCGCCCTGACCGTCGGCCGGGACTGGCTCGGCACCCCGGCGGCGGTGGCGCTGGACGCCGTGCTGTTCACCGTCGGCACGGTCGTCGGGCTGGCGGCGGCGGTCGCCGTGCCGTACCTGATGGCCGTACGGCACCGGACGGCACCGGAGCAGGCCAGTCCGGTGTGGCTGCTGCCGCTGGTCGCGCCGATGGTGTCCGCGGCCGTGGGGCCGCTGCTCGTGCCGCACCTCCCCGCGGGACAGCCCCGCGAGACGCTGCTCCTGGCCTGCGTCGCGCTGTTCGGGGTGAGCCTGCTGGCCACCCTGGCGACACTGCCGCTGATCTTCGGCCGGCTGCTCACCGGCGGTCCGCTGCCGCTCGCGCTGACCCCGTCGCTGTTCCTGGTGCTGGGTCCGCTGGGGCAGTCGACGACCGCCGTGGGCAAGTTCGCGGACGTCGCCCCGGGCGTCGTCCCGGCCCCGTACGCCGGGGGTTTCGAGGTGCTCGCCGTCCTGTACGGCGTGCCCGTGATGGGCTTCGCGCTGCTGTGGCTGTGTCTGGCCGTCGCGCACGTCGTGCGGGCGCGCCGGGAGGGCATGGGCTTCTCGATGACGTGGTGGTCGTTCACCTTCCCGGTGGGCACCTGTGTCACCGGCGCCGAGGCGCTCGCCCGGCACACCGGGCTGGCCGTCTACGACGGGCTGAGCGTCGTCCTGTACGCCGGCCTCGTCACCGCCTGGGCCGTCGCCGCCGCGCACACCGCGCGGGGCCTGGTCAGCGGAGCGCTGCTCGCAGGGCCGCGCCCAGCGCCCGGGGCGCCTCGGTCAGCGACGGCCCGTACCAGGTGAGGTACCGCCCGTCCACGAGGGCGCAGGGCAGGCCGGGGAACGCCTCCGGGCCGTCGCCGGGGGTGAAGCGGTACGGCTCGTCCGGCAGGACGACGAGGCCGGGGCGGGCCGCCCGCAGTTCCTCGACGGGGACCTTCGGGTAGCGCTCGGGGTGGGAGGCGTACAGGTGGTCGACGCCCAGGCGGGCCAGTACGTCGCCCGCGAACGTGTCCCGGCCCAGGACCATCCAGGGCCTGCGCCAGATCGGTACGACGGCAGTGGTGCGCCGCTCGGGGCGGGGCACGGAGGACCAGGCGGCCTCCGCCTCGTCCAGCCACCGGGGCCGGTCCGGCGCCCCGCAGGCGGTGAGCACGCGGGTCAGTTCGGCGAAGGCCCGGGCCACCGTGCGCACCTCGGTCACCAGCACCTCCACGCCGGCCGCGCGCAGGACGTCCAGGTCGGGGGCGCGGTTCTCCTCCTCGTTGGCGATCACCAGGTCGGGGGCGAGGGAGAGGACGCGGTCCGTCTTCGGGTTCTTGGTCCCGCCGACCCGCACGACGTCCAGGTCCGCCGGGTGGGTGCACCAGTCGGTGGCGCCGACCAGGGCGCCGGGGACCGTGCGGGCCACGGCCTCGGTCAGCGACGGCACCAGGGAGACCACCCTCACCGGCGAGGCCCCTCCCGCACCGCCTCGATGTGCTCGGCGACGGCGACCACGATCAGCCGGGTGTCGGGCACCGTCGCGCGCCAGCGGTGCCGCACACCACCGGTGAGGTACAGGGTGTCCCCGCGCCCGAGCCGGTAGGCGCGGCCCTCGGCCTCGATCTCCACGGCGCCCTCGGTGACGAACATCAACTGGTCGTTGCGGTACTGGAGTTCGCGGCCCGCGTCGTGGTCGCCGGTGAACTCCGAGGCGTGCATCTGGTGGTGTCCCCGCACCAGCGAGCGCACCCTGGGGGCCAGCCCGGGGTCGGGGTCCTCGGCCCGGACCACGTCCACGCTGCACGCGGGGTCGGCGGCGGCCAGCAGCTCGACGGCGGTGGTGCGCAGGGCGTCGGCCACCTTCTCCAGGGAACTCTGGCTGGGCCGCGCCCGGTCGTTCTCGATCTGGCTCAGGAAGGGCACGGACAGGCCGCTGCGCTCGGCCACGACGGCGAGGGTGAGCTCCAGGGCCCGGCGCCGTCGCCGCACGGCCGCGCCCACCCGAAGGTGCTGGTCTTTGTGGTCGCCCATCGCTCCGGCTCCCTCCTTCGCCCGTCGTCGTCACCGCCGCGGTGCCCCGGTGCGGGCGCCGCCTCCCTGATGAGTTCTCTGCACCCTACGCATGTTCGGCAAACCGTTTCATGCGGCCGTCACATCGACGTCACGGTGCGGTGGCCGCGACCTCACAGTTCTCGCCACGGCCCGCGCCGGGTGCGCGCGGTACCGGACGCCCTACCGCTTCAAGGGTGGGACGGTCCCGCGTGTTCCCGCCAGCCTCTCCCGCCCCGGTGGAGTCAGGCTCGGGCGGGGGGTTGGCGCTCCGTGGTTGACCGAATCCTTACCGTGCGCCGGGCGCACACGTCAAAAGGGTGGGCCCGGGGCGCGCTTCGTCGCGAAGGCGCGTCCCGGGCCCACCCCTCGGGCGGCCGGCACGGTGTGGCGTGCCGGACCGTCACGGTCGTCCTACTGCGGGGTCATCCGGCCCACCATGTCCGGGTGCTCCTCGAGCCACGCGGCCACGGCTTCCTCCTCGTGCCCCTGCCCGCGGTCCTTGATCTCGGCCTCCAGCGTGCCCAGCTCGTCCTCGCTCATGCGGAAGTTCTTGATCCACTCGGTGAGCTGCGGGTACTGCTCGGGGAACGCCTTGCTGGAGATGGTGTGGATCGTGTTGTTCTCGCCGAAGGACTTCTTCGGGTCCTTCAGCTTGGTCAGCTCGTACTCGCTGTACGCCCAGTGCGGGGACCAGAGCGTGACCGCGACCGGCTCCTTCTTGGCCAGCGCGCGCTTCAGCTCGGCCAGCATCGCCGGCGTGGAGCCGTCGACGACCTCGTACTCGTCCTCCAGACCGTAGGCCGGCAGGACGTCGTTCTTGACCAGCTGCATCTGACCGGTGCCGGGCTCGATGCCGATGATCTTCCCGTCGAAGAGGTCGGCCTTGCCCTTCAGGTCCGCGAGGGACTTGACGTCCTTCACGTACGAGGGGACGGCGATCTCCAGTGAGGTCGGTTCGTACCAGGTGCCCAGGTCGGTCAGGTCGTCCTTGTTCTTCTCCCAGTAGTTCTTCTGGGCGTGGGGCAGCCAGGCGTCGAAGTTGAGGTCCAGGTCGCCGGTGGCCAGGCCGGTGTAGACCGGGCCGACGTCCATCTGCTTCAGGTTCAGCTTGTAGCCGCGCCGCTCCAGGACGTTCTTCCACAGGTAGGTGACGGCGACGTCCTCCTCCCACGGGAACCAGGCGACGTCCAGCGGACGCTTGGCCTCGGCCGGGGTGGCGCCGGAGCCGCCCTCGACCGGGGCGAGCTTGTCGACGAGGCCCGGGTTGGCCTTCAGCCAGGTGCGCACGGCCTCCTGCTGCTTGCCCTTGCCGGACTTGTTGATCTCGGCCTCGAGGCTGGTGAGCTGCTTCTCGGTGAGCTCGAAGTCCTTCATCCACCGGGCGGCGGTGGGGTCGTCGGCGGCGAAGCCCTTGCGGGAGAGCGTGTGCACGCCGTCGCCCTTGCCCCAGGCGCCCTCGGGGTCCTTCAGCTTCTTCAGGTCGTAGTCGTTGTACGCCCAGTGCGGGGACCAGAGCGTGACGACGATGGGCTCCTTCTTGCTCATCGCCCGCTTCAGCTCGGCCAGCATCGCCGGGGTGGAGCTGTCGACGACCTTGTACTCGTCCTCCAGGCCGTAGGCGCCCATGACCTTGCTCTTGAGCAGGGCCATCTCACCGGCGCTGGACTCGATGCCGGTGATCCTGCCCTTGAAGAGGTCGGCCTTGCCCTTGAGGTCCGCCAGCGTGTTGACGTCCTTCATGTAGGCGGGGACGGTCAGCTCCAGCGACGTCTCGTCGTACCAGGAGCCGAGGTCGTCGAGGCGGTCGCCGTACTTCTTCCAGTACTGCTCGTGGGTGGTCGGCAGCCACGCGTTGGTGACGATGTCGATGTCGCCCTGCGCCAGGGAGGTGTAGAGCGGTCCGGCGTCGAACTGCTTGGCCTCCGCCTCGTAGCCGCGCTGCTCGAGGATCTCCTTCCACAGGAAGGTGGAGGCGACGCCCTCGTCCCAGGGCACGTAGCCGAGGGTGATCTTCTTGCCCTGGCCGACGTTCTTGCCGCTCGCGACGGACTCGGAGTCGCCCGAGCCGCCGAACACGCCCATGCCGCCGGCCACCAGGCCGAGGATGACGACGCCGATGACGGCGACCTGCGGGCGGGGCCGGTAGGACCAGATCTTCATGCCGCCCAGGCTGCGGGCCTTGGCGGCGGCACGGCGGCCGAGCGGCGAGACCTGGGTGCCCAGGGCGCTGGTCATGCGGTCCAGGTAGATCGCGAGGATCACGATGGCCACGCCCGACTCGGAGCCGAGGCCGACGTTGAGCTGGCCGATGGCCTCGTTGACGTCGCCGCCGAGGCCGCCGGTGCCGACCATGCCGGCGATCGCGGCCATGGACAGGCCGAGCATGATCACCTGGTTGACGCCCGCCATCACCGTCGGCAGGGCCAGCGGCAGCTGGACGCGCAGCAGGGTGTTGCGGGGAGTGGTGCCGAACGCCTCGGCGGCCTCGACCAGCTCCTTGTCGACCTGGCGGATGCCCAGCTCGGTCATGCGCACGCCCGGGGCGAGCGCGAAGATCAGGGTGGCGACGATGCCCGCGGAGGCGCCGGTGCCGAAGAACAGGATGGCCGGGATGAGGTAGATCATCGCGGGCAGCGTCTGCATGAAGTCCAGCACCGGCCGGACGATGCCGCTGACCCGGTCGGAGCGGGCCGCCCAGATGCCGACGGGTACCGCGACGACCAGCGCGATGAGGGTCGCGACGAGCACCAGCGCCAGGGTGATCATCGCGTTCTCCCACAGCTCCATGGAGACGATGAACGCGAATCCGAGGAAGGTGAGAACACCGGCGAGCGTGCCGCGCAGCCAGAAGGCGATGACCGCGAAGATGCCGACGAGGAGGAGCGGTTCGGGCGCCTGGAGGACGGCGTTGATGCCGTCGTAGGTGCCCGTGAAGACGGTCTTGAGGAAGTCGAAGAGCCACGCGACGTGTTCGAGCAGCCAGTCGACGGCGTTGTTGACCCAGTCGCCGAGCGGAATCCTAGGCACGGGCCATCACCTTCTCGGGGCCCTTGTCGCGCGGGGAGTCGCAGGTGCCGGCCTCGGCCTGCTCGTCGCCCAGGAAGCCGATGAGACGGCGTGAGGGGACCACGCCCACGAGGTCGCCTTCGCCGTCCACGACCGCGACGGCGTGCGGCACACGCGCGCTGATCGCGCACAGCTCGGTGAACGGCGTCTCGGGCGTCGCCGTCTCGCAGCCGCAGTCGGCCTCGTCGCCGCGCAGGTCGGTCTCCATGACGGCACCGGCGGTGAGCACGCGGGACCGGTCGACGTCCTGGGTGAAGGAGGCGACGTAGTCGTTGGCGGGGCGTATGAGGATGTCCTGCGCCGTGCCTATCTGCACGATCTCGCCGTCCCGCATGACGGCGATGCGGTCACCCAGGCGCATGGCCTCGTTGAGGTCGTGGGTGATGAAGACGATGGTCTTCTTCAGGGTCTTCTGCAGCTCGATCAGCTGGTCCTGCATGTCGCGGCGGATCAGCGGGTCGAGGGCGCTGAAGGACTCGTCCATCAGCAGCAGGTCGGCGTCGGTGGCGAGCGCGCGGGCCAGGCCGACGCGCTGCTGCATGCCGCCGGACAGCTCGTCCGGCCAGGACTTCTCCCAGCCGGCCAGGCCGCACAGGGCGAGCGCCTCGTCGGCGCGGCGTTCGCGCTCGGCGCGGGGCACGCCCTGCACTTCAAGGCCGTAGGCAGCGTTGTCACGGACGCTGCGGTGCGGGAAGAGCGCGAAGTGCTGGAAGACCATGCTGATCTTCTTGGAGCGGACCTCGCGCAGCTGCCGCCCGCTGATCTCGGTGAGGTCCTGGCCGCCGAAGCGGACGTGTCCGGCGGTCGGCTCCAGCAGGCCGTTGAGCATGCGCAGCAGCGTGGACTTACCGGATCCGGACAGCCCCATGACCACGAAGATCTCTCCGGGCTCCACGGTGAAGGACGCGTCGATGACGGCGGCCGTGGTGCCGTCCGCGCGCAGTTCCTCCCGGTCGGCTCCCTTGCGCAGTCGTTCGACCGCCTGGTCCGGTTTTCTGCCGAAGACCTTGTACAGGTTCTCGGCCTCTAGCCTGGCTGACACGCTTACCTCTTGGATCGGGGGCAGGGGCAGGGGCGCGAGGTCCGGTCGACGCGAGGACTGACACGAGAAGTGACGCGCGGACTGACACGGAGAATGACCCGGAGTCAGATACGAAGTCTCGCTAACAGTTGAATGCATCAACCAGCTTCGGCCCGGGTGCGCGCCTGCCCCGATCCTTATGACCCAAACATATGAGTGATCCAGCTCACACGCCCGCCGCCTCCCGTCCGCACTCCCTGCGGCATGATGCGAGGCGTGACCGGACGACTGATGCTCCTCGACACCGCCTCCCTCTACTTCCGCGCCTACTTCGGCGTGCCGGACTCCGTGAAGGCACCCGACGGCACCCCCGTGAACGCCGTGCGCGGACTCCTCGACTTCATCGACCGCCTGGTGAAGGACCACCGGCCCGACCACCTGGTCGCCTGCATGGACGCCGACTGGCGTCCGGCGTGGCGGGTGGAGCTGATCCCCACCTACAAGGCGCACCGCGTCGCCGAGGAACAGGCGTCGGGCCCCGACACCGAGGAGGTCC
This sequence comes from Streptomyces sp. SudanB5_2050, assembly GCF_964272335.1. NCBI lineage: Bacteria > Bacillati > Actinomycetota > Actinomycetes > Kitasatosporales > Streptomycetaceae > Streptomyces > Streptomyces sp. SudanB5_2050. The sequence continues at coordinate 1,722,184 of NZ_OZ186760.1, forward strand.
CCGACACGCTCTCGCCGCAGGTCCCGGTGATCGAGGCCGTCCTCGACGCGCTGGGCATCGCCCGGGTGGGCGTGGCCGGCTACGAGGCGGACGACGTCATCGGCACGTACACCGCGCGGGCGACGGGCCCGGTCGACATCGTCACCGGCGACCGCGACCTCTACCAGTTGGTGGACGACGCCCGGGGCGTACGGGTGCTGTATCCGCTCAAGGGCGTCGGCACCCTGGCCCTCACCGACGAGGCCGCACTGCGGGAGAAGTACGGCGTCGACGGGCGCGGGTACGCCGACCTGGCGCTGCTGCGCGGCGACCCGAGCGACGGCCTGCCCGGCGTGGCGGGCATCGGCGAGAAGACCGCCGCCAAGCTGCTCGCCGAGTTCGGGGACCTGGCCGGCATCCGGGCGGCCGTCGACGACCCCCGGGCCCGGCTCACCCCCACCCAGCGCAAGCGCCTGACCGAGGCCGCGCCGTATCTCGCGGTCGCCCCGAAGGTGGTCCGGGTGGCCGACGACGTCCCGCTGCCCGACGTGGACATGACGCTGCCGCGTGCGCCGCGCGACGCCGCGGCACTGGAGGGACTGGCGACGCGCTGGGGACTGGGCGGGTCGCTGCAGCGGCTGCTGACGACGCTCGGCGCCTGAGGCGGGGCCGTTCCGTGCCGTGCCGTGGCGACCGGGCGCGGCACGGGCGGTGCATCGGAGTTCCGGGGAGGGGAAACCGTACTCTGCGCGCGGGAGTGCCGTGCGGCCCGGCGTCATGGAGCGACGAGCGGGCCACGGGTGCTAACTTAGGTTTACCTAACTCAGGGACCGCACGCAGGGAGCAGGGAGGCCGCCATGGCAGACCGTCCGGGACGCAAGCCACGCAAGCCGCACACCGCGCGGGTCGTGCGCACCGAGCGGCTCACCCCGCACATGCAGCGCGTGGTGCTCGGCGGCGAGGAGCTGTCCGCCTTCTCGGCGGACACCTGCACCGACCACTATGTGAAGCTGCTCTTCCCGGCCGAGGGCGTGACCTACCCGGAACCCTTCGACATGGAACGCATCCGCGAGGAGTTCCCGCGCGAGCACTGGCCGGTGACCCGGACGTACACGGTGCGTCAGTGGGACGCCGAGCACCGCGAGCTGACGCTGGACTTCGTCATCCACGGCGACGAGGGCCTGGCGGGACCGTGGGCCAGGCGCGTCCGGCCCGGTGAGACCGTCCGCTTCATGGGCCCCGGCGGCGCCTACGCGCCCGACCCCGCCGCCGACTGGCACCTGCTCGCCGGTGACGAGAGCGCACTGCCCGCGATCGCCCGGTCCCTGGAGGCGCTGCCCGACGGCGCCCGCGCCTTCGCCTTCATCGAGGTCGACGGGCCCCAGGAGGAGCAGAAGATCGACTCCGACGTCGAGGTGGTCTGGCTGCACCGCGGCGACCGTCCGGTGGGCCGGGCCCTGGTCGAGGCCGTGCGCGGCCTGGACTTCCCCGAGGGACGGGTGCACGCGTTCGTGCACGGCGAGGCGGGCTGCGTGAAGGAGCTGCGCAGGTTCCTGCGGGTGGAGCGCGAGATCCCCCGCGAGGACCTCTCCATCTCCGGCTACTGGCGCCTCGGCCACAACGAGGACGGCTGGCAGGCGTCGAAGCGGGACTGGAACGCCCGCATCGAGGCGGAGCAGGAGGGCGCGGCGCCGGCCGCGTAGCGCCCCGCGTCGCCGGCCGGCGACGGCGCCCCGGGCGGCTCAGTCGCCGCGCACCCGTCCGTGCAGGTGCATGTCGTGCCAGCCGTCGGGGTGCAGCAGGGCGCGGCGCTTGGTCCCCTCCAGGGCGAAACCGGCCTTGGCCGCGACCCGGCAGGACGCCTCGTTGGCCACGGCGTGGGTCAGCTCCAGGCGCTGGAAGCCGATGCCGTCCAGCGCCCACCGCGACAGCGCGCCGGTGGCGCGGGCGGCGACGCCCCGGCCGCGGGCCGCCGCCGTGGTCCAGTAGGCGACCTCGGCCACTCCGTCGCCCAACTGCACCTGCCGCAGCGCCACCCGGCCGAGCAGCCGGTCGTCGGTCGCGTCGACGACGGCCCACTGCACGTCCCGCTCCGCTTCCCAGCCCCGCTGCCACTCGCTGATCCAGCCGCGCACCTCCTCCTCGGAGTCCGCGGCGCGGATGTGCCACTGGTGCATCACCGGGTCCTGGAAGGCCGCGTGGACGGCGGATGCGTCCTCGGCGCGCCACGGGCGCAGCAGCAGGCCGTCGCCGGTGGGGATCGTGGGCTGCGGGGAACGGGAGAGGGTGCCCGCGGGAAGGACCGGGCGTGTCAGATAGGGCATGCACCGCATCCTGCCAACCGGGCCGCCCGGCGACCCAGCGGTTTTCCCCGGCCCGCCCGTCGTTGCCCGGGCCCGGCCCGTCGCCTCGTACGCTGGCAGCGATGAGACGCCGCACACCTCCCCCGCCCTCACCCCTCCCCCAGCGCGACGGGATCGACGCGGTGCGCGTGCGACTGCCCGCCACCGGTTCGTGGTCCACGGTGCGGGAGCACCTGACGCAGCGGCTGTCCGGCGCGGGGCCGGGCGTCGTCGAGGGCATGTTCGAGGCCGGGGCGGTCGTGGGCGCGGACGGGCGGCCGGTGCCGGGCGACGCCCCGTACGAGCCCGGGCTGTACGTGTGGTTCCACCGGGAGCTGCCCGCCGAGGTCCCGGTGCCCTTCCCGCTTCGGACCGTGTACCGGGACGAGCACATCGTCGTCGTCGACAAGCCGCACTTCCTGGCCACCACCCCGCGCGGCGGCCACGTCACCGAGACCGCGCTCGCCCGGCTCCGCCGCGAGCTGGGCGTCCCCTCGCTCGGCGCGGCGCACCGCCTGGACCGGCTCACCGCGGGACTGGTCCTGTTCACGGTGCGTCCCGAGGAACGCGGCGCGTACCAGGGCCTGTTCCGCGACCGGCTGGTGCACAAGGCGTACGAGGCCGTCGCCCCGTACGATCCCGCGCTCGCCCTGCCCCGGACCGTGCGCAGCCGGATCGTGAAGGAGCGCGGGGTGCTGGCCGCGCGGGAGGTCGAGGGCGAGCCGAACGCCGTGAGCCGTGTCGAGCTGATCGGGCACCGCCCGGCCGACGGCCCCGGCCCCGACCGCGGGCTGGGCCGGTACCGGCTGGTCCCCCGCACCGGACAGACCCACCAACTGCGCGTCCACATGAACGCGCTGGGCCTGCCGATCCTCGGCGACCCCCTCTACCCCGAGGTCGCCCCGCCCGTGCCGGCCGGCGACTTCCGGCGCCCGCTGCAACTGCTGGCGCGGGAGCTGGCGTTCACCGATCCGGTCACGGGGCGCGAGCACCGGTTCCGCAGCACCCGGTCCCTGGAGGCCTGGGCGGCGTACGAGGACTGGGCCGCGTACGCCGCGGACGGGTCCGGCCGTCAGTAGCCGCGCCACCAGAGCAGGAAGCGCTGCCAGGCACCGCGCGGACGGGGCGGCTCCCCGGGTCCCGGCTGGGGCTGCGCCGCCGCCGGGGCCACCGGCTCCGGCGGGCGCGCCGGTACCGTCGGCTCGGGTCGCTCCTCCTGGCGGGGCAGGCCGATGTGCCAGGTGGGCCGGGGCGCCGGGGCCGGGGCGTGGCTCGGCTGCTGCCTGATGTCCTGCTGGGCCTTGGGCTCGAAGCGCACCGGCAGCTCCACCAGATGCCGGGACGCGATCGACGACCGCCACCGCAGGTCGTCCTCGTCGCAGGCGAGCTGCACATCGGGCAGCCGCATCAGCAGCGCGTCGATGCCGGCGTCGGCGATGGCGCGTCCGATGTCCTGGCCGGGGCACTCGTGCGGGCCGCCGCCGAAGGCGAGGTGGGCGCGGTTGCCCCGCATGCTCGCGTCCAGGTCGGGGCGGATGCGCGGGTCGACGTTGCCGGGCGCGATGCCGAGCAGCAGACCGTCGCCCGCGCGGATGCGCTGACCGCCCAGCTCGGTGTCCTGCTTGGCGAAGTACGCGAAGACGGTGCTGAACGGCGGCTCGTCCCACAGGGACTGCTCGACCGCCTCGAACACCGGCATCTGTCCACCGCTGAGCTGGGCGCGGAAACCCGGGTGGGTGAGCACCACGCGCAGCACGTTGCTGATGAGGTTGACGGTCGCCTCGTAGGCGGCGAGGAGGACCAGCCGCAGGTGCTCCCTGACCTCGTCGTCGGTGAGTGCGGCCGGGTGCGTGACGAGCCGGCCGGCGATGTCGTCCTCGGGACGGGCCCGGCGCTCGAGGGCGAGCCGTCCCAGGACCTCCATGAGGTAGGCGTGGCTGGCGAGCGCGGTCTCGGTGCCCTTGAGGGCGTCCCGCGCGGCTTCCACCATCCGGTCGTTGTACTCGTCGGGCATGCCCAGGAGGTGGCACATCACGCCCATCGGCAGATGCTCGGCGAACTGGCCGACGAGGTCGGCGCGGCCCTCCTCGCAGAACCTGTTGACCAGGCGCTGGGTGTAGCGCTTGATGTGGCGGCGCAGATCCCGGTAGTCGATGTCGGACATGGCGCTGGTGACCGCGCCGCGCAGCCGCTTGTGCTCGTCGCCCTCGGCGTGCGAGCAGATGGGCTGCCAGGCGATGTGCGGCATGAGCGGGTGGTCCGGCTTGACCATGCCTTCGTTGAGCGGCGTCCAGATGCGGCTGTCCCGGCAGAACTGGGCCGGGGTGCTCACCATGTGCAGGTTCTCGGCGTGGCCGAGGACCACCCAGACCGGTACGTCGTCGTGGAGCAGCGCCGGTGCCACCGGCCCGTGCTGCTCGCGCAGCGTCTCGTACAGCTCCTCCAGGTCGTCCGCCTCGTGCAGCCGGCGCAGGCCGCCGGGCCCGAGGCCGTGCGCGGGGCAGCCGGGTGGTGGTTCGAGCAGGGGCTCGCCCGTTCGGGTGGGGGCGTGGCGTTCAGGCGTCACAGTGTCGCTCCGCGAGAAAGGGGTGTGGGTCGGGGGTGGGCCGGCCTCGCCGGGTCAGGTGAGCGCGCCCTTCATGGCGAGGGAGTGCAGGAAGCGCATCAGGGTGAGCAGCACGTCTCGGCTGGAGGCGCGGCGCCGTACGTCGCAGTCGAGGATGGGGATCTCCTCGGACAGGTCGAGCGCGGTCCGCAGCTCCGCGATCGGGTAACGGGGCGCGTCGGGGAAGGAGTTGACGGCGACGACGAAGGGCACGCCGCGCTCCTCCAGGCGGCCCATGACGTCGAAGCTGACCTCCAGGCGGCGGGTGTCGACGAGCACGACCGCGCCGAGAGCCCCTTCGAACAGCCCGTTCCACAGGAACCAGAAGCGTTCCTGACCGGGTGTGCCGAAGAGGTACAGCACGAGTTCGTCGGTGATGCTGATGCGGCCGAAGTCCATGGCCACCGTGGTGGCGGTCTTGGAGGCGGAGCCGTAGTTGTCGTCGACGCCGATGCCCGCCTGGGTCATCGTCTCCTCGGTGGTCAGCGGTCTGATCTCGCTGACCGAGCCGACCATGGTGGTCTTGCCGACCCCGAAGCCGCCCACGATGACGATCTTCACGGCGGCCTCGGCCGTGTGCGGCAGCCGGTCCTCCGTCCGCGGGCCCGGGATCGTGTCAGAGCTTTTGAAGTCCATGCATCACCGCTTCGAGGAGGTTTCGGTCGGCGACCTTCTGGCGGACGATGGGGGCGCGGGCCTGCACCAGTTCCTTCGCCAGCAGGTCGGTGAGCAGCACGGTCAGCACGCTGAACGGCAGGCTCAGATAGGCCGACAGCTCGGCCGCGGACAGGGGCGCGACGCACAGCCGCAGGACGGCCGCCTGTTCCGGGGTGGCGGACACCGGAGGTTCGGCGCGGGCGACGATCAGCGTCACCAGGTCGATGTCGGCACGCTCGCCGGCCTCGTCCCCGCCGATGACGAACAGCCGCTCGGGGTTGCGGTTCTCGCCCTCCTTGGCCGGGCCGGAGGCGGGTAACGGGGCGGAGGGCTGCCCGGGGGATCGCCGCTGGCGCTGCGGAGGAGTCATACGGTCTGCCCGGTGCGCCTGGCGGGACTCGTCAGGTGGGGCCCGATCCGGGCGACCAGGTCCGCCATGCTCAGGCCCATCCGGCCGGGCTCGCAGGTGACGTCGGAGAGCACGGCGAGGTAGGCGTTGGGGCCGGCGGCCATCAGGTAGAAGTAGCCCCCGTTCATCTCGATCAGGACCATCTTCATGTCGCCGTCGCTGGTCGGGATCTCCTGGGCGACCGCGCCGGCGAGGCTCTGCAGGCCCGCGCAGGCCGCGGCGACCCGGTCGGCGGCGTCCGGGTCACCGGAGTAGCGGGCGATGCGCAGGCCGTCGGCGGACAGCACCACGATCATCTCGATGCCCGGTACACCGTCGTAGAGATCCTTGAGCATCCAGTCGAACTTGCCTTGCTGCTCGATCACTTGAGGTTCCCCTCGTCGTCGGCCGGGGCGTGGGCCGGCTCGCTGCTGCTGGACTGCTGGTGGGCCTGGGTGATGCCCGGGTGCTGCTTGAGGCCCTCCCAGAAGGCGCCGATCCAGTGACCCGGCGGGAGTTCCTCGGTCTTCTCCGGTTCGGGTTCCGGGGCGGGGGCCGGGATGCCGTTGCGGGCCCGCTCGGCGGCGAGGCGCGCCTCGCGCTCGGCGTCCTCCCGCTCCCACTTCGCCTGTTCCGCCAGGCGCTGGCTGAGCGGCATCTTGACCCGGCTGCGGCGCTGCGGAAGGCCGCCCGCCGTCCATTCGGTGACCTCCGGCACGTCGTCCTCGAAGGAGACGCCCGCCGGGATGCGCGGGCTGGTGGGACGGCGCTTCTTGGGCTTGCGCTCGGGGCCGGGCAGGGCGTCCGGGCCGGGGGTGACGATGGCGGTGGCGCCGATGCCGTGGGCGAGTCCGACGCCGGGCTCGGTGGTCAGCATCTTGCTGGGCACGATGAGGATGGCCCGGACTCCGCCGTACGCGGAGGCGCGCAGGGAGACGTCCATGCCGAACTGGGTGCACAGCCGGCCGACCACGGACAGGCCCAGGCGCGGGTGCTGGGCGAGGTCCTGCACGTCGGTGCCGCGCTTGGCGTCCTCGAGCAGGCCCTCGATGCGGGCGCGGGACTCCTCGCTGAGGCTGACCCCGGCGTCCTCGATCTCGATGCAGACGCCGCTCTGCACCTCGGTCGCGGTGACGTGCACCTTGGACCCGGGAGGCGAGTAGCGGGTGGCGTTGTCGAGGAGTTCGGCCGCGGCGTGGATGACCGGCTCCACCGCGGTCCCCTTGACGTTGACCTTGGCGATGGAGGCCAGGTTGATCCGGCCGTACTGGAGGATGCGGGACATGGCGCCGCGCAGCACGCTGTAGAGGGCGACCGGTTCGGGCCACTGGCGGCCGGGCCGGCCGCCGCCGATGACGGAGATCGAGTCGGCGAGGCGGCCGATCAGCGCGGTGCCGTGGTCGATGCGCAGCAGGTCGTCGAAGACCTCGGGGTTGCGCCCGTGGTCCTCCTCCATCTCGCGGAGTTCCTTGTTCTGCTGGTGGACGATGGCCTGGACGCGGCGGGCGATGTCGACGAAGGAGCGCTCGGCCGACTCGCGCATGGAGTCCTCGTGGTCGACGATGTCGCAGACCATCCGGATCAGCTTGCGCTGGGGTTCGCCGAGTTCGGTGTAGGAGGGGTCGACCTCGCCGATGCGCCGCATCACCTCGTGGGGCGTGTTCCCCCGGCGCATGAAGTGCAGGACGTTGGGGATGACTTCGCCGCCGAGCCGGACCATCTCCTCGTAGTGGCTCGCGGCCCGGCGCTCCAGATACGCGCTGTTACGGGCGTGCTCCTCGCGCATGACCCGCATCTCACGGCCGCGGCGCACCACTTGGGCGCCCGCGAGGCTCACCAGCAGCGTGGCGAGGGCGCCGCACAGGCCGACGGCGAGCCGGGCCGGTTCCGTCACGAGGGCGACGGCGGCCCCGGTGGCCGCGGCCATCAGTATGGCCGGCAGCAACAGCGTGCGCGCGTAGGGAAGTTCGCGGCGCCCTGGAGGGGAATCAACACTCACCATGTAGGCCCTCTGAAAACGAATCGGCGGGGATGGGGGAGCTTGCGGTGGGGTATCTCTGGGAGTTGTCGGGATGTTCGGCACGTTGGGAACAAACGCGCGATTTCACCCCAACTCGGTGCGCTGCGGGCGAGCTTAGTCCGAGCGGATCATCGCCGTGTCATATTCAGCAAGCGCCTGAAACGGGCGCGAGGACTGGAGTACCCTCGGAACATTTACACGCTCGGACACCATTCGAACACGCTTGGTAAGCGCATGCGGGCGTGCGGATCTCACTCACCGTGAGGAGGGAAAGCGAGGCGAGGCCCTCGCCCTTGCCCTGCGCCCCGACACGCTCCGACACACCGAGGCCCGGCGGTGGAACCGCCGGGCCTCGGTCTTGTCGTTCGGATCAGGTCGTAGGGACGGCGCGTGGCCGACGGGGGCCGGGCGCTAGCCCACGGACGAGTAGGCGACCACCCCGCGCAGCAGCCCCTCGACCGCCTTGCGCGCGTTCTTCGGGACCGTCGAGCCCTCGCCGGGCGCGGCCGCCGCGATCTGGCCGAGGACGTCGATGACCTGCTTGCACCAGCGCACGAAGTCGCCGGCCGGCATCTCCGCCTCGCGCAGCACCTCGTCGAGTCCCTTGCCGGAGGCCCACATGTACGCGGCCCAGGCGAAGCCGAGGTCGGGCTCGCGCTGCCCCACGCCCTCGGTCTGGCTGATCCGGAACTCCTCCTCCAGGGCGTCGAGCCGGCCCCAGATGCGGACGGTCTCGCCGAGCGCGGCCTTGGCCTTGCCCGAGGGCACCTTCGGCGCCATCGCGTCGTCGGCGGCCCGCGACTCGTACACCAGCGCCGAGACGCAGGCGGCCAGCTCGGCCGGGGACAGCCCCTCCCAGACCCCCTCGCGCAGGCACTCGCTGGCGAGCAGGTCCAGCTCCCCGTAGAGCCGCGCGAGGCGCTTGCCGTGCTCGGTGACCTCGTCGCCGCGCAGGTAGTCCATCTCCGTCAGCAGCGCCACGATCCGGTCGAAGGTGCGGGCGATGGTGTTCGTCCGGCCCTCGATGCGCCGCTCCAGCTGCGAGGTGTCGCGCAGCAGCCGGTGGTACCGCTCGGCCCAGCGGGCGTGGTCCTCGCGGTCCTCGCAGCCGTGGCAGGGGTGCGCGCGCAGCGCCTTGCGCAACCGGGCGATCTCCCGGTCGTCGGCGGCCTGGGAGCGCTTCTTGCGGGCCCGCTCCGGCGGGATGTGCCCGGCCTTGGTCCGCAGCGCGGAGGCGAGGTCGCGGCGGGACTGGGGCGAGCGCGGGTTGAAGGACTTCGGGATGCGCATCCGGTCCAGCGCCTCCACCGGCACCGGGAAGTCCATCGACGCCAGCCGCTTGACCTGGCGCTCGGCGGTCAGCACCAGCGGGCGGGGCCCGTCGTGGTGCTCGAAGCCCCGGTGGCCGTTGGACCGCCCGGCCGGCAGACCCGGGTCCAGCACCAGCGCGAGGCCCGCGTACTTGCCCGTCGGCACGTGGATGACGTCGCCGGGCTTCAGCTTCTCCAGCGCCACGGCGGCCTCGGCGCGCCGCTGGTTGGCGCCCTGCCGGGCCAGCTCCGTCTCCCGGTCCTTCAGCTCGCGGCGCAGTCGCGCGTACTCCTCGAAGTCGCCGAGGTGGCAGGTCATGGAGGCCTTGTAGCCCTCCAGCCCCTCCTCGTTGCGCTGCACCTGCCGGGAGATGCCGACGACCGACTTGTCCGCCTGGAACTGCGCGAAGGACGTCTCCAGCAGCTCCCGCGAGCGGTGCCGGCCGAACTGCTCGACCAGATTGACCGCCATGTTGTACGACGGCCGGAAGCTGGAGCGCAGCGGGTAGGTGCGGGTGCCGGCCAGGCCCGCGAGGTGCTCGGGGTTCATGCCCCGCTGCCACAGCACTACGGCGTGGCCCTCCACGTCGATGCCGCGCCGTCCCGCTCGGCCGGTGAGCTGCGTGTACTCGCCCGGGGTGATGTCGGCGTGCTGCTCCCCGTTCCACTTGACGAGCTTCTCCAGCACGACCGAGCGGGCGGGCATGTTGATGCCGAGGGCGAGGGTCTCGGTGGCGAACACGGCCTTGACCAGTCCGCGGACGAACAGCTCCTCGACGACCTCCTTGAAGGTCGGCAGCATGCCCGCGTGGTGGGCGGCGATGCCCCGCTCCAGGCCCTCCAGCCACTCGTAGTAGCCCAGGACGTGCAAATCCTCGGCGGGGATGGAGGCGGTGCGCTCCTCGACCAGGGCGCGCACCTTGTGCCGCGCCTCCTCGTCGTTGAGCCGCAGTCCCGCGTACAGGCACTGCTGGACCGCGGACTCGCAGGCGGCCCGGCTGAAGATGAAGGTGATCGCGGGCAGCAGGCCCTCGGCGTCGAGCCGCTCTATGACCTCGGGGCGGCCGGGCGTCCACATGCGCGAGCGCTGCCGGCGCTCCCGCTCCCGGTCCGCCTCACGCATGTGCCGGCCGCGCCGCCGGTCCTGGTACGACGGGCGGCTGGCCTCCAGACGGGCCATGCGTGTGAGGTCCGGGTTGACGGCCTTCTTGTGGCCCTCGCCCTCCTCGAACAGGTCGTACATCCGGCGCCCGGCCAGCACGTGCTGGAACAGCGGCACGGGCCGGTGCTCGGAGACGATCACCTGGGTGTCGCCGCGCACGGTGTCCAGCCAGTCGCCGAACTCCTCCGCGTTGGACACGGTGGCCGAGAGCGACACCAGGGTCACGGACTCGGGGAGGTGGATGATCACCTCTTCCCAGACGGCTCCGCGGAACCGGTCGGAGAGGTAGTGCACCTCGTCCATGACCACGTATCCGAGGCCGAGGAGGGTCTGCGAGCCCGCGTACAGCATGTTCCGCAGGACCTCGGTGGTCATCACGACCACCGGGGCGTCGGAGTTCACGCTGTTGTCGCCGGTGAGCAGGCCCACCCGGTCCGCGCCGTAGCGGCGGCACAGGTCGGCGTACTTCTGGTTCGACAGGGCCTTGATGGGTGTCGTGTAGAAGCACTTCTTGCCCTGCTGGAGGGCGAGGTGGACGGCGAACTCGCCGACGATCGTCTTGCCGGAGCCGGTGGGCGCGGCCACCAGCACGCCCTTGCCGGCCTCGAGCGCCTGGCAGGCCTCGATCTGGAAGGGGTCGAGGCCGAAGTCGTACATCTCGCGGAAAGAGGCGAGTGCGGTGGCCTGCTCGGCAGCGCGCCGCCGCGCTGCCGCATACCGCTCGGCCGGAGAGAGATCCTCTGTCATCGTGCTTTCGAGCGTACCGGGCCGCACTGACAACAGGACGATCATTATCGCGATCGGCTCCGCGGGGCCCGCGCCGAGGCTCCGTGAGGCCCTTGCCGGGGGCGGCGACGCGCGCCGTCACCGCCCCGGTGTGCCTCAGGTCACGTCGTCGTAGCCGTTGACCCGGTCCTTCGTGGCCTGCTCGGGCAGGGCGCGGGCGGTGGTCACGGGCTCGATCTCGCCGATGTCCTCGGGCGTGAGGTCCAGCTCGGACGCCTCGTCGTCGTCGGGCTCCAGGGCCTCGCGACGGGCCCTGCGGCGGTCGTTCAGCAGGGAGATGGTGACCGCGGCGAAGTACAGCACCCAGATCGGCCCCGCCAGCATGATCATCGTCAGGGGGTCGGTGCTCGGCGTGGCGATGGCCGCGAAGAGCGTGATGCCCATGATCATGGCGCGCCACCAGCCGAGCATCCGCTTGCCGGTCAGCACTCCGGTGAGGTTGAGCATGACCAGCAGCAGGGGAAGCTCGAAGGAGAGGCCGAAGACGATCACCATGCGGGTGACGAGGTCGAGCAGCTCGTCCAGCGGCAGCAGGTTGTCGACGTTGCTCGGCGTGAACTCGATCAGCACCTTCGCCGAGGTGGGCAGCACCGCGTAGGCGAAGTAGGCACCGACGAGGAAGAGCGGCGCACCGGTCGCGACGAACGCGTAGGCGTACTTCTTCTCGCTCTTGTGCAGGCCCGGGGCGACGAACGCCCACAGCTGGTACAGCCAGACCGGGGAGGCCAGCACGATGCCGGCCGTCAGGGACACCTTCAGGGCCAGGGTGAAGGGGCCGAGCAGACCGTTGAGGGTGATCTGCGCGCAGGGCTCCGCGCCGGACTCGGCCCGGGCCAGCTCCGCGAACGACTTGTCACAGCCGACCGACTCGAGGATCGGCTCGGTGAGGACGTTGATGATCTCCTGGTAGAAGAAGGCGGCCGCGACCGTGACCACGACGATGGCCAGCAGCGCCTTCGCGAGCCGGTTGCGGAGCTCACGAAGGTGCTCCGCGAGGGGCATCCGCCCCTCGGGGTCCCTCTCCTTGTTGCGGGCAGACTTCAGCAACCCACGTTCCCATCTCGTGCGGCGGGCCGGAGGTCACCGGCCCTGCGTCAGCGCTTGGTCGTGTCCGTCGGCTCGGTGACCGGCCGGGAGCTGGTCACGTCGCCGGGGGCGGCCTGGATGGTGCGCTGCGCCGCGGCCTGCTCGGGGCTCGGCGGGTCGGCGGGGGCGGAGTCGTCGGTCTTGCTCTCGTTCTTCATCGCCTTGGCCTCGCTCTTGAGGATGCGGGCGGACTTGCCGAGCGACCGCGCCATGTCCGGAAGCTTCTTCGCGCCGAACAGCAGGATGATGACGACGAGGATGAGAATGATCTCGGGGGCGCCGAGCCTTCCGAACATAAGTCTTTACCTTCTCACCGAGGCGGCTGGGTGGGGGTGCTGTCCGACCGGTCGGACATGCGTCCGATCGATCGTCTTGTGCAGCGATCGTAACGCTCGGGGGTAAACGTGAGGCAATCCCCGTGCGTACTCCCGTCCGCGGCCGGGCCTCGTTTTCCGGACCGCGACCAGCAGCGTACCTTCAGGGACCTGCGAGGTGACAGGGCGAAGTGCCCCAAATCGCAACTCAGAGCGCGTCCACGGCGCGGGCGGCGCTCTCGGTCGCGCGTTCCAGGTCCTCCGCGGCCCGGTTGATCCGGCGGGCCGACTCCGTCACCTGCCGTCCCAGGCGCTGGGCCTCCACGAACACCTTCACGGCGAGCACCGCGAGGACGGCGAGACCCAGGAAACCCACGGCAACCGCGAACATCGGCCAGAACATGACGCCGAGCCTAGACGGTGGAGTGCAGCCGGAGCGTCCTGACCCCGCCGCCGGTGAGCAGCTCCACGACCCGCTCCCCCGCCGGTTTGCGGACGGCGGAACCGCATTCGGGGCAGGTGAAGGAGTAGAAGGTGGTGCGGCTCGTGGCGCCGATGGCCAGGCGCAGGGCGCTCGCGGCGAGTTCGAAGCGGCCGCGGCAGTCCGGGCAGCCGGCCTTGAAGACGACCGGTGAGACACGTCTCATGCCGGCGAACGCGACCGCCGCCGTCATGCCGCCCGGCGCACCCGGCGCCCCGGACTCGCTCACAGTCCTCGCTCCTGCCTGTCGTGCGCGCGCTCGGACTCGCCCGGCCCGCGCGGTGTCCCGGCCGCCTCGACCCCGTCGTACGCCGCCAGGGCCTCGCGGGCCGCGCGGCGGGCGCTGTCGGCCAGCTCGGGCGGGGACACGATCCGGCCGTCGCGCCCCAGCCGCAGCGCCAGCCGCCGCAGGGACGCCGGGTCGGGGGTGCGCAGGCTGATGCGCAGGCCGCCGTCGGGGAGTTCGTCGGCGCTGTCGTGCGGGTAGTACTCGGCGACCCAGCGTCCGCCGGGACCGACCTCGACGACGACCTCGGGGTCCTCGGCGGCGGGCTGCACCAGCCCCTCCGACAGGTCCCGCAGCTCCACCTCGGGCGGCGCCGACGGCTCGTCCAGGATGCGGATCTCGGCGACCCGGTCCAGCCGGAAGGTGCGCCGGGCCTCGGAGCGGCGGCACCATGCCTCCACATAGGTGTGCCCGACGCTGACCAGGCGGATGGGGTCGATCTCGCGCTCGGTGACCTCGTCGCGGGCCGGCGAGTAGTAGCGGATCCACAGCCGGCGGCGCTCCGAGATCGCCCGGTCGACGTCGGCGAAGACACCGCCCTCGGACTCGAAGGTGACGGACAGGCGCGCACTGGCTCCCGCGGCTTCGCCCGCCGCGGTCTCCACCTTGGCGGTGGCCCGCAGCAGCGCCTGCCGGTCGCTCTCGCGCAGCCCGGGCAGGGTCGCGACGGCGCGGGCGGCCACCAGCAGCGCGGTCGCCTCGTCGGCGGCCAGCCGCAGCGGCTCGGCGGCGTCCGCGCCCAGGGCGGCCGGGTTGTGCCACCAGATGCGCTCGCCGTCGGTGTCGATGTCAAGGAGGTCGCCGCCGCGGAAGCTGGTGCCGCACATGGGCAGCACGTCGAGGTCGGAGACCAGCTCGTCCTCGGTGATGCCGAAGGCGCGCGCCACGTCCTCGACCCGGGCGCCGGGGCGCTCGCGCAGATACGTCACCAAGGACAGCATCCGCCGGGTCTGGTCGATGGCGTTCACGGGCCTGACCGGTTTGCCTGCCACTGTGTTGTCCGCTCCCCCTCAGCCCTTGGCCACGGCACGCAGCCGGTCCACCACGTCCGCGCGCAACTCCGCCGGCTCCAGCACCACCACGTCCGGCCCGAACTCCACCAGCCAGGCGTCCAGCCCGTGCCCGTACGGAATCTCCAACTCGTCCCAGCCGTCGCCGAGTTCCCGCACGGCGGTGGCCTTCGCCCGGAGGGGGTAACCCGCGCCCGTACGCAGGCGGATCAGCGCGGAGCGGTCGGCGGTCTCCCCCGCCCAGCTCGCGACCGTCTCACGGACGGTGACCACGTCGGGCACGGGGGCGGTGAACCGCGCCCCGCGCGAACGCACCTTGCCGGTGATCCGCGACAGCCGGAAGACCCGCTCCGCACCACGGTCGCGGTCGAACCCGGCCAGGTACCAGTGGCCGCGCCAGCACTCCAGCGCCCAGGGCTCCACATGCCGGGCCTCGGGCTGCGCGGCGTTCGCCTTGCGGTAGTCGAAGACGACCGGCCGGCGGTCGCGGCAGGCCAGCATCAGCGGCTCGAAGGCCGCCTCGTGCACCGGGATGCGGGGCTCCAGCGCGCTGTGCGGCTCGTACGGGTCGACCTCCTCGGGCAGCCCGGCCGCGCGCAGCTTCTGCAGCGCGCCGCTGGCGGCACCGGCGAGCCGGGCCTGCTGCCACACCTTGGCGGCGAGCCCCAGCGCGGCTGCCTCCTCGGCGTCCAGGGTGATCGGCGGCAGCCGGTTGCTGTCACGGCGGGCGAGATAGCCCACCTCGCCGTCCAGGCTCTCGACCGTCTCGATGACGAGCCCGAGTTCCCTCAGGTCGTCCTTGTCCCGCTCGAACATGCGGTTGAAGGAGTCGTCGGAGCCCGCCTCCAGGTAGGCCTCGATGGACTGGCGCAGCTCACGCTTGCTGAGCGGCCGCCGCGTCCCGAGCAGACACAGCGCCAGGTTCATCAGCCGCTCGGCCTTGGCAATGGCCATCGACGCCCTTCTCCCTATGGTGCTTACGACGGATGACCGTACCGCCCCGCGGTGGCGGGGCAAAAGCCGAGGGTCCATGCCCGGACGGGCATGGACCCCAGGTGACCGGGTCTGATCACTCTCCGCTCGGAGTGTGATCGGACTTCGGACGTCGATCGGGTGCGGGCCCCGCTCAGACTCCGAGAAGGTCGACCACGAAGATCAGCGTCTCGCCGGGCTTGATCGCCGGGGTCGGGCTCTGGTTGCCGTAGGCCAGGTGCGCGGGGATGGTCAGCTGGCGACGGCCGCCGACCTTCATGCCCTGCACGCCCTTGTCCCAGCCCGCGATGACGCGGCCGCCGCCGAGCGGGAAGCGGAACGGCGTACCGCGGTTCCAGCTGGCGTCGAACTCCTCGCCCGTGCTGAAGGCCACGCCCACGTAGTGGACGGTCACGGTCTGACCGGCCTCGGCAACCGGGCCGTCACCCTCCCAGATGTCCTTGATCTCGAGGTCCGCCGGGGGCTCGCCGCCCGGGAAGTCGACCTCGGGCTTGTCGATGCTCACGTGTTCAGCTCCTGCTTGTCTGCGGAAAGGCAACGGCCCAAGTCTTACATCTCCGGGACGTCACATCTTCGCGAGGATGTCCACCGAGAACACCAGCGTGGAGTCCTTCTCGATACCGCTGCCCTGCGGCGGGTTGTCGCCGTAGCCCAGGTCCGGCGGGATGACGATGAGGACCCGGCTGCCGACCTTCTTGCCGGTCAGACCCTGCGCCCACCCCTTGACGACCTGCTGCAACGAGAACGACGTCAGCTGCTTCCTGCCGTACGTCGAGTCGAACTCCTTGCCGCCGTCCCAGGTCACGCCCTTGTACTGCACGAGCACGCTGTCCTCGGCGCCCACCTCCGCGCCGTCGCCCTCCAGCACGTACTCGGCGACCAGCTTCTTCGGCGCGTCGGCCTTCGGCACCTCGATGGAGGGGGCCTTGCCGTCCGTGCCGGTACCGACCTTCGGCAGCGCCGCGTCGTCCTGGGGGACCTTCTTCCCCTGGGCCGAGCTCTTGGCGTTGAACGTGTCCCGCACGTCCACGACGAAGACCAGCGTGTCGTCGCCCTTGATACCCGCCTGCTCATTGCCCTGCTCGCCGTACCCCCAGGTGGGCGGGACGGAGAACTGGACGCGGCTGCCCGTCTTCTTGCCCGCGAGCGCGTACCGCCAGCCGTCGATGATGCTGCCCTGGGCGAGCTGGATCACCAGCGGGGTCTCGCGGTCGTAGGAGTTGTCGAAGACCTTCGCGCTCGCCCAGACCTGGCCCAGGTAGTTCGCCGAGACGAAGTCGTTCTCCGCGACGGTCCTGCCGCTGCCGGCGATGACCGTCTTCACCGCGAGATCCTTGGAGGGCTCTCCGCTGCCCTTGGCGACGGTCGGCTTCTCGTCGAACTTCGTCCCGGCCGTGATCGCGGGCAGCGGCCCGTCCACGATCTTCGGCGACGGGGCCGCCGAGGTGGCCGACGCCTCCGGCGTCGCGCTGTCGCCGGCGCTGCTCGAGCCGGAGTCTTCGTCGCCGCAGGCGGCGAGGGTGACCAGTCCGGCGGGTACGGCGATGAGGAGTGAGCGTCGGCGCACGGTGGGGGCCTCGTATCGGTGTCGGTCGGTGTTCATGTCAGGAGCGTGCGCGCAACTCTACGGCGTGAGAAGGGCACCGTACGGCTAACGTACGGTGCCCCTGTGACGTTCCGCCCTTTCCACCGGGAAACGTCCGACTCACTCGTGTGCCGGGGTCACATCCCGGCGATCAGCTTCTCCACCCGGTCGTCCACCGAACGGAACGGGTCCTTGCACAACACGGTGCGCTGCGCCTGGTCGTTGAGCTTGAGGTGGACCCAGTCGACGGTGAAGTCCCGCCGCTGCTCCTGCGCACGCCGGATGAAGTCGCCGCGCAGCCGCGCCCGGGTGGTCTGCGGCGGCACGGACTTGCCCTCGAAGATCTTCAGGTCGTTGGCGACCCGGGCGGCCTGGCCCTTCTTCTCCAGCAGGTAGTAGAGACCACGACGACGGTGGATGTCGTGGTAGGCGAGGTCTATCTGCGCGACCCTCGGGTGCGACATGGTCATGTTGTGCTTGGCCCGGTACCGCTCCAGGAGCTTGTACTTCATGACCCAGTCGATCTCGGTGTCGATGCGGTCGAGGTCCTCGTTCTCGATCGCCTCCAGCGTGCGGCCCCACAGCTCCAGCACCCGCTCCACCGTGCCGGTGCGGATGCCGCGGCGCTCGCAGAAGTCCACCGCCTTCTCGTAGTACTCCCGCTGCACCTCCAGGGCGGACGCCTCGCGTCCGCTGGCCAGCCGCACCTTCCGCCGACCGGTGATGTCGTGGCTGACCTCGCGGATCGCCCGGATCGGGTTCTCCAGGGTCAGGTCGCGCATCACCGTGCCCGCCTCGATCATGCGCAGCACCAGATCGGTGGCGCCGACCTTCAGCAGCATGGTCGTCTCGGACATGTTCGAGTCGCCCACGATGACGTGCAGGCGCCGGTAGCGCTCCGCGTCCGCGTGCGGCTCGTCACGCGTGTTGATGATGGGCCGCGAGCGGGTGGTCGCCGAGGAGACCCCCTCCCAGATGTGCTCGGCCCGCTGACTGACGCAGTACACGGCACCCCGCGGCGTCTGCAGCACCTTGCCCGCGCCGCACAGCAGCTGCCTGGTCACCAGGAACGGGATGAGGATGTCCGCGAGCCGCGAGAACTCCCCGTGCCGGGCCACGAGGTAATTCTCGTGACAGCCGTAGGAGTTGCCGGCGGAGTCGGTGTTGTTCTTGAAGAGGTAGACGTCGCCCGCGATTCCCTCCTCGTGCAGGCGTCGTTCGGCGTCCACCAGGAGTCCTTCGAGAATGCGCTCGCCCGCCTTGTCGTGGGTGACGAGTTCGATCACGTTGTCGCATTCGGGTGTGGCGTATTCCGGATGCGATCCCACGTCGAGATAGAGGCGGGCCCCGTTGCGCAGAAAGACATTGCTGCTGCGGCCCCATGACACGACACGGCGGAAGAGGTACCGCGCCACCTCGTCAGGCGACAGGCGGCGCTGTCCCCTGAACGTGCACGTGACGCCGTACTCGTTCTCCAGCCCGAAAATGCGGCGGTCCATGACTGAACATTACGCCTGATGACCCGAACTGAAACGGGGTTCGACGGCACGGTTCGGATCATTTTCCGATGAAGCCGCAACCACCGCCCCCCGCACGGGAGCTGCGAGGACCCGCCCGGTACCGGCCAGGACGAGCAGGGAGACGACGCCCGCCGCGCCCGGCACGGCGAACCCCCACAGCACCCCGCCGTGCTCCACCACCGGCCCCGCCACGCCCGTCCCCACCGAGGCCCCCACCGTGAAGGTCGTCACCAGCCACGAGAACGCCTCCGTCACCGTCCCCCGCGGCGCGTGCAGATCGACGAGGACGAACGCACAGGCGATGCACGGCGCGAGGAAGACCCCCGCGACCACGGTGAGCGCCACCATCGCCACCACCCCCGGCGTCAGCGTCAACGGCAGGTAGCACACCGCCAGAAGCGCCACCAGCAGCCGCAGCCGCCGCGCCGGATCGCCGGTCCACCGCCGCGCCCCGTACACGACCCCGCCCACCAGCGCGCCCAGCCCCAGAGCGGCCATCAGCCAGCCGTAGACGGCGTCACCACCGTGCTCGTCCGCGTACGGCACCGCCGCCACGGTGATGGAGCCGAGCGCCATCCCGATGAACAGGAAGGCCCCCAGCAGCGCCAGCAGCCCCGGCGCCCGCAGAGCACCCAGCCAGTGCGCCTCCCGCGGCGCCGACCGCCACGCCCGCGAAGGCGGCGACACCACCACGGACAGCGCCCCGAGGACACCCACCGCGTTCAGCACCAGCAGCGCCGCCTGCGGCGACCACAGCGACACGCACACCGTCACCAGCAGCGGCCCGACCGTGAACATGACCTCCTGGGCCACCGCGTCCATCGCGTACGCCGTGTGCACCTGGTCCTCCTCGCGGAGCACACTGGGCCACAGCGCCCGCAGGCCGCCCTCCAGCGGCGGCGTGAACAGGCCGGCGGCCCCCACCGAGAGGTACGCCACGGCCACCGGATCGGTCCCGGCGAGGGCGAAGACGCCCATGGCCAGCGCCGACAGCACCGCGGCCGGCAACTGCACCCGCGGCTGCCCGTACAGGTCCACCAGCCGCCCCAGCACCGGCTGGCCCACCGCGTTGGCGACGCCGTACACCGCGGCGAGCGCGCCCGCGAGGCTGTACGAACCGCCCTCCGCGCGCACGAACAGCACGATCGCGATCGCGGCCGTCGCGTTGGGCAGCCGCCCCACGAGCGTGCCGACCAGCAGCCGGACGGCGTGCCGCGCCCGAAGAATGTCCAGGTACCCGGCGACCACGACCAGCCCCTTCCCGACGAACCCCATCAAGTTTTACGTATAACGTGCTCCGTCATACGTACCATGGCGCCTGTTCACGAGTCCAGACGAAAGCGCAGGCGAACGGTGGCACGAGGCAGCACCCGCCCCACCAGCCGGGACGTCGCCCAGGCCGCCGGCGTCTCCCAGGCCGCCGTCTCCCTGGTCCTCGGCGACAAGTGGCGCGGCCGGGTCTCGGAACCCACCGCACAACGGGTCCGCGACGCCGCCCGCCGGCTCGGCTACCGCCCCAACCTCGCCGCCCGCAACCTCCGCCTCGGCCGCACCCGCACCGTCCTGCTGGTCGTCCCCGCCCTCACCACGGAGTTCTTCGCGGAGGTCTACACCGGCGCCGCACGCGTCGCCGCCCAGCACGGCTTCGGAGTGGTCCTCTACCCCTCCCCCGAAGGCGTCGGCCCCGCCAGAGACCCCTTCGCCTCCGCCCAGGCCGCCCTCGACGGCGTCATCGCCTCCTCCATGGCCGCCGACGCCCTCACCGCCATCCGCGGCGACCAGCTCCCCCTGGTCATGCTGGACAGCGACCCCGAAGGCAGCCTCGGCGCCGCGACCGTCAACCTCGACATCACCGACGGCATCCGCCAGGTCGCCGAACACCTGCTCGCCCTCGGCCACCGCCGCTTCCTGCACCTCGCGGCCGACGTCCCCTCCTGGACCTTCGAGATCCGCGCCCGCGCACTGGCCGCACGACTGGCGGACACCCCCGGCACCACCCTGCGCACCGCCCGCGCCCCCATCTCCGTCGACGGCGCCCTGGCCGCCACCGAGACCGCGCTCGCCGCCCCCGGCCCCCGGCCCACCGCACTCGTCTGCGACGACGACAAACTGGCCGTCGGCGCCTACAAGGCCGCCCGGCGCGCCGGACTCCGCGTCCCCGACGACCTCTCCGTCACCGGCCTCGACGACCTCGGCCTCGCCACCGCCATCGACCCCGAACTGACGACCGTCCGCCTCGACGCGGAACTCTTCGGCGAACGCGGCATGCGCGCCCTGCTCGCCGTCATGGAGGGGCAGACGCCCGAGGAAGGCGACATCCCCGTCCACCTGGTCGTACGAGGCTCCACCGCACCGCCACCGCACGACTGAGCGGCGCCGGGCACCCCTGGCACCCGACGCCGCTCGAAGCCCTCACCCAGCGGCTCCCGCTACTCCTCGGCCTTGCCGCCGTCCTCGTCCTCGTCCTCGTCCGGCAGCGACAGATCTTCCGTACCGGCACCCGAGTCCAGCAGCCGCGACAGCTGCGCGCCCACGATCCGCTTGAACTTCCGCTTCTGCGGCCGCGTACGGTCCAGCACCGCGACCTCCAGCCGCTCCGCCGGAATCTCCCGCTCACTGCCGTTCGTGTCCCGCGACAGCGCCTGCACCGCCAGCTTCAGCGCCTCGGCCAGCGTCATGTCGTCACGGTGCCGCTGATCCAGGTAGCCGCTGATCTGCTCGGCGTTGCCCCCGACCGCGACCGAACCGTGCTCGTCCACGATCGAACCGTCGTGCGGCAGCCGGTAGATCTGGTCCCCGTCGGCGGTGTCACCGACCTCGGCGACGACCAGCTCCACCTCGTACGGCTTCTCGGCCTGACTGGAGAAGATCGTGCCCAGCGTCTGCGCGTAGACGTTGGCCAGACCGCGAGCCGTCACATCGTCCCGGTCATAGGTGTAACCCCGCAGGTCGGCGTAGCGCACACCGCCGATCCGCAGATTCTCGTACTCGTTGTACTTACCGGCGGCCGCGAAGCCGATCCGGTCATAGATCTCGCTGAACTTGTGCAGCGCACGGGACGGGTTCTCGCCGACGAACACGATGCCGTCGGCGTACTGCAGCACGACCAGGCTGCGGCCACGGGCGATGCCCTTGCGGGCGTACTCCGCCCGGTCCGCCATCGCCTGCTGGGGTGAGACATAGAACGGCGTCGACACCGGTTATCCGTCCCTTTCTGGAGAAGTCACTGAACCACCTGACAACACGACCGACCGCGCCCGCTACAGCAACGCGGCCCGCGGGCCGTCGGGCTGCTCCAGCCGCCGCTCCAGCACCGAGCGGGCGAGTCCCGAAGCCTCGTCCTCACTCAGCCGGCGGAAGCCGTCCTCGGTGATCACAGTGATGATCGGGTAGATCCGGCGCGCGACATCGGGACCACCGGTCGCCGAGTCGTCGTCCGCCGCGTCGTACAGCGCCTGCACCACGAGCGTCGTGGCCTGCTCCTCGGTCAGGTCGTCCCGGTAGAGCTTCTTCATAGCGCCACGGGCGAAGATCGACCCCGACCCGGTGGCCGCGTAGCTCTGCTCCTCCGACCGCCCGCCCGTCACGTCGTACGAGAAGATGCGACCCCGGCCGCGGTCCACGTCGTAACCGGCGAACAGCGGCACCACGGCCAGCCCCTGCATCGCCATGCCCAGATTCGAACGGATCATCGTCGACAGACGGTTCGCCTTGCCCTCCAGGGACAGCTGGGCGCCCTCGACCTTCTCGAAGTGCTCCAGCTCCAGCTGGAACAGCTTCACCATCTCCACGGCCAGACCCGCCGTGCCGGCGATGCCCACCGCCGAGTACTCGTCGGCCGGGAAGACCTTCTCGATGTCCCGCTGGGCGATCATGTTGCCCATCGTGGCCCGCCGGTCACCGGCGAGGACCACGCCTCCGGGGAACGTCACCGCCACGATCGTCGTCCCGTGCGGCGCCTCGACGACGCCCTGCACCGGCGGCAGCTGCCGGTTGCCCGGGAGCAGCTCGGGCTGGTGCTCACCGAGGAAGTCCATGAAGGAGGAGGACCCAGGCGTCAGGAAGGCAGCTGGTAGACGCCCGGTGCTACGAGTGTTGGCTTCCACGCGATTCCTTCCACGTAAGCTGCAGCCCGCCTTATGGCATCGGGCCGATCCTTGAACTGCCCCAGGGCTGCGTTGCAGCTGAAGCACAGTACGCCACGGACCCTACCCGTCCCGTGGCAGTGATCCACATGTGCGGCGGGGGCCGCGGGACCGAGCCACGCGAGCGCGGCAGCGGGTCCGCGGGTCGTCACGCGGCTCGGTCGGCGGCGAAGGCCGCCCGCGGTGTGACCTCTCCCCACCGCGAGCAGCGCTTCTCCACGTGCCCCTCCCCTACTGACCCCCACAGTCGTCCTTCGTCGCGAAGGCGGACGCGGCCTACTGGCCGCCCTTTTGCACGAAGGAACGCACGAAGTCCTCGGCGTTCTCTTCCAAGACATCGTCGATCTCGTCCAGGACGGAGTCCACGTCGTCGTTCAGCTTCTCCTGGCGTTCCTTGAGGTCCTCGGAAGCCTGCGCGTCCTGCGCCTGCTCCTCGACCTCCTCGTTGGACCGGGTGGCCTTCTGCTGCCCGCCGCCGGTGTCCTTGGTCGCCATAACCCTCACCCCGCTCGGTTCGCCCGACACAGTTGCTCGGTCAAGATCAGACCCTACAAGCCGGGTCCGACATCGGCCCCGCGTTTCTCCAACGAACGGGGGCCATCTCGATGGTTCCCGGACGGGGTGGGTTTCCACCCCGTCCGACGATCTCGTTCGTGTACCCGTTCCGCGCGCTCACCCGCCGGTCAGGACCCTGACCAGGTCTTCCGCGGTGCGGCAGCGGTCCAGCAGCTCCTTGACGTGATTACGCGTTCCGCGAAGCGGTTCCAGGGTTGGGACCCGCTGGAGGGAGTCCCGGCCCGGCAGATCGAAGATCACCGAGTCCCAGGAGGCCGCCGCGACGTCGTCCGCGTACTGCTCCAGGCAGCGTCCGCGGAAGTAGGCGCGGGTGTCCTCCGGCGGCTTGGTGCGGGCCCGCTCGACCTCGGTCTCGTCCAGGAGCCGCTTGATGCGGCCCCGCTCCACCAGTCGGTTGTAGAGGCCCTTGTCGGGCCGTACGTCGGCGTACTGGAGGTCGACGAGGTGCAGCCGGGCGGCGTCCCAGTCGAGGTCGTCGCGGCGCCGGTAGCCCTCCATGAGTTCCCGTTTGGCGACCCAGTCGAGTTCGCCGGCGAGGCTCATCGGGTCGTTCTCGAG
The DNA here is from genome assembly GCF_964272335.1 of Streptomyces sp. SudanB5_2050. NCBI lineage: Bacteria > Bacillati > Actinomycetota > Actinomycetes > Kitasatosporales > Streptomycetaceae > Streptomyces > Streptomyces sp. SudanB5_2050. The sequence goes on from NZ_OZ186760.1 coordinate 1,745,987, forward strand.
CCGGTTGAGGGTGTCCTCCCAGCGGCCGAGGACGTCCTTGGTCTGGTCGTCGACGTCGGCGCCGTAGCGTTCCTCCACGTATTTGCGGGCCAGCTCGTAGTACTCCATCTGGAGCTGTACCGCGGTGAGCGTGCGGCCGCTGCGGAGGGTGACCAGGCGCTTCAGGGACGGGTCGTGGGAGACCTGGTGGAGGGTGCGTACGGGCTGGTCGACGGCGAGGTCGACGGCGATGAAGCCGTCCTCGATCATGGAGAGGACCAGGGCGGTCGTGCCCAGTTTCAGGTAGGTGGAGATCTCCGACAGGTTGGCGTCGCCGATGATCACGTGGAGGCGCCGGTACTTCTCGGCGTCGGCGTGGGGCTCGTCGCGGGTGTTGATGATGGGCCGCTTGAGCGTGGTCTCGAGGCCGACCTCGACCTCGAAGTAGTCGGCGCGCTGACTGATCTGGAAGCCGTGTTCGTGGCCGTCCTGGCCGATGCCGACGCGGCCGGCGCCGGTGAAGACCTGGCGGGAGACGAAGAAGGGCGTCAGGTGGCGCACGATGTCCGAGAAGGCGGTCTCCCGCTTCATCAGGTAGTTCTCGTGCGTGCCGTAGGAGGCGCCCTTGTTGTCGGTGTTGTTCTTGTAGAGGTGGATGGGCTGGGCGCCGGGCAGCTGGGCGGCCCGTTCCGCGGCCTCGGCCATGATCCGTTCGCCGGCCTTGTCCCAGAGGACGGCGTCGCGGGGGTTGGTGACCTCGGGGGCGCTGTACTCGGGGTGGGCGTGGTCGACGTAGAGCCGTGCTCCGTTGGTGAGGATGACGTTGGCGAGGCCGATGTCCTCGTCGGTGAGCTGGCTGGAGTCGGCGGCCTCCCGGGCGAGGTCGAAGCCTCGCGCGTCCCGCAGCGGATTCTCCTCCTCGAAGTCCCAGCGGGCCCGGCGGGCCCGGTGCATCGCCGCCGCGTAGGCGTTGACGATCTGGGACGAGGTGAGCATGGCATTGGCGTTGGGGTGGCCGGGGACGGAGATCCCGTACTCGGTCTCGATGCCCATTACTCGCCGTACGGTCATGCGGCCCTCCTTGCCCGGCGGTGCCCGTGGTGGGCGCCGCTCAAGTACCGCTGGCGCTCCGATGCGTGTGCGGTGCCCGTCCCCGCACTGCGCGACTCGGCGGTACGGAAGAGCCTAGAACGCCTTTGCGCTGGTGGGGAGATCATTTGCGGCATTGCCTTGCTCCAGTCGGGGCTCCGGAAAACAGTCGGCTGCGGGTACCCATCGAGGGCACCCGCAGCCGCCCCGCCTTTTACAGGTATTGTCCGGTGTTCGCCACCGTGTCGATGGAGCGTCCGGTGTCGGCGCCCTGCTTTCCGGTGACGAGCGTACGGATGTACACGATCCGTTCGCCCTTCTTTCCGGAGATGCGGGCCCAGTCGTCCGGGTTGGTGGTGTTGGGCAGGTCCTCGTTCTCCTTGAACTCGTCCACGCAGGCCTGGAGGAGGTGGGAGACGCGGAGGCCCTTCTGGTTCTTCTCGAGGAAGTCCTTGATCGCCATCTTCTTGGCGCGGCCCACGATGTTCTCGATCATGGCGCCGGAATTGAAGTCCTTGAAGTAAAGGACTTCCTTGTCGCCGTTGGCGTAGGTGACTTCCAGGAAGCGATTCTCCTCGGATTCGGCGTACATCTGTTCCACCGCCGTCTGGATCATGCTCTGGACGGTGGCCGCCTTGTCCTTGTCGTGCTCGGCGAGGTCGTCGACGTGGAGCGGGAGGCGCTCGGTGAGGTACTTGCCGAAGATGTCCTTGGCCGCCTCGGCGTCCGGACGTTCGATCTTGATCTTCACGTCGAGCCGGCCGGGGCGCAGGATGGCGGGGTCGATCATGTCCTCGCGGTTGGAGGCACCGATGACCACCACGTTCTGCAGGCCCTCGACGCCGTCGATCTCGGCGAGCAGCTGCGGGACGATGGTGTTCTCCACGTCCGAGCTGACGCCGGAGCCGCGGGTGCGGAAGAGGGATTCCATCTCGTCGAAGAAGACGATGACGGGGGTGCCCTCGCTGGCCTTCTCGCGGGCTCGCTGGAAGACGAGGCGGATCTGCCGCTCGGTCTCGCCGACGTACTTGTTGAGGAGCTCGGGTCCCTTGATGTTGAGGAAGAAGCTCTTGCCGGCGGCCTGGCCGGTGACCTCGGCGACCTTCTTGGCCAGCGAGTTGGCGACCGCCTTGGCGATGAGTGTCTTGCCGCATCCGGGGGGGCCGTAGAGCAGGACGCCCTTGGGCGGGCGCAGCTCGTGCTCCTTGAAGAGGTCGGGGTAGAGATAGGGGAGCTCGACCGCGTCGCGGATCATCTCGATCTGTCCGCCGAGGCCGCCGATCTGCTCGTAGCCGATGTCGGGAACCTCTTCGAGGACGAGTTCCTCGACCTCGCTCTTGGGGACGACCTCGTAGACGTATCCGGAGCGGGGCTCGAGCAGGAGGGCGTCGCCGGGGCGGATGGTGACGCCGAGCAGGGGCTCGGCGAGTCGTACCACGCGCTCTTCGTCGGTGTGCCCGAGCACGAGGGCTCGCTCGCCGTCCTCCAGGATCTCCTTGAGGGTGACGATGTCGCCGACGCTCTCGTACTCCATGGCCTCGACCACGTTGAGCGCTTCGTTGAGCATCACTTCCTGGCCGCGCCGTAGCTCGTCGAGCTCGACGCTCGGGCTGACGTTCACCCGGAGTTTGCGGCCGCCGGTGAAGATGTCGGCGGTGTCGTCCTCATTGGCCTGCAGGAAGACGCCGAAGCCGGCCGGTGGCTGGGCCAGCCGGTCGACTTCCTCCTTGAGGGCCACGATCTGGTCGCGGGCCTCGCGGAGGGTGCTGGCGAGTCGCTCGTTCTGGGCGGACACGCCGGCCAGATTGGTCTGCAGTTCGACGATCCGCTCTTCGAGAATTCTCGTGTGTCGCGGAGATTCGGCGAGCTTGCGTCGCAGGACGGCGATCTCCTGCTCAAGGTAGGCCACCTGCCCGGCCGGGTCGTCGGACCCGCGTCCCGGGCGGATGCCGCGGTTCATGTCGTCGTCGTGGGCTGCCACGGTCCTCACCTCCTCCAAGGGGAGCTGGACGCTTCCAGACCCTACCTGGGTGGGTGTCGATTGAAACCCCTAGATCACAAAGACTGTCGGGGTGTGTCCGATCTTCACCCTTGCGCTCTCCCTCACGCCAGGGGAATACCCACGGAACGTGGATGGAACCCAGGCGGGGGTAGGGTCGAAGTGTTCAACACCCGTCAGAGCTGGCCGGATTCCCGAACGGCTCGACGCAGGAAACGGCAGGAAAGACATGAGCGTGCAGCAGGAGGCCGGAGTCGAGGGCGAGGCCCTGGAGGTCTGGATCGACCAGGACCTGTGTACCGGTGACGGCATCTGCGCGCAGTACGCGCCGGAGGTGTTCGAGCTGGACATCGACGGTCTGGCGTATGTGAAGGGCGCGGACGACGAGCTGCTGCAGAGCCCGGGGGCGGCAACGCCCGTGCCGCTGCCGCTTCTCACGGACGTGGTCGACTCCGTGAAGGAGTGTCCGGGCGAGTGCATCCACGTACGTCGGGTTTCGGACAGGGCCGAGGTCTTCGGCCCGGACGCAGAGTGACCGAATCGTGACTCGATCCGCACCCTCGGTGACGAGTGTGCGGCGGGTCACACCATCTGTCTCAGGGGCACCGGTCAGACGGTGCGTGCCTGGGAGGGTGTGTCGCGGACGAACGTGCCGTTCTTCCACTGCCACTTCACCTCGTCGGTGACGTCGGGGCAGCAACTGGGCACGTCGGCCGAGGAGTAGCCGAGGAGCGTGGCGTGGATCTCGCCGTCACGCAGGGCGAAGTCGGTGACCGTCCGGCGGTCGGCCGGATCCACGAGGGTGGCGACGACGCGGGGCTTGCCGTCGTCCGCGCGGGTGAGGACGTACACGCCGTCGGGCGGGGTGCCCATGGGCGCGTCGCAGTGGACGACGGCCGCCGTCTCGGGCCGTCCGTCGCCGTCGAGGTCGCCGGTGGCCTTCTTCTGGACCACGGCGTCGACGGGGCCGCACTGGAGGGGGAACGTGACGGCGCCCGGGTCGGGCGGCGCGGCGTGCGCGGGGGCCTGCTTCGACTCGGTGCCGTGGGGCTGGGCCGCCGTCGCGGCGTCGGGCTGCAGGACCGAGGAGAGGGCGACCACCGCGGCGAGCGCTGTGGCGGTGGCGACCCAGTGGATGGGGCGGGTGTGCGTGTGGGACAGGTCCGGAACGGCGGGGTGCTGCACGAGGAGTGTCTCCTGTGAGGGCTGTGCCGGCGGGGGGTGGCCAGCATCGTGCCACACGTCACAGTGCGGGGGAACGGCGGGGTGGGTATCCGGAATGATTCCCCGGTCCCGCCCCACCCGGCGCGGCCCGGCCCCTCTCGTCGCGGGTGGGGCAATGCGGCGACGCCGTGGTGGAGTTCCCGGTGCGGTCGGGGAACTCCACCACGGCGTCGGTGCGTTGTGCGGGCCAGGGGCCGTCTCAGCGGCCGGAGCCTCCGCCGGCGTTGGGGCCGTCGTAGTCCTCGCCGTAGGCGCCCTTGGCGGGGCGGCGGCGGCGCATGGGCGGTTCGACGCCGTCGGCGAGGCGGCGGGCGGTGAGCAGGAAGCCGGTGTGGCCGATCATCCGGTGGTCCGGGCGGACGGCGAGGCCCTCCACGTGCCAGTTGCGGATCATGGTCTCCCAGGAGGTCGGCTCGTTGAAGCAGCCGATCTCGCGGATGGACTCGACGGTCCGGGCGAGCTGGGTGGTGGTGGCCACGTAGCAGCAGAGGATGCCGCCGGGCACGAGTGCCTTCTTGACGACGTCCAGGCACTCCCAGGGGGCGAGCATGTCGAGGATGACGCGGTCGACGTCGGTGTCGGACAGGTTGTCCTGGAGGTCGCCGACGGTGAGCTGCCAGGCGGGGTGCGGGCCGCCGAAGTAGCGCTCCACGTTCTGCCTCGCGATGTCGGCGAAGTCCTCGCGGCGCTCGTAGGAGTGCAGCATGCCCTGGTCGCCGATGGCGCGCAGCAGGAAGCTGCTGAGGGAGCCGGAGCCGACGCCCGCCTCCACGACGCGGGCGCCGGGGAAGATGTCGGCGAAGGCGAGGATCTGCCCCGCGTCCTTCGGGTAGACGACGGCTGCCCCGCGGGGCATGGACAGGACGTAGTCGGGGAGCAGGGGGCGCAGCGCGAGGTAGGCGACGTTCCCGGTGGTGCGGACAACGCTGCCCTCGGGAGCGCCGATCAGTTCGTCGTGGGGGAAGGAACCCTTGTGGGTGTGGAAGTTCTTCCCGGCCTCGAGCGTGAACGTGTAGTGGCGGCCCTTGGGGTCGGTCAGCTGAACCTGGTCCCCGACCTTGAAGGGCCCGCGCCTGCGGGCGGCACCGGTCGGTTCGGACATGTGACCAGCCTACCGGTCCCCGGCGGGGCCGCCGACCACCGCTCGGGGAGGGCGGTGGTCAGGAGGGGCGGGCCATCGCCTTGACGAAGGCGCGCTCGACGTCGGCGGCGGAGAGGACGCCGTAGATCTCGCCGGTCTCCTCGACGACGAGGTACTCGGTCGCCGGGTTGGCGCGCAGGGCGTCGAGCAGTTCCTCGCCGGACAGCTCGGCGGAGACGCGCATGCCGTCGGTGAGGTCCTGGGCGAGCCCGCTGACCGGCACCCAAGGGCGGCGGTGCTCCGGTACGCCGACGATGGCGGCCTCGCGGACCAGGGAGACGGGGACGCCTTCGGCGTCGACGACGACGAGGGCGCGGGCCCCGGAGGCGTTGGCGCGGCGCAGTGCCTCGGAGAGCGGGGTGTCGGCGGAGACGGGGACGGCGCGCCGGGTGAGAGCGCGGGCGCGCAGCTCGGGCAGGTGCTCGCGCAGGCGGGCCATGCGGAGGCTGTTGCCGGCGCCGGTCCAGATGATCGCGGCCAGGATGGCGGCGAGCAGGGCGTCCAGGACGGTGTCCATGCCGACGTCGTCGGCGGACTCGCTGCCGAGCGACTGGGTGAGCAGCGGCAGGCCGATCAGTACGGCGATGGCGAGGGCGCGGCCGACCCAGGCGGCGGCGACGGTGCCGCTCATCGGCTTGCCGGTGAGCTTCCAGACGACGGCGCGGAGCATCCGGCCTCCGTCGAGGGGGAGGCCGGGCAGCAGGTTGAAGGCGGCCACGAGGAGGTTGGAGACCATCAGGCCGGCGAGCAGGACGCCCGGTACCGAGTCGGGTGCGACGGGCAGCAGGGCGGCGTAGAAGACACCGGCGAGGACCAGGGAGAGCAGGGGGCCCACGAAGGCCAGCATGAACTCCCGGCCCGGGGTTTCGGCCTCCTTCTCGATCTCGGAGACGCCGCCGAAGAACTGGAGCTGGATGCGGCGCACCGGGAGCTTGAAGCGGAGGGCGGCGACGGTGTGGGCCAGCTCGTGGACGAGGACGGAGGCGTAGAAGGCGACCGCGAAGAAGAGGGAGACCAGGTAGCGGGCGGCGCCCAGCTCGGGCAGGACGCGGTCGAGCTGGCCGCCGAACACCCAGGTGATCAGGGCGGCGACCAGGAACCAGCTGGGTGCGACGTACACGGGTACGCCGAAGGGCCGGCCCATCAGCAGCCCTCCGCCGGGCTCCGGCCGCCGCTGCGGGGGCCGGCCCGGCCCGGTGCCGCCTTCGCGGTGGGCGTCGGGGCGGGCGTGCTGGGCGGGGGCGGGGCCGGGGTGGGTGCCGTGGGCGTCGGGGCGGGTGCCGTGGGCGCCGTGACCCGGGTGCGCGGGCGTGGGCGGGTGCGCGGGGTGGTCGTCGGTGCGGGGCGGTGTGGGCCGCGGGGCCGGGTCGGGGTTTGGGGTCGGCTCCGGTGCCCGGGCCGGATGCGGCGCCTGGGACGGCTGCGGCCCCTGGGACGGCTGCGGTTCGGGGGCCGGATTCGGGGTGTCGGAACCGGGGGACTTTCGGCCGGGCTCGCCGTGCGCGGGGGCGGTGCCTTCGGGGGCCGCCGCCGGAGGCTCGCCCGGGGGCTCGGTGCCCGGCGCCTTCCGCGGCGGTGGCTGGGGGGCCGGGGTCTCGGCGCCCGACGGCTCCCGAGCGGGGCCGAGGGGGCCGGGGGACTCCGGAGTCGCCGCGTCGGCACCGGTCGGCCCGGCGGGCGACGGCTCGGGCCGGGGGTCCTGGGAGCGCGGGCCGGAGTCGGGCGCCGCGGCGCCCGGCGAACCGGTGCCGGGTGAGTGCGGGTCCGCCGCGGGGACGGTGCCGTCCGTGCCGGGTGCCGGCGAGCGGTCACCGGTGGCGTCGGCCGCTCCGGCGGGCTCGCCGTGGGCGCCCCCCGACGTCCGGGGCCGGTCCGCGGGCCGGTCCCCGGGCGGGCCGGAGTCCGCGGGCTCCGGCCGGGCGGAGCCGGTGGCCGGGGCGGTGGGTGCCGCCTGGGGCTCGGCCGACTCGTCGTTGCCGGGGCGCGGCTGCCCGCTCCCGCCGCTCACGTCCACGGTGTCCCCTCGTTCGAAGCGTCCCCCGCGCCTGCCGGGCGGGAGGGTTCTCGTGTCGATGGTATGCGTCCGACGCGGTCCGTTCCGCCCCGGCACCCCTCTGGTTCCCTTTCGTCACAGGGGTAAGGGCCGCGGACTGGGTCGCTGTCAGTGTCGGGCCGTAAGGTCTGTGGGCATGGAGACGAGCATCGAGGATGTCGCCGAGGACGCCGGCGCACCGGCCGGACCGGCGGCCACGACGGCGGTCCGCGCCGGCGCCGTGACGGACACCGCGGCCACGGCCTCCGGGGCGGCGCCGGTGCCGACCTCGGTGCCGGTGGCGCCCGCCTCGCTCTCGCCGTCCCGGGCCGGCGACTTCATGCAGTGCCCGCTGCTGTACCGGTTCCGGGTCATCGACCGCCTCCCGGAGAAGCCGAGCGAGGCCGCGACGCGGGGCACCCTGGTGCACGCGGTGCTGGAGCGGCTCTTCGACGCACCGGCGGCCGAGCGCACCCCGCCGCGGGCGAAGGCCCTGATCCCGGGCCAGTGGGACCGGCTGCGGGAGAGCCGCCCCGAGCTGGGCGAGCTGTTCGCCGACGACCCGGAGGGCGAGCGCATGGCCCAGTGGCTGGGCGAGGCGGAGCGGCTCGTCGAGCGCTGGTTCACGCTGGAGGACCCGAGCAGGCTGGAGCCCGCCGAGCGGGAGCTGTTCGTCGAGGCCGAGCTGGACTCGGGGCTGCGGCTGCGCGGCATCATCGACCGGGTCGACGTCGCGCCCACCGGGGAGGTGCGCATCGTCGACTACAAGACGGGCAAGGCGCCCCGGCCCCAGTACGCCGAGGGCGCGTTGTTCCAGATGAAGTTCTACGCGCTGGTGGTCTGGCGGCTGAAGAAGGTCGTCCCGCGGCGTCTCCAGTTGGTGTACCTGGGCAGTGGTGACGTGCTCACGTACGACCCGGTCCTGGCCGACCTGGAGCGGGTCGAGCGCAAGCTGCTGGCGCTGTGGGAGGCCATCCGGCTGGCGACCGAGACCGGTGACTGGCGGCCGCGTCCCACCAAGTTGTGCGGCTGGTGCGACCACCAGGCCCACTGCCCCGAGTTCGGCGGTACTCCCCCGCCCTACCCGCTGCCGGTGAGGGCGGCCGAGTCCGGCGGTGCCGAGCAGGGCAGAATGGGGCCGGACTAGCGAAGGAGACTTACGTGGCCATCCGCGTCCTACTGGTCGACGACCAGCCGCTGCTGCGCACGGGCTTCCGCATGATCCTGGAGGCCGAGCAGGACCTCGCGGTCGTCGGCGAGGCCGGAGACGGCCTCCAGGCGCTCGACCAGGTGCGTGCGCTCCAGCCCGATGTCGTGCTCATGGACATCCGCATGCCGCGGATGGACGGTGTGGAGGCGACCCGGCAGATCACCGGACCCGAGCGGGACGGCCCGGCCAAGGTGCTGGTGCTGACCACCTTCGACCTCGACGAGTACGTGGTGGAGGCGCTGAAGGCGGGCGCCAGCGGCTTCCTCCTGAAGGACGCCCCGGCGGGCGAACTGGTCCAGGCGATCCGCGTGGTGGCGAACGGCGAGGCGATGCTCGCGCCGAGCATCACCCGCCGGCTGCTGGACAAGTACGCCACGCATCTGCCCTCCGGGGAGGAGCCGGTGCCGGACACCCTGCACACGCTGACCGAGCGTGAGGTGGAGGTGCTGAAGCTGGTGGCCCGCGGCCTGTCCAACGCGGAGATCGCCGCCGACCTGTTCGTCAGCGAGACGACGGTCAAGACGCACGTGGGCCATGTGCTGACCAAGCTGGGCCTGCGCGACCGGGTGCAGGCCGCGGTGTACGCGTACGAAAGCGGTCTGGTGCGGCCCGGCGCCCAGTAGGCGCGGCGGTAGCGCGAAGGGCGCCCCTCCGAACAGGAGGGGCGCCCTTCGGCGTCGGGTCCGGCGGGTCAGCCGCTCACGCCCCGGCCCAGCTCCCACACCTGGAGCGTGGAGGAGGAGTTGAGCAGGTAGGCCGTGCCCGTGATGTCGTCCCGGGCGGCCACGTACTGCTTGCCCTGCCACAGCGGGATGAGCGGGACGTCGATCGCGGTGATGTCCTGGATCCGGTTGAGGCTGTCCGCGGCGGAGAGCCGGTCCGCCTCGCGACGGGACTCGGGGATCAGCGTGTTGCGGATCTCCGTGTTCGTGTACGGCGAGTTGAGGGTGTTGTCCTTGTCGAGGAACGGCGCCGTGAAGCTGTCGGCGTCCGGGAAGTCGGGGAACCAGCCCATGCCGAAGACGTCGTACTCGCCCTTCAGCTCCGCCGGGCGGAACTTGTCCCAGGGCTGGCCCTCGATGGCGACGTCGAAGAGACCGCTGTCGTTGAGCTGCTTCTGCAGGACCTCGAACTCCTGCTTGGTCGCGGCTCCGTAGTGGTCCGTCGTGTAGTGCATCGTCAGCTTCACCGGCGTCTCGATGCCCGCGTCCTCCAGCTGGGCCTTGGCCTTGGCCACGCTGGGGTCGCCGTACTTGTTGAAGAACGAGTTGGAGTGACCGGTGACGCTGGCCGGGACCATCGAGTACAGCGGCTCGGCCTGGGAGCCGTAGACCTCGGAGACGAGTGCGCTGCGGTCGATGAGCTGGGCCATGGCCTGGCGGACGGCCTTGTTCTTGACCGTCGGCGCGTCCGTGTTGAAGCCCAGGTAGCGGATCTCCAGACCGGCCACCTCGATCAGGTCGACCTCGCTGTCCGTGGAGGTGGAGAGCTTCCGGATCTGCTCCGGCGTCATGGCGCGGGTCATCACGTCGATGTCGCCCTTGTCGAGCGCGGCGCCCATGGCGTCGGCGTCCTCGAAGGAGGCGACCTCGACCTTCTCGTTGTTCACCTTGAGGCTCCCCTTGTACTCGGGGTTCTTGGTGAACACGGCCTTGGTCATGACGTCGCCGTCGACCTCGGCCTTCATCGTGTACGGCCCGGAGCCGTCCAGCTCGAAGCCCTCGCGCAGCTTGTCCTTCGCGTAGACGTCCTTGTTGACGATGCCGGCGACCGGGGTCGACAGCTTGTACGGGAAGGTGGCGTCCGCGGTGTTGAGGTGGAAGATGACCTCGCGGTCGCCCTGCGTCTCGACGGTGTCGACGGTCGACAGGAGGCCGTAGACCTGGCTGTCGGCCTTGATGGACAGGGCGCGTTCGATGGAGTACTTCACGTCCTCCGCGGTGATGGCGTCGCCGTTGGCGAACTTCAGGCCGTCACGCAGGGTGCACGCGTAGCGCTCGTTGCCGGTGTCGGTGAATCCGCACTTCTCGGCGGCCTCGGGCACGGGTTCACCGTCGCCGCGGGGCTGGATCATCAGGGTCTGCGTGGTCTGACGCAGGATGTTCCAAGTGCCGACATCGTAGGCGAACGCCGGGTCGAGGGGCGCGGGCGCGTCCTTCGAGGCGGTGAACCGGTCCGTGGTGCCGACGACGATCGCGTCCCCGCCGCCACTGCCGCCGTCGGACCCGCCACAGGCGGCGAGTACCGGCGCGAGCAGGCCGACGGCGGCCGGCAGCACCAAAGTCTTGCGGTTCATGCTCGAGTTTCTCCAGAGCTGTCGGTCCGTGTATCCGGCATGCAGGGGTGTCGCGGCGGATCACGGGGGTAGTGGCCGATGTTCTCGCGACGAGATTAGTCCGCGCCCGCACGGGGGTTCGCAGGCACCGGAGTTGGACGCTCATCACGGAGCGAAACCGGGTGTGGACACACCGAAAACCCGACAGTGGAAGGATTAGTGCAGGGTTTCACCAATCAGGACACATGGGCACCTCGACAACGTTCGCCAAGCGCCGGGCAGCACACCCCCACCCACCTGTCGACCCCTTCACAGGTGGCGAACGTCACATTTCCGCGAGGCGCGGTGGGGTCTTGATTCGGTCATGGGGAACGGCGGAATTTCCCCGCACCGGAGACGATCTCGTCCACTGCTCCGCCCCTGTGGGCGTCTTGGGAAAGGCCGCCGTAAACACCGCCGCACGCTGGGTGAAGGTCTAGCGCATTCGCGTCATCAGACCGCGCAGGAATGTCAGGTTCACGTCTTCCAGCGAACCGACGACCGTACGCCGGGCGGCCGGGGAGATGGGCGCGACCGAGGGCACGGCCACGACGTGGCAGCCCGCGGCCTCAGCGGCGGCGACACCGGTCACGGTGTCCTCGACGACGGCGCACCGGGCGGGGTCCACGCCCAGTCCGGCCGCGGCGGCCAGGTACGGGTCCGGGTGCGGCTTGGTCCGCGGCACCTCGTCGCCGGCCACGGTCAGATCGAAGTGCTGGGGGCCCAGCGAGGCCAGCACGCGGTCGATGACGCGCCGGTGGGACGCGGAGACCAGGGCCGTCGGGATCTCGTGCGCGGACAGCTCCGCGAGCAGCCGGGCGGCGCCCGGCATCAGCGGCAGGGAGCGGCCGATGCGCTCCTCGAAGCCGTCGTTGAGCAGCACGCTCAGCTCGGCGAGGGTGATGTCGGCCCCGGTGGCCTCGATCAGGAAACCGGCGCTGCGGCTCATCGGGCCGCCGACGACCACGTGCCGCCAGGAGTCGTCGAGGGTGTGGCCGAGGGAGGCGAAGACCTCGACCTCGACGTCCCACCAGAAGCCCTCGGTGTCCACGAGGGTGCCGTCCATGTCGAGGAGCACGGCCTGCAGGGCGGAGCCTTCGGCCGTACGGGTTCCGAGCGCGGGGACCGTACTGGTCATCCACGTACCTCCTTGAAGGGACGATCAGGCCGGTCCCCATGACGGGGACCGGCCTGCGGTGGACCGACCAGTGTACGTCCTGCGGGACGGAGACGCCTGATGTGGCCCGTGGAGCGGTACAAAGCCCCAGCGGTACGGACCCTCAGCGGGCGTTGAAGTACTTCGCCTCCGGGTGGTGGATGACGATGGCGTCGGTGGACTGCTCGGGGTGGAGCTGGAACTCCTCCGACAGGTGGACGCCGATACGCTCCGGCCGGAGCAGGTCGGCGATCTTGGCACGGTCCTCCAGGTCCGGGCAGGCGCCGTAGCCGAGGGAGAAGCGGGCGCCCCGGTACTTGAGGGCGAACATGTCCTCCATCTGGGCCGGGTCCTCGCCGCCGAAGCCGAGTTCGGCGCGCACCCGGGCGTGCCAGTACTCGGCGAGGGCCTCGGCGAGCTGGACGGACAGGCCGTGCAGTTCGAGGTAGTCCCGGTAGGCGTTGGCCTGGAACATCCGGGCGGTCTCCTCGCCGATGCGGGAGCCGACGGTGACGACCTGGAAGCCGACGACGTCCCGCTCGCCGGACTCCTCCGGGCGGAAGAAGTCGGCCAGGCACAGACGCCGGCCGCGGCGCTGGCGGGGGAAGGTGAAACGGGTGCGCTCGTTGCCGTCGTCGTCGAGGATGATCAGGTCGTCGTCCTTGGAGACGCAGGGGAAGTAGCCGTGGACCACGGCCGCCTCCAGCAGGTTCTCCGTCTGGAGCCGGTCCAGCAGGCCGCGCAGGCGCGGCCGGCCCTCGGTCTCGACCAGTTCCTCGTAGGAGGGGCCCTCGCCGGTGCGGGCCTGCTTCAGCCCCCACTGGCCCTTGAAGAGGGCGCCCTCGTCGAGCCAGGACGCGTACTCCTTGAGCTGGATGCCCTTGATGACGCGGGTGCCCCAGAAGGGCGGCTCGGGGACGGGGTTGTCGGTGGCGACGTCCGAGCGGACGTGTCCTTCCTCGGGCCGCTCCTCGATCTCGACGGTGGCGGCCCGTACCCGGCGCTGCTTCAGTTCGGGCAGCTTGGCGCCGGGCACGCCCCGCTTGATGCCGATCAGGGCGTCCATGAGCCGCAGGCCCTCGAAGGCGTCGCGGGCGTAGCGGACCTCGCCGTCGTAGACCTCGTGCAGGTCCTGCTCGACGTAGGCCCGGGTGAGCGCGGCGCCGCCGAGGATGACGGGGTAGTCGGCGGCCAGGCCCCGCTGGTTGAGCTCCTCCAGGTTCTCCTTCATGATCACCGTGGACTTGACCAGGAGCCCGGACATGCCGATGACGTCGGCCCGGTGCTCGTCGGCCGCCTCCAGGATGGCCGAGACCGGCTGCTTGATGCCGAGGTTGACGACGTTGTAGCCGTTGTTCGACAGGATGATGTCGACGAGGTTCTTGCCGATGTCGTGGACGTCGCCGCGGACGGTGGCCAGCACGATGGTGCCCTTGCCCTGGTCGTCGGTCTTCTCCATGTGCGGCTCCAGGTGGGCCACCGCGCTCTTCATGACCTCGGCGGACTGGAGCACGAACGGCAGCTGCATCTGCCCGGAGCCGAAGAGTTCGCCGACGACCTTCATGCCGTCCAGCAGGGTCTCGTTGACGATGTCGAGGGCGGGACGCTCCTGGAGCGCCTCGTCCAGGTCCTGCTCCAGGCCGTTGCGCTCGCCGTCGATGATGCGGCGCTTGAGGCGCTCGTCGAGCGGCAGCGCGGCCAGTTCCTCGGCCTTGGACGCCTTGAGCGACTTGGCGGTGGCGCCCTCGAAGAGCTGCATCAGCTTCTGCAGCGGGTCGTAGCCCTCGCGGCGGCGGTCGTAGATCAGGTCGAGGGCGGTGGTGACCTGTTCCTCGTCGAAGCGGGCGATCGGGAGGATCTTGCTGGCGTGCACGATCGCCGAGTCCAGGCCGGCCTTGACGCACTCGTCCAGGAAGACGGAGTTGAGCAGGATGCGCGCCGCCGGGTTGAGGCCGAAGGAGATGTTGGACAGGCCCAGCGTGGTCTGCACGTCGGGGTGGCGCCTCTTCAGCTCGCGGATGCCCTCGATGGTGGCCACGCCGTCCTTGCGGGACTCCTCCTGGCCGGTGCAGATGGTGAAGGTGAGGCAGTCGACGAGGATGTCCGACTCGTGGATGCCCCAGTTGCCGGTGAGGTCGGCGATCAGCCGTTCGGCGATCTCGACCTTCTTCTCGGCGGTGCGGGCCTGGCCCTCCTCGTCGATGGTCAGGGCGATCAGCGCGGCGCCGTGTTCCCGGGCCAGCTCGGTGACGCGCGCGAACCGGGACTCGGGGCCGTCGCCGTCCTCGTAGTTGACCGAGTTGATCACCGCGCGGCCGCCGAGCTTCTCCAGGCCGGCCCGGATGACGTCGACCTCGGTGGAGTCCAGCACGATGGGGAGCGTGGAGGCGGTGGCGAAGCGGCCGGCCAGTTCCTCCATGTCGGCGACGCCGTCCCGGCCGACGTAGTCGACGCAGAGGTCGAGCATGTGGGCGCCCTCGCGGATCTGGTCGCGGGCCATCTCCACGCAGTCGTCCCAGCGGCCCTCGAGCATGGCCTCGCGGAACTTCTTGGAACCGTTGGCGTTGGTGCGCTCGCCGATGGCCAGGTACGAGGTGTCCTGGCGGAAGGGCACGGTCTGGTACAGCGAGGCGGCGCCGGGCTCGGGCCGCGGGTGCCGCTCGGTGGGGGCGGCACCCCCGACCCGCTCGACGACCTGGCGCAGGTGCTCGGGGGTGGTGCCGCAGCAGCCGCCCACCAGGGACAGGCCGTACTCGCGCACGAAGGTCTCGTGGGCGTCGGCCAGCTCGGGCGCGGTCAGCGGGTAGTGGGCGCCGTCCTTGCCGAGGACGGGCAGACCGGCGTTGGGCATGCAGGTCAGCGGGATGCGCGAGTGGCGGGCGAGGTAGCGCAGATGCTCGCTCATCTCGGCCGGGCCGGTGGCGCAGTTCATGCCGATCATGTCGATGCCGAGGGGCTCCAGCGCGGTGAGCGCGGCGCCGATCTCGGAGCCCAGCAGCATGGTGCCGGTGGTCTCGACGGTCACGGAGACGATGACGGGCAGGTCCAGGCCCAGGGCCTCGAGGGCGCGCCGGGCGCCGAGCACGGACGCCTTGGTCTGGAGCAGGTCCTGCGTGGTCTCCACCAGCAGCGCGTCGGCGCCGCCCGCGACCAGGCCCTCGGCGTTGCGCTGGTAGGCGTCGCGCAGGACGGTGTACGGGGCGTGGCCGAGCGTGGGCAGCTTGGTGCCGGGGCCGATGGAGCCGAGGACCCAGCGCTGCCGTCCGTCGCGGGCGGCGAACTCGTCGGCGACCTCGCGGGCGACCCGCGCGCCGGCCTCGGACAGTTCGTGGACGCGCTCGGGGATGTCGTACTCGCCGAGGGCGGAGTGGTTGGCGCCGAAGGTGTTGGTCCCGACGCAGTCGACGCCGGCCGCGAAGTACTCCTCGTGGACCGAGCGGACGATGTCGGGCCGGGTCACGTTCAGGACCTCGTTGCACCCCTCCAGCTGCTGGAAGTCGTCCAGCGAGGGGTTCTGCGCCTGGAGCATGGTGCCCATCGCGCCGTCGGCGACCACGACTCGCGTGGCGAGGGCCTCTCGGAGGGCGGACACGCGGGTCCGGGTGTCGGCGGACGGGGTGGACGGCGACGAGGCCATGAAGGGGCTCCCTAGGATGCGACGGCTGTCGGCTTTGCGCCTGCCCGGTCCGTCCGCGGGGGACGTTCCGGGGAGAACGCACGCCGCCAGGGTAGCCGGGACCGGAGGCCGGTGGTCGCGGCGTCCACGAGACGGACGAGGATGGCGGGTCGGACGGCCGCCGAAGGGGTGACTCTCCGGCCGGCGGGGCCCCGCCGGGACTCGCCGGAACTCCGACGTGGCTCCGGGGCGGCTCCGGCGCGGCGACGCGGGCGAGCCGCCCGGTCACTGTGCGGGCCCGGCCTCCGGACGCCGGGTTCGAGGCGATCGGAACCGGCCGGAGTGCAACAGTTGCCCGCCGACCATTAGCGGGAGGTCGGCATGGACCGGTAGTGTTCGGCATTGCCGAACGACGTCAGCGACGCCGAGGTCGGCAGTCGAAGGGGACGGAGGCAGTACGTCGATGGCACGGAACATCCAGTCGCTCGAACGGGCGGCCGCGATGCTGCGCCTGCTCGCGGGCGGCGAGCGGCGGCTCGGCCTGTCGGACATCGCCTCGTCGCTGGGACTGGCCAAGGGCACCGCGCACGGCATCCTGCGCACCCTCCAGCAGGAGGGGTTCGTGGAGCAGGACGAGGCGTCCGGGCGCTATCAGCTGGGCGCCGAGCTGCTGCGCCTGGGCACCACCTACCTCGACGTGCACGAGCTGCGGGCACGCGCCCTGGTGTGGACGGACGACCTGGCGCGCTCCAGCGGCGAGAGCGTCCACCTGGGCGTCCTGCACCAGCAGGGCGTCCTGATCGTGCACCACGTCTTCCGCCCCGACGACAGCCGGCAGGTGCTGGAGATCGGCGCCATGCAGCCGCTGCACTCCACCGCGCTGGGCAAGGTGCTGTCGGCGTACGACCCGGTCGCGCACAGCGAGGCGCTGGAGGCCGACCGCAAGGCGTACACCGACCGGACCGTCTGCGAGCCGGACGGCTTCGAGCACGTCCTGGACATCACGCGCGCGCGTGGGTACGCGGCCGACGTCGAGGAGACCTGGGAGGGCATCGCCTCCATCGCCGCCCCCATCCACGACCGCAGGCGCATGCCGGTCGGCGCGGTGGGCATCACCGGGGCCGTGGAGCGGCTGTGCCGGGAGGGCGAGCTGCGCCCCGAGCTGGTCGCGGCGGTCCGGGACTGCGCCCGCGCGGTCTCGCGCGACCTGGGCGCCGGGCGCTTCTGAGACGAGCGGACAGGGGCCGGGACGCCGTACGGCGTCCCGGCCCCCGGCGTTCCACGGGGCGCCGCGGCCCGCGGGCGGCGACCGATAGGCCACGACGATCAATAACGATCGTGCTTTCGATAACACAGCTCTTGACGCACGCGTGACGGCGCGGCGAGACTCGCGTCCATCGGTCGGCATTGTCGAACACCTACCGGCAATACGCGTTAGAGTGTGACAACGCCAAGGGCCGCCATCGCTCTCACACCGAGGGCGCCGGAACACCCGGAGGGACCCGGGGGTTCGGCTTCCCCTGGACGAAGGACAAAGGAGTCGCGGGTGTCCAGCTCCGACATCTTCATCGGCGAGACCATCGGTACCGCCATACTCATCCTGCTCGGCGGCGGTGTCTGTGCCGCCGTGACGCTCAAGGCCTCCAAGGCCCGCAACGCCGGCTGGCTCGCCATCGCCTTCGGGTGGGGCTTCGCGGTCATGACGGCGGCGTACATATCGGGTCCGCTCTCCGGCGCCCACCTCAACCCCGCCGTGACGGTCGGCATCGCGATCAAGGACGGCGACTGGAGCAACACGCCGACCTACTTCGCCGGTCAGTTCCTGGGCGCCATGATCGGCGCGGTCCTGGTCTGGATCGCCTACTACGGCCAGTTCCAGGCCCACCTCACCGACCGGGAGATCGTCGGCGGCCCCGGCGCGCAGGACACGGCCACGGCCAAGTCGGTCGAGGCTCAGGAGAAGGGCGCCGGCCCGGTCCTGGGCATCTTCTCCACCGGCCCGGAGATCCGGCACACGGTCCAGAACCTCGCCACCGAGATCATCGGCACCTTCGTCCTGCTGCTCGCCATCCTGACCCAGGGTCTGAACGACGCGGGCAACGGCCTCGGCGTCCTGGGCGCCCTGATCACCTCGTTCGTGGTGGTCTCCATCGGCCTGTCGCTCGGCGGCCCGACGGGCTACGCGATCAACCCGGTCCGCGACCTCGGCCCGCGCATCGTGCACGCCCTGCTCCCGCTGCCCAACAAGGGCGGCTCCGACTGGGCCTACGCCTGGATCCCGGTCGTCGGTCCGCTGATCGGCGGTGCGATCGCCGGAGGTGTCTACAACGTCGCGTTCGCCTGAGCGGTCCCCCGCTCGGCCATCATCGAGCCGCAGCACACGCGCCGTACGCACCGGCCACCCCACCACGGAAACCCAGGAGCACACAGTGACCGACGCCCACACCGCCGGACCCTTCATCGCCGCGATCGACCAGGGCACGACCTCCTCGCGCTGCATCGTCTTCGACCGCGACGGGCGCATCGTCTCCGTCGACCAGAAGGAGCACGAGCAGATCTTCCCCAAGCCGGGCTGGGTCGAGCACGACGCGACCGAGATCTGGACCAACGTCCAGGAGGTCGTCGCCGGCGCCGTCGAGAAGGCGGGCATCACCCGCGACGACATCAAGGCCATCGGCATCACCAACCAGCGCGAGACCACGCTGGTCTGGGACAAGAACACCGGTGAGCCCGTCCACAACGCCATCGTCTGGCAGGACACCCGCACCGACGCCCTCTGCCGCGAGCTGGGCCGCAACGTCGGCCAGGACCGCTTCCGCCGCGAGACCGGCCTCCCCCTCGCCTCCTACTTCGCCGGGCCCAAGGCCCGCTGGCTGCTCGACAACGTCGACGGTCTGCGCGAGCGCGCCGAGGCGGGCGACCTGCTCTTCGGCACCATGGACACCTGGGTCATCTGGAACCTGACGGGCGGGGTCGACGGCGGCAAGCACGTCACCGACGTCACCAACGCCTCCCGCACCATGCTGATGAACCTGCACACCATGCAGTGGGACGAGCGGATCGCCGAGTCGATCGGCGTGCCGACCCAGATGCTCCCGGAGATCCGCTCCTCCGCCGAGGTCTACGGCGAGATCCGGGGCGGCCGGCTCGGCGAGCTGCTCGGCGGCATCCCCGTCGCCTCCGCGCTCGGCGACCAGCAGGCGGCCCTGTTCGGCCAGACCTGCTTCTCCGAGGGCGAGACCAAGTCGACGTACGGCACCGGCACCTTCATGGTGATGAACACCGGTGACAAGATCATCAACTCCTACTCGGGCCTGCTGACCACGGTCGGCTACAAGATCGGCGACCAGGACACGGTCTACGCCCTGGAGGGCTCGATCGCCGTCACCGGTTCGCTGGTGCAGTGGATGCGCGACCAGATGGGCCTGATCTCCACCGCCGCCGAGATCGAGACCCTCGCCCTGACGGTCGAGGACAACGGCGGCGCCTACTTCGTCCCGGCCTTCTCCGGCCTGTTCGCCCCGTACTGGCGCTCCGACGCCCGCGGTGTGATCGCCGGCCTGACCCGGTACGTCACCAAGGCGCACCTCGCGCGCGCCGTGCTGGAGGCCACCGCCTGGCAGACCCGCGAGATCGCGGACGCCATGACGAAGGACTCCGGTGTGGAGCTGACCGCCCTCAAGGTCGACGGCGGCATGACCTCCAACAACCTGCTGATGCAGACCCTCGCCGACTTCGTGGACGCTCCCGTGGTGCGCCCGATGGTCGCCGAGACCACCTGCCTCGGCGCCGCCTACGCCGCCGGCCTGGCCGTCGGTTTCTGGAACAGCACCGACGACCTGCGCGCCAACTGGCGCCGGGCCGCCGAGTGGACCCCCCGCATGGACGCGGAGACCCGCGACCGTGAGTACAAGAGCTGGCTCAAGGCCGTCGAGCGGACCATGGGCTGGATCGCCGACGAAAGCTGACGAGGAGTAAGAACCACCATGACCACGCAGTCCACCCTGCAGTCCGTGCCTGCCCTGGGGACGCACCCGGCCTCCGGCTCGAACCCGAGCCGAGCCGAGACCCGTGAGCAGCTCTCCAAGGCGTCGTACGACCTTCTCGTGATCGGTGGCGGCATCCTGGGCATCTCCACCGCCTGGCACGCCGCGCAGTCCGGCCTCAGGGTGGCCGTGGTCGACGCCGGCGACTTCGCCGGCGCCACCTCCTCCGCCTCCTCCAAGCTGCTCCACGGCGGTCTGCGCTACCTGCAGACCGGCGCGGTGAAGCTGGTGGCCGAGAACCACTTCGAGCGCCGTGCGGTCTCCCGCCAGGTGGCCCCCCACCTGGCCAACCCGCTCACCTTCTACCTCCCCGTGTACAAGGGCGGGCCGCACGGCGCGGCGAAGCTCGGCGCCGGTGTCTTCGCGTACTCGGCGCTCTCCGCCTTCGGTGACGGCGTCGGCCACCTGCTCTCCCCGGCCAAGGCCGCGCAGGACGTGCCGGAGCTGCGCACCGACAACCTCAAGGCCGTGGCCGTGTACGGCGACGACCAGATGAACGACGCCCGCATGGCCCTGATGACGGTCCGCGCGGCGGTCGACTCGGGCGCGGTCGTCCTCAACCACGCCGAGGTCACCGGCCTGCGCTTCACCAAGGGCCGGGTGACCGGCGCCGAGCTGAAGGACCGGCTCTCCGGCGACGAGTTCGGCGTGAACGCCCGCCTGGTGCTCAACGCCACCGGCCCCTGGGTCGACCACCTGCGCCGCATGGAGGACCCGAACGCGGCGCCCTCCATCCGCCTGTCCAAGGGCGCGCACCTGGTGCTCAAGCGCACCGCGCCCTGGAAGGCCGCGCTGGCGACGCCGATCGACAAGTACCGCATCACCTTCGCCCTCCCCTGGGAGGACATGCTGCTGCTCGGCACGACCGACGAGGAGTTCGAGGGCGACCCGGCGGACGTCGCGGTCAACGACAAGGACATAGCGCAGATCCTCGACGAGGCCGCGTTCTCCATCCGCGACCAGCAGCTCGACCGGGACCTGATCACGTACTCCTTCGCGGGTCTGCGCGTGCTGCCGGGCGGCCCCGGGGACACCGCGAAGGCCAAGCGCGAGACGGTCGTCACCGAGGGCCGGGGCGGCATGCTGTCCGTCGCGGGCGGCAAGTGGACCACCTTCCGCCACATCGGCCGTACCGTCATGAAGAAGCTGGAGGCGCTGCCGGGCCACCCGCTCGGTGACGACTTCGAGCCGATCTCCTCGCTGCCGAAGAAGCTGCCGCTGCCCGGTGTCGCCAACCCGCGCGCGGTCGCGCACCGCCTGCTGGTGGACGGTCCCGCCCCGGGGCCGCGCATGGCCGCGGACACCGCCAAGCACCTGGCCACGCACTACGGTTCGCTGGCCTTCGACATCGCCCGGATCGCCAACGAGTCCCCGGAACTGGCCGAGCGCGTCCACCCGGACGCCCCGGAGATCTGGGCGCAGGTCGTGTGGGCGCGCGACCACGAGTGGGCCCAGACGCCGGACGACGTGCTGCGCCGCCGCACCACGCTGACGATCCGCGGCCTGGCCACGGACGAGGTCCGCGCGAAGGTGCAGGACCTGCTCGACAAGAAGTAGGCCCCGCCGCCCCGTTCCCGCCCGGTCCCGACCCCGCCGGGGCCGGGCGCGGTCGCTCCGTGACGCCGGCGGGCCTTCGGACGGCCGCGAAGAGGACGCTCCCCGGACACCGTCCGGTCAGGGTGTCCGACCCGCGGGAACGGGGCAGTGATCCGTTCACTCCCCCGTGCACGGGGGCTGCGGGCGGCCCCTCGGCACGCCGTAAGGTTGGGGGGTACGCGAGGGCACGTCGGAAGGAGGCACTGGGTGATCGAGCTCGAGGGGGTTCCCGAGCTGGTCGACCCGGTCATGGTGGCCGCGTTCGAGGGCTGGAACGACGCCGGCGACGCCGCCTCCACCGCGGTCGCGCATCTCGACCGCGAGTGGAAGGGCGAGGTGTTCGCGGCGCTGGACGCGGAGGACTACTACGACTTCCAGGTCAACCGGCCCACGGTGTTCATGGAGGACGGCGTCCGCAAGATCACCTGGCCGACGACCCGGTTGTCGGTGGTCCGGGTGGGCGGCGACAAACCGCGCGACCTGGTCCTGGTCCGCGGCATCGAACCGTCCATGCGCTGGCGCTCGTTCTGCAACGAGCTGCTCGGCTTCGCCCACGAGCTGGGCGTGGAGCTGGTGGTCGTCCTGGGCGCCCTGCTGGGTGACACCCCGCACACCCGTCCGGTGCCGATCAGCGGGACCACGTCGGACGCCGACCTGGCCCGACGCATGGACCTGGAGGAGACCAAGTACGAGGGTCCCACGGGCATCGTCGGCATCCTCCAGGAGGCGTGCACCCACGCGGGCGTACCGGCCGTGTCGCTGTGGGCGGCGGTGCCGCACTACGTGTCGCAGCCGCCCAACCCGAAGGCGACGCTGGCCCTGCTGAACCGGCTGGAGGACCTGATCGACGTGCGCATCCCGCTGGGCGAGCTACCCGAGGACGCGCGCGCCTGGCAGGTGGGCGTGGACCAGCTGGCCGCCGAGGACAGCGAGGTCGCCGAGTACGTCCAGTCGCTGGAGGAGGCCCGGGACACCGCGGAGCTGCCGGAGGCGTCGGGCGAGGCGATCGCCCGCGAGTTCGAGCGGTACCTGCGCCGCCGGGACGGGTCCGGACCGGGCCAGCCGGGCGGGCACGCCACGGCGGACGGCGACACGACTCCGGGGACGCCGTACCTGCGGGACAATCCGAGCGGGCGGACGCGTCCGCCGAGGCCGCCGAAGGCGGGCGGGGACGACGAGGAGTCGTCGGAGGACTGACCTGACCGACCTGCGCGAGAGGGGCGCTTCCC
Source organism: Streptomyces sp. SudanB5_2050 (assembly GCF_964272335.1). Taxonomy (NCBI): domain Bacteria; kingdom Bacillati; phylum Actinomycetota; class Actinomycetes; order Kitasatosporales; family Streptomycetaceae; genus Streptomyces; species Streptomyces sp. SudanB5_2050. The sequence continues at coordinate 1,768,618 of NZ_OZ186760.1, forward strand.
GACCGGGAAGCGCCCCTCCGCCGTATGCCCCGGTGCCTACAGGGCGACGCCGAGCAGTGCGTCGACGGCGCGGGACACCACGCCGGGTGCGCCGGTGTCGGTGCCGCCGGTCTCCTGCTGGAGCGCGGCCCAGCGGTCCACGGCCTCGAGCGCCGCCGGGGAGTCCAGGTCCTCGGCGAGGGCCGCGCGGATCTCCTCGACCAGGGCCTCGGCGGGCGGACCGTCGGGCCGGGAGACGGCGGCGCGCCAGCGGTCCAGCCGGGCGAGGGCGTCCTGGAGCACCTGGTCGGTCCACTCCCAGTCGGAGCGGTAGTGGTGGGCGAGGAGGGTGAGCCGGATGGCGGCGGGATCGACGCCCTCGCGACGCAGCTGCGACACGAAGACCAGGTTGCCCTTGGACTTGGACATCTTCTCGCCGTCCAGCCCGACCATGCCGGCGTGGACGTACGCCTTGGCCATGGGGAACTCACCGGTGAGGGCCTGGGCGTGCGAGGCGCCCATCTCGTGGTGCGGGAAGGCGAGGTCCGAGCCGCCGCCCTGGACGTCGAAGCCCATGCCGAGGTGGTCGAGGGCGATGGCCACGCACTCGATGTGCCAGCCGGGGCGCCCGCGGCCGAGCGAGCCGCCGTCCCAGCTGGGCTCGCCCTCGCGGGCGGCCATCCACAGCATCGGGTCGAGCGGGTTCTTCTTGCCCGGCCGGTCCGGGTCGCCGCCCCGCTCGGCGGAGAGCAGCCGCATGGCGGCGGCGTCCAGGTGGGAGACCTGGCCGAAGTGCGGGTCGGACTCGACCGAGAAGTAGATGTCGCCCTCGAGCTCGTAGGCCGCGCCGGCGTCGCGCAGCCGCTCGACGAGCGGGACGATCCCGGGTATGGCCTCGACGGCGCCTATGTAGTGCCGGGGCGGCAGCATCCGCAGCGCCGTCATGTCCTCGCGGAAGAGGGCGGTCTCCTTCTCGGCGAGGGCGGTCCAGTCGACGCCGTCGCGCACGGCCCGCTCCAGCAGCGGATCGTCGACGTCGGTGACGTTCTGGACGTAATGGACCTGCCGCTTGGTGTCGAGCCACACGCGCTGCACGAGGTCGAACGCGTTGTAGGTCGCCGCGTGCCCCATGTGGGTGGCGTCGTACGGCGTGATGCCGCAGACGTAGATGCGGGCGACGGGACCGGGGTCGAGGGTGACCAGGCCTCCGGTCGCGGTGTCGTGGATCCTCAGGTCGCGGCCCTGACCAGGCAGGGCGGGGACCTCGGAAGCGGGCCAGGCATGCATGTCATGAGCCTAACCGGACGGATGTTCCGTACACGAACCGGACCGGGCCGGATGGCCGGTAGCGCGCTCTTGCGCGTCACGGGCCGGTGTGCCTGCGCGGCCCCCTCTGAGGGGCCGGGGCCCCCGCTCTCCCCCGTCGGCACCCCGGGCCCGACCGGGCGGGGCGCTGACCGGAGGTCCCACCGGCCGGAGAGCCCGCCCGGCGTTGGGGGGCCCGACGGCGGCGGCCCGAGAACGGGGTGTTGGCCCTCGGCCCGGGGGTGGCGGACCTAAGTCGGGGTGTCGGGCCCCGGTCGGGGCGGGGGCGGGGCGGTCGGGGGCCGCGGCTGCCGGGCTGTTACACCGGCGGCCAGGGGATGGCCGGCCACTCGCCGCCCGGTTCCGGGTGCTTGCCGGACTCGATGAGGGAGGCGACGCGTGCGCGCGTGGCGTCGAGTTCGGCGGGGGTGATGAGCGCGCCGAGCCGGGTGGCCAGGGTCCCGCCGTCCTTCAGCGCCTCCCTGAGGCCGTCGAGCACGGCCAGGGCCTCCCCCGTGAGGGGCTCGCCCGCCCAGCCCCACAGCAGGGTGCGCAGCTTGTCCTCGGCGTGGAAGGTGACGCCGTGGTCGATGCCGTACAGCCGCTCACCGGCGGCGGGCAGGAGGTGGCCGCCCTTGCGGTCGGCGTTGTTGATCACGGCGTCCAGGACGGCGAGCCGCCGCAGCCGCTCGTCGTCGGCGTGCACCAGCAGCGCGGTGCGGCCCTCGCCGACCTCGGCCAGGGCGACCGCCTTCCAGCCGGGGCCCGGTTCCTCGGTGTCCACCAGGGCGAGCAGGTCCGTCTCCGGAACCGTCTCGATCCACAGCTGGACCATGCCCTCGCCGTAGGGCCCGTCGCGCAGGACCGTGGGCGGGACCAGGCCCCAGCCGGTCGCCTCGGACACCTCGTAGGCGGCCACCTCGCGCTGGGCGAGGGTGCCGTCGGGGAAGTCCCACAGGGGCCGCTCCCCGGCGACCGGCTTGTAGACGCAGGCGACCTCCCGACCCTGGTGGGTCACCGTGCAGTACAGCGCCGCGTTGGAGGCGTCACGGATGCGTCCGCGCACGGTCAGTTCGCCCAGGGCGAGCAGGTCGGCGGTCGCCGCGTCGGTCGTCACGCTCCGCGGCGGTATCCGTTCTGGCGCGGACATACGTGTCCTTCCGGGTCGAGCGGGAGGCTGCACAGCGGGCAGGGCGGCCGCCCGGCGTTGACGACGTCGAGGGCGCGCTTGGCGAAGGCCCTGGCCTGCGCGCCGGTGAGGCGGACGCGGAGCATCGGCGGGCCGTTCTCCTCGTCCTGGAGCAGCCGCTCCTCGGCCTCCGCCAGGTCCTCCTCGGACTCGGCGTCCAGCTCCACCAGGGCCTGGGCCTCGACGATCATGCGCTGGTCCTCACCGTCCCAGGCCAGCGCCATGGTCCCGACCCGGAACTCCTCCTCGACGGGGGTGTCCAGGGGGGCCGTGTCGGCGGGCTCGGTGGGGGCCATGGCGGGGACGGCGGTGCTGCCGCCGCTGCGCCGGACGACCTCGTCGAGGAGCTCGTCCATGCGCTCGGCGAGCGCCGCCACCTGGGTCTTCTCCAGGGCCACGCTGGTCACCCGGGAGCCGGCGGAAGCCTGGAGGAAGAAGGTACGGCGCCCGGGCAGTCCGACCGTGCCGGCCACGAAACGTTCCGGTTGGTCGTAGAGGAACACCTGACGGGACACGTCCTGTCTCCATGGGAAGTCGTGAGCACTGGGCTGGTGGAGTCGGTCACTGCTGCGACCGCTTCACCCTACTGCGGCCGACGATCACGGTGCGCCCGCACCGCCCCCGACGGTGGCCTCGTCGCCCGGCGGCTCCTCGCGGGGGGCCAGCGAGGCGAAGTCACCGGTGTCGCCGAGGCGCACCAGGAACGGGCGCAGCCGGGTGTAGCGGATCGCGGTGACGGAGCAGGGTTCGACGGAGATCCGCTGGAAGAGGTCGAGGTGGAGGCCCAGCGCCTCCGCGACGAGGGACTTGATGATGTCGCCGTGGGAGCACATGAGGTACACGGCGTCGGCACCGTGGTCGCGCTCCACGCGCGCGTTCCACTCGCGGACCGCCTCGGCGGCGCGGGTCTGCATGGCGCGCATCGACTCGCCGCCGGGGAACGCGGCGGCGGAGGGGTGCGCCTGCACCACCTCCATCAGGGGCTCGTCCTTCAGCTCGGCGAGCTTGCGGCCGGACCAGTCGCCGTAGTGGCACTCCCCGATGCGTTCGTCGGTGTGCGCCCGGAGTCCGGGCCGGGCGTCGAGCAGCGGCCGGATCGTCTCCTGGCAGCGCTGGAGGGGGCTGGTGACGATCTCGGAGAGGGGCAGGTCGGCGAGCCGCCCGGGCAGCGCGGCGGCCTGGGCGGCCCCGCGCTCGTCGAGGGCGACGCCGGGCGTCCAGCCGGCGAGCAGCCCCTCGGTGTTGGCGGTGGAACGTCCGTGCCTGACCAGGATCAGCGTGGGCATGCGGACAGGGTAGGCATACGACCCGGTGCGTGGGCGCCGGGACGAAGGGAGAATGCGTTCGGTGATCGTCGACTGCGCCATCTACCGGGACGGGCACCGCACGGACGGGCCCGAGGACTTCTCCGACGCGCTCGGCGAGGCGCGAGCGGAGGGCGGCTTCGTCTGGATCGGGTTGCACGAGCCGTCCCCGGAGGAGTTCGACCTGGTCACCGAGGAGTTCGGGCTGCATCCGCTGGCGGTGGAGGACGCCCTGAAGGCGCACCAGCGGCCGAAGCTGGAGGTCTACGAGGACTCCCTCTTCGCCGTCCTGAAACCGGTGGTGTACGAGCCGGAGAGCGACGCGGTGTCCACCGGCGAACTCATGATCTTCCTGGGCGACGCGTTCGTGGTCGTCGTCCGGCACGGCGAGGGCTCCCCGCTGGGGGCCGTGCGGCAGCGTCTGGAACACGAGCCCGAGCTGCTCGGCAAGGGCCCGACCTCGGTGCTGTACGCGATAGCGGACGCCGCCGTCGACCACTACCTGGACGTCGCGGCGGAGTTGCAGAACGACCTGGAGGAGCTGGAGGCGGAGGTCTTCTCGCCGGACGGCGGCGGCTCGCGGCACACCGCGTCCCGGATCTACAACTTCAAGCGGCAGATCCTGGAGTTCCGCCGGGCGACCGGCCCCCTGGCGCCGCCGCTGGCCCGGCTGGCCGGGACGGGGGCCTTCGGCGCCGCGGTGCCCTTCGTGAACGACAAGGCACGCCCCTTCTTCCGGGACGTCAGCGACCACCTCGCGCGCGTCAACGAGTCGGTGGAGGGCCTGGACCGGCTGGTGTCGGACATCCTGTCGGCACATCTGGCGCAGACGAGCGTCCGGCAGAACGACGACATGCGGAAGATCTCCGCATGGGCGGCCATGGCCGCGGTCCCCACGATGGTCGCGGGGGTCTACGGCATGAACTTCGAGCACATGCCGGAACTGCGCTGGGTGTGGGGGTACCCGGCGGTGATCGCGCTGATGGCCGGACTGGAGGTGCTGCTGTTCCGGCTGTTCAAGCGCCGCGGCTGGCTGTGACCGGGCCTCAGGCGACCTCGGGGGCGGCGGTGGCCGGTCCGCCGAGGGCGTCGCGGCGTTCGGGGGCGCGCAGCGTCACCATGCGGCGCCAGCCGACCAGCCGCTCGTAGGCGTACACCGCGTGGATGCCCGCGGCGAGCAGCGCGGACCTGGCGCGGGACCAGCCGAGGAGGCGCCCCATGCGGGCCATCACGCCGAGGCTGACGTCCCGGTGGACGCGGATCTCGGCGAGCGCGCACTCCCGCAGCGTCGCCCGGATGTACGGGCCGTGACCGGCGGCGGCGTAGCGCAGCAGCTCCTCGTGCGAGTAGGCGAGGTGGTTGTCCTCGTCCGCCGAGATCATCCGGACCGCCCGGCCGAGGTCGGGGTCGTCCCCGAAGTGCTTGAGGAGCATCGCCATCTGCTCGGCCGCGCGCTGCTCGGTGACCCGGCTGTGCGCCAGGTAGGTGATGATGTCCCGCACCGTGAGGGGCTGGTCGGCCTTGAGCTTGTCGTGGGCGAGGCCGATGCCGTGCCGCTCCAGAAGCATGGTGTAGTCGGTCTCCGGCGGGACCTCGACGGGTTCGAGGCCGCGCTTCTTCAGCAGGGCGTTGAAGATCCGCCCGTGCTTGTCCTCGTCCGCCCCGTGCCGGGTGATCTTGGGGGCGAGGGGGCGCTCGCTCTCCGGCACCAGCGCCGCGATGCGGGCGTTCTCCCAGCCGCCCTGCGACTCACCGCTGGCCGCGATGGAGCAGAAGAGGCGGAACGACTCGTCGTTGTCGAGGATCTCCTGGAACAGACTCTTGGCCGAAAGCATCGGGGCACCTCTCTGCCGCTGCGAGGACGCGCGGGTTCCGCGGACTCCGCACTCCACATACTCCGCAAAGAACGAGTCAAGTGCGGGACCCGCGAAGCGGCAACAGGTAAGGCGGCCAACTCAGCCAAAAGAAGGACGACGGGGAACAGGAGGAGGCGTAACCCCTCGCCTGCGGGCGCGTTGTTCCTCGTGACGGCCGTGGCGGGGAAGACCCCCCGAGCCCCCACCACGGCCGCTGAACTCCCCGGAAGCCCTACGCCAGTCCGGCGCGCTCCAGGGCCTCGGTACCGGCGCGCAGCGCGGCGATCCGCTCGTCCAGGGTGAAGCCCGCCGGGGCGAGGGTCAGGGTGGTGACGCCGGCGGCGGCGTAGGCCTTCATCCGGTCCGCGATGCGGTCGACGGAGCCGAGCAGGGTGGTCTGGTCGATCAGCTCGTGCGGTACGGCCGCGGCGGCGCCCTCCTTGTCGCCGGACAGGTACTTTTCCTGGATCTCGGCGGCCTCGGCCTCGTAGCCCATGCGCCCGGCGAGCTGGTTGTAGAAGTTCTGCTTGCGGCTGCCCATGCCGCCGACGTAGAGCGCGGTGTAGGGGCGGAAGGTGTCGGCGAGCGCGGTGACGTCCTTGTCGTCGCCCAGGGCGAGCGGCAGCGTCGGGCAGACGTCGAAGCCGTCGAGGCTCTTGCCGGCCTTCTCGCGCCCGGCGCGCAGGTGCTTGACCGCGGTCTCCTCCAGGTGGTCGGCGGAGGGGAAGATCAGCAGGGCGCCGTCGGCGATCTCGCCGGTCTGCTCCAGGTTCTTCGGGCCGATCGCGGCGATGTACAGCGGGATGTGCTCGCGCTGCGGGTGCACGGTCAGCTTAATCGGCTTGCCGGGGCCGCCGGGCAGCGGCAGCGTCCAGTGCTGTCCCTCGTAGGAGAGCCGTTCCCGGGTCATCGCCCTGCGCACGATCTCGACGTACTCGCGGGTGCGGGCCAGCGGCTTGTCGAACTTGACGCCGTACCAGCCCTCGGAGACCTGCGGGCCGGAGACGCCGAGGCCGAGGCGGAAACGACCCTGGGAGAGGGAGTCCAGGGTGGCGGCCGTCATCGCGGTCATCGCGGGCTGGCGGGCCGGGATCTGGAAGATGGCCGAGCCCACGTCGATGCGCTCGGTCTGGGCGGCGACCCAGGTGAGCACGGTGGCCGCGTCGGAGCCGTAGGCCTCGGCGGCCCAGCAGACGGCGTAGCCGAGCCGGTCGGCCTCCTGGGCGACGGCCAGGTTGTCCGCGTCCATTCCGGCACCCCAGTAGCCGAGGTTGATCCCGAGCTGCATGGCCGATTCCCCTTACCGATCAGTAACGTGTTCTGTGCCCCGACCTTAGCGCGGCGATTCGGTTGTCCACAGGCCCCCACAGCGCAAGCCGTGGCCAGTAATGTCGGCGTTCATGGAGCAGAGGCATCTCGGCCGCACCGGCCTGCGCGTGTCCCGCATCGGTCTCGGCACCCTGACCTGGGGACGGGACACCGACGAGCACGACGCCGCGGACCTCCTGAAAACCTTCTGGGAGGCCGGCGGCACCCTCGTCGACACGGCGGACGTGTACGGCGACGGGGAAGCCGAGTACCTGCTGGGGCGGTTGATGGAGGGCCTGGTGCCGCGCCGCGACCTGGTGATCTCGACCAAGGCGGGCAGCGTGCCGGACCTCGACCGCCGGTTCGACGGCTCGCGGGCCCACCTGCTCTCCGCGCTGGACGCCTCGCTGGCCCGGCTCGGCACGGACCACGTCGACGTGTGGCACCTGCACGCCTTCGACCCGGACACGCCCCTGGAGGAGACGCTGCACGCGCTGGACGTGGCGGTGAGCAGCGGCCGGGCCCGGTACGCGGGGGTGTCCAACTTCTGCGGCTGGCAGCTGGCCAAGGCGGCGACCTGGCAACTGGCGGCGCCGGGGGTGCGGAACCGGCTGGCGAGCACGCAGATGGAGTACTCGCTGCTGCAGCGGGGCATCGAGCGCGAGGTGCTGCCGGCCGCCCTGGACCTGGGCATCGGCCTGCTGCCCTCGTCGCCGCTGGGCCGCGGGGTCCTCACCGGCAAGTACCGCAAGGACGCGACTCCGCCCGACTCGCGGGGCGCCTCGGAGCACCTGGCTCCGTTCGTCGCGCCCTACCTGGACGACACGGCCGGGCACATCGTGGACGCGGTGGCGACGGCGGCCGACGGGCTCGCGGTGACGCCGCTCCAGGTGGCGCTGGCGTGGGTGCGGGACCGGCCCGGCGTGGTCGCCCCGATCGTCGGCGCGCGCAACGCGCGGCAGCTCACGGCGGCGTTGTCAGTGGAGACCCTTAGTCTTCCTGACGAGATCTGCCGGGCGCTCGACGACGTGTCGGCGCCGGTGCACCGCTATCCCGATCACGACTGGAGCACGCTGTGAGCACGGAGCCCGAGCCCGCCCACGAGGACACCGCGGCCGCCGTGGACGCCGGGCCGGAGACCCCGGGCGCCACGAGCGGGCCCGCGCCGGGCGCCGCCGGTGCGGCGGACGAGGGCCGGGCCGGGGCGTCCGACGGGACCGCCCGGACCGCGGGTTCCCCGGCCGCCGACGCGGATCCGGGGCCCCTCGGCCGGGAGGCCGACGGCGAGGACGGTGAGTCGTCCGGTGAGGCGTCCGGCGACAGCTCCGGTGAGACGCCCGGCGGGCAGCCGGAGAGCGCCGGCGCGGAAGGCGACGCCGCGCCCGCCCAGGTGTCCGAGGCCGAGGCCGAGCTGGCGGCGCAGCGGCTCGAGCGGGAGCGGATCGCGCGCCGGAAGGCGGAGAAGCAGGGCCCGATCGAGGCCGGGGGCAAGCTCAGCGGCACGGCGGCCGATCTGCTCGCCGCCGTCCGGGCCGTGGAGAGCGGTGAGAAGCCCGCGGCCACGGTCTTCGCCGAGCCCGCTCCCGCGCCGCGCCGCGCCGCCCCCGAGCCGGCCCGGCCGCCCCGTCCGGTGGCGGCCGAGCGGGCCGCGGGACCCGTCGGGCCCGCACCGGAGGCCGTGCAGGCCGTGCGCCGCGTACTGGCCGAGGGCGGCGCCCCGGAGGCGCTCGCGCCCCAGGCCGCCGCACTGCTCGGAGAGGGCGCGGAGGACGCCCTGCGCGCCGACCCCTGGCGGCTGCTGCGCGTCGGCGGAGTGCGTCCGGAGCAGGCCGACGGTTTCGCCCGGGCCCTGCTCGGCGCGGCGTGCGGCCCGGACGACGAGCGCCGCGGGCGGGCGGTCACGGTGTGGCTGCTGGAGCAGGCGGCCCTGGCCGGTCACACGGCCCTGGAGCTGCCGCTGCTGACGGCGGCGCTGGCCGAACGCGGCGTGCCGGACCCGGACGCCGCCGTGCAGAGCGCGCTCGCCGAGGGCGAGGCGCTGGCCTTCCAGGACGCGCTGGAGGAGCCGGGCGCCCGCCCGGGGAGCGCGCCGGGCGCCAGCGGCACGGCAGCCGGGGCCGACGGGCCCAGCGGTGCGGAAGCCGCGGAGGAGGACGAGGAGCGCCCGGTCCGGGTGCTGATCGGTCTGGAGCGGTTCGCACTCGCCGAGGAGAGCCTCGCCGACGGCCTGGCCCGCCTGGTCAACTCCACTCCCAAGCAGGACGGCTCCGCCGCCGACTGGGAGCGGGCCGCCGACGCCGCGCGGGGCGCCGCCGCCGACCTCGTCCGGGCCGTCGCGGGCCACGGACTGGTCCTGCACACCGGGGGCGAGGCGTCGCTCGCCGAGCCGGCCGCCCTGCTGCGCGCCGCGCGGGCCCTCGGGCTGCGCGCCTGGGCCGCAGCGCCCGGTGTGCTGGGCCGGGACCGTTTCACCGCCCTGGCGGGCGGCGCCCCGTCCGCGCCCGGCACCCCGGACCCCGGCGGGCCGCCCGCCCCGGAGGACTCCGACTCCGCCGGTCCCGCGCCCGCCGTCACGGTGGCGGGGCTGCTCGCCGGTACGGAGGGGCCGGGCCGGGACGCCGACGGCGCGCTCGACCTGGACCTGCTCGTCGTGCTCGACGCACCGCACCTGGACGTCGAGGCGGGAGCCCTGCTGGTGGAGTCCCTGCCGGACGGCGCACGGCTGGTGCTGGCCGGCGACCCGTCGGTGCTGTGGTCCGTGGGGCCGGGGCGGGTCTTCGCGGATCTGCTGGCGGCGCGGATCTGCCCGCAGGTCGCCTCCCGGCTCCCGGACCCCGGCCCGCTCGGCGAGCTGGTCTCCGGCATCGGCATCGGCGAGCTGGGCCAGGTGGAGGCGCCCGGCAAGGAGGTCGTGATCGTGCCGGTGCGGGACGCGGGCGAGGCCGTGCACCGCACCGTCCAGCTCGTCGCGGACTCCGTGCCGCGCGCGATCGGCGTACCGCCCGAGGACACCCAAGTGATCACGCCGGGCCACGGCGGCGCGGTGGGCACCCGGGCGCTCAACGCGGCGCTGAAGCAGCGGCTGAATCCGGGACCCGGCCGCTTCGGCGGCTTCGACCCCGGCGACCGCGTCGTCCACTCCCCCGTGCCGGGCCGGGTGCTGCCGGGCCGGGTGGTGACGGCCGACGCCGACGGGCTGCACCTGTCGTGCGCGGGCGAGGACGTCGTCGTGCCGCCGGAGCTGGTGGAGCGGACCGTGCGGCACGGATGGGCGCTGACCGCGCACCAGGCGATGGGCGGCCGGTGGCCCGCGGTGGTCGTGGTCCTGCCCGGTGACGCCGTGCGGGCCCTCAGCCGCCCCTGGATCTACACGGCGTTCGGCCGGGCCGCCCGTCACCTCTCCGTCGTCCAGGGCGTGGAGCAGGCGCTGCCCCGTGCCGTGGCCGAGGTCCCCGCCAAGCCGCGCACGACCCGGCTGCCGGTGCTGCTCGCACCCCAGGTGCCGACCGACTGACCGACCGGTTGACCGCCGCCGTCCCGGCCGGCCGGGACGGCGGCGGCGGTCGACGGGGAGTGCCCGTCGACCGCCGCTACGGCCGTTCCGTCCGCCGCGGCTCACGGCCCTCGGCGGTCCACCCCCAGCCGCTCCGGCTCGCCGTCCCCGTCCGCGTCGAGGTCCTCTTCCTCAAGGTCTTCCTCGACGTCTTCCTCCAGCTCCTCTTCCTCGAAGTCCGCGTCCTCGAGGTCGTCGTCGAACTCGTCGTCGAAGACGGCACTGACGTCGAAGCGGCAGACCACCCGCTGCGGATCGACCTGTTCGAACGGGGCTTCCAGCCACTCCCCCGGCTCGGCCGCCTCGTCCGCGGCCGTCACCCAGAGCGTGGAGTCGCCCTCCTCCAGGCCGAACTCCTTGTGCCGGGACGCGATCTCGTCCGGCTCGAACTCGCCGAACAGAAGGCCCAGGGCACCGTGCACCGTGCCGGAGGACGCCACGCCCTCCCCCTCCTCGTCCGCCGCCTCGACCCGCCGTGCCTGGGCCATCAGCCGCTGCGGCTCGGCCACGGCGTAGTCGCGGCGGATCAGCACGCTCAACGCGCTCGGTTCCTCGGGGCCCGTGTACGGCGGCAGGGAGTCGTCCGCGCCGGGGATCTCGAAGGGGGTCACCTCGTCGTAGCGGTCGTAGAGCAGTTCGTCGTACGCCTCCGCGGCCGCGGCCAGCTGGTTGAACGCGTCGTAGACGGCCGGGTCGTCCTCCCCCGACCGGCGTTCGACCGCGGCCAGGTGGCGGTCGAGCGCGGTCTTGACCGCCTCGGCGGCGGCGCGTACCTCGGCAGCGGTGGGCTGCGCAGCATCAGACATAGTGCAGACGCTATCCGTACCGGGCCCCAGCCCGCACAATAGATTCGATGCCGGAATACGAATTTGTCGACGTGTACGTGCCGCGCGGGGTTTCCCGCAAGGAGACGACGCGTCTGCTGACCGACCACGCCGAGTACGGACACTGGGAGTTGTACCGTCTGAGCCTGCTGCGCGACGGCAGCCGCAGGGTGCGGCTGCGGCGGCGGATCATCCGCCAGGTACGCGCCACCTGGTGAGCCGGGTGACCTGGCTCGACCGGGCACGGGTGACGGAGACGGAGCGGGCCCCGCCGTGCGGGGCCCGCCGTGCGTGCGGGTGGGCCGACGCCCTCCCGCCCGGTCCGCCTCACGCCGAGGCGCGCGCCTTGCGGTAGAGCACCGTGCCCGCCAGCAGCGCGCCCGCACCCACCGGGAGGGCCAGGCCGAGCGGCAGGCCGCTGCCCGTTTCCGCCAGCTGAGCGTCGCCCTGGGGCTGGGCGACGTTCTGGGTGCCCGGCTGGTTGCCGCCCGTGGAGCCTCCCGGAGTCTCCTCACCGGGGTCACTCGGCTCACTCGGCTCACCCGGGTTCCCAGGCTCACCAGGCTCACCGGGATCACCAGGCTCACCGGGGTCACCGGGCTCGCCCGGCGGCGTCTCGTGGCCGTCGTCGGGCGGCGTCGAGTGATCCCCGCCACCTCCGTTGCCGCAGTCGTTGCCGGTGGCCGGGTTGAGGGCGCCGACGACGTCGACGCTGTTGCCGCACACGTTCACCGGTACGTGGACCGGGACCTGCACATGGTTGCCGGAGCCCACCCCGGGCGAGTCGGTGGCGTGCCCGTCGGCGTGCGAGCCCGAGTGCCCGTCGCCCTGCCCCGCGGAGCCGTCGTGCCCGCCGGAGGCCCCGCCGCCCTGATTGGCGCAGGAGTTGCCCATCGCCGGATTGAGGACGCCGATGACGTCGACCGTGTTGCCGCAGACGTTCACCGGCACGTGCACCGGCGCCTGCACGGTGTTGCCGGACAGTACGCCGGGCGAGTTCGAACCGGAGCCGTGCGCCCCGGAGTCCGCGTGGGCGGCGCCGCCCGCGGCGGCGATCACGCCGGTGGCCGCCGCCATCGTCATCAGGCCCTTGCGGGTGACCTGTCGCATTTCCTGAATCCCTGCCTTGCCCTAGTCCCGTGACACCGAGAATGCCGAGAATTCCTACGTTGCCGTGGTCCCGCGCCCGAGAGCACCGAAGAGCGTCGGCCCCGGAGCGCATGGCGCGCGCTCCGGGGCCGGCGGACTCAGGCCCTCACGGGGCGAGACACAACGTCACTTGTTGACGCAGACGTTGCCGAAGGCGGGGTTCAGCAGGCCGATCACGGAGATCGTGTTGCCGCAGACGTTCACCGGCACGTGAACGGGCACCTGAACGACGTTGCCGGAGAGGACGCCGGGCGAGTGCACGGCGGCACCCTGGGCGCCGGAGTCGGCGACGGCCATGCCGGCACCCGCGAGAACCAGACCACCGGTGGCGGCAGCGGCGGCGACGACCTTCTTGAGCATTGTTCCTCCTAGTTGGCAATAAGCGACCCAGGTTGCTGATCGCATCACCTGTAACGAGGAGGGAGTAATGAGGCTACGAGCTTATGAGCGCATTCACCCTTCCCGGTCGCACCCCGCACGCGCGACCGAATAGGACCTCGTCCGTGCCGCGGCGCCGGCCCCGGCGCCGCGTACGCGTCGTCAGGAGGCGTCGATGAAGCGGTCCAGCACCCGCACGCCGAATCGCAGGCCCTCCACCGGCACCCGCTCGTCCACCCCGTGGAACATGCCCGCGAAGTCCAGCTCCGGCGGCAGCTTGAGCGGCGCGAAGCCGAAGCCCCGGATGCCGAGATCGTCGAAGGACTTGGCGTCGGTCCCGCCGGAGAGCATGTACGGGATCGCCTTCGCCGCCGGGTCCTCGGCCACCAGGGCGGACTGCATCGCGTCGACCAGCGCCCCGTCGAAGGTGGTCTCGACGGCCTTGTCGGCGTGCACGTCCTCGCGCCGCACCCGCGGTCCGAGAATCCGGTCGAGGTCGGCGAGGAACTCCTCCTCGTACCCGGGCAGGAAGCGGCCGTCGACGTGCGCGGTGGCCTCGCCGGGGATGACGTTGACCTTGTAACCCGCGCCCAGTTGGGTCGGGTTGGCGGTGTTACTCAGCGTCGCGCCGATAAGCTTGGCGATGCCGCCGAGCTTGGCGAGCGTCCCCTCCATGTTCTCCGGGTCCAGCTCGGTGCCGAGCGCGTCGCCCAGTTCGTCGAGGAAGGCCCGGGTCGTCTTGGTGACGCGGACGGGGAACTTGTGCCGGCCGAGGCGGGCGACGGCCTCGGACAGCTCGGTGATGGCGTTGTCGCGGTGGATCATGGAGCCGTGGCCCGCCGTGCCGGCCACGGTCAGCTTCATCCAGTGCATGCCCTTCTCGGCCGTCTGGATCAGGTACAGGCGGCGCTGCTCGCTCACGGTGAAGGAGAAGCCGCCCACCTCGCTGATCGCCTCGGTGACGCCCTCGAAGAGGTCGGGGTGGTGGTCGACGAGGTGACGGGCGCCGTACGTACCGCCGGCCTCCTCGTCGGCGAGGAAGGCCAGCACGATGTCCCGCGGGGGCTTGCGTCCGCTGCGCAGCCGGTCGCGGACGACCGCGAGGGTCATCGCGTCCATGTCCTTCATGTCGACGGCCCCGCGGCCCCACACGCACCCGTCGGCGATCTCACCGGAGAAGGGGTGGTGGGTCCAGTCGTCCGCGTTGGCCGGGACCACGTCGGTGTGGCCGTGGATGAGCAGCGCCGGCCGGGACGGGTCCTCGCCCTCGATCCGGGCCACCGTGGAGGCGCGTCCGGGGTGGGACTCGAAGATCCGCGGTTCGAGTCCCACCTCGGCGAGCTTCTCCGCGACGTACTCGGCCGCCTTGCGCTCACCCGGTCCCGAGTGATCGCCGTAGTTGCTGGTGTCGATCCTGATCAGCTCGCGGCAGAGGTCGACGACCTCGTCCTCGCCGGTGACGCTCCTGGCCGTGCCCGAGTCGCTCACGTGCTTCCTCCCGCGGTCGCTGCTGAAGTCACTGCTGGTGTCAGTGCCGGTCGGTCCCCCTCATCCTCCCCCCGCCGACCGTCCGCGCCCAAGGAGGGGGTGATCGGCCACCCCGGAAAGCCTGGTAATGTTTACGTCGTCGCCGCGGGCAACGCCCCGCACGACAGACACCTTGTCCGGGTGGCGGAATGGCAGACGCGCTAGCTTGAGGTGCTAGTGCCCTTTATCGGGCGTGGGGGTTCAAGTCCCCCCTCGGACACCAGCTGAGACCCCTGCGGAGCAGGGGTCTTCCGCTTTTTCCGGCGGTGCGCCCAGCGGGCACAATGGCGGCCATGACCACGCGTACCTGCCCCTGCGGCCTGCCCGAGCCGTACGACTCGTGCTGCGGCCGCTTCCACGCGGGCGCCTCGTCCGCGCCGACCGCCGAGGCCCTGATGCGCTCCCGGTACAGCGCCTTCGTCCAGGGGGACGCGGGCTACCTGCTGCGCACCTGGCACCCCCGGACCCGGCCCGCCCGCCTGGAGCTGGACCCGGGCATGCGCTGGACCGGCCTGGAGATCCTGGACACGACCCAGGGGACGGCGTTCCACACCACGGGGACGGTGACCTTCCGCGCCTCCTACCGCGGCGGCTCGCTGCACGAGCGGAGCCGTTTCGAGCGCGTCGACGGGGCGTGGGTGTACGTGGACGGGGAGTTCTCCGAGTAGTCCCGTCAGGGCGCCAGGATGTCCAGTTCCTGCAGCGCGCCCACCGTGATCTCCCGGGTCAGCCGCTCGGCGCGCTCGGCGTCCCGGGCACGGACCGCCTCGGCGACCTGGACGTGCAGGGTGACGGCGGCCGGGTCCGGGTCCTCGAACATCACGTCGTGGTGCGTGCGGCCGGCCAGCACCTCGGCGACGACGCCGCCGAGGCGGGCGAACATCTCGTTGCCGGACGCCGTGAGGATGACGCGGTGGAAGGCCACGTCGTGGAAGAGGTACTCCTCCAGCCGGTGACCGCTCGAGTTGGCGACCATGCCGAGCGCGCACTCGGTCAGCTCGGCGCACTGCTCCGGGGTGGCGAGGCGCGCGGCCAGACCCGCGGCCACCGGCTCGACCGCCGACCGCAGCACGGTCAGCGAGCGGAGCTGCCGCGGGCGCTCGGAGCCGGCCAGGCGCCAGCGGATGACCTGCGGGTCGTAGACGTTCCACTCGCACTCGGGCAGCACGGTCACGCCCACGCGGCGGCGCGACTCGACCAGGTGCATCGACTCCAGCACCCGCACGGCCTCGCGCATCACCGAGCGTGACACCTCGAAGCGCTGTGCGAGCTCGTCCGTGCGCAGCACGCTGCCCGCGGGGTATTCGCCCGCTGTGATCGCGGGGCCGAGGGTGTCCAGTACGCGGCCGTGCAGCCCCCGGCCCGGTGTGCTCATGCACTCAGAGTACGGGGCAGGTCACGGGAACAAAAAGTCAGACTTATATGTCACAGACTCTTGAATTCGTCGTACCTAATGGGTTTCAGTTGCGTCGACATCACGTGTCGACGAAGACAGCAGACAGCGAGAGTGCGATGCAGCGACTGCACACCCCCCATGTCGTCGTGGTCATGGGCGTAGCGGGCACCGGGAAGACCACCATCGGTCCCCTGCTCGCGGCCCGGCTCGGCGTTCCCTACGCCGAGGGCGACGACTTCCACCCGCCGGCCAACATCGCCAAGATGACGGCCGGGACCCCGCTCACCGACGAGGACCGCTGGCCCTGGCTGGACGCCATCGGCGGCTGGGCGCACGGGCGGGCGGGCCTGGGTGGGGTGGTGAGCAGTTCGGCGCTCAAGCGGTCGTACCGCGACCGGCTGCGTGCGGCCGCTCCCGGTGTCGTCTTCGTCCATCTCACGGGCAGCCGCGAGCTGATCGAGGACCGGATGTCGCACCGGCAGGGCCACTTCATGCCGACGGCCCTGCTCGACTCCCAGTTCGCCACGCTCCAGCCCCTGGAGCGGGACGAGGCGGGGGTCGCGGTGGACGTCTCCGGCACCCCGGAGGAGATCACCGAACGGGCCGTGAACGCCCTGGCGGAGCTCTCCCCGACGACCCGGTAGCCCCCGTCCCCACCCCTCCCCCGAGGTCGTGCCGCCCTCCACGGACACGGCCCCGCCCCTCCCCCGACTCCCCATCACCGCAAGGGAACCACCGTGACCAGACTCAGCGTCGAGATGCTGGCAGCGGACACCGTCGAGCCCATCACCTCGGCCGGCCACGCCCAGCTGGGCATCGCCGTGCTCCTGGGCATCGCCGTCATCGTTCTGCTCATCACCAAGTTCAAGCTGCACGCCTTCCTGTCGCTGACCATCGGGTCACTGGCGCTCGGCGCCTTCGCCGGGGCACCGCTCGACAAGGTCATCACCAGCTTCACCGGCGGACTCGGCTCCACCGTCGCGGGCGTCGGCGTCCTGATCGCCCTCGGCGCGATCCTGGGCAAGATGCTCGCCGACTCCGGCGGCGCGGACCAGATCGTCGACACCATCCTGGCCAAGGCGACCCCCCGGTCGATGCCGTGGACGATGGTGCTGATCGCCTCCGTGATCGGTCTGCCGCTCTTCTTCGAGGTCGGCATCGTGCTGCTGATCCCGGTCGTCCTGATGGTCGCCAAGCGCGGCAACTACTCCCTGATGCGCATCGGCATCCCGGCGCTGGCCGGTCTGTCCGTGATGCACGGCCTGGTCCCGCCGCACCCCGGTCCGCTGGTCGCGATCGACGCGCTCGGCGCCAACCTCGGTGTGACGCTCGCGCTGGGCGTCCTGATCGCCATCCCGACGGTGATCATCGCCGGTCCGGTGTTCTCCAAGTACGCGGCCCGCTGGGTGGACGTGCCGGCCCCCGACCGCATGATCCCGCAGCGTGCCTCCGAGGAGCTGGAGAAGCGCCCCGGCTTCGGCGCCACCCTGGCGACGATCCTGCTGCCGGTCGTGCTGATGCTGGCCAAGGCGCTCGTCGACATCGTCGTGGACGACCCGGACAACGTGGTGCAGCGCGCCTTCGACGTCATCGGCAACCCGCTGATCGCCCTGCTCGCCGCCGTGATCGTCGGCATCTTCACGCTGCTGCGCCCGGCCGGCTTCGGCAAGGACCGCCTCTCCGGCCTGGTCGAGAAGGGCCTCGCGCCCATCGCGGGCATCCTGCTGATCGTCGGCGCGGGCGGCGGCTTCAAGCAGACGCTGATCGACTCCGGCGTCGGCCAGATGATCCTGGAGATCTCCGAGGACTGGTCGATCCCGGCCCTGCTGCTGGCCTGGCTGATCGCGGTGGCGATCCGGCTGGCGACCGGTTCGGCGACCGTGGCGACCGTCTCGGCGGCCGGTCTGGTGGCGCCGCTGGCGGCCGACATGTCGACGACCCACGCGGCCCTGCTGGTCCTGGCCATCGGCGCCGGATCGCTCTTCTTCAGCCATGTCAACGACGCCGGCTTCTGGCTGGTGAAGGAGTACTTCGGCCTGAACGTCGGCCAGACCGTCAAGACCTGGTCCGTCATGGAGACGATCATCTCGGTGGTCGCCGGCGCCCTGGTCCTGCTCCTCTCACTGGTCATCTAGGGGTACGGGCGTTCCGCCGCACGCGGGCCCGGCGGCGAGCAGCCGCAGCGCGCCGCCGAACCCGTCGTCGAAGGACGCGGGTTCGGCGGCGCGGTGGTGCCGGAGGCGGAGTCGGCGTGCGCGCCGGTCGCCGCGCGTCCCCCTCCCCCGAGGCTCAGGGGGACGCCGCCTTGTCCAGCTGGAACGCCTCGTTGCCCTGGCCGATCCGGGCGTGCCGCTCGGGTGACCGTGCGCGCAGCACCAGCCCCTGCACCAGGCCGGCCGCCGCGGCGAGGCCGATGACGCCCGGCAGTACCCAGCTCAGCGCGGAGCCGGGGCCCGCGCCGACGAGGACGTCGAAGTCCTTGACCGTGTAGCCGGCGATGACCAGCAGGGCGACGCCCGCGACGGCGGAGGTCGCGATCCGCGCGCCCTGGGCGCGGGCCGCGCCGCGCCGGACGAAGAACGCGACGACGGAGAACGAGGCGGCGGCCATCAGCACGATCACGCCGAGCGCCCCGATGTTGCCGCCCCAGGTGAACAGGTGCAGCACGGGCTGGGTCGGGTCGCCGTCCGGCTTGTCGTCGGCGACGGCGAAGCCGACGACCACGACGGCCGAGACCGCGGTCTGCAGCAGCGAGCCGGTGCCGGGGGCGCCGCTGGAGCCGCTGGTCCGCCCGAACGCGGCGGGCAGCAGCCCCTCGCGCCCCATGGCGAAGGCGTACCGGGCGACGACGTTGTGGAAGCTGAGCAGCGCGGCGAACATGCCGGTCACGAACAGGACGTGCAGGACGTCGGTGAAGGTCCCGCCGAGCCGCGACTCGGTGAGGAAGAACAGGAGCCCCGCGCTCTGCTCCTGAGCGGTACCGACGATCCTGTCCGGTCCGGTGGCGACCGTCAGCGCCCAGCTGCTGAGCGCGAAGAAGACGGCGACCCCACCGACCGCCAGGAACATGACACGCGGAACGAGCACGTGCGGGCGGCTGGTCTCCTCCGCGTACACGGGCGCCTGCTCGAAGCCCAGGAAGGCGGCGATGCAGAAGCACAGGGCGGTTCCCACCCCGGCGCCCGTGAGGGTGTCCGGGTCGAAGGCGTGCAGCGACAGCCCTTGCGCACCCGGGTCGGCGACGGCGGCGATGTCGAACACGACGACCAGCACCACCTCGATCAGCAGCAGCACGCCCAGCACGCGCGCGTTCACGTCGATCTTCAGCCAGCCCAGCGCGCCGACCGCGAACAGGGCCAGCAGGGCCGGGATCCACCAGGCGACCTCCAGGTCGGCGTAGGTGGCGAGGAGGCCGGAGACCTCGAAGCCGAGGATGCCGTAGATGCCGACCTGGAGGGCGTTGTAGGCGACCAGCGCGACCAGGGCGGCGCTCGCGCCCGCGGTGCCGCCGAGCCCGCGGGAGATGTACGCGTAGAAGGCCCCCGCGTTGTGCACGTGCCGGCTCATCTCGGCGTACCCGACGCTGAAGAGGACGAGCACCACGCCCAGCACCACGAAGAGCAGCGGCTGCCCGACGATGCCCATCACCGCGAAGGTCGTGGGCATGACCCCGGCGACCACCATCAGCGGGGCGGTGGAGGCCAGCACGGAGAGCAGCAGACCGCCGGTGCCCAGCCGGTCGGCGCGCAGCGCCCGCTCCTGCCCCTTGAAGGTGCTGATGGTGCCACCGCTCGCGGATCTGCTCGTGCTCGAACTGCCCGTGGTCATCGGGGAACCGACCTTCTCTCTCGACGGGTGCGGATGTCAGGCCGTGCCGAGCGCGCTCGCGCGGGCGGCACGGAAGGCGGAGTACGGATCGCGGTCCGGGTACGACCACGGTGCGGGCGTGGCGTGCTCGCCGATGCGGTGGAACAGTGCGGCGGCCTCGGCGCCGCGGCCCTCGCAGGTCTTGGCGTGGGCGAGGAAGTTCAAGTCGACCAGCCGGCGCGGGTGGCCGTCCTGCTCCCACTCCAGCCACCAGTCGAAGGCGGCCTTCATCACCAGCCGGGCGCGGCGGCCGATCCAGTGCCCGCAGGCGTTCGGATCGGCGGACTCGTGCCCGGCGGCGGCGAGCACGCGGTAGCGCTCGGCGTGCGCGACGACCGGGAGGACGGCGAGCGGCGAGTCGGCGGGGGCCTGCTCGGCGGCCCAGGTGGCGAAGTCGTACACCTCGTGCAGCGGGTCGGACCCCCGGTCACCGCCGCGCTCGGCGAGCCGGGCCACCATCAGGTGGTGGGCGTGGTGGTGGTCGGTGTACCGCCCGCGCACCTGCTCGAAGGCGCGCACGACCTCGTCGTCGGCGCCCAGCGAGCGCTCCAGCACGAGGAGACCGAGCCAGGGCGTGGGGTCGTCCGGCAGCAGCGCGGCGGCGTCCCGGCACGCCTCCCTCGCCCTGCCCGGCTTCTCCTTGCCGCGCAGGACGCGGTGCACCAGGGCGTGGGCGAGCAGCACCGAGGCGTCGGCGGAGTCGGGTTCGGCGAGCAGCCACTCGCGGGCCCAGGCGGCGCAGTAGGGCTCCTTGGCGAGCACCGTCACCCGATGCCCCCGTCGGTCCCAGTCGTCACCCGTGTGGACCAGCAGGGAGCGGGCGGACTGCCACCGTCCCTGGGCCAGGGCCGCGCGGACGGCGACGAGTTCGGCGTCGTCGAGGGCGTCGTCGAAGGCCTGGGCGGCCCGTCTGCGGCCGCGGCCGAGGGGAGGCGGAGGTGGGGACACCGCGGGATCTTCCTCACGCGACGCGCTGGTCGTCGTAGCCGGTTTGCCATGAACTGATCACGCACAGCAAACCGGCAGCCAACGCTCGGCGTCAAGGCCGGAATCCGCGTTACACGCGTCAACTCACTTGTAGAAAAGGCAACTTGATGAGTGTGCCACCCGCATGCGCCACCCACCCGGCACACCGCTGCTCCCCTGACTAGAGTCGGCCCCGACGCTCCCGTGACCCGACGATCGAGGGACGCAGCGTGTCGGTTCTGGTCCTCGTCCTCGCCGTGGGTGCCGCCTGCTGCCTGGGCTTCGGTTTCGTCCTCCAGCAGAACGCGGCCCAGCGCGCGCCGCTGGGTGACTTCCTCTCCCCGCGCCTCCTGCTGGACCTCGTGCGCGTGCCGCGCTGGCTCGCCGGCATGGGCCTGATGGTGGCCGGCATGGCGCTCGGCGCGATCGCCCTCGGCGGCGGGGAACTGACGCTGGTCGAGCCCCTCCTGGCCACCAACCTGCTCTTCGCCCTGGCCCTCTCCCGCGCCCAGACCGGCCGTCCGCTGGGCCGTCAGGGCTGGGGCGGGCTCGTGCTGCTGGCGGGCGGCGTCACGGCGTTCATCGTCGCGGGCGAACCGCGGGGCGGCAGCGCGGTCACCGACCCGGTGCGGCACTGGCTGCTGATCGGCGTGATGCTGGGCCTGGCCGTGCTCCTGACGGCGTGCGCGGGCCGCGCCCGCCTGACCTGGGGCCCGACCCTGCTGGCGCTGGCCGCGGGTCTGGTCTACGGGGTCCAGGACGCGCTGACCCGGATCAGCGGCCGGCGCTTCTCCGCCGGAGGACCGGCCGAGCTGCTGACCGGCTGGCAGCCGTACGCGGTCGTGGTGCTCGGCGTCACCGGCCTGATCCTGGTCCAGAGCGCCTTCGAGACGGCACCGCTGCGCAGGTCGCTGCCGGCCCTGACCGCGGCCCAGCCGCTCGCGGGCATCGCCTGCGGTGTCGGCTTCCTCGGCGACCGGCTGCGCACCGGTCCCGCGGCGCTGGCGTGGGAGGCGGGCGGGCTCGTGGCGGTGGTGGCGGGCATCGTCCTGCTGGGCCTGCATCCGGCGATGCCGCAGGGCACGGGCGAGAGCGGCCACGACCGCGCCCTGGAGCGACGCTGACGGGTGTGCCGCTGCTTGGATGGACGCCATGAACGCTGCTGACGAGATCCTGGACGTCGTCGACGAGGACGACCGCGTCGTGGGGCGGGCCCGCAGGGGCGACGTGTACGCGCGAGGGCTGCGCCACCGCTGTGTGTTCGTGCGGGCCAGGGACGCCGAGGGGCGTGTCTTCGTGCACCGCCGCACGGCGACGAAGCTGGTCTTCCCGTCCCTGTACGACATGTTCGTCGGCGGGGTGGTGGGCGCGGGCGAGTCCTACGACGACGCGGCACTGCGGGAGGCGGAGGAGGAACTGGGGGTGAGCGGGCTGCCGCGCCCGTCGTTCCTCTTCAAGTTCCTGTACGACGACGGTGCCGGGCGGACCTGGTGGTCGGCGGTGTACGAGGTGCGCTGCGAGGGGGCGGTCGCTCCGCAGGTGGAGGAGGTGGCGTGGCACGGGTTCCTCACGGAGGCGGAGCTGGAGGGGCGGCTCGGGGAGTGGGAGTGGGTGCCGGACGGGTTGGCGGCGTATGCGCGGCTGCGGGCTCGGCGGTGACCGCCGGCCGGGTGAGCGGGGGTTTCGGACCGGCGGTCGCGTGGGGCCCGGCGTGGGTGCGGGCGCGGGGGTGGGTGCGCAGCCCGGCGCCGACGGGGTGCCGCTGCGCCCACCCGTGCCGCCCCAGCGGCACGACTGCCCGCAGCTCAGGTCGCATGGCGGGATAGCCGCGTACGGCGGGGAGGGGACGTGTCGGGGGGTGTCCGCCCGCAGCGGTTGGCGCGTCAACGCCCCCGGCTTCTGTGGCCGACCGATTTCGCGCCGTTCCGAGGACGGACACCCCCCGGCGCGGCCCCGCCCCACCCACAACCGAACGCGCTACGCGCACCCCCACCGAAGCCGCAGCGGCGCCGCAGGCACCCCACCCACACACCCGCACAGACCGCCGCAGGCACCCCACCCGATAAGGTCCCCGCGTGATCGAATTCGTGCGGAACGTTCGGCTCTGGTTCGTGCCCGAGGAGGTCCGCCAGGAGGGGGGAACCCCTGACTACCGGTTCTCGCTCGCCAACGAGCGGACGTTCCTGGCCTGGCTGCGCACCGCCCTCGCCCTCATCGGCGGCGGCTTCGCGGTGGACCAGTTCCTGCCCGAACTGCGCTGGGGCTGGCGCGTGGGACTGGCCCTCGCCCTGCTCGCCGCCGGCGTCCTGTGCGCGCTGCGCGCCGTGAACCACTGGGTCCGCTGCGAACGCGCCATGCGCCGGGGCGAAGACCTCCCCGTCTCCCGCTTCCCGGCCCTCCTCAGCCTGGTCGTCGCCGTCGTCGCCGTCGCGATGGTCGTCGTGGTCCTCGTAGGCTGGGAGGGCTGACCGTGAGCCCCGACCGCGACCCCGGCCTCCAGCCCGAACGCACCCGCCTCGCCTGGCGCCGCACCACCCTCTCCGGCACGGTCGTCGCCGTACTCGCCGCGAAGACCGCGCTGCACGGCGGCGCGACCCCCGTCTCCGTGGTGGCCGCCGCCCTGTGCTGCGTCCTGTGGCTGACCTTCCTCCGCATCGCCCACGTCCGCATCCGCACCCTCGCCGCGACGCCCACGCCGCACACCATGACCCCGCCCTACGCCACGGCGGCGGCCCTGTGCACGGCGGCACTGGCAGTCTGCGGCGCCCTGCTCGTCCTCTGACCCGCCCAGGGGCAGCCCCGCACGGCAGCCCCTTACTCGGCCGAGTCCACCTTCACCACGACCTTCCCCCGCGTCCGCCCCTCCTGGTTCAGCCGGTGCGCGTCCGCCGCCCGCTCCAGCGGGAACGTCTCCGACACGTGCACGCTCACCACCCCCTGCTCCGCCAGCTCGGTCAGCCGCAGCAGGTCCTCCGAGTCGGGGCGCACGAAGAAGTACCGCCCCCCGTAGTCGACGGCTTCCGCGTCGGCGATCGACACCAACCGGCCCCCGGGGGCCACCAGGTTCGCCGAGACCTTCAGCGTCTCCCCGCCGACGGTGTCGAACACCGCGTCCACCCCCTCGGGCGCCAGCCCCCGCACCCGCTCGGCCAGCCCCTCCCCGTACGTCACCGGTTCCCCGCCGAGGCCCCGCACGAAGGCGTGGTTGCGCTCGCTCGCCGTGCCGATCACCCGCGCCCCCAGGTGCCGCCCCAGCTGGACGGCGATGGACCCGACCCCGCCCGCCGCCGCGTGCACCAGGACGGTCTCACCCCGCTTCACCCGCAGCGCCTTCGTCAGCACCTGGTACGCCGTCAGCCCCGTGAGCGGCAGCCCGGCCGCCTCCTCGAAGGAGAGATTGCGCGGCTTGCGCGCGAGCGTGCGCACGGGCGCCGCCACGTACTCGGCGAAGGTCCCCCGGGAGAGGAAGTCCTCACGGACGTACCCGATGACCTCGTCACCCACCGTGAACTCCGTGACCGACGCCCCGGGCCGGACCACCACCCCCGACACGTCCCACCCCGGGACCACCGGGAAGACGGGCTGGAGGATCGCGTCGAGGTGACCGTCGCGGCACTTCCAGTCGACCGGGTTCACGGCGGCGGCCCGCACCCTCACCAGCACCGAGTCGGGCCCGACCCGGGGGTCCGGCACCTCCCCGTACTCCAGCACCTCGGGGCCGCCGTACCGTGCGTAGCTGATCGCCTTCATGGCTCCGACCCTCCGGGGTACCCGGTTCTCACGCAACCGGAATGTCCGTATACACCCCGTTAAGGTGAGCGCCATGACCACACTGCACCAGGAGCACACCGCCCACCAGCACACCCACGGCCCCGACTGCGGGCACCCGGAGGTGCCCCACGGCGACCACGTCGACTACGCGCACGACGGCCACCTGCACCGCGCGCACAGCGGCCACTGGGACGAGTGCGAACCCGCCGCGCACACCGCGCACGCGAGCCACGAGCATCAGCACGGCGAGGGGTGCGGGCACACGCGCGTGCGTCACGGCGACCACGACGACTATCTCCACGACGGCCACCGCCACGCGGCCCACGAGGGGCACTGGGACGACCACTGAGCCCACCGGCCCGCCCGGCGGGCCGGTGGGAGCGCCGCGTGGCCCCGATCACGTTGCGCTCCACCCCTGGACGGCATACCGACTGGTCGGCATCATGACTCGGGTACTGTTCACCAGCCCGAGGAGCGCCGATGAGCCCCGACCACCCGCCCGGACTCGATCTCGACCGGTTGCGCGGCCTGCTCGACCGCGAGCGGCCCGGCCTGGTGGCCGGCCCGTTGTCCGGCCGGCTGATCGAGGGCGGACGGTCGAACCTCACCTACGCGGTCTCGGACGGTACCGGGAGCTGGGTCGTGCGACGACCCCCGCTGGGCCACGTCCTGGCCACCGCCCACGACATGAAGCGCGAGCACCGGGTGATCAGCGCCCTGCACCCGACCGACGTCCCGGTGCCGCGCCCGGTGCTGCTCTGCGAGGACGAGGAGGTCCTCGGGGCGCCCTTCTACGTCATGGAGTTCGTGGAGGGCACCCCCTACCGCACCGCCGAGCAGCTCGCCCCGCTCGGTCCCGAGCGCACCCGGGCCGCCGTGCTGAATCTGGTCGACACGCTGGTCGGCCTGCACGCGGTGGACCCCGCCGAGGTCGGCCTCGGTGACTTCGGACGCCCCGAGGGCTTCCTGGACCGCCAGCTCCGCCGCTGGGCCAAGCAGCTGGACGCCTCCCGCAACCGCGACCTGGCCGGCATCGACGAGCTGCACGCCACCCTCGGCCGGGAGCTGCCCCGCTCGCCCTCCCCGACCGTCGTGCACGGCGACTACCGCCTCGACAACGTCCTGATCGGCGGGGAGGACGACGAGATCCGGGCGATCCTCGACTGGGAGATGTCGACGCTCGGCGACCCGCTCACCGACCTCGGCCTGCTGGTGATGTACAGCAGCCCGCTCGGCATGCCCGACTCCCCCGTCTCCACCACGGCCCAGGCCCCCGGGCACCCCGCCCCCGCCGAGCTGATCGAGCGGTACGCCGCGCGCTCGGGGCGCGACGTGTCCGCCGTCGCCTGGTACACGGCCTTCGCCTGGTTCAAGCTCGCCGTGATCCTGGAGGGCATCCACTACCGCTACACGCTGGGCCAGACGGTCGGCCGCGGCTTCGACCGCATCGGCGACCTCGTCCCCGTCTTCATCGAGCACGGCCTGACCACCCTTCAGAAGGGCTGACCCGCCATGGACTTCGCGTTCGACGCACGCACCGAGGAACTCCGCGCCAAGCTGCTGGCCTTCATGGACGAGTACGTCTACCCGGCCGAGCAGGTCGCCCACGAGCAGCGCGGCCGTCTGGCCTCGCCCTGGGACACCCCGCGGGTCGTCGAGGAGCTGAAGGCCGAGGCCCGCCGCCAGGGCCTGTGGAACCTCTTCCTCCCCGACGCCGAGCACGGCGCGGGCCTCACCAACCTCCAGTACGCGCCGCTCGCCGAGATCACCGGCCGCAGCCCGCAGCTGGCGCCGACGGCGACGAACTGCGCGGCGCCCGACACCGGGAACATGGAGGTGCTGGCCCAGTTCGCCGACGAAGGGCAGAAGAAGCAGTGGCTGGAGCCGCTGCTCGCCGGTGAGATCCGCTCGGCGTTCGCGATGACCGAGCCGGACGTGGCCTCCTCCGACGCCACGAACATCACCACGCACATCGAGCGGGACGGCGACGAGTACGTCATCACCGGCCGCAAGTGGTACATCTCCGGGGCGATGAACCCGGACTGCAAGATCTTCATCGTGATGGGCAAGACGGACCCGGACGGCGAGGACATCCGCCGCCAGCAGTCCATGGTGCTGGTCCCGCGCGACACCCCCGGCGTCACCGTCGACCGGGCGATGCGGGTCTTCGGGTACGAGGACCACTACCACGGCGGCCACGCCGAGGTGACCTTCGACCACGCGCGCGTGCCGGTGTCGAACCTGATCGGCGAGGAGGGCGGCGGCTTCGCCATCGCCCAGGCCCGCCTCGGTCCGGGCCGCATCCACCACTGCATGCGGCTGATCGGCATGGCCGAGCGCGCGATCGAGCTGATGTGCCGCCGCGCGGTGTCCCGCGAGGCGTTCGGCAAGCCGCTGGCCCGGCAGGGCGTGATCCACAACTGGATCGCGGACGCCCGGGTCACCGTCGAGCAGCTGCGGCTCCTGGTGCTGAAGACCGCCTGGCTGATGGACACCGTCGGCAACAAGGGCGCGCACACCGAGATCCAGGCCATCAAGATCGCCACGCCCCGTGCGGTGGTCGACATCATCGACCGGGCGATCCAGCTGCACGGCGCGGGCGGTGTGAGCCAGGACTTCCCGCTGGCCGAGCTGTACGCCGGTGCCCGGACGCTGATGATCGCCGACGGTCCGGACGAGGTGCACCAGCGTTCGCTGGCACGCCGGGAGATCAAGAAGTACCTGTAGCGGCCGGCGGCTAGTAGCCGCCGCCGTAGTGGTGGTCCGTGTGCGCGAGCGCGCGGGCGAAGGCGACGAGGCGGAGCCAGAGAGGCGGTCTGCGGGTCATGCCACCAGGCTGGCTCGCGGCCCCGTCAGCGGTCCAACAGATCGTATCGCTGCGGTCCATCTCTAGAATCGATGGATGGAGATCCGCCAGCTCCGCCACTTCATGGCGGTCGTCACCGAGGGCAGCTTCACCGCCGCCGCCCGTCGTGAGCTGATCGTGCAGTCGGCGCTCAGCACGTCCGTCCGCAACCTGGAGCGGGAGCTGGGCGCCGACCTGTTCGACCGTACGGGCCGCCGGGTGGTCCTCACGGAGGCGGGCCGCGCCCTGCTGCCGCGGGCCCGCGCGCTGCTGGCCGGCGCCGAGGAGGCGCGGCACGCGGTCGCGGATGTGGCAGGGCTGGCCACCGGCCGGGTGGCGATCGGCACGATCCAGACGCTGACCTGCGTGGACCTCCCCGCCGAACTGGCCACCTTCCACCGCCGCTTCCCCGGTGTCCAGGTGTCGGTGCGGGACGCGCCGGTCGGTGAGCTGACCGAGGCGCTGCGCGCGGGCGAGCTGGACCTGGCGTACCTGGTGCCGGACGCGGGGGACCTGCCGGAGGGGCTGACGCCGTACGCGACCTGGCAGGAGGAACTGGTGCTGATCACGGCGCCGGACCACCCGCTGGCCACCGCCGGGCGGACCCTCATCAGGGACCTGGCCGACGAGCCGTTCGTCGACTTCCGTGCCGGTACGGGTCTGGAGACGGCCGTGCGGCGGCTGGCGGCGCACTGCGGTCTGGAGCGCCGGATCACCTGCGACGTGACGCAGATCGGGCTGCTGGTGGATCTGGTGCGGGCCGGGATCGGCGTGGCGTTCGTGCCGCGCCGGATCGGCGAGCGCGCGGGGCTGCCGTGTGTGGAGATCCGGCAGCCGGAACCGGGCCGGACCGTCGTCCTGGCCGGGCGGGGGCCGCGGCCGCGCAATCCCGCGGCGGCGGCCCTCGCCGGTCACCTCACGGGACGCGTCACGGACGCAGCGCCCGCAGCAGCAGGTCCGCCAGGTGGTCGGCGACCTCCTGCGGGCTGAGCGGGCCGTCGGGGCGGTACCAGGTCGACAGGTGGTGCACCGAGCCGAAGTGGTAGTCGACCACGAGGTCGGCCGGGGTCTCCTTGGTGAAGACACCGGCCCGCTGGCCCTCCTCGATGAGCGCGCGGAAGCGCTCGTGGTAGCGCCGGCGCTCGGCGCGCACCTGCTTGTTCTTCTCCGGGCTCAGCTGGTGCATGGACCGGAAGAAGATCGACGCGTCGTCGAGGTTGTCGATGGTCGTGACGACGACGTCGGCCGCCGCGTCCCGCACCCGCTTCTCGACCGGCTCGTCGGAGTCCGCGTAGGCGTCCAGGCGTTCCTGCTGGAGGCGCAGCACGCGCGCGTACACCTCGTGCAGCAGGTCGTCCTTGGAGCCGAAGTAGTGGTACAGGGCGCCCTTGGTGACGCCGGCCGCCTCGACGATCTCCTGTACCGAGGTGCGGTCGTAGCCCTGCTCCGCGAAGAGCCGGGTGGCGGCGGCCAGGAGCCGCTGCGGCACCGGAGTGCCGTCCCCGTCCGTGGTCCTGGGCACTGCCGTCACCTGCCTTTCCTTCTCAGCGGCCGTCCAGCGGCCGTGCCTGTTCGTCCCGTTGCGTACGGGAACGCAGTTCCCGACGGAGGATCTTCCCACTCGCCGTCTTCGGCAGGTCGGGCAGGATCTCCACCTGGCGCGGGTATTTGTAGGCGGCCAGTCTCTCCTCGCAGTACGCGGCGAGGGCGTCCGGGTCCGTGTCGGCGCCCGGACGGAGGCTGATGTACGCCTTGACGGTCTCCCCGCGGTACCCGTCGGGCACTCCGACGACCGCGGCCTCGCGCACCGCCGGGTGGGTGTAGAGCACGTCCTCGACCTCGCGGGGCCAGACCTTGAACCCGGAGGCGTTGATCATGTCCTTCTTGCGGTCGACGACGTAGAGCCAGCCCTTCTCGTCCATGAAGCCGATGTCGCCGGTGCGCAGTTCGCCGCCGGGGAAGGTCTCGGCGGTGGCGTCGGGGCGGCGCCAGTAGCCGGGGACGACCTGGGGGCCGCTGACGACGATCTCGCCCTGCTCCCCGAAGGGCACCTCCGCGCCCTGCTCGTCGACGATCCGCACCACCGTGTCCGGGCCGGGGACGCCCACGGCGAGGGTCCCGGAGACCGGATCGACCGGCGCCTCCAGGTGCGGCGGGACCGAGGCGCACGGCGCGGTGCACTCGGTGAGCCCGTAGCCGTTGCGGATGTACGGACCGAAGCCGGCGCGGAACTTCTCCACCAGGGCGGGCGGCAGGGGGGCGCCGCCGGAGGAGATGTTGGCGAAGGAGGCGAAGTGGTCGCGGGTGACGGCCGGGTGGGCGGCCAGCGCCATGAAGGCGGTGGACGGGCCGACCGTGTAGTGCGGCCGGTGTTCGGCGAACGCGTCCAGCACGACGCCCGCCTCGAAGCGGTAGGCCAGCACGAGTGTGCCCATACTGTTCAGGCAGGCCCCGAACTCGCAGACCATGCCGGTGATGTGGAACAGGGGCGCCAGCGCGAAGTAGACGGGCGCCTCGGGCAGGCCGAGCCCGGTGCGCTGCCGCTCGGCGTTGTACATGATGTTGCGGTGGGTGTTGGTGGCTCCCTTGGGGGTGCCGCTGGTCCCCGAGGTGTAGCTGATGAGCGCGGTGTCGCCGGGCTCCGGGTCGCGTCCGGCCGGGGCCGGGTGTCCCGAGCGGGCCGCCCGCGTGAGGTCGTCGGCGTCGGGGGCGTCCGGCAGCCGCTCGAAGGTCAGGACGCGGGTGTCCCGGCGGCTCTGGAAGTCCAGCTCGCACCCGGTGAGCACGATCCGCACCGGCGAGTCCGCCGCCGTCTCGCGCAGATACGCCTCCCAGGCCCGGTCGGAGCAGACGAGCGCGGCCACCTCGCCGTCCCGCAGGACGTGGCCCACCTCCCCCGCCTTGTACATCGGGTTGACGGGCACCACCACCGCGCCCGCCTTCCAGGCCCCCAGCACCGCGAGGACGAAGTGCGGGGAGTTCTGCAGCAGGACCGCGACCCGCTCCCCGCGCTCCAGGCCCCGCGCGGCGAGGTGCCCGGCGACGGAGTCGGTCAGCTCGTCGACCTCGCGGTAGGTGAGGCGGCCGTCGAAGTAGGCCAGGAAGGTCCGGTCGGGAGCCTCGGCGGCGGCCCGGCGCAGGGCGTGCACCAGGGAGGCGTCCGGGTCGAGCGGCGCCTTCTGGGCGTCGGTCAGCAGGTCCAGCCAGGGCTTGGCGGCGTAACGGGAGCCGGTCATCGGGCCGTCCCCTCCTCCCACTGCCGCTGGAGCCGGTTCATGCCGCGCAGCCAGCGGTCGGGCTCGACGGCGCGTGCCTGGTAGTACTCGGCGACCTCGGGGTGCGGGAGGATGAGGAAGCGGTCCTCCTCGATGCCCTCGAACAGGGCGTCGGCGACGTCCCGCGGTTCGATGGCGGTGGGCTTGAGCACCAGTTCGCCCGCGCTGCCGCTGGCGGTGAGCATGTCGGTGCGCACGCCCTGCGGGCAGATGGCGTGCACCTTGACGCCGCGGTGGCGGTACGTCAGGGACAGCCACTCGGCGAAGGCGTAGGCGCCGTGCTTGGTGACGCTGTAGGGGGCGGCGCCGATCATGGTGAGCAGTCCGGCGGCGGAGACGGTGGAGACGAAGCGGCCGCTGCCGCGCTCCAGCCAGTCGGGGAGCAGTTCGTGGGCCGCGCGGACGTGGGCCATGACGTTGACGTCCCAGGCGAGGGCCCAGACGGCCTCGTCGGCGGCCTCGGTGCCGCCGCAGCCGACGCCCGCGTTGGCGCAGTAGACGTCGACCGTGCCGCCCAGCGCCTCGCGCGCCTCGGTGACGATCGCGGAGGCGTCGCCCGGGACCGCGATGCCGCCGATCTCTTCGGCGACGGCCTTCGCCCGGTCGGCGTCCAGGTCGTTGACGACGACCCGGGCCCCCTCGGCGGCGAAGCGGCGGGCCAGGGCGGCACCGATGCCGCCTCCCGCCCCGGTGACCACGACTGAGGCATCCTGCACGGCTTCCACCATCGGTCTCCTTCGACACGGCTGCGGCGCCACCCGCGTGGGCCTGCTGCAGCGTCAGACTAACCAGTCGGTATGTACGACGGAAGAGGCGAACCGCGGTCTACTCCGTTCCGTAGGGCCCGGGACGCGGGTTAGCGTGCGTGCGCATGACACCCGCCGCGATCACGGAGGTCACCGCATGACGCTGTCCAGACGGAACCTGCTCGCCACCACGGCCGCGGCCGCGGCCGCGACGGCGGCCTCCACGGCCGCCGCGGCCGGCACGGCGCACGCGGCGCCCGGGGGCCACGGCGGCCGCCGGCTGCGCACCGGCTTCGAGCGTCTCGCCGACGAGGGTTACGCCCCGCTCGCCGGGCAGCGGGTCGGCGTGGTCACCAACCCGACCGGCATCACCCGGGACGTACGCCACATCGTCGACGTCATGCACGCCGACGACCGCGTGGACCTGATCGCCGTCTTCGGCCCCGAGCACGGGTTCCGGGGCACCGCGCAGGCGGGCGGTTCGGAAGGGCGCTACGACGACCCGGCGACCGGGCTGCCGGTCTACGACACGTACCTCAAGAGCGGGCAGCCGCTCGCGGACGTCTTCACGGCGTCCGGCGTGGACACCGTCGTCTTCGACATCCAGGACGTGGGCGCGCGCTTCTACACGTACATCTGGACCCTGTTCGACTGCATGGAGGCGGCCCGGCTCGCGGGCAAGCGGTTCGTGGTGCTGGACCGGCCGAACCCGGTGACCGGACGGGCGGCCCTCGGACCGGTCCTGCACGAGGAGTTCGCGACCTTCGTCGGCCGCAAGCCCATCGCGCAGGCGCACGGCATGACGGTGGCCGAGCTGGCCCGGCTCTTCAACGGAGAGTTCCTCCAGTCGCCCGTGCCGCTGGAGACCGTGACGATGTCCGGCTGGAAGCGCTCGGAGTTCTACGACGCCTCCGGGCTGCCCTGGGTGCCGCCGAGCCCGAACATGCCGACGCCGGAGTGCGCGCTGGTGTACTCGGGGACGTGTCTGTTCGAGGGCACCAACCTGTCGGAGGGGCGCGGTACGACCCGCCCGTTCGAACTGCTCGGGGCGGAGGGCGTCGACGGGGGCTGGGCCGCCGCCGCGAACGAGGCCGGGCTGCCCGGGGTGCGGTTCCGGGAGGCGTACTTCGCGCCCACCTTCTCCAAGTTCCAGGGGAAGACCGTCGGCGGCGTGCAGCTCCACGTGCACGACCGGGCCGCCTTCGACCCGGTGCGCACGGGGATCGCCCTTCTGGTGACCGCGAAGCGGAGCTGGGAGGGCTTCGCCTGGCGCCCGGACCACTGGATCGACAAGCTCACCGGCTCCACGCTGGTGCGCACCATGATCGACGCGGGCGCGGACACCGACGAGGTGGTGGGCGGCTGGGAGGAGGAACTGGCGGCGTTCCGCCGCACGCGCCGCCAGTACCTCCTCTACAGGTGACCGTGGGACCGGCCGGTCACCGGTGGGACGTGAACTCCACGACCTGCTGGTAGGTCGGCCGGTTCTGCCAGCCGATGCCGCCGTGCTTGATGCCGCCGAGGGTGCGGTGGATCACCGAGTCGGCGCACCACTGGTCGCCCGCCGAGCAGTTCTCGTCCCCGGGGTAGACCTGGGCGGGCGTCCGGCCCGCCGCCTCCTTCAGGGTGGTGAGCAGGGTGTCCCGGCAGGCGGCGAGGTCGCCGCCACCGCAGTACGCGCGCGCCAGGGGTCCCTTGACGGGTTCACCGAGCACGGACCGGATGTCCTTGTCGACATAGCTCCACCAGCCGTACTGGAAGGCGCTGCCGGCGTGGGCGCCGGTCGGGCCGTGGGCGGCGGACGGTGACTCGTCGACCGGCAGGTTGCGGGTGAAGGCGGTGTACAGGTCGGTGCCGAGGCCCGGCTCGAACGCGGCCTTCACCAGCAGCGGCCACCAGGCGTCCAGGGTGCGGACGGCGTCGGCGTGGGTGTACTTCTTCGAACCGGCCGACGTCTCGGTGCGCAGGCCGCCCGCCGCGATCCACGCCTCGAGCCGGTCCACGGCCGTCTTCGCGGCGGGGTCGGTCACCGGCGCCGACTCGATCACCTTCAGCAGGTCGGGCACCACGTCCTCGGCCCGCAGGTCGGCGAGGCCCGCCTCGGCCATCGCCTTCACCAGCGCGGCGCGCGTGACTCCGCCCTCGGCGACCAGCCTCTTCACACGGTCGTCGAGCAGGTTGCCGCGGTGCACGGAGCCGTTGCCCCAGGGGGCGGTGGTGTAGTCCCGGGCCTGCTTGTTGTTCCAGGAGACGTAGTAGTCCTGATCCACTGACTGCGGGTGGGCGGCGGGCGGGGTGTAGCGGGCCGTGTTGGCGGCCGGGTCCCAGTCCCGCCACTCGTACGCCGCCTCGGCCCGGACCGGGAAGTCGGCGTCGACGCCGTCCGCCCGCACCGGGTTGTCGCCGCTGTTGTAGTACGCGGTGTGCTCGGAGTCGGCGTAGAACCAGTTGAAGGTGTAGTTGATGTTCTGCACCGCGCTCCGGAAGCGCTCGGGGCCGTTCAGATACTCCGGGTCGTTGAGCATCTGGAAGCCGATGATCGAGTCGGCCTCGTGCAGGTACGACGAGCGCAGGGAGGTGTAGGCGACCTTCTTGCCGTCGACCGTGGCGCGGTACTGGACCGGGCCGTACTTCGTGCGCCAGACCCGCATCGTGTACGAGCCGGCCGCGGTGCCGTCGGCGACGGTGGGCTTCCAGGCGTTCTTGCGCTCGATCTTCTCCATCGGCGTGCACCGGCCGCGGTAGAGGTAGTGGTGGTCGTCCTGGCACAGTTCGACCGCGTAGGTGTCGATGATGTCCTGGCCGGAGGTGGTCGCGCTCCAGGCGTAGTCCTGGCCGCGGCCGAGTTCGACGTACATGCTCAGGCCCGCGAAGGAGGCACCGCGGGCGCTGATGCCGGGGCCCTGGATCTCCTGGAGCATGAGGAGCTGGGGCGCGAAGTAGCCGGTCTGCGGGCCGAAGACGGCGACCGGGTGGCCGCTCGCGGTGTGCTCGCCGCTGACGACCAGGGCGTTGGACATGCCGCGCCGGGCCGAGGAGAGGGCCGCGTCGGCGGCGGTGGCGGAGGCACCGGTCGCGTGCGAGGCGGCGGCGCTGCCCGTGCGGTCGTGCACCAGGGGCTCCGCCTCGACCGAGCTGGGGTCGGGCAGGGCGCGGCCCCGCGGGTCGTCGGGCTTCGTCAGGTACGGGAAGCTGCCGCCCTGCTGGGTGAGGACCGCCTCGGGGTCGTTGCGCTGGCGGAAGGACTCCCAGACCTTCGTGCCCTCCGCGACGCCGTACTTCTCCTGGGCGGCGAGCAGGGAGAGCGCGTTGGCGACCTCGCCGCCGCCCCCGGAGCCGAAGAGGGAGCCGATGACGGAGGCCAGCGCGATCAGGTCGGTGCGCTCGAAGTGCGCGATGGTGCCGGCGTTGGTGATCGCGTCCTTGTGGCCGGTGAGGACGTACTCGCCCGGGAAGTAGCGGCCCTTGTCGGAGGCGTCGATGTAGGCGTTGACGCCGTCGAGGTAGGCGTCCACGTCGGCCAGGGCCAGCTTCCCGCGCTCGCCCGCCTCGGCGGCGGCGCTCTCGATCTGGGCCTCCAGCTCGGCCTCCGTGTAGGGGGCGCTGCGCCAGAACTGCTGTTCCAGGCCCTGGTTGGCGGGGGCGCCGCCCGCGAACGGGGTCAACTGGCCGCGTCCGACGTGCCGGAAGAGGTCCATCAGCCACAGCCGGTCCTGGGCCGCCGCGTAGCCGGCGCCGAACTCGGTGCCGTAGCGGGTGGTGCCGGTGATGTGCGGTACGCCGGTCCTCTTGTCGCGGACGATGGTCACGTCGTCGCGTCCGGCGGGGCGGAGGGTGGAGGCGACCTGGCCCTCGGGGACGCCGAAGGAGGCGTCGTTGAAGAAGGTGTTGATCTTCTCGTCGGTGAGGCCGGTGTAGCCGGTGGCGAGGTTCGCGTAGGGGCCGAGCTGGTCCTCGGCGTGCGCGGGCTGGGTGCCGAAGGCCTGGTTGAGGAGGATCTGGGCGAGGGTGGCGTTGCCGTTCTGGCCGGGCGGCAGGATGTCCGAACACCGGGCGCCGCAGTGGTCGTCCGCCGCCGCCGGGGCGGCGGGTGCGGCCGGGGCGTCCGTGTCGGCGGCCGTCGCCGGGGCAAGCGGTGACAGAAGGCCGGCGACGAGGACGCATAGGGAGGCGCCCTTCAGGAACCCGTGGAAGCCGCGGGGAGTTCTCATTCTGTCGAGGGCGTTGCGTGGGGTGCGCCGTGGCATGGCAGCTCCTCCCGACGGGGGTGGGCCGGACGTTACCGCCGGTATCCCCGAGTTGGAAGATGAACATGCGTCACTTTTTGGAGCGGGTGGATCGGCTGATGGGGGGCATCGGAAATCGGATGGAGCCGAATCGCCTGTCGATACGTCTATTCGGCGACGTCCGCTGGACGACGCCGAAGTGACCGAAGTGCAGGTGCAGGTGTGACGGAGGTGCAGGGCGATGGCCGGTTTCCGGAGTCTCGCGAGACAGGTCCGCGATCCACGATGCGATCTGGCACTGCGGCGCTACTCGCTGCGCAAGTGCCTTGAACGGTTCGCCCCTTACGGGCACCGGGCGACCTGGGACCATCTGTGCTCCCGGGCCGGGTTCGACCCCGAGGACCGCTCTCCGGACCCGGCGCGGCTCGTGGCCGCACTGGAGGAGCTGGAGGAGGCGCGGTCGGTGTGGCTGGCCTACGAGGTCGAGTTCGCCGAGCGGCGCAGGAAGGAGAAGCACGACGGGCTGCGCAGGCCGGGCAGCGTGGACGACTGGCACCGGCTGACCTGGGGCGGCTTCGGGGTCGCCTGGTGCGACGACCCCCGGGTCCATCCGGACGGGCCGCTGGCGGAGGTGCTGCGCCGGCTGATCTCCGCGCTGGAGCGCGAACCGGGGTCGGTGTGCCCGGTCTGCGACGGGGAGCGCCTCGTGTGGTTGTACGACCTCGACCACGAGCCCTCCGCGGGCCCCGTCTGCACGGACTGCGGAATCCTGGTCCCGCGGCCCGTCCTGACCCCTGACGCGCTGGCGTACGCCCGGCGGGGACGGTTGCTGATGTCGGCGTAGCCGGCCCGGGGGTGTGCAGGGGATGCCGCGCCCCCGCGGCGCGGCCGAGGGTGTTGTCAGTGGGCACCGGCACCATGGGGGGATGGTGCAGGTCTGCTTGAACGGGGCCCGCGGGAGCGCCGACGGTGCCGTCGTACCGCTGTCGCCGCAGGCCGTCGCGGACTCGGCGGCCGGGGCGGTGGCCGCCGGGGCCACGGATGTCCATGTCCACCCCAAGACACCGTGCGGCCGGGACACGCTGTCCCCGCGCGTGCTCGCGGTGACGCTCGGCGCGATCCGTGCGCGGGTGCCCGCGTCGGTGCCGGTGGGCGTCACGACCGGGGCCTGGGCCGAGCCGGACCCGGCCGCCCGGGTCGCGCGGATCCGCAGCTGGACGGTGCTGCCCGACCACGCCTCGGTCAACTGGCACGAGCCGGGCGCCGAGGAGGTCGCCGCGGCGCTGATCGAGCGCGGGGTGGGCGTGGAGGCCGGTGTCTGGTCCGGCACGGACGGGACGGCCCGGTTCCTGCGCTCGCCCCTCGCGCCGAAGGTGCTGCGGGTGCTGGCGGAGGTCACCGACCCCGACCCGGCGACCGCGGCGGACACGGCGCGCGCGCTGCTGGCCGGCCTCGGTACGGCCCGCGGCCGTCCCGTCCTGCTGCACGGCGAGGAGTCCGGCACCTGGCCGGTCCTGCGCCTGGCCGGCCGGCTGGGCCTCGCCACCCGCATCGGCCTGGAGGACACCCTGTTCCTGCCCGACGGCCACCGGGCCGCGTCCAACGCCGAGTTGGTCGCCGCCGGGGCGCGCGCGTGGGCGGCGGCGGCACGGGGAACGGCCGGCCCTCGCGGAGGGTGAGCCGGTGCGCACCGACGAGGGGCACGGCTCCGCCCGCCCGCGCGAGCCGTGACGACGGCTCCGGTCCGGCACCCGGCCACACCGGAGGCCGTCACCGTGTCGTCAGTCGCAGCACTCCGTCTTCCGCTCCCGGGCGCGACCGCCGCGTCGGCCGGCGGCCGCGGAGTCGCGGCGTTCCACCAGCAGGCGGGAGCCGGTGAGCCGGTCGCCGAAGACGTCGTCGGGGTTGGACAGGACGCAGGTCTCCAGGGACAGGCAGCCGCAGCCGATGCAGTCGGTGAGGTGGTCGCGCAGCCGGTTCAACTGCTTGATGCGCTCGTCCAGTTCGGAACGCCAGGACTCCGACAGGCGCGCCCAGTCCTCCGCCGTGGGCGTGCGCTCCTCCGGCAACTCGGCGAGCGCCTCGCGGATGGTGGAGAGCGGGATGCCCAC
Organism: Streptomyces sp. SudanB5_2050; assembly: GCF_964272335.1. Lineage (NCBI taxonomy): Bacteria > Bacillati > Actinomycetota > Actinomycetes > Kitasatosporales > Streptomycetaceae > Streptomyces > Streptomyces sp. SudanB5_2050. Next base: position 1,806,193 of record NZ_OZ186760.1, read on the forward strand.
GCGCTGCGCCGCGCGCACGAAGGCGACCCGGCGCAGCGCGTCCCGGCTGAAGCGGCGCTGATTGCCCGATGTGCGGCGACTGCTGATCAGGCCCTTGGACTCGTAGAAGTGCAGGGCGGAGACGGCGGCGCCGCTGCGCGCGGCGAGCTGGCCGACCGTGAGCTCGTGGATCTTCTCGGGAATCTGAGGCACTCCTCAGACCCTACCGACCCGGTCACCCGCCCGGCCCCCTCCGGTCCGTTGACAGGGGCCCCGCGGGCGACCATGCTAAGCAGTCGCTTAGAGTCCAGCGCACAGGTCGAGCGAGCAGAGAGGCCGGGACATGGCAGAGCCGAGGATCTTCACATCCGCCGACGAGGTGAAGGCCGCGGTCGGCGAGCGGTTGGGGTACACCGACTGGCTGGACGTCGACCAGAAGCGGATCGACCTGTTCGCCGAGGCGACCGGCGACCACCAGTGGATCCACGTCGACCCGGAGAAGGCCGCCGCCGGACCCTTCGGCACCACCATCGCGCACGGCTACCTGACCCTGTCGCTGCTGCCGCTCTTCGGACCGCAGCTGATCAAGGTCGAGGGCGTGAAGATGGGCGTCAACTACGGCACCAACAAGGTCCGCTTCCCCGCCCCCGTCCCCGTCGGCTCGCGTCTGCGCGCCACGGCGACGATCACCGGGGTCGAGGACGTCACGGGCGGCATCCAGGTGACCGTCGCCTTCACCGTGGAGCGCGAGGGCGGCGACAAGCCGGTGTGCGTCGCCGAATCGGTCTCCCGCTACTACCTCTGAGCGGCGCCGGACGTCCCGGCACCCACCATCCGCAGCACGAGGTCGGCGTAGAGCGCGCCGACCTCGTCGGGCGTGCGGGGACCCTTGACGTTGAACCAGCGGGCGACGTCGATGCAGAGCGACAGCACGGCCAGCGTCGTGCCCTTGACGTCCGGCACGTCGAACTCGCCCGTCGCCACGCCGTCCTCGATGATGCCGCGCACGGCGGCGTCGCACTGGCGGCGCAGTGCCAGGATCTCCTCGCGGGCCTCGGGCCCGAGCGCGTCCAGTTCGTACTGCACCACCCGCGCGGTCGTGCGCCGCCCGGCGTGCCAGCGGACGAAGGAGCTGACGGCGTCGGCGAGCCGCTCGGTGGCACTGCCCTCACCCTGGGCCGCGGCACGCAGGATGGACACGGCCCGCTCGTGGCCGATGCGGCTGATGCGGTGGAGCAGCTCTTCCTTGGTCTTGTAGTGGATGTAGAGCGCGGCCGGGCTCATGCCGGCCCGGCCGGCGATGTCGCGGGTGGTGGTCGCGTGGTACCCGCGCTCGGCGAAGGCCTCCACGGCGGCGACCAGGAGCCGCCGGGCCGCGTCCGGGGTGACCTCGCCCCACGGCTCGATGTCGCCGCCCGTTGTCTCGGCCGCCGTACTCATCGCTTGTTCGCCCCTCTCGGTGACAGGAGCACCACCATACCGCCGAAGGTGAGCGGGCGCTTAGTGCGGCTGCCGGCCCACGCGTCAGCCCAGCTTCTCGAAGGGGTCGTGCTCGGCGAGGAGCTTCTCCAGGCGGGCCTGGTCGACCCTGCTGACGATCTGGCCGGCCTCCTGACGGTCACGGATGATCTTGGCCAGGGTGAAGGCCGAGGTGACCAGGTACAGGACGGCCACGGCGAGGAAGGCACGCACCCAGGCGTCGGCCTGGAGGTTGTAGATGCCGACGGCGGTGGCGATCATCGCGACCGCGAACGAGGCCACGGCCTGTCCGTAGAAGGCGGCCGTGCTCTGCTGCTTGACCGGTGTGTCACTCATGGGGACAAGGGTCGGCGGATGTGGCCGGGGCCACATCCGCCGACGTACTCAGGTGGGGTACTCAGAAGGCCGAGACTCCGGTGAGCGCCCGCCCGATGACCAGCTTCTGGATCTGGCTGGTGCCCTCGTAGAGGGTCATGACGCGGGCGTCGCGGAGCAGTTTGCCGGCCGGGTACTCGTCGATGTAGCCGTAGCCGCCGAAGACCTGGAGGGCGTTGTTGGCGGCGCGCACGGCGGCCTCGGAGGCGAACAGCTTGGCCTTGGAGGACTCCACCGTGAAGGGCTGCCCGCGGTCGATCAGGTCGGCGACCCGCCAGGTCAGCAACCTCGCCGCGTCCACGTCGAGGGCGATGTCGCTGATCAGCTCCTGCACCAGCTGGTGGTGGGCGATGGTCTTCCCGAACTGCTCGCGCTCCCCCGCGTACCGCACGGCCGCGTCCAGCGCGGCCTGGGCTATGCCGACGCAGCCCGCCGCGACCGACATCCGGCCCTTGGCGAGGGCCGACATGGCGACCGAGAAGCCCTTGCCCTCGGGGGCGAGCATCGCGGAGGCGGGGACCCGGACGTCCTCCAGGACCAGCTCGGCGGTGGCCTGGCCGCGCAGCCCGAGCTTGCCGTGGACGGTGCGGCGGGTCAGGCCGGGCGTGTCGGTGGGCACCAGGAAGGCGGAGACGCCCTTGTGGCCCGGGGCGTCCGTGGAGCGGGCGAAGAGCAGCACCACGTCGGCCCAGGTGCCGTTGGTGATGAACATCTTGGTGCCGTTGAGGACGTAGTCGTCGCCGTCGCGCACCGCGCGGGTGGCGAGGTTCCCGGCGTCCGACCCCGTGCCGGGCTCGGTCAGGCCGAAGCAGCCGACGTACTCGCCGGAGGTGAGGCCGGGCAGCCAGCGCCGCTTCTGCGCCTCGTCGCCCCAGGCGGCGATGGTCTTGGCGACCAGGCCGAGGGAGACGGAGACGATGCCGCGCACGGAGCTGTCGCCCCGGCCCAGCTCCTCGGTGACCAGGCAGTACGCGAGGTGGTCGCCGCCGGAGCCGCCGTACTCCTCGTCGATGGTCAGCCCGAGGAAGCCGACCTCGCCGAGCTTCTTCACGATGCCCCGGTCGACCTCCTCCGCCCGGTCCCACGCGACGACATGGGGGGCGATCTCGCGCTCCACGAAGTCCCGGGCGAGCTGCCGCACGGCGGTCTGCTCCTCGCTGAGCTCCAGGTTCATGCCGAGTCACCCCACAGGAAAGGAGTCTCGAAAGCCGAGACGTGAAGGATCTTGAAAGCCGTACATTTAAATTAGCACTGCTAGTTTCTGTGCGCAGCCCTACTATGTGCGCCATGGCCCGACCGCGCAAGCCCCTGCTCAGCACCGACCGGATCGTCGAGACGGCCCGCGCGCTGGTGGACGCGGAGGGCCTGGCTGCCGTCTCCACCCGCCGGCTCGCCGCGGAGCTGGGTGTCAGCGGCCCCTCGCTCTACAACCACTTCCGCACCAAGGACGAGATCCTGGAGGCCGTCGCCGACTCGGTGAGCGCCCAGGTCGACCTGTCGATGTTCCGGGACGGCCGGGACTGGCGGACCGCGCTGCACGACTGGGCGGTCTCCTACCGGGCGGCCCTGCGCGACCACCCGAACATCGTGCCGGTGCTGGCCCACGGCCCCGGCCGCCGGCCGGCCGCGCTCCACCTCGCCGACGCCGTCTACGGCGCGATGGTCGAGGCGGGCTGGCCACCGGCCCAGGCGACGTCCATCGGCGCGCTGATGCGCTACTTCGTCATGGGCTCCGCGCTCGGCTCCTTCGCCCGCGGCTTCCCCGACGACGCCAGCGCCTACGACCCCGCCGACTACCCGCACCTGGGCAGGGCCCACCTCCTGGCCGAGCAACAGGAGAAGATCGACGAGCGGGCCTTCGAGACCGGGCTGACGGCACTGCTGGACGGGCTGGCGCAGCAGTACGCGCAGGTGGCGCGGGGCGCCTGAGCACACTTCGGCGCCGGCCGAACCGTGCGTACCGCATCCTGGGACGCATGACCGACAAGGACCCCGGAGCGCCCGGACTCGCGCGGCTCGCCGGGCTGATCGCCGACGAGACCCGGGCCGCCTGTCTGCTGGCGCTCCTCGACGGGCGGGCGTGGACCGCCGGTGAGCTGGCCCGGCACGCCGGGGTGGCCGCCTCCACGCTGAGCGAGCACCTGGGCAAGCTCGTCGCGGGCGGGCTGCTCGCCGAGGAGCGGCAGGGCCGGCACCGGTACGTGCGGCTGGCCGACGACCGGGTGGCGCAGCTGGTGGAGGACCTGGCCGCCCAGGTGGCGCCCGAGGCGCGGCGTCCGCGCACCCTGCGGGCGTCGAGCGCCGGGTCGGCGATGGCCCGGGGGCGCACCTGTTACGACCACCTCGCCGGGCGGCTCGGGATCGCGGTCACCGACGCGCTGACCGGGCGCGGGCTGCTGCGCCAGGACACCGGCTTCGCGCTCACGGACGCCGGACTCGGCTGGTTCGGCACCGCCGGGATACCCCTGAAGACCGCCGGTCGCCGGCCGCTGGCCCGCGCCTGCCTCGACTGGACCGAACGCCGCCCCCATCTGGCGGGCGTCGCGGGCGCCGCCCTGTGCCGGCACGCCCTGGAGGCGGGCTGGTGCGTGCGCATCGGGTCCGAGCGGGCGGTGAAGGTGACGGCGGCCGGCGAGGAGGCGCTGTCCGACCTGCTGGGGATCGATCCGGTGGCCCTGCGCTGAGCGGTGTGCCGCTTGCCCGTCCGGCGCCCCGGGCCGGCGCTTCGGCGTCCGGAACCCGCCGGTCGCCCCGTCCTTTCCCTCCTAGCCTCGGGAGCATGATGAGCACCGCCCCGTCCCGCCGACCCGACCTGCTCGCGGCCGGCGCGGCCTCGGTCACCGTCGTCCTGTGGGCCTCGGCCTTCGTCTCCATCCGGAGTGCGGGCGAGGCGTACTCGCCGGGCGCGCTGGCGCTCGGCCGGCTGCTGTCGGGTGCCCTGACGCTCGGCGTCCTCTGCCTGCTGCGCCGGGAGGGGCTGCCGCCGCGCCCCGCCTGGCGGGGGATCGCGGTCTCGGGCCTGCTGTGGTTCGGCTTCTACATGGTCGTCCTGAACTGGGGCGAGCAGCGGGTGGACGCCGGTACGGCCGCCCTGGTGGTGAACGTCGGGCCGATCCTCATCGCGCTGCTGGGCGCGCGCCTGCTCGGGGACGCGCTGCCGCCGCGGCTGCTGGCGGGGATGGCGGTGTCGTTCGCCGGTGCGGTGACCGTGGGGCTGTCGATGTCCGGCGAGGGCGGTTCCTCGCTGTTCGGGGTGGTGCTGTGCCTGCTGGCCGCCGTGGCGTACGCGGGCGGGGTGGTGGCGCAGAAACCCGCGCTGGGACACGCGAGCGCGCTCCAGGTGACGGCCTTCGGATGTCTGGTGGGGGCGGTGCTCTGTCTGCCCTTCATGGGGCAGCTGGTGTCGGAGGCGGGCCGGGCACCGGTCTCCGCGACGCTGAACATGGTCTACCTGGGCGTCTTCCCGACGGCGCTGGCCTTCACCACCTGGGCGTACGCCCTGGCCCGTACGACGGCGGGCCGCATGGGCGCGACCACGTACGCGGTGCCGGCCCTGGTGGTCCTGATGTCCTGGCTGTTCCTGGGTGAGGTGCCCGGGCTGCTCACCCTCGGCGGCGGCGCGCTGTGCCTGGCGGGCGTGGCGGTCTCGCGCTCCCGTGGGCGCGCGGCGGCCCCGGGGCCCACGAGGACCCCGGCACCGCGCCGCGAGGACGTGCGGGACCGGCCCTAGGACGCGCGGTACCAGTCCTGGAGGACGTGCGGGACCGGTCCCTAGGGGCGTGCGACCGGTCCCGGAGGACGTTGCGGGACCGGCCCTACGGACGCGCGGGGCCCGGTCCCGGACGACGTTGCGGGACCGACCCTACAGACGCGCGGTACCGATCCCGGAGCCCGTGCGGGACCGTCCTAGAAGACCACCAGCGCCCGCCCGCCCTTGCCCGCCAGCATGTTCTCGAAGGCGGCCGGGATGCCGTCCAGAGCGATGCGCTCGGTCACCAGCGCGCCGAGGTCCAGGCGTCCGGCCCGGACGTGTTCGGCCAGCACCGGCAGGTCCCGGGCCGGGTCGGCGTTGCCGTAGACGCAGCCGGACAGGGTGCGGCCCCAGTGGAAGATCTCCAGGGCGTTGAAGGTGACCTGCTGGTCCTTGCCGCCGATGCCGACGACCGTGGTGCGGCCGCCGCGCCGGGTGGACTCCCAGGCGGTGCGGATGGTGACCGCGCGGCCCACGCACTCGACGGCGACGTCCACGCCCTGCTTCGCGGTGAGGGCGCGGATCTCGCGGGCGGTGGTGTCGGAGGCGACGAGGTAGTCGGTGGCGCCGGCCGCGCGGGCCAGCTCCTCCTTCTCCGGGGAGACGTCGACGGCGACGATCTTCGAGGCGCCCGCGATCCGGGCCGCCTGGAGGGTGGCCAGACCCACTCCCCCGACGCCGAAGACGGCCACCGTCTCGCCCTCGCGGACCTTGGCCGAGTGGTGGACGGCGCCGTAGCCGGTGAGGACGGCGCAGCCCAGCAGGGCGGCGTCGGCGAGCGGGATGCCGTCGGGGCAGGACAGCACGCAGCCGGCGTCCACCACGGTCTCCTCGGCGAACGCGGCGACGTTCAGACCGGGGTGCAGATCGGTGCCGTCGTCGACGCGGCGGGCGTGGATGTTCGCGGCGCCGGTCAGGGCGTCGGCGCACAGCCAGACCTCGCCGAGCGAGCAGGCGTGGCAGGCGCCGCAGGACGGGGCCCAGTTGAGGACGACGGCGTCGCCGGCGGCGAGGTGGGTGACGCCCTCGCCGACGGAGACGACCGTGCCGGCGCCCTCGTGGCCGAGGACGGCGGGGAGCGGCACGCGCATGGTGCCGTTGGACAGGGACAGGTCGGAGTGGCAGACCCCGGCGGCGGCGAGCCTCACCCGGACCTGCCCCGGGCCGGGCTCCGGCAGCTCGATGCCGGTGATCTCCAGCGGGGCGCCGGTGGCGGGCACGACGGCGGCGCGGACAGCGGTACGGACGGCCATGACGTGGGCTGCTCCCTGGCTCAGAACTGGAGGGACTTGGTCTGCAGGTACTCGGTCAGTCCGTGCAGGCCCAGCTCGCGGCCGACGCCGGACTGCTTGTAGCCGCCGAAGGGGGCCAGCGGGTTGAAGCGGCCGCCGTTGATGTCGACCTGGCCGGTGTCCATGCGGCGGGCGAAGGCGACCGCCTCGGCCTCGTCCCCGGCCCAGACGGCGCCGGCGAGGCCGTAGACCGTGCCGTTGGCGATGCGCAGGGCCTCCTCCTCGTCGTCGTAGCGGAGGATGGACAGGACCGGTCCGAAGATCTCCTCCTGGGCGATGGTCATGTCCTCGGTCACGTCGGCGAAGACCGTAGGGCTGACGTAGCAGCCCTCCTCGCGCGGCGCCTCGGGGCCGCCGGCGACCAGGCGCGCGCCCTCGGCGACGCCCTTCTCGATGTAGCCGCGCACCCGCTCCTGCTGCTTGGCGTTGACCAGGGGGCCGATCCGGTCGCCGTACTTGGCGGCCGCCTCGGCGGCCAGCGCCACGGCCTCGTCGTACTGGTCGCGGTGGACCAGCATGCGGGTCCAGGCGCTGCACGTCTGACCGGAGTTGGACATGACGTTGGCGACGCCGACGTTGACCGCCTTGGCCAGGTCGGCGCTGGGGAGGATCACGTTGGCGGACTTGCCGCCCAGTTCCAGGGCGACCCGCTTGACGGCCGCGCCGGCGGCGGCACCGATCCGGCGGCCCACGGCGGTGGAGCCGGTGAAGGAGACCAGGTCGACGCCCGGGTGCTCGGCGAGGGCCTGCCCGGCGACCGGGCCGAGGCCGGTCACCAGGTTGAAGACACCGGCGGGGACGCCCGCCTCGTGCACCGCCTCGGCGAAGAGCTGGGCGGTCAGCGGGGTGTCCTCGGCGGGCTTCAGCACGATCGTGCAGCCGGCCGCGAGCGCCGGGGCGACCTTGGCGACGATCTGGTGGAGCGGGTAGTTCCAGGGAGTGATGGCGCCGACGACGCCGATCGGCTCGTGGTGGACGACGGAGTTGCCGACCTTCTCCTCGAAGGCGTACGTCGCCGCCAGCTCCGCGTAGGAGCCGGCCACCGCGATGGGGGCGGCGGCGTGCACGGCCTGCGAGAACTTCAGCGGCGACCCCAGCTCGGCCGTGATCGTCTCCGCGATCTCGTCCTTGCGGGCCACCAGCACGTCCCGCAGGGCGGACAGCCGGGCGGCGCGCTCGGCGGGCGGGGTGGCGGACCAGCCCGGCAGTGCGGCGCGGGCGGCCCGTACGGCGGTGTCGACGTCCAGGGCGGTGCCGGCGGGGACCTGGCCGATGACCTGCCCGTCGGCCGGGTTCACGACGTCGATCGCGTCCCGTCCGTCGGCGTCTCGCCAGGCGCCGTCGATGTACATGCCGTCGTGTGCCTTCATCGGGTTCCTTCCGGGCGGGCCTCGTCGTCCGCGCCCCAAACTAGCGCCGATAGTTTTACGGCACCAGGGGCGGCCACCATGGTGGCGCGGGTCACCCTCCCGGTGGGCCGGTGTCCGGTGGTGTCACTCCTCCAGGTCCGGCAGCCGGGCCGGGGCCGGGCAGATCCGGTCGCCGTGCTGGTCGAAGACGAACAGGTGGGCCAGGTCGACCAGGAGCGGCACCTGCATGCCGTGGCGCAGGTCGATGTCGGGCGTGGTCCGCACGATCAGGTCGCCGGGGAGGCGGTCGTCCGGGGCGGCGACCGCGGGCTCGGCCTCGTCGGCCTCGTCCAGGACGACCACCGGTCCGGCGCGCAGGGCGCCGGCGCGTTCCCTCAGGCGGTCCAGGACCGTGCCGTCGCCGCGGCGGCGCCGGGCCGGGCGGGCGGCGGGGCGGGGGGCCTCCAGGTCGGGGACGACGGCCGGGCGCGAACCGGTGTCGAAGTGGACGAGGACCTCGTGCCCCTGGAACTCGACGTGCTCCACGAGGCCGGTGAGCAGCACCTCGCCGGGGCGGGCGGAGGAGGGCTTCGCGATCCGCACGGCCTCCGAGCGCAGACCCACGATGATCTCGCGGCCCTGCTGGACGCGGAGCAACTGGTGGTCCAGGGAGAGCGGTTCGGGCAGGCGCAGGTACTGCTTGCCCAGGCTGATGGTCATCGCGCCGTCCAGCGGGGCCCGGACCAGGCCGCGCAGGAGGTTGATGCGCGGGGTGCCGACGAAGGCGGCGACGAAGACGTTGCGCGGCAGGGCGTACACCGCGCGGGGGGTGTCCACCTGCTGGAGGACGCCTCCGCGCAGGACGGCCACGCGGTCGCCGAGGGACATGGCCTCGGACTGGTCGTGGGTCACGTAGACGGTGGTGACGCCCAGTTCGCGGGTCAGCCTGGTGATCTCGGCGCGCAGGTGGTTGCGGAGCTTGGCGTCGAGGTTGGACAGCGGCTCGTCCATCAGGAAGGCGCTGGGGTGGCGGGAGATGGCCCGGCCCATGGCGACGCGCTGGCGCTCGCCGCCGGACAGCTGGGCGGGGAAGCGGTCGAGGAGGTCCTCGATGCCCAGCATGCGGGCGGTGGCGTCCACGCGGGGGCCGTGGTCGCCCTGCGGGTCCTCGACGCGCAGGGGGAAGCCGATGTTCCCGCGGGTCGTCATGTTGGGGTACAGGGCGAAGTTCTGGAACACCATCGCCATGCTCCGCTCGGACGGGAGCAGGTCGTTGGCGTAGGCCCCGTCCAGCAGCAGCCGGCCCTCGCTGATCTCCTCCAGGCCGGCGATCATGCGCAGCACGGTGGACTTGCCGCAGCCGGAGGGGCCGAGCAGGACGAGGAACTCGCCGGGCGCGATGTCCAGCGACAGCCGGTCCACCACGCGGACGCCTCGCGCGTAGGTCTTGCTCACGTCGTGCAGGGAGATGGCGCGTGTCATGAGAGGTGCCCCCGGGGGCTCACTGAGCGCTGGTGCTCCGCGGTCGGACGCCCTCGTGCGGGTCGTACGGGGCGTGTGAGTCACGGAAGTTAACGGACTGTGCGCGGCCGGGGGAAGACGCCGGACTCAATCTCGGTGCGGGTGTCCATCTGATGAGAAAGCGGACGTCCGGATTCAGGCGAGGGCGGGCGACGGCGCCTCAGTCGTCCGCGTCGCCGCCGCGGCCGTTCCCACCGCGGCCCGACGAGCGCGCCAGCTCGCCCGCCAGCAGCGTTCCCCTGGCCACCACCCGGGTCCAGCGGGGGCCGCCCCGGGCCGCCCACACCACGCAGACGCAGCCGCCCACGACCAGGAGGAGGACCGCGGACAGAAGAATGAGGATCACGCGCGTTCCCTGCTTTCCGAGTTGTAGCCGTGCGAGTCGTCCGCCCTTCGCGGTTCGTCCGGCCCTTGCGGGTCGTCCGACCCTCGCGAGGCGGTCCGCGTCATCCTGCCAGGCCGCCGCCGGCCGTCACCATCGGCGGGCGCCCCGGCGGACGGCGAGCGCAGGGCGACGCCCGAGGACAGGAGCAGCAGGGCGCCGAGCATCACGAACGGCGCGGCGACGCCCGCGACGCCCGCGATCAGGCCGGCCGCGGCGGGCGCGGCGACCTGACCGAGCCGGTTGCCGGTCAGGCGCAGGGCGAGGGCGGTGGAGCGGGCGCCGTCGGGAGCCGCCTGGACGACGGTCGTCATGGACAGCGGCTGGCCGACGCCGAGGCAGAAGCCGAGGACGACCAGCATCAGCGCGAGCGCCCACACCGGCACCGGCAGGGCGACGCCCGCGCACAGCAGGGCGGCCAGCAGACAGGTGACCGTCAGCAGCGCCGTGCGGCCGAGCAGCCGCAACAGGGGCGTGAGCACCAGCCGGCAGGCGATCGTGGCCGCCGCGCGCAGGCTGAGCAGGACGCCGATCAGGGCCGGGGAGATGCCCCGGTGCTCGCCGACCACCGGCAGATAGGCGGTGAGGATGTCGGTGGCGGACAGCACGGACAGGCTGATCAGGATGCCGCCGGGGACGCCCCGGGCGCGCAGGATGCTCCCCACGGGCACCCGCGCCCCGGCTTCCGCACGGGAACCGGCGGCGCCCGGGTGCTCTATCCGCCACAGCGACGTGAACGCGACGGCGGCGCCCGCGCCCGCCACCACCAGGGCGAGGGCACTGCTGCCCGCCATGTCGTGCCCGCCGATCAGCGCGCCCGCGGCGATGGGGCCGACCAGTTGTCCGAGCGAGGCCCCGATGGTGAAGTGGCCGAAGTTGCGGTCCTGTTCGTGCGGCGCGGACTGACGCGCGACCAGCGACTGGGCGCCGATGACGAAGCACAGGTGGCCGAGGCCCATGACGCCGCTCCACAGGGCCATCGCCCACAGGGAACCGGCGACGCCGCTGAGCGCGCAGCCGCCGGCGATGAGGACCACCCCGACGGGCAGCAGCGGCGCGCAGCGGCCGTGGTCGGTGCGGCGGCCGAGCGGGACGGCGGCGAACAGCGGCAGCAGCGCGTAGACACCGGCGATGACGCCGACCGCCCGCTCGTCCGCGCCCAGCGCCAGGGCCCGGTAGGAGACGGCGGGCCGGGCCATCGACACCGCCCCCTGGGCGAAGCCGAAGGCGATGACGAGGCGGAGCAGCCAGCCGCGGTTCCCACCGGGCGCCATGGTCGTTTCCTTCCCGGACCGCCGGTGCCCCGGGCGGCTCCGCGAGGGAGCCGACCGGGGAACCGGTCCGATGATCAGATGATGCCGAACAGGATGCCCGCTCCGAGAATGACCAGGCTCGTCAGGACCGCCCACTTCACGACGAACTTCGTGTGGTCGCCGAACTCGACCTTGGCCATGCCGACCAGGACGTAGACGGCCGGGACGAGCGGGCTGGACATGTGCAGCGGCTGGCCGACGATCGAGGCGCGGGCGATCTCCAGCGTCGACACGCCGTGCGCCTGGCCGGCCTCGGCGAGCACGGGCAGGACGCCGAAGTAGAAGCCGTCGTTCGACATGAAGTACGTCAGCGGCAGGCTGAGCAGGCCGGTGACCAGGCCCATGTGCGGGCCCATGCCGTCGGGGATGGTGTCCACGAGCCAGTTGGCCATGTGGTCGACCATGCCGGTGCCCGTGAGGACCCCGGTGAAGACGGCGGCGGCGAAGACCATGCCGGAGACGTTGAGCACGTTGTCGGCGTGGGCGGCGATCCGGGCCTTCTGGTCCGGGATGTGCGGGAAGTTGACGGTGAGCGCGAGCGCGGCGCCGATCAGGAACAGCACCGGGATCGGCAGCCACTCCATGATCATGGCGGTGAGCAGGGCGACCGTGAGCAGCGCGTTGAACCAGTACAGCTTGGGACGCAGGGTGGCCCGGTTCGGGTCCAGGCCCTGGAAGTCGTCGTCGGACCCGCCGTCCGCGGTGGCCGGGCCGGCGTCCGCGTCCTCACCGGTGCCGGAGCCGGCCCCGCCACCGGACTTGGCGCCGGACTTCGCACCGGACTTGGCACCGGACGCGGTGCCGGAACCCGCCCCGACCAGCACCGTCTCGCTCTCCGGCTCCCGCGCCAGCGCCTCGTCCAGCGTCAGCGTGCCCAGCCGCCTGCGCTCGCGCAGACCGAGGACGTACGCCAGGACGACGACCGCGAGCAGTCCGACGGCGAGTGCCGGGATCATCGGGACGAAGATGTCGGTGGCGTCGACCTTCAGCGCGGTGGCGGCACGGGCGGTGGGGCCGCCCCAGGGCAGGGTGTTCATCACACCGTTGGCCATCGCGGCGACACCGGTCATCACGACCAGGCTCATCTTCAGCCGCTTGTACAGCGGGTACATCGCCGAGACCGTGATCATGAAGGTGGTGGAGCCGTCGCCGTCCAGCGAGACGATCGCGGCGAGCAGGGCCGTGCCGACGACGATCCGCATCGGGTCGGCCTTGCAGAACCTCAGGATGGCCCGGACGATCGGGTCGAAGAGCCCGACGTCGATCATCACCCCGAAGTAGACGATCGCGAACATGAGCATCGCCGCGGTGGGGGCGAGACTGGACACGCCGTCGATGACGTAGTCACCGAGGTGGGCGCCCTTGCCGACGAACACGCAGAACAGCGCGGGGATCAGCACGAGCGCCGCGATCGGCGACATCTTCTTCATCATGATCAGGACCAGGAAGGTCGCGATCATGGCGAAGCCGAGGATGGTCAGCATGAGTGAGTACCTAACGTTCGCCCTTGAACATCCCACCGGGGCAGGCGGTGCGAGCGACGTTAGGTGCCGTGAAGCGGCGTTAACAAGATGTTGACACGCGAGCAATAAGCGCAAAACTCCAGGTCACAGCTTTGTGCCGGTCAGTGGCGTGAGCTTTACCGGTACGCCGTTGAGAACCGCGTTGCCCGAGAGCGGGTCGAGCAGGCTGCCGTCGAGGAGCTGGTTGACGTTGACGCCGGGATCGGTGGCGGCGTGGGTGAGGCGGGTGCCGGGGCGGTCGTGGCCCCAACCGTGCGGGAGGCTGACCACACCGGGCCGGACGGTGTCGGTGACCTCGGCGGGCGCGGTCACCGCTCCCCCGGCGCCCTCGACCCGCACGGGCTGACCGTCGCGCAGGCCGAGCCGGTCGGCGTCGTCGGGGTGCAGCTGCAGGGTGCAGCGGTTGGAGCCGCCGGTGAGGGCGGGGACGTTGTGCATCCAGCTGTTGTTGGACCTCAGATGGCGGCGGCCGACGAGGACCGGCCCCGCGGGGCGCTCGGCCATGGCCCGGCGCAGGCGCGGCAGGTCGGCGGCGATCGGACCCGGCAGCAGCTCCACCTTGCCGCTGCGGGTCTTCAGCGGCTGGGGAAGGCGCGGGCGCAGCGGGCCGAGGTCGATGCCGTGCGGGTGGGCGAGGAGCCGCTGGAGGGTCAGCCCGTCCGGCCGGGCGCCGAAGCCGTCGCCGTAGGGGCCGAGGCGCAGCATCAGGTCGAGGCGCCGCTCGGGGCCGTCCTCCCCGGTGAGGCACGCGGCCAGCTCGCCGGGGTCGCGGCCGTGGACAGGTGAGTGCGGGTCCCGGACGGCTGCGCCGAGGGTCCGCTCGACGACCGCGGCGTCGACGGCCGCCGGGTCGGTGCCGTGCCCGCCGGTGACGGCCAGGGTGAGGCGGGCCAGGATCTCGGTCTCGGCCATCCGGCCCGGTTCCAGCGGGACGGCGGGGCGGGTGTAGCGGACCTGGTTGCGCACCGCGAGGGTGTTGAAGGCGAAGTCGTGGTGCGGGCTCTGGGAGGGCGGGGGCGGTGGCAGGACGACGTGGGCGTGGCGGGAGGTCTCGTTCAGGTACGGGTCGACGCTCACCATGAAGTCGAGGGAGGCCAGCGCCTTGTCGAGGCGGTCGCCGTCGGGTGCGGACAGCACGGGGTTGGCGGCGACGGTGAGCAGCGCGCGCACCGGTTCGCCCTCGTCGGTGACGGTGTCGATCTCCTCGGCGAGGGCGGACAGGGGCAGCTCGCCCTTGGCCTCGGGGTGTCCGCTCACCCGGGAGCGCCAGCGGCCGAGCGCGAAGCCGCGGCCGGGCCCGGCGGGGCGGGGCGTCCTGTCGGTGGCGGCCTGCGGGAACAGCGCTCCGCCGGGCCGGTCGAGGTTTCCGGTGAGGACGTTGAGGACGTCGACCAGCCAGCTGGCGAGGGTGCCGTGCGGGACGGTGCAGCTGCCGATGCGGCCGTACACGGCGGCGGTGGGGGCGGCGGCGAGTTCGCGGGCCAGGGCGCGGGTCACCTCGGCGTCCACCTCGCAGGCGGCGGCGACGGACTCCGGGGTGAAGTCGCGCAGCGCCCGGCCGAGTTCGGTGACGCCCTCCACGTGGGGCGCCAGTGCGCCGAGGTCCACCAGGCCCTCCTCGAACAGCACCTGCGCCGTCGCGGCGAGGAGCAGCGCGTCGGTGCCGGGGCGGATCGCCACGTGCCGGTCGGCGAGCTTCGCGGTGCGGGTGCGGCGCGGGTCGATGACGGTGAGGGTGCCGCCGCGCGCCCTGAGGGCCTTGAGCCGGCCGGGGAAGTCGGGGGCGGTGCACAGGCTGCCGTTGGACTCGAGCGGGTTGGCTCCGATGAGGAGGAGGTGGTCGGTGCGGTCGAGGTCGGGGACCGGGATGGCGTTCGCGTCGCCGAAGAGCAGCCCGCTGGAGACGTGCTTGGGCATCTGGTCCACCGTGGAGGCGGTGAAGAGGCTGCGGGTGCCCAGGGCGCCGAGCAGGACGGGCGGGTAGAGGGCGCCGGCCATCGTGTGCACGTTGGGGTTGCCGAGGACCACGCCGACGGCGTGCGGTCCGTACCGCTCGACGACGGGCCGGACGCCGGCGGCGACCGCGTCGAAGGCCTCCTCCCAGCCGGCCTCGCGCAGCTCGCCGCCCCTGCGCACCAGCGGCGAGCGCAGCCGGTCGGGGTCGGCGTCGGCGGCGCCGAAGGACGCGCCCTTGGGGCAGACGAATCCGCGGCTGAAGACATCGTCGCGGTCGCCGCGTGCGGCGGTGACCGTGGTGCCGTCCACGGTGAGGACCAGGCCGCAGGTGGCCTCGCACAGGGGACAGATACGCAGGGCGGTGCGGGGCACGGGTCCTCCCGGTGGGCGGCGGCGTGGACGCTCTGCGCGTGAGCATACCGACCGGTAGGCATGGTGGGGAGACCTTGCGGCGACCGGCGCGTGGAGAGGTGGGACGCCGGTCCGTCAGTCCAGGACCCGCCCCAGATACGCCCGGAGCAGCTCGCGCGCCTCCTCGATGATCTTCTCGTCCCCGTCGGGGGCGACCCGGAAGGCGAGCTGCACGAGGGTGTCCGCGGTCTCGACGGCGACGAGGAAGGCGCGGCGCAGATCGTCGTCGGGGCTGCGGCCGAGGTAGCCGGAGAGCAGTTCCGTGAGCCGGTCGGCGACGCGGTGGTTGGGGACGGCGTGGCGGTCGCCCACCGGGATCTGGTTGCCGAAGTCGATCAGGGAGAAGCCGGGCGCGGTGCGCTTCATCGCCAGGTACTCGTCGAGCACCGCGTCCAGCGCCCCGCGCCAGCCGTCGTCGTCCGACCCGGTCAGCCGCTCGGTGACGCGCTCCGCGTAACGCTCCAGGTTGCGCTGGGCCAGCGCGTCGGCCATCTGGCGCTTGTTGCCGAAGAAGCGGTACACCGACCCGATGGGGACGTCGGCGCGCAGCGCCACGGCGCGGGTGCTCAGCGCGTCGTATCCGACCTCGTCGAGGAGGTCGGCGCAGGCGTCGAGGATCCTGGTCAGGCGTTCGGCGCTGCGCCGCTGCACGGGGGCCCGGCGGAGCGGGGTCGCTTGGGACACGGTGCTCATGATGCCCTTCCGGCGCGCTTCGGTGAACCGTGACCTCCGGTACGCGCACCCGCGGTCCGCGTACTCATCGGGCCGCCGCGGAGCCGGGCGGGGTCCGGCTCACCGCGTCCTCGGGTATCTCCTCCGGTCGCGTCGCCCCGGTCGGCTCCGCGTCCGAGGCCGTGATGTCCGCCGTGCTCTCGACCGGCTCGCCGTCGACGGCCCAGACGGTGCCGTCGTCGGCGTACAGGCGGACGGTGAGCTGGTGCGTGCCGCGGGGGACGAGGGCCGCCTCCAGGCGGTGGTCCGGGCCGTGCAGGCGGGCGATCAGCTCGCCGTCGAGGAAGAGGTGGGCGAGGCCCCGGCCGGGCACCGCCACCGTCTCCGTGCCCGCCGGCGAGAACCTGAAGTCGCGCACGGTCAGCCGCACGTCCCAGCTGTCGTCGGCGGCGGGCTGCACCTCGATGCCGACCTCCGGCGCCCGCTCGGCGTCCACCTCGCGGTACCGACGGCCCTCCTCGTCGGTGGCGTCGAGCAGCCTGCCCACCGGCATGGCCGACTCCCCGGCCTCCGGTTCACCCGCATCACTGGCGCCGCAGCCCGCGGATCCGGTCAGCAGCAGGACACAGACCGCGAGCGCGGCGAGCACACCCCGCGTCCACGACATGACGGGAGACTAGAACACCGGTCCGACCGCGCGGATCCCCCGGGGGTCTGGTTCCGGTCATCCTCCTGTGGGGGGACAGGTACGAGGACAGGAGAGACGGGAGGGCAGGAGAGACCGGAGGACTGGAGGGACGAGAGGCACGGGAGGCGCGGGAGGCACGGGAAGACCGTACGACCTCTTGCGCGCGGGAAAACGCAATCCTACGGTGTCCCATAGGAATCGGGCGGGACACGGGTTGCGAGGGAGCGAGCGATGAGCGGGGACGCGCGGAAGACCGCGGAGGGACTGGCCTACCTGTCCGGTTTCGGCAACGAGCACAGCTCGGAGGCGGTTCCGGGGGCGCTGCCCCAGGGCCGGAACTCGCCGCAGCGGGCCCCGCTGGGCCTGTACGCGGAGCAGCTGAGCGGCACGGCGTTCACCGAGCCGCGGGCGCACAACCGCCGCTCGTGGCTGTACCGCGTCCGCCCGTCGGCCGCCCACCCGGCCTTCACCCGCACCGGCAACGGCGCCATCCGCACCGCCCCCTTCACCCAGGCGGTGCCGGACCCGAACCGCCTGCGGTGGAACCCGCTGCCCGAGCCCGAGGCGGGCACCGACTTCCTCGCCGGCCTGTGGACGCTGGGCGGCAACGGCGACGTCACCCAGCGCACCGGCATGGCCGTGCACCTCTACCACGCGACGGCGTCCATGGAGCGCGTCTTCGGCGACGCCGACGGCGAACTGCTGATCGTCCCGGAGCGCGGCGGTCTGCTGCTGCGCACCGAGTTCGGGCTGCTGCACGCCGAGCCGGGCCACGTGGCGCTGATCCCGCGCGGGGTCCGCTTCCGCGTGGAGCTGCTCGACGCCGACGCCCGCGGCTACGTCTGCGAGAACTACGGCACGCCGTTCCAGCTGCCCGACCTCGGCCCGATCGGGGCCAACGGGCTGGCCAACGCCCGGGACTTCCTGGCGCCGGTCGCCGCGTACGAGGACGTCGAGGGCCCGGTGGAGGTGGTCAACAAGTTCTGCGGGAACCTCTGGACGGCCACCTACGACCACTCCCCGCTCGACGTGGTCGCCTGGCACGGCAACCATGTGCCGTACGTCTACGACCTGCGCCGCTTCAACGTCATCGGCACCATCTCCTACGACCACCCGGACCCGTCCATCTTCACGGTGCTCACCTCCCCCTCGGACACCCCGGGTCTCGCGGGCGTCGACTTCGTGGTGTTCGCGCCGCGCTGGCTGGTGGGCGAGGACACCTTCCGGCCGCCGTACTTCCACCGGAACGTGATGAGCGAGTACATGGGCCTGATCGAGGGCGCCTACGACGCCAAGGCGGAGGGCTTCGTGCCGGGCGGGGGCTCGCTGCACAACATGATGTCGGCGCACGGACCGGACCGGGAGACCTTCGACCGGGCGAGCGCGGCCGAGCTGAAGCCGCAGCGGATCGACGACGGGCTGGCGTTCATGTTCGAGACGCGGTGGCCGGTGACGCTCACGCCCCAGGCGGCCCGCGCCGAGCACCTGCAGCAGGGCTACGACGACGTCTGGCAGGGCCTGGAGCGTCACTTCCGCCCCTTGCACTGAGGATTCACTACCGGTACGGATGGCCCGTGACCTCCTTCGCCCCGGACTCCATCGTCCTCAACCGCAAGCTGCCGCTCTGGTACCAGGTGTCGCAGTCGCTGCGCGCCTCGATACTGGGCCGCTCGCCCCGGGACCCGCTGCGCCTGCCCACGGAGGAGCAGCTGGCCGGCCACTACGGGGTGAGCGTGCTGACCATGCGGCAGGCGCTGAAGGAGCTGGAGGACGAGGGGCTGATCACCCGTCACCGCAGGCGCGGGACGTTCATCGAGCCCGACGCCCGGCGGGGCGCCCCGGTGCGGCTGCTGGGCTCGGTGGACGCGATCGTGGCCCAGCAGTCCGGCATGAAGGCCGAGCTGCTGGACCACGGCACGTGCCCCGTGCCGCCGGAGGTCGCGGAGCACTTCCCGGACGCGGACCGGGTGGGGACCTACCACCGGCTGCGCTGCGACGAGCAGACGGGAGAGCCCACCAACCACGCCCGCAACTACGTCCGTCCCGAGCTGGCCGCCCGCATCGACCCCGACGACCTGGTCCGCCGGCCGATGACCAAGGTGCTGCGGGACGTGCTGGGCATCGGCATCAGCCGGATCACGGACACCGTGGAGGCCCGGCTCGCCGACCCGGAGACGGCCCGGCTGCTCGAAGTGCCCCTGCTCAGCCCGATCCTGCACTACACCGGCATCACGTACGACACGGCGGGGCGGGTGCTGGACGTGGCGGTCATCCACTACCGGGGCGACCGCTTCTCCTTCACGGTCACCCTGGACGCCACCTGAGGCCGTCGAAGCCGCCTGAGGCCGGCCCGCCACGTCGTACGATGCCCGGCGTGACGCACGACGACGCTCCGCCGCTGGCGGACCTCATGCCGTGGTCCGTCGCACCGCCGCGGCTCGGCCGGGGGTGGCCGGCGGCCCCCGACCCGGCGACGCTGAAGGCCCGTTGGGACGCCTTGGTGAAGGCCGACGGCCCCGGCCGCGAGGCCCTGTTCGAACCGACGCGTTCCCGCACGCTGCACACGGCCGTGGGACGGCTGCCGGGCACCGCCGGGGGAACGGAGAGGCTGCTGCGCGCCTCGGGTCCGTGTCCGGAACCGGTCCGGGTGCTGCGCGCCCCCTTCGACGAGCAGTGGCTCATCCCCGACCAGCGGCTGATCGACGCCGCCCGCCCGGAGCTGTGGCGGGTGGCGGACGAGCGGCAGGTCTTCGTCGTGGCGCTGCCCGGCGCCCCGGGCTCGCCCGGCGCCTCCGGCGCCCCCGGTCCGCCTCCGCTCCTCGCCACGTCCCGGCTGCCGCTGTTCGGCCCCTCCCGCGTGCGTCCGCTCTACCGCCGCCCCGGCGGGGCCGAGCCCAACCTGTCCCCCGGCCTCCTCGACCACCTGGCCGCCCGTCTCGGCCGGCGCCCCGCGCCGCCGGACGTCCTGGCCTGGGCGGTGGCGACGGCCCGGGAGGACTGCCGCGTTCCGCTCACCGCGGACCCGGCGCTGTGGGAGCGCGGGGTCGAACTGGGCCGGCGCGCGCTGTGGCTGATGCGCCGCGACGGCGAACGCCCGAAGCTGCCCGGCGGCCGCCGCCCCTACGTCCGCGCACCGCTGCCCCCGCGCCCCCTGACCCTGCGCTACGACCGCGACGAGGAGGCCCTGTACCTGGACGAGGGCCGCGTCTCCCCCGTGCCGCCCGGCGCGTGGGACTTCGAGGTGGGCGGGGTGCGGGTGCTGGAGCAGTGGTTCGCGGCCCGCACCGCCGAGGGCGAGCCGGGCACGCTGGCGGCCGTCCGCCCGGCGGCCTGGCCGCAGACCTGGACGTCGGAGCTGCTGGAGCTGATCACGGTCCTCGCGCTGCTCGCCGAGGTGCGCCCGCGCTGCGGCGAGCTGGAGGTCACGGCGGAGATCACCGTCTCCGAGCTGCGCGCGGCGGGCGTGCTGCCGGTGTCCGCGGCGGCCCGCAGGCCGGCGTCCGTCCTGGACGGCCGGGAGGAGGGGCCGGAGGGCCAGTTGGCGCTGCTGTAGGCCCTGGGTCCCCCAGGCCCGCGGGCGGCCCGGGACGCCCGGCGGTGCCCTCCCGGCTCAGGCGAATCCGTCGAGCACCCGCCCCAGCGCCCGCTCGAAGACCGCCTCCATGTCGATGGGCCCGGCGTCCGCCCCGAAGGACGCCGCCAGCCGCGGATAGGCGCCGCTCGCCAGTTGCGCGCCCAGGTAGGCGATGCGTGTCGCGTTCTCCTGCTCCTCGGACCAGGGCAGCGAACGGGTGCGCTCGGCCGTGGAGATCTCGTTGGTGACGTACGTCGTCACGACGCCGTTCACCATCGCCACCAGCTCCATCTTCGTGCCGTAGGGCGCGTCGAAGGGGTCGAGGCAGGCGAGGCAGTGCTCCAGGAAGCGCAGGGCGTTGGGGCTGAAGCCGTAGACGGGGGACATCAGGCGCGGCAGCCAGGTGTGGCGGTGCATCAGCGCACGGGTCTGGTGGGCCACCCGGATCATGTCCGCGCGCCAGTCGCCGCTCGGCTCCCACAGCTCGTGCTCGCCGCTGACGGCGTCCATCATCAGCTCGTACAGGTCCTCCTTGCGGGGGACGTAGTTGTAGAGCGACATGGTGCCGCAGCCCAGCTCGGCGGCGACGCGGCGCATCGAGACCGCGTCGAGGCCCTCCGCGTCGGCGATCCGCACCGCGGCGGCGGCGATGTCGGCGCGCGTGTACGCCGGTCTCGGCCCCCGGCCGGTGCGCTCGGGGCGCGCCCAGATCACTTCGGGTACGGCCGCTCGGCCCGCCATCGTCATCACCTCGGCCACCATCCTAGTTACGTACAGCGTACGTAGTGCGCTATGGTCGACCCATGACTACTACGTACGCTGTACTTAGTGAAGGTCTGGAGAAGCGCTTCGGCGAGGTACGCGCGCTCCGGGGTCTGGATCTGGCGGTGGCCGAGGGCACCGTGTGCGGGCTGCTCGGGCCGAACGGGGCGGGCAAGACCACGGCCGTACGCCTGCTGACCACGCTGCTGCGGCCGGACGCGGGTTCCGCGCGGGTCGCCGGGCACGACCTGGTCCGCGAGGCCGCCGCCGTCCGGCGCCGGATCGGCGTCACCGGGCAGTACGCGTCGGTCGACGGGGACCTCACCGGCCGCCAGAACCTGCGCTTGTTCGCCCGGCTGCACCGGCTGCGGGACGCCTCGGCGCGGGCGGACGAACTCCTCGACCGCTTCGGCCTGACGGAGGCCGCGGACCGCCCCGCCTCCACCTTCTCCGGCGGCATGCGACGCCGCCTCGACCTGGCCGCGAGCCTGGTCCGCCGCCCGGAGGTGCTGTTCCTGGACGAACCGACGACGGGACTCGACCCGGCCAGCCGGAACCGGATCTGGGACGCCGTGCGCGCCCTCAAGGAGGAGGGCACGACCGTGCTCCTCACCACGCAGTACCTGGAGGAGGCCGACCGCCTCGCCGACGACATCGCCTTGGTGGACCGGGGACGGGTCGCGCACACCGGGTCGCCCGCCGAACTCAAGGCGCTGGTGGGGGCGTACGCGGAGGCCGTCGTCGCGGATACGGAGGCCATGGGGCCTGCGGCGGCGGTCCTCGACCGACTCACCGGAACCGAACCCGTGCTGGACCCCGACCGGCGCACCGTGGGCGCGGCCAGCACCGACCCGACGCTGACCCTGCCGCGTCTGGTGCGCGAACTCGACGCGGCGGGCGTCCCCCTGCTGGACGCGAGCCTGCGGCCGCCGACCCTCGACGACGTCTTCCTCCGCCTCACCGGCGAGAACAAGGAGGTCGCGGCATGAGCACCGTGACACACGACCTGGCCCACGACGGCACCGCGATGCTGGGCCGGCAGCTTCAGCGGCTGCGGAACAATCCGGGGCTGCTGATCCTCACCCAGACCATGCCGGTGACGATGCTGCTGTTCTTCGGCTACGTCTTCGGCAGCGCGCTGGCGATGCCGGGTGAGGAGTACCGCGCCTTCCTGGTGCCGGGCCTGCTGGTCGCGACGGCCGCGAACGGCCTGATGACGGGCATGTTCCAGGCCGCCCAGGACACCCACCGGGGTGTCACGGACCGGCTGCGGACACTGCCGGTGAGCCGGGCGGCGGTACCGCTGGGACAGGCGGTCGCGGACCTGCTCGTCACGGCCGCCGGCCTGGTGCCCTTCCTGCTGGTCGGGCTGGCGGTGGGCTGGCGGATGGAGGGCAGCGTGCCGGGCGCGGCCGGCGCCGTGGGGCTGTTGCTGCTGTTCCGGTTCGCCACGACGTGGATCGGCGTCTTCCTGGGGCTGCTCACCCGCAACGAGGAGGCCGCCGGTCAACTGGGCGGCGCGACCTTCATCCTGCCGCTGCTGTCCAACGCGTACATCCCGACCGAGGGGCTGCCGGGCTGGCTGCGCACGGTCGCCGAGTGGAATCCGATCAGCGCGGTGACCACGGCGCTGCGGGACCTGTTCGGCAACGCGCCGGTGCCGGAGGGGGCCGCCTGGCCGGTGGCGCATCCGGTCGCCGGGTCGCTGGCCTGGTGCGCGGTCCTGCTGGCGGTGTTCGTCCCGCTCGCCGTACGCCGGTACGCGCGCGGGGAGGGCTGAGCGGGCGGGCGGAGGTCACCGCCGGGCGGGGAGAGGGCGGGACGGGCACGGCGGACGCGTGCCGGCGTACGGGCGCGGAGAGCGCGAACGCACCGGACCGGCAGGTACGGGACGGGCAGGCGTACGGAGCGGGCGCACGGAGGAGCCGGGGTACGGGTGACACCCGCGCTCGGGACCACACCGGGGCGCCGCTGCGTGCCGTGGGGATGACGGACGAACGCGCGGCGCCGCGCCGGGACGGTGTGACCGCCGGAGCGCGGGCCTCAGTTGCCGCCGAACAGCGAGCGGCGCAGTCGGCGCAGTGGCGCGAACAGCGAGACCCGGCGGACCCGGGCGCCCCTGCCGCTGCGCTGGTGCGCGGGCTCACGCGCGGTCAGCTCACGCATCAGCGACGTCGCCTCCACCGTTTCCCGCTGTGGGAGGGCGGGCCCTCCGAGCACCGCGAGATGGCGGTCGAGGCGCGAGCTGGTCGCGCTGCTGCCGCAGGTGATCGCAGGGACCCTGGCCCTGCTGCGCACTGTTATCTGTTCCATGTCACTCCCCACCCGTACGAGTCCACCCGGCCCGGGCAGGGTAACCCTATCGCCCCGGTACGGCATGCGTGTATCGCGGTCACAGGATTCACCTTCCCCGTAAGGGGGTTGACGATTACTCTCCGAATCCGACAGATTCCAGGGTGAGTTGGAGGACCGGCCTGCTCGTCGGCCGGTGGGACCCGCCGCCCGGTTCGACCGTCACCGCGAGTGAGGTGGCCGACCGGTCCAGGCCGGTGGCGACCAGGGGCGTGTCGCCCTCGAAGAGCCCCAGGGAGCGCGCTTCAGCGCCGGGGCGCATGACCCACAGTTGGTGCACGCGGTCGCCGGACGGCTCGCGGTACCCGCTCAGGGTGACGACCGCGCGCCCCTCGGATGCGGAAGCGACTACTCCGATCCCGCGCCCGCGCTCGTCCTCCCCGTGGGCCGCGCGAGCGTCCGGAGCGGCGAGAACGTGGGCGATCTCACGTGCCCGGTCCCGGGCGGTGTCCCGCTCGCCCCGCGTCCGGTCCGCCTGGACGGCGAAGAGCGAGGCGACCACGAGCGCCGCAGCGGCCGTCGCCGTGGCGAAGGGCGGCAGCAGGGGACGCCGGCCGAGCGGGCGGGAACGTTCCGGCGTCGGCGGCCCGCCCCACACATGGGGCGGCAGCCGGCGCGCCGGGCGGCCCCGTCCCGGCGCGGGTTCCTGCGCCGTGGTCCGTACGGCGGCCAGGACGCGGTCGCGCAGGGCGGCCGGGGCCGGTGCCGCCGTGGACCAGGCCAGCCGGACGGCGTCCTCGGACAGCGCCCGTGTCTCGGCGGCGCAGCGGTCGCAGGTCCGAAGGTGCCGTTCGAAGCGGTCCCGTTCCGCGCCGTCCAGAGCGTCCAGGGCGTAAGGGGCGGCCAGCGAGTGGAGGCCGCCGCGGCGCGGCAGCCGGCCGAAGAGGCTCACGCGGCACCTCCCAGGCACTCGCGCAGACGTCCCAGTCCGTCTCTCATCCGTGTCTTCACCGTGCCCAGGGGGAGGGAGAGGCGCTCGGCGACCTCGCGGTAGGTGTAGCCGTCGTAGTAGGCGAGGGTGACGGACTGGCGCTGCAGGGCGGTCAGGCGGTCCAGGCAGCGGCGTACCCACTCGCGTTCGAGCCCCGCCTCGACCTCCTCGGAGACCTGGTCGAAGGCGGGGAGGCGGGCGCGCCGGGCCTCGCGCCGCTCGCGTTCGCCGGCCGCGCGGGCGCTGCGCACCCGGTCGACGGCGCGGCGGTGGGCGACGGTGAGGATCCACGCCAGGGCGCTGCCCCGGCGCGGGTCGAACCGCGCGGCGGACCGCCACAGTTCGAGCAGTACCTCCTGCGTCACCTCCTCGGACTGCGCGGGGTCGCGCACGACGCGGCGCACCAGTCCGAACACCGGGCCGGAGATCAGCCCGTACAGGTCCTCGAACGCCTTCTGGTCACCGCCCGCCACGAGCACCAGCAGCTCGTCCGCCTCCACCCGGTCCCCCTCTCCCCGCGTGCCCCGTGAGACCCGCTCGCGCCACTGCCGGGGCGTGCCGGTGGACCGCCCCGGCAGTGGGTACGGATCGGCGGGCCGAAAACGCGGGTCGGCCCGGCACCGGTCCGCGCCGGCGGTGGTGGCCGTCGGGGCCGGATCGGTGCTCAGGGGGGCCGCATCCGCCCTCGGCTGAGCTACTTTTGGGAGGAAAACGGGAGAACCACGGGCCCGTTCCCGGGAATGTCCGCGCGAGACTCCGAGGGGGCGCCGGTGTCCGAGGAACCGGGCAGTGAGCGCGTGATCGCCGGCCGCTACCGCCTGCTGTCCCCCCTCGGTGAGGGCGGCATGGGCACGGTGTGGCGCGCCCGCGACGAGGTGCTGCGCCGCGAGGTCGCCGTCAAGGAGGTCCGCGCTCCCGCCGGGCTGCCGGAGGCCGACGTGCGGCGGATGTACGCGCGGCTGGAGCGGGAGGCGTGGGCCGCGGCCAGGGTGGCCCACCGCAACGTGGTCACGGTGTACGACGTGGCCACCGACGACGGCCGGCCCTGGATCGTGATGGAGCTGGTGCGCGGGCTCTCCCTGGCCGACGTGCTGGACGCCGAGGGCCCGCTGGAGCCGCGGCGGGCCGCGCTGATCGGCGCCGAGGTACTGGCCGCCCTGCGGGCCGCGCACGCGGCCGGGGTGCTGCACCGGGACGTGAAGCCGGCCAACGTGCTGCTGTCCGACGACGGCCGGGTGGTGCTCACCGACTTCGGGATCGCCAGGGTCGAGGGCAGCTCCGCGCTGACCATGACCGGCGAGGTGATCGGCTCACCGGAGTTCCTGGCCCCCGAGCGCGCGCTGGGCCGCACCCCCGGCCCCGAGTCCGACCTCTGGTCGCTGGGCGTGCTGCTGTACGCGGCGGTCGAGGGGGCCTCCCCCTTCCGCCAGGACACCCCGCTGAGCACGCTGCGGGCCGTCGTGGACGAGGAGTTGCCGCCGCCGCACCGGGCGGGTGCGCTCGCCCCCGTCGTCGAGGGGCTGCTCCGCAAGGACCCGGCGGAGCGGCTGACCGGCGAGCGGGCCGAGAGGGACCTGCGTCTCGTAGGCGCCGGGGGCTCCGTCACCGGACAGGACACCACCCGGGCGGACACGGTGCCGGGCGGCCCCTTCGCCCCGACGGTCACCGCCCGCACCGGGCCGGAGACGTCCCGCACTCCCCCGCTGCCCGCGCCGTCGGCGCCGCCCGGCACGGCGCAGGCCGCGACCGCCGCGACCGCCGCGACCGGCGGGCGAGAGCGGCGCGCCCGGGCCGTGCTGGTGGCGGGGCTGGCCGTGCTCGTGCTGGCGCTGGCCGGGCTGACGTACACCCTGGTCGACCGGTCGGGCGGCGGTGACGGCGCCGAGGGGTCGGGCGGGAGCCCGGAGCCGGGGGCGAGCACGCCCGCGCCGAGCCGCACCGGGAGCAGCGGGGAGCCGAGCCCGTCGGCCTCTTCCTCTTCCGGGAGCAGCGGCCCGGAGAGCGGTCGGCCGCCGCAGTCGGTGCGGGTGTCGGTGGCCGGCGCGCACACCGAGTACGAGGGGAGCTGTCCGCCGCCGCACGGCCGGGCACCCGCCTTCACGGCGACGTTCACCGTGGACCGGCTGCCGGCGCGGGTCGGTTACCGCTGGGTGACCGATGACGGGTCGGTCTCCGACCCCGGGTGGCGGACGCTGTCGTTCCCCGCGGACGGCGACCGGTCGCGGCAGGACACGGTCGTCGTGACGACGCACGAGGAGAGCGGGACGTTCGAGGGCGCCGTGCGTGTGGAGGTGCGGGAGCCTGTGGGGGCCACGTCGAACGCCGTGGCGTTCTCGGTGACGTGCGTGACGCGGACGGAGACGGAGCCGGGGACGAAGACCCCGACGGGCGGGGCCTCCTCCTCTTCTTCTCCGTCTCCCTCCGCTCCCTCCGCTTGAGGTCCGCTTAAGGTCCGTGACGGACCTGCGCCCGTGGGGGACCGCCGGGTCAGGCGGCGCCGTCGAGCGCCGGCAGGTAGCCGCCGGACTGCCCGGCAGCGGTCGGGTGGTAGGACTCGCCGATGTTGAGCCAGTTCACGCTGTGCAGCCAGGAGCTGCCGGAGCAGATCTCGTGACCGCTGAAGGTGGGACGCACGTCGCCGAAGGTGAAGCCGTGGTCGGCGGCGCGCTTGGCGATCGCGGTGTTGAGGTGGTCGGCGGCGTCGTTGATCGCCTTCCGCTTGGTCTCGGAGAGGCCGAGGCAGGAGGTGCCGAGCTGGTAGAAGCGCGGGTAGCCGAGGACGACGACGTGGGCGGCGGGGGCCCGGTCGCGGATCGCGGAGTAGACGTTGTCGAGGTTGCCGGGGAGCGTCGAGTCGACGTACGCCTTCGCGGTGGCGATCCGGGACAGGCAGGAGCTGTCGGACTGGAGGACGCAGGTCATCATGACGTCGGCGAAGCCGGCGTCGTTGCCGCCGATGCTGATCGACACGAGACCGGTGGTGGAGCCGAGCGGGCCGAGCTGTCCGGCGAGAACATCACCCGTACGGGCGCCGGAACAGGCGGTGAAGTCGAAGCTGGAGGGTGAGTTGGCGGCCGCCCAGAGATAGGGGTGGGCCTTGGTGCTGCGCTTGCAGTCGCCGCTGGAGGCGATGTAGCTGCCCGCTCCGACACCGGAGGAGTAGGAGTCGCCGAGCGCCACATAGCCGTCGGCTGCGGCGTGTTGGGCGGCCCCGGCGGTCGCGGCCCCGGTGAGGGCCGTACCGGCGGCGAGGACGAGGGAGCTGAGGAAGCCGACAAGTCGGGAACGTCTCATGGAACCTCCTTTAGCAGGATCTCTGCCGTCAACCGTGGTAGCAGCTACGCGTGTTGACAGGAAGTGTCCATGCCAATAAATGGCTGATGGTCGTTCAAAATCGGACGAAAACCGGTAGGAACACCAGTGCCGTCTTGACGCTCTCCCGAGGGCTGAGCCACATTGAGGCCCGGCATCTTGGGCTTCGGGGGGCAAAGCGGAACGGTCAGGGAGACCCGTGCCGCGGGAGAACGCCCCACAAGAAGAACGGATGACGGCAAACCAACAAAAACGTGAGACCTGCGTCCAGGTCTTGCCATAGGGGTTCAATCGTCAATACCGTCATACATCTCTCGCATCCGGTGCGTCGGCAAGCGGCTCAGGGGAGGGCTCGAGGCCGCGGCGGACCGGGGTGGGACGCGCGGTAGGGGGGTGCCGTGCTCGGTGACCGCTTCGGTGACCGGGCCGTGCCGCGCGGTCGGTCGCCGTCTGCTTCCGGCGCCGACAGGCTTTGCCAGCTCACCTGGCACGCACGGAGATCCGTCCCGTCGCGCCGTGGGTGAGAACCCCCCTTTCGAACCGGACACAGAGCCGGACCGCCCCTGGGGCGGGCGGTCCGCCGGACGAGAGGGACCAGACTCATGAGCTCAGTTCTGCAGCCGGCGTCGACGGGAAGCGATCCGTCGTCCGATCAGTCTCCCGCCCAGAAGTACCGGCCCGTCTCCTCGCACCTGGCGATAGCACCGCCGGTGAGCGTGGTGATACCCGCCATGAACGAGGCGGAGAACCTTCCCTACGTCTTCAAGACGCTGCCCGACTGGATCCACGAGGTCGTCCTGGTGGACGGCAACTCCACCGACGACACCGTCGCGGTCGCCCGGGAGCTGTGGCCGGACGTCAAGGTCGTCGAGCAGCGCGGCAAGGGCAAGGGGGACGCGCTGATCACCGGCTTCGAGGCGTGCACCGGCGACATCATCGTGATGGTCGACGCCGACGGCTCGGCCGACGGCCAGGAGATCGTCTCCTACGTCTCCGCGCTGGTGTCGGGCGCGGACTTCGCCAAGGGCTCCCGCTTCGCCAACGGCGGCGGCACCGACGACATGACCTTCATCCGCAAGCTCGGCAACCGCGCCCTGTGCGCGGTGGTCAACCGGAAGTTCGGCGCCCGGTACACCGACCTCTGCTACGGCTACAACGCGTTCTGGCGGCACTGCCTGGACAAGATCGACCTCGACTGCACCGGCTTCGAGGTGGAGACCCTGATGAACATCCGGGTCGTCAAGGCGGGCCTCAAGGTGCAGGAGATCCCCAGCCACGAGTACCTGCGCATCCACGGCGTCAGCAATCTGCGCGCGGTGCGGGACGGGCTGCGGGTGCTCAGAGTGATCCTCGACGAGCGCTCCAACCGGCGCGCGCTGCGCGGCCGTACGCACGCGCCGACGCTCGCCTCGGTCGGCTCCGCCGCGCCCGTCGCCCCGGTCGTCCCGGTCCGGAGGAAGGCGTCTTGAGCGGTCCCGACGCCTCCCTCACCGTCTCCGTGGTGATCTGCGTCTACACCGAGGACCGCTGGGAGGACATCCTCGCGGCGGTCGCCTCGGTGCGGGCGCAGTCCCACCCGGCCCGCGAGACGCTGCTGGTCGTCGACCACAACGAGGCGCTGCGCGAGCGGCTGCTGAAGGAGTACAAGGAGCGGGAGGACGTGCGGGTGCTCGCCAACGCGGGCCCCCGCGGCCTGTCGGCCGGCCGCAACACCGGCATCGCCGCCTCGCGCGGGGAAGTGATCGCCTTCCTCGACGACGACGCGGTGGCCGAACGCGACTGGCTGCGGCACTTCGCCGAGGGGTACGCCGACCCGGCGGTGATCGCCGTCGGCGGGCGCACGGTGCCGATCTGGGCGTCGGGGCGCCGGCCGGTCTGGTTCCCGGAGGAGTTCGACTGGGTGGTGGGCTGCACGTACCGCGGCCTGCCGCCCGGCCGGGTCCGGGTGCGCAACGTGCTCGGCGGCAACGCCTCCTTCCGGCGCGAGGCGTTCGACGCGGCGGGCGGCTTCGCCACCGGCATCGGACGCGACGGCGACAAGCGTCCGCTGGGCTGCGAGGAGACCGAGCTGTGCATCCGGCTCTCCCGCGCCCGGCCCGACGCCGTGCTGCTGATCGACGACCGGGCGGTGATCCACCACCGGGTGCCCGAGGTCCGCGAGCACTTCGCCTACTTCCGCACCCGCGCCTACGCCGAGGGCCTGTCCAAGGCGCTGGTGGCGCGCAGCGTCGGCGCGGACAAGGGCCTGGAGTCCGAACGCCGGTACGCCACCCGGGTCCTGCCGGCCGGCGTGCTGCGCGGGCTGCGCGACGCCGTGCTGGCCCGGCCGGGCGGCGCGGGACGGGCCGGCGCGATCGTCGCCGGGGTGCTCACGGCGGCGGGCGGCTACGCGGTGGGGAGCGTGCGGGCCCGGCGGGGCGGGGCCTCCTTCTCGGTGGCGCCGGTCGAGGGGGGCGCGCATGGCTGAGGCCCGGCGGCACGAGCACGAAGGGGACGACGCGCGCGTACCGGTCCTCATGTACCACGCGGTCGCGGCCGACCCGAACGACGCGACCCGTGCCCTGTCGGTGACCCCGCGGGCCTTCGCCGAGCAGATGGCGGCGATCGCCGACCGGGGCCTGACCCCGATCGGGACGGCGGAGCTGGCCGCCGCCTGGCGCTCCGGGCGCCCGCTGCCCGAGCGGCCCGTGCTCATCACCTTCGACGACGGCTACGAGGGCGTGCACCGGTACGCCCTGCCCGCCCTGGCCGAGCACGGCTTCCCGGCCACCCTGTTCGTCACGACCGGCTGGCTGCGCGGCCCGTACGACACCGGGGGCGCCCTGGACACCATGCTCGACTGGGACCAGGTCCGCGAACTGGCCGCCGCCGGCGTGGAGATCGGCGGGCACAGCCACAGCCACCCGCAGCTCGACCAGCTCGACGAGGAGCGGCTGCGGTTCGAGCTGATCCACTGCAAGGAGATCGTCGCCGACCAACTGGGCGCCGTACCGGCCTCGTTCGCCTACCCGTACGGGTACTCCGACCGCCGGGTGCGGCGGGCGGTGCGCGAGACGGGGTACGCGCAGGCGCTGGCCGTCGGCAACGGCCTGGCGCGCCGCGCGCAGGGGCCGTACGCGCTGCGGCGGGTCACCGTGCGCAGGAGTACCGGGCCGGACGAGTTCGCCCGGCTGATCGAGGGCCGCGCGATCGCCCGTACCTTCGCCCGGGACCGGGCGCTCACCCAGGGGTACGCCGTGCTCCGCCGGTCCCGGCGGGTACGGGGGCGGCTGCGGGAACGGGCCTCGCGGGCCGGCGCCTGAACCGCCGGCCGGCGACCGGCGCCGCTCGTGCCCGGCGCGCCGCGTGGGCCGGGAAACCGGGTGCACGCGGCGGCCGGGTGCCGGATCATGGCGGCATGTCCGTGAACCCGCACGACGCCCTGCCGATCCGGCTCAACGTCGACGACAGCGACTCCCCGTCCGATGTCGTCGACGCGCTGTTCCTCGGCCGTTTCGCGACGGGCGAGCAGCCCTTCTCCCACGCGGCCAACATCGACCGGGTGCGGTCCGGGGCGACGCTGCTGCCGCCCGGCGCGCGCGTGCTGCGGACCGCCCGGGACGACGACCGCAGCGCGACCCTGGCGGAGGGCGACGGCTGGACCCTGCTGGTCTCCCGCTGGAACCGGGGCGCCGACGTCACGGTGACGGCGACCACCGCCGACCTGGCCGAGAAGGTGCTCGCCGACGCGACGGACGGCGCGGCGGACGAGCCCGAGCCGCAGCCGGAGAACGTGACGATGGGGTTCTGGTACGTCTCGCCGCGCCGCGGCCCGCACCGCACCACCCGGCAGATCTCCGCGGGCACCTGGGACGAGGTCCGGGCCAACTACACGGCGCCGGTCGCGGACGCCATGGACGGCCTGATGAAGACCACCCCGGAGGACATCGCGGGCCGCCTGCTGCTCCTGCACGGGCCGCCGGGCACCGGCAAGACCTCGGCGCTGCGCACCCTCGCCCGGTCCTGGCGGGACTGGTGCCAGGTCGACTGCGTACTGGACCCGGAGCGGCTCTTCTCCGACGTCGGCTACCTGATGGACATCGCCATCGGCGAGGAGGACGCGGCGGGCAAGGGCCGCTGGCGGCTGCTGCTGCTGGAGGACTGCGACGAGCTGATCCGCGGCGAGGCCAAGCACACGGCCGGCCAGGCGCTCTCCCGGCTGCTGAACCTGACGGACGGGCTCCTGGGCCAGGGCCGCAACGTCCTGGTCGGCGTCACCACCAACGAGGACCTGGAGCGCCTCCACCCCGCCGTCGTCCGTCCCGGCCGCTGCCTGGCCCGTATCGAGGTCGGCCCGCTCACCCGCCGGGAGGCGGTGGACTGGCTCGGCAGCGAGGCCGCGGGCCGGGAGGAAGCGATCGGCCGCGAGGGTGCCACGCTGGCGGAGCTGTACGCGCTGCGCCGGGGCACCTCGCCGACCACGCTGCCGGAGCCGCGGGACGGCGCGGAAGCCGGGCTGTATCTCTAGCCCGGTGCTTTGATGGGGGTATGACCCTGTTCGTCGGGACGTCGGGCTGGCAGTACCGGGACTGGCGGGAGGCGCTCTACCCGCCCGGTCTGCCCGTACGGCTGTGGCTGGAGCGGTACGCGGAGACCTTCGCGACCGTGGAGATCAACAACGCGTTCTACCGGCTGCCGTCCCGGGAGACCTTCGAGGCGTGGCGCGAGCGGGTGCCGGCGGACTTCACGGTCGCGGTCAAGGCCAGCCGCTACCTCACCCACGTCAAGCGCCTGCGGGACCCCGAGGAGCCCGTCGACCGCCTGATGACCCACGCGGCGGGCCTCGGCGACCGCCTCGGCCCGGTCCTGCTGCAACTGCCGCCGACCCTGCGGGCCGACCCGGTCCTCCTGGACACCTGCCTGGCATGCTTCCCGCCCGGCACGCGGGTCGCGGTGGAACCCCGGCACGCGTCGTGGTGGACGCCCGAGGTGCGGGAGGTCCTGGTGTCCCGGGGCGCGGCCCTGTGCTGGGCGGACGTCCTGGCCCGCCCGGTCACCCCGCTGTGGCGCACCACCGACTGGGGGTACGTCCGCTTCCACCAGGGCCGGGCGGCGGCCTGGCCGCACTACGGCCGCCGGTCGCTGGCGACATGGGCCGACCGCATCGCCACGACCTGGACGGACGACCACGACGTGTACGCGTACTTCAACAACGACCCGAACGCGGCGGCCGTCGGCGACGCACAGCTCTTCGCCGCATCGGCCCGCGCGGCGAACCTGACGGTCACCCGGACGCTCCCCGCAGAGGCGCGGGGCTGAGACACGGCGCGGCTCCGCCGCGCGGACGCGACCAGTCACACCGGACCCACGGGCAGCCCCCGGCCGACGGCGGAACGGCGCTCAGTCCCCGTAGGCCGCCCGCACCGCGTCCCGCACCGCGGCCACCGCGTCCTCCTCCGCCACCCCGAGCCGCCGGGCGCGCTCGGCGTATCCCCGCGCCGCGGAGGCCAGCTCGCGCTCCGCCGCCGACCCCGCGGCGGCGACGAACGTTCCGTTGCGCCCCCGCGTCTCGATCACCCCGTCCCCCTCCAGCGCCCGGTACGCCTTGGCGACCGTGTTCGCGGCGAGCCCGAGGGTCTCGGCCAGCCCGCGCACGGTCGGCAGCCGGTAGCCGACCGGCAGCGCCCCCGACCGCGCCTGTTCGGAGATCTGCGCGCGCACCTGCTCGTAGGGCGGGGTTCCGTCATCGATGTGGATCTGCAAGCTCACCCGGCGATTGTCCCGTATCCCCGGAAAAATGAGAGGCACCCCGGCGTCCCTGCGCCGTAGCGTGCGCCCACATGACCGTACTCGTACGCGACCTGCGTCCCGACGACCCGGCCGATGTCGCCGCCTTCGCGCATGTCCGGCACCTGGCCCTGCCGTACATCCTGTGGACGCCGGAGGGCGTCGTCCACCACCTCGTGCACACGCACCCGGACGCCCGGAGCCGGTCCCTCGTCGTGGAGGAGGACGGGGAGACGATCGGCACGGCGCAGCTCGGGCTGGTGCACGACAGTCCGGAGCCCGGCCAGGCGTACCTCAACGCCTATGTCCGCCCGGACCGGGTCCGCCGCGGCGCCGGCGGACTGCTGGTGCGCACGGCCGAGGAGTACCTCGCCACGGAGGGGGCGACGAAGGTGTTCGCGTGGGTGCTGGACGAGCCCGCCTGCCTGGCCTTCGCCGCACGGCACGGTTACGGGCGACGGCGCTCGGCCCACTTCCTCCGCCTGGACCTGGCGAACGCCGCGCTGCCGGAGCCGCCGCCCGCGCCGGGCGTCGAGCTGTGCTCCGCCGCCGACTTCGCGGACGATCCCCGCCCGCTGTTCGAACTGGACGCGGAGACGCTGGCGGACGAACCGAGCGACGTCGACGTCGAGTTCACGGACTACGAGGCGTGGCTCGCGGAGACCTGGCGGCACCCGCTGCTGAACCGTGAGCTGACCACGGTCGCGGTCGTCGACGGCCGGCCCGCCGCCTTCAGCGTGGCCTACACGGACGGCACCCGGTACTCGACCGCGATGACCGGCACCGCCCGCGCCCACCGCGGCCGGGGCCTGGCCAAGCTCACCAAGACCGACTCCCTGCGCCGCGCCCGCGCCGCCGGGTACACGGAGGCCCTGACCGGCAACGACACGGACAACGGCCCGATGCTCGCCATCAACAAGTGGCTCGGGTACGCGATCTGCGGGACGGAGGTGCGCCATGTCCGTGAACTCGGCTGAGCCGCCTGCCGAGGTGGACGTCGTCCTGGTCAAGGCGGGCCGCACGAAGATCCGGTACGGGGGCGTGCTGCTGCACGACGACGGCACCCGGCTCGCCGTCCGCGCCCCCTGGGCGGGCGCCGGCGCCCGCGACTTCGGCTTCGTGCGCTTCGAGGCCGGTGACGTCTTCACCGAGTACTACTGGCGCGACCGGTGGTACTCGGTGAAGGAGGTCCGCACGGCGGCCGGTGCGCTGAAGGGCTGGTACTGCGACATCACGCGACCCGCCGTGCTCACCGGCGCGGAACTGGTCGTCGAGGACCTCGACCTCGACCTGTGGCGCTCCGCGGACGGCACGGACGTACGGCGCCTCGACGAGGACGAGTTCGCGCGGAGCGGCCTGCCGGAGCGCGACCCCGAGTCCGCCGCCGCCGCGGTGGCCGCACTGGACGAACTGGAGCGGCTGGCACGCGGAGCGGACTTCACCGCGCTGCTGGCGTGACGGAGTCCGGCCGCCACGCACGGTGCCCGCGTCGTCACCGTCACCGCCCCTGTGCCCGGAGTGACATCCGGCCCGACAAGGCAGGCGGGACAAGGGGACGTGAGAACCGCCACTGACAGGGATGCATCGATGAGGAACTCTCGGGGAAAGGGTCTACCTCCGTGAGAACGCGGAACCCGGTGGATCCGTAAGGAGGCAGCCATGCGCCGTCTGACCGTGCAGAAGCCCCTGAAGAAGACCGACGCCCGCCGAGTCCGCGAGGAGGTCGACGAGCGTCCCTCGGGGCGCCCGGAGGTCCGCAAGGACATCGCGCGCACCTGGTGGCCGGACAGCTGACCGGGCCGGTCGGGCATGAGACGCCTCAGATCAGCCGCTTGCGGTAGTGGACGCGGTCGTAGGGCCCGTCCACCCTCCGTTCCACGACCTCGTAGCCGTACTTCGGATAGATCTTCTGGTTCTCCCACATCATGGCGTTGGTGTAGAGCCTGACCTCGGTCAGGCCCAGCGCCCTCGCGTGCGCGTCCACGAACCGCAGCAGCCGCCGTCCCACCCCCGTGCCGTGCGCGTCGGGGTGGACGGCGATGCTGTCCAGGAACAGGTGGTCCGCGTGCGCCTCCACGACGACGAGCCCCGCGACCTCCCTACCGGGCCCGCCCGTGACGAACACCTTCCCCTCGGCCACGTCCGCCGCGTGGTCCGCCTCCATGGGCTGCGGCACCACGCCGATGCGCTCGACGTAGGGGCGGTAGGCGGCGTCGGTGACGGCCTTCACCGCCGGTACGTCGGCGGCGGACGCCGGCCGGATCTGCTCTCGTTCCATGCGGCGAACGGTAGCTACCTCAGCCCAGCCTGAGCACTCCCTTAACGCGACCATAAGGATCTCCATCACCCGCCTCCAGCAGGCGATTTCACGGTTTCTTGGGGCTAGCTTGCTGATCAACCCCACGGGTTCCGGCCCGAGTTCCGCATCCCCAGTGACCGTTTCGAGGAGTTCCCCATGCCCGCACCGTCCGCGCCCCGCAGGGTCGCCGCCGTCGCCGTCGCCGGCCTCGCCCCGCTCGCCCTGACCACCCTGGCCGCCGCCCCGGCGTCGGCGCACGGTTCGATGGGCGACCCGGTCAGCCGGGTGTCGCAGTGCCACGCGGAGGGGCCCGAGAACCCGAAGTCCGCCGCGTGCAAGGCGGCCGTCGCGGCCGGCGGCACCCAGGCGCTGTACGACTGGAACGGCATCCGCATCGGCAACGCCGCCGGCAAGCACCAGGAGCTGATCCCGGACGGCAAGCTGTGCAGCGCCAACGACCCGGCGTTCAAAGGCATGGACCTGGCCCGCGCCGACTGGCCCGCGACCAGCGTGAGCAGCGGCGCGTACACCTTCAAGTACCGCGTGACGGCGCCGCACAAGGGCACCTTCAAGGTGTACATCACCAAGCCCGGCTACGACCCGGCGAAGCCGCTGGGCTGGGGCGACCTGGACCTGTCCGCGCCGGTGGCGACGGCCACCGACCCGGCGGCCTCGGGCGGTTTCTACACCTTCTCCGGCAAGCTGCCCGAGCGCTCCGGCAAGCACCTGCTGTACGCGGTATGGCAGCGCTCGGACAGCCCGGAGGCGTTCTACTCCTGCTCCGACGTCTCCTTCGGCGGCGCCGGCACGAGCGGCGGCGGCAGCGGCACGGCGGCCGGTGACTCCGCGGGCGGTGACTCCCCGGGCACCGCCGCCCCGGCCCCCGAGGCGTCCGCCCCGTCCGAGGAGCAGATCGCGGCCGCCGCCGACAAGTCGACGATCGAGCACCACGGCCACGGCGACCAGGACGCCGAGACGACGACGGACCCGACCGACCCGGCCGCCCCCGCCTCCGGGGACGAGGCGTCCGGCGCGGGCACCGAGGCCGCCGCGGCCGGTGAGCCCAACGAGGTCAAGGCCGCCGGCGCCGGCACCGAGAACCTCGCCGAGACCGGCGGGGACGGCACCACCGCCTACATCGCGGTCGGCGGCGCCGCCGCCCTGGCCGTCGGGGCGGCCGCGATGTTCGCGTCGGCGCGCCGGCGGGCCGCCGGGGGCAGGCACAGCGGCTGACCCCCGGGTACGGGGTGGCGCGGGGCTCGTCCGGCGGCTCAGGCCGGACGAGCCCCGCGTGGCGTACGGGGTGCGGGCCGGGCGCGGTTCACCACACGGGGCGGATCGGCCCGCCCGGCGCGATGCGCAGGAGGCGGTCCCGCAGCTCCGCGACCCCGCCCTCGCCGAGCGCGTCGGCCCACTCGGCCACGGCATCCGCCGCCGCCTCCTCCGCGGCCCGCGTGCAGGCCCACCCGGCCTCGGTCAGCACGACCAGCCGTGCGCGCGCGTCGGCGGGGTGCGGCCGGCGTTCGACGTACCCCCTGCGGACCAGCTCCTCGACGAGCTGACTGGCGGCCTGCTTGGTCACCCTGAGGTGCCCGGCGAGCTCGGTGACCGTCGCCCCGTCCGGGGCGAGCCGGGTGAACGCGAAACCGTGCGCGGGCCGCACTCCCTCGAAGCCGCGGGCGACGACGCCTTCGTGGATGCGCCGGGTGAGTTCACCGGCGGCGGCGAGCAGGGCGGCGGACACGGCCATGGCTTCGGAATTCTGCACAGGGCATTGAAACACCCTTGACGCGATGGTCAAGCGGCTTGACCATTAAGGGCGACAGATCAGTCAAGCCGCTTGACCATCATCGCCCGGGAGGCCGCCATGCCCATCGTCCGCTGCTCCGAAGCCGAGACCCACGAGATCCACGGCGCCCGTTTCGTCTCGTACGCCGCTCCCCGCACCGGCAGCAGGGAGCTGTGCGCCTGGCGGGGCGAGATCCCGGCGGGCACGAAGGCGCCCGCGCACACCGTCGACCGGGAGGAGATCCTCCACCTGCTCACCGGTGAGCTGCTGATCACCCTCGACGGCCGCACCGAGCGCGTCACCGCGGGCGACACCGTGATCGTCAACCCGGGGGCGACCCTCGCCGTCGAGAACCCGACCGACCGGACCGCCACGTCCTGGGTCACCACCTCCGTCGGTCTGACGGCGGAGCTGGCCGACGGCACGGTGCTCACTCCCCCGTGGGCCAACTGACCCGCGCGGGCGTCATGCCGCCAGCGACCCCGGCATCACCGCCCTCGGCCCGAACTTCGCCCGCGCGCGGTCCGCGACCTCCTCGATCCGGCGGACCTTCTCGTCCACGGGGTCGAAGGTGAGCTGGTGGGAGGCCAGCTCGGCGGGGGCCAGGCCCTCGGCGCGCAGCGCGATCGAGCGGACCCGGGCCCGTTGGAGGCCGAGCGCTCCGTACAGGTCGTACGCGGTCCGGGTCAGGGCCGCCGAGTGCGCGGTGGGTTCGGGCAGGGTGCGGCTGCGGGTGGTGGCGGAGCGGTCGGCGTAGCGCACGGTCAGGGTGAGGGTGCGGCAGACCTTGTCCACGGCGCGCAGCCGGGCGCCCAGCTCCTCGGCGGCCGAGAGCAGGGCGCGGCGGTGGCGGCCGGGGTCGAGTTCGTCGCGGTCGAAGGGGCGGTCGGCGGCCAGGGAGCGGGAGACGCCGTTGGGGACCACCCGGCCCCGGTCGACGCCGTTCGCCTTCTCGTGCAGTTCGCGGCCCGCCCTGGCGCCGACCAGGCGCTGGAGGGTGGACAGGGGCGCGGCGGCCACCCGGCCGAGGGTGTCGAGGCCGTACTCGCACAGCGTGCGGGCGGTCGCGGTGCCGACGCCGGGGAGCGCGGCGACGGGTTTGCCGGCGAGGAAGTCCCGCTCCCCGCCCTCGGGCACCGCGCCGGTCAGCCCCGGCCGGGCGTCGCGCAGCGCCATGCGGGCCAGCATCGGCCCCGGACCGGCGCCGATCACGCAGTCGACGCCGTACAGCGCGAGGGCGCGGACGCGGATCACCGAGGCCAGTTGCACGGCGTCGCGCCCGAAGTACCGCTCGGCGCCCCGCAGGTCGGCCAGCGCGCCGTCAGGGGGCAGCGCCTCGACGACCGGCGTGAACTCCTCCAGCAACCCGAGCAGTTGGGGCAGGGCCGCCTCGTACATCGGCGGCAGCTGGAAACGTACGCAGAGGATGGTCATCCCGCACTCCCCGGACTCTGGTGCCACAACTTCCTTCCGACCGCGGGCCCTTCGCCCGCGGGGCGCAGATCGGCCCAGGGGTGCATCTCGTACCCGGTGGACATGCGGATCGTCCGCTGCCGCTCCATCGGGTCCTGGGCCGCGGAACCGGCCGGCGCGGGCTGTCCGTCCGAACCGGCGAGACGACGGCGCGCCGGGCCGCCCTCGGGATCGTCGCCCCCCTGGCCTCCGCCCGCTCCGGCCAGCCGGGCGGCGACGCCCTCCAGCCCCTCCTCCCGGCGGACCTCCAGCAGGTCGGCGAGGTTCCAGGCGGCGGAGCCGACCACGCTGAGGCTGCGCGGGCCGCGCCGCTGCACCACCCCGCGCACCAGCAGCAGCCAGGAGTGGAAGACGGTGTGCGCGCAGGCGTCGTGCGAGTCGTCGAAGAAGGCGAGGTCGACCAGGCCGGAGCCGTCGTCGAGGGTGGAGAAGATGACCCGGCGGCCGGAGCGGATCGGCGGGGTCTGGGTGGCCGCCTTGGCGCCCGCGACCAGCACCGTCTCCCCGTGCCGGGCCTCGCGCAGCCGCTTGGCCGAGACCACGCCCAGCTCGCGCAGGAAGGTGCGGTGGTCGTCCATCAGGTTGCGCGAGGCGTCCATGGAGAGCACGCCCAGTTCGGCGCTGAGCTTCTCCGCGGAGGTGAGGTCGGGCAGTCCGGCGGAGGCGGTCCTGCGGCCGCCGGACAGGGGGAGCTGGTCACCGCGTCCGCCCCGGGCGCCGCGGTGCAGCTCGGTCAGGTGCAGTTGCAGGTCGCGGCGGTTGGCGCCGAACGCGTCCAGCGCGCCGACCTGGGCGAGCCGTCCGGCCAGCGGCCTGCTGGGGCGCGCCCGTTCCCAGAAGTCGAGCAGGGAGGCGTACGGCTGCCCCTCGGCGACGCGTTCCGCCTCGGCCTCGCTGATGCCGTGCACGTCGGAGAGGGCGAGGCGCAGGCCCCACACCTTCGCTCCCCTTGATTCAGACACCAGTTCGATCCTGTGTGCGACCCCCGACTTGTTGACGTCCAACGGCAGGATCGGCACCCCGCGCCGTCGCGCGTCCGCCAGCAGCAGCCGCTTCGGGTACATGCCGGGGTCGTGGGTGAGCAATCCGGCGTAGAAGGCCGCCGGGTGATGGGCCTTCAGCCACGCCGACTGGTACGTCGGCACGGCGAAGGCGACCGCGTGCGCCTTGCAGAAGCCGTAACTGCCGAAGGCCTCGACGATCTCCCAGGTCCGCTGGATCGTTTCCGCGTCGTATCCGTTCGCCGCCGCGTGCTGCGCGAACCACACCTTGATCCGCCCCTGCGACTCCGGGTCGGAAAGACCGCGCCGCACCCGGTCCGCCTCACCGCGCCCGCAGCCGGTCATGATGGCCACGATGTCGATGACCTGCTCGTGGAAGACGACGACCCCGTACGTCCCCTCCAGCGGCTCCGCCAGGTCCTCGTGCGGATAGCGCACCGGCGCCCGCCCGTGCCGGGCCTCGATGAACGGCCGCACCATGTCGGCGGCGACCGGTCCCGGCCGGAAGAGCGAGATGTCGACCACGAGGTCGTGGAAGGTGGACGGCTGGAGCCTGCCGACCAGGTCCCGCTGGCCCGGCGACTCGATCTGGAAGCAGCCCAGCGTCTCGGCGGACCGGATCATCCGGTACGTCGCCGGATCGCCCTCCGGTACGGCGTCCAGGTCGACCCGCTCCCCCGTCGCCCGCTCCACCTCGGCGACCGCGTGCGCCATCGCCGACTGCATCCGCACGCCGAGCACGTCCAGCTTGAGCAGCCCGAGGTCCTCCACGTCGTCCTTGTCGAACTGCGCCATCGGAAAGCCCTCGCCGCTGGTCGGCATGACCGGCGTACGGGAGAGCAGGGAGGCGTCGGACAGGAGGACACCGCAGGGGTGCATGGCGACGCCGCGCGGGAGGGCGTCCAGGCCCTCGACCAGCTCCCAGAGCCTGCCGTACCGTTTCTTCTCCCCCGCCAGCTCCCTCAGCTCGGGCAGCTCCTCCAGCGCCGCGCGGGCGTCGCGGGCGCGGATGTGCGGGAAGGACTTGGCGACGCGGTCGATCTCGGCCGGGTCCATGGACAGGGCGGCGCCCACGTCGCGGATGGCGTGGCGCACCCGGTACGTCTCCGGCATGGCGACCGTGGCGACCCGCTCGGTGCCGAAGCGGCCGATGATCGCGCGGTAGACCTCCAGGCGGCGGGCGGACTCCACGTCGATGTCGATGTCGGGCAGGACCACCCGCTCCTTGGACAGGAAGCGCTCCATCAGCAGCCCGTGCTCGACCGGGTCGGCGTGCGCGATGCCGAGCAGGTGGTTGACGAGCGAGCCCGCGCCGGAGCCGCGCGCGGCGACCCGGATGCCCATGTGCCGTACGTCGTCCACGACCTGGGCGACGGTGAGGAAGTACGAGGCGAAACCGTGGTGGGCGATGATGTCCAGCTCGTGGTGCATCCGCTCCCAGTACTCCCGGTGGCCCGGCCGCCGGTCGTAGCCGCGCAGCACCATGCCCGCCGCCGCCCGGGAGGCGAGCGCCCGCTGGGCGGTGCGGCGGCCGGCGCCCACGAGGTGCGGTTCGGGGAAGTGGACGGCGCCCATGCCGAGGTCGTCCTCGGGGTCGACCAGGCACGCGGCGGCCGTCGCCTGCGTCTGCTCCAGCAGGCGGTGGGCGGCCTCGCGCCGGAAGCCGGCCGCCTCGACGATCCGCTCGGCGGCGTGCCGCATGGCACCGGCGTCCTTGAGCCATGCCTCGCCGGAGTCCAGTTCCTTCGTGGCGTCGATGGGGACCAGGCGGCGGGCGGCGTCCAGGACGTCGGCGATCTGCCCCTGGCCGGGGTCGGCGTAGCGGACGGCGTTGGAGAGCACCGGGCGCACCCCCTGCTCGGCGGCGAAGCCGACGGTGCGGGCGGCCAGGCGCAGGGAGCCGGGGCCGGTGCCCTTGCGGCCGTGCCAGACGGCCTCCAGCCGCAGGGCGTCGCCGTACACCTCCCGCCAGGGGGCGAGGAGCCTCGCCGCGCGGTCGGGACGGCCGGCGGCGAGGGCGCGGCCGACGTCGGAGTCGGGGCCGAGCAGGACGGTCAGACCGTCGGCGTGGTTGTCGGCCCAGGACAGCAGAGGCGTGTCGGGGGTGGTGTGGGCGGCGGAGACCAGGCGGCACAGGTCGGCCCAGCCGCGGGCGCCGTCCCGCGCGAGGAAGGTCACCCGCGGGGCCGACTCGTCGACGAAGGCGCCTCCGCGCACGGGGGTACGGCGCCGGCCCCGGCGTACGGAGGTCTCCGTGCGGTCGGCTTCGGGCTCGGGGGACGAGACCGCCAGCTCCGCGCCGAACAGCGGACGGACGCCCGCCTTCGCGCAGGCCTTGGCGAAGCGGACCGTGCCCGCGAGGGTGTCGCGGTCGGTGAGGGCGAGGGCGTCCATACCCCGTTCGAAGGCGCGCTCGGCCAGCCGCTCCGGGTGGGAGGCGCCGTAGCGGGCGGAGAACCCGGAGACGGTGTGCAGATGCGTGAAACCCGGCACACGCACCTCCCGATCTCATGAACCGACGCCCTGTCGAACATCTGTTCCCAACTGCCTCACCCCCACCATAGACCAATTTTCGAATGCGTGTGCGACATCCGTTCGGCCCCGCCCCACCTGCGCAAACGCCGGTCCGCCCGGACCGTGGGGACATGTCGCACACCCCGGTCACAGACCGCCGCAGGGGCTCCTTCCTCGGCGAGGTGAAGGACGCCGTCACCCCGCGGGCCACCCTGCTCGTGCTCGGCGTGCTCGCGCTCCAGCTGCTGTTCATCGCCTCCTACGTGGGGGCGCTGCACGACCCGAAACCGAAGGACGTCCCCTTCGGGGTGGTCGCGCCCGGGGCGGCGGCCGAGCGGACCGCGGACCGGCTGGAGCGCCTGCCCGGGGCGACGCTGGATCCGCGCACGGTGGCCGACGAGGCGAGCGCCCGCAGACAGATCGAGAACCGGGAGATCGACGGCGCCCTGGTCGTCGCCCCCTCCGGACGCACCGACACCCTGCTGGTCGCCTCCGGCGGCGGCACCGCCCTCGCCACCGCCCTGGAGCGCGTCGTCGCCCAGGCGGAGCGCGCCGAGGGGCGCGCGGTACGGACCGTCGACGTCGCCCCCGCCTCCACCCGCGACTTCAACGGGCTCTCGTCCTTCTACCTGGTCGTCGGCTGGTGCGTCGGCGGCTATCTGTGCGCCTCCATCCTGGCGATCAGCACCGGCGCCCGGCCCGCCGACCCGCGCCGCGCGGCGATCCGGCTGATCGTGATGGCACTGGTCGCGATCGTCGGCGGACTGGGCGGCGCGGTGATCGTCGGCCCGATCCTGGGCGCGCTGCCCGGCGCCGTCGTGGACCTGTGGGGGCTCGGCGCGCTGATCACCTTCGCGGTGGGCGCGGCCACGCTCGCCCTCCAGGGCGTCTTCGGGATCGTCGGCATCGGACTGGCGATCCTGCTGGTGGTGATCGCGGGCAACCCGAGCGCGGGCGGCGCCTTCCCGCTGCCGATGCTGCCGCCGTTCTGGCAGGCGATCGGCCCCTGGCTGCCGCCGGGCGCGGGCACCTGGACGGCCCGCTCGATCGCCTACTTCAAGGGCAACGCCGAGACCGCGTCCCTGCTGGTGCTGTGGGCGTGGGCGGTCGCGGGGACGCTGATCACACTGCTGGCCGCCGCGCTGCGCGTCCGGCGGCAGGAGGCGGAGCTTCCCACGCAGGCCGACTAACCGGCGCCGTACGCACGCGGAAGTCCCGCCCCTCGCGCGCGGGACGGGACTTCAGCGGCATTTCGGAGGTACTTCTCAGGTGCGGGTGGTGCTCAGCCGATCTGCGTCCCGGTGGCCGACAGGGCCTCCGTCACCGGCTGGAAGAAGGTCTCGCCGCCCGAGGTGCAGTCGCCGCTGCCGCCGGAGGTGAGGCCGACGGCCTTGTCGCCCGAGAAGAGCGAGCCGCCGCTGTCGCCGGGCTCGGCGCAGACGTCGGTCTGGATCAGGCCGTTGACGATGTCGCCGTTG
Source organism: Streptomyces sp. SudanB5_2050 (assembly GCF_964272335.1). Lineage (NCBI taxonomy): Bacteria > Bacillati > Actinomycetota > Actinomycetes > Kitasatosporales > Streptomycetaceae > Streptomyces > Streptomyces sp. SudanB5_2050. Next base: position 1,850,135 of record NZ_OZ186760.1, read on the forward strand.
CCGTAGTTCACGGTGGCGTCCAGGCCGGTGACCGTGCCGGAGTGCACCTGGGTGGTGGAGCCGCTGCGGGTCACCTCCATGCCGACGGTGGCCTCGGCGGCGCCGGAGATGGCCTGGGAGGAGCCGTCGTAGAGGTTCACCTCGCTCGGGTGGTCCACCTCGGCGGTGTACTTGACCAGGCCGTAGTCGTCGTCCGGGAAGCTGGACGCCTCGTTCTCGCCGATGACCGTCCCGGAGGAGTCCGACCAGGTGGTGATGCCCTCGGTGCAGTGACCCGCGGTGAGGAAGTACGGCTCCCCGCCCTTGGTCACGTTGAAGCCGAGCGAGCAGCGCCCGCCGTTGCCGGTGATGGCGTCGCCGCCGGCGACGAAGGGCTTGTACTCGCCCTTGGTCCGCTTGAGCTCGGCCTTGGCTCCCAGCCCGTCGACCACCTTGGTCAGCTTGGCCCACTCGGCCTCGGAGACCGTGCGGTCGGCGGTGACGACGACCTTGTTGGTGGTCGGGTCGGTCGCCCAGGAGGTGCCCGGGATGGTGGCGTCCTCGGCGAGGGTGGTGCGCGCGCTCTTCAGCTCGGCGAGCGAGTTCTCGACGATTCTCGCCTGGGCGCCGGCCTCCTCGACGGTCCGCGCGGCACTCTCGTCCAGCACGTTGACCACGAGGCTCTTCGCCTGCGCGTCGTAGTACGTGCCGGCCGCGTCGGCGCCGAGGTCGCCGAGCAGCGTGGAGGCGAGCTTTCCGGCCGCCGTGACCGACAGGGTCTCGGGCACGGAAGCCTTCGGGGCCTCGCTGGCGTTCGCACTCTGGAAGGTGACTCCCGCGGCGACCAGTGCGGTGATACCCGCGCCGACCACGGCGGCCCGCCGCCTGGGTATGCGTCGGTGCTTCAACTCACGTCCTCCTGTGGGGGGTCGACCCGGGAGGTTGTGGGGACCTCACGGGCCGGAAGGCTGGTTGACGAGCGCTCACTCTTCCAACCGCACAGGGGGCACACAAGGTCGACTTCAGGACGTGCGCACGACAACTTCAGCGTGCACACACGTCCTTCACCATTCATGTCCCTTCCAGGGGGATTCGTGCCGCCGACGCATCAGCAAACGCTACGGGCCGGTAACCGAGATCCGTGCGGCCGGGCGCGCCCCTGTCCTGAATTCGCCTCTTGCGCCCCGGCCTTCGGGTGTGCATCTACACGCGGTGGCGCTCATCCCGGGGCCCGAGGCGGCTCGGGGGGCCGGGGGTCCGGGGCGGCTCGGGGCCGCTCGGGGCGGCCCGGGGCCGCTCGGGGCGGCTCGGGGCCGCTCGGGGCGGCTCGGGGCCGCTCGGGGCCGCTCGGGGCGACCGAGGGCGGCCGAGGGCGGCCGAGGGCGGCCCAGCGCAAAGGGGAGCCCCCGCACACCGGTCGGTGTGCGGGGGCTCGTGGTGCTGCCGGCTGCGCTTCGGTCGCGGACCGGACGGACTAGTAGACGCTGACGCCGTAGGCGCTCAGGGCCTCCGTGACCGGCTGGAAGAACGTCGTACCGCCGGAGGAGCAGTTGCCGCTGCCGCCGGAGGTCAGACCGTACGCGGTGCCGTTGCTGCCGTAGAGCGGGCCGCCGGAGTCACCGGGCTCGGCGCAGACCGTGGTCTGGATCAGCCCGGAGACGATGTCGCCGCCGCCGTAGTTGACGGTGGCGTTCAGGGCGGTGACCCGGCCGCTGTGGGTGCCGGTGGTGGAGCCGTCACGGATGACGGTGGTGCCCACGCTCGGGGTGGCCGCGCGGGTGATGTCCACGCCGTTCGCCGTACCGGGCCGGCTGACGGAGCCCGAGTACCGGACGAGGCCGTAGTCGTTGCCGGGGAAGCTGGACCCGGCCGTCGAGCCGATGACCGAGGTGCGCCCCGAGTTCGAGTACCAGGTGCCGGCGCCGTCGGTGCAGTGACCGGCGGTCAGGAAGAACTCGGCGCCGCTGCTGTTGCGGACGTTGAAGCCGAGGGAGCAGCGCCAGCTGCTCGCGTAGATGGCGTCGCCGCCCTGGATGAGCTTGTTGAACGTGCCGGGGGTGCGCTCGATCTTGAGGGCGCCGGCCTTGTCCCCGGCCTCCTTCTTGATCTTCGCGATCTCGGCCTGGGAGACCGTGCTGTCGATCGTGACCAGCACCTTCCCGGTCTTGCTGTCGACGGCCCAGGCGGTGCCCGGGACGTCGGCCTCGAGCACCGCGCCACTGGCGCTGCTCAGCTCGGCGGCGCTGAAGGTGGCGGGGGTCTCGGTCGCGTTCGCGCTGGGGATCGCGATCGCTGCTGCGGCCACGATGCCGGTGGATACGGCGATCAGCCGAGTCCGTCTCGTGATACCGCTGCGGGGGGTGGTGCGCTTGATCCTCACTTTTCGTTCCTCCACAAAGGAAGTCGGGGGCCCTCTTGTGGGGTTGGGGCCCGTGAGGCGCAGCCAGGGTCGGACCTCCGGGTTCCGGATACGTCGTGCCCCTGACAAGCGCTGAGGTTGGAGTATTCGGCCGAACGGCCGGTCGGCGCAAGAGTGCCTTTCGGCCGTCAAGCTTTGAACGACCCCTGCCGGGCGCCCCGCGGGCCCGGCAGGCCCTCGCGCGCCGGGCGTCTCAACAGCTGCATCCGCAGTCGCAGCCGTCGCAGCCGCACCCGTCGTCACCGCAGCAGTCGCTGCAGCAGTCGCAGCAACTGCAGCAGTCGCCGCACCCGCTGCAGTCGCAGTTGGTGCACGATCCCTCCTTGCGCTCCCCGCTCCACGGGTCGTGGTACGTGCCGCAGCACAACTGGCACGTGCAGGCCAGCCCCACCCACACCGCGCAGCCCGCGAGCAGTCCGCGCCGGTTGCCGCGCGGCGGCTCCGGGGGCGGCGGCGCACCGGGGCCCTGGGGGGCGCCCGGAGTTCCGGGAGGGGCGTACGGGTGGCCGCCGTGCGCGCAGGAGACGGTGCCGAAGGCCCGGTCGACGGAGTTGCCCAGTTCGTGCACGAGCAGCCGGTGCACCAGCCGGCCGTCGGCGAACTCCGCCTCGCGCAGCGCGAGCCGCACCCCGTGCACCGCGTCGTCCGCGAGCCGCCGGGCCTCGGTGAGCGGGGTGCCGGTGGCGGTGAGCGGGTTCCAGGCACCCGACGCGGCGTCAGCCTCCTTGTCCTCCACGGCGTCGAGGAGGTGGGCGAGCCGGCCGAAGAGACGTCCGGCCTCGGCGAGCGGTTCCGCGTTGTCCGGGCGCCCGGCGAGGTACGCGGTGTGCGCGAACGCGGCGGCGGTCGCCGTCTCGGTCGGCTCCGTGACGGCGAGCAGGGGCGTACCCGGACCGGCGAGCGCCTCGATGCCGCCCTGCCGGTCCACGGCGTCCACCAGCACGGCGGTGTCGAAGCCGACGGCACCGCCGCCGCGGGCGCCGGCCGCGTCCCAACCGGTGGCGATCCGGCGGGCGGCGAGGGCCACCGGCCGTCGCGCCAGCATGCCGTCCCCGTCGGCGACGTGGTCGCGGACCTTGGCGGAGGCCAGCACCAGGGACACGGCCGCCGCGAGCCGGGCGCCCTCACCGTGCGCGACGGAGGCGGTGCGCATCCCGCGCAACGGGCAGGGGCCGGCCGTACGCCGCCCGGCACCCGCTCCGCCCTGTCCGGCCTGAGCCTCCGTCAAAACCGATATGAGCAGGCCGTCATAGTTAGTCACGATCCGCGCGAACTGGCCGTGGTCCTTGCGCAGCGCGAGACACAACCCGCACAGATGCGCCATCCACTGGCTGGTGAGGCTCTCCCCGAGCCGGTGCCTGCACGGCCTGACGATTCCGAACACGACATTCCCCCGTGGTTGGCCCGTGGTTGGTACGACGTTGAGCTGCGGCATCGTATCGACCGCCGCGTTCACCCGTACGTACCCGCCCTCACCCGTGTGCCGAGAAGAATCATATTTCACTCACAGTCAGCATCCGTTTGGGAAACGACCCTTGGGACACAAGGACTCTCGACGGATTCGCTGTGCACCAGTACCGTCACAAACCCCCCGCGCGGCGTCTATCCACTTGGCGCGACGTCCGCATCATGGATGACCATAGGGATGCGGAAGCACGAAAGACCGCTGTGAGAGGAGGCGTCCATGGGATCGGTACGCAAGGCGAGTGCGTGGCTCGGCCTCGTCGACGACAACGATGACGAGCGCTACTACGACGACGACTACTCCGAGGGCAACGAGCCCGGCGACGCCTGGGTCACCGACCCGCGCGTCAAGGTGGCCTCGGACGTGGCCGAGGAGAAGGGCCGCCGCATCGCGACCGTCACCCCGGACAGCTTCCGGGACGCGCGGTCGATCGGCGAGCTGTTCCGGGACGGGGTCCCGGTCATCATGAACCTGACGGCCATGGAGGGGGCCGACGCCAAGCGCGTCGTCGACTTCGCCGCCGGGCTGATCTTCGGCCTGCGCGGTTCGATCGAGCGGGTCTCCACCCGGGTGTTCCTGCTGAGCCCGGCCGACACCCAGGTCATCAGCGGCGAGCCCGCCGCGCACCGTTCCGACGGTTTCTTCAACCAGAGCTGAGGCGGGGCCGCGCACCACGGCCCCGCCCTTCCGGCCGGACTCTCAGCGGAAGGCGTCGAGTCCGGTGAGCGCCTTGCCCAGCACCAGCTGGTGCATCTCGACGGTGCCCTCATAGGTGAGCACCGATTCCAGGTTCGTCGCGTGCCGCATCACGGGGTACTCCAGGGAGATCCCGTTCGCCCCGAGGATCGTCCGGGCCGTACGGCAGATGTCGATGGCCTCGCGCACGTTGTTGAGCTTGCCGAAGCTGACCTGCTCGGGACGCAGGCGGCCGGCGTCCATGCGCCGCCCCAGGTGGTGGGCGAGCAGAATCCCCTTGTGCAGTTCGACCGCCATGTCGGCGAGCTTGGCCTGGGTGAGCTGGAAGCCTCCGATCGGCCGCCCGAACTGCTCCCGTGACTTCGCGTACTCGACGGCCGCCTCGAAGGAGCTGCGGGCCGCGCCCATCGAACCCCAGACGATGCCGTAGCGGGCGTGGGTGAGACAGCTGAGCGGACCGCGCAGGCCGGTGACCTCCGGCAGTACGGCGTCGGCGGGCAGCCTCACGTCCTCCAGCACCAGCTCGCTGGTGACGCTGGCCCGCAGCGACCACTTGTGCTTGATCTCCGGGGCGGAGAAACCGGGGCTGTCGGTGGGCACCACGAACCCGCGGATCCCTTCCTCCGTCTGCGCCCAGACGACGGCGACGCCGGCGACCGAGCCGTTGGTGATCCACATCTTGCGGCCGTCGAGCACCCAGTCCCCGCCGGCGTCACGCTTGGCGCGGGTGCGCATGTGGGCGGGGTCGGAGCCGTGGTCGGGCTCGGTGAGCCCGAAGCAGCCGATGACCTCACCGGCGGCCATGCGCGGCAGCCACGTCTGCTTCTGCTCCTCGCTGCCGAAGCGGTGGATGGCGTACATGGCGAGGGAGCCCTGCACGGAGACGAGGGAGCGGATGCCGGAGTCGGCCGCCTCCAGCTCCAGACAGGCCAGTCCGTACTGGACGGCGCTCGCGCCGGCGCAGCCGTAGCCGTCGAGCGACATGCCGAGCGCGCCGAGGGAGCCGAGTTCGCGTGCCAGGTCCCTGATGCCGGGCAGCTCGCCCTTCTCGTACCACTCCGCGATGTGCGGCAGCACGCGGTCGGCGGCCCAGTCCCGCACGGTGTCCCGGACGGCCAGGTCCTCCGGCTCCAGGAGATCGTCGACGCCGAGGGGGTCGGCGGGGTCGAACGTGGGCGACTTGGGGGACGCGGCCATGGAACACCCTCCGGGGCTGGCTGTGAAAACTAGCGCTGCTAGTGGCGGTTCTCGCGCCGACGTTACGACGCCCGGTGCCGCGCGTCCACCATCCCCGCCACCACCGGGACCGAGGCGGACATCCCCCATGGCGGTGATCCACCACCGACGGCCCACGGCGCGCGGGCGAGCGGCAATGACGGCTCGCCGATGCCCCCGGGCGGTACGGCGGACGAGAGCCCCCCGCCCCCGACGGCCCTACCCGCAGACGCCGACGCCCCCGCCACCCACGAGCGACCTCCACCCCCATCCGACGGCGAACGGACGATCCGGGGACGCAAAACCCCACCCCCCACCCGCAGACACCGACGACCCCCCGCCACCCACAGACGACGTCCACCCCCCAGCCGACGTCGAACGGACGATCCGCGGACGCGAACCCCACGGCCCACCACCCGCAGACGCCGACGCCCTCCCCCCGCCACCCACAGGCGACGTCCACCCTCCAGCCGACGGCGAACAGACGGTCCGCGGACGCGAACCCCACGGCCCACCACCCGCAGACGCCGACGGCCCCCGCCACCCACTGGCGACGTCCACCCTCCAGCCGACGGCGAACGGGCGGTGCGTGGGTGGGAGACGCCCCACGGTCACACCGACACGCGTGACTCCACCGCGTCCCGAGGCGCGGGCACGGAGACCGCCTCGCACTGCATCACCCGCGGCAACCGCAACGCCATCACCGCCCCCAGCAGCAACAACCCCGCACTCACCACCAACGTCACATGCAGCCCGTGCACGAACGCGTCCCCCGCGGCCCGCCGCAGCGCGACCCCCGCCGGCCCCCCGAGCTGCGCGGCGACCTCGTACGCCTCCCCCAGCGAATGCCCCGCCGCCACCGACGCCGAGGCCGGCACCCCGGGCACACCGCCCGTCACCCCCGGCGCGTACGCCGCGTTCATCACCGTGCCCAGCAGCGCGATCCCGATCCCGGCGCCCAGCTGGTACGACGTCTCGCCGATCGCCGCCGCCCCGCCGGCCTGCTCCTGCGGCGCCTCGCTCAGCATCGACTCGTACGCCCCGAAGAGCGTGGTCTCCAGACCGAAGCCGAGCAGCACGAACCCCGAGACCAGCAGCGCGCAGTTGTCGGCCCGGCCCATCGCGGTCAGCAGCAGCACCGCGAAGGCCGTCAGGCAGAACCCGGCACACACCATCCGGCGCGGCCCGAACCGCCGCAGCAGCCGCGCGCCCGCCAGCCCCGCCGCCATCGCCGCGAAGGTCAGCGGCAGCAGCCGCAGCCCGGTCTCCAGCGGGGACAGCCCCAGCACCAGCTGCAGGTACTGCGCCGCGATCAGTTCCAGACCCACCAGCGCCAGCATCGCCAGCACGATGCACCCCACCGACGTGCTGAACGCCGGCCGCCGGAACATCGCGAGGTCCACCAGCGGATGCGCACGCCGCCGCTGCCGCCGTACGAACGCGACCAGCAGGCCCGCGCCGACGACCAGCGGCAGCACCGTGAACGCGTCGGCCACCGGCTCGCCGCCGCCCAGTCGCTTCACGCCCAGGACCACGCCGAACAGCCCGGCCGCCGCCATCAGCGCGCCGACGACGTCCCAGGGCCCTGCGCCGTCGCCCTTGGACTCGGGCAGCAGCAGCCGCCCCACCGGGAGGCTGACCAGCATCAGCGGGATGTTGACGAGGAAGACCGAGCCCCACCAGAAGTGCTCCAGCAGGAACCCGCCGAGCAGCGGCCCGACCGCCGCGCCGACCGCGGCCACGGCGCTCCAGACGCCGATGGCCAGCGCCCGCTCCCGCCGGTCGGGGAAGACCTGCCGCAGGATCGACAGCGTGGCCGGCATGATCATCGCGCCGCCGACGCCGAGCAGCGCACGGGCCAGGATCAGCACGTGGGCGTTGTCGGCGAGGGCCGCGAGCGCGGAGGCGACCCCGAAGAGGGCGTAGCCGAGGAGCAGGATCCGTCTGCGGCCCACCCGGTCGCCCAGCGTGCCGAAGAGGATCAGCAGCGAGGCGCAGACGAGCGGGTAGACATCGACGATCCAGAGCAGTTCGATCGCGCCGGGCCTGAGGTCCTCGGTGACGGCGGGGACCGCCACGTGCAGCACGGTGGCGTCGACGGCGACGAGCAGCAGGCTGACGCAGAGGACGACCAGGACCACCCAGCGGTTGGCACCGGCCCCGGCCGTCCGACGGCGCAGCGCGGCGGCAGCCGTGGTCGTCCCGGACATGTACGTACCTCCAAGATGTTCCCTCGCGTCCGGCGGGCCGCGGGGTGGGGACTCCCCGGCGGCTCGGCCGGAGAGGAGCGGGGTCTCCGGGCCGCGCGACGGAACGCGAGTGACTCGTCAGGGTACGCGAGAGCGAGCCCCGCACACGTGGTGGGCCTCACACATCCCGCATGACCCGTGTGGCGTGCGCCACCGCGTCCGCGGCCCCGGCCGCCCCGGCCGTCCGGCCGCGACCTCGCCCGGCGGATAATCGAGTCCGTGATCGATCTTGAAACGCGCACGGCGGGCCGTCCGGGTGCCCTGCGCCGGGCCGCCCCGGCGCTCCTCGGTTACGCGGCCGTACGCGCCCTGGGCCTGCTCGCCCTGGCCCTGTGGAGCGCCGCGCGCGACAAGAACGCGTACACGCTGCTGACCGCCCGCTGGGACTCGCTCTGGTACACGAGGGTCGCCGAGCTGGGTTACGGCTACGAGGTGCGGCTGCCCAACGGCGACGTCCACTCCAACCTGGCGTTCTTCCCGCTGCTGCCCTGGCTGGAGCGGCTGGGCGCCGCGCTCTCGCCGCTGTCGTACGCGGACGCGGGCTTCGTGGTGAGCCTGCTCGCCTCCTTGGCCGCGGCGTGGGGGATCTTCGCGGTCGCGGAGCACCTCCACGGCCGCCGGGCCGGCGTGTGCGCGGTGCTGCTGTGGGCCGTGCTGCCCGTCGGGATCGTGCAGTCGATGGCGTACAGCGAGTCCCTGTTCACGGCACTGGCCGCCTGGTCGCTGTACGCGGTGCTGACCGGGCGCTGGGTGACGGCGGGGCTGCTGGCCTCGCTGGCCGGGCTGACCCGGCCGGTGGGTCTCGCGGTGGCGGCGGCGGTGTGGGCGGCCGCGATCGCGGCGTTCGTGCGAAGCCGGGGCGACGGCGTCCCGGACGGCGCCCGCGGCTCGCGCCACGCCCCCGGCGAGGGCGCGCGGCGCGTACTCGGCATGGTCCTCGCGCCCCTGGGCGCCGCCGGTTACGTGCTGTGGGTCGGCCACCGCACCGGCAAGGGCCCCCTCGGCTATCTCGACGTCCAGGCCGGCTGGCGCAACGGCTTCGACGGCGGGGTGGCCTTCGCCCGTTTCGTCGCCGGGCGGTTCACCTCCTTCCCGTCGGCCCTGGCGGGTGTCGCGCTGGCGGTCGGGGTCGTTCTGCTGCTCTGGCTGTACGTCGTGTGCGTACGGCGGCGCCAGCCGCTGCCGCTGCTGGTGTACACGGGCGTCGTGGTCGCCCTCGCCCTGTGCGCGTCGAGCTACTTCGGTTCGAAGCCGCGGCTGCTGATGCCCGCCTTCCCGCTGCTGCTGCCGCTCGCCCTGTCCCTGGCCCGGCTGCGAACCAGCAGGTCGACGCTGGTGGTGGGCGTCCTGGCGATGGCCTCGGCGGTGTACGGGGCGTTCTGGTTGAACGGCTCGGGGCCGCCCTGACCGTCCGGAGGCGCCCGATGACCGCCGGGACAATTCCGCACCAGCATTCGGTGAACGAATTCATAAGCACGATAAAACCGTCGACCGGACCGATCAAAGGAATTGAAGTCCGCAGTCGGCCCGGATTGCGGATTCCTCGGAAATAAACCTCCGCCTGAGAGGAATCCCACATCACATCGTCATCACAAAGCCGTTGATTCGGCGGGGATCACTCCTCACTCGCTGTAACGTCGATTGGGTGCGTACCGAACGGAGCCTCACCCGTCTGGACCGGGTGTTCGCGAGACTCGACCGGGAGCCGGAACGGCCGGTCCACCTTGATGTGCCGGAGATGAGCCGGCACCGGATCGCGCTGTTCGCCGGAACCCTCGCGTTCTACCTCGCCATCGTGTGGGCGGTGCTCATCACCTCATGGCTGGTCCGGCTCGACTGGCAGGTCATGTTCTTCCGGCCGTACCAGCAGTGGCCGGAGATCCACGCGTTCGTCGACTACTACGTGGTCCTCGGCCAGCGCGGCCCCACCGCGGTGATGGTGGCGGCCTGGCTCGGCTGGCGCTCCTGGCGGCAGCACACCCTGCGCCCGCTGCTCGCGCTCGGCGTCTCGCTGCTCCTGCTGAACGTCACGGTGGGTGCGGCCAAGTACGGCATGGGCCGGCTCGGACCGCACTACGCGACCACGATCGGCTCGAACGAGATGTGGGCCGGCGGCGATATATTTCCGAGCGGTCACACCGCGAACGCCGTCGTGACCTGGGGCATCCTGGCCTATCTGGCCTCGACGCCGAGGGCGCGGCGCTGGCTTTCGGCGCTGTCCGCGGTCGTCTCGCTCGGGGTGGGCATGTCCACCGTCTACCTCGGGACGCACTGGCTCAGCGACGTGCTGCTCGGCTGGGCCGCGGGCCTGCTGATCCTGCTGGCGCTGCCGTGGTTCGAGCCGCTGATCACCCGCGCCGAGGTGCGCATCCTCGACCTGCGGGACCGCTGGTTCGCCCGTCGCGGCCGTCCGGAACCGGCGAAGGAGCCGGTCAGTGTGCCCGTGGCGCCCGCGCCGCTCGGCTCCGGACGGGAGGACGCCCCGGTGCGCGAGCCGGTCGCCGCGCCCCGGACCCGGGCGCCCGTGCACCTGGCCCCGGGGCCGCACACGACCCGCTCGGACCGTACGCCGGTGACGCCGGCCGGCAGCCGACGGCCGCCGCACGCCGACCGTCACCCCCGCAACACGGCCCCGGCCGCCCGCCCCCTGTCGGGCGGCTGACCGGCGCGCACGACGCCCCGGGAGTGTCGGTACGCACCGCCCGCTCCCCCGTCTTGTCAGCCCTTCCAGGCGCTCCCCCGCCCTGTCAGCCCTTCCAGGCGCGGGCCACGCGGCCGTCCTTCACCTCGAAGTTGAGGCGCCCCACGCGGTACTCCATGGTGATGACCGTCCCCGGCGCCAGTGACCGCACCGTCGACCAGCCGCGCTCCCGGGCGAGCCGTTCGGCCGCTTCGGAGGCGAGGCCCACGTAGGTGTCCGGGCTGTCCTGGGGTTCGACCGGGGGTGTCGGAATCGGTGCCATGGCGTCACGCTAAGCCCTGCTCATCGAGCGGGGAAGCCCGAGCCGGTAACCGGGGCCACAGATGCCCGTACCGTCACACTTCTGTCACAGCATCACGGGCCTCGTTTTGATCGGGCCCGGTCACACGGACGGACGGATTCCTACGCCTTTCGTGGGCATGCCAGGTGAATTGCCGCGTGTCGCACCGACCCTTCGAATAAAGGAACGGAATGGCCGCGCAAAGGGCCCTACGAGCTCCCTGAATTCCGTACCCGACCACCGCCGAACGCGCTTGCGGATACCAGGCACCCCTACAGAAAACGCATGGCGCGCTCACAGGTTCACCACGTCCGCCGCCGCCCCGCGGACCCCTCAGCGCCTCAGCGCCTCAGCGCCGTGACGGACACCGACAGGTCGTTGTCCCGGGTGTAGTACGGCCCGGCCTCCACCGGGCCGTGCCGCGTCTCCACGCGCGCGCGTGGATAGGTGAGGACGGGGTGCTTGTCGGCGACGTCGTCCAGCAGCCGCGCGACGCGCACGGCCGGACCCGGGTCGCCCGCGGGCCGCAGCCACAGGTCCCACTCACCCGGCTCCAGAGCGGCGTACGGCACGGAGAACCCGAACTCCGTCCGGTCGCCCGCGACCTCCAGCCGCCGCACGCCGCCCTCCCCGGTGCCGGGCCGGGTCCGCAGCTCGGCGTGGGCCTCGGGGGCGAGCTGGGTGCCGTACACCCGCCCGCGCACGCTCGTCCCGTCGTCGGTGAGGCGCAACTCCCCCGCCTCGGCGTGCGGGGCGCGCAGCCAGCTGCGGACCGTGAGATTGCCCTGGCGGGTGGCGTACGGGATACGGACGGCCACGTGGCCGAGCAGCCCGCTGGGGGTGCGGTCGGCGAGCGAGCGCAGGTCGGTGACGCCGGGCACCAGGCGCCGCGGCTGGTCGCCGTCGCTGACGCGCGCGTAGGCGTCCCAGCGCCCCTCGGGCAGGGCGACGCTGCTGGGCAGCGCGGCGCGCAGCCGGCCCTCGGCGGCCGGGGCGAGCGGCAGGCTCACCGTGTCACCGACGCTCTCGCCCTCGCGGCGGCGCAGGATCAGCAAGGGCGTCCCGAAGTCCCCGTGCGCGGCGACGTCGAAGGTCAGACCGCCCGCGGAGTCGCCGATGCAGTCGGCGCGCAGCGGGGCGGCCGGTTGGAGCGGCGGCGTCATGCGGTGCGGTTCCTCCCTGATCTCCCGTCGCCCGGTTAGACCCGGAACCCCGCCTTCTGGTTGTCCGTGTCCGATTGCGATGTGGTCACGACCGGGGGATTTCAGTCACCCAGTTCCTTCACTGATTTCCCGATTTGTCGACTGAGGGGCACGGCGCCGGTCACCCGCTCTTCGTTCCAACCTCGTTACGGGAAAGGCCACTTGGCGGTCGGTCGGCGTGCCGGGGCGCAGCCGCCCCCGTGCCGCACACGGTTCGATTCCGTCGGCCGTGGGGCGTGACTCCCTCCACAGATCGCCCGTTGTCTTCTGCATGAGCCGGGGACCGCCCGGACCACGGCCCGGGAGCCACCCGGTCCGGCCACGCACCGCATCCCGAGGGAGCCACCCGTGCCGCGCATGCTCGACGTCAGCGACGACGTACGCGCCGAGATCGGCGACGAAGAAGCCGACCGCCTGCTCGCCGGGGAGTCGGCCCCGGGCAGCTACGACTGCACATCCTGCCGCACACCGGGCGACTGCGAACAGGAGCGCACCAGCACCGTCCTCTTCATCGGCGAGGAGACCGCCGTCCTCGCCTTCGCCCACGCCGGCTGCCTGCCCTCGCAGGTCGTCAAGGTCACCGAGGAGCAGCTCCAGGGGGCCGTGCGGTCCATCAACGCCGACCAGGCCCGCCCCCAGCCGGACCAGGCCCCCCACCGGCCCGAGCAGGCCGCTCCCGACAAGGTGGCCCCCGAGCAGGCGGTGCTCGGCGTCACCAGCGGACTGATCCTGATCGCCGGGGAGCTGCACCCGGCCCTCGTGGTGGAACCCACCGCCCCCATCGCCCGCCCCGGCACGACCGGTGCCGGGGACGACTTCCTGCCGCTGCTGATCGAGCAGGGCTTCCTGCCGGTCACCGAGCTGTCCACCACCCCGACCGTGCTGCACGGCTGGTCGGTGCTGCTCGCGATGGGCCAGCTGCACGCGGTCCTCCAGCCGGGGACGAACGGCGGGCGGCCGGTGGCCTGGTGGCAGGCGCACCAGCCGCTCCAGGTCACCGAGGGCTGGCGCACGGCGGCCAACAAGCACCAGCAGGTGCTGATGTTCGCGGCTCCCGTCGGGTCGATCGGGCGGCAGCCGCGCGAGGACCTGCTGCGGGACGCGCTGGACAAGGCGGCGGCCGGCGGCCAGCTGGTCGCGGCGGCCCTGCCGCTGGCCGGGACCTGAGCGCCGTCCGCGCGTACGGCAGCAGGCGGTCACCGTCCGGCCGCATCCCTTCCCGCGCGGGGTCGTTTGGACATACGTGTACGCATACGACGCCTTCCACCGCCAGGGCGGCCCCTCGGCCACGCCGATCTACGACGCGCTCTACGCCGAGTACGTCAGGTCCTTCCGATCGCTTCCGGGCGACCGCAGCGGCGAGGAGGAGCTGGGGTTCACGTCCTTCAGGAGCATCCCGCGCGGCCGGAGCTCCTACAGCGCCTACAGCGCGGGCGCACAGAGCGCCCGCGTCGGCCAGCAGTCGGTGTGGCAGCGCGTCGGCACGCACCACGTCCCGGCCGCGCTGCCACCGGCACGGCGTCCGGGTGCCTGAGGCTCACCCGGACCACGAGAGAGGGCGCCCCCCGTCGGGGGGCGCCCTCTCTCGTGGCGGCGGTCGCGGCGGCCGCTACTTCTTCTTCGCGCCGCGCTTCTCGCGCACCCGCACGGAGATGTGGATCGGCGTCCCCTCGAAGCCGAACTCCTCACGCAGCCGGCGCTCGATGAAGCGGCGGTACCCCGCCTCGATGAAGCCGGAGGCGAAGAGCACGAACCGCGGCGGCTTGGTGCCCGCCTGGGTGCCGAAGAGGATGCGCGGCTGCTTGCCGCCCCGCACCGGGTGCGGGTGGGCCGCGACCAGCTCGCCGAGGAAGGCGTTCAGCCGGCCCGTCGGGACCCGGGTCTCCCAGCCCGCCAGGGCGGTCTCGATCGCGGGGACCAGCTTCTCCATGTGCCGGCCGGTGCGGGCCGAGACGTTGACCCGCGGCGCCCATGCCACCTGGCCCAGCTCGGTCTCGATCTCCCGCTCCAGGTAGTAGCGGCGCTCCTCGTCGAGGGTGTCCCACTTGTTGAAGGCCAGGACGATCGCGCGGCCCGCCTCGACGGCCATGGTGACGATCCGCTGGTCCTGGACCGAGATCGACTCGGAGGAGTCGATGAGGATGACGGCCACCTCCGCCTTCTCGACGGCGGCGGCGGTGCGCAGCGAGGCGTAGTAGTCGGCGCCCTGCTGGAGGTGGACGCGCTTGCGGATGCCCGCGGTGTCGACGAACTTCCAGGTGACACCGCCCAGCTCGATCAGCTCGTCGACCGGGTCGCGGGTGGTGCCGGCCAGCTCGTTGACGACGACGCGCTCCTCGCCGGCCACCTTGTTGAGCAGCGAGGACTTGCCGACGTTGGGGCGGCCGATCAGGGCGATGCGGCGCGGGCCGCCGACGGCGGTGCCGAAGGTCTGTGCCGGGGCCTCGGGGAGCGCCTCCAGCACCTTGTCCAGCATGTCGCCGGTGCCGCGGCCGTGCAGCGCGGAGACGGGGTGCGGCTCCCCCAGACCCAGCGACCACAGGTAGGAGGCGTCGGCCTCGCCGCTCGGGCCGTCGACCTTGTTGGCGCACAGCACGACCGGCTTGCCGGCCTTGCGCAGCAGCCGTACGACGGCCTCGTCGGTGTCGGTGGCGCCGACCTTGGCGTCCACGACGAACACCACCGCGTCGGCGGCCTCGATGGCGTACTCGGCCTGCGCGGCCACGGACGCGTCGATGCCGAGGACGTCCTGCTCCCAGCCGCCGGTGTCGACGACCTTGAAGCGGCGGCCCGCCCACTCGGCCTCGTAGGTGACGCGGTCGCGGGTGACACCGGGCTTGTCCTCGACGACGGCCTCGCGGCGGCCGATGATCCGGTTCACCAGGGTCGACTTGCCGACATTGGGGCGGCCGACGACGGCGAGGACGGGCAGCGGGCCGTGCCCGGCCTCCTCGATCGCGCCCTCGACCTCCTCGATGTCGAAGCCCTCTTCGGCGGCCAGCTCCATGAACTGCGCGTACTCGGCGTCGCCGAGCGCCCCGTGGTCGTGCTCCTCGCCCGAGCCCTCGGAGTGGATGTGGTCGTTCATGAAGTCCGTACCTCGTTCATCGTGGTGATCGGTGGAAACCCCTGTTCACGGGTGATCCACTACTCAAGTGTCACTCAGCGCCCGGTGAGGCGCCTGGCGTTTTCCAGGTGGGCGGTGAGCTGCTTCTGAATGCGTTCGGTGGCCTCGTCCAGGGCCTTGCGGGTGCGCCGTCCGCTGCCGTCACCCGCGTCGAAGGGGTCGCCGAAGACGACGTCGACCCGGGAACGCAGGGGAGGCAGCGCCTTTATCAACCGTCCGGGACGGTCGGTGCTTCCCAGCACCGCGACCGGCACGATCGGGGCGCCGCTGCGCACCGCGAAGTAGGCGAGGCCGGCGCGCAGCGAGGCGAAGTCGCCCTCGCCCCGGGTGCCCTCCGGGAAGATGCCCAGCACGCCACCGTTCTCCAGCACGCCCAGCGCGCGGGCGATGGCCGTGCGGTCGGTGGAGTGGCGGTCGACCTTCAGCTGGCCGATGCCGGTCAGGAAGCGGCCGAGCGGTCCGACGAACGCCTCCTTCTTGATCAGGAAGTGCGTCGGCCGGGGCGCGACGCCCATGACCATCGGGCCGTCGATGTTGTGCGCGTGGTTGACGGCGTAGATGACCGGGCCGGTGGCGGGGACCCGCCAGGAGCCCAGCACGCGCGGCTTCCACAGCCCGTACATCAGTCCGACGCCGATGCGCCGCCCGACCTCGGCGCCCCGCGCCGACGGGATTTCGGTCACTTCCCGGCCCGCTTCTCCTCGACGAGGGTGACGACGCACTCGATGACCTGCGGGAGGGTGAGCTCGGTGGTGTCCACCTCGACCGCGTCGTCGGCCTTGGCCAGCGGCGAGGTCTTGCGGCTGGAGTCGGCCGCGTCCCGCTTCATCAGGGCCTCGCGGGTGACGTTGACGTCGGCGCCCTTCAGCTCTCCGCTGCGGCGGGCGGCGCGGGCCTCGGCGGAGGCGGTGAGGAAGATCTTCAGGTCGGCGTCCGGCAGCACGGTCGTGCCGATGTCGCGGCCCTCGACGACGATGCCCTGCGGGGCGCCGGCGGCGATGGTGCGCTGCAGCTCGGTGATCCGGGCCCGCACCTCGGGGACGGCGCTGACCGCGCTGACCTTGGAGGTGACCTCCTGGGTGCGGATCGGGCCGGCCACGTCCGTGCCGTCGACGGTGATGGTGGGGGCGGCCGGGTCGGTGCCGGAGACGATCTCGGGCTTGCCGGCCGCGGCGGCGACCGCGTGCGGGTCGTCGGTGTCGATGCCGTTGGTCACCATCCACCAGGTGATCGCCCGGTACTGGGCGCCCGTGTCCAGGTAGCTCAGGCCGAGCTGGGCGGCGACGGCCTTCGACGTGCTCGACTTGCCCGTGCCGGAGGGGCCGTCGATGGCGACAATCACGGCCGGGGCGGTCGGGGCGGCGCCGTTTTCCACGAGGGGACACCTTCCTGGTGCGGTGCGGTGGGTGGTGTGCGGGACGCGAACGCGTCCCGCACAAGGTTACCGGGCGCGCAGGACCCCTCTTGCAGCCGTACGGGGCCCGCGGTCACTGCCGGATCGCCCAGCCCCGCTCCTTGAGGGCCGCGGTCAGCACCGCGGCGGCCTTCGGCTCGACCATGAGCTGCACCAGACCGGCCTGCTGCCCGGTCGCGTGCTCGATCCGCACGTCCTCGACGTTGACCCCGGCCCGGCCGGCGTCGGCGAAGATGCGGGCCAGCTGGCCGGGCTGGTCGTCGATGAGGACCGCCACCGTCTCGTAGACGCGGGGCGCGCTGCCGTGCTTGCCGGGGACCCGCACCTGCCCCGCGTTGCCGCGCCGCAGCACCGCCTCGATGCCGGCGCTGCCCTCGCGGCGCTCGACCTCGTCGGAGGACTGCAGGGCGCGCAGGGCCCGTACGGTCTCGTCGAGGTCGGCGGCGACGTCCCCGAGCAGGTCGGCGACCGGCCCGGGGTTGGCGGAGAGGATGTCGATCCACATCCGGGGGTCGGAGGCGGCGATCCGGGTCACGTCGCGGATGCCCTGCCCGCACAGCCGTACGGCGGCCTCCTCGGCGTGCTCCAGGCGGGCCGCGACCATGCTGGAGACCAGGTGGGGCATATGGGAGACCAGGGCCACGGCGCGGTCGTGGGCGTCCGCGTCCATCACCACGGGGACCGCCCGGCAGTGCGAGACCAGCTCCAGCGCGAGGTTCAGCACCTCGGTGTCGGTGTCCCGGGTCGGGGTCAGCACCCACGGGCGGCCCTCGAAGAGGTCGCCGGTGGCGGCCAGCGGACCGGACTTCTCCCGGCCGGACATGGGGTGTGTGCCGATGTAGGCGGAGAGGTCGAGGCCGCGCGCCTCCAGCTCGCGCCGGGGGCCGCCCTTGACGCTGGCCACGTCGATGTAGCCGCGGGCGGCGCCGCGCCCCATGGCGTCCGCGAGCACGTCGGCGACGAGTGCGGGCGGGGCGGCCACGATCGCGAGGTCGACGGGCCCGTCCGGTGCCTCGTCGGTGCCGGCGCCCAGTGCGGCGGCCGTACGGGCCTGCTCGGGGTCGTGGTCGGCGAGGTGGACGGTGACACCCCGCTGGGTCAGCGCGAGCGCGGCCGAGGTGCCGATGAGGCCGGTGCCGATGACGAGTGCGGTTCTCACTGGGCGATGTCCTTGCGCAGGGCCGCGGCGGCGCCGAGGTAGACGTGGGAGATCTCGGCGCGGGGCCGGTCGGACTCGATGTGGGCGAGGACCCGGACGACGCGCGGCATGGCGCCCTCGATGTCCAGCTCCTGGGCGCAGATCAGCGGGACGTCGGTGATGCCGAGCTTGCGGGCGGCGGCGGCCGGGAAGTCGCTGTGCAGGTCCGGGGTGGCCGTGAACCAGATGCTGATCAGGTCGTCGCCGGTCAGCCCGTTGCGTTCCAGCATCGCCGTCAGCAGGGCCGCGACCTGCTCGTCCATGTGCCCGGCTTCGTCCCGCTCCAGTTGGACGGCGCCCCGGACCGCTCGTACCGCCACGGCGTTGCTCCTTGCTGACGTGCGTATCGGTTGTTGGTCCGTCCAGCCTAGTCAGGCCGCCGGGTACCGGCCCGGGGCGCCCGTCTCCTGAGACGCTGGCCCGGACCCGGCCCTCCCCCTCCCCCGGAGCTGCGACATGTCCCACACCCCGGCCCGCCGTACGGTCCTCCTCTGCACGGGCGCGGCGGCGCTCTCCGCGGGCTGCGGCGGCGGGGGCGGCGACGGCGACGCACCGGCCGCCTCGCCGGGGCGTGAGCTGGCGCCGACGAGTGACATCCCGGTCGGCGGCGGCAAGGTCTTCGCGGACGAGAAGATCGTGGTGACCCAGCCGCGGCAGGGCGAGTTCAAGGGCTTCTCGGCGGTCTGCACCCACCAGAACTGCCTGGTGTCGGACGTCCGGGACGGCACCATCGACTGCGCCTGTCACGGAAGCAGGTTCAGCATCGCCGACGGCTCGGTGGAACAGGGTCCGGCGACCAGGCCGCTGCCCGAGGAGCGGATCGCGGTGGAGGGAAATTCGATCCGCCTGGCGTGAGCCGCCCGCGTACGCTCCGGGCATGGAGCCCGAGACCCTGGTGCGCGACCACACGATCTACGCCTGTGTCATGGGTTCGCGCGCCTTCGGCCTGGCGACGGAGGGCAGCGACACCGACCGCCGGGGGGTGTTCCTGGCCCCCACCGAGCTGTTCTGGCGCTTCGAGAAGCCGCCGACGCACGTGGAGGGCCCGGCCGAGGAGCAGTTCAGCTGGGAGCTGGAGCGCTTCTGCGAGCTGGCCCTGCGCGCCAACCCGAACATCCTGGAGTGCCTGCACTCCCCGCTCGTGGAGTCCGTCGACGACACGGGCCGCGAACTGCTCGCCCTGCGCGAGGCGTTCCTCTCCCGCCGGGCCCACGAGACCTTCACCCGCTACGCGCACGGCCAGCGCCGCAAGCTGGACGCCGACGTGCGCACGCACGGCGCCCCTCGCTGGAAGCACGCGATGCACCTGCTGCGGCTCCTGACGAGCGCCCGCGACCTGCTGCGCACGGGCGTCCTGTCGATCGACGTCGGCGACGGCCGTGAGCCGCTGCTCGCCGTGAAGCGCGGCGAGGTGCCCTGGCCGGAGGTGCGGTCGTGGATGGCCCGCCTGGTGGAGGAGGGCGAGACGGCCGCCCGGAGCAGCCCGCTGCCCGCCGAACCGGACCGGCGCCGCGTCGAGGACTTCCTGGTCCGCGTCCGCCGGACCTCAGCGCTCCAGTCGCGCCCGTACGACGAAGTCGTGCAGGGCGTCGTACGCGGTGGGGGCGTCGGGCAGCGCTGAGGCCGCCCGCGCCTCGTCCAGCACCCCGTGCAGCCGCTCGACGTCGGCGCACACCCGGGCGTGGTCGACGCCCGCGTCCCCGTGCTCGCGCTCCGCCTTGGCGGCGATCAGCTCGGGCAGGTAGTCCGGTGCCGCGTCCACCTCGCCGAGGAGCGTGGGCAGATGCGGCTGCACCTCGGCCGCGCGCATCAGGTGAATGCCGGTGAGCAGCACCCGGAAGGCTGCTGCCCGCCGCCGATCCGGTCGGGCTGCGCGAGCCGGAGGAGACCCGGTCGCGGATGTGGGAGCGGGACGGCGTCGAGAGCGCGCACGGGAGCTGGCCGCGCTCGCGCCGGGTGGGCGCCGGAGACGGTGGCGAACAGCACCGGGAAGGGCTGCTCGGCCACCACCGGGGCCAGGTCGATGTCGAGGGCGTCGATCACGCGCTCAAGCGTCCCAGAGCGCTCCGAGGGCCAGCAGGTCGGCCCGGTACTCGATGCGCTCGGCCCACTCGGCGGGCCAGGCGTCGGCGCCCAGGTGAGCGCCGGCGAAGGCGCCCGCGAGGCAGGCGATGGAGTCGGAGTCGCCGGCGGTGCAGGCACCGCGGCGCAGGGCGGTCAGCGGCTCGTCGACGAAGAGCAGGAAGCAGAGCAGCCCGGCCGCCATGGCCTCCTCGGCGATCCAGCCCTCACCGACCGCGAGGCACGGGTCGGTCTCCGGCGAGACGGTGCGCACGGCGTGCTGGAGGCGGTCGAGCATGGCCAGGCACTCGTCCCAGCCGCGGGCGATGAAGTGCTCGGGCGTCGGGTCCTGGGAGCGGGTCCACAGGTCGCCGAGCCAGCGCTCGTGGTAGCGGGTGCGGTTGTCGTAGGCGTACGAGCGCAGCAGCCCGACCAGCCCGGTCGGCTCGGCGCCCGAGGCGAGCAGCCGTACGGCGTGCGCGGTGAGGTCGGAGGCGGCGAGCGCGGTGGGGTGGCCGTGGGTGAGCGCCGACTGCAGCTGGGCGGCGCCCGCGCGCTGTTCGTCGCTGAGGCCGGGGACCAGGCCGACGGGGGCGACGCGCATGTTGGCCCCGCAGCCCTTGGAGTGGATCTGGCTGGCGTCCTGCCAGGGGCGGTCGGGCCGCTCCAGGAGGTCGCAGGCCCGCAGGCAGGTGTTGCCCGGGGCCCGGTTGTTCTCCGGCGACCGGTTCCAGGCGATGAACTCCTGCCGTACCGGCTCCACCATGCCCTCCGGGGCGAGGACGCCGCGGTCCATCGCCGTCCGCAGCCCCTTGCCCAGCGCCAGCGTCATCTGCGTGTCGTCGGTGACGATCGCCGGTCGGGGCAGTTCCATCTCCCGCCACGGCCCGCACTTGGCGAGGATCGACGGGACGTCGTTGAACTCGGTCGGGAAGCCCAGCGCGTCGCCGAGGGCGAGCCCGGTGAGCGCCCCGGTGGCGGCGCGCTTGGTGAGGGTGGTCGTGGTCATGCGGGGCGTCCTTCCCGAGGGGTGCGGAGCAGGGGCGGGTGCAGGGTGGTGGCGGGGCCCGCGCGGTAGAGCGCGGCCGGTTTGCCGCGGCCGCCGGTGAGACGGGCGGCGCCGGGGACGGCCTCGACGAAGCCCGGGGTGGCGAGCACCTTGCGGCGGAAGTTCGGCCGGTCCAGGGCCGTGCCCCACACCGTCTCGTAGACCTGTTGCAGCTCGCCGAGCGTGAACTCGGGCGGGCAGAAGGCGGTGGCCAGGCAGGTGTACTCCAGCTTGGCGCCGACGCGGTCCCGGGCGTCGGCCAGGATCCGGTCGTGGTCGAAGGCGAGGTCCGCGGCGGCGTCGTACGGCACCCAGCGGGCCTGCGAGGCGTCACCCCCGCCGCGCGGTTCGGGCGGGTGGGGCAGCAGCGCGGCGAACGCGACGGACACCACCCGCATCCGGGGGTCCCGGCCGGGTTCGCTGTAGGTGCGCAGTTGTTCCAGGTGCAGTCCGGTCACGTCGGCGAGGCCGGTCTCCTCGGCCAGCTCCCGCCGCGCCGCCGTCTCCGCCGACTCCTCGGGCAGCAGGAAGCCGCCGGGCAGCGCCCAGCGGCCGGCGTACGGCTCCTGGCCCCGTTCGACGAGCAGCACGTGCAGCGCGCCCGCGCGCAGCGTGAGGACGGCGAGGTCGACGGTGACGGCGAACGGCTCGTAGGCGTGCTTGTCGTAGCCGTGCACGAGCACCCACCCCCTTAATAGTCACTACGACTATAAAGAGAGTGGGTGCTCGAACACAACCGTCGGGGGCCCGGGACCCTTAGAGGTCGACCTCCTGCATCAGCATCCCGACCTCCGTGTTGGACAGCCGGCGCAGCCAGCCCGACTTCTGGTCGCCCAGCGTGATCGGGCCGAAGGCGGTGCGCACCAGCTTGTCGACCGGGAAGCCGGCCTCGGCCAGCATCCGGCGGACGATGTGCTTGCGGCCCTCGTGGAGGGTGACCTCGACCAGGTAGTTCTTGCCGGTCTGCTCGACGACCCGGAAGTGGTCCGCGCGCGCGTACCCGTCCTCCAGCTGGATGCCGTCCTTGAGGCGCTTGCCGAGGTCGCGCGGGATCGGGCCCACGATGTGCGCGAGGTAGGTCTTCTTCACGCCGTACCGGGGGTGGGTCAGGCGGTGGGCCAGCTCACCGTGGTTGGTGAGCAGGATGACGCCCTCGGTCTCGGTGTCGAGCCGGCCGACGTGGAAGAGACGGGTCTCGCGGTTGGTGACGTAGTCGCCCAGGCACTGGCGGCCCTCCGGGTCCTCCATGGTGGAGACGACACCGGCGGGCTTGTTCAGCGAGAAGAACTGGTACGACTGCGTCGCGACGGTCAGGCCGTCGACCTTGACCTCGTCCTTCTCGGGGTCGACCCGCTTGCCCTGCTCGAGGACGATCTCGCCGTTGACCTCGACGCGGGCCTGCTCGATCAGTTCCTCGCAGGAGCGCCGGGAGCCGTAGCCCGCGCGCGCGAGGACCTTCTGCAGCCGCTCGCCCTCCTGCTCGGCGCCCGGGAAGGTCTTGGGCAGCTTGACGTCCTTCTTGCCCGCGTACCGCTCGCGGTTGCGCTCCTCGGCCCGGGTCTCGTACTCGCGGGACGTCGCCGGGGCCGAGCGCCCCCGCTGCTGCGGACGCTTGGGACCGCCCTTGGCGCCGCCGCGGGCCGAGGGGCCGCGGCCCGACTTCGGGCCGTCCTTGGTGGCGCCGGGGCCCACGTCGTAGCGCCGCTCCTCGGGACGCGGCTTCTTCGGACGCCCGCCCTGCTTGTCGTCGCGGTTGTTGCCGGCGCCGCGGTAGTTACCGCGGCCACCGCCGCTCCCGCCGCGGCCGCCGCTGTTGCCACCACGGCTCCCGCCGTTGTTTCCGCTGCTGTTCCTGCCGCTGCTGCTTCGCATCAAAGTTCCGTCTTGTCGTCTGCGTCCTCGGAATCCGGGGCGTCCGGATCGAACGACGGGACCGCTTCCAGTGTCTCAGCCTCGATCGCCGCCGCCTCCGGGAGGAAGGGCGCGAGCTCCGGGAGCTCGTCCAGGCCGCGCAGGCCCATCCGCTCCAGGAAGTAGTTCGTCGTCACGTACAGGATCGCACCTGTTTCGGGTTCCGTGCCCGCCTCCTCCACCAGACCCCGCTGGAGGAGGGTGCGCATCACGCCGTCGCAGTTCACGCCGCGCACGGCGGAGACGCGGCTGCGGCTGACCGGCTGGCGGTAGGCGACCACGGCCAGGGTCTCCAGCGCGGCCTGGGTGAGGCGGGCGTGCTGGCCGTCCAGGACGAAGCCCTCGACGGCCGCCGCGTACTCGGGCCGGGTGTAGAAGCGCCAGCCGCCCGCGATCAGACGCAGCTCGAAGCCGCGCCCCTGCACGGTGTACTCGTCGGCCAGCTCGCGCAGGGCGTCGGCGATCCGCCGTCGGGGCCGCTGGAGTATCTTCGCGAGGTGCTCCTCGGTCGCGGGCTCGTCCACGACCATGAGGACGGCCTCGAGGGCCGGCTTGAGGGCGAGGTCGGCGACGGCGGCGGTCCCGCCCGGGCTCTGCGCGGTCTCGGGGGTCTCTTCACTCACGCCTTCTGCTCCTCCTTCGGCGCCTCGGGCGGTCGGTCGAACTCGTCGGTCACCACCGGTTCGGTCTCCCCGTCGCCGCCGGTCCAGCGCACCAGCAGGTCGCCGAGCGCGGTCTCCTGGTCCAGGGCGACGGCCTTCTCCCGGTACAGCTCCAGCAGCGCCAGGAAGCGGGCCACGACGGTCAGCGTGTCCTCGGTGTCCTCGACGAGGACCCGGAAACTGGCCTCGCCCAGCTCCTTCAGCCGGGCGACGACGACCCCGGCCTGCTCCTGCACGCTCACCAGCGGGGCGTGGATGTGCTCGACGTACACCTGCGGCTTGGGCCTGGGCTGCATCGCCTTCACGGCCAGCTCGGCGAAACCCTCGGGGCCGATGCTGATGACGACCTCGGGCAGCAGCTCCGCGTGGTGGGGTTCCAGGCCGACGGTGCGCGGGTAGCGGCGGGCCTCGGCCTCCAGCCGGTCGTTGAAGATCTCCGCGATCTGCTTGTACGCGCGGTACTGGAGCAGCCGGGCGAAGAGCAGGTCGCGGGCCTCCAGCAGCGCCAGGTCCCCTTCGTCCTCGACCTCGGCGGCGGGCAGCAGCCGGGCCGCCTTGAGGTCGAGCAGCGTGGCCGCGACCACCAGGAACTCGGTCGTCTCGTCCAGGTCCCAGTCGGGGCCCATCGCACGGATGTGCGCCATGAACTCGTCGGTCACCTTGGACAGCGCGACCTCGGTCACGTCCATCTTGTGCTTGGAGATCAACTGGAGGAGCAGGTCGAACGGCCCCTCGAAGTTGGCGAGCCGCACCTTGAAGACGCCGTCGCCCTCGCCGGGGGCGCCCTGCGCGAGGGCGGAGGACGGGGCCTTCGCGCCTCCCGGAGGCGGGTCGGCGGGAGGCTCCGGGGGCCCGGGCACCACGGGTGCGCTCTCGGCCTCCGCGGGCCCGGACGGTCGAGGTCCGCCCTCGGGACCGGCAGGGGCGGAACCCGCCTCCGGGTCGGTGGGCTCGGACGGACCGGGCCCGGGAAGCACCTCGGGAGCGTCGGCGGCCTCGGGCGTACCGGACGGGTCCGGGACCGGCGACACCGGCGGCGCCGCCCGTTCGCCCGGCCCCCGGCCCAGCGCACGGCGACGGCCGGCACGGAAGCCGGGGCGGGAGGCGTCGTTCGAGGTCATGGCCCCCGCAGGCTACCGCTACCGCCCGCGCAGCCGTCGTACGAGGATGCTGGCGTCCCCGCGGGTCTCCAGGTCGGCGAGGACCACGGCGACGGCCTCGCGGACGATGCGGCCGCGGTCGACGGCCAGTCCGTGCTCGCCCCGGAGCACCAGGCGGGCGTGCTCGAGGTCCATCAGCTCCTCGGCGGAGACGTACACGGTGATCTTCTCGTCGTGGCGCTCGCGGCCACTGGGCCGGCGTGCGGCGGCCCGGCCGCGCTTGCGGGGCTGGCCCTGCGCGGCAGAACCTTCCTGCGTGGCCGCGCCCGTCCCGGCGCCCCGGGCGGAGCGCTCGGCGCCGCGGCTGCGGGACTCGCCGGCCGCGCCCTGTTCCGCGTCCGCCGCGGCGTGCTCCGCGCCCTCGCCGTCACCGCCCTGCGCGGGCACCGACTGCGGTGCGTCCTCGGCGGCGGCCTGGTCGCTCTCCCCCGCCGGTGCCGGCACCCGGGCTTCCCCGTTGGCCGGTCGCCGCGGGGTGGACGCCTGGAGCGCCATCCCCCCTGTCGTACGGAAGAGTTCGTCGGCCCCCGGCAGACTCACTCGGCGTGACACCGGGCGAGCACCTCCCTGGCGAGCTGGCGGTAGGCGGCGGCACCGACGGAGTTGGAGGCGTACGTGGTGATCGGCTCACCGGCGACCGTGGTCTCCGGGAAGCGGACCGTGCGCCCGATGACCGTGTGGTAGACGTGGTCGTCGAACGCCTCGACCACCCGCGCGAGCACCTCACGGCTGTGCACCGTGCGCGAGTCGTACATGGTGGCGAGGATGCCGTCGAGCTCCAGGTCGGGGTTGAGCCGCTCCTGGACCTTCTCGATCGTCTCGGTCAGCAGCGCCACACCGCGCAGCGCGAAGAACTCGCACTCCAGCGGCACGATCACCTTGTGCGCGGCGGTCAGCGCGTTGACCGTCAGCAGGCCGAGCGAGGGCTGGCAGTCGATCACGATGAAGTCGTAGTCGTCCATCAGCGGCTTCAGCGCCCGCTGCAGGGTCGACTCGCGCGCGACCTCGCTCACCAGCTGGACCTCGGCCGCCGACAGGTCGATGTTGCTGGGCAGCAGGTCCATGTTGGGGACCGCCGTCTTCAGCAGCACCTCGTCGGCCGCCATGCCCCGCTCCATGAGCAGGTTGTAGACGGTGAGGTCGAGTTCCATCGGGTTGACGCCGAGACCGACCGACAGCGCGCCCTGCGGGTCGAAGTCGACGAGCAGCACCCGGCGCCCGTACTCGGCGAGCGCGGCACCCAGGTTGATGGTCGACGTGGTCTTGCCCACGCCGCCCTTCTGGTTGCACATCGCGATGATCTTCGCGGGACCGTGGTCGGTCAGCGGGCCCGGGATCGGGAAGTACGGCAGCGGGCGGCCGGTCGGGCCGATGCGCTCCCGGCGCTGGCGGGCCGCGTCGGGCGCGAGCGTCGCCGCGTACTCGGGATCGGGCTCGTACTCCGCGTCGGGATCGTAGAAGTGCCCCTCGGGCAGTTCGTCGTAGTCGGTGAAGTGGTTGCGGGGCGCGCCACTTCCGTCGCCGGCCATGGCGTTCACGTGTTGGCCATCCATACTCATGTGTGCTGTCTGAGTTGCCTGCGGACTCTGGTGGGCGGCTGTGAAGGTGCGTACAGCGACGGAGCCGACAGCCTCGAGACGCCCGGGGCTCTCGGCCCGTGCAGGCATTCCTGGTTGACCACCCCCGGGAGTAAATGTCGACTCATTCACAAGTCGTCTTACCTCCTTGGTGACCAGGAAACTTCTAGACAGGTCAGCGTGGCACCATGCCGACGTTCGGCGACTCTATGGCGTGTCGGGCGTCCGCAGCAACACAATCCGCCGGACCCGGCCCGATGTGTCGGCAATGAAACATCCCTCTGTCAAGGGCGTACGGCCGTCGCACAGCAGGTTTCACCGGTGCGCGAATCGGTTGAAGCGTTACGTTCGAGGCGAGTTGGCCGAGAATCGCAAAGTGACCATACACACACCTGGCCGGACCTTGTCGGGCAAGGTCCGGCCGGGCGTGCGGGGTTGACGGCGACTGTTGACGTATCGCCTTTACCGTTTGGTGACTTAGGCGAGCAGGGTGGCCGGGTCGACGTACTCCAGGCCGTGTGCCTCGGCGACCTCGCGGTAAGTCACCTTGCCGTCGTGCGTGTTGAGGCCCTTGGCCAGCGCGGGGTCACGGCGCAGCGCCTCGACCCAGCCGCGGTTCGCCAGCTCCACGATGTAGGGCAGCGTGGCGTTGGTGAGGGCGTTGGTGGAGGTGTTGGGCACCGCGCCCGGCATGTTGGCGACGCAGTAGAAGACCGAGTTGTGGACCTTGAAGGTCGGCTCGGCGTGCGTGGTCGGGTGCGAGTCCTCGAAGCAGCCGCCCTGGTCGATCGCGATGTCGACAAGGACACTGCCCGGCTTCATCCGGGAGACCAGCTCGTTGGTGACCAGCTTCGGGGCCTTGGCGCCCGGGATGAGCACCGCGCCGATGACCAGGTCGGCGTCGACGACGGCCTTCTCCAGCTCGAAGGAGTTGGACATCACGGCCTTGACCTTGGTGCCGAAGATCTTGTCGGCCTCGCGCAGCTTGTTGATGTCGCGGTCGAGCAGGGTCACGTCGAAGCCCATGCCGACGGCGATCTGGGTGGCGTTCCAGCCGGAGACGCCACCGCCGATGACGACGGCCTTCGAGGGGGTGACGCCCGGCACACCGCCGGGCAGCACGCCGCGCCCGCCGTTGGGGGCCATCAGGTGGTAGGCACCGACCTGCGGGGCGAGCCGGCCGGCGACCTCGGACATCGGGGCGAGCAGCGGCAGCGCGCGGTTCGGCAGCTCGACCGTCTCGTAGGCGATGGCGGTGGTGCCGGACTCCACGAGGGCGTCCGTGCACTCCTTGGAGGCGGCCAGGTGCAGGTAGGTGAAGAGCGTCTGGTCCTTGCGGAGGCGGTGGTACTCCTCCGCGACCGGCTCCTTGACCTTCAGCACCAGGTCGGCCGCGGCCCAGACCTCGTCGGCGGTGTCGAGTATCCGCGCGCCGGCGGCGACGTACTCGTCGTTGGGGATCGAGGAGCCCACACCGGCGTCACGCTCGATGACGACCTGGTGACCGTGGCGCACCAGCTCGTGCACGCCGGCGGGGGTGATGGCCACCCGGAACTCGTTGTTCTTGACCTCGCGGGGGATACCGACCTTCACGTCGATCACGGTCCTTGGCTCAGAGGATGGGGCTATTGCTACACATACCCGCGCACACGTGGGCACAACGGGAGAGACCGCAAGAACGTGCGGCAGAGCCAGTCTAATGAAGGTGTTCCCCGTGTCTAGCCTTTCAAAGCATCAATCTTTAGTCACTGCGCTGCGGATTTCGCAGGCATCTGACCGATCCTCCTTCAACATGCGATCGGCTGCCCCGCGCTGCAGCCCGGCCGCCGCCGGGTCTCCGAGCCGGTCCAGCGTGTCGGCCAGCCGCAGGTGCAGCGCCGCCTGGAGCCGGACGTCCTCGGCCCGGCGGGCCCACTCGACGGCCTCCTGGCAGGTGCGCAGCGACTCCTCGGGGCGCCCCGCGTACTCCTGGACCCGGGCCAGCTCGCTCAACGCCCGCGCCTGCGCGGCCACATCGCCCGTCCTGCGGTACCCGGCGACCGCGGCGCGCCAGCCGCGCAGCGCCTCCCCGTAACGCCCCGCGTAGGTGTGGGCGGCGGCGAGGCGGCCGTAGACGCGCGCGGCGTCGGCACGCTCGTCCCGGGCGAGGCGCTGGGCGAGGGCGCGGCCGAACCAGTCGGCGGCCCGGTCGTAGTCCCCGAGTTCCAGGTGGGCGCCGCCTACGGATTCCATCGCGCGGGCGGTCGCGTACGGGTCGTTCGCCTCACGTCCGGCGTCCAGGGCGGCCCGGTAGCGCACCAGGGCCTCGGCGGTGCGGCCGGTGCGGGCGTCCAGGTCGGCGAGGTTGAGCAGGGCGGCGGCCTTCTCGCGGGGCAGCTCGCGCCGCTCGGCCACGTCGAGGACGAGGCGGTGGATGCCGTAGAGGTCGGGGGCGGCGGCCTGGGTGCCGAAGTGGGCGACCATGGCCCGCACCAGCTGGGACATCAGCCGCCGGGCGAGGGTGTCCAGCTCCCCGTCGGCCACCGCGAGCCGGGCCGAGGCCAGCAGCGCGGGCCGGCGTGCGCGCAGCCAGTCGGCGGCGGCCCTCGGGGTGGGGAAGCGCAGCGCCCGCGGCATGTCCTGCAGCTTCTCGCGGGCCTGGGGGCTGTCCGTCTCGGTGACCGCCCGGCAGGACTGGAGCAGCCGCACCGTCCGCTCCAGCATGCGGGCGCGGGCGAGCTGCAGCTCGGCGGGCCGGTCGTGGGTCTCGGCGAGGGCCCGCAGCCGGTCGTGCAGGCACGCGGGCACCTCGTACTCGGGCAGCGGGGAGTCGACCGCGCGCAGCATGCCGAGGGCCACGAAGTCGTCGAGGGTGGTGCGGGCGCCGTTCACCGAGCAGCCGGCGAGCGCGGAGGCGGTGTGCGGGTCGACCATCCCGGCGGGGGCGAGGGAGAGCAGTCGCAGTATCCGGGCGGCGGGGCTCGGCAGCGCCGCGTAGGCGACGCGGAACATCCGGCTGAGCGGCGTGCCCTCGCCGTCCTCCGCGCGTACGTGCTTGGCGAGGTCGGCGACGGCCGCCTGGGGCCGGGCGGCCAGCCAGCCGCCGGCCAGGGTCAGCGCGGCCGGCTGCGCCTGGCACGCCTCGACCAGTTGCTCGGCGGCCCGGGGGTCGACGGTGATGCGCACCGACCCGGTGTACCGGGACAGCAGCTCCACCGCCGACTTGGTGTCCAGGCCGCCCAGCGTGCACGGCCGGACGTCCGCGATGCCGGTCAGCGGGCCCTGGGCGACCGCGACGGCCAGGCAGTCCGGGGTGTCCGGCAGCAGGGCGTCGACCTGCTCGGCGTCGGCCGCGTCGTCGAGCAGGAGCAGGACCCTGCGGTCGGCGAGGGCGGTGCGCAGGGCCTCGGTGAGGTCGTCCTCGCCGGCTCCGGGCGGGACGGGGCACTCCAGCTCGGTGAGCAGCTCGCGGGCGAGGCGGCTGACGGGCACGCGCGTGCCGTCCGGCTCGCTCAGCCGGGCGCGCAGCACACCGTCGGGGTAGGCGTCCGCGACCTGCGCGACCAGTTCCTCGGCGAGCGCGG
Organism: Streptomyces sp. SudanB5_2050; assembly: GCF_964272335.1. Taxonomy (NCBI): domain Bacteria; kingdom Bacillati; phylum Actinomycetota; class Actinomycetes; order Kitasatosporales; family Streptomycetaceae; genus Streptomyces; species Streptomyces sp. SudanB5_2050. The sequence goes on from NZ_OZ186760.1 coordinate 1,880,062, forward strand.
TGCGGCCGGAGCCGGGCCGGCCGGCGATGAGCAGCACCCGCGCGCGGGGTGCCTTGCGGCCGGAGAGGGTGTCCAGGCCCGCGCGCTCGATGTCGGCGCGCAACTCCTTCAACTCCCGGGTGCGGCCCAGGAACCGATTCTCCTCAGCAGGGTCCTGCGACAGCCGTACGCCGTCCGTGTCCACCGCCTGATCCGTCACGGGCCACACTCCCGATCCCACCGCACACCGGCGCCCGCCGGAACCCCGGTTCGGGCGTTTCCCGAGCCTAGTTCACGCTCTGCGACGATCCCGGTGGAGCAGGGCGGACACGTCGCCCGATCGGATCAACCGATGGTCACACCGGTGGGGGTGTTCCGGGTGCGCTCAGGCCTCGAAGGGACGCGCCGGCCACGGCGCCTCGGCGGGCCGGAGGGCGTCGACGCCGTCGCCCCGCTCGGCGGCGACCAGTGCGAGCACCCCCACGACCAGGCAGTTGTTGTGCAGGTCACCCGCGAGCACGCCCCGGACCAGGTCGTCGACCGGCACCCGCGCCAGCTCCATGTCGGCCTCTTCGTCCTCGACCTCGAACCGCTCGCCCTCCGCCTCGGAGAGGTCGCGGGCCAGGAAGATCCGTACGGCCTCGTCACAGCCGCCGGGCGTGGTGTAGACGTCGGTCAGCACCCGCCAGTCCTCGGCCTTGACGTGCGCCTCCTCGTACAGCTCGCGCTGGGCGGCGTGCAGCGGGTTCTCGCCGGGGACGTCGAGCAGGCCGGCCGGGATCTCCCACAGCTTCTCCCGCACCGGGTGGCGGTACTGCCGGATGACGATGACCCGTCCCTCGTCGTCCAGGGCGAGGACGGCCACGGAGCCCGGGTGGACCTGGTAGTCGCGGGAGGCGACGGAGCCGTCGGGCATGACGACCTCGTCCGTGCGCATGGAGGTCTTCTTGCCCCGGAAGGGGATCTCGGTCCGCCGGACCTCCCACTCCTCGTGGCTGTCCTTGATCGTGCTGCCCGCCATGCTGACCTGCCCTTCCAGACGTACGCGAAAAGCCGGGGCCCGCGCCCTTGAGCGCGCGTGCCCCGGCCACCGTACAACCGGTGTGTTACTTCGACGTCTTCCGCTCGACCGCGGCCTTGACCAGCCCGGCGAAGAGCGGGTGCGGGCGGGTCGGGCGCGAGCGCAGCTCCGGGTGCGCCTGCGTGGCGACCAGGTACGGGTGGACGTCGCGCGGGTACTCGACGTACTCGACGAGCTTGCCGTCCGGGGAGGTGCCCGAGAAGAGGATGCCGGTCTTCTTCTCCAGCTCCGCGCGGTAGGCGTTGTTCACCTCGTAGCGGTGACGGTGCCGCTCCTCGACGTACTCCTTGCCGTCGTAGACCTCGCGCACGATCGAGCCCTCGGCCAGCTTGGCCGGGTACATGCCGAGGCGCATGGTGCCGCCCAGGTCGCCCTCGCCCGCCACGATGTCCAGCTGCTCGGCCATGGTGGAGATGACCGGGTGGGCCGTGGCCGGGTCGAACTCGGTGGAGTTGGCGTCCTCGATGCCGGCCAGGTTGCGCGCGGCCTCGACCACGATGCACTGCAGGCCCAGGCAGAGGCCGAGCAGCGGGATCTTGTTCTCGCGGGCGTACTTGATCGCGCCGACCTTGCCGGTCACGCCGCGCTCGCCGAAACCGCCGGGGATGCAGATCGCGTCGACGTCGCCGAGCTGGGCCTTGGCGCCGGCCGGGGTCTTGCAGTCGTCGGAGGTGACCCACTTGATCTTCACGCGGGCCCGGTTGGCGAAGCCGCCGGCGCGCAGCGCCTCGGTGACCGAGAGGTAGGCGTCGGGCAGGTCGATGTACTTGCCGACCAGCGCCATGGTGATCTCGTGCTCGGGCCGGTGGACGCGGTCGAGCAGGTCGTCCCAGGTCGTCCAGTCCACGTCGCGGAAGGGCAGGTCCAGCTTGCGCACGACGTAGGCGTCCAGGCCCTCGGCGTGCACGACCTTCGGGATGTCGTAGATCGAGCGGGCGTCGGGGCAGGCCACCACGGCGGCCTCGTCGACGTCGCACATCAGGGAGATCTTGCGCTTGATCGCCGTGGGTACCTCACGGTCGCAGCGCAGGACGATGGCGTCCGGCTGGATGCCGATGTTGCGCAGCGCGGCGACGCTGTGCTGGGTGGGCTTGGTCTTCAGCTCGCCCGAGGGACCGATGTACGGCAGGAGCGAGATGTGCACGACGAACACGTTGTCCCGGCCGACCTCGTGCCGGACCTGGCGGACCGTCTCCAGGAACGGCAGCGACTCGATGTCGCCCACGGTGCCGCCGACCTCGGTGATCACCACGTCGACCTCGTCCGTCGCCATGCGGCGGATACGGTGCTTGATCTCGTTGGTGATGTGCGGGATGACCTGCACCGTGTCGCCCAGGTACTCGCCGCGACGCTCCTTGGCGATCACCGTCGAGTAGACCTGGCCTGTAGTGACATTGGCGGAGCCGTCCAGGTCGCGGTCGAGGAAGCGCTCGTAGTGTCCGATGTCCAGGTCGGTCTCGGCGCCGTCGTTGGTGACGAACACCTCACCGTGCTGGAAGGGGTTCATCGTGCCAGGGTCGACATTGAGGTACGGGTCGAGCTTCTGCATCACCACGCGCAGACCCCGTGCCTTGAGCAGCATGCCGAGGCTGGAGGCGGTCAGCCCCTTGCCGAGCGAGGAGGCGACACCCCCGGTGACGAAGATGTGCTTGGTCGTCGAAGATTTGGGCGGCATGGCCAAGAGGGGGCTCCCGTGGTCGCGGTCTGGGGTGCGGTGCGTTCGTCGTCCGACCCGGTCGAGCCGGGTTGCCGTCGGCGGCGCCGTCGCTGCGGTTCCGGGGTTCTTCTCCCACCGGTCCACGGGCTACCAGCGTATCAGCGCCGCGGGGCGATGGCTTCCGGCCACGCTCCGCGCACATCTCGTCACCCAGGCGCGCGGCTCACCGATTCCTCACCCGGTGGTCACCCGTTCGGCGGACCCGCGTTGTCCGGAGCGGCACACAGATCATCTACGTGCGTCGTATCCTGCTCGGACGTTCGCTGCCGAGCCCGCACGGCGACACGGCACCACCCCCCGCCCGTCAGCGCCGGAACAACGAGAGCTCGTCAGTTCGTTGAGAAAAGATTGTCCTTCGCGGCACAGCGTTTGGCTTCACGGCCGGACGGCTGCTTTGCTTCATGGCTCAACGACGTATGACTCACCCATGACCCCCCTTGACCGCACTAGCGACCGCCCCCTCGCGGGGTGACGTGGCCGTTCGACTGGAGTTGCACGTGGCCGGGCGCATCGAAGACTACGCACTCATCGGAGACATGCAGACCGCCGCACTGGTCTGCCGGGACGGCACAGTCGACTGGCTGTGCCTGCCCCGCTTCGACTCGCATGCCATCTTCGCCGGTCTGCTGGGAACCGGGGAACACGGCTTCTGGCGGATGGGCCCCGCCTACGCGCCGGGCGCCGAGCCCCCGACCGCGGCCCGGCGGAGCTACCGCGGCGACTCCCTGATCCTGGAGTCCGAGTGGGACACCCCGCGCGGCACCGTCAGGGTGATCGATTTCATGCCGCCGCGCGACGGGGCGCCCCAGGTGATCCGGATCGTGGAGGGCGTCTCCGGCCGGGTGCCGATGCGCTCGGAGCTGAGGATGCGCTTCAGCTACGGCCGGGTGGTCCCGTGGGTGCACAAGCACGAGGGGCGGACGGTGGCCGTCGCGGGCCCGGACTCCGTGTGGTTCGACACGGACGTGGAGACCTACGGCAAGGCGCTCACCACGTACGCCGACTTCACGGTCGCGCCGGGTGACCGGATCGCGTTCACCATCTCGTGGGAGCCCTCGCACAAGGAGCCGCCGCCGCTGCCGGAGCCCGAGCAGTCCCTGGAGGCCACCGAGGACTTCTGGCGCGAGTGGGTCGAGCACTGCACCTACCACGGGCCCTACCGGGAGGCGGTGGTCCGCTCCCTGATCACGCTGAAGGCCCTGACGTACGCCCCCACCGGCGGCATCGTGGCGGCCCCGACCACCTCCCTGCCGGAGGACGTCGGCGGTGTCCGCAACTGGGACTACCGCTACACCTGGCTGCGCGACGCGGCGATCACGCTGTCCTCGCTGCTGCGCACCGGCTACCGCGAGGAGGCCCGCGCCTGGCGCGAGTGGCTGCTGCGCGCGGTCGCCGGCGACCCGGAGAACCTGCAGATCATGTACGGCATCGCGGGCGAGCGCGAGCTGGGCGAGGCCGAGCTGGACTGGCTGCCGGGATACGAGGGCTCCACCCCGGTCCGGGTCGGCAACGGCGCGGCCCACCAGCTCCAGCTGGACGTCTACGGCGAGGTCACCGAGGCCCTGCACCTGGGCCACATGACGGGCCTGGCCCGCAACGACTACGCCTCCGTGCTCCAGCTCAAGCTGATCCGCTACCTGGAGGACCACTGGCAGGAGCCGGACGAGGGCATCTGGGAGGTGCGCGGCCCGCGCCGCCACTTCGTGCACTCCAAGGTGATGGCCTGGGTCGCCGTCGACCGGACCATCAAGCTGATCGAGTCGGGCGACGCGGACGGTCCGCTGGAGCGCTGGAAGCAGCTGCGCGACGACATCCACCGGGACGTGTGCGAGAAGGGCTACGACAAGGAACGCAACACCTTCACGCAGTCCTACGGCTCCCAGGAGCTGGACGCCTCGCTGCTGCTGATCCCGCAGATGGGCTTCCTGCCGCCGGACGACAAGCGGGTCATCGGCACCATCGAGGCCATCCAGCGGGAGCTGTCCACGTCGGACGGCTTCATCCTGCGCTACCCCACGGAGGGCGGCGACGAGGGCGTGGACGGCCTGCCCGGCGACGAGGGCGCGTTCCTGGCCTGCTCGTTCTGGATGGCCGACGACCTGGCGATGATCGGCCGGGTGGACGAGGCCCGCAGGCTCTTCGAAAAGCTTCTCTCCCTGCGCAACGACCTCGGCCTCCTGGCCGAGGAGTGGGACCCCCGCCTCCAGCGCCAGGTCGGCAACTTCCCGCAGGCGTTCAGCCACGTGCCCCTGATCGACACGGCCCTGCGCCTGACGGCGAGCGGGGCGTACGGGGGCTAGCGGCCCGTACGGAGTCCGACGAACGGCTGTCCGCGCCACCCCGGCTGCGGGCAGCCGCCTACCGACGCCGCCGCACCGGGCCGCGGCACCCGCCCCCGGCCCGCACGCGCACCGGGCACCGCGCACCGGGCACCGCGCACCGCGCACCCGAGAGGCACCGCCCGCCCAAGAGGTACCGTCCGCTCCATGAACACCGCCGCACCCCCGCCCACGGGCATCACCGTGCAGCGCGCCCTGGAACTCCCCGGCCTCCGCAGCGGCCTCCCCGAGATCCTCGCCGGCGCCGACCGCCTGCACCGCACCGTCCGCTGGGTGCACGCCGGCGAGGTGCCCAACATCGCCTCCCTCCTCAAGGGCGGCGAACTCCTCCTCACCACCGGCTACGGTCTCGGCACCCGGCCCGCCGAGCAGCGCGCCTTCGTCCGCACCCTCGCGGAACGCGGCATCGCGGCCCTCGTCGTGGAGCTGGGCCCGCGCTTCGCCCGCCTCCCCGCGGCGCTCGTGGACACCGCCCGCTCGGCCGGCCTGCCGTTGGTGCAGCTGCACCGGGAGGTGCCCTTCGTGACGGTCACCGAGGAGATCCACACCGAGATCGTCAACGGCCACTACGCCCTCCTCCAGCGTGCCGAGGAGGTGCACCGACGCTGCACCGACGCCCTGCTCGGCGGCGGCGGGGTCCCCCAGGTGCTCGGCATCCTCGCCGACTTCGGCGCCAACCCGGTCTTCCTGGAGACCACCGACGGCCGCCTGCTGTACGCCGCCGGCTCCGGCCCCGAGGGCGCCGACCCGCTCCAGGTGTGGGAGGGCCTGCGCGGCCCGCACAAGGAGGCCCCGCCCCCGGCCGGCTCCGTCCTGGTGGACGTGCCCGGCGGCGGCCCGGGTCCCGGCAGCGCCGCCGCCCCGGGCCCCGGCTCGGTGCGCGCCCGGCTCGTCATGCTCCCCGTACGGTCCCCGCTGGCGCAGGTGCACCGGATGGCGGCGGAACGCGCGGCCGGAATCCTCGCCGTGGTGCTGATGCAGGCGCGCCAGGAGGAGGAGCTGGCGGCGCGCGGACGCGGCGACTTCCTCACCGACCTCGCCGAGGGCCGGATCTCCGCCGAGGACGCCCCGGCGCAGGCCCGCGTCCTGGGCTTCAAGCCCGGGAACAGCCCCCTGCTCCCCGTGGTGATGCGTCTGGGCGACGCCCTGTCCCCGGCCGGCGGCGACTGGGCGGTGCTGGCCCGGGCGGTCGCCGAGGAGCTGGCCTCGGTCGGGGTGCCGGTGCTGCTGGGCGTGCGCCCGGTGGAGGGACGGGTACCGCTGCTGCTGGGCCTGCGCGCGGAGTCGGAGCGCGCGGCGGTCGCCGACCGGGTCGCGGCGGCGCTGCGGGCGGGCGTGGAGCGGGCCGGGATGCGGCGGCCGGGAGCGCAGCCGCCGGTCGTGGTCGTCGGGGTGGCCGGCGGCTGGGCGGCGGCGTCGGCGGGCCTCAGGCACGCGGCGGAGACGGCGACCGCGGCGCAGGGGCTCACCGACCGGCCCTGGTACGACGCCCGGCGCCTCGACATCGACCTGCTGCTGTGGCGGCTGCGCGACCATCCGGACCTCGCCGCGTTCGTGGACCGGGCGATCGGTCCCCTGCGCGACCACGACGACCGTTCCAAGCCGCCCCTGCTGCCCACCCTCCAGACGTATCTGGCGCACGCGGGCCGCAAGGCGGAGACCGCGCGCGAGCTGCACCTCAACCGGCAGACGCTCTACAACCGGCTGGCGCGGATCGGGGAGTTGCTGGGCACCGACCTCGACGACCCGCAGACCGTCCTGGCGTTGAGCCTGGCCCTGCGCGCCCGCCGGCACGTGCAGTGACCCGGCCCCTCAGAGCAGCGGGACCGGCTGCGTCAACTCGTCGTAGACACTGAGCACCTGGGCGACGGTCTCGTCCTCGGTCGGCCAGGTGGCCGCCTGCCGCAGGCCCTCCTCCCGCAGCCGCTCGCACCTCGCGGGGTCGGCGAGGAGCCGCACCACGGCGTCGGCGAGGGCCCGCGCGTCCCCGGCGGGCACGAGTTCGGCCGCGTCCCCGACGAGTTCCGGGATGCCGCCCGCGTCGCTCGCCACCAGCGGCACCCGCGCGTGCAGGGCCTCCTGGGCGAGGACGGAACGCGCCTCCCGGCGGCTGGGCAGCAGCGCGAGGTCGGCCGCCGACAGCAGGTCGGTGACGTCGTCGCGGCTGCCGATGAGCGCCACCGGCAGCTCCTCGTCCTCGATCCTCCGCTGCAACTCGGCGCGCAGCGGGCCCTCTCCGGCGAGGACGACCAGCGGGACGGGGTCGAGACGGCGCCAGGTCCGGGCGGCGTCGAGCAGGACGTCGTAGCCCCGGTGCCGTTCCAGGGAGCCGACGGCGATCAGCAGCGGGCGGTCGACGGCGCCGAGTTCGGCCCGGATCTTCGGGCGCTTCCCGTCGGGGTCGTCGGACTCGTCCGGCGGGCAGGGCCAGGCGGGGAGCGCGACGGGGCCGAACCGGGCGTCCCGCGCCCCCGACCGGCGCGCTCCGTCGACCAGTTCCGAGGTGGCGCCGAGCACCACGGTGGCCGACTTCATCACCCGCCGCTCCAGCACACGCAGCAGCTGGGCGCGCGCTCCCTCGGCGTGGACCCGGTCGTGCCAGGTCACCACGAACGGCGTGCGGACCCGGCGCCCGCCGAGGGCGAGCGCGGCACGGAAGGAGGCGTGCAGGCCGTGCGCGTGGACCAGGTCGGCGTCCGCGCACACCGCCCGCAGCGTGGCCACGGAGACCGGGTCGCTGCTGCGCGGCACGTGCACGTGGTCGGCTCCGGTGCCGGTGAAGTCGTAGGTGTGTTCCGCATCGTCGGGGGCGCACACCATCACTTTCACGCCCCGTGCGACGAGCCCGGCGGCCAGCGAGCGGACGTGCGCGCTGCTGCCGGCGTTGCCGCCGCCCAGCACCTGCACGGTGCGCAACTGCGACTGGCCGTGCGGCGGGAGGCTGCTCACGGGGGTCACCTGGCCGGGGCTCCTGGTTCGGCGGGGGACGGTCACGAAGAACGTACAGAAGGATGGTGCGGAGGGCGTGCGCCGCCTGCTCGTCCGGGCGTCACTCCGTCAAGGATGCCAGGCCGTACGGGTGTTCCGGGAACGACGGCGGTCGCCGGTGCGCGACCGCCGGGCAACGGAACGGCACCGGTTCACTCACCCGAGTGAACGTGCCGCCTCGCTGACCCGCTCCCCGAGCGCGGCGGCGGCCACCAGCGCGACGGCGTGCGCGGCGAGCCCGGTCCTGCCGTTGCCTGCCACCACCGCGGCCCCCAGGGCCGCGCCCAGCGCGTGTGCTCCGGTGTCTCCGAGCATGGTGCGCTCGGCGAGGTCGTCGGGGAGTACGGCCGCGGCGGCGCCCATGGCGACGGCGGCCGTCTCCGCCCCGGGCCCCGCGCGCAGCAGCCCCGGCGCGCCGAGCGCGAGGACCGCCGCGGCGGCCCGCCCCGGGCGTACGTCCACCAGGTTGACGAAGTGCGCGGCCCCGGCGACGACGACGCCCGCCAGCACCCTGTCCAGCGGCCGTTCCTTCAGCGCCGCGCCGACGGCGAGCCCGGCCGCCGAGATCCCGAACAGCTTCACCGCCCCACTGGTGACCTCACCGTCCCGCAGCGCCGCCAGATGCGCCCGGAAGCCGCGCCGGTCGTCCCCGGCGCCCGCCACGTCGTCGTAGGCCCCGCAGGCCCCCGCGGCGAGCACGGCGAGGCCGACGGCGGGACGCACCCGCGCCGTCCCCGCGGCGGCCGCCGCGGCACACGCGGGCCCGGCGTACAGGTCCACGGTCCGCCCGGCGTGGTTCTTGCGCTCCCAGCGCTCCCGACCGCCCGGCGACAGGGCCCGCAGTGCGGTCAGGCCGGTCCGCGCGAGAGCGGCGGCGAGGACGAGGGCGGAGCCGTTCCGGCGGACACGGTCGATCATCGGGCCACCCTACGGGACCCCGCCCTCCGCCCTTGGCCCTTGGCCCTTGGCCCTTGGCCCTTGGCCCTTGGCCGAGCGTCCGCCCGCCCGGGACGGCGGAGGTGCCGCGAAGGCCGCCGGGACACACGGCCAGACGTCCTCGGGGGCGACGCCCCGCCCGTGCGGCCGAGGACCGGGTGCCTGCCGTCCCGGAAGCCCGCCCGGACCGTCGGGGCGCCGGGCCGCGCCGTGCGCACGTGCCGCCGAGCACCCGCCGGGACATGCGCCCCGCGTGGGACGCGGCGCACCGGGCGCCCGGTGTCCCGGTGTGACGGCCTGCCGGCCCCGCGCCGCCACGGCCCCGACCCGCAGGGCCGCCCTCCGGTGACCGGAGCCCTCGGGCCCCGCACCACCGGGCCCGGCGCTCCCGCGGAGCCGCCGGGCCCGCCCCTACGCGTCCGACCGCGCCGTCTCCAGCAGTTCCTCCGCGTGCGCGCGGGCCGTCTCCGAGTCCTCCTGGCCGGCCAGCATCCGGGACAGCTCCCGGATGCGCTCCTCGCCCTCCAGGACCTTGACGCCGGACCGGGTCACCGACCCGTCGTTCGTCTTCTCCACCAGCAGCTGCCGGTCGGCGAACGCGGCCACCTGCGGCAGATGCGTGACGACCACGACCTGCGCGCTCTTCGCGAGCCGCGCCAGACGCCGCCCGATCTCCACCGCCGCCTTGCCGCCGACCCCGGCGTCCACCTCGTCGAAGAGGTACGTCGGGACGGGGTCGGTCCCCGCGAAGACGACCTCCACCGCGAGCATCACGCGCGACAGCTCACCGCCGGACGCGCCCTTGGCGATCGGCCGGGGCGGGGCGCCCGGGTGCGGGGCGAGCAGCAGCTCGACCTCGTCGACGCCCGACGGCCCGTAGGCGACCGTGCGCCCGCCCACCTCGACGCCCTCGGGGTCCTCGGTCTGCCGGATCGCGAACGACACCCGCGCGTGGGGCATGGCCAGCGAGGCCAGCTCGGCGGTGACCGCGGCGGCGAACCGCTCGGCGGCCTCCGTCCGCGCGTCCGTCAGCGCCTGGGCCAGCCCGCCCAGCTCCGCCCGCAGTGCGTCCCGCTCGGCGGTCAGCTCGCCGATCCGCTCGTCGTCGCCGTCCAGCTCGGTCAGCCGCGCGGCGCCCTGCTCGGCCCAGGCCAGCACGGCGGCCACGTCCTCGCCGTACTTGCGGGTCAGCGCGGTGAGCGCGGCCCGCCGCTCCTCGACCGCCGCCAGCCGCAGCGGATCGGCGTCCAGGTCGTCGGCGTACCCGGCCAGCTCCCCGGCCACGTCGCGCAGCAGGATGCCCACCTCGCCGATCCGCTCGGCGAGCGCCGCCAGCGCCGGGTCGTGCGCCCGTACGGCGTCCAGGGCCCGCTGCGCGCCGGCGACCAGCGTGGACGCGTCGACGCCCTCGGGGTCCTCCGGATTGCCGGCCAGCGCGGCGTGCGCGGCGGTGGCCGCCGACGCCAGTGCCTCGGCGTGGCCCAGCCGCTCCGCCTCCTCGGCCAGCTCCACGTCCTCGCCGGCGCGCGGCTCGACGGCCGCGACCTCGTCGAGGCCGTAGCGCAGGAGATCGGCCTCCTGCGCCCGCTCGCGGGCGCGCGTGGTGATCTCCTCCAGCTCACGGGTGACCGCCCGCAGCCGCCGGTAGGCCTCGGCGTACTTGGCGAGCGGCCCGGCGACCGCGTCGCCCGCGTACCGGTCCAGCGCCTGCCGCTGCCGGGTCAGCTTGAGCAGCCCCTGCTGGTCGGTCTGCCCGTGCACGGCCACCAGGTCGTCGGCCAGCTCGGCGAGCATCCCCACCGGCACCGACCGCCCGCCCAGGTGCGCCCGTGAGCGGCCCTCGGCGGAAACGGTACGGCTGATCAACAGCGCGCCGTCGTCCAGCTCGGCCCCGGCCTCCTCGGCCCGCACGGCCGCCGCGGCGTCCTCGGGCACGGCGATACGCCCCTCGACGACGGCGTTCTTGGCCCCGATCCGCACCAGCGCCGCGTCCGCGCGTCCGCCCAGGAGCAGTCCGAGGCTGGTGACCACCATGGTCTTGCCCGCGCCCGTCTCACCGGTGACGGCGGTGAATCCGGGCGACAGCTCGACCACGGCGTCGTCGATGACTCCCAGCGACCGTATCCGCATCTCCTCAAGCACGGACACGACCTTACGAGGTCCGAGGCGGCGAGTGCGACCGGCCCGCCCTTGTCCCGCGGGGCGGGACACCGCCGTCACGGGCGCGGGGCCGGGCCGGCAGCGGCCGCGCGGCGGGGCGACCGGCCACGAACCGTCCGCGGCCGCCGTCGCGCCGAAACCACTCCTTCGTGTCCGCTAATGCGGCGCTCCACGCCACCCGGAGACCGGCAGAGCGAACTTGGCCACCAGCCGGTCGGTGAAGGACGCGTGGTGCAGCCGGGCCAACCGCACCGGCACCGCCCCCCGCCGCACCTCCACCCGCGCCCCGGGCGGCAGCTCCACCGTCCGCCGTCCGTCGCACCACAGCACCCCCGGCGGAATATGCGGCAGCACCTCCACCGCGAGGACGGAGTCCGGCGACGTCACCAACGGCTTGGCGAACAGCGCGTGCGCGCTGATCGGCACCATCAGCAGCGCCTCCACCTCCGGCCACACCACCGGCCCGCCCGCCGAGAACGCGTACGCCGTCGACCCGGTCGGCGTCGACAGCACGATGCCGTCGCAGCCGAAGCCGGTCACCGGGCGCCCGTCGATCTCCAGCACCACTTCCAGCAGCTTCTCGGCTCCGGCCTTCTGCACGGCCGCCTCGTTCAGCGCCCAGTCGGTGTGCACGATGTCGCCGTTGCGGTGCACGACGACGTCGACCGTCATCCGCTCCTCGACCTCGTAGGCCCGGTTCACCACCCGGTCGACGACCTTGTCGAGGTCGTCGCGCTCGGCCTCCGCGAGGAACCCGACCCGGCCCAGGTTGACGCCGAGCATCGGCACGCCGGACGCGCGGGCGAACTCCGCGCCGCGCAGCAGCGTCCCGTCACCGCCGAGCACGATGAGCAGCTCGCACCCGTCGAGGCACTGCGGGGTGGCCTCCCCGACCAGCTCCACCTCGTCCGGCAGCGGCAGGTCGCGCGCCTCGGCCTCCAGGACCCGCACGCCGAGCCCCGCGTGCAGCAGTCCCTTGACCACCAGCTCCGCGCTGCGGATCGCCGCGGGACGCCCGGTGTGGGCGAGCAGGAAGACAGTACGCGCTCGGTTCTGTGTCAACTCGGCCCCTCCGCCACTGCACGGTCAACGTCGGCCGGGTCCAGTTCACCGGCCCCGGCCCGCAGCCACAGAAAGTACTCGACGTTCCCGGAGGGACCGGGCAGCGGACTGGCGGTGACCCCCTTCACCCCGAGCCCCAGTTCCCAGGCCCTGCGGGCGACCCCCGTCACGGCCTCGGCCCGCAGCTGCGCACTGCGTACCACTCCCCCGCTGCCCAGCCGCTCCTTGCCCACCTCGAACTGCGGCTTCACCATCATCACCAGGTCGGCGTCCGGCCGGGTGCAGCGCACCAGGGCCGGCAGCACCAGCCCGAGCGGGATGAAGGAAAGATCCCCCACCACAAGGTCCACCAGCTCCCCATCGATCGCCTCCGGCGTCAACTCACGTACGTTCGTACGGTCCTTGACGGTGACGCGTTCATCCTGCCGCAGAGACCAGGCGAGCTGTCCGTAGCCGACGTCGACGGCGACGACGTGCGCGGCGCCCGCCCGCAGCAGTACGTCGGTGAAGCCGCCGGTGGAGGCGCCGGCGTCCAGCGCCCGCCGCCCCTCGACGACGAGCCCCCGCGGCACGAAGGCGGCGAGGGCGCCGGCCAGCTTGTGGCCGCCGCGCGAGACGTAGTCGGGATCGCTGTCGTCGGCGCTCACCACGATCGCGGCGGCGGTCTCCACCTGCGTGGCCGGCTTGGTCGCCACGGTCTTGCCGACGGAGACCCGCCCGGCGGCGATCAGCTGGCTCGCGTGCTCGCGCGAGCGCGCCAGCTTCCTGCGGACCAGCTCCGCGTCGAGACGGCGGCGTGCGACTCCTGCCACGTTCGGTTCAGCTCCTGTTTTCGTACGGCGACGGCGGGGCCGGAGGCCCCGGGCGGGCGTCGAGCGCGGTCAGCGCGTCACGCAGCCCCCGGTGTACATCCTCGTACACCTCGACATGTCCGTCCGTGGTGAGGTGGTCGGCGTCGGCCAGCCGGGCCAGCCGGGCGTCCACCTCGGCGTTCCCGGTGGGGGTGCGCGGAACCCCGAGGGGGGCGGGGGCGGCGGGGTCGTGCTCCGGCGCGTGCGCCTGGGCCGGCTCCCCGTCGCTCCGCTGCGCCTCCGGCTCCGGTACTGCGTCGCTCATGCCCCGACGCTACCGCGTACCGCTGGGGTACGGTCGGTCCCGATGGCGACGACTGAGGAGTGCCGCGCCGCACTCGAGAAGCTCTCGGACAACTTGGGGAACGCGGAAGGGGACGTGCGGTCCGCCGCCGAGCTGGACCGCTCGGTGAGCTGCCACATCACCGACCTGGACGTCACCTTCGCCGGACGCATGGCGGACGGCCGCATCGACGTGCGCGAGACCCTGGAGGGGCCGCCGCGCGAGAAGGCCGACATCAGGCTGGCGATGACCGGTGACGACCTGGTGGCCCTGGTCGACGGCGAGCTGAACTTCGCCAAGGCCTGGGGCTCGGGCCGGGTGAAGCTGGAGGCCGGCCTGCGCGACCTGTTCCGCCTCAGGAAGCTTCTGTAGCCGCCACCTTCTCGGGCCGCGCGGGGCCGGTGCCCCGGGCCTTGCGCGCGGCCGGCACCACCAGCGGCGTACCCGTCTCGGGGTCGTCGATGACCTGGCAGCGCAGCCCGAAGACCCGCTCCACCAGGTCGGCGGTGACGATGTCCTTCGGCGCGCCCTCGGCGATGACCTCCCCGCCGCGCAGGGCGATGAGGTGGGTGGCGTAGCGGGCGGCGTGGTTGAGGTCGTGCAGGACGGCGACGAGGGTGCGGCCCTGCTCCTCGTGGAGTTCCGCGCACAGGTCCAGGACGTCGATCTGGTGCTGGATGTCCAGGTACGTCGTCGGCTCGTCGAGCAGCAGCAGCGGGGTCTGCTGGGCGAGCGCCATGGCGATCCACACCCGCTGGCGCTGTCCGCCGGAGAGTTCGTCGACATAGCGGTCGGCCAGCTCGGAGACGCCGGTCTGGGCCATGGACTCCTGGACGACGCGCTCGTCCTCGGTCGACCACTGGCGCAGGAGGCCCTGGTGCGGGTACCGGCCGCGGCCGACCAGGTCGCCGACGGTGATCCCGTCGGGCGCGATGGACGACTGGGGCAGCAGGCCGAGGGTGCGGGCGACCTGCTTGGCGGGCATCGACTGGATGACCGACCCGTCGAGCAGCACCCGGCCCCGGGTGGGCTTCAGCATCCGCGACAGGGCGCGCAGCAGGGTGGACTTGCCGCAGGCGTTCGGGCCGACGATCACCGTGAAGGAGTTGTCGGGTATCTCCACCGACAGCTGCTCCGCGATGACCCGCTGGTCGTAGGCGAGGGTGACGTTCTCGGCGGTCAGGCGGTTCACGTTGCTCCTTTGGTTGTTCGGCCCGCTGCGGTGGCCGGTGCCGGCGCTCATACCCGGCCCGCCTTGCGCTCGGTGACCAGCAGCCACAGCAGGTAGACGCCGCCGAGCACACCGGTGACGACGCCCACGGGCAGCTGGTCGGCGCCGAAGGCCCGCTGCGAGACGAAGTCGGCCGAGACCAGCAGGGCGGCGCCCATGCACACGGACGGCAGCAGGTTGGGTCCGGGCGAGCGGGTCAGGCGCCGGGCGAGCTGCGGCGCGGTCAGCGCGACGAAGCTCACCGGTCCCGCGGCGGCGGTGGCGGCGGCGGTGAGCAGCACGGCGGCCACCATCAGCAGCGCCCGCACCCGCTCGACGCGCACTCCGAGCGCGTACGAGACGTCGTCACCCATCTCCATCATGCGCAGCGCCCGCCCGTTGCCGAGGACCAGCGGGACGAGCACGGCGCACAGGATGAGCAGGGGCCAGACCTGGTTCCAGTCACGGCCGTTGAGGGAGCCGGTCATCCAGACGACCGCGCGGGAGGCGTCGACGATGTCGGCCCGGGTGAGCAGATAGCCGTTGACGGCCGTGACGATGGCGGAGACGCCGATACCGACCAGGACCAGCCGGTAGCCGTGGACGCCCCGCTTCCAGGCGAGCAGGTAGATGGCGAGGCCGGTCACCAGCCCGCCGACGAGCGCGCCGACGGTCACCTGCGCCGAGGTGCCGGAGAACAGCACGATCATGGTGAGGGCGCCGGCGGTCGCGCCCTGTCCGAGGCCGAGCACGTCGGGACTGCCCAGCGGGTTGCGGGAGATCGCCTGGAACAGCGCGCCGCCCAGCCCCAGCGCGGCGCCGACCAGCAGGCCCACCAGGACCCTGGGCAGCCGCAGCTCGTTGACGATGAACTCCTGGCTCGCGTTGCCCTCGCCGGCCAGGGTGCGGAGCACGTCGGCGGCCGGTATCTCGAAGTCGCCGGTGCCGATCAGCAGGACGCTCGCGGCGAGCGCGAGGAGCAGCAGCACGGCGACGACGACGGTGGCCCGCACGTCCAGACGGAAGGACAGCCCGCCCGGAGTGCGCACGGCGCGGTTCGTCTTCACGGTCTTCCCGGTTCTCACAGCTGGGCCGTCCTCCGCCGTCGTACGAGATAGATGAAGACCGGCCCGCCCAGGACGGCGGTGACGATGCCGACCTGCAGCTCGGCGGGCCGGGCGACGATCCTGCCGAGCACGTCGGCGCCGAGCAGCAGCACGGGCGACAGGATCGCGGCGTACGGCAGGATCCAGCGCATGTCGGGCCCGGTGAAGGAGCGGACGACGTGCGGGACCATCAGCCCGACGAACACGATCGGCCCGCAGGCGGCGGTCGCCGCTCCGCACAGCACGGTCGCGGCGAGCATGGACAGCGCCCGGGTGCGGTTGAGGTCGGCGCCGAGGGCCTTGGCGGTGTCGTCGCCCATCTCCATGGCGTTGAGCGGCCGGGAGAGGGCCAGGGCGAGGATCGTGCCCACGACGAAGAACGGCAGCACTTCCCTGATGGTGTCGTCGGTCGCCGAGGACAGCGACCCGACCGTCCAGAAACGCATCCGGCCCAGCGCCGCGTCATCCATGATCATCACGGCCTGGAGGTAGCCGAAGAGCGCGGCGCTGATCGCCGTGCCGGCCAGGACCAGCCGCACCGGCGTGGCACCCCGGCTGCCGCCCAGGAACCAGACCAGCGCGCCCACGCCCGCCGCTCCGGCGAACGCGAACCACACGTACCCGGTCAGCGAGGTGACGCCGAAGAAGGTGATGGCCGTGACGACCGCGGCGGAGGCGCCCGCGTTGATGCCGAGCAGACCGGGGTCGGCCAGCGGATTGCGGGTGAGCGCCTGCAGCACGGCTCCGGCGAGGCCGAGCGCGGCACCCGCGAGCAGACCGAGCGCGGTCCGCGACAGCCGCTCGCCGACGACCACGTCGCTGAAGGTGCCCGAGTCGTGGAACAGGCCGTGCCAGACCTGCGCCAGGGAGAGGTCCTTCGCGCCGACCGCGAGGCTCGCCAACGCGATGAGGACCAGGACCGCTGCCGACACGGGCAGCCCGACGGCACGCAGGACACGGCGCTTCGGGGGCGGCGCGGGGGCGGTCTCCGCGCGCTGTTCGGGGGGACTGTCGACCAACACGCGGTTAGGTTAGCCTACCCTGCCATCCGATCTCGATCTCGCCGCCGGCCGGGCTCCGCCGCCGTGCGGCCCGGCGCGGGTGCGCGGCCGGGCTCCTTCCCCGTGCGACGGCTCACAACCCCAGGCGCGCCAACGCCTTTCCGGAGTCGAGCGCGCAGCCTTCCTCCCCGCCCGCCGTCCAGGCCGCCGCGCACAGCGCGCGCAGCCCGTCCAGCACCGCGCCCTCGCCCTCCAGCTCCAGTCGCTCGGCGCCGGCCCTCGCCGTCCAGCCACCGCAGCGGAAGCCACCGTCCGCGTCGCCGGTGACCTCGGGCTGCCCGGACAGCAGCCCGCGCAGATCGGCGTCGACATACGTCGGCCGGTGCCGCGGCGGCGCCGCCAGCACCTGGGCGCCGTCGGTCACGCCGGTCAGGACGAGCAGCGAGTCGACCTCTCCGTTGAACGCGCCCTCGATGTCGGTGTCCAGCCGGTCCCCCACCACCAGCGGGCGCTGTGCGCCGGTCCGCAGGATGGTCTCCCGGTGCATGGGCGGCAGCGGCTTCCCCGCGACCTGCGGCTCGGCCGCGGTGGCGATCCGGACGACCTCCACCGCGGCTCCGTTGCCCGGTGCGATGCCCCGGGCACCCGGGATGGTCAGGTCGGTGTTGGAGGCGTACCAGGGAACACCGCGCGCGATGGCGTAGCACGCCTCCGCGAACCGGCCCCACGGCAACTCGGGCCCGCCGAAGCCCTGCACGACGGCCGCCGGGTCGTCGTCCGCCGACTCCACCGGCTCCAGCCCCCGCTCCCGCAGGGCGACCCGCAGTCCCTCGCCGCCGATCACCAGCACCCGCGAACCCGACGGCACCTGCTCGGCGATCAGCCGGGCCACGGCCTGCGCCGAGGTGATGACGTCGTCCGCGCCCGTCGGTATGCCCAGCTCCGTCAGGTGCTCGGCCACCGCGTCGGGCGTCCGCAGCGCGTTGTTGGTGACGTACGCCAGGTGCATGCCGCCCGCGCGGGCCGCGGCGAGCGACTCCACGGCGTGGTCGATCGCGTTCCCCCCGGCGTACACCACCCCGTCCAGGTCGAGCAGCGCCGTGTCGTACGCCTCGCCCAGGCTCCGCCCACTGCCCTCGGGCCTCGTCCTGACGCTCCGGCTCATTGCACATCGCTCCTCGTTCGACGCCTTTCCCCCGATCATCCCCCATGCCGCTGACACACGTACGATGCCGGGATGAACACAGCAGGTCACCCGGAAGCAACGGCGCGCCGGGGCCTGGAACTCACCCCGTTCCGAGGCCTCCGCTACGACCCCGACCGGGTCGGCAGCCTGGCCGCCGTGACGTCCCCGCCCTACGACGTCGTGGTCCGCCCCGACGGCCTGCTCCACCTCGAATCCGCCGACCCGCACAACATCGTCCGCCTGATCCTCCCCCAGGCCGCCTCGCCCGAGGCCCGCAACGAGCAGGCCGCCGAAACCCTCCGGCGCTGGCGGTCGGAGGGCGTACTGACCGTCGACTCCGAGCCCGGCCTGTACGTCTACGAGCAGCGCGGCGGCGACGGCATGCTGCAACGCGGCATCATCGGCGCGCTGCGCGTGTCCGACCCCTCCGAG
The DNA here is from genome assembly GCF_964272335.1 of Streptomyces sp. SudanB5_2050. Lineage (NCBI taxonomy): Bacteria > Bacillati > Actinomycetota > Actinomycetes > Kitasatosporales > Streptomycetaceae > Streptomyces > Streptomyces sp. SudanB5_2050. Next base: position 1,898,393 of record NZ_OZ186760.1, read on the forward strand.
CAGGTCGTCCTGCCGCACGAGGACGTCATGCCGCATGTGGTCGCCGATCGCGCGGCGCTCATGCGGGCCACGTACGCGAACCTCGAGCCCCTCCTCCTCACCTACCGCGGCGACGGTGCCGCAGCCGCCACGACCACCGTCGTGGAGCGCACCGCCGAACGGCCCCCGCTGCTCTCGACGACCACGGAGGACGGCTACTGCCACCGCCTGTGGTCGGTCACCGACGCCGACGACGTCGCCCGCGTCCGCGCCGAGCTGGCGCGCCACCAGGCTCTCATCGCCGACGGCCACCACCGCTGGGCGACCTACCGCACCCTCCGGGCCGAGCACCCTTCGCCCAGCCCGTGGGACCACGGCCTCGTCCTCCTGGTGGACACGGCCCGCTACCCGCTCCGTGTCCGCGCCATCCACCGTCTGCTGCACGGTTTCCCCGTGCGCGACGCCGTCGCCGCCCTGGACGGCTACTTCCGCGTCCGCCGGCTGGACGGCCCCCTGCCCCGGGCCATGGAGGAGCTGGCGAAGGCGGCCGAGTCGGGCAACGCCTTCCTCCTCGCCGGTGACGGCTCCTTCCGCCTCGTCGACCGTCCGGACCCCGCCCTGCTGGACCGCACGGTCCCGGCCGGCCGCCCCCGGGCATGGCGCACCCTGGACGCCACGGTCCTGCACGCCACGCTCCTGGCCGACATCTGGCGGATCCCCGACGACTCCGCCGCCCATGTCTCCTACATCCACGACACGGCGGCGACCGTGGCCAAGGCCGAACGCGACGGCGGTACGGCGGTGCTGATGCACCCCGTGCGCGAAGAGGTCGTCCGCGAGCTGGCCCAGCAGGGCGTCACGATGCCCCGCAAGTCGACGTCCTTCGGCCCCAAACCGGCCTCGGGCCTGGTGCTGCGGGCGCTGGACCTGTGACGGGCGGGAAGACGGCATGACGAAGGGGCGGGACCGGCTCGCGGTCCCGCCCCTTCGTCGTCGGACGACGGAGGTCAGTCCTCCTTGCCGTCCTGCGTCTCGTCCTCGTGTCCGGCCTCGGCCGTCGGGCGCGCCGCGCCGCCATCCTCTTCGTGCTCGTCGAGGGCGTCCACGAATTCCACTCCGTCCAGCTCGGCCAGCCGGTCGGAGGCGTCCGTGCTGCCGTCCCGGTCGGACTCGACGGCCTTGGCGAACCACTCCCGGGCCTCCTGCTCCCGGCCGGCGGCCAGCAGCGCGTCCGCGTAGGCGTACCTCAGCCGCGCGGTCCAGGGCTGTACGGAGTTGGAGGCCAGCTCGGGGCTCTGCAGCGTCACGATGGCCGCGTCCAGCTGCCCCATGTCGCGCCGGGCGCCGGCCGCCACGAGCCGCATCTCGACCTGGCTCGCCTTGTCGAGCTTGTGCACCTCGGGGGCGCCGGCCATGTCCAGCGCCTTCTCCGGCCGCCCGAGCCCACGCTCGCAGTCCGCCATCACCGGCCACAGCTCCACGGACCCGGTCATCCGCCGCGCGGCCCGGAACTCCGCGAGGGCCTCGCTGTACTTCTGGTTGGCGTACGCCGCGAATCCGGCCGCCTCACGCACGGCCGCGACGCGGGAGGCGAGACGCAGGGCCACCCTGGAGTAGCCGTAGGCCGCCTCGGGGTCCTCGTCGAGCAGCCGGGCGACCATCACCAGGTTCCTGGCGACGTCCTCGGCGAGCGTCTTGGGAAGGCTCTGCAGCTCCTGACGCACGTCCTTGTCGATCTCGTCGCCCGTGACCTCCTCGGGGATCGGCAGGCGCTTGATCGGCTCGCGGTCGCGGTCCCGCTCCTCACGGAAGCGGCCGCCGCCGCCCTGCCGGTCGTCCCGCCCACGGAAACCGCCGGGCCGCCCGCCTCGGTCGTCCCGCCGGGGCCCACGTCCCCCACGGTCGTCCCGCCCACGGAAGCCACCCCGGTCGTCCCGGCCGGCGAAGCCACCCCGGTCGTCACGCCCGCGGAAACCGCCCCGGTCACCGCCACGGCTGTCATCACGCCGCCCGAAACCACCCCGGTCACCGCGCTCACCGCGCTCACCCCGGTTGTCGTGCCGTCGGTCGTCACGACGGTCATCACGCCGGAATCCACCCCGGTCGCCACGGTCGTCACGGCGGAACGAAGGACGCTCGCCCCGGTCACCACGGTCATCACGACGGAACGAAGGACGCTCGCCCCGGTCACCACGGTCATCACGACGGAACGAAGGACGCTCGCCACCGCGATCATCACGGTCGTCACGACGGAACGGGGGACGCTCACCACCGCGGTCATCACGACGGAAGCCACGGTCCCCGCCACGATCACGGTCGTCACGACGCGGCCCACGGTCACGGTCGTCACGACGCCCGTACCCGCCACCGCGATTGTCGTCACGACGGTCGTCACGCCGGAAGCCACCGCGATCGCCACGGTCGTCCCGCCGGAACGAAGGACGGTCACCCCGGTCGCCACGGTCATCACGACGGAACGAAGGACGCTCGCCCCGGTCGCCACGGTCGTCACGGCGGAACGAAGGACGCTCGCCCCGGTCACCACGGTCATCACGACGGAACGAAGGACGGTCGCCACCGCGGTCATCACGACGGAAGCCACGGTCCCCACCACGATCACGGTCGTCACGACGCGGCCCACGGTCACGGTCGTCACGACGCCCGTACCCGCCACCGCGATTGTCGTCACGACGGTCGTCACGACGGAAGCCGCCGCGATCACGGTCACCGTCGCGACGGAAACCGCCGCGGTCCCCGCGCTGGCCGCTCCGGTCGCCACGGTCACCACTGTCCCGTCGCCGCTGATCGCGGTCCGGTCGGTCGTCGGGAGAGTTGGTGGACATCGGTGACTCCTGTCTTCGTACTGCAAGTCATTCTCGCGCAGCCGAGTACCCGGTGCGCCCTGGAAAAACGAAAGGACCCCTGGTCCCAGCTGAACGCTGGGGACCAGGGGTCCTTCCCAAAGATTGTTCGGCGGCGTCCTACTCTCCCACAGGGTCCCCCCTGCAGTACCATCGGCGCTGTAAGGCTTAGCTTCCGGGTTCGGAATGTAACCGGGCGTTTCCCCTACGCTATGACCACCGAAACCCTAATGGTTTCGAGCGAACAAGCACACTCTTCAATTGTTCTGTTCAGCTCGAAAGCCGGCAACTGTTCGTTGCCTCAGAACTAACACAGTGGACGCGAGCAACTGAGGACAAGCCCTCGGCCTATTAGTACCAGTCAACTCCACCGGTTACCCGGCTTCCATATCTGGCCTATCAACCCAGTCGTCTACTGGGAGCCTTACCCTCTCTAGGAGGTGGGAGTCCTCATCTCGAAGCAGGCTTCCCGCTTAGATGCTTTCAGCGGTTATCCCTCCCGAACGTAGCCAACCAGCCATGCCCTTGGCAGAACAACTGGCACACCAGAGGTTCGTCCGTCCCGGTCCTCTCGTACTAGGGACAGCCCTTCTCAAGACTCCTACGCGCACAGCGGATAGGGACCGAACTGTCTCACGACGTTCTAAACCCAGCTCGCGTACCGCTTTAATGGGCGAACAGCCCAACCCTTGGGACCGACTCCAGCCCCAGGATGCGACGAGCCGACATCGAGGTGCCAAACCATCCCGTCGATATGGACTCTTGGGGAAGATCAGCCTGTTATCCCCGGGGTACCTTTTATCCGTTGAGCGACGGCGCTTCCACAAGCCACCGCCGGATCACTAGTCCCGACTTTCGTCCCTGCTCGACCCGTCGGTCTCACAGTCAAGCTCCCTTGTGCACTTACACTCAACACCTGATTGCCAACCAGGCTGAGGGAACCTTTGGGCGCCTCCGTTACCCTTTAGGAGGCAACCGCCCCAGTTAAACTACCCATCAGACACTGTCCCTGATCCGGATCACGGACCCAGGTTAGACATCCAGCACGACCAGACTGGTATTTCAACGACGACTCCACCCACACTGGCGTGCGAGCTTCAAAGTCTCCCAGCTATCCTACACAAGCCGAACCGAACACCAATATCAAACTGTAGTAAAGGTCCCGGGGTCTTTCCGTCCTGCTGCGCGAAACGAGCATCTTTACTCGTAGTGCAATTTCACCGGGCCTATGGTTGAGACAGTCGAGAAGTCGTTACGCCATTCGTGCAGGTCGGAACTTACCCGACAAGGAATTTCGCTACCTTAGGATGGTTATAGTTACCACCGCCGTTTACTGGCGCTTAAGTTCTCAGCTTCGCCCCACCGAAATGGAGCTAACCGGTCCCCTTAACGTTCCAGCACCGGGCAGGCGTCAGTCCGTATACATCGCCTTACGGCTTCGCACGGACCTGTGTTTTTAGTAAACAGTCGCTTCTCGCTGGTCTCTGCGGCCACCCCCAGCTCACGGAGTAAATCCGATCACCAAGAATGGCCCCCCTTCTCCCGAAGTTACGGGGGCATTTTGCCGAGTTCCTTAACCATAGTTCACCCGAACGCCTCGGTATTCTCTACCTGACCACCTGAGTCGGTTTAGGGTACGGGCCGCCATGAAACTCGCTAGAGGCTTTTCTCGACAGCATAGGATCATCCACTTCACCACAATCGGCTCGGCATCAGGTCTCAGACTATTGCCAGGCGGATTTACCTACCTGACGTCCTACACCCTTACCCCGGGACAACCACCGCCCGGGATGGACTACCTTCCTGCGTCACCCCATCACTCACCTACTAACCGCTTGGTTCAGCGGCTCCACCACTCCCCTCAACTCCGAAGAGATCAGGGCGGCTTCACGGCCTTAGCATCACGATGCTCGATGTTTGACGCTTCACAGCGGGTACCGGAATATCAACCGGTTATCCATCGACTACGCCTGTCGGCCTCGCCTTAGGTCCCGACTTACCCTGGGCAGATCAGCTTGACCCAGGAACCCTTAGTCAATCGGCGCAAACGTTTCTCACGTTTGTATCGCTACTCATGCCTGCATTCTCACTCGTGAACCGTCCACAACTCGCTTCCGCGGCTGCTTCACCCGGCACACGACGCTCCCCTACCCATCACAGCCGGCGTTGGCCGTATTGCTGCAATGACACGACTTCGGCGGTACGCTTGAGCCCCGCTACATTGTCGGCGCGGAATCACTAGACCAGTGAGCTATTACGCACTCTTTCAAGGGTGGCTGCTTCTAAGCCAACCTCCTGGTTGTCTGTGCGACTCCACATCCTTTCCCACTTAGCGTACGCTTAGGGGCCTTAGTCGATGCTCTGGGCTGTTTCCCTCTCGACCATGGAGCTTATCCCCCACAGTCTCACTGCCGCGCTCTCACTTACCGGCATTCGGAGTTTGGCTAAGGTCAGTAACCCGGTAGGGCCCATCGCCTATCCAGTGCTCTACCTCCGGCAAGAAACACACGACGCTGCACCTAAATGCATTTCGGGGAGAACCAGCTATCACGGAGTTTGATTGGCCTTTCACCCCTAACCACAGGTCATCCCCCAGGTTTTCAACCCTGGTGGGTTCGGTCCTCCACGAAGTCTTACCTCCGCTTCAACCTGCCCATGGCTAGATCACTCCGCTTCGGGTCTTGAGCGTGCTACTGAAACGCCCTGTTCGGACTCGCTTTCGCTACGGCTACCCCACCCGGGTTAACCTCGCAACACACCGCAAACTCGCAGGCTCATTCTTCAAAAGGCACGCAGTCACGAGGATGAAGCAAGCTCCATCCCGACGCTCCCACGGCTTGTAGGCACACGGTTTCAGGTACTATTTCACTCCGCTCCCGCGGTACTTTTCACCATTCCCTCACGGTACTATCCGCTATCGGTCACCAGGGAATATTTAGGCTTAGCGGGTGGTCCCGCCAGATTCACACGGGATTTCTCGGGCCCCGTGCTACTTGGGTGTCTCTCAAGCAAGCCGCTGACGTTTCGACTACGGGGGTCTTACCCTCTACGCCGGACCTTTCGCATGTCCTTCGTCTACATCAACGGTTTCTGACTCGCCCCACGGCCGGCAGACCGTGGAAGAGAGATCCCACAACCCCGCACACGCAACCCCTGCCGGGTCTCACACGTATACGGTTTGGCCTCATCCAGTTTCGCTCGCCACTACTCCCGGAATCACGGTTGTTTTCTCTTCCTGCGGGTACTGAGATGTTTCACTTCCCCGCGTTCCCTCCACACTGCCTATGTGTTCAGCAGCGGGTGACAGCCCATGACGACTGCCGGGTTTCCCCATTCGGACACCCCCGGATCAAAGCCTGGTTGACGACTCCCCGGGGCCTATCGTGGCCTCCCACGTCCTTCATCGGTTCCTGGTGCCAAGGCATCCACCGTGCGCCCTTAAAAACTTGGCCACAGATGCTCGCGTCCACTGTGCAGTTCTCAAACAACGACCAACCACCCATCACCCCGGGACAACATCCCGAGTGCACTGGGGCCGGCACTGAAGGCGACCTCGCGGCCGTACCCTCAGACACCCAACAGCGTGCCCGACACACTCCCCGCTCACTCTCCCGTTCCACGCCGAAGCAGTACTAGGAAGACGAGCTGGTCAAGTGTGCCGAGTAGTCAACGTTCCACCCATGAGCAACCAGCATCAGACGTTCGCTGATGTACTGGCCTCTGAACCAAGCAAGCTTGGCTTAGAAGTGCTCCTTAGAAAGGAGGTGATCCAGCCGCACCTTCCGGTACGGCTACCTTGTTACGACTTCGTCCCAATCGCCAGTCCCACCTTCGACAGCTCCCTCCCACAAGGGGTTGGGCCACCGGCTTCGGGTGTTACCGACTTTCGTGACGTGACGGGCGGTGTGTACAAGGCCCGGGAACGTATTCACCGCAGCAATGCTGATCTGCGATTACTAGCGACTCCGACTTCATGGGGTCGAGTTGCAGACCCCAATCCGAACTGAGACCGGCTTTTTGAGATTCGCTCCACCTCGCGGTATCGCAGCTCATTGTACCGGCCATTGTAGCACGTGTGCAGCCCAAGACATAAGGGGCATGATGACTTGACGTCGTCCCCACCTTCCTCCGAGTTGACCCCGGCGGTCTCCCGTGAGTCCCCAGCACCACAAGGGCCTGCTGGCAACACGGGACAAGGGTTGCGCTCGTTGCGGGACTTAACCCAACATCTCACGACACGAGCTGACGACAGCCATGCACCACCTGTACACCGACCACAAGGGGGACCCTGTCTCCAGGGTTTTCCGGTGTATGTCAAGCCTTGGTAAGGTTCTTCGCGTTGCGTCGAATTAAGCCACATGCTCCGCCGCTTGTGCGGGCCCCCGTCAATTCCTTTGAGTTTTAGCCTTGCGGCCGTACTCCCCAGGCGGGGCACTTAATGCGTTAGCTGCGGCACGGACAACGTGGAATGTTGCCCACACCTAGTGCCCACCGTTTACGGCGTGGACTACCAGGGTATCTAATCCTGTTCGCTCCCCACGCTTTCGCTCCTCAGCGTCAGTATCGGCCCAGAGATCCGCCTTCGCCACCGGTGTTCCTCCTGATATCTGCGCATTTCACCGCTACACCAGGAATTCCGATCTCCCCTACCGAACTCTAGCCTGCCCGTATCGACTGCAGACCCGGGGTTAAGCCCCGGGCTTTCACAACCGACGTGACAAGCCGCCTACGAGCTCTTTACGCCCAATAATTCCGGACAACGCTTGCGCCCTACGTATTACCGCGGCTGCTGGCACGTAGTTAGCCGGCGCTTCTTCTGCAGGTACCGTCACTTTCGCTTCTTCCCTGCTGAAAGAGGTTTACAACCCGAAGGCCGTCATCCCTCACGCGGCGTCGCTGCATCAGGCTTTCGCCCATTGTGCAATATTCCCCACTGCTGCCTCCCGTAGGAGTCTGGGCCGTGTCTCAGTCCCAGTGTGGCCGGTCGCCCTCTCAGGCCGGCTACCCGTCGTCGCCTTGGTGAGCCGTTACCTCACCAACTAGCTGATAGGCCGCGGGCTCATCCTGCACCGCCGGAGCTTTCGAACCTCGCAGATGCCTGCGAGGATCAGTATCCGGTATTAGACCCCGTTTCCAGGGCTTGTCCCAGAGTGCAGGGCAGATTGCCCACGTGTTACTCACCCGTTCGCCACTAATCCCCACCGAAGTGGTTCATCGTTCGACTTGCATGTGTTAAGCACGCCGCCAGCGTTCGTCCTGAGCCAGGATCAAACTCTCCGTGAATGTTTACCGGTAATCCGGTTGACACCACGAGAACGGAACGCCGGGAGGAATAGTCCCGACGTTCACAGCGTCCTCGCTGTGTTTTTTCAAAGGAACCTCAACCCGATCGAACCGATCAGGTCGGGGTATCAACATATCTGGCGTTGACTTTTGGCACGCTGTTGAGTTCTCAAGGAACGGACGCTTCCTTTGTACTCACCCTCTCGGGCTTTCCTCCGGGCGCTTCCCTTCGGTCTTGCGTTTCCGACTCTATCAGATCCTTTTCGATCCGATTCCCGGTCGGCGGGCTCGTCGTCGGCTTTCGGGCTTTCGCCTGTCGGCCTTTCGACATTCACTACGTTAGCGGATTTCTCCGTGGACTCATAATCGAGTCCCGCGAGATTGAATTCGGACATGCGGACACGTCGAATTCGCCCCCGCTGAGGGGAAACCGTAGGTAGTGGGTTGGCCGCTTCCGGCTGCAGGCGATTGCCGTACCCGGGTCAAGCGGCTCGGGCTACATTACGCGTCTCCCAAGGGAGAGTCAACTTCGACGGCGCCTCGGGACATGGGCCCGGTACGGGCTGACCGTCGGGTCGTCGGCCACCCAGTAACGCCAGGGGTGGACGCCTCCCTCGCCGGCCACACCGGTGCGTGGACCGTTGCGTACCTGGTCGGCGGGGACGGGAGCCCCGGTCAGGATGCGCAGCGGAGTGTCCTGGGCCGTGCACGCGTCCGTGCCGTTCAGGGCGCGGTCGACGTCCAGGGCGGTGGCGAGACGGGCCGGGCCCTTGGCCAGTTCCTTGTCGTTGCGGGCCGAATGCCGTCGGGTACGGGCCAGCTCCGCGCCCTCGATGATCTCGCCGGCGCGCAGCAGAACCGCGCTCGCCCTGCCCTCGGGGCCGCACACCAGGTTCATGCAGAACCACATCCCGTAGGTGAAGTAGACGTACACGTGTCCGGGCGGGCCGAACATCACTTCGTTGCGGGGCGTGCGGCCGCGGTAGGCGTGGGAGCCGGGGTCGTTCTGACCGTCGTAGGCCTCGACCTCGGTCAGGCGGAGGGCGATCGGGCCGTCAGGGGTGGTGCGCACGAGGATGCGGCCCAGGAGGTCGGGGGCCACCTCGAGGATGGGGCGGTCGAAGAATTCCCTGGGCAGAGGCGTACGGTCGGGGCTCGCGATCATGCCTTCCGAGCGTAACGCAGGCGAGTCCGTGGACGGGGTGGCCAGGTTCCCTCCCCCCTTGCCAGGGTGCGGGGCGTGGAACCGGTCATGGCCGGATCGCGTTTGTAGGGGTCAGAGGTTCACACGCAAAGCCTGGAGAGGGAGAGACATGGCGTTCAAGAAGCTGCTCGCGAGCCTGGGGGCCGGCGGGGCTTCGGTCGAGACCGTGCTGAGCGAGGTCAACGTCGTTCCGGGCGGTGTCGTCCAGGGCGAGGTGCGGATCCAGGGCGGGTCCGTGGACCAGCAGATCGAGGCCCTGTCGGTGGGGCTCCAGGCCAAGGTCGAGGTGGAGAGCGGCGACCAGGAGTACAAGCAGGACATCGAGTTCACGAAGAGCCGGCTCGGCGGCGCCTTCGAGCTGAAGGCGAACGCGGTGCACGCCGTGCAGTTCGGTCTGGAGATCCCCTGGGAGACGCCGATCACGATGATCGACGGGCAGGCGCTGCGCGGGATGAACATCGGCGTCAGCACGGAGCTGGAGATCGCCCGCGCGGTGGACTCCGGTGACCTGGACCCGATCAACGTGCACCCGCTCCCGGCGCAGAAGGCGATCCTGGACGCGTTCATCGGGCTGGGCTTCCGCTTCAAGAGCGCGGACATGGAGCGCGGCCACATCCGGGGGACCCGGCAGAAGCTGCCCTTCTACCAGGAGATCGAGTTCTTCCCGCCGCAGCAGTACCGGGGGCTGAACCAGGTCGAGCTGAGCTTCGTGGCCGACGCGCAGGCGATGGACGTCGTGCTGGAGATGGACAAGAAGCCGGGTCTGTTCAGCGAGGGCAGCGACACCTTCCGTTCCTTCAAGGTGGGGCTGAACGACTACCAGGGGACCGACTGGACGGCGTACCTCAACCAGTGGCTGTCGGAGGTCGGCAGCAAGCGGAACTGGTTCTGAGGGTTCTAGGCTCGGGGTTCACTGCACCGAACCATCAGGAGGTACCGAGGTGACCGAGCTGAAGCGGCGTCCGCTCCCCCATGACTTCCACCCGCCCGTGCCGGCGTTCACGGTCACGAGCGAGGACGTCCAGGAGGGCGGGACGCTCAAGGACGCTCAGGTCTACGCGGCCGGGAACACCTCGCCGCAGCTGCGGTGGGAGGGCTTCCCGGCCGGGACCAAGAGCTTCGCCGTGACCTGCTACGACCCCGACGCCCCCACGGGCAGCGGCTTCTGGCACTGGGTGGTGTTCGACATCCCGGCCTCGGTGACCGAGTTGCCGGCGGGTGCGGGCAGCGGCACGTTCGAGGGCCTGCCCGAGGGTGCCGTGCAGGTACGCAACGACTACGGGACCAAGGAGTTCGGCGGTGCGGCGCCGCCGGCCGGCGACGGGCCGCACCGGTACGTGTTCACGGTGTACGCCGTGGACCAGGAGAAGCTGGGCCCGGACGCGGAGGCGACTCCCGCCTTCGTCGGCTTCAACCTGCGGTTCCACACGATCGGCCGGGCGCAGTTGATCGGTGAGTACGAGGTGCCTGCCGAAGGCTGAGTGTTCCGAGCGTTCATGGAACGTTTGCCCGCCCCTGGTCTTGGAATGGATCAGGGGCGGGCATTTTTGTTGCGGGGGTGGTGGGGGGTGAGTCCCCCGTCGGAGCAGCAGATATTGCGTTGTCCATCCCGGCGTGCCCGGCCAGAGTTGTTCCCAGCCCGCCAGGGGGTGGGCCGGTGCGCACGGGAGGTGGGCTGGTATGCGGGACACGCTGGTACTGAACGCGAGCTTCGAGCCGTTGTCGACGGTGACGCTGAATCGAGCCGTCGTTCTGGTGCTCCAGGACAAGGCCGTCGTCGAACAGGCCCACCCCTCACTGCGGATGCGCGGAGCCGCGCTCGACATGCCGGCGCCCCGGGTGATCAGGCTGTGCCAATACGTACGGGTGCCCTTCCGAAGACGCGCCCCGTGGTCGCGGCGGGGTGTGCTGGTCCGGGACCGGCACCGGTGCGCGTACTGCGGGCGGCGGGCGACGACCGTGGACCACGTGGTGCCGCGGTCGCACGGTGGGCAGGACACGTGGCTGAACACGGTGGCCTCGTGTGCGGAGGACAATCACCGGAAGGCGAACCGGACGCCGGAGCAGGCGGGGATGCCGTTGCTGCGGGAGCCGTTCGAGCCCACTCCGGCCGATGCGATGTTGCTGGCGCTGGCCAGGGACGACCTCGAGGCGCTGCCGGATTGGTTGGTGCTGGACGCGGCGTGAGGGTGCGCCGTAGGAGCCGGTCCGCGTCGCTGACCGCGGGTTGGTCGTGGCTTGTCGGGCCGTTCCCCGCGCCCCTTCGGGGGCGCGGGTGTCGCCCGGCTTCGTGACGTACCGGCTAGTCGATGGACGGCTTCTCGCGGCGTTCCTGGGCGGGGACGCTCGCGCCGCTGTTGCCGTTGCCCGAACCGCCGCCCAGGCCGCCGATGTTGCCCATGGCGCCGGAGAGGCCCTTGAGGGCGTCGCCGATCTCGCTCGGGACGATCCAGAGCTTGTTGGCGTCGCCCTCGGCGATCTTCGGGAGCATCTGGAGGTACTGGTAGGAGAGGAGCTTCTGGTCCGGGTCGCCGGCGTGGATGGCCTCGAAGACGGTGCGGACGGCCTGGGCCTCGCCCTCGGCGCGCAGGGCGGCGGCCTTGGCCTCACCCTCGGCGCGCAGGATCTGGGACTGCTTCTCGCCCTCGGCGCGCAGGATCTCGGACTGCCGGACACCTTCGGCCTGGAGGATGGCGGCGCGCTTGTCGCGGTCGGCGCGCATCTGCTTCTCCATCGAGTCCTGGATGGAGGTGGGCGGCTCGATGGCCTTGAGCTCGACGCGGTTGACGCGGATGCCCCACTTGCCGGTGGCCTCGTCGAGGACGCCGCGCAGGGCCGCGTTGATCTCCTCGCGGGAGGTCAGGGTGCGCTCCAGGTCCATGCCGCCGATGATGTTGCGCAGGGTGGTGACGGTGAGCTGCTCGATGGCCTGGATGTAGCTGGCGACCTCGTAGGTCGCGGCGCGCGCGTCGGTCACCTGGTAGTAGATGACGGTGTCGATGTTGACGACCAGGTTGTCCTGGGTGATGACCGGCTGCGGCGGGAAGGGGACGACCTGTTCGCGCAGGTCGATGCGGTTGCGGATGGTGTCGATGAACGGGACGACGATGTTGAGGCCCGCGTTGAGGGTCCGCGTGTAGCGGCCGAAGCGCTCGACGATGGCGGCGCTGGCCTGTGGGATGACCTGGATGGTCTTGATCAGGGCGATGAAGACCAACACCACCAGGATGATCAGAACGATGATGACCGGTTCCATCGTGGCTGTCCGTCCCCTTCTCCGCCTCGGCGCTCTGGCAGATCCTATTGACCCTGACTGCTGTGCATCTTACGGCTGTTGAGGATCTTGTTCGTCGAGTCTGACAGACCGTCGGGAGCCTCGGTGGGTGTTCGGTCCACTTGTGTCCGGCGAGGTCACATGATGATCGCCGTTGCCCCGTCGATGTCCACGACGTCCACTTCCTCGCCCGCCTCGTAGGCGCGTGCGGTGTCGAGCGCCCGGGCCGACCAGATCTCCCCCGCGAGCTTGATGCGGCCGCCTTCGGATCCGTCCACCCGTTCCACCACGACGGCCTGTCTGCCTTTCAGGGCGTCGACTCCCGTGGCCAGTTGGGGCCGTTGGGAGCGGTGCCGGGCGGCGACGGGCCGGACCACGGCGATCAGGGCGACCGAGACGATGACGAAGACCAGGACCTGGACGACGAGGTCCGCGCCGAAGCCGGAGGCGACGGCGGCGGCGACCGCGCCGACGGCGAGCATCCCGAATTCCGGCATCGCGGTCACGACGAGCGGGATTCCGAGCGCTGCCGCGGCGACGAGCCACCACACCCATGCGTCGATGTCGTTCACACGGTCATGGTAGGTCCGGGTGACCTGCCGGGGACAGGGCGCACGGGGGGTGGGTCAGGACAGCGGGAGTCCCTGCGCCGTCCAGCGGTCGCCGACCTGCTCGACGACGAGCGGGAGTCCGAAGCAGAGGGAGAGGTTGCGGGAGGTCAGTTCGAGCTCCAGCGGGCCCGCGGCCAGGACCTTGCCCTGACGGATCATCAGGACGTGGGTGAAGCCCGGGGCGATCTCCTCGACGTGGTGGGTCACCATGATCATCGAGGGGGCGATCGGGTCGCGGGCGAGGCGGCCGAGGCGGCGGACGAGGTCCTCACGGCCGCCGAGGTCCAGGCCGGCGGCCGGCTCGTCCAGGAGCAGCAGCTCGGGGTCGGTCATCAGGGCACGGGCGATCAGGGTGCGCTTGCGCTCGCCCTCGGAGAGGGTGCCGAACTTCCGGTCCAGGTACTCGGTCATGCCGAGGCGGTCGAGGAAGGCGCGGGCGCGCTGCTCGTCGATGTCCTCGTACTCCTCCTGCCAGCCGGCGGTCATGCCGTAGGCGGCGGTGAGCACGGTCTGCAGGACGGTCTGGCGCTTGGGGAGCTTGTCGGCCATCGCGATGCCGGCCATGCCGATGCGCGGGCGCAGCTCGAAGACGTCGGTGCCGGGCCTGCCGAGGGTCTCGCCGAGGACGGTGGCGGTGCCCTTGCTGGGGTAGAGGTAGCTGGAGGCGACGTTGAGGAGGGTGGTCTTGCCGGCGCCGTTGGGGCCGAGGATGACCCAGCGCTCACCCTCCTTCACCGACCAGGAGACCTGGTCCACCAGAGCCCGGCCCTCGCGGACCACGGATACGTCCTGAAGCTCCAGAACATCGCTCATGAGCGCGTTGTCTCCCCTTGCAGTGTGGCCGGTTCCGGCTGTCGCGTACGCCTGTGGCTCGGGTCGCCGCGCCGGTGGGCGCAGGCCCTCCAGGAAATCTACGCCACCGGTCGCCGTCACCGTTCCATCGGTCCGGTCCTTAGGGTGGGGGGATGCTCACGGAACCACGTGCAGGGCGCCTTGCCGCCTGGGGAAATGCCCTTATTGCCGGAATGGTCTCGCCGGACGACGCCGCGGTCGCCATCGTGGGGGACGACGCGGTGCACCGGGTGGAGGGGCTGCCGGGTGAGGCGGGGCCCGTCGGTCTCACGCTGGCGCTCGGGCGCTTGCGGGCCCTCGGGGCGAGGGGGCTGCGGGTGGCGCTGCCCGCGCCGGGGCATCCGCTGGGGCTGAGCGGGCCGCCGGAGTTCAACGCCCGGGCGCTGGAGGCCGAGGAGGCGGTGATCTGTCACGGGGCGGCGCTGGGGCTGGTGCCGGAGGTGTACGAGGCCGGGCCCGAGGGCGACGTCCACGTCGAGGTGGTCTGGCACTGTCTGGCGGTGCGGGAGGCGCCGCCGGCGGACGTGCCGTCGCTCGGGGAGGCCGAGCGGGAGCTGGCGGAGGCGTTGCGGGACGCGACGGAGGTGCTGACGCGGCTGGACGTCGCCGGGTCGGGTCCGGTGGCGGAGGCGGCGCTCGCGGCGTACCGGGCGCGGGCCGAGCGGGGGCGGGAGGTGCTGGCTCCGGGGTATCCGTCGCGGGCGGTGCGGGTGCTGGAGATGGCTCAGCGGGTGGGGATGCTGATCTCGCTGGCGTACGAGAACGGGCACGGGGGTGCGGTGAGCGCCGCCGAGATGGCGGCTCGGGGGGAGGCGCTGCGGCCGGTGGAGCGGACGGCTCGGCGGGCGCAGGTGGCCGCGTACAACTCCGTCGTGGAGGAGCGGGAGCGCGGGGTGCGGTGACGTCCTCCGGTGGTGCCGGTGGTCTTGCCGGCGTGCGGTGAGCATCTCGGGAGAGGTGCCCGGCGTCGCGGTCGGCCGGGGGGTGCGCGGCCCGGCGTCACGGGTGTGCCGCTGCGCCCACCTGTGCCGCCCAGCGGCACGACTGCCCGCGGCTAAGGGGAGGGGACAGGAAACGCGACCGGCCTCCCGGGTGGGGCCGGGAGGCCGGGGGTCCGTGTGGCGGGGGACCTGGGTCAGTGGTTGACGCCGAGGTTGCCGAAGGCCGGGTTCAGGACGCCGATGACGTTGACGCTGTTGCCGACGGCGTTCACCGGGATGTGGACCGGGGCCTGGACGACGTTGCCGGAGGCGACGCCCGGGGAGCCGATGGCCTCGCCGTGGGCGGCGGAGCCGTCGGTGGCGGAGGCCATGCCCGCGCCGGCGGCGATCAGCCCGCCGGCCACCATCGTCACGGCCGCTGCCTTCTTCAGGTTCTTCACTTACAAGCCCTCCTTGCGATCTCCGCGGCAGTCGCCGCGGCACGTACTGGAGAACGGCCGGGCGCCGAAGAGGATGCGCCATATGGGGGACATTCCCACGACGGTATGAATCTCGCACCGGAGGGGAACCCTCCGAGTTGCCGCCGCGTGAGGGATCAGCCGGTGACCCCGTGGCGTACGGCCCACAGCGCGGCCTGGGTGCGGTCCGCGAGGTCGAGTTTCATCAGGATGTTCGAGACGTGGGTCTTCACGGTCTTCTCGGAGAGGACGAGGGCGCGCGCGATCTCGCGGTTGGAGCGGCCGTCCGCTATCAGGCCCAGCACTTCGCGCTCCCGCTCCGTGAGGGAGCCCGCCCTGCCCTGGCCGGGGGTGCTCTCCTCCTGGGACAGCAGGGCGCCGGCGACCTCGGGCTGGAGCAGGATGTGGCCGGCGTGGACGGAGCGGATGGCGCCCGCCAGCGCGTCGGGGTCGACGTCCTTGTAGACGTACCCGGCGGCTCCCGCGCGCAGGGCCGGGACCACGGTGCGCTGCTCGGTGAAGCTGGTCACGATCAGCACACGCGCCCGGTTGTCCAGCTCGCGGAGTCTGCGCAGCGCGTCCACGCCGTCCATGCCCGGCATCTTGACGTCCATGAGGATCACGTCGGGCCTCAGTTCCTCGGCGCGGTCGACTCCCTCGGCGCCGTCCGCGGCCTCCCCCACCACCTCGATATCGTCCTGTACCTCCAGGAAGGTGCGCAGACCCCGGCGGACCACCTGGTGGTCGTCGACCAGCAGCACCTTGATCGCGTCAGCCACCGGGAACCTCCATCTCGATCGTCGTGCCCTTCCCGGGCGCGGACCGCACGGTGAGCCTGCCGCCGACGCCGTTGGCCCGGTCCCGCATCGAGACCAGGCCCAGATGGCGTCCCGCGCGGCGCACGGTGCGCGGGTCGAAGCCGCCGCCGTCGTCGGTGACCCGGAGCACCGCCCCGGTGCCGCGCCGGCTCAGTGCCACGTCGACGTGTTTCGCCCCGGAGTGGCGCAGGGCGTTGTGCAGGGCCTCCTGGGCGACGCGCAGCATCGCCTCCTCCTGCGCGGCGGGCAGTGCCTTGACGCCGTGCCCGGCGAAGGTCACGCGCGCGCTGTGGGCGCGGTCGAGGACCTGGATCTGGGTGCGGAGGGTGGCGAGGAGGCCGTCCTCGTCCAGGGCGGCGGGGCGCAGCTCGACGACGGCGGCGCGCAGTTCGTCGGCGGCCTCGGCGGCGAGCGCGGCGACCTGCTGCAGCTCCCCCTTGGCGCGGGCGGGGTCGCGGTCGACGAGGGCGGCGGCGGCCTGGGCGGTCAGGCGCAGGGAGAAGAGCTTCTGGCTGACCGCGTCGTGCAGCTCGTGGGCGAGCCGGGAGCGCTCCTCGGCGATGGTCAGCTCACGGCTGCGTTCGTAGAGGCGGGCGTTGGTGAGGGCGATGGCGGCGTGCTGGGCGAGGATGCCCAGCAGTTCCTCGTCGTCCGTGGTGAAGCCGCAGCCGCCCTCGGGCTTCGGGCAGTTCTTGTTGGCGAGGAAGAGGGCGCCCATGACCTCGTCGCCGTCGCGGATCGGCAGGCCCAGGAAGTCGGCCAGATCGGGGTGGGCGGAGGGCCAGCCCTCGAAGCGGGGGTCCTTGCGGACGTCGGCGAGGCGCTGGGGGGCGGCCTCGTCGAGCATCGCGGCGAGGATGCCGTGCCTGCGGGGCAGGGGGCCGATGGCCTTCCACTGCTCGTCGCTGACGCCGTCGACCACGAACTGGGCGAAGCCGCCGTGGTCGTCGGGGACGCCGAGGGCGGCGTACTGCGCGTCGAGCAGCTCGCGGGCCGAGGCGACGATCGTCTTGAGGACGTCGCGCACCTCGAGGGGCCTGCTCATGGCCAGCAGCGCGGAACTCACCGCGCCGAGGCCGGACCGGGGGCCGTGACTCATGTCCTCACGGTACCGGCGGGGTGCGACGGCGGGATCGGCCTGTGGACGCCGCCGCCTAGGGCGGTGGGCCTAGGTCCGAGGTCCCGTCGGCCGGTCCTAGGGCGAAGGGCCCCGCACGGTTGCGGCCCGTGCCCGAGGCGGCCCGGCCGGCCCGGTTCCTACGTTGAGGACCACGCCGGCCCGATCAGGGGCGCGCAGGACGAGGGGACGGGTGTCATGCCGGTTGCGATCATCACGGGTGCGTCGAAGGGGCTGGGCCGGGCGCTGGCCGAGGCCCTGGCGGCGCGGGGCTGGGATCTGGTGCTGGACGCCAGGACGCCGGGTCCGCTGGAGGAGGCGGCGGCGGCGCTGGAGGCGTACGGCACCCGCGTGCGGGCGCTGCCCGGTGACGTCACGGACGCCGGGCACCGGGCCGCGCTGGTCGCGCAGGCCCGGCGGCTGGGCGGGGTGGACCTGCTGGTCGGCAACGCCAGCGCGCTGGGGGCCGAGCCGCTGGTGCGGCTGGCGGAGCTGCCGCTGGACGGGCTGCGGCGCGCGCTGGAGGTGAACGTGGTGGCGGCGCTGGGTCTCGTCCAGGAGGCGCTCGCGCTGCTGCGGGCCGCCCCGGCGGGCGCGGTGCTGGCCATCAGCTCGGACGCGGCGGCGGAGGCGTACGAGACCTGGGGCGGCTACGGGGCGTCCAAGGCGGCCCTGGACCAGCTGATGGCGGTGCTGGGGGCGGAGGAGCCGGGGCTGAGGGTCTGGGCGGTCGATCCGGGGGACATGGCCACCGACCTGTACGCGGCGGCCGTACCGGACGACGACGACCCCCGGCCCGATCCGGCGAGTGTCGTACCGGCACTGCTGCGGCTGCTGGACGAGCGGCCGGCCGGGGGCCGCTACGGGGCGCCGGCGCTGCTGGAGGGTCGGCGATGACCCTGGCGGTGCGTGTTCCGGAGGAGCTGTCGGCGCGGGTGCCGGCCGAGCAGCGGGGGCCGGGCCGGGAGCGGGACGACGTACGGCTGCTGGTGTCGCGGGGCACCGAGGTGTCGCACCACGGGTTCCGGGAGCTGCCGGGGCTGCTGCGGGCCGGGGACCTGCTGGTCGTCAACACGTCGGCGACGCTGGCCGCCGCCGTGGACGGGCGGGTGGGGCACGCGAGCGTGGTGGTGCACTTCTCCACGCGCGGGGACGACGGCCGGTGGGCGGTGGAGCTGCGGGAGCCGGACGGGCGCGGCACCACGCGCGCGCGTGCGGACAGTGGGGAGGGCCTTCGGGTGCGGCTGCCGGGCGGCGGGGGGCTGGTGCTGGAGGAGCCGCTGAGCCCGGGCGCCGCGCGGTTGTGGTGGGCGCGGGTGTCCGGGGTCCGGGTGCCGGCGCTGCTGCGGGAGTACGGACGGCCGATCCGCTACTCCTACACGGAGCGGGACCAGCCGCTGTCGGCGTACCAGACGGTCTTCGCGCTGCCGTCCGGCGACGGGACGGGCAGCGCGGAGATGCCGAGCGCGGCGCGGCCCTTCACCGCTCGGCTGGTGGCGGAGCTGGTGAGCCGTGGGGTGCGGTTCGCGCCGGTGCGGCTGGACACGGGGGTGGCGTCGGCGGAGTCGCACGAGCCGCCGTACCCGGAGCGGTTCTCGGTGCCCGAGGCGTCGGCCAGGCTGATCAACGCGGCCCGGGCGGGTGAGGGGCGGGTGCTGGCGGTGGGGACGACCGCCGTGCGGGCGGTGGAGTCGGCGGCCGGTTCCGGCGGGGTGGTCAGGGCGCGGGCCGGGTGGACCGATCTGGTGGTCACCCCGGAGCGGGGGGTGCGGGTGGTGGACGGGCTGCTGACGGGGCTGCACGAGCCGGAGGCCTCGCACCTGCTGATGCTGGAGGCGGTGGCGGGGAGGGCGGCGATCGACCGCGGGTACGAGGCGGCGGTGCGCGGGCGCTACCTGTGGCACGAGTTCGGCGACGTCCATCTCCTGCTGCCGCGGGAAGGTGGCGCCCGGCCGTGACGGGACGACTACCGGCCCCTCACCCACCGCATTGCTTCAGCAACCAACAGTGAGAAGAGCGGGGGGTGCGTGTGAGCCCGCGCATAGGGCCCACGTCACGTACGAAGGGGAGTAGGAGAACGACTCGTCCGTTTTGAGCGGGGCAGATGGTCCAATCTGTCCCGTTCCTCCCCTCCCTGATCCACTACCCCGGATCGTACGTCACACCTTTGCCTCCGAATTTTGCGGCCGCTAAGAATTGCTCTCGTCGCTCAACGCCGTGGGTCGTTTCCCCGCGGCGTTCGTGCCGGAAGCATCAACGGTCCCCACCGGACGAGAGCGACCTCCGCGCTATTCGAAGAGGTCTATCCCGCCATGCCCAAGAACATCTTCACCCGTGATCGCAGTCTTCCCCTGAACCGCACGCACAAGATCGCGATCGCCGGTGTCGGCGCGCTCGGCGCCGCCGCCGTCGCGTTCACCGCGGTCCCGGCCAGCGGTCAGACGACGACCACGAGCGAGGCCGCTCCGACGGCCAAGGTGGCGTACAGCACCCAGCAGATCCAGGACGTGCAGGCCGGCGTCACCGGCCAGCTCGCGAGCGCCAGCCAGAAGGTCGCCGCGATCGAGGCGAAGCAGGAGGCGGCCGCCAAGAAGGAGACCGCCGCCAAGAAGGCCGCGGCGAAGAAGGCCGCCGCCAAGCGTGAGGCGAAGCAGTCCACCAGCCGCTCCGCCGCGCGCACCGAGGTCAAGAAGTCCTACCCGAACAACCTCGACGGCTGGATCCGCGAGGCCCGGGCCATCATGAAGAAGCACGGCATCCCCGGCTCCTACGAGGGCATCCACCGCAACATCATGCGGGAGTCCTCCGGCAACCCGATGGCCATCAACGACTGGGACATCAACGCCATCAACGGCATCCCGTCGAAGGGCCTGCTGCAGGTCATCCCGCCGACGTTCGAGGCCTACCACGTGGCCGGCACGTCGAAGAACATCTACGACCCGGTCGCCAACATCGTCGCCGCGTGCAACTACGCCGCGGACAAGTACGGCACCATGGACAACGTCGACAGCGCGTACTGAGGTCGGCGCGGACCTCTTCACGACGTCGCCGACGCCGCACCGTACGCCGAAGGGCGGCACCCTCCTGACGGGGTGCCGCCCTTCGGGGCGTTCACGGGGCCCGCGGGCCCCTCGGGTCACTTCCGCATGACCTCGGGCTCGTGGCGGCGCAGGAAGCGCGCCACGAAGAAGCCGCAGATCACACCGAGGGCGATCAGCGCGGCCATGTCCATGCCCCAGGCGCCGACGGTGTGCTCCCACAGCGGATCGGCCTCGGCGCCCTCCTCGGGCGGGCTGATCTTGTTGAAGTCCAGCGTGGCACCGGCCGCGGCCACCGCCCAGCGCGAGGGCATCAGGTACGAGAACTGGTTGACGCCGACCGCGCCGTTCAGGGCGAAGAGGCAGCCGGTGAAGACGACCTGGATGATCGCGAACATGACCAGCAGCGGCATGGTCTTCTCGGCGGTCTTCACCAGCGAGGAGATGATCAGGCCGAACATCATCGAGGTGAAGCCGAGCGCCATGATCGGCAGCGACAGCTCGACGAGGGTGAGGCCGCCGAGGACGAGGCCCTCCTCGGGGATCTCGCGGGTGGCGAAGCCGATGACGCCGACCATCAGGCCCTGGAGCACGGTGATCACACCGAGCACGAAGACCTTGGACATCAGGTACGCCGACCGGGACAGGCCGGTCGCCCGCTCCCGCTCGTAGATCACCCGTTCCTTGATCAGCTCGCGGACCGAGTTCGCGGCGCCGGCGAAGCAGGCGCCGACCGCGAGGATCAGCAGGACCGTGGTCGCGGTGCCGTTCGGGATGATGCGGCCGGCCGCGTTGGGCGGGTTGGGCAGCAGTCCCTTGTCGGCGTCGATGAGCAGGCTCACCGCGCCGAGCACCGCCGGGAGGATCACCATCAGGGCGAGGAAGCCCTTGTCGGAGACGATCACCGAGACGTAGCGCCGCACCAGCGTGACGAACTGCGACATCCAGCCCTGCGGCTTCGGCGGCTTCATCGCCTGCATCGCCGGGACCTGTACGGCCTGCGGGGCGACGGCGTCGATGTCCGCGGCGTACATCTGGTAATGCTGCGAGCCCTTCCAGCGGCCCGCCCAGTCGTAGTCGCGGTAGTTCTCGAAGGCGGAGAAGACGTCGGCCCAGGTGTCGTAGCCGAAGAAGTTCAGCGCCTCCTCGGGCGGACCGAAGTACGCCACCGAGCCGCCCGGCGCCATCACCAGCAGCTTGTCGCAGATCGCCAGCTCGGCCACCGAGTGGGTGACGACGAGGACGGTGCGGCCGTCGTCGGCGAGGCCGCGCAGCAGCTGCATGACGTCGCGGTCCATGCCCGGGTCGAGGCCGGAGGTCGGCTCGTCCAGGAAGATCAGCGACGGCTTGGTCAGCAGCTCCAGGGCGACGGAGACGCGCTTGCGCTGGCCGCCGGAGAGGGACGTGACCTTCTTGTCCTTGTGGATGTCCAGCTTCAGCTCGCGCAGCACCTCGTCGATGCGGGCGTCGCGCTCGGCGCCGGTGGTGTCGGCGGGGAAGCGGAGCTTGGCCGCGTACTTGAGGGCCTTCTTGACGGTCAGCTCCTTGTGCAGGATGTCGTCCTGCGGGACCAGACCGATGCGCTGGCGCAGCTCGGCGAACTGCTTGTACAGGTTCCGGTTGTCGTAGAGGACCTCGCCCTGGTCGGCGGGCCGGTAGCCGGTGAGCGCCTTGAGCAGGGTGGACTTGCCGGAACCGGAGGGGCCGATGACCGCGATCAGCGACTTCTCGGGCACTCCGAAGGAGACGTCCTTGAGGATCTGCTTGCCGCCGTCGACCGTGACGGTCAGGTGGCGGGCGGAGAAGGACACCTCACCGGTGTCGACGAACTCCTCGAGCCGGTCGCCGACGATCCGGAACGTCGAGTGGCCGACGCCCACGATGTCGGTCGGGCCGAGCAGCTGGGAGCCGCCCTTGGCGATCGGCAGACCGTTGACGTACGTGCCGTTGTGCGAGCCGAGGTCGCGGATCTCCATGCGCCCGTCGGGCGTCGAGTGGAACTCCGCGTGGTTGCGGCTGACCTGGAGGTCGGAGACGACCAGGTCGTTCTCCAGGGCACGGCCGATGCGCATCACGCGGCCGAGCGAGAACTGGTGGAACGTGGTGGGGCTGCGGTCGCCGTACGCCGGCGGCGCCCCCGCCGCGCCACCGGGACCCTGCTGCTGGGGGAAGTGCGGCGCGGCCTGGTGCGGTGCGGCCTGGTGCTGGTGCTGCCAGCCCGCCTGCTGCTGTCCGTGCTGCGGAACCTGCTGCGGCGGGGCCTGCTGCTTCTGCGGCTCCTGGACCGGCGCCTGCTGGGCCCAGCCGGCGCCGGCGCCCTGGGCGGCGTACGGCTGCTGCTGGGGCTGCCCCTGCGGCGTGGCGGCCGGGGCCTGCGCGCCGGTCAGGCTGACGCGCGGTCCGTCGGTGGCGTTGCCGAGGTTCAGTACCGTGCCGGCGCCGAGCTCCATGTGCTGGACGCGCTGCCCGTGCACGAAGGTGCCGTTGGTGCTGCCGTGGTCCTCGACGACCCAACTGCGGCCGTCGAAGCGGATGGTGGCGTGACGCCAGGACACCCTGGCGTCGTCGAAGACAAGTTCCCCCTGCGGATCACGTCCGAGCGCGTAGGACCGGGACGGATCGAGCGTCCAGGTCTGTCCATTGGATTCCAGTACGAGTTCCGGCACTCCAAGCCCCACTGAGTTGTCCCCCGATGTACCCCCGTAGCGGGGAGTCTAGGGATGTCGAACATCGGGGGGAACTATTTCAGGCTCGGCCCCCTGACCGAAAGTCGGGCCTTGTGAAACTTGCGCGGGCGGCCATCGACCGGTCCCGTCGACGGGGTTGAAACCTGCTCGGACAGTGGTATTCCAGGCGAGGGGGACATGCGCGGCAACCGGGCCGCGCTGCGGATCGGGGGGTCTGCCATGAGCGCGTCCACGAGCACAGGGGCGGGCGGGTCCGGCACCGGGGTGCCGTGGGGTGACGTACTGATGTCCGCGATCGCCTCCGTGAGCTGGGCGTTGATCGGGATGGCGGGCACGGCGGCGCTCGGTCTACGCCTGCTGGGCGCGGACGCGGCCGGGTCGCTGGGTCCGATGACCGCGGCGGTGGTGGCGCTCGGTGCGGGCGGTTCGGTCTCGCCGGCCGGTGACGTGTCCGCTTTCGGGCTGGACGGTGCGCGGACGCACACGGCCATCGAGATCACGCCACTGGGTGTGGGGCTGGTCGGGGCGCTGTTCCTGTCCTTCTTCTTCCTGCGGTCCCTGCGGGCGGCCGGTGCGGTGGTCACGCCCGCGGAACTGCTGGCGCGCGCGGGCGCGGTGGCCGGCCTGTACGTGGCGATGCTGGGCGGGCTCGCCTGGGTCGGTCACGACGTCATCACGATCGACGGCGACTCGCTCGGGCTGGACGACCTGCCCGGGGCCGGGGGTGTCGAGATCCCCGGGCTCGGCGACGTGGGGGACATCGGGGACGTCGGCGGGCTGCTGCCCGACCGGATCGGTGACCTGATCGAGGCGGAGGCGGCGGTCGGCTTCACCGTCGACACGGTGCCGACGCTGCTGGGCGGGCTGGTCCACGTCACCGCGGTCCTCCTGATCGCGCTGCTGGCCTCGCGCCGCACTCCCCTGCCGCGCGGGTGCGAGGCGGTGCACCGGGTGGTGCGGCCGGCCGTGTCCGCCCTCGTCACGGTGGCGCTGACGGCGGTCGCCGCGGGGTGGGCCGCGGCCGGCTACGCGGCCATCGGTGACGATCACCCCCGGCGCATCCTCGGCGCCGCCCTGCTGGGAGCACCCAACGGTGTCTGGCTCGGCGTCCCGCTCGGCCTGTTCGTGCCGTGGGAGGGGCGGGCCACCGGCGAGCTGGTCCGGGTGCTCCCCGATCCGCTGGACGAGCTGCTGGGCACCGGCACGTGGGAGCCGGTCACCCTCGCGCGGCTGGCGGAGCTGGACGGGCGGGTGTGGCTGCTGGGGGTGGCGGCGGCGCTGCTGATGCTGTCCGCCGGAGTGCTGACGGCGGCCCGGACGCCGGTGGCACCCGGTGAGGAGCGGTCCTGGACGTTCGCCGGGCGGTGTGCCGTGCGGCTGGGTCTGGCGACGGCGGTGGCGCTGCCGGTGTCGGCCTGGCTGACGGAGGTGTCCGTGGACGCCTCCCTGTCCGTGCTGGGCGTCGACGCGTTCGGCGCGGGTCTCGACCTGCGCGGACCGCTCGCCACGGCCCTGTTACCGGGTGCGCTGTGGGGCGCGGCGGCGGGTGCCGTCGGGGCCCTGCTGACGCGGGTGAGCGGGGCGGCGGGGGCACGGGCCACGGGGCTGGCACGGAGTGCCGCCGGGGTGATGGGGGGCGGGGGCGTGGGGGCTGGGGGCGTGGAGGCCGGGACGGTCGGCGGTGGGGCTGGTGGTGGCGGTGGTGGTGGAGTGGGGTGGGGCGGTCCGGGCCGGGGCTGGACTGGTCCGGAGGGTGCGGGTCCGAGGGGTGCCGGTCCCAGGGGTGCGGGTCCCAGGGGTGCCGGTCCCAGGGGTACGGGGCGGGACGACGCGGCAGGCGGGTACGGCGCGGGCGACGGCCTCGCCGGTGGAGGGCGCGGCGGTGTCGCCGGGAGCGGCGGGGGCGGCGAGGACCTGTCCGGTGCCCCCACCGTCGCCGGGCCGCTGGGGCCTCCGCCGGGTACGCCGCGGCGGCCGCCCCGCCCCGCCCCGGGGAGCGGCCGGGCAGGCCGCCGTCCCGCTGGGGCGAGGTACCGCCACCGCCTCCTCCCCCACCGCCGGCGCCACCGAGGGACCCGAGGAATCCGAGGAATCCGAGGGACCCGAGGAATCCGAGAGACCCGAGGGACGGCGAGCGCTAGGCGGCGGCCACCGCGATCACCCCGTACGTCCCGGGGTGACACGCTCGCCGCCGCGGAACTGTCCCGGCCCCCTCACGGTGCCCTCGGCGCCCGCGCCCACCGCCGCCGTGGAAGGCGGCCGTCGCCGTGTCCGTCAGGCGGACCTCGGGGGCGGGAGGCACCGGGTGCCGGATACGGTGGGAGCACCATGAGCGCTTCGCAGACCTCTGACGTTCCCACGCTTCTCGTCAAGATCTTCGGCAAGGACCGGCCGGGTATCACGGCCGGCCTGTTCGACACCCTCGCCGCCTACTCCGTCGACGTGGTCGACATCGAGCAGGTCGTCACCCGCGGCCGCATCGTGCTGTGCGCGCTCGTGACCGAGCCGCCCCGGGGGCTGGAGGGCGATCTCCGGGCGACCGTGCACAGCTGGGCGGAGTCCCTGAAGCTGCAGGCGGAGATCATCTCCGGCATCGGTGACAACCGGCCGCGCGGCCTCGGCCGCTCCCTGGTCACCGTGCTGGGCCACCCGCTCACCGCCGAGGCGACGGCCGCCATAGCGGCCCGGATCACCGAGACCGGCAGCAACATCGACCGGATCTTCCGGCTCGCCAAGTACCCCGTCACCGCCGTCGAGTTCGCGGTCTCCGGCGTGGAGACGGAGCCGCTGCGCACCGCGCTGGCCACCCAGGCCGCGGCGCTGGGTGTGGACGTCGCGGTCGTCTCGGCGGGCCTGCACCGGCGGGCTCAGCGGCTGGTCGTGATGGACGTGGACTCCACGCTGATCCAGGACGAGGTCATCGAGCTGTTCGCCGCCCACGCCGGCTGCGAGGACAAGGTCGCCGAGGTCACGGCGGCCGCGATGCGCGGGGAGCTGGACTTCGAGCAGTCGCTGCACGCGCGGGTGGCGCTGCTGGCGGGGCTGGACGCGTCCGTGGTGGAGAAGGTGCGCGGCGAGGTGCGCCTGACGCCGGGCGCCCGGACCCTGATCCGCACGCTGAAGCGGCTCGGCTACCAGGTGGGCGTCGTCTCCGGTGGCTTCACCCAGGTCACCGACGATCTGCGGGAGAAGCTGGGGCTGGACTTCGCGCAGGCCAACACCCTGGAGATCGTCGACGGCAAGCTGACCGGGCGGGTCACCGGGGAGATCGTGGACCGGGCGGGCAAGGCCCGGCTGCTGCGCCGGTTCGCCGCCGAGGCGGGCGTACCGCTGTCGCAGACCGTGGCGATCGGTGACGGGGCCAACGACCTGGACATGCTGAACGCGGCCGGGCTCGGCGTCGCCTTCAACGCCAAGCCGGTGGTCCGCGAGGCGGCGCACACCGCGGTGAACGTGCCGTTCCTGGACACCGTCCTCTATCTGCTGGGCATCACCCGCGAGGAGGTCGAGGCCGCCGACACGCTGGACGAGGGCCTCGAGGAGAGCCTGGGCGGGTCGACCGGCCGGGTCTGACCGCGCCGCCCGCCGGGCCGGGCCGACGGGGGGCCGACAGGGGGCCGACAGGCGGAGCGACGGACGGGCCGGCAGGCGGACCGCGAAGGCCGCGACGACGGCCGTGAACGCCACTCCGCCGGGGCCCGCCCACCAGCGGGATGCTCAGTCGGTCGGCGCCCAGTAGTCGACCAGGGAGGCCACGCCCGGCTCCACGTCCTTCCAGGAACCGGTGAAGGTCAGCACGGCGAAGGCGGCGGTCGGGAAGCCGCGGCGGCCCATCCGCTCGCGGACGTCCTCGTCGGCCGAGCCGGCCAGGATCTCGGCGAGTCCTTCCATGCCCGGGTTGTGGCCGATCACCAGGACGTTGCGCAGGTCGTCGGGGGTCTCGTTGAGGACGGCGATCAGCTCGCCGGGCGAGGCCTCGTAGATCCGCTCCTCGTAGACGGTTTTCGGCCGCTGCGGGAACTCCGCGACGGCGAGCTTCCAGGTCTCGCGGGTCCGGGTGGAGGTGGAGCACAGGGCCTGGTCGAAGGGGACTCCGGTGTCCGCCAGCCGGCGTCCGGCCTCTGCGGCGTCCTTCCGGCCCCGCTCGGCGAGCGGCCGCTCGTGGTCGGTCACCTGTGGCCAGTCGGCTTTCGCATGCCGGAAGAGGACGATCCTGCGGGATTCTGCGACGCTCATGTCATCCAGCTTCGCATGAAACAGGCCACGGGGCGCAGGGAGTTGACATGCGGATTCACCGCGGTCGGCGTACGTCGGGGCGCGGCCCGGCCTCAGCGCGCGGTCAGCTGCCGCAGCCACTCCAGGAGGGGGGCGAGTGCGGGTTCGTCCGCGGCGGCGTGGGCCTCGGCGGGGTTGAGGATCAGCAGGAGCAGGGTCACGAAGGCGAGGACGGGCAGCGCGAGGGCCCACCAGGGCAGGCGGATGTCCACGCCGCCCCGGGTCGCCTGGGGAGGCCGGGTGTGGGTAGGGGCCGACATGAGTGCCTCCGCTGGTCTTCGGGCGTCCCTGGTCCGTGCTCCGCGGCCCGCGTGACGCGGGCACACCTCGAAACTACGGGCTCCACGGGCGCCAACCCATCCGGAGATCCACCCACTTGACCCTGACCCTCACCCCCTAGGGGACGGGGGGTTAACCCCACCCCCGGCCGGGCGGCAGGGAGCCGCGGGCGGCCCCGGCCGCCGTCACGGCGAGGCGATCGTCGCCACGATGCCGATGATCACGAAGATCGCGAGGAAGGAGCCGAAGACGATCAGCATCTTCTTCTGGCCGTGCTGCGGGTTCGGGTCGAGGACTGGCATGGGGCAAGTCTCGCATCCGTCGTCCCCGCCCCGGACGGCGGTCCCGGTCAGCGGGCCGCCTCGTCCTCCACCGTGCGGTCGCGCCCCGCCAGGACGCCCACCACGATCTGCGGCACCATGAGGGCGCTCATCAGCGCGATCGGCAGGCCCCAGCCCCCGCTGTGCTGGTAGAGCACGCCCACCAGCAGCGGCCCCGGGATGGAGATCAGGTAGCCGGTGCTCTGCGCGAAGGCGGACAGCTGGGCGACGCCCGCGCCGGTCCTGGCCCGCATGCCGACCATGGTCAGCGCGAGCGGGAAGGCGCAGTTGGAGACGCCGAGGAGCAGGGCCCAGAGCCAGGCGCCGCCGGCCGGCGCGAAGTACAGGCCCGCGTACCCGGCCAGTCCGCACACGCCCAGGACGAGCACGATCGGCCCCTGATGGGGCAGGCGGGTGGCCACGCGGGGGATGACGAAGGCGAGCGGCACACCCATGACCATGATCACGGCGAGCAGCAGTCCGGCGGTGCCGGCGGACACGCCCGCGTCCCGGAAGATCTGGGCCATCCAGCCCATCGTGATGTACGCGGCGGTGGCCTGGAGGCCGAAGAAGACCGCGAGCGCCCAGGCCGTACGGCTGCGGGTGATGCGCAGCGGGGGCTGCTCGGCCGGAGCGTCCGCGCGCGGGGCGCCGGCCCCCGCGGACTCCGTGGCTCCGGCGGACCCGGTGTGCGCGGGAGACCCGGCGGACGCCGACGCCTTGCGGGCCCGTACGAACGGAATCCACGACAGGGCGGCGGCAGCGCCCAGCACGGCCCACACCGCGAGACCGGGCTGCCAGTGCCCACCCAGCGCGTCCGTCATCGGCACGGTCGCCGCGGCGGCGATCGAGGTGCCGAAGGCGAGAGCCATCGAGTAGAGGCCGGTCATGGAGCCGACCCGGTCGGGGAAGAAGCGCTTGACGATGACCGGCATCAGGACGTTGCTGAGCGCGATGCCCATCAGGGCGAGGGCGGTGGCGGCCAGGAAGCCCGCGGTGCCGCCCGCGTACGGGCGTATCAGCAGGCCGGCGGTGATGGCGACCATGCCGCCGAAGACCACCGCGCCGGGGCCGAAGCGGCGGGCCAGGCGCGGGGCGGCGACCCCGAAGACGGCGAAGCAGAGCGGGGGCACGGAGGTGAGCAGTCCGGCCACGCTGCCGCTCATGCCGAGTCCGTCGCGGACCTCTTCCAGGAGCGCGCCCAGGCTCGTGATGGCGGGGCGCAGATTGACCGCGGCCAGCACGATGCCGAGGACGAGCAGGCGGATCCTCCACGGGGTCCACGCACGCGTGCCGGTGGCCTCGGGCGCCGGCCCGGGTACCCGGGCGTCCCGCGCCGCCGGTTCACCGGGGGTCGTGGAGCGCGTGGTCCGTGTCGGCGTCTCGGCCCGCCCTTCCGTCCGCGTTCCCGTCCGGGTTTCGTCACTAGCCATGGGGCCCATCATAGAATCATGGGATGATTGATTGTCCACTCGCTCGTCGATCCGCGCCCGAAGGTGAGCCATGCCTCTGAGTCATCCCCGTCGCTCGGCGCTGTCCGAGCAGGTCATCGCGGCACTGCGGCAGCAGATCGCCTCGGGCGAGTGGCCGGTCGGTTCGCGTATCCCGACCGAGCCCGAGCTGGTCGACCAGCTCGGGGTGGCGCGGAACACGGTCCGCGAGGCGGTCCGCGCCCTGGCCCACAACGGCCTGCTGGACATCCGCCAGGGCTCCGGGACGTACGTCGTGGCGACCAGCGAGCTGGCCGGCGTGATGCAGCGCCGCTTCGCCGAGGCCGACCCCGTGCACATCGCCGAGCTGCGCTCCACGCTGGAGTCGGCCGCCGCGCGGCTGGCCGCGGAGCGGCGCACGGAGAAGGACCTCAGGCAGCTCGACGCGCTCCTCGCCCGCCGCGAGGAGGCGTGGCGGTCGGGCGACCCGGAGGCGTACGTGACGGCGGACTCGACCTTCCACCTCGCCGTCGTGGCGGCCTCGCACAACGACGTGATGACCGCGATGTACGCGGACCTGGGCGAGGTGATGCGGGACTGGCTGCGCGTGGACGTCGGCGGCGAGCTGACGCCGGAGACGCGCATGGACCACACCCGGCTGGTCGACGCGATCCGCGAGGGGGACGCCGAGACCGCCCACGCGGAGGCCGCGGGCTACCCGTTCCAGTGCCGCGCGGGGCGGCTCAGCTCTCCCGCGCGTGGCTGACCCAGGCCGCCCGGACCTCCTTCCAGCACCGGCCGTCGAGGCGGACGGTCTGCGCGGGGCCGGCCACCACCGGGAAGGTGTCGCCGTCCAGGTCCCACCAGCGAGCGCACTCGACGTGCAGGCGCACATGGTCGGGCTCCGGGTACGGGTTGTGGCAGTAGGCGGTCACGTCGGACGCCTCCACGCGGACCCGGCACGCGGCGCCGGAGGACTCGGCGGGGACGGTCGCGTGGGCCGCCGCTTCGGCCGGGAGGATCAGCACGCAGGCGACGGCGAGAGCGGCGCAGACCGGACGGTGGAGTGGACGCACAAGGGACCTCCTCGGCCGGCTGGGGAGGGGAAGCGCGTGGTGAACTCGTACTCCAGCCTGCGGCGTTGCCGGTCCGGACGCCCGGCCGGTTGAGCCGAACGGGTGACCCGCGACGGTGACACGCCGAGGGCCCGCACCCTGGTGGATGCGGGCCCCGGTCCGGACGTCCGTCAGGCGCCGATGGCGTGCAGACCGCCGTCCACGTGGACGATCTCGCCGGTGGTCTTCGGGAACCAGTCGCTGAGCAGCGCGACGATGCCGCGGCCGGCCGGCTCCGGGTCCTTCAGGTCCCACTCCAGCGGGGACCGGCTGTCCCACACCGAGGCCAGCTCCCCGAAGCCCGGGATGGACTTGGCGGCCATGGAGCCGATCGGGCCCGCCGAGACCAGGTTGCAGCGGATGTTCTGCTTGCCCAGGTCACGGGCCATGTAGCGGCTGGTGGCCTCCAGCGCGGCCTTGGCCGGGCCCATCCAGTCGTACTGCGGCCAGGCGTACTGCGCGTCGAAGGTGAGGCCGACGACGGAGCCGCCGTTCTGCATCAGCGGCAGGCAGGCCATGGTCAGCGACTTCAGGGAGTACGCCGAGACGTGCATGGCGGTGGCGACCGACTCGAACGGCGTGTTCAGGAAGTTGCCGCCGAGCGCGTCCTGCGGGGCGAAGCCGATGGAGTGGACGACGCCGTCGAGGCCGCCCAGCTCCTCGCCGACGACGTCGGCCAGGCGTCCGAGGTGCTCGTCGTTGGTGACGTCCAGCTCGATGACCTTGGTGGGCTTGGGCAGCTTCTTGGCGATGCGCTCGGTCAGCGTGGGCCGCGGGAACGCGGTCAGGATGATCTCGGCACCCTGCTCCTGGGCCAGCTTGGCGGCGTGGAAGGCGATGGAGGACTCCATCAGCACACCGGTGATCAGGACGCGCTTGCCCTCGAGAATTCCGCTCATGGTGATCAGTGACCCATTCCCAGTCCGCCGTCAACGGGAATGACGGCTCCAGTGATGTACGAGGCGTCGTCCGAGGTGAGGAACCGCACCGTCGCGGCGATCTCCTCCGGCCGCGCGTACCGCGCCAGCGGCACCTGCGCGAGGATCTTCGTCTGCTGCTCCTCGGTGAGCTCCCGGGTCATGTCGGTGTCGACGAAACCGGGCGCGACGACGTTGAAGGTGATGTTGCGCGACCCCAGCTCACGGGCGAGGGAGCGCGCGAAGCCGACCAGGGCGGCCTTGGAGGCGGCGTAGTTCGCCTGCCCCGCGGAGCCGAGGAGCCCGACCACCGACGAGATGAGCACGACGCGGCCCTTCTTGGCCCGCAGCATGCCGCGGTTGGCGCGCTTGACGACGCGGAAGGTGCCGGTGAGGTTGGTGTCGACGACGGAGGTGAAGTCCTCCTCCGTCATCCGCATCAGGAGCTGGTCCTTGGTGACGCCGGCGTTGGCGACGAGGACCTCGACGGGACCGTGGGTCTCCTCGATCTCCTTGTAGGCCTGCTCCACCTGCTCACTGTCGGTGATGTCGCACTTGACGGCCAGGAAGCCGGCGGGCGGCTCACCCGAGCGGTACGTGATCGCGACCTTGTCGCCGGCGTCGGCGAATGCGCGGGCGATGGCGAGGCCGATGCCCCGGTTTCCTCCGGTGACGAGAACCGAGCGGCTCAACGGATCACCCTTTCCATAGCGTTCTGGCACACCCGCCCGGACCCGTGGAGAGCAGGCGGCTTCCTCGAAAACCTATCGGTCGGCGACCGGCCGGGGACATTCGGGCACCCACAGTGGCTTACGGGAGTGACTGTCGGGTCCCTACAGAACCGTGCGCGCACCGGTCGGAAACCTCTGGTCCGGGGGCGGGATGGACGACATGATCGGAGCGACCACGGACACACCGGCCCGGTGCGCCCCGACCTCGTCCAGTCGACAGAAAGAGACGCAGGTGCCTCATAGCATCGACGAAGCCTTCACCGCACTCCCCCTGCGCGCCCTCGCCGACGCCGCCCTGGCCCGGGCGCGGGCGCTCGGCGCGGACCACGCCGACTTCCGGCTGGAGCGGGTGCGCAACGCCTCCTGGCGCCTGAGGGACGCCAAGCCCGCCGGCTCCTCGGACACCACCGACCTCGGGTACGCGGTGCGCGTGGTGCACGGCGGGACCTGGGGGTTCGCGTCGGGGGTCGACCTGACCATGGACGCCGCGGCCAAGGTGGCGTCCCAGGCGGTGGCGATGGCGAAGCTGTCCGCGCAGGTGATCAAGGCGGCCGGGTCGGAGGAGAGGGTGGAGCTGGCCGACGAGCCCGTGCACGCCGACCGGACCTGGATCTCGGCGTACGAGATCGACCCCTTCACCGTGCCGGACACGGAGAAGTCGGCCCTGCTGGCCGACTGGAGCGCGCGGCTGCTGGCCGCCGACGGGGTCGACCACGTGGACGCCTCGCTGCTCACCGTGCACGAGAACAAGTTCTACGCCGACACCGCCGGGACCGTGACCACCCAGCAGCGGGTGCGGCTGCACCCGGTGCTGACCGCCGTCTCGGTGGACGACTCCAGCGGCGAGTTCGACTCCATGCGCACCCTGGCGCCGCCCGCCGGACGCGGCTGGGAGTACCTGACCGGCACCGGCTGGGACTGGGACGCCGAGCTGGCCGAGATCCCGGAGCTGCTGGCCGAGAAGATGCGGGCGCCCAGTGTCGAGGCCGGGCTGTACGACCTGGTCGTGGACCCCTCCAACCTGTGGCTGACCATCCACGAGTCCATCGGGCACGCCACCGAGCTGGACCGCGCCCTCGGCTACGAGGCCGCCTACGCCGGCACCTCCTTCGCCACCTTCGACCAGCTCGGCAAGTTGCGCTACGGCTCGGAGCTGATGAACGTCACGGGTGACCGCACCGCCGAGCACGGGCTGGCGACCATCGGGTACGACGACGAGGGCGTGGCGGGCCAGTCCTGGGACCTGGTGAAGGACGGGACGCTGGTGGGTTACCAGCTGGACCGGCGGATCGCCCGGCTCACCGGGTTCGAGCGTTCCAACGGGTGCGCCTACGCGGACTCCCCCGCCCATGTGCCGGTGCAGCGCATGGCCAACGTGTCGCTGCGGCCCGATCCCGGCGGGCTGTCCACGGAGGACCTGATCGGGGGCGTGGAGCGCGGGATCTACGTCGTCGGGGACCGGTCCTGGTCGATCGACATGCAGCGGTACAACTTCCAGTTCACCGGTCAGCGGTTCTTCCGGATCGAGAACGGGCGGCTCGCCGGTCAGCTGCGGGACGTGGCCTACCAGGCGACGACCACCGACTTCTGGGGGTCCATGGCGGCCGTCGGGGGCCCGCAGACGTACGTCCTGGGCGGCGCCTTCAACTGCGGCAAGGCGCAGCCCGGGCAGGTGGCGGCCGTGTCGCACGGCTGCCCGTCCGCCCTCTTCAAGGGAGTCAACATTCTGAACACCACGCAGGAGGCGGGTCGATGAGCGCGCGCACGAGCAGGCCGCACGAGATCGTCGAGCGGGCGCTGGAGCTGTCCCGGGCCGACGGCTGCGTCGTGATCGCCGACGAGGAGTCCACCGCCAACCTGCGCTGGGCGGGCAACGCGCTCACCACGAACGGGGTCACGCGCGGGCGCACGCTGACGGTGGTCGCCACCGTCGACGGGCGGGAGGGCACCGCGTCCGGCGTCGTCTCGCGCTCGGCCGTGACCAGGGACGAGCTGGAGCCCCTGGTGCGCGCCGCCGAGGCCGCCGCACGCGGCGCGGGGCCGGCCGAGGACGCGCAGCCCCTGGTCACGGACGTGCCCGCGTCGCCCGACTTCACCGACGCGCCCGCCGAGACGTCGTCGGCCGTGTTCGCCGACTTCGCGCCGGCCCTCGGGGAGGCGTTCGCCCGGGCGCGGGCGGGCGGGCGGGAGCTGTACGGCTTCGCCAACCACGAGCTGACCTCCACGTACGTGGGCACGTCCACGGGGCTGCGGCTGCGGCACGACCAGCCCAACGGGACGCTGGAGCTGAACGCCAAGTCGCCGGACCGCAGCCGGTCTGCGTGGGCGGGGCGGGCGACGCGGGACTTCAAGGACGTCGATCCGGCCGCGCTCGACGCGGAGCTCGCGGTGCGGCTCGGCTGGGCCGAGCGGCGGGTGGAGCTGCCCGCCGGGCGGTACGAGACGCTGCTGCCGCCGACCGCCGTCGCGGACCTGCTGATCTACCAGTTCTGGTCGGCCTCGGGCCGGGACGCGGCCGAGGGGCGCACGGTCTTCTCGAAGCCGGGCGGCGGTACGCGGCTGGGCGAGCGGCTGGGCGAGCTGCCGCTGACGCTGCGCAGCGATCCGCACGAGCCGGGACTCGAGTGCGCGCCCTTCGTGGTGGCGCACTCCTCGGGCGGCGACCAGTCGGTGTTCGACAACGGGCTGCCGGTGGCGGCGACGGACTGGGTCCGCGCGGGTGAGCTGCACCGGCTGACCACCACCCGGCACAGCGCCGCGCTGACCGGCCTGCCGGTGGCACCGGCCGTCGGGAACCTGGTCCTGGACGGCGGCGACCCGCACCGGTCCCTGGAGGACATGGTCGCCGGCACCTCGCGCGGACTGCTGCTGACCTGCCTCTGGTACATCCGCGAGGTCGACCCGGCGACGCTGCTGCTCACAGGACTGACCCGGGACGGCGTCTACCTCGTGGAGGACGGCGAGGTGGTCGGCGAGGTGAACAACTTCCGGTTCAACGAGTCGCCGGTGAGCCTGCTGGGCCGGGCCACC
Source organism: Streptomyces sp. SudanB5_2050 (assembly GCF_964272335.1). Classification (NCBI taxonomy): domain Bacteria; kingdom Bacillati; phylum Actinomycetota; class Actinomycetes; order Kitasatosporales; family Streptomycetaceae; genus Streptomyces; species Streptomyces sp. SudanB5_2050. Next base: position 1,933,613 of record NZ_OZ186760.1, read on the forward strand.
GAGGCCGGGCGGACGGAAAAGACGCTGCCCAGGGAGTGGGGCGACTGGTTCACTAGGGCTGCGATGCCCGCCCTGAGGGTGCCGGACTTCAATATGAGCTCCGTCAGTCAGGGCGTATAACCTCGTAGTCGGCTGCCGCCTGGCCGCCGGAGATCATGAGCATGTAGGAGACACGAGAACCGTGACGGACATCGTCGACGAGCTGAAGTGGCGTGGGCTGTTCGCCCAGTCCACCGATGAGGATGCTTTGCGCAAGGCGCTCGCGGACGGTCCCGTCACGTTCTATTGCGGTTTCGACCCGACCGCGCCGTCCCTGCACGTCGGGCACCTGGTGCAGGTGCTCACCGTGCGCCGGCTCCAGCAGGCCGGGCACCGGCCGCTGGCGCTGGTGGGCGGCGCGACGGGCCAGATCGGCGACCCGCGCCCGACCGCCGAGCGCACGCTGAACTCCCCGGAGACCGTCGCGGGCTGGGTCCAGCGGCTGCGGGGCCAGATCGAGCCGTTCCTGTCCTTCGAGGGCGAGAACGCGGCCGTGATGGTCAACAACCTCGACTGGACCGAGGGTCTGTCGGCCATCGAGTTCCTGCGGGACATCGGCAAGCACTTCCGGGTCAACAAGATGCTGACCAAGGACTCCGTCGCCCGGCGTCTGGAGTCCTCGGAGGGCATCAGCTACACGGAGTTCAGCTACCAGCTCCTCCAGGCGATGGACTTCCTTCAGCTCTACCGCCGCTACGGCTGCACGATGCAGCAGGGCGGCAGCGACCAGTGGGGCAACCTGACGGCCGGCCTCGACCTGCTGCACCGGCTGGAGCCGGACGCGTCCGTGCACGCCTACGCGACGCCGCTGATGACCAAGGCGGACGGCACCAAGTTCGGCAAGACCGAGGGCGGCGCCGTCTGGCTGGACCCGGAGATGACCACGCCGTACGCGTTCTACCAGTTCTGGCTGAACGTGGACGACCGGGACATCTCGCGCTACATGCGCATCCTGTCCTTCCGCTCCCGCGCGGAGCTGGAGGAGCTGGAGCGGCAGACCGAGGAGCGTCCGCAGGCGCGGGCCGCGCAGCGGGCGCTGGCCGAGGAGCTGACGACGCTGGTGCACGGCGCCGACCAGACGGCCGCCGTGATCGCCGCGTCCAAGGCCCTCTTCGGCCAGGGCGACCTGGCGGAGCTGGACGAGCGGACGCTGGCCGCCGCCCTGTCCGAGCTGCCGCACGTGCGGGTCGCCGAGCCGGCGCCGGTCGTGGACCTCCTCGCGGAGGTCGGCCTGGTCGCCAGCAAGTCCGCCGCCCGGCGCACGGTGAAGGAGGGCGGCGCCTACGTGAACAACGCCAAGGTCGCCGCCGAGGACGCCGTCCCCGCCCGGGAGGACCTGCTGCACGGGCGCTGGCTGGTGCTGCGCCGCGGCAAGAAGAACCTGGCCGCGGTCGAGGTCACCGGGGGCTGAGCACACGCGGCGGGGGCGGCCTCCGAGTGCCGGAGGCCGCCCCCGTGCGCGCGGGGGTCAGGCCCTCTCGCGCCGCTTGTTCCCCCGTACCGCCATGTAGAGCGCGTCGCCGACACCGACGATGATGATCGCGGCCACCAGCTGGAACACGTGCCGCCACCAGTCGATGCCGCGGGTCGCGTCCACGCCGACGGCCCGGGCGATCGCGTTTCCGGCGATGGCACCGAGCATGCCGAAGATGGTGGTCAGCCACAGAGGGCTGTGCTGCTTCCCGGGAATGATCGCCTTGGCGATCAGACCCAGTACGAATCCGACGATGATCGCCCACAACCAGCCCATGGCTGCCTCCTCATTCGGCTCCACGCGAGCAATACCGCCAGTCTTCGGCCGTACCGCGTTCGGCGCATGGCGGGTACGGCCGAATGGGGTACCGGGCCGGGCGCTCCGACGCAGGTCCCGCGGACGGGCCGGGGGTGCCCCGGTCTCGTGGACGGCGCGGGGGCGGCGTAACGTGGTGAGTTGTCCGGGACCGGAGTCCCCGTGCGGCCGCGGACGGGAGCGGGGCGGGGAAGTCCGATGCGGGCGGATGGTGGAACCAGATGCGGAAGCAAGGTGTCGGCGGCAAGGCCGAGGTGTTCCGGATCACCGGGGCCCGGACGGGCCTCCAGGAGGACGTGCGCGGCCGGCAGCGCCGGTACGTCATCTCGATGTCGATCCGCACCCTGTCGGTGGTCCTCGCGGCCTGTCTGTGGAACGTGGAACGCCACGTGGCGATCGTGGCGCTGGTCCTGGGCGCGGTCCTGCCGTACATCGCGGTGGTGATCGCGAACGCGGGGCGCGAGAACGCGCCATCGTTGCCGTCGACGTTCGTGACGATGCCGACCGCCCCGATGATCACACCGCCGCGTGACGACGAGGCGCAGGCGGAATCCGACCCGGAGGACACGCCGCCGGGAGCGGCGCGGGACGCCGCCGGCGAGCCCCGCGCACGGGCGTGACCGCGGGGCGCTCGGCGGGGCGCACGTCGATTCCGCGCCAGGCCGAAGAAATGCTCAGATGAATCGTGTGGTTCCGGTGCCGGGCGATGGGTGACCCGTGACATACTTCGTACGCGCTCCGCATCCCCCGTCGGAGCGACGGACCGACGCCGGGCAGCTCCCCCCGTGGCTGCTCGGCGTCGCCTTGTGTGTGGACCTGTGAGACGAACCTGTGAGTGACGAGACCGCCCCGATCTGCTCCGCCAAGGGCTGCCGCACCGCCGCCGAGTGGGTGCTGGCGTGGAACAACCCGAAGATCCACACTCCCGAGCGCCGCAAGACGTGGATCGCCTGTGACGAGCACCGGGAGCACCTGTCGCAGTTCCTCGGGGTGCGGGGCTTCCTCAAGGACGTGGTCCCGCTGGCCGAGTGGGAAGCCCCGGACGGTTCCGAACGCGCCTAGCCCCCGATCGCCGACATCGGCCGGTCGGGCTGGACGAAGGACGGATCGTCGAGTCCCGCACCGGCCTTCTTCCCCCACATGGCCAGCCGCCAGATGCGGGCGATCTCCTCGTCCGGGGCGTCGGAGCGCAGGGCGGCCCGCAGGTCGGTCTCCTCGGTCGCGAACAGACAGGTGCGCACCTGGCCGTCGGCGGTCAGGCGGGTGCGGTCGCAGGCCGAGCAGAACGGGCGGGTGACGGAGGCGATGACACCGACGCGGTGCGGGCCGCCGTCCACCAGCCAGCGCTCGGCGGGGGCCGAGCCGCGCTGGTCGGAACCCTCGGCGGTCAGCTCGAAGCGGGTGCGCAGGGAGGCCAGGATGTCACCGGCGGTGATCATGCCCTCGCGCTTCCAGCCGTGCTGGGCGTCCAGCGGCATCTGCTCGATGAAGCGCAGCTCGTAGTCGTGCTCCACGGCCCAGGCGAGCAGGTCGGGGGCCTCGTCGTCGTTGAGCCCCGGCATCAGGACCGAGTTGACCTTGACCGGCGTCAGACCGGCCTCGCGGGCCGCTTCCAGACCTTCCAGGACGTCCTTGTGGCGGTCCCGGCGGGTGAGGGTCTTGAAGACGTCCGGGCGCAGGGTGTCCAGCGAGACGTTGACCCGGTCCAGGCCCGCGGCCTTCAGCGCCCCCGCCGTGCGCCTGAGGCCGATGCCGTTGGTGGTGAGGGACATCCGGGGGCGCGGCTCCAGGGCGGCGACGCGCTCCACGATGCCGACGAGGCCGGGGCGCAGCAGCGGCTCGCCGCCGGTGAAGCGGACCTCCTCGATGCCGAGGGAGGTGACCGCGATGTCGATGAGGCGGACGATCTCGTCGTCCGTGAGCAGGTCGGGCTTGGCCAGCCACTGCAGGCCCTCTTCGGGCATGCAGTAGGTGCAGCGCAGATTGCAGCGGTCGGTCAGCGAGACCCTCAGGTCGGTGGCCACCCGGCCGTAGGTGTCGATGAGCACGTGGACCCCTCCCTCGACGCGGATCGGCGGAGCGCTTCTCTCCTCCGACACCTGCGAGCCTACGTGACGGGACCGACATCGACAGCGGGCCGATCCCTACGACGTACCGCGGGGCCCCGTCGTAGGGATCTACGACGGGGCCCCGCGGTAGGTGGAGGACTCCGGGCGGGGTCAGTGGGCGCCCGTGCCGGTCAGGGACCGGACCTCCAGCTCCGCGTACTTCGCCTTGTCCGGCTCCTCCTTCGACAGGACCGTGCCGAGCCAGCCCATGAAGAAGCCGAACGGGATGGAGATGAGGCCCGGGTTCTTCAGCGGGAACCAGGCGAAGTCGACGTCGGGGAACATCGCCTTCGGGTCGCCGGAGACGACCGGCGAGAACAGCACCAGGCCGACGGCGACGATCAGGCCGCCGTAGATCGACCACAGGGCTCCCTGGGTGGTGAACCGCTTCCAGAAGAGGCTGTAGAGGATCGTGGGCAGGTTGGCGGAGGCGGCGACCGCGAAGGCCAGGGCGACCAGGCCGGCCACGTTCAGGTCGCGGGCGAGGGCGCCGAGGGCGATGGAGACGATGCCGATGAAGACGGTCGCCCAGCGGGCCGCCCGCATCTCCTCCTTCTCGGTGGCCTCGCCCTTGCGGATGACGTTGGCGTAGATGTCGTGCGCGAAGGACGAGGACGAGGCGAGGGTGAGGCCGGCGACGACGGCGAGGATGGTCGCGAAGGCCACCGCCGAGATCGTGGCGAGCAGGATCGCGCCCCAGGCCGAGTCGACGCCGCCGACGTGCAGGGCGAGCAGCGGCGCGGCCGTGTTGCCGGACGGGTTGGACTCGGTGATCTCCTTCGGCCCGACGAGCGCGGCGGCGCCGAAGCCGAGCGCGATGGTCATCAGGTAGAAGGCGCCGATGATGCCGATCGCCCAGTTCACGGACTTACGGGCGGCCTTGGCGTTGGGCACCGTGTAGAAGCGGATCAGGATGTGCGGCAGGCCGGCCGTGCCGAGCACCAGGGCGATACCCAGGGAGATGAAGTCCAGCTTGGTGGTGCCGCTCGCGCCGTACTGGAGGCCGGGCTCCAGGAAGGCGGCGCCGTGGCCGCTCTTCTCGGCGGCGGTGCCCAGCAGGTCGGAGATGTTGAAGTCGAACTTCAGCAGCACCAGGAAGGTGATCAGGACGGTGCCGCCGATCAGCAGGACGGCCTTGACCATCTGGACCCAGGTGGTGCCCTTCATGCCGCCGATGGAGACGTAGACGATCATCAGGAGGCCGACGAGGGCCACGATGAGGATCTTGCCCGCGTCCGAGGTGATGCCGAGCAGCAGCGAGACCAGGACGCCCGCGCCCGCCATCTGGGCCAGCAGGTAGAAGATCGACACCACGATGGTGGAGGTGCCGGCGGCGGTGCGCACGGGGCGCTGGCGCATGCGGTAGGCGAGCACGTCGCCCATGGTGTAGCGGCCGGAGTTCCGCAGGGGCTCGGCGACCAGGAGCAGGGCGACCAGCCAGGCGACCAGGAAGCCGATGGAGTAGAGGAAACCGTCGTAGCCGAAGAGGGCGATGGCGCCGGCGATGCCGAGGAAGGACGCGGCGGACATGTAGTCGCCGGAGACGGCGAGTCCGTTCTGGAAGGCGCTGAAGGACCGGCCGCCGGCGTAGAAGTCGGCGGCGTCCTTGGTCTGGCGGCCGGCCCAGACGGTGATGCCGAGCGTCGCGAGGACGAAGAGCGCGAAGAGGGTGATGATCAGCGGGCGGTGTTCGCTGGCCTCGTTCGCGGCGAGCGTGACCTGGGTGATCGCGGGGCTCATGCGCCGCCCTCCATCCGGGACTTGATGGCCTCGGCCTTGGGGTCGAGCTTCGCGGCGGCGTGCCGCGAGTACCACCAGGCGATGAGGAACGTGGTGACGAACTGGGCGATGCCGAAGACGAAGGCGACGTTGATGTTGCCGAACAGCTCGGTGCCCATGAAGCCGCCGGCGTAGTTCGACAGCAGCACGTACAGCAGGTACCAGGCGACGAACGCGATCGTCAGCGGGAACGCGAAGGAGCGGAAGGAGCGGCGGAGTTCGGCGAACTCAGCGCTCTGCTGCACTTCGGAGAACTCCTCGGGTGACGGAAGATGGCGTTCCTCTTTCGAGGGGGGCGGTGCGTCGGTGGCCACGGAGTCTCCTCGTACGACGGACATGACGGCTTGTACCTCGGTGTTCTGCGGGGCCTGATCGTGCTCGGGCTCCCTGCCCAACGACACGGCGCCCCACGGGCAGCGGTTCAACCCGTCCGGCACTTTCCGAAGTCACCCGTTGCGGGGTCATTGCTGGCCGGCGACCGGGAGGGATAGCTTCGCCCTGCACCACTCCGTCATGTACCTGCCCGAGCACCACCTGTGTCTCGGGCCGGTCTCGTTTCCGGATGATGTGGAGACCCCATGGATCATCGGAGTTCGGAACGTCCGAGTACGGCGTCCTCGCACCGGTCGCGGCGTTCCAGACGGCGCCTCGCCCTCGCCGTCCCGGTCGTGCTGTCCCTCACCGCGTCCCTCGGCTTCCTGCCGGCCGCCGCCTCGGCCGCCCCGCCCGCGGACTCCGCGCGGCAGGCGGCGCGGGCCACGGGGACCGCCGAGGCGCCGAGCCTCGCGTACGTGGTCAACACGCGGACGGACCACCGCACCATCGCCTCCGTGCAGCGGGCGATAGCCGAGGCCGGCGGCAGCGTCGTCGCCACCTACCGGCAGATCGGCGTGATCGTCGTCCACTCCGCGAACCCGGACTTCGGCGCGGAGATACGCAAGGCGCGCGGGGTGCAGTCCGCGGGGGCGACCCGCACCGCGCCGCTGACCGCCGCCGGGACGACCGACCAGGGTGCCGCCGAGGTGCTCACCGCCGAGCAGGCCGCGCGGACCGCGAAGGCGTCGAAGGCCGCGGGGGCGGGCGAGCCGCTGGAAGCGGACCAGTGGGACCTGCGCGCGATAGGCGCCGACAAGGCCGCGAAGATCAACCCGGGCAGCTCCCGGGTCACCGTCGCCGTGATCGACACCGGTGTCGACGACACCCACCCCGACCTCGCCCCGAACTTCTCCGCCGCCCAGTCCGCCAACTGCGTCGGCGGCAAGGCCGACACCAGCGAGGGCGCCTGGCGGCCGTACACCGCCGACGACTACCACGGCACCCATGTGGCCGGTGAGATAGCCGCCGCCCGCAACGGCATCGGCGTCGCCGGTGTCGCACCGGGCGTGAAGGTCTCCAGCATCAAGGTGAGCGACCCGGACAACGGGCTCTTCTACCCCGAGAACGTCGTGTGCGCGTTCGTGTTCGCCGCCGACCACGGCGTCGAGATCACCAACAACAGCTACTACGTGGACCCCTGGCTCTACAACTGCATGGACGACCCGGACCAGCGCGCGATCGTCGACGCGGTCAACCGGGCCCAGTTGTACGCCCAGCGCAAGGGCACCCTGCACCTGGCCTCCGCCGGCAACTCCAACCACGACCTGGACTCCGACGCCATCGTCGACGACTCCAGCCCCGACGACTCCACGCCGGTGACGCGGACCATCGACCCGCACGAGTGCTTCGACGTGCCGACCCAGCTGCCGGGCATCGTCACGGTCAGCGCCACCGGCGTCGACGAGGAGAAGTCGTACTACTCCTCGTACGGCAAGGGCGTCGTGGACGTCGCGGCGCCGGGCGGCGACGCGCGCTACCAGATCCCGGACACGCCGTCGAAGAACGGCCGCATCCTGTCGACCATGCCGAACAACGCCTACGCCTGGCTCCAGGGCACCTCGATGGCCTCCCCGCACGCCGCCGGCGTCGCCGCGCTGCTGAAGTCGGAGCACCCCTGGGCGTCCCCGGCCACGCTCCAGCGGCTGCTGAAGGCGCAGGCCGACAACCCGGGCTGCCCGGCCTCCTACGACCAGGACGGCGACGGCACGCAGGACGCCGGCTGCGAGGGCGGCAAGCGGGTCAACGGCTTCTACGGCCACGGCATCGTCGACGCGCTGCGCGCGGTGAAGTGACCCGCCCCGCACGGGCCCGCTCGTCGTCCGCTCCCGAGTCGCGCACCGGTTTCACGAACGAACTGGAGACACCGCACATGACACCTCCCCACCCGCGTCACCGCCGAGCCCTCGCGATCCCGGCCGGTATGGCCGTGGCCGCGTCGCTGGCCCTCCTGCCGGGCGTCCCGGCCTCCGCCGCCGAGGCCGCCCCCACGCTGTCGGCGGACTCGACGTCCTCGACCTCGATGAGTTACGTCGTCAACGTCCGCCCCGGGCACGGCCTCCCGGCGCACGTGAAGCGGGCGATAGCCGAGGCCGGCGGCACCGTCGTGACGTCGTACGACCGGATCGGCGTGGTCGTCGTCCACTCCTCGAACCCGGACTTCGCCCGGCAGGTCCGCACGGTGCGCGGTGTGCAGTCGGCCGGCGCCACCCGCACCGCGCCGCTGCCGTCGGCCGCCACCACCGACACCGGCGCGCCGAAGGTCCTCAGCGGCAAGGAGATCGCCGCCGCCGAGGCCGCCGAGGGCCAGGACCCGCTGCAGGGACTCCAGTGGGACCTGCCCGCCATCAAGGCGGACAAGGCGCACGAGAAGTCGCTGGGCAGCGAGAAGGTGACCGTCGCGGTCATCGACACGGGCGTGGACGACACCCACCCGGACATCGCCCCCAACTTCGACCGGGACGCCTCCGTCAACTGCGTCTCCGGCAAGCCGGACACCACCGACGGCGCCTGGCGGCCGGGGGCGGCGGAGAGCCCGCACGGCACGCACGTGGCCGGGGAGATCGCCGCCGCCAAGAACGGCGTCGGCATGACGGGCGTGGCGCCCGGCGTGAAGGTGTCGGGCATCAAGGTGTCCAACCCCGACGGCTTCTTCTACACCGAGGCCGTGGTCTGCGGCTTCATGTGGGCGGCCGAGCACGGCGTGGACGTCACCAACAACAGCTATTACACCGACCCCTGGTACTTCAACTGCAAGAACGACCCGGACCAGAAGGCGCTCGTCGAGGCCGTCACCCGGGCCTCGCGGTACGCGGAGAAGAAGGGCGCGGTCAACGTCGCGGCGGCGGGCAACGAGAACTACGACCTCTCGTCCGACGAGATCACCGACCCGTCCTCCCCCAACGACACCACGCCCGGCGACCGGGTGGTCGACCCGTCCGAGTGCCTGGACATCCCGACCCAGCTGCCCGGCGTCGTGACGGTCGCCGCGACGGGCGCGAAGGGCCTCAAGTCGTCCTTCTCCAACCACGGGCTGGGCGTCGTCGACATCGCCGCGCCCGGCGGCGACTCGACGGCGTACCAGAAGCCGGAACCGCCCGCGACCAGCGGACTGATCCTCGGCACGCTGCCCGGCGGCAAGTGGGGCTACATGGCCGGTACGTCGATGGCGTCCCCGCACGTCGCGGGCGTCGCCGCGCTGATCAAGTCGACGCACCCGCACGCCTCACCGGCGATGGTCAAGGCCCTGCTGTACGCCCAGGCCGACGCCACCGCGTGCACCGAGCCGTACGACATCGACGGCGACGGCAAGGTCGACGCGGTGTGCGAGGGCTCGAAGAACCGCAACGGCTTCTACGGCTGGGGCACGGCCGACGCGCTGGACGCGGTGACCCGGTAGCGGCGCTCCGGTGGCCCCCGCGGCCACCACGCGCGTGAGGCGGGCCGGGGGAACCTCCCCCGGCCCGCCGTTCCGTGCGCGGGGCGGGCACCGCACACTGCTCGCCATGGAAGAGATGGACGAGATCGAGTACGTGTGGTCCGTGCTGGGCGGTGACGCGGCACTCACCGCGCGGGTCGCGCGGGCGGCGCGCCCCGAGGTCCTGGAGGCGCGCCTGCCGGTGCGGGCGCTCGCGTCGGCATGCGTCGGCGCCTGTGCGCTGGCCGCCGCCGAGCTGGCGGCGCGGCGGGCCGCGCCCGGCGGGGTACCCGCGGTGCGGGTGGACGACGGGGCGGTCGCGGCGGCCTTCACCAGCGAGCGTCACCTGCGGATCGGCGGCCGGGAGCCGGTGTCGTTCGCGCCGCTGTCGCGGCTGTGGCGGACGGCCGACGGGTGGGTGCGCACCCACGCGAACTACCCGCACCACCGGGCGCGGCTGCTGGCGGCGCTGGGCCTGGCGCGGGACACGGAGGACGCGCGGGCGGTGGACGCCGTGGGTTCCCTGCTGGCCGGGCTGCCCGCGCGCTCCGTCGAGGAGACCGTGTACGCGGCCGGCGGGGCGGCCGTGGCCCTGCGGACGCCCGAGGAGTGGGCGGCCTCCGAGCAGGGCCGCGCGGTGGCCGGGCGGCCGTTGGTGGAGCGCGGCGTGCTGGACGCGTCGCCGGCGCGGACGTTCGCCCCCGTCCCGCCGTCCGCCGGCGCGCTGCTGCCCGCCGCCGGGCTGCGCGTCCTGGACCTGACCCGGGTCATCGCCGGCCCGGTGGCCACCCGCACCCTCGCCCTGCTCGGCGCGGACGTCCTGCGCGTGGACCCGCCGGGGCTGCCCGAACTGCCCGACCAGCACGTCGACACGGGCTTCGGAAAGCGTTCGGCGACGCTGGACCTGACGTCCGATCAGGCCGCTTTCGAGGAACTGCTCGGCGCGGCCGACGTCGTCGTCACCGGCTACCGGCCGGGCTCCCTCGACCGGTTCGGCCTCTCCCCGCGGGCGCTCGCCGCTCGGCGGCCGGGACTGGTCGTGGCCCGGCTGTCGGCCTGGGGCGCGTACGGGCCGTGGGCCGGGCGGCGCGGCTTCGACAGCCTGGTGCAGGTGGGCACCGGGATCGCCGCGCTGGAGGGAACGGCGGACCGGCCGGGCGCGCTGCCCGCCCAGGCCCTCGACCACGGCAGCGGCTACCTGCTGGCGGCCGGGGTGCTGCGGGCGCTGACCGAGCAGTCCCGGCACGGCGGCAGCCGGTACGTCGAGGTCGCGCTGGCCCGCACGGCCGCGTGGCTGTCGGCGGGGCCGGCGCCGGACGGCGCGAGCGGCGCGGGCCGGCCGCACGGCGTCGGCGGGTCGGCCCGAAGCGCCTCCGCCGACACGGGCGGCACGGGCGGCGCGAGGGGCACCGGCGGCACCGGCGGCCCGAGCACTCTGGGCACGGGCAGCGGCGCGCGCCGCGTACGTGCCGCCGGCGAGGCGGGAGGCCCGGGAGACGCCGGCGAGGCGGGAGGCCCGGGCGCCTCACCGTGGCTGCGTGAGCGGGAGAGCCCGCTGGGGCGGCTGCGGTACGCGCTGCCGCCGGTCCGCTTCGACGGCGGACCCACCGACTGGGAACGGGCGCCGGGCCCCTGGGGCGCGGACGCCGCGCGCTGGGTGTGACGCGTCCCTCACCCCCTTCCCCGCTCTCCCGAACCGCACGGCGGCCGAAAACGTCCTCATGTGTGGAATGCCGGACCGCCAGTTGTTTTCCGGAACTTGCCCGGATCTGGGGGAGCTGGTGAAGATCTCGAGGTGACCTTGACAAGACCCCCGTCCCGGACCACCGGCACCGGACGGCACGCGCGGCCCACCGGCACCGGCCGGACCGTGGCCGTGCTCGTGCTGGTGGTGCTGGCCGCGCTGATACCCGTCCTCGGCCCGTCCCCCGCCCTGCACGGCACCGGGGAGGCCGAGGCACCCGGCACCGGCGGCATAGCCCTGCTGCGCACGGTGCTGTTCGCCGCGCTGAGCGTCCCGGTCGGCGAACTCTTCGTGAACCGGCTCGCCAGGTCCCTCCCCGGCGCTCCCCCGCAACGCCCCCGCAGCTGGGCGCCGTACGCGGCCGCCGCCGGGTTCGTCGCCGCGCTGGGCCTGGCGTCGGTCGTGGCCACGGGCAACCTGGTGCCGGACAGCGCCGCCGACATCGACGTCGGCGGCCTCTACTCCACCCGCGACGGCAAACTCGCCCTCCTGGAGGTCAACGGCTTCCTCGCGGCCGGTCTGTGCGCCACCTCCCGCCGCCCCGGCCTCCAGGTCTGGCCGCTGGCCGCGGTGATCGTCGCGGAGGCGCTGCGCGCGCACCCCACGACCGAGTACAGCCCCCTGCTCGGCTCCGGCCTGACCCTCGTCCACCTGACGTGCGCGTCGCTGTGGGTGGGCGGTCTGCTGTACGCGCTGCGGACGCTGCGCACCTGGCGGGAGGCCGCCGCCGGCCCGGCCCTGCTGGGGCTCTACGCGCGTGTGGCGGCCGTGCTGCTCGCGGCCATCACGGCGACGGGCGTGTGCAGTTCGCTGCGCCGGATGCCGCCCGGCACGATCGTGGACCAGCTGACGGACACGGCGTACGGGCGGGTCCTGCTCGCCAAGGTGATCCTCATGGTCGCCGTCGCCGCCCTCGCGCTGTGGGCCAGGATCCGGCTGGGCCGCGCGGCCGATCCGCTGACCGCCTGCGTCCCGGCGCGCGCGGAGGTCGCCGCCCTCGGTTTCGTGGTCGCGGTCTCCGGGCTGCTGACGGCCCTTCCGGTGCCGATCCGGTGGTGAGTCCCGCAACGCCCGCCCGGCGGCGGCCGCTTGACCGTACGGCCGTCGCGCCGCGGCGCGCGGCGGCACCTGGCGCACCGGAGTGTCAGTCGCGGCCCGTATCCTCATGGACCATGCTCGAAGACCGCACGACCGCAGCGCCGTCCGCGACGGCGTGGCCGACCGCGTATCCGCAGGGATACGCGGTCGTTGACGTGGAGACCACCGGACTGGCCCGCGACGACCGCATCATCTCCGCGGCCGTCTACCGTCTGGACGCCCGCGGCGAGGTCGAGGACCACTGGTACACCCTGGTCAATCCGCAGCGGGACCCGGGCCCGGTGTGGATACACGGCCTGACGAGCGAGGTGCTCCGGGACGCGCCCCTCTTCCCGGAGGTGGCCGAGGAGTTCGCGGCCCGTCTCGACGGGCGGGTGCTCGTCGCGCACAACGCCGTCTTCGACTGGCAGATGATCGCCCGCGAGTACGCGCGCGCGAAGCGCGAGGCACCGGTGCGTCAACGGCTGTGCACCATCGCGCTCTCCAAGGCGCTGGAGCTGCCGCTGCCCAACCACAAGCTGGAGTCGCTGGCCGCCCACTTCGGCGTCGTGCAGCAGCGGGCGCACCACGCGCTGGACGACGCCCGGGTGCTGGCGGAGGCGTTCCGGCCGAGCCTGCTCGCGGCGGCGGCGGGCGGCCTGCGGCTGCCGCTGCACGAGTGCCGGCCGCTGACCGAGTGGTCGGACGCGCCCGCTCCCCGGATCGGCCACCAGGCCGGCCCCGGCGGCTACCGGTCGGCCGGCTGGCGCCCCTCCCGCAAGAGGCCCGCGTGCCTCTACCCCAACCCGGGCCGGTACGAAGAGGGCAAACGGCTCAAGCAGGGCATGCGGGTCGCCTTCTCGGGTGACACCTCCGTCGAGCGGGACCTGCTGGAGGACCGTGCGACCGAGGCCGGACTGCACGTCGCCACCAGCCTGTCCCGTCTCACCAGTCTGCTGGTCACCAACGACCCGGACTCGGGCACGTCCAAGGTGGTCAAGGCCCGCCAGTTCGGCACGCCGGTGGTGGACGAGGCGGCCTTCGGCCAGCTGCTGGCAGACGTCGAGCCCGCGGACGCCACGCCGTGAGCCGGGCTCCGGGCGGATCGCGGCCGAGCCGTACGGACGGGTGATTCCGGGCGACTCGCCCGGCGCCCGCTCGCCCGCGTCGCGGTGACGGCTCACCCTGTGGCGCATGGCGACATGTGAAGTCTGCGGCAACAACTACGGAATGACCTTCGAGGTCCACGCCCAGGGAGCGGTGCACGTCTTCGACTGCTTCTCCTGCGCGATCCACCGGATGGCCCCCATCTGCGAGCACTGCCGGGTCCAGATCATCGGCCAGGGCGTCGAGGTCGAGGGCCACTGGTACTGCGGCGCCCACTGCGCCCGCGCGGAGGGGAGGGCGGGGATCGTCGACAAGGTCTAGTCCCTCGACGGCGTACCCGCCGCACGGCGCCCCACGACCGAGTTGTACCGTCGTGGGGTGTACCGCTTCCTCCTGTCCCGCCAGTGGGTGATCCTCACGCTGGTCGCCGTGCTGCTCATCCCCACGATGATCCGGCTGGGCTTCTGGCAGATGCACCGCTACGAGGAGCGCACCGCCCGGAACGATCTGGTCGCGCGGGCGCTCGACGCGGCGCCGGTGCCCGCCGAGTCGCTGACCGCTCCCGGCAAGAAGATCACCACGCGTGAGCGGTACCGCACGGTCACCGCGCAGGGCCACTTCGACACCGAACGCGAGGTCGTCGTCCGTCGCCGCACCGACTCCGACGACAACATCGGCTACCACGTGCTGACCCCGTTCGTGCTGAACGACGGCAGGATCCTGCTGGTCAACCGGGGCTGGATCCCGGCGGACGGCCCGAGTCAGACCGCCTTCCCCGAGGTGCCCGCGCCGCCCGGCGGGGAGATCACCGTCACCGGACGGCTGATGCCCGACGAGACGACCGAGGCGAGCGGCATCAAGGACCTCGAAGGTCTGCCGGACCGGCAGATCATGCTCATCAACAGCGCGCAGCAGGCCGAGCGCCTGAAGGCACCGGTGCTCGGCGGATACGTCGTGCTGATGGAGCCGGAGCCGAAGAACGGCACCCCGGAGCGCATCGGCAGGCCCGGCAACGAGGACGCCGCGCTGAACTACGCGTACGCGATCCAGTGGTGGCTGTTCGCCGCCGCCGTACCGGTCGGCTGGTGGTTCCTGGTCCGCCGCGAGAAGCGCGACCGGGAGACCGCCGAGGACGCGGCGCAGCCGCAGCCGGAGCACGCGGCGGTGTAGCGGCCGACGGCCGCCCCGGGCGCCGGCACGCGGACGGGCCCGATTGCTCCGTCCCGGGTCGGGAAGACGGAATGCCGTGCACCCCCACATCGAGGACTACGCGCTCATCGGCGACGAGCAGACCGCCGCCCTGGTCGGCACGGACGGCTCCGTGGACTGGCTCTGTCTGCCCCGCTTCGACTCCGCCGCCTGCTTCGCCAGACTGCTCGGCGACGAGGACAACGGCCACTGGCGCATCGCTCCCGAGGGAGCCGAGCGCTGCACGCGCCGCGCCTACCGGCCCGACACCCTCGTCCTGGACACCGAGTGGGAGACCGCGGACGGCGCGGTGCGGGTCACCGACTTCATGCCGCAGCGCGACCGCGCCCCCGACCTCGTACGCGTCGTGGAGGGTCTGCGCGGCGAGGTCACCGTGCACAGCGTGCTGCGGCTGCGCTTCGACTACGGCTCGGTCGTGCCCTGGATGCGCCGCACCGACGGGCACCGGGTGGCGGTCGCCGGGCCGGACTCGGCGTGGCTGCGCAGCGAGCCGGAGGTGCGCAGCTGGGGGCAGGATTTCGGGACGCACGCGGAGTTCACGGTCGCCGAGGGCGAGAAGGTCGCCTTCGTCCTCACCTGGCACCCCTCGCACGAGCCCCGCCCGCCGCTGGTCGACCCGTTCATCGCCCTGGAGCACAGCGTCGAGGACTGGCGGGCCTGGGCGGCGCACTGCGGCTACGACGGCCCGTACCGGGACGCCGTGGTCCGTTCGCTGATCACCCTGAAGGCGCTCACCTACAAGCCCACCGGCGGCATCGTGGCCGCGCCCACCACCTCGCTGCCCGAGGAACCGGGCGGCGTGCGCAACTGGGACTACCGCTTCTGCTGGCTGCGCGACTCCACCCTCACCCTGGGCGCCCTGCTGTCAGCCGGGTACCTGGAGGAGGCCGAGGCATGGCGCGACTGGCTGCTGCGCGCGGTCGCGGGCAATCCGGCGGACCTGCAGATCATGTACGGCCTGGCGGGTGAGCGGCGGCTGCCGGAGTTCGAGCTGCCGTGGCTGTCGGGCTTCGCCGGGTCCACGCCCGTACGGGTCGGCAACGACGCCGTCAACCAGCTCCAGCTGGACGTGTACGGCGAGGTCATGGACTCCCTGTCGCTGGCCCGGCTGGCCGGCATGCACCCGCAGCCGCAGATGTGGGAGTTGCAGTGCGCCCTGATGGACTTCCTGGCCACGGCGTGGCGCGAGCCCGACGAGGGGCTGTGGGAGGTGCGCGGCGGGCGCCGGCAGTTCGTGCACTCGAAGGTGATGACGTGGTGGCGCTGGACCGGGCCGTGCGCACCCTGGAGGAGCACCCGGAGCTGACCGGCGGCGACCCGGACCGCTGGCGGGCGCTGCGCGACGAGGTGCACCGGGAGGTGTGCGAGAAGGGCTACGACCCGGAACGCAACACCTTCACCCAGTCCTACGGCTCCCGTGAACTGGACGCCTCGCTGCTGCTCATCCCGCGCGTGGGCTTCCTGCCGCCGGACGATCCCCGGGTCGTCGGGACGGTCGACGCGATCGGCGCCGAGCTGTCCCGGGACGGGCTCGTGCGCCGCTACAGCACCGAGGGGGACCCCGTCGACGGGCTGCCGGGCGGCGAGGGGACGTTCCTGGTCTGCTCGTTCTGGTACGCGGACGCGCTGCACGCGACGGGCCGGACCAAGGAGGCCCGGGAGCTGTTCGAGCGGCTGGTGGGGCTCGCCAACGACGTGGGGCTGCTCGCCGAGGAGTACGACCCGGTGGCCGGCCACCAGCTCGGCAACTTCCCGCAGGCGTTCAGTCACATCGGACTGGTGAACACGGCCCTCGCCCTGTTCGGGGACGAGGGGGCAGGATAGGGCCATGGATCTTGGACTGAAGGACCGGGTGTACGTCGTCACGGGTGCCACCCGGGGCCTGGGCAACGCCGTCGCGCGCGAGCTGGTCGCCGACGGGGCGAAGGTGGTCGTCACCGGGCGGGACGAGAAGACGGCGGAGGAGGCCGCGGCGGCGCTGGGGCCTCACGCGGTGGGTGTGGGCGCCGACAACGCCGACCCGGAGGCCGCCGGCCGGCTGGTCGCGACCGCCCGTGAGCGCTTCGGCCGCTTCGACGGCGTACTGATCAGCGTGGGCGGGCCGCCGCCCGGGTTCGTCGCCGACAACACGGACGAGCAGTGGCAGGCGGCGTTCGAGTCGGTGTTCCTCGGCGCGGTACGGCTGGCCCGGACGGCGGCGGCCGAACTGGAGGGCGGCGGCGTCATCGGCTTCGTGCTGTCGGGTTCGGTGCACGAGCCGATCCCGGGCCTGACCATCTCCAACGGCCTGCGGCCCGGCCTGGCGGGCTTCGCCAAGTCCCTCGCCGACGAGCTGGGCCCCCGCGGCATCCGCGTCGTCGGCCTGCTGCCGGGCCGCATCGACACCGACCGGGTGCGCGAGCTGGACGGCATGTCCGCCGACCCGGAGGCCACCAGGGCGGCGGCCGAGTCCCGCGTCCCGCTGCGCCGCTACGGCGCCCCGGAGGAGTTCGGCCGGACCGCTGCCTTCCTGCTGTCCCCCGCCGCCTCGTACGTCACGGGCGTGATGCTGCCGGTGGACGGCGGGATGCGGCACGGGTTCTAGACGGGTCGCGGGCTCCGCGGGTGCCGGCAAGCGGCACGGATACTCCGTCCGGCCGTGCGGGGCGGGCCTAGCTGACCCGCTCGGCGCCGTGCTTGACGCCCCGGAGCTGAACCTCCGCCGGGAGGGCCGAGAGGTTCGCCGCAGTACGGGCGTGGGCCAGGGCGTGGGCGGTGACGTCGTCCAGCGCGGTGCCGGGGTCGACGTGAGGGGCCAGGAGGAGGCGGACGCGGGCCGCCGGGGAGGCCCGTCGGCCGGTCAGCCGGACCCTGGTCCGCTCGACACCGTCCACGCGGTCGGCCTCCTGGGCGATGACGCTCTCCAGGGCCCGGCCGCGCAGCGCAGCGCCCTCGCCGTCGCCGGTGTCGACGAGGACCTCCCCGAGCCGGCGGCGGCGCAGCACGGCCACCAGCCACCACAGGGCGAGCAGCAGCAGGACGGCGAGCGCGGCGATGACGACCGGCCACCACCAGCCCGACTCCCGCCACCTGGTCCGCTCGGCCGCGCTCAGCAGCACGTCGTGCGGGCCCCGGTGCAGCCACCAGGAGGGCGCGGAGGCGCCGAAGCCGATGGCCAGCACCGAGCCGCCCAGGGCGAGCAGGACGAGGCCCACCAGTCCCAGGAGCACTCGGTCGACGGTCCTGAGCACCGCTCTCACCCCTTCCGTCCGGGACGCGCCACCTTGACCGACACGGTGGGCGGCCGGGCCAGTCCCAGCCCGCGCACCGCGTCGTCGAGCACGCCGTGCAGATCGGTCCGTACGTCGTCCAGTTCACGGAAGTGGGCCAGCGCGCGCACCCGTGCCTTGCGCCGGCGCATCCGCACGCGCGCCGACTGCACCCCGGCGACCTCCACGGCCCGGTCGCGCAGCACCGAGGCGGCGGCGTCCCGGTGGAGTCCGGCCCGTACGTCGGGCCGGGTGCGCCGCATCGGCAGCACCTTGCGCAGACCGGGGGTGAGGGCCAGCAGGAGCAGCCAGAGCCCGAGGGCCGCGGCGACCCCGGCGCCGACCCGGACCCAGGTGTCGTCCAGGGGGCGTTCGGCGAGCTGCCGGGCCAGTTCGCGGCGCCAGCCGAGGGCGGAGCGCCCGGTGCGCACGGCGACGACGTCGTAGAGGAAGGCGCCCGCGACGACCAGGAGCAGCAGCGCGACGATGCCCGCGGGGACACGCCGCGCGGACCAGAAGCGGCCCGCCCGTCCGCCTGCGGCGTCGGAGGCCGGCGGTGGCGGGGAGTCGCCGCCGGGCGTCTCCTGCCCGGTGGGGTCGGTGGGATCGCTGGGATCGGTGGGGCCGGTGGGCTGCGCGGCGGTCTCCACGACCGGCAGCCGCCGGGTGCTGCCCTCGGTTCCCTGGGGCTCGCTCATCGCGTCCTCCCCTGACTCGCTCCGTGCTCCGCCGTCAGGTGCAGCCGCTCCACCTGGACGGCGACCTCCGGGACCGCCATGCCCACCAGCGCGCGCACCCGCTGCACGACTTGGTGACGCACCTGCCCGCAGCGGGCGCCGATGTCGCACGGGTAGTCCAGTTCGAGGTGGACCCGGACGCGGGCGGTGTCGTGGTGGACGGCGACGGTGGCGTACGGCCGGGCCGCGTCCGGGTGGAGCGGGCCGACCGCCTCGCGCGCCGCCCGCGCGGCGACCTTGGCGACGACCCGGTCGGCGATCCGCGTGGCCCCGCGCTCGCCCGGCGGTACGACGGTCCGGGGTTCGAGGAGCCCACCGGCCCCGTCGCTCACGCCGGTCACCGCCGCCGGTCGTCGCGGGAGCGGAAGAAGTCGCCGAGGTCCATGTCGCCCTCCAGCAGGCGGCCCACGACGAAACCGACGGCTCCCAGGGCCGCCACCAGCAGGAAGGCCCCGAAGCCGCCGAAGTACCCGGCGAAACCCAGCGCCATGCCGGCGATCAGACCGACCACGGCCATGCTCATGGTGCGCTCCCCTCAGTCCGCGTCCGCGTCACTTGATCCGAGGCTCCGGCTCCTCGTCCTCCTCGTCGGGCAGCTTCACGTCGCTCACCGCGATGTTGACCTCGACGACCTCGAGGCCGGTCATCCGCTCCACCGCCGCCACCACGTTCTCCCGCACGTCACGGGCCACGTCCGAGATCGACACGCCGTACTCGACGACGATCTCGAGGTCGAGGGCGGTCTGCTTCTCGCCGACCTCGGCCTTGACGCCGCGCGTCACGCCCGACTTGGCCCCGCCGGGCACCCGGTCGCGCACGGCGCCGAAGGTGCGGGACATGCCGCTGCCCATGGCGTGCACACCGGCGACGTCGCGTGCCGCCATTCCGGTGATCTTCTCCACGACGCCGTCGGCGATGGTGGTGCGGCCCCGCTCACCGGGGGCTCCTCCGCCACGCCGTACGCCCTGGGCCCGGTGGGCACCGGTGTCGGGCGTGTCCTTCTCCGTCAGGTCACTCATCGCCGCAGTCCTTTCCCGGTACGTCCTTCTTCGACCACCGTAAGCAAGGTTCCGCGATCGCGCGCCGGGGATGCGGCAGGCTGGAGGAATGACGACGGCGGACCGATGGACACAGGCGGTGCGGGAACGGTTGGGGCTGGGCAGGCTGCTGCCGCTCGGCGGGCCGGGAGACGGGGCGTGGATCGCCGAACGGGCGGTGCGCGGGGCGCTGCTGGCAGCGGCCGGGCGTGTGCCGGGCGTGCGCGCCGGGGCCCTGCGGGTGGCGGCCGCCGATCCCGGCCGTGCGTTCGAGCCGGTGGTGCCGTCCCCGCCGAGCGCCCTGCCGCCCGGGCCGCTGAGGGTGACGGCCGACTTCGCGGCGACGGTCGCGGAGCCGCTGCCGGCGACGGCGGCCCGGCTGCGCACGGCCCTGCTCACCGCGGCCGACGAGCTGGGCCTGACGGTGACGGACGTGGACCTGCGGGCGACGGAGCTGCTGGAGGCGGGTGCGGGACCGGACGACGGGACCGAGGCGGGGCGCGGAGCCGCGTCGGGCCCGGGTGACGGGGCGGCCTCCGGGCACGGAACCGAGGCGGCGCCCGGGGCGGCGGCGCACCCTGCGGGGGCGGACACCGGTGGCGGGCGGGAGGAGGGGGACGCGGCGCGGGCGGCCGACGCCGCGCTGGCCGTGCCGGGCGTGTCCCGGCTGACGGCCGTGCTGGGCCGTCCGGTGGATGTCATGGAGCTGTCGCAGGCGTCCGCCCTGCCGCGCCGGCACGTTCGGGTGGAACTGGCCGTGCGCGCCGGCCGGAGCGCGGCGGAGTCGGCCCGGCAGGTGCGCACGGCGGTGTCCGAGGCCCTGCCGGACCGCCCCTCGGTGGCGGTGGTGGTGACGGCGATCGACTGACGGGGCGGCGCCCGCCTACGCCGGACCGCCCCCGGCCCCGGCCCCGGTCACTCCCCGAGACCGGCCAGGTCGCGCAGACGGCGGGCCTGGGCGGCGCGTTCGGCGGTGCGCTGGGCCTCGTAGTCGCGGCTGAGGGCGCCCTGGAGGAGCGCCTTGGTCTCGATGACGGCGTCGCGCGGCGCGGCCAGAACGGCGGAGGCCAGGTCGCCGACGGCACCGTCGAGTTGGTCGGCGGGCACGGCGAGGTTGGCCAGCCCGGTGTTCACGGCCTCCTCGGCCATGACGAAGCGGCCCGTCGCGCAGATCTCCAGCGCGCGGGCGTAGCCGACCAGGGACACCAGGGGGTGGGTGCCCGTCAGGTCCGGCACCAGCCCCAGGCTGGTCTCCCGCATGGCGAACTGCACGTCGTCCGCGACGACGCGCAGGTCACAGGCGAGGGCCAGCTGGAAGCCCGCGCCGATGGCGTGCCCCTGCACCGCGGCGATCGACAGGATGTCGCTGCGCCGCCACCAGGTGAACGCCTCCTGGTACGCGGTGATGGTCGCGTCCAGCTCGGCGTCGCCGCCCCGCGCCAGGTCGATGAACGACGGTTCCCCGTCGAAGCCCTCGGGCGTGAACGCCTGCCGGTCGAGCCCGGCCGAGAACGACTTGCCCTCGGCGCGCAGCACCACGACCCGGACGGAGCCCGGCAGCAGCCGGCCGGCCTCGGTGAGCGCCCGCCACAGGGCGGGGCTCTGCGCGTTGCGCTTGGCCGGGTTGGTCAGCGTCACCGTGGCGATCGCGTCGTCGACGGTGAGCCGCACGCCGTCCTTGTCGAGTACGGGAGCGGAATCGTGGGCGGGCGAAGCCATGGGGCGCCTCCGAAAGGTGCGGTCGTCATCCCCGTCGTACGCCGGCCGGCAAGCCGTGCCACGACGGAGCTAAGTGACTGCACAGTAACCACCCGGACGGTCCGACGACCGACCGGGTGACCACCTTCACTTTCGAAAGCCGAGGGGTCGCCCGGAACCTCAGGCCGATGTGGCCTTCTTGCCCCGGGTAGCCCCGCCACGCCCTCGGAGCGTGACGCCCGACTCACTGAGCATGCGGTGCACAAAGCCATACGAGCGGCCGGTTTCCTCGGCCAACGCCCGGATGCTCGCACCGGCGTCGTACTTCTTCTTCAGGTCTGCCGCGAGCTTGTCGCGCGCGGCGCCGGTCACCCGGCTGCCCTTCTTCAGAGTCTCGGCCACCCGTGCCTCCTCATGGGAAGTGCGCTCTGGTCTCCTCATGATCACCCCTCCCGGCCCTCATGGCCACCCATTCGGCAAGGTCGATGAGACAAGGTGGTGACGACAGGAGCGGGTCCCCACATACGGAATGCGGGATTCCAGCGGATCGTGTCCGTACGGCCGAACGGGTTTCTCCGCGAAGTTCCAGGTCAGAAAGGCGACGCGGCCGGGCCCCCGAGGAAGGGGGCCCGGCCGCGAAATCCGTGTAGGACACACCTCGTGATGAGGAGATCTCACACAGATGGTGGATCACCGATGGGCCGAATGATCCATACTCAGTGGATCATCCATTCGATCAAGCCAGGGCGACGAGATCCGCGTAGTCCGCGCCCCACAGGTCCTCGACGCCGTCCGGAAGCAGGATGATCCGCTCCGGCTGCAGCGCCTCGACGGCGCCCTCGTCGTGGGTGACCAGGACGACGGCCCCCTTGTAGGTGCGCAGGGCGCCGAGGATCTCCTCGCGGCTGGCCGGGTCGAGGTTGTTGGTGGGCTCGTCGAGCAGCAGCACGTTGGCCGAGGAGACCACGAGGGTGGCCAGCGCCAGACGGGTCTTCTCACCGCCGGAGAGCACCCCGGCCGGCTTGTCGACGTCGTCGCCGGAGAACAGGAACGAGCCCAGCGTCTTGCGGACCTCGACCAGGTCCAGGTCGGGGTTGGCCGAGCGCATGTTCTCCAGGACGGTGCGCTCGGGGTCGAGGGTCTCGTGCTCCTGCGCGTAGTAACCGAGCTTGAGGCCGTGGCCCTCGATCACCCGGCCGGTGTCGGGCTTCTCGACGCCGCCGAGGAGGCGGAGCAGGGTGGTCTTGCCCGCGCCGTTGAGACCGAGGATGACGACCCGGGAACCCTTGTCGATGGCCAGGTCGACGTCGGTGAAGATCTCCAGGGACCCGTACGACTTGGACAGGCCCTCGGCGGTCAGCGGGGTCTTGCCGCAGGGCGCGGGCTCCGGGAAGCGGAGCTTGGCGACCTTGTCGGACTGGCGGACCGCCTCCAGACCGGAGAGCAGTTTGTCGGCGCGGCGGGCCATGTTCTGCGCGGCGACCGTCTTGGTGGCCTTGGCGCGCATCTTGTCGGCCTGCGAGTGCAGCGCGGCGGCCTTCTTCTCGGCGTTGGCGCGCTCGCGCTTGCGGCGCTTCTCGTCGGCCTCGCGCTGCTGCTGGTAAAGCTTCCAGCCCATGTTGTAGACGTCGATCTGGGAGCGGTTGGCGTCCAGGTAGAACACCTTGTTGACGACCGTCTCGACCAGGTCGACGTCGTGGGAGATCACGATGAAGCCGCCGCGGTAGGTCTTCAGGTAGTCGCGCAGCCAGATGATCGAGTCGGCGTCGAGGTGGTTGGTCGGCTCGTCGAGCAGCAGGGTGTCCGCGTCCGAGAACAGGATCCGGGCCAGCTCGATGCGGCGGCGCTGACCGCCGGAGAGTGTGTGCAGGGGCTGGCCGAGCACCCGGTCGGGCAGGTTCAGCGCGGCGGCGATGGTGGCGGCCTCGGCCTCGGCGGCGTACCCGCCCTTGGTGAGGAACTCCGTCTCCTGCCGCTCGTACTGCTTGAGCGCCTTCTCGCGGGTGGCGCCCTTGCCGTTGGCGATCCGCTGCTCGTTGTCCCGCATCTTGCGGATCAGGACGTCCAGGCCGCGGGCGGACAGGATGCGGTCGCGGGCGAGCACGTCGAGGTCACCGGTGCGCGGGTCCTGCGGGAGGTAGCCGACCTCGCCGGAGCGGGTGACGGTGCCCGCGGCGGGCTGGCCCTCGCCGGCGAGGACCTTGGTGAGGGTGGTCTTGCCGGCGCCGTTGCGGCCGACCAGTCCGATGCGGTCGCCCTTGGCGACGCGGAAGGTGGCGCTTTCGATGAGGACGCGGGCACCGGCGCGCAGCTCGATGCCGGAGGCGGAGATCACGGTCAGACTCCTGGGCGGGTGGGTGGCGGGACGGGCGGCTGGTGGATTCCCGCCGTCTAATGCGCGAGGAGAATGGCCATGGGGCCAGTCTAACGGGACCGTGCAAGCGCTTTTCCCGGGTACGGGCGCCCGCGGTCCCTTGTTCGGGGCTCCCCTGTTCGGAAGCGCTGGTCCGGGGCGTCGTCGGTGGGCGGTGCGAGACTGGCGACAGGGCTTCCCGCACCGACTCACAAGGGAGTGATCGGCATGGCAGGCATGGACGGCGGCCGTCCCAGCGTCTACCCGACGCTGCTCTACGCGGACGCCGAGGCGGCGGTCCGCCAGCTCACCCGGGCCTTCGGCTTCAGGGAACTCGCCGTGTACGAGGGCGAGGACGGCTCGGTGGCCCACGCCGAGCTGGCCCAGGGAAACGGCGCGATCATGCTCGGTTCGAAGGGCACGGGCAGCCGCTTCGACGAGGCGATGAGGAACGCCGGGACGACGGGGGTGTACGTCGTGGTGGACGACGTCGACGCCCACCACCGCCGGGCGGTGGAGCACGGCGCGGAGATCCTGATGCCCCCGACCGACCAGGACTACGGCTCGCGGGACTACATGGCCCGCGACCTGGAGGGGAACGTCTGGAGCTTCGGTACGTACGCCCCGGAGGTCCGCGCCTGAGCACCTGAGCGAGGTCCGCCGCCCCGGCCCGGCCGGGCCCCTCAACTGCCCCCGGTGTGCACCTGGAACGCCGCTCGGCGCACGGCCTTCGCCAGCGCGGGGTCGGGGTGTGCGGCGGCGAGCGCGACCAGGACCTGCACGGTGCGCGGGTGTCCGACCGCCCGGACCTCGTCGAGGAGGGCCGGCACGGTGGGCTGCACCGCGGACTCCAGGTGCCGCACGAGCAGCGGGGCCTCGCCGTGGTCGGCGACGGCGGCGGCGGTGTCGACCCACAGCCAGGTGGCCTCCCGGCGGGTGAGGACCTCGTGGGCGTCCTCGGGGTCGGCGCCGTCGTGCTCGGCCAGCCACAGGAGCGCGTACGGGCGCAGCGTCGGCTCGTCGACGACGGCGCGGACGTCGGGCTCGGCGGGGGCGCCGACGACCCGCAGCGCGTCGAAGGCGAGGCCGCGCAGCAGGGCGTCCTCGCCGCGGGCGGCGGCGATCAGCTCGGCGACGGCGCTGCCGACGGGGCGGGCGGCGAGCCAGGCGCGGTACTCGGCACGGGCGGCGTTGGGGCGGAGCCGGGCGCAGCCGCGGAGCATGTCCTCCGCCGACTGCTCGATGTTGCCGGCGGGGCTCTGCGCGGCGACGCAGATCTGCTCCAGCTTGACCCAGACCGCCCAGCTGCCCAGCGGGGTGAGCGTGGCGTGCCCGTCGCCGCAGGTGAGCGCGCCGACGGAGGCGAGGGCGTGCAGGGCCCAGTCGAGGAGCGGGGCGAGCGGGGTGTCGGCGGTGGTGTCCGGGGCCGGGGCCGCGGCCTCGGGGGTCTGCGGGGTGCCGGGCTCCAGGCGGGGGCCGTAGGGGACCTCGCAGCGCTCGGTGCGCAGCTCGGTGACGCGCTGCTCCAGCAGGTCCAGGAGCTGCGCCACGGGCACGGGTCCGGCGGACAGCTGGAGGAACGAGAGCAACTGGGGCATCGCGGAGACGACCTCGGCGACCGCCGCGGGCTCCTGTCCGGCGGGCTCGGGGTGGGCGAGCGACCAGGCGTCGAAGAGGGCGACCCAGCCGCGCAGCACGGCGCTGTCGTCCCGGTTCCAGGCGCGCAGTCGCCAGCCGGGGCGGGCGCTGTCGCCGTGCACCTCGATCAGTCCGGCGAGGCGGGCGGTGTCCCAGTCGGCGCGGACCTCGGCCGCGGTCAGGCCCAGCTCCCGGGCGGCGCGGTCGGCGGTCGCGTCGGAGAGGGTGGCCTTGCCGTCGGCGGTCGCGCTGCCGCGGCCGAGGGCGGCGTCGGCCCAGCGGGCGACGCGGGCCGCGTCGGCCAGGCCGGCGCGCGCCATTCTGGCCAGCTCCGACCGGGCGGGCGTGCCCTCCGGGGGGCGTGGCGCGGCGCGGCGCGGACGCCGCTGGGTGATCGCTTGCGGGGCGGCGGCCAGGGGTCGCGGGCGGACGAGTCGGAGCCTGGAGTCGCGCGGGATACGGGACGTCACGGGTGCAGTCTTCCGGTTGACGGTCCGAAAACCCAAACGGAATGCGGTGAGCCCTGTCCGGGACCGGGGACACACCGGTCCAGAACCCCTTCCGGGCGGGGATCAAGCCACCCGTACAGCACTAAACGGAACCGGTACGGTGCGCGGCTGCCACCCGTTCGGCGGGGCCGCGTACGCGCCCGGTGCGGGGCGGCGGGCCGAGGGCGGGCCGCGCGGTCCGGCGGAGGCGGCGCGAGGGCTTCGGGGTCAGACCAGCGGGGTCATGAAGCGGCGCAGCGTCTCCTCGTAGTCGTCGGGGTCGGCGTTCCACATCGCGCCGTGCGGTGCGCTCCTGACCGTGTGCAGCGCGACCAGGCGCGGGTGGGTGTCGGCAAGGCGGCGGGAGAGGCGCCAGGGGGAGACCGCGTCGTCGGGGCCGTGGAAGATCAGGGTCGGGACGGCCGGGCGGTACAGGCCGGCGGTTCCCGCGTCGTGGTCGGCGTGCAGGCCGGCGCGGCCCTGGGCGGCGCGGACGGCGAGCGGCAGGAGTGCGCCCGGGGTGCGGCGGGCGGCGGCCAGGGCGCGCAGGGTGGTCTCCCAGCTGAGGACCGGGGAGTCCAGGACGAGCCCCGCGATGCGCTCGCGCACGCCGGAGAGCGCGGCGGTGCGCAGGGCCATGGTGGCGCCGGTGGACCAGCCGAGCAGGACGACCTGGCGGGCGCCGTGGTCCACGGCGTAGCGGACGGCCGCGTCGAGATCGCGCCACTCGGTCTCGCCGAAGTGGTGCAGGCCGTCCGGCGAGGGCGGGGCGCCGACGTCGCCGCGGTAGGCCAGGGCGAGCACCGGGACGCTGCGGCGGTGCAGGGGCGCGATGAGGTTGAGGGCGTGTTCGCGGGTGGCGGCCAGGCCGTGCACGGCGATGACCCAGGTCGGGCGGGAGCCGGGCAGGAACCAGGCCGGGAGGGGGCCGAGTTCGCCGGGGACCTCGACGTCGGCGAAGTCGAGGTCCAGGGCGGTGCCCGGGTTGCCGACGTAGAGGTTCGGGGTGAACCAGGCCCGGTCGCCGGCGCCGAGGGTGCCGTGGGTGACGCGTTCGAGTCGGCGTACGACGGTGTCGGCGCCGTGGTCGGCGGTGCCGAGGACCGGGCCGACGACCGCGTGGGAGCCGTCGCCGGCCAGGCCGTAGCGGCCCGGTCGCAGCGCGGCCAGGTCCCGGGTGAGGGTGATCTGTCCGGCGGCCGTGCCGTGCACGGTGAGCCTCGGCTCGGTGGGCAGGGGCCGTCCGGGCGGCGCCTTGAGCGCGGCGTCGCTGGCGAGCCGTCCGGCGGCGACGCTCGCCGCCCCTGCGGCCAGGGCTGCGGTGACGGCGGCGGCCGTCGCGGGGAGGATGCGCACGCCTTTCAGTTTCCCGGGGGGCTCCGGAGTAAGCCACCGGGACGGCGGGCGGACGGGCCCGTTCGGATCAACGGGCCCGAGGCGGGGGCGGGGGCGCGGGCCGTGCGGCGCGGGTCAGGGGCGCTGGCCGTACCCGCCCAGGCGTTCGGCCACCTCGGCCAGCTGCTCCCCGGTCAGCAGCGACGGTGACCGGCCGGGCACCGAGGAGGCCGTCAGCCACAGCCGGCACATCCACTCCAGCTGGGCGGTGCGGTCGTACGCCTGGTCGAGGCAGGCACCGTAGGTCAGGGTGCCGTGGTTCTGGAGGAGGCAGCCGGTGCGGCCGGCGAGGGCGTCGAGCACGTGGCGGGCCAGTTCCTCCGTGCCGTAGGCCGCGTAGGGGGCGACGCGCACGGGGCCGCCGAGCGCCGCGGTCATGTAGTGGACCGGGGGCAGCTCGGGGACGAGCAGCGAGACGGCCGTGGCGTGCACGGCGTGGGTGTGGACGACGGCACGGGCGTCGGTGGCCCGGTAGACGGCGAGGTGCATGGGCAGCTCGCTGGTCGGGACCAGCGTGCCGAGCACCTGCCGGCCGTCGAGGTCGACGCCGGTGACGTCCTCGGGGGCCAGACGGTCGTAGGGCACACCCGAAGGGGTGACGAGCACCGTGTCGCCGACCCGGACCGAGACGTTGCCGGAGGTGCCGACCACCAGCCCGTCCGTCACCGTCCGCCGGGCCGTGGCGACGAGCGCCTCCCAGGCCGCCCTCCGCTCCCGTTCCTCTTCCGGTTCCGCTTGCTCCGCCGCCCGTCCGGCCCGCGAATACGTCACAGTCACCGTCTCCTCCCCGCCCGCTCCGGGCCCGTTCCGACCGCCGCCGACCGGCGTCGCGGCGATCCTGCCAGGGACGTCTCCGGAGAGCATCGGAGCGCACACGGGGAGGGAGGCGGCGGCCCCGGTTCCGGTCACCGCGACGCCCTGCCCAGTTCATCTTCCGTTCACCATGGTTACCTACGTTCGTCCAGCCAATGACCTCGAACGATTGCCTGGGTAAATGGAAAGCTTCTCGCTGATCCTCGCGATTGTGGTGGTGACCGCTCTCGCGTTCGATTTCACGAACGGTTTCCACGACACCGCCAACGCGATGGCAACGACCATTTCGACCGGTGCGCTCAAGCCCAAGGTGGCGGTGGCGATGTCCGCCGTCCTCAACCTTGTCGGCGCCTTCCTCTCCGTGGAGGTCGCCAACACGATCTCCAAGGGTCTCGTGGACGAGACCGGCATCCGTCCCGAGGTCATCTTCGCCGCCCTGGTCGGCGCGATCCTCTGGAACCTGCTGACCTGGCTGGTCGGACTCCCGTCCAGCTCCTCGCACGCCCTCATGGGCGGCCTGATCGGTGCCGCGATCGCCTCGGCGGGCGTCGGCGCGGTCCACGGCGACGTGCTCGTCACCAAGGTGCTCCTCCCGGCGATCGCCGCCCCGCTGGTCGCGGGCATCGCGGCGATGCTCGGCGCGCGCCTGACGTACCGGCTCGGCCGCAAGGCCGACGGCAAGGCCGCCGCGAAGGGCTACCGCGCCGGGCAGATCGCCTCCGCCGGTCTGGTCTCGCTGGCCCACGGCACCAACGACGCCCAGAAGACGATGGGCATCATCACCCTCGCCCTGGTCGCCGGCGGCGCGCTCGCCCCCGACTCCGACCCGCCCATGTGGGTCATCCTCTCCGCGGGCATCGCCATCGCGCTCGGCACCTACCTCGGCGGCTGGCGCATCATCCGCACCATGGGCAAGGGCCTGACCGACCTCCAGCCGCAGCAGGGCTTCGCCGCCCAGACCAGCGCCGCGACGGTCATCCTGGCCTCCTCGCACCTCGGCTTCTCCCTGTCCACCACGCACTCGGTCTCCGGCGCCGTGATGGGCGCGGGCCTCGGCCGCAAGGGCGGCGTGGTCCGCTGGTCCACGGCCACCCGGATGTTCGTCGCCTGGGGCCTGACCCTGCCGGCCGCGGCCCTGGTCGCCGCGATCGCCGAGTGGGTCTGCGGTCTGGGTGACTGGGGCACCGCCCTGGTCGCGGTCTTCCTGGTCGTCTCCAGCGCCGCCATCTGGAAGATCTCCCGGCGCGAGGTCGTCGACCACACCAACGTCGTCGACGACGAGCCGGAGGCGGCCGGCGTGGTGACCCAGGCGATGGCCGCCGTGACCCCGCCCCCGGCGGGCGTGACCGGGGAGCCGGCGGCCGCCGTCGCGTCCTCGGCGTCCGAGCCCAAGGCCCCCTCGGCCACCACCACCGTCTGAACCCGCGCCCCGGGTACGAAGGAAACGAACCTCCATGAGCATCGACTGGGCAGCTCTCGGCTCCGTCTTCGGAGTCAGCCTCGTGGCCACCGTGGTCCTGGTGGGCCTGTTCACCCTCGGCATCGCCGGCCTCTCCCGCCAGGAGCGGGCCGCCGCCGAGGGCGGCTCCGCCGGCCTCGCGGTCACCGGCGCGTACGCGTGCTTCGCGGCCTGCGCGGCGGCGGTGGCGTACGGCATCTATCTGATCGTCGCCTAGCCGGCGGACCGGCGCGGCGCACGTCGTGGTGCGGGGGCGCCGGACGGACCTCGGGGTCCGTCCGGCGCCCCGCCCTTTTCGCCCACCCCGCACTACTCCCCCGCGCCCGCGCACGCCTTCCGTGTGTGGGCCTTCGCACACTCCCCCCTCGCAGGTCAACGGCAAGTTGACGGGTGTTCGCGGGGCGTGGTGGACTGCCGGAGCCAATGCGGCGGCTGGAGAGGAAGCCCGGTGTGAATCCGGCGCGGTCCCGCCACTGTGACCGGGGAGTGATCCCCGGGAGCCAGGAACTCTCACCGCCGTGCTCTTCGAACCAGGGCGCGGACACCCTGAGTGAGGACCTATCGCCATGCGCGGCTGCCGTTCCAGGCTCACCAGCGACACCCTTCGCCTTCCCCTCCCCACGGCCGGTTGAGCCGTGCGCGCCGAACGCGTCTTCGCGTACGGCGCCGCCGCCGGCCTCCTCGGTGACCTCCTCCTCGGCGACCCGCGCCGCGGACACCCGGTCGCCGCGTTCGGCCGTGCCGCCGGTGCCGTGGAACGGGTGCTGTGGCGCGACCACCGCGGGTGGGGCGCGCTGCACACCGCCGTGTGCGCCGGTGGCGCCGCCGCCCTCGGGCTGGCCGCCTCCCGTGCCGTACGCCGCTCCCCCGCCGCCTCGGTCGCGCTGACCGCCGCCGCCACCTGGTCGGTCGTCGGCGGCACCTCGCTCGCCCGTGAGGCGGGTGCCATCGGCCGTGCCCTGGAGGCCGGTGACGTGGAGGCGGCCCGTGCGCGGCTGCCGCACCTGTGCGGGCGGGACCCGCAGGCGCTGGACGCCGACGGGATCGCCCGGGCCGTCGTGGAGTCCGTCGCCGAGAACACCTCGGACGCGGTGGTGGGCGCCCTGGTGTGGGGCGCCGTGGCCGGAGTTCCGGGGCTGGCCGGCTTCCGGGCCGTGAACACCCTGGACGCGATGGTCGGCCACAGGTCGCCCCGGTACCGCCGCTACGGCTGGGCCTCGGCCCGGCTCGACGACCTCGCGGGCTGGCCGGGCGCCCGGCTGACCGCCCTCCTGGCCGTCGTGGCCGGCGGCGGCCCCCGGGGTGCCGCGCGGGCCTGGCGCGCCGACGCCGGACGGCACCCGAGCCCCAACGCCGGGCCCGTGGAGGCGTCGTTCGCGGGCGCCCTCGGGGTGCGGCTGGGCGGAACGCTCTCCTACGGCGGCCGGGTGGAGCACCGGCCGGTCCTCAACGGGGCGGCGGGACGCGCCGTCCGGGCCGGCCGCGGCGACATCGAGCGGGCCGTCCGGCTCTCCCGGCGCGTGGGCTGGCTGGCGCTGGGCGTGTGCGCGGGCACGCGGATGCTCGCGCGCGGCATCGTCAGGAAGGGACGTACGTCATGAGCGGTGGCCTCCTCGTCGCCGGCACCACCTCCGACGCCGGCAAGAGCGTCGTCACCGCCGGGATCTGCCGCTGGCTGGTGCGGCAGGGCGTGAAGGTGGCGCCGTTCAAGGCGCAGAACATGTCCCTCAACTCGTTCGTGACGCGCGAGGGCGCCGAGATCGGGCGGGCGCAGGCCATGCAGGCCCAGGCGTGCCGCGTGGAGCCGACCGCGCAGATGAACCCGGTGCTGCTGAAGCCGGGCGGTGAGCGCAGCAGCCAGGTCGTGCTGCTGGGCAAGCCGGTCGGCGAGATGAGCGCCCGCGGCTACCACGGCGGCCGGCAGCAGCAGTTGCTCGGCACCGTGCTGGACTGTCTGGCCGAGCTTCGGGGCACGTATGACGCGGTGATCTGCGAGGGGGCGGGCAGTCCGGCCGAGATCAACCTGCGCCGGACCGACATCGTGAACATGGGGATCGCCCGGGGCGCCGGGCTCCCCGTCCTCGTCGTCGGCGACATCGACCGCGGCGGCGTCTTCGCCTCCTTCTTCGGCACGGTGGCGCTGCTGGCGCCCGAGGACCAGGCGCTGGTCGCCGGGTTCCTCGTCAACAAGTTCCGGGGCGACGTGTCGCTGCTGGAGCCGGGTCTGGAGATGCTGCACGGACTCACCGGGCGGCACACGTACGGCGTCCTGCCCTTCCGGCACGGGCTCGGCATCGACGAGGAGGACGGGCTGCGCGTCTCCCTGCGGGGAACGGTGCGGGAGTCCGTCGTCGCGCCACCGGTCGGGGACGACGTGCTGCGGGCCGCCGTCTGCGCGGTCCCGCTGATGTCCAACTTCACCGACGTGGACGCGCTGGCCGCCGAACCCGGCGTCGTGGTGCGGTTCGTGGACCGGCCGGAGGAGCTGTCCGACGCGGACCTGGTGATCGTGCCGGGCACGCGCGGGACGGTCCGGGCGCTCCGGTGGCTGCGGGAGCGGGGGCTCGCGGACGCGATCGCCCGCCGGGCCGCCGAGGGGCGCCCGGTGCTCGGGATCTGCGGCGGCTTCCAGCTGCTCGGCGAGCACATCGAGGACGAGGTCGAGTCGCGGGCCGGTAATGTGGACGGGCTCGGACTGCTGCCCGTGCGGGTGCGGTTCGCCCGCGAGAAGACCCTCACCCGGCCACGGGGCGAGGCCCTCGGCGAGCGGGTCGAGGGGTACGAGATCCACCACGGGGTCGCCGAGGTCGCGGGCGGCGAGCCCTTCCTGGACGGCTGCCGGGTCGGCCAGACCTGGGGCACGCACTGGCACGGCTCGCTGGAGTCGGACGGCTTCCGGCGGGCGTTCCTGCGCGAGGTGGCCGCCGCCGCGGGCCGCCGCTTCGTGCCGGCCCCCGACACCTCGTTCGCCGCGCTGCGCGAAGAGCAGCTCGACCGGCTCGGCGACCTGATCGAACACCACGCGGACACGGACGCGCTGTGGCGGCTCATCGAGTCCGGCGCGCCGCAAGGACTGCCCTTCATCCCACCGGGAGCGCCCGCATGAGCACAGTGTTGTTGTTGTCGACCGCCGACACGGACCTGCTGGCGGCCCGCGCGTCGGACGCCGCCTACCGGATCGGCAACCCGACCCGGGTCGACGTACGCGAGGAACTGCCCGCGCTCGTGGAGGGCGCGGACGTCGCCGTCGTGCGCCTGCTGGGCGGCAAGCGCGCCTGGGAGGACGGGCTCGCCGCGCTGAAGGCCGCCGGCGTCCCGACCGTCCTGCTGGGCGGCGAGAGCGTGCCGGACGCCGAGCTGATGGCCGAGTCCTCGGTGCCGGCCGGGGTGGTGGCGGAGGCGCTGCGCTATCTGGTCGAGGGCGGTCCGGACAACCTGACCCAGCTCGCCCGGTTCCTGTCGGACACCGTGCTGCTGACCGGCGAGGGCTTCGAGGAGCCGCGCAAGATGCCGGAGTACGGCCTCCACGGCGAGCGGGCCTTCACCGAGGGCCGCCCGACGGTCGGCGTGCTCTTCTACCGCGCCCACCAGCTCAGCGGCAACACCGCCTTCGTCGACACCCTGTGCGACGCGATCGAGGCGCGCGGCGCCAACGCCCTGCCCGTGTACTGCGGTTCGCTGCGCGGCGCGGACGCCGGGCTGTACGAGCTGCTGGGCCGGGCGGACGCCCTGGTCGCCACCGTCCTCGCGGCCGGCGGCACGCACGCCTCGCAGGCGTCGGCGGGCGGCGACGAGGAGGCGTGGGACATCGGGGCGCTGGCCGACCTGAACGTCCCGGTGCTCCAAGGGCTCTGCCTGACCTCCTCCCGGGCCGCCTGGGAGGAGTCGGACGCCGCCCTCTCCCCCATGGACGCGGCGATGCAGGTCGCGATCCCGGAGTTCGACGGGCGCCTGGTCACCGTGCCGTTCTCCTTCAAGGAGCAGGGTCCCGACGAGGTACCGGTGTACGTGGCCGACCCCGAGCGGGCCTCGCGGGTCGCCGGGATCGCCGTACGGCACGCGGCGCTCAAGCACAAGCCGAACGCCGAGAAGAAGCTCGCGCTGGTCTTCACGGCGTACCCGACCAAGCACTCCCGCGTCGGCAACGCGGTCGGTCTGGACACCCCGGCGTCGGCGGTGCGGGTGCTGGACGCGCTGCGGGACGCCGGGTACGCGCTGACCGAGTACCCGTCCGGCGGCGACGAGCTGATCCACCGGCTCATCGAGGCCGGCGGCCACGACGTGGAGTGGCTGACGGAGGACCAGCTGGCCGCCGCGCCCGCGCGGGTGCCGCTGGCCGACTACCGGGCGTGGTTCGAGAAGCTCGACCCGGACCTCAAGGGAGCCATGCGGGAGGCGTGGGGCGAGCCGCCGGGCTCGCTGTACGTGGACGGGGACGACATCGTGCTGGCGTCCCTCCAGTTCGGGAACGTCGTGGTCATGATCCAGCCGCCGCGCGGCTTCGGCGAGAACCCGATCGCGATCTACCACGACCCGGACATGCCGCCGTCGCACCACTACCTGGCCGCCTACCGGTGGCTGGAGAACAGCTTCGGCGCCGACGCGATCGTGCACATGGGCAAGCACGGCACGATGGAGTGGCTGCCCGGCAAGGGCCTCGGGCTGAGCGCCGGCTGCGCGCCCGACGCGGTCCTGGGCGACCTGCCGCTGATCTACCCGTTCATCGTCAACGACCCCGGCGAGGGCACCCAGGCCAAGCGGCGCGGCCACGCCACCGTCGTCGACCACCTCGTGCCGCCGATGGCGCGTGCCGACACGTACGGCGACCTGGCCAAGCTGGAGCAGCTGCTCGACGAGTACGCGCTCGTCTCCGACCTGGACCCGGTGAAGGCGCCGGCGGTCCGGGCGCAGATCTGGACCCTGGTCAAGGCCGCGGAGCTCCACCACGACCTGCACGTGGAGGACCAGCCGGACGACGACGCGTTCGACGAGTTCGTCATGCACATCGACGGCTATCTCTGCGAGATCAAGGACGTGCAGATCCGCGACGGGCTGCACGTCCTGGGCGGCGGCCCGGTCGGCGAGCCGCGCGTCAACCTCGTCCTGGCGGTGCTGCGCGCCTCGCAGGTGTGGGGCGGGCAGGCGAACGCGCTGCCGGGCCTGAGGGCGTCCCTGGCCGAGCACTTCGGGCTGGTGGAGAAGGAGCTGCTGGCCGAGCCGGGCGCCCCCGTGAAGGTGCCGGTGGAACTGACGGACCTGGTGGACGGCCCGGCGCGTTCGGCCGCCGACGCGATCGACCTGCTGGAGCAGGTGTGCCGGCGGTTCGCGCTGGGCATGGAGGCGCGGGCGTGGGACACCGCGGCCGTACCGGCGCTGGTGCGCGAGGTGCTGGGCACCGAACTGCCCGACGCGGTCGCGGTGCTGGAGTTCGCCTGCACGGAGGTGGTGCCGCGCCTGGCCCGGACCACGGACGAGATCGGGCACATCCTGCGGGCCCTGGACGGCGGTTACGTCCCGGCGGGCCCGTCGGGCTCCCCGACCCGCGGACTGGTCAACGTCCTGCCGACCGGCCGCAACTTCTACTCCGTCGACCCCAAGGCGATCCCCTCCCGGCTGAGCTGGGAGGTGGGGCAGTCGCTGGCGGACTCGCTGATCCAGCGGTACCTGACCGACACCGGCGCGTACCCGAAGTCCGTCGGTCTGACGGTCTGGGGCACGTCCGCGATGCGCACCCAGGGTGACGACATCGCCGAGATCCTGGCCCTGCTGGGCTGCCGTCCGGTCTGGGACGACGCCTCGCGCCGGGTGACCGGCTTCGAGATCGTGCCCCTGGCGGAGCTGGGCCGGCCGCGCGTGGACGTCACGGTGCGCATCTCGGGCTTCTTCCGGGACGCGTTCCCGCACGTCGTGGGGTTGATCGACGACGCGGTGCGGGCGGTGGCGGAGCTGGACGAGCCGGCCGAGCAGAACTACGTGCGCGCCCACGCCGACGCCGACACCGCCGAGCACGGCGACCGACGCCGGGCCACCGCCCGCATCTTCGGCTCCAAGCCGGGCGCGTACGGCGCGGGGCTGCTGCCGCTGATCGACGCCCGCAACTGGCGCTCCGACGCCGACCTCGCCGAGGTGTACGCGGTGTGGGGCGGCTACGCCTACGGGCGCGGGCTCGACGGGCGCGCGGCGCGCGGGGACATGGAGACGGCGTTCCGGCGGATCGCGGTCGCCGCCAAGAACGTGGACACGCGCGAGCACGACCTCGTCGACGCCGACGACTACTTCCAGTACCACGGCGGCATGGTCGCCATGGTGCGGCACCTCACGGGGGCCTCCCCCGAGGCGTACGTCGGTGACTCGGCCACCCCCGACCAGGTGAAGACGCGGACGCTGGGCGAGGAGACGCACCGGGTCTTCCGGGCCCGCGTGGTCAACCCGCGCTGGATGGCGGCGATGCGTCGGCACGGCTACAAGGGCGCCTTCGAGATGGCGGCCACCGTGGACTACCTCTTCGGGTACGACGCCACGGCCGGGGTCGTGGACGACTGGATGTACGAGAAGCTCAGCGCCGAGTACGTCTTCGCCCCGGAGAACCGGGACTTCATGAAGAAGTCCAACCCGTGGGCGCTGCGCGGCATCACCGAGCGGCTGCTGGAGGCGGCGGACCGGGGCCTGTGGGCCGAGCCGGACGCGGAGACGCTGGAGCGGCTGCGCGCCACCTATCTCGAACTCGAAGGCGATCTCGAAGGCGATTCGGAGGGCGACGAGAAGTGAGTACCCCGTTCCCGTTCACGGCCGTGGTCGGTCAGGACGACCTGCGGCTCGCGCTGCTGCTGAACGCCGTCTCCCCGGCGGTCGGCGGCGTGCTGGTGCGTGGTGAGAAGGGCACCGCCAAGTCCACGGCCGTGCGCGCGCTGTCGGCGCTGATGCCGGAGGTGGACGTCGTCCCCGGGTGCCGCTTCTCCTGCGACCCCCACTCCCCCGACCCCGGC
Organism: Streptomyces sp. SudanB5_2050; assembly: GCF_964272335.1. Taxonomy (NCBI): domain Bacteria; kingdom Bacillati; phylum Actinomycetota; class Actinomycetes; order Kitasatosporales; family Streptomycetaceae; genus Streptomyces; species Streptomyces sp. SudanB5_2050. Next base: position 1,970,107 of record NZ_OZ186760.1, read on the forward strand.
TGCCCGGACGGCCCGCACGAGCCGGGGGCCGGCGTCGCGCGGCCCGCGCGGATGGTGGAGCTGCCCGTCGGCGCGTCCGAGGACCGGCTGGTCGGCGCCCTGGACATCGAGCGGGCGCTCGCGGAGGGCGTGAAGGCCTTCGAGCCGGGCCTGCTGGCCGACGCGCACCGCGGCATCCTCTACGTCGACGAGGTCAACCTCCTCCACGACCACCTGGTCGACCTGCTGCTGGACGCGGCGGCGATGGGTGCCTCGTACGTCGAGCGCGAGGGGGTGTCGGTGCGGCACGCCTCCCGGTTCCTGCTCGTCGGCACCATGAACCCCGAGGAGGGCGAGCTGCGCCCGCAGCTCCTCGACCGGTTCGGGCTGACCGTGGAGGTGTCCGCCTCCCGCGAGCCCGACCAGCGGGTGGAGGTCGTGCGGCGCCGGCTCGCCCACGACGACGACCCGGCCGGTTTCGCCGCGCGCTGGGCGGACGAGGAGGCGGCCGTACGGGCGCGGATCACGGCGGCGCGGGAGCTGCTGCCGTCGGTGCGGCTCGGGGACGGGGCGCTGCGGCAGATCGCGGCGACCTGTGCCGCCTTCGAGGTGGACGGCATGCGCGCCGACATCGTGATGGCGCGGACCGCGACCGCGCTGGCGGCGTGGGCCGGGCGGACGGACGTACTGGCGGAGGACGTGCGGCAGGCCGCGCTGCTGGCGCTGCCGCACCGGCGGCGGCGCAACCCGTTCGACGCGCCGGGCCTCGACGAGGACAAGCTCGACGAGACGCTGGAGGAGTTCGGCGGTCAGGACGGGGACGGCGGCGGGGACGACGATCCCGACCCCGGGCCCGACGGTCCCGGCGGTCCGGGCGGTCAGCCGGAGCCCGACGACGCCCCGCCGGGCGACGGTGACGCCGCCGCGCGTCCCGAGGCCGGGGAGGGCGGTGAGCCGCGGCCTTCCGGGGCCGGTGAGCAGTCGCCCGTACGGGCCGCCGAGCCGTTCCGCACCAAGGTGCTGAGCGTGCCGGGGCTCGGCGAGGGTGCCGCCGGGCGGCGGTCGCGGGCGCGCACCGAGCACGGGCGGACCACCGGGGCCCGGCGGCCCCGGGGGGCGCTGACCAAGCTGCACCTGGCCGCCACCGTGCAGGCCGCCGCCCCGCACCAGCGGGCGCGGGGACGGTCGGGGCGCGGTCTGGTGGTCCGGCGGGACGATCTGCGGCAGGCGACCCGCGAGGGGCGCGAGGGCAACCTCGTGCTGTTCGTGGTCGACGCCTCCGGGTCGATGGCGGCGCGGCAGCGGATGGGCGCGGTGAAGGGCGCCGTGCTGTCGCTGCTGCTCGACGCCTACCAGCGGCGGGACAAGGTGGGGCTGGTGACCTTCCGGGGTGCGGCGGCCGACGTCGCGCTGCCGCCGACCTCGTCGGTGGACGCGGCGGCGGCCCGCCTGGAGTCGCTGCCGACCGGCGGGCGGACGCCGCTGGCGGCCGGGCTGCTGCGCGCCCACGAGGTGCTGCGGGTGGAGCGGCTGCGGGACCCGGCGCGCCGGGCGCTGGTCGTGGTGGTGACGGACGGGCGGGCGACCGGTGGTCCCGAGCCGGTGGCGCTCGCGGGGCGGGCCGCGCGGCTGTTCGCGGCCGAGGGCGTCGCCTCCGTGGTCGTGGACTGCGAGTCGGGGCCGGTGCGGCTGGGGCTGGCCGGGCGGCTCGCGGACGAGCTGGGCGGTACGGCGGTGACGCTGGACGAGCTGCGGGCGGACGCGATCGCCGGGCTGGTGCGGGACGTGCAGGGGACGAGGAGGGCCGCGTAATGCCCAAGGGGCAGCCGAGTGTCGTACCGGACGACGGACTGACGACGCGTCAGCGGCGCAACCGTCCGCTGGTCGTCGTGCACACGGGCATCGGCAAGGGCAAGTCCACCGCCGCCTTCGGGCTGGCGCTGCGCGCCTGGAACCAGGGGTGGCCGATCGGGGTGTTCCAGTTCGTCAAGTCGGCCAAGTGGAAGGTCGGCGAGGAGAACGCGCTGCGGGTGCTGGGCGCCAGCGGCGAGGGCGGGTCCGTCGACTGGCACAAGATGGGCGAGGGCTGGTCCTGGGTCCAGCGCGACGCGCAGATGGACAACGAGGAGAAGGCCCGGGAGGGCTGGGAGCAGGTCAAGCGGGACCTGGCCGCCGAGACGTACCGGCTGTACGTGCTGGACGAGTTCGCCTACCCGATGCACTGGGGGTGGGTCGACACCGACGAGGTGGTGTCCGTGCTGCGGGAGCGGCCCGGGACCCAGCACGTCGTGATCACCGGGCGCAACGCGCCGGAGAAGCTGGTGGAGTTCGCCGACCTCGTCACCGACATGTCCAAGGTCAAGCACCCGATGGACGCGGGGCAGAAGGGGCAGAGGGGCATCGAGTGGTGACCTCCGCCGTTCCCCGGCTGGTCATCGCCGCACCCTCCTCGGGCAGCGGCAAGACCACCGTCGCCACCGGGCTGATGGCCGCGCTCGCGGCGCGCGGGCTCGCCGTGTCGCCGCACAAGGTCGGGCCCGACTACATCGATCACGGGTACCACACGCTCGCCACCGGGCGGGTCGGACGGAACCTGGACGCGTACCTGTGCGGGACGGAGCTGGTGGCTCCGCTGTTCCTGCACGGGGCGCGCGGCTGTGACATCGCCGTGGTCGAGGGCGTGATGGGGCTGTACGACGGCGCCGCCGGGGAGGGCGAGCTGGCCTCCACGGCGCAGGTCGCGAAGCTGCTCGGGGCGCCGGTGGTGCTGGTCGTGGACGCCTCGTCGCAGGCGCGGTCGGTGGCGGCGCTGGTGCACGGGTTCGTGTCCTGGGACCCGGAGGTGCGGGTCGGGGGCGTGATCCTCAACAAGGTCGGGTCGGACCGGCACGAGGCGCTCCTGCGGGAGGCGACGGACTCCGTCGGGGTGCCGGTGCTGGGGGTGTTGCGGCGGGCGCGGCAGGTCTCGACGCCGTCGCGGCATCTGGGGCTGGTGCCGGTCGCGGAGCGGGGGACGGAGGCGGTCGAGGCGGTCGAGGCGATGGCCGCGCTGGTCGCCGACGGGTGTGACCTGGAGGCGCTGGTCGGGCTGGCCCGGGCTGCCGGGCCGTTGCCAGGGGGCTTTGCCCCCTGGACCCCCGGGCCTGCGCCCACCCACCACCCGACTCGGTCGGACGAGAGATCACCGTTGCGCGTCGCCGTCGCCGGTGGGGCCGCGTTCACCTTCTCCTACGCCGAGCACACCGAGCTGCTCGCCGCCGCCGGGGCCGAGGTCGTCACCTTCGACCCGTTGCGGGACGAGGAGCTGCCCGAGGGGACGGCCGGGCTGGTCGTCGGGGGCGGGTTCCCCGAGGTGTACGCCGCCGAACTGTCCGCCAACGAGCCGCTGCGCAAGGCCGTCGCCGAGCTGGCGCTGAGCGGCGCCCCGGTCGCCGCCGAGTGCGCGGGGCTGCTGTACCTGTGCCGGGAGCTGGACGGGCTGCCGATGTGCGGGGTGCTGGACGCCTCCGCGCAGATGTCGGAGCGGTTGACCCTGGGGTACCGGGACGCCGTGGCCGTGTCCGACAGCGCGCTGGCCGCGGCGGGGACGCGGATGCGGGGGCACGAGTTCCACCGGACCGCGGTGGAGCCGGGGGCCGGGGCCGCGCCGGCGTGGGGGATGCGGGCGCCCGAGCGGCGCGTCGAGGGATTCGTGGAACGCGGTGTGCACGCGAGCTATCTGCACACGCACTGGGCGTCCGAGCCCGGTGTCGCCCGTCGGTTCGTGGAGAGGTGCCGAACGTCATGAGCAGCCGTCTGGTGGGGGTCGGGGTCGGCCCGGGCGACCCCGAGCTGGTCACCGTCAAGGGAGTCAACGCGCTGCGGGCCGCCGACGTGGTCGTCGTCCCCGTCATGGACACCGGTGAGCGGGGGCGCGCCGAGGCGACCGTGCTGCACTACGTGGGCGCCGAGAAGGTCGTACGGGTCGTGTTCGCGCTGAACGAGCGCACCGACCGGGCGCGGCGCGAGGCGGCCTGGGACGCGGCCGGGGACAAGGTCGCGGGGCTGCTGCGGGAGCACGGCTCCGTCGCCTTCGCCACCATCGGCGACCCCAACGTGTACTCGACCTTCACCTACCTCGCGCAGACCGTCGGCGAGCTGGTGCCGGGCACCGTCGTGGAGACCGTGCCGGGGATCACGGCCATGCAGGATCTCGCGGCGCGGTCGGGCGCCGTGCTGACCGAGGGCACCGAGCCGCTGACGCTGGTGCCGGTGACGGCGGGCGCCGCCGTGCTCAAGGACGCGTTGAACGGGCCCGGAACGGTCGTCGCCTACAAGTTCGGTCGGCAGGCCGCCGAGGTCGCCGAGGCGCTGCGCGAGACCGGACGGCTCGAGGACGCCGTGTGGGGGTCGGCACTGGGGCTGCCGGAGGAGTCCGTACGGGCGGCGGCCGAACTGGACGGCGGGCCGCTGCCCTATCTCTCGACGCTGATCGCGCCCGCCCGGCGCGACGGCGGGCGGGGCGGCAAACTGTGAACCGGCGCCGGTCACTCCGCCACGCCCACCACCAGCCAGATGAACGCCGCGCCCGCCACCGTGCACAGCAGCGTCGAGCGGGCGGGGTGCTCGTGGTGGGCCTCGGGAAGGATCTCGGCGGCGGCGAGGTAGAGCAGCGCGCCGCCGAAGAGGCCGAGATACGCGCCGAGGACGCCCTCCGGGATGGAGAAGAGGAGCGTGGAGGCGGCGCCGGCCACCGGCGCGACGGCGTCGGCGACCAGCATCGCGATCGCCCGGCGGCGGGCGTTCCCGTACAGGCTGGTGAGCGTGTAGGTGTTGAAGCCGTCCGCGAAGTCGTGGGCGATCACGGCCATCGCGACCGCCGCGCCCATGCCGCCGCCGACCTGGAAGGCCGCGCCGATCGCCACGCCGTCCATCGCGCTGTGCCCGACCATCGCGGCGGCGGCCGTCAGGCCCACCTCGGGCGCGCGGTGACCGTTCTCCTCGGCGCCGTGCGCGGCGCGGCGGGCGGCCAGCAGACGCTCCACCAGGTGCGCCAGCAGGAATCCGGCGACGAAGAGCAGCAGTGCCTCGGGCACGCCGAACACCTCGTCGCCGGCCGCCTCCAGCGCCTCCGGGAGCAGGTCGAGGCCGACCACGCCCAGCATCAGGCCGCCGGCCAGACCCAGGACCAGGTGGCGCCGGTCGGTCACGCGCTGTGCCGTCCAGCCGCCGGCCAGCGTCATCAGGAACGCGCCGAGCGCGACGAAGACCGCCATGGGCCCTTGCTATCCGATCGGAGCGCCGATCCGTGCGCACGACAGCAGCAACGGCAGTAAATATGCGTAGGAAAGGACCCAGACCCATGGATTCCGTGGCCCGTGACGCCGCTGTCCGCACCGGCAAGGTGACCTTCGTCGGTGCCGGTCCCGGCGCCGCCGATCTGCTGACGTTCCGCGCGGCGCGCGCCATCGCCGAGGCCGACGTCGTGATCTGGGCGGCGAGCCTGGTGCAGGAAGAGGTGCTGGGGCACGCGCGGGAGGGCGCGGAGGTCCTGGACTCGGCGACGATGTCGCTGGAGGACGTCGTGGCCGTCTACCGGCGGGCGGCGCGGGAGGGGCTGCGGGTGGCCCGCATCCACTCCGGCGACCCGGCGCTGTGGGGCGGCACGCAGGAGCAACTGGACCGGTGCGCGGAGATCGGCATCGCGACCGAGGTCGTGCCCGGCGTCTCCGCCTTCTCCGCCGTGGCCGCGCTGGCGCAGCGGGAGCTGACGATCCCGGAGGTCGCGCAGTCCGTGGTGCTCACCCGGCTCGGCGGCGGCAAGACGCCGATGCCGCCCGGGGAGGAGGTCCGCGAGTTCGCGAAGCACGGCACGACCATGGCGGTGTTCCTGTCGGCGGCGCGCAGCGGGCAGCTGGTGCGGGAGCTGCTGGAGGGCGGCTACCCGACGGACACCCCGGTCGTCGTGGCGTACCAGGCCACCTGGCCGGAGGAACTGGTCGTGCGGTGCACCGTCGGCACGCTGGAGGAGACGGTCAAGGAGCACAAGCTCTGGAAGCACACCCTGTTCCTGGTCGGTCCGGCCCTGGCCGCGCACGGCACGCGCTCGCACCTGTACCACCCGGGGCACTTCCACGGGTACCGGAAGGCCGACCCCGAGGCCCGTCGTGAGCTGCGCGCGCGGGGTGCGAGCACGTGATCACCGTGGTGGGCATGGGGGCCGGTGCGCCCCCGGGCGCGGACGTCGCCGCCGGTGCGGAGCTGGTCGTCGGCGGGCGGCGGCATCTGGACGCCGTACGGCTGCCCGAGGGGGCCGAGCGGGTCGTGCTCGGGGCGCTGGCGCCCGCCCTGGACACGGTCGCGGAGTACGTCGCCGAGGGGCGGCCGGTGACCGTGCTCGCCTCCGGTGACCCGGGGTTCTTCGGGATCGTGCGGGTGCTGGCCGAGCGGTTCGGGGCACAGCGGCTGGACGTGCGGCCCGGGGTGTCCTCGGTCGCCGCCGCGTTCGCGCGGGTGGGGCTGCCCTGGGACGACGCCGTGGTGGCGAGCGCCCACGGGCGGGACCTGCGGACGGCGGTGAACCTGTGTCGGGTGTACCCGAAGGTCGCCGTGCTGACCGGGCCGGGGGCCGGTCCGGCGGAGCTGGGGGCCGCGCTGCGCACCGATCCCCGGGTGCTGGTCGTCGCCTCCGCGCTGGGTTCCGGCGAGGAGCGCGTGGAGCGGGTGACGCCCGCCGAGGCCGCCGGGCGGGACTGGGGGGCGGCGGTGAGCGTGGTGCTGTGCCTGGACGAGGCGCGGGCGCTGGGGCCGGTCCGCTCGGTCGCCGGGCCGCGTGCGGGGGCCGCCGGGTGGGCGCTGGAGGAGTCCGCGTTCGCCCACCGCGACTCGATGATCACCAAGTTCGAGGTGCGGGCGCTGGCGCTGGCCCGGCTCGGGCCCCGGCCCGGGGACCTGGTGTGGGACGTCGGGGCGGGCTCGGGGTCCGTGGCCGTGGAGTGCGCGCGGCTCGGCGCCGCCGTCACCGCGGTCGAGAAGACGCCGGACGGGGTGGAGCGGGTCCGCGCCAACGCCGCCGCGCACGGTGTGGACGTGCAGGTGGTGCAGGGGGCGGCGCCGGCGGCGCTGTCCCGGCTGGACGATCCGGACGCCGTGTTCGTCGGGGGCGGCGGACGGGAACTGCCCGCGATCGTCGCCGCCTGCGCCCGGCGTGCCCGGCGGTCCGTGGTCGTCGCCATGGCGGCCCTGGACCGGGTGCCGGCGGCCCGGGAGGCCCTGGTCGACGCCGGGCTGGAGTGTGACGGGGTGCTGCTGCAGTCGTCCCGGCTGGCGCCGTTGCCGGGTGACGTGACCCGGCTCGCGGCCACCAATCCCGTGTTCCTGCTGTGGGGCGTCAGGCCGCACAGCCGTACCGAAGGAGTTTCCCCTTGATCGGCCTCATTTCCGCCACCGCGGCGGGGGCGGCGGCGCGGGACCGGCTGGCCGAGGCGTGGCCGGACCGCACGCGCGTGTACGGGGGTCCCGTCGCGGACGCCGTGCGGACCGCGTTCGCCGAGTGCGAGCAGCTCGTGTGCTTCCTGGCGACCGGGGCCGTGGTCCGGCTGGTGGCGCCGCTGCTGGGCGACAAGCGGACCGACCCCGGCGTGGTGTGCGTCGACGAGGGCGGGCGGTTCGCCGTGTCGCTGGTCGGCGGCCACGGCGGCGGCGCCAACGAACTCGCCCGCGCGGTCGGCGGGGTGCTGGGCGCCGAGCCGGTGGTGACGACGGCGACGGACGCCGTGGGCCTGGCCGGTCTGGACACGCTCGGGCTGCCCGTGGAGGGTGATGTCGCCGGGGTCTCGCGGGCGCTGCTCGACGGTGAGCCGGTGGCGCTGCGGGCGGAGGTGTCCTGGCCGCTGCCGCCACTGCCGGTCGCCGAGGACGGGGCGTACGCGGTACGGGTGACCGACCGTCTGGTGGAGCCGGCCGAGCGGGAGGTCGTGTTGCGTCCGCCGTCCCTGGTCGTCGGGGTGGGCGCGTCGAAGGGCGCGCCGGTCGACGAGGTGCTGGGGCTGGTGGAGGGCGCCCTGCGGGACGCCGGGCTGTCCGCCGCGTCGGTCGCCGAGCTGGCCACCGTGGACGCCAAGGCCGGGGAGCCCGGGATCGTGGGCGCCGCCGAGCGTCTGGGCGTGCCCCTGGTGACGTACGCCGCCGAGGAGCTGGCGGGAGTCGAGGTGCCCAACCCGTCCGACGCCCCGCTCGCGGCCGTCGGCACCCCGTCGGTCGCGGAGGCGGCGGCGCTGGTGGGCGGCGGCGAACTGCTCGTGCCCAAGCGGAAGTCGGCGGCCGTCCCGGCGATGGCGACCTGTGCGGTCGTGCGGCGTCCGGGGCGCGGGCGGCTCGCGGTGGTCGGACTCGGGCCGGGCGCCCGGGATCTGGTGACGCCGCGCGCGCAGGCCGAGTTGCGGCGGGCGTCGGTGCTGGTCGGGCTCGACCAGTACGTCGACCAGATCCGCGACCTGCTGCGGCCGGGCACGCGGGTCCTGGAGTCGGGGCTCGGCGCCGAGGAGGAGCGGGCCCGGACGGCGGTCGAGGAGGCGCGGCGCGGGCATGCCGTGGCGCTGATCGGCAGCGGGGACGCCGGGGTGTACGCCATGGCCTCCCCCGCGCTGGCGGAGGCGTCCGACGACATCGACGTGGTCGGGGTGCCGGGTGTGACGGCGGCGCTGGCGGCCGGGGCGATCCTGGGCGCGCCGCTCGGCCACGACCACGTGTCGATCAGCCTGTCCGACCTGCACACGCCGTGGGAGGTCATCGAGCGGCGGGTACGGGCGGCGGCCGAGGCGGACATCGTCGTGACCTTCTACAACCCGCGCAGCCGGGGCCGGGACTGGCAGCTGCCCAAGGCGCTGGCGATCCTCGCGGAGCACCGGGAGCCGACGACGCCGGTGGGCGTCGTGCGCAACGCCTCGCGCGCCGACGAGTCCAGCCGCCTGACCACGCTCGCCGCGCTCGACCCGGCGACGGTCGACATGATGACGGTCGTGACGGTGGGCAACACCGCGACCCGCGAGATCGCCGGGCGCATGGTGACGCCGCGCGGCTACCGGTGGCAGGAGGAGCCGAAGTGAACCGCGTGGTCCACCCCATCGAGGAGGAGTCCTACCGGCGGCTGCGCGCCCGCCTGGACACCTCGCACTTCCCGCCGCTGACCCGGGCGGTGGTGGAGCGGGTCATCCACTCCGCCGCCGACCTGGAGTACGCCACCGACCTCGTCATGGACGAGGCCGCGCTGGAGCGGGCGTACGCCGCGCTGCACGCCGGGGCGCCCGTCGTGGTGGACGTCGAGATGGTCGCGGCCGGGATCACCCGGCGGGAGACCGTCTGCCGGCTGAAGGAGGCCGTGGCCGGGCCGGGTCTGACCCGTTCGGCGCACGCGATCCGGCTCGCCCACGAGCAGGTCGGTCCCGGGGCCCTCTGGGTGATCGGCAACGCGCCGACCGCGCTGGAGGAGCTGCTGACCCTGGACGCCGACCCGGCGCTCGTCATCGGTCTGCCCGTCGGGTTCGTCGGCGCGGCCGAGTCCAAGGCCGCGTTGCGCGAGAGCGGGCTGCCCGCCGTCAGCAACGTGTCCGAGAAGGGCGGCTCGGCGGTCGCCGCCGCGGCGCTCAACGCCCTGCTGTACCACCCCACTTCGTACCCCGACCGTTCCGAGCATCCCGAGGAGACATCGTGACCACCCCCCCGCCCGCCCTGCTCATCGCCGGGCACGGCACCCGGGACGAGGCCGGAGCCGAGGCCTTCCGCGACTTCGTGCGCGAGTTGGGCCGCCGCCACCCCGAACTGCCCGTCGCGGGCGGCTTCATCGAGCTGTCCCCGCCGCCGCTGGGCGAGGCCGTCGCCGAGCTGGTCGAGCACGGGGTGCGCCGGTTCGCGGCCGTCCCGCTGATGCTGGTGTCCGCCGGGCACGCCAAGGGCGACATCCCGGCGGCGCTGTCCCGCGAGAAGGAGCGCCACCCCGGCATCTCGTACACGTACGGGCGTCCGCTGGGCCCGCACCCGGCGCTGCTGCGGGTGCTGGAGCGGCGGCTGGCCCAGGCGGTGGACCCGTCGTGGGACCCCTCCGAGGTGACGGTCCTGCTGGTGGGGCGCGGTTCGACGGACCCGGACGCCAACGCCGAGGTGTTCAAGGCGGCGCGGCTGCTGTGGGAGGGGCGCGGCTACGGGGCCGTGGAGACGGCGTTCGTGTCGCTGGCGAAGCCGGACGTGCCGGGCGGCCTGGACCGGTGCGCGCGGCTGGGGGCGCGGCGGGTCGTGGTCCTGCCGTACTTCCTGTTCACGGGCATCCTCCCGGACCGGGTCCGGCACCAGACCGAGGAGTGGGCGGCGGCGCACCCGGAGACCGAGGTGCGCTCGGCCGACGTCATCGGTCCCGAGCCGGAGCTGCTGGACCTGGTGTGGGAGCGGTACGAGGAGGCCGTCAAGGGCGATCTGCGGATGAACTGCGACTCCTGCGTGTACCGGATCGCGCTGCCCGGTTTCGAGGACAAGGTGGGACTGCCGCAGCAGCCGCACTTCCACCCCGACGACGACGGCCACCACCACCACGGGCACCATCACGGGCATGGACACGCACACTCCCACGCCCACTGAGGCTCCGGGCCCCGATCTGCGGCACCACGGGGACGCCGAGGTGCGCGACGACGGCTCGGCTCTGGTGGACCTCGCGGTGAACGTCCGCGCGGACACGCCGCCGGCCTGGCTGCGCGAGCACATCGCCGGCTCGCTCGGCTCCCTGGCGGCCTATCCGGACGGGCGGGCCGCGCGGGCGGCGGTGGCGGCACGGCACGGGCTGCCGGTGGAGCGGGTGCTGCTGACGGCGGGCGCGGCGGAGGCGTTCGTGCTGCTGGCGCGGGCGCTGAAGGTGCGCCGGCCGGTCGTGGTGCACCCGCAGTTCACGGAGCCGGAGGCGGCGCTGCGGGACGCGGGGCACACGGTGGACCGGGTGCTGCTGCGGGAGGCGGACGGGTTCCGGCTGGACCCGGCGGCCGTCCCGGAGGACGCCGACCTGGTGGTGATCGGCAATCCGACCAACCCGACGTCGGTGCTGCACCCGGCGGACGCGATCGCCGGGCTCGCCCGTCCCGGGCGGACGCTGGTCGTGGACGAGGCGTTCCTGGACGCGGTGCCGGGCGAGCGGGAGGCGCTGGCCGGGCGGACGGACGTCCCCGGGCTGGTGGTCCTGCGCAGCCTCACCAAGACGTGGGGGCTGGCGGGGCTGCGCATCGGCTACGTCCTGGCGGCCCCCGAGACGGTCGCCGACCTGGAACGCGCCCAGCCGCTGTGGCCCGTGTCCACGCCCGCGCTGGCGGCGGCCGAGGCGTGCGTGGCGCCGCGGGCGCTGGCGGAGGCCGCCCACGCGGCCCACCGCACCGCCGCGGACCGGGACCACCTGATCGCCGGGCTGGCCGGCTTCACCGAGGCGGGTCTGCGGGTCGTCGCGCCCGCCGAGGGGCCCTTCGTCCTCGTGCGCCTGCCGCACGCCGCCGCCGTACGCCACCGGCTGCGCCGCCTCGGGTACGCGGTGCGGCGCGGGGACACCTTCCCCGGTCTGGGCGAGGAGTGGCTGCGGCTCGCGGTACGGGACCGGGCGACGACGGACGGCTTCCTGCGGGCGCTGGGGCGGGCGGTCACCAAGGCCCCGTGAGGGCCCGGGGCGCCTATCGGGCCCTCCCTCTCCCGGCGGGCCCCCACGACCCGGGGAGCCGCGGCGTCCGTCAGCCGCGGCCGCGCGAGCGCCGGGCCAGGAGCAGAGCGCCGCCGCCCGCCAGGACCAGCGCGGCAGCGCCCGCGGCGATGTACGGGGTCGCCGAGCTGCCGCCGGTCTCGGCCAGGTCGGCTTCGGCGGGGGCGCCCTGGGGCCGGACGTCGGCGGCAGGTTCCGCCTCCGGCTCGGCGGCGGGCTCCTCGGCCTGCGCCGGGGGCTGTGCGGCCTCCGACTCCGGGGCCGCCGGGGACTCGCAGGTCGCCTCGGCCAGGGTCAGGGTGCCGTCGACCTCGGCGACGTTCAGGTCGAGCGGGTTGACGGACACCTTGAGCTCGAGCGCGGTGGCGGCGGCCGTCCGCGAGGTGGTCTGTGTCCTGGAGAGGTCGAGCCGCACCTCGCCGACGCCGGGCACCTTCACCTCCGTCGGTCCGCCGGTGGTCAGCGTGACCTTCTTGCCGAGGACGGTCACCGCGCCGAGCAGGTTGGCGTCAGCAACCGGTGCCTTCCCGGCCTCGCAGGTCGCCGTGGAGGTGACCTTCTCGACCTCGATCAGGGACAGCAGGGGCAGGCCGGGCACGTGCACCCGGGCGCGGGCCAGCTCGGTGCGGCCCTCGCTCTTCGCCGCGGTCGCCGTCGCGGTCGCCCGCGCCACGTCGGCGCGCAGCACGCTGAAGGGCTTGCCGCCGTCGACGCCGTCGAGGCGGGCGGTCAGCGCGGTCTTCTCGGCGCTCTCGGGGGCCCGCACCTCGTTGAGGGTGACCGTGAGCGGGACGTTCACGGTCTTGTCGAGCAGCGAGACGTCGAGTCCGGTGCGCAGGACGGTGGCGCTCGCGCGGCCGTGGTCGCCGGTCGCCTGTGCGGTGCCCGCGCCGGCCAGCGCCGCGGGACCCGCGGCGAGGGCGGTGGCCGCCGCGACGGTGACGAGGCGGCGTGCGGGCATGCGGAAGGTGTTGCCGTTCAAGGTGGTGGGACCCCCAGTGAGACATGCGTGCGGGACACGCATGAGCGACATGCTTGGGACCCGGAAAGAATGTCCCCGCGCACACCGAACCGTCAGCGATAGCGGGGCACTTCACCCCTTCGTGGGGTTTCCGCCCGCCTTTTCGATTCTCCTGGCACGGCTGTTCCCCACCGTCACCCCGGTCGGCTACCCGACGACCCGCCCGTTCAGCACCACCCGGCGCGGAGCGCCGAGCACGCGCACGTCCGCGCGCGGGTCCTCGTCGAACACCACCAGGTCGGCCGGCGCGCCCTCGTCCAGGCCGGGGCGTCCCAGCCACCGCCGGGCCGCCCAGGTCGTCGCGGCCAGCGCCTCGACGGGCGGAATGCCCGCGGTCACCAGCTCCCCCACCTCCGCGGCGGCCAGGCCGTGCGCCAGCGAACCGCCCGCGTCGGTGCCGACGAAGACCGGAACACCGGCGTCGTAGGCGCTGCGCACGGTGTCGTAGCGGCGTTCGTGGAGCCGTCGCATATGGGCCGACCAGCGGGGGAACTTGGACTCGCCGCCGTCGGCGAGGGCCGGGAAGGTGGCGATGTTGACGAGGGTGGGCACGATGGCGACGCCCCGCTCGGCGAAGAGCGGGATGGTCTCGTCGGTCAGGCCCGTGGCGTGCTCGACGCAGTCGATCCCGGCCTCGACCAGATCGCGCAGGGAGTCCTCGGCGAAGCAGTGCGCGGTGACGCGGGCGCCCAGGCGATGGGCCTCGGCGATGGCGGCCTCGACGGCGCCGCGCGGCCAGCAGGCCGACAGGTCGCCGAGGTCGCGGTCGATCCAGTCGCCGACCAGCTTCACCCAGCCGTCGCCGCGCCGGGCCTCCTGGGCGACGTAGGCGACGAGGTCGTCGGGCTCGACCTCCCAGGCGTAGTTGCGGATGTAGCGGCGGGTGCGGGCGATGTGCCGGCCGGCCCGGATGATCTTCGGGAGGTCGTCGCGGTCGTCGATCCAGCGGGTGTCGGAGGGCGAGCCCGCGTCGCGGATGAGGAGGGTGCCGGCCTCCCGGTCGGTCAGCGCCTGCTTCTCGGCGACGTCCTCGGGGACGGCCCCGTGCTGGTCCAGGCCGACGTGGCAGTGGGCGTCGACCAGGCCGGGCACGGCCCAGCCCCGGACGGTGCGGACGTCGCCGGCGCCGGCGGGGCGGTCGTACGAGATCCGGCCGTCGATCACCCACAGCTCGTCGCGGACCTCCTCCGGCCCCACGAGCACCCGACCCTTCACGTGCAGCACCGTGTGATCGCTCATGCCCAGCACCCTAGGCCCTGTCGTCACACTCCCGTCGTCCGCCCGGAGGGCGGGCCTCGCGGCGTCAGGTGCGTGCTCTCGGTGCGCGGGGCCCTGATCCTCGTACTGGATGTACTCGGGTCAGGGCCCCGCGCGGCGAGAGTGCGTGCATGGCGTCGCGAGGCAGACGGGAGTGTGACGACAGGGCCTGGACCGGCCCCCGGGCCCGGTCGAAGGCCCGGTCACGCGCCCGCGTCCCGGGACGCGGCGCGGGCGCGCCGCTCGCTCGCGTATCCGGCCGCGACGGCGCTCGCGGCGGCGGTCAGGGCGAGCGCGGCGACGCCCGGGTTGACGTAGCCGGGGATGTCGGCGGAGTCGTAGGCCCCGCCGTCGGCGGTCTCACAGCTGAAGCGCAGGGGCAGGTAGGAGACGGAGTAGTCGACGACCCGCCCGGCCAGCTCCGGGGACACGCCGGCCCGGCACGGCCGCAGCGGCGAGGAGTCCGTGCCGCCGTCCTCGGCCTCCAGGACCGTGAGACCCGTGATCAGCAGACCCCAGACGTAGAGCAGGCCGGCGGCCCAGCCCGCGACGACGGCGAGGACGCGGAAGGGCGCGCCCGGCTCGCGCGGTGCGCGCCCGACGGCCGGGACCGTCCGCACCGGCGGGTACGTCCCGGTCCCCCGCCGCAGGAGGACGGCCGTCGCCACCGCGACGAGGACGAGCAACAGAAGAGCCGGCACGGGCCGAGTCCATCAGTCCGGCGCGCGCTCGGCTGTGGCGGAAGCCACAATTCCGGGCGTGGGGGTGTCGCAACGGAAACCCTCCGCCGCGAGTCGCCGCGGGGGCCATGGTTACTCTCGACTCCGTACGTGCCGTACACCTGACCGTTACTGAAGAGAGCACCGCCGTGACCCACCCCTTCCTGGACCTCGCCCCGCTGAGCGCCGGCCGTTTCGCCGCGATCGAGGACCGGGTGGCGCGCCTGCTCGGCACCCGGCAGGACGTCGTGATCATGCAGGGCGAGGCGCTGCTCCCGCTGGAGGGCGCGATCCGCGCCGCCGCCGGTCCGGGCACGGTGGCGCTGAACGTGATCACGGGGCCGTACGGGCAGACCTTCGGGAACTGGCTGCGGGACTGCGGCGCGACCGTGCACGACCTCGCCGTGCCGTTCCACACGGCGGTGACGGCCGAGCAGATCCGCGGGGCGCTCGCCGAGCACCCGGAGATCGACTTCGTCTCCCTGGTGCACGCGGAGGCGGCGACCGGGAACACCAACCCGGTCGCGGAGATCGGCGAGGTGGTGCGGGCGCACGGCGCGCTGTTCTACCTGGACGCCGTGGCCTCCGTGGGTGCCGAGCCGGTGCTGCCGGACGCGTGGGGCGTGGACCTGTGCGTCATCGGCGCACAGAAGGCGATGGGCGGCCCGGCCGGCGTGTCGGCGGTGTCGGTGAGCGAGCGGGCGTGGGCGCGGATGTCCGCGAACCCGAACGCGCCGCGGCGGTCCTACCTGTCGCTGCTGGACTGGAAGGAGCGCTGGATCGACGGCGGACGCACGGCGCTGCTGCACGCCCCGGCGCAGTTGGAGATGCTCGCGCTGGAGGCGTGCGTGGAGCGCATCGAGGCGGAGGGCCTCCAGGCCGTGATGGCGCGGCACGCGTCGGCCGCGGCGGCCACCCGGGCCGGTGTGCTCGCGCTGGGCGGGCTGGAGCCGTACGTGGACGAGGCGAAGGACGCGGCACCGGTGGCGACCACGCTGCGCACGCCGCCGGACGTGGACGCGTCCGCGCTGGTCGCCCGGGCGCTGGAGTCCGACCCGGCGCTGCCGCTGGCCGCCGGCGGCGGCGCGCTGGCCGGGGAGATGATCCGGGTCAACCACTACGGGCCGGACGCCACGCCCGGGGCCGTTCAGGGGTCTTTGGCGGCACTGGGTGCCGCACTGGCCGAGAAGGGCCTGAAGGTCGACCTGGAGGCCGCTCGGCGGGCCGCCGAGGAAGCCTGGGACCGGCCGACCGGCCCCGGCCTTTCGCCGACGGACACGGGAGCGTGAATTCGAGGTAATTCCCGGACCTCACACAAACAGAATTAAGTAATTACACTCAGCACAGCTTCCCGTATTCTTCTGCCCGCTTTTCCGGGACCTAAACACAAAGATTCCGCGAAGCTCAAGCTGCGCATTTCGGGCACGTCTCGCGCGAGTTACGTGATTGTGACCCGATCCACATGCTGCCCGCTTTGCGGCTTACGTCCGGTAGAAATCGGCACATAACGCCGCCCCCTCGCGCGGCGGCACGCGCCCGCGTGATAACACACGGAGCGCCCATACGTAACCCCGTCCGGCGATGCAATTTTGAATTTCGCTGGGTAAATTCAATTTGCATGACTGCCGCGCAAGCAGACCTGCAAATCGACCGTCCGAGAGTGGCCGACGGGGCCGCCCTGTGGCGGATAGCGAGGGATTCGAAGGTCCTCGACCTGAACTCGTCCTACAGCTATCTGCTCTGGTGCCGCGACTTCGCCGCCACGTCGGCCGTCGCCCGCGACGAGCGCGGTGAGCCGGTCGGCTTCGTCACGGGGTACGTGCGGCCGGACCGGCCGGACACCCTGCTCGTGTGGCAGGTCGCGGTGGACGAGGCGTACCGAGGACGCCGGCTCGCCGCGGCCCTGCTCGACGGACTGGCCGCCCGCACCGTCGCGGAGCGCGGACTGACCACCCTGGAAACCACGATATCCCCGGACAACACCGCTTCCCAGCGGCTGTTCACCTCGTTCGCCGAGCGCCACGGTGCCCGGCTGGAGCGTGAGGTGCTGTTCGACACCGGCCTGTTCCCGGACGGGCCGCACGAGCCCGAGGTCCTGTACCGCATCGGCCCCCTGCCGGCCGGCGCCCGCTGACCGACCGGTTCGCCGGGCAGCCCGGCACCCCGTGCCAGTCCGGCCCCAGAAGACTTCCCGGCCGGGACCGCACCGGTCCCCCGGTTCCGTACGACCTTCCTCTCCCACCCTCACCCAACGAGGAGCGATTCGTCGTGACCATCACCCAGCCCGACCTCAGCGTCTTCGAGACCGTCGAGTCCGAGGTGCGCAGCTACTGCCGCGGCTGGCCCACCGTCTTCGACCGTGCGCACGGCAGCCGCATGTACGACGAGGACGGCCACGAGTACCTCGACTTCTTCGCCGGAGCGGGCTCGCTCAACTACGGGCACAACAACCCGGTGCTGAAACGCGCCCTGATCGACTACCTGGAGCGGGACGGCGTCACGCACGGTCTCGACATGTCGACCACCGCCAAGCGCCGCTTCCTGGAGACCTTCCAGAACCTGGTGCTCCGGCCGCGCGACCTGCCCTACAAGGTCATGTTCCCGGGCCCGACGGGCACCAACGCCGTCGAGTCCGCGCTCAAGCTGGCGCGGAAGGTGAAGGGGCGCGAGTCGATCGTGTCGTTCACCAACGCCTTCCACGGCATGTCGCTGGGCTCGCTGGCGGTGACCGGCAACGCCTTCAAGCGGGCCGGCGCCGGCATCCCGCTGGTGCACGGCACGCCGATGCCGTTCGACAACTACTTCGACGGCACCGTCGAGGACTTCATCTGGTTCGAGCGGCTGCTCGAGGACCAGGGCTCCGGTCTCAACAAGCCGGCCGCCGTGATCGTCGAGACGGTGCAGGGCGAGGGCGGCATCAACGTCGCCCGCGCCGAGTGGCTGCGCGCCCTGGCCGACCTGTGCGAGCGCCAGGACATGCTGCTCATCGTCGACGACATCCAGATGGGCTGCGGCCGTACCGGCGCCTTCTTCTCCTTCGAGGAGGCGGGCATCACGCCGGACATCGTCACCGTCTCCAAGTCGATCAGCGGCTACGGCCTGCCGATGGCGCTGACGCTGTTCAAGCCGGAGCTGGACGTCTGGGAGCCGGGCGAGCACAACGGCACCTTCCGCGGCAACAACCCGGCCTTCGTCACGGCGACCGCCACGCTGGAGACCTACTGGGCCGACGGGTCGGCGATGGAGAAGCAGACCCGCACCCGCGGTGAGCAGGTCGAGCAGCACATGATCGCCATCACCGAGGAGAACCTCGCCGACGTCAAGGAGTACCGCGGCCGCGGTCTGGTCTGGGGGCTGGAGTTCCACGACAAGGGCCGCGCGGGCCGCGTCGCCAAGCGCGCCTTCGAGCTGGGGCTGCTCATCGAGACGTCCGGGCCCGAGAGCGAGGTCGTCAAGCTGCTGCCGGCGCTCACCATCACGCCCGACGAGCTGGACGAGGGCATGAAGACCCTCGCCCGCGCCGTGCGCGAGACCGCCTGACGTTCCACCGCCCGCACCCCACCGCTTCCGGCGCCCTCGGCCCGCGCGACCGTGGTCCACGCGACCGTGGTCCGAAGGCGCCGGAGACCTTGCACACCCTTCACCTAGGAGGCATCGCAACACCGTGATCGTCCGTTCGTTCAAGGAGATCGAAGGCACCGACCGGCACGTGAAATCGGCGTCCGGCACCTGGGAGAGCAAGCGCATCGTCCTCGCCAAGGAGAAGGTCGGCTTCTCCGTCCACGAGACGATCCTGTACGCGGGTACGGAGACGTCGATGTGGTACGCGAACCACATCGAGGCGGTCGTCTGCACCAAGGGCGACGCCGAGCTGACCGACCGCGAGACGGGGAAGACGTACCACATCACGCCGGGGACCATGTACCTCCTGAACGGCCACGAGCGGCACACGCTCAAGGTCAAGGAGGACTTCCACTGCATCTGTGTCTTCAACCCGCCCGTGACCGGACGGGAGGACCACGACGAGAACGGCGTCTACCCGCTGCTCACCGAGGAGGTGTGAGTCACCGTGACCACCACGACCACGAACGTCACCGATCTCTATCCCACCCGCGGCGCCACCGAGGTGGCGACCCCTCGGCAGGACCCGGTCGTCTGGGGCTCCCCGGACACGCCCGGTCCCGTCTCGGCCGGTGACCTGCAGGCCCTGGACCGCGACGGCTTCCTCGCCATCGACCAGCTCATCGGGCCGGACGAGGTCGAGGTCTACCGCCGCGAGCTGGAGCGGCTCACCACCGACCCGGCGATCCGCGCGGACGAGCGCTCCATCGTGGAGCCGCAGTCCAAGGAGATCCGGTCGGTCTTCGAGGTGCACAAGATCAGCGAGGTCTTCGCGGAGCTGGTGCGCGACGAGCGCGTGGTCGGGCGGGCCCGGCAGATCCTCGGCTCGGACGTCTACGTCCACCAGTCGCGGATCAACGTGAAGCCGGGCTTCGGTGCGAGCGGCTTCTACTGGCACTCGGACTTCGAGACCTGGCACGCCGAGGACGGCCTGCCCCACATGCGCACCATCTCGGTCTCGATCGCGCTCACCGAGAACTACGACACCAACGGCGGCCTCATGATCATGCCGGGGTCGCACAAGACGTTCCTCGGGTGCGCGGGGGCCACGCCGAAGGACAACTACAAGAAGTCCCTGCAGATGCAGGACGCGGGGACGCCGTCCGACGAGGCGCTGACGAAGATGGCCTCCGAGTACGGCATCAAGCTGTTCACCGGCAAGGCCGGCTCGGCGACCTGGTTCGACTGCAACTGCATGCACGGTTCCGGCGACAACATCACGCCGTTCCCGCGCAGCAACGTGTTCATCGTGTTCAACAGCGTGGAGAACACGGCGGTCGAGCCCTTCGCGGCACCGATCCGGCGGCCGGAGTTCATCGGAGCGCGGGACTTCACGCCGGTGAAGTGAACCGCGTCTGAGACTCGGGCAGGGGCCTTTTCGTGTGGGACGGGAGGCCCCTGCCCGATATTTTCGCCCCCCTGCCTCAGCCCGCCAGCACGTCCAGCAGCCGGTCCACGTCCGCCGCCGTGTTGTACACGTGGAAGGCGGCCCGCAGGTTGCCGGCCCGGTCGGAGACCTGGACGCCGGCCCGGCTCAACTCCTCCTGGCGGTGCCCGAGTCCGGGCACGGACACGATCGCGGAGCCCGGCGCGGGCACCGGCTCGTGGCCCAGGGAGGCGAGTCCCGCGCGGAACCGGTCGGCGAGCGCGGTGTCGTGGGCGTGCACCGCCTCCACGCCCAGTTCCTCGATCAGGGCGAGGGAGTGCCGGGCGCCCGTGTAGGAGAACAGGGCGGGACTCTCGTCGAAGCGCCGCGCGGAGTGGGCGAGTTCCTCGACCCTGCCGTAGCAGCTGTCCCACGGGCGCTCCCCCGACGCCCACCCGGCGAACAGCGGCGTCAGCCCGGCCGACTCCCCCAGATCCTCCGGTACGACGAGGAACGCGACGCCGCGCGGGCAGAGCACCCACTTGTAGGCGACGGCCACGACGAAGTCGAAGTCGTCCGCGGCCGACGGCAGCCACCCGTTCGACTGCGAGACGTCGATCAGCGTCCGCGCCCCGTGCGTCCGGGCGGCCTCCCGCACCGCCGCCAGGTCCGCGATCCGGCCGTCGGCGGACTGGACGGAGCTGACCGCGACGAGCGCGGTGTCCGGGCCCACCGACTCGGCGATCCGCTCCAGCGGCACGCCGCGCACCTTCAGGTCGTCCCGCAGGTGCAGCGGGTTCACCAGGGAGCTGAAGTCGGCCTCGGCGGTGAGCACTTCGGCACCGGCGGGCAGCGAGGAGGCGACCAGCCCGCTGAACGTGGCGACCGACGCGCCGGTCGCGACCCGGGTGGCGGGCACCCCCATCAGGCGGGCGTAGGCGGACCTGGACGCCTCCACGTCGGCGAACATGTCGGACGGCAGCCCGGCCGCCGCGGACGCCGCCGCGTCGCGCATGGCCACGAGGGTCCGGGCGGGGAGCAGACCGGTGCCGGCCGTGTTGAGGTACGTGGTCTTCGGGGCGAACTCGGTACGGACGAGGTTCTCGAAGCTCTCCATGGGACCACTGTGCGGCCCCGGGACCTCCCCGTCCATTGCGTATTTCTACGCGGTACCTCAAAGGGTCGCTTATGCGAGCGCCCCGGCCCGCCGCTCCCCCGGCCGTTTCACCGGCCGTCTCACCGGCCCGGAACCGCGCACCCGTCCGGGCCGCACGCCTCGGCGCCCCCGTCGTCGATCAGCTTCAGGGGCGAGCGTTCGCCCCACGCCTGGGTCAGCGCCTGCGCGAAGACCTCGGCGGGCTGGGCACCGGAGACGCCGTACTTCCGGTCGAGCACGAAGAACGGCACCCCGGTGGCGCCGAGCTGCGCGGCCTCGCGCTCGTCGGCGCGGACCTCGTCGGCGTAGGCGGTGGGGTCGGCGAGCACCGCGCGGGCGGCGTCCGCCTCCAGACCGGCGGCGACGGCCAGGCCCACCAGGCGCTCGTCGTCGGCGAAGACGGAGCGTTCCTCGGCGAAGTTGGCCCGGTACAGCGCGTCGAGCAGGGCCTCCTGCCGGCCCGCGTCCTTGGCGAGGTGGAGCAGGCGGTGCATGTCGAAGGTGCTGCCGTGGTCGCGGCCCCGGGTGCGGTAGTCCAGGCCCTCGGCGGCGGCCTGCGCGCCGAGGTTGTCCTCACCCGCCTGTGCCTGCGCCTCGCTCATCCCGTACTTCGCGGTGAGCATCGTCAGTACGGGCTGGACGTCGTCCTTGGCCCGGCCGGGGTCCAGCTCGAAGGACCGGTGGACGACCTCGACGCCGTCCCGGTGGGGGAAGGCCGCGAGCGCCTTCTCGAAGCGGGCCTTGCCCACGTAGCACCACGGGCAGGCGATGTCGCTCCAGATCTCGACGCGCATGTCTCGGCTCTTCTCCAGGTCGTACGGGTGCGGAGGCCCTCTCCGCTCGTACGTGAACGTTCAACCAGCGGGCCTCATTCCCGCCTCACTCCTCCGGCACCCGGAAACGCAGGAACAGGTGGTGGTCGCCCTCGGCCGGCGGGTGCTCCGGGTCGGGGACCCAGCCCTGCCGGGCGTAGAACGCCTGGGCGCGCCGGTTGTCGACGTGCACGTCCAGGACGGCGGTCCGCCTGGCGTCGGCCCGCCACTGCTCGACACAGGCCGTGTGCAGCGCGGTGCCGACGCCGGAGCGCCAGCGACCGGGGTCGACGTGGAACTGGAACAGCTTGACCGTGTCCCGCGCGCCGCCCTCCGGCACCCGGAAGGAGGCGATGCCGATCAGGCTCCCCCGCTCCACGACGGCGAGCACCTGACCGTCCGGCCGTTCGACAGCGGTGCGCCAGGCCGCGGGCCAGTCGGTGCCGTCGTCGGGGAGCCCGTCGGGGTAGTAGGTCGCCCGGGCCCGCGCGTGCAGGGCGGCGACGGCCTCCGCCTCGGCCGGCAGGACGGTGCGGATCACCCGGCACCCGGTCACACGTTCGTCGATCATGCTCCCCAGGACGCTGGAGCGAGACGTTCCGGTTCCGTCAGCTGCCGTCGCGCAGGTCGGCGGGCCACGTCGGCCGGAACTCCAGCCGGTCGAACGCCGCCGTGCACCCCTCCCCCGTCGGCGCCTGGACGAGGAAGCCGACCAGCGCGGCCCCGCTCTCCTCCTCCTCGCCCAGGGTGAACAGGCGGACGAAGGTCCAGCGTTCCCCGTCGAGGGAGGCGTGGAAGGCGAACGCCCGCCCCGTGCGGCTGACCCGCAGCCACACCGAGTCCCCGTCCACCGTGAAGGAGTTGCAGTCGTCGGAGTGCCCCCGGGTGACCACGGTGCAGACGGTGGCCGCGTCCGGGGAGTACTCCAGACACAGCTTGGCCCACGCCCGCTCACCGACGTGGACGTAGAGGACCCCGGCGTCGAAGGCCGCGCCGAACCCGACGCGGACCCGGGCGATCAGCTGGAAGTCCCCCTCGGGCGCGCCCAGCAGCCGGGGCGCGTCGGAGGCGGGCTCCAGCGTCTCACCGGTGGGCGGCACGAACCGGTCCTGCCGGGGCCCGGCGGTTCCGGTGAGCACACCGTCCGCGTAGGACCAGTCGCCGTCGGGTCCGTAGGGGCGGAGGGAGAAGGGCAGTTCGGGCAGTTCGAGCAGCATGGACCGATCCTCTCAGGCCGGGGGAGGGCACACCCGAGGGGCGCGGGGCCGTACCGCTGTGCGCGGCCGGCCCCGCTGAGCGCTACCGCTCCAGCACCCCGTTGAACCGACGGGGCAGCCCCAGCGGGTTCCCGTCCCGCAGTTCGAGCGGCAGCAGCGCCTCCGGCACCCCCTGGTAGGCGACCGGCCGCAGCCAGCGCTCGATCGCCGTCCCGCCCACCGAGGTGGAGGTCGAGGTCGTGGCGGGGTACGGCCCCCCGTGGTGCTGGGCCGCCGCCACCGCGACCCCCGTGGGCCAGCCGTTGACCAGCACCCGGCCCGCCAGCGGCGTCACCTCGGCGAGAAGGGCCGCTCCGGCGCCCTCCCCCGCCGCCTCCTCGGCGGAGAGCTGCACCGTCGCCGTGAGGTTCCCCGGCAGCCGCGACAACACCCCCCGCACCTCGGCCTCGTCCCGGTAGCGGGCCACCACGGTGACCGGCCCGAAGCACTCCTCCAGAAGCAGGTCGTGCTCGCCCTCGGCCGCCAGCCGCGCCGCCGGCACGGTCAGGAACCCGGCGCTGACGGTGTGCTCGCCGCCCGCGCCCGGCGTCACCGGGCAGTCCACGTCGGGCAGCGCCGCGCGCTCGGCGACCCCGGCGACGAAGTTGTCCCGCATGCGGTGGTCGAGCAGCACCCCGGCGTCGGTGGCGCCCACCGCGTCCGTGAGCGACTTGACCAGGCCGTCACCGGCGTCACCGGCCGGCACCAGCACCAGTCCGGGCTTCACGCAGAACTGTCCGACGCCCAGCGTCATCGAGCCGGCCAGGCCCGCGCCGATCGCCTCCGCGCGCTCGGTGGCCGCCGCCTCGGTGACCACGACCGGGTTCAGCGAACCGAGTTCGCCGTGGAAGGGGATCGGGACCGGCCGCGCCGCCGCCGCGTCGTACAGCGCCCGGCCGCCGCGGATGGACCCGGTGAAGCCCGCCGCCGCGACCAGCGGGTGCTTGATCAGCTCGACGCCCGCCTCGAAGCCGTGCACCAGGCCGACGACGCCCTCGGGGAGGTCGTGCCGGGCGGCGGCGCGGCGCAGCACCTCGGCGACCCGCTCCGACAGGGCCGGGTGGTCCGGGTGGGCCTTGACCACGACCGGGCAGCCGGCCGCGAGGGCGCTCGCGGTGTCGCCGCCGGGGACGGAGAAGGCGAAGGGGAAGTTGGAGGCGGAGTAGACGGCGACGACGCCGAGCGGCACCTTGTAGCGGCGCAGATCCGGGATCGGCGGGGTCGCGGTGTCGTCGGGGTGGTTGACGACGACGCCGAGGAACTCGCCCTCGTCGACGATGTCGGCGAAGGCCCGGAGCTGGTAGCAGGTGCGGGCCAGTTCACCGGTGAGGCGGACCGGGCCGAGCGCGGTCTCGGCGTCGGCCACCTCGACGAGGGCGCTCTCGGCGGCCTTCAGCTCGTCGGCGGCGGTGCGCAGGAAGGCCGCGCGGACCGCGCGGTCGGCGAGGGAGTCCCGGGCCGCGTGCGCGGCCCGGACCGCGGCGTCCACCTCCTGGGCCGTGGCCTCCGCCGCGACCTGTTCACGCTGCTTCCCGGTACGGGGGTCGACACTCCAGACTGGTGCTGCTGCCACCGCGGGTCCCTCCACGTGCTCTACCTGGAACTCGTTCGATATACTGAACGCTGTCTCTACTGATGAATGTGCTGGAGACTATATCTTCAGCTTCTCGTCGAACGAAGGGGTCAAGGGCGATGTCGGCTGGCGAGACGGGGGGCGGAGCGCAGGTCAAGTCCGCCGTGCGGACGGTTGAACTGCTCGAGTACTTCGCCGGGCGCCCCGGCATGCATTCCCTCGCGTCGGTCCAGGAGGCCGTCGGCTATCCCAAGTCCAGCCTCTACATGCTGCTGCGCACGCTGGTCGAGCTGGGCTGGGTGGAGACCGACGCGACCGGCACGCGGTACGGCATCGGGGTCCGGGCGCTGCTGGTCGGCACGTCGTACATCGACGGCGACGAGGTGGTCGCGGCGGCCCGGCCGACGCTGGACCGGCTCTCCGACGACACCACGGAGACCATCCACCTGGCGCGACTGGACGGCACCAACGTCGTGTACCTGGCCACCCGGCAGTCGCAGCACTACCTGCGGCCCTTCACCCGGGTCGGCCGCCGGCTGCCCGCGCACTCGACGTCGCTGGGCAAGGCGCTGCTGAGCACGTACACCGACGAGCAGGTGCGCAAGATGCTCCCGGAGACGCTGCCCGCGCTGACCGAGCACACCATCACCGACCGGGAGAAGCTGATCGAGGAGCTGCGCCAGGTACGGGAGCAGGGCTTCGCCGTGGACCGCGAGGAGAACACGCTGGGGCTGCGCTGCTTCGGCGTGGCCGTGCCCTACCGCACGCCGGCGCGGGACGCGATCAGCTGCTCGGTGCCGGTGGCGCGGCTGACGCCCGCGCACGAACAGATGGTGAAGGACGCGCTGTTCGACGCGCGGGACCGGCTGACGCTGGCCACGCGTAGGCTCTGATCATGCACATCGCACTGCGCGAGGTACACGACAGCGATCTGCCCGTCTTCTTCCGGCAGATGAACGATCCGGAGTCCCTGCGCATGGCGGCCTTCACGCCGCCGGACCCGGCCGACTGGGACGCCTTCAGCACCCACTGGCACACCATACGGACCTCGCGCGACGTCGTGCGGACCATCCTCGGCGACGGTGACGTGATCGGCAGCGCGGCGGTGTACGGCGAACCGGGCGAGCGCGAGGTGACGTACTGGGTCGACCGGGCGTACTGGGGACGCGGGGTGGCCACCGCGGCGCTGCGGGCCCTGCTCGCCGAGGTGCGCGACCGTCCGCTGTACGCGCGTGCGGCGGCGGACAACGCCGGTTCGCGCCGGGTGCTGGAGAAGTGCGGCTTCGAGACGAGCGCCCGGGCCCGGGGGTTCGCCCCGGCCCGCGGCGAGGAGATCGACGAGGTGGTCCTGCACCTGGCGGAATGACCCGCGGCGGTGATCCGTCTCCGCCGCGCGGCGGAGACGGATCGCCCGGGCGCAGGACGCGCCCGGGGGCGCGGGGCGGGAGCGTGGAGCCATGACGCAGACGCTCACCGCCACGCCCGCACCGGCTCCCGGCGGCACCCGGACACTCCGGCTGCTGCGCGCGACCGCCATCGCCGCCTGCCTGCCCTACCTCGGGCTCAAGGTCGCCTGGATCGCCGGGAGCCGGGTGGGGATTCCCGAGGGCAGCGCGCTGCTGGAGCACCGGGTGACCATGGCGGTGGGCAATGGGCTCACCGTCCTGCTGGACAGCTGTGTGATCGTGCTGACCCTGGTGCTGACGCGCCCCTGGGGGCTGCGGGTGCCGGCGTGGGCGATGGCCCTCCCGGTCTGGGTGGCCACGGGGCTGCTCGCGCCGATCATGGCCGGCTTCCCGCTCCAGCTCCTGACGCGGGCGCTGGGCGGCGACACCGCGACGTCGTCCGGGGCGGGAGGCGAACCCTTCCTGGACTCCTGGGTGTTCGGGGTCGTGTACACCGGCTTCATCGTGCAGGGGCTGGCCCTGGGGGCGCTGTTCGCGCGGTACGCGCGCACGCGCTGGGGCCGGCTGTGGCGCGGCCGGGTGCGGGACCTTCCGGCGGGTGTCGTCCGGGCGCCGTACCGTGCGGTCGCCGTGGTCGGCGCTGTCCTCGCGTCGTTCCCGCTCGCGGTCCGGCTGTACTGGCTGTGCGGTGGCTCGGCGGGGCTCCGGGACGGGGAACGCACCGCGGACGTCCAGGTGCTGGAGGGCATGCACGTCGCGTTCCTGGCGGCGGCCGCCGCCGGCACCCTGCTGCTCGCCTTCCGGGGCGGCCGGGCGCTCCCCGTCCCGGCGCCCCTCGCCGCGCACTGGATCTGCTCCGCTGCCACGGCCTGCTGGGGCGGCTGGATGCTGCTCGCCCTGCTGCTGCCGGCCGACGATCCCGCCGACCGCCCGACAACGCTGCTGACGCTCACCTACGCTGGCCAGATGACCGTCGGCCTCCTCCTCGCCTCCGTCGGCGCCCACTTCCTGGCCCGGCGGTCGGCCGCGGTCCGCACCCTGCCGTGAGCGCCCTCGCCCGGTTCCTGTTCGGCCGGCGGGCCCGGCTGCGGTGGATCCACCTGATCCTCGGCGGCGCGCTCGCCATGCCGTACGTCCTCGTCGGCTCGGTCGTCGTCGGCCCGTTCACCGGTGTCGACGACGTCTTCGGGTCGCTCACCCTCCAACTGGCCTCGTTCGCCGTCGGGTTGCCGCTCGCCGCGATCACCTCGCTGTTCCCGCTCACCCGTCCCCTGGAGGCCGGGGTGGTGCGGTCGCTGTGCGGGGTCGAGGCCGACCGGCTGGCGTACGGGCCCGCCCGGTCGAAGGGCGAGAAGGGGCGCACCGCGGCCTGGTTCACGCTGCACCTGGGCGTCGGCGGGATCGTCGCGGGGATGTCGCTGGCGGTGCCGCCGTTCGCGGCGTTCCTGATCGTGCTGCCCTTCGTACCGGCGTTGCGGGACGGGCGCCCGGCTCTGCCGGGCCCCCTCGAAGGCGCCTGGGGCCTCGCGCTCGCGCCCTTCGCGGGTGCCGTGACGCTGGTCGCGCTCGCCGGGTGCGCCGCCGGGTGCGGCGCGCTGCTGGCCCGCTGGGCGCCCGCGCTGCTCGGGCCGTCCGCCGAGGACCGGGTGGCGGCGGCCGAGGCACGCGCCGCCGACCTCGCCGTACGCAACCGGCTCGCGCGCGAACTGCACGACTCCGTCGGCCACGCCCTGAGCGCGGTCACCCTCCAGGCGAGCGCGGCCCGCCGGGTGCTGGACTCCGATCCGCGGTTCGTGCGCGAGGCGCTCGCCGCGATCGAGGAGACCACACGGCGCACGGTCGGGGAACTCGACGCCGTACTGGGCGTCCTGCGCGACGGCGACGCGCCCGGCACGGCGCCCGCCCCCACCCTCGCCGACGACCTCGACGGCCTGCTGGACCGCACCCGCGCGGGCGGGCTGCGGGTCTCGGCCACCGTCGCGGCGGACCCGCGGACACTGCCGCCGGCGGTGTCCCGGGAGGCGTACCGGATCGTGCAGGAAGGGCTGAGCAACGCGCTGCGGCACGCGGGCGGACGGGGCACCGTGGCGGTGGGCGTCGACGTGCTCGACGGTCACCTGCGGATCACCCTGGAGAATCCCCTGGCCGGCACCGGCCCGACGGGCACCGTCGCTCCGCGCCCCGGCGGGGGCCACGGCCTGCGGGGCATCGCCGACCGGGCCCGCGTGCTGGGCGGGTCGGCGCGGGCGGGCCCCGTCGGACGGATCTGGCGGCTGGAGGTACGGCTGCCGCTCGGCAGGACCCCGTGACGCGCTCCGGCGGGGCCGGGCACCCACCGCCGCGACGCACGCGCGGCCCCACCACCACGCCGGGCGCACCCCGCCACCGGCCCCACCACCACGCCGGGCGCATCCCGCCACCGGCCCGGATCACGCCGGGGCCGGACCGCGCCGCGCCCCTCCGGACGCAGGCACACCGCGCGGCACCCCGGGGCCGCGGGCGCACACCCGCGCACGCGGGACCTCAGCAGCAGCCGCACCCGCCACACCTCCCGCACCCACCGCACCCCGCCACCGACCACACCGACCGCGCCGACCGCACCGACCGCGCCGACCGCACCAGCCCGAAGGAGCCCGTGTGTCCCGCCCGCCGATCCGGATCGTCCTCGCCGACGACGAGCGCATGGTCCGTACCGCCCTGCGCGCCATCCTCTCCGCCGAGCCGGACCTGGAGGTGGTCGGCGAGGCCGCCACCGGGGCCGAAGCCGTCTCCGTCGTGCGGGAGACCCTGCCGGACGTGGTCCTGATGGACGTCCGCATGCCGGGGACCGACGGCATCCGCGCCACCGAGCGGATCCTGGCCACCCTCGACCGGCCGCCCCGCGTCGTGGTCGTCACCACCTTCGAGAACGACGCCCACGTCTACGACGCCCTGCGCGCCGGGGCCGCCGGCTTCCTGCTCAAGCGCGCCGACGCCGACACCCTGGTGCGGGCGGTACGGCTGGTCGCGCACAGCGACACCCTGCTGTTCCCGTCGGCGGTGCGCGCGCTGGCGGCCGAGCACGCGCGCGCCCACCCCGCCCCGCCGCCCTGGGTGGCACGGCTGACCGGTCGCGAGGGCGAGGTGCTGCGGCTGATGGCGACCGGGCTGACCAACGCCGAGATCGCCGGACGCATGGGCGTGGGACCGGCCACGGTGAAGACCCATGTGGCGTCGGTGCTGGCGAAGACCGGCAGCCGCGACCGCACCCAGGCGGTCGTCCGGGCCCACGAGGCCGGCTTCATGAACGGAGGATGAGAAAACGGGCGCGGGGGAACGATTCGCCCCGGCCCGCTCGTCCTGCAAACGGGATGAACAAGACGATCAGGCGTGCGTCGGTCTTCACGCTGCTCCTGGTGTTCGCTCTGCTGGTCAGGGCGACCTGGGTGCAGTTCTACAAGGCCGAGGCACTCGCGGACGACAAGGACAACCGGCGCAACGCGATCGAGACGTACGCGGAGCCGCTGGGCAACATCATCGTGGCCGGCCGGTCGATCACCGGCTCGGCACCCACGGAGGGGGGTGACCTCGCCCACAAGCGGACGTACGAGAACGGCGAGCTGTACGCCGCCGTGACGGGCTACGCCTCGCAGGCGTACGCGCCGACGCAGCTGGAGGGCATCTACCAGGACGTCCTCAACGGCACCGACCCGCGGCTGAAGACGGTGATGGACACGATCACCGGCACCCGCGCCGAGCCGGGCAACGTGGTCACGACGATCGACCCGGACGTGCAGAAGGCCGGGTTCGAGGCGCTGGGCGACACCAAGGGCGCCGCCGTCGCGATCGACCCGAGGACCGGCGAGATCCTGGCGGTCGTGTCGACCCCGTCGTACGACCCGACGTCGCTGACCGACGCCAACACCGCCGGCGAGGCGTGGGAGAAGCTGACCGGCGACCCGGACAAGCCGCTGACCAACCGCGCGCTGCGCCAGCCGCTGCCGCCGGGCTCGACGTTCAAGCTGGTCGTGGCGGCCGCCGCCCTGGAGGACGGGCTGTACGGGTCGGTGGACGAGCGGACCGACAGCCCGGACCCGTACACGCTGCCGGGCACCGTGACGGACCTGACCAACGAGAACCCGAACGCGCCCTGCGAGAACGCCACGATCCGCACCGCGCTCCAGTACTCGTGCAACAACGTCTTCGCCAAGATGGCCGTCGACCTCGGCCAGGACAAGGTGCGGGCGATGGCCGAGAGGTTCGGCTTCAACGACGAGACGCAGGACGTGCCGGTACGCGCCTACACGAGCGTGTACCCGAAGGACATGAACGAGTCGTCGACGGCGCTGACGGGCATCGGCCAGTTCGACGTGACCGCGACCCCGCTGCAGATGGCGATGGTGTCGGCGGCGCTGGCCAACGGCGGCGAGCTGGTCTCGCCGCACATGGTGTCGCGGATCACCGACAGCGGCGGCGACGTCCTGGAGGACCACACCGACGCCGACGCTAAGCGGATCGTCTCCTCCGGCACGGCCGAGCAGCTGCAGTCGGCGATGCAGACCGTCGTCGAGAAGGGCACGGGGTCGAACGCGCAGATCCCCGGCGCGACCGTGGGCGGCAAGACCGGCACGGCCCAGCACGGGGAGAAGAACAGCAAGACCCCGTACGCCTGGTTCACCTCCTACGCCAAGTCCGCCTCGTCGGACCGCGAGGTCGCCGTGGCGGTCATCATCGAGCAGTCCGACGCGGCCCGCTCGGAGGTCAGCGGCAACGGCCTGGCGGCCCCGGTGGCCAAGGCGATGATGGAGGCGGCGATCGAGGACTGATCCAACGGGCGGGGCTCCCGGGCCGGTTCGGCTTGTCACACAGCGTTCGACGCACCGTACGAGTGGTGCGTCGAACGCTGCTACAGTTCCGGATTCCGGCCCGGCGCACGGCTGTTCGACGCCGGGGAAGCCGCTGCGAGGAGAGTCCGCCCGTGGGGACAGTCGTCGACGACGCCGCCTCCGTGGAGTTCCACGCGTTCTTCGAGCGCCACTACGCCGAACTCTCCCGGCTCGCCCACCTGTTGACGGGCGAGCCGGACGCCGCCGACGACATCGCGGCGGACGCCCTGCTGGCCCTGTGGCACCGCTGGGACCGGGTCCGCGCGGCCGACCGTCCGGTGGCGTACGCGCGCGGAGTGGTCGCCAACCTCGCCCGCACCCGCATCCGCACCGCGGTGCGCGAGCGCAGACGGGTCGCCCTGTTCTGGTCGCAGCGCGAGGAGAGGACCGAGAACCCGGACGTCGCCGGTGTGGTGGACGTGCAGGAGGCGCTGCGCCGGCTGCCGTTCCGCAAGCGGGCGTGCGTGGTGCTGCGGCACGCGTTCGACCTCTCGGAGAAGGACACGGCGCTCGCCCTGGGCGTCTCGGTGGGTACGGTGAAGAGCCAGACGTCGAAGGGCATGGCCGAACTGCAGCGGCTGCTGGGCACGCGGGCGGCCGTCGGGCAGGTGCACGCGGCGATGGCGCGCAGCGGTGAGGCCGCGGGAAGGAAGCGATGACCGGCCGGCGGGACGTCGACGAGGAGCTGCGGGCCCGGCTGCGCGAGGCGGCCGGCGCGCACCGGCCGGACCGGGCGCGCATCCTGGCCCGGGTCGAGCGCGGCATGGCGGGCGGGGCCGCGCCGGCCCACCACCGGGCGACGCGCCCGCCGCTGCTGGGCTGGGCCCGGGTGGCCGGGGCGACGGCCGCCGTGGCGGGGGTCCTCGCCGTCGGCGGCTACGCGGTCGCCTCCGCCGTGAAGGACGACGCTCCCCCGCAGCGCTCGGTGGCCACCTCGCCGACACCCGCGGCCACGCCGTCGCCGCAGGAGACCGCCGACCGGATGCCCGCCCCGCCGGCGCCCGAGGCGACCGGGAGCACCGGGCCCGGGTCGAAGTCCCCGGACGCCCCC
The DNA here is from genome assembly GCF_964272335.1 of Streptomyces sp. SudanB5_2050. Lineage (NCBI taxonomy): Bacteria > Bacillati > Actinomycetota > Actinomycetes > Kitasatosporales > Streptomycetaceae > Streptomyces > Streptomyces sp. SudanB5_2050. The sequence continues at coordinate 2,001,890 of NZ_OZ186760.1, forward strand.
GCCTCCTCCCGGCCGCCGGCCGCGACCTCGACGGCGACCGGGAGCGCCCGTCCGCCCGCGTCGGCCGTGCAGGACGGCCCGCTGTGGTCGGACGGTTCGGTGGACCCGCACAGCAACGACTTCTGGGCGCAGAGCAATGTCACCCTCAAGACCGGGGAGCCGCTGACCGCGCTCACCGTCGAGTTGCGGGTGGCCCAGACCGGCGGGGTCACCTCGACCGGTGCCTGGCGGTCCCTGCCGGAGGACGACTTCGCCTTCACGGTCGGCGAGCGGGACGGTTTCCTGGTGTACCGGTGGACCCTGAAGGAGGGCCGCACGGTCCCGGCGGGCGAGTGGATGTTCGCGGGCCAGTACGACCACGACCGCGGCGGGCGGGACGCGCACGGCGACCGCTACTCCGCGACGGCCACCGCCACGTCCGGACAGCTGTCGGTGCGGGGCGACTTCGCTCCCCGCGACGGCGGTTCCTGAAAAACCCCGCGGTCACGGCAACCCTTTCTCCTCGGGTGGCGACCAGGTAGCGCAACGTACCTCTCCCCACGCAAGGAAATGGGCATGACTGCACGAGCTGAACAGCGCGTCCGACACCGCCGCCGGGTCACGAAGCGGCGGGCGGTGATCGCCGGAACCGCTGCCTTCGGCCTCACCGGTGCGGCGATCGTCACGACGACGATGCTGTCCACCGCGGGTGCCGCGTCGTCCTGGCCCGAGGACACCGGCAGCAAGCCCGTCTCGTCGACGATCCCGGTCAAGGGGACCTACGACGGCGGCATGAAGAAGTTCTACGGCACCGGCGCCCTGGGCGGCGACGGCCAGGACGAGGGCCAGGACCCGGTCTTCGAGCTGGCGGACGGCGCGACGCTGAAGAACGTGATCATCGGCACGCCCGCCGCCGACGGCGTCCACTGCAAGGGCTCCTGCACGCTGCAGAACGTGTGGTGGCTGGACGTCGGCGAGGACGCCGCCAGCTTCAAGGGCACCTCGGCCTCCGCCGTCTACAAGGTGTACGGCGGCGGCGCGCGGAACGCCGACGACAAGGTGCTCCAGTTCAACGGCGCGGGCAAGCTCGTCGTCTCGAAGTTCCAGGTGGAGAACTTCGGCAAGCTGGTGCGCTCCTGCGGCAACTGCAGGAAGCAGTACAAGCGCACCATCGTCATCGACGACGTGGACATCACCGCGCCCGGCAAGTCGATCGTGGGCGTCAACCAGAACTACGGCGACACGGCGACCCTGCGCAACATCCGCGTCCACGGCGACGCCAAGAAGAAGATCGAGACCTGCGCCCGCTACCAGGGCAACAGCAGCGGCAAGGAGCCCAAGAAGCTCTCCCCGGTCGGCCCGTACGGCAAGACCTGCGACTTCACCGCCTCGGACATCACCTACAAGTAGCCGACGCCGGCAGCCCGTCCGAGCCCTCAGGACCACCGGCCCGCCCCCCGGGCCGGTGCGTGCCGTCCGAGCCCCCACTCGGCCGGCCCACCGAACGCCCCCGCCGGTGACGACCGGCGGGGGCGTTCCCCTGCGCGGAACCGAAACTTTCGGGCCCTGCCGTCCCGTTGACGCCCCGCTCCCCGCTGGTGACACTCCGAGAGCACGCCATCCAACAGAATCCCCCAGACTCCCACAGGAAGTGTCATGCGTCGTCCCACCGTCCGCCGCACGCTCCTGGTCCCCTTCCTCGCCCTCCTCCTCGCCCTGCTCGCCGCCCCGCCGGGCGCCGCACACCCGGGAGCACCGCCCGTGCCGAAGACCCCGTACGCCGGTTACCTCTTCGCCTACTTCACCGGCGAGGGCACCGCCGACGGCGAACAGATCCGCTACGCCCTCAGCCGGGGCAACGACGCCCTGCACTGGCGCGAGCTGAACGGGGGCGAGCCGGTCCTGACGTCCACGACCGGCGAGCGGGGCCTGCGCGACCCGTTCGTGATCCGCTCCCCCGAGGGCGACCGGTTCTTCATGATCGCCACCGACCTGCGCATGTACCGGAACAGCAGCGGCAGCTGGGACGAGGTCCAGCGGCACGGCAGCAAGTCGATCATGGTGTGGGAGTCCACCGACCTGGTCCACTGGACCGACCAGCGCCTGGTGGAGGTCGCCCCGGACAACGCGGGCAACACCTGGGCGCCCGAGGCCTACTGGGACGACGAGCTGGACGCGTACGTGGTCTTCTGGGCGTCGAAGCTCTACGCCGACGACGACCCGGGCCACACCGGCTCGACGTACAACAGGATGCTGTACGCGACCACCGAGGACTTCCGCTCCTTCAGCGAGCCGAAGGTATGGAACGATCCGGGCTACTCGGTCATCGACTCCACGGTCGTCGAGCACGAGGGCACGTACTACCGCTACACCAAGGACGAGCGCGACCCGTCCTCCGGCTCGCCCTGCTCGAAGTTCGTCACCGCCGAGAAGTCGACTTCGCTGACCGACACCTCCTTCGACTTCGTCTCGGACTGCATCGGCCGGGGCGCGATGGAGCGCGGCGAGGGGCCGACGGTCTTCAAGTCCAACACCGAGGAGAAGTGGTACCTGTTCGTCGACGAGTACGGCGGCCGGGGCTACCTCCCCTTCGAGACCACCGACCTCGCCTCGGGCGAGTGGACGCCGTCGACGGACTACCGGCTGCCCGCCAGCCCCCGGCACGGCACGGTGATCCCGGTGACGCAGGCGGAGTACGACCGGCTGCTGGCCGCGTACCCCGAGAGCCCCGCCTCGGTCGTGGACGCCACGGCACGCGGGCAGAAGGGCTGGGCCGTCGTCAGCGAGGAGACGAGCAAGGTCGTCCTGCCGATGGAACCGCGCGCGAACCTGCGCGCCCTCGCGCCGAGGCTGTACGTCGGCGAGGGCGCGACGGTCAGCCCGAGGTCCGGTACGCGCCGCGACTTCCGCAGGCCGCAGACGTACACGGTGACGGCCGCCGACGGCACGCGGCGCGTCTGGACCGTCGAGGCGGTGCCCACCCGCAGCCCGGTCCTGCCCGGCCTGTACGCGGACCCGGACGTGCGGTACATGGACGGCCGGTACTGGATCTACCCGACGACGGACGGCTTCCCCGGCTGGAGCGGCACGCGGTTCAAGGCGTTCTCCTCCCGGGACCTGGTCCACTGGACGGACCACGGCGTCATCCTCGACCTCGGGCCGGACGTGGCCTGGGCCGACGGGAACGCCTGGGCCCCGGCGATCGCCGAGCGGGACGGGAAGTACTACTTCTACTTCTGCGCGGAGCAGCAGATCGGCGTCGCGGTGGCCGACTCGCCGGCCGGGCCCTTCGAGGACGCACTGGGTGGACCGCTGGTGGGCAAGGGCCGGTTCAGCGGTCAGATGATCGACCCGTCCGTCTTCACGGACGACGACGGGCGGTCGTACCTGTACTGGGGCAACGGGCACGGCTACGTCGTCCCGCTCAACGACGACATGGTGTCCTTCGACGCCTCCCGGGTGGAGGACATCACCCCGGAGGGCTTCCGCGAGGGCTCCTTCGTGGTGAAGCGCGACGGGACCTACTACTTCATGTGGTCCGAGGACGACACCCGCAGCGAGGACTACCACGTGGCCTACGCGACCGGCCCGACCCCGCTCGGACCGTGGACGAAGCGGGGTACGATCCTGTCCAAGCGCCCGGAGTACGGCATCCTCGGCACCGGCCACCACTCCGTGGTCAACGCCCCCGGCACCGACGACTGGTACGTCGTCTACCACCGCTTCGCCCTGAACGGCCCCGGCGGACCGGGCGGGGACGGCACGCACCGGGAGACCACGATCGACCGGCTGCGCTTCGCGGCGGACGGCACGATCGAACCGGTGGTGCCGACCCTCGGGTCGGTCAGTCCGGTGCGGCGGTGACCGACTCCAGCCAGGCGAAGACCTCGTCCTGCATGCGCCGCGGGAAGGCGTGCCCGGTGTCCGGCCAGATCTCGGTGCGCAGCCGGCCGGCGGCGCCGAGCGAGTCCCAGACGGCGCGCAGCCGGGCGTAGGCGGTGCGCACGCCCTCGGCGGTGAACAGCGGGTCCCGTCCACCGCCGAGGAACAGCATCGGTTTCGGCGCGGCGATGCTCGCCACGTCGGGCAGGTCGAGGTGGCGGGCGAGCCCCGGGTGCAGCATGTGGAAGGCGGACTGGCCGCGCAGGGTGTTGCTGCCGGGCACCAGCATCTCCTTGAGGCCGGTCATCCAGCACACGCTCACCGCGGCGGCGACGTCGTCGCTGAGGGCGGCGGCCTGCCAGGCGCGGTAGCCGCCCATGGAGAAGCCGGCCGCCGCGACCCGGCGGGCGTCCACCCGGTCGAGGCCGGCCAGGAAGCCGGCGGCGCGCTGGTCCTCGCGGGCCAGCAGCCCGGCCAGGGAGCTGCCGAGGTGGAAGAGGGTGCTCGCGAGGGCCTGCTGCCGCTCGTAGGTGAGCGGTTCGCGCTCGCCCCAGCCCAGGGCGTCCGCGCAGAACACCACGTAGCCGCGCCGGGCCAGTTCGTCGCCGGGGAAGACCCCGTCGAAGTGCCGGTCCGCCCAGTCCCGGGCCGCGGCGAGCCGGGTGTCGTCGTACCAGGGGCGGACCGCCTTCTCCTTGCCGATGTCGAAACGGGAGCCGTGGTCGTGCAGGAGCAGTACGGCCGGGAAGGGCCCGGCGCCGTGCGGGGTGAGCAGGGCGCCGCGGACCCGTCCGTAGCGGGTGAGGGAGAGGGTGACCAGCTCCCGCGTGTATCCGTCGCCGTCCTGGCGGGCGGTGAACTCGGGGGCGTACGGGGTGTCGTCCTGCCGGTCGACGAGGAGGTGCGCCTCCACGGTGGCGCGGGCGGTGCGCCGCCAGGCGTCGAAGTCCCCGACCGGTGAGGTGCCCCAGGCGAGCGGGAAGGTCAGCTCGTCCTTGAGTGCCGGGTGGAAACGGGGCAGGACGCCGGGCGGGGTGCCGGGCGGGTCACCGGCGGCGGGCATACGGCCGCCAGTCGCCGAGGTACGCCTCCCGGGTGTGGGCGGCGGCCTCGGCGCGGGTGAGCTGCGGCCGGTTCTCCGGGACGGTGACCGCCGCGCCGGGGCCGGTGTTGCGGTACTCCCGGAACCGCTGGTCCTGCCACGGGTGGGCGTCCCGCATGTCGGCGTACGGCGCCACGGCGTCGATGCCCGCGCCGAGGTGGGTCTCGCGCACGGTGAGCATGGGGCGGGCGGTGGTGTCGGAGCTGGGCACCCAGGGGCGGGCCAGTTTGTAGTAGCCGTCGGGGGCCTCGCTGGTGACGCGGCCCCGTGTCACCAGGTAGCCGCGCGGGTTGGCGCCCGCGGTGGAGGGCGCGAAGACGAAGCCGTACGGGGCGCCGGACAGGTCGGTGCGGACCAGGGTGCGGAAGTGGCAGTCCTCGTACACGGCGGTGGCCCGGCCGAAGACGAAGTCGACGTCGCCCTCGACGTAGCAGTGGGCGAAGTACTGGCGGGCGAAGTGAGCGAGGTCGCGGGTGTCGGCGTAGAGGGTGTCCTGGTGGCCGAGGAAGCGGCAGTGGTGGAAGGCGGTGCGGTCGCCCATGGCCTTGACGGCGACGGCCTGGGTGCCGCTCCAGCCCGGGTGGTCGGCGCGCAGCCAGTCGTTGGCGAAGGTGATCCAGCGGGCGGTGAAGCCGTCGGCCCGCACGGTGGTGGTGGCCGACCCGCTGGTGCCGTAGGTGCCGGAGCCGTCCGGCTTGGGGGTGCCGGCCGCGTTGTCGTACACGATGACGACGTCGCGCGGGTCGTGGGAGGCGCCGATCCAGGTGGCGTCGGTGCGGTCGGCGTCCACGGACACCGTCTCGCGGTAGGTGCCGGGCGCGAGGACCAGGGTCCAGCCGCTGCCCTCGGCGGCGGTCACGGCGGCCTGAACGGAGGTGAAGTCGCCCCGGCCGTGGGGGTCCACGTACAGGGTCTTCGGGGTGCGGCGGTCGTCGGGCGAGCCGTACCTGCCGAAGGGGCGCGGGCGACGGGCGCCGCCGGCGAGGGCGGGGCCGGCCGCGAGGCCGAGGGCGGCGCCCGCGCCGGCGGTCGTCAGGAGGAAGCCTCGGCGGGACAGGGCGGGTCGGTGCATGCGGGTGCTCTCCTTCGAGGGACGCGGGCCGGGTGGGCCGGGGCGGTGCGGGCGCCCCGGCCCGGTTCAGGGGGGCGTCAGCGCAGGCGGCCGGCGCCGGCGCCGCGGTCCACGACGAAGGGGACCGCGCGGGCCGGGAGGACCTCGGTGCGCAGGGTGGGCGTCCAGCCCGCGCCCGACCGCAGGGGCGTGGCCGGGTTCTCCGCGTTGTGCGCGGCGATCAGGTCGACGGTGCGGCCGTCGACCCGGTTGTGCGCGGCGGTGACCGGCGCCTCGCTCCACTTCTTGAGGACCTTCGCGGGGCTGACCCCGTCCGGCAGGGTGAAGGCGTTGTGCTCCGCGACGAGCTGGGACTCCTTGCCGATGCCGAAGCTGTAGGAGTGGTCCGCGCCGGCCACGAAGTGGTTGTTGTAGACGTCGACCTGGCCGAACCGCACCCGGGGCGCGCGCTCGACGAGGTTCTTGAAGAGGTTGTGGTGGAAGGTCGTCCGCAGATGACCGCGGTCCACGGCCGCCGTCGACTCGCTGTCGCTGTTGCCGATCAGGATCGTCTTGTCGTGCTCGGTGAAGACGTTCCAGGAGGCGGTGACGTAGTCGGCGCCCTTCACGATGTCGAGCTGGCCGTCGTGCTGCTGGTACAGCATGCCGAAGTGGGTGGGCGCCGCGCTGTCGGGGTGCTCGCCGTCGGTGAAGGTGTTGTGGTCCAGCCACACATGCGTCGAGCCGTGCACGACGGCGCTGTCGTACTCCGAGTTCCAGTTGCCCTTGTCCCCGTCGGTGGGGTCCCACTGCGGGAAGCAGTCGACGGGGCTCTCGAAGGTCAGGTTGCGGACGATGACGTTGTCCACGTCCTTGATCTGGAGGCTGGCGCCCTTGAGTCCGGCATTCCGGCCGACGCCGATGATGGTGGTGTTGGCGGGGACGTTCGCCTTGATGGACCGGTCCTGCCGGGCGGCGGAGGCGCGGCGCAGCCCCTCGGGGCTGTCGTCGGGCTCGTCGCTCAGATCGGTCTCCCTGCCCCAGTTCTCCGGGGAGTACTTCTCCAGGTACGCGTCGAAGTCGTAGCCGGGCTCGGCGAACGCCTCGCAGCCCTCGGACACGGCGTCGATGGTGCCCCTGACCTTGACGATCCTCGGTGCGGTGCCTTCCACCGCGAGGGCGGCCCTGAACTCGGCCCAGGTGGAGACGGTGAACACGCGGTCCCGGTCCGCGTCCGCACCGCCGGTGGTGCCGGTGCCGTGGGACGCCCAGCCGTCGCCGGCGGGCAGGGTCTGCCGGGCGGTGTCGCGGGGATGGTGGTGACCGGGGCGGGCCTGCGCCGCGGCGGCGGTCAGGCTCAGTACCAGGGCGGTGCAGCCGACGACCGCGGCCGCTCTCCGGCCGGCCCGCGCTCTTCTGGCATGCCCATGCCATCTGGATGTGCTCATGGTGCGGCTCTCCTTTTCCGGAAGTGTCGAGGTGCTACGCGGTGGCCGGCGCCGGCCACTCGATCCAGGACTCGGGGATCTCCTCGTCCAGCCGGCGCACGTCCCGGTGCGCCAGCACCCGCGTGCGCAGCAGCTCCCGCGCGACGAGCCGGGCGACCGCGATCGCGCCGGGCGGGTTGAAGTGGGTGTTGTCCTGCTCGGTGGGGGTCCAGTTGAAGTACGCCTTGGTCCCCTCGGCCCCGAGCCGCTGCCACAGCGCGAGGGACAGCGCCTGTACGTCGAGCAGGGCCACGCCCTCCTCCCGGGCGAGCGCCCGCATCGCCGCCGGGTACTCCCCGTGGCTCGGCACGGCGTTCCCCCGCGCGTCGAACCGGCGCCGCTCCACGGGCGTGGCCAGCACCGGCCGCGCCCCACGGGCCCGCGCGCCCTCGACGTACAGCCGCAGATGGTCCTGGTACGTCGTCCAGGGCTCGGTGTAGCGGGCCGGGTCCTCCTTCTTCTCGTCGTTGTGCGCGAACTGGACGAGCAGGAAGTCCCCGGGGCGGATCGCGTCGAGGACGACGTCCAGCCGCCCCTCGTCGACGAAGCTCTTGGAACTCCGCCCGTTCACGGCGTGGTTGTCGACCCGGAGGTCCTTGCGCAGGAGGAAGGGCAGCGCCATCCCCCACCCGGTCTCGGGCGCGGCGTCGGCGTACTTCTGGGCGGCGGTGGAATCACCGGCGATACGCAGGGTGCGGGGGCGGTGCCCGCCGGCACGGGCGGTACCGGCGGCGGCGACCGTCAGCGGGACGGCGGAGACGGCGGCCGCGGTGACCTGTCTTCGGCTGAGGACCATGTCGGGTGCCTTTCGCTGGAGGGGGATGAGTTCACCTGGGGGGACGGCCCGCAGCCCGCGAGGCACGGGCCGTCCCGCGGCGGAACCCGCGACCGGCTAACCCATCTGCTCCGTCCACTCGGCCTGCGCCTCGTTCAGCTTGTCGGCCAGCCCGTCCAGGAAGTCCTTCGGGCTCGTCTCACCGAGCAGCACCTTCTGGAAGGCCGGCTCGCTCTCCGACTTGGACAGCGTGTTCCAGTCCGGCAGGTAGTACGGCAGCTGGACGATGGTCGTGGAACCGTCGTTCAGCGCCTCGGCCGCCAGCTTGGTGGGCTCCGCCTTCTGGATCCACGCGTCCTTCGCGGCCTCCGTGTTCGCCGGCACCTGCCCCGCCGACTCGTTGAACTTCGAGTTCTGCTCGTGCGAGGTGGCGAACTCGATGAACTTCCAGGCGGCTTCCTTGTTCTTGGAGCTCTTGAAGACGCCGAGGCCGTCGACCGGGTTGGACACCTGGACCCGCTTGCCCGAGGCGCCGACCGGCTGCGGGATGCCGCGGAACTTCTCGACACCCAGCGCCTTCACGTGGTCCTGGTAGGAGCCCAGGTTGTGGTTGACCATGCCGATCGTGCCCGAGTCCCACTGGGCGACCATCTTCGCGAAGTCGTTGTTGACGTCGGCGGCCGGCGTGGCCTTCTTGTAGAGGGCCGCGTACTTCTCCAGCGCCTCGACGTTCTTCGGGTCGTTGACGGTCGTCGTCTTCTTGTCCTCGCTCCAGAACGAGGTGATGCCGGACTGCCCGTACATCGCGTCGAGCGCCTGGGCGATCGACCCCGATCCGCCGCGGATGGTGTAGCCGAACTCGTTCTTGTCCTCGTCGGTCAGCTTCTCGGCGGCCTCGTAGAACTTGTCCCACGTGGTGGGGGCGTCCAGGCCGGCCTTGTCGAACAGGTCGGTGCGGTAGTAGAGGACGCCGTTGTTGGCGGAGGTCGGCACCGAGTACAGCGTGCCGTCGCCGCCGCCGGCCGCCTTCAGGGACTCCACCATGTCCTTGTTGAGCTTGCCGCTCAGCGAGGACTTGGCGAGCCGGTCGTCCAGCGGCTCCAGGGCGTTCTGGGCGGAGAAGCCGGCCAGCATCGCCGCGCCGACACCGCCGACGTCCGGCAGGCCGCCGCCCTGGATGGCGGTGTCGACCTTGGACTGGTACTCGGTGGCGGCGATCCCGACGTACTCGACGTCGATGTCCGGGTTCGCCTTCTCGAAGTCGGCGATGATCTCCTTCCAGACGGCCGTGCGGATGCCGCCGTTGTTGTCCCAGAAGACGATCTTGCCCGTGCCGCTTCCCTCGGCGCCCTTGTCGCCGCCCGCCCCGCTGCCGTCGTCACCGCAGGCGGTGGCGGTCAGCGCGAGTACGGCCCCCAGGGCGACGGCGGCGGAGGTCCGGCCCGCGCGCGTGCCTCTGCTGCTGCGATTGCTGATCTTCATCGGTCGGCTCTCTTCTTTCGGACGTGCTGGACACGTGGGGGGTCAGTGGGTGTGTGCGTGGGCGCCGAGGTGCTTCTGCGGCCCGGAGAAGCGCTTGACCAGCGCCGGGACGGCGGCCGCCGGGTCCAGCCGGTACGTGTAGAAGTCGCCCGGTTCGAAGGCGTCGCCCCACGCGTCGTGCCGGCCGGTCGTGCCCTTCAGGATCGATCCGCGCTGCACCAGTTCCGCGCCGGCGTCCGCCTGGTAGGGGTGCTGGACGCCGTCGTAGTAGCTGTTCTCGATGACCATCCGGGTCGCGCCGCGCGCCCAGTTCCCGTACGTCCACGTCGGATCGCCGTCGGTCACCTGGGCGGAGAGGTAGTTGTTGTACAGGTGCGCGTAGGCGCAGTTGTCGGCGGACGGGTTGCGCTGCTTGGTGCCGGTGAACCAGTTGTGGTCGATGGTGATCTGGGTGCGGACGTTGTCCGTCCAGCCGATGCCGAGTGCCTTGTTGTGGTTCTCGAACCGGTTGTAGGAGACGGTGATGTATTCGCTGTCCTTGCGGATGTCGAGCAGTCCGTCGCCCATGTGCGTGAGGCGGTTGTGGTCGATCCAGACGTGGTGGACGGAGTCCATCTGGATGGCGTCGAAGTCGGTGGTCTTGCCGTCCCAGTCGCCCTCGACGTAGCTGTCGCGGATGGTCAGGTTGCGGATGACGACGTTGTGCGTGCCGGGGTTCAGGTGGAGTTCGCCGTGGACGATCTCGCCGGTGTCGCCGACGCCGACGATCGTCTTGTCCGAGGCCACCACGATGTCGGAGCCGAAGGGCGCGACGGGGATCGAGCCCGCCACCCGGATGACGTACGGCTCCTTCGCCGCGGCGTACTTCGCCAGCCCGGCCTGGTCGGTGACGGTGACGACCTCGCCGCCCGCGCCTCCGGTGGTACCCCCGGCGAGGGAGGCGAAGCCGTGCGGCCGGTCGGCGGGGCGGGGGGACGCCGTCTGCCCGGCCGGGCCGGCCTGGGCCTCCCCGACCGTGCCCAGGGTCAGGGCGGCGACCAGGCCCAGTACGGCGGCCAACGCCCTGCCGGGGCCCGGCAAGCGCTTGCTACGGAGGTGCGTCATTGCGGCTCTCCCAACAGGCGTGCGGATGAGGTGCGGTTACCGGGGGCCGATCCGGAACCGGGTGAACGTGGCGGTACCGGCATGTCCCTCGCCGGCGGGTGCGAGCGCGAACAGCCCGAGCAGGGCGCCGACCCAGCGCCAGGGGGTGGCGGCGAACTCCCGGCCGGTGGGCCGGAAGCCCTCGCCCAGGTCGTAGGAGAAGCGGCAGCGCGCACCGGGCACGGTCTCGATCCGCAGCCGCACCCGGCCCTCGGGAGCGGGACGCGGACGGTCGGCGTCCCGCTCGGCCTCGGCCACCGTCTCGGCGAACCGGTGCACCAGGCGCACGGTCCCCTCCGCGTCCCGCTGGAGCCCGATCCAGCGGTAGGCGTCGCCGAGCACGGCGAGTCCGGCGCGCGCTCCCGGCTCCTCGCCGTCCAGGCGCAGGTCGACCTCGACGACCGAGGGGACGCCGGGCAGCCGCTGGGTGAGCACGTTCGGCAGCCTGCGCAGGTCGTGCGCGTCGGCCGAGCGGACGCAGGCCAGCCGCAGGCCGTCCCCGGAGTGCCGGGTGGCCCAGCCGTCGCGGGGGTTGGCCGTCCAGGACCACTGGCGGCCGAAGCGCCCGCCGGGGAAGTCGTCGTCGGTGGCGGGCGCGGCCGGTGGCTGCGGGGGCAGACCCGGCCGGGCGTGCTCGGTGACCGGGGCGCCGTCGTCGCCCAGGACCGGCCAGCCGCCCTCCGGCCAGGTCATCGGCTGGAGGTGGACCACCCTGCCGTACGCCCCGCGCTGCTGGAAGTGCAGGAACCAGTCCTCGCCGCCGGCGGTGCGCACCCAGCCGCCCTGGTGGGGTCCGTTGACCTCGGTGTCCCGCTGTTCGAGGACGACCCTCTCCTCGTAGGGGCCGAAGAAGTCGCGGGAGCGGAAGGCGCCCTGCCAGCCGGTCTCCACTCCCCCGGCGGGCGCCAGGATCCAGAACCGGCCGTCGTGCTTGTAGAGCTTGGGGCCCTCCAGGGTGAACCAGCCGGGGATGCGGTCGGCGTCGACGATCACCTTGCCCTCGTCGAGGAGTCCGGTGGCGTCCGGGCGCATGCGGTGACCGGTGAGGCGGTTCTTGACGCCCGAGCGGGAACGGGCCCAGGCGTGCACCAGGTACGCCTCGCCGGTCTCCTCGTCCCACAGCGGGCAGGCGTCGATCAGGCCCTTGCCCGCCTTCACCAGATGGGGCGCGGTCCACGGGCCGCGGATCTCGGGGGCGTTGACCTGGAAGATCCCGTGGTCGGGGTCGCCCCAGAAGATCCAGAAGCGGCCGGCGTGGTGGCGCAGGGACGGGGCCCAGACGCCGCAGTCGTGGCGGGGCGCCGTGAAGGCGTCCGCCGGTTCCAGGCGGGAGAGGGCGTGCCCGACCAGCGTCCAGTTGACCAGGTCGCGGGAGTGCAGCAGGGGCAGGCCGGGGACGCGGCCGAAGCTGGAGGCGGTGAGGTAGAAGTCGTCGCCGACGCGGACGACGTCCGGGTCGGACCAGTCGGCGTTCAGGACGGGGTTGGTGTACGTGTACGTGTCCGTGGTCTCGGGGGTCTCGGGGGTCACGGGGGTCTCGGGGGTCTCGGGGGCCTCGGGGGTCACGGGGGTCTCGGGGGTCTCGGGGGCCTCGGGGGTCACGGGCTCACCGCCTTCCGTACGAGGGCCGCGGCGTCGTCGGGGCCCAGGCGGCCGTCGGCGACGACGGTGACGATCCGGCGGACCAGGGTGTCGCCGGGGGCGATCGGCGTCCGCTCGTCGGACGCGAGGGACGAGCCGACCCCCGGGTACTCCTCGGTGCGCACGAACCACGGATCGCGCCGGGTCCGCTCCGTGGCCCCGGCGAAGACCAGCGACCAGGTGTCGCCGCTCAGGGCGAGCCAGTCGGCGCGGCTGCCGTGGACCTCGGGTTCGCCCTCGCGGTCGGCGGTGAAGACCCGGGGCGCGGTGGCCTCCTTGCGGGCCCTCCAGAAGAAGCCGCCGTAGGCCGCGCCGGGGCGCCCGTTGGTGGCGGGGCTGCCGATGGTGAGGGGGCCCGGGGTGACGTTGGTGAGGGAGAAGGTGAAGTCCAGCGCCCAGGCGGTGGCAGTGATCCCGGTGGCGGCGACCGTGCGGCGCTCGCGCAGCAGCTCGGTGCCCGCGGCGACCCAGCGCAGCTCCTCGACGAAGCCGTCGGGGTCGCGGAGCTGGAAGGCGGTGTGCCGCTGGGCGCCGTGGTTGTCCAGCTCGGTCGGTCCCCGGTCGCGTACGTAGGTGCGCCCGCCCCAGAAGTTGTGCCCCTCGACGTCGGGAACGGCGACACCGACGCCGAGGTGATGGAGGTGGTCGGCGGGGCCGAACTCGGTCACGGCCGTGCCGGCCAGGGTGGTGACGGGGTGCAGACAGGGGCGCGGGGAGAGCCGGGCGGGCAGCTCGGGCCGGGTGACGTAGCGGCCGACGGGGCGGCCCGCCACGCGCAGGACCAGGGAGTCGTGGCCGGTCATCGGGTGCTCACCTCGCTCAGCGGGTGCTCGGTGCGCGGCGCCCAGGGGGCGCCCAGCTCCGAGTAGAGGGACAGGGTGTCGGCGGCGGCGGCCACGAGTCCGTCGATGCCGGGGACCACCCGGCGGTCCTCGCCGGGCACACGGCGCCAGGCGGCCTCGGGCAGCCGGTCGGGGTCGGGGGCCCGGCGGATCGCCTCGACGACCCGCATGAAGGCGCCGGTCTCCTGGGGCGGGACCAGCAGCGGGGTGCCGTCGGTGAGATGGGCGACCAGGTTCTCCAGCAGGTCGGTGCGGCCGTACTCGAACTCCTCGGGGCCGTGGCCGCCGCGCTGGAGCAGGACCCGGTCCTGCTTGTACCAGAAGGTGACGCGGCCGCTGCCGCCGTGCACCAGGACGTACGGCTCGTCCGCGCGCTCCGCGCACAGGGTCGCGGCGACTGTGACGCGGTGGCCGTGCGCGGTGCCGATCCGTACGCAGGAGGTGTCGTCGGCCTCGATGTCGTTGGCACGGCTCAGCTCGGTCTCGATGCCGGTGACGTCCTCGGCGCGGGTGCTGCCGTCCAGGGCGAGGGCGGTGGCGACGGCGTGGGCGAGCGGGTTGGTCAACGCTCCATCGACGACGTCGACGCCGTCCAGCCGCCGCCGTCCGGCCCACGGCGCCCGGCGGAAGTACGCCTCGTCGCGCACCCACGCCCCGGCCCCGCCGACGCCGACGACCTCGCCGATCGCGCCCTCGGCGATCAGCGAGCGGATCGCCGGCACCGCGTGCGAGCCCAGCGACTGGAAGCCGATCTGGCAGGCGACGCCCGCCTCGGCCACCCCGTCGGCCATCCGGCGGAAGTCCGCGTACGACGGGGCCGGGGGCTTCTCCAGCAGCAGATGCACGCCACGGCGGGCGGCGGTCAGCGCCAGGTCGGTGTGGGTGGGGATCGGCGTGCAGATCACGGCGATCCGGGCGCCGGTGGAATCGAGCAGGGCGCCGAAGTCGGCGGACTGCTCGGGCACCTCCCCGCCGGCCTCTTCCTCGGTCAGCGGGGTCAGCTCGCAGATGCCGGCCAGCCGGACCAGTCCCGCCCGCTCCAGGCGGCGGATGTTGGCGACGTGCCAGCGGCCGTGGCCGCGGGCGCCGGCGAGGACGACGGGGACCGGGCTCATCCCTTCACCGCCCCCGCGCTGAAGCCGGTGATCAGCCACTTCTGGATGAAGGCGAAGACGAGGACCACCGGCACGGCGGCGATGATGCCGCCGGCGGCGAGGGCGCCGAGGTCGACGCTGTCCGCGCTCATCAGGGTGTTGAGGCCGACCGGGATGGTCTGCTTGTCCTGGTTGTTGAGGAACATCAGGGCGAACAGGAAGTGGTTCCAGGAGTGCACGAAGGCGAAGGAGCCGACGGCGATCAGACCGGGCCGCAGCAGCGGCAGGACGACGACCAGGAAGGCCCGCATCCGTCCGCAGCCGTCGACCCAGGCGGCCTCCTCCAGGGAGTACGGCACGTTCTTGATGAAGTTGCTGATCAGGATCATCGACAGCGGCAGCTGGAAGACCGTCTCGGCGATGATGACGCTGCCCAGCGAGTTGATCATCTGGAGTTCGGCGAAGATCTCGAAGAGCGGGACCAGCAGCAGGGCGCCGGGCACGAACTGGGAGCAGAGCAGGGCCAGCATGAAGGCCCGCTTGATCTTGAAGTCGAACCGGGCGAGGGCGTAGCCGCCGGCCAGGGCGACGAGGGTGGTCATCACCAGCGTCGCGAGGCCGACGTACACGCTGTTCTCGAAGAAGGTGCCGAAGCTGCGGTCGGTCCAGACCTTCTCGAAGTGGTCGAAGGTCATCGGCCAGGGCACGAGCGAGGTCGAACCGGCCGGGCGGAGCGCGAAGAGCAGGATCCAGTAGAAGGGGACGAGGGTGAAGACGAGGTAGACGCCGAGCGGCAGGTAGATCTGCCAGCGCGGGACCTCGTCCCAGGCCGGGCGGCGCTTCTTCGCCGGCCGCGGCGGTTCGTGGTCGGCCCGCGCGGGCGCGGGGGCGGGCGCGGTGGCCTCCTTGGTGATCACTTGTTCTCGCCTCCGAACTTGCTCAGCCGCAGGTAGACGATCGAGCAGAAGAGCAGGATCACGAACGCGACCGTGGTGAGGGCCGACGCGTAGCCGAAGTCGTGGGCGTCGACGCTGGTGTTGGCGATGTAGAGGGGCAGGGTCGTGGTGACGCCCGCGGGTCCGCCGCCGGTCAGGGTGTAGAGCAGGTCGACGTTGTTGAACTCCCAGACCGCGCGCAGCAGCGTGGACAGGATGATGGCGTCCTTCAGGTGGGGCAGCGTGATGTGCCAGAACTGCTTGAAGCGGCTCGCCCCGTCGACCTCGGCCGCCTCGTACAGGTCCTTCGAGACGGACTGGAGGTCGGCGAGGATGAGGATCGCGAAGAAGGGCACGCCGCGCCAGAGGTCGGCGACGACGGCGGCCGAGAACACGGTCGAGGTGTCCGACAGCCAACTGGTGCCGTAGTCGCCGATGCCCAGGTCGGCGAGGTAACGGGTGATGCCGGTCTGGGAGTTGTAGAGCAGCACCCAGATCGCGGAGGTCAGCACGCCGGAGACGGCCCAGGGGGAGAAGACCAGGGCCCGCCCGATGCCCCGGCCGACGAAGGTCTGGTTGACGATGAGCGCCAGTGCCAGGCCGAAGAGCAGCTGGAGTCCGACCTCGACGAAGACCCATTTGGCGCTGAAGACGAGGGTGTCCCAGAAGATCGGGTCCTCGGTGAAGATCCTGGTGAAGTTGTCGAGGCCCGCGAAGCCGTTCCGCCACGGCTTGGTCGGGTTGTAGTCCTGCAGGCTGTAGTAGAAGACGCTGAGCACCGGGTAGGCGATGAAGCCCAGCATCAGCAGGGCGGCCGGTGCGATCAGCAGGTACGGGAGCCTGCGCGGTGTGGCGGAGGCACGGCGCCGCCGGGGTGGCGCGGGCGGTTTCGCCACGGCTGCGGCTTGGGCCATGACAGTTCTCCGTTCTGGTACGTCGTGCGCGGGTCGTGCAGGAAGCGCTTTCTCGGCGTGCAGGGGTGTGCGGGGGGGGTGGGTGCGTGTCGTGCGGGGGTGTGCGTGTCGTACAGGGGGGGTCAGCCGGCGTACGGGTCCTGCACCTTGCCCGGGCGGGCCAGGAACTCGAAGTCGCAGCCGGTGTCGGCCTGGGTGATCTGTTCGTCGTAGAGGGCGCCGTAGCCGCGTTCGTAGCGGGCGGGCGGCGGGGTCCAGGCGGCCCTGCGGCGTTCCAGCTCCTCGTCGTCCACCTCGAGCCGGAGGGTGCGGGCCTCGACGTCGAGGGTGATCGGGTCGCCGGTGCGCACCAGGGCGAGCGGTCCGCCGACGTGCGACTCGGGGGCGACGTGCAGCACGCACGCGCCGTAGCTCGTGCCGCTCATGCGGGCGTCGGAGATCCGGACCATGTCGCGCACGCCCTGCTTGAGCAGGTGGTCGGGGATGGGCAGCATGCCGTACTCCGGCATGCCCGGCCCGCCCTTGGGGCCGGAGCCCCGCAGCACCAGCACGCTGTCGGCGGTGATGCCGAGGGACGGGTCGTTGATGGTGCGCTGCATCGCCTTGTAGTCGTCGAAGACGACGGCGGGGCCGGTGTGCTTGAGCAGGTGCGGCTCCGCGGCGATGTGCTTGATGACGGCGCCGTCGGGGCAGAGGTTGCCGCGCAGGACGGCGACCCCGCCCTCGGCCGCGACCGGGTTGTCGCGGGGACGGATGACGTCGTCGTGGTGGACCCGGGCGCCGGCGATCTGCTCGCGCATCGTGTCGTGCGCGACGGTGGGCCGGTCCAGGTGGAGCAGGTCGGGGATGCGGGAGAGGAAGCCGGGCAGTCCGCCGGCGAAGTGGAAGTCCTCCATCAGGTACGTCCGGCCGCCGGGGCGGACGTTGGCCAGGACCGGGACGGTGCGGGCGATGCGGTCGAAGTCGTCGAGGGTGAGGGTGACGCCCGCGCGGCCCGCCATGGCGATCAGGTGGATCACGGCGTTGGTGGAGCCGCCGAGTCCGAGCACGGTGGTGACGGCGTCCTCGAAGGCGTCGGCCGTGAGGATGTCGCTCAGTTTCCGGTCCCGGTGGACGAGTTCGACGATGCGCAGTCCGGCGGCGGCGGCCATCCGGTCGTGGCCGGAGTCGACGGCCGGGATGCTGGAGGCGCCCGGCACCGTCACGCCGAGGGCCTCGGCTGCGGCGGTCAGCGTGGAGGCGGTGCCCATCGTCATGCAGTGGCCGGGCGAGCGGGCCAGGCCGCTCTCCAGTTCCTGCATCTCGCAGTCGCCGATGAGGCCGGCGCGCATGTCGTCCCAGTACTTCCACATGTCGGTGCCGGAGCCCAGGGTCTCGCCGCGCCAGTGGCCGGGGAGCATGGGGCCGGCCGGGACGAACACCGCCGGGAGGTCGACGCTGGCGGCGCCCATGAGCAGGGCGGGGGTGGACTTGTCGCAGCCGCCCATCAGCACCGCGCCGTCGACCGGGTAGGAGCGCAGCAGTTCCTCGGTCTCCATGGCGAGCAGGTTGCGGTAGAGCATGGGGGTCGGCTTCTGGAAGGTCTCGCTGAGCGTGGAGACCGGGAACTCCAGCGGGAAGCCGCCCGCCTGCCACACCCCGCGCTTGACCGCCTGGGCGCGGTCGCGCAGGTGGACGTGGCAGGGGTTGATGTCGGACCAGGTGTTGAGGATCGCGATGACGGGCTTGCCGAGGTGTTCCTCGGGCAGGTAGCCGAGCTGGCGGGTGCGGGCGCGGTGGCTGAAGGAGCGCAGGCCCGAGGAGACGCCGCTGCCGTACCACTGGTGGCTGCGCAGCTCTTCCGGGGACTTCCGGTCGGTCATATCGACCACCCCGCGGCGATCGCGGCGACCTCGGCACGCTCGTCCTCGGGCAGCGGCTTGCTCGGCGGGCGGACCTCGCGGCGGCACAGGCCGAGCGAGGCCAGGGCCTCCTTGACCACGGTGACGTTGTTGGCGGAGCCGTTGGCGGCGCGCAGCTCCTCGAAGCGGCGGATCTGCTCCCACACCTTCATGGCGGCCGGGTAGTCGCCGGCGCGCAGCGCCTCGATCATGTTGCGCGAGACGGCCGGGGCGACGTTGACCAGCCCCGAGGTGAAGCCGGTGGCACCCGCGGAGAAGTACGAGGGGGCGTAGGGCTCGGCCAGTCCGGCGACCCAGACGAAGCGGTCGAGGCCGGCGTCGCGGGCGAAGGCGGCGAAGCGGGCGGCGTCCGGGACGGCGTACTTGACGCCGATGACGTTGGGGCAGGCGTCGGCGAGCTGGGCGAGGCGGGTGCCGGGCAGCTGCGGGTTGCGCAGATACGGCACGACGCCCAGCTCGGGCACGGCCTCCGCGATGGCGCGGTGGTAGTCGACCCAGCCGCCCTGGGAGACGTAGGGGTGGACGGGCTGGTGGACCATGACCATGGAGGCACCCAGGTCACGGGCGTGCCGGGCGGAGGCCACCGCGGTCGGCACGTCGTGGCCGACGCCCACCAGGATCGCGGCGCGGTCCCCGGCCTCCTCGACCGTCAGCTCGGTGACGAGGCTGCGCTCGGCCGGGGAGAGGGCGTAGAACTCGCCGGTGTTGCCGTTGGGGGTGAGGGTCGTGATGCCACCGTCGAGGAGACGACGCAGCAGGGCCCGGTAGGTGCCTGGGTCGACGGAGCCGTCCTCGGCGAACGGGGTCACCGGGATCGCCACCACGTCGGCCAGGGCCGCCCGCTGGGTCTCGAACGTCGCTGTCATGCCTGACCGTCCTCTTCCTGGGCCTGGGCTCCCGTTTCGGGGAAGGCCCGCTCGACGAACGACGCGATGTGCGCGTGCAGGGCGCGGGCGGCGCCGTCCGCGTCACCGGCGAGGGCGAGGCGCAGGATCTCCTGGTGCTCGCGGGCCTCCCGTTCCCAGGAGGGGTCGGCGGCCCAGGCGACCGCGGAGACGAGGGCCGCCTGGTCGCGGACCTCGTCGAGCATCCGGCCGAGCAGCGGGTTGCCGCACGGCACGTACAGGGCGCGGTGGAACTCCCGGTTGGCGAGCGACCGTTCGGCGGTGTCCGTGGCCTGGTCGGCCCGGGTCAGCGCGTCGCTGGCGGCCTCCAGGGAGGCTCCGCGGCGCACCGCGCGCCGCAGCGCCTCGGGTTCCAGGAGCAGCCGCACGTCGTAGACCTCGCGCGCCATGTCCGCGTCCACCATGCGCACCGTGACGCCCTTGTACTGGCTCATCACCACCAGTCCGGTACCGGCCAGCGTCTTGAGCGCCTCGCGCACCGGTGTCTTGGACACCCCGAACTGTGCGGCGAGGTCGGTCTCGACCAGGGCCTGGCCGGGGGTGAGCCGGCCGGTGAGGATGCGGCGTTTGATCTCCTCCAGCACGTACTGCGTGCGGGAGGGGATCGGCGTGGGCACAGAGGTCATGCGCGCCTCTCGGAATCTCGCGTCGGATGCGCGGACCCCGGACATCCGATCAGAGGCTTCGGATATCCGATCTCGCGTATCGCGTCTCATATATGACGTACGGAGTACGACGCGTTGAAGGTAAGAGGGGCGCGGGGTGGCGTCAATGCTTCTGACAAAGGAAGTTGAAGTTCTGGTGTCGCCCTAGGCGGGCGGCGTCCAGCCCGGGTCGCGTCCGCTGAGCCCGACCGCCCGGTCCAGCAGCGGGGCGTCGTCGGGGACGGCGACGACGGGCCCGAACATGCCCTCGTCCCGGTCGGTCTCCTCGGCGGAGGCGGCGAGCAGACCGTACGCAGCTCCCAGGGCCGCCGGGTCGGGGGCGTACTCCTGGCCGGTGGCGCGGGCCAGGTCCCAGCCGTGGACGACCAGTTCGTCGGCGACCACGGCACCGGCCACCTCGCCGGGCAGGTCGACGCCGCCGGCCCGGGTCATGCCGGTCCAGGCCGCCGGGTCGCGCCAGGCCGCGGCGAGTTCGCCGAGCACTCTCGGCAGCTCCTCCCGCCAGCCGGGGCCGATGTCGGGCACGCTCGCCTCGGGGCTGGTGTCGGTGGTGGCTCCCAGGTCCTTGCGCGCGGCGTCGCGGAAGGCGACGGCCAGGCCGGCCAGATGGCCCAGCAGGTTGCGGACCGCCAGGTCGGGGCAGGGCGTCGGGTCGGCGAGTCGCTCGTCGCTCACGCCCTCGGCGAGGCGTGCCAGGACCCGCGCCTGGGGTCCGAGGTCGAGGGTCGCGGGGTCGGCGGTCATCGGCTGCTCCTCGGGAACGGGCGGTCGGCTCTGTCGGGAGGTAGACCGATCACGGCCGCGAAACTCATCGGCGCCACCGCCCGCCCCTAGGGCACCTGCCCGATGCCGGCATCCCGGCCTTAGACCGACGATGACCAGGCATGACGGAAAGAACGACGCGCACGGGGAAGTCGACGCGCGGGTCCTGGCCCGTGGTCCGCGTCCTGCGCGACCGCAACGCGGGCCTGTATCTCGCCGGGGTGGTGGTGTCCGGTTTCGGCAGTTCGGCGCTCGGCCTGGCGGCGGGCGTGTGGGTGAAGGACCTGACCGGCTCGGACGGTCTGGCGGCGCTGTGTCTGCTCGCGCTCTGGGCGCCGACCGTGGCCGGTCCGGCCCTGGGCGAGGTCGCCGACCGGGTCCGCCGCAAGCCGTTGCTGATCGCCGCGAACCTGCTGCCGGCGGGCCTGCTGCCCACCCTCTTCGCCGTCGACTCGCCGGGCGCGCTGTGGCTGCTGTTCGCGGTGCTGTTCGTGTACGGCGTGGCCGGCGTCGTCCAGGACGCGGCCGAGTCGGCGCTCGTGGCCACCGCCGTCGACCCGCGCCTGCTCGGCGACTTCAACGGGCTGCGCATGACCGCCAACGAGGGCATGAAGCTGGTGGCGCCCCTCGCCGGGGCGGGGCTCTACGCGGCGTACGGCGGCCCGGGTGTGGCGGCGCTGGACGCGGCGACGTTCGTACTGGCCGCGGGGCTGTACGCGGCCCTGCGGGTGCGGGAGGCGCCGCCGCGGCGGCCGACGGCCACCTGGCGTCGGCGGACGGCCGAGGGCGCCCGGTACCTGTGGGGGCACCCCGGGTTGCGCCCGCTCGTCCTCGCGGGCGGGGCGACGATGCTGTGCGCGGGCGTCGGCGGCGCCACGCTGTACGCCGTCGTCGACGCCCTGGGCCGCTCCCCCGCCTACGCCGGTGTGCTGTACGCCGTCCAGGGCGCCGGCTCGGTGGTGGCCGGGGTCCTGTCCGGTCCCGCCCTGCGCCGCCTGGGCGCACGTAGGTACGGGGCGGCGGGTGTCGCCCTGTTCGGGGTGGCGGTGGCGGTGCGCGCGGTTCCGTCCGACGCGGTCGCCTGGGCGTCCGGCGCGGCGGTCGGCCTGGGCCTGCCGGCGGTGCTGATCGCCGCCCTGACCGCCGTGCAGCGCGGGACACCGGGACCGCTGCTGGGCCGGGTGAGCGCCACCGCCGGCACCCTGGTCTTCGCGCCGAACGTCCTCGGGCTGGCCGCGGGCGCGCTCCTGGTCGAGACGGTCGCCCTGCCGCTGCTGCTGCCGTCGCTGGGCGCGGTCCTGCTGGCGACGGCGGTGGCACTCGGCCGGCGACCGGAGGCCGAAGCCGTCCCGACGCGCGCCGAACGCCTCTGACGGGGGCGCGGGGAACCGCGCGACCGGCCCTCGCCGACCCCCGCCCGCAGCACGGCCCCGCCCCGGCTCACCCCGCCCGCAGCGCCGCCCGCACCCGCGCCAGGTCCCCGTCCGACGCCAGCCCCGCGTGGTACAGGCGCAGTTCCGTCGCGCCCAGGTCCTCCGCGCGGGCCGCGTCCGCGGCGAGCGTGTCCGGACGGCCGCCCATCCCGGAGACCACGGTGAGGTTGGCCGCGAGGACGGCCCCGTCGCGGCCCTGCTCGGCGAACGGCGTCAGCAGGCCCGCGCCGCCCGTGCAGGGGACGACCACGCCGTCCGCCACGGAGAGGATGTGCGCGGGGTCCACCCCGGCGTTGGCACCGCAGTGGTACGACACCGGGTCGGCGTGCAGCAGGACCCGGAAGCCCTCGGGCGCGGCGGCGCGCACGGCCGCGACCACCGTCTCCTGGAGGGTGCGGGCCCGCTCGTCCCGCCAGGCGCGGGTACCGTTCGCGTACCCCTCGCCGAGCAGCTTCTCCACGCC
This sequence comes from Streptomyces sp. SudanB5_2050, assembly GCF_964272335.1. Taxonomy (NCBI): domain Bacteria; kingdom Bacillati; phylum Actinomycetota; class Actinomycetes; order Kitasatosporales; family Streptomycetaceae; genus Streptomyces; species Streptomyces sp. SudanB5_2050. The sequence goes on from NZ_OZ186760.1 coordinate 2,024,346, forward strand.
CGCCCAGCCGCCGTCCGACGGCGCGCTCCCGTGCCACACCGGCTCCAGCGCGGCGCGCACGGCGGCGGCCAGGCCGTCGGGGTCCAGGCCCCGCGTGCCGTAGCCCTCCCGGCAGTGCGGACAGAAGCAGAGGGACATGAGGTACTGCCCGGCGTCCCCGAGGCCGACCCCGCCGGTCTTGTCGTGGGCGTGCAGGTGGGCCAGCCCGTACCAGCCCGCCGACTCCAGTTCGGTGCCGCGTGCGCCGGGCCGGACCGCCGCCTCGGCGGCCAGGTCGGCGAGGTACGCGCGCGTGGCGGGCTGCGCGACGCACGGCGCCCAGGGGTAGCGGTCGCCGTAGGCGTTGACCACGGAGGTCGGCGGGTGCTCCGCGCCCAGGCGGGAGTTGTGGGCGAGGACGACCCAGGTGTGCACCTCGAGACCCGCCTGCGCGAGCGCGGCGGCGGCCTCGCCGTACGCGTCGCCGGGCGCCCAGTCTCCGGCCTCGTACGGGCGCAGGTCGCGGCCCTGCCAGCGGGCGGGGTCCGGCGGGTAGAGGACGGCCGCGTACTCGGCGGTGACGACGCGGTGGCGCGGGTGACGGGGGGTCAGGGCGCGGGTGGAGTGGTAGGCCGCGGCGAGCGTCACCTGTTCCACGCCGAGGCCCGCGACGAACTCGGGAGCCGCCGGGTCCCCGTTGACGTCCCAGGGGTAGACGAACGCCGACGCCCTCACCGGTCGCCCTCCGCGTCCAGCAGCGCCTGGCCCCGCTCGATGAGCTGGGCGAGCTGCTTCAGGTGCTCCTCGGCCGGCTCCCGCAACGGCGTCCGCACCTCCCCGACGTCCAGGCCGCGCAGTCGTACGCCCGCCTTGACCAGGGCGACGGCGTACCCGTGGCCCTGGGCGCGCAGTTCGACGAAGGGCCGGTAGAAGCCGTCCAGCAGCCGGTGCGCGACGGCGTCGTCGCCCTCGCGCAGCGCCCGGTGGAAGGCGAGGGCGATCTCGGGGGCGAAGCAGAACACGGCGGACGAGTAGAGGGTGACGCCGAGCGCCCGGTAGGCGAGCTGGGTCTGCTCGGCGGTCGGCAGTCCGTTGAAGTAGAGGAAGTCGCCGTCCGGGGCGTCGGTGCGCACGGCGCTGACGATCCGTTGCATCAGGTCGAGGTCGCCGAGGCCGTCCTTGAGGCCGACGATCCCGTCCGTGCGGGCGAGTTCGACCACCGTCTCCGGGCTGAACACGGCGTTGTCGCGCTGGTAGACGATGACCGGCAGGGCGGTCGCGGCGGCCACCTCCCGGTAGTGCCGCAGCAGCCCCTCCTGCCCGGCGACGACCAGGTACGGCGGCATGGCGAGCAGGCCGTCGGCCCCGGCCTCCTCGGCGAGGCGGGCGTAGCGCACGGCGAGGGCGGTGCCGTAGCCCGCGCCGGCGAGGACGGGGACGCGTCCCGCGGTCTCCTCGACGGCCGCCCGGACACAGGCGCCGAACTCCTCCGGCGTCAGCGCGTGGAACTCGCCGGTGCCGCAGCAGGCGAAGACCGCCGCCGCTCCGGCGTCCACCCCGCGGCGCACATGGGCGCGGTAGACGTCGAGGTCGACTCCGCCGTCGGGGCCGTAGGCCGTGACGGGAAAGAACAGCGGCCCGCTGGGGACGGTGAGCCGGGCGGCGAGAGGGGCTGAGGTCACGGGCGCTCCCCATTCCAGGGTCGAGGACGACGTCTTCGCTTTGTCATATTCGTGATCTGCGTCCATATTTCTGAACGCGACCACGCTAAGCCGCCCCGCGAACACCGTCAAGCAGGCGGAGTCTTGACGGCTGACCACCCGTTCCTTAGCGTGTCCACGCATATGAACGCCAGCCGCTCATGCGCACGCCCGTCGTGTCACCGCGCACGGCCGGCGGTTCGGATGACCCACCCGGAGACCTAGGAGCCCGAGGATGCCCGCTCCCCGCACCGTCCTGCTCACCGGCGCCGCCGGCGGCCTCGGCACCCTGATGCGGGAGCTGCTGCCCGCCCACGGCTACGAGCTGCGCCTGCTCGACCTGCGCCCGATCGAGGGCGAGCCGGACGCGATCGTCGCCGACCTGGCCGACCGGGCGGCCGTGCGCGAGGCGGTACGGGGCGTCGACGCGATCATCCACCTCGCGGGCATCTCCCTGGAAGCCCCCTTCGAGAAGATCCTGAAGGCCAACATCGAGGGCACGTACCACGTCTACGAGGCGGCCCGCGAGGAGGGTGTCGGGCGGATCGTCTTCGCCTCCTCCAACCACGCCGTCGGCTACACCCCGCGGCCCCGGGGCGACGACCCGCTCATCCCGATCGACACCCCGCGCCGCCCCGACACCTTCTACGGCCTGTCGAAGTCCTTCGGTGAGGACCTTGCCCAGTTCTACTGGGACAAGCACGGCATCGAGACCGTCTCCGTCCGCATCGGCTCCTGCTTCCCCGAGCCGACCAGTGTGCGCATGCTCTCGGTGTGGATGAGCCCCGCCGACGGCGCCCGTCTCCTCCACGCCGCCCTGACCGCCGAGAACGTCGGGCACACCGTCGTCCACGGCTCCTCCGCCAACACCCGCCTGTGGTGGGACCTCAGCTCCGCGCGGGCGCTCGGCTACGAGCCTCAGGACGACTCCGAGCCGTACGCGCAGAAGCTCATCGCCGAACAGGGCGAGCTGGACCCCGACGACCCGGCGCACGCCTGCCTGGGCGGCCACTTCGTGACCGACCCCCCGATCTGGCCGTACTGACCGGAACCGGTCGGCCGACGGGGCGGGCGGGCACCGAACGGGCCCGCCCGCCCCGGCATGCGGGCAGCCGCTCTGCCCGTTCCCACTCCCCGTGGCGCTGCCTCCCTGGTCCGAGACGGGCACCCGATGACCGAAGCGGGCATGAACGGGCAGCATCGGTTCCGCAACAGACCTGGTCAGCGCCGCACGGCCGCTGTACAACTTCCCCCATGGGCTCGACGGGCCCGAACGGGCAGGGACACGGCGACGAGGCGGTGAGGCAGGTGTTCGGCATGGGCACCAGGACGGCGGAGGAACGCCAGCGGGAGATCGTGCGGATCGCCCGCGCCACCGGCTCCGTCGACGTGACCGCGCTCGCCGCCGACCTCGGCGTCGCCAAGGAGACCGTCCGCCGGGACCTGCGCGCCCTGGAGGACCACGGCCTGGTCCGCCGCACCCACGGCGGCGCCTACCCCGTGGAGAGCGCCGGCTTCGAGACCACGCTCGCCTTCCGCGCCACCAGCCATGTGCCCGAGAAGCGCCGGGTCGCCGCCGCGGCCGCCGAACTGCTCGGCGACGCCGAGACGGTCTTCGTCGACGAGGGCTTCACCCCCCAGCTCATCGCCGAGGCCCTGCCCCGGGACCGCCCGCTGACCGTGGTCACCGCCTCCCTGCCGGTGGCCGGCGCGCTCGCCGAGGCCGGTGACACCTCCGTCCTGCTGCTCGGCGGCCGGGTCCGCTCGGGCACGCTGGCCACCGTCGACCACTGGACGACGAAGATGCTGGCCGGCTTCGTCATCGACCTGGCGTACATCGGCGCCAACGGCATCTCCCGCGAGCACGGCCTCACCACCCCCGACCCGGCCGTCAGCGAGGTCAAGGCCCAGGCCATCCGTGCCGCCCGCCGCACCGTCTTCGCGGGCACGCACACCAAGTTCGGGGCGGTCAGCTTCTGCCGGTTCGCGGAGGTCGGCGCCCTGGAGGCGATCGTCACCAGCACCCTGCTGCCCACGGCCGAGGCACACCGCTACTCCCTGCTCGGACCTCAGGTCATCCGCGTCTGAGACCCCGGAAGAGTCCACTCCCATGGCACCCCCACGCCCTCCTCTGCCCCATACCTCCCCATATGTTCAGGAGCGATCCATGCGAACCCAGAGCCGACGGAGGCCGCGAGCCACGCTCGCCATGGCCGCCGCAGGGACGCTGCTCGTCGCCCCGCTGCTCTCCGGCTGCTGGGTCGGGGCGGGCGGCGCCGGATCCGGCGGCGACTCCCTCAACGTCCTCATGGTCAACAACCCGCAGATGGTCGAGCTGCAGAAACTCACCGCCGAGCACTTCACGAAGGACACCGGCATCAAGGTGAACTTCACCGTCCTGCCGGAGAACGACGTCCGCGACAAGATCAGCCAGGACTTCGCCAACCAGGCCGGCCAGTACGACGTCGCCACCCTCTCCAACTACGAGATACCGATCTACGCCCGCAACGAGTGGCTGCAGCCGATGGACTCCTACGTCGCCGAGGACCCGGCGTACGACGAGAAGGACGTCCTGGGGCCGATGCGCGAGTCCCTCACCGGCGACGACGGCAAGCTCTACGGCCAGCCCTTCTACGGCGAGTCGTCCTTCCTGATGTACCGCAAGGACGTCTTCGAGAAGGAGGGCCTGACCATGCCCGCGCACCCCACCTGGACCGAGGTGGCCGAGCTGGCGGCCCGACTCGACGGCGCCGAGCCGGACATGAAGGGCATCTGCCTGCGCGGCCTGCCCGGCTGGGGCGAGCTGATGGCGCCCCTGACCACGGTGGTGAACACCTTCGGCGGCACCTGGTTCGACGAGGACTGGAACGCCCGGCTCGACTCCCCCGAGTGGGAGAAGGCGACCAAGTTCTACGTCGACCTCGTGCGCGAGCACGGCCAGTCCGGCGCCGCCCAGTCCGGCTTCGCCGAGTGCCTGAACAACATGACCCAGGGCAACGTCGCCATGTGGTACGACGCCACCTCCGCGGCCGGCTCCCTGGAGTCGGCCAACTCCCCCGTCAAGGGCAAGATGGGCTACGCGCCCGCCCCGGTCGAGAAGACCGAGTCCTCCGGCTGGCTCTACACCTGGGCCTGGGGCATCCAGAAGGCATCCCGCAACGCCGACAAGGCGTGGGAGTTCGTCTCCTGGGCGTCCGGCAAGGAGTACGAGCAGCTGGTCGGCGACGAGATCGGCTGGTCCGACGTCCCGGCCGGCAAGCGCGCCTCGACGTACGAGAACCCGGAGTACGCGAAGGAGGCCGCCGCCTTCCAGGAGATGACCCGCGAGGCCATCGAGGGCGCCAGGCCGAACGACCCCGGGGTGCAGCCCCGGCCGGCGCCCGGCATCCAGTTCGTCGGCATCCCCGAGTTCACCGACCTCGGTACCAAGGTCTCCCAGGAGATCAGCGCGGCCATCGCCGGACGCCAGTCCGTCGAACAGGCCCTGAAGAAGTCCCAGCAGCTCGCCGAGCAGATCTCCGAGGAGTACGAGGGACGATGAGCGCCACGACCACGGCCCCCTCGGCCGCACCCGACCGCGTGTCCACCACTGTCCGCCCGCCGTCGCCCCGGCTGAGGGCCTGGGCCACCCGGGCCCCGCTCCTCCCCGCCCTGATCTTCATGATCGCGGTCACCCAGCTGCCCTTCGTGGCGACCCTGGTGATCTCCTTCTTCGACTGGAACTCCCTCTACCCGGACGCCCGTTCCTTCGCCGGCTTCGGCAACTACGGCGACGTGCTCTCCGACCCGGCCCTGCGCAAGTCGGTCTGGACGACGATCCTGCTGACGGTGGCGGTGGTCCTGGCCAGTCTGGTCCTGGGCCTGGCCCTCGCCCTGCTGCTGGACCGGAGGTTCAAGGGCCGGGGCGTGGTCCGCACCCTGCTGATCGCGCCGTTCCTGGTGGTCCCGGTCGCGGCGGCCCTGCTCTGGAAGCACGTCCTCTACAACCCGGAGTACGGCCTGTTCAACGGCCTGCTGCACTACGTCGGCGGCCCGCAGCCGGACTGGATCTCGAACACCCCGCTGCTCGCGGTCGAGGCGGCGCTGGTGTGGCAGTGGACGCCCTTCATGATGCTGATCCTGCTGGCCGGACTGCAGAGCCGGGACCAGCAGCAGATCGAGGCCGCCCGGGTGGACGGCGCGAGCGACTGGCAGATCTTCGTCCACCTGACCCTGCCCCACCTGCGCCGCTACCTCGAACTGGGCGCCCTGCTCGGCTCGATCTACATCGTCCAGAACTTCGACGCGGTCTTCACGATCACGTCCGGCGGCCTGGGCACGGCCAACCTGCCCTACACCGTCTACCAGAGCTTCTACCAGGCCCACGAGAACGGCCTCGCCTCGGCCGCGGGCGTCCTGGTCGTCATCGGGTCCATCGTCATCGCCACCTTCGCGCTGCGCGTGGTGTCGTCCCTGTTCCGCGAGGAGGTCGGCCGCGCATGAGCGCCACCACCGCCGTACGCCCCGCCGCCAGTGGCACCACCGGTGCCAAGCCCGTACGGGCCCGCCGCAAGACGGGTGCCGGACTGGGCCTGGTCGCCTGGCTGGCCGGGATCGTCTTCTTCCTGCCCATCGCCTGGATGGCGCTGACCTCCTTCCACTCGGAGGAGGACGCCGCCACCAATCCGCCGTCCTTCGCGGCCTCCCTCACCCTGGACGGCTACCGCGAGTTCTTCGGCGCGGACGGCGGCGCGAGCCCCTGGCCGGCGTTGATCAACTCGGCGGTCGCCTCGGTCGCCTCGACGCTCTTCGTCCTGGTCCTGGCCCTGCCCGCCGCGTACGCCCTCTCGATCCGCCCGGTGAAGAAGTGGACGGACGTCCTCTTCTTCTTCCTCTCCACCAAGATGCTGCCGGTGGTGGCGGGCCTGCTCCCCATCTACCTGTTCGCCAAGAACACCGACCTGCTGGACAACATCTGGCTGCTGGTCATCCTCTACACCTCGATGAACCTGCCGATCGCGGTCTGGATGATGCAGTCCTTCCTGGCCGAGGTGCCGGTCGCGATCATCGAGGCCGCCCGGGTGGACGGCGCGAAGCTGCCCACGATCCTGGCCCGCGTGGTCGCCCCGATCGCCCTGCCCGGCATCGCCGCGACCTCCCTGATCTGCTTCATCTTCAGCTGGAACGAACTGCTCTTCGCCCGGGTGCTGACGGGCGTGGTCGCCGAGACCGCGCCCGTCTTCCTGACCGGCTTCATCACCAGCCAGGGCCTCTTCCTGGCCAAGGTGTGCGCCGCGTCGCTCGTCATCTCCCTGCCGGTGCTCGCCGCGGGGTTCGCCGCCCAGGACAAACTGGTCCAGGGCCTGTCGTTGGGAGCCGTGAAATGAAGGCCGCCGTCATCGAGTCCGTGGGCCGCGCCGTCGTCACCGAGGTCCCCGACCCGACGCCAGGGCCGCGCGAGGTCGTCGTCGAGGTCGCCGCCTGCGGCCTGTGCGGCACCGACCTGCACATCCTCCAGGGCGAGTTCGCCCCCAAGCTCCCGATCGTGCCGGGCCACGAGTTCGCCGGCGAGGTGGTCGGCGTCGGCGCCCAGGTCACCGAGGTCTCCGTCGGCGACCGCGTCGCCGTCGACCCCTCCCTCTACTGCTACGAGTGCCGCTACTGCCGCAACGGCCACAACAACCTCTGCGAACGCTGGGCCGCCATCGGCGTGACCACGGCGGGCGGCGCGGCCCAGTACGCGGTGGCGCCGGTCGCGAACTGCGTGAAGCTCCCGGAGCACGTCCGCACCCAGGACGCCGCCCTGATCGAGCCCCTGTCCTGCGCGGTCCGCGGCTACGACGTCCTCCAGTCCCGCCTCGGCGCCCACGTCCTGATCTACGGCTCCGGCACCATGGGCCTGATGATGCTGGAGCTGGCCAAGCGGACCGGCGCGGCCAGCGTGGACGTGGTGGACCTCAACCCGGCCCGTCTGGAGACCGCCCGCGGCCTCGGCGTCTCGGCCTCGGCCGCGACCCCCGACGAGCTGGACCGCCCCCAGGGCTGGGACCTGGTCATCGACGCGACCGGCAACGCGGCGGCCATCCAGGACGGACTGGACCGCGTCGCCAAGGCCGGCACCTTCCTCCAGTTCGGCGTCGCCGACTACGCGACCCGGGTGCAGATCGACCCGTACCGCATCTACAACCAGGAGATCACCATCACCGGCTCGATGGCGGTCCTGCACAGCTACGAACGCGCGGCGGAGCTGTTCGCGAACGGCGTCCTGGACCCGGACGTCTTCATCAGCGACCGCATCGAGCTGGCCCGCTATCCGGAGGCGCTGGAGCAGTTCGCGGCGGGGGTGGGCAGGAAGATCGTGGTGGTGCCGTAGAACCTTTTCGCCCCGGCCGCGCTCTCAGCCCGTCCGGCGCTCGAGGACGAGGCCGTCCAGGCCGAAAGCGGGGGTCCGGGGGCGGCAGCCCCCGGGACGGGAAGGGAAGGGGCGGCGGGGGCGAAACCCTCCGGCGCGCCCTCCCACCCCTCCCCCCACCACCGCACTCCCCGATTGGCCCCCGGGTAAGGGAACGGTAAAACGCCCTCGCTCGTTCACCCGGCATGACAGCTATGACCCCCGGCTCGAACATCCCCCTCTCCGCCGCCCGCGTGACGGTGGACGTCGCCGCGCCCGTGCGGCTCGACGTATCGGGCCTGCTGCTCACCGCCGACGGCAAGGTGCGCTCCGACGACGACTTCATCTTCTACAACCAGCCCACCGGCCCGGGCGTGACCTACCGCTCCGGCGGCGGCACCGCCCCGGACGCGATCGTGGTGGACACCGCCGCCGTCCCGCCGGGCATCGAGAAGATCGTCGTCACCGCCAGCCCGGACGCGGCCGGGCAGACCTTCCAGGGCATCGAACCGACCGCCACCATCCGCGACGCGGACGACAACTCCGTCCTCGCCACCTTCACGCCCCCGCAGCTCGGCTCCGAGACCGCGCTGGTCATCGTGGAGGTCTACCTGCGCAACGGCGCCTGGAAGGCCCGCGCGGTGGGCCAGGGCTATGCGAACGGCCTGGCCGGCATCGCCACCGACTTCGGCGTCACCGTGGAGGAGCCGGCCCCCCAGCCGGCCGCCCCGGCCCAGCCCGCCGCGCCCGCCCCGCCCGCGCCCCCGGCGCGGTCGTTCGCGGGCTCTCCGCCGCCGCCCGCCGCCGCGCCGTCCATGCCCGCCGCTCCCCCGGCCGCACCGGCCGCCCCGCCGGCCCCGGCGCCGGGCACCGGCAAGATCAACCTCGACAAGGGGCGGGTGAGCCTCCAGAAGAACCAGACCGTCTCCCTGGTCAAGGGCGGCCGTCCGGTGCTCTCCCAGGTCAAGATGGGTCTCGGCTGGGAGCCGGCGTACCGCGGCAAGGACATCGACCTGGACGCGTCGGTCATCGCCTACGGCCCGCAGCGCAACCACATCGACAGCTGCTACTTCGGCAAGCTCTCCATCGTCGGCGGCGCCATCAAGCACTCCGGCGACAACCTGACCGGTGAGGGCGGCGGCGACGACGAGGTGATCACCGTCGACCTCGGCCGGCTCCCGCAGGAGGTCAGCGGCCTGGTCTTCACGGTGAACTCGTTCTCCGGGCAGAAGTTCACCGAGGTCGCCAAGGCGTACTGCCGCCTCCTGGACGCCGCGACCGGCGAGGAGCTGGTCCGCTTCGACCTCACCAGCGCCGAGCCGCAGACCGGCGTGATGATGGCGAAGCTGATCCGGCAGTACTCCGGCGAGTGGGAGATGACCGCCATGGGCGACTTCGTCAAGTCCCGCACGGTGCGGGGCATGGTGAAGCCGGCGGGCCAGGCGCTGTAGTCACCCCGGGTGGGCGTCCCGCACCGGGGCGCCCACCGGCCGCTGCGCCCGCAGCCCGTCCCACACCAGCGACAGATACCGGCGGACCGACGCCGACCCCCCGTCCTCTCCGGCGGTGGCCCCGGACGCCGTGGCCACCGCGTGCACCAGCCGCAGCACCTCGATCGGCTCGACGTCCCGCCGCAGCGCACCCGCCTCCTGCGCCGCCCGCACCAGCCGGCCGGCCGCGGCCCGCAGGCAGTCGCCGCACGCCGTGTCCACCGTCGAGCCGTCCGCCGTCACGGCGGTGCCGAGCAACGCCCTCATCCCGCGGACCTGCATCATCCCGGCGGCCAGTTCGTCCAGCCACTCCCGCAGCGCCTCGCCCGGCGCCCGCTCGGCCGCCACGGCGTCCGCCCGCGCCGCGATCGCCTCGATCCTGCCGAGGTAGGCGGCCTCCAGCAGCGCCTGCCGGGTCGGGAAATGCCGGTACAGGGTGCCGGTCCCGACCCCGGCGCGCTTGGCGATCTCGTCCAGGGAGGCGCCTTCCCCGTGTTCGGCGAAGGCCGCCGCCGCGACCTCCAGCAGCCGCTCACGGTTGCGGCGGGCATCCGCGCGCATGGGCCTGACCTGCGCCATCCCACTACTCCTGAACACCGGGGACTTACGCCGAACCCTACCGCGCGCCCACGCGCCGCCGTCGCCGCGCGGTAGGGGGCGGTACGGCTAGAACAGGGCGCTGTACGCGTTCAGCGCCGGCTGCCCGCCCAGGTGGGCGTAGAGGACGGTGGCGTCCCGGCCGATCTCCCCGCGGCCGACCAGATCCACCAGCGCCGCCATCGACTTCCCCTCGTAGACCGGGTCGGTGACCATGCCCTCGGTCCGCGCGGCGAGGCGCATGGCCGCGAGCGTGGTGTCGTCGGGGACGCCGTAGGTGCCGGCGTGGTAGCGCTCGTCCAGCTCCACGTCCGCCTCCGTCAGCTCACTCGTCACCCCGACGAGCCGGCCCGTGCGGTGCGCGATCCGGGCGATCTGCTCCCGGGTGCGTGCGGGGGCGGCGGACGCGTCGACGCCGATCACCCGCCGGGTGCGGCCGCCCGCCTCCTCCAGCGCCCGGAAACCGGCGATCATGCCCGCCTGGGTGGAGCCGGTCACCGAGCAGACGACGACCGTGTCGAAGAAGACGCCCAGTTCCCGTTCCTGCTCGGCGACCTCGTACGCCCACCCAGCGAAGCCCAGGCCGCCCAGCGGGTGGTCGGAGGCGCCGGCCGGGATGGCGTAGGGCTTGCCGCCCGCGTCCTCGACCTCCTGGAGCGCCTGCTCCCAGCTCTCCTTGAAGCCGATCCCGAACCCGGCCCGCACCAGCCGTACGTCCGCCCCGGCGAGCCGGGAGACCAGGATGTTGCCGACCTTGTCGTAGACGGCGTCGGGCCAGTCCACCCAGCTCTCCTGCACCAGCACGCACTTCAGCCCGGCCCGCGCGGCGACGGCCGCGACCTGGCGCGTGTGGTTGGACTGCACCCCGCCGATGGAGACGAGCGTGTCGCAGCCCTGGGCGAGGGCGTCGGCGACCAGGTACTCCAGCTTGCGGGTCTTGTTCCCGCCGTAGGCGATGCCGGAGTTCAGGTCCTCCCGCTTCGCCCAGAGCGCGGCCCCGCCGAGGTGCTCGGTGAGGCGTTCCAGCCGGTGCACGGGCGAGGGGCCGAGGAGCAGCGGGTAACGCTCGTACGAGGAAAGGGACACGGGTCCTCCCGGATCGGCGGGGCTCATTCGGGGTCGGCGAGGTCTTCGAGGCTCCGCCAGATGACCGCCGTCACCCGCAGGGCCGCCTCCGTGTCGCCGGCCGCGCAGGCGTCGATGAGGCGGTCGTGGAGCCCGGCCGAACGGCAGGCGCCGCCCTCACCGAAACGGCGACGCTCCAGGCGGCGGATGAGCGGCGTGTAGCGGGCGGCGGTGGCGGCAGCGGCCCGGTTGCCGGCGGCGCGGACGAGCACGTGATGCAGGTCGTCGTCGGCGCGGAGGGCGCCGTCGACGTCGCCCGCGCGGACGGCCGCGGCGAAGTGCTCGTTGGCGGCGCGCATCGTGTCGAGGTCCGCCTCCGTCAGCCGGGGGACGGCGATCCGCGTGACCAGTTCGTGCATGGCCCCGACGACGGCGGCGGCATCCCGTACGTCGTCGCTCACGACGGGGGTGACCCGGGTGTAGCTCTGCGGCTTGCTCTCCAGCAGCCCCTCGTCCACCAGCCGCGAGAACGCCTCGCGCACCGGCGCGCGGGACAGCCCCAGCCGCTCGGCCAGGTCGGCGTCGCGGACGACGGCGCCCGGCGCGAGTTCCCCGGCGACGATGGCGTCCCGGATCGCCGCGTGGGCGCGGTCGCGGAGCAGGGTGCGGGGTACGGGTCGAAGGGCCTCCACAACTGAAATGTTAGATGTCACCCTGCGGGCCGAAAAGAGGGCGGCCCGCACCTGTGCGCAGGGGCGGGCCGCGGTGGACGGGAGGACCGGGGGCCGGGGGCGATGGAGGCCGGGGGCCGGGGAGCGGCCTCAGGCCGCCCAGGGCCAGTCGGCGTCCCGGGCCGACTCCAGCAGCGGCACCATCCGGAAGGCCGCGTCCGAGAGGCCGCCGAAGGTGTGCCGGTGCGCGTGGCCCGACGGGCCGTGGCCCGCCCGGTGACCGGCGAGGTTCCAGGTGTAGACCGGAACGTGCGCCGGTACCTGCTCGGTCGGGTCGCCGTGCCGGTGGTACGCGTACTGCTCGTCGGTGACGATCAGCACCCGGTCGTGCCGCGCGTAGTGCCGCCGGACCGCCTCAGTCGTGTCCGTGCCGCCCAGGTCCCCGAAGCGGTCCAGGACCTTCAGCACGGACTCGCCCCGGCGGAAGGGGACCCGGTTGCTCGACGTGCCGAACTCGACGAGGTCCGCGTCGGCCGCCCGCAGCGCGAGCGCCGTGCCGAAGACCGCCGCCGCGTCGGCCCGGTTGAGCTGCGAGCGGTCCGACATCCGCGCGTAGAACATCGAGCCGGAACGGTCCACGAGCACCAGCGTCCGGCCGGGCAGCGCGGGCACGTTGGCCAGCGAGTGGCCGAGCGCCCGCTCCAGCGGGTACGACCAGCGCAGCGACGGTGCGTGCCGGTGCGCGGCGAGGTAGCGGAAGGGGAACTGCCGGGAGCGCGCCACCTCGGCGGGGTCGCTGATCCGGGCCGCCACCCGGGCCGCGACCTCGTCCGAGACGCCGGCCTCGTCGAAGTTGCGCAGGTTGCGCACGAGCGCCATCGTGCCCATGGACGGGATCACGGCCTCCCAGGCCGCCCGGTCCATCGGGCCCTGGAGCCAGCCGGCCAGCATCTCCCAGGTGATGCCCGCCGCCGCGAGCCGCTCCGCGCCGTCGGGCGCGGTGACCACCGCCCGCCGCTGATCGACGGGGAGCGCCATCAGTTCACGGTGCGCGGTCAGGACGCGGTTCGACGCGGGCGGCACGGCGGTGTCCGGGTGGTGCCGGCGGTCGAGGGCGTACCGGAACAGCTCGCCCTGCCACGGCTTGTCCGGGTCCGGCGCCGCGTGGACCAGGTTGAGGACGTCGCCGAAGCGGTACCCCTTGGACGCGGTGTCGTACTTCAGCAGCGACGTGCCGTGGTAGAGCCGCCGTACCGCGTCGGCGATCCCGCGCTTGACCGGCTTGGGCACGGCCCGCCCGTACGTCGCCGTCCAGTACGCGAGCAGCTCGCCGGGCTCGTCGGGACGCTGGAGGACGGAGGCGACGACCTGCCGGTTCGACGGGCCGTCGGTGACCCCGTGGGCGAGGCGCGCCTTGACGTACTCGGCGGCGCCGACGATCGAGGCGGTGCGCAGGTTGCCCTCGCCGCGCAGCCAGCCGAGCAGTCCGGCCGTCCAGACCGGGTCGGAGACCGCGAGTTCGCGCACCAGCGTGACGAACCGGTCGTCACGGGCGGCGCCGGACTCGTAGAAGGTCTGCTGGGACACGAAGTTCGCGACCGACAGCAGGAAGAGCTCGGAGCGCGCGTCGCGCTCGTGGCCCCGGCCGCCCTCGAAGGTGCGCAGTACGCGGCCCGTCGACGTCACGCGCGAGGTGGGCTGTGCCTTCGCGGCCTTGGTGTTGAAACGCGCCATGGTGAATTCCCCCGAATTCCTCTCGGCGGGAGGGCGCGGCGGAAGGAGGGTGCCCGAGGTCGGAATCGGCGACGGGAACACGCGGATGCTCTGCCGTTTGAGCTACACCGACCCGAAGCCGATGACGGGATTCGAACCCGCAACCGTCCACTCAAGGAAGTATCCGCTGCCTGCGCACCGGGCACCCCACCAGTTGCCGCGCCTCCCGAGTTCAAGTCGGCCGCGGCGTCTGATTCGATCACAACGAAGTAGCCGCGGCCTGCGCACCGGGAGGTGCGTGAAGTTCCAGATGTCCAGAGTTCAGGTCGGCGGAACCGACAAGGTGCTCTGACCCCTGAGCTACACCGGCGCGTTGTGCCGGTGACGGGACTCGAACCCGTGGCCGCCCCATGATGAGTGGAAGTAGGTCCTGCCTTCGCACCTGGACGTTCATCACTCTAAAAGGGCGGCCGTCGCTCGGGCGAGCGAATTAAATCACCGGCGCTTCTGCCGCTTCCAGGGGCCGGTGATGGCGAGCAGGATGCCGGGGTCCTGGATATTGGCGTAGAGCGTCTTCCCGTCCGGGGAGAAGGTGACGCCGGCGAACTCGCTGTATTCGGGCTCCTCCGCGGAGCCGATGTTCAGGTCGTTGCGCGCGATGGGGTAGGTGCGCCCGCTGTCGGTGGCGCCGAACAGGTGCTGGACGCCGTCGCCGTCCTCGGCGATGACGATGCCGCCGTACGGGGACACGGTGATGTTGTCGGGCCCGTCGAAGGCGCCGTCCGCCGACGGGTCGGGGTTGACGCCGAGGAGGACCTTGAGGGTGAGGGTGCGGCGCCCCGGGTCGTAGAACCAGACCTGCCCGTCGTGCGGGCGGCCGGGGCTCTCGTCACGGGCGTAGGAGGAGACGACGTAGGCGCCGCCGTCGGCCCACCACATGCCCTCCAGCTTGCGGGCCCGGGTGACCCGGCCCTCGGTGAACTGCTTGCGCACGGAGACCTCCCGCGCGTCGCGGTCGGGGACGTCGACCCAGTCGACGCCGTAGACCGTGCCGGTCTTCGTGGCGCGGGAGAGGTCGTCGACGAACCTGCCGCCGGAGTCGAAGCACTTGAAGGCCTGGAGGACCCCGGCGTCGTCCGCGAGGGTGCGCAGCCGGCCGCGTCCGTGGCGGAAGCCCTGCGGCGGGACCCAGCGGTAGAAGAGGCCGTTGGGGCCGGAGGCGTCCTCGGTGAGGTAGAGGTGGCCGCGCTTGGGGTCGACGACGACGGCCTCGTGGGCGTAGCGGCCCAGCGCCTTGATCGGCTCGGGGTCCCGGTTGGCGCGGCGGTCCGCGGGGTCGACCTCGAAGACGTAGCCGTGGTCCTTGGTCATCCCCTCCTCGCCGGCCTTGTCCTCGGTCTCCTCGCAGGTCAGCCAGGTGCCCCACGGGGTGGTGCCGCCCGCGCAGTTCTGGGCGGTGCCGGCGATGCCGACCCACTCGGCGACATGGCCGCCGCGGCGGACCTCGACGACCGTGCAGCCGCCGGCCGCGGCCGGGTCGTAGACGAGGCCCTCGGTGAGGGGGACGGGGTGGTCCCAGCCGTCGCGGTGGCCGCCGAGTTCGTGGTTGTTGACCAGGAGGGTGGTGCCGCGCGGGCCGTCGAAGGCGGCGGTGCCGTCGTGGTGGGAGGGGGTGTGCTCGCCCGACTCCAGCCTGGTCCGGCCGCAGTAGGTGAGGATCTCGTACCGGAAGCCGGCGGGCAGGGCGAGGATGCCGTCCGGGTCGGGGAGCAGGGGTCCGTAGCCGACCCCGCCGTGGTCGTGCCCGTGGCCTCCGCCGTGCTCCTCCCCCACGCTCTCGGTGTCCGTGGACGCGAGGGCGTTCGGGGCGGTGGCGAGGGCGCCGACGCTGCCCGCCAGCGCGATCCCGGCGCCGGTCAGCGCGGATCGGCCGGCGAAGTCCCTGCGGGTGAGCGACATGGTGTCTCCTGTGACGGTGGACGTGCCGTGGAGGGTGGCGGACCTCGTTCGGCGTCACGTTTCCGCCTGTGCCTGAACGCCGGTTGAACCGGGCGCGACCTCTCTTCGCACAGCCGGGCAATCGTGCCGTCGGCGACGGCACGGGGCGGGCGGTGGGGAGGCACCCGCGCGCCGCCGGACGGCGCGCCCCGCCGACGCGCGCCGGACTCCGCCGAGGCGTCAACCCCCGTGCTGCGAACGCGCCTTGAACGCCGCCTTCCGCGCTTCCTTGGCGACCTTCTTGTCGGGGTGCAGCCGCCCCATCGCCTCCAGGACGTCCGCGGTGGCGGGATGGCCGACCCGCCAGGCCGTGTCGAAGAACCCGCCGTGCTGCCGGGCCAGCCCCTCCACCAGCGCGCGCAGTTCCTCGGAGTTGCCCTCCGCCGCGAGCTGGGCGGCCACGGTGTCGATGGTCAGCCAGAAGACCATCTCCTGCGGCGGCGCCGGCACGTCCCGCGCGCCGTGCTCGGTGAGCCAGACCCGGGCGAGGCCGCCCAGTTCGGGGTCGTCCAGGACCTCCCGCAGCGCGGGCTCCGCCTCGGTGCCGACGAGGGACAGCGCCTGCTGGCAGCGCAGCCGGCGCAGGGGCGCACCGGTGTCCGAGCCGCGGGCGGCGGCGAGGAGTTCGCGGGCGGCGTCGAGGGGGCCGCGGCCGGCCAGCCACCGTTCGGTCTCGGCGTGGGCCGCGGCCGGCGGGAAGGGGGCCGTGCCGTCGAGCAGCGCGTCGGCGCCCTTGTCGGCGAGGTCCCCGACGGCGGGTGCCTCGAAGCCGGCCTCCAGCAGTCTGGTGCGCAGTCCGTACAGTCCGAGGGGGGTCAGCCGCACCATGCCGTAGCGGGCGACGTCGGTCTCGTCGACGGGTGCCGCCGGCTCCTCGTCCGCGTCGGCCATCAGGGCCTCGTCCACCGGCCGGTAGGCGACGAGTCCGACGGGCTCCAGCATCCGGAACTGGTCGTCCAGCCGCATCATCGCGTCGGAGACCTGTTCCAGCACGTCGTTGGTGGGCTCGCCCATGTCGCTGGGCACGATCACGGACGCGGCCAGCGCGGGCAGCGGCACCGGGGTGTCCCCGTCCCCGTCCTCGCCGACGGTGAGCAGGTACAGGTTGCCGAGCACCCCGTCGAGGAACTCCGCCTCGGCCTCCGGGTCCCAGTTCAGGGACGACAGGTCGACGGCGCCGCCCTCGGCCATCGCGTCGACCAGGTCGTCGAGGTCGGGCACGCTCGCGTCCGCGAGCACCGTCTCCAGCGCGGTGAGCCACACCCCGAGCACGTCCTGCGGGGAGCCGCCGGTGAGCAGGGCGAGGTCGCCGCCCGCCGCGACGGTGCCCGCCTCCTCGTCGGTGATCTCGACGAGCCCGGTGTCCACGGCGATCCGCCACGCCTCGCTCGCGTGAGCGGCGGCGTCGTCGCCGGTCAGCCCCAGCTCCCCGGCCGCCGCCGGCAGCTGCTCCTCGACCAGTCCGCCCCCGGCGTCGACGCGGGTGTCCGGCCCGGCCCAGCGGGCCAGCCGGGCGGCACGGGCGAGCAGCGGCGTGGAGAGCGCGTCGCGGGCCAGTTCCGCTTCGGGACGCAGCCGTGCGGGCGGCAGGGTGGAGCGGTCTGACATCGGCTGTTTTCTCCTCGCGCGCCTTGACGGCCGTGGGCCGCGTCTCGACGCCGTACGGCCATCCGGACGCCGTACGGCTCAGCCGCTCAGCCTAGACGGATTTGGCACCATGCCGCCCGGTTCATCTCCCCGACGGGTGCCGTACATGGCCGAAACCTTGACAACTGACCTGGCCAGGCAGGAGATTGACGCGCGTAGAAAGCGGGGGGACAAGTGTTCACTCAGGTCCGCGTGCGCCCTGCGCCCCCTTGCGTCCCACCTTCCACCCTCGTCCCGGCGCTCCGTCACGTCCCCGGAGGGATCCCGTTGGCCAGCAAGTCCTCCGCGCGCCTCGCCGCGCTCACCGTCGCCGCCGTCTGCTCGGCGTCCACGATCGTCCTCACCTCGCCCGCGCAGGCCGACTCCGTGCGCGTCCACGACATCCAGGGCAGCACCCGGCTGTCGCCGTACGCGGGCCGGCAGGTCACCGACGTGGCCGGAATCGTCACCGGGGTGCGCGGCTACGGCTCCTCCAGGGGTTTCTGGATCCAGGACCCGCGGCCCGACGCCGACCCGGCCACCAGCGAGGGCGTCTTCGTCTTCACCGGCTCCACCCCGAAGGGCGTCGCCGTCGGCGACGCGGTCACCGTCTCCGGCACGGTCTCGGAGTACGTCCCCGGCGGCACCTCCTCCGGGAACCAGTCGCTGACCGAGATCACCCGCCCCACGTTCACGGTCGTCTCCAGCGGCAACGAGGTCCCGGCCGCCACGACGATCTCCGCCCGTTCCGTGCCGCGCGCGTACGCCCCCGAGGGAGACGCGGAGGCGGACGGCTCGGTCAACGGCCTGCCGCTGCGCCCCTCGGAGTACGCCCTGGACTTCTACGAGTCCCTGGAGGGCATGAACGTCCGGGTCGCCGACGCCCGCGTGGTCGGCGCCTCCGACCCGTACACCGAGCTGTGGGTCACGGTGAAGCCCTGGGAGAACGCCAACCGCCGCGGCGGCACCGTCTACGGGTCCTACGACTCGCAGAACACCGGCCGCCTCCAGATCCAGTCCCTGGGCAAGCCGGCCGACTTCCCCGACGCCAACGTGGGCGACACCCTGGCCGGGACGACCGCCGGACCGCTGGACTACAACCAGTACGGCGGCTACACCATGGTCGCGAGCGAGATCGGCACCCTGGAGAGCGGCGGCCTGGAGCGGGAGTCGACGCGCCGGCAGAGCGACCGGGAGCTGGCGGTGGCGACGTACAACGTCGAGAACCTCGACCCGTCCGACGACACCTTCGCCGCGCACGCCGAGGCGATCGTGCGCAACCTCGCCTCGCCCGACATCGTGTCCCTGGAGGAGATCCAGGACGACAACGGCACCACGGACGACGGCACGGTCACCGCCGGCGCCACGGTCGGCAAGCTGATCGACGCGATCGTCGCGGCCGGCGGCCCGCGCTACGACTGGCGGGGCATCGACCCGGTGGACGGGCAGGACGGCGGCCAGCCCGGCGGCAACATCCGCCAGGCGTTCCTGTTCGACCCCGAGCGGGTCTCCTTCACCGACCGCGGGGCCGGCGACGCCACCACCGCGACCCAGGTGACCAGGGTGCGCGGGAAGGCGGCGCTGACCCACTCACCCGGCCGCGTCGCCCCGGCGGACGCCGCCTGGGAGGACAGCCGCAAGCCGCTGGCCGGCGAGTTCGTCTTCCGCGGCCGGACCGTCGTCGTCATCGCCAACCACTTCAACTCCAAGGGCGGCGACCAGGGCCTGACGGCGCAGTACCAGCCGCCGTCGCGAAGCTCGGAGACCCAGCGCCACGCGCAGGCGAGGGTGCTCAACACCTTCGTCAAGGACATCCTGGCCACCCAGAAGAACGCGGACGTCGTCGCCCTCGGCGACATCAACGACTTCGAGTTCTCGACGACCACCCGCATCCTGGAGGACGACGGGGCCCTGTGGTCGGCGGTCAAGTCGCTGCCGAGGAGCGAGCGTTACTCGTACGTCTACCAGGGCAACAGCCAAGTGCTCGACCAGATCCTGGTCAGCCCGTCGATCCGGTGGGGCGGGCGCCTGTCGTACGACAGCGTGCACGTCAACGCCGAGTTCCACGACCAGATCAGCGACCACGACCCGCAGGTGCTGCGGTTCCGTCCCTGACCCGGTCCGGTCGCGGCGGGTTCAGCGCGGTACGAGACCGAGCGCGTGGTCGTACCGGCTGACCCCGCCGCCACCGGTCAGGCCGGGCCAGTTCTGCACCCGCTTCCACAGCTCCGATCCCGAGCCGATGCCGTCGCCCGGCGCGGCGAGGGCGTCGATGTGGGCCCGGGCGCTCTCCCACTCCGCGTAGTTGAGGACGCGGGTGCCGTCGGTGCTGAGGTGGAAGTGGGCGGAGACGGCCCCGGGGCGCGGCTCCGGGTCGCTCTGGAGTGCCTCGAGGACGGCGTCCACCCAGGCGCGCTGCCGGTCGGGGTCGGGGCCCTCGAACTCCACGTCGACGATGACGACGCAGCCGGGGACGGGCGCCGGTCCGTGGTCGCGGACGAGGCTGCGGTAGTGCCGGTACCTGCCGAGCCACAGCCGCTCGATGCCCGGCACGGCGGTGTCGATCTCGTCGACGCGTTCCTGGCGGTGGGCCCGGAAGAAGTCCTCGTAGGCCTGTTCGTCGGCCCACTGCGAGTGGTGCAGCAGGGTGCTGCCGTCGTGGCCGGTGTAGACGTGGTACCCGAGCAGGCCGTCGGCGGGCCAGGGCCGGCTCTCCCAGGTCCGGGCGATGGCGTCGACGGTCTGCCGCTGCCGCTCGGGGGTGCCCACCTTCCAGGTGCTGAAGAACGGCGCCCGGACGTCGGGGCGGGCGAGTTCGGGGTGGGCGTCGGTACGGCGGGTCATGCTGGCCTCCGGGGTTCGTGGTTCGTCGGTGCACGCACCACCCTCGGGGCTCGACCAAGGTTGAGGTCAAGTGCCGCCCGGCCGGACACACGTGAGGAGGGGCCCGTTCGCGGGCCCCTCCCTACGCCGTGGCCTCAGCAGGGCCCGTGGCGACGGCGCCGCAGCACGCCCGCCGCCACCACGGCGCCCGCCGCCGCACCGGCGACCAGCACCGCGCGGGGATGGGCGAGCCCGGACCGCAGCGCGCCGCGCGCCCGTTCCGGCACGCGCCGCTCCACGGTGTGGCCGGCCCGGCCGGCCTTGTCCTGCACCGCGTGGCCCGCCTGACCGGCCCGGTCCTGCACGGCGTGTCCGGCCCGGCTCGCCCTGCCCTGCACCGTGTGCCCGGCCTGCGCGGCGGAGCTGCGCAACTGCACGGTCATGGCACCGGCCTTGTCCCTGAGGTCGGCGGCCCGGGCCTTGGCACGGCCCTTCACGTCCGCCTTGCCCGCCAGCTCCTCCACGGTGTCGCCGAGCTGGCTGCGGGTCTGCTCGATCTGCTGCCGCAGCTCGTCGGGCCCCTTGGCGCCCACGGGCTGCGCGGTGGAGCCGCTCCTCGTGCCGTCCCCGCTCGTCGCGTCGGTCATCGATGTGCCCTTTCCCTGATCACGTCCACGTCGGTCCTGACGCTGCCGAGGGTCGCCTCGGGCTTCGGGGGCACGGCGCGGCGGAGCTGGGCGCGGCCCATCATGGCCAGTACGCCCGCGATCACGAAGAGCACCGCCGTCACGATGAGCGCCGCGGCCCAGACAGGCAGCGCCAGCGAGAGCGCGGCGGTGGCCGTCCCGGCCAGGGCGAACAGACCGACGTACGCGATGGCTCCCGCGGCGCCGAGCATCCCGCCGCCGCGCCCGGCGCGCTTGCCCTTCTCGGCCAGCTCCATCTTGGCGAGGGCCACTTCCTGGCGTACGAGCCGGGAGAGCTGTTCGGTGGCCTGACCGACGAGTTCGCCCACGGAGTGCTGCTCGTCGCGCACCGGCCTGGTGTGCATGGTCCCGGTCACGGTGTTCCGCCTCCTCTCGGTTCGGAGTGCCCCGGGTACCCCCGGCCGGGCGGCACTACCCCTGCGGGTGCGCGGCCCGCCCACTTCGCAGCATCCCTTACCGGTACCTCGTAGCAGATTTAAGTAGAGCTGTAAGGTCGTCGCGCCGACACTGCTTCCATGACGACCGCGACGCCCTCGACGACCACCACGACCACGCCGGCCACGACGTCCATGCCGACGGACCACCGCTCCCCCGCCCCCTTCGGCCGCGCCCTGTGCGCCATGGTCACGCCCTTCACGCAGTCCGGGGCGCTCGATCTGGACGGTGCCCAGCGGCTCGCCGACCGGCTGGTGGCGGGCGGCTGCGACGGCCTGGTGCTGTCCGGCACCACGGGCGAGTCGCCGACCACCACGGACGCCGAGAAGGCGGCGCTGGTCGCGGCGGTGCGCGAGGCGGTCGGCGACCGGGCGGCGCTGGTCGCCGGGGTGGGCACCGCGGACACCCGGCACACGGTGGAGCTGGCCCGGGCCGCCGAGAAGGCCGGCGCGGACGGGCTGCTGGTGGTCGCGCCGTACTACAGCAGGCCCCCGCAGGACGCCGTGGAGGCGCACTTCCGGGAGATCGCGGACGCGTCCGGTCTGCCGCTCGTCCTCTACGACATCCCCGGCCGCACCGGCACCCGTATCGAGCCCGCCACGCTCGTCCGGCTCTCCGACCATCCGCGGATCGTCGCCGTCAAGGACTGCGCGTACGACCTTCTCGGCACCCAGCAGGTGCTGTCCCGCACGGATCTGGCGTACTACGCGGGCTGCGACGAGCAGATCCTCGCCCTGTACGCGATCGGTGCGGCGGGGTACGTCGGCACGGTCGCCAACGTCGCGCCGGAACTGTTCCGCGCCGTCCTGGACGCCTTCGACGCGGGCGACACCGGACGGGCCGCCCTGCTGCAACGCCGGGCGCTCCCGCTCGTCGAGTCGATGATGGCGGCCGGGCTGCCCGGCACGGTCACCGCCAAGGCGCTGCTGGGCGCGCTGGATCTGCCGGCGGGCCCGGTCCGCGCACCGCTGCGGTGCGCGGACCGGGCGACGACCGAGGCCCTGCTGAGGACGTACGGGGAGCTGGCCACCAGTACCCGTCAGCTCCAGGTGTAGCCGTCGCCGAAGAGCAGGGTGTGCTCCAGTACGTCCTCCGCCGGGTCGTCGATCTGCCCCACGTGGACGTTGAGGAGGCCGACCCGGGGGCCGTTGTGCGAACCGGTGGTGGTCTCGTCGGCGTGCGCCGCTCCCGCCGGCGCCCAGCACACCAGCACGGCGGCGCCCGCCCCGGCCAGCCAACGCGCCACGGTCCTCGCCCGCTCGTTCGTCATACCAGGTCCTCGTTTCGTCGGATCGGCGTCTGATCGGACTCTGCGTCCACCCGTTCATCCGCCAAGACCACCGGAAGGTCACGGCCCGTCATCCGTACGTGAGGGGGGCGCGCGAGGCACGGAGCGGCAAAAGCGTTGGCGGGACACCACCCGCCCGCCTACGGTCACCCGGTGGGCAGACGACGCTACGTGGCCCGGGGCGTCCCGGGCGGATACCGGATCTGGGACAACCGCGGGCGCCGCTACTGGGGTGACCTCTACGAGCTGTGCCCCGACGACCTCCTGACCGAGCTGAACGGCGCCGCCGACCAGACCCGCGTCACCGCGCTGCTCAAGCGGTACCGGGCCCTGAAACGCTGAACGCCCTCCCGGCACGCCGCGGACGGACGTGTCGGGAGGGCGGTACGACCCGGCGCCCCCGGCCGGCCGGTCGCGACCGTGCCGGTGGCGGGGCGCGTCAGTTGTGGCTGTGCAGGATCTCGTTCAGGCCGCCCCACACCGCGTTGTTCGGGCGGGCCTCGACCGTGCCCGTGACCGAGTTGCGGCGGAAGAGGATGTTGGAGGCGCCGGAGAGTTCGCGGGCCTTGACGACCTGGCCGTCGGGCATGGTCACGCGGGTGCCCGCGGTGACGTAGAGACCGGCCTCGACCACGCACTCGTCGCCCAGCGCGATGCCGACGCCCGCCTCGGCGCCGACCAGGCAGCGCTCGCCGATGGTGATGCGGACGTTGCCGCCGCCGGAGAGGGTGCCCATGGTGGAGGCGCCGCCGCCGATGTCGGAGCCGTCGCCGACGACGACGCCCGCGGAGATGCGGCCCTCGACCATCGAGGTGCCCAGCGTGCCGGCGTTGAAGTTGACGAAGCCCTCGTGCATGACGGTGGTGCCCTCGGCCAGGTGCGCGCCGAGGCGGACGCGGTCGGCGTCGGCGATGCGCACGCCCTTGGGGGCGACGTAGTCCGTCATGCGCGGGAACTTGTCGATCGAGGTCACCTGGAGGTGCAGGCCCTCGGCGCGGGCGTTGAGGCGGACCTTCTCGACGTCGTCCACGGCGACCGGGCCCAGCGAGGTCCAGGCGACGTTGGCGAGGTGGGCGAAGATGCCGTCGAGGCTCTGGCCGTGCGGCTTGACCAGGCGGTGGGAGAGCAGGTGCAGGCGCAGGTAGACGTCGTGCGTGTCGACCGGCTTCTCGTCCAGCGAGGAGATGACCGTGCGGACCGCGACCACCTCGACGCCGCGGCGGGCGTCGGGGCCTACCGCGGCGGTGGCGCCGCCGCCGAGGAGTTCGGCGGCCTGCTCGGCACTGAGGCGCTCGGTGCCGGACGGGCCGGGCTCGGCGGCGAGTTCCGGGGCCGGGAACCAGGTGTCGAGAACGGTGCCGTCGGCGGCGATCGTGGCAAGCCCGGCGGCCACGGCGCCGGTGGTACGGGAAGCAGTCGTGTCGGTCATGAGGGCAACCTAACCGGCGGGGGCGTCCAGGTGCGAACCGACCACCGGGCATCTCACGTGCCGGTCGCCCACCTCCACCCCTACGGCCAACCCCACCCACTCGGCCGCCGGCGCTGCGGGGGTGCCGCTGCGCCCACCCGTGCCGCCCCAGCGGCACGACTGCCCGCAGCTATGTGGGCACAACTGCCGGCGACGACATCCGCCCCCACGCCGTTTCACCCGAGCACCCGCGCCAACACCTCCCGCGCGTACCCCTCGTCGTACACCGAGTCCGTCAGCAGCACCTGCAGACAGATCCCGTCCAGCACCGCCACCAGCGCCCGCGCCGTCACCGCGTCGGTCCGAGCGGCAAGGAGCGCCCCCACCCCCTCCGCCCACTCCGCGGCCACCGGCCGCAGCGCGGGCCGTCGCAGGGCCGCCAGATACAGCTCGTACTCCAGCTCCACCCCCGTACGGTCTCCGCCCAGCCACTCCCCGAGGACGCGGGCCAGCTCACCGGCCAGATCGACGTCGGCCTCGGGGTCGGCCAGCTCCGGATGGGCCGCGACCACCTTGGCGAAACCCTCGTTGGCCTCGTTGGCCTGCCGCAGCGCGGCGACCAGCAGCTCGTCCAGGGTGGCGAAGTGGTACGTCGTCGAGCCCAGCGGAACGTCCGCCTCGGCGGCGACCGTGCGGTGGCTGAGACCCGCGATGCCCTGCCGCCCGACGACCCGGATCGCCGCGTCGATGATGCGCTGCCGCCGCTCGGGGTCGTGCCGGCGCGGCATCAGTGCGCGCCGCCCAGGTTGAGGACGACGACTCCGACGATGATCAGCGCGATCCCGGCGGCCTTGGTGACGGTCATCCCCTCCCCCATGAACAGCACGCCGATCGCGGCGATGGCGGCGGTGCCCACCCCGGCCCAGATGGCGTACGCCGTGCCGACGGCGAGGATCTTCAGGGTCTGGGCGAGCAGCGCGAAGGAGAGCACGTAGGCGAGTGCGGTCAGCAGGGAGGGCCCCAGCCTGCTGAAGCCCTCGCTGTACTTCATGGCGGTGGTGCCGGCCACCTCGGCGGCGATGGCTCCGGCCAGGAGCAGATATCCCATATGTACGAGCGTACATAACGAGGGTCCCGCATACGCGAGAACGGCGACGCCCGAGGGGCGTCGCCGTTCTCGCGAGCGGTGTGTCTCAGACGTTGAACCCGAGCGCGCGCAGCTGCTCGCGGCCGTCGTCCGTGATCTTGTCCGGGCCCCACGGCGGCATCCAGACCCAGTTGATGCGCAGCTCGTTGACGAGGCCGTCCGTGGCGGACTTGGCCTGGTCCTCGATCACGTCGGTCAGCGGACAGGCCGCCGACGTGAGGGTCATGTCGACGGTCGCGATGTTCGCGTCGTCGACGTGGATGCCGTAGATCAGGCCGAGGTTGACGACGTCGATGCCCAGCTCGGGGTCCACGACGTCCATCAGGGCCTCGCGGAGCTCCTCCTCCGAGGCCGGCTTCATTTCCACGGTCTCGCTCATGCCGTCGTCTCCTTCTCGGCGTCGGCGCCGTCCAGCGCCTGGGCCGTCGCGTCCTTCCAGGCCATCCAGCTCAGCAGGGCGCACTTGACCCGGGCCGGGTACTTCGAGACCCCGGCGAACGCGACCGCGTCCTCCAGGACCTCCTCCATCGCGTCGTCGGGCTCGATCCTGCCCTTGGACTGCATCAGCTCCAGGAAGGTCTCCTGGATCTGCTGTGCCCGGGCCAGGTCCTTGCCGACCAGCAGGTCGTTCAGCACCGAGGCGCTCGCCTGGCTGATGGAGCAGCCCTGGCCCTCGTAGCTGACGTCGCTGATCGTCGTGCCGTCGTACTTCACGCGGAGCGTGATCTCGTCACCGCATGTCGGGTTGACGTGGTGGACCTCGGCGTCGCCATCCCGCAAGCCCCGCCCGTGCGGGTTCTTGTAGTGGTCCAGGATGACTTCCTGGTACATGGAGTCCAGCTTCATGCTCGTCGCTCGTCCCGTCAGCCGAAGAAGTTCCGTACGTGCTCCAGGCCGTCGACCAGTGCGTCGATCTCGGCCGGCGTGGAGTACAGATAGAACGACGCTCGCGTGGTCGCAGGAATTCCGTAGCGCAGGCAGACGGGGCGGGCGCAGTGATGGCCGACCCGGACCGCGATGCCCTGCTCGTCGAGTACCTGGCCCACGTCGTGCGGGTGGATGTCACCCAGCGTGAAGCTGATCGCCGCCCCGCGCTCCTCGGCCGTGGTGGGGCCGATGATGCGCAGGTCCGGGACCTCGAGCAGGCGCTTGACCGCGTACTCGGTCAGTGCGTGCTCGTGGGCGAGGATCTTGTCCATGCCGATCGAGTTGAGGTAGTCGATCGCCGCGCCCAGGCCGACCGCCCCGGCGATGGGGGGCGTGCCCGCCTCGAACTTGTGCGGTGCCGGGGCGTAGGTGGAGGAGTGCATCGAGACGGTCTCGATCATCTCGCCGCCGCCGAGGAACGGGGGCAGGTCCTCCAGCAGCTCCTGGCGGCCCCACAGGACGCCGATGCCCGTCGGGCCGCACATCTTGTGGCCGGTGAAGGCCACGAAGTCGGCCTGGAGGGCCTGCACGTCCAGCGGCATGTGCGGCGCGGCCTGGGAGGCGTCGACGCACACGAGCGCGCCGACCTCCTGGGCGCGGCGCACGATGGCCTCGACCGGGTTCTGGGTGCCCAGGATGTTGGAGACCAGCACGAAGGAGACGATCTTCGTCTTCTCCGTGATGACCTCGTCGATGTTGGACAGGTCCAGGCGGCCGTCGTCCGTCAGACCGAACCAGCGGAGCTTCGCGCCGGTGCGCTGCGCGAGCAGCTGCCACGGCACGATGTTGGAGTGGTGCTCCATCTCCGTGATGACGATCTCGGTCTCGTGGTCCACCCGGTAGGGCTCGTCGGCCCAGCCCAGCATGTTGGCCACGAGGTTGAGGGACTCCGAGGCGTTCTTGGTGAAGATCACCTCGTTGCGGGAGGGCGCGTTGATGAACTCCGCGACCTTGTCCCGCGCGCCCTCGTACAGCGCCGTGGCCTCCTCGGCGAGGACGTGCACGCCACGGTGGACGTTGGCGTTGTGCTGCTCGTAGTACTCGTCGAGCACGTCGATGACCTGGCGCGGGGTCTGCGAGGTCGCGGCGTTGTCGAGGTAGACGAGCTTCTTACCGTCGTGGAGCACGCGGTCCAGGATCGGGAAGTCCTTGCGGATCGCCTCGGTGTCGAGGAGGCCCGGCAGCTGTGTCACTCGGATGCGCCACCCTTCGTGTAAGCCTCGTAGCCCTCGGCCTCCAGCTTGTCGGCCAGCTCGGGGCCGCCCGACTCGGCGATGCGGCCGGCCGCGAAGACGTGGACGTGGTCGGGCTTGATGTAGCGCAGGATGCGCGTGTAGTGCGTGATCAGCAGGGTGCCGACCTCACCGGTCTCGCGGACCCGGTTGACGCCCTCGGAGACGACGCGCAGGGCGTCGACGTCGAGGCCGGAGTCGGTCTCGTCGAGGATCGCCATCTTCGGCTTGAGCAGCTCCAGCTGGAGGATCTCGTGGCGCTTCTTCTCACCGCCGGAGAAGCCCTCGTTGACGTTGCGCTCGGCGAAGGCGGGGTCCATGTTGAGGCGCTGCATGGCCTCCTTGACCTCCTTCACCCAGGTGCGCAGCTTGGGGGCCTCGCCGCGGACGGCGGTGGCGGAGGTGCGCAGGAAGTTGGAGACGGAGACGCCGGGGACCTCGACCGGGTACTGCATGGCCAGGAAGAGGCCGGCACGGGCGCGCTCGTCGACGGACATCTCCAGGACGTCCTCGCCGTCGAGGGTGACGGTGCCGCCGGTGATCGTGTACTTGGGGTGACCCGCGAGGGAGTAGGCGAGGGTCGACTTGCCGGAGCCGTTGGGGCCCATGATGGCGTGCGTCTCGCCCTGCTTCACGGTCAGGTCGACGCCCTTGAGGATCTCCTTCGTGGCGTTGTCGGCCTCGACGGTGACGTGCAGGTCTCGGATTTCAAGCGTTGCCATGGGTGCCTCAGGACTCCTGGGTGAGGGAGACGAGCACGTCGTCCCCTTCGATCTTTACGGGGTATACGGGGACGGGGCGCGTCGCCGGCAGACTGTCGGGCTTGCCCGAGCGGAGGTCGAAGCGCGAGCCGTGCAGCCAGCACTCGATGTGGCAGTCGTCGACCTCGCCCTCGGCGAGGGAGACGTTCGCGTGCGAGCAGATGTCGTGGATCGCGAAGACCTCGCCCTCGGTACGCACGACGGAGATCGGCGTGCCGTCGAGTTCCACCCGCTTCGGGGTGTCCTCCTCCAGCTCGTCCGCTCCACAGACGCGTACGAAGGTCATGCGACCGACGCCTCCAGCTCCTCTTCGATCTTGGCGAGCAGGCGCTCCTCGATGTCCGGGACGCCGATCTGCTGGACCAGCTCGGCGAAGAAGCCGCGGACCACCAGGCGGCGGGCGTCGATCTCGGGGATGCCGCGCGCCATCAGGTAGAAGAGCTGCTCGTCGTCGAAGCGGCCGGTCGCGGAGGCGTGGCCGGCGCCGACGATCTCACCGGTCTCGATCTCCAGGTTCGGCACGGAGTCGACCCGGGCGCCGTCGGTGAGGACGAGGTTGCGGTTCATCTCGTAGGTGTCGGTGCCCTCGGCCTTGGCCTCGATGAGCACGTCGCCGATCCAGACCGCGTGCGCGTCGTCGCCCTGGAGCGCGCCCTTGTAGACGACGTTGGACTTGCAGTGCGGGACGTTGTGGTCGACCAGGAGGCGGTGCTCCTGGTGCTGGCCCCGGTCGGTGAAGTACAGGCCGAACAGCTCGGCCTCGCCGCCGGGTCCGGCGTACTGCACGCGCGGGTGCAGGCGGACCACGTCGCCGCCGAAGGTGACGACGACCGACTTGAAGGAGGCGTCGCGGCCGACGAGGGCGTTGTGCTGGCCCACGTGCACGGCCTTGGCGTCCCAGTCCTGGACGGAGACGACGGTGAGCTTGGCGCCGTCGCCGAGGACGTACTCGACGTTGGCGGCGAGCACCGCGTCACCGGTGTGGTCGATGACCACGACGGCCTCGGCGAAGGCGCCGAGCTCGATGACCTGGTGGGCGTAGGCCGTGCCGCCCTCGCCGTGCACGGCGATGCGGACGGGCTCGGTCAGCACCGTCTCCTTGGGGACGGTGATCACACCGGCCTGCGCGAAGGCGGAGTACGCCTGGGCGGCGACGCGGTCCACCGGCTTGCCCGCCCGGCCGAGCCGGGCGTCGTCGCGGCCGACGGTCTCGACGGTGACGCCCTCGGGGGCCTCGACGGCGACCTTGACGCCCTCGCCGGTGGCGGTGGCGGTGCCGTCGTGCAGGCCGCGCAGCCGCTCCAGCGGGGTGAAGCGCCACTCCTCCTCGCGGCCGTGCGGGACCGGGAAGTCCGCCACGTCGAAGGACGGGGGCGCGCTCATGCGCGTGGCGACGGTCGAGTCGGCCTCGGCGGCCACCGCGATCGCACCGGCGGTGGTGGAGCCCACCGGGATGTTCTGAGCCTCAGCCATGGCTGTCGTAGTGCTCGCTTTCCGTTACGTATGGGGCTGGATGGGAAGGCGGGGCGGCCGGTGGGCCGCCCCCGGCCGGTGACTAGCCGACCGCGCCTTCCATCTGGAGCTCGATCAGCCGGTTGAGTTCGAGCGCGTACTCCATCGGCAGCTCCTTGGCGATCGGCTCGACGAAGCCGCGCACGATCATCGCCATCGCCTCGTCCTCGGACAGGCCGCGGCTCATCAGGTAGAAGAGCTGGTCCTCGGAGACCTTGGAGACGGTCGCCTCGTGGCCCATGGACACGTCGTCCTCGCGGACGTCCACGTAGGGGTAGGTGTCCGAGCGGGAGATGGTGTCCACGAGCAGCGCGTCGCACAGCACGTTGGACTTGGCGCCCGGGGCGCCCTCGCCGATCTCGATCAGGCCGCGGTACGAGGTGCGGCCGCCGCCTCGCGCCACCGACTTGGAGACGATGTTGGAGGAGGTGTTCGGGGCCATGTGGACCATCTTGGCGCCGGCGTCCTGGTGCTGGCCCTCGCCCGCGAAGGCGATGGACAGGGTCTCGCCCTTGGCGTGCTCGCCCATCAGGTAGACGGCCGGGTACTTCATCGTCACCTTGGAGCCGATGTTGCCGTCGATCCACTCCATGGTCGCGCCCTCGTACGCCACGGCGCGCTTGGTGACCAGGTTGTAGACGTTGTTCGACCAGTTCTGGATGGTCGTGTAGCGGCAGCGGGCGTTCTTCTTGACGATGATCTCGACCACGGCGCTGTGCAGCGAGTCCGACTTGTAGATCGGAGCCGTGCAGCCCTCGACGTAGTGCACGTAGGCGCCCTCGTCGACGATGATCAGGGTCCGCTCGAACTGGCCCATGTTCTCCGTGTTGATGCGGAAGTAGGCCTGGAGCGGGATCTCGACGTGCACGCCCTTCGGCACGTAGATGAAGGAGCCGCCGGACCACACGGCCGTGTTCAGCGCGGCGAACTTGTTGTCACCGGCCGGGATGACGGTGCCGAAGTACTCCTTGAAGAGCTCCGGGTGCTCCTTCAGCGCGGTGTCGGTGTCGAGGAAGATGACGCCCTGCTCCTCCAGGTCCTCGCGGATCTGGTGGTAGACGACCTCCGACTCGTACTGGGCCGCGACACCGGCCACGAGGCGCTGCTTCTCCGCCTCGGGGATGCCGAGCTTGTCGTACGTGTTCTTGATGTCCTCGGGCAGGTCCTCCCAGGACTCCGCCTGCTTCTCCGTGGAGCGCACGAAGTACTTGATGTTGTCGAAGTCGATGCCCGACAGGTCCGAGCCCCAGTTGGGCATGGGCTTCTTCTCGAACAGCTTGAGGCCCTTGAGACGGAGCTTGGTCATCCACTCCGGCTCGGACTTCTTGTCGGAGATGTCCCGGACGACGTCCTCGTCGATGCCGCGCCTGGCAGAGGCGCCGGCCGTGTCGGAGTCGGCCCAGCCGTACTCGTACTTGCCCAGGCCCTCGAGCTCAGGGTGAGCAGTCTCCGTGGGGAGAGTCATGCGGGGTTCCTCCCGGCCGTGCTTGCAGATGCGTTATCGGTGTTCGTGGCCGCGCGCGACGGGTCCGCCGCGTGCGAAGTCTTCGGAATGAAGGTGGTGCAGACCCCGTCGCCGTGCGCGATGGTCGCGAGCCGCTGTACATGCGTACCGAGCAGCTCGGCGAAAAATTCCGTCTCCGCCTCGCACAGCTGCGGGAACTGCTCGGCGACATGGGCGACCGGGCAGTGGTGCTGGCACAGCTGCTCGCCCTGCTGGGGCCGGGGTGCGCTCCGCGCGACAGCAGCGTACCCGTCCGCGCTCAGGGCCTTGGCCAGCGCTTCCGTGCGCTTCTCGGGGGGCGCCGACTCGACCGCCTTGCGGTAGGCGCCGGCCTGGCCGGCGATCCGGGCGCGGGCGAAGGCGGCGATGGCCTTCTCCCCGCCCTCCTGCTCGGCGATCCAGCGCAGGGCGTCGGCG
Organism: Streptomyces sp. SudanB5_2050; assembly: GCF_964272335.1. NCBI lineage: Bacteria > Bacillati > Actinomycetota > Actinomycetes > Kitasatosporales > Streptomycetaceae > Streptomyces > Streptomyces sp. SudanB5_2050. The sequence continues at coordinate 2,055,716 of NZ_OZ186760.1, forward strand.
GCCAGCTTGTCGTAGGACTGGTCGAAGGCGTCCCGGCCGCAGTCGGTGAGCGCGAAGACCTTGGCCGGCCTCCCGCGCGTGCGCGCGCCGTAGACCCGCTGCTCGCGGGCTTCGACCACGTCGTCGGCGACCAGCGCGTCGAGGTGGCGCCGGACGGCGGCCTGGGTCAGGCCCAGGCGCCCGGCGAGCTCGGCGACGGTCGACGGCCCGTGGTCCAGGATGGAGCGCGCGACGCGGTTGCGGGTGGACCGCTCACCGGTCGCGAGTTCCTCCTGCGGAGCCTCGCCAACGTTTTTCACAACGCCATTGTTGCGTAATTCCTCGGAGCCGGGCAAGCCGCGTCCGGATCATCGGACGGTGCCCTGCGTCACTTAGGTTTACCTAATCTGACCTGCGGAAACGATCTTTGATCGATCAATCCGGTGGCGCCCGGGACGGCGCTGCGGGACACTCCCCGGCATGCCCGCACCCCCTCCCACCGGCCCACTCGTCACCCGCGGCACGATCGCCGCCGGACTGCGCGAGCTGGGTGTGAAGACGGACGACACGCTTCTCGTGCACACCTCGCTCAGCTCCCTCGGATGGGTCTGCGGAGGCCCCGTCGCGGTGGTCCAGGGACTGCTCGACGCGCTCGCCCCGGAGGGCACCCTGGTGGTCCCCACCCAGACCGGCGACCTGTCGGACCCGTCGCTGTGGCGCAGCCCGCCGGTGCCCGAGGAGTGGTGGGACACCGTCCGCGCGGCGATGCCCGCCTACGACCCGCTGATCACGCCCTCGCGCGGGGTCGGCGTGGTCCCCGAGACCGTGCGCACCTGGCCGGGCGCCCTGCGCAGCGCGCACCCGCAGACGTCCTTCGCCGCGCTCGGCCCGCGCGCCGCCGAGGTCGTCGCCGGGCACGCGACGGACTGCCGGCTCGGTGAGCGGAGCCCGCTGGCGACACTGGAGCGGATGGGCGCCCGGGTGCTGCTGCTCGGCGCCGGCTACGAGGCGTGCACCGGCTTCCACCTGGCCGAGTACCGCATCCCCTCCCCGCTGGTGGAGGTGGGGCGCCCGGGTCCGGTGGGCTGGGAGCGGGTGACCGAGGTGTCGATCACCTCCGAGCGGTTCGACGAACTGGGGCACGACTTCGAACGGGACCGGCCCGTGGTGCGCGGGCGGGTCGGCGCGGCCGTGGCGCGGCTGTTCCCGCTGGCCGACGCGGTCGCGTACGCGCAGCGGTGGCTGCCGCTGCACCGTCCGCGCGAGTGAGCCCCCGGGACGCGCCTCCCCGTGGGAGGGAGTTCCGCCACCCCCGCGCCCGGCCGCCGCCCCGCCTACCTAGACTCGTGACCCATGCGAAGCGAGCCCGTGGTCCAGGTCCAGGCCCTGGTGAAGCGGTACGGCACGAAGACCGCGGTGGACGGCCTCGACCTGGTGGCCCGAACGGGTGTCACCGCCGTACTCGGCCCCAACGGAGCCGGCAAGACGACCACGGTCGAGACCTGCGAGGGGTACCGGAAGCCGGACTCCGGCACGGTGCGCGTCCTGGGCCTCGACCCGGTACGGCAGGGCGGCGAGCTGCGGCCCCGGATCGGCGTGATGCTCCAGTCCGGCGGCGTCTACTCCGGCGCCCGCGCCGACGAGATGCTGCGCCACGTCGCGAAGCTCCACGCCCACCCGCTGGACGTGGACGCGCTGATCGAACGGCTGGGCCTCGGCTCGTGCGGCCGGACCGCGTACCGCCGGCTCTCCGGCGGCCAGCAGCAGCGGCTCGCCCTCGCCATGGCCGTGGTCGGGCGCCCCGAGCTGGTGTTCCTGGACGAGCCGACCGCCGGACTCGACCCGCAGGCCCGCCGCGCCACCTGGGACCTGGTGCGGGACCTGCGCGCCGACGGCGTGTCCGTCATCCTCACCACCCACCACATGGACGAGGCCGAGCAGCTCGCCGACGACGTGGCCGTCATCGACGCCGGCCGGGTCATCGCCCAGGGCTCCCCCGAGGAGCTGTGCCGCGGCGGCGCCGAGAACACGCTGCGCTTCACCGGGCGGCCCGGACTGGACGTCGCCTCGCTGCTCAAGGCGCTGCCCGCGGACTCCTCGGCCGCCGAGCTGACCCCGGGCTCCTACCGCGTCAACGGCAAGGTCGACCCGCAGCTCCTCGCGACCGTGACGTCCTGGTGCGCCCAGCACGGGGTGATGCCGGACCGGATCTCGGTGGAGCGGCACACCCTGGAGGACGTCTTCCTGGAACTCACGGGCAAGGAACTGCGCTCATGACGACGAGCACCGGTACGTACACGCCGAAGCCCGGGGCCGCGCCGCTCGGCCGCATGATCGCCGCCCAGGCCGCGCTCGAGACGAAGATGCTGCTGCGCAACGGCGAGCAGCTGCTGCTCACGGTGATCATCCCGACGCTGCTGCTGGTGCTGTTCAGCACCGTCGACATCGTCGACACCGGCGCGGGAGAGGCCGTCGACTTCCTGGCGCCCGGCATCCTGGCGCTCGCCGTGCTGTCGACCGCGTTCACCGGGCAGGCCATCGCCACCGGCTTCGAACGCCGGTACGGGGTGCTGAAGCGGCTGGCCGCCTCCCCGCTGCCCCGCTGGGGCCTGATGACCGCGAAGACGGTGGCCGTGCTGGTCACCGAGGTGCTCCAGATCGTCCTGCTGACCGTGATCGCCTTCGCGCTGGGCTGGTCGCCGCAGGGCAACCCGTTCGCCGTGCTGCTGCTCCTGATCCTCGGCACGGCCGCCTTCTCGGGCCTCGGGCTGCTCATGGCGGGCACGCTGAAGGCGGAGGCGACACTGGCCGCCGCCAACCTGGTCTTCCTGCTGCTGCTCGTGGGCGGCGGCGTGATCGTGCCGCTGGACAAGTTCCCGGACGCGGCGCAGACCGTGCTGGGGCTGCTGCCGATCTCCGCCCTGTCGGACGGGCTGCGGGACGTCCTCCAGCACGGCGCCTCGATGCCCTGGGGCGACCTGGGCGTCCTCGCCGTCTGGGGCGTCGTGGGGATCGCGGCCGCCGGGAAGTTCTTCCGCTGGGAGTAGGGACGCGATGCCTGGAACCGACCCTCGTGAAAGCGTGCACAAGCAGCCCCCTACGATGGACGGCGTGCCAAACGTGACCCGCGCCGACGCCGCAGCCGCCGTGCGCAACCCGCTCGCCTTCATCGCCGCGCGCTGGACCCCGGATCCCCGGACGGTCCGGCGGGCGGCCCTCGTCGCACTCGTCATGTCGGTGGTCATCGTGGTCACCGGCGGCGCGGTGCGCCTGACCGGCTCGGGCCTCGGCTGCCCGACCTGGCCCAAGTGCACCGAGGACTCGCTGACCAACACCAGCGAGATGGGCGTCCACGGCGTCATCGAGTTCGGCAACCGCCTGCTGACCTACGTGCTGTGCGCGGCGGTCGGCTGGGCGATCATCGCCGCGCGCTCGCAGAAGCCGTTCCGGCGCGGCCTGACCCGGCTGGGCTGGGCGCAGTTCTGGATCGTGATGGGCAACGCGATCCTCGGCGGCATCGTGGTCCTCGTCGGCCTCAACCCGTACACGGTCGCGGCCCACTTCCTGCTGTCCACCGCGCTGATCGCGGTCGCCACCGTGATGTGGCAGCGCACCCGGGAGGGCGACGCGGCACCGCGCCCCCTGGTCGGCAAGGCCATCCAGCAGTTGGTGTGGGTCCTGGTCGTCGTCTCCGTGCTGCTGATCGCGGTCGGCACCGTGGTGACCGGGGCGGGCCCGCACGCGGGCGACTCCAGCGAGGTCGAGCGGATGCCGATCGACTGGGAGACGGTGAGCAAGGTCCACGCCGTGCTGGCGTGGGTCGTGGTGACGCTGACGTTCGCCCTGTGGTTCGTGCTCAAGGCCGTCGACGCGCCCAAGGGCCCCCTGGCCCGCACCCGGGACCTGTTCCTGGTGCTGCTCGCGCAGGGTGTCATCGGTTACGTGCAGTACTTCACCGACCTCCCCGAGGTCCTGGTCGGGCTGCACATGTTCGGCTCGTGCCTGGTGTGGATCGCGACGCTGCGGGTGCTGCTGGCCCTGCGCGAGCGGCCGGAGGAGACGGCCGGCCTGCCCGGCCCGGCGGTCGAGGCGACGCTCACCCGGGCCTGAGGACCGGGCGGGCTCAGCCCGGCCTGAGCGGACTCACGTTCCCGGCGGGGCGCGCCGGGACCTGCTCCTCCAGCCCGTACACCCGCCCCGCGTTCCCCGCCGCGATCATCCCCGCCACCCGCTGCGCGTCCCCCAGGGACCACGCGCCCTCGGCCACCCAGGTGCCCAGCACCCGCCCCAGGGCCTCGCGGAACAGGCGGGCGGCGACCACGTGCAGCTCGGGAAGGCCCTGCGCGCCGCTGGAGAACAGGATCTTGCCGAAGGGGGCCAGCTCCAGGATCTCCGCGAGGACCGTCGCCGCGCGGGCGCCGGTGCGCACCAGGGCGGCGCCCGAGTCGGCGTAGACGTGCGGGAAGACGCCCGCGAGGTGGGCGGCGTGGCGGTGGTACGGGTAGCCGTGCAGCAGGACCAGATCGGTGCCCAGGCCGGCGGTGGCCCGCACGAAGTCGGTGAGCAGCACCGGGTCGGTGCGGTCGATGCGCAGGCCGGGCTCGCCCAGTCCGGCGTGGAGCTGGAGCGGCCGGCCCGAGGCGACGGCGATCCACAGCAGGTGCCGCAGCAGCACGGGGTCGCTCAGCTCCCCGCCGACCTCCCGGCCGGTCAGCCAGCGGGCGGCGGCTCCGCGCACCTCTCCCGGGCCCGGCGGTTCGGGCGCCAGCGCCAGCCCGTGCCGTACGCCGGCCACGGAGGTGAAGGCGACCGCGTGGGCGGCCGCGCCGTGCACGGCCTCGGCGAGGTTGGCGAGGAAGGACTCGACGGTGCCGGAGGTGTCGGCGACCTGCTCGGCCAGCAGCTCCAGGCGGACGATCTCGTGGGCGTCGGCGGCCGCGGCGGAGGCCAGCTCCTCGGGGCCGGTCAGGTCGCCGGGCAGGCCCGCGTCGACCAGATAGGTCGTGATGCCGCTGCCGCGCAGCAGCCGGCGGTCGGCCTCCATCACGCCCAGCTCGCGGCGCCGGGCCAGGTAGCGGGCGGGCGGGCAGTGCGGCTCCAGGCCGAGCAGGGGCGGGCACCAGCGGCGTACCGCGAAGCCGGTCTGGGTGTCGAAGAGGGTGGTGCCCGGGGCGGGCGGGCCCTCGGTGCGGGCCAGCTGGGCCTCGAAGGTGCCGAGGCCCAGCTCCGTTCTCAGGACGCCGTGGCAGTACTGGTCCACCAGGGACGGCGTTTCGATCATCCGGACTCCCCGCGGTCGGACCGTGCCGCGCGGCTGTACGCCGTGCGGCTTCCTACGGTCCTAACGGGTGAACCCGGTCTCAGGTGTTGCTCGGGCCGCCGACCTGGATACCGGCCATGCGGGACCACTCGTAGCGGCCCGTCGTCACCTTGGCGGCGAACTCGCCGTCGAAGTCCTCGTGGACGGTGATCCCGGACTTCTCCACGGCCTTCAGCGCGCCGTCGTAGGTGCGTGCGACCAGATCGCCCCAGGCGCCGTCCGCGCCGACCAGCACGATGCGGGCGCCGCGCTCGCCGAGGTAGGCCACCTGGCCCTCGGCGCCGCCGTGCGCCTTGGAGAAGGCGTCGATGCGCCCGGCCAGCCGGGCCACCCGGCGCTCGGCCCAGCGGTCGGGCTTCGTCTCAACCTGCTGCGTGTCTGCCATGGACAGGATGCTACCGACGGGTAGATCGAACGGCGACGGGCGGGGTGCGTGGCCTTGGCCACGCACCCCGCCCGTCCGGAACCTCAGCGCAGGAAGGGGTCCACCGCGATCGCCAGGAAGAGCACCGACACATAGGTGATCGACCAGTGGAAGAGCCGCATCTCCTTGAGCTTGGCGCCCGTGACCTCGGCCTTGGCCCGGTTCTGCAGGCCGTGCGCCTCCCAGAGCCACATGCCGCCGGCCGCCAGGGCGACCGCCGTGTAGAACCAGCCGGTGTAGCCCAGCGGCTGGAGCAGCAGCGACACGGCGACCATCACCCAGCTGTAGATGACGATCTGCCGGGCGACGACCTTGTTGGAGGCGATGACCGGGAGCATCGGCACGCCGACGCGCGCGTAGTCCTCCTTGACCTTCATGGACAGCGGCCAGTAGTGCGGCGGCGTCCAGAAGAACATCACCCCGAAGAGGATGATCGGCGCCCAGGACATCGAGTTCGTCACGGCCGACCAGCCGATGAGCACCGGCAGACAGCCCGCGATGCCGCCCCAGACGATGTTCTGCGAGGTCCGGCGCTTGAGGATCATCGTGTAGACGACGACGTAGAAGAGGAGCGCGCCGAGCGAGAGCCAGGCCGACAGCCAGTTGACGGTGAAACCGAACAGCAGGGTCGAGACGATGGCCAGGGTGATGCCGAAGACGAGGCATTCGGCCGGGCTGACCATGCCGGTCACCAGCGGGCGCTGCGAGGTCCGGTCCATCAGCGCGTCGATGTCGCGGTCGATGTACATGTTCAGCGCGTTGGCGCCGCCCGCGGACAGGTAGCCGCCGACGCAGGTCAGCAGGACCAGCTTCAGATCGGGCACACCCTGCTCGGCGAGGAACATCACCGGAACGGTGGTGATCAGCAGAAGCTCGATGATCCGCGGCTTGGTCAGCGCCACGAACGCCTTGACACGGGCCCCGAACGGCCGGTGACTCGGGCCCTGGCTCGTCCCGATTACCCCCGCAGGACGGGATTCAACGGCCGTCACGCACACCCCTGACAGAGACATCCCAGCAAGCCTCCCCGTGTGAAGTGGCGGTAAAGGCTCGCGCGTACCACGCCACTTTAGACGTTGCCCATACCTCGGCCTTCGCGGGGGTGGGGTCGTGTTGAGAAGGGCGCTCCGACGTGCGTTCGGAGAGTCGATTGAGCGGTCAGATGAGCGGCCCCGTATTCACTTGCCGAATGCGGTTTCGCCCAGTCGACAGGCGGATCCCGAAGAGTCCCGGCAGTCTGGTTTCCAGCGGAAAAACGCACGTACTTACGGGGGTAGGCTCAACAACGGCCGGCCGACTCAGGACGCGCCGGCAGCCGGTGGGCGCCACGTGCACCGGCATCCGACATGTGGAGAGGAGCCCTGACTCAGGGTGAGCACCAAGCCGACCACCACAGACCTCGAGTGGACCGAACTGGACCAGCGGGCCGTGGACACCGCCCGCGTCCTGGCCGCCGATGCCGTACAGAAGGTTGGCAACGGCCATCCGGGTACGGCGATGAGCCTGGCGCCCGCCGCCTACACCCTCTTCCAGAAGGTGATGCGGCACGACCCCGCCGACGCGAACTGGGTCGGGCGCGACCGTTTCGTGCTGTCCGCCGGACACTCGTCCCTGACCCTCTACACCCAGCTGTACCTGGCCGGCTTCGGCCTGGAGCTGGACGACCTGAAGTCCTTCAGGACGTGGGGCTCGAAGACCCCCGGCCACCCCGAGTACGGGCACACCACCGGCGTGGAGACCACGACCGGTCCGCTGGGCCAGGGTGTCGCCAACGCGGTGGGCATGGCGATGGCCGCCCGCTACGAGCGGGGTCTGTTCGACCCGGAGGCCGCCGAGGGCACCTCCCCGTTCGACCACTTCGTGTACTGCATCGCCGGTGACGGCTGCCTCCAGGAGGGCATCTCCGCCGAGGCGTCCTCGATGGCGGGCCACCAGAAGCTGGGCAACCTGGTCCTGCTGTGGGACGACAACCACATCTCGATCGAGGGCGACACCGAGACCGCCGTCTCCGAGGACACCTGCAAGCGCTACGAGGCCTACGGCTGGCACGTGCAGCGCGTCGCCCCGAAGCCGGACGGCGACCTGGACCCGCACGCGATCTACGACGCGATCCAGGAGGCGAAGAAGGTCACCGACCGCCCCTCCTTCATCGCGATGCGCTCGATCATCGCCTGGCCCGCCCCGAACGCGCAGAACACCGAGGCCGCCCACGGCTCGGCGCTCGGCGACGACGAGGTCGCCGCGACCAAGCGGGTCATGGGCTTCGACCCGGAGAAGACCTTCGAGGTCTCCGACGAGGTCATCGAGCACACCCGCAAGGCGCTGGAGAAGGGCCAGGCGGCCCGCGCGGTGTGGGAGAAGTCCTTCCAGCAGTGGCGGGACAACAACCCGGAGCGCGCCGCCGAGTACGACCGCGTCGCCAAGGGTGAGCTGCCCAAGGGCTGGGAGGAGAAGATCCCGGTCTTCGAGGCGGGCAAGGGTGTCGCCACCCGTGCCGCGTCCGGCAAGGTGCTCCAGGCGCTCGGCGCGGTGATCCCGGAGCTGTGGGGCGGCTCGGCCGACCTGGCCGGCTCGAACAACACGACGATCGACAAGACGTCGTCCTTCCTCCCGGCGGGCAACCCGCTGCCGGAGGCCGACCCGTACGGCCGCACCATCCACTTCGGCATCCGCGAGCACGCGATGGCCGCGGAGATGAACGGCATCGCGCTGCACGGGAACACCCGCATCTACGGCGGGACGTTCCTGGTCTTCTCCGACTACATGCGCAACGCCGTCCGGCTGTCGGCGCTGATGCACCTGCCGGTGACGTACGTGTGGACGCACGACTCCATCGGCCTCGGCGAGGACGGCCCGACCCACCAGCCGGTCGAGCACCTGGCCTCGCTGCGCGCCATCCCGGGCCTGAACGTGGTCCGCCCGGCCGACGCCAACGAGACCGCCATCGCCTGGCGCGAGATCCTGCGCCGCTGGACGAAGGAGTTCGGCAAGGGCCAGCCGCACGGTCTGGCGCTCACCCGCCAGGGCGTGCCGACGTACGAGCCGAACGAGGACGCGGCCAAGGGCGGCTACGTCCTGTTCGAGGCCGAGGGCGGCGAGCCGCAGGTGGTGCTGATCGCCACCGGTTCCGAGGTGCACGTGGCCGTCGAGGCCCGTGAGGCGCTGCAGGCCGACGGTGTGCCGACGCGTGTGGTGTCGATGCCGTCCGTCGAGTGGTTCGAGCAGCAGGACCAGGGGTACCGGGACAGCGTCCTGCCCCCGTCCGTGAAGGCCCGGGTCGCGGTGGAGGCCGGGATCGGTCTGACCTGGCACAAGTACGTGGGGGACGCCGGCCGCATCGTTTCCCTGGAGCACTTCGGTGCTTCGGCCGACGGCAAGGTGCTCTTCCAGGAGTTCGGCTTCACTGCCGAGAACGTGGCCGCCGCTGCCCGGGAATCGATCGCCGCAGCCCAGCGCTGACGCTCACACACGACACGTAGGAGATGCATTTTCCATGACAGACGCACTCAAGCGCCTCTCCGATGAAGGCGTCGCGATCTGGCTGGACGACCTGTCGCGCAAGCGGATCACGTCCGGCAACCTCGCCGAGCTGATCGACCAGCAGCACGTCGTGGGCGTCACCACCAACCCGTCGATCTTCCAGAAGGCGATCTCCCAGGGCGACGGCTACGACCAGCAGCTCTCCGACCTGGCCTTCCGCAAGGTCACGGTCGAAGAGGCCATCCGGATGATCACCACGGCGGACGTCCGCGACGCCGCCGACATCCTGCGCCCGGTGTTCGACAACACCGGCGGCAAGGACGGCCGGGTCTCCATCGAGGTGGACCCGCGCCTGGCGCACAACACCAAGGCGACGGTCGCCGAGGCCAAGCAGCTGGCCTGGCTGGTGGACCGGCCCAACACGCTGATCAAGATCCCGGCGACCGAGGCCGGCATCCCGGCGATCGCCGAGACCATCGGCCTGGGCATCAGCGTCAACGTCACGCTGATCTTCTCGCTGGAGCGCTACCGCAAGGTCATGGACGCCTTCCTGACCGGCCTGGAGAAGGCCAAGGAGCGCGGCCTGGACCTGTCGGAGATCCACTCCGTGGCGTCCTTCTTCGTGTCCCGCGTGGACACCGAGATCGACAAGCGGATCGACGCGCTGGGCACCGACGAGGCCAAGGCGCTGCGCGGCAAGGCCGCCGTCGCCAACGCCCGTCTCGCCTACCAGGCGTACGAGGAGGTCTTCTCCTCCGACCGCTGGGCCGCCCTGGAGAAGGCCGGCGCCAACAAGCAGCGTCCGCTGTGGGCGTCGACCGGCGTCAAGGACAAGGCGTACAGCGACACCATGTACGTCACCGATCTGGTCGCGCCCAACACGGTGAACACGATGCCGGAGGCGACGCTGTTCGCCACCGAGGACCACGGCGAGATCACCGGCGACACCGTCGCGGGCACCTACGAGCAGGCGCGCGCCGACCTCGACGCGGTCGAGAAGCTGGGGATCTCCTACGACGAGGTGGTCCAGCTCCTCGAGAAGGAGGGCGTCGAGAAGTTCGAGGACTCCTGGAACGACCTGCTGAAGTCGACGGAGGCCGAACTCAAGCGCCTCGCTCCCTCGGAGGGCTAGAAATTGTCAAGCAGCAATCCGCTGCGTGACCCCGCAGACCGACGGCTCCCGCGTATCGCGGGGCCGTCGGGTCTGGTCATTTTCGGCGTCACCGGCGACCTCTCCCGCAAGAAGCTCATGCCCGCCGTGTACGACCTCGCCAACCGGGGTCTGCTGCCGCCGGGCTTCTCTCTTGTCGGCTTCGCCCGCCGCGACTGGGAGCACGAGGACTTCGCCCAGGTCGTGCACGACGCCGTCAAGGAACACTCCCGCACGCCGTTCCGCGAGGAGGTCTGGCAGCAGCTCATCCAGGGGATGCGCTTCGTGCAGGGCACCTTCGACGACGACGACGCCTTCGAGCGGCTGCGCGCCACCATCGAGGACCTGGACAAGGCGCAGGGCACGGGCGGCAACTTCGCCTTCTACCTGTCGGTGCCGCCGAAGTCCTTCCCGGTCGTCATCCAGCAGCTGAAGAAGCACCGGCTGGCCGACCAGTCGAGCGGTTCCTGGCGCCGCGCGGTGATCGAGAAGCCGTTCGGCCACGACCTGAAGTCGGCCGAGGAACTGAACGCGATCGTCCACGAGGTCTTCGCCCCGGACCAGGTCTTCCGCATCGACCACTACCTGGGCAAGGAGACCGTCCAGAACATCCTGGCGCTGCGCTTCGCCAACACGATGTTCGAGCCGATCTGGAACCGGTCCTACGTGGACCACGTGCAGATCACCATGGCCGAGGACATCGGCATCGGCGGCCGGGCCGGCTACTACGACGGCATCGGCGCCGCCCGCGACGTCATCCAGAACCACCTGCTCCAGCTCCTCGCGCTGACCGCGATGGAGGAGCCCGCCTCCTTCGACGCGGACGCGCTGGCCGCCGAGAAGACCAAGGTGCTCGGCGCGGTCCGCCTCCCCAAGGACCTGGGCCGGGACACCGTGCACGCCCAGTACGCGGCGGGCTGGCAGGGCGGCGCCAAGGTCATCGGCTACCTCGAAGAGGACGGCATCGACGCCCGGTCGAAGACCGACACCTACGCCGCGATCAAGGTCGGCATCGACAACCGCCGCTGGGCGGGCGTCCCCTTCTACCTGCGCACCGGCAAGCGGCTGGGCCGCCGGGTCACCGAGATCGCGGTGGTCTTCCAGCGGGCCCCGCACTCCCCCTTCGACACGACGGCCACCGAGGAACTGGGCTCCAACGCGATCGTCATCCGCGTCCAGCCCGACGAGGGCGTCACCGTCCGCTTCGGCTCCAAGGTGCCGGGCACCTCGATGGAGATCCGGGACGTGTCGATGGACTTCGCGTACGGCGAGTCCTTCACGGAGTCCAGCCCGGAGGCGTACGAGCGCCTGATCCTGGACGTGCTCCTGGGCGACGCGAACCTCTTCCCGCGCACCGAGGAGGTCGAGCTGTCCTGGAAGATCCTCGACCCGATCGAGGAGTACTGGGACAAGCACTGCGTCCCGGCCCAGTACCCGGCCGGCACCTGGGGCCCCGTCGAGGCGGACGAAATGCTCGAGCGAGACGGACGGAGCTGGCGCCGGCCATGAAGACAGACCTCACGGACACCACGGCCAGCAAGATCAACAAGGCGCTGGTGCTGGGGCGCCGGGCGATCGGCACCCCGGCCATCGGCATGGTGCTCACGCTGGTCATCGTCACCGACGAGGAGAACGCCTACGACGCGCTGAAGGCCGCGAGCGACGCCGCGCACGAGCACCCCTCGCGCACGCTCGTCGTCATCAAGCGCGTCTCCCGCTCCCCCCGGGACCGCACGAAGTCCCGTCTGGACGCGGAGGTCCGCCTCGGCGCCGACGCGGGCACCGGCGAGACGATCGTGCTGCGCCTGTACGGCGACGTGGTCGACCACGCCCAGTCGGTCGTGCTGCCGCTGCTGCTGCCGGACGCGCCGGTCGTGGTGTGGTGGCCGGTGAACGCGCCGCTGGACCCGGCCGGGGACCCCCTCGGCGCCCTGGCCCAGCGTCGGGTCACCGACACCTACGCCTGCGAGGAGCCGATCCGGGAGCTGGCGGCCCGCGCCGACGCCTATGCGCCGGGCGACACCGACCTGTCCTGGACCCGCATCACGCCGTGGCGTTCCATGCTGGCGGCCGCCCTGGACCAGGTCGACTGCGAGGTGCGGTCGGTCGAGGTGGAGGGCGAGGCGTACAACCCGAGCTGCGAGCTGCTGGCGATGTGGCTGGCGGACCGGCTGGACGTCCCGGTCCAGCGCACCTCGTCCGAGGGCCCGGGCCTGACCGCCGTCCGCATGGACACCGACTGCGGTCCGGTCGTCCTGGACCGGGCCGACGGTTCGCTCGCGACGCTGTCCATCAAGGGCCAGCCGTCGCGGGCGGTGGCGCTGAAGCGGCGCGAGACGGCCGAGCTGATCGCGGAGGAGCTGCGGCGACTGGACCCGGACGACACCTACGCCTCGGCGCTGCGCTACGGGGTGGACCGGCTGAGCACACCGGGCGAGCCGGCCAAAGGGGACTCCGGTGACGGCGCCGGGGCCCGCGCCGTCCCCGCCCCCGTCGAGACGGCCGCGAAAGCTCCCGCGAAGGACGCGGCGCAGGAGAAGGCACCGGTGAAGAAGGCGGCGGCGAAGTGAGCACTCCCCAGCTTGTCGTGCACCGCGACAAGGAACTCATGGCCGAGGCCGCGGCGGCACGGCTGATCACGAAGATCGTGGACGCGCAGGCCTCCCGGGGTTCGGCGTCCGTGGTCCTCACCGGCGGCCGCAACGGCAACGGTCTGCTGACCGCGATCGCGGGCTCCCCGGCCCGGGACGCGGTGGACTGGAGCCGCATCGACCTGTGGTGGGGCGACGAGCGCTTCCTGCCCGAGGGCGACCCGGAGCGCAACGTCACCCAGGCGCGGGAAGCCCTGCTGGACTCGGTGCCGCTGGACCCGAAGCGGGTGCACGCGATGCCGGCCTCCGACGGCCCACACGGCTCGGACGCGGAGGCCGCGGCGGCGGCGTACGCGCGGGAGCTGGCCGAGGCGTCCGTCCCGGAGAACCACGCGGCGGTCCCGTCCTTCGACGTCCTGCTCCTGGGCGTCGGCCCGGACACCCATGTGGCGTCCCTGTTCCCGGAGCACCCGGGCGTCCGGGAGACCGACCGCACGGTCATCGGCGTCCACGGCTCCCCCAAGCCTCCGCCCACCCGCGTCTCGCTCACCCTCCCCGCCATCCGCAGCGCCCGCGAGGTGTGGCTGCTGGCGGCGGGCGAGGACAAGGCCAACGCGGTGGCGATGGCCCTCTCCGGCGCCGGCGAGATCCAGGCCCCGGCGGCGGGTGCGCGGGGGCGGTCCCGCACGCTGTGGCTCCTGGACACGGCGGCGGCTTCGCGGTTGCCGAGGTCGCTGTACCCGCCGGCTTCCGCGTAGTCCGGCCCGGCGGCGCCCCGCGGGCGCGCCGACTCACCGACAGGCCCCGCCCGGGTCATGATTCTCCGGGCGGGGCCTGTTCCGTGTGACGCGATCAGTGGGACGCGACCCGCTCCACCAGCCGGATGCCGCGGGCCAGCAACTCCCGCTCCTCCTCCGTCAGTTCCGCCTCAATCGCGCGCGCGAGCCAGTCGGCCCTGCGCTCCCGCTCCTCCTCCAGGAGCACCCGCCCGGCGCTCGACAGTTCGACCAGGCTCTTGCGGCCGTCGGTCGGATGCGCGCGCCGCGTGATCAGCCCCTGTTCCATGAGCAGCCCCACGGCACGGGCCATGGACTGCGGACGCACCCGCTGGGCGGCCGCCAGCTCACTGGTCGTCATGGCGCCGTTGCGGTCCAGCTCACCGAGGACGGCCACCTGGCCCTGCGGCATCTGGTCCTCGCGCTTCACGCGCCGGGTGAGCTTTCCCATCGCTGTGCGCAGCTCGGCGGCGAGGGCGGCGGATTCCGGGAGGGGCATACCGCACTTTAACGCAGGTCCCGGAGGCCGGCGGCCCAGATGGACAGCCAAGGTGAACAGCCAAAGTGAACAGCTAAACTGCACAGCAATACTGCACAGCATTGCTGTAGAGTTCGCGGTGCCGGGTCCAGCGCCACCGACGTCGCAGCCGGGCGCCGGCACGCGACAACGGGAAGGACTCCCATGACCGCCATCACCTCCGTCACCGGCCGCCGCGTCCTCGACAGCAGGGGCAACCCGACCGTCGAGGTGGACGTGGAGCTGGCCGACGGCTCCCTCGGCCGGGCCGCGGTTCCCTCCGGCGCCTCCACCGGCGCCCGCGAGGCCGTCGAGCTGCGCGACGGTGACCCGGCACGCTGGCACGGCAAGGGCGTGGACCGCGCGGTGCGGCACGTCAACACGGAGCTGGCCGCCGTCGTCGTCGGCCGGGAGGCGGAGGACCAGGCCGGACTGGACGCGGCCCTCGTCGCCGCCGACGGCACCGCGACCAAGTCCCGGCTCGGCGCCAACGCCCTCCTCGGTGTCTCCCTGGCGAGCGCCAAGGCCGCCGCGGCCGCCCACCGCCTCCCGCTCTACCGGTACCTCGGCGGGTCCGACGCGCGGCTGCTGCCGGTCCCGATGATGAACATCGTCAACGGGGGCGCCCACGCCGACAATCCGCTGGACTTCCAGGAGTTCATGATCGCGCCGATCGGGGCCGACACGTTCGCCGAGGCCGTGCGGATGGGGTCGGAGATCTTCCACACCCTGCGCGGTGACCTGCTCGCCGCGGGGCACTCCACGGGGGTGGGCGACGAGGGCGGCTTCGCGCCCGCGCTCAGGACCGCCGAGGAGGCCCTGGACTTCGTCGTCGCCGCCGTCGAGCGCACGGGGTACCGGCCGGGCACGGACGTCGGCCTGGTCATGGACCCGGCGTCCTCGGAGTTCTTCCGCGACGGCGTCTACGACTACGCCGGGGAGAAGGTGCGGCGCACACCGGCCGAACACGCCGACTACCTGGTCCGGCTGATCGAGGCGTACCCCGTCGTCTCCATCGAGGACCCGATGGCCGAGGACGACCTGGAGGGCTGGCGGGACCTCACCGCACGGATCGGGTCCCGCTGCCAGCTCACCGGGGACGACGTGTTCTGCACCGACGAGACCCTGCTGCGGGAGGGCATCGCGCAGGGGGTCGCCAACTCGGTGCTGGTGAAGGTCAACCAGATCGGGACCCTGACGGAGGCCCTGGCGACGGTCGGCACCGCGCACCGGGCGGGCTACACCGTCGTCATGTCGCACCGCTCGGGCGAGACGGAGGACACCACGATTGCCGACCTGGCGGTGGCCACGGGCTGTGGGCAGATCAAGACCGGCTCGCTGTCCCGTTCCGACCGCACCGCCAAGTACAACCAGCTCCTGCGCATCGAGGAGCAGTTGGGCGACAGCGCACGGTACGCGGGCGCGCGGGCGCTGCGCCGCTAGCGCGGCCGTCCGCGCGCGGGGAGGAGGGGCGGTGCCGGCGAACCCGGCACCGCCCCTCCGGCCCCTCACTTCACGGATCCCGCCATCACCCCCTGCACGAAGTGCCGCTGGAAGGCGAAGAACACCACCACCGGCACCACCAGCGACAGGAACGCCCCCGGCGCCAGCACGTCGATGTTGCTGCCGAACTGCCGGATCTGCGACTGGAGTTCCACGGTCAGCGGCTGCGACGAGCTGTCCGCGAACAGCAGCGCGACCAGCATGTCGTTCCACACCCACAGGAACTGGAAGATGGCGAGGCTGGCGATGGCCGGCTTCCCCACCGGCAGCACCAGTCGCGTGAAGATCCGCCACTCGTCGCCGCCGTCCATGCGCGCGGCCTCCAGCATCTCCTTGGGCATCTCGGCGAAGTAGTTGCGCAGCAGGAACACCGCGAACGGCAGCCCGTAGGCGACGTGGAAGAGCACCACACCCGGGATGGTCCCGAACAGCCCCAGCTGCCCGAAGAGCTTGGCGACCGGCAGCAGTCCGATCTGCACGGGCACCACCAGCAGCGCCACGACGACCAGGAAGACCGGCTCGCGCCCCGGGAAGTCCAGCCAGGCGAAGGCGTACCCGGCGAGCGCCCCGACGACCACGACGAGCACGGTCGTCGGTACGGAGATCAGCACCGTGTTCCAGAAGGCCCGGGTGATGCCCGAGTTGCCGAGCAGGGCCGAGTAGTTGTCCAGGGAGAGCTGCCCCGGGCTGGCCAGGGCGGTCCACCAGCCGCCCTTCGCCGTGTCCTCGGCGGACCGCAGCGAGGACAGGAACAGCCCGGCCAGCGGCGTCATCCACACCAGCCCGACGAGCACGAGGAATGCCTGGACGATCCCGTTGCCCAAGTACCGCCGGACGGCGTTCATCGCTGACTCCTCATCGCTGACTCCTCTTGAAACGGCGGACGTTGAAGACCATGGCCGGCACGACGAGCAGCAGGAGCAGCACACCCAGCGCGCTGCCGAGCCCCTGGTTGTTGCCACCGCCGAACGACACCAGCCACATCTGCGTCGCGAGGACCGTCGCGTCCTCCTGCACGGGGCCGGGCGCGATGATGTAGACGAGGTCGAAGACCTTCATCACGTTGATCACGAGGGTGATGAAGACGACCGTGAGCACCGGGGCCAGGAGCGGCACGGTGATGCGCCGGAAGATCTGCCACTCGTTCGCGCCGTCCATCCGCGCGGCCTCCAGCGCGTCACGCGGCAGCGAGGAGAGCCCGGCGCCGATCAGCACCATCGCGAACCCGGTCCAGATCCACAGGTAGGCCCCGATGATCGCCGGAGTGACCAGCGCGGGTCCGAGCCAGGAGACGCCCTCGTAGGGCGGGGCGAAGTTCGACGCGGGGAGCCGGACGGTGTACGAGCCGTCCGCCAGCCCCGCGAAGCGGAAGGAACCGTCGTCACCCGTGGTCGTGGACGCGACCGTACGGCCGTCGCGCACCGCCTCGACGGTCATCTCGGGCAGCCCGCTCTCGCTCCGGTCGACCCGGCCCTGCTCCCCTCCCCCACCGGGCGTGAAGTCCAGGTACACGACCCCGCGCACCTCGTCGTCGGCGGCGTCCCGGCCCGCCGCCCCGTACGCGGCCTTCGCGCCGGACGGCAGGTCGTCGGGCCCCACCCCGACCAGGCCGAGCGCCACCGTGTCGCCGGGTGACACGCCGGCACCGGTCCGGTACGAGCCGTCGGCCTCCTCGACCAGTGCGCCGTCCCGTCCGTCACGCGCCCGGGCGCCCGGGTAGCTCGACGTGCCGGCGAAGGCGTCGTGCACGCCGGTCACGGCGGCGTTGAGGACGCCCTTGTCCGGGTCGTGGTCGTAGGCGAGCCGGAAGATGATGCCGGCGGCGAGGAAGGAGACCGCCATCGGCATGAAGAGCAGCAGCTTGAAGGCGGTGGCCCAGCGCACCTTCTCGACCAGGACGGCGAGGATCAGGCCGAGGCCGGTCAGCAGGGTGGGGGCGACGACGACCCAGATCGCGGTGTTGCGGATGGCCTTCAGCGTGGCCGGGTCGCGGAACATCTCGGTGTAGTTGTCGCCGCCCACGAAGCGCGTGCCGGAGGCGTCGAAGAGGCTCCGGCCCACGGAGAACAGCACGGGATAGACGACCAGGGCGCCCAGCAGGAGCAGCGCGGGCAGGACGAAGAGCAGGGCGACGGCCGCCCGGCGCCGCCGGGGGCGCCGCAGGGGCGCCGGGCCGGGAGCGGCGGGCGGGCTCGCCTCTTTCACCGGGGTGGAGGTGGTCACGGCCGGTCAGCCCTTGTAGGCCTTGGCAGCCGCGGCTTCCAGCTCGGCGGCGGTGGCCTTCGGGTCGGAGGGGTCGCGCAGGAAGTCCTGGAGGATCTTCCACTCGCCTGTGCCCTTGGTGCCGCCGAAGGCCGCGGGTGCCTGGTCGGACATGTCGAAGCGGACCGAGTCCCCCGCGCCGACCAGGGACTCGGCGGTGGCCCGGGTGACGTCGTCGCCGTAGGAGGCCGGGTCGAGGTTCTTGTTCGGGGAGATAAAGCCGCCCGCCTCGGCCCACACGGCCGCGGCCTCGGGCGTCGCGAGGTACTCCAGGAGCGCCATGCCGGCCTCGGAGTTCTTGCCGTCCTTCAGGACGACGGCCGCGTCACCGCCGCTGACCACCGGCGCCTCGCCGCCGTCGACCGCCGGGAAGGGGAAGAAGTTCGCGTTCTTGCCGATCTCCTTGCCGAACTGGTCCTTGGCGACACCGGCGACGAAGTCGCCCTCGTAGACCATGCCGGCCTCGGGCTTCGGGCCGAAGACCTTCTCCACGGAGCCCGGGAAGTCGGTGTTCAGGGCTCCCTTCCGGCCGCCCTCGACGAGCTGCTCGTCCTTGAAGAGCTTGCCGAGGGTGGTGAGCGCCTCGACCACGCTCGCGTCGGTCCACTTCAGCTCGTGCGCGGCGAGGGCGTCGTACTTCTCGGGTCCGGCCTGGGAGAGGTAGACGTTCTCGAACCAGTCGGTCAGCGTCCAGCCGTCCTGCCCGGCGACCGAGAAGGCGGCGAGCCCGGAGTCGGAGACGGTCCGCCCGGCCTCCAGCATCTCGTCGTACGTCTTCGGCGGCTCGACCCCGGCCTGGGCGAGGGCGTCGGGGCTGTACCAGACGGTCGACTTGTGGGCGGCCTTGAAGTAGAGGCCGTAGAGGGTGCCGTCGACGGTCCCGTACGTCTTCCAGACGTCGGCGAAGTTGGTGTCGACCGACTTCCGGGCCGTCTCGGACAGCGGCTTCAGCCAGCCGTTCTCGGCGAACTGCCCCAGCACGCCGACCTGCGGGACCATCACGACGTCGGGGGCGTTGCCGCCCTCGATCTTGCTGCCGACGACGGTGGAGACGTTGTCGCCGGTGGAGACGAAGGAGGTCTTGGCGCCGGTCTTCTCGGTGAAGGCGTCGAGCACCTTCTGGAAGTTCTCCTGCTCGGTGCCGGACCAGACGCCGGCCACGGTGACCGACTGTCCGCCGAGTGCCTTGTCACCGCCGCCGGCCGAGACGGGTCCGCCGCCACCGCAGGCGGTGGCACCGAGGGCGAGGACCAGGGCGGTGCAGCCGGTGAGCAGGGGGGTACGTCGTCGCATCATCGTTGATGTCCCTTCGAGGGTCGGGCAAGCAGAGGTCGGGGGCGAGGTCAGAGGTCGGAGGAGGTCGGAGGCGAGGTCAGATGTCGGCGATCCACCAGGCGGCGGTGGAGCCGGGCAGGACGCCGGGCGGGCAGGGGCCGTCGCTGGCCAGCAGCGGGGTGCCGGGGACGGGCGCCGGCGTGGGGGCGGTGCCGAAGTTGACGGCGCAGACCAGGCCGTCGCCGCGGACGAAGGCCAGGACGCCGGGCGGGGTGTCCAGCCAGCGCAGGGTGCCCTCGCCCAGCTGGGGCAGCGCGGAGCGCAGGTGCAGTCCGTCGCGGTACAGGTGCCAGAAGGAGCGGGTGTCGGCGAGGGCGCGGTCGGTGGCGTACTCGGCGAAGTACTCGGGCTGCGGCAGCCAGGGCTTGGCGCCCGACTCGTCGGAGGTGAAGCCGAACGGCGAGGCCTGTCCCGACCAGGGCAGCGGCACCCGGCAGCCGTCGCGGACGCGGGCGCGGCTGCCGGTGCGGTGGAAGATCGGGTCGGTGAGCACGTCGTCGGGCAGGTCGACGACCTCGGGCAGGCCCAGTTCCTCGCCCTGGTAGATGTAGGCGGCTCCGGGCAGCGCCAGCATCAGCAGCGCCGCGGCGCGGGCGCGGGCGGTGCCGAGGCCGCTGCCGTCGGTGGCGGGTTCGCCGTAGCGGGTGACGGTGCGGACCTGGTCGTGGTTGTTGAGGACCCAGGTGACCGTGGAGCCGGTGCCGGCGATGTCCTGCATGGCCTCGGAGATGACCTTGCGGAAGGCGTCGGGGTCCCAGGGGGCGCCGAGCAGGTCGAAGAAGAAGGCCTGGTGGAGTTCGTCGGGGCGGACGTAGCGGGCGTGTTCGCGGGCGCTGGGCACGGAGACCTCGCCGACGAGGAGGCGTTCGCGGCCGTCGCGGGCGGTGTACTCCTCGCAGACCGCGCGCCAGTGCCGCCATACGTCGTGCACCTCGGGCTGGTTCCAGGCGAGCGGGTTGACCGAGTCCCGGGTGCGGGCGTCGGCCTCCGGGTCCGGGGAGTCGGGGAGGTCCGGGTGCTTGTAGAGGCCGGCGGCGACGTCGATGCGGAAGCCGTCGACGCCCCGGTCCAGCCAGAAGCGGAGTATCCGGTCGAACTCGGCGGCGACCTCGGGGGTGCGCCAGTTCCAGTCCGGCTGCTCGGGCGTGAACATGTGCAGGTACCACTGGCCGGGGCGGCCGTCGGCCTCGGTCACGCGGGTCCAGGCGGGGCCGCCGAACATGGCGTGCCAGTTGTTGGGCGGCCGGTCGCCGTCCGGTCCGCGGCCGTCGGCGAAGTGGAAGCGGGCGCGCGCCGGGCTGCCGGGCGGGGAGGCCAGGGCCTCGCGGAACCACGGGTGCTCGCTGGAGCAGTGGTTGGGGACGATGTCGAGCAGCACCCGGATGCCGAGGCGCCGGGCGGCGGCGACCAGCGCGTCGAACTCGTCGAGGTCGCCGAAGAGCGGGTCGACGCCCCGGTAGTCGGCGACGTCGTAGCCGTGGTCGTGCTGGGGCGAGGGGTAGAAGGGGCTCAGCCAGATTCCGTCCACGCCGAGTCTGCGCAGGTAGGGCAGCCCGGCCCGGACGCCGGCGAGATCGCCGACGCCGTCGCCGGTGCTGTCGAGGAAGCTGCGGACGTAGACCTGGTAGATCACCGCGTCACGCCACCAGTGGTGCCTGTTCACCCCGGAACCTGTCTCTAGAGGAGGCTGCTGTTATGCATGCATGTTAGGTAGCGGTGACGCGCGGGTGTCAATGAACGGAACAAGCGCCGCTGACCAGTTGGGGTTCTATATAGGGACTTTTCCCCGCACTGCGGACGCAGTTGAGATGCCAGCGTTACCTAACGCGTAACTAGGAAAGGGCCGCCAGCTCGCGAGCCAGCCGCCGCACCGCCGCCTCGGGCGTCTGCCGCCCGGCCATGGCGTCGTGCACGACGGCCTGCACGGCCAGGCTGACCTGGTCGTAGCGCGGGCTCTTGGGGCGCGGGGCGGCGGCGAGCACGCTCTCGCGCAGGGTCGGCAGGTAGGGGAACGCCTCGATCAGCGCGGGGTCCTCGTAGAGGTCGGCCCGCACGGGCGGCAGCGCGCCGCGGGTGAGGACCTGGCGCTGCACGCGCTCGCCGGTGAGGTACGCGATGAGCCGGGCCGCCGAGTCCGGGTGCTCGGCATGGGCGCTCACGGCCAGGTTGGAGCCGCCCAGCACGCTGGTCCCGGGCCCGTGGGGCCCCGGCAGCGGTACGGCGCCGACCTTCCCGGCGACCGCGGAACCCGGCGCCGAGGCACCGACGTAGGCGTAGGGCCAGTTGCGCAGGAAGAGCAGGCGGCCGTCCTGGAAGGCTTGCTTGGACTCCTCTTCCTTGTAGCCCAGCGCCTCCTCGGGGATCCAGCCCTCGCGCACGCCGCGCGCCAGGAAGCCGATGCCCTCGCGGGCCGCCGCCGAGTCCACGGTGACGCGTGCGCCCTCGTCGCCGAGGATGCTGCCGCCGGCCGAGTAGACGGCCTCGGCGGCGTTGACGGTCAGGCCCTCGTAGGGCAGGAACTGGCCCGCGTAGCCGTCCAGTCCGTGCTTCGGGGCGATGGTCCCGGCGTACCGCTCCAGCTCGGCCCAGGTGCGCGGCGGCGGGACGCCCTCCGCGGCCAGGACGTCCTTGCGGTACAGGAGCAGGCCGGCGTTGGTGACGTACGGGACGGCGTACAGCCGCCCGTCGTAGGTCGCGGTGTCGACGACCGGCGGCAGGAACGTGTCGAGCGGGAAGCGCTCGCGGGGCAGCGGACGTATCCAGCCCGCGGCGGCGAACTCCGAGGTCCAGTTGACGTCGATGTTGAGGACGTCGAAGCGGTGCCGGTCGCCGTCGCGCAGGTCGGTGGCCATCTGCGCGCGGCTCTCGTCGGCGGAGTCGGGCAGTTCGACGAGGGTGACCCGCTCCCCGGGGTGGGCGCGGTTCCAGCCCTCCAGCAGCGGGCCGAGGTAGCCGGTGAGATCGCCCGCGGTGGCCAGGGTGAGCGGGCCGCGACCGCTCGCGGCACCCTCGTTCGCGCGGGCGCCGGAGGCCACGTACCCGGTCAGGACGACGAGGAGGACGAGGAGGCCCCTACCGGCGGCGTGGATCCACCGCATAGGTTCCTCCCTGTACACCCTCGTACACCGGGCCCGCTGACTCGCACCGGCACCGGGCGTCCTCGTCCCGGGTCAGAGGCCATGTATACCTGTTAGGTATGCGCGATACTAGGGCCTGGAGCACATCCGGGGACTCGACCAGAAGCGGGAGGACGGCTGAGTGCGCCTGCACCTCCTGGCTCTCCTGGCCCGCGGTCCGGCCCACGGCTACGAGCTGAAGCAGGACCTTGAGCAACTGCTGGGCTCCGCGTACCCTCAGCCGAACGTCGGCCAGATCTACGTCACCCTCGGCCGTCTCGAGAAGACGGGGCTGATCGAGGGCGAGGACATCGAGCAGTCGAGCCGGCCCAACAAGAAGGTCTACCACCTCACCGAGGCCGGGCGTGACGAGCTGCGGGCCTGGTACGAGGAGACGGCGGACGAGCCGCGGGTGCGGGACGAGTTCTTCATGAAGCTCGCCCTGGCTCCGCAGACGGGTCTCGCCGACCAGATCGCGCTGATCAACAAGCAGCGGCGGCAGTACCTGAACACCATGCGGCAGTTGTCGAAGCTGGCCGCCGCCGAAGACCGGGACAACCGCATCGCCCACCTCCTCATCGAGGGCGCGATGCTGCACCTCCAGGCCGACCTCGACTGGCTGGAGCGGTGCCAGGAGGAGCTGGAGGAGCTGGAGTGAGCGCTGGGGCGAGTGCGGACCCGGCTCCCGTGCTGCGCGCCGAGGGCCTGGTCAAGACGCATCACGGCGAGGGCGCTCCGGCGCACGCCGTGCGCGGGGTGGACCTGACCGTGCGGCGCGGCGAGTTCGTGGCGATCACCGGGCCGTCCGGTGCCGGGAAGTCGACCCTGCTGCACCTGCTCGGCGGCCTCCAGCGCCCGGACGCCGGCAGCATCTGGCTGGACGGCGCGTGCACGGACGGGTACGGCGAGGCGCGCTGGGCCGTCGAGCGCAGGAAGCGGATCGGGATCGTCTTCCAGTTCTTCAACCTGGTCTCCGACCTGTCCGTCGCCGACAACGTCGAGCTGCCCGCCCTGCTCGCCGGGCTGCCGCCCAAGCGGGCGCGCGCCGAGCGGGAGGAGCTGCTGGCCGAGCTGGGGCTGACGGGCAAGGCGCGCAGCATGCCCGGTGAGCTGTCCGGCGGCGAGCAGCAGCGGGTGGCGCTGGCCCGGGCCCTGGTCAACCATCCGCCGCTGCTGCTGGCGGACGAGCCCGCGGGCAGCCTGGACAGCAAGGGCACCCGTGAGGTGATGCGGCTGCTGTCCCGTTTCCACCAGCGGGGCCAGACGATCCTGCTGGTCACCCATGACGCCCGGCTCGCCAGCGCCGCGGACCGGGTGATCAGCTTCTTCGACGGGCGGATAGCCGACGACGCCGAGCTGGACGCCGCCACACCGGCGCGCCGCCGCCCGGGCGCGTCCGCCGTCCTGGAACTCAAGGACTGACATGCGGGCGTACGACCACCGCGCGCACCGCGCACCGGAAGGCTGAGGCCCGTGCGAGCCACCCTGCGCTGGGCCCACTCCGATCTGCGGACGCACCGGGGCGAGGCGCTGTTCCTCGTCCTCGCCACCGCCGGGATCGTCGCGTCGCTGCTGCTGGCCACGGCCCTGTTCGGGTACGCGACCAACCCCTGGCAGCGGGTCTTCGCGCAGGCCCGCGGCGCGCACGTCTGGCTGCACACCGACCGCGCCGCCGACGCCGGTGAGCTGGCCGCGCTGGACGGCGTCGAGGCAGTCGCCGGCCCGTATCCCACGGCATCCGCCACCGTCGCCGTACGCGGCACCCGCGCCTCCGTCGAACTGCGCGGCACCGCCGAGCGGCCCGAGGTGGGCCGCCCGCTGCTCACCGCGGGGCACTGGATCGACCCGGCCGATCCCGACGGGGTGGTCCTGGAGAGCCGTCTCGCCCGCGCGCTGCTGGCCCAGCCCGGCGACACCCTCGCCCTGCCCGGCACCCCGCGCACCCTCACGGTGCTCGGCATCGCCGACAGCCCCGAGCGCCGCTACCGGCCGGGGGAACAGCCGGGCCTGGTGTGGGCGCCGCCGGCCGCGGTGCCCAACCCGGGCGGCCAGGTGATCGGGCTGCGGCTGACCGACCCCGGGGAGACGGACTACGCCGTGCAGCGGGCGGTGACCGTACTGGGCGCCGGGGCGATCGGGCAGGTCTCCACCTGGGAGCAGGCCCGGGCCGAGGCGCAGGGCGACAACCGGCTGCTCGGCCAGGTGCTCGGACTGTTCGGGCTGGGCGCGCTGCTCGCGGCCGGGCTGGCGGTGCACGGGGCGATCGGCACCCGGATCCGGGGGCATCTGCGGGACATCTCGGTGCTCAAGGCGATCGGCTTCACGCCGGGCCAGGTGGTGCGGGTCTTCCTGCTGCTCCACCTCGCCTACGCGCTGCTCGGCGCGGTGGCCGCCGCCGCGCTCACCCAGGCGTTCGGCAGCCGGTTCCCGGGGCGGCTCGGGGACGCGGTCGGCGTCTGGCAGGGGCTGCCCGGGCACACCGTCGCGCTGGTCGCCGTACCGGCGTGCGCGGTGCTGTTCATCGGCGCCACCACGGGGCTCGCGGCGTGGCGGGCGGGGCGGGTGCCGCCGGTGCCGGTGCCGCGTCCGGCGGCGGCGCGCGGCGGGGGGCTGTCCGGGGCGGCCCGCGGGGCGCTGGGGCTGCGGGTGCTGCGGGTTCCGGTGCGGTCCCGGGTGCGGGGTCGAGGTGAACGGGGTGCCGGTGGGTCCGGCGTCCGGGGCGCCGACGGGCCCGGCGCGCCCGCCCCGGCGAAGACCGGCGTCCCGGACCCCGGCGAGGCGGCCGGGATCCGCGAGCTGGAGGTGCGGGTGCCGCCCGCGCTGGTGCTCGGCTGGCACAAGGCGTTCGCCCGGCGGCCCCGTTCGCTCGCCGCGGTCGCCCGGCTCACGCTTCCGCTGCTGCTGATCGTGGTGGCGATGAGCGCGTGGACCACCATCGACCGCTTCCACACCCGGCCCGAACAGGTGGGTCTGCCGACCGCGCTGACCGTCCGCGCCGACACCGGTGCCGACGACCGCGGCACCCGGGCGCTGCTGGAACGCGACCCGCGGGTCGCCGCCGCCTACCCGGGCGTCGAGGTGGCCGCGCTGGTGCCGGGTCAGACGGCGACGATCGCGCTGCGCGGGCTCGGCACCCGCGAGGAGCCGTACCCGTACGCCCTGGCCGAGGGCCGTCGCGCGCACGGACCGGACGAGGCGGTGGCCGGGCAGGGGCTGCTGGACCTGCTGGACGTGCAGGTCGGCGACTGGGTGCGGATGACCGTCGGCGACCGGCCGCAGATCCTGCACATCGTGGGCCGCAGCATCGAGCCGGAGAACGCCGGCCGGGTCGTCTCCACCTCCCTGGACACCCTCCGGGAGAACGATCCGGGTCTCACGCCGACCCTGTACCAGCTGCGCCTGCGCCCGGGCGCCGACCCGGAGGAGGTCGCGGCGCGGCTCGCCGCGTCCGGGCCCGAGGGTCTGGAGGTGCACGCGGTGGCGAACCCGGCCGACGGGCTGTCCCCGCTGCGCGGCGTCGTCCTCGGGCTGATCGCCGTCCTCGCCCTCGTCGGGCTGATCGAGTTGCTCACGACGATCGGCGGCACCGTGAGGGAGGGCGAGCGGGACCTGCTCGCGCTCAAGGCGATCGGTCTGTCACCGCGCCAGATCACCGGCGTCACCGTCACGGCGACCGGCTGCACGACCCTGGCGGCCGTGCTCCTCGCCGCCGCCCTCGGACTGCCGCTCGCCCACTGGCTGATCGACGCCCAGGGCGCCTCCAGCGGCATCGGCGCGGGGATCGCCCGGGCGCCCTCCCCCGGGCTTCTGGCGGCCGTCGGTGCCGCGGCCGTGCTCGGAGCGGCGGCGCTGGCCGCGGTGCCGTCGGCGCGGGCGGCACGGCGGCGCCTCGCGGACACACTGAGCGCGGTGGCCTGACCGTTTCCGGCCGGGCCACCGCGCCGGTGGGCTCACCGCCGGCCGCGCAGCTCCCGGTAGGTGGCGACCAGCGCCTGGGTGGAGGCGTCCAGGCCGGGGACGTCGGCGCCCTCGGTCAGGGCGGGTTCGACGCGCTTGGCGAGCACCTTGCCCAGCTCGACGCCCCACTGGTCGAAGGAGTCGATGTTCCAGATCGCTCCCTGCACGAACACCTTGTGCTCGTAGAGGGCGACGAGCTGGCCGAGGACGGAGGGCGTCAGCGCGCGGGCGAGGACGGTGGTCGTCGGGTGGTCGCCCTTGAAGGTCTTGTGCGCGACCAGTTCCTCCGGGACGCCCTCGGCGCGCACCTCGTCGGGGGTCTTGCCGAAGGCCAGCGCCTGCGTCTGGGCGAAGAAGTTGGCCATCAGCAGGTCGTGCTGGGCCTTCAGCTCGTCGCTCAGCTCGGCCACCGGCTCGGCGAAGCCGATGAAATCCGCCGGGATCAGCTTCGTGCCCTGGTGGATCAACTGGTAGTAGGCGTGCTGGCCGTTGGTGCCGGGCGTTCCCCAGACCACCGGCCCGGTCTGCCACTCCACCTCGCGCCCGTCCCGGCCGACGTACTTGCCGTTGGACTCCATGTCGAGCTGCTGGAGGTAGGCGGTGAACTTGGACAGGTAGTGGCTGTAGGGCAGCACCGCGTGCGACTGGGCGCCCATGAAGTTGCCGTACCAGATGCCCAGCAGCCCCATCAGCAGGGGCACGTTGGACTCGGCGGGGGCGGTGCGGAAGTGTTCGTCGACGAGGCGGAAGCCGTCGAGCATCTCCCGGAAGCGGTCCGGGCCGATGGCGATCATCAGGGAGAGCCCGATCGCCGAGTCGTAGGAGTAGCGGCCGCCGACCCAGTCCCAGAACTCGAACATGTTGGCCGTGTCGATGCCGAAGTCCGCGACCTTCTCGGCGTTGGTCGACAGCGCGACGAAGTGCCGGGCGACCGCCTTCTCGTCGCCTCCAAGGCCGTCCAGCAGCCAGGCCCGGGCGGAGGTGGCGTTGGTGACCGTCTCGATGGTGGTGAAGGTCTTCGAGGCGATGACGAACAGGGTCTCGGCCGGGTCCAGGTCGCGGGTCGCCTCGTGCAGGTCGGCGCCGTCCACGTTGGAGACGAAACGGACCGTCAGGTCGCGGTCGGTGAAGGCGCGCAGCGCCTCGTAGGCCATCGCCGGACCGAGGTCGGAGCCGCCGATGCCGACGTTGACGACGTTCTTGATGCGCTTGCCGGTGTGGCCGGTCCACTCGCCGGAGCGGACCCGGTCGGCGAAGCCGGCCATCTTGTCCAGCACGGCGTGCACCTTGGGCACGACGTTCTCGCCGTCGACCTCGATCACCGCGTCCCGCGGGGCGCGCAGCGCGGTGTGCAGCACCGCCCGGTCCTCGGTGATGTTGATCCGCTCGCCGCGGAACATCGCGTCGCGCAGGCCGAAGACGTCGGTGGCGGCGGCCAGCTCGCGCAGCAGCCGCAGGGTCTCGTCGGTGACGAGGTGCTTGGAGTAGTCGACGTACAGGTCTCCCACCCGGAGCGTGCAGCCGGTGCCGCGGTCCGGGTCGGCGGCGAACAGCTCGCGCAGCCGCACCTCCTCCAGCTCCTCGCGGTGCTTGGCCAGCGCGGTCCATTCGGGCGTCTGGTTGAGCCTGGTACGGCCGTCTGCGTTCATGTCGGTCGTCAGCCTTCTTCCTTGGGTGTCCCAGCTGTCCCGGCCGTTACAACCTAATTGATCAGTACGGTCGGCACGGAAGAAGCCCGGCGGAGCCGGAGGAAGCCCGACGGGGCCGGAGGGGGTCCGACGGAGCCGGCGTCAGATCTCGCCCCGCAGCTTGGCGAGCGCCTCGGCGAGGATCGCCTCGCCGTCCGCGTCGCTGCGCCGCTCGCGCACGTACGCCAGGTGGGTCTTGTAGGGCTCGGTGCGCGGCGGGTCCGGCGGGTTGTCCCGGTCCTGCCCGGCGGGGAAGCCGCAGCGCGGGCAGTCCCAGGTGTCCGGCACCTGCGCGTCGCTCGCGAAGCTCGGCTGTGTCTCGTGTCCGTTGGAGCACCAGAAGGAGATGCGCAGACGCGGCGCGGACTCGCCGCGCTCGGCCTCGCCCATCGGCCCCGCCCCGACCCGGCTCCCCCGGATCGCGTTGCCACTTGCCACGGTGTAACTCCCTGCGTGATGGTGCCGCGAAGCGAGTCGGCGTTTCGCTTCGCTGCGAGGCGCCTCAGTCTACGTAAGGCCCAACGCGCGTCCAGTGGTTGGAGTTACAAGCCCAAGCGCCCAGACGCAAGCCCCATGATAGGCGGCGTCTTGCGGCGCGTACCGAACATGGGGCTTTACGTGCGGGAGTGCGTGACGTGGCAGGTGTGCTCCACGCCTGTCAGTCGATCGTCACGCGTGTCAGTTGTTCGCCTTCATCAGCAGGCCGAGCACCATGATGCACGCGAACCACAGCAGACCGACCACCACGGTGATCCGGTCGAGGTTGCGCTCGGCGACCGAGGAGCCGCCGACGGAGGACTGCATGCCGCCACCGAACATGTCGGAGAGGCCGCCGCCCTTCCCCTTGTGCATCAGCACCAGCAGCATCAGCAGCGCGCTGAAGACGATCAGGGCGATCGAGAACCCCAAAACCACGGCTGGACCAACTTCCTCGGATTCGGATGAACGACGGGGGCACGGTGACAGCAGGCCACCATGCCCCCGCAAGGGTACGACGTATCGCCGCTACGGCATACTCACCGGCCGACTGTCGCTCGGCTCACTGGTCGCGGAAGCGGACGATCTTGACGAACTCGTCGGAGTCCAGCGAGGCCCCGCCGACCAGCGCGCCGTCGATGTCGGCCTGCGCCATGATCTCGGCGACGTTGCCGGACTTGACGGAGCCGCCGTACTGGATGCGGACCTTGTCGGCCAGCTCCTGGGAGTACAGCTCGGCGAGCTTGCCGCGGATCGCCGCGCAGACCTCCTGGGCGTCCTCGGCGCCGCAGACCTTGCCGGTGCCGATCGCCCAGACGGGCTCGTAGGCGATGACGATCGTCTCGGCCTGCTCGGCGGGGAGGTCCTTGAGGCCGCCCTCGACCTGGGCGAGGGTGTGGGCGACGTGGTTGCCCGCCTCGCGGACGTCCAGCTCCTCGCCGACGCACAGGATCGGGGTCAGACCGTGCTTGTAGGCGGCCTTGACCTTGGCGTTCACCAGCTCGTCGGTCTCGGCGTGGTACTGCCGGCGCTCGGAGTGGCCGATCGCGACGTAGGTGCAGCGGAGCTTGGCCAGCATCGGGCCGGAGATCTCGCCGGTGTAGGCGCCGCCGTCGTGGGCGGAGACGTCCTGGGCACCGTACTTGATCTTCAGCTTGTCGTGCTCGACCAGGGTCTGCACCGAGCGCAGGTCGGTGAAGGGGACGAGGACGGCGACCTCGACGGCGTCGTAGTCCTTGTCCGCGAGGGCGAAGGCGAGCTTCTGGACGTGGGCGATGGCCTCGAGGTGGTTGAGGTTCATCTTCCAGTTGCCCGCCATCAGCGGCGTGCGGGTGGTCATCGGGGTCAGTCCTCCAGTGCGGCGAGGCCGGGGAGCGTCTTGCCCTCGAGGTATTCGAGGGAGGCGCCGCCGCCGGTCGAGATGTGGCCGAATGCGTTCTCGTCGAAGCCGAGCGTGCGGACGGCCGCGGCGGAGTCGCCGCCGCCGACCACGGTGAAGCCTGGGGCGTCGACGAGGGCCTGGGCGACCGCCTTGGTGCCCTCGGCGTAGTCGGGGTGCTCGAAGACGCCCATCGGACCGTTCCAGAAGACGGTGGCGGCGTCGGCGAGCTTCGAGGCGTACAGCTTGCGGGTCTCGGGACCGATGTCCAGACCCTCCTGGTCGGCGGGGATGGCGTCCGCGGCGACGGTGGTGGGGTGGGCCGGGGCCTTGGTCTTCAGGTCCGGGAACTCGGACGAGACCAGCACGTCGACGGGGAGGACCAGCTCGACGCCGTTCTTCTCCGCGCGCTCCATGTACTCCTCGACGGCCGGGATCTGGTCCTCCTGGAGGAGGGAGATGCCGACCTCGTACCCCTTGGCCTTGAGGAAGGTGTACGCCATGCCGCCGCCGATGAGGAGCCGGTCGGCCTTGCCGAGCAGCTGGTCGATGACGGCGAGCTTGTCGGAGACCTTGGCGCCGCCGAGGGCGACCACGTAGGGGCGCTGGACGTCGTCGGTGAGCTTCTTCAGGACGCCGACCTCGGTGGCGATGAGGTACCCGGCGTAGTGCGGGAGCTTCTTCGGCAGGTCGTAGACCGAGGCGTGCTTGCGGTGCACCGCGCCGAAGCCGTCACCGACGTACACGTCCGCGAGGGCGGCCAGCTTGTCGGCGAAGGCGGCGCGCTCGGCGTCGTCCTTGCTGGTCTCGCCCGCGTTGAAGCGCAGGTTCTCGATCACCGCGACCCGGCCGTCCGCGAGGCCGGCGACCGTGGACTCGGCGGCGGTGCCGACCGTGTCCTCGGCGAAGGCCACCTCGGCGCCGAGCAGCTCACCGAGGCGGGCGGCGGCCGGGGCCAGGGAGAAGGCGGGGTCCGGGGCGCCCTTGGGACGGCCCAGGTGCGAGGCGACGATCACGCGCGCGCCCGCGTCGGCCAGGGCCTTGACGGTGGGCACCACGGCGCGGATGCGGCCGTCGTCGGTGATGGTGGTGCCGTCCAGCGGCACGTTGAGGTCGGCGCGGACGAAGACGCGCTTGCCGGTGACGCCTTCGGAGAGCAGTTCGTCGATCGTCTTCATGCAGTGGGCTCCTGGGTTCTCGGATCGCTCGTGATCCTACGAGGGCTGGTCGCTGCGCACGCGACGCAGGGCCCGGACAGCGCGGCCTTGCGCTGCCCGAGCCCTGCTGTCACATGCGAGGTGCCTGCTGAGTCCGGCTGGATCAGAGCTGGTTGCCGACGAAGACCGTGAGGTCGACGAGGCGGTTGGAGTAGCCCCACTCGTTGTCGTACCAGCCGATGACCTTCACGTTCTTGCCGTCCTGGACCATGGTCAGGGACGAGTCGAAGGTGCAGGACGCCGGGGCGTTGACGATGTCCGAGGAGACGATCGGGTCCTCGGTGTACTCCAGGATGCCCTTGAGCTCGCCCTCGGCGGCCTTCTGGAAGGCGGCGTTGACCTCTTCCTTGGTGACCTCGCGGCCGAGCTCCAGGACCAGGTCGGTGACCGAGCCGGTCGGGACCGGGACGCGCATGGCGATGCCGTCCAGCTTGCCCTTGAGCTGCGGGAGGACCAGCGCGGTGGCCTTGGCGGCACCCGTGGTGGTCGGGATGATGTTCTCCGCGGCGGCACGGGCGCGGCGCAGGTCCTTGTGCGGGAAGTCCAGGATGCGCTGGTCGTTCGTGTACGCGTGGACCGTCGTCATCAGACCCTTGACGATGCCGAAGTTCTCGTCGAGGACCTTGGCCATCGGCGCCACACAGTTGGTGGTGCAGGAGGCGTTGGAGATGACGTGGTGGTTCGCCGGGTCGTACTTGTCCTGGTTGACGCCCATCACGATGGTGACGTCCTCGTCCTTGGCCGGGGCCGAGATGAGGACCTTCTTCGCGCCGCCCGCGATGTGCTTCTCGGCGTCGGCCTTCTTGGTGAAGATGCCGGTCGACTCGATGACGATGTCGACACCCAGCTCGCCCCACGGGATGTCGGCGGGGTTGCGCTCGGCGAGGACCTTGATGGTCTTGTCACCGACGGTGATGGTGTCCTCGGTGTGCGAGACCTCGTACGGGAGGCGCCCGAGGATGGTGTCGTACTTCAGCAGGTGGGCGGTGGTCGCGGTGTCACCCAGGTCGTTGACAGCCACGATCTCGATGTCTGCACCCTGCTCCAGCAGCGCGCGGAAGTAGTTACGACCGATGCGGCCAAAGCCGTTGATGCCTACGCGGATCGTCACGAACCGATCTCCTCGTTGGTACGCCGGCCCGATGTGCCGGCGAGCTGTATTTGGGATGTCCCCGACCACCTCCGACCCTACCTCTCCACGGCGTCGGGGGTGACATCGAGACGGCCCATTCCCGGCAGGGCGGTCCGTACCCGCCAGTAGGGGTACGGACCGCCCCGGGTGACGGGGACCGATCACCCGATTTCGCTACACCGTGTCAGTCCCCCGTGTCCCGGTTTTCACTCGTCCAGGGCACGCAGCGCCTGCCGGACCAGTGCCGTCCGGGCGGCCGGTTCGGTGAGGTGCTCCAGGCCGAAGCCGAGGAGCACGGTGTCGTCCGTGGTGACGGCGCCGTAGGTCTGGAACAGGGTGCCGGTGCGGGTCCAGTCCTTCAGGACGGCGGGGCTGCCGGCCGGCGGTCCGGCCACCTGCCAGGCGCCGAGCGAGGTCTCGAAGCCCTCGGTCTGCGTCGCCGCGCCGCCGACGACCAGGGAAGCGTCGTCGGCGAGGACGCCGCGTCCGCCGCTGCCGGGGTCGGTGACGTAGGAGATCGAGACGTCCACGGACTTCCCGGCGTAGGCGCTCAGGTCGAACTCGACCTGCCGCCATCCCCCGGAGGACCCGGTGAGGCTGTTCCACTGCCCGGTGGTGCCGGTGGCGGCGCAGCCGTCGTCGGACAGGGTGAGGTAGTGCTCCAGCCAGGGGTGCTCGCCCACGTAGAAGCCGGCCCCGCACTCGGCCGGCACGGCGGTGCCGGTCGCGCCGCCCGCCTCGGGGAGCGTGGTCCAGTCGTCGGCGCCGGTGGTGTGCGCCTCGACCAGGGCGTGGTCGTAGCCGCTCTCGGTGTCCCACAGGAGCTGGGTGCGCAGGGTGGGGCGGTCGGCGGCGGTGACGCCGGTGAGGTCGACGGTGCGGGTGAGGCGCTTGTAGGCGTCGTCGGTGTGGACGGCGGCGGCCATCCAGGCGCCCGCGTAGGGCCCGTACGGGTTGACCGTCCCGGCGAACTTCCCGGCGCCCTCGCTCGCGAACTGCGGGTAGGTGTCGGCGGGCAGCTGGTCGGAGGTGACGCTGTAGGTGCCGGCGGCGTCCAGCGGGTTGCCGGGGGCGTCGCCGAGCGTGCCGGTGGTCCCGTCGAGCTTGCCGGAGCCGGTGAATCCGGTGGCTCCGGAGAGGGAGGTGCGGGTGTAGGCGCCCAGGTAGTACTGGCTGAAGTCGTTCGACAGCGTGCCGTCGCCGAGGTCGACGCTGCCGCCGGCCCGCTCGCCCGCCTCGATCAGCCTGCCGCCCTCGTTGAGGTAGGCGCGGAGCTGGAGCTGGGTGGCGTTGCCCGGGTTGGCCGCGCCGGTGTAGTGGACGACGGTGTCGAAGTGGCCGAGGACGCCGAGCGCGTCGGGCGCGCCCTGGGTGGCGACGTCCCAGACGGCCGCCCGCTTGCCGTTGGCCTTGAGGGCGTCCACGTAGGTCTGCGCGTGGGCGGCCTTCGCGCCCTCCTCGGCGACGATCAGGACGTCGGCGCGGGGCCGCTCGGCGATCGTGTAGGTGAAGTGCTCGCTCTCGGTCCGCTTGCCCTGCTTCGTCTCGCCGGTGAACCAGACCTCGACCTTGTCGCCGCGGTCGCCGTCCTTGACCTCGGCGCGGTACTCGTCGAAGTGGAGGTTGTCCTCGCCGCCGTACGTCTCGCCGCCGCGCCAGGGCTTCAGGGCCATGTCGTGGACGCGTCCGCCGTTGACCCGGTACTTCAGCTCCTTGTCGCGCACCGACTTGCGCACCACGACGGAGACCTCCTGGTCGGCGCCGCGCGCGTAGGAGGTGGTGAAGGGGGCCGGGGTGAAGTCGGCGGCCTCGATGCCGACGGAGGAGGACGGCCGGTCGGGGTGCGCGGCGCTCTCGGCGACGGAGAGCGCGAAGGGGATGTTCTTCGCGAACTCCTCCTGGATCAGCTTCTCGTCGTCGGGGAAGTTGAAGCCGGACTGGCAGTCGCCCGCGTTCCACTCGTCGTCGGGGTACTGGTCGGAGATGGTCTGGCAGGTGGACATCTCGGGGGTGAACATCGCCATGCCGTTGACGTTGGCCGCGTGGCCGTCCGCCTCGCCGTTGGTGGTGTACAGCTCCGAGGAGACCTGCGGGCGGTAGCCCGGGATCGCCGAGTTCTCGGGGGTGCCGGCGAGTGCCTGGTAGAGGACGTCGTCCGGGGTGTGGGTGGCGACCTGCCAGCCGACGCCGTAGAGGAGCAGTTCGGCGGCGGAGTGGTAGTTGATGCCGTACGCGAAACCGATCCGCTTCTGGAAGCGGTCCAGGGCCTTGGTCTCGGGCTCGGAGTTCGGGCCGGGGCCGCGGTAGGTCTGGCTCGTCGGGTTCGGGGACGAGCCCTCGTCGTCGTAGCCCCACTTGTAGGCGAAGTTGCGGTTGAGGTCGACGCCGTCGCCGGTGCCGATGGCGCCGTCGCCGTTGTTGTCGCGCAGGTTCTTGCGCCACAGGCGGTTGTCGGTGTTCTGGAAGGTGTAGTCGTAGCCGTCGGGGTTGGCGGACAGCAGGAACCACAGTTCGGTGGAGTCGACCAGCTTCCTGATCCGCCGGTCCTTCTCGTAGTTGTCCAGGTAGTGGTGCATCAGCCGCCGGGTCATCTCCGGGGTGATCCACTCGCGCGCGTGCTGGTTGGACATGTAGAGGACCGCGGGCTTGGAGCCGTCCCGGGTCCGGTCCGCGTGCTTGGTGAGCTTGAGGGCGAGGATGTCCTGGCCGTTCACCGTCTTGCCGATCGAGACGACCTTGGTGAGACGGGGGTGCTCCTGCGCGGTGCGCAGGATCTCCTCCCGGAGGCCGCCGCTGCCGCTGTACGGGCGGAAGACGCCCTCGGCGGCGTCCTCGACCCGTTCCTCGGCCCGGGCGGAGAGGGTGTGCTCCTTGAGGTCGACGCCCTGTTTCTCCAGCTCTCCGGCCTGCCGGTCGGTGAGGTAGACCTCGACGGTGGCGGTGCCCCGGTCGGGGACCTGCTCACCGAGTTCGTGGCCGTCCTGGCCGGCGGCCAGCAGCAGGGGGACCTGCTCCTGGGTGACGTCGGCCCGGAAGACCTTCACCTCGTCCGCGTCGGTGTTCGCGGAGTCCGAGGGCTGTGCCTGGGCGATGGGTGCGAAGCTCGCTCCGCCGATCAGGAGCGCGCCGACGGCGAGGATCGATCTCGCTCTTCGTCTCATGAACCCCCCTAGATGGGGCCTGTCCGACAGGCCTGGGTTCGCCACAGCAGCGAACAGATGCCAGGCTCATGACAGCTCATGATCGAGTCAAGAGCGCGGGAAGGACACGCGAAAGCCGGAACGGGTCACCCAAGTGGGCGCCCACATCGGCTGGTTGACGCCCCGCACGGCGGGGACCGGCGGTCGTGCGTGGGGGGGGCGAGACCGGCGCGGGCAGCCGAAGGCTTGGGGGTGGGGCGGGACCGGCGCGGGCAGCCGAAGGCTTGGGCGGTGGGCCGGACTGGGCTGCGGCTTGCGCGGTGGCCCGGGTCCACGGCCGACGCGGTCGGCGCGGTCGGCTGAGTCGCGGCTGGCGCGGACGGCCCGGTGTGGCCGGCGCGGGCACCCGGGCGACGGAGTCGCGCGGACGGCCGGTGCGGCTTGCGCGACCGGCCCGGTGCGATAGCGCGGTCGCCTGGGCGACGGGCTCGTGTGGACGGCCGGTGCGGCTTGCGCGGCTGGCCCGGTGCGGCAGCGCGGTGGCCTGAGCGACGGGCTCGCGCGGACGGCCCGGAGCGGCTGGCGCGGACGACGGCTCGCGTGGGCGGCCGGGAGGGGCGCCTGGACGAACGACGGCTCGCGTGGGCGGCCGGGTGTGCCCTGCGCACCCGCCCGGCCGACAGGCAGACGCGGACGACCGGGAGCGGCCCGCACGATGGAGACCGGACGGCAGGCTCACGCGAGGCGACCCCCTGCGGCCTGCGCGGACGGTCGGC
Source organism: Streptomyces sp. SudanB5_2050 (assembly GCF_964272335.1). Lineage (NCBI taxonomy): Bacteria > Bacillati > Actinomycetota > Actinomycetes > Kitasatosporales > Streptomycetaceae > Streptomyces > Streptomyces sp. SudanB5_2050. The sequence goes on from NZ_OZ186760.1 coordinate 2,091,934, forward strand.
TCGGCGTGTGACGGACGACGCGCGCCGGCCCGACGACGGGCCGGCGCGTTCGGTCAGCCGACGAGGTTGTCGGCCAGTTCGTCGCTGAGGTTGGCGTCCGTGCCGGGGATGCCGAGGTCCGAGGCCCGCTTGTCGGCCATGGCCAGCAGCCGGCGGATGCGGCCGGCGACCGCGTCCTTGGTCAGCGGCGGGTCGGCGAGGGCGCCCAGCTCCTCCAGCGAGGCCTGCTTGTGCTCCATCCGCAGCCGGCCCGCCGCGGCGAGGTGCTCCGGCACGTCGTCGGCGAGGATCTCCAGGGCCCGCTGGACCCGGGCGCCGGCGGCGACGGCCGCGCGAGCGGAGCGGCGCAGGTTGGCGTCGTCGAAGTTGGCCAGGCGGTTGGCGGTGGCCCGGACCTCACGGCGCATCCGCCGCTCCTCCCAGGCCAGCACGGAGTCGTGCGCGCCGAGCCGGGTGAGCAGGGCGCCGATCGCGTCGCCGTCGCGGACCACGACCCGGTCCACGCCGCGCACCTCGCGGGCCTTCGCGGCGATCGACAACCGGCGGGCGGCGCCGACCAGGGCGAGCGCGGCCTCGGGACCCGGGCAGGTCACCTCCAGGGAGGAGGAGCGCCCGGGCTCGGTGAGCGAACCGTGCGCCAGGAACGCGCCCCGCCACGCGGCCTCGGCGTCACAGGTGGCCCCCGAGACCACCTGCGGCGGCAGCCCGCGGATCGGCCGGCCCCGCCCGTCGACCAGGCCGGTCTGCCGGGCGAGCTGATCACCGCCCGCGACCACCCGAACGACGTAACGCGAGCCGCGGCGCAGCCCGCCCGGCGCCATCACGATCAGCTCGGAACTGTGCCCGAAGATCTCCAGGATGTCCCGCTTGAGGCGGCGCGCCGCGTTCGCCGTGTCCAGCTCCGCCTCGATCACGATGCGCCCGCTCACCAGGTGAAGGCCGCCGGCGAACCGCAGTACGGCGGAGACCTCCGCCTTTCTGCAGCAGGTCCGGGTGACGGGGAGCCGGGAGATCTCGTCCTTCACCGCTGCCGTCATCGCCATGGGCCGATCCTTCCATGCATCCGAAAAATACGGTCGTACGCGGCGGCCAGCAGCTCCGGGTCGTGCCTCGGGGTCCCGTCGGTCCGGGCTACCGGAGCCAGCTCGACCGCGGCGCCGAACCGTTTCGCGGCATCGGTGAGCGAGTCACGGTCGGGCACGGCGGCCTCGTCGGCCAGCACCACGTCCAGGGCGAGTTTAGGGGCGTGTCGTCCCAAAACCTCCAAATGACGCTGCGGTGAGAAGCCCTCGGTTTCCCCGGGCTGCGGCGCGAGGTTCAAGGAGAGCACCCGGCGCGCCTTCGTCTCGACGAGGGCGTCCAGCAGGTCGGGCACGAGCAGGTGCGGGATGACCGAGGAGAACCAGGAACCGGGACCGAGCACCACCCAGTCGGCGTCCAGGACGGCGTCGACCGCCTCGGGGACGGCCGGCGGGTCGTTCGGCACCAGGTGCACGGACTGGACCTCGCCCGGGGTGAGGGCCACGGTCGCCTGTCCGCGCACGGTGTCCACCGCGTCGGGCCGGTCCGGGTCGTGTCCCCTGACCAGGGCCTGGAGCTCCAGCGGCACCGCGGACATGGGCAGCACGCGTCCGTGTGCGCCGAGCAGCTTGCCGACCAGGTCGAGGGCCTGGACGTGGTCGCCCAGCTGTTCCCACAGGGCGACGATCAGCAGATTGCCGACCGCGTGTTCGTGCAGGTCGCCCTGGGACTGGAAGCGGTGCTGGATGACGCGCGCCCAGGTCTGGCCCCAGTCGTCGTCGCCGCACAGCGCGGCCAGCGCCTTGCGCAGGTCGCCGGGCGGCAGGACGCCCAGCTCGTCACGGAGTCGCCCGCTGGAGCCGCCGTCGTCGGCCACGGTGACGACGGCAGTGAGGTCGCCGGTGATCCGGCGCAGTGCGGCGAGCGAGGCGGACAGGCCCATGCCGCCGCCGAGGGCGACGACCTTGGGCTGGGCGCCCCGGCGGCGCGGCTTGCCGCCGCGCGCCTGTTCGGGCCGGGCGGCACGGGCCTCGGCGGGTCTGCCGCCGCGCCCTTCGGGCACCACCCGGCGCAGCCTGCTCAGCCGCGGAGTACGTCCTGTCATTCCCGTCCCATGTCCCGGTGGACGACCACCGTCTCCACGCCCTCGGCGGCGAGCCGGGCGGCGAGCTTCTCCGACATGGCCACGGACCGGTGCTTGCCGCCGGTGCAGCCGACGGCGACGGTCACATAGCGCTTGCCCTCCCGACGGTAACCCGCGGCGATCATCTGCAGCAGCTCGGTGTACCGGTCGAGGAACTCCTTGGCCCCCGGCTGGTTGAGGACGTAGGAGGACACCTCCTCGTTCAGGCCGGTGAACGGGCGCAGCTCCGGGACCCAGTGCGGGTTGGGCAGGAAGCGCATGTCCACGACCAGGTCGGCGTCGACCGGCAGGCCGTACTTGAAGCCGAAGGACATGACGGTGGCCCGCAGCTCCGGCTCCTCCTCCCCGGCGAACTGGGCGTCCATCTTGGCGCGCAGCTCGTGCACGTTGAGGCTGGAGGTGTCGATCACCAGGTCGGCATCGCCGCGCAGCTCCCGCAGCAGCTCCCGCTCGGCGGCGATGCCGTCCACGATCCGGCCGTCGCCCTGGAGGGGGTGCGGCCGGCGCACCGACTCGAAGCGGCGCACCAGGGCGTCGTCGGAGGACTCCAGGAAGACGATCCGGCGGGTGACGCCGCGGGCGTCGAGGTCGGCGAGGGACTCGCGCAGATTGTCGAAGAAGCGCCGGCCGCGGACGTCGACGACCACCGCGATCCGTGCCACGTTGCCCTGCGAGCGGGCGCCCAGCTCCACCATGGTGGGGATCAGGGCGGGCGGCAGGTTGTCCACGACGAACCAGCCGAGGTCCTCCAGACACTTGGCGGCCGTCGAGCGGCCGGCCCCGGACATGCCGGAGATGATCACCAGCTCGGGGATGGCCGCCTCGTGCGCCCCGGCTGTTTCCTTGCCCGTACTCACCTGTGCTCCGTCGTTCTGGCGCGGGTCCGGTCCGGCCGTCCGCGGGTCCGCGTCCCCGCCGGCCGTGCCGTGGGCCTGTTCTCGTCCCGTTGCGGGCCGTGCCTCGTGCTCGGTCATCTCTCCTGCCCCCGTCGTTCGTCCGGGGTGCCCGCGGTCACGGGCTCCCCCGGGGCATCCGTCGTCGTCTCGGGTGCCCCGTCCTCGTCTTCCATGATCTCTCCGGTCGCCGTGTTCACGGCGGGTGCGGCCGGGGTGGCCCGGGCGAGGGCCACGGCGACGGTCTCGGCCGTCTTGCGGCCTATGCCGGGCACCTCGCAGATCTGGTCGATCGTCGCCGCCCTGAGCTTCTTCACCGAACCGAAGTGCTTGATCAGCGCCTGCTTGCGGGTCTCCCCGAGGCCCGGCACGTCGTCCAGCGGGCTGGAGCGGAAGCGCTTGGCGCGCTTGACGCGCTGGTAGGTGATCGCGAAGCGGTGGGCCTCGTCCCGGACCCGCTGGAGCAGGTACAGGCCCTCGCTGGTGCGGGGCAGGACGACCGGGTCGTCGTCGCCGGGCAGCCACACCTCCTCCAGGCGCTTGGCCAGACCGCAGACGGCGATGTCGTCGATGCCCAGCTCGTCCAGGGCCCGCTGGGCCGCCGCCACCTGCGGCTGCCCCCCGTCGACGACGACGAGCTGGGGCGGGTAGGCGAAGCGCTTGGGGCGGCCGTCGTCGTCCTTGAGGGCGGGGCCGTCCACCAGTGCCTCGCCGTCGTCCGGCATGGCCCGGCCGTCCGCGGGCGCCCGGCCGTCGGAGGCGACGTCACCGACGCCCGGTCCGGCGGTGTCCGCGTCCTGGCCGTCCGCCCACTCGCCGGTCCTCTCCTTCTCGGCGAGGTAGCGGCGGAAGCGGCGGGTGATGACCTCGTGCATGGAACGGACGTCGTCCTGTCCCGCGAAGCCCTTGATCTGGAACCGTCGGTATTCGCTCTTCCGGGCCAGCCCGTCCTCGAAGACGACCATGGAGGCCACGACGTCGTCGCCCTGGAGGTGCGAGATGTCGTAGCACTCGATCCGCAGCGGGGCGCTGTCCAGGTCCAGGGCCTCGGCGATCTCCTCCAGCGCACGCGAGCGCGTGGTCAGGTCGGAGGCGCGCTTGGTCTTGTGCAGGACGAGCGCCTGCTGGGCGTTGCGCTCGACGGTTGCCATCAGCGCCTTCTTGTCGCCGCGCTGCGGGATGCGCAGCGAGACGCCCGAGCCCCGGCGCTCGGTCAGCCACTGCTGGACCGGCTCCACCGGGTCGGGCAGGGCGGGGACCAGGACCTCCTTGGGGACGGCGTCCCCGGTCTCCTCGCCGTACAGCTGCTGCAGGGCGTGCTCGACGAGGGCGCCGGTGGTGATCTCCTCCACCTTGTCGGTGACCCAGCCGCGCTGGCCGCGCACCCGGCCGCCGCGCACGTGGAAGATCTGGACGGCCGCCTCCAGCTCGTCCTCGGCGACCGCGATCAGGTCCGCGTCGGTCGCGTCGGCGAGGACCACCGCGCTCTTCTCCATGGCCTTCTTCAGCGCGCCGATGTCGTCGCGCAGGCGGGCCGCGCGCTCGTACTCCATCTCCTCGGCCGCGTCGGCCATCTGCCGCTCCAGGCGGCGCAGGTAGGTGCCGGTGCGGCCGGCCATGAAGTCGCAGAACTCCTCGGCCAGCTCCCGGTGGTCCTCGGGGGAGATCCGCTCCACACAGGGCGCGGAGCACTTGCCGATGTAGCCGAGCAGGCAGGGGCGGCCGGTGCGGGCGGCGTTCTTGAAGACGCCGGCGGAGCAGGTGCGCACCGGGAAGACCCGCAGCAGCAGGTCGACGGTGTCGCGGATCGCCCAGGCGTGCCCGTACGGCCCGAAGTAGCGCACGCCCTTCTTCTTGTGGCCGCGCATCACCTGGACGCGGGGGAACTCCTCGTTCATCGTCACCGCGAGGTACGGGTAGCTCTTGTCGTCGCGGTACTTGACGTTGAACCGGGGGTCGAACTCCTTGATCCAGGAGTACTCCAGCTGCAGCGCCTCGACCTCCGTGGACACCACCGTCCACTCCACGGAGGCGGCCGTGGTGACCATGGTGCGGGTGCGGGGGTGCAGGTTCGCCAGGTCCTGGAAATAGTTGGCCAGGCGCTGGCGCAGGCTCTTCGCCTTCCCGACGTAGATCACCCGGCGGTGCTCGTCACGGAACCTGTACACCCCCGGGGAGTCCGGGATCTCACCCGGCCTGGGGCGGTAGCTGGAGGGGTCGGCCATGACTCACACCCTACTGGCGGGGACCGACACCGCGACGGGCCTGTGGACAGCGCCCCCGGGCGTCATCGAGGGCCTGCCGGTCACGCCGGGTGCCCGCACGGTGGCCGGACGGTGCGTTCTCGGCCAGGAGTGCGTCGCGGTCCGGCGACAGGTGTTGTCGGGACTTGGTCAACACGCTTCAATGCGGGGGGACTCGGGGCCTGAAGTACGGCGTACGGATGTGAAGACCGCTGCGCCGCGACCGGGGGCGGCCCCGGCTGATCCGTCGAACGGTCTGACCAGCCGTCGTGAACTTCACAGAGAGGCCCCTGCATGCCGCCCGCCACCACCCAGCACCTGGACGTCGCCACCGCGGAACTCGACTCGGCCCTGCGCGGTGGCCCCTTCCACGTGGCCCTGCGCGCGGCGATCGCCGCCCGCGGACTGCCGCTGCAGCGCGTGCAGCACCACCTGACGCGCCACGGGGTGAAGGTGGGCGTCACCAGCCTCAGCTACTGGCAGCAGGGGGCCCGGCGCCCGCAGCGTCCGGAGTCCCTGCGGGCGGTGCGGGCGCTGGAGGAGATACTGCGGCTGCCGGAGGAGTCGCTGATCCGGCTGCTGGCCGAGGCCGACGAGGACCCGGAGCATCGGCGGCCGGCCGCCCGTTCCTACCGCGCGCAGGTGGAGGCCTCCGGCGTCCTGGAGCGGCTGCTGGCCGAGCTGGGCCAGCCGTCGCCGGACGGCGGGGTCCACACCCTCGGCCACCACGAACGGATCCTGATCGGGTCCCGTCGTGAGCTGGCCGGCCGCGAGTCGCACCACATCGTCCGTGCCCACCGCGACGGCGTCGACCGCTTCGTCGCCGTCCACCACGGCGACCCGGGGTGCGTGCCCGCCCGGATGACGGTCCGGGCGCTGGAGAACTGCCGCACGGGCCGGGTCCGCACCCACGACGAGACCGGGGTGCTGGTGGCGGAGCTGCTCTTCGACACGCGGCTGCGAGCCGGTGAGACCCACCTCTTCCGGTACGGGGTCGAGGACGGCACGGCGGGGGTGAGCCGCGAGTACGTCCGCGAGTTCGGCGCGGCGGGCGGGCAGTACGCCCTCCAGGTGCGCTTCGACGAGGCGGCCCTGCCGGCGCGCTGTCACCGGTTCACGCAGCACTCTCCGGCGGCGCCGCGCGGCGGCCGGCAGGAACTCGTCCTCGGCGGGCACCGCTCGGTGCACCTCGTGGAACCGCGGGTGCGGGCCGGGATGCTGGGGATCGGGTGGGACTGGGAGTGAGCGGGCGGTCGCGCGGCCGGCCGGTCAGGCGCCGGTACCGGCGACGATCCGCCCCTGCTTCACCTGGACCGGCAGCTCGACGAGCGGCACGGTCGCCGGGGCGTGCAGCACCTCGCCGGTCCGGGCGTCGAACTCGCTGCCGTGGCAGGGACACACGAGTTTCGTCCCCTCCAGCTTCCTGATGGGGCACCCCGCGTGGGTGCAGACCGTGCTGAACGCCTTCAGCGAGCCGTCGTCGGCCCGGCTGACCACCACGTGGTGATCCCGGTCCAGCCGGGTCGTCCCCCTGGCCATCTCCCCGTCCGCGCCGAGGTCGACGGGTGCCGTGGGGCGGGCGGGCGCGGCACCGTCCTCGCCCGGTGAGCAGGCGACCGCACCGAGTCCGGCGACGGACGTGAGGGCCGCCGACCGCAGGACGGTACGACGGCTCGGGGCGGGACGGCCAGGCATGCGGACTCCACTGGTCGGGGGGTGTGCAGGGCGACGATATCCGGCGGCCGGGGACGCCGTGCGGGGCGGGGGCGTGGCGCCGGAGCCGCCGTGCGGGACGGGTGGCGTGGAGCCGATCCCGCCCCGGCAGCGGCGCGTAAACGCTTGCGCAAGCGTTTACGCGCCCCTCGGGGATGGGGTACGGTCCGGCCAGTACGGCGCCGCGACCGGGTGGCGCCGCTGCCCGGCCGCGTGTGAAGGGGGAACCGTCGATGGCGACCATGGCCGACGTCGCACGCAGCGCCGGAGTCTCCGTGGCGACCGTCTCGCACGTGCTCAACGGCACCCGTCCGGTGCTCCCCCACACCCGGCAGGCCGTGCTGGACGCCGTGGAGGAGCTCGGCTACACCCCGAACACCCTGGCCCGCTCCCTGGTGACCTCCCGCACCCGGTCCATCGGGCTCGCGGTGTCGGCGATCAGCAACCCGTACTTCACGGAGATCCTCCAGGGCGTCGAGGCCGCGGCGCTGGAGCACGGCTACGGTCTGCTCATCGCCGACCCGCACGACGATCCCGGGCACGAGCGCGAGGTCGTCCGGTTGCTGCACGAGCGGCGGGTGGACGGCGTGATCGTCGCGCCCTCCGCCGACCCGCGCGGCCTCGTCGCCTACCTGGGCCGCCACCGGGTGCCGACGGTGTTCCTCGACCGGATCGTGGACGGTGCGGCGGAGGACGGGGCCCCGCCCTTCGACCAGGTCTGCGCCGAGGGCACCGGCCCGACGAGCCGGCTGGTGACCCACCTCGCCGGGCTCGGCCACCGCAGGATCGGTCTGGTCGCCGGACGGCCGGGCCTCAGCACGACGCGCGAGCGGATCACCGGCTACCGGCACGGCCTCGCCACCGCCGGGCTTCCCTGGGACGAACGGCTCGTCGTCCACGGCGACTCCGAGGCGGCCGGCGGCGAGCGGGCCACGGGGGCGCTGCTGTCACTGCCGGTACCGCCGACCGCGCTGGTCACCGCCAACAACGCCATGACGATCGGCGCGCTGCGCGCCCTGCGCGAGCGCCGGCTGTCCGTGCCCGGGGACCTCGCGCTGTGCTGCTTCGACGACTTCGCCTGGGCGGACCTCTTCTCCCCCAGGCTCACCGCCGTGGCGCAGCCCAGCAGGGAGATCGGGGCCCGCGCGGTGCGGCTGCTGCTGGACCGCCTCGCCGAACCGGACCGGCCCGGGCGCACCGAGCGGCTGCCCTGTGCCTTCGTCCACCGCACCTCGTGCGGCTGCCCCGAGCGGGCCGAGCTGTCCGAGCTATCCGAGTAAGCCTCCGCAATGGTTCACGAAAGGACACTCCCGTGATCGTCGTCGCCGGTGAGGCCCTGATCGACCTGGTACCGCAGGGCACGGGCGCCCTCGCCGCACTGCGGCCCGCACTCGGCGGGGGCCCGTACAACACGGCCGTAGCGCTGGGCCGCCTCGGCTCCCCCACCGCCTTCTGCTCCCGGGTGTCGTACGACGCCTTCGGTGAGGCGCTGCTGGACCGGCTGCGGGAGACCGGGGTGGACCTCGCCCCGGTGCAGCGCGGCAGCGAGCCGACGACGCTCGCCGTGGCCTCGGTGGACGCGGAGGGGTCCGCCGCGTACTCCTTCTACGTGGAGGGGACGGCGGACCGGCTGTTCTCGGTGCCCGCCTCGCTGCCGTCCGGCACCCGGGCGGTGTCCTTCGGCACCTGTTCCCTGGTGCTGGAGCCCGGGGCCAGCGCGTACGAGGAGCTGCTGCGCCGGACCGCCGCGCGGGGCGTCTTCACCGCGCTGGACCCCAATGTCCGGGCCGGACTGATCGCGGACCCCGACGCCTACCGGGCCCGGTTCGAGAGCTGGCTGCCGTCCGTGACCCTGCTGAAGCTGTCCGCCGAGGACGCCGAATGGCTCGGCGGGACGCCTCGTCAGTGGCTGGCGGCGGGTCCGGCGGCGGTCGTGGTGACTCGGGGCGGGGCCGGACTGACCGCGTACACCCGGGACGGCGGCGAATACACGGTACCCGGTGAGCGGGTCGACGTGGTGGACACGATCGGCGCGGGCGACACGGTGAACGCCGCTCTGCTGCACGGCCTCGCGCAGCGCGACGCCCTCAGCGCCTCGGCGGTGGCCGCCCTGGGCGCGGAGGGCTGGCGGGGACTGCTGGGCTTCGCCGCGCGCGCGGCGGCGGTCACCTGCTCGCGGGCGGGCGCGGAACCGCCGTACGCCCATGAGGTGGCTAGCTGAACGCCGACGGCACCGGCCCGGCCTCCGGGTGCCCGCGCCGCGGGGCCTCGCCGCGACGCGGGCCGCACCGGGGGCGCACCGAGGGCCGCGACGCGGTGGCGGACACCGCGCCGACCGTCACCGTCCGGCGGGTGCCTGAGCGCCCGCGCCGGGGAAAACGCCGCGCCGGGCCCCACGGGACAGTCCCGTGAGGCCCGGCGCGGCTCCGGTTCAGGCCTTGCTCGTCCGCGTCGTCTTCTTCGCGGCGGGCTTGGCGGCCGTCTTGGTGACCGCCTTGGTGGCCTTGGCCGTCCTCGCCGTCTTGGGGGCGGCCTTCTTCGCCGCCGCCTTGCGCGGCGCCTTCACCGGGGCCGCGTCGCTGATGCGGTCGGCGCCGAGGATGTCCCGCAGGAACTTGCCGGTGTGGCTGGCGGGGACGGCGGCGACCTGCTCGGGCGTGCCCTCGGCGACCACCAGGCCACCGCCGGCGCCGCCCTCGGGGCCCATGTCGACGACCCAGTCGGCGGTCTTGATCACGTCGAGGTTGTGCTCGATGACGATGACCGAGTTGCCCTTGTCGACCAGGCCGGACAGGACGGTCAGCAGCTTGCTGATGTCCTCGAAGTGGAGGCCGGTGGTCGGCTCGTCCAGGACGTAGACCGTGCGCCCGGTGGAGCGGCGCTGCAGCTCGCTGGCGAGCTTGACGCGCTGCGCCTCACCGCCGGAGAGGGTCGTCGCGGACTGTCCGAGCCGGACGTAGCCGAGGCCGACGTCCTTGAGGGTCTTCATGTGCCGGGAGATCGCGGGGACCGCCTCGAAGAAGTCGGTCGCCTCCTCGATCGGCATGTTCAGGACGTCGGCGATGGACTTGCCCTTGTAGTGGACCTCCAGGGTCTCCCGGTTGTACCGGGCGCCGTGGCAGACCTCGCACGGGACGTAGACGTCCGGGAGGAAGTTCATCTCGATCTTGATGGTTCCGTCGCCCGCGCAGTTCTCGCAGCGGCCGCCCTTGACGTTGAAGGAGAAGCGCCCGGGCAGGTAGCCGCGGACCTTCGCCTCGGTGGTCTCGGCGAACAGCTTGCGGATGTGGTCGAAGACGCCGGTGTACGTCGCCGGGTTGGACCGCGGGGTGCGGCCGATGGGCGACTGGTCCACGTGGACGACCTTGTCGACGAGGTCGTCGCCGTCCACGCGCGTGTGCCGGCCCGGCACGTTGCGCGCGCCGTTCAGCTCGCGGGCCAGGTGGGTGTACAGGATGTCGTTGACCAGGGTCGACTTGCCGGAACCGGAGACGCCGGTGACCGCCGTGAACACGCCGAGCGGGAAGGAGACGTCGATGTCCTGGAGGTTGTTCTCCCGGGCACCGTGCACGGTGAGCTGCCGGGCCGGGTCGCGGGGGCGCCGGACATCGGGCAGCGGGATGGCCTTGCGGCCGGACAGGTAGAGACCGGTCTGCGACTCGGCGTTGTCCAGCAGCTCCTTCAGGGAGCCGCTGTGGACCACCTTGCCGCCGTGCTCACCGGCCCCGGGGCCGATGTCGACGATCCAGTCGGCGACCTTGATGGTGTCCTCGTCGTGCTCGACGACGATGAGGGTGTTGCCCATGTCGCGGAGCCGGACGAGGGTCTCGATCAGCCGGTGGTTGTCCCGCTGGTGCAGACCGATGGACGGCTCGTCGAGGACGTAGAGCACGCCGACGAGGCCGGAGCCGATCTGGGTGGCCAGACGGATGCGCTGGGCCTCGCCGCCGGAGAGGGTGCCGGCCGCGCGGTTCAGCGAGAGGTAGTCCAGGCCGACGTCGACCAGGAACCGCAGCCGCTCGTTGACCTCCTTCAGGACGCGCTCGGCGATCTTCTTGTCGCGGGCGTTGAGCTTCAGCTCGCCCAGGAAGTCGGCGCAGTCGCTGATGGACATGGCCGAGACCTCGGCGATCGACTTGCCCATGACGGTGACCGCGAGGACGAGGGGCTTGAGGCGCGTGCCCTCACAGGTGGGGCAGGGCACCTCCCGCATGTAGCCCTCGAAGCGCTCGCGGCTGGCGTCGCTCTCGGCCTCGCTGTGCCGGCGCTTGACGAAGGGGATCGCGCCCTCGAAGGCCGTGGTGTACCGGCGCTCGCGCCCGTACCGGTTGCGGTAGCGGACCTCGACCTGGGTCTTGTGGCCGTTGAGCAGGGCCCTGCGGGCGCGCAGCGGGAGGCCGGCGAAGGGGATGTCCGTACGGAAGCCGAGGGCGTCCGCGAGGGCGCCGATCAGGCGGCCGAAGTAGTCCTTGGTGTGCCCGTGCGACCAGGGGTGGATGGCGCCCTCGTCGAGGGACTTCTCCTCGTCCGGGACGATCAGCTCGGGGTCGACCTCCATGCGCGTGCCGATGCCGGAGCAGTCGGGGCAGGCGCCGAAGGGCGAGTTGAAGGAGAAGGAGCGGGGCTCCAGCTCCTCGAAGGACAGGTCGTCGTAGGGGCAGTACAGGTGCTCGGAGTACATGCGCTCGCGCTCGGGGTCGTCCTCGGGGAGGTCGACGAAGTCGAGCACGACCATGCCGCCGGACAGGCCGAGCGCGGTCTCCACGGAGTCGGTGAGCCGGCGCTTGGCGGAGTCCTTCACCGTCAGGCGGTCGACGACCACCTCGATGGTGTGCTTCTCCTGCTTCTTGAGCGTGGGCGGCTGGGAGAGCTGGACCGTCTCGCCGTCCACCCGGGCACGGGAGTAGCCCTTGGTCTGGAGGTCGGCGAAGAGGTCGACGAACTCGCCCTTGCGCTCGCGCACCAGCGGCGACAGCACCTGGAAGCGGCTGCCCTCCGGCAGCTCCAGGACCTTGTCGACGATGGCCTGCGGCGACTGGCGCGAGATCGGCCGGGAGCACTCCGGGCAGTGCGGCTTGCCGATGCGGGCGAAGAGCAGGCGCAGGTAGTCGTAGACCTCGGTGATGGTGCCGACCGTGGAGCGCGGGTTGCGCGAGGTCGACTTCTGGTCGATGGAGACCGCCGGGGAGAGGCCCTCGATGAAGTCGACGTCCGGCTTGTCCATCTGGCCGAGGAACTGCCGGGCGTAGGAGGAGAGCGACTCCACGTAGCGCCGCTGGCCCTCGGCGAAGATGGTGTCGAAGGCCAGGGAGGACTTGCCCGACCCGGACAGGCCCGTGAAGACGATGAGCGAGTCACGAGGCAGGTCGAGCGAGACGTTCTTCAGGTTGTGCTCGCGCGCGCCACGGACGATGAGACGGTCGGCCACGCCGGTCCGCACCTTTCTTGAGAGAAGTGACAGGGGCGAGGCCCCCGTCTTTCTCAGACTAGGGGGAGCCACTGACAACGCCGGTCGGATTCACCGGTTGTCAACAAACCCCGACTACCCAGCATGCCCGACGCCGCCTCCGACCATATAGCACGTGCATTCGAATAGCGGGGGCGATCCGCCACCTTCACCCGAAGGTGTGGCGCGGTCTAGGGTCAGCACCATGATTGATCACGCGCATGACCTGGCGTCTGTACGTGACGCTACCGAGCGGCTGCTCACCGCGGTCGGGAAACTGGACAACGCGTCAGTGACGGAGTCGTCACGGCTCCCCGGCTGGAGCCGGGGCCACGTGCTCGCCCACCTCGCCCGCAACGCGGACGCCCTCGTGAACGTCCTCGAAGGACGCCCCATGTACGCCTCCGCCGAGGCCCGGGACGCCGACATCGAGCGGGACGCGCCGCGCTCCCTCGACGTACAGCTCGCGGACGTGCGCGAGAGCGCCGCCCGGTTCCAGGACGCCTCGGCCGCCCCCGCGGACTGGTCGCGCACGGTGGAACTGCGCAACGGCGTCACCGACACCGCCTCCCGGGTGCCGTTCCGGCGGTGGATCGAGGTCGAGCTGCACCACGTCGACCTGGGCATCGGGTACGAGCTGGAGGACCTGCCGACGGAGTTCACGCGGCGGGAGACCGACTTCCTCGCCGCGCGGTTCGCCGGGCACCCGGACGTGGCTCCCACCCGGCTGACGGACGGCACGCGCACCTGGCGCACGGGCCGGGAGGCGGACACCGGCGAGGTGACCGTCACCGGCCCCCCGGCCGACCTGCTCGGCTGGCTCGCCGGACGCCGCGAGGGCTCCGCGCTGACGGTGGAGGGCGGCCCGCTGCCGACCCTGCCCCCGCTGTAGCCCACGGCCGGGAGGCGGCCTGCGGGCCGCCTCCCGGCGCTAGGCTGGCGGTCATGACGTACAGCGGAGAGGTCAGGGTCGGCGGACCCGCCGACGTGCACGAACTCAAGGACCTGATGATCACCAAGGTCGCGGTCGGGCCGATGGACAACAACGCCTATCTGCTGCGCTGCCGGGCCACCGACGAGCAACTGCTGATCGACGCCGCCAACGACGCGCACACGCTGCTCGGCACGATCGGTGACGACGGCATCGCCTCCGTGGTCACCACCCACCGGCACGGCGACCACTGGCAGGCGCTCGCCGAGGTCGTCGCCGCCACCGGGGCCCGCACCCACGCCGGCCGGTACGACGCCGAGGGCATCCCCGTGCCGACGGACGTCCCCGTCGACGACGGCGACACGATCCGGGTGGGGCAGGTGGAGCTGACCGCGCGCCACCTGGTGGGGCACACGCCGGGCTCCATCGTGCTGGTCTACGACGACCCGCACGGACACCCCCATGTCTTCACCGGGGACTGTCTCTTCCCGGGCGGTGTGGGCAACACCCACGACGATCCCAAGGCGTTCGCCAGTCTGATCCACGACGTGGAGACCAAGGTCTTCGACGTGCTCCCGGACGAGACCTGGGTCTATCCCGGGCACGGCAAGGACACCACGCTCGGCGCCGAACGCCCGCACCTGCCCCAGTGGCGAGCGCGCGGCTGGTGAACCGACGGGGCGCGCGGGAGGCCGGCCGCCGCGGCGCCGGGGACGCCGGCCCCCGCCGTCGGGTGCCGGCGCCGGGGCTCGGAGGCCGCCCCTCGGCGTCTCAGGCCCGGGCCGTCCCCGTCCCGGCCAGCACCGCGATCCGCTCCACGCCGAACACGTACCCCTGCACACCGCACCCCGCGATCACCCCGTCGGCGCGCTGCGAGACGTAGGAGTGGTGCCGGAAGGACTCACGCTGGTGGATGTTGGAGATGTGGACCTCCACCACCGGCAGGCCGTCGCAGGTGTTGAGCGCATCAAGGATCGCGACGGAGGTGTGTGAGTAGGCGGCCGGGTTGATCACGATCCCGCAGTGGTTCAGCCGGGCCTCGTGGATCCAGTCGACCAGTTCCCCCTCGTGGTTGGACTGCCGGAAGTCCACCGTGCCGCCGTGTGCCGCCGCGGCCTTCGCGCACCGTGCCTCCACGTCGGCGAGGGTCTCGGAGCCGTAGATCTCCGGCTGGCGCTGCCCCAGCAGGTTCAGGTTGGGGCCGTTGAGGATCATGATCGGGGCGTTGGCCAGGGTGCGGGGCACGGTTCCTCCGGTCCGTTGGGGGTGCCGCGGTCCGGGTGCGGGCCGCTGCTCGGTCCCCGGTTTATCACGGTGCGTCGACGGTCAGGACGGCCCTACCCTCCGTCCATGACGATGATCGCGTACCCGCCCAAGCCGTCGCCCGGCGACCGTGTCGCGGTGATATCCCCCTCCTCCGGCCTGCCGGGACTCTTCCCGCTCCCCCACGAGCTGGGCCTGAGGCGGCTGCGCGAGGAGTTCGGCCTGGAACCGGTCGAGTATCCGGCGACGCGGACGATGGACTCGACGCCGGCCGCGCGGGCCGCCGACGTCCACGCGGCCTTCGCCGACCCCTCGATCAAGGCCGTGATCGCGTCGATCGGCGGCGACGACCAGATCACCGTGCTGCCGCTGCTGGACCGGGAGCTGATCCGGGCCAACCCGAAGCCCTTCTTCGGCCTGAGCGACAACACGAATCTGCTCGCCTACCTGCGCAACACGGGCATCGTCGGCTACCACGGCGCGAGCGTCATGGTGGAGCTGGGCCGTCCCGGCGCGATGCACCCGCAGACCGCCGACTCGCTGCGCGCGGCCCTGTTCACCTCCGGCCCCTACGAGTTGCGGCCCGCGGAACGGTTCAACGACGTCGACCGCGACTGGGCCGACCCCGCCACCTTCGACCGGGAACCTCCCTCGCGGCCCGGCTCGGGCTGGTCCTGGGTGAACGCCGACCGGGTGGTCGAGGGGCGCACCTGGGGCGGATGCCTGGAGATCCTCGGCTGGCTGCTGATGGCCGACCGGGAGATCGCCCGCGACCCGGCGGAGTACGACGGCGGTGTGCTGCTCCTGGAGACCTCCGAGGAGCTGCCGAGCGCGGAGGAGGTCTTCCGCACCCTGCGCAACATGGGCGAGCGCGGGCTGCTCGGCCGCTTCTCCGCGCTGCTGATGGCCCGCCCGAAGACCTGGTCCTTCGCCTGCCCCAACAGTCCCGAGGAGGGGGTTCGGTACGCGGCGGAGCAACGCGAGGCGGTGCTGCGGGCGATGCGGGTCTACGCCCCCGAGGCCACGATCGTCTTCGACGTGGACTTCGGCCACACCGATCCGCAGGTGGTGATCCCGTACGGGGGGACCGTGCGGGTCGACGGGCCCGCGCGCCGCGTCACCGTGACGTACTGACGGCGGGCCGGTGTCCGTCTACGGGTTGACCGCCAGCTCCAGATAGGCGGCGAACAGCACGAGGTGGACGCCTCCCTGCAGCGGCGTGGCGCGGCCCGGCACGACGGTCAGTGAGGCCACCACCACCGTCAGGGCGAGCAGCACCATGTGGATCGAGCTGAGGCCGAGGACCAGCGGCCCGGAGAGCCACACGGAGGCCAGGGCGACCGCCGGGATGGTCAGGCCGATGCTGGCCATCGCCGAGCCCAGGGCGAGATTGAGGCTGGTCTGCACCCGGTCGCGGCGGGCGGAGCGCACCGCGGCGATGGTCTCCGGCAGCAGCACCAGCAGGGCGATGATGACGCCGACCACCGCGTGGTGCAGCCCGGCCGCCGCCACGCCCTCCTCGATGGTGGGCGACACGCCTTTGGCCAGGCCGACCACGCCGACCAGGGCCAGGGCGAGCAGCGTCAGGCTCGTCAGCGCGGTGCGGGCGGACGGCGCGTGGGCGTGGTCCTCGACGGTGATCACCTCGCCCTGCCGGGTGATCGGCAGGAAGTAGTCGCGGTGCCGCACGGTCAGGGTGGCGATGAACAGGCCGTACAGGACGAGTGAGGAGAGCGCCGCGAAGGTCAGCTGCACGGGGGAGAACTCCGGGCCGGGCGCGCTGGTGGTGAACGTCGGCAGCACCAGGCTGAGGGTGGCCAGGGTCGCGACGGTCGCGAGGGCGGCTCCCGTGCCCTCGGGGTTGAACACCGCGGTGCCGTGCCGCAGGGAGGCGACCAGGAGGCTGAGGCCGACCACGCCGTTGCAGGTGATCATCACGGCGGCGAAGACGGTGTCCCGGGCCAGGGACGCGCTCTTGTCGCCGCCGTCGGCCATCAGGGTCACGATGAGCGCGACCTCGATGACCGTGACGGCGACGGCCAGGACCAGGGACCCGAACGGCTCGCCGACCCGGTGGGCGACCACCTCCGCGTGGTGCACGGCGGCGAGGACCGAGGCGGCCAGGACGACCGTCAGCACCGCGACGACCGCCCCGGGCAGATCACGGCCCCAGGTGAGGACCAGGAGCACGACCGCGATCACGGGCGTGACGGCCGTCCACTGGGTGAGGAAGTCCCTGGGCCGAGTGATCATGGGGCGATCGTCGCAGAGGGCGACGGCGCCCGCACGGGCTGTGGAGCGGACCGGGGAACACGGACGGTCACCCGCCGTACGTCTCCGGTCGGGGCCCCGGCGGACGCGGAAGCGGCGGGCGGCTGTTCGCCGCCCGCCGCTTCCGGTGGTGGTCGTCCCGCCCGAGGGCCGGGCCGGTGTCGCCGGTCAGGCCTCGATGCTGTCCTTCGGGGCCTCGTCGCTCCGGCTCTCCGCGGCTTCCGCCTCGGCCTTCTTCTTGGAGGCCCGGAGGCTGGTGATCGTGGTGACGATCAGGACGGAGCAGATCACGCCGAGCGAGACCGGGATGCTGATCTCCGGGACGTGGACCCCGGACTCGTGCAGGGCGTGCAGCACCAGCTTGACGCCGATGAAGCCCAGGATGATCGACAGACCGTACGAGAGGTGGACCAGCTTCTTGAGCAGGCCGCCGATGAGGAAGTACAGCTGTCGCAGACCCATCAGGGCGAACGCGTTGGCCGTGAACACGATGTACGGGTCCTGCGTCAGACCGAAGATCGCGGGGATGGAGTCCAGGGCGAACAGGACGTCGGTGGTGCCGATCGCGAGCATCACGACCAGCATCGGCGTCATGATGCGCTTGCCGTTCTCCTCGATCCACAGCTTGGTGCCGTGGTACCGGTCGGCGACGCCGAAGCGACGCTCGGCGGCCTTGAGGAGCTTGTTCTCCTCGAACTCCTCGTCCTCCTCGTCGGCCCGGGCCTCCTGGATGAGCTTCCAGGCGGTCCAGATCAGGAAGGCACCGAAGAGGTAGAAGACCCACGAGAAGCTGGCGAGGATCGCGGCACCCGCGGCGATGAAGACGGCCCGCAGGACCAGGGCTATGAGGACACCGATGAGGAGCACTCGCTGCTGGTACTGCGAGGGCACCGCGAACTTCGCCATGATCAGGACGAAGACGAAGAGGTTGTCGACGCTGAGCGACTTCTCGGTGATGAAGCCCGCGAAGAACTCACCGGCGGGCTGTCCGCCGCCGAAGACGAGCAGGCCGACTCCGAAGAGGCCGGCCAGGGCGATCCAGACGACCGTCCAGATGCCGGCTTCCTTGATCGATACGTCGTGCGGCTTGCGGCCGATGAAGAAATCGACGGCGATGAGGGCGGCGAGGCCCACGATGGTCAGGACCCACAGGGTCACGGAAACTTCCACTACGCCTCCGGCAGTACGTCACACGGCAGATGTCAGCGTCGTCGCTGCCGGAGGTCTCTTCCACCCCGGGTGCCCGGGACGCGTGACGCGTCCGGAACCCACGGGCCGACGCCCCGGGATCTGGCCTGATCCGTATTGACGGGTACGCCGCAGTAGTTGGCAGGGAGTACTCCCCTCCGTACGGACGACAGTACCCCATTCCCCAAGGGAAGGTAAAGAGATTCGCAAATAAAGCTCAAAAGAGCAGATCAGAGCTGTTTACCCAGGCCACGAACGGCGGGCCGCCGCGACCTGGGCGAGCACCTGCCGGAGCACGTCGCTGCCGGACGGCACCAGTGAGGGCTCGTACGTCCAGGCGTGCCCCACCCACGGGTCGGCGAGGTGGTCGTCGGCCACGGGGGTCAGCCGGAGCAGCGAGCGCCACAGGGGGTCGAGCAGCGGTCCGTACGCCGCGCAGTCCTCACGGTCGGCGACCAGCATCAGGTGGACTCCGACGGCCGGCCCCTCGTCGGCGAGGTAGCGCAGCTGGTTCACCGCCCGGTCGTCGAACCCGTGCGGGAACTCGTTGACGATCAGGAGCTGCTGGGAGGTGTCGAACCCGGGCGGGAGCGCGTCGGGCGCGCCCGCGCGCAGGGCCATCTGCACCAGGTCGACCCGCTCGGTGAGACGGGCCAGGACATCGGCCGTCCCGGCCGCGCCCAGGGCGGGCGGGGCGGCGAGGACCCCGGTCTCCACCAGGGGCGCCAGCGCCCGCGTCCCCGATCCGGCCGGGTCGATGACGTGCACGGTGAACTCGCCCGCCGGATAGACGGCGAGCAGCCGGGCGGCGTGGGCGACCGCCGCCTCCAGGCCGAGGCGTCGCATCTCGTGCGCGTCGGTGAGTGAGCCGTCGAGCGAGGCCGCGCGCCCGCTATCGATCCACAGGCCCCGCTCCAGCGGCAGCCGGACCAGCATCGGGATGCGCACGCGGTCCGCCTCGGACAGGTGCAGATCGCCGAGCCGGAGGGCCATCGGGATCTCCATGGGGACGCGGTAGGCGTGCCAGACGGGGTTGTCCCAGCGTGCGTAGGCCGCCGGGAGGGCGGGTTCGACGACCTCGGCCTCGGCGGCGAGCTGGGCCACGTCCCGGTCCAGGGCCTGTCTGGCCTGCGAGACGAGTTGCTCGTACCGGGCGTGGGCCGCCTCGCGGGCGGCGTCTCCCTGACCGCCGATCCGGTTGCGCGGGTCGGACAGGACCTGGTCGAGCTCCTTCTCCCTGCGCGAGTCGGCGAAGTCCACGGCGCTGCGATAGGCGGCGGTGGTGCGGGCCAGGTCCTCGAATATGCCCCAGACCTGGTTGTACAGCCGCTCCTCCAGGGACCAGCCGGTGGCGTCGCCCGCGACGGGCCGCGCGGGCTGTCCGGGGGCGGCCGGGGGCGCGGCGGGCGGGGGCGCCGGCGGAGCGGCATGCTGCCGTCGTGGATGGCTGTAGTCGATGGGACCGTCGCCGACGGCCGCGGAGGAGTCCCCCGCGGGGCCCGGGCAGGGCTGCGGCGCGGGCTGCTGTCCCGGGGCCGCGGGCGTCTGCGGTCCCGGTGCCGTCCGGCCGTCGTAGGGGGACGCGGAGGGAACGCCCGCGCCGGCGGCCTGGGAAGCGGTGGGGTCGTGGGCCGGGGCGGCGGCCGGCCGGGACCGGTCGCCGTCGGACGCCCGGGCCCCGGGCGCCGGCACCGAACGGGCCAGGCCGCGGGCCACCGCGTCCTGGATGTCACCGGCGAGCCGACGGGCCTCGGGCACGTCCTGGTCCGTGAACAGCTCGGCGAGACCGCCCGCGTACCCCTGGCCGACGGCGCGCACCTTCCAGGCGCCCTGGCGTCGGTACAGCTCCAGGGCGACCACGGCGGACTCGGCCACCAGGCCGGTGAGCGTGAAGCTGGCGACCTCCTCGCCGTCGAGGCCGGTGACGGCGACGAAGGGGGCGGCCACCGCGCCGAAGCGGGCCGGGCCCTGCCCCGCCGACGGCAGGGCGAGCAGCACGCTGACGCGGTGCACGGCGTCCGGTACGGCGTCCAGGTCCACCGCGAGCCGGTGGTCGGCGGCGGCCTGCCGGGAGACCTCCAGTCCGGGCACGGTGGGAGTGCCCGGGTGGGCCACCCGCTCGGCCCCGTGGACCTTGCCGTTCTCGTCACCGAGCGTGGCCCCGGCCACAACCGGTGTGCCGGCCGAGACCCGGATCTCCAGGCGGGCCCGGGGAAGCGGGTGGTTCTGCCCCCGCGTCAGCTCGGCCGTCATCGCCTTTCCCCCTGTGTCACTGGTGCGTCCGTGTCACTCGTGCGTGGCGCGTACCGCCGCCCGTGCGGCCTCGGCGCGTACCGTGCGCGACCGGCACCGCACGGCCTGTTCGCGCGGCCTGTTCGCGCGGCCGGTCCGCGCGGGCGTCCGCTACAGGACCGGCAGGATGGCCGGCATCAGGTCCTGGAAGGTGCGGCCGTTGGCCGGGGAACCGATGGCGGTCATGGACCAGCCCTGCCCCGCCCGGTGCACCTTCGCCATGATCTGGGCGGTGAAGGCGCCGCCGCCGGCGAGCGTGTAGCGGGCCAGCTCCTCCCCGTTGGTCTCGTCGACGAGTCGGCAGAACGCGTTCTGCACTTCCTGGAAGGTCTGGCCCGTGAAGGAGTTCACGGTGAAGACGATCTGGTCGATGTGGACCGGGACGCGCTGCAGGTCGACGAGGATCGCCTCGTCGTCGCCGCCCTGGCCGACACCGCCGACGAGGTTGTCCCCGGTGTGGCGCACCGAGCCGTCGTCGCTCACCAGGTGGCGGAAGAAGACGACATCGACCGGCTGCTTGTCCGCGAACAGCACCGCGGAGGCGTCCAGGTCGATCTCCCGCGTACGCGACCCGAACAGGCCGCGCCGGGGAGCCGCCTGCCAGCCGAGACCCATGCGCACCGACGTCAGACTGCCGCCGTCGTTCTTCTGCAGACTGATGGCCTGACCCTTGGTCATGTTGACGGTCACGCGCTGATCCCCTCTCGAGCGGTCCCCTGTTGCCGCGGTGCCCGCGGTTGACCAGAACCCTACGCAGGGGCACTGACGGCGCCCCACCCCGGACCGCACTTTGTGTCGGTCTTGCAACACAGCGCGTGCCCGGGCGGGCCGTCAGGCCAGACCGGCCTCCTTCATCTGGCGCAGCTCCTTCTTCATCTCGGAGACCTCGTCGCGCAGCCGGGCCGCGATCTCGAACTGGAGGTCCGCGGCGGCGGCCCGCATACGGGTGGTCAGATCCTCGATCTGCGCGGCCAGCTCCGCCGCCGGACGGTCGGTGACCGCCGTCTCCTTGGCCTTCCGCCTGCCCTTGGCCGCCTTGCCGTCGGCTGTCGCCTGGCCGCCGAGGGAGGGCACGGGAGCCTTGGCGGCCTTGCCGTCCTTGGACTGGCGGTAGCCCGAGCCGAGCAGCTGCTCGGTGTCGATGTCCTCGCGGGCGATCTGGGCGACGATGTCGTTGATCTTCTTGCGGAGGGGCTGCGGGTCGATGCCGTTGGCCTGGTTGTACGCGATCTGCTTCTCGCGGCGGCGGTTGGTCTCGTCGATCGCCTTCTCCATCGCCGGCGTGATCTTGTCGGCGTACATGTGGACCTGGCCGGAGACATTGCGCGCCGCGCGGCCGATGGTCTGGATCAGCGAGGTGCCCGAGCGCAGGAAGCCCTCCTTGTCGGCGTCCAGGATCGCCACCAGGGAGACCTCCGGCAGGTCGAGGCCCTCCCTGAGCAGGTTGATGCCGACCAGGACGTCGTACTCGCCGGCGCGCAGCTCCCGCAGCAGCTCCACGCGGCGCAGGGTGTCGACGTCGCTGTGCAGGTAGCGGACCTGGATGCCCAGCTCCAGGAAGTAGTCGGTGAGGTCCTCGGCCATCTTCTTGGTGAGCGTGGTGACCAGGACGCGCTCGTCCTTCTCGGTCCGCGTGCGGATCTCGTGGACCAGGTCGTCGATCTGGCCCTCGGTGGGCTTGACGACGACCTCCGGGTCGACGAGGCCCGTGGGGCGGATGATCTGCTCGACCGCGCCGTCCGAACGGGACAGCTCGTAGGCGCCCGGGGTGGCCGACAGGTACACGGTCTGCCCGATGCGTTCCTGGAACTCCTCCCACTTCAGCGGGCGGTTGTCGAGGGCGGAGGGGAGCCGGAAGCCGTGGTCGACCAGGGTCCGCTTGCGGGAGGCGTCACCCTCGTACATGGCGCCGATCTGCGGCACGGTGACGTGCGACTCGTCGATGACGAGCAGGAAGTCGTCCGGGAAGTAGTCGAGCAGGGTGTTGGGCGGGGAGCCGGGCGAGCGGCCGTCGAAGTGCATCGAGTAGTTCTCCACGCCGGAGCAGGAGCCGATCTGGCGGAGCATCTCGATGTCGTACGTGGTGCGCATCCGCAGCCGCTGCGCCTCGAGCAGCTTGCCCTGCTTCTCCAGCTCGGTCAGGCGCTCGGCCAGCTCCTTCTCGATGTCGTTGACGGCCCGCTCCAGGCGCTCGGGACCCGCGACGTAGTGCGAGGCCGGGAAGACGTACAGCTGCTGGTCGTCGCTGATGATCTCGCCGGTGACCGGGTGGAGGGTGGAGAGGGCCTCGATCTCGTCGCCGAACATCTCGATGCGGACGGCGAGCTCCTCGTAGACCGGGAAGATCTCGATGGTGTCGCCGCGCACCCGGAAGGTGCCGCGGGTGAAGGCCATGTCGTTGCGCGTGTACTGGATGTCCACGAAGCGGCGCAGCAGCTCGTCCCGGTCGTGCTCCTCGCCGACCCGGAGGGGGACCATCCGGTCCACGTACTCCTGCGGGGTGCCGAGGCCGTAGATGCAGGAGACGGAGGCGACCACGACGACGTCGCGGCGGGTGAGCAGCGAGTTGGTCGCCGAGTGGCGCAGGCGCTCGACCTCCTCGTTGATCGAGGAGTCCTTCTCGATGTAGGTGTCCGACTGCGGGACGTACGCCTCGGGCTGGTAGTAGTCGTAGTACGAGACGAAGTACTCGACGGCGTTGTTCGGCAGGAGTTCGCGGAACTCGTTCGCCAGCTGGGCGGCCAGGGTCTTGTTGGGGGCCATGACCAGGGTGGGGCGCTGGAGTTTCTCGATCATCCACGCGGTGGTGGCTGACTTGCCGGTGCCGGTGGCGCCGAGCAGGACGACGTCCTTCTCGCCTGCCTCGACACGCCGGGCCAGCTCGGCGATGGCCGCCGGCTGGTCGCCGCTGGGCTGGTAGGGGCTGACGACCTCGAAGGGCGCCACCGTGCGTTCGATCTGGGAAACGGGCCGCATGGGTTCCACCGTACGACCCCGCACTGACAACCGGTCCGGATCAGCGGTTCTGCGGTGCGCGGGACCGCCGGTGCACGAGGGTGCGGCGCGTGCGGCGCACGGGCTGGTGCGCCGGGTGGCGCACCGTGCGCGACGCTCCGACGTGGGCGGGGACGCCCGGCTTCCGCTCGACGGGGACACCGGCGGGCTTCCCTGTGACCATCAGCGGGTCGAACATCACCACGACGGCGGCGAGCAGCAGGAAGGCGAGGGGGCCGATCAGCATGGGGGCCAGCAGTTCGGCGGGGGAACCGCCGGTCCCCGGGTCGGACGTGCCGTGGACGTGGACCTCCAGGGCGGCCATGCCGGTGTAGTGCATGCCGGTGACGGCCAGGCCCATGACGAGGCTGGCGCCGACGCTCCACAGGAAGCCCCGGACCTGCCCGGCCGCCCACAGCGCGGCGGTCGCGGCGGCCATGGCTATGGCGACGGACAGGGCCACGGTGAAGGTGTTGTACGTCAGCTGCCCGTCCAGGCGCATGCCCGCCATGCCCAGATAGTGCATCGACGCGATGCCCAGGCCGGTGATGGTGCCCCCGGTGAACAGGGCGGTGCCCCGCGCCCCCCGGTAGCCGACGATGAAGATCCCCACCCCGACCATCACGATGGCCACGGCCAGGCTGGCGAAGGTCATCAGCCAGTCGTAGCGGACCGGTGTGTGTTCGATCGTGAACCCCATCATCGCGATGAAGTGCATGGTCCAGATGCCGGAGCCGATCGCCGCCGAACCGAGGGCGAGCCACCCCGGGCGCCAGGAGCGGGTGACCCGCAGGGACCTGGTGGTGCAGCGCAGTCCGAGGGCACCGCCGAGGCAGGCCATGAGGTAGGCCACCAACGGTGTGACCAGTCCGTAACTGAATCCGTCGACCGTGCCTTGCATGTGCGGCCGCCCTTCCGCGTTCTTGCTGCCCGGATACGTCCCGGAATCTCCTGATGTGCGCCCCCTCCCGGGGCCGCGTGAACGACCAGGGTCGAGGCAGAGAGTATGACGCCCACCGGAATGGTCGAACGATTCTCCTGCAAAGAATCACGGCCTTGCCCCACTTGTGCCGCCCCGGTGAGCGGAGTTGAGCGCCGCCGTTCGACGCGTGGCCATTCGCCACCCGTCTCCCGTTGACCCTCCGGTGTCACAGTGTTGCTGTCCGTGATCGCTCTACGCGAGGAGTGCGCATGCACACACGCGCAGTTGCCGCGATGACCACCGCGTTCCTGGGAGTGGCCCTGCTCACTCCCCTCTCCCACGCCCGGGCCGTCCAGAGCGGCGAGGACGACGGGCCCGCCGTCATCGCCCACCGGGGCGCTTCCGGGTACGCGCCGGAGAACACGCTGGCCGCCGTCGACAAGGCCGCGGAGCTGGGCATCCGCTGGGTCGAGAACGACGTCCAGCGCACCAGGGACGGCGAACTCGTCGTCCTCCACGACGACAACCTGCGGCGTACGACCGACGTGGAGGAGGTCTTCCCCGACCGCTCGCCCTGGAAGGTGAAGGACTTCACCGCGGCGGAGATCGCCAGGCTGGACGCGGGGAGCTGGTTCGGCTCGCGGTACGCGGGCGCGCGCGTGCCGACGCTGGAGCAGTACCTGGAGCGCGTGGAGCACAACCACCAGAAGCTGCTGCTGGAGCTGAAGAACCCCCAGCTGTACCCGGGCATCGAGCAGCAGACCCTCAAGGTCCTCGCCAACGAGGGCTGGCTCGACCGGTGGCACGTGGCCGACCGGCTGGTCGTGCAGAGCTTCAGCGCGGACAGCGTCCGTACCGTGCACGAGCTGAAGCCGGCCGTCACGACCGGTGTCCTCGGCACCCCGCCCGTGTCGGACCTTCCCGAGTACGCAGAGTTCGCCGACCAGATCAACCCCTCCCACGGCTCGCTCTCCATGAGCTACGTCTCGTCGGTCCACGCGTTCACGGGGCCGCACGGCCGTCCGATGGAGGTCTTCGCCTGGACGGTCGACGACGCGGACACCGCCCGGCGGGTCGCCGGGTACGACGTCGACGGCGTCATCTCCAACCGTCCCGACGTGGTGCGCGAGGCCATGGACGAGGACACGGACGACGCCGGGGACGCGGACGGGAGCCGGGGCGGGTTCACCGTCGGCCGGTGACCCGTTGTCAGTGGCCGGCCGTACCGTAGGCGCATGGACAGCGATGGGCAGTACGAGCAGCGGGTGGTGTGGGCCGTCGTCGGCACCGGCATCGGTCCGCTGCTGCTGGCCGCCACCCGTGACGGCCTGGTCAACGTCGTGTTCCACGCCACCGGGGCCGCCCGCGACCGGGCCCTCGAGAGACTGGCGGCCCGGCTGGGCACGGAGCCCGTGGAGGCGCCCGCCTCCCCGCTGCTGGCCGAGGCGGTACGGCAGGTGGAGGCGTACTTCGCGGGCCGCCGGCGCGACTTCGACCTGCCGCTGGACTGGTCGCTGATATCGGGCTTCAACCGGGAGGTGCTGCGCGCGCTGGCGGCCGGTGTCCCGTTCGGATCGGTCGTCGGGTACGGCGACCTGGCCGGCCGGGTCGGCCAGCCCGGCGCCGCCCAGGCGGTGGGCACGGCCATGGGGGCCAATCCGCTGCCAGTCGTGGTGCCGTGCCACCGGGTCGTCGGGAGTGACGGCGGCATCGGCGGGTTCGGCGGCGGCGTGGAGACCAAGC
Organism: Streptomyces sp. SudanB5_2050; assembly: GCF_964272335.1. Classification (NCBI taxonomy): domain Bacteria; kingdom Bacillati; phylum Actinomycetota; class Actinomycetes; order Kitasatosporales; family Streptomycetaceae; genus Streptomyces; species Streptomyces sp. SudanB5_2050. The sequence goes on from NZ_OZ186760.1 coordinate 2,117,997, forward strand.
GTCGGTTGCTCGCGCTGGAGGGCGTGCTGCCCGAGCCGCTGTTCTGAGCGCCCTCCCCCGGCGACCACTGCGGCCGCGGCGGCGGCTGCGGCGGCTGCGGCGGCTGCGGCGGCTGCGGGCGGGACTACTCGTAGTGGCGGGCTTCGATGATGTTGCCGTCCGGATCGCCGAAGTAGAAGCTGCGCTTCGCCTGCCCCCGTGCGCCGAAGGCGCCGTGCGACAGCTCGGAGACCGCGACGGCCTGCTCCGCCAAGCGGGCGCGGAGCGCGTCGAAGTCGTCCGGTGGCAGTGACACGCAGAGGTGGTTGACCGGGTGACCCGCGCTCGCGTCGGCGCCGGGGATCATCCGCATGCGCTCCGCCATGGCGTGGGGCGCGAGGTCGAGGATGGTCTCCTCGTTGAGGCGCACCGAGGGGAAGCTCACGGTCCCGGCGGCGTACTCGGTGACCCGCAAGGGCTGCGCTCCCAGCGTCCTCTCGTAGAACCCGGCGGCGGCGACCGGGTCGCGCACCCACAGGACGACGTGGTCGAGGCGTGCCGTTCCGTCCGTCATGCCCCCCAGGCTCGCGGGCTCCGCCGGGAGCCGCAAGGGTGCCTGGTCGGGCCGGACGGGTTTGGCCCGCTCCCGCGCCCGCCAGAGATGAGGAAGGACCGACGACAGGAGGCGGACGCGTGACCCTGGTGGTGTCGGAAGAGGTACGGGCGGCGATCGGCGAGCGCCGCCCGGTGGTGGCCCTGGAGTCCACGATCATCGCGCACGGGCTGCCCCGCCCGCGCAATCTGCAGGTGGCACGGGAGCTGGAGGAGGCGGTCCGGCGGGAGGGCGCCGTACCGGCCACGATCGCCGTGCTGGACGGACGGCCGCACGTCGGCCTGGACAAGCAGCAGTTGGAGCGGGTCGCCAACGAGGACGGCATACGCAAGCTGGGCCACCGGGACTTGCCGCTCGCGGTGGCCACCGGTGCCGACGGGGCGACCACCGTGTCGGCGACCGCTCTGCTGGCGGAGCTGGCGGGGGTGCGGGTGTTCGCGACCGGCGGCCTCGGCGGTGTGCACCGGGAGTGGACGGTCACGCAGGACGAGTCCGCCGACCTGGGCCTGCTGGCCCGCACCCGGATCACGGTGGTCTGCGCCGGCGTGAAGTCCATCCTGGACGTGCCGGCGACCCTGCAGCGGCTGGAGACGCTGGGCGTCGCGGTGGCCGGATACGGCACGGACCGCTTCCCCGGCTTCTACCTGGCCGACTCGGGTCATCCGGTGGACTGGACGCTGGACACGCCGGAGCAGGTGGCGGCCGTCATGCGGGCCCAGGACGCGCTGCGCGGCTCCCGGTCCGCGCTCGTGGTCGCCAACCCGGTCCCCGAGGAGGAGCAGCTCGATCCCGCGCTGCACGCGCGGGTGCTGGCCGACGCGCTGCGCGCCTGCGAGGCGGAGGGGGTCACGGGCCAGGCGGTCACCCCCTTCCTCCTGTCGCACCTGGTACGGCACACCGACGGCGCCTCGCTGGAGGCGAATCTGGCGGCGGTGCGCGGGAACGTACGGCTGGCGGCGCGCATCGCGGCGGCCTGGACCGGGGCATGACCGCGGGGCCGGGCGGGGCTCTGCTGGTCGTCGGTGACGTCGTGACGGACGTCGTCGCCCGGCACCGGGGCCCGCTGGCCGTCGGCACGGACACCAGCGCCTCGATCCGCCGGCTGCCCGGCGGGGCGGGTGCCAACGTGGCCTGCTGGGCCGCGCACGGCGGGTGCCGGGACGTCCGGCTGCTGGGACGGGTCGGCTCGGACGCCGCGGACTGGCACCGGCGGGAGCTGACGGCGCTCGGGGTCCGCGCCCATCTGGTCGTCGACGCGAACGCGCCGACGGGGACGGTGATCTGCCTGGTCGACACGGGCGCCTCGGCCGAGCGGACCTTCCTGACGGACAGCGGGGCCTCGCTGCGGCTGGAGCCCGGTGACTGGTCGGACGCGCTGCTCGACGGGGTCGCCCGGCTGCACCTGTCGGGCTACCTGCTGTTCTCGGAACCGGGGCGCGCTCTGGTGCCGGTCGCCCTGGCAGCGGCACGCGGGCGCGGGGTGCCGGTGAGTGTGGACCCGGCGTCGGCCGGTTTCCTCACCGGGCTCGGTGTCGACCGCTTCCTGGACCTGGTCGAGGGGGTGGACGTCCTGCTGCCCAGCCGCGACGAGGCGTGCCTGCTCACCGGGCTTCCGGATCCGGCGGACGCCGCGGCGAAACTGAGCCGGCAGGTTCCGCTGGTGGTCGTCAAGCAGGGTGCCGAGGGGGCCCTGGTGGCCCGGTCCGGTGCGGTGAGCGCGCGGGTCCCGGCCGTGCCCGCGACACCGCGGGACAGTACCGGTGCCGGTGACGCCTTCACGGGGGCGTTCCTCGCCGCGCTGCTCGCGGGCGCGACCGACGAGGAGGCGGCCGCCGCGGGGTGCCGGGCGGGGGCCAGGTCGGTCGAGCGGGTGGGCGCGAGACCTCCGCGGAGGGGCGGCTGAGCGGCGGAGGGCGGTCGGCGCCGGGGCGGCGGCCCGGGCCCCGTCACCTCTGGACGGCCTTGCGTCCCCATGCGGAGATCATCGGTGCCGTGGCGAGGTCCATGCCGCCGGCGGCCACGTTCGCGAGGTGGCGGTCGATGTCGTCGTGGGTGGCCGCGCCCGCGGCGACCAGCTGGTCGCGGACCTGACGGACCGTCGCCGACTCCAGGGCGGCGCACGCGGGCGAGGCGACCGGGAAGTAGGCGTCGGCCTCCACGCGGTGCAGCCCCGCCTCCCGGAGCAGGCGCGGGAGCCGCCGGCCGTAGGAGAGGTCGGCGCCGCGACGGGCCAGGAGCTGGCGGAAGCCGTGCCGAAGCCGGTTCGCGAGCTGCTGCTCGGGACCGTGCTCGTCGGGGCAGAGCAGGGGCTGCAGGGCGGGGTCGGCGTCCTCGACCAGGAGGCGGCCCCCGGGACGCAGGGCGGCGACCATGGAACGCAGCGCCCGCTCGCGGTCCGGGACATGGACGAGGACGAGCCGGGCGTGCACCAGGTCGAAGCCCTCGCCCGGAGGTTCCTCCACGCCCACGTCGTGCACGCGCACCTCCACGGGGTGACGGCCGGCCGGGGCGACCCGCGAGGTGTCGATGTCGGTCGCCAGGACCCTGCCGGTGGGCCCCACCCGCTTGGCGAGCCAGGAGACCACGGAGGTGCCTCCGGCGCCGACCTCCCAGCAGCGCCAGCCGGGCCCCACGCCCAGGGCCGTCAGATGCCGGAAGGTCGTGGGATCGAAGAGGGTCGCGAAGGCGTCGAAACGCTCCGCCGCCTCGGTCTGCCGGTTGTCGAGGAGGTATCCGTCGGTTCGCGTCATGCGGCGATCATCCCAGTTGTCCCGCTTGCCCGAAGCGGTCGACGCACCGGAACGGCACCGCTCCGAGGGCCCCGTCCACAGCCGGGAACCAAGCGGAACGCTCCGTTTCCACAGGCCGGTCCGCCACCCGCGCCGCCCTGGCAGACTGTCCCGCCAGGGCGCGGGAAGCACGGCGCGAGGGGACCCACGCGAGGAGACACGGATGACGATGGCAGGGAATCTGCGGAAGGTCACGGGCCTGGGCAGGACCGGTGGACTGCGCAGGGTGGCGCGGCTGGCCCGCAGGCGCCCTCGGGTGGATCTGAGCCACCCCGCCCGCTCCCCGCTGGGCTCCTCGGTGGTGAACTGCGTGACCTACCGGGACGGCGTCCGCACCCCCGAGGTCGGCGATCCGGTGCAGATCGTGGAGCGGATGCGCAGGGGGCGGGGCGGCTTCGTCTGGCTGGGCCTGCACGAGCCGACGGACCAGGAGTTCGCGGGTGTGGCGGAGCTGTTCGACCTGCATCCGCTGGCGGTCGAGGACGCGATCGAGGCCCATCAGCGCCCGAAGGTGGAGCGGTACGGGGAGACGCTCTTCGCCGTGTTCAAGACGGTCTGCTACGTGGAGCACGAGCAGCTGACCGCCACGAGCGAGGTGGTGAGCACCGGGGAGATCATGGTGTTCGTCGGCCAGGACTTCGTGATCACCGTGCGGCACGGGCGCCACGGCTCGCTGGGCCCGCTGCGGGAGGGGCTGGAGACCGACCCCGTGCAGCTCGCGAAGGGGCCGTCGGCGGTGCTCCACGCGATCGCGGACCATGTCGTCGACGACTTCCTCGGTGTCATCGAGGCGTTCCAGGCGGACATCGACCACGTCGAGACGGAGGTGTTCGCGGAGCACGGCGCCCGGGTCGACCCGGGCCGGATCTACCAGCTCAAACGAGAACTGCTGGAACTGCGGCGGGCCGTGGTGCCGCTCGGCCGGCCGCTGGAGGAGCTGGCCACACGGCCGGCCCGGGCGGTCGAGCCGGAGATACAGGCGTACTTCCGGGACGTCGCCGACCACCTCCTGCGGGCCACGGAGCAGATCGCCGCCTTCGACGAGCTGCTCAACTCCATCCTCCAGGCGCACCTCGCCCGGGTGACGGTCGCGCAGAACGAGGACATGCGGAAGATCACCGCCTGGGCCGCGATCATCGCCGTCCCCACGATGGTCTGCGGGGTGTACGGCATGAACTTCGACCACATGCCCGAGCTGCGCTGGCGCTACGGCTACGCCCTCGTCATCGGCGTCATAGCCGTCGCCTGTGTGGCGCTGCACCGGGGCTTCCGGCGCAACGGCTGGCTCTGAGCCCACTTCGGCGGCTCAGCCGTTCCACGCGGGGTGCCGTGGGTCGTCGGCGCGTACCAGCACGTCGGCGGTGGCCGACGGGTCGGCCTCCTCCTCGTAGCGTTCGAAGGCGGGGAGGGTCCAGTGCTCGGAGTCGGGGGTGCGGCGGCGCAGGGCGCCGGGGGTGAGGACGAGGTGGACGCTGAGATCGAGGGGGAACCAGTGGCGCAGCAGGAAGGGCCCGTGCAGCAGCAGTACGCCGCCGGGCGGGAGGTGGACGTAGGGGCTGCGGGTGGCGCGGTCCGTGACGGGGTCCCACAGGTCGGGCAGTACACGGCCGTCGCCTCCGGGCGCGAGCGGGTCGAAGACCTCCCGCCACAGGGCGCCGGTGTCGTACCAGCCGCTGTAGTAGGACTCCGCGTCCCGATGGCCGTACTCCAGGCGGAGCGAGGCGGGGCGCAGAAAGCCCTCCGTGCCGACGACGAGGGAGGGGCGGCCGCGGACACGCAGCGCTTCACCGACCCGTCGGGCGAGTTCGCCGGGGCGGGCGGCCGGGGCGCCGTCGAAGGCGACGCGGGGCCGGTCGCCGCCGTCGGCGGGTTCGAGGTCGAGCAGACGCTCGGCGAGCAGGTCGCCGAGTCTGTCCCAGGTGATCGCTTCCAGTCGCACCCGTCCATGATGCGCCGTCCGGCGGTGCGCCCGCGTGGACGCTCGCACATGCGCCCGCGCCGACGGGCCATGGCCGGCGGGCCCGCGCGGAGGTTGACTCGGGGTGGTCGACGGCGGACGGTGCCGTGCGGCCGGGGACTCGACGAGGGGGAGCCGACAGATCATGATCGACGGACCGTACTTCGTGCTCACGGTGCTGGGGGTGCTCGGCACCGGTCTGACGGCCGGTGCCTTCTGCGCCTTCTCCACGTTCGTGATGCGGGGGCTCGCCGCGCTGCCGCCCGCGCAGGGGATCGCCGCGATGAACGCGATCAACACGGCGGCGGTGCGGCCCGCGTTCATGGCCGTCTTCCTCGGGACGGCGGTGCTCACCGCGGTGATCGCCGTGATGACGTTCGTGCTGTGGCCGGACGGGGCGGCGGTGGAACTGCTGCTGGGCAGTGCCCTGTACCTCTGCGGGTCGTTCGGGGTGACCGCGGTGGCCAACGTGCCGCGCAACACCGCGCTGCTCCGGCTGGAGCCGGATGCCGCGGAGGCGGCCGGCCGGTGGCGGTCGTACGTGCGCGAGTGGACGGCGTGGAACCACGTCCGTACCGTCGCGTCGGCCGCCGCCGCGGTGGCGTACGTGCTGGCCCTGTCCTGAGGGAGCGGGCGCCGCCGGACAGGGCCTCCGCACGCTCTGCGGGCGCCGGCGGCGGGCCGTATCGTGGCCGCAGGAGCGCGAGGGCCCCGAGGGCGCGGGCGAACCGCCCCGCGCACGGCTGGCCCCGCGGGCAAGGGAGACGGTCATGGCCGACCCCAAGGGTTTCCTCACCACGCCCCGCGAGGAGTGGCCCCGAAGGCCGGTCGGCGAACGGGTCCGGGACTGGGACGAGGTGTACGTGCCCGGTGCGCTGCTCCCGATCGTCGGCCCGCAGGCGGACCGCTGCATGGACTGCGGGGTCCCCTTCTGCCACGAGGCCTGTCCGCTCGGGAACCTGATCCCCGAGTGGAACGATCTGGTGGCCCGTTCGGACTGGCACGCGGCGAGCGACCGGCTGCACGCCACGAACAACTTCCCCGAGTTCACCGGCCGGCTCTGCCCGGCGCCGTGCGAGGCGGGTTGTGTGCTCGCCATCAATCAGCCCGCCGTCACCATCAAGAACGTCGAGTGCGCGATCGCCGACCGGGCGTGGGAGGAGGGTCTCGTCCCGCCGCGCCCGCCGGACCGGCTGTCGGGCAGGACGGTGGCGGTGATCGGGTCGGGGCCCACCGGGCTGGCGGCGGCGCAGCAGCTGACGAGGGCCGGGCACACGGTCGCCGTGTACGAGCGGGACGACCGTGTGGGCGGGCTGCTGCGGTACGGCATCCCCGAGTTCAAGATGGAGAAGCGGCACCTGGAGCGGCGGATCGGGCAGATGCGGGAGGAGGGGACGAGGTTCCGTACGTCGACGGCGGTCGGGCGGGACGTGGACGCCGCCGGGCTGCGGGCCCGTTACGACGCGGTGGTGATCGCCACCGGGGCGACCGCGTGGCGCGAACTGGCCGTTCCCGGCCGGGAGCTGGCCGGTGTCCATCAGGCGATGGAGTACCTGCCGCCGGCCAACCGGGTGTGCGCGGGCGACCTGGAGCGCTCCCCGCTCTCCGCCGCCGGGAAGCACGTCGTGATCGTCGGCGGCGGCGACACCGGCGCGGACTGCCTCGGCACCGCGGTGCGGGAGGGCGCGGCGTCCGTGACCCAGTTGGACATCTACGCGCGGCCGGGCGCGGAGCGCGACGAGGAGGCCGAGCCGTGGCCGACGTATCCGCGGCTGTACCGGCTGTCGGCCGCTCACGAGGAGGCGCGCGACCTGCGCTCCGCGCCGGCGGCGGACGCGGACGCGCGGCTGTTCGCGGCGTCCACGCTCCGGTTCACCGGGGACGCGGAGGGCCGGGTGCGGTCGGTGCGCCTGGTGGCCGTGGACGCCGCTCGCCGGCCGCTTCCCGGCACCGTCCGCTCGCTCCCCGCCGATCTGGTCCTCCTGGCCCTCGGCTTTTCGGGACCGGACCCGGCGGACGGGCTCGTCGACGGGCTGGGTCTGGAGCTGGGGCCCGGGGGCACGATCGCCCGGGACGGCGCCTTCGCGACCAATGTGCCGGGGGTGTTCGCCGCCGGGGACGCGGCGCGCGGGCAGTCACTCGTCGTGTGGGCCATCGCGGAGGGGCGCTCGGTGGCGGCGGCCGTCGACCGTCATCTGTCGGGTGGCAGCACTCGGCTGCCGGCGCCGGTCGGGCCGTACGACCGGCCGATGACGGCCTGACCGTGTGCTCCCGGCCGGCGACGGCCTCCTCCCCCTCCCCCCCCACCCACCGTCCTCCTCCCGGACGGCGATCGATCCCGTGTCGAATGTCAGAAACAATCAGCTGATCAGTTTAAAAAGGAAGCATCAACGCCGTGCGGGTTCAGGACAGCAGGAAGTCCGCCTCTCCCGCCTTCGCTCCCTCGATGAAGGCCGTCATCTCGGCGGAGGTGTAGATCAGTGCGGGCCCGTCGGGGTCGGTGGACTGCCGTACCGCGATCCGGCCGTCGGCGAGCTTCATGGCCTCCAGACAGTTCCCTCCGTTGCCGCCGCTCCACGGTTTGTGCCAGCCCTCGCTGCCCAGCTCCCGGGCGGGCATGCCGTTGTAGATGCGCTCGCCGCGGCTGCGCGGCGAGCGCTGGGGTGCGATGTGACTCATTCACAGCTCCTTGCGGAGATCCCGGAGGATCTCCTTCGTGCGGTGTGCCGTGGCGGCCTGGGCCGCCATGCGGTCCATGACCTCGAGGTGGGTCGCCACCTCCGCGCGCGCGTCGAGGTAGACGGCGCCGGTCAGGTACTCGCTGTAGACCATGTCCGGCAGTTCCGGCATGGCGAAACGGAACAGGACGAAGGGCCCGTAGGTGCCCGGGTGCGGCCCGTTGGAGAACGGTGCGACCTGCAGCGTCACGTTGGACAGCTCCGTGGCCTCGAGCAGCCGGTCGAGCTGGGCGCGCATCACCTCCGGTCCGCCGACGGGGCGGCGCAGGGCGGTCTCGTCCATCACCACCCACAGCCTGGGCGCGTCCTCGCGGGTGAGCAGTTCCTGGCGCCGCATGCGCAGGTCGACGTGGCGTTCGATGTCGTCCGGCCGGGTCTGCCCGATCGCTCCGGAGCGGAGCACCCCGCGCGCGTAGTCCTCGGTCTGCAGCAGACCGGGCACGAAGTGGGGCTCGTAGGAACGGATCAGGGAGGCCGCGCCCTCCAGGCTGACGTACATCGAGAACCAGCCCGGCAGGATGTCGTGGAAGCGCTGCCACCATCCGGGTCTGTTGGCGTCCTCGGCCAGCCTGACGAAGGAGTCGGCCTCCTCGTCGCCGACGCCGTAGGCCTTCAGCAGGAGCTGGAGGTACGGGATCTTCAGGGCGACCTCGGCCGTCTCCATCCGGCGTACCGTGGCGGGGGCGACGTGCAGGATGCGGGCGGCTTCCTCGCGCTTGAGGCCCGCGCGTTCACGCAGGTCCGACAGGCGCCGGCCGAGGACGACCTGGCCGACCGTCGGCGCCGACCGCGGCTCGCTCACCGCCCACCTCCACGAGAAGTCCGAATCAACGTGCGCGCACCGCGACATGCGCACAGCCCGACGGCGCCATTCGAAAAACTTTTCGAAAGCCCGTGCAGACCTTCGGTGCTCCGAAGTGGCGCCGCTCGACGTGCTGTTGCGAGCAGTGTGCCACGGCCTTCCAGACCGTCACACCGCACTCTGCATTTTTCAGAGTGACACTTGCCAAGTGTTCACGACGGGGCGATAGTGGCAAGCGTGATTCCGTCCGCGCCTTTAGGAACAGAGGCCACCGCGGGTTCCCTCGGCCTCGCCGCCGCCGTGGGAGCCGGTTCCTCCGGGGCCGCCGCCGACCGCCGGTTCCGTTTCGAGCTGGCCGCACACCCGGGCTCGCCGGCGCAGGCCAGACGCCTGACCCGCGCTCGGCTGAACGGCTGGTCGGTGTGCGAGGACACCTGTGACACCGCGGCACTGGTCGTCTCCGAGCTGGTGACCAACGCGATCGTGCACACCGCGAGCCGGCACATAGTCTGCGAGCTGCATGACGGCGCCGACCTGGTCCGCATAGCCGTGCGCGACGAGGGCTGCGCCCCGGGCCAGCCCCACCCGCAGACCGCTCAGCGGCCCGATGACGAGCACGGCAGGGGGCTGCTGCTGGTGGACGCCCTGTGCGACGCGTGGGGGGCCCACGAGCACGGGCCCGGACTCCTGGTCTGGGCGGAGCTGCCGCGCAAGGCCGACGGCCCGCGCGACCCGGCGGAGCCCCACAACGACCTGGGCTGGGGCACCCGCCCCAAGCCCGGCCCGGCCGACGGCCCGGGTGAGGACGGCGAGGCGGAGGGACGCCGACTCGAGGCGCGCCGCGGAACGGGGACCGCATGGCTGTGAGGGCTGCGTCCGGCATTCGACCGCTCGGCCTCGACACACTGGTCGGCCTCCAGCGACGGATGCACGCCCCCGGGTCGACCCGGCGGCTGCTCGTGCCGGACGGGATGACGGCCCCGCTGGGCTGCGACGCGGTGGCGGTGCCCGCCCGCTTCGGGCCCCTGGTGATGCCCCGGCTGCCCCGCGTGGGGTGCGTCTACGCCGACGAGGCGCACTGGTGGTGGATCGTCCCGTCGGACTCCGACTACGCCTTGGAGTGGCCCGCCCCCGCGCGGTACGCCGCCGGCGCGGTCGTCCCCGACGCTCCCGACGTGCCCGGCCTCATCCACCGCCCGGACGGCACGGTGCCGTACACCCCGCCCATTCCGCTCTATCTGGCGCTGTGCCGGCTGACGAACACGACGCCGACCTGGTCGCGTCCGGTGAGCGCCTAGCGCCACCGCCGGCCACCGCGCGCCTCCCGCCGCCGCGCGCCTTTGGAGTCCGGAGCACCGGGGGGCGTCGGCCGCCGGGCGGCCGGGTGTCAGGCGGCCGCGTCACCCGCGGCGTCGCCGGCGCGCACGACGACCAGGAACATGTCCGTGGCGAGGTCCATGACGACCTCGGCGGGGAGACCCTCCCGTCGCCGCGCCTGCGCGAATTCCTCCGCCGGCCACGATCCCCGCGGTCCACCGGCGGGAAAGCGTTCAAGCACTGTTCGCCCGTTCACCATCCTGCACCTCCATGCAGCGCTGTACTCGTAGAGTCAAACGCCAACCATGGAGCGAAAGCCTCGCGTGGTGATGGTACTGAGACGTAGTTGACACCCGTTCACCGCAAAGTGTGAGCGAGACCTCAGCCGTTTGACCCGCACGGCTACGGTGCGTGTCAGTCCTCGTACTCGTCGTGGTAGCGGACTCCCTCGCTTCCCGCGGGGGCCCCGAGAGCCGACGCGCGCCCCTCCGGTTTCTCCCAGGGCTCCCGCCGTCCGAGCGCCGTCAGGTCGAGCAGGCTCGTGGTGGAGCCGAGTCCGTCGAGGCCACGCTCGTACGTCGAGTAGGTGTGGAAGACCCGCTCGCGGTCCCGCAGGAAGCAGCTGAGCCCCGGCCGCTCGACGAGTTCGCCCTCGTGTTCCAGGGTCACCTCGAAGTCGGTGTTGAAGTCGCTGACGTACGACGAGTACCAGGGCAGTGTCCAGCCCATCCGCGCCTTGAACGGCAGGATCCTCGGGTACGGCGCCCGGGAGACCGCGGCGAACGAGGTGCCGCGGGCCCGCAGGTGCGCGAGGTGGCCGATCTGGTCCAGGAAGGCCGAGCAGCTGCGGCAGCCGGCGTCCCACTCCGGCGCGAACATGAAGTGGTAGACGACGAGCTGGTCGCGGCCCTCGAAGAGGTCGAGCAGGGTGGCCTTGCCGTCGCCGCCCTCGAACACGTACTCCTTGTCGACCTCCACCATGGGCAGCCCGCGCCGCTCGGCGTTGAGCGCGTCGCGCGCGCGGGTGGCCGCCTTCTCCTTCGCCAGTAGGGCCGCGCGCGCCGCGCGCCACTCCGCGCGGCTGACGATCTCGGGCAGCGACATGGGCTCCAGCTCCTCCTGTACGGCATACGACGGTCCGTCGGGGGTGGTGACCGTCGGGCGGAGCGGAACTCATCGCGGTCCGGCGAAGTTTTTTCCGGGGCGGTGCCCGCGCGCCGCCGGCCTCAGGTGTCGTACTCCTGGACGCGCCGGCCGTGGCCGCGCTCGGTCAGCGCGGGCAGCCGCTCCCCCAGCTCGCGCACCACCGCGGGCACGTCCAGGGTCAGCAGTTCGCGGTCCCGCATGAGCACGCGTCCGTCGACGATCGTGGTGCGCACGTCGGCGGAGCGGGCGCTGTGCACGAGGGTGGCGGCGAGGTCGTGCACGGGCTGGGTGTGCGGGCCGGTGAGGTCGACGAGGACGAGGTCCGCCCGCCGCCCCGGTGCGATGCGGCCGACGGTGTCACCGAGCCCGACCGCGCGGGCGCTCTGCAGCGAGGCGTGGTGGAGGGCCTGGCGCGAGGTCAGCCAGCGTGGATCGCCCTCCGTCGCCTTCTGGACCAGGGACGTCAGCGCCATCGACTCCCACACGTCCAGGGAGTTGTTCGAGGCGGCGCCGTCGGTGGCGAGTCCGACCGGGACGCCGATGTCGCGCAGGGCGCGTACGGGTGTGGTGGTGGGCCAGGCGAACTTCAGATAGCCGCGGGGCGCGGTGGCCACGGCCGTGCGGCCGCTCGCGTCCGCGAGGAGCGGCAGGTCGTCCTCGGTGATGCCGGTGCCGTGGGCGATGAGTACGTCGGTGTCGAGGATGCCGGTGCGCTCCAGGACGCCGATCGGGGTGGCGCCGTGCCGGGCGAGGCTGGTGTCGGTCTGGTCGCGGTTCTCGGCGGCGTGCAGGTGCACGGGCAGTCCGTGCGCGCGGGCCAGGTCGGCGGTGGCGGCGAGGTCGGCGTCGGTCACGGTGTAGGGGGCGTGCGGGGCCAGGGCGGTGGTGATCCGGCCGTCGGCCGATCCCCGGTGCCGCAGCGCGAACTCCAGGGACCGCTCCCGTCCCTCGGGGCCCTGCGTGGAGAAGTACGCCTGTCCCAGCAGCGCCCGCATCCCGCACTCGGCGACCACGGCGGCGACGGCGTCCATGGCGAAGTAGTGGTCGGCGAAGGCCGTCACGCCCGCCCGGATCATCTCGGCGCACGCCAGCCGCGCGCCCAGCTCCACGTCCCGTTCGGTGAGGTTGGACTCGACGGGCCACACGACGTCGTTGAACCACTCCTCGGTGGGCAGGTCCTCGGCCAGTCCGCGCAGGGCGACCATCGGCGCGTGCGTGTGGCAGTTGATCAGTCCGGGGAGGGCGACCTGTCCGCGGGCGTCGATCCGGTCGGCGGCGGGCAGGCCGGCCACCGCGGCGGCGGTCGTCACGGAGTCGATCGCTCCGTTCCGTACGACGACGGCCGCGTCCTCCTCGAAGCCGATCCGTTCCCGGTCGTCGTGGACGAGGACGGTGCATCCGGTGACGATCAGATCGGCGGGTGTCTCGCGGGGGCGCTTCTCCTGGGGCCGGGCGGGCTTCTGCGGGGAGGGAGGCGTCATCACGCCAACGTACGGGAGCGGCCCACCCGCCCGCGCCGGGTGGCGAGTTCGTCCCGCAGCGCGGCGAGCCGTTCGGTGTGGCGGGGCGTGAGCCGGCCGATGTCGTCGAGGTGCACGGCGCACGCGGTGGTGGTGTCGACGAGTCGTTCCAGTACCGCGGCCACCTCGTCCGCGCCCGCGGAGTGCCGGGCGAGGGCGGGCAGTTCGGCGGCGGCCCGCGCGATCGCGGCACGGGCCTCGGCGAGCGTGCGGTACGCCTCGCGGCGCAGCGTCCACCGGGCGGCCCGGTCGTCGGACTCGCCGAGTACGTGGACGAGGTACGCGTGCGCGGCGGCGTCGGCGGCGTCGATCCGGGCACGGACCCCGCCGCCCCGCTGCCCGGGCACCGGGAGGTGACCGACGATCAGCACGATCGCGCAGGCGAGCAGTGTCTCGCCGATGCGTCCGGCGGATGCCTGGGGTTCGCCGCCCACCATGACCAGGGCGAGGACGAGGACGGTGACGACCGTGGTCTGGGCGGCGAAGTGCCGCGCGGCCACCGGCACCAGGGCGCCGCAGACGGCGACGAGCACGACGAGCCCCTCCGGCCGCGGCAGCACGGCCGCGAACCCGGCGAAGAGCAGGGCCCCGAGCACGGTTCCGGCGGCCCGGCACAGCACCCGGGACACGAGGGGGCCGAGGTCGGGTTTGACGAGGAAGACGGCGGTGGCGGGCAGCCAGTACCAGTGCTGGTGGGCCCCGTACCAGTGCCCGTGGTGCAGGGCCTGGGCGGTGGCGGCGGCGGCGCCGAAGCACAGCCCGGCGCGCAGGGCGTACTCCCGGCCGCCCGCGCCGAGGACCGTGCGCACCAGTGCGGCGACGGACCGCCTGCGGGTGTGCAGGTCCGGGGCCCGGCCCCGGTCGAAGACCTCGGCGGCGTGCAGGAGGGCGGCGTCGAGGGCGCGCAGGGCGGGGTCGGTCCGGGCGGGGGCGGGCAGCGGCCCGGCGAGGGAGTTGCCGCGGACGGCCGCCGCGAGCCGCCGGGGGCCCTCGGCCGCACGCTTCGGCACGGTCCGCTCCGCCCAGGCGAGCGCGGTCGCCGCCTCGCCCAGCGGCAGCGCCGCGGCGTACTGGGCGTGCAGGCGGCGCTCGGCCGCGGACGACGGGTGGCGCCGCAGCCTGGGTCCGGCGAGCGCGTCCTGCGCGTGGTCGAGCGCTGCGGTGAGGGCGGCGCGCCGGGCGCCGGCGTGTTCGGTGCCGGCCGCGTCCAGGAGCGCGGCGACGGCGTCGTAGACCTCGGCGACGGCGGCCCGCTCACCGTCGAAGCGGAAGTCGAGGCGCACGTCGGGGCGGGGACCGGGTCGGGGCTCGGGGCGAGGGTCGGGGCGGAGATCGGGTCGAGGGTCGGGGCGGGGGTCGGAGCGCTTGTCCGGGCGAGGGGCGAAACGGCTGTCGGGGCGGTACGGGCCGCGGCCTCGGCCGGCGCGGGGGTCGCCGGTGCGGGAGACGGGCGTGGGCAGCAGCAGCCGCAGCGCGAGCAGCCATCCGGCGCCGGCCAGGAAGGCGGGCACGGTCTGCCACACGGGGTCGGGCAGCGGCATCCCGGCGCCCACCGCGCTGGTGACCAGCAACTGCGTCCCGGTCCCGGAGGCCACGGGCCCGATCGCGCTGATGCCTCCGCCGACCAGTCCGAGCCCGGTCAGTACGAGGGTCAGCGCGAAGGCCCCCAGGTGTGCGCCGGCGTACGACCCGACGAGCAGCCCGACGGCTCCCGCGAGGGCGGGCACGCCGATGCGCCTGACGGACGTACGGCGGCTGCCCGGCCGGTCGTTGATGCCGGCCAGCATCGCGGCGATCGCGGCGACGACCCCGAGGGAGGCCCGTCCGGCGAGCAGTGCGGCGAGCAGCAGCGGGCCTGCGGCCAGGGCCCCGCGGGTGACCGCGGCCCAGGGGACCGGGCCGCGCTGGGCGCGCAGGGCGTGCGCGAGCCAGGGCGGGAGGGTGTCGGTGGCGGCGGTGGCGGCTGCCGTGGCGGCGGGTCCGGGCGCGGGGGTGGTGCCGGCGGCGGGGCGGGCGGTGCGGGACACGGGGCGCGGGGCTCCTGTCGTCGGGGCGAGGGCGGGGGTGAGCCTTCGGGCGACGGTGGCCGGGCGGGATGCCTTCCAGCGTACGGCCGGTGTGCGAGGGGCCGGATACGTGCGGGTTTCAGCGGTGTGAACGCGATCTGCCCGCCGCCGGCCGGCCGCCCGCCCGCGCCCCCTGCAACGTTGCGGGTTCCGCGTGCTCCTCCGTCGTCATCGCCCTCGCCGCGCACGCGGCGACCACGGCGCCCGCGTGCATCGACGAAGCGCGGCCGCGTCCCGTCACCGCCGGGCCCGGGGCGGCCGAGTCAGCCGGCCTCCACGGCGGCGCGCAGGATCTCCTCGGCCTCGGTCAGCGACCGTGCCAGGGACTGCGGCTCGGGCAGCAGCCGTGCCAGCAGCGCGTCCGTCCGGCCGCCCAGCCCGGCCCGTTCGACGAGGCCCTTCTCGTTGGTGACCCACTCCCCCCGCGCCGCCAGGACCGCGTGTGCCGTCTGGGTCGTCGCGAGGGCGATCGCGCCGGCGACCTGGGTGAGGGCGCCCTTGGGGGCGTGTCCCGCCTTGGCGTAGGCGAGGGTGGCGGTCGCGGCGCCGTACCAGCGGTCGGGGGCGGTGCTCCGCAGGGCCTCGGGGTAGGCGGGGCGGGGCAGTCGGCCGCGCAGCACCCGGTTGATCGCCAGCTCGGCGACCACCAGGTACGTCGGGATGCCCGCCAGGTGGAACATCAGCGGTTCCACGCCGAAGCGTCCCGCCTCGGCCTCGGCCACCTCGTGCTCGACCGCGTCGAGGTCGCGGTAGTGCAGGTCGACGCGGCGCTCGTCGATGGTCAGCCAGGCACCGCCGTTGAAGACCCCGCCGCCCCAGGCACCGACCTCGCTGACCTCGCCGGCCCAGCCGAGGGCGCGGACGTCGTCCGGGTCGAAGGCGCCCCGGTAGTAGACCGCCAGGTCCCAGTCGCTGTCGGGCCCGTGGGTGCCCTGGGCCCGGGAGCCGCCCAGGGTGACCGCCCGGACGGTGGGGAGGGCGGCGAGGCGGTCGGCGGTGGTGTCGAGGAAGACCTGGTCCGGGAGGGAGGGCACTGCGGAGGGCTCCTGTGGCGGCGGGGCGGGTGTGAGGGGCTCGTGCAGCCTAGGCGTCCGGGGCCCGGTCCACGAGGGAAATTCGGGTGCGCCGGGTGAGCCGCGAGCGGACGATCGGGGGAACGTCCGTCCGTCTCTGGAGAGCCCACGTGATTCAGCGTGTCACCGTGCCCGGTCTGTTCCCGCCACCCACCTACTCCCACGTCTCCGTCGTCGAGGCCGGGACGAAGCTCGCCTTCCTCGCCGGGTCCGTCCCGCTGGACGCGGAGGGGGAGCTGGTCGGCGCGGGCGATCCGGTCCGGCAGGCGGAGCAGGTGATCGCGAATCTCACCGAGCAGCTGCGCGCCGTGGGCAGCGGGCCGGCACACGTCCTGTCGACCGACGTGTACGTGGTGAGTTCCGAGACCGCCGCGCTGTCCGCCGTCTGGGAGGTCGTCGAGGCGTCGGGGCTCAGCGGCGGACCGCACTCGTCGACGCTGCTCGGGGTCAGCTGCCTCGGATACCCGGGGCAGCTCGTGGAGATCACGGCGACGGCGGTCGTGCCGGAGCCGACGGGTCCGTGAGCCGGGAGGAGCCGCGGGGGGTGGCGGCCCCGGCCCGGGCGTACTTGTCGGTCGCCGCCAGCAGCGCCTCGTCCCCGACGGCTCCGGCGTCGTGTCCCGCCTCGTCCACGACGATCAGCTCGCTCTCCGGCCAGGCGTGGTGGAGCCGCCAGACGATGCCGAGGAGGTTGCCGAAGTCCAGGCTGCCCTGCACGAGGGTGCCCGGGATGCCCTTCAGCCGGTGCGCGTCCCGCAGGACCACACCCTCGTCCTCGCCGTCGCCCTCGCCGAGGAAGTGGCCGTTGCCCCAGTAGTGGGTGACGGTACGGGCGAAGCCCCTGCGGAACTCCGGGTCCCGGTACCGAGCGACCGAACCGGGCGGTGCGGGGATGATCGCCGTCTCCCAGTCCGTCCAGGCCCGGGCGGCCCGGTCCCTGACCGCCGGGTCGGGAGACTCCAGGAGACGGTTGTAGGCGGCGGCCAGGTTGCCCTCGCGCTCCTTCGGGGGCAGCTCGGCGAGGAACCGCTCGTGCGCCTCCGGGAAGATCTTCCCCAGGCCCCGGGTCAGCAGGGCCACCTCGGCGTTCGAGCCGGTCGCGACCCCGGTCAACACCAGTTCGGACACGACCCCGGGGTGCGTCTGCGCGTACCGCAGGCCCAGTGCCGAGCCCCAGGACACGCCCCACACCAGCCACCGCTCGATGCCCAGGTGGGCACGCAGCCGCTCCAGGTCGGCCATGAGGTGGGCGGTCGTGTTGACGCTCATGTCGGTGTCGTGGGCGCTCGCGCGGGGCAGCGACCGTCCGGCGCCGCGCTGGTCGAGCAGGACGATCCGATAGGCGGCGGGGTCGAAGTACCGCCTGAGGTTGGGGCCGGTCCCGCTCCCCGGTCCCCCGTGCAGGACCAGGGCGGGCTTGCCGTGCGGATTTCCGCAGGTCTCCCAGTGGACGCGGTTGCCGTCGCCGACGTCGAGCATGCCGTGGTCGTACGGTTCGATCACCGGATAGAGGCCCATCGGAGCACCGTAGCCCGCCGGCCGGGGCCGATCCTCCCCTTTTACCGGGCCGGCAGCCCCGCCGTCCTGGCCGCCGTACGCAGCACCTCCCGGAGCATCTCGGGGGTGAGCCGGCCGGTGAACGTGTTGCGCTGGCTGACGTGGAAGCAGCCGAAGAGGTGCAGTCCGGGGCCGTCGGTGCCGGCCAGCTCGACCTGCCCGCCGTGTGCGAAGGCGGGACGCGGCCGGGGCACGGTCCAACCGGCCTCTCCGAAGGCGGGCAGCGCGGCCTGCCAGCCGAAGGCGCCCAGTACGACCACGGCCCGCAGCGTCGGGCGCAGCAGTCCCAGCTCCTGGACGAGCCAGGATCGGCAGGTGTCGCGTTCGGCCGGGGTGGGCTTGTTGGCGGGCGGGGCGCAGTGCACCGGCGAGGTGACGCGCACCCCGTACAGCTCCAGGCCGTCGTCGGCGGCGACCGCGGTGGGCTGCGAGGCGAGCCCCACGTCGTACAGCGCCTGGTACAGCACGTCCCCGGATCGGTCTCCGGTGAACATCCTGCCGGTGCGGTTGCCGCCGTGGGCAGCGGGAGCGAGGCCGACGATCAGCAGCCGCGCGTCCGCCGGACCGAACCCTGGCACCGGCCGGCCCCAGTACGTCCAGTCGGCGAAGGCCGCCCGTTTCGTGCGTGCGACCTCTTCGCGCCAGGCGACCAGCCGCGGGCAGGCCCGGCACCCCGCGATCCGCCGGTCGAGCGCGGAGAGGCCGCTGGTGTCCGTGTCCATGTCCCCACCGTAAGACCGACCCGTCCCGGACAAACCCGCGGCCCGGCACCGCACCGGGGCCGGGCGGCGTCGCGGTACGGAACGTATGCCGGTTCCGGACGTGTGCCGGTTCCGGACGTGTGCCGGTTCCGGACGTGTGCCGGCACCGGGCGTGTACCGGTCTCGGACGTGTGCCGGTGCCGGGCGCGGGCCGGTGCCGGACCGCCCCGGAAATGGCGCCTCCTCCCGGTGGGCCGGGCGGTTAAGGTCGGGGCATGGCTTCCGAGCATGACGAGGGCAGGGCCGGCGGGGCGGCCGGGACCCGCACGGGCGACGGCGGTGCCGACGCGTCCCGCGAGGCGGGCCCTGGAGCGGCCGACGAGTCCCGCGCCCCTGACCCGAAGACCGCCGCGGCGATCGCCGCCGCCGAGGCGGCCGGGCCGCAGAGCGGCGAGAGCGTCCGGGTGGACAGCTGGATCTGGGCCGTCCGCCTCATCAAGACCCGTTCCCTCGGGGCGACCGCCTGCCGTGGCGGCCATGTGCGGGTGAACGGCGAGCGCGTGAAGCCCGCCCACTCCCTGCGCGTCGGCGACGAGGTGCGCCTGCGGCACGAGGGCAGGGAACGCGTCGTCGTGGTGAAGCGGCTGATCCGCAAGCGCGTCGGAGCCCCGGTCGCCGTCCAGTGCTACATCGACAACTCGCCGCCGCCCCCGCCGCGCGAGGCCGTCGCCCCGGCCGGTGTCCGCGATCGCGGCGCCGGCCGCCCGACCAAACGCGACCGCCGCGAGCTGGAACGCCTGCGCGGCCTGGAGAGCCTGAGCCGCGCCCGGAGGGACGCCAAGAGCAAGCCCCCCTCCTGAGGAGAAGCCCCGCGGAGGGCCCGCATGGCTCGCTCGGGAGGACCCGCATGGCTCGAGGAGTGCCTGCGGGGCTCTGAGGGGTCCGGCCGGTGCCGGTCCGCCGTCCTCAGGTCATGGCCACCGCCCTCACCCAGATCCCGTCGTCGGTCAGGGCGCGGTCCACTCTCAGCCCCGCCTCCGCCAGCGCCTCCTCGAACTGCGTGTCGGTCAGCGGCCGGGCCCGGAAGGTCTGCGTCCAGACGGCGTCCGGGAACTCGTACTCCGCGTGCACCGCGTGGACACCGTCGCCGACCGGCTCGGACGACAGGATCCGCACGGTGAAGCCGCTGGGGTCGACCCGCTCACGGGGCAGGTCGGTGTGGTAGTCCGCCCCCTCCCGCTGGATCAGCACACAGCCGTCGTCCGTGAGGTGCCGTGCGCAGGTCCGCGGCAGCCCCCGTCTCACCTCGGTGTCACCGGTGTGCACGAGGAACGACGCCAGCAGCACGGCGTCGAAGCGCTCGCCCAGGTCGAGGTCCTCGATCGCGCTGCGTATCGTGCGGGCGCCGCGCACGCGTTCCAGCATCTCGGCGGACTCGTCGACCGCGGTGACGGTGAACCCCCGCTCCAGCAGCGGGTGGGTCATGCGCCCCACTCCGCAGCCCAGCTCCAGGATGCGGGCTCCCCGGGGGACGGCCGCGGCGACGATGTCCGGCTCGGCTCCGACGGGCAGCCGCGCATAGAGCTCGACCGCGCAGCCGTCCGGGGTGATGGCCCCGGGCCCCGTGCCCCGGTGCCCCTCTCGCATTCTCAGCTCCATGCCCGTCCAACGGCCCGTCATCGCACACCCGTTCCCACCCGGCATCCGTTCACCCGACCGAGTGAACGCGGGCGGTCCCGTGGTGATCGGGACGGGGGGCTCGGTGCGTTTCCCCCTCACGGTCTGCCGCAGTACGTTGGCCACGGGAGTGGTGATGGTGGTGATCCGATGCGTACGGGCAGTGAACCGGTCACCGCGCGCAGTGCGCTGCGGGCGCGTTTCTGGCTGAGCCTGTGGGGGCTGGTCTGGGCGGTCTTCGGCACCGCCGCCTTCGCGCTGGCCGGACGGTTCGGATGGGCGCTGGCGTGCGGAGTGCTGTGGCTCGTCGCCACGGTCGACCTGCTGATCGTCCTGCGGCACATCCGGCAGGGACCGCACTACCAGCCCGGCCGGGACATCCCTCCCTACCGGCCGCCGGACGGCTGAGTACCCGCCGCGGTCGGTCAGGAATCGAAGCGCGCCTGCTGCAGGTACTCCGGGTTCGGGTCCAGAGCCGCCGCCAGGCGGAAGTGACGGCGAGCCTGCTCGTCGCACCCTCGGCGCTCGTAGGTGCGGGCGAGCGCGAAGTGGGCGAAGGCGTTGTCCGGTTCACGCTCCAGGACGATGGTGAACTCCAGCTCGGCCGGCCTGAGCTGGGCCGCCGCGAAGAAGGCACGGGCACGCAGCAAGCGCGCAGCCGTGTTCTCGGGGTGGGAGCCGATGACCCCGTCGAGCAGTTTCACCGCGCCCTGCGGGTCCCGCGCGGCGAGCAGTTGCTCGGCTGCGCGGAAGTCGATGACATCCGTCTCCGGTGTACGTCCGGTCGATCCACTGCTGTCGGGCACGGCAGATTCCTTCCCTCACTGAAAGGGATCAACGCCTCGGCGCGTGCCGCTATTCCTGGTGCCGGGGCGAGCGGCGCGGCTCCCGCGCCCTGCGGGTCAGCTCGGCCCACACCTCGTCGACGCGGGCGCGCAGCCGGTCCAGCGGCACGTCATTGTCGATGACCAGGTCCGCGATCTCCCGGCGCTGCTCGCGGGTCGCCTGGGCGGCCATCCGCGCGCGGGCGTCCTGCTCGGTCATGCCGCGCAGCCGGACCAGCCGGTCGAGCTGGGTGGCGGGGTCGGCGTCGACGACGATCACGAGGTCGTACAGCGGGGCGAGGCCGTTCTCGGTGAGCAGGGGCACGTCGTGGACGACCACGGCGTCGTCCGCCGCGGCCTCCTCGAGCGCCCGGGAGCGTTCGCCGACCAGGGGGTGCACGATCGCGTTCAGCGCGGCCAGCCTCTCCGGGTCGGCGAAGACGATCGAGCCGAGCTTCGGCCGGTCCAGGCTCCCGTCCTCGGCCAGCACCTCCTCGCCGAAGGCCGCCACGACCGAGGCGAGCCCCGGGGTCCCCGGCGCGACGACCTCGCGCGCGATCCGGTCCGCGTCGATCAGCACGGCACCGTGCTCGACGAGCAGCCGTGACACCTCGCTCTTGCCGGCGCCGATCCCGCCGGTCAGGCCCACCTTCAGCATGGACGGAAGCTTAGGACCTGACCGTTCCGGCCTGCCCCCGGGGCCCGCACGGGACCGGGCCGGCCCGTCGCGCAGGCCGGCCCGGCGGCGTCAGCCGTCGCCCTCCCGCTCCGCGAGGAACCGTTCGAACTCGCGGCCGATCTCGTCCGCCGAGGGGATCTCGACGGGCTCGGCGAGCATGTTGCCGCGCGTCTCGGCCCCGGCCGCGGCGTCGTACTGGTGCTCCAGTCCCTGGACGAGGGCGGTGAGTTCCTCGTCGCCCTCCTGGATCTGCCGGTCGATCTCGGTCTGCGTGCGGTGGGCCTGCGTGCGCAGGGAGTGGGCGATGCCGGGGAGGACCAGGCCGGTCGCCGCGGTGATCGTCTCCAGCACCGTGAGCGCCGCGTCGGGGTACGGCGAGCGGGCGATGTAGTGCGGAACGTGCGCCGCGACGCCCAGCACGTCGTGGCCGGCCTGCATCAGGCGGTACTCGACGAGGGCCTCGGCGCTGCCGGGGACCTGCGCCTCCTCGAACGGGCTGCGGTGGCCCGGTACCAGGTCGGTGCGGGTGCCGTGCGGGGTGATGCCGACGGGGCGGGTGTGCGGGACGCCCATGGGGATGCCGTGGAAGTTGACCGAGAGGCGGACGCCGAGCCGCTCCACGATCTGCCGCACGGCGGCGGCGAAGCGCTCCCACTCCACGTCCGGTTCGGGCCCCGAGAGCAGCAGGAACGGTGCTCCGGTGGCGTCCTGCACGAGCCGCACCTCGATGGTGGGCTCCTCGTAGTCCGTCCAGGTGTCCCGCTTGAAGGTCAGCAGTGGCCGACGGGCCCGGTAGTCCACGAGGCGGTCGTGGTCGAAGCGCGCGACGACCTGGTGGGGCAGCGAATCGAGCACCTGGTCGACGATCTGGTCGCCGGTCTCGCCGGCGTCGATGTATCCGTCGAAGTGGTAGAGCATGACCAGTCCGGCCGACTCCTGGGCGAGTGCCATGTCGACGACGGCCAGGCCCTTCGGCTCCCATGCGTACAAACCCTGCGGATCAAGCACAGTGTCCGCTCCCCTCCTTGCGTTCCTGAGACATAACGTCCTCAGGAGGACCGGCATTCCCGGTCGGCGGGACGGTGATCGCGAGGGATCACGAAAGGGCCCGAGGAACCCCGAGGGGGATGCGAGGGTCCGCGAGGGGGACGCGCGTCGGACGCGAGCACGGCCGAGGGGCCGCACCTCGAAAGGTACGGCCCCTCGGTCAAGGCTTGGCCTCAGTGGCCTCCGCCCGCGTTCAGCTCTGGCCGCCGGCCAGCTTCTCGCGCAGGGCGGCCAGCGCCTCGTCCGACGCCAGGGCGCCGGAGTTGTCGCCACCCTCGGAGGAGTACGAACCGCCACCGGACGCGACCGGAGCCGCACCCGCGGTGTCGCCACCCTCGGCAGCGGCCTTCTCGTCCGCCTCGCGGGACTTGATGACCTGCGCCTGGTGCTGCTCGAAGCGCTGCTGCGCCTCGGCGTACTGGCGCTCCCACTCCTCGCGCTGCTTCTCGTAGCCCTCGAGCCAGTCGTTGGTCTCGGGGTCGAAGCCCTCGGGGTAGATGTAGTTGCCCTGGTCGTCGTAGGACGCGGCCATGCCGTACAGGGTCGGGTCGAACTCGACCGCCGTCGGGTCGGCACCGAAGGACTCGTTGGCCTGCTTCAGCGAGAGGCTGATGCGGCGGCGCTCGAGGTCGATGTCGATGACCTTGACGAAGATCTCGTCGTTGACCTGGACGACCTGCTCCGGGATCTCCACGTGGCGCTCGGCCAGCTCGGAGATGTGGACCAGACCCTCGATGCCCTCGTCCACGCGGACGAACGCACCGAACGGAACCAGCTTCGTGACCTTGCCGGGCACGACCTGGCCGATCTGGTGGGTGCGGGCGAACTGCTGCCACGGGTCTTCCTGGGTCGCCTTCAGCGACAGGGAGACGCGCTCGCGGTCCATGTCCACGTCGAGAACCTCGACGGTGACCTCCTGGCCGACCTCGACGACCTCGGACGGGTGGTCGATGTGCTTCCAGGACAGCTCGGAGACGTGGACCAGACCGTCGACGCCACCCAGGTCCACGAAGGCACCGAAGTTGACGATCGAGGAGACGACGCCGGACCGCACCTGACCCTTCTGGAGGGTGGTGAGGAAGGTCTGGCGGACCTCGGACTGGGTCTGCTCCAGCCAGGCACGGCGGGACAGGACCACGTTGTTGCGGTTCTTGTCCAGCTCGATGATCTTCGCCTCGAGCTCCTTGCCCACGTAGGGCTGGAGGTCGCGGACGCGGCGCATCTCGACCAGGGAGGCCGGGAGGAAGCCGCGGAGGCCGATGTCGAGGATGAGACCACCCTTGACGACCTCGATGACGGTACCGGTGACGATGCCGTCCTCTTCCTTGATCTTCTCGATGGTGCCCCAGGCCCGCTCGTACTGGGCGCGCTTCTTCGAGAGGATCAGGCGGCCTTCCTTGTCCTCCTTCTGGAGGACCAGGGCCTCGATCTCGTCACCGACGGCGACGACCTCGTTGGGGTCGACGTCGTGCTTGATCGAGAGCTCGCGGCTCGGGATGACACCTTCGGTCTTGTAACCGATGTCGAGCAGGACCTCGTCCCGGTCGACCTTCACGATGACGCCGTCGACGATGTCGCCGTCGTTGAAGTACTTGATCGTCTCGTCGATCGCGGCGAGGAAGGCTTCCTCGTTACCGATGTCGTTGACCGCAACCTGCGGGGTGGTGGCGGTGGTCTCGGTGCTGCTCGTCATGTGGGAAAGGGCTCCGGTACGGACATTGAAGTCGTAGGTACTGCTTACGCCGGGAGCCCGTTTCGCTCTGCAGAAGCCGGACAGCCAAGTAAGCGCCACCGAAAATCCCTGGTGACGCCTCGAGAACCGAGGGGACATACAACAGATGCGAGCGCGACCTGCTACGTCTGAGGTGCGCAGGCCCGCAGCGCAACTTGTAGCATACGGGGGCAGCCGGGCAGGGTCAATGCGCGAAGCCGCACACCCGGGGCGGATCACCGCATTCCCGGCACAAGTGCCGTCTGCCGAGGCCACACGGACCCCCGAACGTCCCTTTCGTGACACGCGGGGCGGGCGGTACGGAAGAGCCGCAGACTAGTACGAGGGAGCCGGTCATCCAAGAGCCCGCAGCGTCCGAGGCACGACCCGACGAGGGTCCCGCCGAGCCCGAGGCCACCCGGCGTGCCGCCGGGGTCACGGAGAGCGCCCGCGCCAACCGCGGCTGGTGGGACCGCAACGCGGACGAGTACCAGATCGAGCACGGCACGTTCCTCGGTGACGACCGCTTCGTGTGGTGCCCCGAGGGGCTGGACGAGGTGGAGGCCGAGCTGCTCGGCCCGCCGGAGGAGCTGAAGGGCAAGGACGTCCTGGAGATCGGCGCCGGCGCCGCCCAGTGCTCGCGCTGGCTGACCGCCCAGGGCGCCCGTCCGGTGGCCCTGGACCTCTCCCACCGCCAGCTCCAGCACGCCCTGCGGATCGGCTCGCCCTTCCCCTTGGTGTGCGCCGACGCGGCGGTGCTGCCCTTCGCGGACGGCTCCTTCGACCTCGCGTGCTCGGCGTACGGGGCGCTGCCCTTCGTCGCCGATCCGCGGCTGGTGCTGCGGGAGGTGCGCCGGGTGCTGCGGCCCGGGGGCCGCTTCGTCTTCTCGGTGACGCACCCGCTGCGCTGGGCCTTCCCGGACGAGCCGGGCCCCGAGGGGCTGTCGGTGTCCTCCTCCTACTTCGACCGCACGCCGTACGTGGAGCAGGACGACGAGGGCCGCGCGGTGTACGTCGAGCACCACAGGACGCTCGGCGACCGCGTGCGGGACGTGGTGACGTCCGGGTTCCGGCTGGTGGACCTCGTCGAACCGGAGTGGCCGGACTGGAACACCTCCGAGTGGGGCGGCTGGTCGCCGCTGCGCGGACATCTGATCCCGGGCACGGCGATCTTCGTCTGCGAGCGGGGCTGAGTCCCGTGCCCGGCCGGGGCCGCTGAGCGCGCGTCCGCCCGGTGCGGGCGCGCGTGGAGGGCGGCTGTGCCGCCGTACGACACTGGGGGCGTGATCCGTTACGACGCCCTGGAAGCCCTGCCCGTACGCGGTGCCCTGCCCGCCCTGCACGACGCGCTGGAGGGGCACGGCACCGCGGTGCTGGTCGCGCCGCCCGGCACCGGCAAGACGACGCTGGTGCCGCTGGCCCTGGCGGGGCTGCTGGGCGAGGGCCCCGCGCGGCGCGTGGTGGTGGCCGAGCCGCGGCGGATCGCGGCGCGGGCGGCGGCCCGGCGGATGGCGTGGCTGCTCGGTGAGAAGCCCGGCGGGAGCGTCGGGTACACGGTGCGCGGTGAGCGGGTCGTCGGCCGGCCGGGGCGCGTGGAGGTCGTCACGACCGGTGTGCTGCTGCAGCGGCTCCAGCGGGACCAGGAGCTGACGGGCGTCGACGTGGTGGTGCTCGACGAGTGCCACGAGCGGCATCTGGACGCGGACACGACGGCGGCGTTCCTGTGGGACGTGCGGCAGGCGCTGCGGCCGGAGCTGCGGCTGGTGGCCGCCTCGGCGACCACGGACGCGGAGGGCTGGGCCCGGCTGCTCGGGGACGCGCCGGTCGTCGAGGCCCGGGGCGCGTCGTACCCCGTGGAGGTGGTGTGGGCGCCGCCGGCCCGCCCGGTGCGTCCGCCGCACGGCATGCGGGTGGACCCGGCGCTGCTCGCGCACGTGGCGTCGGTGGTGCGGCGGGCGCTGGCCGAACGGGACGGGGACGTGCTGTGTTTCCTGCCCGGGGTCGGTGAGATCGCCAGGGTCGCCGGACAGCTGACGGGGCTCGGGGACGTCGACGTGCTCCAGGTGCACGGGCGGGCGCCGGCGGCCGTGCAGGACGCGGTGCTGGCACCCGGGACCCGGCGCCGGGTGGTGCTGGCGACCGCGGTGGCCGAGTCGTCGCTGACGGTCCCGGGCGTGCGGGTGGTCGTGGACGCCGGGCTGGCCCGGGAGCCTCGGGTGGACCACGCGCGAGGACTGAGCGCGCTGACGACGGTACGGGCCTCACGGGCCGCCGGGCGCCAGCGGGCGGGGCGCGCCGGGCGTGAGGCGCCGGGGACGGTGTACCGCTGCTGGGCGGAGGCCGAGGACGCCCGCCTGCCGCGTTTCCCGGCGCCGGAGATCGAGGTGGCGGATCTGACGGCGTTCGCTCTGCAGGCGGCCTGCTGGGGCGATCCGGACGCGTCCGGTCTGGCGTTGCTCGATCCGCCGCCGCGCGGGGCGATGGCGGCGGCCAGGTCGGTGCTGACGGCGGTGGGCGCGGTGGACGGGGCCGGCCGCGCCACCGAGCGGGGAGCACGGCTGGCCCGCCTCGGGGTGCATCCCCGGCTGGGGCGGGCGCTGCTCGACGCGGGAGGTGAGGATCGGCCGGGGAGCCCTCGCGCGCTGCTCTCCGACGCCGGTTCCGGGGGCGGGGGCGGGGCAGGCTCGGGCCGTGGGGCCGGGTCCGGCACCAGCCGTGGGCACGGCTCGGGGACCAAGGGGACGGCCGGGCACGATGCGGCCGTCCCGGGCCGGGGCGCGCGCACGCCCGGTACCGGCGACGGTGGTGGCGGCGGCTCCGCCACGGTGGCCGAGGTGGTGGCCCTGCTCAGTGAGGAGCCGCCTCGGGAGTACGGGGACGATCTGGTGGCCGCGCTGCGTGCCGCCCGGCGTGGCACCGACGGGTACGGGGCGCGTTGGCGGGCCGAGGTCCGCCGACTCCGGGCCGCCGGACGAGGCACCGGCGAAGGGACCGAGCGGAGCACCGGCGAACGCACCGGGGAAGGCAACGCCGGAGTGACCGGGGAGAGCGCCCCCGAAGAGGCCGAGCGAGGCGTCGGCGAGCGGACCGGCCAAGGGACCGAGCGGAGCACCGGCGAGCGGACCGGGCAAGGGACCGAGCGAGGCACTGGCGAACGCACCGGACAAGGAACCGAACGGAACACCGGCGAACGCACCGGACAAGGAACCGAGCAGAGCACCGGCGAACGCACCGGACAAGGAACCGAACGAGGCACCGGCGGACGCGTCAGGCAAGGAACCGAGCGAGGCACCGGTGGACGCGCCGGGCAGGGCGCCGGTGCGGGAGGCGTGCGGGGCGTCACCGACGACGGTGTCGCCGGGCTGGTGACCGCGCTGGCGTATCCGGAACGGGTGGCCAGGAAGGACGGCGGTTCGTACCTGATGGTGTCCGGCACCCGGGCCGAGCTGCCGGAGGCGTCGGCGCTGCGCGGGGCACCGTGGATCGCCGTGGCCGTGGCCGACCGGCCGCTGGGCAGGGGCCACGCGCGCGTGCGGCTCGGCGCGGTCGTCGACGAGGCGACGGCGCGGCGGGCGGCGGGGGCGCTGCTGGAGGAACGGGACGAGGTCCACTGGTCCGGCGGCGACGTGGTGGCCCGGCGGGTCGAACGGCTCGGGGCGGTGGAGCTGGCGGCACAGCCGCTCACCTCTCCCGACCCCGCCCTCGTACGGAACGCGCTGCTGGAGGGGGTGCGGGAGGAAGGACTGGGACTGCTGCGCCGGTCGGCCGAGGCGGAGGCGCTGCGGCAGCGGCTCGCCTTCCTGCGGCACCGGCTCGGCGAGCCCTGGCCGGACGTCTCGGACGACGCGTTGCACGCGCGCGTGGACGAATGGCTGGAGCCCGAGCTGAGCCGGGCCCGGCGCCGGGCCGACCTGGCCCGGATCGATGCCGCGCAGGCACTGGCGCGGTTGCTGCCCTGGGCCTCGGGTGAGGCGGCACGGCTCGACGAACTGGCACCGGAGCGGATCACCGTGCCCAGCGGGTCCCGCGTCCGCGTCGACTACGGCGATCCCGCGCGGCCGGTGCTCGCGGTGAAGCTGCAGGAGATGTTCGGGCTGCAGCACTCGCCCGAGGTCGCCGGGGTGCCGCTCCTCGTCCATCTCCTCTCCCCCGCCGGCCGCCCCGCCGCGGTCACCGCCGACCTGGCCTCCTTCTGGAAGGACGGCTACCACGGCGTACGGGCGGAGCTGCGCGGCCGGTACCCGAAGCATCCGTGGCCCGAGGACCCGGCCACGGCGGAGCCGACCCGGCACACCAAGGCCCGGCTCGCGAAGTGAGCGGGTGGGGACGCGGCGAGGGGCGCCCCCGCCGAAGCGGTGGGCGCCCCTCGGTCGTCGGAGCGGGAGCCGCGCCTACGCGCCGGTCCCGGTCGACGCGTCCGGCGCGGTCGACGGCTCGGTGGACGGGGTGGGCGAGGCGTCGGGCGCGTCGGTGGACGGGCTCGGTGACGGCTCGGCCCCGGCCACCTTCAGCTGGACGTCGAGCGTGGCGCCGCCCGCGGTGGTGAGCCGCAGCACGAACGTGCCGGTGGTGTCGTCGGCGTAGAGCTTCGGCAGCGTCAGCAGGCCCTTGGCGTCGGTCCTGAGACCGGTCAGGGTGCGGACGGCCTTGCCGTCGGCGCCCTTGAAGTAGGGGCCCTTGTCGTTCTCGGCCGGGTCGAGCGCCGACCTGACGAGCTTGGCGGTGACGGCGACCCCGTCCGCGGCGGCGCCCTTGTGCGTGGCCTTGACCGCGACCCGGTCGGCGAACTCGCCGCCGGGCGCGCACGTCAGCTCGGTCGCGCCGGTGCGGGTGAGGGCGTCGGCGACCCGTTCGGTGACGGTGGCCCGGTAGTCGAGGCCCGGGACGGTGCGGCCGGCGACGGCGGCGCGCACGGTGAAGGCGCCGGTCTTCTCACCCGCCACCAGCGCGGGCGCGACCGCCACGCCGGAGGCGTCGGTGGTGGCCACGGCGACCTTCTCGCCGCCGGTGAAGGTGGCGTCCGTGTCCCCCAGGATCGTGAAGCGGATGCGCACCTTGCCGACGGCCTGTCCGGCCTTGGTCTCGGCACGGGTGCTGATCTTCTTGGCGAAGGTGTCGCCGGCGGTGGCGGTGAGCCCCGTGGTGCCGGCGTTCTCCAGGTGGTGCACCGTGTCGGTGGGGGTCTGGTTGTCCGGCGGGGTCTGCGGATCCGTCGGATCGGGGCTCGGGGAGCCGGTGCCGGGCTGCGTGGGGGCCGACGGGCCGGTGGGGTCGGTGGTGTTGCCGGGTGCGGGGGAACCGCCCGGCTTCTGCGGGCCGGGCGACGGCGTGCCGGGGGTCGTGGGGCGCGTGGTCGCGCCGCCCGTACGGCCGGGGGACGGGTCGGGACCGCCGGCGGCGGGGTCGTCGCTGCGGCCCACGGGCAGGGTGCCGGTGCCGTCCGGGATCTCGTGGGTGCCCTTGCGGTAGTGCTCCAGCCACGACAGGACCGTGCGGAGGTAGTCCTGCGAGTTGTTGTAGCTGAGGATCGCGCTCTCGAGGTCGGCCTGGACGGACAGGTCCCAGCCGTTGCGGCACAGGTAGTGGCCGGCGGAGAGCGCGGCGTCGTAGATGTTGTTGGGGTCCTTCTTGCCGTCGCCGTTGCCGTCGCGGCCCGCCCACGCCCAGGTGGAGGGGATGAACTGCATGGGGCCCACGGCGTTGTCGTAGGCGCTGTTGCCGTCGTACGCGCCGTTGTCGGTGTCCTTGATGAGGGCGAAGCCGTTGCCGTCGAGCTGCGGGCCGATGATCTTGCCGATCGTGGTGCCGTCGGCGCTGACCCGGCCGCCCCTGGCCTGGCCGGACTCCACCTTGCCGATGGCGGCGAGGAGTTGCCAGGGCAGGTTGCAGCCGGGCTTGGACCGGCGCAGCTCCGACTCGGCCTTCTTGTAGGCGTCGAGGACGGTGGCGGGGATGCCCGCCTCGGACGGCTGCCGGGAGGCGGGGGTGCCGATGGTCGGCGCGGGGCTCGGGCTGTTCAGCGGCGGCAGGTCCGTGTAGTACGGCGAGTTGCCGGTGGCGCTCTGCTCGGCGGGGGTGTCGGCCGTCGGCACGTTGTCGGCGGTGGTCTGTCTGCCGTTGGCGTCGGCCGTCACATGGGGAGCCTGGGACGCGGACAGGGCCGCGACCGCGACCGCTGCCACGGTGGTGGTGACCGCCGCCTTGCGGAGCCTCCTGTCGAATTGCGCCGCCATAGAGTGAACCCCTCCCGTGGACGCCCGCGCGTCCGTCCGTCTTCGGCTGTCGTACTCGCCCGTTGTACCCGTCCTGTTGCGACGAACGGTGCGCGCCGGGCGTCGTGCCGCAACTTTCCCCGCGCGGTGCTCGTCTGTTCGATCAGTACGGTGCCGCAGGCGACCCTACGACAACTTGCCGTGCGCGGGGACCCGTTCGTGCCCGATATTCACCGGTTGGCCATATGAGGAGTTCTGTTGCCGTTCACGCTCAGTCATGCCGCCGCCGTGCTGCCCGGTTTGCGGGCCGACGGGACCGGCCGGGGGCGGCTGGTGCCGGCCGTGCTGGTGGCGGGCTCGTTCGCCCCCGACATGACGTACTACGCGGCGAGTTTCCTGTCCGGGGCCATGGAGTTCGGGGACGTGACGCACTCCTGGCCGGGTGTCCTCACCGTCGATGTGGCCGTGGCCTGGGCGCTGGTGGGGCTGTGGCTGTCGGTGCGCGAGCCGCTGGTGGCCCTGCTGCCGCGCTCCCGGCAGGGCCGGGTCGCCGCCCTGCTGCGCTGCGGGGCGCCCCGCGCACGGGTGCGGCCCTCGCTCGTGGTGCGCTGGTACGCGTCGGCGGTGCTGGGCGCGTCGACGCACGTGGTGTGGGACGCGTTCACGCATCTCGACCGGTGGGGGATGCGGCTGCTGCCGGTCCTCGGCCGGGAGATCGCGGGCTCCCCGCTCTACTGGTACCTGCAGTACGGGGGTTCCGCCGTGGCCGCCGTCGTGCTCGCCGTGTTCCTGGTGCGGGCGCTGCGCCGGACGCCCCCGGCCGAGCCGCTGGGGGTTCCCGTGCTCGCGGCGCGGGACCGCTGGTGGGTGGGGGCGGTGATCGCCGGCTGCGCGGTGGCCGGGGCGGTGCGCCGGGCCACCCGGTGGTGGGAGCACTGGGGGGACGCGGCGAAGCCGTGGGAGTTGATCCCGACGGTGTGCTTCGGGGCGGGCGCGGGGCTCGCCCCGGGAGTGCTGCTCTGTGCCGTGGCGGTCAGGGTGTGGCGTCCGGTCCCGGTCCCCGCCGTCCGGGCGGCAGGCGCCGGTGCGGAGCCGGACCGGCGGGTCGCGCGCTGAGCGTGTCGGTGCTCGCGACGAACACGGTGAAGGTGTGCGCCGGCCGGGTCCGCGGCAGCAGGGTGAGGGCGAGCGCCAGGTAGCCGCGGGCCAGGTCGGCCCAGAGGTGCCAGGCGGGCGTCTCGCGCGGGGTCGCGGCGGCCGGGGCCCGGTGGGCGACGGCGCGGCGGATGCCGGTGGCGGTACGGCGCAGGGCCGTGGCCAGGGTGGTGGGGGTACGGCCGGTACTGGCGCCCGGTGCGAAGACCGGGACCGGGAGGAGTGGCACACGGGCGGGTCGGTCTGTGCTTGCCCGTGCCGGTGCGGTCCGGTGGTGGAGCATGCGTATACCCATGCCCGCATCCTCACGGGAGTGGGGGGCGGGGGGCGTCTTCGCGGGGGCCACCTGAGTGACGGCCCCCGCGGGCCGGGGTGGGGAAGCGCGCCGCGCGTGCACGGCACCGCGGCGCTCCCTCCGGCCCGGCGCTCCCCCGCCCTCGCACCGGCTGACGTGCGAGCGGCGAGCGTCCGGCGTACGACCGGAGACCGGCTGACGTACGAGCGGCGAGCGTCTGACGTGCGACCGGCGACCGGCCGGCGGATCGACCGGCCGCCCGGCGCGGATCAGTGCGCCGCCGACTCCCAGTCCCGGCCGTCGCCGACCGAGACGCCCAGGGGGACCCTGAGCCGCACGGCGTCGGCCATCTCGCGGCGGACGATCTCCTCGGCCGCCGCGCGCTCGCCGGGGGCGATCTCCAGGACGATTTCGTCGTGGACCTGGAGCAGCATCCGGGAGGTGAGGTCCGCCTCGCGCAGCGCCCGGTCCACGTTGAGCATGGCGATCTTGACGATGTCGGCCGCCGTGCCCTGGATCGGGGCGTTCAGCGCCATGCGCTCGGCCGCCTCGCGGCGCTGGCGGTTGTCGCTGTTGAGGTCGGGCAGATAGCGGCGGCGGCCGAAGAGGGTCGCCGTGTAGCCCGTCGCCCGGGCCTCGTCGACCACCCGGCGCAGGTAGTCGCGCACGCCGCCGAACCGCTCGAAGTAGGCGTCCATCAGGCCGCGTGCCTCGGCCGCCTCGATGTTCAGCTGCTGGGAGAGGCCGAAGGCGGACAGGCCGTACGCCAGGCCGTAGGACATCGCCTTGATCTTGCGGCGCATCTCCGCGTCGACCGCGGACTGCTCGACGGAGAACACCTGCGCGGCCGCGGTGGTGTGCAGGTCCTCGCCGGAGGTGAACGCCTCGATCAGGCCCGCGTCCTCGGACAGGTGCGCCATCACGCGCAGCTCGATCTGGCTGTAGTCGGCCGTCATCAGGGACTCGAAGCCCTCGCCGACCACGAACCCCCGGCGGATCGCCCGGCCCTCGTCCGTGCGGACCGGGATGTTCTGCAGGTTCGGGTCGGTGGAGGACAGGCGGCCGGTCGCGGCGACCGTCTGGTTGAAAGTCGTGTGGATGCGGCCGTCGGCGGCGATGGTCTTGATCAGGCCCTCGACCGTGACCCGCAGCTTCGCCTGCTCGCGGTGGCGGAGCATGATGACCGGCAGCTCGTTCTCCGTCTGCGCCGCGAGCCAGGCCAGGGCGTCGGCGTCGGTGGTGTAGCCGGTCTTGGTCTTCTTGGTCTTGGGCAGATTCAGCTCGCCGAAGAGGACCTCCTGGAGCTGCTTGGGCGAGCCGAGGTTGAACTCGTGCCCGGCCGCCGCGTGCGCCTCCTTCACCGCCTGCTGCACGGCGCCGGCGAACATCTGCTCCATCGCCTGGAGGTGCTCCCGGTCGGCCGCGATGCCGTGCCGCTCCATGCGGGCCAGCAGCGCGGAGGTGGGCAGCTCCACATCGCGCAGCAGGTCGGCGGCGCCGACGTCCTCGAGACGGCCCTCGAACGCCTCGCCCAGGTCGAGGATCGCGCGGGCCTGCACCATCAGCGCCTCGGCCTCGGCGCCGTCGTCCGCGCCGAAGGCGAGCTGGCCGTCGGCCGCGGCGGCGGGGGCCAGCTCGCGGTGCAGGTACTCCAGGGAGAGCGCGTCCAGGTCGAAGGAGCGGCGGCCCGGCTTGACCAGATAGGCGGCGAGCGCGGTGTCCATGCCGACGCCGGCGACGCTCCAGCCGTGCTCGGCGAAGACGCGCATGGCGCCCTTGGCGTTGTGCAGGACCTTGGGCCGGTCCGGGTCGGACAGCCAGGCCGCGAACGCCGCCTCGTCGGCCTCGTCCAGCTCCGTCGGGTCGAACCAGGCGGCCTTCCCGTCGGCCGCGGCGAGCGCGACCTCGGCGACCGAGCCGGTGCCCAGCGCCCAGGTGTCGACCGTGGCCACACCGAGGGGCCGCGTGCCGTGCTCGGCGAGCCAGCCGGCCACCTCGCCGGTGCCCAGCACGGTGCCGTCCAGCTCCACCCCGTCCGCCACGACCGGGGTCGCCTCGGCCTCCTCGGCGCCGGGGTCGACGGCGTACAGCCGCTCCCGCAGGGACGGGTTGCGGATCTCCAGGGTGTCCAGGATCATCGCGACGCCCTTGCGGTCGTACGCCGTCCGCTCCAGGTCGGTGACCGTCTTCGGCAGCTCGACCCGCCGCTCCAGCTCGGTGAGCCGGCGGTTGAGCTTCACGGACTCCAGGTGGTCGCGGAGATTCTGCCCGGCCTTGCCCTTGACCTCGTCGACGCGCTCGACCAGCTCCGCGAAGGACCCGAACTGGTTGATCCACTTCGCGGCGGTCTTCTCGCCGACGCCCGGGATGCCCGGCAGGTTGTCGGACGGGTCGCCGCGCAGTGCCGCGAAGTCGGGGTACTGGGCGGGGGTCAGTCCGTACTTCTCGAAGACCTTCTCCGGCGTGAAACGGGTCAGCTCGGAGACGCCCTTGGTCGGATACAGCACCGTGGTGTGCTCGCTGACCAGCTGGAAGGAGTCCCGGTCGCCGGTGACGATCAGCACGTCGAAGCCCTCGGCCTCGGCCTGCGTGGCGAGCGTGGCGATCACGTCGTCCGCCTCGAACCCCTCGACGGCGAAGCGCTGCACGCGCATGGCGTCCAGCAGCTCGCCGATCAGCTCCACCTGGCCCTTGAACTCGTCCGGGGTCTTGGAGCGGTTCGCCTTGTACTCGGTGAACTCCTCGGAGCGCCAGGTCTTGCGGGAGACGTCGAACGCCACCGCGAAGTGGGTCGGCGCCTCGTCACGCAGCGTGTTCGCCAGCATCGACGCGAAGCCGTAGATCGCGTTGGTCGGCTGGCCCGTCGCGGTCGTGAAGTTCTCCGCGGGCAGCGCGAAGAACGCGCGGTAGGCCAGCGAGTGCCCGTCCATGAGCATCAGGCGCGGACGGCCGCCGCCGGGGGTGCTGTCGGTCTTCTTCGATGCTGTCTCTGCCACGTCCCCGATCCTGCCACGGACCACTGACACTCGGCCCCGCCCTCGCCGCCGGCACGGACCGGCCCGCGACCGCCGCCGCGGCCACCGCTTCCGGAATACGGTCCGCCCGGCCTCCGTCGCCGTCACCGTGACGTGCGAGGATCGGAGACGTACCTCACACGCGTAAGCGAAGGAGCGCGCGATGGCCACCAAGCCGCCCAAGGGTGATCCGGTCCAGGACGCCCCGCAGGTCACGGAGCCCCAGCACGCGGCGGCGGGCATCCCGGCCATCGGCCACACCCTGCGGATCGCGCAACGGCAGATGGGCGTGAAGCGGACCGCGCTGACCCTGCTGAGCGTCAACCAGAAGGACGGGTTCGACTGCCCGGGCTGCGCCTGGCCCGAGCCGGACCACCGCCACAAGGCCGAGTTCTGCGAGAACGGCGCCAAGGCCGTGGCCGAGGAGGCCACCCTGCGCCGGGTCACCCCCGAGTTCTTCGCCGCGCACTCCGTGGCCGACCTCGCCACCCGCAGCGGCTACTGGCTGGGCCAGCAGGGACGGCTCACGCACCCGGTGTACCTCCCGGAGGGCGGCGAGCACTACGAACCGGTCACCTGGGAGCGCGCCTTCGACATCGTGGCGGAGGAGATCGCCGCCCTGGACTCGCCCGACGAGGCGGTCTTCTACACCTCCGGACGCACCAGCAACGAGGCGGCCTTCCTCTACCAGCTCTTCGCGCGGGAGCTGGGCACGAACAACCTGCCCGACTGCTCCAACATGTGCCACGAGTCGTCCGGCTCGGCCCTGTCCGAGACCATCGGCGTCGGCAAGGGCAGCGTCCTGCTGGAGGACCTGTACAAGTCGGACCTGATCATCGTGGCCGGCCAGAACCCGGGCACCAACCACCCGCGCATGCTCTCCGCCCTGGAGAAGGCCAAGGCCGGCGGGGCGAAGATCATCAGCGTCAACCCGCTGCCCGAGGCGGGCCTGGAGCGCTTCAAGAACCCGCAGACCCCCAAGGGCCTCACCGCGGGCGCCGCGCTCACCGACCTGTTCCTGCAGATCCGCATCGGCGGCGACCAGGCCCTCTTCCGGCTCCTGAACAAGCTGATCCTCCAGACGGAGGGCGCCGTCGACGAGGCGTTCGTCCGGGAACACACCCACGGGTACGAGGAGTTCGCCGAGGCGGCCCGCGCCGCCGACTGGGAGGCGACCCTCGCGGCGACCGGCCTCACCCGCGCTGAGATCGAGGAGGCCCTGCGCATGGTGCTCGCCTCGAAGCGCACCATCGTGTGCTGGGCGATGGGCCTGACCCAGCACAAGCACTCCGTGCCCACCATCCGCGAGGTCGTCAACTTCCTCCTGCTGCGCGGCAACATCGGCCGTCCGGGTGCGGGCGTCTGCCCGGTCCGGGGCCACTCCAACGTGCAGGGCGACCGCACCATGGGCATCTTCGAGCGCCCGGCGCCCGCGTTCCTGGACGCGCTGGAGAAGGAGTTCGGCTTCGCCCCGCCGCGCGAGCACGGCTACGACGTCGTACGCGCCATCCGGGCGATGCGCGACGGCGAGGCCAAGGTGTTCTTCGCCATGGGCGGCAACTTCGTCTCCGCCTCCCCCGACACGGAGGTCACCGAGGCGGCCATGCGACGGGCCCGGCTCACCGTGCACGTGTCGACGAAGCTGAACCGCTCGCACGCCGTCACGGGCGCGCGCGCCCTGATCCTGCCGACGCTCGGCCGCACCGAGCGGGATCTGCAGGGCGGCGGCGAGCAGTTCGTCACCGTCGAGGACTCCATGGGCATGGTGCACGCCTCGCGCGGGCGGCTGGAGCCCGCGAGCCGGCACCTGCTGTCGGAGCCGGCCATCGTGTGCCGGCTGGCGCGCCGGGTGCTGGGCGAGCGCAGTTCCACGCCCTGGGAGGAGTTCGAGAAGGACTACGCGACGATCCGCGACCGCATCGGCCGGGTGATCCCGGGCTTCGAGGACTTCAACGCGCGCGTGGCCCGCCCGGGGGGCTTCGCCCTGCCGCACGCCCCGCGCGACGAGCGCCGCTTCCCGACGGCCACCGGCAAGGCCAACTTCACCGCCGCTCCGGTCGAGTACCCCGAACTGCCCGAGGGCCGGCTGCTGCTGCAGACGCTGCGCTCGCACGACCAGTACAACACCACGATCTACGGCCTGGACGACCGCTACCGGGGGATCAGGAACGGCCGCCGGGTGGTCCTCGTCCATCCGGAGGACGCCCGCCGGCTCGGCGTGCGGGACGGCGCGTACGTCGACCTGGTCGGCGAGTGGAAGGACGGCGTCGAGCGCCGGGCGCCCGGCTTCCGCGTCGTGCACTACCCGACGGCGCGGGGCTGCGCGGCGGCGTACTACCCGGAGACCAACGTCCTGGTGCCGCTGGACGCCACCGCGGACACCAGCAACACCCCGGCCAGCAAGTCGGTCGTCGTCCGTCTGGAACAATCGGCGACCGACTGAGCGTTTGCTCAGCAGCGCCGGCGGTCCGCCCGCGGACTCCCGGCGCCCGCCGCAGATCGAGTGACGAAACGGAGCCGGGCCCATGGGCGAGCAGCAGCAGGTGCAGTTCCCGCAGGAGGTCGTCGACGAGTACGCCGCGCTCGGCGTCGATCTGCCCGCGCTCTTCTCCGCGGGACACCTCGGGACGCGCATGGGCGTCCAGATCGTCGAGGCTTCGGCCGACCGGGTCGTCGGCACCATGCCGGTCGAGGGCAACACCCAGCCGTACGGGCTGCTGCACGGCGGCGCCTCCGCCGTGCTGGCCGAGACGCTCGGGTCGGTCGGCTCGATGCTGCACGGCGGCGCCTCCAAGATCGCCGTCGGCGTCGACCTGAACTGCACCCACCACCGCGGCGTCCGCTCCGGTCTGGTCACCGGAGTGGCCACGCCGGTGCACCGGGGCCGGTCGACGGCGACGTACGAGATCGTGATCAGCGACGAGCAGGACCGCCGGGTGTGTACCGCGCGGCTGACCTGCCTGCTGCGGGACGTGCGGCCGGGGGACGGGGCGCAGGCGGGCGCGGCCGGCTGAGCGGCGCTCGGTGCCCGCGGCATTGCCCCCGGCCACCCGGCGCCCTAGCTTCGGGGCATGGGACGGGGAGAGACCCCCTGGCCGGGGGCGACGGCTCGACGGCTCCGCCTCGCCCGCGCCCTGGCGGCGCTGGCGCTGACCCTGCCGGCCGGCGCCCTGGCCACGGCCTGCGGCGACTCCCCCGCCGACCGGCGCCCTTCCCGCGCCGCCGGCGAAGCGGCCCCGACGCCACCGGCATCGGCATCCGCCTCCGCGTCGCCCCGACGGCCCCTCTCCCCCGCGGAGTTGTGTACGACCGCCGTCCGCCACTGGGCCCGTGAGGCGCTCGACGGCGCCACCCCCTACGGCGACTACCAGTCGATGGGCCTGTCCGACCGTCAGTACGGCGTCCTGCGCGAGGTCCTGGCGGACGCGCGGGCCGTCCGAAGCGAGCAAGGCGCGCGTGCCGCACGGAGCCTGATCGACCGTCAGGCCCGTGCCCGGTGCGCCGAGGCGTACCGCGAGGGCGCCCCGACGCGAGGACCGTGGCGATGAGCGGCACCGGCCCCGTCGAGCCGGGCGAGGGCACCCACGCCCGGGACACCGGGGACGTTCCCCGACCGGCGGCACGACCGCCGGGACGCCTGGTCCAACGCCGCAGGACCGTCCTGGGCGGCGCCGCGGTGCTCGCCGTACTGGCGGGCGGCGGCTACCTGTACGCCGGCCGGCCGGGGCAGCCGCCACCGCCCCCTCCGCCGCCGTACCCCGTCCACGTGGTGGATCTCGCCTATCTGAACGAGGTGTCCGACGACGGCGGTCCCGGCGACCGGAGCGACGGCCGGAGCGGCGGCTTCAGCTTCGCGGTGCTGCTGAGCGTGGAGTCCGGCCCGCCCGTCACCGTGACGCGCCTGGCCCAGCCCTACGACGGCCTCGTGATGACTTCCTCGCCCGCGGCACCTTTCCAGACAAAGTCGCATTCGGCCCGCAAGATCATCGTGACGCTGAGGGTGACGGAATGCGAAAAAGCACCCCGGAACCTCGGCCTCCCTTTCCTGGACGTAACGCTGCGTAATACGCGCGCAATACAAGCCCACAGTTTCATCCTCGGACCACGCTATGCGCAGGACCTCTCCCAGGCCCTTCAGGTCGCCTGCAGCAACGATTCCAGGTAATCACCAAAACGCCCCAGACACCTGAACTCCACCCGTCAGTCCTGCGAGTTCTCACCATGTGGACCGGGCGAATCGGCCGGAATTCCGCCCTTCTTCCCAGCCAGTACCGCTCTGCATTACCCCGTGTCATAACAAGAGCGTCACAGCCTGAGTCAGACCCTCCTCCACGTTCCCCACACACGCTTAGAGTCACGGCCAGTCACCGCGCAGTCCGATTGTCACTTCGGCCCAGCGCTCGACTCGGCCGCTTCCACGGGGACGCGGCTGTGCCAGGGAAAGGACTGATCGTGCGTCAACGTTCGCTCATCGCCATCACCGCCGCTCTGGCGGCGGGAGCGCTCACCCTCACCGCCTGCGGCTCGCGCGACGACGACGGCGGCTCGGACTCCGGCAACGGCGGCAGCGGTGGTGGCACCACCGTCGTCATCGGCGTCGACGCCCCGCTGACCGGCGACCTGTCCGCGCTGGGCCTCGGCATCAAGAACTCGGTGGATCTCGCGGCCAAGACGGCCAACAAGGAGAACTACGTCGAGGGCGTCAAGTTCGAGATCGAAGCCCTCGACGACCAGGGCCAGCCCTCCGTCGGCCAGCAGAACGCCACCCAGCTCGTCGCCAACGACGACGTCCTCGGCGTCGTCGGCCCGCTGAACTCCTCGGTCGGCGAGTCCATGCAGAAGGTCTTCGACACGGCCAAGCTGGTCGAGGTCTCCCCGGCCAACACCAACCCCGCGCTCACCCAGGGCGTCGACTGGCAGACCAAGAAGGTCCGCCCCTACAAGTCGTACTTCCGCACCGCGACCACGGACGCCATCCAGGGCCCGTTCGCCGCCCAGTACGTCTACAACGACTCCAAGAAGCGCAAGGTCTTCGTCATCGACGACAAGAAGACCTACGGCGCCGGTCTCGCCAAGACCTTCACCGAGGAGTTCAAGAAGCTCGGCGGCCAGGTCGTCGGCACCGAGCACATCAACCCGGACACCAAGGACTTCAACGCGGTCGCCACCAAGGTCAAGAACTCCGGCGCCGACGTCGTCTACTACGGCGGCGAATACCCGCAGGCCGGCCCGCTCAGCAAGCAGATCAAGGCGGCCGGCGCGAAGATTCCGCTGGTCGGCGGCGACGGCATCTACAGCGCCGACTTCATCAAGCTCGCCGGCGCCAGCGGCACCGGTGACCTCGCCACCTCCGTCGGCGCCCCGGTCGAGGAACTCCCCTCCGCCAAGGAATTCGTCGCCAACTACAAGTCCGCCGGATACAAGGAGGCCTACGAGGCCTACGGCGGCTACTCCTACGACTCCGCCTGGGCGATCATCGAGGCCGTCAAGGCGGTCGTCGAGGCCAACGACGGGAAGCTCCCCGACGACGCCCGCGCCAAGGTCGTGGACGCCATGCAGGACGTGTCCTTCGACGGGGTGACCGGAAAGGTCTCCTTCGACGAGTTCGGTGACGCGACCAACAAGCAGCTCACCGTGTACGCCGTCGAGAACGGTGCCTGGAAGGCCGTGAAGTCCGGCACCTACACCGGCTGACCCACCGCCCGCACCACCGAACCACGAGCCGCGCGGGGCGCTGTTCCACAGGCGCCCCGCGCGGACTCGCATCCGGCCACATCCGTCGAAAATTCCGAACGTCTCGGAGGACATGCGGTGAACGAACTGCCGCAGCAGCTGGTCAACGGCCTGCTACTGGGATCCATGTACGGGTTGATCGCCATCGGCTACACAATGGTCTACGGCATCGTCCAGCTCATCAACTTCGCCCACGGCGAGATCTTCATGACCGGCGCCTTCGGCGCGCTCACGGTCTACGTCTACATCCTGCCCGACGGCACCTCCATGCTCATCGCCCTGCCCTTGATGCTCCTCGGCGCCATGGTGGTCTCCGTCACCGTCGCCGTCGGGGCGGAACGGTTCGCCTACCGACCGCTGCGCGGCGCGCCCCGCCTCGCGCCCCTCATCACCGCCATCGGCCTCTCCCTCGCCCTCCAGCAGGCGGTGTGGGCCTGGTACCCCGAGGCCAAGTCGGCGCGCACCTTCCCGCAGATCGACGGCGGGCCCTTCCACATCGGCAACGTCACCCTGCAGACCGGCGACATCTTCCTGCTCATCGCCG
Organism: Streptomyces sp. SudanB5_2050; assembly: GCF_964272335.1. NCBI lineage: Bacteria > Bacillati > Actinomycetota > Actinomycetes > Kitasatosporales > Streptomycetaceae > Streptomyces > Streptomyces sp. SudanB5_2050. Next base: position 2,159,146 of record NZ_OZ186760.1, read on the forward strand.
CCCCGGTCAGCATGGCCATCCTCGCCTACTTCGTGATGCGCACCCGCACCGGACGCGGCATGCAGGCCACCGCCCAGGACCCGGACACCGCCAAGCTGATGGGCGTCAACACGGACCGCATCATCGTGATCGCCTTCGCGCTCGGCGCCGTCTTCGCCGCCGTCGGCGCGGTCGCCAACGGCCTCAAGTACGGCCAGATCGACTTCAAGATGGGCTTCATCCTCGGTCTGAAGGCCTTCACCGCGGCCGTCCTCGGCGGAATCGGCAACATCTACGGCGCCATGATCGGCGGCGTCGTGCTCGGCGTCGCCGAAACCCTGGCCACCGCCTACATCGCCGACATCCCCGGCCTCGACCAGTTCGGCAGCCAGTCCTGGTCCGACGTCTGGGCCTTCATCCTCCTCATCCTCGTGCTGCTGTTCAGGCCCCAGGGCCTGCTCGGCGAACGCGTTGCGGACAGGGCGTGACACCGATGACCACACAGACCACAGCTCCGAAGACCACCGGCGCCACCCCCACCGGCGCCACCACCGGCCTCATCGGCATACCGCCGCACATCGGACGCGCCCTCGCCACCGGCGGCGGCGTCGCCACCATCGCCTCCACCTTCCTCGCCTGGACCTGGACCGCCGAATTCCCCGGCGACCTCACCGTCTACGGCTACCCGGGCGGCCTCCAGGTCCTCGTCCTGATCGCCGGCGCCCTCACCGCCCTCTTCGGCCTCGCCTCCTACGGCATCAAGGGACTGCGCTGGCTCGCACCCGCCGGAGCCGACGCCGCGGTCAAGTTCGCCGCCCTCGCCGCCTTCACGACCACCTGGTACACCGTCGTCGCGATCAGCGCCAAACTCGGCGGCCTCGTCAACCTCGAACCCGGCGGCTACATCGCCGCGGCGGTCACCCTCATCGCGCTCCTGGGCGCCCTCGCCCTCCCCTTCCAGCGCCCCGAGCCCGACCCCTTCGACCCCGACGACACCGGCTGGGAACAGTTCAAGCACACCAGCTCCCAGAACTGGCAGACCGTCAAGGCGGCCTTCGCCACCGGCACCCCCCGCCCGGTCCGCGCCCTGCCCTCCTACGCCGAGATCCTGATCATCGTCGGCATCCTCGCCGTCGCCCTGCTCGTGTTCACCTACGGCATCGGCACCGAGTACGACGAACTCTTCGTCGGCTTCCTCATCGTCGCCGGCTTCGGCTTCGCCGCCGCCCACCGGGCCGGCCTCATCGCCCAGGCGACCGAGATCACCGCCCGGCACCAGAACATCACCGTCTGCGGCGCCTTCGTCGCCGCCGCCTGCTTCCCCTTCACCCAGTCCGACGACCAGTACGCCACCCTCGGCGTCTACATCCTCATCTTCGCCACCGTCGCCCTCGGCCTGAACATCGTCGTCGGCCTCGCCGGCCTCCTGGACCTCGGCTACGTCGCCTTCCTCGGCGTCGGCGCCTACGCCGCCTCCATGGTCTCCGGCTCCCCCAGCTCGCCCTTCGACCTGCACCTGCCCTTCTGGGCCGCCGTCCTCGTCGGCGCCGCCGCCTCACTCGTCTTCGGCGTCCTCATCGGCGCACCCACCCTGCGCCTGCGCGGCGACTACCTGGCCATCGTCACCCTCGGCTTCGGCGAGATCTTCCGCATCACCGCCAACAACCTCGACGGCACCTCCGGCCCGGACGTCACCAACGGCTCCAACGGCATCTCCTCCATCCCCGACCTGGAGATCCTCGGCTTCGACATGGGGATCGCCCACGACATCGGCGGCTTCACCATCGGCCGGTTCGCCAACTACTTCTTCCTGATGCTGCTCATCACGGCCGTGGTCGTCCTCGTCTTCCGGCGCAGCGGCGACTCCCGCATCGGCCGCGCCTGGGTCGCCATCCGCGAGGACGAGACCGCCGCCCTCGCCATGGGCATCAACGGCTTCCGCGTCAAGCTCATCGCCTTCGCCGTCGGCGCCTCCCTCGCGGGCCTGGCCGGCACCGTCCAGGCCCACGTGACCTACACCGTCACCCCGGAGCAGTACCTCTTCGCCGGTACCACGCCCCCCAACTCGGCCTTCCTGCTCGCCGCCGTCGTCCTCGGCGGCATGGGCACCATCGCCGGCCCCCTCATCGGCGCCGCACTGCTCTTCCTCATCCCCAACAAGCTCCAGTTCCTCGACGACTACCAGCTCTTCGCCTTCGGACTCGCGCTCGTCCTGCTCATGCGCTTCCGCCCCGAGGGCCTGGTCGCCAACCGGCGCCGCAAGCTGGAATTCCACGAAGAGGCCGACGCGCCCACCACCCTGAGCAAGACAGGGGCCTGACCACATGACCACCGACACCACCACCAAGGACACCGCCCCGGGCGCACCCGCCCCCGGCACCACCGTCCTCGACGCACGCGGCGTCACCATGCGCTTCGGCGGCCTCACCGCCGTCAACGGCGTCGACCTCACCGTCAACAGCGGCGAGATCGTCGGCCTCATCGGCCCCAACGGCGCCGGCAAGACGACCTTCTTCAACTGCCTCACCGGCCTCTACATCCCCACCGAGGGCGAGGTCCGGTACAAGGGCAAGGTCCTGCCGGCCAAGTCCTTCAAGGTCACCGCCGCCGGCATCGCCCGCACCTTCCAGAACATCCGCCTCTTCGCCAACATGACGGTCCTGGAGAACGTCCTCGTCGGCCGCCACACCCGCACCAAGGAAGGCTTCTGGTCGGCCGTCCTGCGCGGCCCCGGCTTCCACAAGGCCGAGGCACACTCCCGCGAACGCGCCATGGAACTCCTGGAGTTCGTCGGCCTGGCCGCCAAGGCCGACCACCTCGCCCGCAACCTCCCCTACGGCGAACAGCGCAAGCTCGAGATCGCCCGCGCCCTCGCCAGCGAACCCGGCCTCCTCCTCCTCGACGAGCCCACGGCCGGCATGAACCCCCAGGAGACCCGGGCCACCGAGGAACTCGTCTTCGCCATCCGCGACAAGGGCATCGCCGTCCTCGTCATCGAGCACGACATGCGCTTCATCTTCAACCTCTGCGACCGCGTCGCCGTCCTCGTCCAGGGCGAGAAACTCATCGAAGGCGACAGCGCCACCGTCCAGGGCGACGAACGCGTCATCGCCGCCTACCTCGGCGAACCCCTCGAGAACGACCCCGGCGCCGCCGAGGCCGCCGAAGTGGAAGCAGCCGAGGCGGCTCAGGCCTCCGAGACCGCCCGGGCCGACGACACCACCACGGACACCGCGGCCGGCAAGGAGAACGACCGATGACCGCACTCCTCGAGGTCGAGGACCTCCGCGTCGCCTACGGCAAGATCGAAGCCGTCAAGGGCATCTCCTTCAAGGTCGACGCCGGCGAAGTGGTCACCCTCATCGGCACCAACGGCGCCGGCAAGACCACCACCCTGCGCACCCTCTCCGGCCTCCTGAAGCCGGTCGGCGGACAGATCAAGTTCGGCGGCAAGTCGCTGAAGAAGGTCCCCGCGCACCAGATCGTCTCCCTCGGGCTCGCCCACTCCCCCGAAGGGCGGCACATCTTCCCCCGCATGACGATCGAGGACAACCTCCGCCTCGGCGCCTTCCTCCGCAACGACAAGCCCGGCATCGAGAAGGACATCCAGCGCGCCTACGACCTCTTCCCCATCCTCGGGGAACGCCGCAAGCAGGCCGCGGGCACCCTCTCCGGCGGCGAACAGCAGATGCTCGCCATGGGCCGCGCCCTCATGTCCCAGCCCAAACTCCTCATGCTCGACGAACCCTCCATGGGCCTCTCGCCGATCATGATGCAGAAGATCATGCACACCATCGCCGAACTCAAGTCCCAGGGCACCACCATCCTGCTCGTCGAACAGAACGCCCAGGCCGCCCTCTCCCTGGCCGACCAGGGACACGTGATGGAGGTCGGCAACATCGTCCTCTCCGGCAGCGGACAGGACCTCCTGCACGACGAGTCCGTCCGCAAGGCCTACCTCGGCGAGGACTGAACCGCCCCGGACAGAGCTGAGGCCCGCGCCCCCACCGGGGACGCGGGCCTCAGCCACACACTCTCGATCAGCCCTTCGACGCCTTCTTCTCCTCGGCGTCCTGGATGACCGCCTCGGCCACCTGCTGCATCGACATCCGGCGGTCCATCGACGTCTTCTGGATCCACCGGAACGCCGCCGGCTCCGTCAGCCCGTACTCCGTCTGGAGCACCGACTTCGCCCGGTCCACCAGCTTCCGCGTCTCCAGCCGCTGGCTGAGGTCGGCGACCTCCTTCTCCAGCGTCTTCAGCTCGGTGAAGCGCGAGACGGCCATCTCGATCGCCGGAACGACGTCGCTCTTGCTGAACGGCTTCACCAGGTACGCCATCGCCCCGGCGTCCCGGGCCCGCTCCACCAGGTCGCGCTGCGAGAACGCCGTCAGCATCAGCACCGGCGCGATGCTCTCCTCGGCGATCTTCTCCGCCGCGGAGATGCCGTCCAGCTTGGGCATCTTCACGTCGAGGATCACGAGGTCCGGCTTGTGCTCCCGGGCCAGCTCCACGGCCTGCTCACCGTCACCGGCCTCACCGACGACGGAGTACCCCTCCTCCTCCAGCATCTCTTTGAGGTCCAGCCGGATGAGCGCCTCGTCCTCGGCGATGACGACACGGGTCGTCAGCGGAGGCACGTGCGACTTGTCGTCGTCGTTCACGTCAGCGGGCTGGGGCGACTCGGGGGCGGTCACGTGGGGCTCCTCGTTCGGGGCAGGGGTACTGCTGACAAGAGCCTACCTAGCTGCGGTAAGGTGGACGCGCGGAGGGTCGGGGGAAACCTTCGATTCCGCGGGCCCCGGTAGCCCAATTGGCAGCAGGCAATGGATTCAAAACCCATACAGTGTCGGTTCGAGTCCGACCCGGGGCACTTTTCCTTGTTTTCCAAGGTTGCCGTCACCAAGTGGATGTACACGTTCTCGTGAACATCCACTTTTTGCTGTGTGTCACCTCGCTCCCCACCACAAGCTGGACCGCATGTACGACACCAGCACACGCGAGCGAGCACTGTCACTGGTGGCACAAGGGCGGAGCCTGAACTCCGTCAGCAAGGAGACCGGCATATCCCGGGCCGCCCTCCGCTCGTGGCAGACGCGCATCGAGCCCCTGCCGCGCATGCGGCGAGATCCCTGCTCGCGGTGCGGACCGGCGGCCGAGCCGCCCGAGGACGAGGCGGCTTACGCCTACCTGCTCGGCCTCTATCTCGGTGACGGCTGCATCAGTCCCGGCAAGAAGTCGGGCTACTTCCTCAGGATCGCGTGCGCCGACGCGTGGCCCGGGCTCATCGAGGCTTGCGCTGCCGCCGTCGAGGCCGTCAATCCCAGCGGAAAGTCGAGCCGGGTCCAAGCCGTCGGGCATACGTCCGTGGTCGCCTACAGCAGACACTGGCCCTGCTTCTTTCCCCAGCACGGCCCCGGCAAGAAGCACCACCGCCGGATCACCCTCGCCCCCTGGCAGCAGACGATCGTCGACACCCATCCCTGGGAGTTCGTCCGCGGACTCATCCACTCCGACGGATGCCGTGTCACCAACTGGACGACCCGACTCGTCGGCGGCGTGCCCAAGCGCTACGCGTACCCGCGGTACTTCTTCACCAACAAGTCGGACGACATCAGGAGGCTGTTCACGGACACCCTCGACAAGGTCGGGGTCGCATGGAGCCGCAGCGAGCGCGGCGGAACGCCGTTCAACGTCTCCGTGGCCCGCAAAGCCTCCGTGGCGCTCATGGACACCCATGTCGGCCCCAAGTACTGAGGCTAGGCGGGACAGTCGTCCTCCCCGATGTGGTGGACCCGGACCAGGTTGGTCGTGCCCGAGACCCCCGGCGGGGAGCCGGCCGTGATGACCACGACGTCGCCCTTCGCGCAGCGGCCGTAGCGCAGGAGCAGTTCGTCGACCTGGTCGACCATCGCGTCCGTGGAGTCGGCGTGGGGGCCGAGGAAGGTCTCCACGCCCCAGGTCAGGCTGAGCTGCGAGCGCGTCGCCGGTTCGGGGGTGAAGGCGAGCAGCGGGATGGGTGAGCGGTAGCGGGAGAGGCGGCGGACGGTGTCGCCGGACTGGGTGAAGGCGACGAGGAACTTGGCGCCGAGGAAGTCGCCGATCTCCGCCGCCGCGCGGGCGACGGCGCCGCCCTGGGTGCGGGGCTTGTTGCGTTCGGTGAGCGGGGGCAGGCCCTTGGCGAGGATGTCCTCCTCGGCGGCTTCGACGATGCGGGCCATGGTGCGCACGGTGTCGACGGCGTGCTTGCCGACGCTGGTCTCGCCGGAGAGCATCACCGCGTCGGTGCCGTCGATGACGGCGTTGGCCACGTCGGAGGCCTCGGCGCGGGTCGGGCGGGCGTTGTCGATCATGGAGTCGAGCATCTGGGTGGCGACGATGACCGGTTTGGCGTTCCGCTTGGCCAGCTTGATCGCGCGCTTCTGGACGATCGGCACCTGCTCCAGGGGCATTTCGACGCCGAGGTCGCCGCGGGCGACCATGATGCCGTCGAAGGCGGCGACGATGTCCTCGATGTTCTCGACGGCCTGGGGCTTCTCGACCTTGGCGATGACGGGGAGGCGGCGGCCTTCCTCGTCCATGATGCGGTGCACGTCGAGGACGTCGCGGCCGCTGCGGACGAAGGAGAGGGCGACGACGTCGAACCCGGCGCGCAGGGCCCAGCGGAGGTCGTCCTCGTCCTTCTTGGAGAGGGCGGGGACGGAGACCGCGACGCCGGGGAGGTTGAGGCCCTTGTGGTCGGAGACCATGCCGCCCTCGACGACGGTGGTGTGCACCCGGGGGCCGTCGACGCGGGTGACCTCCAGGCAGACCTTGCCGTCGTCCACGAGGACGCGCTCGCCGGGGGTGACGTCGGCGGCGAGGCCGGCGTAGGTGGTGCCGCAGCCGTGGCGGTCGCCCTCGGTGCCTTCTTCCACGGTGATGGTGAAGGTGTCGCCGCGTTCAAGGAGTACGGGTCCTTCGGCGAAGTGGCCGAGCCTGATCTTCGGGCCCTGAAGGTCGGCGAGGGCGCCGACGCTGCGGCCGGTCTCGTCGGCGGCCTTGCGGACGCGGTGGTAGCGCTCTTCGTGTTCGGCGTGGGTGCCGTGGCTGAAATTGAAGCGGGCGATGTCCATTCCGGCGTCGACCAGGGCTTTGATCTGGTCGTACGAATCGGTGGCGGGCCCAAGGGTGCAGACGATTTTCGCTCGGCGCATGGGTCGAGCCTATGACTTACTGCCGGGTAGCGAATCGGGCGCGCATGACCGCTCAACAACCTTTGGGTGAAGGGTCATTGACAAGTGTTGAATTGTGCGTCCGTTCGCTCCGATGAGCATTCGGGTGGTCCGCCACCCCCTTGACAGCGGGCATGTTCAGGACAGAATCTACGCGCGTTGCCGATGTTGTGCACGGGTCACCGAGGAGAGTCAGCATGCCGTTGAACCGCCGGAAATTCCTGAGCAGGTCCGCCGTGACGGGGGCGGGTGTCGCGCTGGCCGGCGCGGTGGCGGCTCCGGCGGCCGAGGCGGCCCCGGCCCACAAGGGCCGCCGGCGGCCCAAGAGGTACGCCCTGACCGTCCTCGGCACCACCGACCTGCACGGGCACGTCTTCAACTGGGACTACTTCAAGGACGCCGAGTACACCGACTCGGCGGGCAACGCCCAGGGCCTGTCCCGGGTCTCGACGCTGGTGAAGCAGGTCCGGGAGGAGAAGGGCCGGCACAACACGCTGCTGCTGGACGCGGGTGACACCATCCAGGGCACTCCGCTGACGTACTACTACGCCAAGGTGGACCCGATCACCGCCGAGGGCGGCCCGGTGCACCCGATGGCGCAGGCGATGAACGCGATCGGGTACGACGCGGTGGCGCTCGGCAATCACGAGTTCAACTACGGCATCGAGACGCTGCGCAAGTTCGAGGAGCAGTGCGATTTCCCGCTGCTGGGTGCCAACGCGGTGGACGCGAAGACGCTGAAGCCGGCTTTCCCGCCGTACTTCATGAAGACGTTCCGGGTGAAGGGCGCGCCGCCGGTGAAGGTGGCGGTGCTGGGGCTGACGAACCCGGGCATCGCGATCTGGGACAAGGCGTACGTGCAGGGGAAGCTGGCGTTCCCGGGGCTCGAGGAGCAGGCGGCCAAGTGGGTGCCGAAGCTGCGTTCGATGGGTGCGGACGTGGTGGTGGTGTCGGCGCACTCCGGGTCGTCGGGCACGTCCTCCTACGGTGACCAGCTTCCCTACGTGGAGAACGCGGCGGCCGAGGTGGCCAGGCTGGTGCCGGGCATCGACGCGATCCTGGTGGGGCACGCGCACCAGGAGATCGCGGAGCTGAAGGTGGTCAACGAGAAGACCGGGAAGACGGTCGTGCTGTCGGAGCCGCTGTGTTACGCCGAGCGGCTGACGCTGTTCGACTTCGAGCTGGTCTTCGAGCGGGGCCGGTGGCACGTGGAGTCGGTGAAGGCGTCGCTGCGGGACTCGTCGACGGTCGAGGACGACCCGGAGATCACGAGGCTGCTGGCGGACGAGCACGCGCAGGTGGTGGCGTACGTCAATCAGGTGGTCGGCACGGCGACCGAGACGCTGACGACGGTGGAGGCCCGGTACAAGGACGCCCCGATCGTCGACCTGATCACCAAGGTGCAGGAGGACGTGGTGACCAGGGCGCTGGCGGGTACGGAGTTCGCCTCGCTGCCGGTGCTGGCGCAGGCGTCGCCGTTCTCGCGGACGTCGCAGATCCCGGCCGGCGAGGTGACGATCCGGGACCTGTCGAGCCTGTACGTGTACGACAACACGCTGGTGGCGAAGCTGATGACGGGCGCCCAGCTGCGGGCGTACCTGGAGTACTCGGCGGAGTACTACGTGCGGACGGCGGCGGGCGCGCCGGTGGACGTGGAGAAGCTGACCAACGCGAACGGCCGGCCGGACTACAACTACGACTACGTGTCGGGGCTGACGTACGAGATCGACATCGCGCAGGCGCCCGGTTCGCGGATCAAGAACCTCGCGCACGGTGGTGTGCCGCTGGCGGACGACGCGCGGTTCGTGCTGGCGGTGAACAACTACCGGGCCAACGGCGGTGGCGCGTTCCCGCATGTGGCGTCGGCCCGGGAGCTGTGGTCGGAGTCGACGGAGATCCGTACGCGGATCGCCGAGTGGGTGACCGAGAAGGGTGTGCTGGACCCGAAGGACTTCGCGTCCGTTGGCTGGAGGCTGACGCGGGACGGTACGCCGGTGTTCTGAGTCCCGGGGTCCGAGGATTCGGCGGCCTCAGATTCCTTCCACCAGCGGGGTGAGTGCCCGGTGGTCGCGTGCGGAGGGGATCTGGGGCTGCGCCTGTTCCAGGCCGAAGGTGGTGAAGGCGGTGCGGCTCGGCAGGGGGTAGGGCTCGCGGCCGGTGAGGTCGTTGAGGATGGTGGCGCTGCGCCAGGCGGCGAGTCCGAGGTCGGGGGCGCCGACGCCGTGGGTGTGGGTCTCGGCGTTCTGGACGTAGACGCGGCCGGTGACGGAGGGGTCGAGGAGGAGGCGGAAGCGTTCGTCCACGCGGGGGCGTTCGCGGCTGTCGCGGCGCAGGTAGGGGTCGAGGCCGGCGAGGACGCGGCCGAGGGGGCGTTCGCGGTAGCCGGTGGCGAGGACGACGGCGTCGGTGGTGAGGCGGGAGCGGGTCTTCTGCTGGTCGTGTTCGAGGTGGAGTTCGATCCTGGTGGTGGCGACGCGGCCGGCGGTGCGGACGTGGACGCCGGGGGTGAGGACGGTGTCGGGCCAGCCGCCGTCGAGGGTGCGGCGGTACAGCTCGTCGTGGATGGCGGCGGTGGTGTCGGCGTCGATGCCCTTGTGCAGTTGCCACTGGGAGGCGACGAGCCGGTCGCGGACCGGTTCGGCCAGGGCGTGGAAGTAGCGGGTGTAGTCGGGGGTGAAGTGTTCCAGGCCGAGCTTGGAGTACTCCATGGGGGCGAATGCCTCGGTGCGGCCGAGCCAGTGGAGGCGTTCGTGGCCCGCGGGGCGGTGGCGGAGCAGGTCGAGGAAGATCTCGGCGCCCGACTGGCCGGTGCCGATGACGGTGACGTGTCCGGCGGCGAGGAGGGTGTCGCGGTGCCGGAGGTAGTCGGCGGCGTGGACGACGGGGACGGAGGGGGCCTCGACGAGGGGTCTGAGCGGGTCGGGGACGTGGGGTTCGGTGCCGACGCCGAGGACGACGTTCCTGGCGTGGGTGCGGCCGAGGGCTTCGGCCTCGCCGTCGGCGTCGAGTTGGGTGTAGTCGACTTCGAAGAGGTGGCGTTCCGGGTTCCAGCGGACGGCGTCGACCTGGTGGTGGAAGCGGAGGCTGTTCAGGTTCTCGGCGACCCAGCGGCAGTAGGCGTCGTACTCGGCGCGCTGGATGTGGAAGCGTTCGGCGAAGTAGAAGGGGAAGAGGCGTTCGCGGGCCTTGAGGTGGTTGAGGAAGGTCCAGGGGCTGGCGGGGTCGGCGAGGGTGACGAGGTCGGCGAGGAAGGGGACCTGGACGCGGGCGCCGTCGATGAGCAGGCCGGGGTGCCAGTGGAAGGCGGGGCGCTGGTCGTAGAAGACGGCGTCGAGGTCGGTGAGGGGGTCGGCGAGGGCGGCGAGGGAGAGGTTGAAGGGGCCGATGCCGATGCCGACGAGGTCGCGGGGGGCTTCGGGGGCGGGGTGCGCGGGGGTGGTCATCGCGGGGTGTGTCCTTCCGGGGGGTCTTCCACGAGGGTGAGGAGGGCGGCCAGGTCCGCGGGCTCGGTGTGGGGGTTGAGGAGGGTCGCCTTGAGCCAGAGCCGGCCGTCGGCGCGGGCGCGGCCGAGGACGGCGGAGCCGGTGGTGAGCAGGGTGCGGCGTACGGCGGCGACGGCGGTGTCGGTGGCGTGGGCGGGCCGGAACAGGACCGTGCTGAGGGTGGGCGGTGCGTGCAGTTCGAAGCGGGGGTGGGCGTCGACGAGGGCGGCGAACTCCTGGGCGAGGGCGCAGACCCGGTCGACGAGTGCGCCGAGTCCGTGGCGGCCGAGGGTCCTGAGGGTGACGGCGATCTTGAGGATGTCGGGGCGGCGGCTGGTGCGGGGTGAGCGGCCGAGGAGGTCGGGGAGGCCGGCGTCGGTGTCGTCGTCGGCGTTCAGGTAGTCGGCGTGGTGGTGGAGCGCGGTGAGGTCGTCGGTGTCCTTGACGGTGAGGAGGCCGGCGGCGATGGGTTGCCAGCCGAGTTTGTGGAGGTCGAGGGCGACGGTGTCGGCCGCTTCCAGGCCGGCGAGTTTCGTCCGGTGCCGGTCGCTGAAGAGCAGTCCTCCGCCGTAGGCGGCGTCGATGTGCAGGCGGGCGCGGTGGGCGGCGCAGCGGCCGGCGATCTCGGGGAGCGGGTCGACGGCGCCGGCGTCGGTGGTGCCGGCGGTGGCGACGACGAGGTGGGGGCCGGGGATCCGGGTGAGGGCTTCGTCCAGGGCGGCGGGGTCGAGGGTGCCGGCCGGTGCGGGCACGGTGACGGGGTCGGGCAGGCCGAGGAGCCAGGCGGCGCGGGGTACGGAGTGGTGGGCGTTGGCGCCGTGGACGATCCGCAGGCCGGCGCCGTGCCGTTCGCGGGCGAGCAGGGCGGCGAGCTGGTTGGACTCGGTGCCGCCGGTGGTGACCAGGGCGTCGGTGGCGCCGGTCTCCCGGGCGAGGGCGCGGGTGACGAGGGCTTCGAGGGCGGTGGCGGCGGGTGCCTGGTCCCAGGAGTCGAGGGAGGGGTTGAGCGCGCTGGCGGCGAGGTCGGCGGCGGTGGCCACGGCGAGCGGGGGGCCGTGCAGGTGGGCGGCGCACCGGGGGTGTGCGGGGTCGGCGGCGCCCTCGGCGAGTGCGGTGACCAGGGTGTGCAGCGCGTCGGGGTCGCCGTGCTCGGGCAGGATCTCGCCGGCCGCTCGGGCGACCCGGTCGGCGACGGTGCCGGGGCCGCCTGCGGGCAGGGGGCCGCCGCGGGCGGCCGTGCCGGTGCGCAGGGCGTCGAGCACGGTGTCGAGCAGGGGCCGCAGGGCGTCGGGGCCGTGCGGGCCAGAGGCGAGGGGCGGCCGGCCCATGGGCTGTCCTCCGGTCGCGGGGACGGGGGGTTACAGCTTGGACGCGCCGGCTCCGGTGCGCCCGGACAGCCCGACGATCACTACCCGAAAGGGGTATCCGCGGGGCCGGTTCCCGGGTCGCGGGGACGGGAACCGGCCGTGTGCGTCGTCAGTGTGCGGCCGCCTCCCGTACCCGCAGGGCGCGGGCGAGGTCGTCGAGCTGGTCGGTGAGCTTGCGTCGCAGGGCGGGGATCGGTTCGGCGTCGTCGAGGCACTGCCGGCCCAGGCGCAGGGTGTCGGTGTCGACGGCGTGGGCGGGGAAGGCCCAGCGGCCGGCGGCGTCGGCGATGGCGGGGCCGCGGCGGGCGGCGACGGCGACGGCTTCGGCGTAGTAGCGGGGGACGTAGTCGCGTACGAGGTCGGCCTGTTCGGGCTGCCAGAAGCCTTGGGCGGTGGCGGTGAAGAGGTAGTTGGAGAGGTCGTCGGTGGCGAACATGGCCTCCCAGGCGCGGGTCTTGGCCTCGGGGTCGGGCAGGGCGGCACGGCAGCGGGCGGCGCCTTCCTGGCCGGTGGCGCTGGGGTCGGCGGCGAGTTCGGCGGCGATGGCGGCTTCGTCGGTGGCGCCGAGGACGGCGAGGCGGGTGAGGATGCGCCAGCGCAGTTCGGGGTCGAGTTCGGGCCCGCCGGGGACGGTGCCGTCGGCGAGCCAGGCGGCGATGGTGTCGGGGTGGGCGGCGGTGGCGATGCGGTGGCGGACGGCGATCAGGCGCAGTCCGGGGTGGTCGCCGTCCTCGGTGCGGCGGATGAGGTCGCGGCACAGGTCGGTGAGGGTGGCGAGGGCGACGGGCCGCTGCCCGGGGGTGACGTAGCGGTCGGCGACCTGGGTGCCGGCGAAGGTGAGGACGCCGTCGACGAGGGCGAGGTCCCTCTCGTGCGGGAGGTGGGTGCGGGCGATGTCGAGGAAGTCGGTGGGGGCGAGGTCGCCGTCGCGGACGGCGTCGCGCAGGGCGTTCCAGACGACGGCGCGGGTGAGCGGGTCGGGGAGGCCGGCCAGGCCGGTGCGCAGGGCCTGGAAGGACTCGGTGTCGAAGCGGATCTTGGCGTAGGTGAGGTCGCCGTCGTTGAGGACGGCGAGGGCGGGGCGCTTGCCGATGGGCCGGGGTTCGCTCTGCGGGACGTCGACGTCGAGGCGGCTGCGCAGGGTGAGGCGTCCTTCGTCGGTGAGGTCCCGGTCGTAGAGGCCGACGGCGATGCGGTGGGGCCGGCTGCCGGTGTGGTCGACGGTGAGGGCGCGGTCGCCGTTGTCGCCGGTGATGCGGGGGGTGAGGGTGTCGACGCCGGTGGTGCGCAGCCAGGCGTCGGCCCAGGCGTGGACGTCGCGGTCGGTGGCGGCGGCGAGGGAGTCGATGAAGTCGCCGAGGGTGGCGTTGGCGAACCTGTGCCGCTCGAAGTGGATGTTGATGCCGGCGAGGAAGTCCTTCTCGCCGAGCCAGGTGACGAGCTGGCGCAGGGCGGAGGCGCCCTTGGCGTAGGAGATGCCGTCGAAGTTGAGGAGGGCGGAGGCGGTGTCCTCGACGTTCTCGGGGGCGACGGGGTGGGTGGAGGGGCGCTGGTCGGCGTCGTAGCCCCAGGGTTTGCGGGTGACGCCGAAGTCGGTCCAGGTGTCGGTGAAGCGGGTGGCCTCGGCGGTGGTTTGGTAGCCCATGTACTCGGCGAAGGACTCGTTGAGCCAGATGTCGTCCCACCACTTGAGGGTGACGAGGTCGCCGAACCACATGTGGGCCATCTCGTGGGCGATGACCATGGCGCGGGTCTGGCGCTGGGTGTCGGTGACGGCGGAGCGGAAGACGAACTCGTCGCGGAAGGTGACCAGTCCGGGGTTCTCCATGGCGCCGGCGTTGAACTCGGGGACGAACGCCTGGTCGTAGGAGTCGAAGGGGTAGGGCTCGGTGAACTTCTCGTGGTAGCGGTCGAAGCAGCCGCGGGTGACCTCGAGGAGTTCGTCGGCGTCGGCGTCGAGGTGGGGGGCGAGGGAGCGGCGGCAGTGGATGCCGAAGGGCAGGCCGCGGTGTTCGGTGCGCACGGAGTGCCAGGGGCCGGCGGCGACGGCGACGAGGTAGGTGGAGATGCGGGGGGTGGTGGCGGCCTTCCAGTGGCCGTCGCCGGTGTGTTCGGTGATGCCGTTGGCGAGGACGGTCCAGCCTTCGGGGGCGGTGACGGTGAGGTCGAAGACGGCCTTGAGGTCGGGCTGGTCGAAGGCGGCGAAGACGCGCTGGACGTCGTCGAGGAAGAGCTGGGTGTAGACGTAGGTCTCACCGTCGGCGGGGTCGGTGAAGCGGTGCATGCCCTCGCCGGTGCGGGAGTAGCGCATGGCGGCGTCGACGCGCAGTTCGTGCTCGCCGGGGGTGAGGTTCTTCAGCGCGAGCCGGTTCTCGTCCAGGGCGGCGGGGTCGAGGGGGTGTCCGTCCAGGGTGACGGTGCGCAGCTCGGCGGGCTTGACCTCGACGAAGGTGTCCGTGTCGGCCGTTTCCGCGCGCACGGTGAAGCGGATGACGGTGCGGGAGTCGAAGGTCTCGTCACCACGGGTCAGATCGAGGTCGATCGCGTAGTGGTGGACGTCGAGGAGGCTGGCACGGGTCTGCGCTTCGTCGCGCGTGAGTACGGACATGCACGCCATGCTGCCTGATGGTGTGGGCAGGGCACAGAGGCGGTTCGGTACGCGGAGTATGTCCGGTCCGCTTCGGCGGCCGGTGCGCTCTCCGGCGTGCGCCCCCGGGCGGGGGCGCCGGGCCGGGCGGTCAGGCGGTGGAGCCGCCGTTGTTCTCGGCGATGCGTTCGTGGTGGTGGATCACCTCGGCGATGATGAAGTTCAGGAACTTCTCGGCGAAGGCCGGGTCCAGTTTGGCGCTCTCGGCGAGGGCGCGCAGCCGGGCGATCTGCTTGGCCTCGCGGGCGGGGTCGGCGGGCGGCAGCTGGTGCCGGGCCTTGAGGTGGCCGACCTGCTGGGTGCACTTGAAGCGCTCGGCGAGCATGTGGACGACGGCCGCGTCGATGTTGTCGATGCTGTCCCGCAGCCGGGCCAGCTCCTCGCGGACGGCGGGGTCGACGGCACCGGTACCGGTGTTGCTGGTGGTCATGGGGGCTCACCCTACGGGCGGGCGCCGCGCCGTCGCAGACCGTCTCAGGCCCCGAGAACCTTCCCGGTGGTGCCGGGTGCGAGGCGCTTGTGGAAGTAGACGTCCTCGTGTCCGCCGGGTACGCCCTCGATGCGGCCCCGCTCGCGGTAGCCGAGCTTCGGGTAGAAGCCGGGGGCCTGGAAGGTGTAGGTGGAGACGGTGATGTCGGTGCAGCCGCGCCGGGCGGCCTCTTCCTCGGCGGCGCGCATCAGCCGGCTCCCCCATCCGTCGTGCCGCCGGTCCTCGTGGACCCACAGCATGTCCACGCAGGCCAGGGTCGCCCAGGTCCAGCCGGTGAGTCCGCCGATCAGGGTGCCGGCCTCGTCGGTGACGCGCACGGTGAGGGGTTCGGTGCGGGCGCCGTCGGCGGCGGCGGTGTTGAAGGCGGTCAGTTCGTCGTCGAGCCGCTTCTCCAGGTCGTCGTCGGCGCCGCCCACGTGCGGGGTGGCGTGGGGCGCGGTGGGCTGTTCGCTGGTCACGGTCCGGATTGTGCCTCGGGGCCGAGGGCGTGGCGAACGGTTTCGGCCGGACGGTACCGGGCGTGGTGCGGTCCTGCTCGTACAGTGGGAGGAGGGTTCAGGCGTCTTGGGGGTCGGGCGTGGCCAACGGCGGACCGGTCGAGCACGGTTTCCCGCATCTGGAGACGGTGCGGGCCGCCGTCACCGCGCTGTACCGGCGGCTGTCGTACGACACGGTGCGGACGTTCTCGGCGAGTGTGCCCCCGGCCGACGTGGCGTTCTGCGACACCGACGACCTGTATCTGGGCACGCAGCGGGTCGCCCACGAGCTGGTGCGGCACTACCGGCTGCCCGACGCCCGGATGATCGTCTCCTTCCGGGAGATGACGCACGCGGCGCATGTCGAGCTGACGGCGGGGCCCGAGTACTTCATCGAGCTGAACGACCGCTTCCGCACGCATCGGCGGGACATCGGCGCGGCCCTGGCGCACGAGGTGATGCACGTGTACCTGCACCGCCTCGACCTGTCCTTCCCCGGCGTCCGGGACAACGAGATCCTCACCGACACGGCGACGACGTACCTGGGCGCCGGCTGGCTGCTGCTGGACGCGTACCGGGAGGACGGGGCGTCGTCGCAGAAGCTGGGGTATCTGACGCCGGAGGAGTTCGGGTACGTGCTGGCCAAGCGGGCGCTGCTGTTCGGCGAGGACCCGTCGGTGTGGTTCACCAGCGCGCAGGCGTACACGGCGTACGGCAAGGGCCTGGCGCGGGCCCGGCTCGACGGGCGGCAGCCGCCGTTGACGGCGGCCGGGTGGGCGGGCCGCCGCCGGTACGCGCGTGACCGACGGCACGCGCAGGACCCGCACGGGGCCTCGGCCGTGGCGGAGGACGGCCCTTACGCGTTCACCTCGCGGGAGAACGGCGGGCTGCGGGTGTCGTTCCCGTGTCCGACCTGCCACCAGCGGATCGGAGTGCCGGTGCGGGGGCGGGTGCGGGCGCGGTGCGGGTTGTGCCGGTCGGTGCTGGAGTGCGACACGTGAGCGGTCCGCGGGGCCCGTCGCCGGACGGTGCCGGCACGTGCGCGGTCCCCTACGCCCGTACGATCCCCTTGGCCCGTGCGGCCGCCAGCCAGGTGGGGAACTCGCCGACCAGTCGGTCGTACAGCTCGGTGTCGGAGAGCGCGAGGGGGTCGCGGCCGGCGTGGAAGAAGCCGGCGTTGTCGACGACCCGTTTGGCCGGTACCGCCAGTTCGTCGAGTCTGCGCAGGTAGTCGAACTGGCGGCTGTCCGGGTCGCCGAAGCCGACGAACTGCCAGAACAGCGGCAGCGGGGCCGCCTTGCACAGGTACCGCTCGGCGGCGAGCCGGTTGATCGGGCCGCCGTCGGTCTGGAAGACGACCAGGGCGGGGTGGCGGGCCCCGCTGTCGAGGTAGTGGTCGATGACCGCGTCCATGGCCAGGTGGTAGCTGGTCCTGCCCATGTGTCCGAGGCCGGCCACGATCCGTTCGATCCGTCCGTGGTGGTCGGCGAGGGCGATCTCGGTGACGGCGTCGACGTCGGTGGAGAAGAACACCACGGGCACGGTGCCGTCGTCGTCGAGGTGGGCGGACAGTCCGAGGACGCGGTCGGCGAGCGCCTGTACGCTGCCGTCCTTGTAGTAGGGCTTCATGGAACCGGAGTAGTCGACGACGAGGTAGACGGCGGCCCGGGTGCCGTCGAAGCCGTGCTTGGTCAGACAGACTCCGGCGCTCTTGTACAGGTCGACCAGCGCGGGCGCCTTCTCCCGCACCTCGGTGAGACTGATCGCTGCCATGCGGACTCCCCCGTCACCCCTGGATGCGTGCGTCTGGCTGCGAGGTTACGGCACGGCGCACCCCGCCTCTCAGCTCGTCCACAGGCATTCGCTATTTTGTTCGCCGCCGTCCCCACCGGCTCACCGTCCGTCCCGCCCCGAGGAGCCGGCCGTGGATTCCGAGTCCACCGTCCCGACCTGCTATCGCCATCCGGCGGTGGAGTGCCATGTCCGCTGCACCCGGTGCGAGCGGTTCATCTGCCCGGACTGCATGCGGGAGGCGCCCGTCGGTCATCAGTGTCCGGAGTGCGTGAAGGAGGGGAAGCGGTCGGCCCGGCGGGCCCGGACCCTCGCGGGCGGCCGGGTCTCGGCGACGCCCGTGGTGACGTACCTGCTGTTCGCGCTGAACGTGCTCGTCTATCTCACGGAGGTCGTGCGGCCGGAGATCGTGGACCGCTTCTCCATGGTCGGTGCGCGGCTGGTCGGCCCGGACGGCGGCCACCTGTCCGCCGACGGGGCGTACTTCGTCTTCGGGACGCTCCGGACGGAGGGTGTGGCCGGTGGCGAGTGGGAGCGGATGCTCACCGCTTCGTTCCTCCACGTGTCGCCGTTCGACGGCGCCTTCGGCATCCTGCACATCACCCTGAACATGGTGGCGCTGTGGCAGCTGGGGCGGGTGGTGGAGCTGATGCTCGGCCGGCTCCGCTTCGTGGTGCTGTATCTGCTGTCCGCGCTGGGCGGTTCCGTCGCGCAGTTGCTCCTGGCCGATCCCGGGCAGTCCTCGGTCGGCGCTTCGGGGGCGGTCTTCGGCGTGGGTGCCGCGTACTACGTCCTGCACCGCAGGCTGGGCGCGGACCTGACCGCGGTCAACCGTTTCATGGTCCTGCTGCTGCTGTGGCTGGTGGTCTCCGCCGGCTTCACCTCCTGGCAGGGCCACGTGGGCGGTCTGCTGGCCGGCGGGGCGGTGGCGGCGGCCTTCGCGTACGCGCCCCGGGACGGGCGCCGGGCGGCGGTGCAGACGGGGGCGTGCGCGGCGCTGCTGGCGCTGCTCGCGCTGGCGACGGTGACCAGGGTGGCGGAACTGACAGGCTCAGGCATTTCCCTATGAGAGGTATTCCCCGATGAAACGTGCCGGTGTGCTGCTCCTCGCGGCCGTTCCCGTGATCGCCACGGGGGTGTACTTCGTGATGCCGACGGACTCGGCCGACGCCCCGGTGACGCCTCCGGTGTCCTCCGCCCAGTCGTCCCGCCAGGACGCCAAGAGCCGGGCGGAGCAGGAGCGGGAGGCGGACGACGCGCTCATCGCCGACCTGCCGCCGGGGCTCGTCGACCCCGCGAAGAAGGAGCTGGCCCAGCAGCTGGTCTCCAGCGCCGAGAACTCGACGACCAAGTGGCGCACCTCGTACGGCACGATCGAGGACCTCGGCGACGGGTGCGGCTACACGGCGGGCATCATCGGCTTCTGCACCGGCACGCACGATCTGCTGATGCTGGTCGAGCGGTACACCAAGGCCCACCCGGACAACGGTCTGGCGGCGTACCTGCCCGCCCTGCGCGAGGTGGACGGCACCGACTCGCACGAGGGCCTGGACCCGGGCTTCCCGGCCGCCTGGCGGGCGGAGTCCGAGCTGCCGGAGTTCCGCAAGGCCCAGGAGGAGGAGCGCGACCGGGTCTACTTCGAGCCGGCGGTGCGCCTGGCCAAGCTGGACGGCCTGGGCACGCTGGGCCAGTTCGTCTACTTCGACGCGATGGTCTTCCACGGCCCCGACACGGACGCGGAGGGCTTCTACGGGCTGCGCGAGCGGGCCATGGAGAAGGCGAAGACGCCAGGGCAGGGCGGCGCCGAGAGGGCCTATCTGGAGGCGTTCCTGGACGTCCGCCGTGACGCCATGCTGGCCAAGCGCCCCGGCATCGACACCTCCCGGGTGGACACCGCGCAGCGCCGGTTCCTGAAGGCGGGGAACCTGGACCTGGAGACGCCGCTGGTGTGGGAGATGTACGGGGACACGTACCGGCTGCCGTAGCCGGCGGCGGGCGCATGCGACGGCGCCTGCCCTTTCGTCCGGTCGGGGACAGGGGGCAGGCGCCATCAGTGTTCCGTACGCCTTTGTACGGGACGTTCTTCGGTTGTTCCGTCCGTCAGACCGCGAGGGCGCGGTCGGTCGGGCGGATCGGGGCCGGCAGGTCGCTGGCCCCGGTCAGGAAGCGGTCGGCGCCGCGGGCGGCGGAGCGGCCCTCGGCGATAGCCCAGACGATGAGCGACTGGCCGCGGCCGGCGTCACCGGCGACGAACACACCCGGCACGTTGGTCTGGAAGTCGGCGTCCCGGGCGATGTTACCCCGTTCGTCGAGCTCCAGGCCGAACTGGTCGACCAGGCCGTTCTCCCGGTCGGTGCCGGTGAAGCCCATGGCGAGGGTGACCAGCTGCGCCGGGATCTTGCGCTCGGTGCCCGGCTTGGGGGTGAGCTTGCCGTCGACGAACTCGACCTCGCTCATGTGCAGCCACTGGACGTTGCCGTCCTCGTCGCC
The DNA here is from genome assembly GCF_964272335.1 of Streptomyces sp. SudanB5_2050. NCBI lineage: Bacteria > Bacillati > Actinomycetota > Actinomycetes > Kitasatosporales > Streptomycetaceae > Streptomyces > Streptomyces sp. SudanB5_2050. Next base: position 2,179,082 of record NZ_OZ186760.1, read on the forward strand.
CTCGAAGTGGGTGGTGGAGACGGCGTAGACCCGCTCGCCGCCCTCCTCGTGGGCGCTGGTGACCTTGTAGAGCATCGGGAAGGTCGGCCACGGCTGGGTGACCGGGTTCCGCTCCTCACCGGGCCGGGGCATGATCTCCAGCTGGGTGACGGAGGCGGCGCCCTGGCGGTGGGCGGTGCCCACGCAGTCGGCGCCGGTGTCGCCGCCGCCGATGACGACGACGTGCTTGCCCTCGGCCGTGATCGGCGGGGTGACGTAGTCGCCCTCCTGGACCTTGTTGGCCAGGGGCAGGTACTCCATCGCCTGGTGGATGCCGTTCAGCTCGCGGCCGGGGACCGGCAGGTCGCGGGCGGTGGTGGCGCCGGCGGCGATGACCACGGCGTCGTAGCGCTTCTTCAGGTCGGTCGCCTTGAGGTCGCGGCCGATCTCGACGCCGGTGCGGAAGCGGGTGCCCTCCGCGCGCATCTGCTCGATGCGGCGGTTGATGTGCCGCTTCTCCATCTTGAACTCGGGGATGCCGTAGCGCAGCAGGCCGCCGATGCGGTCGGCGCGCTCGTACACGGCGACGGTGTGGCCGGCCCGGGTGAGCTGCTGGGCGGCGGCCAGGCCCGCCGGGCCCGAGCCGATGACGGCGACGGTCTTGCCGGACAGGCGCTCGGGGATCTGCGGGGCGACGTCCCCGGTCTCCCACGCCTTGTCGATGATCGAGACCTCGACGTTCTTGATGGTGACCGCCGGCTGGTTGATGCCGAGCACGCACGCCGACTCGCACGGGGCCGGGCACAGGCGGCCGGTGAACTCCGGGAAGTTGTTGGTGGCGTGCAGGCGCTCCTGCGCGGCCTGCCAGTCCTCGCGGTAGGCGTAGTCGTTCCACTCGGGGATCAGGTTCCCGAGCGGGCAGCCGTTGTGGCAGAACGGGATGCCGCAGTCCATGCACCGGCTGGCCTGCTTGCTGATGATCGGCAGCAGGGAGCCGGGGACGTAGACCTCGTTCCAGTCCTTGACGCGCTCCTCGACGGGGCGGGTCTTGGCGACCTCGCGCCCGTGGTTCAGAAAGCCCTTGGGATCAGCCATTGGTCGCCGCCTCCATCATCTTCTCGGTGATCTCGGTCTCGGAGAGACCGGCTCGCTCGGCGGCGTCCTTGGCGGCGAGCACTGCCTTGTACGTGCTGGGGATGATCTTGCTGAAGCGCTCCACGGCGGTGTCCCACTCGGCGAGCAGCTTCTCGGCGACGGTGGAGCCCGTCTCCTCCCGGTGCCGGCGCACGACGTCGTGCAGCCAGGCGCGGTCGGTGTCGTCCAGCGCCTCGATCGCGCCGACGTTGCCGACGTTGACGTTGTCGCGGTCCAGGTCGATGACGTAGGCGATGCCGCCGGACATGCCGGCCGCGAAGTTGCGCCCGGTCTCGCCGAGGACGACCGCGTGGCCGCCGGTCATGTACTCGCAGCCGTGGTCGCCCACGCCCTCGGAGACGACCAGCGCGCCGGAGTTGCGGACGCAGAAGCGCTCGCCGACCTTGCCGCGCAGGAACATCTCGCCGCCGGTGGCGCCGTAGCCGATGGTGTTGCCGGCGATGGTGGAGTACTCGGCGAGGTGGTCGGCGCCGCGGTCGGGGCGGACGACGATCCGGCCGCCGGACAGGCCCTTGCCGACGTAGTCGTTGGCGTCGCCCTCCAGGCGCAGCGTGATGCCGCGCGGGACGAAGGCGCCGAAGGACTGGCCGGCGGAGCCGGTGAAGGTGATGTCGACGGTGTCGTCGGGCAGGCCCGCGCCGCCGAACTTCTTGGTCACCTCGTGGCCGAGCATGGTGCCGACGGTGCGGTTGATGTTGCGGATGGCGACCTGGGCGCGCACCGGCGCGGCGGCGGTGGCGTCCGTGGCACCGAGCGCGTCCGCCGCGAGCTTGATCAGCTCGTTGTCCAGGGCCTTCTCCAGGCCGTGGTCCTGGACGACGGCCTGGTGGCGCACCGCGCCCTCGGGCAGCTCGGGCACGTGGAAGAGCGGGGCCAGGTCCAGGCCCTGTGCCTTCCAGTGGTCGACGGCGCGGGTGACGTCCAGGGCCTCGGCGTGGCCGACGGCCTCCTCGATGGAGCGGAAGCCCAGCTCGGCGAGGATCTCGCGGACCTCCTCGGCGATGAACTGGAAGAAGTTCACCACGTACTCGGCCTTGCCGGAGAACCGGTCGCGCAGCACCGGGTTCTGGGTGGCGATGCCGACCGGGCAGGTGTCCAGGTGGCAGACGCGCATCATGACGCAGCCGGAGACGACGAGCGGCGCGGTCGCGAAACCGAACTCCTCGGCGCCCAGCAGCGCGGCGATGACCACGTCGCGGCCGGTCTTGAGCTGGCCGTCGGTCTGGACGACGATCCGGTCGCGCAGGCCGTTGAGCAGCAGGGTCTGCTGGGTCTCGGCGAGGCCCAGCTCCCAGGGGCCGCCCGCGTGCTTGAGCGAGGTCAGCGGGGAGGCGCCCGTGCCGCCGTCGTGACCGGAGATCAGGACGACGTCCGCGTGCGCCTTGGAGACGCCCGCCGCGACCGTGCCGACGCCGACCTCGGAGACCAGCTTGACGTGGATCCGCGCCTGCGGGTTCGCGTTCTTCAGGTCGTGGATCAGCTGGGCGAGGTCCTCGATGGAGTAGATGTCGTGGTGCGGCGGCGGGGAGATGAGCCCCACGCCCGGCGTCGAGTGCCGGGTCTTGGCCACCCACGGGTAGACCTTGTGGCCGGGCAGCTGGCCGCCCTCGCCGGGCTTGGCGCCCTGGGCCATCTTGATCTGGATGTCGTCGGCGTTGACCAGGTACTCGGAGGTGACGCCGAAGCGGCCGGAGGCGACCTGCTTGATGCTGGACCGGCGCGCCGGGTCGTACAGGCGCTCCGGGTCCTCGCCGCCCTCACCGGTGTTGGACTTGCCGCCCAGCTGGTTCATGGCGATGGCGAGGGTCTCGTGCGCCTCCTTGGAGATGGAGCCGTACGACATGGCGCCGGTGGAGAAGCGCTTGACGATCTCGGAGACCGGCTCGACCTCGTCGATCGGGATCGGCTGCCGGTCGCTCTTGAAGCCGAAGAGGCCGCGCAGCGTCATCAGCCGCTCGGACTGCTCGTTCACGCGCTCGGTGTACTTCTTGAAGATGTCGTACTTGCCGGAGCGCGTGGAGTGCTGGAGGCGGAAGACCGTCTCCGGGTCGAACAGGTGCGGCTCGCCCTCGCGGCGCCACTGGTACTCGCCGCCGATCTCCAGGGCGCGGTGGGCGGGCGCGATGCCGCTGGCCGGGTACGCCTTGGCGTGGCGGGCGGCGACCTCCTGGGCGACGACGTCGATGCCGACGCCGCCGATCTTGGTGGCGGTGCCGTTGAAGTACTTCTCGACGAAGCCCTCGTCCAGGCCGACGGCCTCGAAGACCTGGGCGCCGCGGTAGGAGGCGACGGTGGAGATGCCCATCTTGGACATGACCTTGAGGACGCCCTTGCCGAGGGCGTAGATCAGGTTCCGGATGGCCTGCTCGGGCTCGATGCCGGGCAGGAAGGTGCCCGCGCGGACCAGGTCCTCGACGGACTCCATGGCCAGGTACGGGTTGACGGCGGCGGCGCCGTAGCCGATGAGCAGGGCGACGTGGTGGACCTCGCGGACGTCGCCGGCCTCGACCAGCAGGCCCACCTGGGTGCGCTGCTTGGTGCGGATGAGGTGGTGGTGGACGGCGGCGGTGAGCAGCAGCGACGGGATCGGGGCGTGCTCGGCGTCCGAGTGGCGGTCGGAGAGGACGATCAGCCGGGCGCCGTTCTCGATGGCGGCGTCGGCCTCGGCGCAGATCTCCTCGATGCGGGCGGCGAGCGCGTCGCCGCCGCCGTGCACCCGGTAGAGGCCGGAGAGGGTCGCGGCCTTGAAGCCGGGCATGTCGCCGTCGGCGTTGATGTGGATGAGCTTGGCCAGCTCGTCGTTGTCGATCACCGGGAACGGCAGCAGGACGCTGCGGCAGGAGGCGGCCGACGGCTCCAGCAGGTTGCCCTGCGGGCCCAGCGAGGAGCGCAGGGAGGTGACCAGTTCCTCGCGGATGGCGTCCAGCGGCGGGTTGGTGACCTGGGCGAAGAGCTGGGTGAAGTAGTCGAAGAGCAGCCGGGGGCGCTCGGAGAGCGCGGCGATCGGCGAGTCGGTGCCCATGGAGCCGATCGGCTCGGCGCCGGCCTTGGCCATCGGCGCGAGGATGACGCGCAGCTCCTCCTCGGTGTACCCGAAGGTCTGCTGGCGGCGGGTGACCGAGGCGTGGGTGTGCACGATGTGCTCGCGCTCGGGCAGGTCGGACAGTTCGATCTCGCCGGCTTCCATCCACTCGCCGTACGGCTGTTCGGCGGCGAGCTGGGCCTTGATCTCGTCGTCCTCGATGATGCGGTGCTCGGCGGTGTCCACCAGGAACATGCGGCCGGGCTGCAGACGGCCCTTGCGGACGACCTTGGCGGGGTCGATGTCGAGGACGCCGACCTCGGAGCCGAGGACGACGAGGCCGTCGTCGGTGACCCAGTAGCGGCCGGGGCGCAGACCGTTGCGGTCGAGGACGGCGCCGACCTGGGTGCCGTCGGTGAAGGTGACGCAGGCGGGGCCGTCCCAGGGCTCCATCATCGTGGAGTGGAACTGGTAGAAGGCGCGCCGGGCCGGGTCCATGGAGTCGTGGTTCTCCCACGCCTCCGGGATCATCATCAGCACCGAGTGCGGCAGCGAGCGCCCGCCGAGGTGCAGCAGCTCCAGGACCTCGTCGAAGGAGGCGGAGTCGGAGGCGTCCGGCGTACAGACCGGGAAGAGCCGGTCCAGGTCGGAGGAGGAGCCGAAGACGTCGGAGGCGAGCTGGGACTCGCGGGCGACCATCCAGTTGCGGTTGCCCTTGACCGTGTTGATCTCGCCGTTGTGCGCGACGAAGCGGTACGGGTGGGCGAGCGGCCAGCTCGGGAAGGTGTTGGTGGAGAACCGGGAGTGCACGAGCGCGATCGCGGAGGCGAAGCGGCGGTCGGACAGGTCCGGGAAGAAGGGCTCCAGCTGGCCGGTGGTCAGCATGCCCTTGTAGACGACGGTCCGCGCGGACAGCGAGGGGAAGTAGACGCCGACCTCGCGCTCGGCGCGCTTGCGCAGCGCGAAGGCGCGGCGGTCGAGGGCGATGCCCCGGGAGGCGCCGTCGGCCACGAAGATCTGACGGAAGACCGGCATGGTCGAGCGGGCGGTGGCGCCCAGCAGCTGCGGGGCGACCGGGACCTCGCGCCAGCCGAGGACGGTCAGGCCCTCCTCGCCGGCGATCGTCTCGATCCGCGAGACGGCGTCCTCGGTGCCTTCGACCGGCAGGAAGGCGATGCCGACGGCGTACGCCCCGGCCTCGGGCAGTTCGAATCCGGCCACCTCGCGGAAGAAGGCGTCGGGCACCTGGGAGAGGATGCCGGCGCCGTCGCCCGAGTCGGGCTCGGAGCCGGTGGCGCCCCGGTGCTCCAGGTTGCGCAGCACGGTGAGGGCCTGGTCGACCAGGGTGTGCGATGCCTCGCCGGTGAGAGTGGCGACGAAACCGACGCCGCAGGCGTCGTGCTCGTTGCGGGGGTCGTACATACCCTGCGCAGCAGGGCGAGCATCCATGAAGGACCAGTTCTGGCCATTCGCGGAGTGCTGGGACGGCTGGCGCGGCGTACGCATCGGCTCTCCCGTCGTCGTCATCTGGCATGTGCAAGTGCCGAGGGACGACGTTGGCCCTCTGCGTTCGGTGCAAAATTTGGTGCAGATTACATGATGGAGCGATTCTCGGGAAGCGGGATAATCCGTTCCATCATGCGGACACCGAGGGGGTCGCGGCGGGGTACCGCGCCCGGCGGTGGAGGCTACGGGGGGCCGGAGCGAACAGATCGATGTCCGTCGGCCCGAGGCGCGAAGTCAGCTCCGTCGCTCACTCCGCGGGTGTGCGGCAGGCGTCGTTGCCCACAGCGCTTACGGCTCATGCCCGGTGATTACGCGCTCGAAACCAGCGAGTAACGACTACTTATGCGGTCCGACGCATAAGTTCGAGCCGGGCTATCCTACGGCCGTTCCGAACAGGCTGCCCAGGGCGTACGTCACACCGGCCGCGGCGCCACCGAGGGCGAGCTGCCGCAGACCGCTGTACCACCAGCTGCGCGCCGTCACCTTGGCGACCACCGCGCCGCACAGGAACAGACCGGCCAGCGCGAGCAGCACGGCGGGCCACAGGGCACTGGCGCCGAGCAGGAACGGCAGGACGGGGAGCAGCGCGCCGAGCGCGAAGGAACCGAACGACGACACGGCCGCGACCAGCGGGGACGGCAGGTCGGAGGGGTCGATGCCCAGCTCCTCGCGGGCGTGTATCTCCAGGGCCTGCTCGGGGTCGCGGGACAGCTGCCGGGCGACCTCCCGCGCGAGGTCGGGCTCCACGCCCCGCGCCTCGTAGAGCGCGGCCAGCTCGGCCTCCTCGTCCGCCGGGTGCTTGCGCAGCTCGCGGCGCTCGACGTCCAGCTCCGCCTCGACCAGTTCGCGCTGCGAGGCGACGGAGGTGTACTCGCCGGCGGCCATGGAGAAGGCACCGGCGGCGAGGCCGGCCAGCCCGCTGATCACCACGGTCTGCTGGCTCGCCGTACCGCCGGCGACACCGGTCATCAGAGCGAGGTTGGAGACCAGGCCGTCCATCGCGCCGAAGACGGCGGGGCGCAGCCAGCCGCCGTTCACGTCGCGGTGGGTGTGGTTGTCGCGGTGCGCCTCGTGCAGCGGCGCCTCGGTCTCGATGATGGCCATGCGGACCCCCCGGAAGGTTCGGTCGGACACCCAGATTGGACTGGGTCTACTTTTTAACAACACCCAATGTACGCCGGTCATTTCCCTGTCGCCAGCAAGGAAAGGCTGGGCTTACCTGCGGTTTTACCCTTCCGCGCTCATCCGTGATCTTGCCTGCACAGATGTCGTCCGGGTGACGCTGGGGCCCGTGAGGCTGCGAGGCGGGCCGCGCCGGGGACACATCCGCAAAGGGAGAGGAGAGGCCGCATGGCATCCACCGCCTGCATCCCCCCGGCCCCCACGCCGGGGGACGCCGTCGGACTCCGCGAACGGGCCCGGGGCGCGCTGCTCGGACTGGCCGTCGGGGACGCCCTCGGGGCGCCGGCCGAGAACATGAAGCCCTCCGAGATCCGCGCCCGCTGGGGCCGTATCACGGGCTACGTGGCCGCCGAGCCCGCCGGCACCGACGACACCGAGTACGCGATCTTCTCGGGACTGCTGCTGGCCCGCTACGGTTCGGCGCTCACCGCGGCCCACGTGGAGGCGGCCTGGCACGAGTGGATCGCGGACCGCGAGGAGGGCCCGTTCCGGGGCGCGGGCTTCAGCGAGCGCGGCACCCTGGAGAACCTGCGGCGCGGGCTGGCGGCGCCCATCTCCGCCCAGCACCGCCACGCGTGGAGCGACGGGCTGGCCATGCGGGCGGCGCCGCACGGCGTGTTCGCGGCGGGCCGTCCCGCCGAGGCCGCCCGGCTGGTGGCGATCGACGGCTCGGTCAGCCACGACGGCGAGGGCATCCACGGCGGCCAGGCGGTGGCGGCGGGGGTCGCGGCGGCGATGGCGGGTGCGCCGACCGACGCGGTGGTGGCCTCCGCGCTGGCCGTCGTCCCCGAGGACTCCTGGACGGCCCGCTGTCTGCGCCGGGCGATGACGGCGGCCCACCTCGGCGAACGTGCCGTCCGCTCGGCGGTGGTCATCGGCGGCTACCCGTGGACCGACCTGGCCCCCGAGGCGGTCGCCCTCGCCTTCGGCGCGTACGCGGCGGCCGACGGCGACTTCACGGAAGCGGTGCTGACGGCCGTCAACATGGGCCGCGACGCCGACACCACGGCGGCGGTGGCGGGCGCCCTGGCCGGCGCGGCCCGGGGTGCCGCCGCGATCCCCGCCGAGTGGGCGTCGGCGATCGGTCCGGCCCGGGGCAGCTGTCTGCCGTCGATGGCGGGGCACCATGTGCTGGACGTGGCGGACCTGCTGGCGCGGGCGGCGCAGGAGGCGCGGGCGGCGCGCCCCCGAGCGTCCGCCGGGGCACGTACGGCAGGCGGCGACGGCGTACCGGACGGCCACGAGCACGCCGTACCCACGGGGTCGCCGGGCGACGGCCCCGCGCCGGGCGCCCCACCGGGCCTCGCCGCCCCCGCCCCGCCCGCGTCCGCCGGAATCCCGGGCGACACCCCCGCCCGGACCACCGTCCCGCCGGGCACCCACACGGACGCCGCACGGCACGGGACGGCCACCGCGGGCACCGCCACCGCACGAACCGGCACGCTCGCCGCGGCTACCGACACGGACACCGGCACGGGCACGCGTACGGACACCGCACCGCGCAGAACGGCCACCGCGGACACCACCACGGCGCCGACCGACTCACTCACCGCGAACACCGACACCGACACCGGCTCCAGCACCAGCGCGAACCCGGCCACCGCCCCGCGTACGGACACCGGCACCGCCACGGACACCCGCACCCACCCCGCACCCCACCAACCCCCCACCCCCGAGCGCGACCCCGGCCACCCGGACCCGGGACCGGCCCCGGAACCGGTCCCGTCGGCCGCCGGATCCCCCGGCACGGGCGGCGACGGCGCGCCGGACGCGGGGAACGTCCCGTGCGGCCGGCCCACCGCACCCGTCGTCGGACCGACCGCCGTACGCACCGGCGGTCCCGAGCGGGCCCCGGCGCGGGACACGGGCCTCGGTGCGCACCCCGGCGAACAGGTCGTGGCGGAGGTGGCGCCGTGACCAGGGGGCGGCCCGGCGGAAAGGAACCGGTCACCACCGCGTACGTCGCCCCGCCCGAGGCGCCGGAGGTGTCCGCGCCGGCCGGGAGCGGGCACCGCCCGGTGTCCGAGGCCCCGGCGACGCGCGCTCCCGCACGCCCGGAGCCCGCCGCCGGCGACCGCGTCGAGGGCTTGCTGCTCGGTCTCGCCGCCGGGGACGCCGCCGGGTGGCCCGCCGCCCGGCACCGGGCCGCGCGGATGCCCGAGTGGACCCGCCGCCTCACCCGCGAGCTGGACACCTTCGCCGAGCAGAACGCCACCACCACCCTCCCCGTGCCCATCGCCCTGAACCAGCCCCCGGAGCCGCTGCGCCTCGGCCCCTCCGACGACGCCGAGTGGGCGGCGTTCTCGGCGGAGGCGCTGCTGCGGGCCGGGGACGACGGCGCGCTCGGCGACCTGAGCCGGGAGCGGCGGATGCGGGCAGCGATCGACCTGACCTGGAACGCCGTCGCCAGCGAGGTCGCCGCGGCGACGGACCGCGCCCCGGAGGCCGAGTCGGCGGTGCTGCCGCTGCGCGCCCGCATCTCGGTCCGGGCCGGGCTCGGCAACCTCGCCACCGGCCTGCGCCCGCCCGCCACCGGTCACGACAACCCGCACTACTTCGACGACGCCGCCTGTGTCCGGGCCTGCGTCCTCGCGGTCGCCCACCCCGGCGACCCGCGCGCCGCCGCCGGCCTCGCCGAGTTCGACGCGCGCTACACCCAGGACGGCGACGGGGTGCACGGCGCCCGGGCCATGGCGGCGGCGCTGGCCCGCGCCCTCGGCGGCGGCGACGTGTCCGCCTGTGTGACCGCCGCCCTCGCCGAGTTGCCGCCGGAGACGGAGATCGGTCGCAACGCCCGCCAGGCACTGGCCCTCGCGGCCGACGCGGAGAGCACCTTCGCCCTGGTCCCGCTGCTGGAGCACCAGATCGTCGACCACGTCTACAGCTACGGCATCGCCGCCGCCGAGACCGTCCCGGTCGCCCTCGCCCTGGTCACCGCCGCCGGGGGCCGCATCGCGGAGGCGGTGCCGGCCGCGGCCTGCCTCTCCCGGGTCGCGGACTCCGCCCCCGCGCTGGCCGGCGCCCTCACCGGCGCGCTGGGCGGCGGCGCGGCGATCCCCGCCTCCTGGCGCGAGACGTGCCGGACGCTCTCCGGCTGCGCGCTTCCCCGGCTCACCGGCACCGACCTGGTCGAACTCGCCGGACTCCTGCACGCCACGCACCGGCCCCGACCGGAAGGACCTGACCGGACATGAGGGACGACATGACGACAGCCACCGCACCCCCCGGCGGGGACACGACGACGCCGCTGGACGAACACGTCACCGGCGCCCTCGTCGGCGCGGCCGTCGGCGACGCGCTCGGCGGCCCCGTCGAGGGCTACTCCCCCGAGCAGATCCTCGAACGCCACGGCGGCCGCGTGCACGGCATCGTCGGCCCCTGGAACGGCGACGCCTGGCGCACCGCGCGCCCCCTCGCGCCGTACCACAAGGGCGACGGCCACGTCACCGACGACACCCTGATGACCCACGCGCTGGTCCGGGTGTACGACACGGTCCGCGACCACCTCGACGCGTACGCGGTCGCGGAGCACCTCGTCCCGGACCTGATGACCCGTACCCGCTGGATCCCGGAGCTGGAGGCCGAGGCGCTCCCCCTCCAGCGGGTCTTCCTCGCGGAGAAGTGGCTGGCGGCCCGGCTCCACTACGGCCACGTCGACCCGCGCGAGGCGGGCACCGGCAACATCGTCAACTGCGGTGCCGCGATGTACATGGCCCCGGTCGGCCTGGTCAACGCCGCCAACCCGGCCGCCGCCTACGCCGAGGCGCTGGACGTCGCGGGCGCGCACCAGTCGTCGTACGGCCGTGAGGCGGCCGGGGTCCTGGCGGCCGCCGTCGCCGCGGCGTGCGCGCCCGGGGCGACGCCGGACTCGGTGGTGGCGGCCGCTCTCGCGCTGGCGAAGGACGGCACCCGGGCGGCGATCGAGGCCGTCTGCGAAGCGGCGGCGCGCTGCTCGGACTTCGAGTCGGCCCTCGGACCGCTGCGGGAGGCGGTCGCCCCCTACGACACGGTGGGTCCCGACTACCGCGCGCCCTCGCTCGGTGCCCGCCGCCCCTCCCGGCTGCACGCGATCGAGGAACTGCCCGTCGCGCTCGGCATGCTGCTCGTCTCCGGCGGCGACTTCCGGCACGCGGTCCTCGGCGCGGTGAACTACGGCCGCGACTGCGACTCCATCGCCACGATGGCGGGCGCGCTGGCCGGCGCGCTGGGCTCGCCGGTGCCCGAGGACTGGGCGAAGGCGGTCGCGGAGGCGAGCCGGCTGGACCTGTGGGCGCCGGCGGCGACGCTCACCGCGGTCGCGCGGGAGGTCTTCGCGCGCGATGTGCGGCGGCGCCGCGCTCACGAGGAGGCGTTCGCCGCGATCGGAGGCGCGGGATGCTCCGGCTGACCTGGGTCCAGCCCGAGGACCTGATCGGGCACGAGCTGCGCCAGGCGCGGCTGGACGGCCGCAACGCGTCGGCGGTCGCGGCCCGCTGGCGGGCGGCGGGCGGCCGCGAGGCCCCGTCCCGGGCAGGCGCCTCCACCGCGCCGGCCTCCCCTTACCTCCGCCTCCTGGCGAGAGACCTCCTGGACGAACTCGCCGACCTGCCGAGCCCCATGGCGGAGACCGAGCCGACGGACCTCGGCCGGATCAGGGCACTGTGCCCCCACTGGCCGTCCCCCGGCCCCTCCCCCGCGCCCGTGTCCCCGGCCCGTCTGGAAGCCGCCTGGCTCGGCCGGGCCGCGGGCTGCCTGCTGGGCAAACCGGTCGAGAAGCTGCCCCTGACCGGCATCCGCCTCCTCGGCCGGGCCGCCGGCAACTGGCCCCCGACCGGCTACTTCACCGCCCGGGGCGTCCCCGCGGACCTCCTCGCCGCCCATCCCTGGAACCGCCGTTCGGCACCCACGTCCCTGGCCGAGAACATCGACGGGATGCCCGAGGACGACGACCTCAACTACCCCCTCCTCAACCTGCGGCTCCTGCAACGCCACGGCCGGGCCTTCACCACCGCCGACGTGGCCCGCCTCTGGCTCGACGAACTCCCCGCCGGCCGCGCCTTCACCGCCGAACGCGTCGCCTACCGCAATCTGCTCTGCGGCCTCGAACCCCCGCTCACCGCCCGCCACCGCAACCCGTTCCGCGAGTGGATCGGCGCCCTGATCCGCGCCGACGTGCACGGCTGGACCAACCCCGGCGACCCGGCCGCCGCCGCCGAGCAGGCCCACCGGGACGCCGTCCTCACCCATACGGCCAACGGCGTCTACGCGGCGATGTTCACGGCGGCCGTCCTCGCCACCGCCGCGACCGGCGCCCACGACGTCCACGCCTGTCTGCGCACCGGCCTCGCGGTCGTACCGCCCGCCTCCCGCCTCGCCGGGGCCGTCCGGGACGCGATCCGCCTCGCCGGGACCCACCGCGACTTCGACACGGTCGTGGACGCCCTGCACGCCCGCCACTGGCCCGCCCACCACTGGGTGCACGCGGTCCCCAACACCGCGCTGATCGCCGCCGCCCTCACCCACGCGGACGGCGACTTCACCGGCTCGGTCTCCCGCGCGGTGTCGGGCGGCTGGGACACCGACTCCAACGGCGCCACCGCCGGCAGCGTCGCCGGGCTCCTCGCCGGCTCCCCCGCCGCGCTGCCCGAGCACTGGACGGCCCCGCTGAAGAACCGTCTGGCCACCTCGGTCGGCGACTTCGACGGCATCGGCTTCGACACCCTCGCCCACCTCACCCACACGGAGGCCACCCGCCCATGCCCCGGCCCGTCGTGACTGCCCCCGCCCCCGCCCGTGCCCCGGCTCCCCTGGCCGGTCTGCGCGTCCTCGACCTCGCCACCCTCTTCGCGGGCCCCCTCGCCGCCACCATGCTCGGCGACTTCGGCGCCGAGGTGATCAAGGTGGAGCACCCCGAGCGGCCCGACCCGTCCCGGGGCCACGGCCCGTCCAAGGACGGCGTCGGCCTGTGGTGGAAGGTACTGGGCCGCAACAAGCGCGCCATCACCCTGGACCTCTCCAAGCCCGCGGGCCGCACCACCCTGCTCCGCCTCGCCGCGACCGCGGACGTCGTCATCGAGAACTTCCGCCCCGGCACCCTGGAGAAGTGGGACCTGGGCTGGGAGGAGCTGTCCGCCGTCAACCCGGGGCTGGTCCTCACCCGAGTCACCGGCTTCGGCCAGTTCGGGCCGTACGCGCGCCGCCCCGGCTTCGGCACCCTCGCCGAGGCGATGAGCGGTTTCGCCGCGATGACGGGCGAGCCGGACGCGCCCCCGACGCTGCCCCCGTTCGGCCTCGCCGACTCCATCGCCGCCCTGGCGACCGCGTACGCCGTGATGACGGCGCTGGCCGCCCGGGACCGCACCGGCGAGGGGCAGGTCGTCGACATGGCGATCATCGAGCCGATCCTGACCGTGCTGGGACCGCAGCCCACCTGGTACGACCAGCTCGGCCACGTCCAGCCCCGCACCGGCAACCGCTCCCAGAACAACGCCCCGCGCAACACCTACCGCACCGCCGACGGCACCTGGGTGGCCGTCTCCACCTCCGCCCAGTCGGTCGCCGAGCGGGTGATGCGGCTGGTGGGGCGGCCGGAGCTGATCGAGGAGCCCTGGTTCGGGTCGGGCGCCGAACGGGCCCGGCACGCCGACGTGCTGGACGCGGCGGTCGGCGACTGGATCGCCCGGCACAGCCGTGCCGACGTGCTCGCCGCGTTCGAGAAGGCCGAGGCGGCCGTCGCCCCGGTGCAGGACGTGCGGGACGTGATGGCCGACCCGCAGTACCGGGCCCTGGACACGGTCACCACCGTCGACGATCCGGAGCTGGGCCCGCTGCGCATGCAGAACGTCCTCTTCCGGCTCTCCGCCACCCCCGGCGCGATCCGCTGGGCGGGCCGCCCGCACGGTGCGGACACCGAGGAGGTGCTGACCGAGCTGGGCCTCGCCCCGGCGGACGTGAAGGAGCTGCGTGAGGAGGGCGTCGTATGACCACTCCCGCGCTGACCTGGCTGTACGCGCCCGGGGACCGGCCTCCGGTGGTCGCCAAGGCGCTGATCTCCGGTGCCGACGTGGTGGTGATCGACCTGGAGGACGCGGTCGCCCCCGACCGCAAGGAGTACGCCCGCGAGGCCACCGCCGAACTGCTCGCCGAGCCGCAGCCGGTGCCGGTCCACGTCCGCGTCAACGCCCTGGACGGTCCCCTGGCCGCGGCCGACCTGGCGGCGCTGGCCGCGCTGCCGGGGCTGTCCGGGCTGCGGCTGCCCAAGGTCACCTCCTCCGAGCAGGTCGCGCGCGTCGCGGCCGACACCGGCGGGCCGCCCCTGTACGCGCTGCTGGAGAGCGCCCTGGGCGTGGAGCGGGCGTACCGGATCGCCGCCGCCCACCCGTCGCTGCGCGGCATCGCCCTCGGGGAGGCCGACCTCCGCGCCGACCTGGGGGTACGCGGGGACGCGGGGCTGGACTGGTCGCGCGCGCGGGTGGTCGTGGCCGCGCGGGCGGCGGGGCTGGCGCCGCCGTCGCAGACGGTGCATCCGGACACCCGGGACCTGGAGGGCCTGGCGGCGTCCTGCGCGCACGGCCGGGCCCTGGGCTTCCTCGGCCGCGCGGCGATCCACCCCCGCCAGCTGCCGATCATCGAGCGGGCGTATCTGCCGACCGAGCGGGAGCTGGAGGAGGCGGAGACGATCGTGAAGGCGGCCACCGCGCAGCCGGGGGCGCTGGCGCTGCCGGACGGGCGGTTCGTGGACGCGGCGGTGGTGGCGACCGCCCAGCGCACGCTGTCGCTGGCCCGGCGGCCCGCGTTGTCCTGACACGCGAAGGGCGCCCGGGAGGTCCCGGGCGCCCTCGGCGGCGTGCGACGGCCGTGCTACGCCTTCTTGGCCGAGTCGGCCCCGTCCTTCACGTCCCGCACATCCTTCTTCGCGTCCCGCTCGGTGCCTTCCCCATCGACCCCGGCCGCCGCCGCGCGCTCCCCGGCACCCGCGGGCGCGTCGGAGTCCTTCGCGGAGTCCTGAACCTTCCGGGAGTCCGCGGCGTCCTCGGCGCCGGCGTCCACCGTCGCGTCGTCCGCGGCGGCGTCGCCGTCGGCGCGCTCCGCGCCGGGCTCGACCACGGCCTCCCGGCCCGGCCGCTTCCGCGCCGAGAGCACGATGTACACCACGGCGAGCAGGAAGACGAGCAGCGCGGTCCAGTTGTTGAGCCGCAGGCCCAGGATGTGGTGGGCGTCGTCGACGCGCATGTACTCGATCCAGAAGCGGCCCGCGCAGTACGACGCGACGTACAGCGCGAACGCCCGTCCGTGCCCCAGCTCGAAGCGGCGGTCGGCCCAGATGACGAGCAGGGCGACGCCGATGCACCACAGCGACTCGTACAGGAAGGTCGGGTGGTACGTGCCGGGCACCCGTCCGTCGGCCGAGGAGGTGATCTCCACGGCCCAGGGCAGGTCGGTGGCCTTGCCGTACAGCTCCTGGTTGAACCAGTTGCCCCAGCGACCGATGGCCTGCGCGAGGGCGATGCCCGGGGCGACGGCGTCGGCGTACGCGGGCATCGGGACGCCCCGGCGGCGGGCGCCGATCCAGGCCCCCACCGCGCCGAAGGCGATCGCGCCCCAGATGCCGAGCCCGCCCTCCCAGATCTTGAAGGCGTCGACCCAGTCACGGCCCTCGCTGAAGTACAGCTGGTAGTCCGTGATCACGTGGTAGAGCCGGCCGCCGATCAGGCCGAAGGGAACGGCCCAGACAGCGATGTCGGCCACCGTGCCGGCCCGGCCGCCGCGGGCGATCCAGCGCTTGTTGCCGAGCCAGACGGCGACGAAGACACCGATGATGATGCAGAACGCGTAGCCGCGCAGCGGAACGGGGCCGAGGTACAGCACCCCGCTCGACGGGCTGGGAATGAAGGCAAGTTCCATGGCAGGGTCGACGCTACCGTGTCGGGCGCCGCCCGCGGCGGGCAGCCCGGCTACGGGTCCGTAACACCGTCCGCTACTTGTTGGCGTCCTCCACGAGTTGCTTGAGCTTCGCGGGGGTCATGGAGCGGTCCTGGTAGATGTTCTTGCCGTCCAGCAGGACGGTGGGCGTGCCGCTGAAGCCGCCGGTGCGGAAGGCCTCGTTGGACTTCTCCACCCAGCTGTTGTGCGTGCCGTTCTTCACGCACTGCTGGAACGCGGCGGTGTCCAGGCCGTCGACCTTGCCCGCGAGGTCGATCAGCTTGCCCTCGTCGGCGTAGGCGTCGTCGGGCTCGGGGGGCTGGTTGGTGAACAGCACGTCGTGGTAGGCCGGGAACTTGCCGGCGTCCTGGGCGCAGGCCGCCGCGTTGGCGGCCTTGCGGGAGCCGGTGCCGCCCATGTTGCCGTCGATGATGGTCGCGAGGTGGTACTCGACCTTGAGCTGCCCGGCGTCGGTGAGCTCGTGGATGGTGTCGCGGTACGCCAGCTCGAAGGCCTGGCAGGCCGGGCAGCGGAAGTCCTCCCAGATGACGAGCGTCGACTTGGCGCTCTCCTTGCCGACCGGGATGGCGAGACTGTCCTTGCCCTGGGCGCCCGAGGGCGCCACGACGGGGCCGGACGCCTCGCTGTCGTCCTTGCCGGTGTTGGCGGCGATCACGCCGACCACGGCCGCCAGCCCCAGCACGCCCACGACGCTCGCGCCGACGATCAGCGCCCGGCGGCGCTTGTCCCTGGACTTCTGCTTCTCGCGCTCGGCCGCAAGCTTCTGGCGGGCGGTGCGCTTTCCCTCTCGGTTCTTCTCGCTCACACCCCGCAGAACGAACCGGGGAGGCGCACCGCGCCTCCCCGGCCCCAGGTCCACCCGTACGAGGGACCCCGGTCACCTGCGTGTCGTCACGCCTGTCCGCGCACGCCCTTCGCCAGGTCGGCGGCGAGGGCGCGGACGCCCTCCACGCCGGCCGCGGCGTCGGGGGCGTCCAGCATGCGCTTGACGAACGCCGAGCCGACGATCACGCCGTCGGCGAAGCCGGCGACCTCGGCGGCCTGGGCGGCGTTGGAGACGCCGAGCCCGACGCAGACCGGGGTGTCGGTGGTGGCGCGGGTGCGCCGCACCAGGTCCTCGGCCTGCGCGCCGACCGACTCACGGGTGCCGGTGACGCCCATGAGGGAGGCGGCGTAGACGAAGCCGCTGCCGGCCGCGGTGATCTCGGCGAGCCGCTCGTCCTTGCTGCTGGGCGCGACCACGAAGACGGTGGCGAGCCCGTGCTTGTCCGCGTGCTCCCGCCACAGCGCCGACTCCTGGACGGGCAGGTCGGGCAGGATGCACCCGGCGCCGCCGGCCTCGGCCAGCTCGGCGGTGAAGCGCTCGACGCCGTAGCGGTCGATGGGGTTCCAGTACGTCATGACGAGGATCGGCTTGCCGGTGGCCGCGTGCGCCTCCCGGACCGTGCGCATCACGTCGGCGATCTTCAGACCGCCGCGCAGGGCGATGTCGTCGGCGGTCTGGATGACCGGGCCGTCGAGGACCGGGTCGCTGTGCGGCAGCCCGACCTCCACGACGTCGGCGCCGCCGTCGAGGGCGGCCTTGACCGCCGCGATGCCGCCGTCCACGGTCGGGAAACCGGCCGGGAGGTAGGCGATGAGGGCGGCACGGCCCTCGGCCTTCGCCGCGGCGAGGGTGTCGTCCAGCAGCCGCACGTTCCCGCTCACTTGACGTCCCCCTCGATCTCGGCGGTGCCGGAGGCGTCCTCGGTGACCTCGGCGTCGGTGTCGTACAGCCCGAAGTAGCGGGCGGCGGTGTCCATGTCCTTGTCGCCGCGGCCGGAGAGGTTGACGACGATCAGCCCGTCCCCGCCCAGCTCCTTGCCGACCTCCAGGGCGCCGGCCAGCGCGTGCGCGGACTCGATGGCCGGGATGATGCCCTCGGTGCGCGACAGCAGACGCAGCGCCTGCATGGCGGCGTCGTCGGTGACCGCGCGGTACTCGCCGCGGCCGGAGTCCTTGAGGTAGGCGTGCTCGGGGCCGATGCCCGGGTAGTCGAGGCCGGCCGAGATCGAGTAGGGCTCGGTGATCTGGCCCTCCTCGTCCTGGAGGACGTAGGACCGGGAGCCGTGCAGGATGCCGGGCTCGCCGGCGGTCAGGGTGGCCGCGTGCTCGCCGGTCTCCACGCCGTGTCCGGCGGGCTCGCAGCCGATGAGGCGGACGTCCGCGTCGGGGATGAAGGCGTGGAAGAGGCCGATGGCGTTGGAGCCGCCGCCGACGCAGGCGATCGCGGCGTCGGGAAGGCGTCCGGCCTGCTCCAGGAGCTGGCGGCGGGCCTCGACGCCGATGACGCGGTGGAAGTCGCGGACCATCGCCGGGAAGGGGTGGGGGCCGGCGACGGTGCCGAAGAGGTAGTGGGTGCGGTCGACGTTGGCGACCCAGTCGCGGAACGCCTCGTTGATCGCGTCCTTCAGCGTGCGGCTGCCGGACTTCACGGCGATGACCTCGGCGCCGAGCATGCGCATCCGGGCGACGTTGAGGGCCTGGCGCTGCGTGTCGATCTCGCCCATGTAGATCGTGCAGTCGAGGCCGAAGAGCGCGCAGGCGGTGGCCGTGGCCACGCCGTGCTGGCCGGCGCCGGTCTCGGCGATCACGCGGGTCTTGCCCATGCGCTTGGTGAGGGCCTGCCCCAGCACGTTGTTGATCTTGTGCGAGCCGGTGTGGTTCAGGTCCTCGCGCTTGAGGAAGACCCGCGCTCCGCCGGCGTGCTCGGCGAAGCGGGGGACCTCGGTGAGCGCCGAGGGGCGGCCGGTGTAGTGGACGAGGAGGTCGTCCAGCTCCCGGGCGAACTCGGGGTCGGACTTGGCCTTGTCGTACTCGACGGCGACCTCGTCGACGGCGGCGACGAGGGCTTCGGGGATGAACTTGCCGCCGTACGCCCCGAAGTAGCCCTCGGGGCTGGGAGTCCGCCCCTCGGGGTCGGGGAGGAAGAAGTTGCTGGGCATGCGTGTACCTCACGGTGAGT
Source organism: Streptomyces sp. SudanB5_2050 (assembly GCF_964272335.1). Lineage (NCBI taxonomy): Bacteria > Bacillati > Actinomycetota > Actinomycetes > Kitasatosporales > Streptomycetaceae > Streptomyces > Streptomyces sp. SudanB5_2050. The sequence continues at coordinate 2,197,852 of NZ_OZ186760.1, forward strand.
GTCCGGTTCGGGCAGATTCGCCGTGGGGCGGGGGAAGTCAGGCCGCCGCGGGCCGTTCGCGGTCGCTCGCGCGCTCGCGACGGAGTCCCGGATTCAGCTCGGCCCCGCGCCCCTGGCGGGGCGCCGGTGCCATCGCATGCCGTTGACCTGCCCCGGCTCGTCCCCGATGACGTACCGCACCCGGCGGCCGTGCACCCGGCGGGCGGGCGCGCGGCAGCCTCGGGGCCGGCAGCCGCGCGCGAGGCGGGCGTACGGGTCCCGGGCGGCCGGGGGAAGCGAGAGTGTCATCGCGGGCAAGCCTACCGGGGGTCAGCCCCGCCCGTGGCGCAATGCCGGGTGTTCGCCGGCGGCGACGAGGTCGGCGACGGCGGTCTTCGGGTCGCGGCCGGTCACCAGGGACTCGCCGACCAGGACGGCGTCGGCGCCCTCGTTGGCGTAGGCGATGAGGTCGTGCGGGCCGCGGACGCCGGACTCGGCGACCTTGACGATGTGGGCGGGGATCTCCGGGGCGACGCGCTCGAACGTGCCGCGGTCGACCTCCAGCGTCTTCAGGTTGCGCGCGTTGACGCCGATGACCTTGGCGCCGGCGTCCACCGCGCGCTCGACCTCGTCCTCGTCGTGGACCTCGACCAGCGGGGTCAGCCCGATGGACTCGGCGCGCTCGATCAGCGACTCCAGGGCGGGCTGCTCCAGCGCGGCGACGATCAGCAGCGCGAGGTCGGCGCCGTACGCGCGGGCCTCCCAGAGCTGGTACGAGGTGACGATGAAGTCCTTGCGCAGGACCGGGATGTCCACGCGGGCGCGGACGGCCTCCAGGTCGGCCAGCGAGCCGCCGAAGCGGCGCTGCTCGGTCAGGACGGAGATGACGGCGGCGCCGCCCGCCTCGTAGTCCGCGGCGAGGCCGGCCGGGTCGGCGATGGCGGCCAGCGCGCCCTTGGAGGGGCTGGAGCGCTTGACCTCGCAGATGACCTTGACGCCGTCGCCGCGCAGGGCGGACACGCCGTCCTTGGCGGGGCGTGCCTTGGCCGCGCGCTCCTTGAGCTCGTCGAGGCTGACGCGCGCCTGCCGCTCCGCGAGGTCGGCACGGACTCCGTCGATGATCTCGTCGAGCACACTCACGCGAGCGGCCCCCTTTCAGACGGCGGTACGTATCGGAACGTATGGTCACTGCGATGGTATCCGGAGCGGAGCGCCGGTCCCGCATCCGGTCGCCCCCGGTTCCACTACCTGGACACCCGGCGGATGATCAAGGACGGAGCCAGCCACCGAAGGGCAGGTTCCGGACAACCGTGAAGGCCAGCATCAGCGCGCCCGCCGCCCAGAGGTGGACGGGTCCCAGGTCGATCCGCAGGGGACGGCCGCGCGCCGTGCGGACCACCCAGACGGTCCAGAGCACGGCGAGGCCGAGGTAGGCGAGGACGGCCGGGGCGTTGGCCTGCAGCGCGGCCGGCAGGTCCCCGTGGACGAAGGCGTGGGCGCTGCGCAGGCCGCCGCAGCCGGGGCAGAGGACACCCGTGAAGCGCAGCAGGGGGCAGACCGGGTAGTGGCCGGGCTCGTTGGGGTCCACGCTTCCGACGTAGGCGAAGGCGCCGGCCACCGCCGCGAGGACCCCGGCGGGGACGGCGAGGCGGCCGAGCAGGGCGGGTCCGCGCGTGGCTCGCGGGGGCACCGTCGTGCCCCGGACGAGGGTCCTGCTCGGCGTCGGTTTCCCGGTCTCGGCGTCCACCCTGTGCATTCTGCCTCCGGGCGGGTCCGCGCGCACGCGAGGGGCGGGCCGGCACGCGTGTGCCGGCCCGCCCCTCGGGAGGTGTCGTCGCCCGGTCAGCCCTTGGCGCCGACCGGCTTGCTGTCGCCGGCGACCTGGTGCACGGGGTGGGTGTGGCGCGGCTGGCCGAGGCCCATCATGCGCATGATGCCGCCCACGGCACCGCCGAGGAGGACGATCGCCATGCCGACCCAGAAGCCCACCGGCTGGGCCGCCACCATGAACACGCCCGCGATGCAGAAACCGATGAAGGCGATGATGACACCCGTCCAGGCGGCCGGGGTGTGACCGTGGCTGCTGCCCGCCATTGCTTGCTCCTCGTTGCTGTGTGCCAAGTCTGAGCAGGATGCTCGGACTCATTGTCCCGCACGGGCGCGCACGCCGTGAGCGGGGGTGCTCCCCCCGCGTGCGTGGCGCCGGGTCCCCTCCCGGGGTGCCCAGCCGGGGGCGGGTGAACCGCAGGTCAGGCTCCGGTCGGGTCCTCGCCGCGGTCGAGGGCCTTCCAGAGGTCCTCGGGGCGGTCCGGGTCGACGGTCTGCGGCCCCCGGCGCGGGCGCGGCGTGCCGTCGCGCTCGTAGCGGCCGGACATCGCGGGCCACAGGCGTCCGTAGCGCAGGGCGAGCAGCCCGGCCAGCAGCAGCAGGGCGCCGCCGACGGCCGCGACGTAGGGCCAGGCGGTGTGGGTGAGGGCGTCCACGGTGGCCGAGGTGTCGCCGGCGGCCTCGGCGGCCTTGTCGTCCAGGGCGGAGCTGTCGGAGGCGCCGGCCAGGGCCGCGACGACGGTGCCCGCGCCGCTGAGCGTGAGCACGGCGGCGACGGCGAACCGACCCGCGCGGCGCACGGCGAAGACGGCGACGAGCGCGGCGAGGCCCACTATGGCGAGCGCCGCGGGTACGCCCGTGACGTCGCTGCCCTTGGCGGTCAGCGGGAAGGCGCCGCCGGCCACCGTCGCGGTGCCCTCCGACCACTCCTGCCGGGTGGCGAGCAGGGCGACGGCCGCGCCGAGCGCGCCGCACAGCAGGGCGACGGCGAGGCTCCGGCGGCCGGACCGGGCGGGTCCTGCGGCTGGGGTACGGGGGTGAGGAACAGCTGTCACGTACTCCACTATCACCCGAACCCCGGGCGAACCGTCACCCGGGGTTCGGAATCCGTGGCGTGAGAATGGCCCTACCGCCCCAGCCGGTTGGCCGTGTGCACCGCGCGGAGCACCGCCGCGGCCTTGTTGCGGCACTCGGTGTCCTCGGCGACCGGGTCGGAGTCCGCGACGACACCGGCGCCGGCCTGGACGTAGGCGGTGCCGTCGCGCAGCAGCGCCGTGCGGATGGCGATGGCGGTGTCGGAGTCGCCGGCGAAGTCGAGGTAGCCGACGCAGCCGCCGTACAGGCCGCGCCGGGACGGTTCGAGTTCGTCGATGATCTGCAGGGCGCGCGGCTTGGGGGCGCCGGAGAGGGTGCCGGCCGGGAAGCAGGCGGTGAGGACGTCGAAGGCGGTGCGGCCGGGGGCGACGCGGCCGGTGACCGTCGAGACGATGTGCATGACGTGCGAGTACCGCTCGACGGACATGAAGTCGACGACCTCGACGGAGCCGGGCTCGCAGACCCGCCCGAGGTCGTTGCGGCCGAGGTCGACGAGCATCAGGTGCTCGGCGCGCTCCTTGGGGTCGGCGAGCAGCTCCTCGGCGAGGGCCTGGTCCTCCTGCGGGGTGGCGCCGCGGGGGCGGGTCCCGGCGATGGGGTGGACCATGGCGCGCCCGTCCTCGACCTTGACCAGCGCCTCCGGCGACGATCCGACGACGTCGAAGCCGTCGAGGCGCAGCAGGTACATGTACGGGGAGGGGTTGGTGGCCCGCAGCACCCGGTACACGTCCAGCGCGCTCGCCGTGCACGGCGTCTCGAAGCGCTGGGAGGGGACGACCTGGAACGCCTCGCCCGCGCGGATGCGCTCCTTGATGTCCTCGACGGCCTCCTGGAAGTCGGGGCCGCCCCACAGTGCGGTGTACTCGGGCAGCTCGGAGGGCGGCAGCGCGGCCGGGGGCTGGGCGACCGCGCGGGTGAGGTCGGCCTCCATGGCGTCGAGGCGGGCGATCGCGTCGGCGTAGGCCTCGTCGACGCCGGTCTCCAGGTCGTTGTGGTTGATCGCGTTGGCGATCAGCAGGACCGAGCCCTCCCAGTGGTCCATGACGGCCAGGTCGCTGGTGAGGAGCATGGTCAGCTCGGGCAGCCGCAGGTCGTCGCGCTCGCCGGGGCCGACCTTCTCCAGGCGGCGCACGATGTCGTAGCCGAGGTAGCCGACCATGCCGCCGGTGAAGGGCGGCAGGCCCAGGTCGTGGGCGAGGTCGCGCGGCGTGTGCAGGGCCTCGACGGTGGCACGCAGGGCGGCGAGCGGGTCGCCGTCGGTGGGGACGCCGACGGGCGGGGTGCCCTGCCAGTGGGCCTGCCCGTCCTTCTCGGTGAGGGTGGCGGCGCTGCGGACGCCGATGAAGGAGTACCGGGACCACTGGAACGCCGTGCGGCCGTTCTCCGCGGACTCCAGCAGGAAGGTGCCGGGGCGCTCGGCGGCGAGCTTGCGGTAGAGCGCGACCGGGGTGTCGCCGTCGGCGAGGAGCTTGCGGCTGACCGGGATCACCCGGCGGTCGGCGGCCAGCTTCCGGAAGGTGTCGAGGTCCATGACGTCCGTGTCCATGGGGGCAGACCCTACTGATCCGCGCCGGGCGTGCCGGTGCCCGTGCCGTCGGTGCGGGCGGTGCCGTCGGTGCCGGCGGTGCCTTCCGCGAGCAGCACGTCCGCGTCGAAGCAGGTGCGGGCGCCGGTGTGGCAGGCGGCGCCGACCTGGTCGACCTTGACCAGGACGGTGTCGGCGTCGCAGTCCAGGGCGACGGACTTCACCCACTGGAAGTGGCCCGAGGTGTCGCCCTTGACCCAGTACTCCTGGCGGCTGCGCGACCAGTAGGTGCAGCGCCCGGTCGTCAGGGTGCGGTGCAGCGCCTCGTCGTCCATCCAGCCGAGCATCAGCACCTCCCCGGTGTCGTACTGCTGGGCGATGGCGGGCAGGAGGCCGTCGGCGCTGCGCTTGAGGCGGTCGGCGATCTCCGGGGCGAGCGGGCTGGGCCGCCGGGGCGAGCTGCTGGTCATGGGGCCCATTGTGCCGCGCGGGACTGACACGCCACCGCGCCGTCCATTGGGCGGACCCGGCGGACCGCCGTAGGCTGACTCCATGTCGACTTTCGCCAAGCGTGAACGACTTCTGCTCGCGGACCTGTTGGAGACGGCGGGTCCGGACGCCCCGACGCTCTGCGAGGGCTGGCGCACCCGTGACCTGGCCGCGCACGTGGTGGTGCGCGAGCGACGGCCGGACGCCGCCGGGGGGACGCTGATCAAGCAGCTGGCGTCCCGGCTGGACCGGGTCATGGACGAGTACGGCGCGAAGCCCTACGAGGAGCTGATCCAGCTGATCCGCACGGGTCCGCCCCGCTTCTCCCCCTTCCAGCTCAAGCAGGTCGACGAGGCGGCGAACACGGTGGAGTTCTATGTGCACGCCGAGGACGTCCGCCGCGCCCAGCCGGACTGGTCGCCGCGCGAGCTGGACCCGGTCTTCCAGGACGCCCTGTGGTCCCGGCTGGAGCGCGCCGCCCGGCTGATGGGCCGGGGCATCCCGACGGGTCTGGTGCTGCGCCGCCCGAACGGCCAGACGACGGTCGCCCACCGGGGCACGCCGGTGGTGACGGCGACGGGCGAGCCGTCCGAACTGCTGCTGTTCGCCTACGGGCGGCAGAGCGCGGCGAAGGTGGAGCTGGAGGGCGAGCAGGACGCGATCGCGAAGCTGCACGAGTCGAAGCAGCTGGGGATCTGAGCGACCCGGGACCGCTCGGCGTCCGGGGCGGCCCCGGGGGCGGTTGTCCCGGGCCGCTCGGCGTTCGGGGCGGCCCGGGGGGCGGCTGTCCGTGCCGCGCTCGGCGACCGGCGGCCCCGGGGACGGCTATCCGGACCGCTCGGCGTCCGCGGGGCCTGGGGGGCTGTCCGTGCCGCTCGGCGGCCGGGGGGCCGGGGGTGGCTGTCCCGGGCGGTTCGGCGTCCGCGGGGCCCGGGGGCGGCTGTTCGTGCCGCTCGGCGGCCGGGGGCCGGGAGTGGCTGTCCCAGCAGTTCGGCGTCCGCGGGGCCCGGGGCGGCTATCCGGGCAGTTCGGCGTCCGCCGGGCCCGGGACCGCTATCCGGGCAGTTCGGCCCGTCGTACGCCCGGTGCGGCGAGGGCGACGACCCCGCCCAGCGCGCACACCGCGGCGCTGACGGCGAAGACCGGGCCGGTTCCCCAGACGCCGACGGCGGCGGCGGACAGTGGCATGCTCAGCGGTGCGACGCCCAGGCTGACGATGCCGCCGACGGCGGTGACGCGGCCCAGGTAGGCGGGCTCGGACTGGGTCTGGAGCAGCGCCCCGCACATGGCTCCGCTGAGGCCGGTGAGCAGTCCGACGGTCACGGCGATGCCGACGGCCGCGGGGAGGCCGGGCGCGTGCGCGAGGGCGGCGATGGCCGCGGCGCCGGGGACGAGGGAACCGGCGGCGACGCACCCGGCGCGCGGTACGCGTCCCCGGACGGTCAGCAGCAGGGCGGCGGCTCCCGCTCCCGTCCCGAACCCGGCGAGCACCCAGCCCATCCCGGAGGCGCCCCAGCCCCGCTCGTCGGCGAGCAGCGTGAGGCCGACGTTGAGCGGACCCACGAAGCCGAGGTCACCGAGGGCGATGGCCACCATCAGCGGGCCGAGGACACGGTGCCGGCGCACATAGCGGAGCCCGCCCACCAGATCCAGCCAGGCGGTGGTGTCCCGCGCGGCGGGCGCCGCGGCGGCGTCGTCGGCGGGCCGTGCGCGCATCCGTACGGAGACCAGCAGGGGCACGGACACGGCGATCAGCAGCCCGGCGCAGGCGAAGGCCGCCGCCGCGCCGCCGACCGCCACGCCGAGCCCGCCGAGCGGGGCCCCCACGATGGCGGCGAACCGTACGGCGAGCCCGCGCATGCCCTGGACGCGGGCGAGCTGGTCCGTGCCGGTGATCCGCGCCGGGAGCGCCCCCACGGCGGGCATGAACACGGCGTCGACGGTGCCGAAGACGACGGCGAGCAGGGCGAGCAGCCACAGCCCGGGGTCGGTCGCGAAGAGCACGGCGGCGACGGCCAGGACGGCGGCGCACCGTACGGCGTCACTGCCGATGACGACGCGCCGGGGCCCGAACCGGTCGGCGACCACCCCGCCGCCCAGCATCAGCAGCGCCCTCGGCACCGCGCTCACGGCGGTGACGATCCCGGCCTGCGCGGGGGTGCCGTTCTGCACGGCGGCCCAGGACAGCGCGAGGTAGAAGACGGTGTCCCCGAGCATGGACGCGGTGTAGGCGGCGACCCAGCGCAGGACGTTGGGGTCGCGGTGGGCGGGGGCGGAGCCGAGGGCGGGTACGGGTACGTCCGTCGCGGACGTGGTCGCCTCAGACACGGAAGTCGCGCAGCTTTCCCTTTCCGGGGGTGTGGGTCCCGTCTAGCGGACGGGGTGTCCCGCTCCCCGCAGGGCGTCCTTCACCTGGCCGATGCGCAGGTCGCCGAAGTGGAAGACGGACGCCGCCAGGACCGCGTCCGCGCCCGCCTCGACCGCCGGGGCGAAGTGGGCGAGGCTGCCGGCGCCGCCCGAGGCGATGACCGGGACCGTGACGTGCTTGCGCACGGCCGCCAGCATCTCCAGGTCGTAGCCGTCCTTGGTGCCGTCCGCGTCCATCGAGTTGAGCAGGATCTCCCCCGCGCCCAGTTCGGCGGCGCGGTGGGCCCACTCCACGGCGTCGATGCCGGTGCCGCGCCGGCCGCCGTGGGTGGTCACCTCGAAGGTGCCGGCCTCGGTGCGGCGGGCGTCGACCGACAGGACGAGGACCTGGCGGCCGAAGCGCTCGGCGATCTCCCGGATCAGGTCGGGGCGGGCGATGGCGGCCGTGTTCACGCCCACCTTGTCCGCGCCGGCCCGCAGCAGCTTGTCGACGTCGTCGGCGGTGCGTACCCCGCCGCCCACGGTCAGCGGGATGAAGACCTGCTCGGCGGTGCGGCGCACCACGTCGTACGTCGTCTCGCGGTCGCCCGACGAGGCGGTGATGTCCAGGAACGTCAGCTCGTCGGCGCCCTCGGCGTCGTACACCTTGGCCATCTCGACGGGGTCGCCCGCGTCGCGCAGGTTCTGGAAGTTGACGCCCTTGACGACCCGGCCGTTGTCCACGTCCAGGCAGGGGATGACTCGGACCGCCAGGGTCATGAATCCACGGCTCCTTCAATGCCTCTCGCGCGCGCAATGCCTCTTGCTCGCGCTGTGCGCTCTACCGCGCTCTGAATGCTTCCAGCTCCACCGACACCAGCACCCGGGAGTCGATGAAGCCCTGCACGACCAGCAGGGTCGTGACCGGACGTACGGCGTCGAACAGCTCCTTGTGGGCGCGGCCCACCTCGTCGACGTCCCGGGAGTGCGCCAGGTTCACCCGGGTCCGGATCACGGAGTCGATCCCGAGCCCGAACTCGCCGATCGCGTCGATGGCGGTCCCGAAGGCCACCTTCGTCTGTTCGTAGGGGTCGCCCTCGCCGTACAGCATGTCGCCCTTGAAGGCGGTCGTGCCCGCCACGACGACACGATCACCCGCCGCGACGGCGCGTGCGAAACCGAAGGACTCTTCCCAGGGACTTCCGCTCTGCACGCGCCGTACGGCTTCGGATGTCATGGCGACACAGCCTCCAAGGCTTCTTCCAGGGTGAACGCCTTCGCGTACAGGGCCTTCCCGACGATGGCCCCCTCGACACCGGTCGGGACGAGAGAGGCGATCGCGCGCAGGTCGTCCAGGGACGACACGCCGCCCGACGCCACGACCGGGCGGTCGGTGGCCGCGCAGACGTTCTTCAGCAGGTCCAGATTGGGGCCCTGGAGGGTGCCGTCCTTGGCGATGTCGGTGACGACGTAGCGGGCGCAGCCCTCCTTGTTCAGGCGGTCCAGCGTCTCGTAGAGGTCGCCGCCGTCGCGGGTCCAGCCGCGGCCCCGGAGCGTGGTGCCCCGTACGTCCAGACCGACCGCGATCCTGTCGCCGTGCTCGGCGATGACCTTGGCGACCCACTCGGGGGTCTCCAGGGCGGCCGTGCCGAGGTTGACGCGGGTGCAGCCGGTGGCGAGGGCGGCGGCGAGGGTCTCGTCGTCGCGGATGCCGCCGGACAGCTCCACCTTGATGTCCATCGCCTTGGTGACCTCGGCGATCAGCTCCCGGTTGTCCCCGGTGCCGAAGGCGGCGTCCAGGTCGACCAGGTGCAGCCACTCGGCGCCGGAGCGCTGCCAGGCGAGGGCGGCCTCCAGCGGGGAGCCGTAGGAGGTCTCGGTGCCGGACTCGCCGTGCACCAGGCGGACGGCCTGGCCGTCGCGGACGTCGACGGCGGGGAGGAGTTCGAGCTTGCTCATCTCTACCGGGCTCATCTCTACAGGGTCTCGATCCAGTTGGTGAGGAGCTGGGCGCCGGCGTCGCCGGACTTCTCCGGGTGGAACTGGGTGGCCCACAGGGCACCGTTCTCCACGGCGGCCACGAAGGGCTTGCCGTGGGTGGACCAGGTGACCTTGGGGGCGGCGATCAGCGGGTTGTGCGTCTCCAGCGACCAGTCGTGGACGGCGTAGGAGTGCACGAAGTAGAAGCGGGCGTCCGCGTCCAGGCCGGCGAAGAGCTGGGAGTCGGCCGGTGCCTCGACGGTGTTCCAGCCCATGTGGGGCACCACGTCGGCCTGGAGGGGGCCGACCGTGCCGGGCCACTCGTCCAGGCCCTCGGCCTCGACGCCGTGCTCGATGCCGCGCGCGAAGAGGATCTGCATGCCGACGCAGATGCCCATCACCGGGCGCCCGCCCGCGAGCCGGCGTTCGACGACCCAGTCGCCGCGGGCGGCCCTGAGGCCGTCCATGCAGGCGGCGAAGGCGCCGACGCCGGGGACCAGCAGCCCGTCGGCGTTCATGGCCTTGTCGTAGTCACGGGTGATCTCGACGTCGGCCCCCGCGCGCGCGAGGGCTCGCTCGGCGGAGCGGACGTTGCCGAAGCCGTAGTCGAAGACGACGACCCGCTTGGGGTTCACCGAGGTCAATTCCAGACCTCCAGCCTCAGGACGCCCGCGAAGAGGCACATCGCGGCGCCGATGGACAGCAGCACGATCAGGCCCTTGGGCATCTGCTGCTTGGCGAAGGAGATGATGCCGCCGAGGAGGAACAGGCCGACGACGATCAGTGCGGTGGACGTACCGTTCATCGGTTACAGCGCGCCCTTCGTGGAGGGCAGGATGCCGGCCGCGCGCGGGTCGCGTTCGGAGGCGTAGCGCAGGGCCCGGGCCAGCGCCTTGAACTGGCACTCCACGATGTGGTGCGCGTTGCGCCCGTAGGGCACGTGCACGTGCAGCGCGATCTGGGCCTGGGCGACGAAGGACTCCAGGATGTGCCGGGTCATCGTGGTGTCGTACTCGCCGATCATCGGCGCCATCTTCTCGGGCTCGGTGTGCACGAGGTAGGGGCGGCCGGAGAGGTCGACGGTGACCTGGGCGAGGGACTCGTCCAGCGGGACCGTGCAGTTGCCGAAGCGGTAGATGCCCACCTTGTCGCCGAGGGCCTGCTTGAAGGCGGCGCCCAGCGCGAGGGCGGTGTCCTCGATGGTGTGGTGGGAGTCGATGTGCAGGTCGCCGTCGGTCTTCACGGTCAGGTCGAACAGACCGTGCCGGCCGAGCTGGTCGAGCATGTGGTCGTAGAAGCCGACGCCGGTGGCGATGTCGGTCTTGCCGGTGCCGTCGAGGTCGATCTCGACGAGGACCGAGGTCTCCTTGGTCGTGCGCTCCACGCGTCCCACGCGGCTCATGTGTTCTGCTCCTTCTTGACTTCACGGACCGCGTCGAGGAACGCGTCGTTCTCCTCCGGGGTGCCGGCGGTGACCCGCAGCCATCCCGGCACGCCGTTGTCCCGGACCAGGACGCCCCGGTCGAGGATCCGCCGCCACACCTCGTGGGAGTCCGCGAACCGCCCGAACTGGACGAAGTTGGCGTCGGACTCGGTCACCTCGTAGCCGATGGCGCGCAGTTCGGCGACCAGCCGGTCCCGCTCGGCCTTGAGCTGCTCGACGTACTTCAGCAGCGTGTCGGTGTGCTCCAGGGCGGCCAGCGCGGTCGCCTGGGTGACGGCCGACAGGTGGTAGGGCAGCCGTACGAGCTGGACGGCGTCGACGACGGCCGGGTGCGCGGCGAGGTAGCCCAGGCGCAGGCCCGCCGCGCCGAACGCCTTCGACATGGTGCGCGAGACGACGAGGTTCGGCCGGCCGTCCAGCAGCGGCAGCAGCGAGGCGCCGTGGCTGAACTCGATGTACGCCTCGTCGACCACCACCATGGAGGGCTTCGCGGCCTGTGCCGCCTCGTAGAGGGCGAGGACCGTCTCGGCCGGGACCGCGTTGCCCGTGGGGTTGTTGGGGGTGGTGATGAAGACGACGTCCGGGCGGTGCTCGGCGATCGCCTTCTCGGCGGCGGGCACGTCGACGGTGAAGTCCTCGTGGCGCGGGCCGGAGATCCAGCCGGTGCCGGTGCCGCGCGCGATGAGGCCGTGCATCGAGTACGACGGCTCGAAGCCGATCGCGGTGCGGCCGGGCCCGCCGAAGGTCTGGAGCAGCTGCTGGATGACCTCGTTGGAGCCGTTGGCCGCCCAGACGTTGGTCACGTCGAGCGGGTGGCCGGAGGTGTCGGTCAGGTACCGGGCCAGCTCGGTGCGCAGCTCGACCGCGTCCCGGTCGGGGTAGCGGTTGAGGTGGCGGGCGGCCTCGCGGACCCGCTCGGCGATCCGGTCGACCAGCGCGTCGGGGAGCGGGTACGGGTTCTCGTTGGTGTTCAGCCGCACGGGCACGTCCAGCTGGGGCGCGCCGTAGGGGGACTTGCCGCGCAGCTCGTCCCGCACGGGGAGGTCGTCGATTCCGAACGTCACTTGCTCTCCGGGACCTTCCAGTCGAACCGGGCCTTGATCGCGGCCCCGTGCGCGGGCAGGTCCTCCGCCTCCGCCAGCGTCACCACGTGGTGCGCGACCTCGGCGAGGGCGTCGCGGGTGTAGTCGACGATGTGGATGCCGCGCAGGAAGGACTGCACGGACAGGCCCGAGGAGTGGCAGGCGCAGCCGCCGGTGGGCAGGACGTGGTTGGACCCGGCCGCGTAGTCGCCGAGCGAGACGGGCGCCCAGGGGCCGACGAAGATCGCGCCGGCGTTGCGGACGCGGTCGGCGACGGCGGCGGCGTCGGCGGTCTGGATCTCCAGGTGCTCCGCGCCGTAGGCGTCGACCACGCGCAGGCCCTCGTCCACGCCGTCGACCAGGACGATCGCGGACTGGCGGCCCCCGAGCGCCGGGACGATCCGGTCGTCGACGTGCTTGGTGGCCCGGACCTGCGGCTGGAGCTCCTTCTCGACCGCGTCCGCGAGCTCGACGGAGTCGGTGACCAGGACGGCGGCGGCCAGCGGGTCGTGCTCGGCCTGGCTGATCAGGTCGGAGGCGACGTGCACCGGGTCGGCGGTGGAGTCGGCCAGGATCGCGATCTCGGTCGGGCCGGCCTCGGCGTCGATGCCGATCTTGCCGGTGAAGTAGCGCTTGGCGGCGGCGACCCAGATGTTGCCGGGGCCGGTGACCATGTCGGCGGGCGGGCAGGACTCGGTGCCGTACGCGAACATCGCGACGGCGGTGGCGCCGCCGGCCGCGTACACCTCGTCGACGCCGAGCAGGGCGCAGGCGGCGAGGATCGTGGGGTGCGGGAGCCCGCCGAACTCGGCCTGCGCGGGCGAGGCGAGCGCGATCGACTCGACGCCGGCCTCCTGCGCGGGCACCACGTTCATGACCACGGACGACGGGTAGACCGACCGGCCGCCCGGCGCGTACAGCCCGACCCGGTCGACCGGCACCCACTTCTCGGTGACCGAGCCGCCGGGGACGACCTGCGTGGTGTGCGTGGTGCGGCGCTGCTCGCGGTGGACGAGGCGGGCGCGGCGGACGGACTCCTCCAGCGCGGCCCGCACGGCCGGATCCAGCTCCTCCAGCGCGCGCGTGAGCGCGGCGGCCGGAACCCGGACCCGGTCCAGCCGGACCCCGTCGAACTGCTCGGCGAAGTCGATCAGCGCCGCGTCGCCACGATGATGCACGGCCTCGCAGATCGGGCGCACCTTGTCCAGGGCGGCCGCGACGTCGAAGTCGGCTCGGGGCAGCAGGTCGCGCAGGGCGGAACCCTCGGGGAGGGCGTCGCCGCGCAGATCGATTCGGGAGATCACGGAACCAATTCTCTCAGACCCGCGTCGGACACCGTCCGCGCGTATCAATGGCTGATACAGAACGCGACGGCCCGGCGCGGACCGTCGCCCGTCGACGTTGACCCGATCTCACTTTGAGTGTTCAACCGGTCACCCAGTGGGCATGAACGGTTGTACGAAGGGTGAGCGACCGGCGAGTAGGTGGGAAGGGGGTGAATGCCGTGACCGAAGGGGCCGGCCATCGTGACGGAGAGCTGCCGGACGACCTGACGGCCGCCGAGGCGGGCATGTGGCAGGCCTTCCGCAACGGCAGCGTGTACGACCTGTCCAGCGGCGACGCGCTCGTCGACGACCCGCACGGCGGGCACCTCTGGGGGCCGGAGCGGACCGTGCGGGCCCGCATCGTGTGCTGGCTGCTCCTCGACGGCCCGCCCGCGCTCGCCGGCCGGGTCTCCTCGCTGCAGCTCGTGGGCGTGCGGATCAGCGACACGATGGACCTCGCGGGCGGCACCGTGGAGCCCTACGTGGAGCTGCGGGCCTGCCGCTTCGACCGGGAGGTGGTGCTGCCGGAGACCCGGTTCACCACGGTCCGGCTGGTGGACTGCTCGGTGCCGCGCCTGGAGGCGGCCCGGCTGCAGACCGAGGGCGACCTGCATCTGCCGCGCTGCCGGTTCCGCAGCGGCATCCGGCTCACCGACGCCCAGATAGGCACCGACCTGCTGCTGAACCAGGCGGTCGTGCACCGGGACCGCAGCGGCCGCTCCATCGCGGCGGACGGCATGACCGTCGGGCAGGACCTCCAGGCCGAGATGCTGGAGTCGCACGGCGAGGTGAGCCTGCGCAGCGCCAAGGTGGGCGTCTCGCTGAGTCTGCGCGGCGCCCGGCTCCTCAACCCGTACACGCGGCACGCGCTGAACGCCCCGCAGCTGACGGTGGAGCGCACCCTGTACATGACCCCGGCGGGCCTGGGGAGCCCGCTGCTGCGCGGGACGACGCCCGCCCAGGGCACGCGCATCCAGCGCTTCGAGTGCGAGGGCGGGGTGCGGCTGGACGACGGGCGGTTCGGCGACGCGCTCGACTTCGAGCACGCCCGATTCACCTTCACCGACGACCAGGAGCTGTCGCTGCGCCGGGTGCAGACGCCCGAGCTGCGCTTCCTGGGCGAGCGGCCGGCGCGCGGGCGGGTGGTGCTGTCGGGGGCGCGGGTGGTCAACCTGATGGACCGGGCGGACAGCTGGCCCGGCCCCGGCCGGCTGCACATGGGCGGCTTCGCCTACGAGAACCTGGTGCCGCGCGGTCCGTTCCCGCTGGAGAAGCGGCTGCGCTGGGTGGGTGCCGCGACCGCCGAGTACAACCCCGAGCCGTACGAGCGCCTGGCCGCCGTGCTGCGGGCCGGCGGCGAGGACGAGGACGCCCGCGAGGTGCTGCTCGCCAAGCACCGCCGGCGCCGCGAGAGCCTGCCCGTCGCCGCGAAGCTCGTGGGGTACGCCCAGGACTGGACGGTCGCCTACGGCTACCGGCCCGGCCGGGCGGCGGTGTGGATGGCGGTGCTGTGGGCGGCGGGTTCACTGGCCTTCGCCCGGGCCGCCCCGCCCCCGCTCAAGGCGGGCGAGCACCCGGACTGGAATCCGGCCCTCTTCGCCCTGGACCTGCTCCTGCCGGTGATCGACCTGGGCCAGGTCGGCTTCTGGCAGCTCCGCGACGGCTGGCAGTGGCTGGCCACGGCCCTGATCCTCGCCGGCTGGATACTGGCGACGACGGTGGCAGCGGGGGCGACCCGGCTCCTGCGCAGGAGCTGAGCCCTCCGGGGGCGGGGCGAGGTGCCCCTGCCCTCGGGGCGACGCCGGGCCCGACGGGGGTACCGGGCCCGACGGGGGTGCCGTGACAGGGGCGCCTTGCCGGGGCGCCGTGACGGGGCCTCCCGCTGGGGCGGGGGCCTCTCGCTGAGGCGGCACCCGTGGGAGGACGCCTCCCCCACAGGGGGCTCCGCGCCGGGAGTACACCCCCACAGGGGCCATCCGCCGTGAGTGGACGCCTCCCGCAGGGGCGGCCGGGTGCCGGTGGGCGGTCGGAGGGCAGGCCGGCGCACAACCATCGCGAGCCCTCGGCCGTCGTACTGGCCATGCTGCGCGCGTTCCTCCGGACGGCGGCCCGGGCCCGCTCGCGGGCGTCCCGGCCCGCCCAAGACGACGACGTGCTCCTCGACGCCCCCGACGACCGTCTCGCCCCCGCCCTCGTCGCCGCGGCGCGCGGCGAGCACGCCCCGGCCGCCGCCCTCCTCGCCGCCACCCGTGAGAACACCGAGTGGGAGCACCGGGACCACTACGCGAGCGCCCTCGCCGCCTTCGCCCGCTCCCGCGCCGAATGGCTCGACGGCTGGCGCGGCGCCGCCCCGGACGATCCCGACGCCCTGCTCGTCGAGGGCCGGCTGACGGTGGACCGCCACTGGGACTCGCCGGCCCGCGCCGAGCTGCTGCGCCGGGTGGCCCCCGCGGTCACGGCCGCCGCCGAGGCCGCCGGGAGCGATCCGGTGCCGTGGCGGACCGCCCTGGACGCCGCGCGGGGCGCCCGTGCCGGGCACGCCGAGTTCGAGCGGCTGTGGGCGCAGGCGGTGCGCCGCGCCCCGCACCACTACGGCTGCCACGTGGCCGCCCTGGAGTACCTGGCCACGGCCTCCCCCGGCGCCCACCGCGAGTGCCTGGAGTTCGCCGAGACCGCCGCGCAGGACGCCCCCGAGGACTCCCTGGTACGGGCGCTGCCGCTCAGGGCGGCCTTCACCTTCCTCACCGCGGACGGCGACGGCGCCCCGGCCGGTGCGCTGCGGACCCGTCTGGACGCGGCGGCCGACGGCGCCATCGCCGTCTCCGCCGCCCAGCCGCCGGCCGATCCCTGGCCGGCCGGGCTGCGCAACCTCCTGGCGTACGTCCTGGTGCGTCTGGAGCGCTTCCCGGACGCGGCGGAGCAGCTGCGCCTGACCGGCCCCTACGTGACGTCCTTCCCCTGGGACCGGGACGCGGACGACCCGCTGGGCCGCTTCCTCCAGGTGCGCGCGGACGTCCGCGCGGCGGTGGCCTCCGCACCGGGCACGGCGGGCCCGGGACGTCCACGGAACGGGCGCGGCGGTCGCGTCCGCCCGGACGACCATTAGGCTTCTGCGACGTGACCACCGTCCGGCTCCCGCTCTTCCCCCTGAACTCGGTTCTGTTCCCGGGGCTGGTGCTCCCGCTCAACATCTTCGAGGAGCGCTATCGCGCCATGATGCGCGAGTTGCTCAAGACCCCCGAGGACGAACCGCGCCGGTTCGCCGTCGTGGCGATCCGCGACGGCCACGAGGTGGCCCGTACCGCGCCCGGCATGCCCGACCCCACGGCGCTCCCCGAACTCGGCCCGGCGGCCGGGTTCGGTTCCGACCCGCTCAAGGCGTTCCACAAGGTGGGCTGCGTCGCGGACGCGGCGACGATCCGCGAGCGTGCCGACGGCACCTTCGAGGTGCTGGCCACCGGTACGACCCGGGTGCGGCTGCGCTCGGTGGACGCCTCGGGTCCGTTCCTGACGGGTGAGCTGGAGCCGTTGGAGGAGGAGCCCGGCGACGAGGCGGGGGCGCTGGCCGAGGGGGTGCTGCGGTCCTTCCGGCAGTACCAGAAGCGGCTGGCGGGGGCCCGCGAGCGATCGCTGTCCACCGGCGCGGACCTGCCGGACGAACCGGGCGTGGTCTCCTATCTGGTCGCCGCCGCGATGATGCTGGACATCCCCACGAAGCAGCGCCTGCTCCAGGCCCCCGACACGGCCTCCCGGCTGCGGGACGAGCTGAAACTCCTTCGCTCGGAGACGGCCATCCTCCGTACGCTGCCGTCGTTGCCGTCGTCGGAACTGACGCGCGGCCCGACGAGTCTCAACTAGAGGTACGGACCCGGATGGCGAAGAAGTCCAGGAAGCAGCAGTCCGGCGGCACCCCGGCGACGGTGGCGCTGACCGCGGCCGGAGTGGCGTACACGGTCCACGCGTACGACCACGACCCCGCCCACCCCTCGTACGGGGAGGAGGCCGCCGAGGCGATGGGCGTCTCCCCGGACCGGGTGTTCAAGACCCTGGTCGCGGAGGTGGACGGCGCGCTGACGGTCGCGGTGGTGCCGGTGGCGGGCCAGCTGGATCTGAAGGCGCTGGCGGCCGCGGTGGGCGGCAAGCGGGCGGCGATGGCCGACCCGGCCCTGGCCGAGCGGACCACGGGCTATGTGCGGGGCGGCATCTCCCCGCTGGGCCAGCGCAAGCGGCTGCCGACGGTCCTGGACGCGTCCGCGTCGGACCACGCCACGATCTGCGTCTCGGCGGGCCGCCGGGGCCTGGAGGTCGAGCTGTCCCCCGGCGACCTGACCGAGCTGACGCACGCGGTCCTGGCCCCGATCGGGCGCGCGTAGCCCCCGGGGAACGCGCGGGTGACGCGGCCCGGGGGCGCGGGCTAGGCCGACGTCTTCCCGTACGGAGCGGGCCACGGGTCGGGCTCGGGGTCCCGGGGCCCGAACAAGCCGGTGAGACCCAGGTGGACCACCAGGGCCGCGATCGGCCAGGCCAGCAGCGCGCCCTTCGCGCCCAGCTTCAGCGGTGCCGAGAAGGTCACGCCCTTGCCCACCTCCTTGGCGTGGGCGACGACGTCCTGGGCCGGGCCGAGCCAGATGCCGACCCGCCAGGCCAGCAGCGACCCGAGCAGACCGCCCGCGCCCAGCGCCACCACCAGCGGCACGCCGCCGCGCCGCCGCAGCAGGAAGACGGCCACCGCGCTCAGCGCGCCGAACGCCAGGGCGAGCAGCGTGAACGTTCCGTCGACGCCGACCGACTGCTCGCCCTCGGACTCCTTGAGGTAGACCAGCCACCTGTCGCCGACCACCTCGCCGACCAGCGGCACGCTCGGCGCGAGCTTCCACCAGAGCACGCCCAGCAGCACGCCGGAGAGGGCCACCGCCACCGCGGCCACGGCGGCCTGCCGCACTTCGGTCAACATCCCGGGGCCGTCCTGTTCTCCGTGGTCGCCGTGCGTGCCGTACGGGGCGCCGGGAGGGGTGCCCACCGCGTGCGCACCGACGGGCGGCGGCACCGGTCCGCCCTGGTACGACGAGCGTTCGTTCGGTGGTGGTGGCGGAGTCAGAGGAGCGGTCACCCCGTCATCGTGCCAAACCCGCCTGTGCGGCGCTTCACCGGACGGCGGCCCGGCGGTACGCCCAGGTGGCGACGGCCAGCGAGAGGACACCGACCACGGCGCACACCGCGAGGTCACCGAGGACGAAGGCCCAGTCGGGCCGCTCCCCGAAGGTGCGCGCGAACGCCTCCACGCCGTACGTCGAGGGCAGCAGGTCCCGCGCCAGGCGCACCACCTCGGGCATCCGCTCGGCCGGCAGCACGCCCAGCAGCAGCGCCGCCGACATGCCCAGCTGGCCCAGAAGGGTGGCGAACTCGGGCCGGGGCGCGAGCAGGCCCAGGGCGGCGCCCAGCCCGGCGAGCGCGGCGCCCGCCAGCGGGATCACGGCCACCAGCACCCACAGGTGGGTCATCGGCAGCCCGAACAGCAGACAGCCGAACACCGCCGTCACCACGGTCCCCGGCACGGTGAAGGACGCGTACGCGCCCGCCGCGCCCAGCACCACCGCGGCCGGCGGCACCGGCAGCGTCGCGTAGTGGTCGAGGCCGCCGCTCGCGCGCAGCTGTCCGAAGTACTGGGCGAGCAGGTTCAGCGCGACGAAGGCGACCACGAGCACGGACGAGCCCGCGACCACGGCCCGTGCCTCGCCGCCGCCGTCCACGACGCCCCGCATCAGGATCATGATGCCGATCGACTGGAAGGTGGCCACGAAGAGCAGCGGGATGCGCGCGACCCGGGCCCGGGACAGCTGCGCCCGGTACACGGCCACCAGGGAGGGCCACAGCCGCGCCTTCGGCCCGAGCTCGGCCGCGCCGACGGCGCCCTGCTCCTCGGCGGCCAGGGCACCGCCCGGCAGAACATCGGCGGGTACGACACTCACGTCGCGCAGCTCCCCTTCGTCGGTGTCTTTCGCGGCGGGCCCGGACGGGTCGCCCCGACGGATACGGCCGCGGCGGCCCGGATACTCACCGTGCGGATGCTCAAGCCCTCACCAGCCCCTGCCGCGCGGCACCGCCCAGGGCCAGGTACACGTCCTCCAGGCTGGGCGTGGCCAGGGTGAAGTCGTCCAGGGCGGCGAAGGCGGCGCCGCCGGTGACGGTGGCGACGACCGCCCGGGCCTCCTCGGGGGCCAGCCGCAGCGTCCAGCGGCGCCCCGACTCGGCGGCGCGGTCGCGCAGCGCGGCGACCTCGGGGACGTGCAGCGGGGCGGTCTCGCGCCACACCAGGTCGACGCGGACCTCGCCGGCGACCTTCTCCTTGAGTCCGGAGGGCGTGTCGCAGGCGATGACGCGGCCCCGGTCGAGGACGGCGACCCGGTCGAGGACGGTCTCGGCCTCGATGACGTTGTGGGTGACGAGCAGGACGGTGGAGCCGAGTTCGGCGCGCCGCCGGTCGACCGCCGCCCACACCGCGCGGCGGGCCACCGGGTCCATGCCGGTGGTGGGTTCGTCCAGGACGAGCAGCGGACGCTCCCCCACCAGCGCGGCGGCGAAGCAGGCCAGGCGGCGCTGGCCGCCGGAGAGCTTCCTGATCGGGCGGGAGGCGATCGCGGTCAGGCCCAGTTCCTCGAGGACGGCGTCCCGCTCGGCGCGGGCCCGGCGCACCTCCAGGCCGCGCAGCCGCCCGGTGGTCTCGGCGGCGAGCGACACGGTCAGCTCGTCCAGGGCGCTGGACTCCTGCCCGAGGTAGGCGAGGATGCGGGCGGCGCGCTCGGGGTGGCGCACGATGTCGTGGCCGAGGATCTCCACGCTGCCGGCGTCGGGGCGCATCAGGCCGGTGAGCTGGCGTACGAGGGTGGACTTGCCGGCGCCGTTCGGGCCGAGCAGGCCGAAGATCTCACCGCGCCGGATGTCCAGGGTCACGTCGTCGGTGGCGCGCACCTCGGGGGTGGCGGGAACGCCGCGCCGGCCGCGTACCGCCGGATAGGTCTTGGTCAGTCCGCGCACCGCGCACACGGCATCGCCACCGGGTCGAAGTGCCTGTGCCGCGCGCGTACTCACAAGGGACGAGACTACGGGGTCCGTCCCCCCGCCCCGCCCTCGGGTCCGCCCATAAGTGTCGATTCAGCCGCGGGAGGCACGGGACGGGCCCGGGGGCTCAGTCCGCCGCGGGGGTGCGCTCGGTCGCCGTACGGACGTCGACCTCGCGCCAGAATCCCGCCCGGATCGCGTACCGGTCGTGCTCGTCGATCTGGTCGTCCTTGTGGGCGAGCAGCCCGAAGCGGGCGGCGTAGCGCAGCAGCTCGCCGTCGACGCGGTGCGGGATGCGGGGGTACATCCCGGAGAGCCGTTGCAGGTGGCCGTGGTCGCCGAGGCGCTCCAGCCAGCGGCGGGCGAACACCTGTCCGACCTCGTACGGGTCCCCGCCGACCGTGGTGATGTCCTCCTCGCGGTCGGCCCAGCGCTGCTCGGCCGTGGTCAGCTGGGCCAGGGTCGGCATGGAGGCGGCCTCGGCCGGTTCGGCGGCGGGCCGGTCGACCCAGCCCTTGTCCGAGGACCAGCGCAGGGTGGCGGAGGTCGGGGGGTGCGGGGCGGCATGGGCGCCGGGGGCGCGCAGGGCGGCGAGGTCCTTGGGGGTGGGGACGCCTTTGGTGGGTGTCGCGCGTTCCTCGCTGCCGTTGCGCGCGGCGCCGGACCTCGTGGCGCGCTCGGGCTCCTCGGTGTGCCGCTCGGCGGCGGCGGAGAGGGCGGACTCGGGCAGCGGCGCGGAGAGGATCGCGGCGATCTCGGGGCGGGGCACGGGCGGGGGCGCGCAGATCCCGCCGAGTTCCTTGGCGCGCACCGCCTTGGTGATCCAGGCACGGTCCAGGACGCGGCGCTCGTCGGCCTCGGCGACCAGGTCCTCGGACTGGTTGTAGTCGCCGTCGGCGGCCTGGACGGCCCACAGGTGGACGGCGACGCCGTGCTCCTTGGCCGCCATCATGCCGGGCAGCAGATCGCCGTCGCCGGTGACGAGGACCACGTCGGAGCAGGCGCGGTTGCGGGCCAGCTCGGTCAGCTCGGCGTGCATGGCGGCGTCCACGCCCTTCTGCGCCCAGCGCCCGTCACTGCGGGTGAGGGCGCCGAGCCGGACGGTGACGCGGGGCATCACGCGCAGCCGGCGGTGCTCGGGCTGGGGCACCCGGTCGGGGGCGCCGTCGAACCAGTAGATGCGCAGCAGGGGCTGCTGCGTGTCGGACTCGGCGCGCTCGCGCAGGCCCTGGATGAGGGCGGCGTGATCGACGGTGATGCGGGAGCGTGAGGGCTCACCGGCGAGGAGACTGGCGGCGGCCCCCAGCAGATACCCGGCGTCCACCAGGACGATGCAGCGGTCCACGCGATCCACCCTCTTTCCGGGAGGTTTGCTTCGGGCTTCCTTCGAGTCTGCCCGACCACACGGAGGTTAACGGCGCGAACTCGATCTTCGGCGTGGCGTTTCCGCGTCCCGCTCCGCGCTCGGCACCCCGCCCGACCGCGTCACACACGGTAATTGCCCGATATGCGTTCTTTGTTGGGCTGTGTGAATCTGAAGTCGGCCCTGGCCCCTAGATCCCCCTCAGGAGGTAGATCACCATGGCCAAGAACAAGAACAAGAGTGACCGTAAGCAGCCCCAGTCCGCCCGTGCCACGCAGGCCGCCGAGTCCGCCGTCATGGACCGCGAGGAGCAGCACTCCCCGACGCTGACGGCCCCCGGTGACGCCGCCTCCCGCAAGCGGCAGAAGCGCTTCGGCCACAACTGACAACCGCGCGACGGGCCGATCGGGCCCCGCACGCACGAGGGGCGCACCCGGAGACCGGGGCGCCCCTCGCTCGTACGACGGCTGTCGCTCCGCTCAACCCGCCAGGCAGGCCGGGCCCAGCAGCACCTTCAGGTCGCCGAACAGGGCCGGGTCGGGCTTGACGCGGTGCCGGTCCAGGCGCAGCACGGTCGTCTTGGTCGGCCCCTGGAGCTTGATCCGCACCTCGCTGTCGCCCCGGTGGTGGGTGAGGATCTCACCGAGGCGGCTGACCATGGGCGGCGTGACCCTGGTCGCCGGGATGGTGAGGACCACGGGCGCGTTGGTGCCGGCGTTGGACAGGTCGGGCACCATCAGCTCCATCGCGACCAGCCGCGGCACGTCCTCCCGCTTGTCCAGGCGCCCCTTGACGAACACCACGGCGTCCTCGACGAGTTGGGTGGACACCAACTGGTAGGTGGCCGGGAAGAACATGCACTCGATGGAGCCGGCCAGGTCCTCGACGGTGGCGATCGCCCAGGCGTTGCCCTGCTTGGTCATCTTGCGCTGGAGGCCGGAGATGATGCCGCCGATGGTGACGACCGCGCCGTCGCCGAAGTCACCGCCGGTGAGCTGGGAGATGCCCGCGTCGGCCTTGTCGGACAGCACGTGCTCCAGTCCGAAGAGCGGGTGGTCGGAGACGTAGAGACCGAGCATCTCCCGCTCCTGGGCGAGGAGATAGGTCTTGTCCCACTCCTCCTCGCTGAAGACGACGTCCAGTCCGAAGCCCGGCTCGTCGGTCTGCTCGTCGCCCATGCCGCCGAAGAGGTCGAACTGCCCCTCGGCCTCCTTGCGCTTGACCGCGACCACGTTGTCGATCATCGGTTCGTACTGCGCGGTCAGGCCCTTGCGGGTGTGCCCCATCTCGTCGAAGGCGCCGGCCTTGATCAGCGACTCCGTCGTCCGCTTGTTGCAGACGACCGCCTCCACCTTGTCCAGGTAGTCGGGGAAGGAGGTGTACTTCCCCTTGGCCTTGCGGCACCGGATGATCGACTCGACCACGTTGGTGCCGACGTTGCGCACGGCGGAGAGGCCGAAGAGGATCACGTCGTCGCCCTGGGCGGCGAAGTTGGACATGGACTCGTTGACGTTGGGCGGCAGCACCTTGATGCCCATGCGCCGGCACTCGTTGAGGTAGACGGCCGACTTGTCCTTGTCGTCCTTGACCGAGGTGAGCAGGGCGGCCATGTACTCGGCCGGGTGGTTCGCCTTGAGGTACGCCGTCCAGTACGAGACCAGTCCGTACGCGGCCGAGTGCGCCTTGTTGAAGGCGTAGCCGGCGAAGGGGACCAGCACGTCCCACAGGGCCTGGATGGCTTCGTCGCTGTAGCCGTTCTTCCGGGCGCCGGCCTGGAAGATGACGAAGTTCTTCTCCAGTTCCTCGGGCTTCTTCTTGCCCATCACGCGGCGCAGGATGTCGGCCTCGCCGAGCGAGTAGCCGGCGATGATCTGGGCGGCCTTCTGCACCTGCTCCTGGTAGACGATCAGGCCGTAGGTGACCGCCAGGACCTCCTGGAGGGGCTCCTCCAGCTCCTTGTGGATCGGCGTGATCTCCTGGAGGCCGTTCTTGCGCAGCGCGTAGTTGGTGTGCGAGTCCATGCCCATCGGGCCGGGACGGTAGAGCGCGGAGACGGCGGAGATGTCCTCGAAGTTGTCGGGCTTCATCAGCCGCAGCAGGGAGCGCATGGGGCCGCCGTCGAACTGGAAGACGCCGAGCGTGTCGCCGCGCTGGAGCAGTTCGAAGGTCGTCGGGTCGTCCAGGGGCAGGGACAGCAGGTCCAGGTCGATGCCCTTGTTGGACTTCACCATCTTGACGGCGTCGTCCATGATCGTGAGGTTGCGCAGGCCGAGGAAGTCCATCTTCAGCAGGCCGAGCGACTCGCACTGCGGGTAGTCCCACTGCGTGATGGTCACGCCGTCGGTGTGCCGCACCCAGATCGGGGCGTGGTCGACGATCGGCTCGCTGGACATGATCACGCCGGCCGCGTGCACGCCCATCTGCCGCACCAGGCCCTCGACGCCCTTGGCGGTGTCGATGACCTTCTTCACATCCGGCTCGTTCTCGTACATCGCGCGGATCTCGCCGGCCTCGCTGTAGCGCGGGTGGGTCGGGTCCGTGATGCCGTTGAGGTCGATGCCCTTGCCGAGGACGTCGGCGGGCATGGCCTTGGTGAGGCGGTCGCCCATCGCGTACGGGTAGCCCAGCACGCGCGCGGAGTCCTTGATGGCGTTCTTCGCCTTGATCTTGCCGTAGGTGCCGATCATGGCGACCTTGTCGGCGCCGTACTTCTCCGTCACGTACCTGATCACCTCGACGCGCCTGCGCTCGTCGAAGTCGATGTCGACGTCGGGCATGGAGACGCGCTCGGGGTTGAGGAACCGCTCGAAGATCAGGCCGTGCGGGATCGGGTCGAGGTCGGTGATGCCCATGGCGTACGCCACGATCGAACCGGCCGCGGAGCCTCGGCCGGGGCCCACCGCGATGCCCTGGTTCTTCGCCCACATGATGAAGTCCGCGACCACGAGGAAGTAGCCCGGGAACCCCATCTGGATGATGACGTCCATCTCGTACTCGGCCTGCTTCTGGCGGTCCTCCGGGACGCCGCCGGGGAAGCGGCGGGCCATGCCGCGGCGGACCTCCTCCTGGAACCAGGTGACCTCGGTGTACCCCTCCGGGATGTCGAACTTCGGCATGAGGTCGCGCTTGACGAACATGCCCGTGGTGTCGACCATCTCGGCGATCAGGCGCGTGTTGGCGCAGCCCTCCTGCCAGGCGTCGGAGGAGTCGATGGCGTACATCTCGTCCGTCGACTTCAGGTAGTACCCGGTGCCGTCGAAGCGGAAGCGGTCCGGGTCGGAGAGGTTCTTGCCGGTCTGGATGCACAGCAGGGCGTCGTGGGCGGTCGCCTCGTGCGCGTAGGTGTAGTGCGAGTCGTTGGTCACCAGCGGCGGGATGCCGAGCTTCTTGCCGATCTCCAGGAGGCCGTCGCGGACCCGGTGCTCGATCTCGATGCCGTGGTCCATCAGCTCCAGGAAGTACCGGTCCTTGCCGAAGATGTCCTGGTAGTCGGCGGCGGCCTTGAGCGCCTCGTCGAAGTGGCCGAGGCGCAGCCGGGTCTGCACCTCGCCGGAGGGGCAGCCGGTGGAGGCGACGATGCCCTCGGACCACTGGGAGATGGTCTCCTTGTCCATCCGGGGCCACTTCTGCAGCCAGCCCTCGGCGTAGGCGTCGGAGGAGAGCCGGAAGAGGTTGTGCAGCCCGGTGCTGTTCACGGCCCACATGGTCTTGTGGGTGTAGCCGCCGGAACCCGAGACGTCGTCCCGCTTCTGGTGCGGCTGCCCCCACTGGATCTTGCGCTTGTTGCGGCGGGACTCGGGCGCGACGTACGCCTCGATGCCGATGATCGGGGTGACCCCGGCCTTCTGCGCGGAGTGGAAGAAGTCGTACGCCCCGTGCAGGTTGCCGTGGTCGGACATGGCGATGTGCGTCATGCCCATCTCGTTGCAGGCGTTGAACATGTCCTTCAGCCGCGCGGCACCGTCCAGCAGCGAGTACTGGGTGTGGACGTGCAGGTGCGTGAACGGCGCTTTGGACACGTGCGGCCTCCTGAGAAAACTGTGGGCTACGGGCTGCGGTCAGTCCGGGGGGTCAGCGTCGAAGTCTATGCCTCGCCACTGACACTCCGAGGGCTTCCCCGCGTACCTTCGGGGGCGGGTCCGCGTGTCGCGCGCGGACCGCGGGCGCGGGCACTCCCGCACCCCTTCGAACGTTGGTCCGAGTGGAGATCCGCTCCACCCGTCGCAGCACCATCCGCACCAGGAGGCACCAGGCATGTCGGTTCCGCAGCTCAACGAGGAGCACCGCGGCGAGGAGATCCTCGCCGTCTTCGACGCCGCCTTCGGCACGCTGCTGGCCGCGGATCCGGCGGCGTTCCGCGTGAAGTTCCGGAAGATGGCGGCCTCGGCCTTCGCGTTCTACCGCGGCACCGCATGCCTCTTTTACCACGATTTGACCGAGGACAAGGAGTTCGGTTCCCAGGACGGCGGCCCCTACCTGGACGACCGGACCTCCCGGGTGTGGATCCACGGCGACCTCCACGCGGAGAACTTCGGCACGTACATGGACTCCACCGGCCGGCTGATCTTCAACGTCAACGACTTCGACGAGGCCTACGTCGGCCCCTTCACCTGGGACCTCAAGCGCTTCGCCGCCTCCGTCGCGCTGATCGGGTACGCGAAGGCGCTCAGCGACGAGCAGATCACCGAGCTGGTGCGGGTGTACGCGGACGCGTACCGCGAGCGGATCCGCGCCCTGGCCACCGGCGCCAAGAGCGACGAGGTGCCGCCCTTCACCCTGGACACCGCCGACGGGCCGCTGCTGGGCGCCCTGCGCGTCGCCCGCTCTCTGACCCGGTTCGGGCTGCTGGAGTCGATGACCGAGATCCGCGACTTCGAGCGCCGTTTCGCCCCGGGCGGCGGCTCCATCGAGCTGGACGCGGCCACCCGCTACAAGGTGCTGGCGGCCTTCGACGGCTACCTGGAGACCCTCCCGGAGTCCTCCCTGGCCCGTCCCGACTCCTACCGCGTCAAGGACGTCGTCGGCCGCCGCGGCATCGGCATCGGCTCGGCCGGCCTGCCCTCGTACAACATCCTGCTGGAGGGCAACAGCGACGCCCTGGAGAACGACGTCGTGATCTACATCAAGCAGGCCCAGACCCCGGCGGTCTCCCGGCACATCACCGACCAGGCGATCCGGGACTACTTCCAGCACGAGGGCCACCGCACGGTGATCTCCCAGCGCGCCCTCCAGGCGCACGCCGACCCGTGGCTGGGCTGGACCGAGCTGGACGGCGCGGGCCAGCTGGTCGCCGAGGTCTCGCCGTACGCCGTGGACCTGGACTGGAGCGACATCGACGACCCGGAGGAGATCGCCGAGGTCGTCGCCGACCTGGGCCGGGCCACGGCCGCCATGCACGCGGCGGCGGACGACCAGTCCGGTGAGTCCCTGGTGCCGTTCTCCACGGAGCGGGCCATCGACGCGGCGATCGCGGCCGACGAGGAGGGCTTCGCGCCCCTGCTGGTCGACTTCGCGCACCGGTACGGGGCACGCGCGCGCGCCGACCACCAGACCTTCGTGGATCTCTTCCGCAACGGCCGGATCCCGGGGCTGTGACCATTCCGGTTCGATAACCGTCGGCCTTCTCACAGGAACCCTTTAGGGGTCCCTTACCGGACCCCGTGACACACTCTTCTTTCGCTATGGACATATCCGGAACCCCGCTCAGAGCCGTACGCGCGGCGCTGTTCACGGCACTCGTCGTGACGCTCAGCACCGCGTCGCACGTGCTGCTGTCCGGGGTTCCGCTGCCGCTGGCCACGGTGGCGGCCGTCGCCGGCGCCGTCTTCCTGATCGCGTACGCCCTGGCCGGTCGGCGCGAGCGCGGCTTCGGGCGGATCGCCGCCCTGCTGATCCCGCTGGAGCTGGCCGCCGACACGGTCTTCACCACCGGCCAGCACGTCTGCTACGGCAGGGCGGGCGGCCCCGTCGCGGGCCCGCTGCGCTCGGTCGGCTTCGACGTGCTGTGCGGTGACGGCACCGGCGTCCACGCCGGGGTCGCCGCCCCGCTGAGCCGGGTGACGGGCGCCGAGACCGACCGGCTGGCGACCGCCCTCGCCGACGCCGACCCCCGGACCGCCTGGCTGCTGCTCGGCGCGCACCTGGGGGTCGGGCTGCTGGCGGCGGCCTGGCTGCGGCGCGGCGAGCGCGCGCTGGCCCAGCTGCTGAGCGCGGTGGCCGCGACCACCTTCCGGCCGCTGCTGCTGGCCGTCGCGGCCGTGAGCGCACGCCGGGCCCCGGCGGTGCGCCGCCCCGCGGTCCCGGCCGCACGCACCACCGGCGCCCGCGAGGCGATCCTCACCCACTCCCTGGGACGGCGCGGACCGCCCTGCCCGGCCGCCCTCGTGTGACCCGCGCGCCCGCGCGACACACGGCCGAGCACCGGCAGTCCCCCGTACGTATTCCGCACACCGACCGTGTGCGCGTCCCCGGAGAGATCATCACCATGAGCAAGCGGAACAGTCAGGCGGCGAAGTCGGCGGCCCGTGAGCGGCTGCGCGTGGAGCGCGAGCGCCAGGCCAAGCGCGACAAGGTCAGGCGGCAGGTCATCGTGGCCTGCTCGATCGTCGGCGTGCTGGCGATAGCCGGCGGCATCGGCTACGCCGTCGTCCAGAGCAACCAGCCCTCGAAGTGGGAGGAGGCCGCCGACGCCAAGGTGGTGGCCCCGGCCAACACCTCCGGCAAGAACGGCACCACGGTCACCCTGGGCGAGTCCAAGAGCGACAACGTCGTCCACCTCTACGAGGACCCGCGCTGCCCGGGCTGCGCCAACTTCGAGCAGACCATCGGCGAGACCGTCAACAAGGGCATGGAGGACGGCACCTACAAGCTCTCCTTCACCATCGGCACCTTCCTCGACGGCAACCTCGGCGGCGAGGGCTCCAAGAACGCCCTCAGCGCCCTCGGCGCCGCGCTGAACGTCTCCCCCGAGGCGTTCATCGACTACAAGACGGCGCTGTACTCGTCCGAGTACCACCCCTCGGAGTCGACCGACGAGTTCGCCAAGGACGACTACCTGATCAAGGTCGCCAACTCGGTCGACGCCCTGAAGGACAACAAGAAGTTCCAGGACGCCGTGAAGAAGGGCACCTACGACGCCTGGGCCATGAAGATGGGCGACGCCTTCCAGAAGGCCGAGGACGTCCAGTCGACCCCGACCGTCAAGATCAACGACAAGGTGATCGAGACCCCGAGCACGGACGCCGACTGGCAGAAGGCGCTCAAGGACGCGGGCGTCACGAAGTAGTACGCGCCGGCCGTACGCAGGTGAACGAGCGGGCGAACTTTTACGAGTTCGCCCGCTCGCGCCCATACCGATCAGTAGCCTGATCGTCCGTGACCAGTCGACACAGATCAACCGAGACTTCCGCCCCGTCGTCCGCCGCACGCACGGGCGCCCGCACCCCGAGCCGCCGCACGGTCGTCAAGGCCGCGGCGGCCGGCGCCGTTCTGGCCGCCCCGCTCGCCGCCGCCCTGCCCGCCGGTGCCGCCGGCGCGGCCCCCGCCTTCCTGCACGGCGTCGCCTCCGGCGATCCGCTGCCCGACGGCGTCCTGCTGTGGACCAGGGTGACCCCGGTCCCCGAGGCCGTGCCGGGCTCCGGAACCGGCCCCGACACCGAGGTGGACTGGGTCGTCGCCACCGACAGGGACTTCACGAACGTCGTCGCCAAGGGGTCGGTCACCGCGACGGCCGCCTCCGACCACACCGTGAAGGCCGACGTCCGGGGCCTGGCGCCCGCCACGGACTACTGGTTCCGCTTCTCCGCCGGTCCCACCGACTCCCCCGCCGCCCGCACCCGCACCGCCCCCGCCGCCGACGCCTCCGTGGCGGGCCTGCGCTTCGGCGTGGTCTCCTGCGCCAACTGGGAGGCCGGCCACTTCTCCTCGTACCGGCACCTCGCGGCCCGCGGCGACCTGGACGCCTGGCTGCACCTGGGCGACTACATTTACGAGTACGGCAGCGGCGAGTACGGCACCCGCGACACCGTCGTACGTCCGCACGCGCCCGCGCACGAGATCCTCACGCTCGCCGACTACCGCGTCCGGCACGGCCGTTACAAGACCGACCCGGACCTCCAGGCGCTGCACGCCACCGCTCCGGTGGTGGCGATCTGGGACGACCACGAGATAGCCAACGACACCTGGTCGGGCGGCGCCGAGAACCACACCGAGGGCGCCGAGGGCGCCTGGGCGGCGCGTCAGGCCGCCGCCAAGCAGGCGTACTTCGAGTGGATGCCGGTCCGCCCCGCGATCGCCGGGACCACCTACCGCCGGCTGCGCTTCGGCAAGCTGGCCGACCTGTCGCTGCTGGACCTGCGCACCTTCCGCTCCCAGCAGGTGTCACTCGGCGACGGCAAGGTCGACGACCCGGAGCGCACCCTGACCGGGCGGGCCCAGATGGACTGGCTGAAGTCCGGCCTGGCCTCCTCCGACACCACCTGGCGGCTGGTGGGCAACTCGGTGATGATCTCGCCGTTCGCCATCGGCTCGATCCCCGCCGAGCTGCTGAAGCCGCTGGCCGAGCTGCTGGGACTCCCCAAGGAGGGGCTCGCCCTCAACACCGACCAGTGGGACGGCTACACCGACGACCGCCGGGAGCTGCTGACCCATCTGCGGGCGAACGGCGTCCGCAACACGGTGTTCCTGACCGGCGACATCCACATGGCCTGGGCCAACGACGTGCCGTACAACGCCGCCACGTACCCGCTGTCCGCCTCGGCCGCCACGGAGTTCGTCGTCACCTCGGTGACCTCCGACAACCTCGACGACATCGTGAAGGTTCCCGAGGGCACGGTCTCGGCGGTCGCGGCGCCGGTCATCCGGGCCGCCAACCGGCACGTCCACTGGGTCGACACCGACCGGCACGGCTACGGCGTGCTGGACGTCACGGCGGAGCGGACGCAGATGGACTTCTACGTCGTCTCCGACCGCACGGACCCGGGCGCCACGTCGAAGTGGGCCCGGTCGTACCGCACGCGCAGCGGCACGCAGCGGGTGGAGCGGGTCTACTCGCCCGTCTGAGGCTCGTCCGCCCCCGGGGACTCCTGGAGCGAGTCGAGGAAGCCGAGTGCCACCCGCCAGGTGGCCTCGGCCGCCTCCGCGTCGTAGTCCGGCAGGTCGGGGTCGGTGTAGAGGTGACCGGCCCCGGCGTACCGGTGCACCTCGACGTCGGCGCCGATGCGGCCCATCTGGAGGTACCAGGCGCTGAGCCAGTCGTCCGTCTCGAAGGCGTCCGGCTCGGCCACGTGCAGCTGGACCGGCAGATCGTCGACCGAGGCGTTGGGGGCGATGTCCGAGGTGCCGTGCAGCAGGAGCAGGCCGCGCGCCCGGTGGTCGCCGAGGGCGAGGGTCTGGGCGATGGAGGCGCCGAGCGAGAAGCCCGCGTACACCAGCCCGCGCTCCGAATAGGGCGCGGCGGCCAGCACCGCGCGCTTGAGCAGCTCCTCCCGCCCGATCCCGTCCTGGTGGGCCATGCCCTCCTCGACCGTGTCGAAGGTACGGCCCTCGAAGAGGTCCGGGGTCCACACCTGGTGCCCGGCGTCGCGCAGCCGGTCGGCGGCCTGCCGCACCGCGGGCCTCGGGCCGAGGGTCGAGTGAAAGAGCACGATGTTCATGAGGCCATGGTGCCAGCCGGGTGTGACAGCGCGATCGGCGGCGATACCCGGGGCGGGACGCAAGTCACAGGTTCACGGCACGGCGGGTCCGGTTACGTTCGAGGGATGGAGACGATACTCCGCCCGCTGACCGTGGTCGGCGGCTCGATCCTGCTGACCCTCGTCATCGGATGGGCCACCGACCTGCTGCTGCGCAAGGCCGACGCGCGGCATCCCGAGACGCCCCTGTGGGGGCTGCTGCGCCGAGCCCGCATCCCGTACCAGGTCATGCTCTGCGCGGCACTGCTGAGAGGGTCCTACGTCGAGGCACAGGTGTTCCCCGACCACCGCGCGACGGTGGGCCGGGTGCTGACGCTGCTGCTGATCGGCTCGGTGGCCTGGCTGGTGACCCGGATCGCCGCCGCGGTCGTCGAGGCGTCCTACTCCCGCTACGCCCACGCCCACGCCCAGCGCGACCCCGCCCGGGTGCGGCGGGTGCGGACCCAGGTCTCGCTGATCATGCGCGTGGTCACGGCGGTCGTCGCCGTGGTGGCCGTGGCGGCGATGCTGCTGACGTTCCCGGCGATGCGCGCGGCGGGGGCCTCGCTGCTGGCCTCGGCGGGCATCCTCGGCATCGTCGCCGGTGTGGCCGCGCAGTCCACCCTCAGCAACATGTTCGCCGGGTTCCAGATCGCCTTCGGCGACATGGTGCGCATGGGCGACACCGTCGTGGTGGACGGGGAGTGGGGCACCGTCGAGGAGATCACGCTGACGTTCCTGGCCGTGCGGACCTGGGACGAGCGCCGGATCACCATGCCGGTGTCGTACTTCACGTCCAAGCCGTTCGAGAACTGGTCGCGCGGCACCCCGCAGATGACCGGCACCGTCTTCTGGCACCTCGACCACACGGCGCCGCTGGACCTGATGCGCGAGCGGCTGCGCGACATCCTGCGCGAGTGCCCGGCCTGGGACGGCCGCGACTACAACCTGACCGTCACGGACACCACGCCGAACACCATGCAGGTGCGGGCCCTGGTGACGGCGAAGGACGCGGACGACATCTGGACGGTACGGGTCACGGTGCGCGAGGGGATGATCCGCTGGCTGGCCGACGAGCACCCGTACGCGCTGCCCCGCGTCAACACGGCCGACGCGGCCCTGCGCCCTTCCGCCGACGGCCTCCACCGCCCCCGCCGCCCCTCCCCCGACGGCAGCCCCCGCCGCTTCCCGGAACAGCCGGCGAAGACCCTGTGACCCCCGGCCCGTGCACCGGGCCCGGATCCGCGCGCTCGGTCCGGATTCGCGCGCTCGGCCCGGGCCGGGTCGGCGGGCACGGTCGGGCCTGCGGTCCGGGCCGGTGGCACTCTCCTCCGGGCCGGTGGTCCGGGTCGGTGGTCCGGGCCTGCGGGCACGGTCCGGGCACCCACGAGCGGCGTGGCGGGCACAAGCCCGCACAGGACCAGCGGGCACCGGCCCGAACAGGACCACCGGGCACGGGCCCGGCGGGCACGGCTGCGGGCGCGACCGCCCGGGGCACCACTAGACCCGGCGGGGATCAACGGTCACCCGACCGAGACCAACGGCGCCCGATAGTGCCCGACGGACCGAGTCCGCACCGACGAGCCCGGCTCTCGTCCCTGACGCCGGCTCAGCCCGATAAGGCCCGGACCCGCGCCCCCAGCCCCCGGCCCCCCAGCCCGGGCGCACGGCCCTCCGGAACCCGACCGGCACGGGACCGCGCGGCCGGTCGCCCGATGCCGGGGCCGTCCGGCGACGACCGCCGAAAGGCCGCCGAAAGGCCGCCGACCGGGCACGCACCCCCTCCGCCGTCACCCGCCGCGTTCGTCACCGGCCCTCGTCCACGCGCCGGCACGCCCGCACCGCCCGGCCTCACCGCATGCTGCGCACATCCAGGTGACGCAGGACCCGGTCGACGATCTCCGGGTCCGCGCCGGGTTCGCTGCGGGCGGCCAGCACCTCGTGGCGGGCCGCGCTCAGCATCTCGCCGTGGATGCGGCGGATCCGCTTCACCCGGCGGGCCCGCTGCTCCTGCGCCTCACGCCGCTCCTCGTCACCGACGTCCGGACTGATCCGCAGCCCGATGTCGAAGGCCCTCCGCAGCATCTGCTCGGACAGTTCCTCCGGCAGTTCCTCCACCGCCTCGATCTCCCTGAACCGCCGCTTGGCCGCCTTGGCCGCCCGCACGGCCAGTTCCTTCTCGTACCGCTTCTCCCGTTCGGTGTCCGCGCGCACCCCGAGCCGGCTCACCAGCCACGGCAGCGTCAGGCCCTGCAGCAGCAGCGTGACCATGATCACGCCGAAGGCGATGAAGATGATCTCCTCGCGGTGCGGGAAGGCGGACCCGTCCTCCGTCTCCAGCGGGATCGCCAGCGCCAGCGCGACCGAGGCGACGCCCCGCATGCCCGACCACCACATGACGACCGTCTCCCGCCAGGAGGTGGGGATGTCCTCGTCCTGGTCCCGCCGCCGGTGCAGCCGCTGGGTCAGCCAGGTGGCCGGCAGCAGCCACAGCAGCCGCACCAGGATCACCACGCCCACGACGGCCGCGGACCAGCCGAGCAGCTCGCCCCAGCGTCCGGAGGCCGTGCGGATGGCGTTGTGCAGTTCCAGGCCGACCAGCCCGAAGGCGACGCCGGTGACGAGCGTGTCGACGACGTCCCACACGGTGTGCCCGGCCAGCCGGGTCATCACGTCGTCGGCGTCGAAGGCGTACTCGGCGAGGAACATCGCGGTGGTGAGCACCGCCAGCACCCCGGAACCGTGCAGTTCCTCGGCCAGCACGTACGCCACGTACGGCACCAGCAGCGTCATGCCGATCTGCAGCGTGGCGTCGCCCAGCACGCTCATCACCTTGTTGGTGGCCCAGCCCAGCGCGAGACCGACCGCGACGGCGACCACGGCGGACAGCACCAGGTCGAGCCCCGCCCGCCACGGCGAGAAGGTGCCGCCGACCGCGGCGGCGATGGCCACGTGGTACAGCACGATGGCCGTCACGTCGTTGAACAGCCCCTCGCCCTCCAGGATCGACACCAGACGGCGCGGCAGCCCCAGTTGCCCGGCGACGGCGGTGGCCGCGACCGGGTCGGGCGGCGCCACCAGCGCGCCCAGCGCGAAGGCGGCGGCGATGGGGAGCCCCGGCACGATCGCGTGGGCGACCGCGGCGACACTGGCCATGGTGACGAAGACCAGCGCCACGGCCAGCAGGAAGATCGGCCGCTTGTTGGCCGCGAACTGCCGCCAGGAGGTGCGCCGTACGGCCGCGTAGAGCAGCGGCGGCAACAGCGCGGGCAGGATGAGGTCGGGCGGGATGTCGACGTTGGGCACGAAGTCGACCAGCGCCATGACGATGCCGAGGACCGTCATCAGCACCGGCGCCGGCAGTCCGAGGCGGGCCCCGATCGGGACGCTCAGCAGGGCCCCGAGCAGCAGCATGAACAACAGGCCCAACTGATCCACGGTCACCGCTCCGGTGGTCTCTCGGCGTCACACGGCGGACCTCAAGCCTGTCACGTCGCCGGTCCCACCGGCCCGAAGGACGGCTCCGCTACAGGGCGCGCCGCATCGCACGGTGGGGTATCCCGGCGTCCGGGAACTCGGGTCCGTACGCCTCGTACCCCAGTCGCTCGTAGAAACCCAGGGCGTGGGTCTGCGCGTGCAGATCCACCGCGGTCAGTCCGCGCGCGCGTGCCGCCTCCTCGACGGCCCGCACCAGGGCGGCACCGACGCCCAGCCCGCGGGCCTCCCGGGTCACCGCGAGCCGGCCCAGCGAGCCCACGGACGGGTCACCGCCGGTCTTCGCCTCGGCGGCCTCGCCGTGCAGCAGCCGGCCGGTGCCCAGGGGCGTGCCGTCCGCCCGCACCGCCAGGACGTGCACGGCGACGGCGTCGTACGCGTCGTACTCGATGTCCTCGGGGACCTGCTGCTCGGCGACGAAGACCTCCTTGCGCACGGCGAAGCACATCTCAAGGTCGGCGGGGTCCTCGGCGACGCGAATCCGGTACGAGGGCGGCTGCGACGGCGCGGTCACGCGTAGGTCTCCTCGCGGACCCGGTCCAGGGCCTGCTGCAGGTCCTCGGGGTAGTCGCTGGCGTACTCGACCCACTGTCCGTCGCCGGGGTGCTCGAAGCCGAGCCGCACGGCGTGCAGCCACTGGCGGGTCAGCCGCAGCCGCTTCGCGAGGGTGGGGTCGGCGCCGTAGGTCAGGTCGCCGACGCACGGGTGGCGGTGGGCGGCCATGTGGACGCGGATCTGGTGGGTGCGGCCGGTCTCCAGCTTCACGTCGAGCAGGGAGGCGGCGCGGAAGGCCTCGATGAGGTCGTAGTGGGTCACGGAGGGCTTGCCCTCGGCGGTGACGGCCCACTTGTAGTCGTGCTGGGGGTGGCGGCCGATGGGGGCGTCGATGGTGCCGCTGGTCGGGTCGGGGTGGCCCTGCACGAGCGTGTGGTACCGCTTGTCGACCGTGCGCTCCTTGAACTGGCGCTTGAGCGAGGTGTACGCCCGCTCCGACTTGGCGACCACCATCAGGCCGGAGGTGCCCACGTCGAGGCGGTGCACGATGCCCTGGCGCTCGGCGGCGCCGGAGGTGGAGACGCGGTACCCGGCGGCGGCGAGACCGCCGATGACGGTGGGGCCGCTCCAGCCCGGCGAGGGATGGGCGGCGACACCGACCGGCTTGACGATGACGACCACGTCCTCGTCGTCGTGGACGATCTCCATGCCCTCGACGGGCTCGGCGACCACCTGCACCGGCGCGGGCGCCTGCGGCATCTCGACCTCGAGCCAGGCGCCGCCGTGGACGCGCTCGGACTTGCCGACCACCGATCCGTCGACCTGCACCTTGCCCGCCGCGGCGAGCTCCGCGGCCTTGGTACGGGAGAAGCCGAACATGCGGGAGATGGCGGCGTCTACGCGCTCGCCCTCCAGGCCGTCGGGCACGGGCAGGGTACGGATCTCGGGAAGCGTGCTCACCCCGTCGAGTATGCCGGACGGGTCGGACACTCCCGAACGCGCGCTCAGTCCCCGCGGGCGGCCGGCCCGCGCGCGGTCAGTCCTTGTGGACGGTCCCGTCCGGGTCCAGGCCCCGGAAGGACAGGATCACGATCAGGATGCCGCCGCAGACGATCGCCGAGTCGGCGAGGTTGAAGACGGCGAAGTGCTTGGGCGCGATGAAGTCCACCACCGCGCCCTCGAAGACGCCGGGTGAGCGGAAGATCCGGTCGGTGAGGTTGCCCAGCGCGCCGCCGAGCAGCATGCCGAGCGCGATCGCCCACGGCAGGCTGTAGAGCTTGCGCGCGAGGCGGGCGATCACCACGATGACGGCGGCCGCGATCACCGTGAAGATCACGGTGAAGGCCTCGCCGAAGCCGAAGGCCGCGCCCGCGTTGCGGATGGCCACGAAGCGCAGCCAGTCACCGACGATCTCGATGGGCTCCTGGTGCTCCAGCTCGGCGACCACGATCATCTTGCTGACCAGGTCGAGCAGGTACGCGATGGCGGCGACCGCGAAGAGCACGGCGATGCGCCGCTTGCCCCGGGGGCGCTCCGGGGCCTCCCGCTCCTGCTCGGCGTCGGGCCGCTCCTGCCCGTCCCCCGCCGCGTCCGGGGTGTCCGGCGTACCGATGATGCGCTCCGCCTCTGCCACGTGAGTCCCTCAGCCTAGGTACCTGACTGAGGACGAGGGTACGGCACGGTCCGGCCCCCGGCGTCCGGTCAGTACCGGCGCTCCTGCTTCTGCTTGCACTCGACGCACAGGGTGGCCCTCGGGAAGGCCTGCATCCGTGCCTTGCCGATGGGGTTGCCGCAGTTCTCGCACAGGCCGTAGGTGCCCGCGTCCAGGCGTTCCAGGGCGCGCTCGGTCTGGGTGAGCATCTCGCGCGCGTTGGCGGCCAGCGCCAGTTCGTGCTCCCGCGTGATGTTCTTGCTGCCGGTGTCCGCCTCGTCGTCGCCCGCGCCGTCGCCCGAGTCACGCATCATGCCCTGCAGCGACCGCTCGGAGGAGTCGATCTCGGTGCGCAGCCGGTCGGCCTCGGACTGGAGCTCCCCGCGCGCCTCCTCGACCTCTTCCGGGGTCCAGGGTTCCTCGCCGGGGCGTACCGCGAGGTCGCCGGGGTCGGCGGCGCCGCGCGCCTTGGGAACGGCGGTCTTGGCCGCCGTGGCCGTGCCAGGAGTCTTCTTCGCAACCACCGTCGTGGCTCCCGTCTGCTCCGCGGCCTGCGCCGCGCCCACCTTCTCGGACGTGCTCTTCTTCGCCGCGGTCTTCTTCGCCGCGGTCTTCTTGGCCACGGTCTTCTTCGCCGCGCTCTTCGTGCCCTTCTTGGCCGCGGTCCTCCCGGCGGCCGCCTTCCCGGCCGTGGTCTTCCCGGCCGTGGCCTTCTTGGCCGTCGTCTTCCTGGCGGCGGTCTTCTCCGCAGCCGTCTCCGGCTGCTCTCCGGCGGTCTTCTTCGCCACCATGGCCGCGGCCCCTTCACATATTGTGATCTTGCTCGCGAATCGTGCTGGGACGATAAATCGACTCGGGTCCCGCGGCAACGGGGCACGCCGCCCGATTCGCCCGCCCACCGCGCGCCGCGCGGCGAACATGCATGCGTTGTGCCCAGCTCCCCGCCCGGTAATCCGCCGGGCGGGGCCCCGGCCGGGTCCGCCGGGAGCCGGACGCCCCGCGGTGGCATTCGGGTCAGTGCCCCCGGTACGAAAACCGGTCGGCCGCTGTCCGCGGGGCGCCGTACACTGGGCGGAGCGAAAAGCTTGGATGGGGACGAGTAGCGGCGTACGCAGCCCAGAGCGACCCGGGGACGGTGGGAGCCCGGGGGCGAGCGCGACGTGAAGATCACCCCGGAGCCGCCGGAAGAAAGCCCTGGCAGGACGGCCAGGGCGAGTAGAACCGGCTCGCGACCCCAATGAGGGGGCCGATCGGCGCACACGACGCACCGGGCGGCCAAGGAGGGTGGTACCGCGGGAGCACGGCTCTCGTCCCTCCGACGGAAGGCAGCACGTCCGCCGGAGGAAGCTCGTTGAATACGCAGCCGCAGTACCGCCAGGTGCCCGCCCAGGTCGACCTGCCCGCGCTCGAACACGCGGTGCTCGACTTCTGGCGCGAGCAGAAGATCTTCGCCAAGAGCCTGGAGCAGTCCGAGGGCCGCCCCGAGTGGGTCTTCTACGAGGGCCCGCCCACCGCCAACGGCATGCCCGGCGCCCACCACATCGAGGCCCGCGTCTTCAAGGACGTCTTCCCCCGCTTCCGCACCATGCGCGGCTACCACGTGGGCCGCAAGGCCGGCTGGGACTGCCACGGCCTGCCCGTGGAGCTGGCGGTGGAGAAGGAGCTGGGCTTCTCCGGCAAGCAGGACATCGAGGCGTACGGCATCGCCGAGTTCAACGCCAAGTGCCGCGAGTCGGTGACCCGCCACACCGACGCCTTCGAAGAGCTCACGACCCGCATGGGCTACTGGGCCGACCTCCAGAACCCGTACCGCACGATGGACCCCGAGTACATCGAGTCCGTCTGGTGGTCGCTGAAGACGATCTTCGACAAGGGCCTGCTGGTCCAGGACCACCGCGTCGCCCCCTGGTGCCCCCGCTGCGGCACCGGCCTGTCCGACCACGAGCTGGCGCAGGGCTACGAGACGGTCGTCGACCCGTCCGTCTACGTCCGCTTCCCGCTGACCTCCGGCCCACTGGCCGGCGAGGCCGCGCTCCTGATCTGGACGACCACGCCCTGGACGCTGGTCTCCAACACGGCGGTGGCGGCCCACCCCGAGGTGACCTACGTCGTCGCGACGAACGGCGAGGAGAAGCTGGTCGTCGCCGAGCCGTTGGTCGCCAAGGCCCTCGGCGAGGGCTGGGAGACCACCGGCCAGTCCTTCACCGGCGCCGAGATGGAGCGCTGGACCTACCGGCGCCCCTTCGAGCTGGTCGAGTTCCCGGCCCCTGCCCACTACGTGGTGAACGCCGACTACGTCACCACCGAGGACGGCACCGGTCTGGTCCACCAGTCCCCCGCCTTCGGTGAGGACGACCTCAAGGTCTGCCGTTCCTACGGCCTGCCCGTGGTCAACCCGGTCCGCCCCGACGGCACCTTCGAGGAGGACCTGCCCCTGGTCGGCGGCGTCTTCTTCAAGAAGGCCGACGAGCAGCTCACCGAGGACCTGGCCGCCCGGGGCCTGCTCTTCAAGCACATCCCGTACGAGCACAGCTACCCGCACTGCTGGCGCTGCCACACCGCGCTGCTCTACTACGCGCAGCCGTCCTGGTACATCCGCACCACGGCGATCAAGGACCGCCTCCTCGAGGAGAACGAGGGCACCAACTGGTTCCCGGACTCGGTCAAGCACGGCCGCTACGGCGACTGGCTGAACAACAACATCGACTGGGCACTCTCCCGCAACCGCTACTGGGGCACCCCGCTGCCGATCTGGCGCTGCGAGGAGGGCCACCTCACCTGCGTCGGCTCCCGCGCGGAGCTGACCGAGCTGTCCGGCACCGACCAGTCGGAGCTGGACCCGCACCGCCCCTTCATCGACGACGTCACCTTCACCTGCACCCACGAGGGCTGCTCCCTCGAAGCGGTGCGCGTGCCGGAGGTCATCGACGCCTGGTACGACTCGGGCTCGATGCCGTTCGCGCAGTGGGGCTACCCGTACAAGAACAAGGAGCTGTTCGAGTCCCGCTACCCGGCGCAGTTCATCTGCGAGGCCATCGACCAGACCCGCGGCTGGTTCTACACGCTGATGGCGGTCGGCACCCTGGTCTTCGACAAGTCGTCCTACGAGAACGTGGTCTGCCTCGGCCACATCCTCGCCGAGGACGGCCGCAAGATGTCCAAGCACCTGGGCAACATCCTGCAGCCGATCCCGCTGATGGACCAGCACGGCGCGGACGCCGTCCGCTGGTTCATGGCGGCCGGCGGTTCCCCGTGGGCGGCCCGCCGCGTCGGCCACGGCACCATCCAGGAGGTCGTCCGCAAGACGCTGCTCACCTACTGGAACACCGTCGCCTTCCAGGCCCTGTACGCCCGCACCACGGGCTGGGCGCCGAGCGAGGCCGACCCGGCCCCGGCCGACCGCCCGGTCCTGGACCGCTGGCTGCTGTCCGAGCTGCACGCGCTCACCGACCAGGTCACCCAGGCGCTGGACGCCTACGACACCCAGCGCGCCGGCAAGCTGCTGTCCGCGTTCGTCGACGACCTCTCCAACTGGTACGTCCGCCGCTCGCGCCGCCGCTTCTGGCAGGGCGACAAGGCGGCGCTGCGCACCCTGCACGAGGTCGTCGAGACGGTCACCAAGCTGATGGCCCCGCTCACCCCGTTCATCACCGAGCGGGTCTGGCAGGACCTGATCGTGCCGGTGACCCCGGGCGCGCCGGAGTCGGTGCACCTGTCGTCGTGGCCGGAGGCCGACCTCACGGCGATCGACCCGGAGCTGTCGAAGCAGATGGTCCTGGTCCGCCGCCTGGTCGAGCTGGGCCGTGCCACGCGCGCCGAGTCGGGCGTCAAGACCCGCCAGCCGCTGAGCCGCGCGCTGATCGGCGTGTCCGGCTTCGACGCCCTCTCCCCGGAGCTGCGCACGCAGATCACCGAGGAGCTGAACGTCGAGTCCCTCGCCTCGCTGAGCGAGGTCGGCGGCTCCCTGGTCGACACGACCGCGAAGGCCAACTTCCGGGCGCTGGGCAAGCGGTTCGGCAAGCGGGTCCAGGACGTGGCGAAGGCGGTCGCGGGCGCGGACGCCGCCGCCCTCTCGCTCGCGCTGCGCGAGGGCACGGCGACGGTGGAGGTCGACGGTGAGACGATCACCCTCGCCCCGGACGAGGTGATCATCACGGAGACGCCGCGCGAGGGCTGGTCCGTCGCCTCCGACTCGGGCGCGACGGTGGCGCTGGACCTGGAGATCACGGAGGAGCTGCGCCGGGCCGGTCTCGCGCGGGACGCGATCCGGCTGATCCAGGAGGCCCGCAAGAACAGCGGCCTCGACGTCGCCGACCGCATCGCACTGCGGTGGACGGCCACGGACGAGGCGACGGTCGCCGCGCTGACCGAGCACGCGGGTCTGATCTCCGACGAGGTCCTGGCGACGGACTTCGCGCGGGGCGAGGCGGACGACGCGTACGGGGAGCCGTTCACGGACGAGGGGCTGTCCCTGACGTTCCGGCTGCGCAAGC
The DNA here is from genome assembly GCF_964272335.1 of Streptomyces sp. SudanB5_2050. NCBI lineage: Bacteria > Bacillati > Actinomycetota > Actinomycetes > Kitasatosporales > Streptomycetaceae > Streptomyces > Streptomyces sp. SudanB5_2050. The sequence goes on from NZ_OZ186760.1 coordinate 2,239,171, forward strand.
AGTAACCGCCGCCCAGCGGCACCCGGGCCCGGCCTCCACGGAGGCCGGGCCCTTCGTCGTACCGCCGCAGCCGCGGGCAGTCGCGGCGGTACGACGAAGAGCCCGGCCACGCGCCCACCGCAACCCCGCCCCTCGCAGCCCCGCACGCCAAAAGAGCGGGCCCCGGGTCAGAAACCCGGGGCCCGCCCTGAACGCTGCCGAAGGCTACGCCGTACTACAGATCAGTTGTCGTCCTCGTCGATCAGGAACCCGCGCATCGGCGAGGGCGCCTGCCCCATCGGCGACGGCCCCTGCGGACGCACCGGCGCCATCGGCTGGGTCATCGCCGGCGACATCTGCTGCTGGCCACCGTAGGACGGACCGTTCTGGCTCGGACCGCTGCCCATCGACTGGTTGCCGCCGTAGGACGGGGCACTCGCGCCGGCCGGTGCCATCGAGGGCGCCGGGGACGGCGGGAGCGAGGCCGTCGCGGGCGTACGCGGCGGGGCGAGCGAGTCGTCCGCCTGGGTCTCCAGCTGACGCAGCTGCGACTCCAGGTACGACTTCAGTCGCGTCCGGTACTCGCGCTCGAAGCCGCGCAGGTCCTCGACCTTGCGCTCCAGCGTGGCGCGGGCGGACTCCAGGGAGCCCATCGCGACGCGGTGCTTCTCCTGCGCGTCCCGCTCCAGGGCGTCGGCCTTGGCACGGGCGTCCCGCTCCAGACCCTCGGCACGCGAACGCGCCTCGCCGACGATCTTGTTGGCCTCGGACCGGGCCTCGGCGATCGCCTGGTCGGCGGTCTGCTGGGCCAGCGAGAGGACACGCGCGGCGCTGTCGCCGCCGGGGCCGCCCTGACCGGGCATGCCGCCGGGACCACCGGGACCCTGCGGGCCGCCCATGGGGCCGCCCATCGGGCCGGGGCCCATCTGGCCCTGCATCGGACCGGGGCCGCCCTGGCCCATCGGTCCCGGACCCTGACCCATCGGGCCGGGGCCCTGCGGGCCACCCTGACCGCCGGGACCGGCGGGCAGCTGCGGGGCACCGCTGGGCAGCTGGGGCGGGCCACCCATGGGGCCGCCCATCTGCTGCTGCGGCGGGCCCGATATGCCGGCGGGCACCGGAGCGCCGGGACCTCGCATGCCCTGCTGCGGCATACCGCCCTGCTGGGGCGGGCCCTGCTGCTGATGCTGCTGGTCCTGCGGCGGTTCCGGAGGCTTGCGCATGTTCTGCTGGTTCTGCGCGGCCGCGCGCGTCGCCGCGGCCAGTTTGGCGCGCAGGTCCTCGTTCTCGCGGAGCAGTCGGGTCAGTTCGGCTTCGACCTCGTCGAGGAAGGCATCGACCTCGTCCTCGTCATAGCCTTCTCGGAGGCGGACGGTCGTGAACTGCTTGTTCCGCACGTCCTCGGGGGTCAACGGCATCTCTTCACCTCAACGTTGTCGTCGGCATTCGGCAAGCCCGTATCTCTCTCATCGCTCACAGCCGGCTCACGATCGCGATCAGGATGTAGACGATGATCATCAGTACGAAGAAGGACAGGTCGAGCGCCACGCCCCCGAGACGCAGCGGCGGAATGAACCGCCGCAGAAGCTTCAACGGTGGATCGGTGACAGTGTAGGTGGCCTCGAGAACGACCACCATCGCCTTGCCGGGTTGCCACGAGCGGGCGAACTGGAAGACGTAGTCCATGACCAACCGGAAGATGAGCACGATGAGGAAGCACATCAGCGCGATGTAGACGACATCCAGGACCACGCTCATGACCCTTGCTTCCCTCTCCCCTGAACCATCTCTCGGACCCGTTGTCGGATCCGTGGTCTTGCTCTCTGCCGGTGTTGCGTCTCAGCTCTGGTTGAAGAACCCGCCCTCTGCGATGCGGGCCTTGTCCTCCGCCGTGACATCGACGTTAGCAGGAGACAGCAGGAACACCTTCTGCGTCACCCGCTCGATACTGCCGTGAAGACCAAACACCAAACCTGCCGCAAAGTCGACAAGTCGCTTGGCATCTGTGTCATCCATCTCAGTGAGATTCATGATCACCGGCGTGCCCTCACGGAAGTGTTCCCCGATGGTACGGGCCTCGTTGTAGGTCCGGGGGTGAAGTGTGGTGATCCGGTAGGGCTCTCGTTCGGACACGACCTTGGGCATGATGACCGGTGCGCTCTTTTCCAGGCTTGCGCGTTCTTGTGTGATGGATGCCACGGGCGCGATACGCGCCGGACGGCTCGATTCCGCCGCGAGCGAAGCGGATCGGGACACCGGTTCGCGCGGCGCGGGCGGCTGGACGACTCGCACCTCTTCGTCCCTTTGGGGCTGATGTGAACCGTGCGACTGGTGCGCCGGTTCGTGCCGCCGATGGTCCCGCTCGGGCTCCGGGTCCAGTTCGGGTTCGAAGTCGTCGTCGGGGTCGAACCCCCGGCCGTCGTACCCATCGTCCTCCACGAGGCCGAGGTAGACCGCCATCTTGCGCATCGCGCCGGCCATGCTCTGAGTCCTCCGCTCTGTGGTGGATCTGCTGACGACTGCCAAGTGCCTGCGATCCACGAGGTCGTTGCGTCCGCCTTTCGGCGGTAATGACCATATTTTCTGCTGTGGTCCGACTTCTTGGCGACGTTACCCGAGCCTGGGGCGGACTCCGAGTACCGCGGTGCCGACGCGTACATGTGTCGCCCCGGCGGCCACGGCCTGCTCGAGGTCCGCGCTCATCCCTGCGGAGACCATGTTCGCAGCCGGATGGGCTCGGCGCACGTAGGTCGACAAATCCATGAGGCGCTCGAACGCCGCCTGTTGGCGTCCCGCGTACTCGCCGGTGAGCGGCGCCACCGTCATCAGCCCATCCAGCCGCAGTCCCTCCGACCCGGCGACCAGGTCGGCCAACTCTTCGATTCCCGCGGGCGACACGCCGCCCCGCTCGCCCCGGGCGCTCTCCCCGGCGTCGAGCGCGACCTGGAGCAGGCAGCCCACCTCGCGCCCGGCCCGGACAGCCTCCTTCGACAGAGCCGTGACGAGCTTGGGACGATCGACGGACTGCACGACATCCGCGTAACCGACCACCGAACGCACCTTGTTGGTCTGCAACTGGCCCACGAAATGCCACAAAAGCGGCAGATCCGAGCAAGCGGCGGCCTTGGGCGCGGCGTCCTGGTCGCGGTTCTCGGCGACGTGGCGCACGCCGAGATCCGAGAGAATGCGCACATCCTCGGCGGGGTAGGTCTTGGTGACCACGATGAGGGTCACCTCGTCGCGGGGGCGGCCCGCGGCCGCGCAGGCGGCGGCGATGCGCTCCTCGACTTTCGCCAGGTTCCCGGCGAGTTCGCTCTTACGGTCCGTCATGCCCCATCAGTCCAGCCAGACATAGCCGGCGAGCCGCCCGGTGGTGCGGTCCCGTCGGTACGAGAAGTGATCGTTCGACTCCAGCGTGCACACCGGCGACTGCGCCCGGTCGCGCACCCCGAGGCGTGCGAGCTGTGCGTGCACCCCGGCGCTCACGTCGACCGCCGGTGTGCCCCAGCTCGTCTCGGCGTGCGCCGCCGGTTCGGCGGCGGCCACCTCGGCGCGCATGTCCTCGGGCACCTCGTAGCACCGGCCGCACACGGCGGGTCCGGTGCGGGCGGTGATCCGGGCGGGGTCGGCGCCGAGTTCGGTCATGGCCCGTACGGCGGCGGGCACCACCCCGGCGACCAGTCCGGGCCGGCCCGCGTGGGCCGCGGCGGCGACACCCGCGACGGGGTCGGCCAGCAGGACGGGCACGCAGTCGGCGGTGAGGACGGCGAGGGCGAGTCCGCGTTCGGCGGTGACGATCGCGTCGACCCGCGGGACCGGTGCGTCCCCCCAGGGACCGTCGACCACGGCGACGTCGGCGCCGTGCACCTGGTTCATCCAGACCACCCGGGCCGGGTCGACGCCCAGCGACTTGGCCGCCAGCTCCCGGTTGGCCGTGACGGCGGCGGGGTCGTCGCCGACCGCGCCGCCGAGGTTCAGCTCCTCGTACGGAACGGCGCTCACTCCGCCCCACCGGTCGGTGAAGCCGAAGTGCGCGCCGTTCACGGTGTCGCGCTGTCCTATCACTTCAGGAAGTCCGGCACGTCCAGTTCCTCGGCCGCGCTGTCCGAGTAGGTGCGGGACGGCGGGACCGGCGGCGGGGCCACCTGCGGCAGGTCGCTCACCGGCTCCGGCGCGGGGGCCGGCTCCGGCTCCTCCTTCGGCTTGACGCTGCCGAGCGCGCCGAAGGACGGGCGGTTCTCGGGCTGCCGCACGGGAGCGGGCTCCTCGCGCTTGGCCGAGGAGGAGGCCCCGAGGACGTTGTCCCGCTGCTTGGCCGGCGGCTGACCGCCGTCGAAGCCGGCGGCGATCACGGTGACCCGGACCTCGTCGCCGAGGGCGTCGTCGATGACCGCGCCGAAGATGATGTTGGCCTCGGGGTGGGCGGCCTCGCTGACCAGCTGGGCGGCCTCGTTGATCTCGAACAGTCCGAGGTCGGAGCCGCCGGAGATGGAGAGCAGCACGCCCCGGGCGCCGTCGATGGACGCCTCCAGCAGCGGCGAGGAGATGGCCATCTCGGCGGCGGCCACCGCGCGGTCGTCGCCGCGGGCCGAGCCGATGCCCATGAGAGCCGAACCGGCCTCGGACATGACCGACTTGACGTCGGCGAAGTCCAGGTTGATCAGGCCGGGCGTGGTGATCAGGTCGGTGATGCCCTGCACACCGGACAGCAGCACCTGGTCGGCGGACTTGAACGCGTCGAGCACGCTGACCTGGCGGTCCGAGATGGACAGCAGCCGGTCGTTGGGGATGACGATGAGGGTGTCGACCTCTTCGCGGAGCTCGGCGATGCCGTCCTCGGCCTGGTTGGCCCGGCGCCGCCCCTCGAAGGTGAACGGGCGGGTGACCACGCCGATGGTGAGGGCGCCCAGCGAGCGGGCGATGTTGGCCACGACGGGCGCGCCGCCGGTGCCGGTGCCGCCGCCTTCACCGGCTGTCACGAAGACCATGTCGGCCCCCTTGAGGACCTCCTCGATCTCCTCGCGGTGGTCCTCGGCGGCCTTGCGGCCGACGGCCGGGTTGGCTCCGGCGCCGAGTCCGCGGGTGAGTTCGCGGCCGACGTCGAGCTTGACGTCGGCGTCGCTCATCAACAGCGCCTGCGCGTCGGTGTTGATGGCGATGAACTCGACGCCCTTGAGACCGACCTCGATCATCCGGTTGATGGCATTGACACCACCGCCGCCGACACCGATGACTTTGATGACTGCGAGGTAGTTCTGCGGTGCTGCCACGTCGAAGGCCTCTCGCCTCGAGTTACGTGTCGCCCGACCGCCGAAGCACTGATGCCCCCGCGACCCGACGACTGATGCCGATTGGGACGGTCCGTAGCGCCGACCCGAACCCTAACGCTGAAGTTTAGGGTTACCAGTGTGTCTGTTCCTTGGAGTCTTCTGAACAGGACACTAAGTCGACAAGTGGCGCGCGTTCAACGAACACGCCGAACCTCCCGTTTTTCTTTTCACCCTATGTGATCAGGCGTAGCGCTGCCCAACCAGGGTGCTGGCCTGCACGTATACCCGTCAACTCCCTGATGACGCAGGGGCGGTGGGGACGCTCACGTCGAAGTGCCGTGCGCCGGGCGTCGCTTTCATCAGCGCGGTGAGCGCCCGGGCCTTGAGTTCCCCCTGCTCGTCGCTCCCCCACGCCACGGTCCGGTCGCCGCTCAACTCCAGTGAGATGTCGTCGTAGGAACGGACCTTGACGACCCGCGCGTCCTCGGCGACCGCCTTCGGGAGACGGCCGGCCACCCGCACCGCCGCGCGCACCAGGCGGTCCTCGTCGAAGCGGCGCAGGCTCGCGGCGGCGGAGCCGGAACGGGCGGGGTCCAATTCGAGTTCGGGCACGCCTTTCGGGGCGCGGGAAACCGTGGCGAAACGGACGCCGTCGTCGTCCACTTCCACGAACTTTCCGCCCTTTTGGACAATCAGAACCGGAGTACGCTCCGTCACTTTCAGCCCGATTCCGTGCGGCCAGGAACGCTCGGCGCGCACTTCGTCGATGCGGGGCAATTCCCGGGCGAGCCGGGCCTCGATCGCCTCGGTGTCCACGGAGACGAGCGGGTCCCCCACCGGCACGTCGGCCGCCTCGCGCACCTCGCCCGGCGTCAGCACACGTGTTCCCGAGACCGACACGCGTTCCACGCGCGTCCAGCTCGAGCCGTAGAGAAGCCAGAAGGTGCCGCCGGCGAGGAGCACGAGGGCGACGGCCGCCACGAGGACGGTGCGACGGCTGGGCGGGCGCAGCCGCCGGGTCCGGGGCGGGCCGGACGACTCCTGCTGGCGTTCACCGCGCTCGGCGGTGGTCGGTCCGGCCACGCTCCCTGCCCTCCGTCATACGTGCCTAGCGGTGTGCACGGGCGGCGATCGCCTCGTACACCATGCCGACGAGCAGGTCGTCGGCGTCCCGGCGGCCGAACTCGGCGGCGGCGCGGGACATCTCGTACAGCTTGTGCGGGTCGGCGAGCACGGGAAGGACGTTGTGCTGCACCCACTCGGGGGTGAGGTCCGCGTCGTCGACCAGCAGACCGCCGCCGGCCTTGACCACCGGCTGGGCGTTGAGCCGCTGCTCACCGTTGCCGATGGGCAGCGGGACGTAGGCGGCCGGGAGCCCGACGGCGGAGAGTTCGGCGACGGTCATCGCGCCCGCGCGGCAGAGCATCATGTCGGCCGCGGCGTACGCGAGGTCCATCCGGTCCAGGTAACTTACCGGGATGTACGGGGGCATCCCCGGCATCTGCTGGACCTGCGGCAGTTCGTTCTTGGGGCCGACCGCGTGCAGGATCTGGATGCCGGCCTGCTGGAGCCACGGCGCGACCTGCTGGATCACCTCGTTGAGGCGGCGGGCGCCCTGCGAGCCGCCGGTGACCAGCAGCGTGGGCAGGTTGGGGTCGAGCCCGAACATCGCGCGGGCCTCGGGGCGGGCGGCGGCCCGGTCGAGGGTGGCGATGGAGCGGCGCAGCGGGATGCCGATGTAACGGGAGTTGCGCAGCTTGCTGTCGGGGGTGGAGACGGCGACCTGGGCCGCGTAGCGCGAGCCGATCTTGTTGGCCAGGCCCGGGCGGGCGTTGGCCTCGTGGACGACGATCGGCACGCCGAGCCGCTTGGCCGCGAGGTAGCCGGGCAGGGCGACGTAACCGCCGAAGCCGACCACGGCGTCGGCCTTGGTGCGCTCCAGGATCTGCTCGGTCGCCTTGATGGTGCCGCGCAGCCGGCCCGGAACGGTGATCAGCTCGGGGGTGGGCTTGCGCGGCAGCGGTACGGCCGGGATCAGCGCCAGTTCGTACCCGCGCTCGGGTACGAGGCGGGTCTCGAGGCCGCGTTCCGTGCCCAGGGCCGTGATGCCCACGGTCGGATCCTGCCTGCGCAGGGCGTCCGCGAGGGCGAGCGCGGGCTCGATGTGGCCCGCGGTTCCTCCGCCGGCGAGTACGACATGCACCGAAATTCACCGCTCTCCGGACGAGCGCGCCTTCGAGGCGCGCCGTCGCATCGTGTTCCAACTCCGGGGGCTCCGCTTGGCCACGGGTCCCCTGGCCCCCCGCTTTCTACCAAAGCGAGGTTGCCGCAGCGCAAGCGCCGCCCGCGCACCGGGTTCGTCACGCGCGAAGGCGATCAGCAGACCGATGGCGAACATGGTCGGCAGCAGGGCGGAACCGCCGTAGGAGAACAGCGGGAGCGGGACACCGGCGATCGGCAGCAGCCCGAGGACCGCACCGATGTTGATCACGGCCTGGGCCGTGATCCAGGTGGTCACGCCTCCCGCGGCATACCTCACGAACGGGTCCTCCGTGCGTCCGGCCACGCGGATACCCGCATAGCCTAGAGCCGCGAAGAGGGCGAGCACCGACAGCGTCCCCGCCAGGCCCAGTTCCTCACCGGTGACGGCGAAGATGAAGTCGGTGTGCGCTTCGGGGAGTTGGCCCCATTTCTCCACACTGGCACCGAGCCCCGATCCGAACAGCCCGCCCGAGGCGAGGGCGTAGATCCCGTGCACGGCCTGCCAGCAGGCGTCGCCGGGGCCGGGGTCGGTGGCACCGAGGCAGTTCAGCCGGGCCATGCGGTTGGGGCTGGTCTTGATGAGGATGAAGCCGAGCAGCACCGCGACGGACAGCACGCCGGCGAAGAGCCGGGTGGGCGCGCCCGCCAGCCACAGCAGGCCGAAGAGGATCGCCGTCAGGATGATCGCCGTGCCCATGTCGCCGCCGATCATGATCAGCCCGAGCAGCATGAACGCGGCCGGCACCAGCGGCACCAGCATGTGCTTCCACTGGGTCAGCAGCTTCTTGTCCTGCTTGCGGGCGAGCAGGTCCGCGCCCCAGAGCACGAGGGCGAGCTTGCCGAACTCGCTGGGCTGGATCTGGAAGGAGCCGCCGAGCGCGATCCAGTTCTGGTTGCCGTTGACCGCGACTCCTATCCCGGGCACCTGCACCAGGATCATCAGGCAGACGGCACCGGCGAGGATCGGGTAGGCCAGCGCGCGGTGCAGCTTCACCGGCATCTTCATCGCCGCCACCAGCAGCCCGGCGCCGATCAGGGCGGCCAGGAACTGCTTGCGGAAGAAGTACGACCCCGGCAGCGAGAGCTGCAGCGCGGTGATCTGGGAGGCCGAGTAGACCATGATCAGGCCGAGCACGGTGATCAGTGCCCCGGCGCCGGAGATCAGGTAGTAGGCGGTCAGCGGCCGGTCCCAGGCGCGGCGCAGCCGGTGGTGGAGGCGGAGCACCGGGTTGTCGTGCGGCGGCACCGGCGCGGCGGGACGTTTCGCGGCCCGCTGAACGGGCGGACGCCCGGTACGGCTCTGGGGACTACCGGGCATCGCGGCCTCCGCTCTCCGTCGGCATGGACCGTCCCACGCGTCCTCCCGAGTTCACCCGGCGCAGGAGGCGGCCGGGTCAGGCGCCGAGTTCGCGAACGGCCTGTGCGAACGCGTCGCCGCGCTGGTTGTAGTTGGTGAACATGTCCATCGAGGCACAGGCCGGGGCCAGCAGCACCGTGTCGCCGGGCCGGGCGAGTCGCCGGGCCTCCTGGACGGCCTGGAGCATCGCACCAGTGTCGGTCCGGTCGAGGTCGACCACGGGTACCTCGGGGGCGTGTCGCGTCAGGGCTTCGCGGATCAGGGCGCGGTCGGCGCCGATGAGGACCGCGCCGCGCAGCCGCTTCGCGGCACCCGCGACCAGCTCGTCGAAGGTCGCGCCCTTGGCCAGTCCGCCCGCGATCCACACGATCGACTCGTAGGCGGCCAGCGACGCCTCGGTGGCGTGGGTGTTGGTGGCCTTGGAGTCGTCCACGTACGCCACCCCGTCGACGTCGGCGACGTGCGCGATGCGGTGGGCGTCGGGCGTGAAGGCCCGCAGCCCGTCGCGCACGGCGGCGGCGGGCACGCCGAAGGCACGGGCGAGGGCCGCGGCGGCCAGGGCGTTGGCGATGTTGTGCGGGGCCGGCGGGTTCACGTCCGAGACCTCGGCGAGCTCCTGGGCGTTCTTGTGCCGGTTCTCGACGAAGGCCCGGTCGACCAGGATGCCGTCCACGACGCCGAGTTGGGAGGGCGCCGGGGAGCCGAGGGTGAAGCCGATGGCCCGGCAGCCCTCCTCGACGTCGGCCTCGCGGACCAGGTCCTCGGTGGCCTTGTCGGCGACGTTGTAGACGCAGGCGACGCGATTGCCCTCGTAGATACGGCCCTTGTCGGCGGCGTACGCCTCCATGGAGCCGTGCCAGTCGAGGTGGTCCGGGGCGAGGTTGAGGACGGCGGCCGAGTGGGCGCGCAGGGAGGGCGCCCAGTGGAGCTGGTAGCTGGACAGCTCCACCGCGAGGACGTCGTACTCCTCGTCGCCGGTGACCGCGTCCAGCAGCGAGACGCCGATGTTGCCGACGGCGGCGGTGCGCAGGCCCGCCGCCTTCAGGATCGACGCCAGCATCTGGACGGTGGTGGTCTTGCCGTTGGTGCCGGTGACCGCGAGCCAGGGCGCGGAGTCGGGGCGGCGCAGGCGCCAGGCCAGTTCGACGTCGCCCCAGACCGGGACGCCGGCCTGACCGGCCGCCGTGAACAGCGGCTTGGTGGGCTTCCAGCCCGGTGCGGTGACGATCAGCTCGGTGCCGTCGGGCAGGGTGTCGCCGTCGCCGAGGCGCACGGTGATGCCGAGCGCCTCCAACTCGGCCGCCTGCGCCCGCGCGCGCTCGTCCGCGCCGTCGTTGACGACGGTCACGCGCGCGCCGAGGCCGTGCAGCACCTTGGCCGCCGGGACGCCGGAGACGCCGAGTCCGGCGACGGTGACGTGCTTGCCCTGGAATTCGAAAGGCACCGAGGAGTCGGTCACTTGTCCGCTGCCCATCCCGCGTAGAAGAGGCCCAGTCCGACGATCACACAGATGCCCTGGATGATCCAGAAACGGACCACGACAAGGACCTCGGACCAGCCTTTGAGTTCGAAGTGGTGCTGGAGTGGCGCCATTCTGAAGACGCGCTTGCCGGTGAGGCGGAAGGAGCCGACCTGGATGACCACCGACATGGTGATCAGGACGAACAGACCGCCGAGGATGGCCATCAGCAGCTCGGTGCGCGAGCAGATCGCCAGACCCGCGAGCACACCACCGAGCGCGAGCGAACCGGTGTCGCCCATGAAGATCTTGGCCGGCGAGGTGTTCCACCACAGGAAGCCGAGGCAGGCACCCATCAGCGCGGAGGAGACCACCGCGAGGTCGAGGGGGTCCCTCACCTCGTAGCAGGCGCCCGGGTTGGTCAGGGTCAGCGCGTTGGCGCAGGACTCCTGGAACTGCCAGACGCCGATGAAGGTGTAGGCACCGAAGACCAGGACGGAGGCGCCGGTGGCGAGACCGTCGAGGCCGTCGGTCAGGTTCACGCCGTTCGACATCGCGAGGATCATGAACAGCGCCCAGATGACGAACAGCACCGGGCCGATGGACCAGCCGAAGTCGGTGATGAACGACAGCTTGGTGGACGCGGGCGTGTTGCCGCGGTTGTCCGCGAACTGGAGCGAGAGCACCGCGAAGGCGATGCCGACGATGAGCTGGCCGGCCATCTTCGCCTTGGCCCGCAGGCCCAGCGAACGCCTCTTGACGATCTTGATGTAGTCGTCGAGGAAGCCGACCAGGCCCATGCCCACCATCAGGCCGAGCACCAGCAGACCCGAGAAGGTCGGCGCCGCGTCCGCCTCCGGGTCCAGGTAGCTGGTGATGACCTTGGCGAGGAAGTAGGCGGCGACCGTCGCCAGGATGAACGCGATACCACCCATGGTCGGCGTACCGCGCTTGCTGGCGTGCTCGCGCGGTCCGTCGTCGCGGATGTACTGGCCGTAGCCCTTGCGGGCCAGCAGCTTGATCAGCAGCGGAGTGCCGACCAGCGTCAGGAAGAGGCCAATGACTCCCGCGAACAGGATCTGCTTCATCATCGGGCGGCAACCTCACCCTCGGCGCCGGTCTCCAGCAGCGCCGCGGCGACGCGCTCCAGACCCACCGAACGGGACGCCTTCACGAGCACGACGTCCCCCGGGCGCAACCAGCTGCGCAACAGGTCGACCGCCGCCTGTGCGTCGGACACGTGCACCGACTCCTCACCCCACGAACCCTCGTTATATGCGCCCAGTTGCAGCCATTGGGCTTCCCTGCCCCCGACCGCGACGAGCTTGCTGACGTTGAGCCGGACGGCGAGCCGTCCGACCGCGTCGTGCTCGGCGAGCGCCTCGTCCCCGAGCTCGGCCATCTTGCCGAGCACCGCCCACGTACGACGCCCCTTTCCCATGGCGACGAGCGCACGCAGCGCGGCCTTCATGGACTCGGGGTTCGCGTTGTAGGCGTCGTTGACGACCGTCACGCCGTCCGGGCGCTCGGTGACCTCCATCCGCCAGCGGGAGAGGGAGCCCGCCTCGGAGAGCGCGGTGGCGATCTCGTCTGCGGACATGCCCAACTCGTGGGCGACGGCGGCCGCGGCGAGCGCGTTCGACACGTGGTGCTCACCGTACAGGCGCATGGTCACATCGCTTGCACCGGAGGGTGTGTGAAGCCTGAAGGAAGGCTGTCCGCTGTCCGTGAGTCGCACGTTCTCGGCCCGAACGTCCGCTTCGTCGGACTCTCCGAAAAGGATCACCTTCGCCTTCGTTCGGGAGGCCATGGCCCGTACCAGGCCGTCGTCCGCGTTGAGGATGGCGGTGCCGCCCTCCTCGGCCGGCGGCAGCGCCTCGACGAGTTCGCCCTTGGCCTGGGCGATCTGCTCCCGGCCGCCGAACTCGCCGATGTGCGCGGAGCCGACGTTGAGGACGAGGCCGACCTTGGGCGGGGTCAGCTCGCAGAGGTAGCGGATGTGGCCGATGCCGCGGGCGCCCATCTCCAGCACGAGGAACTTGGTCTCCTCGGTGGCGGTGAGCGCGGTGAGCGGCAGCCCGACCTCGTTGTTCATGGAACCGGGCGTGAAGACCGTCGGCGCCTTGCGGCGCAGCACCTGGGCGATCAGGTCCTTGGTGCTGGTCTTGCCGGCGGACCCGGTGAGGGCCACGAGGGTGGCACCGAGGCGGCGTACGACGTGCCGGGCGAGGGCGCCGAGGGCGGACTGCACGTCGTCCACGACGATCGCGGGCACGCCGACGGGGCGGGAGCCGAGCACGGCCACCGCGCCCGCCTCGACGACCGCCGGCGCGAAGTCGTGGCCGTCCACCCGCTCGCCGACGAAGGCGACGAAGAGGCAGCCGGGCCCCGCTTCCCGCGAGTCCCGGACGACCGGCCCGGTGACCTGCGCGGACGCGTCCGGTATGTCATGCATCCGCCCGCCGACGACTTCTGCGATCTCGGCGAGAGAGAGGGTGATCACAAGTTCGTCCCCTGGATCAGCTGGATCATTCGGGATCTCATCCCTGGGTCTTCTGAATGGCTTCGCGCAGCACCTGGCGGTCGTCGAAGGGACGGACCACCCCGGCGATGTCCTGGCCCTGCTCGTGGCCCTTGCCCGCGACCAGCACGGTGTCGCCGGGCTCGGCCCGGGCGACGGCCGCGGCGATGGCGGCGGCCCGGTCCTCGAAGACCTGGACCTCGCCGCGCTCGTGGGCGGGCACGGAGGCCGCGCCCTGGAGCATGGTGGCGAGGATCGCGAGCGGGTCCTCGGAGCGGGGGTTGTCGGAGGTCAGTACGGCGGTGTCGGCGAACCGGGCCACCGCGGCGCCCATCGGCTCCCGCTTGGTGGTGTCCCGGTCGCCGCCGCAGCCGAGCACGGCGTGCAGCTTGCCCTCGGTCACCTTGCGCAGGGCGCGCAGGACGGACTCGACGGCGTCGGTCTTGTGGGCGTAGTCGACCACCGCGAGGTACGGCTGTCCCTCGTCCACGCGCTCCAGACGGCCCGGGACGCCCGGGACGGCGGCGATGCCGTCGGCGGCGGTCTGCGGGTCGAGGCCGGCGGCGGCGAGGGCGACGATCGCGGCGAGGGTGTTCGCCACGTTGAAGGGACCGGCCAGCGGCGACTTGGCGGCGATCCGCTCGCCCTTGGGCCCGAGCACGGTGAACGTCGAGTCCAGCGGTCCGACCTCGACCTCGTCGGCGCGCCAGTCGGCGTCCGGGTGGCCCTCGGCGGAGTAGGTGACGACGGGGACGGTGGCCTCGTCGGCGAGGCGGCGCCCGTACTCGTCGTCCACGTTGACCACGCCGAGCTTGCTGCGTTTCGGCGTGAAGAGCTGGGCCTTGGCCTGGAAGTAGTCCTCCATGCCGGAGTGGAACTCCATGTGCTCCGGGCTGAGGTTGGTGAAGACCGCGACGTCGAAGACGCAGGCGTCGACGCGGCCGAGCACCAGGGCGTGGCTGGAGACCTCCATGGCGACCGCCTCGGTGCCGCGCTCGCGCATCACCGCGAACAGGGCCTGGAGGTCGGTGGCCTCGGGCGTGGTGCGCTCGGACTTGATGCGCTCGTCGCCGATGCGCATCTCGACCGTGCCGATCAGGCCGGTCGTGCTCGCCGTGCGCAGACCGCCCTCGACGAGGTAGGCGGTGGTGGTCTTGCCGGAGGTGCCGGTGATGCCGATCTGGAGCAGGTCGCGGCCGGGGTGGCCGTAGATCGTGGCCGCCAGCTCGCCCATCCGCGCGCGCGGGTCGTCGACGACGAGCGCCGGCAGACCGGTGGCGGCGACGCGTTCCGCGCCGGCCGGGTCGGTCAGCACGGCGGCGGCGCCGAGACCGGCGGCCTGGGTGACGAAGTCGGCGCCGTGGGCGCGGGCTCCGGGGAGGGCGGCGTACAGGTCACCGGGGCGGACGGCGCGCGAGTCGTGGGTGATGCCCGTGACCCCCGCGGTGCTGTCCGGAGCGGTGACACCCAGCTGGTCGGCGAGTTCCGCGAGGGGTGTGGCGGAGTTCCGCACCGGCCGGGGCGGTCCCGGGTAGGTCACGGGGTGGCCCTTCTGGGTGGTTTGGGACTGATCAGCGTGTGGCACGGCGGTGAGCGTACCGGGCGTGGCCGCCTCCGGGCGAAGTGAGGTGCGGGCGCTGCCCTGGTTCCCGGGGTCGGGGGTGATCGTTGTCACGGGTGGTTCCTGGTGGCTCGGTACTGCGTCGGCGCCGGCTCGGAGGGGCCCGGCGGGGTCAGGGTTTGAAGGTGACCGGCAGGTTCGCGGGGGCGGCACCGGTCGGCGGGACCTGGAGGGTCTTCAGGGCGAACTCCATGACCTGCTTGTAGATGGGGCCGCAGATCTGGCCGCCGAAGTAGCTGCCCTCCGTCGCGTTCTGGATGGCGCAGTAGACGGTGACGCGGGGCTTGTCGGCGGGGGCGAACCCGGCGAAGGACGAGGTGTACCCCTTGTACTGCCCGGTGGCCGGATCCACTCGGTTGGCCGTGCCGGTCTTGCCCGCCACGCGGTAGCCGGGGATACGGGCCTTGGTGCCGGTGCCCTCCTCGTCGTCGACCACGGACTCCAGCATCCGCGCGAGGGTCTTCGCGGTCTTCTCGCTGATGACGCGGGTCTTCTCGGGCTCCGGAGCCGGGGTGAAGCGACCGTCGTCGCCCTTGGTGCCGCGCACGAGCGTGGGTTCGACGCGGACGCCGCCGTTGGCGATGGTCGAGTAGATGGAGGCCGCCTGGAGCGCGTTGATGGAGACGCCCTGGCCGAAAGGGATCGTGTACTGCTGCGAGGTCGACCACTGCTCGGGCGGTGCGAGGATGCCCTTGGTCTCGCCGGGGAAGCCGAGCCCGCTGTAGCCGCCGAGGCCGAACTTGCGCATGTAGGAGTAGAGCACCTTGTTGGCCTCGGCCTGGGTCTTGCCCAGCTCGCCGGTGGCCATGATGGTGCCGATGTTGCTGGACTTGGCCAGCACGCCGTTGAGCGTGAGGTACCAGGTCGGGTGGTCGACGTCGTCCTTGAAGAGCCGGTCGCCGCGCTTGAGCCGGTTGGGCACGGTGATGTGGGTCATCGGCGTGGCGGCGTTCTCCTCCAGTACGGCCGCCATCGACAGCACCTTGGCGGTGGAGCCGGGTTCGAAGGCGTCCTGGAGGGCGGCGTTGCCCAGCGCGTCCGGGTCGGCGTGGGCGAGGTCGCCGGGGTCGAAGCCGGGCGAGTTGGCCATGGCGAGGATCTCGCCGGTGGCGGTGTCCTGGACGATGACGTAGCCGCCGTCCGCCTTGGACTTCTCCACCTGCTCGCTGATGGCGTGCTGCGCCGCCCACTGGATGTCGCGGTCGATGGTCAGCTCGACGTCGCTGCCCGGCACGGCGGGTGTCTCGGTGGAGCCGGCGGTGGGCACCTGGCGGCCGCCGGACTGGGCGTAGCGGATCTTGCCGTCCTCGCCGGCCAGCGTCTTGTCCAGCTGCCGCTCCAGGCCGCCGCCGCCCTTGCCGTCGGCGCCGACCCAGCCGAGGATGGCGGCGGCGAGGTCGCCGCCCGGGTAGACGCGCTTGCTGCTGGGGTCGGCGAAGACGCCCGCGAGGACGTTGACCACGGACTTGTCCGTCTCCGCCTTCTTGGTGAGCGCGGTCTTCAGGTCCTTGATCTGGTTCCAGACCTGAGGGGTCTGCCGCCGGGCGAGGCGGACGTAGCGCAGCTCCTCGTTCTCGGGGCGGAGCTGGGCGACCAGGTCCTTCTGCTCCGCGCCGAGGATCGGCGCGAGGAGGGCCGCGGCCTGCTCGGGGCCGTCGCCGATCTTCAGCTGCTCACGGGTGAACATCGTGGGGTCGGCGGTGATGTCGTAGGCGTCCACGGTGGACGCGAGGGCCACGCCGTTGCGGTCGGTGATGCCGCCGCGCTCGGCGGGCAGGGTGTGGACGACGTAGCGGTTCTGCTCGGCCTTGGCGGTGTAGGTGCCGGCGTCGACGGCCTGCACCTGGAGCAGCCGTACGACGAAGGCGGTCATCACCAGGGTCAGCGCGAGGCCGATCAGGCGCAGGCGCGGGCGGGGGCTGCCCAGCCGGAGGGCGGGCGCGGCCGGCCTGGGCGGTCCCGGCCTGCGGGCGGGCCGCGCGCCGGGACCGGGCTGCCGCCGGCCGCCGGGGCGGACGGGCCTCGCGGGTCCGGGCACGCGGCGGCGCGGCGGTTCCCTGTCGGACACTTCCGTCACCTGCCGGGGGTCGGGGTCGGGGTGGGCGTCGCCGCGGTGGTGGGGGTGGCCGCCGTACCGGGGGCCGGGGCGGACGGGTCACCGCCCGCGGAGGCGGTGGCGGGCGGCGCGGTCAGTGCCTCGGGGGCGACGACCAGCGGGGTGGCCGGGGTGGGCGCGGGGCCGGGTGAGCCCTTGACGGTGCCGTCGGGAGCGAGGAAGGCGGGATCACCGCCGGGCACCATGCCCAGCTCGCGGGCGCGACGCTGGAGGGCGCGGGGGGCGGAGTAGGCGTCGATGTCCCGCTGGAGCGCCTGCTCCTCGTCGGTCAGCTCCTTGGTCTGCTGCTTGAGGTCGTCCAGCTGGAACGAGCCCTCGCTCAGCGCGGAGTTGAGGACGAGGAGCCCGATGAGGCCGCCGCCGAGGAGGACGGCCACCAGGAGGACGAAGGGGGCCCGGGCGGCCTGGCCGCGGTTGCTCCCGGGCGGGAAGAGCTTGGCCAGCCGGGCCGCCCGCCCCTTCAGTTCGGGTTTCCGGCTCATCGGACCTCCCCCTGCCTCACTCGACGTCCTCCCTGATGCGCTCGGCTCCGCGCAGCCGTGCCGGTGCCGCTCGCCGGTTCTCGGCGATCTCCTCCTCGGTGGGAAGTTCGGCACCACGGGTGAGCAGCTTGAGCCGGGGCGCGTAGCGTTCGGGGACGACCGGGAGTCCCGGCGGCGCGGTGTTGGCGGCGCCGGCCGCGAACACCTGCTTGACCAGGCGGTCCTCCAGGGAGTGGTACGACAGCACGGCGATCCGCCCGCCGACGCCGAGCGCCTTCACGGCCGCCGGAACGGCCCGCTCCAGGACGGACAGCTCGCCGTTGACCTCGATCCGCAGGGCCTGGAAGGTGCGCTTGGCCGGGTTGCCGCCGGTGCGCTTGGCGGCCTGCGGCAGGGCCGCGCGGATCAGCTCCACGAGCCGCGCGCTGGTGCCGAACGGCTCCTTCTCGCGCTCGCGGACGATCGCGGACACGATCCGCTTGGCCTGCTTCTCCTCGCCGTACGCCCGCAGGATGCGGACCAGTTCGCCCGGCGGGTAGGTGTTCAGGACCTCGGCGGCGCTCATGCCGGTGCTCTGGTCCATGCGCATGTCGAGCGGGGCGTCCTGGGCGTAGGCGAAGCCGCGGTCGGCCTCGTCGAGCTGCATCGAGGAGACGCCGAGGTCGAAGAGGACGCCCTGGACGCGGGGGACGCCGAGCCGGTCGAGCACGTCGGGCAGCTCGTCGTAGACGGCGTGCACCAGGGTGGCGCGCTCTCCGTACGGGGCGAGCCGCTCGCCGGACAGGCGCAGGGCCTCCTTGTCCCGGTCGAGGGCGATCAGCCGGGCCTCGGGGAAGCGGGCGAGGAGCGCCTCGCTGTGTCCGCCGAGTCCCAGCGTGCAGTCGACGACCACGGCACCCGGCTCGGTCAGGGCGGGCGCCAGCAGGTCCAGGCACCGCTGGAGCATCACCGGGACGTGTCGACTCTGGCTCAAGTGGGACGGCCTCTCAGGTCCGGCACGGCGTCACGCACCGCCGGGTCCCCTCCCGCTCGCTCGTGAAGGGGAGTCCTGCCGGCGCCGGAAGCGTCGGCCGGCCGGGAGCGGGAGGAGGCCGAGCCGTACGTACGCGCCGCGCACGTGGGGAGATCTGGTGGGACTTCGCCCAGGTCTCCGGGGTTTTCAGTCCAGCGGGGAGAGCCTCGCCTCCCGCTTCGCGTCACTTTAGTCCACCCTGTCGCCCGGTCAATCAACCGGCCTGCGCGTCGCGGGTGCGGGCGCGCACGAATCGCCGCGAGGCGGTACTTCACCCGCACGGAGGCGGCCGTGCGGGTCTGTGCGGTGGCTCACAGCGCGCCGTGATGACGTTCTTTGTCCGTCTTCTCGGGGGGTACGGAGCGAGGCTGACCAGTAACGTCATGGTTATGACGACTTCCGCATCGGTTTCCGCCGACGGGCAGGGCGCGCCCGCCGGCGACGGCACTGTCACAGACCGGCTCGTCGAGGCGAACGAACGCTACGCCGCCGCGTTCACGGACCCCGGGATGGACGCCCGCCCCGTCCAGCGCGTCGCCGTCGTGGCCTGCATGGACGCCCGACTCGACCTGCACGCCGCGCTCGGCCTCAACCTGGGTGACTGCCACACCGTCCGCAACGCGGGCGGCGTCGTCACCGACGACGTGATCCGTTCGCTCACCATCAGCCAGCGGGCGCTCGGTACGCGCAGCGTGGTCCTCATCCACCACACCAACTGCGGCATGGAGTCCCTCACCGAGGAGTTCCGGCACGACCTGGAGCTGGAGGTCGGCCAGCGCCCCGCCTGGGCGGTCGAGTCCTTCCGGGACGTCGACCAGGACGTGCGGCAGTCGATCGAACGGGTGCGCACCTCGCCCTTCCTGCCGCACACCGACGACGTGCGCGGTTTCGTCTTCGACGTGAAGACGGGACGGCTGCGCGAGGTCTCCCCCGCCTGACCGGCCGCCCGTTCGTCGGCCGCCGGCGCGGCAAGCACCCAAAGGCCGTAAGGCACGACATATCGCGGCCAGTTGTCCACAGGCGAGTGACACGAATCGGTAACGGCGGCAAGAATGCGGGAAGTGGTGTCGTGCGGAACTATTTCCGCCCGGCATCCGTGATTCGGGGTGGGCCGGTCCGCGGTACGGGCCGGTCCGGCAAGTTGGGGTACCCCCGCTCCCCCGGGGAGCGCGGGGAAAGGCCGAGGAGGGCCGGGTGACGACCTATGACGATCGAGCGAGCCTCACTGATCTGACCGCTGTGGTCGAGCGCGTGCGCGGTTCGGTGGAGGACGTGATCGAGGGCAAGCCCGAGGTCGTACGGCTCTCCCTGACCGTGCTGCTCGCCGAGGGACACCTGCTGATCGAGGACGTCCCGGGAGTCGGCAAGACCATGCTGGCCAAGGCGCTGGCGCGGTCCATCGACTGCTCCGTGCGCCGTATCCAGTTCACGCCCGACCTGCTGCCCTCGGACATCACCGGGGTGTCCATCTGGGACCAGCAGCGCCGGGACTTCGAGTTCAAGCCGGGCGCGATCTTCGCCCAGGTGGTGATCGGCGACGAGATCAACCGCGCCTCGCCGAAGACGCAGTCGGCGCTGCTGGAGTCGATGGAGGAGCGCCAGGTCACCATCGACGGGCAGAGCTACGAGCTGCCCAGCCCCTTCATGGTGGTGGCGACGCAGAACCCGGTCGAGATGGAGGGCACCTACCCGCTGCCGGAGGCGCAGCGCGACCGCTTCATGGCCCGGGTCTCCATCGGCTACCCGAGCCCGGACGCCGAGCTGCAGATGCTCGACGTGCACGGCGGGGTGAACCCGCTGGACGACCTGCAGCCGGTGGCGCACGCGGACGAGATCCTGAAGCTGATCGAGGCGGTCCGGGGCGTCCACGTCGCCGACCCGGTCCGGCGCTACGCCGTCGACCTGGTCGCCGCCACGCGCACCCACCCGGACCTCAGACTCGGCGCCTCGCCGCGCGCCACGCTGCATCTGCTGCGCGCGGCGAAGGCGTCCGCCGCCCTGAGCGGCCGGGAGTACGCGCTGCCGGACGACGTGCAGGCCCTCGCGGTCGCCGTCCTGGCCCACCGCCTGCTGCCCACCGCCCAGGCCCAGCTGGCCCGCCGCAGCGCCGAGCAGGTGGTCCAGGAGATCCTGCAGCGCACCCCGGTGCCCGCGGCCCCCCAGCAGCAGCCGGGCTACGGCATGGGCCACGGCGCGCCGGCGTACGGCCGGCAGACACCGCGGAGGCTGTGATGGACGCCGGGGGGACGGACCGGTCGACGGAGGACGGGGGTCGGGGCGGCGGCATCCGCACCGCCCTGACCGGCCTGACCACCCGTGGGCGCTCCTTCCTCGCCGCCGGGATCGCGGCCGCGGTCTGCGCCTACGTCCTCGGGCAGAGCGACCTGCTCCGCGTCGGCCTGCTGCTGGGAGCGCTGCCCCTGATCTGCGCGACCGTGCTGTACCGCACGCGCCACCAGGTGGCGGGCAGCCGCCGGCTGTCCCCCGGGCGGGTGCCCGCGGGCAGCGAGGCCCGGGTCCACCTGCGCGTCGACAACGTCTCGCGGCTGCCCACCGGTCTGCTGATGCTCCAGGACCGGGTCCCCTACGTGCTGGGACCGCGGCCCCGGTTCGTCCTCGACCGGGTGGAGCCGGGCGGGCGCCGCGAGGTCTCCTACCGGGTCCGCTCGGACCTGCGCGGCCGCTATCCGCTGGGCCCGCTGCAACTGCGCCTGACCGACCCGTTCGGCCTGTGCGAGCTGACCCGCTCCTTCTCCACCTACGACACCCTGACCGTGACCCCGCGGGTGGAGGCGCTGCCGCCGGTGCGGCTGAGCGGGGAGGCGAAGGGGTACGGCGAGGGGCGGCAGCGGTCGCTCGCGCTGGCGGGCGACGACGACGTGATCCCCCGCGGGTACCGCTACGGCGACGACCTGCGCCGCGTGCACTGGCGGTCCACCGCGCGGTACGGCGAGCTGATGGTGCGCCGGGAGGAGCAGCCCCAGCGCGCCCGCTGCACGGTGCTGCTGGACACCCGGGGCGTGGCCTTCGACGGCGCGGGCCCGGACTCGGCCTTCGAATGGGCGGTGTCGGGCGCGGCGTCCGTGCTGGTGCACATGCTGGAGCGGGGCTTCTCGGTCCGGCTGCTCACGGACAGCGGGGACTCGGTCCCCGGTGAGGGCGCCGACGGCTTCGCGGGCGCGAGCCAGGGCACGGCCGACGCGGCCGGCCTGATGATGGACACCCTCGCGGTGATCGACCACTCCGACGGTACGGGCCTGTCCCGGGCCTACGACGTGCTGCGCGGGGGGAACGAGGGGCTGCTGGTGGCCTTCTTCGGCGACCTGGACGAGGAGCAGGCGACGGTGGTGGCCAAGATGCGCCGACGCAGCGGCGGCGCGCTCGCCTTCGTCCTGGACGGCGAGAGCTGGGACCGGGAACCGGTCGGCGCGCCCCGTCCGTTGGACAGGAGCGAGGAACGGCTGCGGATGCTCCGCGAGGCCGGCTGGACCGCCGTGCGCGTTCCCAGGGGCACCTCCCTGGAGGAGCTGTGGCGCCTGGCCGACCGCGAGCGCACCGGCCTCACGGCGACGAGCGGCGGGGAGGGCGCGCGATGAGCGGGCGGGCGCGGTTGGCGTTGTGTGCTTGGGCGGCCACGCTGATGACGTCGTGCGCGCTGCTGCCCCTGGTCGACCCGGCGACCTGGATCCTCCAGGCCGCTCTGCTGCTGGCGGCGCAGTCCGGGGTGGGAGCGGCCGCCCGCCGGGTCCCGCTGGCCCGGCCGCTGACCGTCGCCGCGCAGGCCCTGGTCACCCTGATGCTCCTGACCCTGGTCTTCGCCCGGCAGCAGGCGCTCGCCGGGCTGATCCCCGGCCCGCAGGCGTTCCAGCGCTTCGCCGAGCTGCTGCGGCAGGGCGGCGACGACATCGCCCGGTACGCCATCCCGGCCCCGCTGGAGTCCGACGGCATCCGTCTGATGCTGGTCGGCGGCGTCCTGGTGATCGGCCTGCTGGTGGACACCCTGGCGGTGACCTTCCGCAGCGCCGCCCCGGCCGGACTGCCGCTGCTGGCCCTCTACTCGGTGGCCGCGGGACTGTCCGAGGGCGGTACCGACTGGCTGTGGTTCCTGGTGGCCGCGGCCGGCTATCTGATGCTGCTCCTCGCCGAGGGGCGTGACCGGCTCTCCCAGTGGGGCAGGGTCTTCGGCGGCGCACCGCGCGGCCCCGGCCCGGAGCGGAGCGGCGGCGCGGTCGCCCCGGTGCGCACCGGGCGGCGTATCGGCGCCTTCGCCCTGGGCATCGCCCTGGTGGTGCCCCTCGCCCTGCCCACGATGAACGGCGGGCTGCTGGACAGCGCCGGCACCGGCGTCGGCTCCGGCACCGGGGGCGGCGGCACCATCTCCGCGGTCAACCCCCTCGTCTCCCTGCGCGACAGCCTCAACGTCGACGAGAACCGCCAGGTCCTCTCCCTGGAGACCGACTCGGCCGACCTGTCGAACCTGTACCTGCGCATCGTGTCCCTGGACGACTTCGACGGCACCACCTGGAAGCCGTCCAAGCGGCACATCACGGCGGTGCCGGACGACGCCTTCCCCACCCCGGTCGGCCTCGGCCCCGGCGTCAAGCGCGAGGAGATCCGGACCACGGTCTCGGCCGCCGACTGGTACGCCCAGGACTGGCTGCCGATGCCGTATCCGCCGAGCGGCGTCCGCGTCCCGGGCAACTGGCGGTACGAACCGGTGGGCATGACCCTGGTCGGCGACCACGGCCAGAACACCCGCGGTCTCTCGTACCAGGTCCGCAGCCTCAACGTGCTGCCGACGGCGGAGCAGCTGGCCGCGGCACCGCAGCCCCCGGCGGCGCTGAAGCGGGAGTACACGGCGCTGCCGGACTCCCTGCCCGACGTGGTCTCCCGGACCGCCCGCGACGTCACCGCGGGCGCGGCCAATCCGTACGAGCAGGCGGTCAAGCTCCAGGAGTACTTCGCGCTCAACGGCGGTTTCGAGTACGACACCCAGGTCAAGGTCGGCAGCGGTTCGCAGGCGATCGCCCGCTTCCTGAGGGACAAGCAGGGCTTCTGCGTCCACTTCTCCTTCGCGATGGCGGCGATGGCCCGCTCCCTGGGCATTCCGGCCAGGGTGGCGGTCGGCTTCGCGCCGGGCTCCCCGCAGGCGGACGGCTCGGTGTCGGTGGGGCTGCGGGACGCGCACGCCTGGCCGGAGGTGTACTTCGAGGGCGTGGGCTGGACCCGGTTCGAGCCGACGCCGACGCGTGGATCGACGCCGTCGTACACCGTGACGGACACGCCGGGCAACGCCGTGCCCGACCCCGCCCTGCCGTCCCGGAACGCGCAGACGGAGCCGTCGACCGCCCCTTCGGCCAGCGAGAGCTGCACGGCCGAGCTGAAGAAGGTGGAGGGGTGCGCGAGCGAGTCCGCGGCGGCCGTGCCGGTGTCGGGCGGGAGCGGGCCGAAGTGGTACGCGGTCCTCGCCTGGGTCCTCGGCGGGCTGGCGGTGCTGCTGGTCCCGCTGGCCCCGATGCTGTGGCGGCTGCGCGCCCGGTCGGTGCGGCTGGGCGCGCACGGCCGCTCGGAGGCGGACGCGGCTCCGCACACGCTGGCGGTCTGGCAGGAACTGACCGACACGGCCTGGGATCTCGGCATCCCGCCCCAGGAGTCGCAGACCCCGCGCAGGGCGGCGGCCCGGATCGTCCGGCTCGGACATCTGGAGCCCGACGCCGCGGCGGCGGTGCACCGGGTGGCCGACGCCGTGGAGCAGGTCCTCTACGCTCCCCGGCCGCGTCTCACCGCCGGCCTCACCGAGGACGTCCACCGGGCGAGCGCCGGTCTGCGGGCCGGAGTCGGACGCCGTACGCGGTCGCGCGCACTGTTCGCCCCGCGTTCGGCCGTACGGGTGGCCTGGGCGCTGTCGGCCCGCTGGACGGCCGTCAAGCGACGGGCGGCGGCGGCACGGCCGACGCTGCGGAAGGCGTCGGGCCAGCAGGGCTGAGCCGACCCGCGTACGCCGGGCCACGGGCACGGCCGCTGGGCCCGGGCTCGGCCACCGAGCCTCGGGCACGGCCGTCGGAGCCCAAGGCCGAGGGCCCGGAGCCCAGGGGCCCGGGCGACGACCGGCTGGAGAGGGCGGCATCGGCGCGTGGGCGTCGCTGCGGCCCCCGCTGGGTTCTCCCGGTCGTGGGCGGCGGTAGGACGGCGGCCCAGCGGCTCGGACGTCCCGGACGGTCCAGCGGCCTGCGGGACCCGGCCGGACCGGTGTCCGCAGGGCCCGGCGGCTCCAGCAGCGGCCCCATGCGCCAGGTAGGCGCCGACCCGCGCGCACGTGTGAGGGGTGACCACCGATCGGTGGTCACCCCTCACACGGATGTCCTGGTGAGCAGGTTGCCCGCGGCTACTGACCGCCCTGCTGCTCGTCCCGGCGCCGCTGCCAGCGCTCGTCGATGCGGTCCATCATCGAGCGTTTCTGCCTTCCCTGGCGGCGCGCCTGTGGTCCGGCACCCGCCGCGGGCTGCTCGCCCGGCTTCGGGGCCTTGCGCCAACCGGTCACGGCGAGCACCGCGCAACCCAGCATGACGAGGAATCCCACCACACTGAGCCAGACCTGCTGGGCGACCATACCGGCCATGAGGAGCGCAATACCTACGAGGAAGCCCGCGACCGCCTGGTAGACCCGTCGCCGGGTGTACGTACGCAGCCCGCTTCCCTCGAGCGCTGTCGCGAACTTGGGATCTTCGGCGTACAGCGCTCGCTCCATCTGCTCGAGCATGCGCTGCTCGTGCTCCGAGAGCGGCACGGAGTCCTCCTCATCGTGCAGTCGCCGGGGCGACCCGGGGGGGTCCCTTCAGGATAGGCAGGGAATCGCCCCCGTGAAACCCGCCCCTCTACGCCAATTGGCCAACCGGTTTCCGTCATGGCCGTGCCGGCTCGCTGAAGTTCCCATTCCCCAGCGGCCGACCCGTCATGCCGGGCGGTCTCCCTCGATCATACGGCGACTGGCCCCCGTTCGGGGGGCCTGTGGCGTACTCCATGTGCAGCCGCGTCCCTGATCAGGGCCGTACCCCGCCGGGTGACTCAGACCTCTTCGGCCCCTCGTGCCTCACCGAGCACATGGAGCTGGGTGGCCACGGAGTGGAAGGCGGCGAGTTCGGCGGCCGCGGCCTCCAGCTTCAGCAGCGCCTCCATGGCACCGGGCTCGGTGTCCACCAGGACCCCGGGCACGAGGTCGGCGAAGACCCGGACGCCGTGCACGGCACCCACCCGCAGGCCCGCGGACTCGACCAGACCGGTGAGCTGGTCGGCGGTGAACCGGCGCGGCACGGGGTCGCCGTCGCCCCAGCGGCCGTCCGGGTCGTCGAGGGCGTGCCGGGCCTCCGTGAAGTGCCCCGCCAGGGCGCGCGCGAGCACGGCACCGCCGAGGCCCGCGGCGAGCAGGCTGAGGACGCCCTCGGGGCGCAGCGCCGCGACCACGTTGCGCACGCCTTCGGCGGGGTCGTCCACGTACTCCAGGACGCCGTGGCAGAGCACGGCGTCGTAGCCGCCGCGCTCGACCACGTCGAAGAGGCCGCGGGCGTCTCCCTGCACGCCGCGCACCCGGTCGGCGACACCGGCCTCGGCGGCGCGGCGCTCCAGCGCGAACAGGGCGTTGGGGCTCGGGTCGACGACGGTGACGCGGTGGCCGAGGCGGGCCGCGGGCACCGCGAAGTTGCCGCTGCCGCCGCCGGTGTCCAGGACGTCCAGCGCCTGGCGGCCCGTGGCCTTGACCCTGCGGTCCAGGGCCTCCTGGAGGACGTCCCAGACCACGGCGGTCCTCAGGGCGGCGCGGGAACGGGACGGCTCGGAGCGCGGCGACGCCGGGTGGGGACGGTGGGGGGAGACGGGCGGGCGCATCGGGTCCGACACGGCAGTTGACTCCTCGGCGCGGCACCGCCTCGGGCACGGGCGGAGCGAACGGGCTGCCGCCCCGGACCGGGAGCGGGACGGGGCAGGCTTCAGGCGTCTCCCACCCTATTGCCTCCGGTTCGCCCGCCGGTCACCCGTACCGGCCCGGTCACCGGTCCCGTCCGGTCGCCCCCACCGGCCCGGTCACCCGCACCGGCGCGGTCCAAGCACCGGCGCGGTCACGAACACCGCGCCGGTCACCGCACCGGTCGGCCCGCCGGGACGCCCCCCTCCCGTCCGGCGCTCACCCCGCGTCCGGCAGCCGCCGGTCACCCGGCTCCTCCCCCGGGCGGCTCGGACGATCGCTCTCCGGCCGGTCCGCGCCGGAGGTGCCGGGGGTGCCCGGGCCACCCGGACCCGGGGCGCCCGGGTCGGAGCCGTCCGCGTCGGAGCGGGGCTGGGGCAGCACCGGCTGGAGGGCCAGCATCCGCTCCACGAGGCGCAGGAACATCGCCACGTCGCGTATCAGGTCGTCGGCGTCCCGGCTGCCCGCGGCTCCCTGGATGCCCGCCTCGGCGCGGGCCCGGCGTCCCGCGCCCGAGGCGAACAGCGCGCTCCAGTCGGCGAGCTCGGGCGCGATCTCGGGCAGCACCTCCCAGGCGCTGCGGATGCGGGCGCGGGCCCGCGGGGTGGTCTCGGGCCGGCCCCGGGCGGCGAGCACGGCGGCGGCCGTGCGCAGGGCGGCGAGATGGGCGGTGGCGTACCGCTCGTTCGGCGTCTCGAGAACGGTGGCCTCCTCCAGGCCGGCCCGCGCCTGGGCGAGCAGGTCGAGGGCGGCCGGCGGGGCGGTCGTCCGGCGGAGCACGGGGTGCACGTCGCTCGCCGGGCCGGTCAGTGAGGGTGCAGGGCCGGCTGCGCGACGCCGCCGGGCGGCGGCTGCGGACGAGTGGGCCATGACGATCCTCCTGTCGTCTCCGTGACGACACGCTCGGTGACGAGGTGCCGTATGTGCCCATCGTGAGGTATGCCACTGACAATCCGTTCTGACCTGCGCTTTTGCCTCGCTCGTAGGTTCGGGTTAATTTTTGCACTGACCAGTCAGTTCAAAAGAGGGGTGAGGCGGCGTGGACGGTCCGCACGGGCTGGCGGTGACGGCCCGGGACTTCGGGCTGAGGGGGCCACGCGGCTGGGCGTTCCGGGACGTCCGCGTCGACGCCGGACCGGGCTCGCTGATCGCGGTGGCGGGTCCGTCCGGCTCGGGCCGCACCTGTCTGCTGCTCGCGCTCACCGGACGGATGCGGCCGACCGACGGCACGGCGACCGTGGGCGGGCTGCGGCTCCCCCGGCAGATGTCCGCCCTGCGCCGGATCAGCGCTCTCGCGCACGTGCCGGGCGTCACCGATCTCGATCCGGCCCTGACCGTGGCCGAGCACCTGCGGGAGCGGGCGCTGCTGCAACGCCGCTTCGGCGCCTCGGCGCGCGACCTGCTGCGCCCGCGCGCGGAGCGGGCGGCGAAGGCTCGGCTGCTGGCCGACACGGCGCTTTCCGCGGCCGGCCTCGACCCGGAGACCCTGCCCAAGGGGCTCCGTACCGCCGTACGGGACCTGGAGCGCACCGAGGCGCTGCGGCTGTCGATCGCCCTGGCCCTGGCCGGCCGTCCCCGCCTGCTCGGTGTCGACGACGCCGACCTCAAGCTGTCGGCCGCCGAGCGGGAGGAGATCTGGTCGCTGCTGGCGTCGATCGCGGCGTCCGGCACGACCGTGGTGGCGGTGTGCGGCGAGGCGCCCGGGGACGCCGTGACCGTCTCCACGCGGCCGGACACCGCGCCGCGGACCGCGCCGGACACCGCGACCGACGGCGGCCGCGAAGCCGGCGACGACGGCGACGACGGTGAAGGCAGCGCAGTCGACGAAGACGGCGACGACGGCGACGACACGGCCGACACGGCCCACAGCGACACCCGCCGCGAGGACACGGACCACACCGACGACGTGACGGAGGAGGCTGCCGGTGCGCTCGCCGAGACTGGCCGCGCTTGAGCTGAGGCGCTTCGGGCGCGGACGCCTGCCCCGGGCCGCCCTGGTGGCCCTGCTGTTGCTGCCCCTGCTCTACGGCGCCCTGTACCTGTGGTCGTTCTGGGACCCGTACGGCCGTCTGGACCGCGTCCCGGTGGCGCTGGTGAACGACGACCGGGGGGCCACCGCGGACGGCCGCAGGCTCGCCGCGGGCGACGACATCGCCGAGGGGCTGCGCGAGAGCGAGGTGTTCGACTGGCACGAGGTGAGCGCCGCCGAGGCCCGGCGCGGCGTCGAGGACGGCACGTACTACCTGTCGCTCACCATGCCCGCGGACTTCAGCCGGCGCATCGCCTCCGGCGCGGGCGACTCGCCGCGGGCCGGCGCCCTCCAGGTCCGTACGAACGACGCCAACAACTACATCGTGGGGCAGATCTCGCGGACGGTCTTCGCCGAGGTGCGCGAGGCCGCGTCCGGCAAGGCGTCGCGGGCGTTCCTCGACCGGATCTTCGTCTCCTTCTCCGACATCCACGGCGAGACCGTGAAGGCGGCGAAGGGCGCGGACGAGATCAAGGGCGGCGTCGGAAAGGCGGAGAAGGGCTCGAAGGACCTCGCCGACGGGCTCGAGGACGCCGAGGACGGCAGCGGCGACCTGTCCGAGGGGCTGAAGAAGCTCGACACGAAGGCGGGTGACCTGGAGAAGGGCTCGAAGCGGGTCGCCGACGGCACGGAGAAGCTCGCCGGCAAGGTCAACGGAGCGGCCGACCGGGTGGGCCCCTTCCTGGAGGACAACGAGAAGACCATCGGAGAGACGGCCCGGTTCGTCGCCGACTCCTCCGGGGCGCTCCGCGAGAACCTGGACTCCCTGGTGAAGAAGGCCCCGGCCGCCGCCGAGGACGCCCGGAGCCAGGCGGACGCGTTGGCCGGGGTGTACCGGACGCGCTGCGCGGACCCGGCGCTGCCCGACGCCGCCTGCCCCGACCTGGAGAAGGCCCGGGACGCCGCCGCCACCGTGGCGACGGTCGCCGACGACGTCAGCGGCCTGGTCACCGACCGCGAGAAGGAGCTGAAGAAGCTCGACAAGAACCTGGCGGCCCTGGAGAAGCAGGCCCAGGCCCTCGCCGAGCGCGCCCCGAACCTCTCCGAGGACCTGGACGACGCCGTCAAGAAGATCAACGAACTGAACACGGGCGCCGGGAAGGTCGCCGACGGCGCCGAGAAGCTCCACAAGGGCATCGGCACGGCCAAGACCGGCGCGAAGGACCTGGACGAGGGTGTCGGCAAGCTCCGCACCGGCGCCGACGACCTCAACGGCGGGCTGTTCAAGCTGGTGGACGGCTCCGCGAAGCTGGCCGGCGGCCTGCACGACGGGGCCGGCAAGATCCCCGACTACGACGAACACGAGCGGGACGCGCGCACCGGGGTGATGGCCGACCCGGTCCGGCTCGCCTCCGAGTCCCTGCACCGGGCGCCCAACTACGGCACCGGCTTCGCCCCGTACTTCATCCCGCTCTCCCTGTGGGTGGGCGCCATGGTGGCGTACATGCTGATCCCGCCGATGAACCGGCGGGCGCTCGCCGCGGGGGCGTCGGCCTGGCGGATCGCGCTCGCGGGCTGGCTGCCGGTGGTGGCGCTCGGGGTGCTGCAGACGGCGGCCCTGATGGCGGTGCTGCACTGGGCGGTCGGTCTGGAGATGGTCCGGGCGGCCGGGACGGTGGGCTTCCTGTGCCTGGTGACGGCGTGCTTCGCGGCGATCGTGCAGTGGCTGAACGCCCGCTTCGGGGCGGCCGGCCGCATCCTGGTCCTGGCGCTGCTGATGCTCCAGCTGACGTCGGCGGGCGGCACGTACCCCGTGCAGACCAGTCCGGGCTTCTTCAACGCGCTGCACCCGTTCCTGCCGATGAGCTACGTCGTCGAGGCCCTCAGAAGGCTGATCACGGGCGGCGGGACGGCACCGGTGTGGCAGGCGTGCGCGGTGCTCGCGGCCTTCACCGCGGCGGCCCTCGCGCTGACCGCCCTGTCGGCCCGCCGCCGGCAGGTGTGGACGCTGGACCGGCTGCACCCGGAGCTGACCCTGTGACCCGCACGGGCCCTGCGGTGACACGGCCGGCGAGGGTGCTGTGACAATCGGGACCATGGAAAGCAGCAGCGCCACCTCGCACGGCAGCAGCCGCCGCGAGGCCACCCGGCAGAAACTCTACGAGGCGGCCGTCACCCTCATCGCCGAGCAGGGCTTCTCCGCCACCACCGTGGACGAGATCGCCGAACGCGCCGGGGTCGCGAAGGGCACGGTGTACTACAACTTCGCCAGCAAGTCCGTCCTCTTCGAGGAGCTGCTGCGGCACGGTGTCGGTCTGCTGACCGCGTCCCTGCGCGAGGCGGCCGAGCGGACGGCCCGCGAGGGCCGGGGCCGGGTCGACGCGCTGGACGCGATGATCCGCGCGGGGCTCGTCTTCATCGACCGCTACCCGGCCTTCACCCAGCTGTACGTGGCGGAACTGTGGCGCACCAACAGAGCCTGGCAGTCCACGCTGCTGGTGGTCCGGCAGGAGGCCGTCGCGGTGGTGGAGGGCGTGCTGCGCGACGGCGTGGCCAGCGGTGAGTTCAGCGACGAGATCGATGTGCCGCTGACCGCCGCCGCGCTGGTCGGCATGGTCCTGGTGGCCGCGCTGGACTGGAAGTCGTTCCAGCCGGAGCGCTCCCTGGACGACGTGCACGCGGCCCTGTCCCGGCTGCTCCAGGGCCGGGTGAGCGGCCGCCCCTGAGGCGCCGTGCGCGGCCGGGCGGGCCGGTCGCGCACGAAGAACGCCGGCCCGTGGCGGCCGCGTCCCCCGCGGGCCGCCGTCGGACCGGCGCCTTCTCCTGCTCCCCCGTACGTCCCCCCGTCGGAACCCCCGTTTCCGGTCGTTCCCCCGGGTTCCCCCGTGCCTCGCTCCCGCCGACCGCGGCCGGCGGAAGGAGCGGATCGCGGGCCCGGCTCCGCTCCGGCGCCCCGTGTCGCCGGTGCCGGAGCCGTGCCCCTCTCCGTGCCTCCACTCTCTCGTCGCGGCGGGTCCCGCCCCATCCGCGCGGGTACTCATCTGGCGGGGTAGGTACGGGTACTCACACCTGCGCACCCCGGCCCACGGCGGCGGCCGGCCGACCGGTCACGCGCGCGTCCGCCGCGGTACTCACCCGGCGCCCCGCACCTGCCGTCCCCCCGTGCGGCGGCCCCTCGGCCGGGACCGTCGCGGGTGGCGGATAAAGTCGCCGGCATGGCACGGATTGCGGTGATCGGCGCCGGGACGGGCGCGATGGCGGCCGCCGCCCGGCTGGCCGTAGCGGGCCACCGGGTGGTGGTGTACGAGCGGACGGCGACGTACGGCGGAGCCCTCGGGCGCTTCGAGCGGGACGGGTTCTCCTTCGACACCGGTCCCGGTCTGCTGCCGCTGCCCGCCGTCTGGCGCGATCTGTTCGTCAAGACCGGCAAGGAGCCGCTGGAGTCCTGCGTCGAGCTGGTGCAGGTCGATCCGAGTGTCCGGCACGTGTTCGCGGACGGCACCGAGGTCGCGCTGCCGAACGCCTCGCGGGCCGGCGTCCTCGCCGCCCTGGACGCCGCGCTCGGCGCGGACGCCGGGAGGCGCTGGGGCGACTTCCTGGTGCGGGCCCGGGAGACCTGGGACCGCACGCGCCGCCCGCTCCTGGAGGAGCCGCTGTGGCCGAACTGGGAGGTGCTGGCCGAGCGCGAGCCCTATCCCGCGGTCCCGCACAAGCGGCTGCTGCGCACCCGCCGGGCCGGGACGCTCGCCGAGGTCGGTGCCTGGGAGCTGCGGGACGCCCGGCTCGCCGCCCTGCTGGAGAGCCACGCGCTCGCCCACGGCCTCGACCCCCGGACCGCCCCGGCCAACGCCGCGGTGCTGCCGTACATGGAGTACGCGTTCGGCATGTGGTACGTGCGCGGTGGCGGTCTGCGGGAGCTGGCCCGGGCGGTGTACGAGCGGTGTCTGGCCCGCCGGGTCGAGTTCCGCTTCGGCGCCGAGGTCACGGGGATCGTCGAGAAGGACGGCCGGGTGGCGGGCGTGGAGCTGGCCGAGGGCGGCGTCGCCGAGGCCGAGTTCGTCGTCGCGGGGGTGGCGCCCGGGGTGCTGGAGCGCCTGTGCGGCGGCTCACCGGTGCGGGGCGACGGGGAGGTCCCGGCGCGGCGCGACGGGGCGAGCCGGCTGACGGTGCTGCTGGCGCTGCGGGGCGGCCGGCCGCCGGGGACGGCGCACCGGACGGTGGTGCACGCGGAGGACCGCGAGGCCGAGCTGGACGCCCTGTTCGGGCCGGCGGCCCGGGCTCCCGAGCAGCCGACCGTCACGGTGCTGCGGCCGGACGACCCCGCGCTGGTCCCGGACGCGGACCACGAGGCGGTCACCGTGACCTCGGTGGTGCCCGCGGGCGGCGGGGCGTCCGCCGAGGAGGCCGAGGAGTACGAAGTCCACGCCGGGCGCCTGGTCCGGGCCGCCGAGCGTGCCGTACCCGGCCTGCGCGACCGCATCCTGTGGCAGGAGGTGCGCACCCCGGCCGACGTCGCGGCGGCGACGGGGGTGGCGGACGGCGCGGTGCCGGCGCCGGCGCTGGCGGCGGCCGGCGGTCGTCTGCTGCACCCGGCGAACGGCACGCGCACGCAGGGGCTGTTCACGGTCGGCGGCTGGTCGCACCCCGGCGGAGGGCTGCCGCACGCCGGCATGTCGGGCGCGCTGGTCGCCGGACTCGTCGTGGAGGGGCCCCAGTTCCGGGGCTCCCAGTGAGCGGCGGGCGACCGGTTCCCGGCCGCCCGAGGGACCGTCAGTAGCGGTACTGCTCGTCGTAGCCCTGCGGCTGGGCGTCGCCCTGGTACGGGTAGGGCTGCTCCGGCGGGAGTTCGCCGCCGTAGGGGTCGTCGGTGCTGCGCTGCTGCGGTACCCAGACCCCGCCGGCCGGGGTCTCGCCGTAGCCGCCGGTGGTGCCGGTGGCGTACTGGTCCTGGCCGTAGCCCTGCGGGTGACCGTGGCCCTGCCCGCCCGCCGTGTCGTAGCCGCCGGTGTCGTACGACGTCCCGCCGTAGGTGTGGGTGCCGATGTACGGGTCGGAGTAGGCGGCGTACTGCTGGCCCCCGGCGTCGTAGCCGTAGCCCTGCGGGGCGTGGCCCGGGTAGTCGTAGGCGTAGGACGGGTCGGCGCCGTGCGCGGCCGGCTGCTGGCCGGCCGCGTAGCCGGTGTCGCCGTAGACGCCGTAGGAACCGGTGTCGTCGGGCATGGGCTGGGGTTCGTAGACGGCCGTGGTCTCCGCCGCGCCGGGGTCGACCGGGCGGGCCGGGGTGAAGACGTCGTCGCGGTCGTAGTCGTCGTGGCCGTAGGAGAGGCCGTCGTGGCCCGCTCCCCGGCTCCGCGCGCCGTCGTCGTAGGGGTCGGGACCGGGGTCGGCCGCCTCCAGGCCGGAGACCTCCAACGTCGGTTCCCGGCGGCCGCGTTCGGGACGGGCGCGCCTGCCGACCAGGCTCGCCGGGGCGTTGACCGCCCAGCCGGCCTCGAAGCCGCGGCGGAAGGACAGCGTCACGTAGGTCTGGCCGACCGCGAAGGCGGCGGCGCCCAGCCCGATGACGATCACGTTGGACAGCAGCACACCGGCGACGACACCGGCGAAGCCGCCGAAGGCGAGCAGCCGCCAGCGCAACCGCGCCTTGTACTGCAGCAGCACCTCCCCGAGCAGCCACAGCGCGACGATGCCGAACGCGATGTAGAGGACCGTCCAGCCCATGTACGCCCCTCTCCCAGTGGCCGCAACGCAGTGTGTCGTAAGTATGTGCGGCCGGTCTAGGCCCGCGGTGGGTGGTGCAGGCCCAGGTTCTCGTAGATTTCCAGCGTCGCCGTGGAGTTGTTGAGCGTGATGAAGTGCAGTCCGGGGACACCCTCGTCCAGCAGCCGCGCGCAGAACTCCGTGGCGAAGTCGATCCCGATCGAGCGTACAGCCGCCGGATCGTCCTTGGCCGCGAGGATGCGCTCTTTCAGCTCGGCAGGGAACGACGCGTTGCTGAGCTTCGGCAACCTCTCCAGCATCTTCACACTGGTCACCGGCATGATCTCCGGGATGACCGGGGTGTCGCAGCCGGCCGCGGCGACGCGGTCGCGCAGGCGCAGGTACGACTCGGGCTGGAAGAACATCTGGGTGATGGCGTAGTCGGCGCCGGCCCGGCACTTGTCGACGAAGCGCGCCACGTCGGTGTCCCAGTCGGCGGAGCGCGGGTGCATCTCGGGGAAGGCCGCGACGCCGACGCAGAAGTCGCCGGACTCCTTGATGAGTTCGACGAGTTCGGCCGCGTAGGTCAGACCCTGGGGGTGCGGGACCCACTCGCCCATCGGGTCGCCGGGCGGGTCGCCGCGCACGGCCAGCATGTTGCGGATCCCGGCGTCGGCGTACTGGCCGATGATGTTGCGCAGCTCCGCGACCGAGTGGTTGACCGCGGTGAGGTGGGCGACGGGCGTCAGCGTGGTGTCGGCGACGATCTGCTGGGTCTCCTTGACCGTGCCCGCGCGCGTGGAACCGCCGGCGCCGTAGGTGACGGAGACGAAGTCCGGGGCGACCGCCTCGACCCGCCTCAGCGCGCTCCACAGGTTCTTCTCGCCCTTGGGCGTCTTCGGCGCCGAGAACTCGAACGAGTACGTCGTCTTGCCGGCGGCGAGGATGTCACGCACGGTGCGCGCGCGATCAGTCCTGGTGGATGCGGTTCCGAGGGCCATACGGGCAGGTTAGCCAGGGGGTGGCGGTCCCCCAACCGGATGCGGGATTTTTGTCCGTATTGTCGAGTTGTTGTCCACTCCTTGGACACATGCCCGTGGCACCCGCCGCGCCGCGCGCCCCGCCCGCGCGCCGGGCCGCCCGGCCGCGCCTACGCTTCCCGGAGCCGCTTCGCGAACTCCGCCGCGGCCGCGCCCGGGTCGTCGGCCCCGGTGATCGCCCGGACGACGACGACGCGCCGGGCGCCGGCCTCCAGCACCTCGTCGAGGTTGCCGAGGTCGATGCCGCCGATGGCGAACCAGGGGCGGTCGGTCCCCAGGGACGCCGTGTACCGGACCAGGTCGAGGCCGGGCGCGTGCCGGCCGGGCTTGGTGGGGGTCGGCCAGCAGGGGCCGGTGCAGAAGTAGTCCACGCCGTCCTGGACGGCCGCGGCGGCGGCCTCGGACTCGGCGTGCGTGGAGCGGCCGACGAGGACGTCCTCGCCGAGGATCGCGCGGGCGGCGGGCACCGGCAGGTCGCCCTGTCCGAGGTGCAGCACGTCGGCGCGGGCGGCGTGGGCGACGTCGGCCCGGTCGTTGACCGCGAGGAGCTTGCCGTGGCGGGCGCAGGCGTCGGCGAAGACCTCCAGGTGCTCCAGCTCCTCGGCGGCCTCCATGCCCTTGTCGCGCAGCTGCACGACGTCCACGCCGGCGGCCAGCACCGCGTCCAGGAACTCGGGCAGGTCGCCCTGGTCACGGCGGGCGTCCGTGCACAGGTAGAGGCGGGCGTCGGCGAGCCGGGCGCGTGCGGTCGCGGCGGTGTCGGGCATACGGGTGTGTCCCCCCAGGTGTGCGGCGTGGGCCCGCGGTGGGCGCACGCCTCGGCTAACGGGCTGCGGCGCCCCCGCGGCCGTCGGAGGAAGGCCGCGGGAACGCCGCCCAAGGTACGACGCGGTGGACGCACCGCCCGAGGCGGTCCCCCGCGGCCCGGCCCGTCCGCCCCCGAACCGGGGCCGGGGCGAGCCGGGTCAGGTCGGGTCAGGTCAGGTCAGACGGCCAGCGCCTGGGCGCGGCGCTTCACCTCCGTGCCGCGGTTCTCGCTCAGCGCCTGGGCGGGGGTGCCGGGCAGGGACGGGTCGGGCGTGAAGAGCCACTCCAGCATCTCCTCGGCCGTGAAGCCGTCGTCCCTCAGCAGCGTCAGGGTGCCGACCAGGCCCTTGACGACCTTGTCCCCGTCGATGAAGGCCGCCGGGATGTGCAGCGCCCGGTTCTCGCCGCGGCGTACGGCGATGAGCTGGCCTTCCTTGATCAGCTGGCGCACGCGGGTCACCTCGACGCCGAGCATCTCGGCGATGTCGGGAACGGTGAGCCAGGCAGGCACGAGAGCATCGATCTTTGCGTCAATCTCGGTCACGTCTCAAGCCTGCCATCTGCCACTGACAGTCGGAAGCCGGACTAGGCCGTGGCCGACTTCAGCGGCTTCGCCGGGTCGGCCAGCAGCAGCGGGTCCATCGGGGTGCCCGCCTGGATCAGCTTCCTGCCCTGAGCCAGGTCCCGGGGGCGGCCCACGGCCAGCAGGGCCACCAGGCGGCCCTCTCTCAGCCAGCAGACCGTCCACGCGGGACCGGCGGGATCACCGCGCCACAGCGTGGTGTCGGCGGCCGTGTGGTGGCCGGCGTACTGGACGAAGCGGCCGAACTGCTCGGACCAGAAGTACGGCACCGGGTCGTACGTCTCGGGGACCTCGCCGGCGGCGGCGCCGACGATGCCGGCGGCGACCGTGCGCGGCCCCTGGAGGGCGTTGTCCCAGTGGTGCACCAGCAGCCGCTCGCCGTAGCGCCCGGAGGGGAAGGAGGCGCAGTCGCCGACCGCGTAGACGTCCGGGACGGAGCTGCGCAGGCGGTCGTCGGCCACGACCTCGCCGTGCGCGCCGAGGTCGATCCCGGAGCCGGCCAGCCAGGCGGTGGCGGGCCGGGCGCCGATGCCGACGACGACCGCGTCGGCGGGCAGCCGCGAGCCGTCGTCCAGGATCACCCGGCCGGGCTCCCCCGGGCCGTCGCCGGGCTCGACGCGCGTCACGCGCGTGTGCGTGCGCAGCACCGCGCCCGCCTCGGCGTACCACCGCGTCATCGGCGCGGCGACCTCGGCGGGCAGCGCGCCGGCCAGGGGACGGTCGGCGGCCTCCACCACGGTCACCGCGCAGCCCGCCTCCCGGGCGGCGGTGGCGAACTCGGCGCCGATCCAGCCGGCGCCGACGACCACGATGTCGTGCCGGCGGGCGAGCACCGGACGCAGCCGTTCGGCGTCGTCCAGGGTGCGCAGCAGGTGCACGCCGGGCACGTCCTCCGCACCGGGGAGCCGCAGCGGCTCGGCGCCGGTCGCGAGGACGAGGGAGTCGTACGGCACGGGCCCCGCCGACGTGTCGAGGGTGTGCGCGCCGGGCCGGACGCCCAGGGCCTCGCAGCCGAGTCGCAGGGTGATGTCCAGGGCCTCGAAGTCGACGTCGAAGGCGGAGCCCTCGGCGGTGCCGAGCAGGACGGCCTTGGACAGCGGGGGGCGGTCGTAGGGCTGGTGCGGCTCGGCGCCGATCAGCGTGACGGGGCCGGTGAAACCCCGTTCGCGCAGCGCCACCGCGGTCTGCACCCCCGCCATGCCCGCACCGACGACCACGACCCGGTGCCGGGCGTCCGCCTGCCGCTCCCGGGTCTGCTCCGGCGCCTGTTCCCGGTCCCGCGTCTGCTCACTCACCTGATCACCTTAGACACCTGACGGAAAGTCAGTCAGCGCTCGTGCGCCGTGACCTGCTCGACCACACTCGTCCCGCTGCCGCGCTGCGACTCCCACTCCCAGCTCTCCTCCAGGCGCACGCGCCCGTCCGGCAGCTCGACGACGGTCGCCGCGCAGTGCCCCGAGGAGGTGCCGCCGTCGGCCTTGAGCTGCACGTACCGGAAGTCCAGGCGGTCGCCCTCCCGGGTGCCGACCAGGTGGCCGCGGACCACGTCGCCGCCCGCGTACTCGGCCCACACGACGCCGTCCCTCTCGTGGTAGGCGAAGCGCGTGCGGGTGCCGACCTGGCCGGGCGCCTGGTCGGCGACGGGGGCGAGGACGAGACCGTCGAGTGAACGGGCCACGGGCGGAGGCTCCCTTACGAGTGCGAGGTGCTGCGGGCTAGGGTGGCCAACGTAAAGCACTCGCGGGAGCCCGGACGCACCGGGCTGAGAGGGAGGCTGGCGGCCTCCGACCGTACGAACCTGATCCGGGTCATGCCGGCGAAGGGAGGGGCTGGACGCCCATGTCGTCACCACCGCACACCTCGTCCCCCGCACCCGACGTGCTCGTCGTGGGCGGCGGGATCATCGGTCTGGTCACGGCGTGGCGGGCCGCGCAGCGCGGTCTCGCCACGGCCCTCGTGGACCCCGAGCCGGGCGGTGGCGCCGCCCGGGTGGCCGCCGGGATGCTGGCCGCCGTCACGGAACTGCACTACGGCGAGCAGACGCTGCTCGCGCTGAACCTCGCCTCGGCCCGCCGCTACCCGGAGTTCGCCGCCGAGCTGGCGGACGTCACGGGCCACGACCTCGGTTACCGCCGCTGCGGCACCCTCGCCGTCGCGCTGGACGCCGACGACCGCGCCCATCTGCGCGAACTGCACGCGCTCCAGCAGCGTTCGGGGCTGGAGTCCGAGTGGCTGTCGGGTCGTGAGTGCCGGCGCCTGGAGCCGATGCTCGCGCCGGGTGTGCGCGGCGGGCTCCGGGTGGACGGCGACCATCAGATCGACCCCCGGCGCCTGGCCGCGGCGCTGGTGACCGCCTGCGAGCGGGCGGGCGTCGTCGTGCACCGCGCGTGGGCCGACCGGCTCGCCCTCGGGCGGGGCGGCGGGCGGGCCACGGGGGTGGTCACCGCCGACGGCACCCTGCTGGAGGCCGGGCAGGTGGTGCTGGCCTGCGGCAGCCTGAGCGGGCGGCTCGCGGGTGTGCCCGAGGACGTGCTGCCGCCGGTGCGGCCGGTGAAGGGGCAGGTGCTGCGGCTGGCGATGCCGCGGACGCACGGGCCCCTGCTGCACCGGACGGTGCGCGCCGTGGTGCGCGGCAACCCGCTCTACCTGGTGCCCCGGGAGAGCGGTGAGCTGGTCGTCGGCGCCACCAGCGAGGAGCTGGGCTGGGACACGACGGTCACCGCGGGCGGCGTCTACGAGCTGCTGCGCGACGCCCACGAGCTGGTCCCCGGCATCACGGAGCTGCCCCTGACGGAGACCCGGGCGGGTCTGCGCCCCGGCTCCCCGGACAACGCCCCGATGCTCGGCCCGACCGGGCTCGACGGCCTGCTGCTGGCCACGGGGCACTACCGCAACGGCGTCCTGCTCACCCCGGTGACCGGCGACGTCATGGCGCACGCGCTGACCACCGGGGAGCTTCCGGAGGAGGCCCGCCCCTTCGCCCCCGGGCGCTTCACCGCCGCCGCGCACCCCGCGCACTCCGCGCACCCGGAAATCCCGGCACCTTCGGAACTCTCGGAGCAGTCCGCATGAAGATCTCCGTCAACGGCGAGCCGCGCGAGGTGGCCGCCGGCACGGCTCTGGACGCCCTGGTGGGCACGCTCACCTCGGCGCCGTCCGGCGTGGCCGCCGCCCTCAACGAGACCGTCGTCCCGCGCGCGCGGTGGGCCGCCACCGCGCTGGCCGACGGCGACCGCGTCGAAGTCCTCACCGCCGTCCAAGGAGGCTGACCATGGCCGACGATCCCTTCGTCCTCGGCGGTACGTCGTACGGGTCCCGCCTGATCATGGGGACCGGCGGGGCGCCCAGCCTCGACGTCCTGGAGCGTGCGCTGCTGGCCTCCGGCACGGAACTGACGACGGTCGCGATGCGGCGCGTGAACGCCTCGGTGCACGGGTCGGTGCTGTCGGTGCTGGAGAAGCTCGGGGTCCGGGTGCTGCCGAACACGGCGGGCTGCTTCACCGCCGGGGAGGCCGTGCTCACCGCGCGGCTGGCGCGTGAGGCGCTCGGGACCGATCTGGTGAAGCTGGAGGTCATCGCCGACGAGCGCACCCTGCTGCCGGACCCGATCGAGCTGCTGGACGCGGCGGAGACGCTGGTCGACGACGGCTTCACGGTGCTGCCGTACACCAATGACGATCCGGTCCTCGCGCGGAAGCTGGAGGACGTCGGGTGCGCGGCGATCATGCCGCTCGGGTCGCCGATCGGGTCGGGGCTGGGCATCCGCAACCCGCACAACTTCGAGCTGATCGTGGAGCACGCGGGCGTGCCGGTGATCCTGGACGCGGGGGCCGGTACGGCGTCGGACGTGGCGCTGGCGATGGAGCTGGGGTGTGCGGGGGTGATGCTGGCGTCGGCGGTGACGCGGGCGCAGGAGCCGGTGCTGATGGCCGCGGCGATGCGGTCGGCGGTGGAGGCGGGGAGGCTGGCCCGGCTGGCGGGGCGGATTCCGCGGCGGCGGTTCGCCGAGGCGTCGTCTCCTGCGGAGGGCATGGCGGTGTTCGATCCGGAGCGGCCCGCTTTTCGGTGACGCGGCGCTGTCCTGCCGTCCTGGTCTCCCACCCGCGCACCACCCGTTTCCAGTCGGTCGAGAGGTGGGCGTCGCCCGTGGGGGTCGTCCACCGTCGGCGGCCGACCGTCCGTGGGGAGGGCCTGTGCGGCGGGCTGCCGTCCGTAGGGAGGCCGTACGCGGCGGGCTGCCGCCCGTAAGGAGGGCGTCGTCCGTTAGCGGGCGGGTGTAGGCGCGGGGGCGGGTATCGGCTCCGGGGGCGGGGCGTCCGTGGGGGTTCGCGGGTGGTGTGGGTGGGATGCGTCACAGGTCCGCTGCAGTAGTGGGGGCGGGCGTCGGTGGCGGCGTCGGGGGGCCGTGGTGGCTCGTAGACTCGCTGCGTGGACACGACCCTTCAGGACCCCCTCGTCGGGCAGGTGCTCGACGGCCGGTACCGCGTCGAGGCGCGGATCGCGGTCGGCGGGATGGCCACGGTCTACCGGGCCGTGGACACC
This sequence comes from Streptomyces sp. SudanB5_2050, assembly GCF_964272335.1. NCBI lineage: Bacteria > Bacillati > Actinomycetota > Actinomycetes > Kitasatosporales > Streptomycetaceae > Streptomyces > Streptomyces sp. SudanB5_2050. The sequence continues at coordinate 2,279,848 of NZ_OZ186760.1, forward strand.
CGCCTGGACCGCGTGCTCGCGCTGAAGGTGATGCATCCGACGCTCGCGACCGACGCCACCTTCGTGGAGCGGTTCATCCGCGAGGCGAAGTCGGTGGCCCGGCTGGACCATCCGAACGTCGTGCAGGTCTTCGACCAGGGCGCCGAGGGAGCGTACGTCTACCTGGCGATGGAGTACGTCGCCGGCTGCACCCTGCGTGACGTGCTGCGCGAGCGCGGGGCGCTCAGGCCGCGGGCCGCGCTGGACATCCTGGAGCCGGTGCTGGCCGCGCTGGGCGCCGCGCACCGGGCCGGTTTCGTGCACCGCGACATGAAGCCGGAGAACGTGCTGATAGGGGACGACGGCCGGGTCAAGGTCGCCGACTTCGGCCTGGTCCGGGCCGTGGACACGGTCACCAGCACCACCGGCGCCGTCCTCGGCACCGTCTCCTACCTGGCGCCCGAGCAGATCGAGCAGGGCGCCGCCGACCCCCGGGTCGACGTGTACGCGTGCGGCGTCGTGCTCTACGAGATGCTGACCGGCGGCAAGCCGCACGAGGGCGACTCCCCCGCCCAGGTGCTCTACAAGCACCTGCACGAGGACGTGCCGCCGCCGTCGGCCGCCGTGCCGGGGATGGCGTACGAGCTGGACGAGCTGGTCGCCTCGGCGACCGCGCGCACCCCGGAGATCCGGCCGCACGACGCCGTGGCGCTGCTCGCGCTGACCCGTGAGGCCCGGGCCGCGCTCACCGAGGAACAGCTGGACGCGGTGCCGCCGCTTGCGGTCGCCGGGGAGCACGACAACGCGGAGGACCGCACGAGCGTGATCCCCCGCGCCCTCACGATGCCCCGGCCCCTGCCGGTCGACGGGGACGAGGGCGGCGCGGACGGCGGTTTCCCCGCGGACGCCGACGGGGTGCACCGCACCAGCCGGCTGGCGGCTCCCCCGGCGGACCCGCCCGGACCCCGGCGGCCTCGGCTGCGACGGGGGCCGCTGGCGATCGTCGTGGCCGTCCTGCTGGTGCTCGGCCTGGGCACGGGCGTCTGGTACATCAACTCCGGCCAGTTCACCAAGGTGCCGGCGCTGCTCTCCAAGACGGAGGCGCAGGCCAGGGACCGGCTGGAGGAAGCGGGTCTGGACGTCGGCAAGGTCGAGCACGCCTACAGCGACACCGTGGAGCGGGGCAAGGTCATCAGCACCGATCCGGGCGTCGGCGAGCGCATCCGCAAGAACGACTCGGTGGCGCTCACCGTCTCCGACGGTCCCGACACCGTGAAGCTGCCGGACGTGGCGGGCTACCGGCTCGACCGGGCGCGGACCGTGCTGAAGGACGAGGGGCTGGAGCCGGGCATGGTGACCCGGGCGTTCAGCGAGGAGGTCCCGAAGGGCTTCGTGGTCTCCACCGAGCCGAAGACGGGCACCACGGTGCGCGCGGGCTCCGCGGTCGCGCTGGTCGTCAGCAAGGGCAGCCCGATCGACGTCCCGGACGTCACCGGCGACGACCTCGCCGACGCGCGGGCCGAGCTGACCGAGGCCGGGCTGAAGGTGAAGGTCGCCGAGGAGCAGGTGAACTCGGAGTACGACAAGGGGCAGGTCGCCCGCCAGACGCCGGGCTCCGGCAGCCGGGCCGCCGAGGGTGACACGGTGACCCTCACGGTCTCCAAGGGCCCCGAGATGATCGAGGTCCCGGACGTGGTCGGCGACAGCGTGGACGACGCCAAGCGGACGCTCGAGGACGCGGGTTTCGACGTGAAGGAGGACCGCGGTCTGCTCGGGCTGTTCGGCGACACCGTGAAGGAGCAGTCGGTGGAGGGCGGGGACACGGCGCCCAAGGGCTCCACCATCAAGATCACCATCAGGTGAGCACGGGGTGACCGCTCTCACGGTCCGCGGGCGTGATCCCGCATGACACCCTGAACGGGTGAACAGTGAACGGTCCGCCTCCACCCCCTCCCCGGCCCCCGCGCTCCCCCGCAACCCCGTCGGCGGCCATGTCCCCGTGGCCGGCGGCCTGCACTCCGTGGGCCTGTCCTACGCCCGGGACCTGAAGGCGGAGGCCGTGCAGGTCTTCGTCGCCAACCCGCGCGGCTGGGCCACGCCGGCCGGCAACCCGAAGCAGGACGAGGCGTTCCGGGAGGCGTGCGCGGCCGGGTCTCTCCCGGCGTACGTGCACGCTCCGTATCTGATCAACTTCGGTTCGCACACCGAGGCGACGGTGGAGCGGTCGGTCGAGTCGCTGCGGCACTCGTTGCGGCGCGGGCGGGCGATCGGGGCGCTCGGCGTGGTCGTGCACACCGGCAGCGCGACCGGTGGACGGGACCGTGCGGTGGCGCTGAAGCAGGTACGGGAGCACATGCTGCCGCTGCTGGACGAGCTGACCCACGACGACGACCCGTACCTGCTGCTGGAGTCGACGGCCGGGCAGGGCGCCTCGCTGTGCTCGCGGACCTGGGACTTCGGGCCGTACTTCGAGGCGCTGGACGCCCACCCGAAGCTGGGCGTCTGCCTGGACACCTGCCACATCTTCGCGGCCGGCCACGATCTGACCGGGCCCTCGGGCATGCACCGGACGCTGGACCTGCTGGTGGACACGGTCGGCGAGGGCCGGCTGAAGCTGATCCACGCCAACGACTCCAAGGACGTGGCCGGCGCGCACAAGGACCGGCACGAGAACATCGGCGCCGGGCACATCGGCGAGGACCCGTTCCGCGCGCTGATGACCCACCCGGCGACCGAGGGAGTGCCGCTGGTCATCGAGACGCCGGGCGGCAAGGAGGGCCACGCGGCGGACGTGGAGCGGCTCAAGAAGCTGCGCGACGGCTGATCGCGGCGGGCTCCCCGGGTCAGAGCTCGGGGCCGTCCCCGGGCTCCTCCTGGTAGGAGTAGCGCTGTTCCTTCCAGGGGTCGCCGATGTTGTGGTAGCCGCGCTCCTCCCAGAAGCCGCGGCGGTCGGCGGTCATGTACTCGATGCCGCGGACCCACTTCGGGCCCTTCCACGCGTACAGATGCGGCACGACCAGCCGCAGCGGGAAGCCGTGCTCGGCGGTGAGCAGCTCACCGTCCTTGTGGGTGGCGAAGAGGGTGCGCTCCGCGGCGAAGTCGGACAGCCGGAGGTTGGAGCTGAAGCCGTACTCGGCCCACACCATCACATGGGTGACGGCCGGCGCGGGCGGGGCCAGCTCCAGGACGGTGGCGGCCGGGACGCCGCCCCACTCGGAGCCGAGCATGCTGAACTTGGTGACGCAGTGCAGGTCGGCGACGACCGTGGTGTACGGCAGGGCGGTGAATTCGTCGTGGGTCCAGCCGCGCTTCTCACCGTCGGCGGTGGCGCCGAAGACCCGGAACTCCCAGCGCTCGGGCCGGAACTTGGGGACCGGCCCGTAGTGCGTGACCGGCCAGCCGCGCTGCAGTCGCTGCCCCGGCGGGAGCTCGAACCGCGACGCTCCTTCCGAACCGCCTTCTCCCGATTCGTGTCCCACCGGCTGACCCATGCCTCCATCCTGACAGACCCGGACCGATGCCCCGGACCCGCCCCACTTACATTCGGGCAATCAGTATCAAAAAGGACTAAGCCTGTACTTACTTACTAAGTCTAGACTTACTGGACGATCTTGGAAGCCGGTGCAATCATGCGGCGCAACACGCCAGTTCCCGTTCGAAGGAGCGTCAAGCGATGCAGGGCGACCCCGAGGTCATCGAGTTCCTCAATGAGCAGCTGACCGCCGAGCTCACGGCGATCAACCAGTACTTCCTGCACGCCAAGCTGCAGGACCACAAGGGCTGGACCAAGCTCGCGAAGTACACGCGCGCGGAGTCCTTCGACGAGATGCGCCACGCCGAGGTGCTCACCGACCGCATCCTGCTCCTGGACGGCCTGCCGAACTACCAGCGGCTCTTCCACGTGCGGGTCGGCCAGAGCGTGACCGAGATGTTCCAGGCCGACCGGGAGATCGAGGTCGAGGCCATCGACCGGCTGCGCCGGGGCGTCGAGGTGATGCGGGCCAAGAACGACATCACGTCGGCCAACGTCTTCGAGGCGATCCTCGCGGACGAGGAGCACCACATCGACTACCTGGACACCCAGCTTGAGCTGATCGAGAAGCTGGGCGAGTCGCTGTACCTGTCCACGGTGATCGAGCAGTCCCAGCCGGACGCGTCCGGCCCCGGCTCGCTGTAGTCAGGCGGCTTCGGGAAGCTCCGAGAGGACCGGCTCGCCCTGGTCGGCGAGCTGTCGGCGGGGGCAGGCGCCCCGGCCCAGCAGGGCCTGGATGCGCCGCACGCAGCCGCCGCAGTCGGTGCCCGCCTTGCAGGCGGAGGCGATCTGCCGGGGCGTGCAGGCCCCGGCCGCCGCGTGGCTCTTCACCTGTTCCTCGGTGACACCGAAGCAGCTGCAGACGAACACGCGGTTCACCTCCCGGGCGGGGTACAAGGTCGTGCCGTACCGACGACCGGAGGGCCCGACTGATCGGTGAGGCAAACCTAACCTTACCCATCGTCCCGGGCCGGCAAAAGTGAAGGGGGCGCGGATCGTGTGTGACCCGCGCCCCATTCACCGGCCCCGGCGGGGGCCGGCCGTCACTGGTCCCGGTACATCTCCGCCACCAGGAACGCCAGGTCGAGCGACTGGCTGCGGTTGAGCCGCGGGTCGCAGGCCGTCTCGTAGCGCTGGTGCAGGTCGTCGACGAAGATCTCGTCGCCGCCGCCCACGCACTCGGTGACGTCGTCGCCGGTCAGCTCCACGTGGATGCCGCCCGGGTGGGTGCCGAGCGCCTTGTGGACCTCGAAGAAGCCCTTGACCTCGTCGAGCACGTCGTCGAAGCGGCGGGTCTTGTGCCCGGAGGCCGCCTCGTAGGTGTTGCCGTGCATCGGGTCGGTGATCCAGGCGACGGTGGCGCCGGAGGCGGTGACCTTCTCGACCAGCTCGGGGAGCTTGTCGCGGATCTTGTCCGCGCCCATGCGGACGATGAAGGTCAGCCGGCCCGGCTCGCGCTCCGGGTCCAGGCGCTCGATGTACTGCAGCGCCTCCTCGGCCGTGGTCGTCGGGCCGAGCTTGATGCCGATCGGGTTGCGGATGCGCGAGGCGAACTCGATGTGCGCGTGGTCCAGCTGCCGGGTGCGCTCACCGATCCACACCATGTGCGCCGAGACGTCGTACAGCTGTCCCGTGCGCGAGTCCACGCGGGTCAGCGCCGACTCGTAGTCGAGCAGCAGCGCCTCGTGCGAGGAGAAGAACTCGACGGTCTTGAACTCCTCCGGGTCGGTGCCGCAGGCCCGCATGAAGTTCAGCGCGTTGTCGATCTCCCGGGCGAGCTGCTCGTAGCGCTGGCCGGACGGGGAGGACTTCACGAAGTCCTGGTTCCAGGCGTGCACCTGGCGCAGGTCCGCGTAGCCGCCGGTGGTGAAGGCGCGCACCAGGTTCAGCGTGGAGGCCGAGGCGTGGTACATGCGCTTGAGCCGCTCGGGGTCCGGGATCCGGGCCTCTTCGGTGAAGTCGAAGCCGTTGACCGAGTCGCCCCGGTACGTCGGCAGGGTCACGCCGTCGCGGGTCTCGGTGGGCTTGGAGCGCGGCTTGGAGTACTGGCCGGCGATCCGGCCCACCTTCACCACGGGCACGGACGCGGCGTAGGTGAGGACGGCGCCCATCTGGAGCAGCGTCTTGAGCTTGTTGCGGATGTGGTCCGCGGACACCGCGTCGAAGGCCTCGGCGCAGTCGCCGCCCTGGAGGAGGAACGCCTCTCCCTTGGCGACGGCCGCCATCCGGGCGCGCAGCTGGTCGCACTCGCCCGCGAAGACGAGCGGCGGATACGACTCGAGGTCCGCGATCACTGCGCGCAGAGCCTCGGTGTCGGGGTACTCGGGCTGCTGCGCCGCGGGCAGGTCTCGCCAGGTGTTGCCAGCGCTCGGGCTGGTCTTAGCGTTCACGGTCACGGCCTCAACATTACGGGGTCGCCACCGGGCCCCCGCCCCGTGCCCAGGTAATGAGACGCACCGAATGCTCCGTGGACGCCCCCGGTGTGGGGTACGCTGCGCCGTATGTTCGCGCACTCGACCCAGAACTGGTGGTGGACCGCTCATCCGGCGGCCCACTGACTGCGCGTACGCAAGACTTCGCGAAGGCCGCCCGAGGGGCGGCCTTCGGTGTTTCCGCGACCGGGTCCGTTCCTCCCACCGAGGGTCTCGACGAGACCGAGAGAGGGACACCGACCCATGACAGCGCTCGACGGCCTCCTGGCCGACCCCCGCCCGTTCGCCCTGCTGCGCCGCCGCACCCCGGGCCGCGACCACGACACCGTGGAACTGCTGCTCGGCCCGGTGGCGGAGCGGGACCGGCTCGCCGACCTGCCCGCCGAGGGGCTGGCGCTCGTCCCCTTCCGGCAGATCCGGGAACGCGGCTTCGACGTCCGCGACGACGGCACGCCCCTGCTGGTGCTGACCCCCGAGGAACGGTACGAGATCCCGCTCGCCGACGCGCTCGCCGCCCTGCCCGCGCACGACGTCCGGGTCGAGGGCGGTGGCTTCGACGTCGGCGACGAGGAGTACGCGCGGATCGTCGGACGGGTGCTGGAGGAGGAGATCGGGGCGGGCGAGGGCGCCAACTTCGTGATCCGGCGGACGTACGAGGGCCGGATCGACGGGTTCGGGCGGGCGGACGCGCTGGCGCTGTTCCGGCGGCTGCTGGAGGGCGAGCGGGGCGCGTACTGGACGTTCGTCGTCCACACCGGGGACCGCACGCTGGTCGGGGCGAGCCCCGAGGTGCACGTGCGGATGTCCGGGGGCACGGTCGTCATGAACCCGATCAGCGGGACGTACCGCTATCCCGCCGAGGGGCCGACCCCCGAGCACCTGCTCGACTTCCTCGCCGACGGCAAGGAGATCGAGGAGCTGTCGATGGTGGTCGACGAGGAACTGAAGATGATGTGCACCGTCGGCGACATGGGCGGCGTCGTCGTCGGGCCGCGGCTCAAGGAGATGGCGCACCTCGCGCACACCGAGTACGAGCTGCGCGGCCGTTCCTCGCTGGACGCGCGCGAGGTGCTGAAGGAGACGATGTTCGCGGCGACGGTCACCGGGTCGCCGGTGCAGAACGCCTGCCGGGTCATCGAGCGGCACGAGACCGGCGGACGCGGCTACTACGCGGGCGCGCTGGCGCTGCTCGGCCGGGACGCGGGCGGCGCCCAGACCCTCGACTCCCCCATCCTGATCCGTACCGCCGACATCGACGCCGACGGCGGGCTGCGGGTGCCGGTCGGCGCCACCCTGGTGCGGGGCTCGGACCCGGCGGGCGAGGTCGCCGAGACCCATGCCAAGGCGGCCGGGGTGCTGGCCGCGCTGGGCGTGCGCCCGTCCCGGCCGGGTGCGGAGGCGGGGCGGCCGAAGCTGGCCGGCGACCCCCGGGTGCGCGCGGCGCTGGACGGGCGCCGGGCGTCGCTGGCGCCGTTCTGGCTGCGGATGCAGGAGCCGTCGGACGCGCTGGAGGGCCACGCCCTGGTCGTCGACGCGGAGGACACCTTCACGGCGATGCTCGCGCACGTGCTGCGTTCCTCGGGGCTCGCGGTGAGCGTGCGGCGGTACGACGAGGAGGGGCTGCGCGAGGCGGTGCTCGGGCACGCGGGGCCGGTGGTGCTGGGTCCCGGACCCGGTGATCCGTCCGACCCCGCCGATCCGAAGATGCGCTTCCTGCGCGCGCTGACCGCCGACGTCCTCGGGGAGCGGCGGCACGGCGTCCTCGGGGTCTGCCTCGGGCACGAGCTGATCGCCGCGGAGCTGGGGCTGGACATCGTCCGCAAGGAGGTGCCGTACCAGGGGGCGCAGACGGAGATCGACCTGTTCGGGCGGCGGGAGACGGTGGGCTTCTACAACAGCTTCACCGCGCGCTGCGACGACGAGAGCGCCGCGGAGCTGGCCGCGCACGGCGTGGAGGTGAGCCGGGCGGCCGGCGGCGAGGTGCACGCGCTGCGCGGTCCGGGCTTCGCGGGCGTCCAGTTCCACCCGGAGTCCGTGCTGACGCTGAACGGCGCCGCCGTCGTGCGGGAGCTGGTCGGTCAGCTGCGGGGCACGAGCACGTTCTCCGAGCGGCGGCCCTCCCGGTAGTCCAGGACGTTCTTCACCGTGGCGTCGACGATCTGACCGACGGCGTCCTCGGTGTAGTACGCCTGGTGCGAGGTGACCAGGACGTTCGGGAAGGTGACGAGGCGGGCCAGGGTGTCGTCGGCGATGGCCTCCAGGGACTTGTCGAGGAAGAACAGGCCCGCCTCCGCCTCGTAGACGTCCAGGCCGACGCCGGTGAAGCGGCCCGCGCGCAACTCGGTGACCAGGGCGGCGGTGTCGATCAGGCCGCCCCGGCTGGAGTTGACCAGGATGGCGTCGTCCCGCATCGCCTTCAGGGCGGGCGCGTCGATCAGGTGCTGGGTGGCGGGCATCAGCGGCAGGTGCAGGGAGACCAGGTCGGAGCGGGCGAGCAGCTCGTCCTTGGGGACGTAGCGCATGCCCAGCTCCATGCAGGCGGGGTTCTCGGCGACGTCCCAGCCCAGCAGTCGCATGCCGAAGCCGTGGGCGATGCGGGCGAACGCCTCGCCGATCTTGCCGGTGCCGAGGACGCCCGCGGTGCGGCCGTGCATGTCCCGGCCCATCAGGCCGTGCAGGCGGAAGTCGAAGTCCCGGGTGCGGGTGGAGGCGCGCACGATCCGCCGGTTGACCGCCATGGCGAGGGCCCAGGCGAACTCGGCGACCGAGTACGGGGAGTAGTACGACACCCGGGCGACGGTCACCCCGAGTCGCTCGGCCGTGTCGAGGTCGATGTTGTTGAAGCCGGTGGAGCGCTGGGCGACCATCCGGGTGCCGCCGGCCGCGAGGATCTCCAGGACGGCCGCGCCGAGGTCGGCGTTGACGGAGGTGGAGACGATCTCGTGGCCGGCCGCGATGGGGGCGGTGTCCTCGTTGAGGAAGACGTCCAGGCAGCGGATCTCGTCGTGGCCGTGGAAGGCCCGCTCGATCAGGGGCCGCTCGTCGGCCTGGACGCCGAAGGCCAGGATCTCCATGACCGCTCCCGTTCTGCCGCGCTCGGGCTTGTGCCGCACTCCGGGCCGAATATACGGCGCGGGGCGCGCGGCCGCCGGTCAGCCGAAGAAGACCCCGACCTCCTCGTACAGCTTCGGGTCGACCGTCTTCAGCCGGGCCGTGGCCTCGGCGATGGGGACGCGGACGATGTCCGTGCCGCGCAGGGCGACCATCTTGCCGAAGTCGCCGTCGCGCACGCAGTCGACGGCGTGCAGTCCGAACCGGGTGGCAAGCCAGCGGTCGAAGGCGCTGGGCGTGCCGCCGCGCTGGACATGGCCGAGGACCGTGGTCCTGGCCTCCTTCCCGGTGCGCTTCTCGATCTCCTTCGCCAGCCACTCCCCCACGCCGGACAGCCGGACGTGCCCGTAGGAGTCCAGCGTCTCGTCCTTGAGCACCATGTCGCCGTCGCGCGGCATCGCCCCCTCGGCGACGACCACGATCGGCGCGTACGACGCCCGGAACCGGGAGGTCACCCAGGCGCACACCTGCTCGGTGTCGAAGCGCTGCTCGGGGATGAGGATGACGTTGGCGCCGCCGGCCAGGCCCGAGTGCAGGGCGATCCATCCGGCGTGCCGGCCCATGACCTCCACGACCAGCACCCGCATGTGGGACTCGGCGGTGGTGTGCAGCCGGTCGATGGCCTCGGTGGCGATGGAGACGGCCGTGTCGAAGCCGAAGGTGTAGTCGGTGGCGGACAGGTCGTTGTCGATGGTCTTGGGGACGCCGACGCAGGGCACGCCGTACTCGTCGGCGAGGCGGGTGGCGACACCGAGGGTGTCCTCGCCGCCGATGGTGATGAGGGCCTCGACGCCGAGCTTCGCCAGGTTCTCCTTGATGCGCCGGATGCCGTGCTCGTGCTGGAGCGGGTTGGTGCGCGAGGAGCCGAGGACGGTGCCGCCGCGGGGCAGGATGCCGCGGACGGCCGGGATGTCGAGCGGGACGGTGTCGCCCTCCAGGGGGCCGCGCCAGCCGTCCCGGAAGCCGACGAATCCGTAGCCGTACTCCTGGACGCCCTTGCGGACGACGGCCCGGATGACGGCGTTGAGCCCGGGACAGTCACCGCCTCCGGTCAGTATTCCGACCTTCATCGCGCAACTCCCTTGCCACAGCGGGTGGTTCAGGCCACCGCCACTGTCCCGCGCGGGGTCACGCGTCGTCCAGACCCCGTTCTATCGCGTACCGCACCAGTTCCACGCGGTTGTGGAGCTGGAGCTTGCCGAGGGTGTTCTGGACGTGGTTCTGCACGGTGCGGTGGGAGATGACGAGGCGTTCGGCGATCTGCTTGTAGCTCAGGCCCTTGGCGACCAGGCGCAGCACCTCGGTCTCGCGGTCGGTGAGCCGGGGCGCCCCGGGGTCGCCGGTCTCCGCCGCGGGCGCCGGCTCGGAGGCGAGGCGCCGGTACTCGCCGAGGACGAGTCCGGCCAGTCCGGGGGTGAACACCGGGTCGCCGGCGGCCGTGCGGCGCACCGCGTCCTGCAGTTCCTCGGTGGAGGCCGACTTCAGCAGGTAGCCGGTCGCGCCGGACTTCACGGCCTCCAGGACGTCGGCGTGCTCGCCGCTCGCGGAGAGCACGAGGACGCGCAGCTTCGGATCGGCGCCGACGACCTCCTTGCAGACCTGCACCCCGGGCTTACCGGGCAGATTGAGGTCGAGGACGAGGACGTCGGGGGCGGCGGCGCGGGCGCGGCGCACGGCCTGGTCGCCGTCGCCGGCGGTGGCGACCACGTCGAAGCCGGATTCGGCGAGGTCCCGGGCGACGGCGTCGCGCCACATGGGGTGGTCGTCGACCACCATGACCCTGATCGGTTCCTGTCGTTCGGTCATCGGTCCGCTGCCTTCCCCCGTGCGGTGGTACTGCCGGTCTTCTTCGGTGCCTTCAGTTCGACCTCCGTGCCCTGCCCGGGCACCGAGATCAGTTCGGCCGTGCCGCCGAGGTCGCGCAGCCGGCCCCGGATCGACAGGGCGACGCCGAGCCGCCCCTCTCCCTCGGCCTCGGCGAGCCGTCCCTCGGGGATGCCGGGCCCCTCGTCGCGGACGGTCACGATCACCTCGTCGGGCTCGTCCTCGACGAGGATCCAGGCGCGCGCGTCGGCTCCGACGTGCTTGCGCACATTGTCCAGGGCGGCCCCCACCGCGGCCGCCAGCTCCCGGGCCGCGGCCGGCGCCAGCAGCACCGGGGCGCCCGGTTCGGCGAGGTTCACCAGGGAACCGGCGTACGGGGCGAGCAGGGCCCGCAGGTCGACCGGCCCGTCGGTGTCCGTGGCCTCCGGTTCGTCCACCGCGCGGACCAGCGCGCCCTCGGCGGCGTCCTCCGACACACGGGAGACGGGCACCAGGCCGCCGGAGACCAGGGTGCGCAGGGCGACCTCCTGCTCGCCGGCCAGCCGGCCCAGCTCGGCCGCCTCGCCGCCGATCACGGCGCCGCGCCGCTGCACCATGGCGAGCACCTGCAGCACGCTGTCGTGGATGTCCCGGGCCAGTCGCTCCCGCTCCCGGGTCGCCGCCTCGATCTCCAGGGCGCGGGCGAGGGTGCGTTCGGAGGCCCGGGCGACCTCGACGACGTAGCCGATGGCGATGGAGGCGACCCAGACCAGGATGACGTTGTGGACGGTGTCGCGGGCGGGGTGGCCGCGCTCGATCAGGTTGGCGACGGCGACGAGGGTGGAGGCGACGGCGGCCCAGCGCCAGCCGCCCTTGATCGCGAAGGCCAGGACGGAGCCGGCCGTCCATATCGACGGCAGGGTCGGACCGCCGTCCATGACCCGCTCGGGCGCGTCGGCGAGCGGCGTGATCAGGACGCCGGTGAGGGCGACGGTGAGGTCGGCGGCGAGGAACCGCTTGGTGCAGCTCGCCGCGCCGGAGACCTTGGGCAGGGTCGCCAGGGTCCAGACGAAGAGGACGGCGTAGTAGGCGACGGCCAGCCAGGGGCGGACGAAGCCGGACCAGGCGGTGATGAAGAAGCCGATCGCGTACAGCATGGTGAGCACGCGGTAGCCGGCGAGCGCGCGCCACAGCGGCTGCTCGACCGACATCCTCATGACTCTCTCGCGCCTGGCCATGTCCCCCCGTCCCCGGCCCGTCCGTCCCTGTCCCCGGCCGGGAGCGCTATCGGCCGTCGGGCCGCTCGGCGGACCGGTCCCGCTCCGCCCGCTCCTCGGCGGCCTGTTCCTTCTCCTTGGCGGCCTGTTCCCTCTCCGCCTGGGCGAGCGCGGCCTTCGCGGCCTTGCCCGCCTCCTTCTCGGCCTTCGCCGCCTCCGCGATCTGCCGCTTCATGGCGGTCGCGTACATGTCGACGTACTCCTGGCCGGAGAGCTTCATGATTTCGTACATGACCTCGTCGGTCACCGCGCGCAGCACGAAGCGGTCGTGCTCCATGCCCTGGTAGCGGGTGAAGTCCAGGGTTCACCGATGCGGATGCCGGGCCGCATCAGCTTCGGCATCACCTTGCCGGGCGGCTGGATCTTCTCGGTGTCGATCATGGCGACCGGGATGACGGGCGCGCCGGTGGCGAGCGCCACCCGCGCGAGGCCGCCGGGCTTGCCGCGGTAGAGCCGGCCGTCCGGGGAGCGGGTGCCCTCGGGGTAGATGCCGAACAGCTCACCGCGCTCCAGGACCTCTATGCCGCTCTTGATGGCGGCCTCGCCCGCGCCCCGCGCGCCGGAGCGGTCCACGGGGAGCTGGCCGACGCCCTTGAAGAACGCGGCGGTCAGCCGGCCCTTGACCCCGGGGGTGTTGAAATACTCGGCCTTGGCGATGAAGGTCACCTTGCGGTCGAGGACGGCGGGCAGGAAGAACGAGTCGGAGAACGACAGGTGGTTGCTCGCCAGAATCGCCGGGCCCTCGGCCGGGATGTGCTCCAGGCCCTCCACCCAGGGGCGGAAGGCAAGCTTCAGCGAACCCCCGACGGTGACCTTCATCGCGCCGTACAACAACCGAGTGCCTCCTGTGTCCGTGGTCAGACCTTAACCCGGGGCACCGTCAATGGCCCCGACGGCCCTGGTCGGTGTCAGTGCGGTCGCGTACGGTGAAGTACCCGCAAGTACCGCACCCGACGTGCCGGCTGTGCCGGCCCCCTGACGACAGGAGACCGAGACGTGCCGGTCCTGCCCGGAGCCGAGCCGTTCCGCCATGAGGGCGGGGAGGTCGGCGTCCTCCTCTGTCACGGCTTCACCGGTTCCCCGCAGTCCCTGCGCCCCTGGGCCCGCCACCTCGCCGAGCGGGGTCTGACCGTCGCGCTGCCGCTGCTGCCCGGGCACGGCACCCGCTGGCAGGACATGCAGGTCACCGGTTGGCAGGACTGGTACGCGGAGGTGGACCGCGAGCTGCGCGCCCTGCGGGAGCGCTGTGCGCGCGTCTTCGTGGCCGGTCTCTCCATGGGCGGCGCGCTGGCGCTGCGGCTGGCCGCCAAGCACGGGGACGCGGTCGCGGGCGTCATGGTCGTCAACCCGGCGAACCGGATGCACGGCGTGGCCCAGCACGCCCTCCCGGTCCTGCGTCATCTGGTGCCCGCGACGAAGGGCATCGCCAGCGACATCGCCAAGCCGCTCAGCACCGAGCTGGGGTACGACAGGGTTCCGCTGCACGCGGCGCACTCGCTGCGCGCGTTCTTCCGGCTGGCCGACCGCGATCTGCCGCAGGTGACGCAGCCGCTGCTGCTGATGCGCAGCCCGCAGGACCACGTGGTGCCGCCGGCCGACTCGGCCCGCATCCTCGGCCGCGTCTCGTCGACGGACGTGACGGAGGTCCTGCTGGAACAGAGCTACCACGTGGCGACGTTGGACCACGACGCGGACCGGGTCTTCGCCGAGAGCGTCGCGTTCATCGGCCGGCTCGCGCCCGGTTCCGTCGGGGAGCCGGAGCCCGGTCTCGGCAAGGAAGGGACGACCACAGGTGGCTGAGCACGACTCCGACCGCGCGGACCGTGAGGAGCGCGGCGGGCCCGAGGACCGGGAACCGGAGCGGACGGCGGAGCACCGGGAGGGGCGGGAGCACCCGGCCGACCGCGGTTCCGGCGGCCCCGGGGACCCGGTCGTGCCGCTGGACGAGGACGCGGCCTGGGCGGCGATCGTCGCCGGGTACGGGGACGAGCCGCCGGACCCGCCGGGCGCGAAGCCGTTCAAATCGGTGGAGGATCTGGCGCTGCTGGAGGCCGAGACCAACGACGACCGGCCCGAGGGCGACAGGTCCGGGGCCGACCGGCCCGAGGGCGACCGGCCCACGCCGGACCAGCCCGCCTCGGCCCGTCCGCTGGGCAGCTCCGTCGCCTTCGCCCCCGGGGTGGCGGGCCCCCGCGACCACAGCCTGGCCGAGCCCTCGGAGGACGACCTCGGCGAGGACGACGAGGGCCACTTCGTACCGCCGGAGCCGCCGCCGCTGCCCGAGGGCGACACCACCGCGAAGTTCGCCTGGCTGGGCGTGCTCGGCGGGCCGGTGCTGATCCTGCTGGCGGTGGTGCTCGGCTGGGACATGACCTGGTGGCTGACGACGTTGGGCATCGGCGGTTTCCTCGGCGGCTTCGCGACGCTGGTCATGCGGATGCGCCCGGGGGACGAGGACGACGACGATCCCGGGCGGGGCGCGGTGGTCTAGGGCCGGCCCGGCGGGACGGGCCGCGCGGTGCGAGGCGGGGCCCGCGGCGCGGGTGCGCGGAGCCCGGGGGCGCGGGCCCCCAGGGCGCGGGCGCGCGGATCAGTCCTCGGTCGCGGCGGGCACCCGGAGGGCGCTCAGGACCGGCAGGTGGTCCGTGGCCGCCCTCAGGTCGTGCTCGGCGACCCCGGGGAGCCCCAGCGGCACTCCGCACCCCAGCACCTCGACGCCCTCCGTGACGAAGACCGCGTCGATGCGCCGGTCGGGATCGGTGGCGGGGAAGGTGTACTCGCCGCCCCGGGGCGCGGCCGTCCAGCAGTCCCGCAGCCCGTCGCCGAGCCGCCGGAAGGTGCGGCCGCCCGGGCGCTCGTTCAGGTCGCCGCCCGCCACGGCGTGGGTCACGCCCAGGCCGGCCAGGTGGTCGAGGAGCAGGCCGGCCTGCTCATGGCGCTCCTCGGCGTCGAGGGACAGGTGGCAGCTCAGGACGCCGAGCCGGGCCCCGCCGATCCGGACGACGGCGGTGGCGAGGCCGCGCCGGTGCCGGCCGGGGGTGAGCGGGAGCAGCACGTCCTCGGTGCGCTCGACGGTGGCCCGCAGGGAGCACAGCAGCGCGGGGCCGGCGGCGGTGCCGCCGCCGGAGAGGATCACGAGGTCCGCGGCGCGGGCCAGGCGGGCGAGCTTCTTGCGCCAGCGGAAGAAGCGGGGGGCCTCCTGGAGGAGGACGAGGTCGGGCTCGCAGGCGGCGATGACGCGGGCGAGGGCGGCGGTGTCGTCGCGCATCGAGCGGATGTTGTAGCTGAGGACCCGGATGACGGCGGAACCGTCGGGTTCGGTGCGGGAGTTGGGGAGCGGCTCCATGTGGATCAATGTACGCCCAGGGGGGCGCCGGGAGCGGGGGCGACCGCCGGTGGGGCGTGGCTCGTCGCGCGCGCGGGGCGGAGCCCCGAACGGACTCCGCCCCGCGCGCCTGCCAGGTCGGCACACGCCCCGGCACCGGGGCGTGGTCGTCACATGATCGGGTCGGGCTCCCGGGCCAGGTCGGCGGCGCCGACCAGGCCGGCCTTGTTGCCGAGCCGGGCGGCGATCACGTCGGCGACCGGGCGCCAGTTGCCGCCGACCAGCCACCGCTTGTAGGACTTGCGGATCGGGTCGAGGACCAGGTCGCCCTCGTCGGAGAGGCCGCCGCCGACGATGAAGGCGGACGGGTCGAAGAGCGAGGCCAGGTCGGCGAGTCCGGCGCCGGCCCAGCGGGCCAGCTCGCGGTAGGAGTCGACGGCGACCGGGCAGCCCTGGCGGGCGGCGACGGAGATGTGCTTGCCCTCGATGCCGTCCGGGGTGCCGTCGCCGAGCGCCAGCAGCACCTCGGCGCGCTCCGGGGTGGCGTTGGCGCGCTGCTTGGCGTACCGCACCAGCGCCCGGCCCGACGCGTACTGCTCCCAGCAGCCCTGCGAGCCGCAGCCGCACAGCAGGCCGTCCGGCACCATGCGGATGTGGCCGAACTCGGCGGCCACGCCGAAGTGGCCGCGGCGCAGCTTGTTGCCGATGATGATGCCGCCGCCGAGGCCGGTGCCGAGGGTGATGCAGATGACGTTGCGGTGGCCCTTGCCGCCGCCGAACTTGTACTCGCCCCAGGCCGCGGCGTTGGCGTCGTTCTCCACGACGACCGGGAGGCCGACGCGGGCCTCGACCTTCTCCTTCAGCGGCTCCTGGCGCCAGTCGATGTTGGGCGCGAAGTAGACCGTGGAGCGCTGGCGGTTGACGTATCCGGCGGCACCGATGCCCACGCCGACGATCTCGTGCCCCACGCGCGCGCCCTCCACCGCCGAGGCGATGGCGTCCACGATGGCCTCGGGCGTGGTGGGGGTCGGCACCTTGTGGGTCGAGAGGATGTTGCCTTCCTCGTCGACCACGCCGGCCGCGATCTTCGTGCCGCCGATGTCGACGCCGATGGTGAGTCCCATGAATCCCTCAGTTCGGTCGAGCCCCGCTATGGCCAACCGTACCCGAGGCAGGGCTCAGTCCAGGTCGATGCGCTGTCCCGGGCCGGTGCCCCCGTCGCCGTCGTCCTTGCCGTCGTCGCCTCGTCCGTCCAGGTCGCGGGGGTCGCGCGGGTCCGTGGAGGCGGTGTCGTCCCCGGCGGTCCAGCGGCGCTCCTGGTTCTGGACGGCGGAGCGGTAGGCGGCGAGGAGTTCACCGCCGGCGGCCGCGAGGTGGTCGAAGACGTCCGGGTTGCGCTCGATGACGGGTTCGACGGCGGCCTTCGCCTGCTGGACGACCTGCCGGACCACCTGCTGGGCGGCGGGGCCGGCGATCTGGCCGAGCAGCGGCGACTGGAGGCCGGACAGCTTGTCCGCGACGGTGTCGACGAGCCTGCGCAGCTCCTCGGCGGCCGAACCGGGCGGCGGGCCGTACTCGGCGCGGCGGCGGGCCTTCTCCGCCTCCAGGTCCTCGGCGCACGCCGTCGCCCAGGCGTCGGCGTCGGTGGCCCGCACCTCGTCGACCGCGTCGCCCTCGTCGGGGCGGGCGGCCTCGGACGGGGGGAGGTCTTCGCTCATGACGGACTCCTGACTACGGTTCGTCCTTACGACGTTACCCGAACGGACGCGGCGGGATCAGCGTCCCCGCGGCCACAGCCGAGGGTCCGGCGCGAACCGGACGGCGAGGGTGCCCTCCCGCAGCGCGGCGCCGTCGACGGTGCAGCGGCGCAGCGCGGACGGCAGCGGGACGATCCGGCGGAACGGCCCGGCGGTGACGACCAGTTCGTCGCCGCGACGGACCAGATCCAGGTCCTCGCGCACGGCGCCGGGCAGCGGGAGGTGCCAGACGAGGACGCCGTCGTCGGCCAGCCGGTCGGTGACGGGCCATTCGACGGGGGCGGCCTGCGGGGTGACGCCGGGAGCGTCGAGTTCGGCGAGGTCGTCGGTGCCGCGCGGGTCGTGTCCGAGGTGGGCGACGGTGCGGACGTCGTACGTTCCCTGCCACTCCGCCAGTGCCTTGCGCTGCTGGGCGAGGGGGGCGGCGAGCCAGCTGTCGGCCGGGACCTCCTCCTCGGGCAGGACCCGGTTGGCGACCAGCAGGTCGGTGCGCAGGCCGCGCAGGGCGAGACCGAGCGCGGCGGCGCGGACGGCGTCGGCGCCGGCCGGGCCGGGCTCGGCGACCAGCCGGACGACGGTGCTCCGGTCGGCGACGACGGCCTCGGCGGCGGCGAGTTCCAGGTCCCAGCGGGCGACGCTCTCGTAGAGCGCCTCGGCGGGCATGGGGACGCCGGCCAGCCGGCCGAGGACGGGGCGCAGGGCGCGGGCCGCCTGGCGCTCGGCCGGAAGCAGCCGGCGCAGGTAGCGGCGGAGTTCCTCGGGCAGGGCGAGCAGGGCGAGGGCGCGGGGCGCGGGCGGGAGGTCGACGACGAGGAGGTCGTGCTCCTCGGCCAGGGCGGCGTCGCGCAGGGCGCGCAGCAGGGCGAGTTCGTCGGCGCCGGGCAGCGGGGTCAGTTCCTCGGGGTCGAGGCGGGAGGCGCCGAGCAGGTCGAGGGCGGAGGCGGCGCGGTCCTGGAGGGCGGCGAGGCCGTCGCGGAACCCCTGGGCGGGGTCGGGGCGGAGGGCGGTGAGGCCGGGTTCGACGGTGACCGGTTGCGGACCGGTGCGCACCCCGAGCGCGGCGCCGAGGGTGTCGTCGCGGTCGGCGCCGAGGAGGAGGGTGCGGGTGCCCCGGCGGGCGGCGGCGAGCGCGGTGGCGGCGGCGACGGTGGTACGGCCACTGCCGCCGGGGCCGGTGATCAGGATGGTGCGCATGGGGGTGAACGGTACCTGGGGGCTCCGCCGGTCGGGCTCGTCGACCGGCGTGGGGGCGCGGCCGAGTGGGTGCCGGCCCGGCGTGGCGGGGTGCCTCCCCCACTCTCTCGGCTCCGCTCAAGCGGGAGGTGCCCCCACCGCCCACCCGTGCCGCCCCGGGGGTACCTCCCGGGCCGTTCAGGCACTGGGGGAGGCACGGGTGCCCGCGGCTAGGCGGACTCCACGCGCTTCTTCAGGCCCGCCAGCGCCCGGTCGATGATGACCTTCTCGGCCTTGCGCTTGATCATGCCGAGCATCGGGATCTTGACGTCGACCGTGAGCCGGTAGGTGACCTCCGTGCCCGTGCCGACGGGCTTGAGCAGGTAGGAGCCGTCGAGGGAGCGCAGCATCTGGGACTTGACCAGGGTCCAGGAGACCTCGTGGTCACCGGTCCAGGTGTAGGCGAGGGTCTGGTCGTCCTTGATCGCCCCGGCGTCCATGACCAGCCGGACCTGCTCGGCGCGTCCCTGCGCGTCGGAGGCGAGCACCTCGGCCTCCTTCACCTCGCCGGTCCAGTCCGGGTAGCGGGCGAAGTCGGCGATCACCGACATGACGTCGGCCGGTGCCGCCTCGATGGTGATGCTCGAGCTGGTGTGTTCCGCCATCGCCGTGGCTCCTGTCGGATGCGGGCCGGTACTGAGGGTCGTCGTGCGCCCGTGGCGCGCACGTGTGCCGCGTGAAGGCTATCGCGCACCGGCGGCGCGACCGTCACCACCTGCCCGCGCACCCCTGGTCACCGAGGCTCACCACTCCAGCGCCCACGGCTTGCCCGTCGACGCGAAGTGCCCCACGTTCACGCACTCGGTGGCCCCGATGCGCATCCGCCGCACCAGCGGCTGGTGCACGTGCCCGAACAGCGCGTACCGGGGCCGGGTGCGGCGGATCGCGTCCAGCAGCGCGCGGCTGCCCCGCTCGAAGCGCCGCGCCACCGTGTCGTAGACCAGTTCCGGCACCTCCGGCGGGATGTGCGTGCACAGCACGTCCACCTCGCCGACGGCCTCGATCTTCGCCGCGTACTCCTCGTCGCCGATCTCGTACGGCGTCCGCATCGGGGTGCGCAGTCCGCCGCCGACGAAGCCGAAGACCCGGCCGCCGATCTCCACCCGCTCCCCGTCGAGCACGGTGGTGCCGGGTCCGGCGTACTCGGACCACAGGGGCGGCATGTCGACGTTGCCGTAGGTGGCGTACGTAGGCGTCGGGAACGCGGCGAACATCTCGGCGTACTGCCGCCGCACCGCTCCCTCGATCAGTTCCGCCCGGTCACCGTCGACGCCCGCCCACAGCCGCGCACCGAGTTCCCGCGCCTCGGCGAAGCGGCGGGCGGTGCGCAGCTCGACGAGGCGGTCGGCGTTCTCGACGCCGAACAGGTCGGGGAAGATGCCGCGCGAGTGGTCGGCGTAGTCGAGGAAGAGGACGAGGTCGCCGAGGCAGATCAGGGCGTCGGCGCCGTCGCCGGCCCTCGCCAGGTCGCGGGCGTTGCCATGGACGTCGCTGATCACGTGGACGCGTGTCCTCGTGTCGCCGGGCGGTGTGGGTGCCATGGCGATCAAGCGTAAGCAGCGCGTGGCTCCGGTGAACAGTGGCGGTCGGACCTGCGGTTACTGGCTGGTCGGTCGATGTGTCGACTACTGTGCGCGAAGGAAACCCCATCCGTGTGACGCAGCGAACATCTCGCGGGGACCCCCTGTCGGAGAAGCCATACCGGCGGGTAACGTCCGGGCAGTCCAGTCGTGCTCTGGATTTCAACATGTGAATTCCGCATGAGTCGTCCGGAGCGCTTGCCCGAGCCTTGGACCGCACCGTCGCATCACACAGTGTCGTGGCGCCGGCGCCCTATGAGGAGCAGCAGTCTTGCGCGAGTTCAGCCTTCCGGCTTTGTACGAGGTCCCTGCGGACGGAAATCTGACCGACATCGTCCGCAGAAACGCCGCGCAGCACCCGGACGTCGCCGTCATCGCCCGCAAGGTGGGCGGCGTCTGGCAGGACGTGAACGCCCGCGACTTCCTCGCCGAGGTGCAGTCCGCCGCCAAGGGCCTCATCGCCTCCGGGGTCCAGCCCGGCGACCGGGTCGGCCTGATGTCCCGTACCCGCTACGAATGGACGCTGCTGGACTTCGCGATCTGGAGCGCGGGCGCGATCACCGTGCCGGTGTACGAGACCAGCTCGCCCGAGCAGGTGCAGTGGATCCTCAGCGACTCCGGCGCCACCGCGTGCGTCGTGGAGTCCGCCGGGCACGCCGCCTCCGTCGAGTCGGTGCGCGAGCGGCTGCCCGCCCTCAAGCACGTCTGGCAGATCGACTCCGGTGCCGTGGAGGAGCTGGGGCGCCTCGGCCAGGACGTCACGGACCGGGCCGTCGAGGAGCGCGGTTCGATCGCCAAGGCCGACGACCCGGCGACCATCGTCTACACCTCCGGCACCACCGGCCGCCCCAAGGGCTGCGTGCTGACCCACCGCAGCTTCTTCGCCGAGTGCGGCAACGTCGTGGAGCGGCTGCGTCCGCTCTTCCGCACCGGTGAGTGCTCGGTCCTCCTCTTCCTGCCGCTCGCCCACGTCTTCGGCCGCCTCGTGCAGGTCGCGCCGATGATCGCGCCGATCAAACTGGGCTGCGTCCCGGACATCAAGAACCTCACCGACGAGCTGGCCGCCTTCCGGCCGACGCTGATCCTCGGCGTGCCGCGCGTCTTCGAGAAGGTCTACAACTCGGCGCGGGCCAAGGCGCAGGCGGACGGCAAGGGCAAGATCTTCGACAAGGCCGCGGACACGGCGATCGCGTACAGCAAGGCGCTGGACACGTCGTCCGGGCCGTCCTTCGGCCTGAGGCTCAAGCACAAGGTCTTCGACAAGCTCGTCTACAGCAAGCTCCGCACGGTCCTCGGCGGGCGCGGCGAGTACGCCATCTCCGGCGGCGCCCCGCTCGGCGAGCGGCTCGGCCACTTCTTCCGGGGCATCGGCTTCACGGTGCTGGAGGGCTACGGCCTGACCGAGTCCTGCGCGGCCACCGCCTTCAACCCCTGGGACCGGCAGAAGATCGGCACGGTCGGTCAGCCGCTGCCCGGGTCCGTGGTGCGCATCGCGGACGACGGGGAGGTGCTGCTGCACGGCGAGCACCTGTTCAAGGAGTACTGGAACAACCCGGGCGCGACGGCCGAGGCGCTGGCCGACGGCTGGTTCCACACCGGCGACATCGGCACCCTGGACGAGGACGGCTATCTGCGGATCACCGGCCGCAAGAAGGAGATCATCGTCACCGCGGGCGGCAAGAACGTCGCCCCGGCCGTCATAGAGGACCGTATCCGCGCGCACGCGCTGGTCGCGGAGTGCATGGTGGTCGGCGACGGGCGGCCGTTCGTGGGCGCGCTGGTCACCATCGACGAGGAGTTCCTCGGACGCTGGTGCGCGGACCACGGGAAGCCGGCCGGCTCGACCGCGGTGTCGCTGCGGGAGGACCCGGACCTGCTCGCGGCGATCCAGGACGCGATCGACGACGGGAACGCGGCGGTGTCCAAGGCGGAGTCGGTGCGGAAGTTCCGGGTGCTGTCGGCTCAGTTCACCGAGGAGTCGGGGCATCTGACGCCGTCGCTGAAGCTCAAGCGGAGCGTTGTGGCCAAGGACTACGCGGACGAGATCGAGGCGATCTACGCGAAGTAGGGCGCCTTGTGGGGGTGCCGGGGCGGTTCGTCGGCGAGTGCGGGTTCGTCGTGGCTTGTCGCGCGGTCCCCCGCGCCCCTTCTCGGCCTGCCGTTCACCGGCGTTGCGAGGGCACCCTCCGCTACAGCAGCGCCTTCAGGTGCTCCGCCAGCAGGTCCCAGCGCCACTTCTCCTCCACCCAGGCGCGGCCCCTCTCGCCCATCCTGCGGCGCAGCTCCGGGTCGCCCAGGAGCGTGACGATACGGTCGGCGGCCTGGTCGGGGTCGCCGCCCCGCACCACCCACCCGGTCTCGCCGTCGAGCACGGCGTCCGGGGCGCCGCCCGAGTCGCCCGCGACGACGGGCAGGCCGGTCGCCGAGGCCTCCAGGTAGACGATGCCCAGGCCCTCGACGTCGAGACCGCCCCGGCGGGTGCGGCAGGGCATGGCGAAGACGTCCCCGGCGCCGTAGTGGGCGGGCAGCTCGGACCAGGGGACGGCGCCGGTGAAGCGGACGGAGGCGGCGACGCCGGTCTCCTCGGCGAGCCGGCGCAGGTCCTTCTCGTAGGGACCGCCTCCGACGATCAGCAGGACCGCGTCCGGCTCGGCGGCGAGGATGCGCGGCATCGCCCGGATCAGGGTGTCCTGGCCCTTGCGCGGGACCAGCCGCGAGACGCACACCACGACCGGCCGGTCGGTCAGGCCCAGCCGGGCCCGCACCTCGTCGCCGCCGCTGCCCGGGTGGAAGGTCTTCTCGTCCACGCCCGGGGGCAGCTGGACCATCCGCCCGGCCGCCTCGGGCGTGAGCGCGCCCGCGATCCGGGAGCGCGTGTACTCGCCGAGGTAGGTGATCGTGTCGGTGGACTCCCCGATCCGGCGCAGCAGCTGCCGGGCGGCGGGCAGCTGGGCCCAGCCCGCCTCGTGGCCGTGGGTGGTGGCGACGAGGCGTTCCGCGCCCGCCCTGCGCAGTGCCGGGGCCATCAGGCCGAGGGGCGCCGCCGCGCCGAACCACACCGAGGTGCACCCGTGCTCGCGCAGCAGGCGGACCGCCGTACGGGTCGCGCCCGGCGTCGGCAGCAGCATCGTCGTGCGGTCCCGTACGACGGTGAAGGGCTGCTCCGCGTCGAAGGCGGCGGTGGCCTCGACGCCCTCGCGGCCCCGCTTCCAGGTGGAGGCGTAGACGACGAGCCGCTCGGGGTCCAGCCGCAGCGCCATGTTGTGCAGGAAGGCCTGGATGCCGCCCGGCCGGGGCGGGAAGTCGTTCGTCACGATCAAGGTCTTGCGCACGCCGCCGACCCTACCGAACCCTCCGGACGGCCCGGGGGCCGGCCGCGTCCTGTGGCAGGCGCACAGGTGTCCGGGTCATCATGGCCGCACGGCACGGCACGGCACGCGGACGGGCAGGGAGCACGTGGTGACGACGGACGCGGGGCGGTCACCGGTGTGGCCGCTGACGGCCTGGGCCGCCACGCGGCTGGTGCTGCTGCTGTTCGTGCTGAAGGTGTGGGTCTTCCCGGGCCCGGACGTCACCAGCGACGTGTCCGTCATCTACCGCGACTGGTACGAGATCCTGCGCACCGGAACGTTTCCGCTGGGCGATGTCACCTGGCAGTACCCGCCCGCCGCGGCCTTGGCGATCCTCTCCCCCGCGCTGCTGCCCGTCCTGGAGTACGCGACGGCCTTCTTCGTGCTGGCCTGTCTCGCGGACCTGGCCGTGCTGGCCCTGCTGTGGCGGGCGGGCCGGGGCACCGAGCGCTCGCCGCGCGGGGCGTGGGCGTGGGTGGTGGGCCTCCCGCTGCTCGGTCCGACGGTGTACGCCCGCTACGACGTCATGGTCACCGCCGTCGCGGTGGCCGCGCTGCTGGCCGCGGGGAGGCATCCGCGGGTCGCGGGCGCCCTGGTGGGGCTGGGGGCGCTGCTGAAGGTGTGGCCGGCGCTGCTCCTGGTCGGGATGCGCGCTCGCCCTCCGTGGGTCGCGGCGGCCCTGGGCGCGGCCGGACTGGCGGGGCTGTTCGCCGTGACGATGCCGGGGGCGTTCGCCTTCCTGACGTTCCAGCGGGAGCGGGGCACCGAGGTGGAGTCCCTGGGCGCGCTGGTCTTCCACGTGGCCCGGCACTTCGGCTGGGACGGCCAGGTGCTGCTCAACTACGGCTCGGTCGAGTTCCTGGGCCCCCAGGTGGGCGCGGTGAGCACGGTGGCGCTGGCGCTGACCGCCCTGGCGTTCGGGTGGCTGCTGCTGTGGCGGCTGGCGGCCTCGCGGTTCGCGGCGCACACGGCGGCGGACGCGGCGTTCACGGCGGTGCTGATGTTCACCGTCACCAGCCGGGTGATCAGTCCCCAGTACCTGGTGTGGCTGATCGGTCTGGCGGCGGTCTGCGGGTGCTTCCGGGCGAGCCGGATGCGGGTGCCGGTCGTCCTGGTGCTGGCGGCCGCCCCGGTGACGGTGCTGGAGTTCCCGGTGTACTTCGCCCGGGTCGTCGCGAGCGATCCGGTCGGCGTCGGGCTGCTGTTCGTCCGCAACGGCCTCCTGGTGGCCGCGGCGCTGGTCGCGGCCCGCGCCCTGTGGCGCGGCACGGTGCCGCGCGGGCGGGCCGCCGGGAAGGGCCGGCTCAGCCGAGCTCGGTCCGCAGGTACTCCCGCCATCGCTCCGTGAAGTCGTCCGGCGAGATACCGAGCACCGCGTCCATCGCGTCCTCCACCGCGCCCGCCCGCCGGTCGTGGGCGCCGACCGCGCGGTAGAAGGCGTCCAGCCGGTCCTCGCCCCACTGGTCGGCGATCATCAGACAGGCCAGCCAGCCGCCCTCGTAGGCGCGGGCCAGCCGGTCCGCGTCGGCGGTGAAGCCGAAGTCCTCGTCGGTCGGCAGGTCCCGGGGCACCTCGCCCTCGGACACGGCGCGGGCCAGTCCGGGGGCGGCCTGGCCGGGGGTGCGGCCGCTGCCCCGGTAGCCGACCCAGTCGGCGTAGCCCTCGGACAGCCACAGCGGGGTGGCGGCGTCGGTGTCGGCACGGGTGGCGACGTGGGTGGTCTCGTGGGTGAGGACGACCTGTTTGCCGAGGGTGCCCAGGAGCCCGTACGCGTCGGGGTTGACGATGATCCGGTCGGCGGGGGCGTGCTCCCGGCCGCCGGTCTCGCCGGTGGTGACCGCGGCGATGCCCCGGTAGGAGGAGGCCGGTGAGCCGAGCAGGCCCGCCATCGCCTCCAGCGACTCCGGGACCAGGACGACGACCCGCTCGGCCCAGTCGCCGTCCCAGGCGTCCGACACGGCCGGCACCGCCCGGTCGGCCAGGTCCGCGAAGCCGCGCAGCGCCCCGGTGGACTGGCCGACCCCCAGCACGAGGCTGTGCGTGCCCCTCACGACCCGTACCGTGCCCTGGTCCCACGGCTGACTGCCCGACTTCGCGGCGGGCCGGTCCCACTCGACGGCCCAGCCGCCGTCCGGGCCGTCCCGCTCCAGCCGCACGGTGCGCAGGGTGGTGACGGGGCCCGGGTCGTAGCCGTCGAGCCGGTAGCGCAGTTCGACGTCCGCGGTGGCCGTGTCGCCGGAGCGGTCCACGTCGGTGACGCGGTACGACCACGCGGCGAACGGCACCGCGCCGAGGTTGTCGAAGGAGGCCGCGGTGCCGGTGCGGGCGTAGGCGGAGCGGTCGTGGCCGAGGACGGCGGCGGCCCGCCGGTCCAGCACCTGCTGCACCTCGGTCCGCACCGGGTCGGCGGTGGTCCGGCCGCCGCAGGCCACGAGGGAGACGAGCAGCAGGCACAGCGCCACCACGGAGGAACCCGACACCCGCCTTCGACCAGCCACCTTCCCGATCGTACGGGCGCCGGGCCGAAGGGGTCAGGGGACGAGACGGACGAACGGGCCGCCCCGGCGGCCGTCACCGCTGCTCTCCGGTGCCCTCCGGTGCTCTCCGGGCGCGGCCGGCGTCCGGCCCGGCTACGGGCCGGGTGGGTCAGACCCGTGTCACCGACGAGACCGGCATCATGCCGACCGGGTCGTAGCGGACGGGGGCGCCGGGGTAGGGGGCGTGGATGACCTGGCCGTTGCCGACGTACATGCCGATGTGGCTGGCGTCGTCCCGGTAGGCGACGAGGTCGCCCGGGCGGGCCTCGGACAGGGAGACGCGCTGTCCGGCGCCCGACTGCGCCTGCGAGGTGCGCGGCAGGCCGACGCCGGCCTGGGCGTAGGACCACTGGGTGAGGCCGGAGCAGTCGAAGCCGCCGGGGCCGTTGGCGCCCCAGACGTACGGCTTGCCGAGGGCGGAGCGGGCGGCGGCGACGGCGGCGGCCGCGCGGCCGGAGGCGGGGGCGTCGCCGCCGAGGGCGGTCAGGTCGGTGCGGCCGGACCGGGAGCCGCGTGCGTGGTCGGCGCGCTCCTCGTCGGGGAGGGAGTTGAGGAGCCTGCGGGCCTCGGCGAGCTTGCGCTCCACCGTCTTCTTGTGCGCGGCCACCGCCTTGCGGCCCTTCTCCAGTTCGGCGAGCTTGCCGGCGGCCTCGGCCCGGTCCTGGGCCAGGTCCCGCATGGCCTCCTGGAGCTCCTTCAACTGGCCGGCCTGGTGGGTGGTGACCCGGTCCAGCGTGGCGGCCCGCTCCAGGTAGTCGTCCGGCTCGGCGGAGAGCAGCAGCGCCAGCGACGGGTCGATGCCGCCGGAGCGGTACTGGGCGCCGGCCAGCGAACCGAGCGCGTCCCGCATGGAGTTGATCCGCTCCTGCTGCCGGGCGATCGCCTCCTGGGCCGTGCTGACCTCCTCGCGCAGCGCGTCGGTGCGCGCGTCGGCCTTGTTGTAGGCCTCGGTCGCCTTCTCCGCCTCCGTGTAGAGCCGGTCCACCTCCGCCCGCCGGTCGTCCTGCGGGGCGGCCGTGGCCGGTACGGCGCCCAGGAGCGCGGCGGCGACGGAGAACAGGCCGACGGCGGCGGTGGCGCCACGGTCGAACCCGGTTGGTGCAAGGCGGCGATGGGACCCCACGGGAAGCCGCACTCCTTCCGCTGACGGACAGGGAAACGCGGCAGACAGTAACCCCGTGGCGGGGCACCGGCCAACGACCTCGGCGGGCCCGCGACGCCGAACCCCGCCGCTGACGCAGGTCAGTGGCGGGGCGGGAGCCGGAACGCCGTGCCGTGATTCGCCCGAACGGGCGGCACGGCGAGGGCGTCGGAAGGGGGTGCGGGGGTCCCGGTCAGACCCGGACGCCGAACATGAAGGGACCGCCGATGGTGCTCATCGACTCGTAGCGGACGACCGTACCGGTGCGCGGCGCGTGCAGGACCTGGCCGTTGCCGGCGTAGAGGCCGACGTGGTGCAGGTCGTTGAAGAAGAAGACGAGGTCGCCGACCTGGAGCTGGCTCATCGAGGAGATCCGCGTGCCCGCGCCGGTCTGCGCCTCGGAGGTGCGCGGGATGCCGACGCCCGCCTGGGCGTAGGCCCAGGAGGTCAGGCCCGAGCAGTCGAAGGAGGACGGGCCGGTGGCGCCGTAGACGTAGGGCGTGCCCAGCTTGCTCTGGGCGGCGGCGAAGGCGGCGGCGGCCCGGCCGGAGGCGGGGGTGGACTTGCCGGAGAGGACCTGGCGCTCGCTGGTGCGGGTGGCGCGCTGCTCCTCGGCCTGGAGGGCGGCCTTCTCCTGCGCGGTGAGCGTGTTGAGCAGCTTCTGCGCGGAGGAGAGCTTGCTCTGGACTTCCTTCTTCTTCTTGCCCAGCTCGGTGCGGGTGGCGGAGAGGTCCTTGAGCTTCTCGGACGCCTCGGAGCGCTGCTGGGCGAGGTCCCGCTGCTTCTCCTGGATCTTCTTCAGCGCCTCGACCTGCTGGCCGCTGAGCTGGTCGAGCGTGGACGCCTTGTCCAGGTAGTTGTCCGGGTCGGCGGAGAGGAACAGCTGGAGGGACGGGTCTATCCCGCCGGAGCGGTACTGGGCGCTGGCCATCGAACCGAGGCCGTCGCGCAGCTCGTTCAGCTCCTCCTGGCCGCGGGCGACGTTGTCCTGGATCGTGGAGATCTCCTTCTGGAGCTTCTCCTGCTTCTCCTTGGCGCCGTTGTACTTCTCGGTGGCCTTCTCGGCCTCCTCGTAGAGCTTGTCGACCTTGGTCTTGACCTCGTCCTTGCTCGGCTTCTCGCTCGGGGCGGCGTTGGCGGCCTGGGAACTGAGAGCGACAGCGGCTGCGGCAGCGGTGGTGAGCACGGTCACGCGCGTGCGGCTCGGCTGCTTGGGACGACGGTGGGACGCCACGGAGACGAGCTCCTTCTTGAGAGGGATCACCCGTTCGAGGGTTCGATGGCTGACCCTAGTGACCCACTCGTGATCAGTTCAAATCCTCCACCCGAAAAACCCTGTTACTCACCGCATTCTTTGCCACAACTCACCTGCTGTGACGCCGGATTGACGCTACGTTGCGTGACGGTTCCGTCAATTCGGGGCATAGAACACCCACGTTGCGGTTGGTACGAAAGTGAAGGGAGGCTAGGAAAGCCGCTTGAGGAGTACCGCGGACGCCACCGGGCGCGCGCCGGCTCGCGCGACCCCGTCGGCGACCTCCCGGTCGGTCGAGACCACGATGACCGGCCGGCCCGGCGGCTCGGCGCGCACCAGCTGGCGGATCAGTTCGTCGGCGGTGACGCCGGGCTTGGAGAACAGCACCCGCACCCCGCGCGGCGGCGCGAGCAGCACCGGCGCCGCCAGCTCGGCCCCGTCGAAGACGCAGGTCGTCTCCGCGCCGGTCTGCGCGGCGAGTTGGGAGAGCTGGCCGAGCAGGCGCAGCCGCTGCTTCTCCAGCGGCATCTGCGGATAGCCGGTCTTGGTCACGTTGTAGCCGTCGACGACCAGATGCGCCTGGGGCAGCGCGAGCAACTGGTCGAGGACGGCGGGGTCGTGCTCGGACAGGGCGCGGTTGGCGATGTCCTTCGGGGTCATCCGGCCGGGCTCGACGGCGTCCACGGTCTCGGCGGGCCGCACGGACACCGGCGGCAGGGCCAGCTCCCGGCGCAGCCCCTGGGTGGCGTCCAGCAGGGTGTCCAGCAGCAGCCGCACCCGCATGTCCTCGACGCTGCGCCCCTCGCGGGCGGCCTTGCGGGTGGCCTCCAGGGCGGCCTCGGCCTCCCCGAGGCGGGCCTTGAGCCGCCGGGTCTCGCTCTCGGCGGCGGAGACCTGGGCGTGGCTCTCGGCGCGGACGGCGTCGATCTCGGCCTGGACCTTGCGCAGCGCCGCCTCGCCGCGCTTGACGTCGCTCAGGGCGGAGCGCAGCTTGCGGTGCAGCGACTCGGTCTCCCGCTTGGCCGCGTCCAGCTCGGCGCGCAGCCGCTCGGTCTCGGTCCTGGTGTGCTCGCGGGCCTGGGCCAGCTCCTCGTGCAGCCGCTCCAGCTCGGCGCGGCTCTCCTCGTCGGCGCGCTCGGCGTCCGCGCGCTGGGCCTCCTCGCCGGCGGCGGTCACCAGCTTCACCCAGCCGTGCGGACGCAGCACATAGGCCGCCGCCGCCACGTCGAGCGGGTCGGCGGCCGGGGGCGGGGAGCCCGCGTCCAGCGCCCCGGCCAGTTCCGGCTGGGCGTCGCGGAACTTCTCGCCGATGCGCTGGCGGAAGAGCGGGTCGGTCTCCACGGCGGCGGCCATGGCGTTGCCGGCGAACTTGGTCCTGCGGTTCGGGGCGAACCGGGCGTACTGCCGCAGCTGGGCGGGCAGCTCACCGAGGGTGAGCCCGCCGAAACCGTCGGAGACGATCTGCACGACCCTGCGGCGCACGCCGTCGGGCAGCGGGCGGTCGAGCACCTCGGCGGCGCCGTCGCCCGGCTCCCCGCCCCGTGTCTCCACCATCCGTCACCCCAATGCCTCTGCGCGATCCCGTACGGGATCACCTCACGCGGGGGCCGCTCCCCTGATCAGGAGTCGGCACCCGGCCTGTCCACGAGTTCCACCTGGTCCACGGCGTTGCACCAGCGGCACCGCACCGACTCGATGGTCTCACTGAGCACCTCGCGCTCCTCGACCTTCGGCTCGCCGGCCAGATCGAGGTGCACGTACTCGACCACCTTCGAGGCCCGGGTGACGTCGAAGCGGGTGAGGTTGCCGCAGAGGGTGCAGCGCCACCGCGTCGTCTCGGTCGGCAGGGGAACCGTCATCGTGGCTGTTCGCTCTCTTCCAGTGTCGGTGACGCGCCGGGCTCCCCCGGTGCGTGTGGCTCGTAACCCTACGGCCTGGCGGGTACCCGACGCCCGCGTGTCCACGGCGGCGAGGCGGCCTGGGTGGGTGCGTCCCGTTACGTCATGCTCTGTATTCATGATCCGCAACTGGAACACGGCGGTCCGCAGAACGGTCGGGACGCTCGGCGGGGCCCGCCGCACGGGCCGCCGGACCGCACCCGTGACGTACACGCTGATCACCATGTGCTGCCTGCTGTTCCTGGTCAGCCCGGCGGCGGGCCTGAATCCGGCGTACGGCACCGGCGAGGAACTGCTCGCCGCGCAGCGCGCCTACTTCCGGCGCTGGGGCGTGGTCCCCGCAGAACTGTTCGAGGACTCCCCCGGCTCGGCCCTCACCCCCGCGACCGCGCTCTTCGTCCACGGCAGCTGGGTGCACCTGCTGGGCAACATGCTCTTCCTGTACGTCTTCGGCGCGATGACCGAGGAGCGGATGGGCCGGCTCCAGTTCGCGCTGTTCTACCTCGGCTGCGGCTACCTGGCCCTGCTCGGCTACGCGGGCGCCAACGCCCACTCCCAGCAGTCCCTGGTCGGCGCCTCCGGGGCGATCTCCGCGGTGCTCGGCGCCTTCCTCTTCCTCTTCCCGCGGGCCCGGGTCACCAGCCTGCTGCCGTTCCTCTTCTTCCTGCCGCTGCGCTTCCCGGCCTGGATCGTGCTGCCGTTCTGGGTGTGGCTCCAGTGGACGGCGGCGGGCCGGGCGGGCGACGGACCGGGGGTGGCCTACCTCGCGCACCTGGTGGGCTTCGGGCTGGGCTTCGCCTTCGCCTGGGTGCGGTTCGGGCCTACGACTAGAGTGAAGGGCGTTCCAGTGGCGGCGCCCGAGGGAGAGAACCAGCCGTGATCAGCGCGATCGTCCTCATCAAGACCAGCGTGGACCGCATCCCCGAGATCGCGGAGCAGATCGCCGCGCTGGAGAACGTCAGCGAGGTCTTCTCCGTCACCGGCACCTACGACCTGATCGCGATGGTGCGGGTGAAGGAGCACGAGGACCTCGCCGAGGTCATCCCCGGCCGGATCAGCAAGATCCCCGGCGTGGAGGGCACGGACACGCACGTGGCGTTCCGGACCTACTCGCAGCACGACCTGGAGGCGGCGTTCGCGATCGGGCTGGACAACTGATTCCGGCCCCCGGGCCGGACGCCGGATGAAGAGTTCTTCATCCCGGGCTCATCGTCGCCGCCGGGTACCGGGCGCAGTATCGAAGGCATGGTCTTCTCACGCCGGATGGCGGCCCTGGCGGCCGTCGTCCTGATCCCGCTCGGCATCGCCGCGACGAGCTTCGCGCTCACCGACAGCCCACAGGAGCCGAAGGTCCCGTCCAAGGTGGAGCTGGAGAGCGGCTCCCCCACCCCGACGCCCACCTCCTCCTCACCCGAGCCGACGCCCAGCGACCAGGTGGTGACCCGGCCGCCGGTGACCGACAGCCCCCCGGATGACGACGATGACGACGACCGAGGCCAGGGAACCGGGGACGACTCGGGCGCCGAAGGAACCGCCGACGACGGACCCGGCGACGACGGCTGACCGTGAGCGCCGCCGGATCTCGGCCCGGGTCCGCATCCTGCTCTGGCTGCTGCTCGTGATGGCGGTCGCCCTCGCGTCGGTGGCCGCGACCACCCGCTCGATCCTGCTGCGCGACACCGACCAGCGGATCAACGGGCTGCTCGCGCAGGAGGCCGGGGAGTTCGCCAACTTCGAGGACCAGGGCTTCGACCCGGAGACCGGCCTGCCGTTCACCGACCCCGAGCGGCTGCTGAAGGTCTTCCTGCAACGGCAGTACGCCGACCTGGACGAGGAACTGCTCGGCCTGGTCGGCAAGGTGGGCGACCGTCCGACCAAGTTCGTGCAGCAGCGGGAGATCCCGGTCGCCCTGCCCCTGCACAAGGACGGCGACGCCCTGCGCCGCATCTACGCCTCGCCCGACTCCACCGGCACCCTGCACCGGCCCGAGGGCGAGGTCCGCTGGGCCAAGGTCACCGTCGCCCGGTACGGCGGCGAACCGGCGGCGGCGTTCGTGGTCGCCTTCCACCCGGGGCGCGAACAGCAGCGCGCCGACGAGGTGTTCCGCGTGCTGCTGGCCATCTCCGGCGTCGCGCTGCTGATGACGACGGGCATCGCCTGGGTGGTCGCGGGCCGCATCCTCAAGCCGGTGCGGCTGGTGCGCACCACCGCCGCGCAGCTCACCGAGCAGGACCTGACCCGGCGCATCCCGGTGCACGGCAACGACGACGTGGCGGCGCTCGCCGAGACGTTCAACGCCATGCTCGACCGGCTGGAGCGGGCCTTCGCCGCCCAGCGCCGCTTCGTCGACGACGCGGGCCACGAACTGCGCACCCCGATCACCATCGTGCGCGGCCACCTGGAGCTGATGGGCGACGACCCGGCGGAACGGGAGGAGACCGTCCGCCTGGTCACCGACGAACTGGACCGGATGAGCCGCATCGTCGAGGACCTGTTGCTGCTCGCCAAGACCGAACGCCCCGACTTCGTCACCCCCGAGCCGGTCCAGCTCGCCGAACTCACCGCCGACGTCTACGTCAAGGCCCGCACCCTCGGCGAGCGGGACTGGGTGCTGGACGGGGTCGCCGACCGCGAGGTGCGGCTGGACCCGCAGCGGATCACGCAGGCCATGGTGCAGCTCGCGCAGAACGCCGTGCAGCACACCACCGCCGGCCAGACCATCCGCATCGGCTCCCGCGCCGACGGCGACCGCGTCGAGCTGTACGTAGCCGACTCCGGCCCCGGCGTCCAGCCGCAGGACGCCGAGGTCATCTTCGAGCGCTTCCGGCGCGGCACGGCCCGGCGCGGGGTGCGCGGGACCGGCGCGGGGCTCGGGCTGTCGATCGTGAAGGCGATCGCCGAGGGCCACGGCGGGCGGGTCGGCCTGCGCACCACCGAGGGCGGCGGGGCCACCTTCGTACTGACACTTGATTCCGACTGATCGCGGAAGAGGCACGTCCATGAACC
Organism: Streptomyces sp. SudanB5_2050; assembly: GCF_964272335.1. Classification (NCBI taxonomy): domain Bacteria; kingdom Bacillati; phylum Actinomycetota; class Actinomycetes; order Kitasatosporales; family Streptomycetaceae; genus Streptomyces; species Streptomyces sp. SudanB5_2050. Next base: position 2,313,064 of record NZ_OZ186760.1, read on the forward strand.
GCATCCTCATCGTCGAGGACGAGGAGCGCATCGCCTCCTTCGTCGAGAAGGGCCTGCGCGCCAACGGCTTCACCACCACCGCCGTCGCCGACGGCGACGCCGCCTACGAGTACGCCCTGACCGGCGGGTTCGACCTGGTCGTCCTGGACATCGGGCTGCCCGGCCGGGACGGCTTCACGGTCCTGCGCGAGCTGCGCGAGTCCCGGGTGACCACCCCGGTGATCGTGCTGACCGCCCGGGACTCCGTCCGGGACACGGTGGCCGGGCTGGAGGGCGGCGCCGACGACTGGATGACCAAACCGTTCCGCTTCGAGGAACTGCTGGCCCGGGTACGGCTCAGGCTGCGCACGGCGGCCCGGGCGCCCGAGGTGACGGTGCTGAGGTCGGGGGCGCTCAGCCTGGACCTGCGCACCCGCCGGGCCCGCGCCGGGGAGCGCACCGTCGACCTGACGGCCCGTGAGTTCGTCCTGCTGGAGCTGTTCCTGCGCCACCCGGGGCAGGTACTGTCCCGCGAGCAGATCCTGTCGCACGTGTGGGGCTACGACTTCGACCCCGGCTCCAACATCGTGGACGTGTACGTGCGGGCGCTGCGCAAGAAGCTCGGGGCACAGCAGGTCGAGACCGTGCGCGGGATGGGATACCGGCTGCCGGCCTGGTGAAGTTTCCTTCATGTGACGCTCATTGAGGACTCACCGCCTCCGTGAACCCTCGTTGACGTGACGTTGAACCCCCGCCTCGCGGCGGCCCTCTGCGTGGCCCTGTCCCTGTGCGCGCTGCTGGCGGTCCCCGCCAACTTCCCCGCCCTCGGCGGCGACGCGCGCCTCACCCTCGCCGTGTTCGCGCTGGCGACCTGCGCCTGGATCGCCACCCCGATCGACGACACGTACATCGCGCTGGGCGCCGGACTCGCGCTGACGGCGACCGGCGTGATCAGCAGCGACACCCTCTTCGGCACCCTCGGTGACGACACGGTGTGGCTGCTGATCTGCGCCTTCGTGCTCGCGGCCGCGGTGACGCGGACCGGCCTCGCCGGGCGGGCCGCCGCCTTCCTGGTCGGCGGGGCGCGCAGCGTACGGCAGTTGGTGCACCTGACGACGGCCGCGCTGGTCGTCACCGCCTTCGCGGTGCCGGCCACCTCGGGCCGGGCGGCGCTCGCGCTGCCGGTGTTCCTCGCCCTCGCCAAGGCGCTGGCCGACCGGAAGCGGCTGGTGGTGATGCTGGCGCTGCTCTTCCCGACCGTGATCCTGCTGTCGGCGGTGGCGACGCTGATCGGCGCGGGCGCGCACCTGATCACCGTGTCCGTGCTGTGGGAGGCGACCGGGGACCGGATCGGCTTCACCCAGTGGCTGCTGCTCGGGCTGCCGCTGGCGGTGGCCTCGTCCCACCTGGCCGCCGAGACCGTGCTGCTGACGACCACGCGGCGGGCGGACCGCGCGGGACCGGTGCGCATCACCGCCGAGGAGATACAGCGGCACAGCGAGGACCCGGTCACCGGCCCGTGGACCCAGGCGGAGAAGCGCTGCGCCCTGCTGCTGGCCACGGTGGTGGCCCTGTGGTGCAGCGAACCCCTGCACCGGGTCCCGCCCGCGGTGGTGGCGCTGATCGGCGCCGTCGTCGCCTCCTCCCCCGCGCTGGGCACCGTACGCCTCAAGGACGCGCTGAAGACCGTGCCGTGGTCGCTGCTGCTGTTCATGGCGGCGACCATGGCGATGGGCGTCGCGCTCGCCGACTCCGGCGCGGCGAAGTGGCTGGTGTCCGGGCTGCCCGCGGACGTCGCGCCGGCCGTCTTCCTCGGGGTCGTGGTCGCGGTGAGCACCGCCGCCCACCTGGTCCTCCAGTCCCGCTCGGCCCGCTCCTCCGTCCTGGTGCCCCTGGTGATCGCCGCGGCCGCGGGCGCGGGGGTCAACCCGGTCGCCGCCGCGCTCGCGTCCACCGCGGCGGCCGGCTTCTGCCACACGCTCCCGGCCTCCGCCAAGCCGGTCACGCTCTTCTCCGACCTCCCCGGCACCCCCACCTACACCCCGCGCGACCTGCTGCGGCTGTCCGCCGTCCTGGCACCGCTGACCGCCGCGCTCGTGCTGTTCTTCGCCGCCGCGGTCTGGCCGCTGCTCGGCGTACCCGTGACCCGTTGAAGGAGCCCGACATGTCTTCCACGTCCTCAATGTCCTCGGTCCCCTCCCTGCTCGGCCGGGTCGCCGTGGCCCCCAGCGGCTTTAAGGAGTCGCTGTCCGCCCAGGCCGCCGCCGACGCCATCGCGGCCGGTGTCCGCCGCGTCCTGCCGGACGCCGAGATCGACCGCATCCCGCTCGTGGACGGCGGCGAGGGCACCGCCCGCGCGCTGGCCGCCGCGACCGACGGGCGGCTGGTCGCGCTGGCCGCCACCGGCCCGGTCGGCGAGCCCGTCGGCACCCACTTCGCGCTGCTCGGCGACGGGGACACCGCGGTGGTGGAGATGGCGGCCGTCGCGGGTCTGTCCCTGGTCCCCCGCGCCCTGCGCGACCCGGGCGCCACCACCACGTACGGCGTCGGCGAGCTGATCCGCGCCGCGCTGGACACCGGCGCCCGGCGCATCCTGGTGGGCTGCGGCGACTCCGGTACGTCCGACGGGGGCGCGGGGGCGCTCCAGGCGCTCGGCGCCCGGCTGCTGGACGCGGACGGCTTCGAACTCCCCCGCGGCGGACGGGAACTGGTCCGCCTCGCCCGCGTCGACCCGGCGGGCCTGGACCCCCGGCTGAGGAAGGTGGAACTGCTGGTCGCGTGCAACCCCTTCAACGTGCTGTGCGGGGAGCGGGGCGTGGCGCGGGTGTTCGGTCCGCAGAAGGGGGCGACGCCCGCGCAGGTCGAGGAGTTGTCGGCCGGTCTGGAGAACTGGGCGCGCGTCCTCACCCGCGACCTCGGCGTCGTCGGCGCCGATCTGCGCACCGGCCCCGGCACCGGCGCCTCCGGCGGGCTGGGCGCGGGGCTGGCCGCCGTCGGGGCCCGGCTGCTGCCCCGCTTCGACGTCCTGCTCGACCACCTGGACCTGGACGCCCGCCTGGCCCGCGCCGACCTGGTGCTCACCGCCGAGGGCGCCCTCGACCACCAGACGCCGCGCGGCAAGGTCCCGGCCGAGGTCGCCCGGCGCGCCAAGCTGCACGGCCGTCCCGTCCTCGCCCTGGCCGGCACGCTGGGCGAGGGCGCGCACGAGGTCCCCGGGGTGGACGCCTTCCACGGCATCATGCCGGCGCCGATGGCCCTCGCGGACGCCCTCGTGCGCGCCGCCGAACTCCTCACGGACGCCACCGAGCGGGCGCTGCGGATGGTCCTGCTGGGCTCGCGGCTGCCGGGCCGGCCGGGTCAGCCGGCTGCGGTGCCCGCGGTGGTGCCGGCGGCGGCGGACGTGTCGGGCACGCAACGCCCGTCCTCGGTGCGGTAGTTCCACCGGGCGCCGTCGCTCACCAGCTCCTTGACGGCGGCCACGAAACGCTCGACGTGCTCGTCCGGGGTGCCCGCGCCGAAGCTGACGCGGATGGCGTTGAGGGACCTCTCGCCGGGCGCGGCCTCCGGGGCACCGCACTCGCCCTGCGTCCCCGGGTCGCTGCCGAGCAGGGTGCGCACCAGCGGGTGGGCGCAGAACAGGCCGTCGCGCACACCGATCCCGTACTCGGCGGAGAGCGCGGCGGCGAAGTGGGAGCTGTTCCAGCCGTCGACGACGAAGGAGAGCACGCCGACGCGCGGGGCGTCGTCGCCGAAGAGGGACAGGACCCGCACCTCGGGCACCTCGGCGAGCCCTTCCCGTACCTTCCCGATCAGGTACTCCTCGCGGGCGACCAGGGTGTCGAAGCCGGCCTCGGTGAGCGCCTTGCAGGCCGAGGCGATCGCGTAGGCGCCGATGACGTTGGGCGAGCCCGCCTCGTGCCGGGCGGCGCTGTCGTGCCAGCGCACGTCCACACCGCCGTCCGCGCGCCGGGAGACGCTGCGGCTGGCGCCGCCGCCCGCGAGGTACGGCTCGGCCTCGCGCAGCCAGTCGGCGCGGCCGGCGAGCACGCCGGAGCCGAAGGGGGCGTAGAGCTTGTGCCCGGAGAAGGCGACCCAGTCCACGTCCAGGTCGCTCACCGAGACCGGGTGGTGCGGGGCGAGCTGGGCGGCGTCCAGCACGATCCGGGCACCGTGGGCGTGTGCGGCGGCGGCCAGTTCGCGCACCGGCCACAGTTCACCGGTGACGTTGGAGGCGCCGGTGACGCAGACCAGGGCCGGGCCGTACGGCTCCCGGGCGGCGAGGGCGCGCTCCAGGGTCTCGACGGCCTGCGCGGGGGTGCGCGGGGCGTCCAGGTACGTCACGTCCGCGTCGCGCCAGGGCAGCAGCGAGGCGTGGTGCTCGGTCTCGAAGACGAAGACCCGGCAGCCGGCCGGGAGCGCGCGGGCGAGGAGGTTCAGGGAGTCGGTGGTGGACCGGGTGAAGACCACCTGGTCGCCGTCCCGGCAGTCCAGGAACTCGGCGACGGTCCGGCGGGCGTTCTCGAACAGGTCGGTCGACAGCTGCGAGAGGTACCCGGCCCCGCGGTGCACGCTGCCGTAGTACGGGGCGTAGGCCGCCACGTCGTCCCAGACCCGCTGGAGGGCGGGCGCGCTGGCGGCGTAGTCGAGCGCGGCGTAGGTGACCTCCCCGCCGGTGACGAGCGGGACGGTGACATCCCGGCCGAGAACGGGCAGCGGGGTGGCGACAGCGGTGGGCACGGACATGGCGGACTCCCGTGAAAGAGCAGCGCGCGGCAGGGCGCTGTGAAAGAAAGAAAGGAAGGGGATGTGCGGAGGCGGGGCTCTGCGGCCCTATCGCATTCGCTGATTCACGGGAGACTCCCTCGAACGACCCAGGACCCCTGGTTTCGCGAGGGGTCCGCGCTTGCCGTGGACCTTGCTGTCCACGACCTGGTCTTCACCCGGGGCACCCCGCCACGGACGGAGGGTTGCCGGACAGTCGGCCGGGGCCTCATGACTGTCACTCATGACCTGTCGAAAAACCTAGGGGAAGTGATCGGCGTCCCGCAACCCGAGTCCGGATCGCGGGACGCACGTCACACGGGACGGTGGGCGGGTCAGGCGTGGGTCGCCGCCACCCAGCGCTCCAGGGCCTGCCTGGCGGCGCCGGAGTCGATCGACTCGGCGGCCCGGTCCATACCGGCGCGGATCTGCTCGGTGAGCGACCCGGCACCGGGCTCCAGGGCCACCAGCGCCGCCGCGGAGTTCAGCAGCACCGCGTCCCGCACCGGGCCCGTCTCCCCGGCCAGCAGCCGACGGGCGACATCGGCGTTGTAGGAGGCGTCGGCGCCGCGCAGGGCCTCGACCGGGACGAGTTCGAGGCCGACGTCCCGCGGGTCGAAGGTCTCCTCGGTCACCCGGCCGTCCCGCACCACCCAGACCCGGGAGGTGGAGGTGGTGGTCAGCTCGTCCAGGCCGTCGTCGCCGCGGAAGACCAGGGAGGAGTGGCCGCGCTCGGCGAAGACACCGGCGATGATCGGCGCCATCCGGGCGTGCGCCACGCCGATCGCCTGGGCCTTCACCCTGGCCGGGTTGGTCAGCGGTCCCAGGAAGTTGAACACCGTGCGGATGCCCAGCTGGCCGCGGGCGGCCGCCACGTGGCGCAGCGCGGGGTGGAACTTCACGGCGAAGCAGAAGGTGATGCCGCCTCCTCGGCGACCTCCGCGACCCGCTTCGGCGTCAGCTCCAGATTGACGCCGAGCTTCTCCAGGACGTCGGAGGCCCCGGACGCCGAGGAGGCGGCCCGGTTGCCGTGCTTGACGACCTTGGCGCCGGTGCCGGCCACGACGATCGCCGACATGGTGGAGATGTTGACGGTCTTGGCGCCGTCGCCGCCGGTGCCGACGATGTCGACCGTCTCCCCCGGCACCTCGATCACGTTGGCGTGCGCGTACATGGTGCGGACGAGACCGGAGATCTCCTCGACGGTCTCCCCCTTGAAGCGGAGCCCGACCGCGAAGCCGGCGATCTGCGCGTCGGTCGCCTCGCCGCGCATGATCACGTCCAGCGCCCAGGCGGTCTCGTCGGCGGTCAGGTCGCGGCCGTCCGCCAGCCCGTTCAGCAGGGCGGGCCAGGAGCGGCCCGCCGCGGTGTCGCCTCCAGCGGGGGTCAAAGCGCTCATGAGCCGCTCCTGAATCGTGTGCGTGGCGGAAAGAAGGTGTGCTCCCACCCTATCCAGCGCCGGGCACGGCGAAGGGCCCCGTCCGCGGAACGGACGGGGCCCTTCGACCGTGGTGTGGCGACGCTGGAGGGTCAGTGGTGGCCGTGGCCGCTCGTGATCTCCTTGTACTCCTCGACGGTCGGCTTCGGAATCTGCGACTCCTCGCCGTAGTACGACTTGCTGAGCTTGGCGCGCAGCTTCTCGGTGCGCTTCACCTTGCGCTCCACGCCGTTCTCGTCGACCGTCGGACCGATCTCGACCGGCTTGTACTGCTCGTGCGCCGTGAGCGTGTGCAGCTGCTCCTGGCTGAGCGGCTCGTGCACCTCGATGAACTCACCGTGCGGCAGGCGCTTGATGATGCCGGACTCGCGCCCGTGCAGCACCTTCTCCTTGTCCCGGCGCTGGAGGCCGAGGCAGATCCGCTTGGTGATCACGAAGGCGATGACCGGGCCGACGAAGAACCCGATGCGCACGAACCAGGTGACCGCGTTGATCGACAGGTGGAAGTGCGTGGCGACGATGTCGTTGCCACCACCGATCAGCATGATCATGTACGCGGTGACCCAGGCGACGCCGAAGGCGGTACGGGTCGGGGCGTTGCGCGGGCGGTCCAGGATGTGGTGCTCGCGCTTGTCCCCGGTCACCCACGACTCGATGAACGGGTAGAGGGCGATGATCGCCAGGAAGAGACCGAAGATCACCAGCGGGACGAACACACCGAGGACCAGGGTGTGACCCCAGAAGTTGATCTCCCAGCCCGGCATGGCGCGGACCAGACCCTCGGCGAAGCCCATGTACCAGTCGGGCTGGGCGCCCGTGGACACCTGGTCCGGCCGGTAGGGGCCGATGCTCCAGATCGGGTTGACCGAGGCGATGCCGGCGATGGCCGCGATGACACCGAAGACCAGGAAGAAGAAGCCTCCGGCCTTGGCCATGTACACCGGCAGCAGCGGCATGCCGACCACGTTCTTGTTGGTCTTGCCGGGACCCGCGAACTGCGTGTGCTTGTGGTAGAAGACCAGGATCAGGTGGCCGACCACCAGACCGAGCATGATGCCCGGCAGCAGCAGGATGTGGATCGAGTAGAACCGGGCGACGAAGTCGGTCCCGGGGAACTCCCCGCCGAACAGGAACATCGAGATGTACGTGCCGACGATCGGCACGGACAGGATCGCGCCCTGCGTGAAGCGGACACCGGTGCCGGAGAGCAGGTCGTCCGGGAGCGAGTAGCCGGTGAAACCGGTGAACATGCCGAGGACGAACAGCAGGAAGCCGAACAGCCAGTTGATCTCACGCGGCTTGCGGAACGCGCCGGTGAAGAAGACGCGCATCATGTGCACGAACATGCCGGCGAGGAAGATGATCGCCGCCCAGTGGTGGATCTGCCGGATCAGCAGACCGCCGCGCACGTCGAAGCTGATGTCGAGCGTCGACTTGTACGCCTCACTCATCAGCTGTCCCTGCATCGGGATGTAGCTGCCGTGGTACTCCACCTCGTTCATCGACGGGTGGAAGAACAGCGTCAGGTACACACCCGTGAGGATGATGATGATGAAGCTGTAGAGGCAGATCTCACCGAGCATGAAGGACCAGTGGTCCGGGAAGATCTTGCGCATGTTGGCCTTGGCCAGGGAGTAGATCCCGAGCCGGCCGTCGGCCCAGTCGGCGACACGTTCGCCGGCCGGGGCCTTCCCGCGAGAGCGGGGTGCTTCGTTGGCTGCAGTACTCATCCGCGCTCCCAGAATGCAGGACCGACGGGCTCCTCGAAGTCACTGAGGGCCTCGAGGTAGCCCTCGTCGTTCACGCCGATGCGCAGCTGCGGCAGGGCGTGACCGGCGGGACCGAAGATCACCCGGGCACCGTCGGCGAGGTCGAAGGTGGACTGGTGGCAGGGGCACAGAGCGTGGTGCGTCTGCTGCTCGTACAGCGAGATCGGGCAACCGACGTGGGTGCAGATCTTCGAGTACGCCACGATGCCCTCGTGGGACCACTCGAGCTCCCGCTTGTCCTTGATGGCCTCCGGCTCCAGCCGGATGATCATCAGGGCCGCCTTGGCGATCTCGTTCTGGAAGCCGTGGTCGTGCTCCTCCAGGCCCTCGGGCTTGGCGAAGGTGAGGGAACCGACCGCGATGTCCGACGGACGCATCGGCTCGTTCGTGTTCATGTTGACGAGCAGCTTGCCCTTGGACCACAGCGTGTGGCGCAGCTTGGTCCCGGGCAGCGGACCGAGGTCGCGCAGCAGGACGACGCCGGAGAGCGGCACCAGCGTGAGCGCGCCCAGCATCGTGTTGCGGATCAGCTTGCGCCGGCCGATCACCGACTCCTTGGCGCCCTGCTTGAAGTCCGCGTGGACCTTGGCACGGACCTCGGGAGACGCCTCGATCGGGTGGCGCTCGTCGGCGACCTCCTCGTCGGACATCAGGGTGCGCGCCCAGTGGACGGCGCCCGCGCCGATGGTGAAGAGCGCCACGCCCAGCGTCAGGCCGAGCGCGAGGTTCATCGCGTTGATGTGCCCGAGCGGCCAGACGTAGATCGACTTGTCGTGCGGGATCGCGACGAACGAGGCGATGAAGCCGATGGTGGCCAGCATCGACACCGTGAACAGCAGGGCGACCGTGCGCTCGGACCGCTTGGCGGCCCGCTCGTCGATGTCCTGGATCCGGTGCTCGTGGGGCGGAAGCCCCGGGTCGGCGAACGGGTTCTTCTCGTCGGCCGGCTTCGGCACGTGGGTGCCGCCCTGCTCAGCGGGCAGGTTCTCTTCTGGAATGTCTTGGCTACTCATGACTTCTTGGCCTTTGCGGTGCGAGCGGCGACCCACACGGCGACGGCGATGCAGGCGCCGAGGCCGAAGATCCAGCCGAAGAGGCCCTCACTGACCGGGCCCAGGCCGCCCAGCGAGAGACCGCCGGGGTCCACGGTGTCGTCGCCGTTGACCGCGTCCAGGTAGGCGATGATGTCCTTCTTGTTCTGCTCCGACAGCGTGGTGTCGGGGAAGGAGGGCATGTTCTGCGGGCCGGTCTGCATGGCCTCGTAGATGTGCTTGGGGTCGACATCCTCGAGGGTGGGCGCGTACTTGCCGTGCGTCAGCGCGCCGCCCTTGCCGGTGAAGTTGTGGCACTGCGCGCAGTTGGTGCGGAACAGCTCGCCACCCTTGGCGGTGTCCGCGCCCTCCGGGCCGTACTTCTCCTCCGACGGGACGGCCGGACCGGCACCCAGCGAGGCGACGTAGGCCGCCAGCTGGTCGATCTCCGCCTGGGAGTAGATGACCTTCTTGCGCGGGACCTGCGCGCCCGGCTGCTGGGCCGGCATACGGCCGGTGCCCACCTGGAAGTCGACGGCCGCGGCGCCCACGCCGACCAGGCTCGGACCGTCGGTGGTGCCCTGACCTCCGGTGCCGTGGCAGCTGGCACAGCCGACGGCGTAGAGCTTCTTGCCCTCTTCGATGGCGAGGGACTGGGCGGTTTCATCGGCCTGCGCCTTGTCCGCGGGTGCGAACGCGGCGTACAGCCCCCCTGTGCATGCCAGCGCGAGGAGTAGGACGACGAGCGCCGCCAGCGGGTGGCGTCGTCGTGCGGAGAGCTTTTTCACGGATTACCCCGGTGTCAGGATCTTCTGCGTCGATGCTTCTGGTATTGCGCGGGTGCGTGCCGCGACTACTTGATCATGTAGATCGTGGCGAAGAGGCCGATCCAGACGACATCGACGAAGTGCCAGTAGTAGGACACGACGATGGCGGCGGTCGCCTGCTCGTGAGTGAACCTCCGGGCCGCGTAGGTGCGGCCGAGGACCAGCAGGAAGGCGATGAGGCCGCCCGTCACGTGCAGTCCGTGGAAGCCGGTGGTCAGGTAGAACACCGAGCCGTACGGGTCCGACGAGAGCGAGAGGCCCTCGTGCTTGACCAGCTCGGTGTACTCGAACACCTGACCGCCGATGAAGATCGCACCCATCACGAAGGTGACGATGAACCACATCCGGAGCTTCTTCACGTCCCCGCGCTCGGCCGCGAACACGCCGAGCTGGCAGGTGAGGGAGGAGAGCACCAGGATCGTGGTGTTCGTCGCGGAGAACGGGAAGTTCAGCGCGTCGGCCTTCTCGGACCAGAAGTCCGGGCCGGTCACCGATCGCAGGGTGAAGTACATCGCGAAGAGGGCCGCGAAGAACATCAGCTCGGAACTCAACCAGATGATGGTTCCGACGCTGGTGAGGTTCGGCCGGTTGACCGACGGGTGCGCGTGCCCGGTTTCTACTGTCGTTGCTGTCGCCACGACCGACATTATGTCGGTCGCTTATCCCGCCCTCACCCCGGGGGGTGCCGTTCGGTGTGTTCCCCCCGTCTGTACTGCCCGGATGGCCCATCGAACGGACCGTCGAAGCCGTGTCCGAACCAGTGTTGACGGGCAGTGGGAGGGAGTAGCATCCGCCGCGACGGGCTACGACTGTTTCACTGCGTATCGGAGGAAGCATGCAGCCGACCGCCACGGTGCTGGTCTACAGCGACGACTCCAACACCCGCGAGCAGGTGCGGCTGGCGACCGGTCGCCGGCCCGCCCCGGACGTGCCCGTGGTCGAGTTCGTGGAGTGCGCGACCCCGGCCGCCGTGATCAAGGAGCTGGACAAGGGCGGCATCGACGTCTGCGTGCTGGACGGCGAGGCCGTGCCCATGGGCGGCATGGGGCTGTGCCGGCAGATCAAGGACGAGGTGTTCCGGTGCCCGCCGGTGCTGTTGCTCATCGCGCGGCCCCAGGACGCGTGGCTGGCCACGTGGAGCCGGGCGGAGGCGGCTGTGGCGCTGCCGGTGGAGCCCGTCGAGTTCGCCGGTGCGCTGGCTTCCCTGCTGCGGCAGAAGAGGCTGCAGAGCGCGTAGGAGGGCCGGTCACACCACCGTGGGCCGCAGCCTCGCCGCGTCCTGGTCGGCGGTGCCTCCCGCGCCGCCCGTGAGGGCGCTCCCGGTGGTCCACTTGGCCCAGTCCAGGTTCCAGTCGCCGAAGCCGTTGCCGAAGGGTTCCATCGTCTCGCCGTCGGAGTTCACGACCTCGACGAGGTCGCCCTCCTGGACGGCGCCGAAGAACCACTCCGCGTTGGCGGTGCTCATCCCGACGCAGCCGTGGCTGACGTTGGCGGAGCCCTGGGAGCCGACCGACCAGGGGGCGGCGTGCACGTACTCGCCGCTCCAGGTGACCCGGGTGGCGAAGTAGACGGGCAGGTCGTACGACTCCGAGGAGCCCTCGGCGATGCCGACGGTGCTGCTGCGCATGCGTACGAAGGGTTCCTTGCCCAGGACGACCTTGACGCCGTTGCGGGTCTCGAAGCCGGGCTTCCCGGTGGTCACGGGGATCTGCCTGACCTCCTCGCCGTCCTTGAAGAGGGTCAGCGTGTGGGCGGCGGCGTCGGTGACGGCGACGACCCGGTCGTCCGTGGTGATGGTCAGGGGCTCGGCCTTGCCGCCCCACAACCGGTCGCCGATCTTGATGCCGGACAGGGCGCTGGTGACCTGGACGGTGGCGTGGGCGGGCCAGTACTCCTTGGGCCGGTAGTGGAGCTTCTTGTCGTCCACCCAGTGCCAGGCGCCCTCCACGGCGGGCGTGGAGCGCACCTTCAGGGCGCGTTCCACTATGGCCCGCTGGGCCGGGTCCGCGACCGGCTGGCTGAGTTCCGCGGTGACCGGCTGGCCGACGCCGTACGCGCCCGCCTTCGGGCCGAAGGCCACGTCCAGGGTCTTCTTCGCGCTGGGCATGCCGGTCTCGAAGGTGAGGACCTTGCGGCCGGGCGCGCCGTCGCCGTCCTCGGTGCTCACCCGGACCGTGTAGCGGGCGCCTGCGGCCAGCGGGGAGGTGCTGTGCCAGCGGGCCCCGTCGGCGGAGAGTTCGCCCGCCACGTAGCGGCCTGCCGCGTCCACGGCCGTGACGTCCGTGATCCGGCCGTCCGCGCCCTCGGCGACGACCTCCAGGGGTTTGTCCGGATCGGCCTTCTTCCCGGCGTCCGTGGGGCCGTTGAAGGAGATCTGGCCGGCCGCGTCGTACGGCGCGGCGGACAGCGGGTGGTCGTCGCCGCCGGTGCAGGCGGTGACGCTCGCGCCGAGGGCGATCACCAGCAGGGTGCAGCCGACGACCGTACGCCCCCGCGCCTGGAAGTGAACCGTGTTGCTCATGTCCTCACGCTAGGGAGCAACGTCAACGGCGGCACGGTGGGTAACCCGGACGAGTGAGAAGGCTGGGGCAGACGAAGGGGCCCGGACGCTCCTGACGGAGTGTCCGGGCCCCTCGGCGCGCGGCGCGTGCTACTGGGTGCGGTTCTCACCGCGGTAGTACTCGAAGACCCAGCCGAACAGGCCGATGAGGATGATCGGGGCGGAGAAGTACATCAGCCACCAGCCGATCGCGATGCTCAGGAAGGCGAACGCCCCGCCGATGCCGAGCGCCAGCGGCTGCCAGCTGTGCGGGCTGAAGAACCCGATCTCGCCGGCGTCGTCCGCGACGTCCGCTTCCTTGTTGTCCTGGGCACCGGCGTCCACCCGCCTGGCCGTGAAGGCCAGGTAGAAGCCGATCATGATGGCCAGACCGAAGGCCAGGAAGAGGGCCGTGGTGCCGGCCGGCTCCTTCGACCAGTAGCCGTAGACGATCGCGACGGCCAGGATGAAGACGCTCAGCCAGATGAAGAGCTTGCCCTGGATCTTCACTTGCCGGCCTCCTTGCCACCGGCGAGGGTCTTCTCGCCGTGACCGACGTTCTCGAGCTGGTCGATCGCCGAGACCTCCGGGTGGTGCAGGTCGAAGGCGGGGGATTCACTGCGGATGCGCGGCAGGGTGAGGAAGTTGTGCCGCGGCGGCGGGCAGGAGGTCGCCCACTCCAGCGAACGGCCGTAGCCCCACGGGTCGTCCACGTTGACCGGCTTGCCGTACTTGGCCGTCTTCCAGATGTTGTAGAAGAACGGCAGCAGGGACATGCCGAGCAGGAACGAGCTGATCGTCGAGATCGTGTTCAGCGCGGTGAAGCCGTCGGCCGCCAGGTAGTCGGCGTACCGGCGCGGCATGCCCTCGGCGCCCAGCCAGTGCTGGACCAGGAAGGTGCCGTGGAAGCCGATGAACAGCGTCCAGAACGTGATCTTGCCCAGGCGCTCGTCCAGCAGCTTGCCGGTGAACTTCGGCCACCAGAAGTGGAAGCCGGCGAACATCGCGAACACCACGGTGCCGAACACCACGTAGTGGAAGTGCGCCACCACGAAGTACGAGTCCGAGACGTGGAAGTCCAGCGGCGGCGAGGCCAGGATGACACCGGTCAGACCACCGAAGAGGAAGGTGATCAGGAAGCCGGTGGACCACAGCATCGGTGTCTCGAAGCTGAGCGATCCCTTCCACATGGTGCCGATCCAGTTGAAGAACTTCACACCGGTCGGAACCGCGATCAGGAAGGTCATGAAGGAGAAGAACGGCAGCAGCACGCCGCCCGTGACGTACATGTGGTGGGCCCACACGGTCACCGACAGACCCGCGATCGCGATCGTCGCCGCGATCAGACCCATGTAGCCGAAGATCGGCTTCCGGGAGAAGACCGGGATGATCTCACTGACGATGCCGAAGAACGGCAGCGCGATGATGTACACCTCTGGGTGTCCGAAGAACCAGAAGAGGTGTTGCCACAGCAGTGCTCCGCCGTTGGCCGAGTCGAAGATGTGCGCACCGAACTTGCGGTCCGCCTCCAGCGCGAACAGGGCCGCGGCCAGGACCGGGAAGGCCAGCAGGACCAGCACACCGGTCAGCAGCACGTTCCAGGTGAAGATCGGCATGCGGAACATGGTCATGCCCGGCGCGCGCATGCAGATGATCGTGGTGATGAAGTTGACCGAGCCGAGGATGGTGCCGAAGCCGGAGAAGGCCAGACCCATGATCCACAGGTCACCGCCGATGCCCGGCGAGTGCACCGCGTCGGACAGCGGCGAGTAGGCGAACCAGCCGAAGTCGGCCGCGCCCTGCGGGGTGAGGAAGCCACCGACCGCGATGAGCGAGCCGAACAGGTACAGCCAGTAGGCGAACATGTTCAGCCGCGGGAAGGCCACGTCCGGCGCGCCGATCTGCAGCGGCATGATCCAGTTCGCGAAGCCGGAGAACAGCGGCGTCGCGAACATCAGCAGCATGATCGTGCCGTGCATCGTGAACGCCTGGTTGAACTGCTCGTTCGACATGATCTGCAGGCCCGGACGGGCCAGCTCGGCGCGCATGAAGAGCGCCATCACGCCGCCGATCACGAAGAACGCGAAGGACGTGACCAGGTACAGCGTGCCGATCGTCTTGTGGTCGGTGGTCGTCAGCCACTTCACCACGATCTCGCCACGCCTCTGGCGCCGGACCGGCAGCTCGTCCTGGTAGTGGGACCCTGCCGCGGCACCCTGGGGTTCGTTGAGGATGCTCACAGGTTGTTCGTCTCCCGGTTCTTCTCGTGGCTCGTCTGCGCGATGCCGGCGGGAACGTAACCGGTCTGCCCCTTCTTCGCGAGGTCCTGGAGGTGCTGCTCGTAGCGCTCCGGGGAGACGACCTTCACGTTGAACAGCATCCGGGAGTGGTCCACGCCGCACAGCTCGGCGCACTTGCCCAGGAAGGTGCCCTCCTTGTTGGGGGTCACCTCGAAGGCGTTGGTGTGGCCCGGGATGACGTCCTGCTTCATGAGGAACGGCACCACCCAGAAGGAGTGGATGACGTCACGCGAGGTCAGGACGAAGCGGACCTTCTTGCCCTTGGGGAGCCAGAGGGTCGGGCCGGGGTTGTTGGTCTGCGGGTTCCGCGTCCCCGGGACACCGCAGTCGTAGGCGCCGCCGGCGTTCGCGGGGAAGTCCTCCTTGAACCGGTCCGGGATGGCGGCCAGCTCCTTGGAGGTCTTGGCGTCGCCGGAGGAACCCTCGACGTTCTCGACGTAGTTGAAGCACCAGCTCCACTGGAAGCCGACCACGTTGACCGTGACGTCGGGCTTCTTCTCGAGGCTCATGAGCTCGGACTCGTCACGCGCGGTGAAGTAGAACAGCACCGAGACGATGACGAGCGGGACGATGGTGTAAAGCGCCTCGATGGGCAGGTTGTACCTGTTCTGCGGAGGAACCTCGACCTTGGTGCGGCTGCGCCGGTGGAAGAAGCAACTCCACAGGATCAGGCCCCACACCAGCACGCCGGTGGCCAGCGCGGCTGCCCAGGAGCCCTGCCACAGGGAGAGGATCCGCGGAGCCTCTTCCGTGGTTGGGGTGGGCATGCCGAGGCGGGGGAAGTCCTCGTATGTGCAACCGGTGGCGGTCGCCAGGACCAGGCCCGCGGTCAGTGCCTGCAGCAGCTTCCGCCGCATCGGGCGCCGCGGCGAGCGGTCGGAGCCGTTGGGACTCACGTAGCGCCTTCCCGAGAGTCTCGCCCGCGCTGTTCGGCTGCGGCCTTCTCGCTGGTCGGTCGCCGCCCTGCGTCGGGCAGGGGTTTGATGTTTATGCGGACCAAACCCTAGCCGACGCTCTCCGAGGGGTCGCGGGGAGGGTGGCATACGCGCCGGGGGGCACCCTGAAAGGGTGGGACGGGGCGCCTGCGAGGGGCAGGAGCTGGGGGTTCGTCGGCGGCTGACGGTGCGTCGTGGTCGCTCGCGCCCACGCGGCGAAGCCGCATATCGAGCACGGCGCAGCGCCCCTCGGCGGCACGTGCCCGCCGGACGTCATAGCGTTGCCGTGTGGCCTACTTCGACGCTGCTTCCGCCGCTCCCCTCCATCCCGTCGCCCGCCAGGCGCTGTTGGCCTCCCTCGACGAAGGGTGGGCCGATCCCGCGCGGCTGTACCGGGAGGGGCGGCGGGCGCGGCTGTTGCTCGACGCCGCCCGGGAGGCGGCCGCGGAGGCCGTGGGGTGCCGGGCGGACGAATTGGTGTTCACCCCTTCGGGGACGCAGGCGGTCCATTCGGGGGTCGCCGGGGCGCTGGCCGGGCGTCGCCGGGTCGGATCCCACCTGATCGTGTCAGCGGTCGAACACTCCTCCGTACTGCACGCGGCCGAGGCGCACGAGGCCGGCGGCGGAACGGTCACGCGGGTGCCCGTGGACCGGACGGGGGCGGTGGACCCGGCGGCGTACGCGCGGACCCTGCGCGGGGACACCGCGCTGGCCTGCCTCCAGTCGGCCAACCACGAGGTGGGCACCGAGCAGCCGGTGGCGGAGGTGGCCGGGGCCTGCCGGGAGGCGGGGGTGCCGCTGCTGGTGGACGCGGCACAGTCGCTGGCCTGGGGGAAGGTGCCGGGCGACTGGTCGCTGCTGGCGGCCAGCGCCCACAAGTGGGGCGGACCGTCCGGGGTCGGGCTGCTCGTCGTGCGCAAGGGCGTGCGGTTCGCGCCGCAAGGCCCCGGGGACGAGCGGGAGTCGGGGCGGGCGCCCGGTTTCGAGAACCTGCCGGCGATCGTGGCGGCGGCGGCGTCGCTGCGGGCGGTGCGGGCCGAGGCGGAGGCGGAGGCGGCCCGCCTGCGGGAGCTGGCGGAGCGGATCCGGGCCCGGGTGCCGGCCCTGGTGCCGGACGTGGAGGTGGTCGGCGACCCGGTGCGCCGGCTGCCCGGCGTCGTCACCTTCTCGTGTCTCTATGTCGACGGGGAGACCTTGCTGCACGAGCTGGACCGGGCCGGTTTCTCGGTCTCCTCCGGCTCGTCCTGCACCAGCAGCACCCTCACGCCGAGCCACGTCCTGAAGGCGATGGGGGTGCTCAGCGAGGGCAACGTCCGGGTGTCGCTGCCGCCGGGAACCCCGGCCGAGGACGTCGAGCGGTTCCTGGAGGTGCTGCCGGGCACGGTGGCTGCGGTGCGGGAGAAGCTGGGCGCGCCGGCGGCGGCGGAGGCCGCCCCGCGGACCGGGGGCGACCTCGTCGTGGACGCGATCGGCCGGCGCTGCCCCGTCCCGGTGATCGAACTGGCCAAGGTGATCGGCGACGTCCCCGTCGGCGGCACCGTCCGCGTCCTGTCCGACGACGAGGCCGCCCGTCTGGACATCCCGGCGTGGTGCGAGATGCGGGGGCAGGAGTACGTGGGCGAGGAGGAGGCGGAGAAGGGAACGGCGTATCTGGTCCGCCGGATCAGCTGACGCCCGCCCCCCGCCCACCGGGCCGGGTCAGGCCAGGTGCGCCTGGACCTCTCCGGCCGCCTCGTCCCCGTACGCCTTGGTGAACCGCTCCATGAAGTGGCCGCGCCGCAGCTGGTACTCCTGGGTGCCCACCGTCTCGATGACGAGGGTCGCCAGCATGCAGCCCACCTGCGCCGCCCGCTCCAGCGACACGCCCCATGCCAGCCCCGACAGGAACCCGGCGCGGAAGGCGTCGCCGACGCCCGTGGGGTCGGCCTTGCGCTCCTCGTCGGGGACGCCGACCTCGACGGTCTCCTCGCCCGCCCGCTCGATGCGGACGCCCCGCGCGCCGAGGGTGGTGACGCGGTGGCCGACGCGGCCGAGGATCTCCTCGTCGCTCCAGCCGGTCTTGGTCTCGATGAGCCCCTTCTCGTACTCGTTGGAGAAGAGGTAGGTCGCCCCGTCCAGCAGTATCCGGATCTCGTCGCCGTTCATCCGGGCGATCTGCTGGGAGAAGTCGGCGGCGAAGGGGATGGACCGCGCGCGGCACTCCTCGGTGTGCCGGAGCATCGCCTCCGGGTCGTCGGCGCCGATGGAGACCAGGTCGAGGCCGCCCACCCGGTCGGCGACGGTCTTCAGCTCGATGAGACGGGCCTCGCTCATCGCGCCCGTGTAGAAGGAGCCGATCTGGTTGTGGTCGGCGTCGGTGGTGCAGACGAACCGGGCGGTGTGCAGGGTCTCGGAGATGCGCACCGAGTCGGTGTCGACCCCGTGCCGGTCCAGCCAGGCGCGGTACTCGGCGAAGTCGGAGCCGGCCGCGCCGACCAGGATCGGCCGGGTGCCGAGCTGGCCCATGCCGAAGGCGATGTTCGCGGCGACGCCGCCCCGGCGTACGTCGAGCTGGTCGACCAGGAAGGAGAGCGAGACCGTGTGCAACTGGTCCGCGACGAGCTGGTCGGCGAAGCGGCCGGGGAAGGTCATGAGGTGGTCGGTGGCGATGGAGCCGGTGACTGCGATGCGCACGGCGTGGACTCTCTCCTGAGGGGGAGGCGGGTTGACAGTTCACGCTACCCGGGACCGCCCGTCCGCCGAAGCAGGCGAAACTACCCGGTAGTACAACTTTCTTCACCGCGCCGGACGTGCCTACGGTGCTGTCATGACGAACCTGAGGACCGCCGACCCCGCCCCGGCCGACCTGGACGGCGACCTGGCGTCGCTGCGCGGCGACTGCGCCCGGATGGCCCCGCGCTGGGAGGCCCCGGTCGAGGTCTCCCACCGCCCCGTCCCCGTCTCGCTGCTCCACGGCGTGCGCGTGCCGCAGACGTCGGCCAGGCTGCTGGACGCGATGTCGGACTACGGCGACTGAGGGTCACGGGGAACCGGATCCTCCTCCACCGCGTCCCATCGCTGTCCCCAGGAACAGCCGAAGGAGCGATGCGGTGAACACCGAGCGACCCGACCACGACGACGCCACCGTCGCCGCCGACGAGGCCGGCACCGGGCGTTCCGCGCGGCGGCGCCCCCCGGCGGTCGTCGTCGCGTCCGTCGCCGCGGCCGTGCTGGTGGTCGGCACCGGCGGGGCCTATCTGGCCGCGTCCGCCTCCGGGGACGGGGGCGGCGGTACGACGTCCGGGGCGCCGGGCGACGGCACTCCCCCGCCGCTCGCCCTGGACGGCTTCGGGGCGCCCTCGCCGGGCGGCCAGGACGGCCAGGACGGCCAGGACGGCACGAACGGCATCGCGCCCGGCGAACCCGACCCGTACGGCGTCACCTACCGCGCCGACGGCCCGCTCCCCGAGGGGCCCGGCTCGGCGCCCGTGTACCGGGCCCAGGGCGACGTCACCGAGGCGGAGGTGGCCCGCCTGGCGAAGGCGCTCGGCGTCGCGGGGACGCCCCGGGTCCAGGGCGACGCCTGGAAGGTCGGCAGCGCGAAGGACGGCTCCGGGCCGCTGCTCACCGTGGGCCGGCAGGCGCCGGGCACCTGGACCTTCCACCGCTACGCGCCGGGCACGGACGACTGCGGGAAGGGCGCCGTGTGCAAGGCGCCCTCCGCCGACGGCACGGGCGCCCCGGTGAGCGAGGCGGCCGCGAAGAAGGCGGCGGCGCCGGTGCTGAAGGCGCTGGGCCAGGACGACGCCAAGCTGGACGCCGGTCAGGTCATGGGCGCCCGGCGCGCCGTGAACGCCGCGCCCGAGGTGGGCGGGCTGCCCACGTACGGCTGGACGACCGGGGTGGTCGTCGGGGCGCGGGGCGACGTGGTCGGCGGCAGCGGGCAGCTGAAGGAGCCGGTCGAGGGGGACACGTACCCCGTCCTGGGCGCCGAGGAGACGCTGGCGCTGCTGAACTCGCCCGGCCGCTCCCCCGGCGCCGGCATCGGGGGCTGCGCGAGCCCGGTGCCGCACGAGGACCGGGCTCAGGCACCCTGCGACCCGCCGACGGGCGCGCCGGAGAAGCCGCGGAAGCGGACGGTGACGGTCGAGGAGGCGGCGTTCGGGCTGGCCGCCCACCCGGTCCAGGGGCGGCAGACGCTGGTGCCTTCGTGGCTGTTCGAGGTGGAGACGCCGGGCGCGGACGAGGCCGTCACGGTCACCTACCCGGCGGTCGACCCGGAGTTCCTGACCACCGCGGCGCCCGCTCCCTCGCAGGAGCCGACCCCGGCCCCGGACGGTGACCGGCGGGACGTGGAGGTGCGCGGCTACACGGCGGCGGACGGCGAGCTGACCGTGCACTTCACGGGCGGGGTCTGCTCCGACTACGCGGCGAAGGCCGAGGAGAGCGCGGGGAAGGTGACGGTCACGGTGACCGAGACCCCGCACCCGGAGAAGGTCTGCATCCTGATCGCCAAGGAGTACGAGCGGACGGTGCCGCTCGACGAGCCGCTGGACGGCCGGAAGGTCGTGGGCTCGGACGGCGAGGAGATCCCGGTGCACAAGCCGGGCGCGCGGCTGCCCGCCCCGTCCGGGGACCGGTGAGGCCGGCGGCGCTCCGGGGCCGGTGAGGCCGCAGAGGCGTACGAGAAAGGGCGGCGGCCCGGGGTGAGTGTCCCGGGCCGCCGCCCTTTCTCGTACGCCTTCACGCCGTCGTCCGGCGCCGGGCGGCTCAGCTGAAGGAGTCGCCGCAGGCGCAGGAGCCCGTCGCGTTCGGGTTGTCGATCGTGAAGCCCTGCTTCTCGATCGTGTCCACGAAGTCGATGGTGGCGCCGCCGAGGTACGGGGCGCTCATGCGGTCGGTGGTGACCTTGACGCCGCCGAAGTCCTTCACCACGTCGCCGTCGAGCGAGCGCTCGTCGAAGAAGAGCTGGTAGCGCAGGCCGGAGCAGCCGCCGGGCTGGACGGCGACGCGCAGCGCCAGGTCGTCACGGCCTTCCTGGTCGAGCAGGGCCTTGACCTTGGCCGCGGCGGCGTCGGTCAGGATGATGCCGTCGGTGACGGTGGTGGTCTCGTCCGATACGGACATCTACATCTCTCCCGGGTTGTACGGAGACTGCTTGCCGACGGTTCCAACCGACGGGGCCGCGTATTCATTCCGGGCCGGGGCCGTGTCTTTCTCCTCGGCTCGTCCCTTCATGCTCGCACACGCCCCGGGGAGCGGACAGCGCCTCGGGGACCGGGATTCACGTCACACCGACACTATGGGCGTCGTCAAAGTGACGTGAACCGGTTATGATATATAGCGTCAGTTCGACGAAAAGTAGAAAGGGTGCGTGTCGTGACCACCGCCCAAACCCAGGAGCTCGACGTTCAGCCGACGCCCCTCGCCCTGCTGCTGCTCGGCCGCGAGGCCGACCCGGCGAGCGAGCGCGGCGTGGACTGCCCCGGCGACCTGCCCTCGCCCTCCGACCCGGACCTGGTGGCGCGCGCCCGCGCGGCCAAGGAGAAGCTCGGGGACAAGGTCTTCGTGCTCGGTCACCACTACCAGCGCGACGAGGTCATCCAGTTCGCCGACGTCACGGGTGACTCCTTCAAGCTGGCCCGGGACGCGGCCGCGCGCCCGGAGGCCGAGTACATCGTCTTCTGCGGTGTGCACTTCATGGCGGAGTCGGCCGACATCCTGACCTCCGACGACCAGAAGGTGGTCCTGCCCGACCTGGCCGCCGGCTGCTCCATGGCGGACATGGCGACCGCCGAGCAGGTCGCCGAGTGCTGGGACGTGCTGACCGAGGCCGGGATCGCCGAGCAGGTCGTGCCCGTCTCGTACATGAACTCCTCGGCGGACATCAAGGCGTTCACCGGCAAGCACGGCGGCACCATCTGCACCTCGTCCAACGCCAAGCGCGCCCTGGACTGGGCCTTCGAGCAGGGCGAGAAGGTCCTGTTCCTGCCCGACCAGCACCTGGGCCGCAACACGGCGGTGCGGGACATGGGCATGTCCCTGGAGGACTGCGTCGTCTACAACCCGCACAAGCCGAACGGCGGGCTGACCGCCGAGGAGCTGCGCGGGGCGAAGATGATCCTGTGGCGCGGGCACTGCTCGGTGCACGGCCGCTTCAGCCTCGACTCGGTCAACGACGTGCGGGCCCGCATACCGGGGGTGAACGTCCTGGTGCACCCCGAGTGCAAGCACGAGGTCGTCGCGGCGGCCGACTACGTCGGCTCGACCGAGTACATCATCAAGGCCCTGGAGGCCGCCCCGGCCGGCTCCAAGTGGGCGATCGGCACCGAGCTGAACCTGGTCCGCCGACTGGCGAACCGTTTCGCTGCCGAGGACAAGGAGATCGTCTTCCTCGACAAGACGGTCTGCTTCTGCTCGACCATGAACCGCATCGACCTCCCGCACCTGGTCTGGGCGCTGGAGTCGCTGGCGGAGGGCACCCTGGTCAACCGCATCGAGGTCGACAAGGAGACCGAGGCGTTCGCGAAGCTGGCGCTGGAGCGGATGCTGGCGCTGCCGTAACCCGGTCGGGTCGGAACGGGGGCGGAAGCCCGCGGCCGCGGTGTCAGTCCGCTGCCGTAGGCTTCCGCCGCCCGCACACCGACCGTGAGGATCGAGAGCATTGACCGGCCTGCCCGCTTTCCCGCTGCCCTTCCACTCGACCGGCTCCATACACGCGGTGAAACCCCGGACGCTGCGGGAGCTGGAGATGATCCGGTGCAGCGCCCACATCCGGTCGAAGCCGGGGTGGACCGACAAGATGAACGACCCCGACATCGTCGCCAGATGGACGCGGGAGGCGGTCGCCCAGGGCCTCACCGAGGCACAGGTCCGCTATGTGCTCGCCGAACTCGCGCACTACGCCGCGCTGCGGGACGCGCGGACCGGCATCGAGGTGTCCGCCGTCGACGGGGTGTGGCAGTCGGACACACTGGTCGACGACGCGCTCCGCTCCCGGCTGCGTGAGGCGGTCCGGGTCCTGGAGGAGGTCCCCGAGGAGGCGCGGGACTGGCATCCCGGGTCCGACGGCCAGGTGCTCGACCTGGTCCACCCCTCCCTGTTCTGCCTGGTGCGCGGGGTGAGCGGCGAGCCCGAGCGGGCGTGGCGGAACCCGGGGGCGCACCACTACGCGAAGTACGAGTTCTCCGAGAAGTTCCAGTGGCTGCCCACGGACGTGGACGTCAGCGACGACGGCGGCGTCACCTTCCGTTCGTACGTCAACAACGTCCACCCCGAGGACCATCGCGAACTGGCCTCCGTCCTGCCCGACCTGTTCGCGCGCATGCGCCCGCTGTGGGAGCGGGTACTCACCGACCTGCGCCATCCGCGTCCCCTGCGGATCGAGGCCGATCCCTACGGGTGGTACGACGAGTCGCAGGAGCCGGAGGAACCCGACGAGGACGACTTCGACGACGAGGAGGCCTACGAAGAGGCCATGCAGGCCTGGGAGGAGGCCAGCGACGACTGGTGGGAGAACCGCCGCCCGGTCGTCCCGGACGCCCCGGACTTCACCCCGCCCGAGGCGCCCGGCGAAGCGGCGCGCGTCGACCTGCGCGGCCGCCGGCTCCAGGTCATCGTCAAGCTCGCCACCATCCACCTCACCCCGGACAGGCCCGAGTACGCCGGCGGCTCCTGGCATGTCGAGGGAATGCTGAACGAGCGGATCGTCTCGACCGGCATCTACTACTGGGACAGCGAGAACATCACCGAGAGCAGCCTGAGCTTCCGGACGGCCCTGGACGACCCGCGCTACGAACAGAACGACGGCAAGGGTCTGCGTGAGGTCTACGGCCTGGAGAACGAGGACGCGCTGAACCAGGTGCTGGGGACGGCCTCGACCCCGGCGGGCCGCTGCCTGGCCTTCCCGAACGTCCTGCAGCACCGCGTCGGCGCGTTCCGCCTCGCCGACCCCGCCCGCCCGGGCCACCGCAAGATCCTCGCGTTCTTCCTGGTCGACCCGTCCGAGCGGATCGTCTCCACCTCCGACGTACCCCCGCAGCAGCCCTGGGCCGAGACCTCGACCATGACGCTCGAAGAGGCCAAGGGCTACCGCGAAGAACTCATGCGCGAGCGCAAGTTCTTCGTCGACGAGCACAACGAGCAGCTCTACGAGCGGGAGTTCTCCCTGTGCGAGCACTGAGCGCCCGCGCCGCCGGCGCTGCCCGGTGAGCACGCCCGCACGACGCGAGGGGCGCCCCCGTGATGACTCCACGGGGGCGCCCCTGCGTCGTGCCGGCGGGTGTCAGACCTGGGCCGGCTCCGGGTCCTGCGACGGCTTCGGCTGCTCGGGCAGGCCCTTCTTCGCGGCCCGCTTCTTCGCGCGCCGCTCCTTGCGCAGCTCCAGCATCGCGTAGAGCGTCGGGACCAGCAGCAGCGTCAGCAGCGTCGAGGTGATCAGACCGCCGATCACCACCACGGCCAGCGGCTGGGCGATGAAGCCGCCCTCGCCGGTGACGCCCAGCGCCATCGGCAGCAGGGCGAAGATCGTCGCCAGGGCCGTCATCAGGATCGGGCGCAGTCGGTGCCGGCCGCCCTCGATCACGGCTTCCACGACGCCGTAGCCCTGCCCGCGGTACTGGTTGATCAGGTCGATCAGCACGATCGCGTTGGTGACCACGATGCCGATCAGCATCAGCATGCCGATCATCGCCGGGACACCCATCGGGGTGCCCGTCGCCAGCAGCAGGCCGATCGCGCCGGTCGCCGCGAACGGGATGGACACCAGCAGGATTAGCGGCTGGGCCAGCGACCGGAAGGTCCCGACCAGCAGCATGAACACGATCGCGACGGCCGCGAGCATGGCCAGGCCCAGGTTGACGAACGCCTCGTCCTGGTCGGCGGTGACGCCGCCGATCTCGGCCGTGGCACCGGCCGGCAGGTCCAGCGCGTCGATCTTCGACTGGAGTTCCGTGCCCACCGCGCCGGTGTTGTCGCCGGTCGGCTTGGCGGTGATGGTCGCCGCGCGCTGCCCGTCGATGCGGGTCATCGAGACCGGGCCGTCCACCAGCTGCACGGTGGCGATGTCGCCCAGCTCGACCGGGCCCAGGTTCAGGGCCTTCAGCTCGGCCGTCGTGGTGGCCGGCTGCGCCGACCGGATGACGACGTCGCGCTCGGTGTCCTCCAGGGTCGCCTTGGCGGCCGGGGTGCCGCGCACCGCCTGGGCGACGACCGCGCCGAGCGTCTGGTCGGTGAAGCCGGCCTCGGCGGCCTTCGGGCCGGCCTTGACCGAGATGCGCGGGACGCTCTGCGCCAGGTCGCTGGTGACGTCGGTGACGTCGTCGAGCCCGGCGACGGTCTCGCGGACCTTCTCGGACGCCTCGCGCAGCACCTTCGCGTCCGCCGCCTTCACGACGACGCTCAGGTCCTGGCTGCCGAAGCCGTCACCGGCGGCGACCGTGGTGGTGCCGATCCCGTCGAGCTTCGCGAGCCCGTCCTCGATGTGCTCCTGGACGTCCTCGGCGTTCGCCGAGTCCTCCAGCATCAGCTGGTACGACGCCTGGTTGGTGTCGGTGCCGCCGCCGAAGGCGGCCATGAAGCCGGACGAGCCGATGGTGACCTGGAAGTCCTTGACGCCCTCGGTGTCGCCGAGCAGCTTCTCGACCTTCTCGGCCTGGGCGTTCGTCGCGCCGAGGCTGGTGCCGGGCTTCAGCTCCTGCTTGATGCTGAGGACCTTCTGGTCGCCCTGGTCGAAGAAGTTGGTCTTCAGCAGCGGCGCCATGCCGAAGGTGCCGAGCAGGACGACGACCGCGACGGCCACGCTGGTGAGGCGGCGGCGGGTGGCGAAGCGCAGGACGGGGACGTAGAGGCGCTGGAGGCGGCTCCTGGCCTCCTTCTCCTCGGCCAGGCGGCGGGCCTCGGCCGCGTCCTCGGGGGTGCCCTTCGGCGGGCGCAGGAACCAGTACGACAGCACCGGGACGACCGTGAGCGACACCAGCAGGGACGCCAGCAGGGCCGCGGTGACGGTCAGGCTGAAGGAGCCGAACAGCTCGCCGACCATGCCGCCGACCAGGCCGATCGGCAGGAAAACGGCGACCGTGGTGAGCGTGGAGGAGGTGACCGCTCCGGCGACCTCGCGGACCGCCTTGAGGATGGCCTCCTGGCGCTCCTCGCCGTAGCCGAGGTGCCGCTTGATGTTCTCCAGGACCACGATCGAGTCGTCGACGACGCGGCCGATGGCGATGGTGAGGGCGCCCAGCGTCAGCATGTTCAGCGACAGGTCGCGCGTCCACAGCACGATCAGCGCCAGCACCACGGACAGCGGGATGGAGACCGCGGTGACCAGGGTGGAGCGGACGGACGCCAGGAAGACCAGGATGATCACCACGGCGAAGAGCAGGCCGAGGGCGCCCTCGGTGGTCAGGCCCTCGATGGCCTTGGAGACCGCCGGGCCCTGGTCACTGACGACGGTGAGCGTGGCGCCGGAGCCGAGCTGCTCGCGCAGGTCGGGGAGCTTGTCCTCGACGGCCTTCGAGATGGCGACCGCGCTGCCGTCGTGGTCCATGGTGACGGCGACGGCCAGGCTCGGCTCGCCGTTGGTGCGGGTGAGGGAGTCGGCCTTGGCCTCCTCCTCCTTGACGGTGGCGACGTCGCCGAGGCGGACCGGCTTCTTCACGCCCTCGCCGGTGACCATCAGGTCCTGGATCTGCCGCAGCGAGGTGAAGCCGCCGCCGACCTGCACGGTGCGGTTGGCGCCGGCCTCGTCGAAGGAGCCCGCCGGGACGGTCGCGCCGCCGGCCTGGAGGGACTGGGCGAGGGTCTGCGGGGTGACGCCGGCCCGCGCGAGCTTCGCCGGGTCCGGGGTGACGGTGACCTGGACGTCGCGGACGCCGTCGACCATCACCTGGGCGACGCCGTCGATGTCCTTCAGCTCGGAGACGACGGTCTTGTCGAGCTGGTCGGCCAGGGCCTGCTGGTCCTTGTCGGAGGTGACGGCGAGGACGACGGTGGGGATGTCGTCCGTCGAGCCGGAGACGACCTGCGGGTCCACGTCGTCCGGGAGCTGGGCGCGGGCCCGGTTGACGGCCTGCTGGACGTCGGCGACGAGTTGCTGGGTGCCGTTGCCGTAGTCGAAGGACGCCATGATGACGGCGTTGCCCTCACTGGCCGTCGCGGTGATGCCGGAGATCCCGTCGACCGCTTCGAGGCTGTCCTCGATCGGCTCGACGACCTGCTTCTCGACCACGTCCGGCGAGGCGCCCTGATACGGCGCCAGCACGGACACCATGGGGAGTTCGATGGTGGGCAGCAGCTGCTGCTTGAGCTGGGGGACGGCGATCGCGCCGAAGACGAGCGCGACGATCGACATCAGGCCTATCAGGGCCCGTTGCGCGAGGCTGAATCTCGACAGCCAGGACATGGATCAGGGTCTCTCTTCTGTGGCCGAGCGGAGGGGGAGGGCACATCGGTACGCCCACCCCACCACCCTGGTCCACGCGCGCCCCGGGTTCCCTAGGCCCCAGGTCCATTTCCTTATCCGGCGCATACTCCGGCCGCAGTACGCCCGGCTCCGGGTCACTCCACCCTTGGACGTACCAGCCCGGTCTCGTAGGCGATGACGACCAGTTGGGCGCGGTCGCGGGCGCCCAGCTTGGCCATCGCCCGGTTCACGTGCGTCTTCACGGTGAGCGGGCTGACCTCCAGCCGCTCGGCGATCTCGTCGTTGGACAGTCCCCCGGCGACCTGGACCAGCACCTCGCGCTCGCGCACGGTCAGCGACTCCAGCCGCTCGGCGCGCGCCGGGTCGCGCTCGGCGCCGTCCCCCGTGCCCTCCTGGGCGAGGAAGCGGGCGATCAGCCCCTTGGTGGCGGCCGGCGACAGCAGCGCCTCGCCGCCCGCCGCGACGCGGATCGCGCTGAGCAGTTCATCGGGCTCGGAGCCCTTGCCGAGGAAGCCGGAGGCGCCCGCCCGCAGGGACTGCACCACGTAGTCGTCGACCTCGAAGGTGGTCAGTATGACCACCCGGACGTGGGCGAGTGACGGGTCGGCGCTGATCATGCGGGTGGCGGCGAGGCCGTCCGTGCCGGGCATCCGGATGTCCATCAGCACCACGTCCGCACGCTGCTCGGCGGCGAGCCGGGCCGCCTCCGCGCCGTCGGACGCCTCCCCCACCACCTCCATGTCGGGCTCGGAGTCGACCAGCACCCGGAAGGCGCTGCGCAGCAACGCCTGGTCGTCGGCGAGCAGGACACGGATCGTCATACGGGGTCCTCGGTGGCGTCGGTGGCGGCATCGGTGCGGCACTTGACCGGAAGGATCGCATGGACGCGGAAACCGCCCCCGTAGCGGGGACCGGTGGTCAGGGTGCCGCGCACCGCGGCGACCCGCTCGCGCATGCCGAGCAGGCCGTGGCCGCCGCCGGGCGGCGCGGCGGTCTCGGCGGTGCTGCCGCCGGCCCCGTCGTCGAGCACGGTGACCTCGATGTCCGGTCCCACCCGCACCACGCTGACCTCGGCCCTCGCCTGCGTCCCCGCGTGCTTCTGCACATTGGTCAGGGCCTCCTGGATGATGCGGTACGCGGCCAGGTCGACGGCGGTGGGCAGGTCGGTGCCCTGGTCGGTGCGGGCCACCTCGACGTGGAGTCCGGCGTGGCGGAAGGTGGCGACGAGTTCGTCGAGGCGGTCCAGGCCCGGGGCCGGTTCGGTCGGGGCCTCCGGGTCGCCGGACTGGCGGAGCAGGCCGACGGTGGCGCGCAGTTCGTCGAGCGCGGAGCGGCTGGCCGTCCGTACGTGGGCCAGGGCCTCCTTGGCCTGGTCGGGCCGCTTGTCCATGACGTGGGCGGCGACCCCGGCCTGCACGTTGACCAGCGCGATGTGGTGGGCGACCACGTCGTGCAGGTCGCGGGCGATGCGCAGCCGCTCCTCGGCGACCCGTCGGCGGGCCTCCTCCTCCCGGGTGCGCTCGGCCTTCTCGGCCCGGTCCCGGATGGCCTGGACGAAGGCGCGCCGGCTGCGGACCGCGTCCCCGGCGCTGGCGCCGATGCCGGTCCAGGCGAAGACGGCGAGGTTCTCCTGCGCGTACCAGGGCAGCGGCCCGGCCAGCATGGCGGCGCCGGTCAGCACGGTCATGGTGAGCAGGCCGACCCGCCAGGTGGTGGGGCGGTCGGTGGAGGCGGCGACCGTGTAGAGGGCGACCACGGCGGCCATGACGACGGGGGCGCGGGGATCGCCCGTGACGCTCTCGACCACGGAGACGCCGCCGGTGACCGCGAGGACCGCCAGCGGGGCCCGGCGGCGGAAGACGAGCGCGGCGGCGCCGGCGGCCATCAGGGCGAGGCTGAGCGCGTCGGGGGTCCGCAGGCCCCAGCTGACGCCCTCGGGCCCGTGCGGGTCCACGAAGGAGCCGGCGACCATGCACACCAGCACGGCCGCGGCGAGAGCCGTGTCCAGGGCGGAGGGGTGGGCGCCGAGGGTGCAGCGGGCGCGGGCGAGGGTGCGCATGGTTTTTTACGGTAGCCGGAGTGGGCACCCGTTCCGGATGGGCCCGCGTGCGGTCGGCGTCCGTCAGGCTCCGCCGACCGATGTGTCACCCGCCGTCCGGAATGAGGCCGTCGTCGCTCAGCAGCTCCCGAACCTCCTCCAGCGTCGCGTCCGGGGACGGGAGGATGAGGTCGGACGGCTCCAGGGAGTCGTCCGGCAGCGGCTCCCCCAGCTCCCGCACCTTGGCCAGGAGGGCCTGGAGGGTCGCGCGGAAACCGGGGCCGTCGCCGTTCTCCATCTCGGCCTGGAGTTCGTCGTCCAGCTTGTTCAGCTCGGCGAGCCGGCCGTCGGCCAGCGTCACCTGTCCCTCCCCCATGATCCTTACGATCATGTCGCCCTCCTAGGCGTGGCCTACTGCTTGTCGAAGCGCGGGGTGTCCTGCGGCTGCTGCCGGTCCTGCTGCTGGCCCTGGCCCTGACCGCCCTCGAGGGCCTGTCGGTCCGAGGTCGATCCGCCGGCCAGCTCGGCCTTCATCCGCTGCAGCTCCAGCTCTACATCCGTACCACCGGAGAGCCGGTCCAGCTCGGCCTGGATGTCGTCCTTGTGCATGCCGGACTGGTCGTCCAGGGCACCGGAGGCGAGCAGTTCGTCGATGGCGCCGGCCCGGGCCTGGAGCTGGGCGGTCTTGTCCTCGGCGCGCTGGATGGCCAGGCCCACGTCGCCCATCTCCTCGGAGATGCCGGAGAACGCCTCGCCGATGCGGGTCTGCGCCTGGGCGGCGGTGTAGGTGGCCTTGATGGTCTCCTTCTTGGTGCGGAAGGCGTCCACCTTGGCCTGGAGCCGCTGGGCCGCGAGGGTGAGCTTCTCCTCCTCGCCCTGGAGGGTGGCGTGCTGGGTCTCCAGGTCGGTCACCTGCTGCTGGAGCGCGGCGCGCCGGGACAGCGCCTCGCGGGCCAGGTCCTCACGGCCCAGCGCCAGCGCCTTGCGGCCCTGGTCCTCCAGCTTCGACGACTGGGACTGGAGCTGATTGAGCTGGAGCTCCAGGCGCTTGCGGCTGGTCGCCACGTCGGCGACGCCGCGGCGCACCTTCTGGAGCAGCTCGAGCTGCTTCTGGTACGAGTAATCGAGGGTCTCGCGCGGGTCCTCGGCCCGGTCCAGGGCCTTGTTGGCCTTCGCGCGGAAGATCATCCCCATACGCTTCATGACACCGCTCATGGGCTTCGCGCGCCCCCTTCTGACCGACTCCAGCTCCAGCGACTGCAACAGAACCCACAGTACGGGCCCTGCATCCATTACCGCACTGTTCGGGGACGGATGCGCTCATCCCCAAGGACGACTGCGTACGCTCCCGGTCCGGCGTAGGGAGTAGGTGCTCCCCGGGGTTGTCCGCAATGCCCCGGTGTCCGGGGCGGTGCGCAACGTCCCCTCTGTCCCCCTTACAGACGACCGGCGTTGCCGGATCGTTCCCCACCGGGCTGGGGCCCACACCCCCGCACCCCGTACCCTTGGGTTTTGTGTTCCGTAGCCGTGCCAAGGATGAGAAGGCCCAGAGCGCCGTCAGCGCGCCGGTGACCGACTCCAAGCAGCCCCGTGACCCGCAGGCCCCCAAGGGCAGGCCGACGCCCAAGCGCAGCGTGGCCCAGTCCCAGCGCCGCAGCGTGTCCAATACGCCGATGACGCGCAAGGAGGCGGCCAAGCGCCAGCGCGAGGAGCGCCGGACCGCGCTGGCCAAGCAGCGCGAGGCGCTGGCCAGCGGGGACGAGCGGTACCTCCCGGCCCGCGACAAGGGCCCGGTCCGCAAGTACGCGCGCGACTTCATCGACTCCCGGTTCAACATCGCGGAGTACTTCCTGCCGATGGCCGTGATCATCCTCGTGCTGAGCATGATCCGGGTCGCCTCGCTGCAGAACATCGCGCTGCTGCTGTGGCTGGTCGTGATCGTGCTGATCGTGCTCGACTCGATCGTCACCGGCTTCCGGCTGAAGAAGCGCCTCGCCGAGCGCTTCCCCGACGACCGCAGGCGCGGCGCGGTGGCCTACGCGCTGATGCGCTCGCTCCAGATGCGCCGGCTCCGGCTGCCCAAGCCCCAGGTCAAGCGCGGGGAGCGGCCCTGAGCACGACGCCGTTCGCCGGGGGCGCCGCGGATGCCTGGCTGGACAAGCTGGGGGGTCTGCGGGACGTCGTACGGCAGGAGCTGGTGGCCCGGCAGCTCGACGAGCAGATAGTCGGCCGCTTCCCGGTGGGCAAGCGGCTGCGGGTCCTCGACGTCGGCATGGGGCAGGGCACCCAGGCGCTGCGGCTGGCACGGGCCGGGCACCAGGTGACCGGCCTGGAGCGGGACGCGACGATGATCGCCGCGGCGCGGGACGCGCTGGCCGGGCAGCCCGAGGGCATCCGGGAGCGGATGCGGATCGTCGAGGGCGACGGCCGGGACACCGGCGTGCACTTCCTGCCGGGCAGCTTCGACGTGGTGCTGTGCCACGGCGTGCTCATGTACGTGGAGGAGCCCGACCCGCTGCTCGCGGGGCTGGCCCGGATGCTCGCCCCGGGCGGACTGCTCTCCCTCCTGGTGCGCAACGGCGACGCGCTCGCGCTGCGCCCGGCCTGTACGGCGACTGGGCGGGCGCCCTGGCCGCCTTCGACACCGTCCAGTACACCAACCGCCTCGGCCTGCACGTCCGCGCGGACCGGCTGTCGACGCTGACGGCGAAGCTGGCCGGCATCGGCGCCCCGCTGCACACCTGGTACGGCGTCCGGGTCTTCACGGACACGGCCCCCGACGGCGCCGCGCCCCCGGACGACCTGGAGACCCTGCTGGCCGCCGAGGAGCGGGCCGGCCGCACCGACCCGTACCGCGGTGTCGCGGCGCTCCTGCACCTGTGCGGGGTCCGGGGCTAGGCCCTCCCTTCCGGGCGCCCGTTCGGGTGCCCACCGGGAGCCGGAGCCCCGCCCCGCGGTGAGACTCGTGGGCATGGACGCCTCCCGCACCCGTCTGCCCCGGCCGCTCGCCCCGGCCGCCCTGCTGGCCTGCGCGCTGCTCCTGCTCACCGGCTGCACGGGCTCCGCCCCCGGCTCCCGCGCCGGGCAGCAGGGCGACACGGCGCAGGCCGCCGCGCCCGCCGCGGCCAACGATCTGCAGGCCGACTACCAGCGGGTGATCGACGACGTCCTCCCGTCGGTCGTGCAGATCCAGGCGGGCGACTCCCTGGGCTCCGGCGTCGTGTACGACGACGAGGGACACGTCGTCACCAACGCGCACGTGGTCGGCGACGGCCGGTCCTTCCGGGTGACCACCGCCCGGACCGAGGAGGCCCTGACCGCCCGACTCGTCTCCTCCTACCCCGAGCAGGACCTCGCCGTCCTCAAGCTGGACCGGCTGCCCGAGGGCATGAAGGCGGCCCGCTTCGGGGACTCGTCGAAGGCCGAGGTCGGTCAGATCGTGCTGGCGATGGGCTCGCCGCTCGGCCTCTCCTCCAGCGTGACGCAGGGCATCGTGTCGGCGGTCGGACGGACCGTCACCGAGGGCCGCGAGGGCGGCGGAACGGGCGCGACCATCGGCAACATGGTGCAGACGTCGGCGGCCATCAACCCCGGCAACAGCGGCGGCGCCCTGGTGAACCTCGACAGCGAGGTGATCGGCATCCCGACGCTCGCCGCGACCGACCCGGGTCTCGGCGACAGCGCGGCGCCCGGCATCGGGTTCGCCATCCCGGCGTCGATGGTGAGGACGGTCGCCGACCAGATCATCAGGGACGGCCGGGTGACCGACTCGGGCCGCGCGGCGCTCGGTGTCACCGCCCGCACGGTCGTCGACGACGGCTACCGGCCCGCGGGCGTGGCCGTCGTCGAGGTGAGCGACGGCGGGGCCGCCGACGACGCGGGACTGCGGCCCGGCGACGTCATCGTGCGGCTGGGCGACACGGACATCACCACGATCACCTCGCTGGCCGAGGCACTGGCGTCGATGCGGCCGGGCGACCGGACGAAGGTGACGTACACCCGGGACGGCGACGAGCGCACCGCCGAGGTGACGCTGGGCGAACAGTGAGGGGCGGGGGCCGGCCGGCCCCCGCCCGCACCGCTCAGTCCTCCGCCGGCTCCTGGGCCTCCTCGGCGTGCAGGCTCATCGGCCCGTAGATCTCGGTGGAGTCCTCGAACAGCCGCACCTGGTCCGTGCCGCCCTCCTTGAGGTCCTTCCAGTGCTCCCCGATCCAGGACTCGGCGTCCCCTTGCGTGGTGAACTCCTCGGGCTGCACCGCGGGCTGGACCTCCGTCCCGTCGGCCGCCTCGAACCGCCACGTCCATGCCGCCATGTACGCCTCCAAGATGTGAGCACATGCAGAGCGGAAGCCGGATCTTGGTCCGGCCTCCGCCCGCAGCCTATGCGCTGAGCCGTTCGCGTCGTAGCAGGCCCAAAGGACTGCCCCCGCCCCATAGGGGGTCTCGGGCGCGCACACCACTGCCCCACCGGGGAAAATCGGGGCGTGGACGTGACTCTGCTCGGCACCGGTGCCCCCGCGGGACTCCCCCGCCCCGACTGTCCCTGCGCGGCCTGTGCCGCCGCGCAGGGCGAGAACGCGCGCGCGGCGACCGCGCTGCTGGTGGACGGAGCCCTGCTGCTGGACCTCACCCCGGGTGCCGCGTTCGCCGCCGCACGCGCCGGGCACTCCCTGACCGGCGTACGCCAGGTGCTGCTGTCGCACCCGCACGACGGCCCGGCGCTGGAGGTGCCGGCCGGTCTGCCGCAGCCGAGCCGGGTGCCGGACGGCCGGGAGCTGGCGCTGCTGACCGGACACCGGATGCGGGCGGTCGCGATGGACGCGCCGGGCACCGGGTACGCCGTGACCGGCCCGGACGGACAGCGTCTCCTCTACCTGCCCCCGGGCGGCGCTCCGGCCGGCCTGGAGGAGCCCGCCGAGCCGTACGACATGGTCCTGACGGACGTCGTGGGCCGTCCGGACGCCCTGGCGAGGCTGCGCGGGGCGGGCGCGGTGGGCGCCACCACGGACGTGGTCGCCGTCCATCTGGGGCACGACGTGCCGCCGGGCCGGGAACTCGCCCGCCGGCTCGCCGCGGCCGGGGCACGGGCCGTGCCGGACGGGACCACGCTGGTGGTGGGCGCGTACGAGGACGTGCCCGACGTACCGCGCCGCACCCTGGTGCTGGGCGGCGCCCGCTCGGGCAAGTCGGTGGAGGCCGAACGCCGGCTGGAGTCCTTCCCGGAGGTGCTGTACGTCGCGACCGGCGGCACCAGGGGCGGGGACACCGAGTGGGCGGACCGGGTCCGCACCCACCGCGAGCGACGCCCGGGCTCCTGGCGCACGGTCGAGACCTGTGATCTGGTCCCCCTCCTCAAGGACGACGGAGCGCCCCTCCTCATCGACTGCCTGTCCCTGTGGCTGACGGACGCGATGGACGCGGTGGGCGCCTGGGACGACGCGGAGTGGGCCGACGGCGGCGAACGGGCCCTGCGCGACCGGGTGCGGGACCTGACGGAGGCGGTACGCGCCACCCGGCGCACGGTGGTCGCCGTGTCGAACGAGGTCGGCTCGGGCATCGTCCCGGCCACGGCCTCCGGGCGCCGCTACCGGGACGAACTCGGCCGCCTCAACGCCGCCTTCGCGCACGAGTGCGAACAGGTGCTGCTGGTGGTGGCGGGCCAGGCCCTCGTCCTACGCGGCTGAGACGGCGCCCTTGCGCGCGATGACGCGCCGGCTCCGCGGCCCGGTGAGCACCGTGCAGCCCAGCGCGGCCAGTTCACCGCGCACGCCGGCCGGGAGGGCGAGCAGCCGCCGCGGGTCCGCCACGTCGACGAGCAGATGACCGCCCGGCCGCAGCACGTGCAGCGCGGCCCGCAGTTCGGCACGCGGGTCCGGGACCCGTTCCAGTTGCTGGAAGAGGCTCACCACGTCGTAGCGGCACCGCAGCCGGGCCTGGATGTGCGGGTCCGTCAGCCGGCCGACGAACGCCTCCTCGATCCGCTCGACGGCACGGGCCCGCAGCACCCGGTGGGTGGGGTCGAGACCGTCGAAGGAGGTGTACGGGAAGCAGGCCCGCGCGGCGTGGGGGAAGTCGGCGTCCCCGGTGCCGACGTCCAGCCAGCCCTCGGGTTCCGGGCAGCGGCGGCGCATCGCGCGGGCGGCCAGCCGGTGCCGGAGGGCAAAGCAGGCCCGGACGACCGGGTGGCCGGGGCCGGAGTCGAGCGGCGGGTTGCGGAAGCCGTGCCCGCACTCCAGGCAGCGTTCGAGGACGGACCGACCGGGAGCGGCCCGGCGCGGGTCCTGCCCGAACAGTCGGGAACGCAGCCGCCGGGACCCGCACCAGGGGCAGTCCGCGCGGTGCGGACCGTACCGGGGGACGGGCGGCACCGCGGGCACGGGAGGGGGCGCCGAGGGGGCGGGGGGTGCGGACATGGGCGGCTCCCGACGCGCTGAGAAAGCGGCAACGACAATTCAGGCAAAACGTTACGTAGGTGATCGCCGCCCGGGGCGCAACGACGCCGCCCGGGCGCGGTGCGTACGGGCCGTCCGTGGTGTTCGATCCCGCCCGGTACTGTTCGGCGAATGAGCTCGCTGAATCTCGACGACTTCACCGATCTGATCGAGCGCCCCGACGGCGGGATGCGCCGCGACGCCGAGGCGCGCCGTGCGCGTCAGGTCGTCCCGCCCGGGTCGCTGGGGCGCCTGGACGACCTGGGCGAGTGGCTGGCCGCGGCACGGTCCGTCGTACCGGTGCGGCCGGTCGAGCACCCCCGGGTGGTGCTCTTCGCCGGTGATCACAAGGTGGCCGAGCTGGGCGTCTCGGCACGGCCCGCGGGCAGTGCGGCCGAGCTGGTGCGCGACGTCGTCGAGGGCGGGCGGCCCGTGTCGGTGCTCGCCCGGCGTCTCGGCGTACCGGTGCGGGTCGTCGACATGGCCCTGGACTGCGACCCGCAGTCGCTCCCCGCGGAGGTCACGGCGCACCGGGTGCGGCGCGGCGCCGGACGCATCGACGTCGAGGACGCGCTGACCCTGGAGGAGGCGGAGGCCGCCTTCCGGGCCGGGATGGCGGTGGCCGACGAGGAGGCCGACTCCGGTACGGATCTGGTGGTACTGGGCGACGTGAGCGTGGGCGGCACGACGGCGGCGGGCGTGCTGGTCGCCGCGCTGTGCGGCACGGACGCGTCGGTCGTCACCGGGCGGGGCGGGCTGGCGATCGACGACCTGGCCTGGATGCGCAAGTGCGCGGCGATCCGGGACGCGCTGCGCCGTGCCCGGCCGGTCCTCGGGGACCAGCTCCAGCTGCTCGCGACGGTGGGCGGCGCGGACCTGGCCGCGATGACGGGCTTCCTGCTGCAGAGCGCGGTACGGAAGACGCCGGTGATCCTGGACGGGGTCGTGACGGCCGCGTGCGCGCTGGTCGGGCAGCGGGTCGCCTTCCGGGCCCCGGACTGGTGGCTGGCGGCGCACGACAGCGGGGAGCCGGCCCAGGCCAAGGCGCTGGACCGGATGGCCATGGAGCCGCTGCTGTCCCAGGGGCTGACGGTGGGTGAGGGGGCGGGGGGTCTGCTGGCGCTCCCCCTGGTACAGGCCGCGGCGGCCCTGTCCGCGGAGCTGCCGGAGCTCTCCGACGGGGGCGAGGAGGAGAACGACGCCTGAGGCCACCCGGCGAGGGTGCGGGCCGGGGGGCGTCGCGCGGCCCGGCGTAGCGGGGTGCCGCTGCGCCCACCCGTGCCGCCCCAGCGGCACGACTGCCCGCAGCTGGGTGGGATGACCGCCCGCAGCTCAGGCCGCATGGCGGGGTAGCCGCGTACGGCGGGGAGGGGACGTGTCGGGGGGTGTCCGCCCGCAGAGGTTGGCGCGTCAACGCCCCCGGCTTCTGTGGCCGACCGATTCCGCGCCGTTCCGAGGACGGACACCCCCCGGCACGGCCCCGCACCACCACCCACCGCACGCGCTACGCGCACCCCCACCGAACCCGCACCGGCGCCGCAGGCACCCCCACCCACGAACCCGCACAGGCCGCCGCAGGCACCCCCGCGCAACCGCCGGAGGCCTACGCGTTGGGACGCCCCCCGATCCAGTCCTGCACCGCACGGCGCGGCCCGGACCAGCGGCGGTCGTGGCGGTAGGCCCGCAGGTGGGCCTTGGCCCGGGCGTGCGGCCGGCGGCCGTAGAAGCGGCGGGCCCAGAAGGAGCCCGGCCGGGCCAGGCGGACCGCGCCGATCAGGGCGACGAACGGCACGATCACCCCGAAGACCGCGAGCCGCGTCTTGCCCTTCGCCA
Organism: Streptomyces sp. SudanB5_2050; assembly: GCF_964272335.1. Classification (NCBI taxonomy): domain Bacteria; kingdom Bacillati; phylum Actinomycetota; class Actinomycetes; order Kitasatosporales; family Streptomycetaceae; genus Streptomyces; species Streptomyces sp. SudanB5_2050. The sequence continues at coordinate 2,350,343 of NZ_OZ186760.1, forward strand.
GGGCCAGGAGCGAGAGGACGAAGTTCCCCGCGACGGTCGCGATGACGTTGGCCCGGTCCCGCAGCTCGTCCTGCGTCATGCCGTCCACCCCGAACGGGGTGAAGCCGGCGAGGAGGAGGCCGACCAGCGCGGCGGTGACCACCACGACCTCCACGCTCTTGCGCCCCGCCTCCGTCCAGTACACGTCGTCGAGGTGCAGGATCAGCGCGAACTCGTCCAGGACCAGGCCCGCCCCGACCCCGAAGACCACCGCGGCGAGCGCGGAGCCGACCCCGTGCCGGCCCCCGGCGACGGCGGCGAAGCCGCCCACCACGGTGAGGACGACCCCGGGGACCACGTGGTGCACGTGCACTCCGCCCGCCCGGACGTTGCCGAAGGGCCCCTTGCCCGCCCGGATGAGCCGGGTGACCACCCTCGTGATCACGAACGTCAGCGTGAAGGCCGCCAGGGCGAGGAGCAGCGGCAGCTTCCCGGGTTCCATGATGTTGCGCTGCCACCAATCTCCCATATGCGCACTTTATCCCCGGCCACCCCTGGTCACCCCCGGTCGCCGCCGACGCCCGCACGACCGCCGGGTAGTCTGCGCCGGTGCTCAGGACCCCCTCCCCCGACGGCCTCCGCTTCGCCTTCGGCACCCTCACCGTCTTCCCGGTCGAGGTGACCCGCTGGGACCGCGAGGCGGCGCGCGCCGGCATGCTGTGCGCCCCGCTGGCCGGCCTCGCCGTCGGTGTCACGGCCGCCGCGGCCGGGCTCCTGCTGCTGCTCCTCGGCGCGGGCGCCCTGCTCGCCGCCGTCGCCACCGCCGCCGTGCCCGCCGTGCTCACCCGCGGTCTGCACCTGGACGGGCTGGCCGACACCGCGGACGGACTCGGCAGCGGCAAGCCCGCCGAGGACGCGCTGCGGATCATGAAGCAGTCGGACATCGGCCCCTTCGGCGTGCTCACCCTGGTCTTCGCCCTGCTGGCCCAAGTGGCCGCGCTGGCGCAGGTCTACGACGCGTCCTGGGCGCACGGCGCGCTCGCCGCCGTGGTCTCGGCGACCGCCGCCCGGCTGGCACTGACCCTCGCCGCCCGCACCGGAGTGCCCGCCGCCCGCCCGGAGGGGCTGGGGGCGGCGGTCGCGGGGGTGGTGCCGACGGGCGCCGCCGCGACGGTCACCGCCGTCGTCGCGGCGTCGGCGGCCGGGGCCGGCGCGTTCCTCGGGGCGTACGACGCGGTCCGCACGGCGCTCGCCGTGCTGTGCGCCGTCGCCGTCGCCGAACTCCTCCTGCGCCACTGCGTCCGCCGCTTCGGCGGGGTCACCGGCGACGTCTTCGGCGCGGTGGCGGAGACGGCGGCCACCACCGCCCTCGTCGTGCTGGTCCTCGGCTGACCTCAGCAGGCCTCCCGCCACACCCCCAGCTCGTACTTCTTCCGCATCGAACTCAGCCCCAGCTCCCGCGACTCGGCGCAGAACCGCTCGGTCGGCAGCTCGTACTCGACGTGGAAGACCGCCTTGTCCGCGTCGACGAACGGCCGGTTGTCGGCGCACTCGCCGTACTGGGCGCACTGCTCGTTGACCGCGAAGTCGAAGTCGTCGACCAGCTCCGGGATCTGGTCCAGGTCGTTCTTGAGGCCGACGGCCATGCCCCGGTCGTGGGCGAGCCTCGCGATCAGCCGGTTGTAGCGGAGCTGGTCGTCGGCGGTGAGCGGGAAGCCGGTCTCGTTCTTGTAGCCGTCCATGTTGTCCGGCTCGACCGCGTCGAAGCCCTTGTCCCGGCACATGTCGATCCGCTCGGCCATCAGCGGCTCGAGGACGTCCGTCGCGCGGATGTCCAACCACCGCTCGCCCTCCCAGCCGTTGCCCTCGCCCAGCACCGACTGCGGGAAACGGTCCGCGTCGGGGCGGAAGTCCTCCCAGGCACCGGTGGAGAGGTAGCAGATGACCTTGCGGCCGTCCTCGTGCAGCCCGGCGACCGTGGCCCCGGTGTGGTCGAAGCCGTCGATGTCGTAGACCGGCACGTCGACCGAGGTGTCCAGCTTGCCGCTGAGCTGCCACTGCCAGGCGGTGCCGGGACGCGGCTGCCAGTGACCGGCACCGTCCCGCCCGTCGTCGGGAGAGGCCGAGGAGCAGCCCGCGAGCAGCAGGAGCAGGGCTGTCAGCAGGACCGGGCGTCTCATGGGGCGTGCTCCAGGTGTGGGATCCGCGGGCTTCCCGTAATGATCTCGTACGCCCCCGGCGGCGTGACAAACACGGGGCGCGGGAGGGAACGGGCGGGAACGCGAGCGTAGGCTCGTGCCGGGTGTTTGCCTGCCCAGGTAAGGACCGCATCGCAGGAGGGATCTAGGGTCGGTTGTCGGGCCCGGTCGACCCACCCGCATTCGGCCGTACAGGACTTCATACGGAAGCGAGAATTCACCACCGTGACTGCTCTCACTCTCTCCACCGCCGCGGCGCCCGGCCTGCGGGCCGACGCGATCGTGATCGGTGTCGCCAAGGGCGCCAAGGGACCGGTCGTCGCACCGGGCGCCGAGGCCGTGGACAAGGCGTACGACGGCCGGCTCGCCGGCGTCCTGGAGACCCTCGGTGCCTCCGGCGCCGAGGGCGAGGTGACGAAGCTGCCCGCGCCGTCCGGCTTCAAGGCACCCGTCGTGGTGGCGGTGGGCCTGGGCGCCGAGCCCGAGAAGGACGCCGGTTTCGACGCCGAGGCGCTGCGCCGGGCCGCCGGTACGGCCGCCCGCGCGCTCGCCGGCTCCAAGAAGGCCGCGTTCGCCCTGCCGCTCGCCGAGGCCGCCGACGCCGGCGCCGTCGGTGAGGGCGTGCTGCTCGGCGCGTACTCCTTCGACGCCTACAAGGAGAACGGCAAGGACGCGAAGGCCAGGAGCGGCAAGGCGCCGCTCGCCGAGGCCGCGCTGCTGGGCGGCAAGCCCCGCGACAAGGCGTACAAGGCGGCGATCGAGCGTGCCGCGGCCGTCGCCGAGGAGCTGAACCGCGCCCGCGACCTGGTCAACACCCCGCCGAACGACCTGAACCCCGAGGCGTTCGCGGCGGTGGCGCAGGCCGCCGCCAAGGAGCACGGCATCAAGGTGCAGGTGCTCGACGAGAAGGCGCTCGTCAAGGGCGGCTACGGCGGCATCCTGGGCGTCGGCTCCGGTTCGGCGTCCGGCCCGCGGCTGGTGAAGCTGTCGTACACCTCGTCCAAGGCGACGAAGTCGCTCGCCTTCGTCGGCAAGGGCATCACCTACGACTCGGGCGGCATCTCCCTGAAGCCGGCCGGGCACAACGAGACGATGAAGTGCGACATGGCCGGCGCCGCCGCCGTGTTCGCCGCGGTCGTCGCCGCCGCGCGCCTGGGCCTTGAGGTCAACGTGACCGGCTGGCTGGCGCTGGCCGAGAACATGCCGTCGGGCTCCGCCACCCGCCCGGGTGACGTGCTGCGCATGTACAGCGGCAAGACGGTGGAGGTGCTGAACACCGACGCCGAGGGCCGGCTGGTGCTCGCCGACGCGCTGTGGGCCGCCTCGCAGGAGAAGCCGGACGCGATCATCGACGTGGCGACCCTGACCGGCGCCATGATGGTGGCGCTGGGCAGCCGGACGTACGGCGTCATGGCGAACGACGACGCCTTCCGCACCGCGGTCCACGAGGCGGCGGAGGAGGTCGGCGAGCCGGCGTGGCCGATGCCGCTGCCGGAGCACCTGCGCAAGGGCATGGACTCGGCGACGGCGGACATCGCCAACATGGGCGAGCGGATGGGCGGCGGCCTGGTGGCCGGTCTGTTCCTGCGCGAGTTCGTGGGCGAGGGGATCGCCTGGGCGCACCTGGACATCGCGGGTCCGGCGTTCAACGAGGGCGGACCGTTCGGGTACACGCCGAAGGGCGGTACGGGTACGGCGGTGCGGACCCTGGTGCGGGTCGCCGAGCTGGCGGCCGCGGGGGATCTGGGCTAGGGACTCCCACCGGACCGGGGGTGCGGGTGATCGCGCGGCCGCGGGTCGGTCGCGGCCCGTCGCGCCGTCGCCCGCGCCCCCGGGGACGTCTCCCCCGCCTTCGCTACGAGTGAACGTGGGGCGTCTCACACACCGGCCCCACGTCTCGTCGGCCCTCCACAAGTGCGAAGATGGGGCTCGGCAGGACAGGGCCCCACCTAAGGGCCGAGAACAAAGAGCGGCCGGACACCAGCCGCCGACCGGTCACTGGAGACCGGCGTGGCGCACATGCATGGAGGACGTGACGTGGCGAACGACGCCAGCACCGTTTTCGACCTAGTGATCCTCGGCGGTGGCAGCGGTGGTTACGCCGCGGCCCTGCGCGGGGCGCAGCTGGGCCTGGACGTCGCCCTGATCGAGAAGGACAAGGTCGGCGGTACCTGCCTGCACAAGGGGTGCATCCCCACCAAGGCCCTGCTGCACGCGGGCGAGATCGCCGACCAGGCCCGCGAGAGCGAGCAGTTCGGCGTGAAGGCCACGTTCGAGGGCATCGACGTGGCCGCCGTGCACAAGTACAAGGACGACGTGATCTCGGGCCTGTACAAGGGTCTGCAGGGTCTGATCGCCTCGCGCAAGGTGACCTACATCGAGGGTGAGGGCCGGCTGTCCTCCCCCACCTCCGTAGATGTGAACGGCCAGCGGATCCAGGGCCGCCACGTCCTGCTGGCGACCGGCTCCGTGCCGAAGTCGCTGCCGGGCCTGGACATCGACGGCAACCGGATCATCTCCTCCGACCACGCCCTCGTCCTGGACCGCGTGCCGAAGTCCGCGATCATCCTGGGCGGCGGCGTCATCGGCGTCGAGTTCGCCTCCGCGTGGAAGTCCTTCGGCACCGACGTCACGATCATCGAGGGCCTCAAGCACCTCGTGCCGGTCGAGGACGAGAACAGCTCCAAGCTGCTGGAGCGCGCCTTCCGCAAGCGGGGCATCAAGTTCAACCTGGGCACCTTCTTCGAGAAGGCGGAGTACACCCAGGACGGCGTCAAGGTCACCCTCGCCGACGGCAAGGAGTTCGAGGCCGAGGTCCTGCTCGTCGCCATCGGCCGCGGCCCGGTCTCGCAGGGCCTGGGCTACGAGGAGGCCGGGGTCGCGATGGACCGCGGCTACGTCCTGGTCGACGAGTACATGCGGACCAACGTCCCGACCATCTCCGCCGTCGGTGACCTCGTCCCGACCCTCCAGCTCGCGCACGTCGGCTTCGCCGAGGGCATGCTGGTGGCGGAGCGGCTGGCCGGTCTGAAGACCGTCCCGGTCGACTACGACGGCGTGCCGCGGGTGACGTACTGCCACCCGGAGGTCGCCTCCGTCGGCATCACCGAGGCCAAGGCCAAGGAGATCTACGGTGCGGACAAGGTCGTCGCCCTGAAGTACAACCTGGCGGGCAACGGCAAGAGCAAGATCCTCAAGACCGCGGGCGAGATCAAGCTCGTCCAGGTCAAGGACGGTGCCGTGGTCGGCGTCCACATGGTCGGCGACCGCATGGGCGAGCAGGTCGGCGAGGCCCAGCTGATCTACAACTGGGAGGCGCTGCCGGCCGAGGTGGCCCAGCTCGTCCACGCCCACCCCACGCAGAACGAGGCGCTCGGCGAGGCCCACCTGGCCCTGGCCGGCAAGCCCCTGCACTCCCACGACTGACCTCCCTCGGTCACTGGGCGCGACGACACAGACTTCCGCAATTTCGTAAGGAGCAACCGAAACCATGGCGGTTTCCGTAACCCTTCCGGCGCTCGGCGAGAGCGTCACCGAGGGCACCGTCACCCGTTGGCTGAAGGCCGAGGGTGAGCGTGTCGAGGCCGACGAGCCGCTGCTCGAGGTCTCGACCGACAAGGTCGACACCGAGATCCCGGCCCCCGCCTCCGGCGTGCTGTCCTCCATCAAGGTCGCCGAGGACGAGACCGTCGAGGTCGGCGCCGAGCTGGCGCTGATCGACGACGGCTCCGGCGCCCCGGCCGCCGAGCAGGCCCCGCAGGCCGAGCAGGTCGCCGAGCCGGCCCCCGAGCCCGCCCCGGCCGCCCCCTCCACCGAGCAGGCCGCCCCGGCGCCCGCTCCCACCGCCGAGGCTTCCGCCGGCGGCGGCTCCGCCGAGGGCACGGACGTGGTCCTGCCCGCGCTCGGCGAGTCCGTCACCGAGGGCACCGTCACCCGCTGGCTGAAGTCGGTGGGCGACAGCGTCGAGGCCGACGAGCCGCTGCTCGAGGTGTCCACCGACAAGGTCGACACCGAGATCCCCGCCCCCGCCTCCGGCACCCTGCTGGAGATCGTGGTCGGCGAGGACGAGACCGCCGAGGTCGGCGCCAAGCTCGCCGTCATCGGCGAGGCGGGCGCCGCTCCGGCGGCCGCCCCGGCCCAGGAGGCCCCGGCCGCCCCCGCGCAGCCCGAGCCCGCCCAGGCCCCGGCTCCGCAGCAGGCCGCCCCGGCCCAGCAGGCCCCGGCCGCTCCGGCTCCGCAGGCCCCGTCGGCCCCGGCTCCGCAGCAGCAGACCGCCCCGGCGCCCGACCCGGCCCCCTCCGCCCCGGCGCCCGCGCCGGCCCCGGCCGCCCCGGCCGCCGCCCAGCCGGTGGACGACGGCGCCTACGTCACCCCGCTGGTGCGCAAGCTCGCCGCCGAGAACGGCGTCGACCTGTCCACCGTCAAGGGCACCGGCGTCGGCGGCCGCATCCGCAAGCAGGACGTCATCGCCGCCGCCGAGGCCGCGAAGGCCGCCGCTCCGGCGCCCGCCGCCGCCCCGGCCGCCCCCGCGAAGAAGGCCCCCTCCCTGGAGGCCTCCCCGCTGCGCGGCCAGACCGTCAAGATGCCCCGCATCCGCAAGGTCATCGGCGACAACATGGTCAAGGCCCTGCACGAGCAGGCGCAGCTGTCGTCGGTCGTCGAGGTCGACGTCACCCGTCTGATGAAGCTGCGCGCCCGCGCCAAGGACGCGTTCGCGGCCCGCGAGGGCGTCAAGCTCTCGCCGATGCCGTTCTTCGTCAAGGCCGCGGCCCAGGCGCTGAAGGCGCACGCGCCGATCAACGCCAAGATCAACGAGGCCGAGGGGACCATCACCTACTTCGACACCGAGAACATCGGTATCGCGGTGGACTCCGAGAAGGGCCTGATGACCCCGGTCATCAAGAACGCCGGTGACCTCAACCTGGCCGGCATCGCCAAGGCGACCGCCGACCTGGCGGGCAAGGTCCGGGCCAGCAAGATCAGCCCGGACGAGCTGGCCGGCGCCACCTTCACCATCTCCAACACCGGTTCGCGCGGCGCGCTGTTCGACACGATCATCGTGCCGCCGGGCCAGGTCGCCATCCTCGGCATCGGTGCCACGGTCAAGCGTCCGGCCGTCATCGAGACGGAGGACGGCCCGGTCATCGGCGTCCGCGACATGACGTACCTGACCCTGTCCTACGACCACCGCCTGGTGGACGGCGCCGACGCCGCCCGCTACCTGACGGCGGTCAAGGCGATCCTGGAGGCGGGCGAGTTCGAGGTCGAGCTCGGCCTGTAATCCCCCTGCCCGTGGGCCTGTACGGTGCCCCCGCCCGGAGCTTCCGGGGCGGGGGCACCGTCGTGTTTCCGGACCGGGTCGCCGCCGCGCGCCGTGCGGGGCACGCTGTGTAAGTCTCGTCTCACCTGCGTAAAAGCGCCCCCGTGCGCCCTTCCCGCCCGCCGCGTCGGCCGTATTGTCTAAGCGTCGAACGCCCCCGGGGTCCGAAGGGGACCCTTCCGAAGGAGCTCTCATGACCGCGCCCGTCGTCCACTCGCTGCGCGAACAGATCCGCGAGCACATCCTGGAAGGGATCATCAGCGGGCGCTGGCAGCCGGGCGAGCGGATCGTGGAGCGGCGGATCGCCACGGAGCTGGAGGTCAGCCAGACCCCGGTCCGCGAGGCGCTGCGCGAGCTGGAGTCGCTGCGGCTGATCGAGTCCGCGCCCAACAAGGGCGTGCGGGTGCGCAACCTGACCGCCGCCGACCTGGAGGAGAGCTACCCGGTCCGGGCCGGCCTGGAGGCGATCGCGGCGGAGCTGGCGGCGGAGCGGCTGGCCGAGGACTGCTCGGCCCTCGAACCGCACGTCGCCGCGTTGTACGAGGCCGACCGGGCGTCCGACGGGACGGCCCAGGTGCGGCACACGGTGGGGTTCCACCGGGAGCTGGTGCGGGCGGCGGGCAACTCGGTGCTGCTGCACACCTGGGAGGGGCTGGGCATCGAGGTGTTCACGGCGCTGTCGATACGGTGGCTGGGGACGGTGCAGCAGTCGTACGCGGAGGAGCACGAGGAGCTGGTGGCCGCCTTCCGTCGCCGCGACCCACGCATCCCGGAGATCGTCAAGGCCCACGTCCTCGGCTGCGCTCCCCGGGCCTGAGTTTTTCGCCCCGCCGCCCCGTCCCGTCCGCCCTTCGCCCCGTTCCCCGCGCCCCGTTCAGGGGGCGCGGGGAACGGCGCGTTCGGCCCCGGAGCACCCGCGGACGCCCTCTCGCCCCGCCCCCGGGCTCATCCGCGCCCACCCCGCCTCACCTGCACAGATCCTCGACTCCAAGGTCACCCCGTGCCACCGCCGGAGGCACCCCGTGCCGACTTTCTCGTGATCAAGAGGTTTTGCCCCTCAACCCTTTGATCGATCATCGATCAGGGAGTTACAGTCACCAACGGGCTTCCACCAGAGCCCCAGCCCTGTCCTGCCAAAGACCTAGGGCACCCCCGAACCCTTGACGATGAGGGAACCCCCTTCGACTGAGGAAGGCGGCGACATGACCGACCCCAAAGCCATCCAGCCGAGCGAGCTCGACCAGCTCCCGGACCGCGACCCGGAGGAGACCGCCGAATGGCAGGCCTCCCTGGACGCCGTCACCAAGGCGGCCGGGCCGCACCGTGCCGCGTACCTGATGCGCCGCACGCTGGAGCGCGCCGAGGGCGCCGGCCTCGCCCTGCCGAAGCTGCTCGAGACGGACTACGTCAACACCATCCCCACCTCCGCCGAGCCCACCGTGGACGGCGACGAGGAGATGGAGCAGCGGATCACCGCGTGGAACCGCTGGAACGCGGCGGCGATGGTCACCCGCGGCAGCAAGCACGGCGTCGGCGGCCACATCGCCACCTTCGCCTCCGCGGCGTGGCTGTACGAGACCGGCTTCAACCACTTCTTCAAGGGCAAGGAGGGTGACGGTTCCGGCGACCAGCTCTACATCCAGGGCCACGCCTCCCCCGGCATCTACGCCCGCGCCTTCCTCGACGGCCGCCTGAACGAGGAGCAGCTCGACAACTTCCGCCGCGAGGCCGGCGGCAACGGCCTGCCGTCCTACCCGCACCCGCGGCGCCTGCCCTGGCTGTGGGAGTTCCCCACCGTCTCCATGGGCCTCGGTCCGATCTCGGCGATCTACCAGGCGCGGTTCAACCGCTACCTGACCAGCCGCGGGATCAAGGACCTGACGAACTCCCACGTGTGGGCGTTCCTCGGCGACGGCGAGATGGACGAGCCGGAGTCCACCACCGCGCTCACCCTCGCCTCCCGCGAAGGCCTGGACAACCTGACCTTCGTGATCAACTGCAACCTGCAGCGCCTCGACGGTCCGGTCCGCGCCAACTTCAAGATCGTGCAGGAGCTGGAGGCCCAGTTCCGCGGCGCCGGCTGGAACGTCGTGAAGTCGCTGTGGGGCACGGCCTGGGACGAGCTGTTCCAGCTCGACACCACGGGTGCGCTCGTACGCCGCCTGCGCGAGGTACCCGACGCACAGGTGCAGACGTACCAGACCCGCGACGCCGCCTACATCCGCGAGGACTTCTTCGGCAAGGACCCGCAGCTCGCCGAGATGGCGAAGCTGCTGTCCGACGACAAGATCCTCGAGTGCTTCCACTACTCGCGCGGCGGTCACGAGTCCCGCAAGGTCTACGCCGCGTACAAGGCCGCGCTCGCCCACAAGGGCGCGCCGACCGTGATCCTGGCCCAGACGGTCAAGGGCCACACCCTCGGCCGCGGCTTCGCGTCCAAGAACGCCAACCACCAGATGAAGAAGCTCTCGGTGGACGAGTTCAAGGACATGCGCGACCTGCTCGGTCTGCCGATCAAGGACAGCGACTTCGTCGACGGCGTGGTCCCCTACGGCCACCCGGGCGCCGACTCCCCGGAGGTCCGCTACCTCCAGGAGCGCCGCGCGGCCCTCGGCGGTCCGGCCCCGGCCCGCCGGGTGCACCCGGTCGCGCCGCTGCCCGCGCCCGCCGACAAGGCGTTCGCCTCCTTCGACAAGGGCTCCGGTTCGCAGAACGTGGCGACCACCATGGCCTTCGTCCGCCTGGTCAAGGACCTGGTCCGCGACAAGGAGACCGGCAAGCGCTGGGTGCCGATCGTCCCCGACGAGGCGCGCACCTTCGGTATGGAGAGCCTCTTCCCGTCCCTGGGCATCTACTCGCCCAAGGGCCAGACGTACGAGCCGGTCGACCGCGACCAGCTGATGTACTACAAGGAAGCCAAGAACGGCCAGATCCTCAACGAGGGCATCACCGAGGCCGGCTCGATGGCCGACTTCATCGCCGCTTCGACGTCGTACGCGACGCACGGCGAGGCGATGATCCCGTTCTACATCTTCTACTCGATGTTCGGCTGGCAGCGCACGGCCGACCAGATGTGGCAGCTCGGCGACCAGCTCGGCCGCGGCTTCCTGGTCGGTGCCACGGCGGGCCGCACGACGCTGACCGGTGAGGGCCTCCAGCACGCGGACGGCCACTCCCCCGCCATCGCGGCGACCAACCCGGCGGCGCTGACGTACGACCCGGCCTTCGCGTACGAGGTGGCGACGATCGTCAAGGACGGTCTGCGCCGGATGTACGGCGAGGCGGCCCCGGGCGAGGACCCGAACGTCTTCTACTACCTGACGGTGTACAACGAGCCGCTGCCGCAGCCGGCCAAGCCCTCCGGCCTCGGCATCGACGAGGGCATCGTCAAGGGCCTGTACCGCTTCAACACGGCGGAGTCGGCGGGCCTGACCCCGGCCGCGAACGCCCCGCGCATCCAGCTGCTGGGCTCCGGCACGGCGATCCACTGGGCGCTCAAGGCGCAGCAGCTGCTCAGCGAGGAGTGGGGCGTGGCCGCCGACGTGTGGTCCGCGACCTCCTGGACCGAGCTGCGCCGGGACGCGATGGAGGCCGACGCGGCGCTGCTGCGCGGCGAGGAGCGGGTGCCGTACGTCCGCCAGGCGCTCCAGGGCGCCGAGGGCCCGGTCCTCGCGGTCTCCGACTACATGCGCCAGGTCCCGGACCAGATCGCGCAGTGGGTCGAGCAGGACTGGTCCTCGCTGGGCGCCGACGGCTTCGGTCTGTCGGACACCCGCGAGGCCGCCCGCCGCCACTTCGGCGTCGACGCCGAGTCCATCGTGGTCGCGGCCCTGGCCCAGCTCGCCGGGCGCGGCGAGGTCAAGGCGACGGCCGTGAAGGAGGCGCGCGAGCGCTACGGCCTGTAGAGCGCCACGGCCCGTGGAGGTCGTGCACGGACCGGAAGGAGGCCCCCGCCGCGGCGGGGGCCTCCCGCGTTCTCCTGCATCATGTGGGGATGCGCGCTGCCCGGCTCATCAAGATGGTGCTGCTCCTCCAGTCCCGCCCGACCATGACCGCCGCCGAACTGGCCCGGGAACTGGAGGTGTCGGAGCGCACGGTCACCCGGGACGCGCAGGCGCTGTCGGAGGCCGGGGTGCCGGTGTACGCGGAGCGCGGCCGGGCCGGCGGCTACCGGCTGATCGGCGGCTACCGCACCCGGCTCACGGGACTCGCCCGGGGTGAGGCGGAGGCTCTGTTCCTGTCCGGGGTGCCCGGGGCGCTGCGCGAGATGGGGCTGGAGGACGCCGCGTCGGCGGCCCGTCTGAAGGTGTCGGCGGCCCTGCTCCCCTCCCTCCGGGACGCCTCCCGCACGGCGGCGCAGCGCTTCCACCTGGACGCGCCGAACTGGTTCCGGGAGCCGGAGACGCCCGAGCTGCTGCCCGCGGTCGCCGACGCGGTCTGGGACGACCGGCCGATCACCGCGCGCTACCGGCGCGGGCAGGACGAGGTGGTCCGGGAGCTGGAGCCGTACGGCCTCGTGCTGAAGGCGGGGGTCTGGTACCTGTGCGCGCGGGTCGCGGCGGCGGACGGCGGTGGCGACGGGCCCTTCCGCGTGTACCGCATCGACCGGTTCTCGGCGGTGGAACCCGGTGAGGCGCGGTTCGCCCGGGACGAGGGCTTCGACCTGCCCGCGTTCTGGTCGGAGCGGGCCGAACAGTTCGCGCGTTCGATCCTGCGGGCCGAGGTCGTGGTGCGGCTGTCGCCCCGGGGCGTGCGGCAACTGCCGTACGCCGTCGACGCGCTGTCCGCGCGGGAGGCGCTGGACGGGGCGGACGCCCCGGACGCGGACGGCTGGGTGCGGGCGACGCTGCCGGTCGAGTCGGAGGAGGTCGCGCACACCCAGCTGCGGGGGCTCGGGCCGGAGGTGGAGGTACTGGCGCCGGCGGCCCTGCGGGAACGGTTCGCCGCGGACGCCCGGCGGTCGGCGGCGCTGTACGGGGACGAGGGTGCGGCCGCCACATAACGATCCGCCGCACTCCGCGTGCGCCGCTCCCGCCGAGGGCCGATGCTGGACCCGTGATGGACGAGACGGAGTTCTGGGAGCTGATCGACGCCACCCGGCAGGGCGCCGACGGCGACCCCGAGGAGCAGGCCGATCTCCTCGTGGAGCGGCTCCTCGGGCTGGACCCCGACCTGGTGCTCGACTTCGCCCGCCATTTCGAGGCCCGTTACAACCGCGCCTGCACCTGGGACCTGTGGGGCGCCGCCTGGGTGCTGCTGGGCGGGGCGAGCGACGACGCCTTCGACTACTTCCGCTGCTGGCTGATCGGCCAGGGCCGCGAGGTCTACGAGGGCGCGGTGCACGAGCCCGACTCGCTGGCCGAGCTGCTGGACGACTTCGACGAGGAGCTGGACGGCGACGGCGAGGAGCTGGGCTACGCGGCCGACGAGGCGTACGAGCAGCTCACCGGCGTCGTGGCGCCCGATCTGGGCATCGCGCCCGCGCCCGCGGAGCCGTTGGGCACCCCGATCGACCTGGAGGACGACCGGGCCCTGGCCGCCCGGTTCCCGCGCCTGTGGGAGCGGTTCGGGCGGGACTGAGGTCCGCGGGGGCCGGGAGCGCGGTCTCAGGCGGTCCGGCGGCGGCCGGTGTCCGACGGCGGGTACGCCCGCGTCGGATCGGCCCCGACCGCCCGGTGCGGCGGCGCCGCGTCGGCCTCCTCCAGGGCGGAGGCCGTGACGGTGGCGGGGCCCAGGAGCACGGCGGCGACCGCGCACAGCACGGTCCAGGGGCCGCGCACCGCCCGGCGTACGGCCCGGCCGGGGGTTCGGGTGTCCGCCCGCTCGGTCCCGCTGCTGTTGTCGCTCATGGTCCCCACCTCCGGTCGGTCCGTCGGGACGACCGTAGGCGGCCCGGCTTCGGGTGGGCCGGGCGCGGGCTGTGCCGTTCCTGTGGAACCGGGGCGGCGCCGGTGGACGCCGCAGGTCAGCCGGGCCTGCCCTGGAGCCGGGCCGCCGTGGCGCGGATCTCCGGGAGCCGGGCGCGGAGGGCCTCGCCCGGGCAACTGGTCTGGTACCCCTCGTCGTGGCCGGCGACGGCGGGCAGCGTGGCGGTGGCGCCGGCGGCGTACCGGCTGAGGCCGTTGCTGGAGACCAGGCGGACCTCGCCGCGCGGGTCGGTGCCGGTCCCGCCGAGTTTCCAGGCGGCCAGCGCGGCGATCGCGTCGGTGAGCGCGTCGGGCACCGGCACGCCGGCGGTGAAGGTGCCGAGGGCGGCGATCCCCGTGGTGCGGTGGTTGAAGCCCTGCGTGTGGGCGCCGGTGACGGCGCGGTCGATGCCCCCGGCGCGGCCCTCGTAGATGGTGCCGCAGCGGTCGACGACGAAGTTGTAGCCGATGTCGTCCCAGTCACGGGCGCCGGTCTGGCCCGAGTAGACGCCCCGGAGGATGGCCGGCACGTCGGCGCAGTCGTAGCCGTTCGGCGTGTCCGTGTGGTGGACGAAGACGGCGAGGACCTCGTCGTCGTAGCGCGGCGGCGGCTGGGACCGGGCGGACCCGCCCAGCCAGACCGACCGGGGCACGACGGACGGCCGGGGCGCGGTGTGGCGGTCGGCGGCCGGGCGGGGGTCGGTGGCGGCGGCACGTTCCACTCCGTTCGCGCACAGCGCCAGGGCGACGACGGCGGCGAGCCCGGGAAGACAGCCGAGCACCACCGGCACCACGCCCGGTCCGCCGGCCCCGCGCCCCGCACCACCGCGTTCCCGCCACGCACCGCCGGGCACGCGCGCCCCACCACCGCGTTCCCGCCACGCACCGCCGGGCGGGCGCGCCTCACCGCGCGCACGCCTCGCCCCTTCACGCGCGCGAGCCGCGCCGGGTACGCCGGGGAGGGAAGCCGCACGCCGCCGCCGGGCCCCGCGCCGTCCTCGGAAGACCCGCATGGTCCCACTCTCCGGTGCCGCGGTCCCGCCCGCGACGTGTGCTGTGCCACCCGGTGGAACCATCACCGCGGTCCACGACGTTTTCCGGGTGAACCCGGGCTGATCACGGGGCCCGTCCGGCACGTACTCAGGGTTCGGGGCCCGGCGCGGGCCCGGCGGAAAGGCGGCTCGTGTGGACCTGCTCGACATCGTGCTGACGCTGGTGGTGCTGGCCTACGCGGCCTCCGGCTACCGGCGCGGGCTGGTGGCCGGCTGTGTCTCGCTGGCCGGTTTCGTGGGCGGCGCGGTGATCGGCGTGTGGGTCCTGCCGTGGGTGATGGACCTGGTGACACCGGGCTCGACGGCGGCGACGGTGACCGCGGTGGTCACGGTGCTGCTGCCGGCGGTGGCCGGCCACGAGCTGGCGGGGCGGCTGGCGCTGCGGCTGCGCCGGGAGCTGGACGCCGGTCCGCTGCGGGTGGCCGACGGGATCGGCGGCGCGGTGGCCAACGCGGCGGCCGCGCTGATCGTGGCGTGGGTGGCCGCCAGCGTCCTGGCGGCGTCCTCGTCCTCGCTGCTGACCTCGGCGATCCGGGATTCGACGCTGCTGGGCGCGGTGCAGCGGGCGATGCCGGACACCACCCCGGCGTGGTTCTCGGGCGCGACGTCGGCGCTGACCGAGGCGGGCTTCCCGCAGGTGTTCAATCCCTTCGAGAACGAGTCGACCGCCCAGGTCGCCGAGCCCTCCGGGGACAGTGTCACGCCCGCGGCCACCGAGGCGGCCAAGCTCAGCACGGTGAAGGTGGAGGGCGTCGCCGGGACCCAGGGCCGGGAGGGCAGCGGCTTCGTCTACGCGCCGGAGCACGTGATGACCAACGCCCATGTGGTGGCCGGCATCGACGACCCGACCGTGCGGGTGGGCGGCGTCGGGCCGACGCACGAGGCGCGGGTGGTGCTCTTCGACCCGGCCAAGGACGTGGCGGTGCTGTACGTGCCGGACCTGTCCGCGCCCGCGCTGCGCTTCGACGACGACGCGGAGCGCGGTGACGCGGCGGTGGTCGCCGGCTACCCGCAGGACGGGGACCTGGACCTGCGGGCGGCGACGGTGGCCAACCGGATCAGGGCCACCGGCCAGAACATCTACAACGACGCGAACGTCACCCGGGAGATCTACTCGGTCCGCTCCACGGTCCGCCCCGGGAACTCGGGAGGACCGCTGCTGACCACCGACGGCCGGGTCTACGGCGTGGTCTTCGCCCGCTCCACCTCCGACGCCCGGACCGGTTACGTGCTCACGGCGGACGAGGTGGCCGACGAGGCCCGGCGCGCGGCCCAGGCGACGGAGGCGGTGGACACGGGCGAGCCGGTCACGTCCTGAGCGGGCGTGCACGCCTCCGCGCCGCGCCCGCCCGCGCTCACGCCCCGGTGAGCATCTGCCCCATCAGCACGTCGTCGACGTAGCGGCCGTCGAGGTGGAACTCCTCGGGCTGCACGCCCTCGACGACGAAGCCCTCCGACTCGTACAGCTTGCGGGCGGCCGTGTTGTGACCGAGGACCCGCAGGGTGATGCGGCGGAAGCCCTTCTCCCGGGCCTCCTCGACGGCGGCCCGCACCAGCGCGCGTCCCACGCCGTGTCCGCGTGCCCCGTCGGCGACGGCGAGGCCGCGGATCTGGCGGACGTGGGTGTTGGAGGCCAGCTCCGTGGGGAAGCCGAGACGGACGTAGCCGACGACGGCGCCGTCGAGTTCGGCGACCAGATGGGCGTCGGGCCCGCACGTGTCGCGGAAGAAGGGGTCGTCCGGTCCCGGCGGGGGCGAGACGGCGTGCAGGTAGGACCAGGTGTCGAGGTCGATCCGGCGCAGTGACTGCTCGTCCTCGGACCGGGCGCGGCGTATGTGCGGGGCTGGCATGACGGTCACTGTACGACGCGGACGCGCGGCCCGGTCCAGCGCTTTTCGGGGCCGACCGGCAGGATGGGCGCATGGACGATGCACGGAGGTCCCGGGAGCGTTCCCGGGTCGCGGTGGCCGGTGCTTCCGGCCTGATCGGCGGCGCGCTGGTGCGGTCCCTGACGGCGGACGGCCACGAGGTGGTGCGTCTGGTCCGGCACCGGCCCCGCAGCGCGGACGAGGTCCGCTGGGACCCGGAGGCCGGACGCGTGGACACGGCCGGACTGACCGGGTGCGACGCCGTGGTCAACCTGGCCGGGGCCGGGGTGGGCGACCGCCGCTGGACCGACGACTACAAGACCCGCATCCGCAGCAGCCGGGTGCACGGCACGACGGCGCTGGCCGAGGCCGTCGCCTCGATGGAGCAGCCGCCGCGGGTCTTCCTGAACGGCAGCGCGATCGGCTTCTACGGGGAGACCGGCGACCACCCGGTGGACGAGGAGGCGCCCGCCGGAGAGGGCTTCCTGCCGTCCGTGTGCCAGGAGTGGGAGGCCGCCGCGGCACCCGCGCGGCACGCGGGCGTACGGACCGTGTTCGCCCGGACCGGCCTGGTCGTCGCCCGCGGGGGCGGCGCCTGGGGCCGGCTCTTCCCGCTCTTCCGGGCAGGTCTCGGCGGGCGGCTGGGCGACGGCTCGCAGTACTGGTCGTTCGTGTCCCTGCACGACGAGGTGGCCGCGCTCCGGCACCTCCTGGACCGCGCGGACCTGTCCGGCCCCTTCAACCTGACGGCCCCGCGCCCGGTGACCAACCGTGAGGTCACCGTGGCGATGGGGCGGGTACTGCACCGGCCGACGCCGTTCGCGGTGCCGGCGCCGGTCCTGCGCGTGGTGCTGGGCGAGATGGCGGGGGACGTCCTGGGCAGCGCCCGGGTCCTGCCCGCCCGCCTGCTGAAGTCGGGCTTCCGCTTCGCGTTCCCGGAGATCGACGGGGCGATCCGGGCCGCGCTGTGAGGGGGCGGGGCGGGAGCCGGTCGGCGCGGTGAGACCGCGTGAGACCGTTCACGACCATGTGAGCCCGTTCGAGCACCACATGGCACGCACATGCGACCACCGTGCGACCGTGCCCTGCCCCCGAGCGATTCCCGTTGTCCGTTTCCCGCCCTAACCTCGTGTCGAACTCGGGTATCCCTCAAGCCGGTTGGGGGCATGACGTCTCCAGCGGCCGCGCAACCTCGAGGAGGGGCACGTGCTTGAGCCCGCGTACCAGGCGGACGTCGTCGTCGTGGGGGCCGGGATCGCCGGACTCGTCGCGGCGCATCGGCTGACCAGCGCAGGAGTGACGACCACGGTCCTGGAGGCCGCCCACGCGGTGGGCGGCAGGATGGCGACGGAGAAGGTCGACGGCTTCCGGCTCGACAGAATCGGGCAGGTGCTGTCGACCGCGTGTCCCGAACTGCGGCGCGCCCCCGGACTGGAGGGCCTCGCGCTGCTGCCCTTCGCCCCAGGGGTGCTGCTGCACAGCGAGGGCCGCCACCACCGCGCCGGCGCCCCGTCGTCCACCCGGGGCGCAAGGGGCGCACTCCATGCTGTGCGCGCCCTGGCGAGCGCCCCCCGTTCGGTTCCCGCGCCCCGGCGCCCGGTCGTCGCGGCCCGGGTGTCGGGAAGGCCCGTGCCCGTCCCCCGCACGCGGGCGGGCGCTCCCCTGGGCACGGCCGTCGACCAGGCCCGCCTCGGTGCCGCGCTGACCCGTCTCGCCGGCACCCCGGTCGAACGGCTGCTGGCCCGGCCGGAGCTGTCCGCGGCGCGGGCCCTGGCCGGTCGCGGGCTGCCGCCCCGCACGATCGACGGCTTCCTGCGCCCCTTGCTCGCGGCACTGCTCTGCGACCCCGACCTGACCACCTCCAGCCGGGTCGCCGACCTCGCGCTGCGGGACTTCGCCCGCGGCGGGCTCGGGCTGCCCGAGGGCGGTGCGGAGGCGCTGCCCGAGCTGCTGGCCCGGCGGCTGCCGCCGGGCACGGTGCGCACCGGCGTCCGGGTCACCTCGGTGGCCACCAACGCCGTCACCACCGCCGAGCACGGCGTCGTCCGCTGCCGGGCCGTCCTGGTGGCGACCGACGCCCGGGCCGCGGCCGAGCTGCTGCCGGGCCTGCGGGTGCCGGACTTCCACCCGGTGACGGTCGTGCACCACACCACCGACGAGCCGCCGGCGACCGGCGCCTCCCTGCTGCTGGACGCGGACCGGGGCGGCCCGGTCGCCCACACCGCGGTGGTCAGCCACGTGGACCCGTCCCGCGCTCCGGTCGGGCGCGCGCTCGTCTCGTCGACGGTCCTCGGCCCGCCCCCGCCCGACGTCGACACCGCCGTGCGCATCCATCTGTCCCGTCTCTACGGCACCCCGACCACCCGCTGGGAGACCCTCGCCGTGCACCACACGCCCGAGGCGGTCCCGGCGATGCGCCCGCCGCACGATCCGCGCAGGCCGGTACGGCTGCTGGCCGGCCTGTACGTGTGCGGCGACCACCGCGACACCAGCGGCGTCCGGGGCGCCCTGCACTCGGGCCACCGCGCCTCGGCGGCGATCCTGGCCGACCTGGGGGCCGGACGCCCGATGCACGCGGCGGAACCGCCCCGGACGGCCGGCGCGGCCGCCTGACCCCCTCCGGCGCCCCGCCGCCCCACCGGAACCCCGGGACGGCGGGCCCGGCCGCACCCGCGCCCGCGTCGTGGGCGGGCCGGCTACCCGAGGGCCGCGACCTTGTCGCGGTACCCCCGCACCGGGGCCGCGTCCTTGTACGGCTCCAGCCGTCGTTCGAAGTCCCGGACGTACTCCGCCGCCCGCGCCGACCTCATCTCGGCCGCCTGCCCGGCCGCCTCGGCGGCCAGCTGGCAGGCCTGGTCCAGCTCGCCGAGGCCGAGGCGGGCGGTGGCGAGGACGACCCGGCAGAACAGCCGGCTGCGCGCGTACACGGGGGCGCGCAGCAGCAGCGAACGCTCCGCGTACTGGGCGGCGGCGCGGAACTGCTGCAGGTCCCGGTGGCAGTGCCCGAACTCGTCGGCGAGCTGTGCCTCGTCGAAGAAGCGCGCCCAGTGCGGCACCTCGTCGCCGGGCCGGGCGGCCTCCAGGGCACGCTCGGCCCGGACCAGCGAGGCGGTGCAGGCCCGCACCTCGCCGAGGAGGCCGTGCGCCCGCGCCTCGGCGGCGTGCAGCAGGGTCTGCACGACCGGCGGCGCGGAGGTCCCCACCCCTTGCTGCGCCACCCGCGCGAGCTGCACCGCCTCGCGCCCGTGCCCCAGGTAGACGGCCTGGCGGCTCATGGTGACCAGCACGTAGGAGCCGTACGCCCGGTCCCCGGCCGCCTGGGCGAGCCGCAGCGCCTGGACGAAGTAGCGCTGGGCGAGCCCGTGCGCGGCGATGTCGTACGACGTCCAGCCCGCGAGCCGGGTCAGGTCGGCGGCGGCGGCGAACAGGCGGCGGCCGGTCTGCTCGCCGTAGGTGCCGCGCAGCATCGGCTCCAGCTCGTGCTCGAGGTAGCGCACGAGCGCCTGCCGGGCGTGCCCGCCGCCGTACCGGTCGTCCAGGCTGCGGAACAGTTCGCCGACCGAGCGCAGCGCGGCGAGGTCGCCGCCGGTGACCTTCTGGCCGGGGCCCCGCTCGGCGGCCGGGGCGCGGCGGCGGGACGGGTCGAGCGGTACGGGCCCCCGCGGGGTGACGGGCCGCCCCTGCGCCGGGATCCGGACGGGCACCTCGGCACGGGCCACCTTCTCGTCGGGCCGCCCGATCAGCCAGTCCCGGCTGGGCACGACCAGGCCGGCCGGGGTGAAGGCGATCTTGCGCAGTTCGGCGTGGCTGCCGGAGTCCTTGCGCCACAGCCCGCCGACGATGTCGACGGCCTCCTCCGGGGTGGCGGCGAACTCCAGCCCCGCGTAGACGGGCGCGCAGGCGTCCAGACCGAGGTCCTGGGCGCTGAGGCGGCGGCCGAGGCGCCGGGTGAAGACCTCGGCGATCAGCGCCGGCGTGGTGCCGCGGGGCTGCTGGCCCCGCAGCCACCGGGTGACGGACGTCTTGTCGTATCTCAGGTCCAGGCCGTGTTCGAGTCCGAGCTGGTCGACGCGACGCGCGAGACCCGCGTTCGAGAACCCCGCTTCGGCGATGAGCGCGGCGAGCTGGCGGTTGGGGGTGCGCTGCGCGGGTCGTTCCGTCATGGTGCGGTGCGGTCTCCTGCCTTCCGGGCGTTCGAAGTGCCCGGAGCGCCTGTGAGCAGCCCTTATGGCCTCGTGAACGGCGTGAATGTAGCGGAGAGTAAGCACCCGATCGCACACTTCGACCGGCATTCATCCGATCGTGTGAGGATTGCCCGCCCGGCTGACGACGGGCGGGCGGTCGTACAGTGGCGTGGGCACGGTTCGTGCCTTACGACCTTCCAGGGAGGCAGTTGCCGTGAGTGAGCTGCGGTTCGTCCGAATGGGGTTCGGTGCCGATCGCGTCGACTACCAGGAGGCGTGGGACGAGCAGCGCCGGGTGCACGCCGCGCGCTTCGCCGACGAGGTCCCGGACACCGTGCTGCTCCTCGAACACCCGCCGGTCTACACCGCCGGCCGGCGCACCGAGGACAGCGAGCGTCCGCTGGACGGCACGCCGGTGATCGACGTGGACCGCGGCGGCAAGATCACCTGGCACGGTCCGGGCCAGCTGGTGGGCTACCCGATCCAGAAGCTCCCGCGCCCGGTGGACGTCGTGGCGCACGTGCGGCGACTGGAGGAGGCCCTGATCCGCACCTGCGCGGAGTTCGGCCTGGAGACCACCCGGGTGGAGGGCCGCAGCGGGGTCTGGGTGCTCGGCGACCCGGTCGAGCAGCGCCCCGCGCTCGGCGGGCTCTCCCTGGACTTCGACCCGCGCCTGACGGACGAGGAGTTCGACCCCCGCCTCAACGGCCCCGACTACGCCCCCTCCAACGCCGGCCAGCGCCGCGAGGACCGCAAGATCGCCGCGATCGGCATCCGGGTGGCCAAGGGGGTCACCATGCACGGCTTCGCCCTGAACGTGAACCCGGACAACAAGTGGTTCGACCGGATCATCCCGTGCGGCATCCGTGACGCGGGCGTCGCCTCGCTGGCGAACGAGCTGGGCCGGGACGTGACCATCGAGGAAGTCCTGCCGGTGGCCGAGCGCCACCTGCGCGACGTCCTGGAGAACGCGGAACTGAGGCCGAGGGTGATCGAGAAGGCACCGGCGGCGTGAATCCGGCGCCGGGGGCATAAACCCGGCCCGTCCGGTGTTTGAGGACGAGGCCGTTCAGGCCGACAGCAGGGGTCCGGGGGCGGCAGCCCCCAGCAGGTCCAGCACCCTCGCCGGCCACCAAATCAACGGGCGTACCCTGGGGCACGCCGAAGAATCAATCGCTAGGGAGCCGGTCGTGTCCGCAGTCGCACCCGACGGACGCAAGATGCTGCGCCTGGAGGTCCGCAACAGCCAGACCCCCATCGAGCGCAAGCCCGAGTGGATCAAGACCCGGGCGAAAATGGGCCCCGAGTACACGAAGATGCAGAACCTCGTGAAGAGCGAGGGCCTGCACACGGTCTGCCAGGAAGCCGGCTGTCCCAACATCTACGAGTGCTGGGAGGACCGCGAGGCGACCTTCCTCATCGGCGGCGACCAGTGCACCCGGCGCTGCGACTTCTGCCAGATCGACACCGGCAAGCCCGAGGCCCTCGACCGCGACGAGCCCCGCCGCGTCGGCGAGTCCGTGGTCACCATGGACCTGAACTACGCCACCATCACCGGCGTCGCCCGCGACGACCTGCCCGACGGCGGCGCGTGGCTGTACGCGGAGACGGTGCGCCAGATCCACCAGCAGACGGCGGACCGCGAGGCCGGCCGCACCAAGGTGGAGCTGCTCGCCCCCGACTTCAACGCGGTGCCGGAGCTGCTGCGGGAGGTCTTCGAGTCCCGCCCCGAGGTCTTCGCGCACAACGTCGAGACGGTCCCCCGCATCTTCAAGCGCATCCGCCCCGGCTTCCGCTACGAGCGCTCCCTGAAGGTGATCACCGAGGCCCGCGACTTCGGTCTGGTCACCAAGTCGAACCTGATCCTGGGCATGGGCGAGACCCGCGAGGAGATCAGCGAGGCGCTGAAGGAACTCCACGAGGCCGGCTGCGAGCTGATCACCATCACGCAGTACCTGCGCCCGTCGGTGCGCCACCACCCCGTGGAGCGCTGGGTCAAGCCGCAGGAGTTCGTGGAGCTGAAGGAGGAGGCCGAGCAGATCGGCTTCTCCGGCGTGATGTCGGGCCCGCTGGTGCGGTCCTCGTACCGGGCCGGGCGGCTCTACGGAATGGCCATGGAGCAGCGCCGGACCGCCACCGTCTGAGCGGTCCCGCCCGGCCGCCCTCAGGCGACCGTGTGAATTCACGCACAAGCTGCTACCGGCCGGTAAAGGCCGATATGCCACGGCCCCGACCGTCCTCGCAGATGAGGGCACCGGTCGGGGCCGCGTCGTCGTTCCGGGGGGCGGCATCGCGGCTTCATGTCCGTTTGACCGGCGGGTCACGCCCTGGTAACACCAATCAGTGACCCTGGTATCACGCCACGTACACCCGTCTCCGTACCCGGAGCCGTACCGAGGGGGGACCTCCACGATGCAGGCCGCGCCCGTCCGCGCCACCGTCGTACGCGCCACCGCCATCCCGTCGTTCGCCACCGCCCTGCGGGCCGTCGAGTCGCTGCTGATGAGCGGCGGCCAGCGCACCGCGCGGCGCAACGCCTGGACCTCCGTGCTGGAGGACCGCCGCCGCGCCAAGGACCGGATCGAGACGGAGCGCGTCCTGCGGCAGTCCGTCGCCGACCGCGCCTGACGCCTCCCCTTCCGGCCCGCGCGCCCTCCCCCCGCCCGCTCCCGCCGGGCACTGCCGTCGTCCGCGCTCGCGGCTACCCGTAGACTTCGTGCCATGGCGAGGAAGGAACCTGCAGCGGACGCTGCGAATCCCGGGCGACTGAAGCAGATCGCTCTGACCTACAAGATGACCCGCAAGGCCGACAAGAAGATCGGTCTTGTACTCGCGGGTGTCGGCATCGTCGTCTTCGGTGTCTTCCTCGCGATCGGTTTCCTGGTCGGTCACCCCATCTATCTCGGCATCCTGGGCCTGCTGCTCGCCTTCCTCGCGACGGCGATCGTCTTCGGGCGCCGGGCCGAGCGGGCGGCCTTCGGGCAGATGGAGGGCCAGCCGGGCGCCGCCGCGGCCGTACTGGACAACGTCGGCCGGGGCTGGACGACCACCCCGGCGGTGGCGATGAACCGCAACCAGGACGTGGTGCACCGGGCGGTCGGCAAGGCCGGCATCGTGCTGGTCGCGGAGGGCAACCCGAACCGGGTGAAGTCCCTGCTCGCCGCCGAGAAGAAGAAGATGAACCGCATCGTCGCCGACGTGCCCGTGCACGATCTGATCGTCGGCACCGGCGAGGGCCAGGTCGAGCTGAAGAAGCTGCGCACCACCATGCTCAAGCTGCCCCGCGTCCTGTCCGGCCCGCAGGTCACCGTGACCAACGACCGGCTGCGCGCCCTCGGCGACCTGATGAGCAACATGCCGCTGCCCAAGGGCCCGATGCCGAAGGGCATGCGCATGCCCAAGGGCGGCAACCCCAGGCAGCGCTGACCTCGCGTCCACGGCACCGCGCCGGTACGGCGATGGGGGCACCCGGATCGATCCGGGTGCCCCCATCGCCGTACCGGCGTCCTCGTGCCGCCTGCCGACCTCGTACCGCGCCGCGCGTCAGACGCGTACTTCCACGGTGCGCGCCAGCCGGTCGTGCAGGCCGCGGCCGTCGCGGTCCCAGATCAGGGCCGGGAGGGCGACGCACAGCAGGACGGAGCGCAGCAGGGCGCGCAGCGGGTTCGGACGGCCCGTGGCCAGGTCCACGACGCGCAGGCCGAAGAGGCGCTTGCCCGGGGTGAAGCCGATCGTGCCGACGGTCAGCACGCTCAGCACGAAGAAGATCAGCAGGGCCCAGTTGCTGGTCGCCTGGCCATAGCCGTCCGTGATCAGGCCGTATGCGATCAGCAGGCACAGGGCCCAGTCGACGGCCAGGGCGCCGAGCCGCCGCCCCGGGCGGGCGATCGAGCCCGGTCCCTCCTCGGGCAGACCGAGCTGCTCGCCCCGGTACCCGAGGTCCGCGCCGGACTCTTCGATGGCCGCGCGCGGCCCGGAAAGCCACGATCCGATTGCTTGCCTGTTGTCCACCCGACCACGGTACTGCGCCCGTGCGCAGCGCCGGACGGAGGGTGCGCGAAAGGGGACGAGAGGGGCGCACGGCGGGGGTGTGACGGTCCCGGAAGGGGCCTACGCTGGAACGGAGCCGGTTAACTTCTGCGAAACAAATGGGTCACGCCCGAGAAATCACCCGTCCCTAGGGTCGAGGAAGCGTGTGCCACCCGCACTGGCCGCACGAACGATCTACCACCCCGGCGGGACGGTCGGGAGTAGGAGGAGCTGGATGTTCCAGAACGCCGACGAGGCCAAGAAGTTCATCGCGGACGAGGACGTCAAGTTCGTCGACGTCCGGTTCTGCGACCTGCCGGGCGTCATGCAGCACTTCACGTTGCCCGCCGAGGCGTTCGACCCCGACGACGAGCAGGCCTTCGACGGGTCCTCGATCCGCGGCTTCCAGGCCATCCACGAGTCGGACATGTCCCTGCGCCCCGACCTGTCCACCGCGCGCATCGACCCGTTCCGCCGGGACAAGACCCTCAACATCAACTTCTTCATCCACGACCCGATCACGGGCGAGCAGTACTCCCGCGACCCGCGGAACGTGGCGAAGAAGGCCGAGGCGTACCTCGCCTCCACCGGCATCGCCGACACGGCGTTCTTCGGCCCGGAGGCGGAGTTCTACGTCTTCGACTCCGTCCGCTTCGCCACCAGCGCGAACGAGTCCTTCTACCACATCGACTCCGAGGCCGGCGCCTGGAACACCGGTGCCCTGGAGGACAACCGCGGTTACAAGGTCCGCTACAAGGGCGGCTACTTCCCGGTCCCGCCGGTCGACCACTTCGCCGACCTGCGCGCCGAGATCTCCCTGGAGCTGGAGCGCTCCGGCCTGAAGGTCGAGCGCCAGCACCACGAGGTGGGCACCGCCGGCCAGGCCGAGATCAACTACAAGTTCAACACGCTGCTCGCCGCCGCCGACGACCTCCAGCTCTTCAAGTACATCGTGAAGAACGTGGCGTGGAAGAACGGCAAGACCGCGACCTTCATGCCGAAGCCGATCTTCGGCGACAACGGCTCGGGCATGCACGTCCACCAGTCGCTGTGGAGCAACGGCGAGCCGCTCTTCTACGACGAGCAGGGCTACGCCGGCCTGTCCGACACCGCCCGCTACTACATCGGCGGCATCCTCAAGCACGCCCCGTCGCTGCTGGCCTTCACCAACCCGACGGTGAACTCCTACCACCGCCTGGTGCCGGGCTTCGAGGCGCCGGTGAACCTGGTCTACTCGCAGCGCAACCGCTCCGCCGCGATGCGCATCCCGATCACGGGCTCGAACCCGAAGGCCAAGCGCGTCGAGTTCCGCGCCCCGGACGCCTCCGGCAACCCGTACCTGGCCTTCTCGGCGCTGCTGCTGGCCGGCCTGGACGGCATCAAGAACAAGATCGAGCCGGCCGAGCCGATCGACAAGGACCTCTACGAGCTGGCTCCCGAGGAGCACGCGAACGTGGCGCAGGTCCCGACCTCCCTCGGCGCCGTCCTCGACCGCCTCGAGGCCGACCACGAGTTCCTCCTCCAGGGCGACGTGTTCACGCCGGACCTGATCGAGACGTGGATCGACTTCAAGCGGGCCAACGAGATCGCCCCGCTGCAGCTGCGTCCGCACCCGCACGAGTTCGAGATGTACTTCGACGTGTGATCGTCCCCGATCGCCACGCGGTCCGTCCGGCGCCCCTCGTCCCCCGTCCTCGGGGGGCGGGGGGCGCCGTCGTCGGCCGAAAAGCTTCACACCGGGGACGCGGTCCGGGATCATGGATACTGAGACGGTTGTTCGAGCCAGGGGACGGGGAGAGGCACCGGACATGTCCGAGCGGGACGACGAGGAACGCGAGTTCGACATCAAGTGGGCGGACGGCGCGGAGCACAAGGAGCCGTCGGCGCGCGCCCGGATGCTCGCCGCGCGCTGGAAGGAGAACCCGCCCGGACCGGTCCCCTTCCGTGCCGATCCCGAGCACGTGGGATCCGCGCGCCGGTCGTCGTGGGTGTCCACCGCGGTGGTGCTCGGCTGCGTGGCCGCGGTGATCGTCCTGCTGGGGTACATCAACTTCCGGGCGCCCTACTAGGCCCTGCCGTCGGCGACGCCGGGTGCCGAGCGGGAGTCGGCACCCGGCGCCCGGCTCACCGCGCGTACCGCATCAACGCCCGCACCATGTGGCACGTGGTCGCCGACGGCGGGTGGATGCCGAGCTCCAGGGCGGCGCTCCGTATCCTCTCGTCGCGCGCCTGGTTCGGCAGGTAGACGCCGGAGTCGAGCAGGGCGATGGCGAGCCGCATCGCCTTGAGCCGGCGGTTGTGCGTGATGTACCACTCGCGGGGGCGGCCCGCCGGCAGCGGACGCTTCTCCACGGGCTCGTAGGGCGAGTCGAACAGGACGGGCCGCTTGGCGGTGGACTGGGTGGGCAACGGCTTCGACTTCACTGCGGCAGCGGGCACGGGCATCCTCCTGTCGCGGTCGGGGCGCCGGCCGGACCCCCCGGCGACACCCTCGAACACTGCTTCTATTTTACTGCCCACCACTGACAAAAGCCCCTGGCCACAAGGGCTTTCGGGGGCACTGTGACGCACGGGGTGAACGAGTTCTCGGACCCCTCGGGCTACCGTGTGCGGCATGGAGATCTGGATCAATCCGGCCTGCTCGAAGTGCCGCAGCGCGATCAGCCTGCTCGACGCGGAGGGCGCCGACTACACCGTGCGCCGTTACCTGGAGGACGTGCCGAGCGCGGACGAGATCCGCGAGGTGCTGACCCGACTCGGCCTCGAACCCTGGGACATCACCCGCACCCAGGAGGCCGCCGCCAAGGAACTGGGCCTGAAGGACTGGCCCCGTGACGAGGCGTCACGCGACCGCTGGGTCACGGCACTCGCCGAGCACCCGAAGCTGATCCAGCGCCCCATCATCACGGCGGACGACGGAACCGCCGTCGTGGGCCGCACGGACGAGGCCGTCCGGGACGCCCTGTCACGCTGAGCCGGCGCAGACCGGGGCCGTACGGGCAGGGCGGCGTGTGACGCAGGTTACTCGCGCGTAGGGGCGTCGCCGCTGAGCAACTCCGTTCGGTATCCCGTACATAGCGGCGTACCCTCCCCTACCTCTTCAGGAGGCGCGCATGTCGCGCAGGAGAACGCTCGGCACGAAGAAGAAGCTCGCGCTCCTGGTCAGCGCCGCGACGGTGGCGGGCGGTGGGGCGTTCGTGATGGCGAACGCCTCGAACGCCGCGCAGACCGCCCCGAACGCGCAGACCAGGTCGGCCGGAGACCCGTCCGTCTGCCAGGGCCTGGCCACCGCGCTCGGGAACAACCAGCGCTTCATCGAGGGCCAGCGGGCCGCCCCCGACGCGCAGTCCGAGGCCCGGATCGCCAACCGCGAGGCGGTCATCGCGGAGATCGAGCGCAAGCAGGAGGCGTCCGGTTGCGTGGTCGGGGAGTCGGCTCAGGACTCCCCCACCGCGCAGCCGCCGCAGGACGGTCAGGAAGCGGGGCAGGAGGCGGAGCAGGACGCGGGGCAGGAGGCGGGCCGGGGCGCCGGTGAGCAGGCGGGCCAGGAGGCCGGTCAGGAAGCGGGGCAGGGAGCGGGGCAGGGAGCGGGGCAGCAGGCCGGGCAGGACGCCGGGGAGCAGGTGTGCGCCGGCTCCACCGTCACCCTCTCCGGTGAGGGCGGCGCCCCCGCCGCGTCCAGCAACCAGTTCCCCGTGGGCACCAGGCTCAAGGTGACCAACCTCGACAACGCCAAGTCCACCACGGTGGAGGTCGCCTCGGTGTCGGGCAGCTGTGTGCTGCTGAACAGCGCGGCGTTCGAGCAGGTCCGGGAGGAGGGCAAGTTCCTGATCCGGCGGGCGCTGATCGAGAAGGTCGGGTGAGGACCGGACACCGACGGGCCGGCGACCGTGCGGGGGTGGCGGTCGCCGGCCGGCCGCGCTGAGACACGCGCCACACCGGCCGCCGGTAACACGGGGTTCACAAACGGGCAACGGACGGGAAATCGCCGGTTGGCACGCTGCGGAGCAGTAGAGCGGCGCTCCCTGCCGCAGCGCCGCAGCACCCGCAGTGCGCCCGGACCCACCCCGAAGGATGTGTCACCCGTGACCTTCAAGGCCGAGTACATCTGGATCGACGGCACCGAGCCGACGGCCAAGCTCCGTTCCAAGACGAAGATCATCACGGACGCTCCCGCGGGCCTGGACGCCCTGCCGATCTGGGGCTTCGACGGCTCCTCCACCAACCAGGCCGAGGGCAGCTCCTCGGACTGCGTGCTCCGGCCGGTCTTCTCCTGCCCCGACCCGATCCGCGGCGGCGACGACATCCTGGTGCTGTGCGAGGTCCTCGACACGGACATGACGCCGCACCCGAGCAACACCCGCGCCGCGCTGGCCGAGCTGTCCGAGCGCTTCGCCGCGCAGGAGCCGATCTTCGGCATCGAGCAGGAGTACACCTTCTTCAAGGGCGCCCGCCCGCTCGGCTTCCCGGAGGGCGGCTTCCCGGCCGCGCAGGGCGGCTACTACTGCGGTGTCGGCTCGGACGAGATCTTCGGCCGCGACGTCGTCGAGGCCCACCTGGAGAACTGCCTGAAGGCCGGTCTCGGCATCTCCGGCATCAACGCCGAGGTCATGCCGGGCCAGTGGGAGTTCCAGGTCGGCCCGCTGTCGCCGCTGGAGGTCTCCGACCAGCTGTGGGTGGCCCGCTGGCTGCTCTACCGCACCGCCGAGGACTTCGAGGTCTCCGCCACCCTGGACCCCAAGCCGGTCAAGGGCGACTGGAACGGCGCGGGCGCGCACACCAACTTCTCGACCAAGGCGATGCGCGAGGGTTACGACGCGATCATCACCGCCTGCGAGTCGCTCGGTGAGGGCTCCAAGCCGATGGACCACGTCAAGAACTACGGTGCCGGCATCGACGACCGCCTGACCGGCCTGCACGAGACCGCCCCGTGGAACGAGTACTCCTACGGCGTCTCGGACCGCGGCGCCTCGGTCCGCATCCCGTGGCAGGTCGAGAAGGACGGCAAGGGCTACATCGAGGACCGCCGTCCCAACGCCAACGTCGACCCGTACGTGGTGACCCGCCTGCTCGTCGACACCTGCTGCACCGCGCTGGAGAAGGCCGGCCAGGTCTGATCCGGCCCGCCCGGTCCCGAAGGGGCGTCCACCGTCACGGTGGGCGCCCCTTCGCGCGCACCGCGACCGCGCGGTGATCGCGCGGTGATCGCGCTGTCGGTGGTGCGTGGCATCGTGGGGGCATGGACAAGGACGGGGCCCTCGCCATCAAGGTCGAGACGGAGAACGGGCAGACCCACGCGTGGATCACGGCGGCGCGGCTGCGTGAGCTGGTGACCCGGCTCGGCGGCCCCCGCGACCGGTTCCTGGTCGTGCAACGGATACCGGACATCCCCGATGTCTTCGCCCAGGTCTGGCACGAGGCGGGCGGTGGCTACCGGCTGGAGCACCGGGCCGCCGAGGACCTGTTCTTCGGGACCGATCTCGACGACCCCGGCCCGGTGGCGGACCTGCTGACCGGCTGGGCGCGCCGACGGCCCGACTGGGACAGCGGCGTCGCGTGGGCGCCGATCGACCCCGGCCCGCGCGAGGCGGTCCCCGAACTGCCGGACGACGTACGGGAGGCGGTCGAGCGGCGGGTGCGCGCGTTGCTGCTCTGCGGTTACGACGGCCGCCGGGCCCTGGTCGAGACGGCCGAGGACCATCTGGTCGGCGGCGAGCACGGCGAGCGGCCGGTGTCGCGGGCCCAGGCGCAGGAGGTGGTGGACCGGCTGTGGCTGGAGCGGCTGGCGGAGCAGGAGACATGGGGCGAGGGCCCCACCGACCCCGACCGGGTCGCCCGGGCCTTCGGCGCCCTGGACGCGGCCGGCGTCACCGCCCGGGAGAACTTCACCTGCTGCCGGGGCTGCGGCACGGCGGAGATCGGCGCCGAACGGGAGGGCGCGCGGGGCTTCGTCTTCTTCCACCGGCAGAGCACCGAGGCCGCGGCCGAGGGGTACGGACTGACGCTGCACTACGGCGGGTTCGACGGCTCGCAGGAGACGACCACCGCGGTCGGCCACGAGGTCGTGGCGGCCCTCGCGGCGGCCGGGCTGTCCACGAAGTGGGACGGCGATCCGGGCACGGCGATCACCGTCGCGCCCCTGGACTGGCGAAAGCGCCTGGTCGGATGACCGGTTGAGGGTCGGGTTCACGCCAGGAGCGGCGTCCACGCAGTGAGAGGAGGCTCCTGCGGCGGGCGGGTGTCTGCTTCAATGGGCCCCATGGCCAGCTTCCGGAAGTACGCAGCGACGGGTCGCCATGACCTCGAGCCCTTCTGGCCGTCCCGTCAGCACGACGACTTCGACCGGGTGTGTTGCCGCGCGACGACCGCGCCGGCCCGCTGACACGCCGCACCCCACCCGGGCGGCCTCCGGCCGACGCGTCCGACGTACGTCCCGCGACGCGCCCGACCACCCACTCGCGCACGTCGCCCTTCCCGACGAACCTCTCGCGCGAAAGAGCTGACGTCTCATGGCGACCACCCGTTCCCTGTCCACCGTCACCCTCGACTCCCCCACCTCCGCCGTCGCGCCTTCCGGCACCGGCGGCGGCGCCCGGCACCGGCTGCGCGCCGTCGACCGCGACGAGGTGGTGGACGTCGCCGACCTCCTGCCGCCGGGCGCGACCTGGCTGCCCGCTCCCCCGCACGCCCTGCCCTCCCTGCCGGGACGTCCGCCGATGGTCGGCTACCTGGTGCTCGTCCCGGCCGACCGGCAGTCACCCTCCCCGACGGGCGGGTTCGGCCCGCTCCCCGAGGACGCCCGGGACGTGGGGGACGTCGGGGCCGACGCCCCCGACCGGGGCGGCGACCCGCTCGTCCGCATCGACGCCGCGCGCCGCACCGCTGCCGTGGCCGGCCGCGAACTGGACCTGACCTACCTGGAGTTCGAGCTGCTCGCCCATCTGGTCGCCCACCCGCACCGGGTGCACACCCGCGACCAGCTGGTCACCACCGTGTGGGGCTACGGGCACGTGGGCGACGGACGCACCGTCGACGTGCACGTGGCGAGGCTGCGCCGCAAGCTGGGCGCCGAGCACCGCGGGACGATCCAGACCGTCCGCCGCGTCGGCTACAAGTACACGCCGCCGACGGGACGCTGAGCGCTCTGCCGTCGGCAGACAGGCGTTCCCCGAACGGCCCCCGGCGGGGCACAGTGGCCGGCATGAGACTACTGGTGCTGGGCGGTACGGAGTTCGTGGGACGGGCCGTGGTGGAGGCGGCGCTGGGTCGCGGCTGGGAGGTGACCGTCCTGCACCGCGGGCGGCACGCCCCGCCACCCGGGGTGCGCGCCCTGCACGGCGACCGCACCGCGCCCGACGGACTCGCCGCCCTGGCGGACGGCACCTGGGACGCCGTCGTCGACACCTGGTCGGCGGCGCCCCGCGCGGTGCGGGACTCGGCCCGGCTGCTGCGGGACCGCGTCGACCGGTACGTGTACGTGTCGAGCTGCTCGGTGTACGCCTGGGCGCCGCCCGCCGGTTACGGCGAGGACGCCCCGCTGGTCGAGGGCGCCTCGGCGGACGCCGGGCGGCTCGACTACGCCCGCGACAAGAGGGGCGCCGAACTGGCCGTCCTGGACGCCTTCGGCGCGGACCGGTCGGTGCTCGTCCGGTCCGGGCTGATCCTCGGCCCGTACGAGAACATCGGGCGGCTCCCGTGGTGGCTGAACCGCGTCGCGCGCGGCGGCCCGGTGCTCGCCCCGGGCCCCCGGGACCTCCCCCTCCAGTACGTCGACGTCCGCGACCTCGCCGACTGGGTCCTCGGCTCGGTGGAGCGGCAGCTGAGCGGCCCGTACAACCTGATCTCCCCGCCGGGCCACACCACGATGGGCGCGCTGCTCGACGCCTGCGCGGAGGTCACCGGCGGCGCGGCCGAGCTGTGCTGGACGGACCCCGC
Source organism: Streptomyces sp. SudanB5_2050 (assembly GCF_964272335.1). NCBI lineage: Bacteria > Bacillati > Actinomycetota > Actinomycetes > Kitasatosporales > Streptomycetaceae > Streptomyces > Streptomyces sp. SudanB5_2050. The sequence goes on from NZ_OZ186760.1 coordinate 2,382,814, forward strand.
CACCGTCCTCGCCGCCGGGATCGAACCGTGGACCCAGCTGCCGGTGTGGGTCCCGCCGGGCAGCGACCTGCACGAGGCACTGCACACGGCGGACGTCTCGCGGGCCCTGGCCACCGGCCTGGTCTGCCGGCCGGTCGGCGACACGGTCGGCGACACCTGGACCTGGCTGCGGAGCATCGGCGACGCGGCACCGCTGCGCCCGGACCGGCCGCCGGTGGGACTCGACCCGGAGACGGAGGCGAAGGCCCTCGCCGCCGCCCGCGAGCAGCCCTAGGCCCTGTCGTCACACTCCCGTCTGCCTCCGGGCGGACGACGGGAGTGTGACGACAGGACCTAGGGGTGTACCTGGCACCACCTCCCGGTCGGGGGGTTCGGCCCCGTGACCGGTGACGTCGCCTCGGCGAGACTGAGCGCATGGACATCGAGACGAAGAGCGGCGACCGCCGGCCCGCGACCGACCGGACGAGGACCATGGCCCAGTCGGCCCTGCGGGGACTGGCGGTGGCGCTCGTCTCCCTGCCCGGCTCGGTGCTCTGCTTCTGCCTGACCCTGGTCTCCCTCGCCCTCGTCCCGATCGGGATCGGCATCGTCACCACGCCGTACGTGCTGACCGGGGTGCGGATGTTCGCGGACTGGCGGCGGGTGCTGGCCGCCGAGTGGGGCGGGGTGCGCATCCAGCGGGCGTACCGGCCGCTGCCGAAGGACGCCAACCCGTGGGCGCGCACCTTCGGGATGCTCCGCGACCCGGCGACCTGGCGGGACTTCCTCTGGCTGCCGGTCGACATGACGTTGGGCTTCGTCACCGCGCTGCTGGCCTTCGCGCTGGCCCTCTACCCGCTGGAGGGCTTCGTGATCGCCGCCGGGCTGTGGCGGGTCTGGGACGGCGGCACCTACTGGTACGGCTTCGTGCCGGTCAGCGACCAGACCACCGCGTTGTACGCCGCCGCCCTGGGCGCCGTCCTGCTGGTCGCCGCGCACTGGCTCACCCCGTTCCTGCTGCGGGCCCACTTCCGGCTCACCGACGCGATCCTCGGCTCCCACCAGATCGAGCTGGCCGAGCGGGTGCGGGTGCTGACCGAGACCCGGCGGGACGCCGTCGACACCTCCGCCGCCGAACTGCGCCGCATCGAACGCGACCTGCACGACGGGGCGCAGGCCCGGCTGGTCGCCATGGGCATGGACCTCGGCACCATCGAGGCGCTGCTGGAGAAGGACCCGGCGAAGGCCCGGGAACTGCTCGCCCGGGCCCGCCGGTCCTCCGCCGACGCGCTGACCGAGCTGCGGGAACTCGTGCGCGGCATCCACCCCCCGGTGCTGGCCGAGCGGGGCCTGGGGGACGCCGTGCGGGCCCTGGCGCTGCGGCTGCCCCTCCCCGTGGAGACCGACGTGGATCTGCCCGGCCGCGCGGAGGCGCCCGTGGAGTCCGCCGCGTACTTCGCGGTCAGCGAGATCCTCACCAACGCCGTGAAGCACTCGGGCGCCGAGCGGATCTGGATCGACCTGCACCACGCCGACGGCCGGCTGCGCGTGTCCGTGACCGACGACGGCAAGGGCGGTGCGGTGATCGGCGCGGGGTCCGGGCTGGCCGGGGTGGAGCGGCGACTGGGTACATTCGACGGCGTCCTGGCCGTCAGCTCGCCCGCGGGCGGCCCCACCATGGTCACCGTGGAGATCCCTTGCGCGTTGTCCTAGCCGAAGACCTGTTCCTGCTGCGCGACGGACTGGTCCGGCTCCTGGAGGCCCACGACTTCGAGATCGCCGCGGCCGTCGAGACCGGCCCCGAGCTGTCCCGGGCGCTGGCCGAACTGGAGCCGGACGTCGCCGTGGTCGACGTACGCCTGCCGCCCACGCTCACCGACGAGGGCTTGCAGTGCGCGCTCGAGGCCCGCCGCAGGCGGCCGGGACTGCCGGTGCTGGTGCTGTCCCAGCACGTGGAGCAGCTGTACGCGCGCGAGCTGCTCGCCGACGGCAGCGGCGGGGTGGGGTACCTGCTCAAGGACCGGGTCTTCGACGCCGAGCAGTTCGTGGACGCCGTACGGAGGGTGGCGGCCGGCGGTACGGCGATGGACCCGCAGGTCATCCAGCAGCTGCTCAGCCGGCGTGCGGCGGTGGACCGGCCGCTGGAGCGGCTCACCCCCCGGGAGCTGGAGGTGCTGGAGCTGATGGCCCAGGGCCGGACCAACGCGGCGATCGCCGCGAAACTGGTTGTCACGGAGCGGGCGATCGCGAAGCACACCGCGAACATCTTCGCCAAGCTGAGCCTGGAGGTGTCGGACGACGACAACCGCCGTGTACTGGCGGTCCTGGCGTATCTGGACCGCGGCCACTGACCCCACCCGTCCCACAGGACCCACCGATTCCGCACTCGGCTGAACAGCCCCGGGACCGCCTCCGTATGGAAGGGAGCCGCTTCACTCCTGTCGGGCGCCCTCGATGCCCCGCAAGGAAGTCAGAGGAGTTCCATGGGACGCAACACGAGAAAACGCCGTACGCCGCTGGCCACCAAGGTCGTAGCCGGGGCGGCGGCCCTGGCGGTCGGCGGGGGCGGGCTGGTCTGGGCCAACTTCTACGCCTCGGCGCACGAGGAGGGCCCGGCCCACCACCGGACGAGGTCGGCCGCGGCGCAGGTCGCGACGATCGACTGCCCCGACGTCGGCCAGCAGCTCTCCGGCGTACCGGACCGGGCGCGCGGGGAGGTCGACGGCGAACTGGCCACGATGGACAGCCAGATCACCGAGGCGTACCAGCGCCTCGCCACCACCCGGCGCGCGCAGGCGGGTGATCCCCGGTTCGTCCAGAACACCATCCTCGGCCCGCTGAAGGACCGGCGGAAGGCGATCATCGACCGGATCCAGCTGGAGATCAACCGGGCCGGCGGGCAGGCCGACGAGGACCTGGACCGGCTGGCCGGCTGCCAGGGTCAGCCCGCGGAGCAGCCGCAGGCCGGGGACGGCCAGGACGGTGGCGGCCAGGGCGACGGCCAGGACGGCGACGGTCAGAACGGGGACGGCCAGGACCAGGACGGCGGTCAGAACCAGGACGACAACGGCAACGGCGCCGCGGGCCCGGTCGCGGACGACTTCATCGACATCGCCGACGTCGAACCGAACTCCCGCGACAGCCGCAACGGTCTGGCCGCCGACGGCGACGGCGGTTCCACCGGCACCTTCACCACGGACTGCGGGGTCAACGAGAACGACCTGTTCAACAGCGACAACCTGATCGCCGCCCCCGGCGTGGACAACGGCGCGCACCACGTCCACGACTACGTCGGCAACCAGGACAACGACGCCTTCTCCAGCGACGAGGACCTGGCGAACGCGGACACCTCGTGCCGGAACCAGGGCGACCGGTCCACGTACTACTGGCCGGTGCTCCGGCTCCAGGACGGCACCGAGGAGTTCGACGCGAACGACCAGGGCGGTGGCGCCGAGGGCAACGTCGGGCGGATCCTGAAGCCGGCCCGGGCCGAGCTGAGGTTCGTCGGGAACCAGCAGGGCGACGTGGTCGCCATGCCGAAGTTCCTGCGGATCATCACCGGGGACGCCAAGTCCTTCACCAACGGCGACGCGAACGCCAACAGCTCGTGGAGCTGCACCGGCTTCGAGGACCGGCAGGTCACCGACAAGTACCCGCTCTGCCCGGAGGGCAGCCAGGTGGTGCGCACCGCGAACTTCCAGAGCTGCTGGGACGGCCAGAACATCGACAGCGCCAACCACCGGGACCACATGGCCTTCGTCCAGGAGGACGGCGGCTGCCCGAACGGCTTCCAGGCCGTTCCCCAGCTGCAGGTCCGCCTGGTGTACGACATCCCCACCCCCGTCGTCGAGAACGGTCAGGTGCGCAACCCGTACGCCGTGGACAGCTTCCCGGAGCAGCTGCACAAGCCGATCACCGATCACAACGACTTCATCAACGTCATGGACGAGAACCTGATGGACGAAGTGGTCCGGTGCATCAACAGCGGGGAGGACTGCCAGTAGTCCACCGCGTCGGCGCGCAAGGGGCCGGTGACGTCACACCGTCACCGGCCCCCCGCGCGTCCCGGTCCGGGCTCAGCCGCCGTGCCCGCCGTGGCCGCCGTGGCCGGCCGGGTGGCTGCCGCCGCCGTGCCGGGCGCCCTCCTCCAGGGTCCCGCCGAGCCGGCCGCGCAGCGCCGCCACCACGTCCTGGTGGCCGACGGCCACCCACTTGCGGCCGACGAGGTAGTGACCGCCGTAGTCCTTCGCGGTATTGATCCACTCGCGCTGGCCGCGGTCGGTGGCGAAGGTGACGAGGACGTACTTCCCGTCGCCCTTCCCGCAGAGGGCCTGCCGGATGGTGTCGGCGTCCGTCTGCAGGTCCGGGTCGCACCTCGCCTCCGCCGCCAGATGCTCCAGGCTGCCGGTCGCCGTCTCGGGGACGGCCGTCTCGCCGTCCCCGCCCGAGCCGCAGCCGGACAGCGCCAGGACCGCCGCCGCGGCGGCCGGTACGAGCATCGGTCGGGTCAGCCTCATGTGTTCCTCCGGTCGTCGCGCCGCTCTTCGCGCCGGTCACCCCGCCGGTCGTCGCGCCGACACGCCGCACGGAGCCCCGGCGAGGGCTCTCGCCCGTCGATACGGCTCCGGCGCGCGAAACATTCAGCCGCCCCGGTGCCGTCGCGGCGGACCCGTGCGAGAGTGTCGCCGTGGACCAGGACTGGGAAGACCGTGTGGCCGCCGTGTGGGCGACGTTCGAGGCCCGCCCCGAGGCCGATGCCGACGCCTTCCGCGCGGCCGTCGACGCCCTCGCCGACGAACTGCCGGCGGACAGCCCCCTCGGCCTGTTCGAACGGGCCTGCGCCTGGGACTCCACGGGCCACTCGGACCGTGCCGTGCCGCTGTACCGCGAGGCGCTGGCACGCGGCCTGGGTGAGGTCAGCCCGTACAAGGGCCGCCGCGCGAAGATCCAGCTCTCCAGCTCCCTGCGGAACACCGGGCACCCGGAGGAGGGCGTCAAGCTGCTGTCGCCCGAACTGCTGGCCCCCTCCGACGAGTTGGACGACGCCGTACGCGCCACCCTCGCGCTGTGCCTGTCGAGCATGGGCCGCGACCGGGAGGGCCTGTCGCTGGTGCTCGGCGCGCTCGCGCCCCATCTGCCGCGCTACCAGCGGTCGATGGCCGCCTACGCGCGGGCACTGGTGGAACCCGACGACTGACCCGGGCCGGGCCCCGCCCGGGTACGGTGACCATCCGCCGATTCGCTCGTTCTGCTGAACGTGCAGTCACAGGATGTCGCCCCGCGCCCCGCACCGCCTTCCGCCTCCCCGACCGGTCCCGTCGTCGACGTCGAACAGGCCGAGGCCGCGCTCGTCGAGCACTATCCGCGCCTGGTCCGCCTGGCCTACCTGGTGCTGCCGCCGGGCCTCGGGCGGGGCCGCCGCGTCCTGTCCGCGCACTCCCTCACCCAGCGGGCCCTGCCCCGGAACCGGACGACGACCCCGGTGATCCCGGCCCAGTCGACCGGCCGCGCCGTCGACCCCGGCTACGCCCTGGTCCGCCTGCGGGTGCTGCGCGCGGCGCTGGAGGCGGGCCGCCCGCTCAAGCGGCCCGCGTGGCCCAAGCGGTCCCAGCTGCCGCCGCTGCTGCCCCAGGTGCGCGGCCTCAAGCTCTTCCCGCGCTCGGGCGGTGCCGACGAACTCGCCCTGGACCAGCGGCTGTCCGCCCTGTCCGCGCCCGCGCGCGCGGCCTATGTGCTGCGGGGCCTGGAGCAGTTGCCCGACGCGGAGGTCCGGCAGCTGCTCCAGGCCGCCGGGGCCGCCGATCCGGACGCCGCGCTGCGGGAGGCCGACGAGGTGCCCGCGCAGTACGCGCTGCTCGCCTCCCCCGAGTTCGACCCCTGCTCGCTGCAGGCCCGGCCCACCGATCTGATGCGGCGCCGCCAGCACGCCAGGGCCGCGCTGGTCGCCGGGGCGGCCCTGGTGGTGTGCGGGGCGCTGCTGGGCATGCCCGGCGACGGCTGGGGCCCGGACGGCGCCGCCGCCCCGTCCTACGCGCAGAATCCGGCCGCCCGGGCCGCCCTGGACCCCGCCCGGCTGACGAAGGTCGCCCCGGCCGCCTGGGAGACCTCCGCGCGCACCGACTTCTCGGTGTGGCCGGCGCGCGGCGACCTCACCGGCGACGAGGAACTGCTCCGCCGGGCCCTGGCCGTGTGGGCCCGGCCCGGTGAGAGCGTGGGGGTGTCGGCGACGCCGGGCACCCCGACCGGAGGCCCGTCCGGCCCGCCGCAGCTGCTGTACGCCGGGACCGTCGACAACGCGCGCGTGGTGATCCTGCACGACGGTCTGCGGCTCGCCCGGTACGCCGAGCCGAAGGACGGCACCGCGGGTGCCGCCCTGGACTTCGCCCGCACCGACGGCGCCGGCCGGGCCGAGGCGGGCGCCGTCGTGCTGGGCCGGGCGGACGGCAACGTCCGCTATCTGACGGCGCCCTGGGTGACGGGGGCGGCCGTGCGGGACCTCGCCGCCCCCGGCTCCGACGCCCGCGAGCTGACCCTGACGGACGGGGTCACCGCGCCGCTGGCCAGCCCCGTGCAGCAGCAGTCCGGGGCGTGCGCCTCCTGGAACGTGCTGGAGCTGACCGACGGCTCGGACACCCGTCTGGCGACCGACCTGGGCGAGCTGGTCCCGGCCCGTCTCACCACGGGCCGTCCCGGTGCGGCGAAGGACGTCTCCGGGCCCGAGGCGCGGGCCGACTGGGCGCCGTACGCCTGCTCGCTCGGCGCGGTGCGCGGGCAGGGGGTGCGGACGGTGAACGCCTGGCGGTTCGCCGCGCAGCCGCTGCCCGACTCCAGCGGCTCGGGAGCCTGGGTGTGCACCCGGGCCGAGACCTGGCGGGGTGCGGGGGCCCGGGTACTGGCCCAGTTCCGCACCCCGGGCGGGGCCCAGGGCGCGGTGGCGGCGAAGGCGCAGGACGTGCCGGCGTGCGGGGAGCGCGACCCGCATGTGCTGGCCGGGGTGCTGTGGAGGTCGGAGGGCGGGCACTGGTACCTGCTCGCCGCGGGTGACCGCGCCACGGAGTCGATCGAGGCCACCGGCGGCATCAGCGGCTCGGCGGAGGGCAACCTGCTGACGGCCAAGGCCGAACAGGGTGCGCGGGCCGAGCTGAAGGGCACCCTGGACGGCGGCCGGACGATCGGCGGGCTGCGGTAGCCCGACGGCCCGGGGCACCCCGGAACACCTGTGCCCGATCCGGGCCGTTCGAAGGCCGAATTCGATCGGTAAGGTGTTCGTATGACTACCGGGGTACGTCGCAGAATGGGCGTCGAGGAACGGCGGCAGCAGCTGATCGGCGTCGCCCTCGATCTGTTCAGCCGCCGCTCGCCCGACGAGGTCTCCATCGACGAGATAGCGTCGGCCGCGGGGATCTCCCGCCCGCTGGTCTACCACTACTTCCCCGGCAAACTCAGCCTGTACGAGGCCGCGTTGCAGCGGGCCGCGGACGATCTGGCGGCGCGGTTCGTAGAGCCCGCCCGGGGTCCGCTGGGGACCCGGCTGCTGCGCGTCATGGGCCGCTACTTCGACTTCGTGGACGAGCACGGGCCCGGTTTCTCGGCGCTGATGCGCGGCGGACCGGCGGTGGGCTCGTCACGGACGAACGCGCTGGTGGACTCCGTGCGGCAGGCCGCGTACGACCAGATCCTCTCGCATCTGGGCGTGAGCGATCCGCCCGCCCGCCTGGAACTGGTCGTCCGCTCCTGGATCTCGCTGGCCGAGTCGACGGCCCTGATCTGGCTGGACGGACGCCGCATCCCGCGTGCCGAGCTGGAGGTGCAGCTCGTGCACGACTTCGCGGCGCTGACGGCGGTGAGCGCCGCCCAGGACGAGGAGATGGCCGCCCTGCTGCGGCGCGTCGTCGCCGACGAGCCGGCCGACGGCCCCTTCGCGGACCTGATCGGCCGGCTCACCGCTCTCGTCGGTTAGTTCTCGACGGTCAGTTCTCGAGAGTCAGTTCTCGAAAGTCAGTTCTCGAAGGTCAGTTCTCGAACTTCCGGTACGACGGGTCGAGGTCGCGGACCTCCGCCGAGGCGTGCAGGGCGAGGCCGCCGGCCGGCTTCACATGCTGCCGCAGCAGCTCCAGCACCGCCTCGGTCAGCCGCGCCTTGGTCTCGTCCGTGCGACCGGCGAGCAGCCCGAGGGTGACGTGCACGACGGCGTGCCCCTCGGTGTCCGGGCCGACCGTGGTGTCCTCGGTGCGGCGGAACTGCGTCTTGCAGGCCGGCGGCTTGGCGGCCGCGATCTCGACGACGGCGCCGTGCAGGGCCCGCGCGAAGGCGGGCCGGTCGAAGTCGTCCGCGAGCGTGGCGGAGTAGTCGACGGTGATCTGCGGCATGAGCCCTCCCGTTGCGTGAACAGCAGGGCTCACCCTAACCGCAGTACCGCGACCGTCAGCCGGCCCGCTCGAAGACGGCGACCGTACGGCCCGGCACGGTGAACGTGCCGGTCTTCGCCGCGTACGCGGACTTCTTCACCACCGGGTCCGCGCCCCGCGCCTGCACCGGGTGCAGTCGGTAGCCGCTCCCGGCCGCCGCATCGAGGCGCTGCTCCCGCGCCTCGGGGGTGGCGTTGAAGACGACCACCAGATCACCGAGGCGCATGGTGATCACTCCCGGGGTCTCGTCCTTCCCGGAGAGCGGGAAGGAGAGCCGGGACTGGACCTGCCGGGCCGTGGCGAGGGAGAAGTCCTCCTCGCCCGTGCGGATCTCCAGCAGGTCCCGGTACGCCGCCGAGGCGCCCGTGATCTGCGGGCAGCCGACCTTCACCGTGCCCAGCAGGGGCTTGGCGTAGGGCCACTTGTCCCGGTTGTCGGCGGCCGGGGGCAGGCCGCGGCCGAAGCCGTTGCCGTCGGCGCAGTTCCAGTGGACGGCGTTGAACCAGTCGCCGCTGTCGTAGGAGTTGCGGTCCAGCGACTTGGAGCGCAGGAGGTCGGTGCCGGCCTGGGAGAGCGCCGGTCCCTGGGAGAGGGCGGCGGTCGCCATGGCGAGGACCTGCATGCGGGCCCGGTCGTCGGCGCTCGCGGAGGCGGGCAGCTTGAAGGCGAGCGCGTCGAACAGGGTCTCGTTGTCGTGCGCGTCGGCGTAGGCGAGGGCGTCGCCCGGGGCCTCGGCGTATCCGGCGGGGGCGCCGTTGTAGTCGACCTCGGAGCCCTTGACCTCCTTGCCGTCGGTGTCCGTGAAGGTGTAGTCGGCGAGGTTGCCGGTCAGGCCGACCTTGATCAGGTCCTGGTAGTGCAGCAGGCGGGCCTTCTGTTCGGCCTCGGTGCCGTTGGCCTTCGAGCCGTTGGGCTCGGTGTAGAGGCCGGAGGCGAAGCCCTGGACGCCGGGGTCCTCGTCGAAGGGGCCACCGCCGCGCACGGCGTCGCGGGCCCGGTCGGAGAAGGTCGCGATGCCGGTACCGGCCATGTTCTTCTGGGTGGCCTGCGTGAAGCGGGCGTCGTCGGCGACCTCGCCGAAGTTCCAGCCCTCGCCGTACAGGATGATCTTCTTGCCGTCGACGCCGTCCTTCCCGAGGGTCAGCTCGTCCAGCGCCTCGCGGACCGCCAGGATGTTCTCCTTGGGGTGGTGGCCCATGAGGTCGAAGCGGAAGCCGTCGACCTTGTACTCCTTGGCCCAGGTGACGACCGAGTCCACGACGAGCTTGCCCATCATGGCGTTCTCGGTGGCGGTGTTGGCGCAGCAGGTGCTGTTCGCCACCGAGCCGTCGGCCAGCAGCCGCTGGTAGTAGCCGGGGACGATCCGGTCCAGGACGCTGGTCCTCGCCTGGCCGCTCGCCGCCGTGTGGTTGTAGACGACGTCCATGACGACCCGCAGGCCGTCGTCGTTCAGCGCCTTGACCATCTCGCGGAACTCGACCGTGCGGGCGGTGCCGTCCGGGTCGGTGGCGTACGAGCCCTCGGGGACCGTGTAGTGGTACGGGTCGTAGCCCCAGTTGTAGGCGTCCTTGGCCGCGGCCTTCGCCACGCACTCCTGCTGCCGGTCGGAGTCGGCGGGGAGCGCGGCGAGGTCGCAGTCGACGGTGGCCTGGTCGGACTTCTTCTCGGGGACGGTGGCGATGTCGAAGGCGGGCAGCAGGTGCACGTAGGACGTGCCCGCCTCGGCCAGCTCGCGCAGGTGCCGGGAGCCGTCGCTCTTCTTGTCGGTGAAGGCGAGGTAGGTGCCCCGGTGGTCCGGGTCCGCCGTGCGGTCCGCGACGGAGAAGTCCCGGATGTGCAGCTCCTGGATCTGGGCGTCCCTGAGCGGCACGGCCTCGGGCTTGCGGTAGCCGTCCCAGCCGCGCGGGGCGAGCGAGCGGTCGTCCAGGTCGACGACGAGGCTGCGCTCGGAGTCGGTGGTCAGGGCGAGGGAGTACGGGTCGGTGACCTTGTTGGTGACGACCTTCCCGGCCTCGGGCGCCCACACCGTCACGGCGTAGCGGTAGGACTCGCCCTTCCAGGAGCGGGGGCCGGTGACGGACCAGACGCCGGTGGCGTCGTCACGTCGCATGCGGACCGTGCGGTCACCGATCTCCAGCTTCACGTCCTGCGCGGTCGGCGCCCACACGGAGAGGGTGGGGCGGCCGTGCCGGAAGACCGGGCCGAGGTCGGTCCGGGTCGCCTCGGCCGCGTAGAGGTCGTCCAGGACGCCGGCGGTCTGCACACCGGTCGCCGCGAGGACGGCGCCGTTCGCGGCGCGCTGGGTGGCGACGACCTGGCCGCGCAGGGCGGCACGGACCCGGTCGCGGTCGCGCGGGTCGACGGACCAGGCGGTGTACTCCTTCAGATGCGGGAACTTCGCCTTCTGGGCGTCGGTGAGGGCCGTCTTGGCGAGGCGCAGCCAGCTCGTCCCGTCGCCGGCGGTCAGGACGCCGTTCTCGGCCGTGACGGAGCCGGTGCGGGAGGCGAGCAGCTGGGTGGAGGCGGCGCCGGCGGAGCCGTTCCAGGCGACGGTGTTCCGGTCGATCCAGACCGCCTCGGCGGTGGTGAGGTCGACGGCCCCCGCCGATCCGGCCGGCTGCGGCAGCAGGTACTCCTCCTCGCCGCCGACCAGCCACACCTCGTGGCCCGTGGCCCTGAGGTCGAGGGACTGGTCGGTGGGCAGGTCCTTCTCGTCGCCCTTGTGGACGATGTAGCTCAGACTGGTGGCGCCCTCGGTGAGGGGCACCTCGAAGACCGCGCCGTAGGAGTCGGTCCGCACCGGCGTCAGCGGCTTCGACCAGTCGGTGGGGTGCGCGGCGCCGCCCCAGACGTGCAGGCCCCAGCCGTCGTAGTTCCCGTCGGCGCGGTGGTAGTGCAGGACGGCCTTGCTGGTGTCCTGGGCGGGGTAGTCGGGCCGCTCGGTGACGACCTGCTCCTTGCCCTGCTCGATCCACACCTCACCGGTCCGCGTGACGTCGATGGTGCGGTCGGCGGCGACGTCCTTGTCGCCGTCCTCGTCGATGACGAGGAAGCCGACGTTCGACGCGCCGGGCTCGAGCTTGACGTAGGCGAAGGCGCCGTAGGCGTCGCGTCCGGTGAAGGGGTGGCTCTTCGGCCACTCGGTGGCCTCGCCCTCGGCGAGGTCGCCCCAGGCGTAGAGGCCCCAGTCGTCGTAGTTCCCGTCCTCCCGCTTGTAGTGGACGATCGCGTAGTCGCGGGAGGCGGCGGTGGGCGGTGCTTCGACGGGCGGGGTACCGGTCGTCGAGGCGGCCGTGTCGCTCGCCGTGCGGCCCGCCGAGTCGATCACGACGGCCTTGTAGCGCAGGGCGGTGCCGGCCGGGGTGTCCTCGGCGATGGTGTGGGTGACCTTGTAGGGGGCGTGGTCGGCGGAGCCGAGGGTGCGCCACGTGCCGTCGCCGGTCTGGGCGGCGAAGACGACGCGGTTGAGCTGACCGCCGGTGACGTCGGCCGTCAGCTCGACGGTGCCGGTGGCGCCGGGCTCGGGGGCGGTGAGGGTGACGGCCGGTTTCGTGGCGGGCTCGGCGAGCCGGCCCGCGGCCTTGAGGACGATCGCCGATCCGGCCGGGACGGTGACCGTGACCTTCTTGTCGGCGCCGGACCTCACGTCGTCGTCGGTGCCGTAGATGCCCTGGAAGGCCATGTGCGCGGAGCCGGTGGCGAAGGTCGCCGTCTTCGCCTCCTCGGCGTTGTTGAAGGCGACGACGTACTCGGTGCCCCGCTCGGCGTCCGTGCGGGAGAAGGCGTAGACGCCGGCGCCGTCGGCCGCGTAGCGCTCGGTCTGCACCCCGTCGGCGAGGGCGGGGTGGGCCTTGCGGAGCTTCGCCAGGGCGCTGATCTGCCGGTACAGGGGCGCGCCCGGGTCGTAGGCGTCCTCGGCGTGGGTGCGGTCGGTGCCGAGCTGGTCGTCGTCGAGGTAGTCGGCGGTGCGGGAGGCGAACATGGTCTGGCGGGCGTCCTTGTCGCCGCCCGCGCCGGTGAAGCCCTGCTCGTCGCCGTAGTAGATCACCGGGTTGCCGCGGCCCAGGAACATCAGCTCGTTGGCGAGCCGGGCCTTCTTCAGCAGTTCGGCGTCGCCGGCCTGCGGGTCGTCCTGCTTGAGGAAGGTGCCGAAGCGGCCCATGTCGTGGTTGCCGAGGAAGGTGACCTGTTCGTAGGCGTTGGCCTTGTCGGTCGTGTACTTCCAGTCGTCACCGTAGACGGCGGCGAGCTTCCGGGCGCTGCCGCCCTGGGAGGCGTAGGCGCGGGCCGCGTCCTGGAAGGGGAAGTCCAGCGTGGAGTCCAGGCGGCCCTGGGTGACGTACGGGGAGGTGACGGCGGTGTCGGCGGAGTAGACCTCGCCGAACATGAAGAAGTCGTCCCGGCCCTTCTTGGCCGCGTAGGCGTCCAGCGCGGTGGCCCACTGGGTCCAGAACTCCATGTTGACGTGCTTCACGGTGTCGATCCGGAAGCCGTCGATGTCGAAGTCCTTCACCCACCGCTGGTAGATCTTCTCCATGCCGCTGACGACCTCGGGGCGTTCGGTCCACAGGTCGTCCAGGCCGGAGAAGTCGCCGTACGTGGTGGACTCGCCGGCCCAGGTGGAGTCGCCCCGGTTGTGGTACATCGCGGGGTCGTTGAGCCAGGACGGCACCTTGAGGTTCCGCTTGGCGGCCGGGACGGTCGGCGTGCGCGGGAAGGAGCCGGAGTCCACGCGGGGGAAGCGGCGCTCGCCGTCCGCGTAGTCGGCGTCGTCGAAGGGCTCGCCGTCCTTGGTCAGGTACGGGAAGGCGCCCTTGGAGAGGTAGTCGTAGGACTTCTCCTCGTAGTCGACGACGTCGGCGGTGTGGTTGGTGATGACGTCGAAGAAGACCTTCATGCCCTTGGCGTGCGCCTGGGAGATGAGGTCCTTCAGGTCCTGGTTGGTGCCGAAGTGCGGGTCGACCTGGGTGAAGTCGGTGATCCAGTAGCCGTGGTAGCCGGCGGAGGCGTTCTCCCCCGTGCCCTGCACGGGCTGGTTCTTGAAGAGGGGCGCCATCCAGATGGCGGTGGTGCCCAGGCCCTTGATGTAGTCGAGCTTCCGGGTGAGGCCCTTGAGGTCGCCGCCCTGGTAGAAGCCCTTGTCGGTGGGGTCGTAGCCGGTGGCGAGGCGGCTTCCGGTGAGGCCGCCCTTGTCGTTGCGCTTGTCGCCGTTGGCGAAACGGTCCGGCAGGACGAAGTAGAACTGCTCGCGGGTGAGGTCGTGACGCGCCTCGGCCCGGGCGAGCTTCGCGTCCGACGGGGGCGGCGGCGGGGCGTCCGCCCGCGCGGCCAGGGGTGGCAGGAGGGCTGCGGCGAGCGCGGCCACGGTGACGGCCGCGACCCGTCTCGCTCGTACGGTGCGGCGCGCGACAGGCACCGGCCTTCTCGGTATCACGGGCGTGAGCTCCTTGCGATGACGGCTCGATCGGGTCCGACCCCGGCGAGACGGTAACGCCGCCGCAAGAGTTGCGGCAAGGGTCGTGAAAGTAACGGAAAGAAGTTTCACGATCTCTCACGACCCTTGCCCGGCACGTCCGTTCAGCAGGTGGACTTGCCCGCGTACAGCGCCAGCGCGGTGTTGGCGCCGAGGGTCGCGGTGAACTGGCCGGAGCCGTTCACGCTCACCGGCTTGCCGCTCTGGACGTCGCAGTACGTCCCCGCCGGCAGCGAGGTCTGGTAGGTGCGGGTCAGCGCGCCGGACTCGTGGTTGATGGCCACGTATCCCTTGTTCCCGCGTCCGAAGGCGATGGCGTCGTTGCCGTTGTCCCACCAGTTCGTGACGGCCTGCCCGCGGGTGGCGTTGCGGAAGGCGACCATCGACTTGATCTCGGGCCAGGCGTGCTGGCACTTCCAGCCGTCCTGCCAGCAGGCGTTCACCTGGCCGCCGTTCGGGGGCCCGGCGTCGTGGTTCGACCACTCGTAGCCGGAGTTGACGTCGGGGGCGCCGTAGGGCCAGGCCAGCATGAAGACGTTGGCGAGGGTGTAGTTCGCGCCGTCCTTGTAGTTCAGCGTGGAGCCGTTGCGCTCGGTGTCGTGGTTGTCGACGAAGACACCGGAGACGCCGCTGTTGAGGTACCCCCAGCCTTCGCCGTAGTTCTTCAGGTAGGCCAGGTTCTCGTTGGTGAAGACGCGCTTGAGGTCGTAGGCGTAGCGGAACTCCTGCACGTCGCCGCTGCCGGTGTACTCGGTCGGCTGGACGGCCTCCCCGGCGCCGTAGATGACCTCGTGCTTCCAGTACACGCCCGGATTGCTCAGCCGGGACTTGATGTTCGCGAGGTCGGCCGCCGGGATGTGCTTGGCCGCGTCGATGCGGAAGCCGTCCACACCGAGGGAGAGCAGGTCGTTCAGGTACCCGGCGATCTTCCCTCGGACGTAGTCCTCGCCGGTGTCGAGGTCGGCGAGGCCGACCAGTTCGCAGTGCTGGACGTTGTACCGGTCCCGGTAGTTGTTGATCTCGGAGCGGCAGTCGTCGGCGTCGGACGAGGAGTAGAGGCCCGGGTAGTCGTACTTGCCGTACGTGGAGCCGCCGGTGCCGGTGCCGCTGCCCGCCGACATGTGGTTGACCACGGCGTCGGCGACGACCTTCACACCGGCCGCGTGGCAGGTGTCCACCATGTTCTTGAAGGCGGCGCGGTCGCCGAGCCGTCCGGCGATCTTGTAGCTGACGGGCTGGTACGAGGTCCACCACTGCCCGCCCTGTATGTGCTCGGCGGGCGGGGAGACCTGGACGTAGCCGTAGCCGGCGGGGCCGAGGGTGTCGGTGCACTCCTTGGCCACGGAGGCGAACTTCCACTCGAAGAGGACGGCGGTGACGTCCTTGGTGCCGGGCGGGGCGGCCTGTGCGCCAGTCGGGTTCATGACAACAGTAGCTGCCGCGAGCGCGACGGCCACCGTGAGGGCTTTGCGTGCCATGTGGGGTTCCTTCATCGTCGAAGGCGTTGTGGGGAGCCGCGGGCCCCTGAAGGCCGGCTTGAATACTCTTGCTGAAACCTTCAGAAACCTTGCGGTGACGCAGATGTTAAAGGGTCACCGACCGAAAGGGCAGCGGTCGGTGCGAAATCGGGGTCGGAAGTTTCCTCGGGAGGCCCTTCCCCGGGGCGCTGTCGGTGCCCGGCCGCATACTCCACCCATGGAGATCACCGAGGACGCGCTCAAGCGGGCCTGGCACCGGCTGGCCGCAGGTTCCGACCTGCTCGACGAGGCCGTGTTCCCGCCCACCGGCACCTACGAGCAGTACGAGGCCCATGTGGAGGGCGGGGGCGGCGCCGGTCTCTACCTCGTCCTCGAGGAGGACGGCACGGTGTGCGGCTGCGGCGGCCCCTACGACGAGGTCTTCGTCGCCCGGGGCCTGGACGAGGCGCTGTACTGCCTCGCCGAGGAGGCCGTCCGCGGGCTCGACGGGACGATCGCCGGTCAGGCCGCGCTGATGGACCGGATAGACCCCGGCTGGGGACGCGTCTTCCGCGGCGGCGGCCCGGACGGTTCGGAACCGGCGCCGCCCTGCGGACGCGACCCGCTGGAGGGATTCGCCTGGATCGCCGGCTCCTGGCGCGAGCAGGCCCCCTACACCCACCTCGCGTTCTTCCGCGGCGAGAACGTCGACGCCGAGCGGATCGCCCTGCTGTACGGGGCCGACCCGCGGCACGTCGCCGCGGGGACCCGCCTGTCGGACCTGAGCGAGGGCAACGGCGGCGCCCACGGCAACTGGCCCACCGACTGGGACAGTTGCTGCTTCGGACGCAGCGGCGACTGGACGTTCCTGATGTACCACGACACGGCACCCGGCACGCGGGTGGACGCGGCGGCCTTCGCCGAGCTGGGGGTGACCGAGACCGTCTGGCTGAGCGCCTGCCTCGGCAAGGCCATCTACACGTTCGACTACCTGCGCGACGGCCGGCGCGTCGACGACGACGGCATCATCGAGCTGATCTCCTACGAGCGGGGCCGCACCCCCTACGTCCGGGGCGGGCGGCTCGACTTCCTCAACCGGGCCCTGCGCCGCGCCGAACTGGACCACCCCGAGCTGACCGACGAGTTCGCCCTGTACTTCCACGCCCTGGAGACCTCGCTGGGCCTGGGCCTGCCGCGCCGGGACATCCGGGAAGGGACGGTCCGCGCCGCCCGGTGGGCCCGTCGCGACACCTGACGTGCGGCGAGCGCGCACGCGGTGAGGGGCCCGCGCTGTGCGGGCCCCTCGGGGTCGGGGGTCAGGCCCGCGTCCACCACACCGTGGTGTCGGCCGGCACCTTCGCCTCGCCGTCCGTCTCGGTGACCTCGCCGCTGGCCAGCAGCAGCCGTCCGTACGCGGGCAGCGCCACCGACTCGCCGGTGGTGTTGGCGACGCACACGAAGTCCCCGCGCCGGAAGGCGAGGACGCCCTCGGGGGCGCGCAGCCACTCCACGGCGTCGCCCGCGCCGAGGTCGGGCTGCTCGCGGCGGACCGCGAGCGCGGCGCGGTACAGCTCCAGGGTCGAGCCCGGCTCGCCGGTCTGCGCCTCGACGCTCAGCTCCCCCCAGCCCGCCGGCTGCGGGAGCCAGCTGCCCCCGTCGCCGAAGCCGTACGAGGAGCCCTCCCGGGTCCACGGGATCGGGACGCGGCAGCCGTCGCGGAAGCCGTCCTGGCCGGCGCCCCGGAAGTACGCCGGGTCCTGGCGCACCTCGTCGGGCAGGTCGACGACGTCCGGCAGGCCCAGCTCCTCGCCCTGGTAGACGTAGGCCGAGCCCGGGAGGGCCAGCATGAGGAGGGTGGCGGCGCGGGCGCGGCGCAGGCCCAGCTCGCGGTCGCCGGCCAGGCGGATCTGGGTGCCGAGCCCCGCCGGGTTGGCGAAGCGGGTGGCGTGCCGGGTGACGTCGTGGTTGGACAGGACCCAGGTGGCGGGGGCGCCGACCGGGCGCATGGCGTCCAGGGTGCGGTCGATGACCGTGCGCAGCTCCTCGGCGTCCCAGTGGGTGCCCAGGTACTGGAAGTTGAACGCCTGGTGCAGCTCGTCGGGGCGCACGTAGTTGGCGGTGCGCTCGACGGTCGGGGTCCACGCCTCCGCGACGAAGATGCGCTCTCCGCTGTACTCGTCGAGGATGAGCCGCCACTGGCGGTAGATGTCGTGGACGCCGTCCTGGTCGAAGAACGGCATGACATCGTTGCCCAGCAGCTTCAGCTGTTCGTGGGATCCGAGGTCGGGAAGGCCCTCGGCCTTCACCATGCCGTGCGCGACGTCGATGCGGAAGCCGTCCACGCCCATGTCCAGCCAGAAGCGCAGGATGGAGCGGAACTCGTCGCCGACGGCCGGGTGCTCCCAGTTGAAGTCGGGCTGCTCGGGGGCGAAGAGGTGCAGGTACCACTCCCCCGGCGTGCCGTCGGGCTCGGTGACCCGGGTCCAGGCGGGGCCGCCGAAGATGGACTCCCAGTCGTTGGGGGGCAGTTCGCCGTTCTTCCCCTTGCCGGGGCGGAAGTGGTAGCGGTCCCGGGAGGGGGAGCCGGGACCCTCGGCGAGGGCGCGCTTGAACCACTCGTGCTGGTCGGAGGAGTGGTTCGGGACGAGGTCGACGATGATGCGCAGGCCCAGCGCGTGCGCGTCGCGGATGAGCGCGTCGGCGTCCAGCAGGCTGCCGAACATGGGGTCGACGGCCCGGTAGTCGGCGACGTCGTAGCCGGCGTCGGCCTGCGGGGAGGCGTAGAAGGGGCTGAGCCACACGGCGTCCACGCCCAGGTCGCGCAGGTACGGCAGACGGGTGCGGACACCCTCCAGGTCGCCCATGCCGTCGCCGTTGCTGTCGGCGAAGCTGCGCGGGTACACCTGGTAGATCACCGCGTCCCGCCACCAGTCGCGGCGCCGCGCGACGGTGGCCGTCGCGGAGGCGGGGGCTGCGGAGGTGGGGGTGGAGGCCGGTGCGGCGGAAGGCTGCTGGCTCATGTCGTCCTTGGGATGAGACGGAGTTCTGGTCGTGGAGGCGTGGGTGGGGGGGCGGCCGGCCGCGGTGCAGCGGGGTCGGATGGGCACCGCGGCCGGACGTCTTCCCGGCCGGGCGTCAGCCCTTGGTGCCGCCGGCGGTGAGGCCGGTCACCAGGTTCTTCTGCACGAGGTAGAAGAACGCGGAGACGGGTATCGCGACGAGCACGGCGGTGGCCGCCATCAGGTGACGCTGCGCGTCGTGCTCGCTGACGAAGCTCTGCAGGCCGACCGCGAAGGTGTACTTCGTGTCGCTCAGCATGAACGTCGAGGCGAAGGCGACCTCGCCGAAGGCCGTGATGAAGCTGTAGAAGCCGGCCACCGCGAGGCCCGGCCGGGCCAGCGGCAGGATCAGCCGGAAGAAGGTGCCGAAGGGGGTCAGGCCGTCGACGCGTCCGGCCTCGTCGATCTCGAACGGGATGGTGTCGAAGTAGCCCTTGAGCAGCCACGCGCAGTACGGCACCGCGGTCGAGCAGTAGACGAGGATCAGGCCGAGGTAGCTGTCGACCAGCTGGAGCCGCGACAGGATCTGGTACATCGGCACGATCAGCACGGCGATGGGGAACATCTGGGTGACCAGAAGGACCCACATGAGCTTGCGGTAGCCCGGGAAACGCATCCGCGAGACCGCGTAACCGGTGGTGGCGGCGACCATGACGCCGATGACCGTGGTGCCCAGCGAGACGATCAGCGAGCTCTTCAGCCAGTCGAAGAAATTGGTGTGCTGCAGCACGAACGCGTAGTTGTCGAGGGTCATCTTCGACCAGATGCGCCCGGGGTGCAGATAGTCGTTCTTGTCCGGCCCGAGGGACAGGTAGACCAGCCAGGCGACCGGGAAGAGCGCGATGAGGCTCGCGACGGTCAGGATGCCGTGGGAGACGAGGGAGCCGGCGAGGCCGCGCTCGCCTCGGGCGCGCACCTTGCGCGGCGGTGCGGCGGGCGCGGTACCGGCCTGCTCGGCCGGAGCGGACGCCGGAACGGTCGTAGTGCTCATGGTGGCTCCTGCCTCAGATCGCGAGCTGCTGCTCATTGCGGTTCAGCCAGCGGCGGTAGAAGGAGGTGAAGACGATCAGAATGGCCAGCAGCAGGATGCCGTAGGCCGCGGACTGCGCGAAGTCGCGCGGCTGCTGTCCGAAGCCGAGCTGGTACGCCCAGGTGACGAGGATCTGCGCCTCGGGGGCGGTGTTGCCGAACAGCAGGAAGATCACGGCGAACTGGTTGAAGGTCCAGATGATGCCGAGCAGGACGACCGTGGAGCTGACCGACCGGAGGCCGGGCAGGGTGACGTAGCGGAACTGCTGCCAGGCGCTCGCCCCGTCCATCTCGGCGGCCTCGTAGAGGCTGTTGTCGATGGACTGGAGGCCGCCGAGGAGCGAGACCATCATGAACGGCACACCGCACCAGGTGTTGACCATGATCGCGGAGAACCGCTGCCAGAAGGTGTCCTCCAGCCACGCGGGCGTGGGCAGGTGCAGCCAGTCCAGGGCGGAGTTGATGATGCCCTCGTCGGCGAGCATGAAGCGCCAGCCGAAGACGGTGACGAAGGTGGGCACGGCCCACGGCAGGACCAGGATCAGCCGGTAGAAGGTGCGGCCGCGCAGCTTCTGGTTGAGCAGCAGGGCGAGGCCGAGGCCGATGAAGAAGTGCAGGCCGACGCAGACCGCCGTCCACACGATGGTCCAGATGAAGTGGGACCAGAAGCGGTCGTAGGCGGTCGGGCCCCACAGGATGTCGGCGTAGTTGTCCAGGCCGACGAACTTGTAGGTGGCCTCGATCTCGTTGACGCCGATGGTGCGCGCGCTGTTGAGGCTGTTGGCGTCGGTGAGGGTGAGGTAGAGGCCGTAGCCCAGCGGGTACAGCACGAGGACGCCGATCACGACGGCCACCGGCGCGATCATGGCGTAGGCGTACCAGTGCTTCTGGTAGCCGTCTTTCAGACGCCGGCCGAGGCCGGGCCGCGGGGTGCGGTCACCGCGGCGCTTGCCGGTCGCGCGGTCGATGGCGACTGTCATGGTTCGACACCTTCGGGAGCATCGGGACGATCAGAGGGTCAGGGTGCGGCGCACGGCCGGTGGCCGCCGGGGCCCTCCCCCGGGAGCGGGGACCCGGCGGCCACGCGGACTCACTTGCTGAAGTCCGGCACCAGCTTGGCGATCGCGGTCTCGGCGTCGCCCAGACCCTCGTCCAGGGACTTCTTGCCGCCGGCGATCTGCGGCAGCTCGTCGTCCAGCGGGGTCCACAGGGAGCTGTACTCCGGCAGCGCCGGGCGCGGCTGGGCGGCGGGCAGGACCGTCTGGAAGCCGGCGATGCCCGGGTCGGCCTTGACCTTGTCGGTGTAGGCGTCGTCGCGGGTCGGCAGCGTGGAGTTCTTCAGGGCGATGGTCTCCTGGGACTTCGCCGAGGTCATGAAGTTGACGAACTTCAGCGCCGCTTCCTGGTGGGCCTGGTCCGAGCCGGCGTAGACCGAGAGGTTGTGGCCGCCGGTCGGGGCGCCCGCCTTGCCGGTGGAGCCGGCCGGGACGGTGGCGATGCCGAGGTTGTTCTTGTCCTTGAACGCCGAGCCCTTGTAGAAGTTGGTGATCTCCCACGGGCCCTGGATGATCGAGGCGACCTTGCCGCTGACGAACGCCTCCTGGATGTGGGCGTAGGCGTCGGCGGTGGTGTCGGCCTTGTGCAGGCCCTTGCCGTCGAACAGGCTCAGCCAGGTGCCGTACGCCTTCTTGGCCTCCGGCGAGTTGACGGTGACCTTCTTGGCGTCGGCGTCGACCGTGTCGGTGCCCTCGCCGTACAGGAACGGCTGCGCGTAGTAACCGGCGGTGGAGGCCCAGTAGCCGTCGACGCCGGTCTTGTCCTTGATGGTGGCGGCGGCCTTCTTCAGGTCGTCCCAGCTCTTGGGGACCTCGACGCCGGCCTTCTCGAACAGTTCCTTGTTGTAGACGAAGGCGAGGGTGTCGGTGACCAGCGGGACGCCGTAGGTCTTGCCCTCGTACTTGGCCTGCTCGATCAGGTTGGGCTGGAACTTGTCCTGGTCGGCGAGGGCCTCGGTGCCGTCCAGCGGCAGGAAGAAGCCCTTCTTGGCGAAGGCGGGGGTCCAGCCGACCTCGGAGCGCAGCACGTCCGGGGCGCCCTTGGAGCCGGCGGCGGTGTCGAACTTGTTCTGCGCCTGGTCGAAGGGGACGTTGACGAAGTTGACCTTGATGCCCTTGTTGGCGGCCTCGAACTCCTTGACCAGGGCCTTGTAGGTCGGCGCCTCGTTGGTCGCGTTGGAGGTGTCCCAGTAGGTGATGGTGACCGGTCCGCCGGACTCGCTGTCGCTGTCGTCCCCGCCGCACGCCGTCGCCGCGAGGGCGAGGGACGCCACCAGAGCGGTGGCCGCTATGCCACGCCGCATGAGTTCTCCTTGAGGGTGAAAGCCCGTGTGGTGCAGGGTGCGGGCCCGTCCGCCGCTCCTGCCGACACCGACCGCGTC
This sequence comes from Streptomyces sp. SudanB5_2050, assembly GCF_964272335.1. NCBI lineage: Bacteria > Bacillati > Actinomycetota > Actinomycetes > Kitasatosporales > Streptomycetaceae > Streptomyces > Streptomyces sp. SudanB5_2050. The sequence goes on from NZ_OZ186760.1 coordinate 2,404,656, forward strand.
GTTGGCGCCGTCGGGCGACGTGAACGTAACAGCGTTGTAAGCGGCGCGAAAGGTCTTGCAGCAAAAAAGTGCAAGAGATCTCCGAAGTTATCCGGGCGTGACCTCCCGGCGACCGTGACGAGACGCTTGTTTAACGGGCTGGAGCGGTTTGATCAGGGGGAACAAGCGGTATCGGGCCGGTTGTGCAAGACTCTGCAAGCTCTTGCCACCACTTTCTCGAGGGAGCGCGATGACGCAGCAGCCCGCGCCGGGCCGTCCGACGGGCCGTCCAACAGGCCGTCCGCGGCGCCCGATCGGTGTGCAAGGCCGCGGCCGACAGGTACAGTCCACCCCTGTGACCACACGGCTTGCCGACATCGCTGCCCAGGCGGGGGTGAGCGAAGACGGTCAGCCGCGTCCTCAACGGGAAGCCGGGCGTCGCCGCCACCACCCGCCAGTCCGTACTGGCCGCCCTCGACGTGCTCGGCTACGAGCGCCCGGTCCGGCTGCGCCAGCGCAGCGAGGGCCTGGTCGGGCTGATCACCCCGGAGCTGGAGAACCCGATATTCCCGGCGCTCGCCCAGGTCATCGGCCAGGCGCTGACCCGCCAGGGATACACGCCGGTGCTCGCCACCCAGACCCCGGGCGGCTCCACCGAGGACGAGCTGACCGAGATGCTGGTCGACCGCGGCGTCGCCGGCATCATCTACGTCTCGGGACTGCACGCCGACACCACCGCCGACATGCAGCGCTACGAGCGGCTGCGCGCGCAGGGCGTGCCCTTCGTCCTGGTGGACGGCTTCTCGTCGAAGGTGCAGGCGCCGTTCATCTCCCCCGACGACCGGGCGGCGATGAGCCTCGCGGTCACCCACCTCGTCTCGCTGGGCCACACCCGGATCGGGCTGGCCCTCGGGCCGAAGCGGTTCGTGCCGGTGCAGCGCAAGATCGAGGGTTTCGTCCGCACCGTCCAGGAGCAACTGGACCTCAGCGCCGAGACGGTGGAGAAGGAACTGGTCCAGCACTCCCTCTACACCCTGGAGGGCGGCCAGGCGGCGGCCACCGCGCTCATCGAGCGCAAGTGCACGGCGGTGGTCTGCGCCAGCGACATGATGGCGCTGGGCGCCATACGGGCCGCCCGGCAGCACGGTCTGGAGGTGCCCAGGGACATCTCGGTCGTCGGTTTCGACGACTCGCCGCTGATCGCCTTCACCGACCCGCCCCTGACCACCGTCCGCAAGCCGGTCCCGGCGATGGGGCAGGCGGCGGTGCGCACGCTGCTGGAGGAGATCGGCGGGACGCCCGCGCCGCACAGCGAGTTCGTGTTCATGCCGGAGCTGGTGGTGCGGGGTTCGACGGCGTCCGCGCCGGGCGAGCGCGGCCGTTCCTGACCCCGGTCTCCCGGTGGCCGCGCGCCCCGTCCCGTAGTGGCCGGATGCGCGCCGGATCCTCCCGGGGGATGATCGGTGGGACAGGGCTTTTCTGGCAGACTTCATGCCTATGGGTGACGTGACCGTGAGGACTCCGGAACGCCAGGAAGAGGGCGTTCCGCACCCCGTCACGGAGGAGACGGGGCAGGGACCCCTGCGCCGTCTGCGCGTGCCCCGCCGGCCCCGGTTGTGGTTCGAGATCCTGCTGATCGCGATCAGTTACTGGACGTACTCGCTCATCCGCAACGCGGTACCCGAGCAGCGGGGCCAGGCCCTGCGCAACGCCGACTGGATCTGGCGGCTCGAACAGCAACTGGGCATCGCCGTCGAGGAGTCGGTCAACCACGCCGTGAACTCGGTGACTTGGCTGGTCGTCGGCATGAACTACTACTACGCCACGCTGCATTTCGTGGTGACGCTGGGTGTGCTGGTGTGGCTGTACCGCAGTCACCCCGGGCGGTACGCGGCGACCCGGCTGGTCCTCTTCGCGACCACGGGTGTGGCCCTGGTCGGTTACTACCTGTATCCGCTCGCGCCGCCGCGGCTGATGAACGGCGGGCACTTCATCGACACCGTGATGGTCCACGAGACCTGGGGCTCGATGGCGTCCGGCGACCTGAAGAACATGTCCAACCAGTACGCCGCGATGCCGTCGATGCACATCGGGTGGTCGGTGTGGTGCGGGCTGACGATCTTCGCGCTGGCGTCGGTGCCGTGGGTGCGGGTGCTGGGGCTGGTGTACCCGGTGCTGACGCTGGTGGTGATCGTGGCGACGGCCAACCACTTCTGGCTGGACGCGGTGGGGGGCGTGCTGTGTCTGGGCTTCGGGTACGGGGTGGCCTTCGTCTGGTACGGGGCGTTGCCGCACGCGTTGCCGAGGACGGTGCCGGGGGCTGAGCGGCGGAGGGCGTGGTGGCCCACGCGGGCTTAGGGGTGCCCGGCGTCGGTGCGCGCCGGGGCGCTGCCCGGCGCCGCGGGGTGCCGTTGCGTGGTCACGCGTAGAACAGTTCGTCCACCACCGCTCGTGCCCTGCGTGCCGTGCGGCGATACTCGTCCAGCATGTCCCCCGCGTGTCCGGGACCGTGCCCCAGGTACCGCCCGACCGCCGCCAGCTCCCGGGGATCGGTCGGGAAGGTGTCCCCCGCCCTGCCCCGCACCAGCATCACCGCGTTGCGCACCCGCGTCGCCAGGACCCATGCCTCGTCCAGCGTCGTGGCGTTCTCCGCCGAGATCAGCCCCGCCTCGCACGCGGCCGCCAGGGCCGCCCGCGTCCGGGTCGTCCGCAGTCCCGCCTCCTCGTGCCCGTGCCGCAGCTGCATCAGCTGCACCGTCCACTCGACGTCGGACAGCCCGCCCGGCCCCAGCTTGGCGTGCAGCTTGGGGTCGGCGCCGCGCGGCAGCCGCTCGGACTCCATCCGGGCCTTGAGCCGCCGGATCTCCCGCACCGCGTCGTCGTCGAGCCCGCCCGCCGGGTACCGCAACGGGTCGACCAGCTCGATGAACCGGCGCCCCAGGTCCTCGTCCCCGGCCACGAACTCGGCCCGCAGCAGCGCGTGCCGCTCCCACACCAGCGACCAGCGCCGGTAGTACGCCTCGTACGACTTGAGCGTGCGCACCAGCGGTCCGGACTTGCCCTCGGGCCGCAGGTCGGCGTCGATCAGCAGCGGCGGGTCGGCGCTGGGCACCTGGAGCAGGCGGCGCATCTCGGAGACGACCTTGTTCGCCGCGCCCGCCGCCTCCCGCTCGTCGGCCCCGTCGCGCGGCTCGTGCACGAAGAGCACGTCCGCATCCGAGCCGTAGCCCAGCTCGTGGCCGCCGAAGCGGCCCATGCCGATGATCGCGAACCGGGTCGGCAGGGTGTCGCCCCATCCCTCCCGCACCACCGCCCGCAGCGTGCCCGCCAGGGTCGCCGCCGTCAGGTCGGACACGGCGGCGCCGACCCGGTCCACCAGCGCGCCCTGGTCGGCCTCGACGGGCTGCGCCTCGGTGCCGTAGGAGCCGACGATGTCGGCGGCGGCCGTGCGGAACAGCTCCCGGCGCCGTACGCCGCGCACCGCGGCCACCGCCTGCACGGCGCCGTCGGCACGGCGGACGGCCGCCAGCGTCTCCTGCTCCAGCTGGGCCCGGCCGCGGGGCGCCAGTCCCCCGGCGTTGCCGTCGCCGAGCAGCGCCACGGCCTCCGGGGCCCGCATCAGCAGGTCGGGGGCGAGGCGTCCGGCGGAGAGCACCCGGGCCAGGTTCTCGGCCGCGGCGCCCTCGTCCCGCAGCAGCCGCAGGTACCAGGGCGTCTTGCCGAGGGCGTCGGAGACCTTGCGGAAGTTGAGCAGGCCCGCGTCCGGGTCGGCGGAGTCCGCGAACCAGCCGAGCAGCACCGGCAGCAGGGTGCGCTGGATGGCCGCCTTGCGGGTGACGCCGGACGCCAGCGCCTCCAGGTGCCGGAGCGCGGCGGCCGGGTCGGCGTAGCCGAGGGCGACCATCCGTTCGCGGGCGGCCTCGGCGCTGAGCCGGGCCTCTCCGGGCGCGAGCTGGGCGACCGCGTCGAGCAGCGGCCGGTAGAACAGCTTCTCGTGCAGCCGCCGCACGACGGAGGCGTGCCGCTTCCAGGCGCGCAGCAGCCCGGCGACGGGGTCGGTGCGCAGGCCCAGGGAGCGGCCGAGGCGGCGCAGGTCGGCCTCGTCCTCGGGCACGAGGTGGGTGCGGCGCAGCCGGTGGAGCTGGATGCGGTGCTCCATGGAGCGCAGGAAGCGGTACGCCTCGTCGAGCTGGGCGGCGTCCGCCCGGCCCACGTAGCCGCCCGCGGCCAGCGCCTCCAGCGCGTCCAGCGTGGTGCCACTGTGCAGGGAGGTGTCGGCGCGGCCGTGCACCAGCTGGAGCAGCTGCACGGCGAACTCGACGTCCCGGAGGCCGCCGGGACCGAGCTTGAGCTGGCGGTCGACCTCGGCGGCGGGGATGTTCTCCACCACCCGGCGGCGCATCTTCTGCACGTCGGGCACGAAGTTCTCGCGGTCGGCGGCCTGCCAGACCAGGGGCTGGAGGGCGGCGACGTACTCGGCGCCGAGGCCGGGGTCGCCGGCCACCGGGCGGGCCTTGAGCAGCGCCTGGAACTCCCAGGTCTTGGCCCAGCGCTGGTAGTAGGCGAGGTGGCTGCTGAGGGTGCGCACCAGCGGGCCGTTGCGGCCCTCGGGGCGGAGGTTGGCGTCCACGGGCCAGATGGAGCCCTCGACGGTGGTCTCGGAGCAGATCCGCATCAGGTGCGAGGCGAGCGCGGTCGCGGCCCGCAGTGCCTTGGGCTCGTCCGCGCCCTCCACCGCCTCGCCGACGAAGATGACGTCGACGTCCGAGACGTAGTTCAGCTCGTGTCCGCCGCACTTGCCCATCGCGATCACCGCCAGCCGGCACAGCGCGGCGTCCTCGGGCGCGGCGGCCTCGGCGAGGGCGAGGGCGGCGCGCAGGGTGGCGGTGGCGAGGTCGGCCAGTTCGGCGGCGGTCTCGGCGACGTCGATGGTGCCGCAGACGTCCCGGGCGGCGATGGACAGCAGGCAGCGCCGGTAGGCGACGCGCAGCGAGACCGGGTCGTCGGCCTCGGCGAGGCCGCGTTCGAAGTCCTCCACGCCGCGGTGCAGGTCGCGGGGTTCGTAGGTGACCAGGGCCCGCCAGTCGCCGGCGTGCCGGGCGAGGTGGTCGGCGAGCGCCTCGGAGGCGCCGAGCACCCCGAGGAGGCGGTCGCGCAGGGGCTTGGCCGCTATCAGGGTGTCCAGCAGCTCCCGGCGCGCGGTGGGGTCGGGCTGCGCCTCCAGGAGCCGGACCAGGCCGTGCAGGGCGAGGTCGGGGTCGGCGGTGGCGCCGAGGGCTTCCAGCAGGACCGGGTCGTCGCGGACCGGTGCCAGCTCCACGGCGTCCAGCAACCGCTCGGCGGCCGAGGGGTCGGTGAAGCCGTGCCGCAGCAGCCGCGTGAAGGTACTGCTCCTGCGCCCCGGCGCCGTCATCCCGTCCTCCTGCGCGCTGTCGTCCCGTCGGAACGCCGGAACGTCGGATCAAGGTCGTACGGCCCGAGCGTAACCGGGCGGCGGCGTGCGGGCGCCGGGGCGTACCGGCTTCGCCTCCCGGTGGCCACTCGTGGACTCGTACGATATCTTGTACAAGCCGCGAAGGGAGGCACCGGTATGTCCATCACCGCCAGCGAAGCCCGTCAGAACCTCTTCCCGCTGATAGAGCAGGTCAACGAGGACCACGCCCCGGTGCACATCACCTCCCGCAAGGGGAATGCCGTGCTGATGTCCGAGGAGGACTTCACGGCGTGGACGGAGACGGTGCACCTGCTGCGGTCGCCGAAGAACGCCCGCCGTCTGCTCGATTCGATCGCGGAGGCCGAGGCCGGCGAGGCACGGCACCGCGAGCTGATCGACCCGGACGCGGAGCGGGCGTGAGAGTCGCTTTCACGTCGCACGGCTGGGAGGACTACGTCCACTGGGCCGAGAGCGACCGGAAGATGACCAGACGGATCAACAAGCTGATCGCCGACATCGGGCGCGATCCCTTCAAGGGCATCGGCAAGCCGGAGCCGCTGAAGGGGGACCTGTCGGGCTACTGGTCGCGGCGCATCGACGACACACACCGTCTGGTGTACAAGCCGGGCGACGGCGAACTGGTCGTCGTCCAGGCGCGGTACCACTACTGACCACCGAGATCCCGCTCGACAAGGACGTCGAAGGAGTCACGTCATGGATTTCACGCTCGAAGTGATCCCCTTGCCCGTCACCGACATCGACCGCTCCCGTGACTTCTACCGGGACAAGGTCGGCTTCCACGTCGACATCGACCAGGAGGTCATGCCGGGGATGCGCATCGTCCAGCTCACCCCTCCGGGCTCGGGCTGCTCGATCGCGCTGGGCGAGGCGATCTGGGACATGGCGCAGGGCCAGACCAAGCCGGAACCCGGTGCGTACCAGGGCCTCCAGCTCTGCGTGGCCGACATCAAGGCGGCCCACGCCGAGCTGGTGGGGCGCGGCCTGGACGTCTCCGAGCCCGTCCAGTACGCCCCGGACGACGGCGCCACCTTCATGTACTTCAAGGACCCCGACGGCAACGGCTGGGCGGTCCAGGAGTACCGCCGCCGGGAGGCGGAGCCGCTGCACAAGGTGCTCACGGACCTCAAGCGCCAGGACGGCTGACCGCCCCCGCCGCCCCCGTCTCAGGCGCCGGTCCCGGGCCACGGAAGGTGGTACAGGTCCAGGGGCGCCGGGGGCGGCAGCGGTGCCCCGGCGCCGTCCGGGCCCGCGACGTCGGCCCGGAAGGAGTGCAGCAGCAGGGCCACCAGCCGCCGGGAGGCCGCGAGGGCGGCCCGGGTCGACGGGGCGTTGATGCCGTTGTTGGCCATGAAGACCAGCGTGAGGTCGCTGCGGTCGAAGTCGGCGCGCAGCCGCCCGGCCTCCTTCGCCCGCCGCGTGAGCACCGCGAAGCCCTCCTCCGCGCGCACCCGGGTCGCCTCGAAGTCGGCCGCGTCGGGGAACGCCGTGAGGAACGCGGCGGCGAAGCCCCGGTCGAGGACGTTCATCGCGCACACCTTCTCGACGACCCCGCAGAAGCCCGCCCAGGGGTCGGGGTCGGCGAGCGCCTCGTCGACGGTGCCGGCGCACGTCCTGAGCTGGTCGGCGAAGACCGTCGTGACCAGCGACTCCCGGGTGGGGAAGCGCCGGTAGAGCGTGGCCACCCCGACACCGGCCCGGCGGGCCACGGCGGCCATCGGGACGTCCAGCCCGCGGGCGGCGAACAGGGCGCGGGCCGCCTCCAGGATGCGGTCGCGGTTGTGCCGCGCGTCCGCGCGCAGGGCGGGCGGCATCCGAGAGGAAGAGGCGGCCATGTTTCTCACATTAGCTCAAGTGGACGACCCCGTCCGCTTACCGGGCTAGCGTGCCGGGCATGAGCGACATGCGAGCCGCCCTGTACGACGGGTACGGCCCTCCCGAGGTCCTGTACGAGGGCACCGTGCCCCGACCGGTCGCCGCGCCCGGCGAGATCCTGGTGCGCGTCCTGACCGCCAGCGTCAACGGCGGGGAACTGGCCGGGCGGGCGGGAAAGCTGATGCCGGTGACCGGTCTGACGGGGCGGGGCTTCCCCAAGCGCACCGGAATGGACTTCGTCGGCGAGGTCGTCACCCCGGGACCGCCGGGGTCCGGCGTGACGGCCGGCGACCGGGTGTGGGGGCTGCTGCCCCGCGGCCGGATGTTCGGCAGCGCCGCGGAGTTCGTGACCGTACCCCCCGGGAAGGTGGCCCGGGCACCGTCCTCGCTCGACGCGGCCGAGGCGGTGTCCCTGCTCGCCGGGGGCACCACGGCTCTCGTCGCCCTGCGGGACAAGGCCCGGCTGCGCGCGGGCGAGCGGCTGCTGGTCCGCGGCGCGGCGGGCGGGGTCGGCAGCGTCGCCGTCCAGCTGGGGCGGGCCCGCGGCGCCCACGTCACGGCGCTCGCCGGCGCCCGGAACCTGGACTTCGTCCGGGACCTCGGTGCCGACGACGCCTTCGACTACGCCACCACCGGGCCGGCCGGACTCGGCCGGTTCGACGTCGTCTTCGACGCGGTCGGCACCGACCTGGGCGCCTACCGGCGGCTGCTGGCCCCGGGGGGCCGCATGGTGGCCATCGCCTTCGACCTCTCGAGACCGGCCACCTCGCTCGCCCGCCTGCTCGCTACGACCGTGTACGGCCCCCGCCGCGTCCGCTTCTTCAGCGGCAACCCCGACCGCGCCCTGCTCGCCGACCTGACGGCCCTGGTCGAGGACCGGGCGCTGCGTCCCGTGGTGGACACGGTGCACCCCCTGTCCGCCATCGCGGACGCGCACCGCGCGCTGGAGCGCGGAGGCGTGCGGGGCAAGCACGTCATCCGCGTCGGCTGAGGCCGCCGCCCGGGCGCCCCGGCCCGTCAGCCCCGCTCCCGCCACCGGTTGGTGACCGGCAGCCGGCGGTCCTTGCCGAAGCCCTTCGGGGAGATCTTGGTGCCCGGCGGGTACTGGCGCCGCTTGTACTCGGCGGTGTCGACCATGCGCAGGGTCCGCGCCACCAGCTCGCGGTCGTACCCGGCGGCCACGATCTCGTCCGCGCCCCGGTCCCGGTCGACGTACAGCTCGAGGATCGCGTCCAGCACCGGGTAGTCCGGCAGGGAGTCGGTGTCGACCTGGCCGGGGCGCAGCTCGGCGCTGGGCGGCTTGGTGATCGAGCTCTCGGGGATCGGCGGGGTCTGGCCGCGGGCCGCGGCGGCGCGGTTGCGCCACCGGGCGAGCCGGAAGACGGACGTCTTGTACACGTCCTTGATGGGGCCGTAGGCGCCCACCGAGTCGCCGTACAGCGTGGAGTACCCGACGGCCAGCTCCGACTTGTTGCCGGGGGCCAGGACGAGGTGGCCCTCCTGGTTGGAGATGGCCATCAGCAGGGTGCCGCGCAGCCGCGACTGGAGGTTCTCCTCGGCCAGGCCGGTCAGCCCCAGCGCCCCCATGTACGCGTCGAACATCGGCTCGATCGGCACGGTGCGGTAGTGGAGCCCGGTGCGCCGGGCCAGCTCGGCCGCGTCGTCCCTGGAGTGCTCGGAGGAGTACCGGGAGGGCATGGAGACCCCGTGGACGTTCTCCGCGCCCACCGCGTCGCAGGCGACGGCCGCGACGAGGGCGGAGTCGATGCCGCCGGACAGACCGACCAGCACCGAGCGGAACCCGTTCTTCGCCACGTAGGCGCGCAGTCCGACGACGAGGGCCGAGTAGATCTCCTCGTCGTCGTCCAGCCGCTCCGCGAGCCCGCCCGACAGCCACGGCTCACCGGCGGCGGGTCCGGTCACCGGCTCCTCGGACAGCACGACCCGGTCGATGCGCAGCCCGTCGTCCACCACGCCGGCCGGGGCGTCCGCGTCGGCGGCGGGCAGGTCGAGGTCGAGCACCATGCACCCCTCGGTGAACTGCGGCGCCCGCGCCAGCACCTCCCCGTCCCGGTCGACCACGATCGAGTCGCCGTCGAAGACCAGCTCGTCCTGACCGCCGGTCATGGCGAGGTAGGCGGTCGTGCAGCCGGCCTCCTGGGCGCGCTTGCGGACCAGCTCCAGCCGGGTGTCGTCCTTGTCCCGCTCGTACGGCGAGGCGTTGACCGACAACAGCAGCCCGGCCCGCGCCGAGCGCGCCGCCGGCACCCGGCCGCCGTCCTGCCACAGGTCCTCGCAGACGGCCAGCGCCACGTCCACCCCGCGCACCCGCACCACCGGCATGGTGTCGCCGGGCACGAAGTAGCGGAACTCGTCGAAGACGCCGTAGTTCGGCAGGTGGTGCTTGGCGAAGCTCAGGGCCACCTCGCCGCCGTACAGCACGGCCACCGCGTTCTGCGGGGCGCCGGCGGGCTGGCCGTACTTCGGCCGGGCGGTCGCCGAGCGGTCCAGATGTCCGACGACCACCGGCAGCCCGCCGAAGCCCTCGTCGGCGAGGCGCGCGGCGAGGGAGCGCAGGGCGGCGCGGGACGCCTCGACGAAGGACGACCGCAGCGCCAGGTCCTCGACGGGATAACCGGTCAGGACCATCTCCGGGAACGCCACCAGGTGCGCTCCCTGTCCGGCCGAGTGCCGGGTCCAGCGGAGGACCGACTCGGCGTTGCCGTCGATGTCGCCGACGGTGGAGTCGATCTGGTTCAGGGCGAGTCGTAGGCGGGGCACGGCGGCCAGTGTAATCGTCAGAACGACACAATGGGGTGGCGTACCGGTTTCCGTCTCATGTCCGGGACCTCACACGCCCTTTTCTCACGCCCGCGGTTTCGCGCCCCGCTCGGCCAGCAGGTCCGCCATCAGCCGGATCTCCGACTCCTGCGACTCCACCATTCCCTGGGCCAGCCGCCTCTCCACCCCGACGGTGCACCTGTCGACGCACCCCTCGGCCATGTGGACCCCGCCCTTGTGGTGCTCGGTCATGAGCTGGAGGTAGGAGATCTCGGCCTGCCTGCCGTCGAGGGTGGCGAGCTCGTCCATCTCGGCGTCGGTGGCCATGCCCGGCATCAGCGAGCCCTCGCCCGCCGAGGGCATGCCGCCCATCCCCATCCACGTCATCGGCGGATCGGAGGACACCTTGGGCAGCCCCCACAGGTCGAGCCAGCCGATCATCATGCCGCGCTGGTTGGCCTGCGTCTGCGCGATGTCGTACGCGAGCCGTCGCACCTCCTCGTCGTCGGTGCGGTCGCGCACGATGTACGACATCTCCACGGCCTGCTGGTGGTGGACCGCCATGTCCCGCGCGAACCCGGCGTCCGCGGAGTCGGCCGACGGGGTCCGGCCCGCGCCGTCGTCCCCGGCGACCGCGAAGGTGATGCCGCCGGCCGCGACGAGGGCCGCCGCGGCGGCCCCCGCGATCCAGCCGGCCCGCCTGCGGGTCACTTCGACAGCCCGTTGGTGCACGCGGCCCCCGGCTCGGGGGTCTGCTCACCCTGGACGAACTTCTCGAAGAACTTGTCCACGTTCGGGTCGTCGGCGCCCGTCACGGCGCGCTGGTGGCCCCAGGCGGTCAGCATGATCGGGTCCTGCTGCTCGTCGTTGGGGCTCATCAGCGAGTACGGCGTCTTCTTCACCTTCTCCGCCAGCTTCGCCACCTCGGCCTTCGGGGCCTTGTCGGTGTACGTCACCCACACCGCGCCGTGCTCCAGCGAGTGCACGGCGTGCTCGTTGTCCAGCGGCTCGGTGTAGACGTCGCCGTCGCAGTTCATCCAGACCTGGTTGTGGTCGCCGCCGACGGGGGGCTCGGCGGGGTAGGACACCTTCTTGGTGACGTGGTTGCGGCCCAGCTCGCCCTCCCAGGTCCGCACCCCGTCGTCGCCGGTGACGAACTTCCCGGAGGTCTTGCCGTCGGAGGCGGTGTCGGAGGACGAGTCGTCGGACTGCGACCGCACGAGGAAGACCCCGCCGACCACGAGTCCGGCGACGACCACGGTGCTGACCGCGATGGTCAGGATCCGGTTCCGGCGCTCGCGGGCCTCCTCGGCGCGTCGCATCTCGGCTATGCGGGCCTGTCGCGCCTGGTTGCTGCTCTTCTTGGCGGAACCCATGGGGTGTGCCCTTCTGGGGAAACGTCAACGGAAACGGAGCTGTGAGGTTCGCTGATCGTAATGCGGGAGGGGCCGTCGTTCGTAGGGAGATCACAGGATCGGTCCCGGCCGGATCCCCGGAATGGCCCGATCGAACAGGTGGCCTCTACGCTGCGGGGAGGGCCGGTGGGCCGATCGAGGTCCGCAACGCGTACGAAACCGTGCTGTGGTGTGATGCTCGGGTGCGGGGCCGCCTCCCGCCGTACCGGAGACAGGCGGCCTGACCAGCGAGGATGGGGAAGCGGAAGATGGACAAGCAGCAGGAGTTCGTGATCCGGACGCTGGAGGAGCGCGACATCCGGTTCGTACGCCTGTGGTTCACGGACGTGCTGGGCTTCCTGAAGTCCGTCGCCGTGGCCCCGGCCGAGCTGGAGCAGGCCTTCGACGAGGGCATCGGTTTCGACGGCTCGGCGATCGAGGGTTTCGCCCGGGTCTACGAGTCCGACATGATCGCCAAGCCGGACCCCTCCACCTTCCAGGTTTTGCCCTGGCGCGCGGAGGCCCCCGGCACGGCCCGCATGTTCTGCGACATCCTGATGCCGGACGGCTCCCCGTCCTTCGCGGACCCGCGCTACGTCCTCAAGCGCGCCCTGGCCCGCACCTCGGACCTGGGCTTCACCTTCTACACCCACCCCGAGATCGAGTTCTTCCTCCTCAAGGACAAGCCGGTCGACGGCACGGTCCCCACCCCCGCCGACAACTCCGGGTACTTCGACCACACCCCGCAGAACATCGGCATGGACTTCCGCCGTCAGGCGATCACCATGCTGGAGTCGATGGGCATCTCGGTGGAGTTCTCCCACCACGAGGGCGCCCCGGGCCAGCAGGAGATCGACCTGCGCTACGCGGACGCGCTCTCCACGGCCGACAACATCATGACCTTCCGCCTGGTCATGAAGCAGGTGGCCCTCGAACAGGGCCTCCAGGCCACCTTCATGCCGAAGCCGTTCTCGGAGTACCCCGGCTCGGGCATGCACTCCCACCTGTCCCTCTTCGAGGGCGACCGCAACGCGTTCTACGAGTCCGGCGCCGAGTACCAGCTCTCCAAGGTCGGCCGCTCCTTCATCGCGGGCCTGCTGCGGCACGCGGCGGAGATCTCGGCGGTCACCAACCAGTGGGTGAACTCCTACAAGCGCATCTGGGGCGGCACCGAGCGCACGGCGGGCGCCGGCGGTGAGGCCCCCTCCTACATCTGCTGGGGCCACAACAACCGCTCGGCCCTGGTCCGGGTCCCCATGTACAAGCCCGGCAAGACCGGCTCGGCCCGCGTCGAGGTCCGCTCCATCGACTCCGGCGCCAACCCGTACCTGACCTACGCCGTCCTGCTCGCCGCCGGCCTCAAGGGCATCGAGGAGGGCTACGAACTCCCGCCGGGCGCCGAGGACGACGTCTGGGCCCTCTCCGACTCGGAGCGCCGCGCGCTGGGCATCGAACCCCTCCCCCAGAACCTGGGCGAGGCCCTGGCCCTGATGGAACGCAGCGACCTGGTCGCCGAGACCCTCGGCGAGCACGTCTTCGACTTCTTCCTCCGCAACAAGCGGCAGGAGTGGGAGGAGTACCGCTCCCAGGTCACCGCCTTCGAACTGCGGAAGTCGCTGCCGGTGCTGTAGCGCTCCCGCAGGGGACGAGTGGGGCCGGCGGTCGACCGACCGCCGGCCCTTCGTCATGGATGCCGAACATTCCTGGGACCTGCACACCTTTCATCACACGGTCGCACGGCGGGGGCGTGGCGGCGGCGTCCGGGCAGACCGGGCGCCTCGGAGCCCCGGGGAAAGCCCGGAGAAGGGCCGGTTACCGGCGGGTAGCGTGAAGAGGCGGGCTCTTTCCCCGACGGTACGCACACACAGATGGACGCGGGTGCGGACCCTCAAGGGCGAGCGCTGGGCCGGTCGTTCGGCACCGTGCTTGGATCAGTGCGCGGCACGCCGGTGACCGGCTCCGGGCTCCCCCAACTCCGTACGCCGGGCGGGCGTGCCTCACCGCTCCGATTCCCCCGTACGAAAGGCAGGACCTGTCATGAACCTCGTCCCCCAGGTTGAAACGGCCGAGATCTCCGACGCGGACCTGGACCAGGTGTCCGGCGGCGCCATCGTCGGCATCGACGCCGGTGCGGCCGTCATATCCGCCGGTGGTGCGGTCGGCGCCGGCTTCCACGCGGAGGCCGGCCCCTTCTCGCTCACGGCCGGTCTGGGCGCCTCGGCGGCCTTCGGCGGCGCCTCGGCCCAGGGCCAGGCCCACACCACCATGGTCTGAGCGGCGCGCCTGCCTGCCTGAGCCCCGGACCACCGTGTCCGGGGCTCACGCCTTGCCGACGCCGGCCACGAACGCCGTCCACGAGACCGGGGGCACGGTGAGACGGGGGCCGTCCGGCCGCTTGGAGTCGCGGACGTGGATGGTGGCGGGGGTTATGGCGACCTCGACGCAGTCGTTCGGGTTACTGCTGTCGCTGTAGCTGCTCGTGAACCAGTTCAGGTCGGTGATGTCTCCGGACGCTTCCTTGCGGTTCATGTCTCCCCCAGCAGTTGTTCGATGAAGGCCACTGATTCCCGGGCGGTCAGCGCCTCGGCCCGGATGATGCCATAGCGCAGTTCGAGGATGCGCAGCTGCCGGGGCTCGGTGACGGGACGGTTGTCGAACTCGTCGTCGGCCCGGCCGACCGCCGTACCGTCACCGAACTTGAGCACCTGGATCCGTCCTCCGGTTCCTGGGTGGTCGCCGCGGGACGTCGGCATCACCTGGATCTCGACATGCCGCAACCGCGCTACGTCCAAGAGGTGTTCGAGCTGCCTGCGCAGCACCATCTTGCCGCCGATCGGACGTCTCAGGGTCACCTCTTCCTGGACGAAGCTGAGTTCCGGGGCGGGTGCCCGGTCGTAGATCGCCTTCCGGGCCATCCGTGCGGCGACCGCCCTCTCCAGTTCGTCCTCCGACAGGGACGGCCGCCGTGTGCCCAGCAGGGCGCGGGCGTACTCCTCCGTCTGCAAGAGGCCGTGCAGGTTGTGGATGCCGTACGAGAGCGACTCCACCGCCCGCGATTCCATTTTCGCCAGGTCCCGCACGTGCTTCGGGTACCGGACCTTCTTCACGTCCTCCCAGGTGGCGGCGATGAGTCCGCCCGCCTTCAGGACCTCGTCGGCCCGTTCCAGGTACTCCCGCCGAGGAATCCGCTTCCCGCCCTCGACCTTGTAGACCAGATCCTCCCCGTACCCCACCGCCGTCCCGAACTCGGCCGCCCGCATCCCGACCGCCTCGCGCCGCAGCTTCAGCTGCCGCCCGACGGTGGCGATGACCGCCACACCCCACTCGTCGTCCGGGTCGACCTCCCAACCCGGCTCGTCCGCCCCGCCGTTCACCGACATGCCGCCCCTCCTCGTACGCGTCGCCTCGCGACGGGCGACACGGTAGGGCCCGGGACTACGCCCGAGGGCCGGAACGCGGCTTCGCGCACGCCAACGGGTGATGCCTCAGCAGCGAGGTCAGGACCGGCTCCGCGTGGGTCCACAGCAGGGCGCCGCCGATGCCGGGGACGACGTGGCGGCGGGCCCCGCGTATCCGGGTCGCGAGGAGGGCGCCGTTGTCCGGTGAGTGACCGGTGTCCTCCTCGCCGTACCAGATGTCGACCGGGACGGTGACGGCGTCGAGCGCGAAGGGCCAGCGGCTCATGGCGAGGACGGTGTCGCGGGCGTAGCCGGCCGCCGCGCCCTGGGCGAATCCCTCGGCCAGGGCGCGGCGGTAGGTGGCGGAGAAGTCGGGGTCCCGGTAGACGGCGAGGTCGTGGTCCGGGCTGCCGCCCATGACCATGCTCCACATCGCGTCCGCGTCGAAACCGGCGAAGAACTCCTCCGCGCCGGACGGGTCCCGGACGGCCCGTTCGGTGAGCGCGCGCAGCTCGGCGGGGAGCAGTGCGGCGAAGTCCGGCGCGGCCACCTCGTCGGCGGCCGAGACCAGGGCCAGAGCGCGGGCGACGCCGGCCTCCGCGCAGGCCAGGGCGAACGGCGCGCCCTGGGAGTTGCCGACCACGGCCGGGCGGCCCAGCTCCCGCAGGTCGCACAGGGCGCGCATGTCGGCGGCGAAGTCGGCGAAGGTGCGGCCGGGGTGGGGGGTCGAGGCGCCGAGTCCGGGGCGGTCCACGGAGACCAGGCGGACGCCGAGCGCTTCCACCACTCCCGCGCCGAAACCGAGCCGGCGGCTCGTGGCGGCGCCGGGGCAGAACAGGACCGGTACGCCGTCCGGCGGGCCCCACTCGGCCCAGCCGAGCAGGCGTCCGTCCGGCAGGCGGGTCTCACCGAGGCGGGCGGGGGCGGTGACGAGGGCGGTCATGCCCCGCATCCTCGCGCCGCGGCTCGGCGCCGCGCACGCGGTTTTCGGTGCCGCCGGGCGATCGGCACGGCTGCCGCGGGCCGGCCTCCGGCCCGGCGGGACACCGGGCCGACGGGACACCGGGGCGGTGGGACATCGGGGCGGTGGGACATCGGGGCGACGGGGGGCCGACGGGACACCGGGCCGACGGGGCGAGGGCCGGGGCCCGAGAGACGGCCAGGGCCCGGGAGACGGCGGGCGGTCCGGGAAGCCGCCCGCACCGCGCCCCGCCGTCACCGCCGTACGGCTTCCACCGCCTCCGGCACATGGCCCGCGACCACCCGCTCCCGCCCGGCGGTCACGGCGGCGGCGTCCCGGCGGCGGTCGACCGCCCAGGCCGTGCCGGCGACCGCCAGCCCGAGCACCGCCAGCGCCGCGCCCGCCGTCGCCGGGGAGGTGACGCCGAACCCGGCGGCCAGGGCGAGGCCGCCGACCCAGGCGCCGCCGGCGTTGGCGAGGTTGAAGGCGGCCTGGTTGGCCGAGGAGGCGAGGGAGGGGGCCGCCGCGGCCTTCTCCATGACCATCAGCTGGAGCGGGGAGCCCGTGATGAAGGCGGCCATGCCGAGCAGGGCCACCGCGAGGGCCGCCGTGACCTCCGTGCGCATCAGGAGCGGGAAGAGGGCCAGGACCAGGACGAGGGAGACCAGGCCGCCGAAGAGGGTGCCCCGCAGGGAGTGGTCCGCGAGCCGGCCGCCCAGCAGGTTGCCGGCGGTGGCGCCGACGCCGAACAGGGCGAGCAGCAGGGTCACACTGGCCTCGGCGAAGCCGGCCGCGTCGGTGAGCATCGGTGTGATGTAGCTGTACGCGGCGAAGAGCGCGCCGAAGCCCGCGACCGTGGTGCCGAGGGCCAGCCAGACGGGGACGGAGCGCAGGGCGGCCAGTTCGCCGCGCAGGCCGGTGGTGGGGGCGGGGGCGTGGTCGCGGGGGATGAGGGCGACCAGGGCCGCGATCGCCGCGACGCCGATCGCGCTGACGGCGAGGAAGGTCGCCCGCCAGCCGAGCTGCTGGCCCATGGCGGTGGCGGCGGGGACGCCGACGATGTTGGCGACGGTCAGGCCCAGGAACATCAGGGAGACGGAGCGGGCCTTGCGTTCCGGCGCGACCATGCCGGTGGCGACCACCGCGCCGACGCCGAAGAAGGCGCCGTGCGGCAGGCCGCTGACGAAACGGGCGGCGAGGAGGGAGACCTCACCGGGGGCGAACGCGGACAGCGCGTTGCCGGCCACGAAGAGGGCCATCAGCGCGATCAGCACCGTGCGGCGGGACATCCGCGCGGTCGCCGCCGCGAGCAGCGGGGCGCCGACGACGACGCCGAGCGCGTACGCCGAGACCAGGTGGCCGGCGCTGGGGATCGAGATGTCCAGGTCGTCCGCGACGTCGGGCAGCAGGCCCATCATCACGAACTCGGTGGTACCGATGCCGAAGGCGCCCACGGCAAGGGCGAGCAGGGCCAGGGGCATGAAGGGTCTCGCCTTTCGAGAGCGGAGGTGTGCGTACGGGGGGGGACGAGGGGACACCGTATGTTCCCGTACGGAACAAAGACTCTCAGGGCGAGTATTCCGCCGACGAATCTCAGGAGGCGGTTGTGTCGACCTTCACACGTGCGGCGATCGGGAGGTGGTCGCTGCCGGTCGCCGGGAGGGTCCAGCTGGTCGTCGGTTCGACGCCGGAGACCAGGATCTGGTCGATGCGGGCCATCGGGAAGGACGCGGGCCAGCTGAAGCCGAAGCCGTCGCCCACGGCACCCTGCGGGGAGCGCATCTGCGAGGTGATCGCGGTGAGGGCACGGTCGTTCATGGTGCCGTTGAGGTCGCCGAGCAGGATCTTGCGCTCCAGCTTCTCGTCGGCGATGGCCTCGCCGAGGGCGTTGGCGCTCTTGTCCCGCTGCCGGGCGGTGAAGCCGGCCTCCAGCTTCACCCGCACGGAGGGCAGGTGGGCGACGTAGACCGCGACCGGCCCGGAGGGCGTGGCGACCGTGGCGCGCATCGCGCGCTTCCAGCCGAGCTGGATGTCGACCGGCTTGACGTCGCTCAGCGGGTACTTGCTCCACAACCCGACCGTGCCCACGACCGCGTGGTGCGGGTACTTCGCCTGCAGCGCCTTCTCGTACGTGGGCACCGCGGTCGCCTTCAGCTCCTCCAGGGCCATCACGTCCGCCCCGGCGGCGGCCACGGCGCGGGCGGTGCCGGCCGGGTCGGCGTTGTCGGCGTTGACGTTGTGGGTGGCCACGGTGAGGTCGCCGCCGGTCCCGGTCTTGTCGAAGAGGAGGCCGCCGAAGAGGTTGAGCCACACGCTCACCGGCAGCACCAGCGCGATCAGCGCCGTCGCCGACTTGCGGGCCAGCGCGATCACCAGCAGGACGGGGATGAGCAGGCCGAACCACGGCAGGAAGGTCTCGGTGAGGCTGCCCAGGTTGCCGATGGCGTTGGGGATGTGTGAGTGGGCCGCCATCACGGCCGCCAGGACCACCGCGACCGCGGCGGTGATCAGGCCGCGGCGCCAGATCCGCCGGTCGCCGCGCCAGCCGGTGACCATCCGGTCGTACACGCGCCGCGTCCGGGTGGTCCGTCGCTCGGGCCCCGGGTCGCCGTCGTCCGTTTCCGTGATGTACGCCTGCTGCGCCATGCCGTCGCCTCACTGCCTGCCGTGCACACCGTCGCCCCCCGTGACTCAGCACCCTAGGGGATGATCGGTTCCGTTCCCGCCGTCCCGCGACGGCCGTACGGGCACGAGGACGTACGAGTCCGCGTCCGGAGTTCCGAACGCCGTCACTGTGGGCGGCTCTGTGACGAAACGATCACATTCGCCCCACCCGGCGCGGGGCAGGCTCCGCCCGTGACGAGGGTCCCCTAGCCGTCGGGGCGCGACAGGTGCCACCATGGAAGGGATCCGGGGACGCCGTGAGGGCGCCTCGAGATGACATGAAGGAGCCGTTGCCATGACGCAGCTCTCGGCTGCCCAGACGCCGCAGCGCACCCCCTCCGACGGGAGCAGGGCGCTGTACGGGGGCAAGAGCAACCGTCGTATCACCGTCCGGGACATCGCCGCCGCCAAGGAACGCGGCGAGAAGTGGCCCATGCTCACCGCCTACGACGCGATGACCGCGTCCGTCTTCGACGAGGCCGGCATCCCGGTCATGCTCGTCGGCGACTCCGCGGGCAACTGCCACCTCGGCTACGACACCACCGTGCCGGTCACCCTCGACGAGATGACCATGCTGTCCGCGGCCGTCGTCCGCGGCACCTCCCGCGCCCTGATCGTCGGCGACCTGCCCTTCGGTTCCTACCAGGAGGGTCCGGTGCAGGCGCTGCGCTCGGCGACCCGGCTGGTCAAGGAGGCCGGGGTCGGGGCGGTCAAGCTGGAGGGCGGCGAGCGCTCGCACCGGCAGATCGAGCTGCTGGTCGAGTCCGGCATCCCGGTGATGGCGCACATCGGCCTCACCCCGCAGTCCGTCAACGCGATGGGCTACCGGGTGCAGGGCCGGGGCGAGGAGGCGGCCCAGCAGCTGCTGCGCGACGCCAAGGCCGTGCAGGACGCGGGCGCCTTCGCGGTCGTCCTGGAGCTGGTGCCGGCCGAGCTGGCCGCCGAGGTGACGCGGTCGCTGCACATCCCGACGGTCGGCATCGGCGCCGGGCCCGACACCGACGCCCAGGTGCTGGTGTGGACCGACATGCTGGGCCTGACCGGCGGCCGGGTGCCGAAGTTCGTGAAGAAGTACGCCGA
The DNA here is from genome assembly GCF_964272335.1 of Streptomyces sp. SudanB5_2050. NCBI lineage: Bacteria > Bacillati > Actinomycetota > Actinomycetes > Kitasatosporales > Streptomycetaceae > Streptomyces > Streptomyces sp. SudanB5_2050. The sequence goes on from NZ_OZ186760.1 coordinate 2,424,240, forward strand.
CCTGCGCCAGGTCATCGGCGACGCGGCGAAGTCCTTCGCCGAGGACGTCGTCGGCGGGACGTTCCCGCAGGAGGAGCACTCCGTCCACTGAGCCATCGCGGCACCACACACCGGCCCCGCCGATCTTCCCCCGTCGGCGGGGCCGGTCCACGTCGCGGCGGTGTCGGCGGGATGTCGGGGCCGTCGCCGTCCTGTCGGCGAGATGTCGGCGCTTTGTCGGCGGGGGCTGACAACGTCGTCGGCATGAAGCGAATCGACGACACCCCCGAAGCCGCGGGCAGCGCGGTCACCGTGCGGGGGCTGGTCAAGCACTACGGCGAGACCAAGGCACTGGACGGCGTCGACCTCGATGTGCGCGAGGGCACCGTGATGGGTGTGCTCGGGCCGAACGGGGCCGGCAAGACCACCCTCGTCCGCATCCTGTCCACCCTCATCACCCCCGACGCGGGCCGGGCGCACGTCGCCGGTTACGACGTCGTACGGCAGCCGCGGCAGCTGCGGCGGGTGATAGGTCTCACCGGGCAGTACGCGTCCGTGGACGAGAAGCTCCCCGGCTGGGAGAACCTGTACATGATCGGGCGTCTGCTCGACCTGTCCCGCAAGGACGCCCGCCGGCGGGCCGACGAACTGCTGGAGCGGTTCTCGCTCACCGAGGCCGCCAAGCGGCCCGCGCGCACCTACTCGGGCGGCATGCGGCGCCGCCTCGACCTGGCCGCCTCCATGATCGGACACCCGGCGGTGCTGTACCTGGACGAGCCGACCACCGGACTGGACCCGCGCACCCGCAACGAGGTGTGGGACGAGGTCAAGCGCATGGTCGGCGACGGCGTCACCGTGCTGCTCACCACCCAGTACATGGAGGAGGCCGAGCAGCTCGCCTCCGAGCTGACCGTCGTGGACCGCGGCAAGGTCATCGCCAACGGCGGCATCGAGGAGCTGAAGGCCAAGGTCGGCGGCCGCACCCTGCGCGTCCGCCCGGCCGACCCGCTGCAGCTGCGCCCGCTCGCGTCCTACCTGGACGAGCTGGGCATCACCGGGCTCGCCAGCTCCACCGTGGACACGGAGCGCGGTGCCGTCCTGGTGCCGATCCTCAGCGACGAGCAGCTGACCGCCGTGGTCGGCGCGGTCACCGCGCGCGGCGTCACCGTCTCCTCCGTCACCACCGAACTGCCCAGCCTGGACGAGGTCTTCCTGTCCCTCACCGGCCACCGTGCCAGTGCCCCGCAGGACCCCGCGCCCAGCACCGAGGACTCCCGCGAGGAGGTCGCCGTATGAGCGCCGCCACCGTCACCCCCACCCCCGCCCCGGCCGCCGACGCCCGGATCTCGCTGCGCGGGCACGTGCGGCACACCGGAGCCCTGGTCCGCCGCAACCTGCTGTGGATCCGGCAGGACCCGGAGTCGATGTTCGACGCCCTGCTGATGCCGGTCGTCTTCACCCTGCTGTTCGTGTACGTCTTCGGCGGGTCGATCGGCCAGGCCCTGGGCGGCGGCCAGGACGGCTATGTGCAGTACGTGATCCCCGGCATGATCGCGATGATGAGCATGACGCTGTCCCAGGGCGTCGGCACCGGCTTCAGCCAGGACTTCAACTCCGGTGTCATGGACCGCTTCCGGTCGCTGCCGATCGGGCGCGGCTCGGTGCTCTTCGCGAAGATCGCGGTGGAGATGCTGCGGATGCTCTTCGCGACGGCGGTGCTGATGATCGTCGCCGTCCTGGTCGGCTTCGACATCGAGCACTGGGCCGGGCTGTTCGCGGCCGTGGGCCTGTCGGCGGTCTTCGCCTCGTCGATCATGTGGGTGTTCATCACCCTGGGCGTGGTCCTGAAGAACGCCCAGTCCGTGCAGGCCATGGGCTTCCTGGTGCTGTTCCCGCTGCAGTTCGGCTCGTCGATCTTCGCACCGACGCAGTCGATGCCGGGCTGGCTGCAGGCCTTCACCGACTACAACCCGCTGTCCACGCTCGCCGACGCGGCGCGCGGACTGATGGTGGGCGGTCCGGTCGCGCACGACCTGTGGATCACGCTGGGCTGGTCGGTGGCGATCACGGCGGTGATGGCGCCGGTCGCCATCCACAAGTTCCGTACGAAGACCTGACCGGCCGTCCGGGCGGATGGGCGGGGTCCGGGTTTCCCGGGTCCGGGTCACACGAGGGCGACGGCGTCCCGCGGGGAGAGGCCGGCGCCCTCGTGGTACGCGGCCTCGTACGCCTCGGCGTCGAGCACCTCGCGGACCCGGCCGGCGGCCCGGGCGCGTGCGTCCCGCTCCAGGCCCATCGCGACGTGCTCCGGCGGCAGCATCGCGTCGGCGGCGCCGATGCAGCGTGCGGCGTCGGCGGCCCGGCGCCCGCCGTCCACGCGGGCCAGCGCCATCGCGGCGATGGTCAGGTAGCCGGAGCGCATGTGCGGGGCGATGGCCGCGGACAGCGGGTCATCGGCCCGCTCCAGCGACTTGCGGACCTTCTCCAGGCACTCCAGGTGCCGGTCCTCCAGCGTGGCGACCCACGCCTCGGCGGCGAGGATGAAGGCGTCGAAGACGATGAAGTGCGAGATGGCGAAGTCCTCGCGCAGCAGCCGCAGCTGCTCCCGGGCCTCGGCGGTCCGGCCGGTCATGCCGAGCCAGCCGGCGAGGAAGAGCCGGGCGGCCGGCATGGCGCCGCTGTGGCCGGCGCCGTCGGTGCGGTCGATGACGGCGCACAGGATGCGCTCGCCCTCCTCGCCCTCGCCCGCCTCCAGCAGCACACTGCCGAGGCGGGCCTCCAGGACGTCCACCTGGGCGTGCGCGCCGAGTCGTTCGGCGTGCCGCGCGGCGGCCCGGTAGTCGGCGGCGGCGAGCCGGAACTCCCCCTTGCGCTCCCGTGCCTCGGCGCGGGCGGCGAGGGCCTCGGCGGTGCCCCAGGCGTCGCCGAGGCGGCGGTAGATCTCCAGCGCCTCGTCGGCGTCGCTGGTGGCGTCGCCCGCCCATTCGGTGCGGTTGGCGAGGAAGTTGGCGCGCATCTGGAGGCTGCCGGCCAGCGCCCAGTCGTATCCCGGTGTCTCGCGGCAGGTGCGCACGGAGGCGTCCATGATCTCGCGCAGCCGCTCCATGTCGCCGGAGAGCATCACGGCGAAGAACCAGAGCAGGCCGGGAGGGAAGCAGGTCTGGGGCATGCCCGGTTCGTACGTCTCCGCGATGACGCGCAGCTTCCGTTTGGCCGCCGGGCTCTGCCAGGCATCCAGCTCGGTGTCCATGCAGGCGAGATGGGCCAGGTGGACACCGCGGCGGGCCTCGGCGAGCACTTCGCCGGTCATCGGGGGCGGGGCGGCGGTGCACCGCTCCCACACCGGCTCGGCGCGGCGGGCCGGCTCGGCGAACGGGTCCGGGCCGAGGGCCATGACCTCGCTGAACCAGTTCCGGGCCTCCACCCGCAGGTCGCGCATCTGCCAGTACCAGACCAGCGACAGGGACAGGCTGAGCGCCTCCTGCTCGTCGCGCTCGGCGATGGCGTGGCGCAGGGCGGTCCGCAGGTTCTCGTACTCGCGCTCCAGCCGCTCGATGGCGGCGAGCTGCCGCGGGCCGCGCAGCAACGGGTCCGTGGTCCGGGCCAGTTCCCGGTAGTACGTCAGGTGCGCGCGCTCGGCGGCGGTCCGGCCGCCGGTCTCGTCGAGGCGTTCGCCCGCGTACTCGGCGACGGTCTCCAGGAGCCGGTAGCGCATGCCGTCGCCGGACGGCGCGGCCACCACCAGGGACTTGTCGACCAGGGAGCCCAGCGCCTGAAGGGCGGCGGGCCCGCAGACGGCCTCGGCCGCGGCCAGGTCGCAGCCGCCGGCGAAGACGGAGAGACGGCGCAGCACCTCCCGCTCCTCCTCGTCCAGCAGCTCCCAGGACCAGTCGACGACGGCGCGCAGGGTCTGCTGGCGGGGCAGGACGGTGCGACTGCCCGAGGTGAGCAGCCGGAAGCGGTCGTCCAGGCGGTCGGCGATCTGCCGGGGGGTCAGCATCCGCAGCCGGGCGGCGGCCAGTTCGATGGCCAGCGGCAGGCCGTCGAGGCGGCGGCAGATCTCGGCGCAGGCCGCCGCGGTCTCCTCGTCGGCGTCGGGGCGGAAGCCGGGGCGGGCGGCGGCGCCCCGGTCGGCGAGCAGCCGCAGCGCCGCGGGCTCGGGCAGCGGCTCCACCGGGCGCAGCAGCTCCCCCGGCACGCCGAGGGGTTCGCGGCTGGTGGCGAGGACGGTCAGGTTCGGGCAGCGGGCGAGCAGTTCCTCGGCGAGGCGGGCGGCGGCGTCGACGACGTGCTCGCAGTTGTCCAGGACGATCAGCATGCGGCGCCGGCCGCAGTGCTCGACGAGGCGCTCGACGGCGGTGGCCTGCCGGTCGGAGACGGCGACGGCCCGCATCTCCTCGGCGCCGGCGCCGTACAGCACGGTCTCGCGGGCGCCCAGCGCGGTCAGCACGGCCTCCGGTACGGCGCCGGGGTCGTCGACGGGGGCGAGTTCGGCGAGCCAGGCGCCGTCCCGCGCCGGCTCTCCGGCGCCCTCGGCGGCCTCCTGCGACAGCCGGGTCTTGCCGGCACCGCCGGGCCCGAGCAGCGTCACCAGCCGCGCGGCCGCCAGATCGCCCCGCAGCGCCTCCAGGTCGGCGTCCCGCCCGACGAAGGAGGTGAGCCGGGCCCGGAGATTGCCCCGGGGACGGGACGTTGCCACGCCCTCGGGGCCACCGGAACCGGAAGCGGCGGACGCCACACGGTCCGGAGACGCGGCAGGACCGGCGGACGCCTCGCGGTCCGGGGCGGCGGCGGGACCGGCGGACGCCTCACGATCCGGGTGAGCGGCGGCACCGGCGGACGCCGACGGACGGGACGCCCCGGGACCGGCGGACGCCTCGCGGTCCGGGTAGGCGGCCGGACCGGCCGGCGCCTCACCGCCCGGGTAAGCGGCAGGACCGGCGGGCGACGGCGGGTAGGCACCTCCGGGATCGGCAGGTGCCCCGGGGTGGGTCGCTCCCGGGTCGGCGGTGTCGCCGGGACGGGCGGTCGTCGCCGGGCGGCTCGCTCCGGGCTCGCGATGCCGCTCGGGCCCCGCCTGCCCCTCGGACCCGGTGCGGCCCCCGGGCCCGGCATCTCCCTCGGGCCCGGCAGGCGTCGTCGGGCGGGGCCCTCCGGGGGCGGCGGGACCCGACGGGTGGGCGAACGCCCCGGCGCGGACGGACGGACCGGTCGCGCCTTCGTCACCGGTACCGGCGGACGGGTCCGCCGCGCCCTCGTCACCGGTGCCGGTGGCGGAGTCGGTGGACGCCGCCGGGGGGTCACCGGCTGCGGACGGCGGGAGCGGCCCGGCGGGCGCACCCGGCGAGGCAGGCGGGCCCTGCGAGGCGGGCGCACCCTGCGGATCAGGCGACCCCGGCGTGGTGGGCACCCCCGGCGAGGCGGGCGCGCCCTGCGTGGACGCCGTCCCCGGCGAGGCGGGCATCCCCGGGCCGGCGGCCGGGGTGGTGGGTGGGGCGTGCCGACGGGCGTCGGACGGCGGGGCGAAGGGCGCGGGATTGAGCAGACGCGCGTGCAGCGCCCGCAGCTCGGGGCCCGGGTCGGCGCCGAGCCGGTCCGCGAGCAGGCGGCGTACGTCGTCGTAGGCGGCCAGCGCCTCGGCGGTGCGGCCGGTGTCGCGCAGGGCGCGCAGCCGCAGGGCCTGAAGGGACTCGTCCAGCGGGTGGCCGTCGCACAGCGCGGTCAGCTCCGGCAGGGAGTGCTCGGCCTGCCCGAGGTCGAGGGCGGCGGTGTGGCGGGCCCGCAGCACGTCCAGGTGCCGTGTCTCCCAGCGGGCGGCCTCGGCGGTCCGGTCGGGCAGGTCGGCGAGGGCGGGGGCCCGCCACAGGCTCAGGGCGTCGTCGAGCACGACGGCCGCCTTGGCGGGGTCGCCGTCGGCGAGGGCGCGGGTGCCCTCACCGGCCAGCCGGTCGAAGCGGTGCAGGTCGACGTCGTCGGGGCCGGCGGTGAGGCGGTAGCCGCCGTCCGCCGAGGCCACCGCGTCCGCGCCGAGCGCCCGCCGCAACCGCCCGACCAGCGCCTGCAGGGCACCCGGTGCGTCGGCGGGCGGGTCGCCCGCCCACACCTCCTCCACCAGCAGCCCCGCGGGCACGGTGCGGCCGGCCCGCAGGGCGAGCACGGTCAGCAGCGCACGCAGCCGCGCCCCGCCGACCGGGACGGCCGTGCCGTCGGAGCGGAGTGCCTGGGTGGTGCCGAGGATGCGGTAGCGCACGGCACCCATTGTCCCTGGTGCCGCAGACGCCGGTCACGGGGTTTTGCCGGTACGGCGCGTTCCGCCGGCGCCCACGGCCCCGGCCCCGCGCCCGCCACCCCGCAGACCCCGCCAACCGCCCGCCGCCCGCCGCCCGCCGCCCGCCCGGAACCTCCCGCCGACCGCGAGACGTTCTCCCGGTGCGCCAGGTACGGTCGGGCAGTCCTCACGAGTCCCGCGTCCGCCGAAGAGCCCAGGGAGCCCCATGACCACCGCCCACCTCCGCCGGGGCGACCGGCGGATCAGTCCCGTCTTCCTCGGGATCGCCGCCGTCACCGCGGTCACGGGCTGGGCCACCTGGACCGGGTTCGCCGAGCAGCCGGGCGTGGCCGTGTTCCTGTTCGTGACGGGCGCCTGGATCGTCTCCCTGTGCCTGCACGAGTACGCGCACGCGCGCACCGCCCTGCACGGCGGGGACATCTCGGTCGGCGCGAAGGGCTACCTCACGCTGAACCCGCTGAAGTACACGCACGCCCTGCTGAGCATCGTGCTCCCGGTGCTGTTCGTGATCATGGGCGGGATCGGCCTGCCCGGCGGCGCCGTCTTCATCGAGCGCGGGCGCATCCGCGGACGGTGGCGGCACAGTCTGATCTCGGCCGCGGGTCCGCTGACGAACGTGCTGTTCGCGGTCGTCTGCACGGCGCCGTTCTGGCTGGACGCGCTGGACGGGGTGCCGCGCGACTTCCGGCTGGCGCTGGCCTTCCTGGCCCTGCTCCAGGTGACGGCCGCGATCCTGAACTTCCTGCCGGTGCCGGGCCTGGACGGCTACGGGGTGATCGAGCCGTGGCTGTCGTACAACGTGCGGCGGCAGGTGGAGCCGCTGGCGCCGTTCGGGCTGCTGATCGTGTTCGCGCTGCTGTGGATCCCGGCGGTCAACGGCGTCTTCTTCGACGCGATCGACGCGATCCTGCGGTCCCTCGGGATCGGCGAGATCGACACCTACTGCGGCTTCGAGCTGTACCGCTTCTGGCAGACGGACGAGCTGTGCGCGGTCAGCCCGTGACGGACGCGGAGCGCCGGGCGTCGCGGTCCCGCTTGACGTAGTACCAGCACATGTTGGACGACACGCCGGACAGCAGCACCCACACGACGCCGATCACGACGCTGCCCTGCACGAAGGAGACGACGGCGGCGGCCACCGCGAGGAGGCAGACGACCAGGGCGTAGAGGGCGAGGCGGGGCATGTGGCGGGCTCCTGTCGGGGGACACGTGCGGGTACTGCGCCGGCGCCGCCGGCACCCACCAGTGTCCCCCATCGCCTCACACGTCGGTGACGCGGAGCCCGGCGTGTGCCTTGTAGCGGCGGTTGACGGAGATCAGGTTGGCGACCAGCGACTCGACCTGGTGGGCGTTGCGCAGCCGGCCGGCGAAGACGCCGCGCATGCCGGGGATGCGGCTCGCGAGGGCCTGCACGATCTCCACGTCGGCGCGCTCCTCGCCGAGCACCATCACATCGGTGTCGATCTCGTCGATGGCGGGGTCCTGGAGGAGGACCGCCGACAGGTGGTGGAAGGCGGCGGCGACCCGGCTGTCCGGCAGCAGCGCGGCGGCCTGCTCGGCGGCGCTGCCCTCCTCGGGCTTGAGCGCGTAGGCGCCCTTCTTGTCGAAGCCGAGCGGGTTGACGCAGTCGACGACGAGCTTGCCGGCCAGCTCCGCGCGCAGGGACTCCAGCGTCTTCCCGTGGCCGTCCCACGGCACGGCGACGATCACGATGTCGCTGCGGCGGGCGGTCTCGGCGTTGTCGGCGCCCTCGACGCCGTGCCCGATCTCCTCGGCGGCGGCCTCGGCGCGCTCGGCGGCGCGCGAGCCGACGATCACCTTCTGGCCGGCCTTGGCGAGGCGGTAGGCGAGGCCCTTGCCCTGGGGGCCGGTGCCGCCGAGCACGCCGACGACCAGCCCGGAGACGTCGGGCAGGTCCCAGGGGTCCTTGGCGGGGGCCTTCTGTGCAGCACTGTCGGTAGAGGTCATGGGCCGACCCTACGTCCGCCCCCGGCCGGCCGACGGGCCGAGGTCCCGCCCCGCGCCGGACGTCACCGGACCGCCGTCGGGCCGTCCCCGGACCGGGGGAATCCGGGGCGAACGCCGGGTCGCGCGGTGCCGGTTGCGGCAGGATGCGGGCGCATGGACGCCGTACGGGTCGCGCTGCTGCGGGAAGTGCTCGCCGGGACCGAGTGGCTGGGGGCCACCCGGAGGTTCGCGGGGGCGCTCAGGGGGTCGGTGGTGCCGCACGGGGGCGGACTGCTGCTGGTGGGCACCGCCGGGTACGAGCCCTGGCACCTGGCGGCACACCTGGTGGACGAGGCGGCCTGGTCGGGGACGCCGGAGCTGGCCCCCACCCTCGTACGGCACGGGGCGCGTCCCTCGGACCCGGCGCACCTGGCCGTCGGCCTGGGCCGGCTGGCGGCGGCCCGGCGCGGGGAGACGCTGCTCGTGGTCGCGCCCGACGATCCCGGCGCCCCGCTCCTGGAGCGGGTGCACGACGCCCGCCGGGCCGGTGCCACGGTGCTGGCGCTGGGCAGCGGCGAGCGGGAGCTGACGACCATGGCCCACGAGACGCTGACCGTGCCGGAGGGCGCCGAGCTGGACCTGGACACGGTGCAGCACCTGGTCAGCGCCGCGGCCGGCGAGAACGCGGTACCGCCCCCGAGGGGTCCGCGCCGCTTCCGCGACCGCCTGTCCCGCCTGGCCGACCACCTGACGGCCCCGCCTCCGTCGCGCTGGTGACGGAGGCCGCCGGGTGCCCGCCGCGGCTCGGGGTCAGTCCTCGTCGGCGCGGCCGGCGGGGGCGTCGTGCCACTTCGGGTCGTTCTCCCACTCGAGGTTGCGCTCGTGGGCCGTCCGCATCGCGTTCTCCGCCTCGGCGCGGGTGGCGTACGGGCCGAAGCGGTCCTTGGCGGGGCACTCCGGGCCCTCCTCGACCTTCTTGTGCTCCAGGCAGTAGTACCACTCGCCCGGTTTTCCGACCGTGCGCTTCTTGAACAGGGCCATGACCGGCTCCTTTCGCCAGGGACATGGTCTCGTATGCCCGCTGGTTAGACTCGCTGTCATGTCTTCTGGCCAGTCGCTGCTCGTACCTGGGGAGCTGTCTCCCACCCGTTCCGTACCCGGAAACATCCGGCGGCCCGAGTACGTCGGCAAACCCGCGCCGGCGCCGTACACCGGGCCGGAGGTCCAGACGCCCGAGACCATCGAGGCGATGCGGGTCGCCGGGCGGATCGCGGCGCGAGCGATGGAGGAGGCCGCGAAGCTCATCGCGCCCGGCGTGACGACGGACGAGCTGGACCGGGTGGCGCACGAGTACATGTGCGACCACGGCGCCTACCCGTCGACGCTCGGCTACCGCGGTTTCCCCAAGTCCCTGTGCAGCTCGGTCAACGAGGTCATCTGCCACGGCATCCCGGACTCCACGGTGCTGCGCGACGGCGACATCGTGAACCTGGACGTGACGGCCTACATCGGCGGCGTGCACGGCGACAACAACGCGACCTACCTGGTCGGCGACGTGGACGAGGAGAGCCGGCTGCTGGTCGAGCGGACCCGGGAGTCGCTGGCCCGCGCGATCAAGGCGGTCAAGCCGGGCCGGCAGATCAACATCATCGGCCGGGTCATCGAGTCGTACGCCAAGCGCTTCGGGTACGGCGTGGTGCGGGACTTCACGGGGCACGGGATCAACTCGTCGTTCCACTCCGGTCTGATCGTCCCGCACTACGACAGCCCGCACGCGACGACCGTCATCCAGCCCGGGATGACCTTCACCATCGAGCCGATGCTCACGCTCGGCACGCACGAGTACGACATGTGGGACGACGGCTGGACGGTCGTGACCAAGGACCGCAAGCGCACGGCCCAGTTCGAGCACACGCTGGTGGTCACCGACTCCGGGGCCGAGATCCTGACTCTGCCCTGACCCCGGCACCCCGCCGCGACGGCCCGCTCTCCATCGGAGGGCGGGCCGTTCCGCGTCCGGGTACGCTTTTACCGACAGCCCGTCGGCAAGCTATTGACTTAGGTAACCATAGAAAATCACGCCATGGACTCCTTCTCGACGCTCATCCGCACCGCCTCCCACGAGCAGCACGTGGAGGCGGAGACCTCGACGTTCATGAGCGACCTGCTGGGCGGGCGGCTCGGCGTCGACGCCTACGCGCGCTACACCGAGCAGCTGTGGTTCGTCTACGAGGCCCTGGAGGCGGACGCCGGGCGGCTGGCGTCGGACCCGGTGGCCGGGCCGTTCGTCCGGCCCGAGCTGATGCGGCTGGCGTCCCTGGAGCGCGACCTCGCCCACCTGCGCGGCCCCGACTGGCGTACGGGGCTGACCGCCCTGCCCGCCACCGAGGAGTACGCGGCCCGGGTGCGCGAGTGCGCCGAGCGCTGGCCGGCCGGGTACGTCGCCCACCACTACACCCGCTACCTCGGCGACCTGTCCGGCGGCCAGATCATCCGGGACAAGGCGGAGCGCACGTGGGGCTTCGCCAGGAAGGGCGACGGGGTCCGGTTCTACGTCTTCGAGGAGATCGCCAACCCGGCCGCCTTCAAGCGCGAGTACCGGGAGCTGCTGGACGGCATCCGCGCGGACGACCTGGACAAGCAGCGGGTCGTCGCCGAGTGCAAGCGGGCCTTCGCCCTGAACACGGCGGTCTTCCGGGCGCTCGGCGAGGAGTTCCCGCTCTCCGCGTGAACGACGGCGGTCCCCCTCGGCCGCCTGGCCGAAGGGGACCGGTCGCGAACGGGGCGACCCGACTCAGTTGTCGATGTCGTAGTCGTCGCTGCGGCAGTTGATGCCGCCGAAGTACAGGTCGCCGGTGCTGTCCGTGGTGATGGCGCCGAAGTACGGGCTGCAGGTGGCGTCCTCGTCACCGTGCAGCGGCGGGCCGTCGAAGGCGGTGGCCGTCGCGGCGCCGCCGGCGGTCATGGCGGCGGTGAGCAGGACGGTGGCGAGCGCGGAGCGGATGCGCATGGATTTCCTCTCGTATGAGGGAACGGTCACGCGAGAGGTAACCCCTCCGGTCCGCGCGCACACTCTGTTCCACCCGTACGGCGGCGGCCGTCACCGCTCCAGACGCACCCGGCCGCCGATCTCCACCCACCCCTCGGGCTGCGGTGCCGTCAGGATCTGCGAGCCGGCGCCCTGGGTGATGTTCAGGGCCCGGCCCAGCCGTTCGGTCAGCAGCAGCGCCGCCGCCCCGGTCGCCTCGTCCTCCTCGATGCCGTCGCCGCGCCCCGGGAAGGCCCGGGCCCGCACCCGGCCGGCCGACTCGTCCTCCCAGGCCCAGGCGTACACCCACTCCCCCGGCGGCGGCACCGCCAGGCCGTCGACCTCGGCGGCGGAGGCGTACTGGCGCAGGGTGCGCGGCGGCGCCCACTCGGGGCGGGCCTCGATCCAGCTGAACTCGCCGTCCAGCCGGGTGCCCACCACCCCGGCCGGGGTGACGAGTTCGGGCACGTCGAGCAGCCAGGCGACGCCGACGCAGGGGTGCCCGGCGAAGGGCAGGCGCAGGGTGGGGGTGTAGATGTCGACGACACCGCGCTCGGGGTCGTCGACGAACACGGTCTCGCTGAAGCCGAGTTTCGCCGCCAGCTCCTGGCGTGCCGCGGTCTCCGGCAGCACGGAGCCGTCCCGGACCACGCCCAGTTCGTTGCCGTAGCCGCCGTTGGGCGCGCAGAAGACGCGCAGTACGTCGTAGTCGGTCACCGGGGCATTCAAGCATCGCCCGCGGGCCGCACCCGCCGGGGCCCGCCCCGCGCACGACGGGGCGGGCCGGACCCCCTGCTCCTGCTACTCCTGCGGGCGCCGCCCGCGGGCCGCGTACACCGCGCCCGCGCCGATCACCACGGCCACGCCGGCCGCCCCGGCGAGGGCCGGGCCCGGGATGCCGGAGCCGGTGGAGGCGAGGCTGCCGCCGCCGACGGTCGAGCCGCCGGTGGTGGTGCCGGTGCCACCGACGGTCGAGCCGGTGCCACCGACGGTCGAACCGGTGCCCCCCGTGGTGCCGGAGCCGCCGGTACCGGCCGAGCCCCCGGCACCGCCCGTGCCGCCGCCCTCCGGCAGGCGCGCGTCCTCGCTCAGCGCCACCGACAGGTCGACGGCGTCGAGGGCCGTGCCGGCGGTGTAGAAGTCGCCGAAGGCCCTCGCGCCGGCCTCGGTGAGCGTGGCGGCGACGCCGTCGACCGTGATGACGTCGTTCCGGGCGGTCAGGTCGGCGGACTTCGCCTCGAGGTCGGCCAGGACGACGCCCTCGGTCCGGGTGCCGAGGCTGTTCACGTCGGCGGTCAGCTTGCCGGTGCCCCCGTCGAGGGTGGCCTTCAGGTTGCTCAGGGTCAGGTCGAGGCCGTACGCGCCGTTCGTCCGGTGGCCCTTGAAGTTGACGGCGCCCCGGAAGGCGGCGGTGAGCTTGTCGGCGTCGGTGTCGTAGGTGCCGGTGGCGTCCTTGAAGGTGAAGGCGCCGTTGCCGGCCGCCTGGACGGCGCCGTCGGAGACGGTGACCTCGCCCTTGGCGACGGGGCCGGTGACGTACGAGCGGAAGGACTGCTTCACGCCCCAGTCGAGGGTGCCGTCGGCTATCGGGCCCTCGGTGGCGGCTTGACCGGCCGGGGCGGAGACGGACGGGGACGCGGACGGGCCGGTGCCGGTGGTCCGCGTCGGCGTCGGGTCCGGGTCGGGGGCCTCGGTCTTCGGCGGTGTGGTGGGGGTGGTCCCGGTGGCCGACGGGGTCGGCTTCGGGGACTCCGGCTCCTCGGTGGGGGACGGGGAGGCGGGCGGCGTGGTCGGCGCCGCCTTCTTGACGACGGTCAGCGGGTCGCCCGCCGCGCCCGCGTAGCCCGCGCTGCCGAGGAAGTCCCCGGCCTCGGCGGTGAGGGTGGTCGCCATGTCCTTCATGTCGCGGGTCACGGCGACGGTGGCGAGCGGGACGTCGTCGCCCTCCGTGGTCGTGGGCGTGCCCTGGGAGGTGTCGACCTTCTTCACGTCGGCGGTGATCTCGCCGGCCTTGCTGTCGAAGCGCACGTCGGTGAGGGTCACCTCGAAGCCGTGGGCCTTGGACGCGCTCAGCAGCGTGCCCTGGAAGGCCAGGTCGACGGTGTGGCCGGCGGTGTCGTAGGTGCCGGCGCCGTCGACGAAGGTGAAGGCGCCGTTGCCGGTGGCCTGCGAGGCGCCGTCCGCGGTGGTGAAGGTGCCGAACATGCCGACGTAGGTGCGGTACGACTGCTTGACGCCCCAGGTCAGTTCGTAGCCCTCGAGGGGCATCTCGGCCGCCGAGGCGGTGGTGGTGCCCACCGTGGCGAGGGCGGTGGCGCCGAGTGCGGCGGCCGTGGCCACGGCGGCGGCGAGTGCGGTGGAGCGGCGTCGTCTGACGGGCATGCTCGGATCTCCTTGGGTGGCGGGCCGCCGGTGGGCGGCCGGTGTCGTGGGTCAGCCCCGGTCCGCGTCCGAGGGGGAGGCGGCGGGCCGGGCGCGGCGCCTGCGGACGGCGACGGCCGTCAGGGCCGCGGCCACCGGCAGCAGGGCGCCGACCGCCAGGAAGACGGGGAGTGCGGGGAAGCCGCCGTCGTCGTCGGCGCTCGCGACGGGTTCGGCCGAAGCCTCGGGCCCGGTGGTCCCGCGCGGCTGCGGACTCGCGCTCGCCGTGGGGGCGCTGCCCAGGTCGCGCAGGGCGGGCAGGGTCGCGTCGGCGGTCAGGGCGACGGCCAGGGAGACCGGGTCCATCACGGTGCCCGCCCGGTACAGGCCGCCGAAGGCCTCGGCGCCGCGCGCGGTGAGCTTCGCGGGGGCCTCGGTGACCTTCACCAGCCCGTCGGCGGGCTTCAGTTCGCCGGCGGCGAAGGTGACCAGGGGCACCTTCTCGCCCTTCAGGTCCGGGCTGCTCACATCGGCGTAGAGCGTGCCCTCGCCGTCCCGGACCTCGGCCCGTACGCCGCTCAGGCTCAGGTCGAGGCCGTGCGCGCCGGTGAAGCGCACCGCGCCGTCGAAGGCCGCGGTGAGGTCGCCGTCCTCGTACGTCCCCTCGCCGCCGGGGAAGCGGAAGAGGGCGCCGCCGTCCTGGGCGCCGGCGGTCAGGGTCCACTCGCCGTCGGCGATGTCGCCGGTGACGTACTCGCGGAAGGTGCGGCGCACCCCCCAGTCGACGGCGCCGTCCTCGACGGTGCCGCCCGGCTTCCCCTCGCTCTTCGGCGACGTGTCGGGCGTCGGTGCGGCGGACGGCTGCTCCCGCTGCCGCGGCGCCGCGTCCACGTCGGTGGACAGGCTCACCGGGTCGAGCGCGGTGCCCGCGGTGTAGTACCCGGCGAAGGACCGGGCGCCCTCGGCGGTGAGGGTGGCGGGCAGGTTGTTCAGGGCCACGGCGCTGCCGCCGCCGCGCATGTCGATCCCGCCCAGGGAGAGGGAGGCGAAGGGCACCTGACGGGACGTCGTGACCGCCCCGGTGTCCTTCGCCTTGCTGACGACGTCCACGTAGAGCGTGCCGGTGGAGCCGGAGACGCTCACGGTGGGACGGCTGATGGTGAGGTCGAGCTGGTGGGCGCCCGAGCCGGTGCGGTGGCCGAGGAAGCGCACGCCGCCCGAGAAGGCGGCGCGGAAGGCGCCCGTTTCGGCGTCGTAGGTGCCGGTCGCCGAGTGGAAGCGGAAGGTGCTGCCGCCGACGGTGGCCGCTCCCCCGGTCAGCGAGTAACCGCCCTTGGCGACGGGCCCGGTGACATAGCTCTGGAACGACGACTTGATGCCCCAGTCGAGCCGTCCGCCCCGCACGGTCCGGTTCTCGGCGTGTGCGGCGGACGCGGGGAGCAGGACCACGAGGACCGCCGCGCACAACACGGTGACCAGGGCGCGTGGACGGGCGGGCATGCGAAGTCCTCCGGATCGGGGGGCCGGTAGCGAACAAAGGTAAGGCTAACCTAAGCTTTCTCCGGCCGACACCGAGGCCGAGGAAAGGAACGGACACGACCGTGCGACGCTTGCGGAACCGACTGGCGGGAGCACTGCTGTCCGTGCTCGCCCTCACCCTCACCGCGACCGGATGCCAGGGCTCGGACGAGCCGTCGTCCGGCGCCCGGGCCGACTCGGGGACCGCCTCGGCCCGACCCGTGGCGAACCGGGTGGAACCGCTCGCGAAGAGACCCGTGCCTGATCTCCCCGTCACCGTCCGCTCCGCCGACGGCGAGCAGGTGGAGGTCGAGCGGGCCGAGCGGGTCGTCCCGCTCTCCGGCAGCCTCAGCGAGATCGTCTTCACCCTCGGGCTCGGCGACCGCGTCGTCGCCCGCGACGTCACCGCCACCTTCGCGCAGGCGGCGAAGCTGCCCGTGGTCACCCGGGGCCACGACGTCTCCGCCGAGAGCGTGCTGTCCCTGAAACCCGATCTGGTGATCGCCGAGACCACCACGGGCCCCGAGGAGGCCGTGGACCAGATCCGCGCCGCCGGCGTCCCGGTGCTGTTCGTCGAGGCGGCACGGGGCCTGGACGACGTGGGCACGCGCATCCGGGCGGTCGCCGGCGCGCTCGGTGTCCCGGCGGCCGGCGAGGAGCTGACCCGGCGTTCGGAGCAGCGGATCGCGGCCGTGCGCGCGGACGTTCCGCGGCAGGAGCGGCCCCGGGTCGCCTTCCTGTACCTGCGCGGCTCGGCCTCCGTCTACCTGATCGGCGGCGAGGACTCCGGTGCCGGCTCGCTGATCGAGGCGGCCGGCGCGGTGGACGCCGGGGCGGCCTCGGGCCTGGAGAAGGACTTCACCGCCCTCACCAGCGAGGCGCTGGCGAAGGCCGCGCCCGACGCGATCCTGGTGATGAGCAAGGGTCTGGAGTCCGTCGGCGGCGTCGACGGGCTGGTGAAGATCCCCGGGGTCGCCCAGACCCCGGCCGGCCTGGACCGCCGGATCGTCTCCGTCGAGGACGGCGTGCTCCTCAACTACGGCCCGCGCACCGACCAGGTGCTGAAGTCGGTCGTGACCCAGCTGTACGGCGGGGGCGACGCCCGATGACCGTACTGGACAAGCCGGTCCGCCCCGAGGCTCCCGCCGGGCCGCCCCCGCCCCGCGCCCGGCGTTCCACCGCCTGGCTGCTGACCGGAGCCCTGACCGCCGGCCTCCTGGTGCTGATCCCGGTGGCGGCCGGCACCGGCGCCTATCCGATCCCGGTCGGCGACGTGCTGGGCTCGGTGGTGCACCGGACCGGTCTCGGCGGCACGGAGCTGGACCGGGTGGCGGAGTCGGTGCTGTGGAACGTGCGGTTCCCGAGGATCGTGCTGGCGCTGCTCGTCGGCGCCTCGCTGGGCTGCGCGGGCGCCCTGATGCAGGGCGTGTTCGGCAATCCGCTCGCCGAGCCCGGGGTCATCGGCGTCTCGTCGGGCGCGGCGGTCGGCGCGGTCGCCGCCATCGCGTTCGGCCTGAACTTCCTCGGTACCTGGACGGTGTCCGTCTTCGCCTTCGTCTCCGGGCTGATCACCGTGCTGGTGGTGTACGCGATGTCCCGCTCGGGCGGCCGTACGGAGGTCGTGACGCTGATCCTGACCGGTATCGCGGTGAACGCCTTCGCGGGCGCGCTGATCGGGCTGTTCCTGTTCTTCGCGGACACGGCGGCGGTCAACCAGATCACCTTCTGGCAGCTGGGTTCGCTGGCCCAGGCGACCTGGCCGAAGGTGCTGGCGGTGCTGCCGTGCGCCGCGCTCGGGCTCGGTGTCGCCCCGCTGTACGCCCGCCGCCTCGACCTCCTGGCCCTCGGTGAACGCCCGGCCCGGCACCTGGGCGTGGACGTGGAGCGGCTGCGGATCGTGCTGGTCCTGGTGATCGCGCTGCTGACCGCGGCGGCGGTGAGCGTGGCGGGGGTCATCGGCTTCGTCGGCCTGGTCGTCCCGCACCTGCTGCGGATGGCCGCCGGTCCGGGGCACCGGTTCCTGATCCCGGGCAGCGCGCTGCTCGGCGCGCTGGTCCTGCTCGCCGCCGACCTGGCGGCCCGCACGGTCGCCGAGCCCGCCGAACTGCCGCTCGGGGTGCTGACGGCGCTGCTGGGCAGCCCGTTCTTCTTCTGGCTGCTGCGCCGCACCCGGCGCAGGCAAGGGGGTTGGGCATGAGAGACAGCCTGGGCACGAAGGGCACGAAGGGCACGGGGACGGCGCGGGCCAGGGGGCTGCTGCGCCTGGTCCCGTCCCGGCCGGCGCCGCCGCCCGCGGCCTCGCCGGGCGACGTCCTCGCCGACGCGGAGGGCGTACGCGTCCACCTCGGCGGGCGGCCGGTGCTGGACGGCGTGGACGTCGCCGTCCGCGCGGGTGAGGTGCTGGCCCTGGTGGGCCCCAACGGGGCAGGGAAGTCGACCCTGTTGGGTGCCTTGGCCGCCGATGTCCCGGCCGCCGAGGGGGTGGTGCGCGTCCACGGCCGCCCGGTGGCGGACTGGACGGCGCCCGAACTCGCCCTGCGCCGGGCCGTGCTGCCCCAGTCGGCGTCGCTGTCCTTCCCGTTCCCGGTGGAGGAGGTGGTCCGGATGGGGCGGGCGCCCTGGGCGGGCGGCGAGCGGGAGGACGAGGACGACACGGCCGTGGCCGAGGCGATGGCCCGCACCGAGGTGACCGGATTCGCCGGGCGTCCGTTCTCCGCGCTCAGCGGCGGCGAGCGCGCCCGGGTGGCGCTGGCCCGCGTCCTCGCCCAACGCGCCCCGCTGCTCCTGCTGGACGAGCCGACGGCCGCCCTGGACCTGCGGCACCAGGAGCTGGTGCTGCGGCTGTGCCGGGAGCGGGCGCGGGCCGGGGACGCGGTGGTCGTCGTCCTGCACGACCTGGCGCTGGCGGCGGCGTACGCGGACCGGGTCGCGGTGTTGCGGGCCGGGCGGATCGCGGCCGACGGGCCGCCGGCGCGGGTCTTCTCCGAGGAACTGCTCTCCGACGTCTACGACCAGCCGGTGGAGGTGCTGGCGCACCCGCGCACCGGCGCCCCGCTGGTCCTGCCGCGCCGCGACGCCTGAGGCGAGGTCACGGGCGGGCCGCGGTACCCGGTCCCGGCGTCCGGGGGCCACCTCGCCCCGGTAGGGTTCGCCTCCGGGAAGGGGAAGGTGAAGAAACCTGATGAGCAGGGATCGCGGCCCTCGTAGGCCCCGCAGACTCGGCAAGCACGCGCTCGTGGCCGCCTCGGCGACCGCCCTGTCGTTGACGGCGAGCGGATGCGTGGTGGTGCACGGCGAGCGCGAGGTGCTCCCGTCGGCCACCCGGGCCGAGGCCGCGAAGGCGCTGCAGGGGTTCACCTCCGCGTACAACGCGGCCGACAAGGCGTACGACGCCTCCCTGGACGCCGAGCACACCACCGGCGCCCTCGCCGCGATCGACTCGGCACGGCTGAAGGCGGGCCGGACCAACCACCCGGACGGCAATCCGTCACACGCCCCGCTGGAACTGACGGACGCCAGGTACACGATCCCGAAGAAGGCGGGCTGGCCGCGCTGGTTCGTCGCGGACGCCAAGGCCAACAAGGGCGGTGAGGCACGCTGGTTGCTGGTGTTCACCCGGCACGGCCAGGAGGAGACCTGGCAGGCGGCGTACCTGACGCTGGTCGCCCCGGACAAGGTGCCGCGGTTCAAGACCGACGCGGACGGCTGGGCGGAGGCCGTCCCCGCGAACTCCACCGACGTCGCCGTGCCGCCCGGTGACCTCAGCAAGGGCTACACCACCTACCTGAAGAACGGTGGTGACGCCTTCGCGGACGGCGTCCACACCAGCTCCTGGCGGCAGTTGCGGGAGAAGCGGGCGATCCGCCCCGGCCTGGTCACGCAGTACATAGACGAGCCGCTGACCGGCGGCGACTACGCGCCGCTCGCGCTGCGCACACAGGACGGCGGGGCGGCGGTCTTCTTCACCACGCGCCACTACGAGAAGCAGACGGCGGCGCGGGGGGCGTCGGTGCCGACGCCGAACAAGGACGTGCTGGCGCTGACGGACGGCGAGATCAAGCAGTCGCTGACGATGGAGTTCGTCTCCAACGAGCTGGCGCTCGACCCGGCGGACGGACCGGTGTCGATCCTGGGGCGGGTCCAGGGCATGACGTCGGCGAAGGGCGAGTAGCCCCGGCGGGGCCGGCCGCGGGAGTCAGCGGCGCAGGGGCCAGGCGGCGCCCGCGTGGTCGCTCTCCTCGCCGGCGTGCCGGGCGCAGGCGTCGGTGAGGGTCTCCAGCAGGGTCAGCGGGTCCGGCAGCGGGTGCTCGGGGCCGCGCACCCAGTGCACGGTCCGGTCCTCGCCCGGCAGCCGGGCCGGCGGCACCAGCACGTAGGAACCGCGGCAGTGCCAGCGCAGTCCGGGGTGCTCGTCCATGGTCTCGGGGTGGCAGTCCAGCTCACAGGGCCACCACTCGTCCTCGTCCTCGGGGGTGCCGCGGGTGAGGGTGAACAGCAGCATGCGGCCGTCGTCGCTCTCGGCGACCGGACCGACCTCGATCCCGGCGTCGAGCAGCCTCCGCAGCGCCTCACGACCGGCCTCCAACGGCACGTCCAGGACGTCGTGCACCATGCCGGTGGCGGTGATGAAGTTGGCCTCGGGCTGGTGGCGGGCCCAGCGCTCGATCTGGGCGCGGTCGGTGGTGGACTGCGTCTGCCAGGCGAACGACACCGGGTGCCGGGCGGGGGTGGGGCAGCCGACGCGCTCGCAGGAGCAGCGGTATCCGGCCGGGTGCGCGGCGGGGGCGAGCGGCAGTCCCGCGCCGGCGGCGGCGAGCAGCAGATCCTCCCGGCCACCGTCACCGGCGGCCTCCTTGGGGCGGCGTCCGCGCAGCCACGAGGAGAGTTTGCCCTGCAGACCACTCCGACCGCCGAACTCCGCGCTCATCAATCTCCTCGCCTCGCCGTCGTGCGCACCAGCATGCCCTATGGTCGCACCATTCCGCGCTTCGGGGTCGGGAAGGGACAAACTTCCCTGGTCAGGCCGGATTGGCCGGAACTTTTCGATCAGCGCGGGGCGAGTCCGTGCAGGGCGTAGTCGACGAGCGTGTCGGTGTACTCGTAGGAGATCGGGCCCGTGTACTGGAGCCAGCGCTGGGCGAGCGGGGAGACGAAGAGCTCCAGCGCGATCCGCGGGTCGACCTCCGGCCGGATGTCGCCGGCCTCCTGGGCGGAGCGCAGCCGGTCGACGTAGAGCCGGAGCGACGGCTCCAGGAGCTTGGTGACGAACTCCCGGCCGAGCTTCTCGTCGACGACACCCTCCGCGGCCAGGGCGCGGGACGGGGCCTCGAACTTCGGGTCGCGCAGTTCGTCGACGGTGGCGCGCAGCACGGCCTTGAGGTCGGCGGCGAGGTCCCCGGTGTCGGGGATGCCGCCGGCGTGCGCCTCACCGGCGGCCTGCGTGGCCTGCTCGCCGAGGTCGAGGAACGCCTCCAGCAGGACGTCCGCCTTGGAGGTCCACCAGCGGTAGATCGTCTGCTTGCCGACGCCGGCGCGGGCGGCGATGCCCTCGATGGTGGTCTTCGGGTAGCCGACCTCGCCGACGAGGGCGAGGGCGGCGTCGTAGATGGCGCGGCGGGACCGCTGACTGCGGCGGCTGACGTCGGGGTGCGGCTTGTCGGACGGGGCGGGGGCGGGTTTCTGGGCGGCCATGGCTCGAATTTACCAGGTTGACAAGACGGTACGTCTCGCCGAACGAGGGCGCGGACGGCGGGGTCTGCTGGGGCCCCGTCCGCGGCCGGCGTCCCGACGCCGGGCCGCCGGCCCCTACGACGCGGGCCGGTCGGCCTCCGGCGGCCAGGCATCGCCCCAGTCCGCGTCGCGGGCGGCCTTGTACAGGTCGCCGTGGCGCTTGGTGACCGTCCGGCGGCGCAGTCGCTCGTCGGGCTCGCACAGGTCGAGCAGGACCTGTCCCTTGCGGATCTGCGGGCGCCTGATCACCCGGGAGCCGGCGGGTTCGGCGGGCAGCCGGGTGGCGGCGACGTAGCTGAACTTCTCGTCCTCGTAGGCGAGGGAGCCGCCCTTGACCTGGCGGTGCAGCGAGGAGCGGCTGACCCGCGCCGCGAAGTGGCACCAGTCCGTGCCGGGGACGATGGGGCAGGCGGCGCTGTGCGGGCAGGGGGCGGCCACCCGGAATCCGGCGGCGACGAGCCGGTCACGGGCCTCGATGACCCGGGCGTACCCGTCCGGTGTACCGGCTTCCACGATCACGACGGCCCGCGCGGCCGAGGCGGCGCCGTCGACGAGGGCGGCGCGGTCGGCGGCGGTCAGCTCGTTGAGCACGTACGAGACGGTGACGAGGTCGGTCTCCTCGACGGTGAGCCCCGCCCCGATGCGGGCGCGACGCCATCGGGCCTCGCGCAGGGCGGGGAGGGCACCGGCGATCTCCCGGCCGAGGGCGAGCGCGGGCTCGGCCCAGTCGAGCACGGTCACCGGGCGCTCGCCGGGCCAGGTGGCGCCCACGGCCCAGGTGGCGGCGCCGGTCCCGCCGCCCACGTCGACGTGACCGCCGGGCACCCAGCCGGGCACGGCGTCCGCGAACGCGGCGAGCGCGGAGCGTACGGCGGCGAAGGTGGCGGGCATGCGGTAGGCGGCGTAGGCGACGACGTCCGCGCGGTCGCGCAGGATCGGGGCGTCGGTCGGGGTGTCCCCGCGGTAGTTGGCGATCAACCGCTCCACGGCCTGCGCGGCCTGGCGGGGCGGGAGCCCGTCGACCAGCTCGGCGAGGGCGGCACGCAGGGTTTCGGCGGGGTCGTTCACTCGGCGCATTCTAGGCGGAGGGCGGGACGGCCCCGGACCGGGCGGTGGCCGGGGGGGGCCGGGTCAGATGCCCCGCACCGCCCGTGCCACCCGCGTCCCCAGCGCCGCCCGCGGGGCGCTGTCCGGTGGGCGGCGGCGGGGGTGGACCGTGTTGGCGAGCAGGACCGCGAACGTGTCCGTGGCCCGGTCGAGGACCAGCATCGTGCCGGTGAACCCGGTGTGCCCGGCCGCCCCCCGTCCCGCCAGCTCCCCCATGAACCACGGCTGGTCGAGGGCGAAGCCCAGCCCCGGCTCGGCCAGCAGCAGCTCCACGAAGTCCGGCCCGAGGATGCGCGCCGGCCCGTACGAGCCCCCCGCCAGCAGCGCCCGGCAGAACACCGCCAGGTCCCGTGCCGTGGAGAACAGCCCGGCGTGACCGGCCACCCCGCCCAGCGCCCACGCGTTCTCGTCGTGCACGACCCCGCGCAGCATCCCCCGGTCCGCCTTGGCCCAGGGCCGCCGCTGGTCCTCCGTGGCCGCCGCCCCCGGGCACGGCCCGAAGTGCGTGGCCGTCATGCCCAGCGGCCGGGTGATCCCGTCGTGGACGAGGACGTCGAGCGTGCGGCCGGTGATGCGTTCCAGGACCTGCTGGAGGAGCAGCATGTTCAGGTCCGAGTAGCAGTACGTCCCCGGCACCCCCACCGGCGGCTCCGCCCGCAGCCGCCGCAGCCGCTCCTCGTCGTCGCGGCAGTCGTACAGCGGCAGTTCGGGCCGCAGCCCGGAGGTGTGCGTCAGCAGCTGCCGCACCGTGACGCCGTGCGCCGCCGCGGCCCGGAAGTCCGGCAGGTACGCCCCGACCTCCGCGTCGATGCCGAGCGTGCCCCGCTCGATCTGCTGGACGGCGGCGACCGCCGTGAACACCTTCGTCAGGGACGCGAGGTCGAAGGGCGTGCCGATACTCATCGGCACCCGGGAGCGCTCGGGCAGTTCCACGCCCGCGTCGGCGCGCGCGTCGTAGCCCGAGTAGCGCACGGCCCAGCCCGCCGCCTCCTCCACGGCGAGCACCG
Organism: Streptomyces sp. SudanB5_2050; assembly: GCF_964272335.1. NCBI lineage: Bacteria > Bacillati > Actinomycetota > Actinomycetes > Kitasatosporales > Streptomycetaceae > Streptomyces > Streptomyces sp. SudanB5_2050. The sequence goes on from NZ_OZ186760.1 coordinate 2,447,206, forward strand.
GCCCGCGTCCGACGGCGACGACGGCCCCCGCCGCCCAGGGCCGCTCCCCGGCGGTGAGGCCGTGCACCTCCTCGACGACCCGGCGCAGCTGCTCGGGGTCGAGCCCGGCCCGCTCCGGGGTGTCGCTGCGCAGTCTCGGGGTGCTCAGCTCTCCTCCCCCGGGGAAGGACGACGGCACATCCCCGCGAAGAAGGCGAGCGCGATCACCGCCGCGACGAGCTGCACCACGGCCATCGGCAGCGCGGTGTCCTCCCCCGCGATCCCGACCAGCGGCGAGGCGACGGCCCCGATCAGGAAGGAGGACGTGCCCAGCAGCGCCGAGGCGGAGCCGGCCGACCGCTTCACCCGCATCAGCGCGAGGGCCTGCGTGTTGGGCAGGCTGATGCCCATCGCCGACATGAGCACGAACAGCGCGGCGGCCACCGGCACCAGCCCGACCTCGCCGAAGACCCCGAGGGCCATCAGCAGCAGGGCGGTCGCGGCGGCGATGACGATCAGCAGGCCGAGGAGCAGCACCCGGTCCAGCCGCACCCGCCCCACCAGCACCTTCCCGTTGATCTGCCCGACGACGACCAGTCCGACCGAGTTGAGTCCGAACAGCAGGCTGAACGTCTGCGGCGAGGCGCCGTAGATCTCCTGGATGACGAACGGCGACGCCGAGATGGCGAAGAGCGAGGCGAAGGCGAAGCCGCCCGCGAGCATGTACCCGGTGAAGGCGCGGTCGGCGAGCAGCCCCCGCATGGCGCGCAGCGTGTCGCCGACACCGCCCCCGTGGCGCTCCTCCTCCGGCAGGGTCTCGGGCAGCTTGGCCCAGACGACCGCGCCCAGGGCCGCCCCGACCACCGTCAGCACGACGAAGACGCCCCGCCAGTCCGTCACCCGCAGGATCTGCCCGCCGATGAGCGGCGCGACGACGGGTGCGACGCCGGAGATCAGCATGAGGGTGGAGAAGAAGCGGGCCATGGCCACCCCGTCGTAGAGGTCGCGCACGACCGCCCGGGCTATGACGATGGCCGCGGCCCCCGCGAGTCCCTGCGCGAGCCGGAAGGCGACGAGCAGTTCCACGGTGGGCGCGAGCGCGCACAGGGCGGTGGCGACGACGTACACGGCGAGCCCGCTCAGCAGCGGACGCCGACGGCCCCACCGGTCGCTCATCGGGCCGACGACGAGCTGCCCGAGCGCCATGCCGGCCAGGCAGGCGGTCAGCGTGAGCTGCACGGTGGCGGCGGGCGCGCTCAGCGACCGGGTGACCTCCGGGAGCGCGGGGAGGTACATGTCCATCGCCAGCGGCGGCGTCGCGGTCAGCCCGCCGAGGATGAGCGTGACGAGCAGTCCGGCGCGGCGGGCGCCGCGGTCGTGCCGCGCGGCCGGCGCGGGCGGTGGCGGGGTGGTGGTCGGTTGCGGCGTGGTGTGCGGTACGGACGGCCCGCGCTCGGGCATGTGCCCCTCCCTGTTCTACGGATCCGGCACCTATGCTCTCAGCTCGTACGGACTTGAACGAACGAACAGACTCGAACAACCTGAGCGAGGGTGGGGCAGGGTGTCAGCGGTGACCGGGCAGAAGGTGCGCTGGGGGATTCTGGCGACCGGCGGGATGGCGGCGACGTTCACGGCGGATCTGGTCGATCTGCCGGACGCGGAGGTCGTGGCGGTGGCCTCGCGGACCGAGGCGTCGGCGAAGGCGTTCGCGGAACGGTTCGGGATAGCGCGGGCGTACGGCGACTGGGAGAGCCTCGCCCGGGACGAGGACCTGGACGTGGTGTACGTCGCCACCCCGCACTCCGCGCACCGGGCGGCCGCCGGCCTGTGCCTGGAGGCGGGCCGCAACGTGCTGTGCGAGAAGCCGTTCACGCTGAACGTGCGCGAGGCGGAGGAACTGGTCGGGCTGGCCCGCGCGGGCGGCCGCTTCCTGATGGAAGCGATGTGGATGTACTGCAACCCGCTGGTGCGGCGCCTCAAGGCGCTGGTCGACGACGGCGCGATCGGCGAGGTGCGCAGCGTCCAGGCGGACTTCGGGCTGGCGGGTCCCTTCCCGCCCGCGCACCGGCTGCGCGACCCCGCGCAGGGCGGCGGCGCCCTCCTGGACCTGGGCGTGTACCCGGTGTCCTTCACGCAGTTGCTGCTCGGCGAGCCCTCGGACATCGCGGCGCGGGCGGTCCTCTCCGACGAGGGCGTCGACCTCCAGACGGGCGCGCTGCTCTCCTACGACGGCGGCGCGCTCGCCTCGGTGCACTGCTCCATCACCGGCGGCACGCCCAACTCCGCCTCGGTCACCGGGTCCGGCGGGCGCATCGACGTGCCGTACGGCTTCTTCTTCCCGGACCACTTCGTGCTGCACCGCGACGGCAAGGAGCCCGAGGAGTTCCGGGCCGACCCGGCCGACGGGCCCCGCGCCAGCCTCAAGCACGAGGCGCGGGAGGTGATGCGCGCCCTGCGCGCCGGTGAGACCGAGTCCCCGCTGGTGCCGCTGGACGGCACGCTGGCCGTGATGCGGACGCTCGACGCGATCCGGGAACGCGTCGGCGTCCGCTACCCCGGCGAGGAGCCCGCGGTCACGCCGGCTTGAGGCCCGGGTCGCCCGCCTCCGTCACGAAGGACGCGGCGGTCGTGAGCGGCGCGCCCTCGGTGGTGACGTGGGAGACCGTCCTGAAGTCGGCGCGCGCCGCCTCGCGGCCCAGGGACACCGTGGTGTAGCCGCGCAGCCCGTTGAAGAACCTCAGGTGCGGGTTGGCGGTCATCAGGGTGTCCCAGTTGGACGGCTTCTCCGAGCCGTCGCGGCCGCTGGTGACCGAGGTGGTGACGATCTCGGTGCCCACGGTGCGGGAGTCCGGGTCGTCGAAATCGCGCTTGATGTCGAAGCCGTAGGAGACGTGCACGTCGCCGGTGAGGACCATGAGGTTCTCGATCCCGGCGGCCTGCGCGCCGGCCAGGACCCGTTCGCGGGAGGCGGGGTAGCCGTCCCAGGAGTCCATGGAGACCTTGGACGGGGTGCTGGTCGAGTTGAAGCGCCGGGAGAAGGTGACCTGCTGGGGCACCACGTTCCACAGGGCGTCCGACCGGTGCCAGCCGTTGATCAGCCAGCGTTCCTGGGCGTCGCCGGTCAGGGTGCGGCTCGGGTCCTCGGACGCGGGGCCGGGGAACTGCCAGCCGTCGCCGTAGGCCTGGTCGGAGCGGTACTGGCGGGTGTCGAGCACGTCGAACTGGGCGAGCCGGCCCCAGTGGAGGCGGCGGTAGAGCTTGAGGTCCGGGCCGTCGGGCAGCTGAGGCCGGCGCAGCGGCATGTTCTCCCAGTACGCCCGGTAGGCGGCGGCCCGGCGGATCAGGAACTCCTCCGGCGGGACGCTGTTCTCGGGCGTCTCGCCGGCGTAGTTGTTCTCGGTCTCGTGGTCGTCCCAGGTGACGACGAACGGGTGCGCGGCGTGCGCGGCCCTGAGGTCGGGGTCCGACTTGTAGAGGGCGTACCGCAGGCGGTAGTCCTCCAATGTCACCGTCTCGCGGTCGAAGAGGTCCGGCAGGGTGCCCGCGGGGTAGGCGCGGGAGCCGCCGGAGGAGTTCACGGCGTACTCGTAGAGGTAGTCGCCGAGGTGGAAGACGACGTCCACGTCCTCCTGCGCCAGGTGCTTGTAGGCGGTGTAGTAGCCCTGGTCGTAGCGCTGGCAGGAGACCAGGCCGAAGGTGAGGTCGTGGACCCGGCTCCGTCGGGCGGGCGCGGTCCGGGTGCGTCCGGCCGGGCTGACGTACCGGCCCGCGCGGAAGCGGTAGTGGTAGACGTGGCCGGGCGCGAGGTGGTCGACCTCGACGTGGACGGTGTGGTGGAACTCGGGGTGCGCGGTGGCCCGGCCCCGTCTGACGACGCGGCGGAAGCGTTCGTCGAGGGCCAACTCCCAGGACACGTCGACGCGTTCGGCGGGCAGTCCGCCGTCGGCCTGGAACGGGACGGGGGCCAGGCGCGTCCACAGCAGGACGGACTCCGGCTGCGGGTCGCCGGAGGCGACGCCGAGGGTGAAGGGGTCGTCGGTGAGCCGCGCCGCGTCGAGTTCGGCGGCGCTCGCGGTGCCGGCGGACGGCAGGTTCACGGAGAAGGCGAGCGCGGCGGCGGCGCCGGTGACGGTCAGGAAGCGACGGCGGCCCAGGTGCCGGGCGGCGGCGCGGAGTTCGGGCGCGTGCGAGGGCGTGGTCCCGGGCCGGGTCCGGCCCTGGTGGTTCGCGGGTGTCATCCGTTCCTCCCCTTGCGGTGGTTGCAGGGGGCATTCGAATGGCCGGGGACGACACCGGCTTGGCGCGGACATGACGTCCCCATGTCGGACGCATGAGTTCCGCATGTTCGGCCACGCGTACGCTGCCGACCCATGAACACCGTGAGAACCGCCGCCGGGGAGAACACCGGCGCGCAGAAGGTCGCCCTCGTCACAGGGGCCGGCTCCGGCATCGGCCGGGCGGTCGCCGTGGAACTGCTCGCGGCCGGCTGGTCGGTCGCCCTGGCCGGCCGGCGCCCCGAGAAGCTGGAGGAGACGGCGGCGTCGGCCCCCGCGGGCGCCGCCGCGCTGCCGGTCCGCGCCGACGTGTCACGCCCCGAGGACGTGACCGCCCTGTTCGCCGCCGTGCGCGACCGCTTCGGACGGCTGGACCTGCTGTTCAACAACGCCGGGACGTTCGGTCCGGGCGGGGTGCCGGTCGAGGAGCTGCCCTACGAGGCGTGGCGGCACGTGGTGGACACCAACCTCAACGGCGCCTTCCTGTGCGCGCAGGCGGCGTACCGGCAGATGAAGGAGCAGGACCCGCGGGGCGGCCGGATCATCAACAACGGCTCGATCTCGGCACACACCCCGCGCCCGCACTCGGTGGCGTACACGGCGACCAAGCACGCGCTGACCGGCCTGACCAAGTCGCTGTCGCTGGACGGCAGGCCCTACGGCATCGCGGTCGGCCAGATCGACATCGGCAACGCGGCGACCGACATGACGGCGGGGATGCAGACCGGCGCGCTCCAGGCCAACGGGGAGACGGCACCCGAGCCCGTGATGGACGTCGCCGACGTGGCGCGCACGGTGCGGCACATGGCCGAGTTGCCGCTGGAGGCGAACGTGCAGTTCGCGACGGTCATGGCGACGGCCATGCCGTACGTGGGCCGCGGCTGAGCCGGAAACGCGATCCACACATTCGGAATAACCAAGTCCGCAGTATTGCGGCCGGTGATGGACTTATGCTCAACTCTCCTTCACCGGAGCTTCACAGACGGAAGGTGATCCTTCCAGGAAGCTCGACGAGCCATACCGAGGGGGGAGGCGGCAGCCGTGCCGCCGCACCGGCCGGGGGTGGATCCCGCGTGGGACCGCGGGAGCGCGCCGGTGGCCGGCACGGCTGCCGCGCCTTGCGCCCGCCGGGCTACGCCTGCCCGGTCTCGAAGCGCGCGATCCGCCCGTCGTCGTCCACCGTGAAGCTCCACCGCGTACGCATCTCGCCCCAGGCGTCGTTGCGGTAGCGGGCGATGAGGGAACGGCCGCCGTCCGACTCCCGGTCGACCTCCATGTGCCCGTTGGAGGAGAAGATCTCCTGGTCGATCCATTGGGCGAGGTCCCGGTCGGACCCGTCGTCGGCCATGGTGGCGTCCGGCGCGAGCGTCGCGAGGAAGGCGTCACGGTCGTGGGCGTTGACGGCGGCGACGAAGGCGCGGACGGCCGGGTCGCTCAGTCGCGTGGTCTGAATCGTCATGCCGGCAGCGTCACACCGCCCACGGCCGCCCGCCACCGGACGGCGGACACCCACCACCGGACGACGGACGGTCCGCCGGACGTTGGACGCCCCGCCGGACAGTGGCGCCTCGCCGGACAGTGCCGCCCCGCCGCCCTCCCCTTCACCCGAACGGCGCCCGTGAGGGGTCCGCGCGGCGCCGGCGGGCGACGGTGGTGAGTGGTGATGAGCCACCGTCCGTGAGGGAGTCGACGTGAACCGACGTGACCGGCACTGTGTTGACCGGCGTGATGTGGGGCTGCTGCTGCTCCGGCTGGGCACCGGCGGCGTCCTGGCCGCACACGGCGCCCAGAAGCTGCTCGGCTGGTTCGGCGGCGGGGGCATCGAGGGGACCGGCCAGGCCATGGAGGCCATGGGCTACGCGCCCGGCCGGGCCAGCGCCACCGCGGCGGGGCTCGCGGAGGCGGGCGGCGGCACGCTGCTGGCGCTGGGCCTGGCCACCCCGGCCGCCGGTGCGGCGGCGGCCGGCGCGATGGCGGGCGCCGCGGCGGTGCACGCGCCGAACGGCTTCTTCGCCCAGGCGGGCGGCTACGAGTACGCGGTCTCCCTCGGCCTGACCGCCGCGGGCCTCGCGGTCTCGGGCCCGGGCCGCTTCTCCCTCGACCACCTCCTCGGCCACGCGGTCAACCGGAACTGGATGGTCCCGGCCGCCCTCGCGGTGACGGCGGCGGCCACCACGGTGGTCGTCGGGGCGAGGAACCGGCGGGTGCGCAGGGCCGCGGAGGGACAGCAGGAGCCCCTGTTCGACTGACGTACCGCTCGCCGTCCCACCCGTGGCAGGCTGCCGCCATGAGCGACGACGACGCCCGCGCCGGACACCCGTCCCCCGGCCCCGCCGACCTGTGGACCACGATCGACGCCCTCTGGACGGGGCTGGAGGCGGACCAGCCGGTCGGTGGCCGTGAGGGACTGCTGCTGCGCATGCTGAAGCTGTCCGAGGAGGTCGGCGAGGTCGCCGAGGCGGTCATCGGCGCGACCGGCCAGAACCCGCGCAAGGGTGTCAGCCACACCTGGGAGGACGTGGAGGCGGAGCTGTGCGACGTCGCCATCACAGCCCTGGTGGCGCTGCGCACCCTGACGCCCGAGGCACGGGCGGTGTTCGAGGGCCATCTGGCGCGGGTGGCGGCGCGTTCCCCGGCGCCGGGCACCTGAAAGGCCGGACCCGGGAGCGGTGTCCCGGGCCCGGCCCGCGCACGACGCCGGTCAGCCCGTACGGCAGGAGACCGTCGGCCAGGTCCAGTTGCCGTTGGCCTGGACGGTGACGCCCCAGTTGTTGCCGCTGCCGTTGGACTTGGCCGTCAGCACCTGGGCACTGGGATAACTGGCGTTGACGTTCCAGGTGGACATGATCCGGGCCGGGGACGGCACGTTCATCGTCACCGTCCAGTCACTGGCGCCGCTCACCGAGACGTCGAGGTTGTACCGGTCCCCCCACCGCTGCCCGGCGGACAAGGTCGCGGTGCAGCCGCCGCCTCCGCCACCGCCGCCGTCACCACCGCCGCCGCTGCCGTCGGGGGCCACGGCACGCCCGGTCTGCGGCGAGATCATGCCGGAGCACAGGCCCTTGGCCGCCAGGGTCTGCGCGATGCGCGGGATCGCCGCGAGCGTGTTGGCGGGCCAGTCGTGCATGAGGACGACCTGGCCGTCGCCCAGCCGGGAGACGGCCTGCACGATGGCGTCGGTACTGGCGTTGTTCCAGTCCTGCGTGTCGACGTCCCAGAGCACCTCGGTCAGCCCGTACTTGGCCTCGACCGTCCGCAGGGTGGCGTTGGTCTCGCCGTACGGCGGACGGAAGAGCTTCGGCGTGCCACCGCCCGCGTTCGCGAGGGCCTGCTGTGTCCGGGAGATCTCCGAGTCCATCTGCGCCTGACTCAGCTGGGTCATGTGCGGATGGGTGTAGCTGTGGTTGGCGACCCACATGCCGGCGTCGACCTGGGCCCGGACCAGCGCCGGGTTCTGGGCCGCGTACTGGCCCTGGTTGAACATGGTGGCCCGCAGCCCGTTCTGCCGCAGCGCGCCGAGCAGGGCCTGGGTGTTGCCGGACGGTCCGTCGTCGAAGGTCAGCCCGACGTAGCCGGCGCAGGCGGTGGTCCGCGCGGGTGCGGCCTCGGCGGCGACGGTGCCCGCGGCGGCCAGTGCGGCGACGCAGACCGCGGTGACCAGGGACCGCGGGGACGGACGGGATCTCGTGCTCATGGGAGCGGCTCCTCCTCTCTCCTCCGGGACCGGGTCAGCCCGCGCTGCAGGAGACCGACGGCCAGGTCCAGTTGCCGTTGGCCTGGATGGTGGCGCCCCAGGTGTTCCCGCTGCCGTTGGGCCGGGCGGTGAGCACCTGTGCGCTGGGGTACGTGGCGTTGACGTTCCACGTCGACATGACCTTCGCCGGGGACGGCACGTTCATCGTCACCGTCCAGTCACTGGCGCCGCTCACCGAGACGTTGAGGTTGTACCGGTCGCCCCACTTCTCCCCGGCGGAGACCGTCGCGGTGCACCCGCCGCCGCCACCGCCCCCGCCGCCCCCGCCGGAGCCGGTGCCCCCGACCGTGATGTCGGAGCTGCCGCTGCTCTGGTAGCCCTCGGTGGCCATGATCATGTAGTAGCTGAAGCTGCCCAGCGGCATCCCGGCCCGCGACCACGCGTCGAAGTGGTTGCCGGTGGTGATGGTGCCGCCGGTCCGCTTGGACTGCCGCACGCTCCAGTACTGGTCGAAGGTGCGGGTGCCCTCGACCGAGGGGGCGTTGTAACGGGTCGTCTTGTAGATGTCGTAGGTGCCGCCGTCGGTGGTCACGGTGCCCTTGAACTCGCCCGTGGGCCGGTAGGTGCCCCAGTTGTCGACGATGTAGTACTCGACGAGCGGGTTGGACGTCCACCCGTAGAGGGCCAGGTACGCGTTCCCGGACGGGTTGAAGGTGCCCGAGTACTGCACGGTCCGGCGTCCGCCGTTGCTCCAGCCCTTGCCGGCGACGAAGTTGCCGGTGTTGCGCCACGAGGTGCTGTACTGGCCGCCGGAGCCCATGTCCATGGAGACGGTGCCCTGGCTGTCGGTCCAGAACGAGTAGTAGTAGCCGTTGTTGGTGCCCTCCTGATTGGTCGTGACGACCGTGCCGGCCCGGGCGGTGCCCGGCAGCATCATCGCGGCGAGGGCGGCCAGCGCGACGGCCCACGCGGCCTTGACGAGCAGCGAGACGGGCCCGCCGCCGCGACGCCTCGGTTGTACGAGCAGGTTCATGGGGGGTGCTTCCTCTCCGGAGGGTCCTGCGCGGACCTACGGGGTTCGGACAACGGCGCCAGTGTTGACCTGCACCCATCAAGCGTCAACAGTTTCGGTAAACATTTCGAAACCTTCGGCGCTCTCAAGGGGGAGTCGAATGGAAGAAACCCCAGCCCAAGCCATCCATGTGCAGGCACCTCACACATCGACAAGGGAGCTCCCACCGAGTACACCGGAAAGGACGGTGAAGACATCCGAAACATTCGAATCCCCTACTCCCTGGACAGCCGCGACGCGGACTCACATCCTCGGTGGGACAGAACACCGCTGTCCCCGACGGAGGTTGGCGCTCGTGAAGTTCAGCTACGCGATGCTCCCCGACTACCCCCTGGCACAGTCCCTGGAATCGATCCGGCTCGCCGACGAACTCGGCTTCCACGCCTGCTACGCTGCCGACGAGACCTGGCACAAGGACCTCTGGCTGCTCTTCGCCGCGGCCGCCGGACGCACCGAGCGCATCCGGCTCGGCCCCAGCGTCTCCCCCGTGACCCTGCGCGAGCCGACCCTGATCGCCCAGGCCCTCGCCACCCTCGACGAACTCTCGGGCGGCCGCGCCGAAGGCGTCCTGTCCAGCGGCAACTTCGGCCTGCTCGCCCAGTACCGCATCGACTGGGCCCGCACCAAGCCCCTCTCCCGCGTCAAGGAAGCCCTGCACGTGATGCGCACCTTCCTCGACGAGGGCACGATCACGCACGACGGCGAGTTCTTCTCCTACGACGGCCTGTTCACGTTCGCCCGGCCCGTCCAGGACCGGCTGCCGCTGAAGCTCGGCGCGATGCGGGGGCCGAAGTCCTTCGAGGCGGCCGGTGAGTTGTCGGACGGCTGCCACCACGCCCTGAGCTACACCCGCGAGGCATACGACTACGCGGTGCGGCACATCCGGGCGGGCGCGGAGCGCGCCGGCAAGGACTGGCGCTCGCTGGACATCGGAGCCTGGGTGGTCTTCGCGACCGGCCCCGACTCCGCCGCCGCCAGGGAGGCGGCGCGCAGCATGGTCGGCATCTACGCCTCCTCGATGCCCGAGGAGCAACTGCTCCGCAACGGCGTCGACCCGGCCGAGCTGAAGCCGGTCATCGACGCGATCGGCGCCGGCGACCTGGCCCGCGGCATCGAACTCACCACCCCGGCCGTCGCCGAGCGCCTCTCGGTCGCGGGCACGCCCGAGGAGTGCCTGGCCAGGATCGAACGGGACATCGCCCCCAGCGGCGTGAACCACGTCATCTGCGCGATCACCGACCGCGCCCTGGTGAAGGCGTTCACGGGGCGGGACCTGCCGGAGGCGGCGGACGTGGACGCACAGCTGCGGCTGATCCACGATCGGATCATGCCGGCCTTCGGGTGACGCCGCGCCCGGGTACCCTTCGGGGTGCCCGGTGCTCGGCTCCCCCTCGGACCACCCGGTTCGCAATGATCGTCCCAGGCTCGGAGGACCGGGTGGCAGTCCAGCGCATCACGACCCGCAACGCGCGTTTCCAGCAGCTCCAGACGCTGCTGCACAACCGCACCAAGCGCGGGCGGGCCGGGGAGTTCCTGGTCCAGGGCGTCCGTCCGATCACGATGGCGGTGGAGCACGGCTGGACCGTGCGGTCGCTGCTCTACGACGCCGACCGGCCGCTCTCCCGCTGGGCCGAGGACCTGCTGCGGCGGGCCGGTGCCGAGCGCGTGGCGATGGCTCCGCAGCTGCTGGCCGAGCTGAGCGAGAAGAGCGAGGGGGCCGCGGAGGTCCTCGCGGTGGTCGAGATGGCGCCGGACAGCCTGTCGCGGATCAGGGTCCACGACGCCTTCCTCGGCCTGGTCTTCGACCGGCCGACGCAGCCGGGCAACATCGGCAGCATCGTGCGGTCGGCCGACGCCTTCGGCGCGGACGGTCTCATCGTCACGGGACACGCCGCCGACCCCTACGACCCCAAGTCCGTCCGGGCGTCCACGGGCTCCTTCTTCGCCGTGCCCGTGGTGCGCGGCGAGTCGCACCGCGAGGTCGTGGACTGGCTCGGCCGGGAGCGCGCCCAGGGGCGGCCGGTGGCCGTGGTCGGGACGGACGAGGGCGGCGAGTCGGACGTCTCGGAACTCGACCTGACGGGCCCCGTGCTGCTGCTGATCGGCAACGAGACCACGGGGCTGAGCGCGGCCTGGCGCGAGGCGTGCGACCACGTGGTGAGCATCCCGATGACCGGCTCGGCCAGCTCCCTCAACGCGTCGAACGCCGCCTCGGTCGTCCTCTACGAGGCCCGCCGCCAGCGCCTGGCCAAGCAGCGGGCGGCCGGGTAGCGGACGGGGCCCGTCCCGTGCTCGGGGCGGGCGGGGGAAGAGGGGCGGCAGACGAGTCGGGCTGTACGCCGGGGAGAGTCGCCACTGCGCTTTGACCTGTGCAATCAGGCAAGCCGTGCTCTTGCGTGGCTACGTAAGACGGCATCGCGCCTTACAGCGGCTCTGACGCAGGGTTGTCACCTCGGCCGATCCCGCCAGAAGAAGCGCGAACACGATCCTCGACGGCCGAAAACCGTCCTACAGAGCCCTGCCGGGCCGCGCCGCGGCCAGCTTCTTGGCGAACCCGTCCACGGCCTCCGGCGCGTGTAGCGAAGCCTGAACGGCGACCACGGCCTGGCCGAACAGACGGCTCAGCGCGTCGGACTCTTGGCCCGCTTCACCATGACCCGAGCATCTTCCGGATGCAACAAGTCGCAGGTCTCCACACCGTTGCCCTGGTATCGGGCGGTACTGACATTGTTTGTACCGCGACCGGCTGACGAGATATCAGGGCTACGGGGCGCGACGCGTGGCGCAGGGGTGGAGAGTCGGCAAGCAGGGCCTGCGTACTGATCGAGGTGATCGAGTCCGGCGGCATGGGCACGGTCTGGCGCGGCTACGACGCCGTTCCCGACCGGGACGTCGCCGTCAAGCTCGACGTCGTCACATCGTCCGCGCAGGCGAAAGCCTTCACCCGTCGCTCGCGCGCATCGGCCAGGTTGTACGCTCACGCGATCCCAATCGAGGGCCGCAACCAGAAGTCGGACAACGTCCCGATATCGGCAGACGGCACGGTCGAGGTGCTGAACGGCCACCTGATCGGCACAAATCGCTGGGTGCCGCCCGAGCAGATCCCGTAGACCTTCTCAAGGCGGTGATCGCTACGGCCCCACCACGCTCGGCGCCCACAATCCCCGAGCACTCGCCATGCGGGGCAGCGCGCCGTGGTCCTCATGGGCGGTGAGGATTTCCGGCGCACCCTGCCGGGATTCGAAGCACTGGTCGCCGTCTACGCCCGGACAGCGAGCCGTCCAGCGGCAACCGGTTGGAGTTCCAGCGGCGCGCCGCCTCACTACCGGGCCAACCTCGGCCAAGCCACCGCCGCCCTGCGAGAATCCCAGGACGTTCTGGAGGTCCTGTCCGACGCAGACGACGAGGGCCCGGAAGCCGCTGCGGACCTGCGTCAACATCGGCAACCTGCTCCTCTCAGAGCCGTCGCACCGAGGCCGGGGGCGCGTCCTCGATGGCCTTCACGAGCAGATGCGCACCTTGCTCGGGAGAGGACCACGAGCAGACCCGCGAGATCGCTGATCTCCTCATTTGACTGCGCCGCCCGGGGGGGGGGAACCTTCCACCGATGCCGTCAGCCCTCGTCGTCACCCTCTTCAGCCTCTGCCCTGTGGATGCGCTGTGCCAGGTCCCACAGGCTGCGGCCGTCCGGGATGCACCACCGAGCCGTTCCCTGATTGGACACCGGCCGCTCGTCCCAGTCGGCGTCCGCCCACATCTTCGACACCAGCCCGGACGGGGCGTACTGCTGCTTGTCGTACGCCCACAGGATCGGCTTGGTCCGGTGATTGACCCAGGTTGCTTGGCGCCGCCCTTCATCCTCGACGAGCCATTCCTCCATAGCCTTACGTTCGGACTCGTTCATAGCCACATACTGTAGGGGGGTACCGTCCTTGAGGACACGGCGATCGATCAGCAACGGCACCGTGTTCTGACGGCGCGGCTTGCGCTCCTTCACGGGAGGTGCCGGGAGAGCCACGCCCTCAGCCAGATCGGCAAGGACGTTCTTCGCCAGTCCGCGGCACGTCTCGCCGGTCTGGAAAGCGGTCCGGATCTGGGAACGCGGTCCGTGATGAGTGATGATCTGGTGCGTCAGCCGGCGCACCAGATCCGGTACCAGGACAGGGATCTTCTCTAGGACCTCACTGTCCCAGTCAAAGTCGGGGTCGTCGATGCTTGCGCCCCCGAGATGCTGGAAGAGCAGATGGGTGATGAGGAAGCTGCCGTGTTCTGCGGTCGCCGCCTCGCGGCTGTTCTCCCCACTGCCCAGCTCATAGACGGCACTCCGAGCTGCGCGCAGTGTGAGCACGGAACGCCATACCTTCTGCGGAGACGGTTCGCGCTGGAACAGCACGGTGTGACTGCCCTTGGGTCCCTGCTCCCAGAGGTTGTCCGTGGAACTAGCGGCCCGGGCGGCCTGCTCGGCGTCCGGATGCAGGCACGCAAGGGCGAGGGCGAGTTCGTCCAATGAGCAGCCGGTCTCGGGTGCGGCAACCGGTTCACCCCGCTTGATTACGTACTGCTTGCGCAGTTCGGCGCGGAGGTTGGCCTTGATGGCCTGGTGCACGGGTTCCAGCGCGATGTGATCCCGCTGCTCAATGGCGTTCTGCCGGTTGGCCGCCTGTGAGACCTGTACGCCGAAGTCCCGATTTCCCTGGGTGGCGATGACCTTGATACTCAGGTTGGCGTTGGCCGCTGTCTCCCCTTCGTCATGCATGGCCCTGGCAACGGCCCGTACCGTCTGGGCGCCGTTGACGATGCTCGCCCCGCTCACGGCGAGGGTGGTCGGCCTGCTCTGCGGTGACCTGGCACTGTCGTGGTTCGCCGTAAGCGAGTCACAGATCATAGTGATGCCATTGTTCAGGTACCAGAACCTGGTGGGATCAGATGTCAGGGTGTGGCCGATCTCCGCGTTGGTGAGGGTGGTTCCGAGCGGGGCCCGGAGGTTCTGCTCGAACAGGCCGGTACCGTGCGTCTCGTACCACTCGGCAACACTCTCGGCGGAGACGGTGCCCTGGAACGCCTCAAGTGGTCCCTTCTGCTGGTACCAGTCGTCGAGGCGTACATTCAGTTGGATGGGCTTCGGCCGTAGTTCCGCATGGATCTGGTCATGGAAGTCCTTGGCGTACAGCACCTGGACGTTCAGGCGAGCACCATGCCTGTTGAACTCGTGGAGAGCGTTGTCGAGAACCTCACGGGCCGGTGGCGAGGGCTCGACGGTACCCATCAACGCGATGAGCAGAGTGGCCCTCTCATTGATGATGAACGGCCTGGCTTCCAGGGCGAGTGCACCGGCACGCTGGTTGAACTGATCGTACAGCTCGTTCTCGATCCGGTTCAGGCCGTCCACCATCGCCTTCGCGGCGTCGACGTCGAAGGTCGCCGTGCCCTTGTCGCTCCACTTCGCCTGAACGAGCAGGGCCAGCCCGCTCTCCGGCAGTGGGGCGATGGCGTCAAGTCCCTGGTCCGCGATGCCGTCCGTGACGAACCGGGCCGCCTCGGTCACACTGCACTTACCTACACGTCTCACCGCGAGGGCCGCGAGAGCACGCGAGAGGAAGCGCTGTTCGTAGTTGCCGCCTCGGAAGTGCGCGATGTCGCTGTCGTCTATCACCCCGTCGAACGTCTCGTGCAGTTGCTCGCGTACCTGAATGACCTGGCGAGGTGTTTCCGCGCCCGAGGTGGCCATGAGACCTTGCCTTCCGCTGGAGGTGTCTTCTTCGTGGCCTAGAGCCGTGTCTTAATTCCTGAGCCGTTGCCGCGCTGCCGAAGGTTGAAATCCACGACCATCAAAGCGACACCGACTGTGTCGATCGTGGCCTTCACCCAGTCCAAGACCATGTCGAAGGGCACGCCCCGTGCACCGAACCAGCCGTCGCGCACCAACCGAGCGAAGTCGGTCGGTACCAGGTGGCGGGTGAGCGCCTCCACTGGAAGGCCTGTGCCATCGGTGCCCTTCGAGGATGAAATGGCTGTGGCGATCTGGCCGTAGGGATAGATCGCACCGGGACTCGTCCGGTGCAGTGCGGCGGTGAAAGGCACCGGTTCATGAACGCGGAGGAAGAGGGGGTCGTTCAGCAGGCTGTAGTCATCGGCGCTTCGCAAGAGGCGTCTCGGCGCGCGGTTTACTCGATCGTGGAACTCGTCCAGGCGTTGCCGGGCCTCTAGTGGGAACAGCCCGTTGGGGCCGGAGCGTGCGTAATGCAGTATGACGAGAGTCCGGGTCTGGACATGGTAGTAGTAGGCATCAAGGGAGCCCTCACCGCCATCGAGCACCCGTTGACCAGTGATCGACGTGACCTCGAAGTCATGACTTCGATTTCCTCCGCGACGCGCAAACGCCCGGACGACGGTCTCGCCACTGTCACTAAATTCGGTCGCTGCCCGCCCACGGATGTCGTCGAGCATCGGCTGGACCGTGGTCCCGATGAGCCCACTGATGAAGGCTGCCTTGGCGGCTGCTCTGTCCCACAGACGTACCTCGGAGAAATCACTCGGGGCCAGCCCGGCTATCTTGGCGAAGAGCAGAAGGGCGTCGCGCTCGTCACGCCAGCGAAGTTCCCCCGGGCTCTCACCCTCCGCATCGTCGAGCAGAGGCAGCAGCCTCTGGACTTCGGCTTCGACATCGGGTGAAATGCGCTGGAGATTGGTGAAAACGGTGTCTGTGCCGACCGTGACAGGACCGCTCACGGGCAACGACGCGGAAAGGGCGGCCCGTTGCTCCTCGTCGACACCGCAGAGTCCAGAGACTGGCACCACACCTCGGAGACTTCGTGCTCGGGTGACGACAACCTTCCGGTCCCGATCGGTCTCACGAGCGGGGCGTACGATACCCAGCCCCCAGATCCGCTCCGTTTGCTTCCCGCCGGCCTCGTCACCCTGCTCCTGAGCCGGAGCGAGGAGGATCGCGAGGTGTGATTTGACCTCGGGCCAGTCACGGCAGGATTGGGAGTAGGACCTCTCCTTGGTGTGGTCCGCTTTGAGCAGACGAAGGAAATCCTCGTCAGGACGCAGAATCGCCAACCGCGGCGCTCTGGCTGAAGATGGGAAACCTACCCGCCTTGGTTGTGCGAATGTCATCCACTCCCCCGAACCGCCTGCCACCACACCGAGCCAGGCTCAGAGGGATGATAACCCGTCAGCTCCAGCGTCTGGCTTACACCTCCCGAGTTCCCGCCACCTCCCCGCCGCTTCCGTACCTTTCCCGGGCGTCTCGCGTTCGGGTGAGCCGGACTGTGATACTGGAGAACCGCCGCAGCCCAGTTTGCAGAACATGCCCCCCGTGGGCTAGCTGGATGGCTGCCGTGAGGTCCAGTTCGAACCGTACGGATCAGCGTCGATCAAAGCCTTCGATCCGGCTAGAAGGGGCCCCTGCCCACCGCGTTCTCCAGTCATCAGCGGTTGGCGGCAGACGAGTCGGGCTGTACGCCGGGTTCTGTTCCGGCGGGGCCTCGCGGTCCCGCCGGCGACGGCCATCCATCTAGGACCGGCGTTGCCACCGGCCTCCAGCGGTCTACCCGCGGACTCGGGCGGGCAGCCCTCGATCGTCCGCGCAGAGCGCTTTTCACGGCGCTCCTCTTGACCTTGCTCCGGGTGGGGTTTACCTAGCTGCCCAGGTCGCCCTGGGCACTGGTGGTCTCTTACACCACCGTTTCACCCTTACCCGGGACCGAGGTCCCGGGCGGTCTGCTTTCTGTGGCACTGTCCCGCGGGTCACCCCGGGTGGCCGTTAGCCATCACCCTGCCCTGTGGAGCCCGGACGTTCCTCGGGAAGTCCCGCAAGGGACTCCACGCGGCCGTCCGCCCGGCTCGTCTGCCGTGCCGACCATGGTACCCGCCGTGAGCGGGGCTTCGGCGCGGCGGCCGTGGCCAGGACCGAGCCGGTGAGGATCAGGGCGAAGGCGGCCAGGACGGTCGCGGACAGGGGTTCGTCCAGGAAGACGGCGCCGGCCGCGACGGCGATCGCGGGGTTGACGTACGTGATCACCGAGGCGCGGATCGGGCCGGCCTCCTTGATCAGTTCCAGGAAGGCCACGAAGGCCACCGCGGTGCAGACGACGCCGAGGGCGGCCAGGGCGGTCAGGGCGCCGGCCGAGGGCAGGGCGGCGGGGCGGGACGCGACGGCCGCGGGGGCGTACACGAGGGCGGCCAGGGCCAGGCAGGGGGTGATCAGGTGCAGCGTGGGGACACCCTTGAGGTGGCGGTCGGCGATCAGGGGGGCCGTGGCGTAGCCGACGACCGTGACCAGGACCTCCGCCAGGGACAGGGCGTCGCCGCCGGTCAGGTGCGGGAGGGTGAGGACGCCGACGCCGCCGAGACCGAGGGCCAGGCCAGTGACGCGACGGGGGCCGAGCGACTCCGTGGCACTGAAGAAGCGGGAGAGCAGGACGCCGACGATCGGTACGCCCGCGATCAGCAGGCCCGCCGTCGAGCTGGAGAGGTGGCGTTCGGCGTCGGTCAGGGTGTACCAGGGGCCGACGATCTCGATGACCGCGAAGGCCAGCATCGGTTTCCAGTGCGTCCGCACGGTATTGGCCATGCCCGGTCGGCGCAGCGCGAAGGGGAGCAGGAGCAGCGCGCCCAGCGCGCAGCGGGCGAACACCACCCCCGACGGCGACACCTCGTCCACCGCCACCTTGATCAGCAGGTAGGGGACGCCCCAGACCACTCCCATCAGGGAGAACAGAAACCAGCCGCGTGCAGTCATACGGCGAGTCTCGGCGCGGTCAGGGGGCGCCGTCTTGAACGCTGTTGCGGTACGCCGCCGGGGTCACGCCGAGGACCCTGCGGAACCAGCGGGTCAGATGCGCCTGGTCGGCGAAGCCCACCCGTGCCGCCACCTCGGCGGGGCGCAGGCCCGTCTCCAGCAGCCCGCGGGCCCGGGCCACCCGGTGCTGGGCGAGCCAGGCGTACGGGGGCAACCCCGTCGCCGTACGGAAGGCGCGCAGGAGTTGGTAGCGGGACAGGCCGAGGTCGGTGGCGAGGGCCGCCAGGGACGGCGGGGCGAGGAGTTCGTCGGCGAGGCGGTCCCGTACGACGCGGGCGATGCGGCCGGCGCCGGGGACGGTGTCGTCGGCCGCCCGTGCCGTGGAGTGGCGCCGGGCGAGGGCCGTGAGCAGCCAGGGCAGACGGGACTCCGCCTCCAAGGGGTCGGGGCAGCGGGTCAGGTCCGTGTGCGCGGCGCGCAGGGCGGCGGCGAGTTCCGAGTCGTCGAGGACGGGTTCGCGGAAGTGCGGGAGGGCGGCGGGGGCGCGGGTTCCGTCGGTGAGGAGGGCGGGGGCCGCGTACAGGGCCCGGTACGAGTAGCCCTCGGGGGCCGCCGGGCCGCCGGTGTGCACCTCGCCGGGTTCCAGGACGACGATGGACCCGGGCCCCGAGTGGATGTGGCCGCCCCGGTAGGCGATGACCTCCAGGCCGCCCACGGTCACCCCGACCGTGAACTCGTCGTGGGCGTGCGGGGCGTAGACGTGCCGGTCGAACCGGGCGGTGAGGAGGTCGAGGGGCGGACCGTCCACCCCCAGCCGGGCCCTGGTCCACCGTGCCTGCTCGCGCGCGTCCACCGCTCACCACCCCCCGGCACAGCCTCCGCTTGACCCTGCCGCAACGTCAACGTCTCTACTGGGGGCCATGCGGATCGGAGAACTCGCCGACGCCGTCGGCGTCACCACGCGGACCGTGCGGCACTACCACCACCAGGGCCTGCTGCCCGAGCCGGAACGGCTGGCCAACGGCTACCGGACGTACACCCTGCGGCACGTCGTCGTGCTGGCCCGGATCAGGCGGCTGACCGAGCTGGGCCTCGGGCTGGCGGAGGTGCGGGACGTGCTCGCGGACGAGGCCGGGAAGGATCTCGCCGAGGTGCTTCAGGAGCTGGACGCGGATCTGGCGCGGCAGGAGGAGGCGATCCGGGAGCGCCGGGCGCGGCTGCGGGCGCTGCTGGAGGCGGAGGGCGGGCTGCCGAGCGAGGGCCCGGTCTCGCCGGAGCTGGCCGAGCTGTTCGCGGGGATGGGGGACGTCTCCGGCTCCCCCATGGCCGTACGGGACCGTGAGGTGCTGGCGCTGATGGAGGGCACGATGGCGCCGGAGGACCGGGAGAGGCTGCTGGGGACACTCCGGGGCGCCCTGGGGTCGCCGGAGGCGGTGGAGCGGGCCCAGCGGGCGTACGCGCTGCTCGACGACCTGGCCGACGCGGGCGCCGACGATCCGCGGGTGGCGGAGACCGCCCGGGTGCTCGCCGCGTGCATGCCCGCGGAGCTGCTGCCCGAGGAGGACGTCGACCTCGATCCCGGGCACCCCTTCCTGCGCGCCCTGTACGCCGACTTCGCGCCGGGGCAGGCCGAGGCGATCAGGCTGGCCCTGCGGATCGTCGCCCGGGGACGGCGGGCATGAGGGCGTCCCGGGTGCTGGCGGTTCCCGGACTCGTGGTCCGGCACGAGCTGCGGTTGCTGGGCAGCCTGTGGCTGTGGGCGGTCCGGCGGACCCATGGGACCGGGGGCGGCGGGACGGCCTTCGGGTACGCGCGGGGGCAGGGCGCCATGATGTTCGGCTTCGCGTTCGTGTGCGTGATCGAGTCCGTGATGATGTCCGTGCTGCTGCGGGACTGGCCGACCGTGCACCACGCGGTGCTGGTCCTGGACGTGTACACGGTCCTGATCGTGATCGGCCTGCACGCGGCCTCCGTGGTCCGGCCGCACGTCCTCGACGCGGCCGCCGGGACGTTGCGCGTCCGCCGGGCCGTCCACGTCGACGTGTCGATACCGCTGGAGCGGATCGCGTCCGTGCGCCGGGAGCTGCGGGCGACGCACGAGCGGACGGACGGGGAGCTGGACCTCGCCGTGGGCTCACAGACCTCCGTCACCCTGGAACTCTCCGAGCCGGTCGTCCACGTCGCCTTCTTCGGGCGCCGGCGCGAGGTCGGGGTCGTGCGCTGTCACGCCGACGACCCGGCGGCGCTGGTACGGGCCGTCGACCGGGCGAGGGAGGGGCGGGCCGGTACGCCGTACCCTGACCGGGGGCCCTGGAGCTCGATGTGAAGGAGTACGTGTGCTTGTCCTGCTGCCGCCGTCCGAGGGGAAGGCCGCGTCCGGCCGGGGCGCTCCGCTGAAGCCGGAGTCGCTGTCCCTCCCGGGGCTGACCCCCGCCCGGGAGACGGTCCTCGGGGAGCTGGTGGAGCTGTGCTCCGGCGACGAGGAGAAGGCGCGCGAGGTGCTCGGACTGAGCGAGGGCCTGCGCGGTGAGGTCGCCAAGAACGCGGAGCTGCGCACGGCGGGGGCACGGCCGGCCGGGGAGATCTACACGGGTGTGCTCTACGACGCCCTGGACCTGGCCTCCCTGGACGCGGCCGCCAAGAGGCGGGCCGCCCGTGCGCTGCTGGTGTTCTCCGGGCTGTGGGGCGCTGTGCGGGTGACCGACCGGATTCCCTCCTACCGGTGCTCGATGGGCGTGAAGCTCCCCGCGCTCGGGGCGCTGGGCGCGTACTGGCGGGCGCCGATGGCCGAGGTGCTGCCGGCGGCGGCCGGGGACGGGCTGGTCCTCGATCTGCGGTCCGCGGCGTACGCGGCGGCCTGGAAGCCGCAGGGCGAGGTCGCGGGGCGGACGGCGACCGTGCGGGTGCTGCACGCGCCGACCCGGAAGGTGGTCAGCCACTTCAACAAGGCGACCAAGGGCAGGATCGTACGGAGTCTGCTGGCGTCCGGAAGCGCGCCGGCGGGGCCGGCCGAGCTGGTCGAGGCGCTGCGCGACCTCGGGTACGAGGTGGAGGCGCAGGCTCCCGCGCGGGCGGGGAAGCCGTGGGCGCTGGACGTGCTGGTGGCGGAGATCCACTGAGCGAACGGCGAGGACGCCGCCCTTTCGTTGAACGGTGAGGGCGCCTCCCTTTCATTGCATCCTGCGCAACGCGCTTTGCGCAGGATGCATCGTGCGGGCACGATGAGGACATGCGCTCACCGTTGCCCTCCGTACTGGATCTCGCCCCCGTCGTTCCCGTGGTGGTCGTCGACGACCTCGCGGACGCCGTGCCGCTCGCCCGGGCGCTCGTCGCCGGCGGGCTGCCCGCGATCGAGGTGACGCTGCGGACCCCGGTCGCGCTCGACGCGATCCGGGCGATCGCGGCCGAGGTGCCGGACGCGGTGGTCGGCGCGGGCACGGTCGTCACCGCGGAGCAGGTCGCGGAGGTCGTGGCGGCCGGGGCGCGGTTCCTGGTGAGCCCGGGGTGGACCGATGCCCTGCTGACGGCGATGCGTGACTCCGGGGTGCCGTTCCTGCCGGGGGTGTCGACCACGTCCGAGGTGGTGGCGCTGCTGGAGCGCGGGGTGCGGGAGATGAAGTTCTTCCCGGCCGAGGCCGCGGGCGGCACCGCCTACCTGAAGGCGCTCGCCGCGCCGCTGCCGCAGGCCCGCTTCTGCCCGACGGGAGGCATCGGCCCGGCTTCCGCGCCTCGGTATCTGGCGCTGCCCAACGTGGGGTGTGTCGGCGGCAGTTGGATGCTGCCCAAGGACGCGGTGGCCGACCGGGACTGGGGGCGCGTCGAGGCGCTGGCCCGTGAGGCGGCCGGGCTCAGCGCAGGTGGGACGTGTCGTTGAACAGGCGGACGCTCGCGCCGCCGTCCGCGTAGTACGCCACGGCCGACAGCGACGCCGCCGACAGCTCCATGCGGAACAGCGACTCGGGCGGGGCGCCCAGGGCGAGGCGGACGAACGTCTTGATCGGTGTCACGTGGGAGACCAGCAGGACCGTGCGGCCCGCGTACGCCGCGACCAGCCGGTCGCGGGTGGCGGCGACCCGGGCGCCGGTCGCGGCGAAGCTCTCGCCGCCGCCGGTCGGCTCCGCGTCCGGGGAGGACAGCCAGGCGTTCAGGTCGTCGGGGTAGCGCTCGCGCACCTCGCCGAAGGTGAGCCCCTCCCAGGCGCCGAAGTCGGTCTCCCGCAGGCCGTCCTCGACCGCGACCTCCAGGCCGAGGCGGGCGGCGACGATACCGGCGGTCTCCCGGGTCCGGGCCAGCGGTGAGGCGACGATCGCCTGGACGGTGCCGCGCCGGGCGAGGCTCGCGGCGACCTTCTCGGCCTGTTCGCGGCCCGCGGCCGACAGGGAGGGGTCGCTGCCGCCGCTCCCGGAGAACCGCTTCTGCGGGGTCAGGGGGGTCTCCCCGTGCCGGAGCAGCACGAAGGTGGCCGGTGCGCCCATGTCGGGCGGCCCCCAGCCGGGCGAGGCCACGGTCCGCGCGGCCCGGACGTCGGCGGAGGCGGCGGCTTGCGATGACGTGGAGGACCCGGCGGAGCCCGGCGCACCGGACCCGGCGGCGGCTTCCGAGGCCGCGTCCGGGCGCGGGCCGGCCTCCGGCCCCGCCGGACCAGCGGCTCCGGCACCGTCCCTCACGGCGGACCCATCGGACGCGGACCGAGCACCCCCCACGGCGGCCTGCCCCTCGACGGCCCCCGCCCCACGGCCGCCCGCCGGGCCGGGCGCCCCGGTGGCGTCACCGCGCGCGGCGGGAGGACCGGCGTCGGCCTCCGCCCCACGAATGCCGGCGCTGTCGGACGCCGAAGCACCGCGCGCGGCGGTGGGATCGGCGGCGGAGCCGGTCGCGCCGGGCGCCGTCGGCTCGGCAGGCACCGTCGGCTCGGCGGGCGGCCGGGCCGCACCCGGTGCCCCGGTGCGCGCGGCACTCGCGGCGCCGGTCCCCGCACCCGTACCGGTGCCCGCCCTCGCGCCACCGTCCGTCGCGGTGCGTCCGCCCGCGGAGCGCCCCGTGTCCAAGTCCGCCGTCGACGTGGACGGCGACCACCGCTCGCCGCGCGCCCCGGCGTCCATCGCCTCGTTGGCCAGGCGGTCGGCGTGCTTGTTCTCGGCGCGCGGGATCCACTCGTAGGTCACCCGGCCGGGCGGGAAGACCCGCGCGGCCTCGGCGGCCAGCGGTTTCATGTCCGGGTGCTTGATCTTCCAGCGGCCCGACATCTGCTCGACGACGAGCTTGGAGTCCATCCGGACCCGCACGGTCGCGTCCGGGTCCAGCTCCCGCGCCGCGCGCAGCCCGGCCACCAGGCCCCGGTACTCGGCGACGTTGTTGGTGACGACGCCCAGGTACTCGGCCGCCTCGGCCAGGGTCTCCCCCGTGGCCGCGTCCAGCACGACCGCGCCGTAGCCCGCGGGCCCCGGGTTGCCCCGCGACCCGCCGTCGGCCTCGACCACGAACTCCCGTGCCGGACCCGCCTCCGGGTCCGCTCCCGCACCCGTCACCGGACCCGCCCCGCACTCGCCACCGGAACCGGCCCCCTACAGGCCGGAGTCCGCCGTGCGCACCAGGATGCGGCGGCAGTTCTCGCAGCGGACGACCGTGTCGGGGGCCGCCGAGCGGATCTCGCTCAGCTCGGTGATCGCCAGCTCCTGGCGGCAGCCCTGGCAGCTGCGCTGGTACAGCTTGGCCGCACCGACGCCGCCCTGCTGCTCGCGCAGCTTGTCGTAGAGCTTCAGCAGGTCCGCGGGGACGGAGGCGGCGATGACCTCGCGCTCCTTGGTCACCGAGGCGGCCTCGGCGTCCAGCTCCCCGACGGCCGAGTCCCGGCGCGCGGCGGCGTCGTCGAGCCTGCCCTGCACCGAGCCGACCCGCTCGGTCAGCTCGGCGACCCGCTCCTGCGCGGACTCGCGGCGCTCCATGACCTCCAGGACGACGTCCTCGAGGTCGCCCTGCCGCTTGGCGAGCGAGGCGATCTCGCGCTGGAGGTTCTCCAGGTCCTTCGGGGAGGTGACGGCGCCGGAGTCCAGGCGCTGCTGGTCGCGGGCGGCGCGCTGGCGCACCTGGTCCACGTCCTGCTCGGCCTTGGTCTGCTCGCGGGCGCAGTCGCTCTCCTCGGTCTGCGCGGCCACGAGCAGGTCGCGCAGCTGGGTGTGGTCCTTGGTCAGCGACTCGATCTCGGCGTGCTCGGGCAGGGACCTGCGCTTGTGCGCGAGCTGCTGGAGCCGGACGTCGAGGGCCTGGACGTCCAGGAGTCGGATCTGGTCGGCGGGCTCGGCTTTCAGTTGGGGGCTCCCATTGCGTCGGGGGTCGGGGCGGACGCCGCGTGGGCGGTCCAGGGGTCGGTGACCGTCTTGGAGACGTGGACCCTCAGGTCCCATCCCTCCCGGTCGGAGATCTCGTCGAGCTGCGCCGCGGCCAGCTCGCACCAGGGCCACTCGGTGGCCCAGTGCGCCGCGTCGAGCAGCGCGAGGGGACTGTGGGCGCGGGCCTCCGAGACGGGGTGGTGGCGCAGGTCCGCGGTGAGGAACGCGTCGGCGCCGGACGCCCGCACGTGGTCGAAGAGGCTGTCGCCGGAGCCGCCGCTGACGGCGACCGTGCGGACCACGGCCTCGGGGTCGCCGGCGACGCGGATGCCCTGCGCGGTGGCGGGCAGCCGCTCGGCGGCGCGGGCGGCCAGCTCGCGGACGGTCAGCGGGTGCTCCAGCTCGCACACGCGGCCGAGGCCCCGACGTCCGTCCGGGTCGGCCGGGTCCGGGACCAGGGGCCGTACGACACGCAGGTCGAGCGCGCCGGCCAGCGCGTCGGAGACGCCCGGGTCGGCGGTGTCGGCGTTGGTGTGGGCGACGTGCAGGGCGACGTCGTTCTTGATGAGCGTGTGCACCACGCGGCCCTTGAAGGTGGAGGCCGCGACCGTCGTCGTCCCCCGCAGGTACAGCGGGTGGTGGGTGACGAGCAGGTCGGCGCCCAGCCGCACCGCCTCGTCGGCGATCTCCTGGACCGGGTCGACGGCGAACAGGACGCGGGAGACCTCCTGGTCCGGGTCGCCCACGACGGTGCCGACCGCGTCCCAGGACTCGGCCCGCTCGGCGGGCCACAGGTTCTCCAGCGCGGCGATGACTTCTGACAGACGGGGCACGGGTGCAAGGCTACCTGCCTGTACTGCGCCGTCGTACCCGCAGCGGGCCCCCGGCCGCCGTCCGGACCGGCACAGCACAGACCTCCGCGTCCCCTCAGGCGAATCGTTCCTGTGACACACGTACGTGTGATGGGGACGGTCGCCGCTCCCCCGCCCGTGCGTACGAAAACTAGCTTCGTCGCCGGAGGTGACCGAACGATGACAGCCTGTGCTATCGAACCTTCGGCGGCGCCCGGGAGCGACGGCCCGCCACCGGCGGGCTGCGCCATCACCGCGGAGGGCGCCTACGCCGCGCGTCTCGCCCGCCGCGGCGATTGCTGGTACCCGGAGCGCTGGACGCTGGACGGCCCCGAGCCGTACGCCGTGCCGCTGCCCGGCAACCAGCCGGAGGAGCCCGGTACCGAGGTGCAGCCGATGGGCGACGGGCGGGTCCTGGTCCACCGCAGGGCGACCGGACGGCACTTCTTCTCCCTGCTGTACCCGACCGGGCCCGGCACCGGCGAGCTGCCGCTGGGCGCGGTCGAGTGCCCGGCGGACACCACCGCGCTGCGGCTGCTGCCGCCGGCCCCGGGCGGCGAGCGGGCCTACGCGCTCGCCACCGGCGCCCGCTCGACCGTGCTGTGGCAGGTCGCGGGCGGGGCCTTCGGACCCGAGCGGCTGGCCGAGATCCCGGGGCGCTGCTCGGGCGGCGTCTGGCTGGACCGCACGGGTCGGATACTGGCCGTCGACCGGGAGACCGGCGGGCGCACCAAGGCGGTCGTGGTGGACCTGGAGCGGGACGGCGAGGTGTCCCCGCTGCTGCAGATCGCCGCGGACAGCGACGACCGGATCCTGCTGGCCGACCCGGACAGCGGGCTGGTGCTGATCCGCTCGGACGCGCCGTCGCCCGGGCGGGACCGGCTGGGCTGGGGGGTGCTGGGCAGCACGCTGCCGGTGCGCTTCCCGGAGTGCCTGCGGCTGCCGGACTGCGTGGTGACGCCGTTCGCCATCCAGCCGGGCCAGGCGCTCACGCCGGAACGGTGCGCGGTGGCCCTGCGGGTGGACGGCGCGCTCGGCAGCTGGGTGGCGGTGTGGCGGCCCGCCGAGCGGCAGGTGCGCCACCTTCCGGCGCCCGAGGGATGGCTGACCGGTGCCGGGCTGTGGACCGCCGACGGTGAGCTGCGGCTGCCCTGCGCCACACCCCAGTCGCCGTGCGGGGTGGCCCGGCTTCCGGCACCGCCGGACACCGGCGACGCACGGTCGGAGAAGACGCGGGAGCCCGCTCCCGGGGAGCCCTCCGCCCCGCCTTCCGCGCGTCGCGCACCGGCCGTCGAGGGCCCGCCCGAGGCACCGGAACCGGAGGCCCCGGCTCCCTCCCCGCAGCGTCCCGTTCCGCTGCAACAGGCCCCGCTGGCGCGGCTTGTAACGAAGTAGTGCCGGTTGGCGCGGCCGCCTGGATCCGGCCCTCGGGGTCCCGGTTACACTCGCCCGGCTGTAGGAAAGATCATGTTGACGGGGTGAATTCCTTCCGATGAACGACGCCAGCACGACCCAGCCCACGCAGGCCGACGGCGCCGACGTATCCGAGACGGTGACCGGCCACGGCAGGCACCGGGGACCGGTGTCCAGCCAGGACGGTGCCGAGGCGCCGCGAGGCCGCCACCGCAAGCCGGCCGAGGAGTCCGAGGCGGCCGCCTGACGGCTCGGCACGCACACACCGCGAGCGGCTCCGGCCCCCGTCCCGCGCATCCTGGGACGGGGGCCGGAGCCGTCATGCGTACCGCACCACCGTGTCGGCGAGCACGACCGTGTCGCCCCGCTCGCGCACCCCCGCCTCCACCCGCACGCTCCCGCCCTCGTCCGGCCCCGCCGCCCGCCACATCCGCACCCTCAGCGTCTCCCCCGGGTACACGACCCCGGTGAACCGAGTCGCGTACTCCCGCACCCGGTCCACGTCGCCGTCGAGCAGCGTGTCCACGACCGCCTTGAGGGCGGCGCCGTAGGTGCACAGCCCGTGCAGGACCGGGCGTTCGAAACCGGCGCGCGCGGCGAAGGCCGGGTCCGCGTGCAGGGGGTTCCAGTCGCCGCAGAGCCGGTACAGCAGCGCCTGGTCCTCGCGCACGGCCCGCTCCACCACCCGGTCCGGCGCCTGCCGGGGCACCGGCCCGGGACGGCCGGACGGTCCCCGTTCACCGCCCCAGCCGCCCTCCCCGCGCACGAAGACCTCGGCCTCCTCCGTCCACAGCGGCCCGTCGTCGTCCCGGACCTCGGTGCGCAGGACCAGTACGGCCGCCGTGCCCTTGTCGTACACGGCCACGATCCGCGAGGCCGCCCGGGCCCGGCCGCGCACGGGAACCGGCCGGTGCACCCGCAGCCGCTGACCGCCGTGCAGGACTTGGGCGAGGTCGACGTCGACGCCGGGCGCGGACAGCGCGGCGATCACCCCGGGCGGGCCGCCGCCGGCGACCGTCGCGAAGCTCGGCAGCACGTGCAGCCGGGACTCCAGGGTGTAGCGCAGCTCGCGGGGGTCGTCGGCGGGCAGGCCGGCGCCGATGCCGAGGTGGTAGAGCTGCACGTCCTTGTGGTCCCAGCGGATCTCACGGACGCGGGGCGCGGCGGCGAGCGCCCCGGCGGCGTCGATGGGCATGGCCGGCCCCCCGGGCTCGACGACGATCACGGACGGCCACGACCGTACGGCACGCCGGCCACCCGTGACATTCGTCCCGCCGAACCGCGGACAACCGCATCTGCCGTCCGCCCCGGCCGCCTCCGTAGCGTCGCCCCCATGGAACCGGGACGACCGACACCGCGCACCGCCCCCGCCGTCTCCTTCTCCGGGGCGGTGAGGACCTACGGCGCCGTCCGCGCCGTCGACGGCGTGGACCTGACGATCGCGCGGGGCGAGACGGTCGCGCTGCTCGGGCGCAACGGCGCGGGCAAGTCGACGGCGATCGCACTGCTGCTCGGCCTGTGCGCGCCCGACGCGGGCAGGGTGGAGCTGTTCGGCGGGCCGCCGGAGGCGGCCGTGCGCGCCGGACGGGTGGGCGCCATGCTCCAGGAGGCGCGGGCGGTCCCCAGGGTCACGGTGGGCGAGCTGGTCGCGTTCGTCGCGGGCCGCTACCCGGCCCCGCTGCCCGTGGACCGGGTACTGCGGCTGGCGGGCGTCGCGGGACTGGCCGGACGGCGCGTGGACCGGCTGTCCGGCGGGCAGGCCCAGCGGGTGCGGTTCGCGGTGGCGCTGGCCGGCGACCCCGACCTGCTCGTCCTGGACGAACCCACCGCGGCCCTCGACGTGGAGGCCCGGCACGCCTTCTGGCAGTCGATGGGGGCGTACGCCCGGCGCGGCAGCACCGTCCTCTTCTCCACCCACCACCTGGAGGAGGCCGAGGCGCACGCCGACCGCATCCTGGTCGTCGACCGGGGGCGGATCGTCGCGGACGGCACCGGCGCACAGCTGCGCCGGGCGGCGGGCGGCGGCCGGGTCTCCGTCGACCTGGCCGGCCGCCCCGCCGCCGGCCTGGACCTCCTGCCCGGCGTGCGCGCCCTGGAGATCCGCGGAGACCGCGCCCACCTGCGCACCGAGGACTCCGACGCCACCGTCCTCGCCCTGGCGGAACTCGGCGCGATCCGCGGCCTGGAGGTCGCCCCGGCGTCCCTGGACGACGCCTTCCTGGCCCTGACCGCACACGCACCCGTGGAGAGACGATGAGGGACTACGTGCTCCTGGAGGTCCGCCGCACCCTGCGCGACCCCGGCTTCGTCGCGGGCGGCGTCGCCGTGCCCGTCCTGATGTACCTGCTCTTCACCAACCTCGGGGGCGGTGACGCGGGCGGCTGGAGGACGGGCGCCATGGTCGGCATGGCCGCCTACGGCGCGGTCGGCTCCGCCCTCAACACCGGCGGCGGGGTCGCCGAGGACCGGGCGATCGGCTGGCTGCGGCAGCTGCGGGTGACACCGATGCGCCCGCACCAGGTGGTGCTGGGCCGGACCCTGACCGCCTCGGTCACCGTGCTCCCCGCCCTCACCGCCGTCCTCGCGGCCGGCGGCCTGGTCAACGGCGTACGGCTGGCCCCCTGGCAGTGGGCGTCGCTCGCGCTCCTGCTCTGGCTGGGTTCCGTCCCCTTCACCCTCCTCGGCCTCGGCAACGGCTACCGCCTGACCGGCCAGACCACGGGGGTGGTGAACATGGTGGCCAACCTGGGCCTGGCGGTCCTCGGCGGCCTGTGGTTCCCGCTCGCCCTCTTCCCCGAGTGGCTGCGCACGGTCTCGGCGTACACCCCGGCCAACCGCTTCGCCGAGCTGGGCACCTCCGTCGCCGCGGGGCACGCGCCGCCCCCGGGTGGGATTCTCGTACTGACCGTGTGGCTGCCGGTGTTCGGGACGTACGCCCTCCTGTCCTACCGCCGCACCACCGGACGCGACTGAGCGGCGAACGGCACACACGGGAAGGAACCGACGGCCATGAGCGGGAAGCAAGGCCGGCTGCGCACACTCTCGTGCCGCCTGGACGCGTGGCGACTGGCCCGGGAGCCCGACCCCTCCGAGGCGCACCTCGGGCCCCCGCCCACCGGTTTCACCCTCCTGCCCTGGCTCCTGCTGGGCCTGGGCAGCCTCGCGAGCGTCCTCCAGGGCGGCACCTCCCACCCCTGGCTCGGCGGCCTGGGCCTGCTCGCCTTCAACACGCTCTACATCTACGTGGCCATGCGCTCCTTCCACCCGAAGCTGCGCACCTCCCCGTCCACCCGCCTGGCCCTCCTCGCCATGGCCCTGCTGACCTGCGCCCTCTCCCTCGCCTTCGGCGGCACCTGGCTGCTCTTCTTCCTCCTGCTCGGCCTGTCCGCGGGCGCCGCGCTGCGCGGGCGCCGACTGGCCCACTGGGGCTGGACGCTGGCGGCGCTCGCGGGGGTCGTGGGCGGGATCAAGGACGGCTGGAGCGGCCTGAACATCGCCTACGGGACCCTCCTGTCGACGATGGTGACGGCCGCGATCCTGAGCCTGTCCGACGCCGTACGGCAACTGCGCGCCGCCCGCGAGGAACTGGCCGCCCGCGCGGTCGCGGAGGAGCGGCTGCGCTTCTCCCGCGACCTGCACGACCTCCTGGGCCACACCCTGTCGGTGATCGTCGTGAAGTCGGAGGCGGCCCGGCGCCTGGCGCCTCGCGACCTGGACGCGGCCCTCACCCAGATCACCGACATCGAGGCGGTCGGCCGCCAGGCGCTGACCGAGGTCCGCGAGGCGGTCACCGGCTACCGCGAGGGCAGCCTCGGCACGGAGCTGGACCGGGCCCGCTCGGCACTGAGCGCGGCGGACGTGGAGCCGGTGGTCCACCGCTCCGGCCCCCCGCTGCCGCCCGAGGCCGAGGCACTGCTGGGCTGGGTCCTGCGGGAGGCGGTCACCAACGTCGTACGGCACAGCGGGGCGAGCCGCTGCGAGATCGCGGTGTCGGGCGGCACGGAACGCGTCCGGCTGACCGTCAGGGACGACGGCACGGGCCCGAACCGCGCACCCCAGGGTCCCGGCACCGGACTGACCGGCCTGACCGAACGGCTGGCCACCGCGGGCGGCTCCCTGACCGCCGGCGCCGAGCCGAGGGGCGGCTTCACGGTGACGGCGGAACTCCCGGTGGGCCGCTGACGGTCCGCGCCCCGCACGCCGGGACAGCCGCGTACGGCGGGAAGGGGACGTGTCGGGGGGTGTCCGCCCGCAGCGGTTGGCGCGTCCGCACCGTTCACCCCCGTAGCCGACCGATTCCGCGCCGTTCCGAGGACGGACACCCCCCGATGCGGCCCCGCACCACCACCCACCGCACGCGCTACGCGCACCCCCACCGAACCCGCAGCGGCGCCGCAGGCACCCCCACCCACACACCCGCACTACCCGCACGCACCCACCCACCCGCACCACGCACCGCACACGCCGCCGCAGGCACCCGCATCCACCTCTACCCTGACCCCGTGACCGCCGAAGCCCCAGCCGAAGACGAAGCCCCCCGCCCCGTCCGCATCCTCCTGGCCGAGGACCAGGGCATGATGCGCGGCGCCTTGGCGCTGCTGCTCGGCATGGAGGAGGACATGGAGGTCGTCGCCCAGGTCTCGGCCGGCGACGAGATCGTCGGCGCCGCGCTCACGCACCGCCCCGACGTCGCCCTGCTCGACATCGAACTACCGCGCGGCAACGGCCTGGACGCCGCCGCCGAGCTGCGCGAGCGGGTGCCGTCCTGCCGGGTGCTGATCCTGACCACCTTCGGCCGCCCCGGGTACCTCCGGCGGGCCATGGAGGCCGGCGCCGCCGGATTCTTGGTGAAGGACGGCCCCGTCGAGGAACTGGCCGGTGCCGTCCGCCGGGTCCTGGCCGGCGAGACGGTCGTCGACCCCGCGCTCGCCGCCGCCGCGCTCAGCGCGGGCCCGAGCCCGCTCACCGCCCGCGAGTGCGACGTGCTCCGCGCGTCCGCCGACGGCGCGACCGTCGCCGACATCGCCGCGGCCCTGCACCTGTCCGAGTCCACGGTCCGCAACTACCTCTCCGCGGCCATCGGCAAGACCTCCACCCGCAACCGCGCGGAGGCGCTGCGCGAGGCCCGGCACCAGGGCTGGCTCTGACCTCACCCGTTCCCTCAGCCTCCCGCCCCCTTCACCTCCCGCTCCCCCGCCGGCAGCCACGCCCACATCAGCACCGCCCCGGCGACCAGCACCACCGCCGCCGTCCGGAACACCAGCGCGTAACCGTCCGTCAGCGCCCCCGGCCCCGCGTCCTCTCCCCCGGACCGGGCCGCCGCGATCGTCGACATGACCGCGAGCCCCAGCGAACCCCCCATCGTCCGGGAGGTGTTGATCAGCCCGGAGACCAGCCCCGCGTCCCCCGCCGCCGCCCCGGAGATGGCCAGCGAGGCCAGCGGAGTCGCCGCGAGCCCGGCGCCCAGCATCATCAGCACCCCCGGAATCATGATCGCGGTCACGTACGCGCCGTCCGCGGTCATCGTCGACTGCCAGCCGAAGCCGGCCGCCGCCACCAGTGTCCCCAGCACGGCCACGTTCCGCGTCCCGATCACCGGCATGAAGCGCGGCGCGAGCTTCGACCCGAGGACCACCGCCAGCGAGCTGGGCACCAGGGCGGCCCCCGCCTCCAACGGGGAGTACCCGAGCACGTTCTGCGCGTACAGGGTCATGAAGAACCACATGGAGAACATCGACGAGCCGGACACCAGCATCGCCACGTTCGCCGACGCCACCGACCGCAGCCGCAGCAGCCCGAGCGGCATCAACGGCGCCCCCGTGCGCGCCTCGACGAGGAGGAAGAGCCCGAGCAGCAGCAGCCCGCCGAGCAGCGGCACGAGCGTCGCCGTCGCCGCCCACCCGTCGGACTCGGTCCGCGAGATGCCGTAGGCCAGCGTGGCCAGGCCGCCGGTCACCAGCATCGCGCCCGGCAGGTCGAGGCGCCGCCGCTCACCCGCCCGGCTCTCGGTCAGCCACAGCACCGCACCGGCCAGCACCACCGCGCCCACCGGGACGTTGATCAGCAGCACCCAGCGCCACGACAGCCCGTCCACCAGGACGCCGCCCACCAGGCCACCGGCCGCGCCGCCGCCCGCGCCCACGGCGGTCCAGGTCGCGATCGCCCGGGCCCGCGCCGCGCCCTCCGGCACCGCCGCGGTCAGGATCGTCAGCGTGGACGGCGCCAGCACCGCCGCGCCCAGTCCCTGCACGGCCCGGGCGAGCAGCAACTGCCAGCCCTCCTGCGCGAAACCGCCGCCCAGCGAGGCCAGCGTGAAGAGCCCGAGCCCGACCAGGAACATCCGCTTGCGCCCGTAGAGGTCACCGGCCCGGCCACCGAGCAGCATGAACCCGGCGAAGGCGATGGCGTAGGCGTTGACCACCCACTGCAGTCCCGACGCGCTCAGCGCGAGATCGGTCCGCATAGACGGCAGGGCGACGTTGACGACGGACACGTCGAGGACGACGAGGAACTGCCCGGCGCAGGCGAGGGCGACGACCAGCCAGGTGGGCGGAGGGGTACGGCGGCGGGCGGATATGCGGGCGGCGGCGGTGGAGGCACCGGAGGCTTCGAGCATGGGTGTCATGGTCTCAACCGAACCGTGCCCCTTGCATCGGTCTTCGGTACCTGGTGCGTCGGTATTCGGTCCTACCCGCCCCGGCACCCGCACCCGCACCCGCACCCGCACCCGCACCCGCACCCGCACCCGCAAGGCGAACCCCCGGGCGCGAGCGTCGTCAAGAGAAGGTCAAGAGTTCGTTAGGGACTCGAAGCAACGGAATAGTTGCCGCGGCGTACGAGGTTCACCCTGCACACATCACGATCACGCACCGCATCCGCCGACCCCGGCCTGGAGGCCCCACCCCATGTCCCACACGACGACCGGCGAACCCGCCCGGCGAGCGTCCGGAGCCACCGTTCCGGTGCTCGCCTTCGCGGGCATCGTCGTCGCGGTGATGCAGACCCTGCTCGTCCCCGTCATCAAGGACCTGCCCCGGCTCCTGGACACCTCGCCCAGCAACGCCACCTGGGTCCTGACCTCCACACTCCTGTCCGGAGCCGTGGCCACGCCGATCATGGGCCGCCTCGGCGACCTGTTCGGCAAGCGCCGCATGCTGATCGCCAGCCTCGCGGTGATGGTGGTGGGCGCGCTGGTCAGCGCGGTCACCGACGCCCTGCTCCCGATGATCGTCGGCCGTACCCTCCAGGGTTTCGCGATGGGCGCGATACCCCTCGGCATCGGCCTGATGCGCGACATGCTGCCGCGTGAACGGCTGGGCTCGGCGATGGCGCTGATGAGCTCCTCGATCGGCGTCGGCGGCGGCCTCGCCCTGCCCGCCGCGGCCCTGGTCGCCCAGCACGCCGACTGGCACGTCCTGTTCTACGGCGCCGCCGGCCTCGGCGTCCTCGCCATCGCCCTGACCCTCCTCGTCGTACCGGAGTCCCCGCTGCGCGCGAAGGGTTCCTTCGACCTGCCGGGCGCCCTGGGCCTCTCCGCCGGCCTGGTCCTCTTCCTCCTGCCCATCACCAAGGGCAGCGACTGGGGCTGGTCGTCCCCCACCACGCTCGGCCTGTTCGCCGCCGCGGCCGTGGTCCTCCTCCTGTGGGGCCTGATGGAGCTGCGCGTCGCCGCCCCGCTGGTCGACCTGCGCACCACCGCCCGCCGCGAGGTCCTGCTCACCAACCTCGCCTCGATCATGGTCGGGGTCTCCTTCTACGTCATCTCGCTCGTCCTGCCCCAGCTCCTCCAGCTGCCGTCGCAGACCGGCTACGGCCTCGGACAGTCGATGGTCGTCGCGGGTCTGTGCGTGGCCCCGCTGGGCCTGACGATGATGTTCACCGCGCCGGTGTACGCCCGCCTGTCGGCCCGCTACGGCCCGCGCACCACCCTGATCGTCGGCCTGCTGGTCATCGCGGTCGGCTACGCCGGCGGCCTCGGCCTCATGAACGCCGCCTGGCAGACCGTCGTCACCTCGGTGCTGATCGGCGCCGGCATCGGCCTCGCCTACTCCTCCCTCCCCGCGCTGATCATCGGCGCGGTCCCGGCGTCGGAGACGGGCGCGGCCAACGGCCTGAACACCCTGATGCGCTCCATCGGCACATCGGTGTCGAGCGCCGTCATCGGCATGGTGCTCGCCAACACGGCGAACGACGTGGGCGGGGTCGCCGTCCCCACCATGCACGGCTTCCGCGTCTCCTTCCTGATCGCCACCGGCGCCGTCGCGATCGGCCTCGCCCTGGCCTTCTTCCTCCCCCGCCGCACCCCGGCGACGACCACGCAGCTGCGCGCCAGCAGCGAGGAGGACGCCAACCTGGCCCGCGCCGAGCAGGCGCTGGCCGGCGAGGAGCCGACCGGTTTCCGCGGCCGGGTGCTGACCGCCGACGGCACGCCCGTCGCCCGCGCCAAGGTCACGCTGATCGACCGGCACGGCCGCCAGGCGGGCGCGACGCTCTCCGGCGCGGACGGCGCCTACGCCCTCGCCGTCCCCGCCGCGGGACCGTACGTGCTGGCCGCCCGCGCGCCGGGCCACGGCCCCCTCGCCCACGCGGCGACCCACACCGGCGACCGACCGGTCGACCTGGACCTGTCCCTGCCGGGCGAGACGGTCCCCGCCTGAGCCCCGCGCCCGCCGCACCCCCTGCCGCAGCACGCGGCGGGGGGTGCGGCAGCATGGGGCAGCGCCCCGCCCGCACCACCGAGAGGAACCCCATGCCCGCGGCAGCACCCACGCCGGAGATCCTGGCCGCCTTCGAGGCCGCGAAGGGGTTCATGCCCACGCACGAGGGCCTCGCGCTGTACGCGGCGGCCGTGGAGGCCGGCGCGCTGGGACTGCCGCTGCTGGAGGTCGGCACGTACTGCGGGCGCTCCGCCGTCCTGCTCGCCGACGCCGCCCGCCGGGCGGGGGTCACCGCCCTCACCGTCGACCACCACCGGGGCAGCGAGGAGCAGCAGCCGGGCTGGGAGTACCACGACCCGGAGACCGTCGACCCCGAGCTGGGCGTGATGGACACCCTGCCCACCTTCCGCCGCACCCTCAACCGCGCCGGCCTGGAGGACCACGTGGTCGCCCTGGTCGGCCGCTCCCCCCAGGTCGCGGCGGTCTGGAACTCCCCCCTCGGCCTCGTCTTCATCGACGGCGGCCACACCGACGCGCACGCGAGCGCCGACTACGAGGGCTGGGCCCCGCACGTCGCCGACGGCGGACTCCTGCTCATCCACGACGTCTTCCCCGATCCGGCCGACGAGTTCACCGGCCAGGCCCCGTACCGCGTGTACCTCAGGGCCCTCGCGTCCGGGGCGTTCACCGAGGTCTCCGCGACCGACTCCCTTCGCGTCCTGCGGCGAACGGGCACGGGGATCTGAGGGCGCGGTTAGAGTCGCTGACGTGTCGTACACAGGCCCGGACTTCGAACCACCCCAGCCCCGCCGCTCCCCGCTGCGCCGCCCGCTGACCGTGGCGATCGCCGCCCTGGTGCCGGGCGCGCTGCTCGGATGGGGCGTGTACGCGGCGGTCGGCGGCCCGGACGACGACGGCGGCGCGGACCGCGCGGGCGGTGCGCGGACGCCGGCGGCGTCGTCACCGGGCGTCTCGGCCTCCGCGGGCGCCGACGCCAAGGCGCCCACGGGCACCTCCCCGTCGGCCACCCCGAGGGACCCGACCGCCTCCGCCTCCGCCTCGAAGCCCGCGCCCGCCGCCCCGGCGAAGGGCCCCCTCAAGGGGAAGGTCGTCGTCATCGACCCGGGCCACAACCCCGGCAACTTCCAGCACCCGTCCGACATCAACCGCAAGGTGAACGTCGGCACGCACTGGAAGGAGTGCGACACGACCGGCACGGCCACCGAAGCGGGCTGGCCCGAGGCGAAGTTCACCCTGGACGTGGCCCACCGGCTGCGCACCCTCCTCGAAGCGCAGGGCGCCACGGTGAAACTGACCCAGGACGGCGACCGCCCGTTCGGCCCGTGCGTGGACGAGCGCGCCCGGATCGGCAACGAGGCGAAGGCGGACGCCGCCGTCTCGATCCACGCCGACGGCTCCGGGGTCGGCAACCGCGGCTTCCACGTGATCCTGCCGGGCTCCGTGCACGACGGCGAGGCCGACACCCGCGCCATCGTCGCCCCCTCCGCCGAACTCGGCGAGCGCATCGCCGGCAACTTCGTCCGCGCCACGGGCAGCGCGCCCTCCAACTACGTCGGCGGCGGCACCGGCCTGGTCACGCGCACGGACCTGGGCGGTCTCA
This sequence comes from Streptomyces sp. SudanB5_2050, assembly GCF_964272335.1. NCBI lineage: Bacteria > Bacillati > Actinomycetota > Actinomycetes > Kitasatosporales > Streptomycetaceae > Streptomyces > Streptomyces sp. SudanB5_2050. The sequence continues at coordinate 2,483,842 of NZ_OZ186760.1, forward strand.
ATCTGTCAACGGTTCCCAAGGTGTTCATCGAGTGCGGCAACATGCGCGACGACAAGGACGCGTCCCTGCTGACCAGCAACGACTGGCGCCAGAAAGCGGCGCAAGGGATGTCTGAGGGAATCGTGAGTTTCCTGCGCGGGTAGCGATCAGCGCGCCGATCCCCGGGGACAGCCCCGAGGTGCGGACGATAGTGTCGTCCGTACGATGAGGGGCCACCCCCGCGCTTCACTCCGGAACCTGACGGCGACATGGTGACAGCGACGCCTCTACCGACGACGAGACGACCTACGAAGGACCTGAAGTGAATATCCGCTCCCTCACTCGAGGCGACGGCGTGGTGATCGGAGCAGCGGTGTTGCTGTTCATCGCGTCATTCCTCGACATCTACTCGATCGAAGGTGCTCCGGACAGCGCCGAAATCCCCAGCCTGTGGGGCAGTGGGTCGGTCGTACTCGGTGTCGTCCTGGCGGGCGTCATCGGGGCCGCGCTCGTCGTCGTGGCGCGCGCTCTGCCGCAGCCCAGGAAGGTGGCGGGCCTCGACCTCGGCCAGTTCGGCGTCGCGTTCACGGTCTTCGCGGCCTGGTGCGCGCTGGGCAACATCTTCGACCCGGCCGGAGCCTTCGACAACGACGGGGGCGTGGACAACATCGGGGCCGGCACGGGCCTGATCCTGGCCCTCGTCGCCACCCTGCTCATGGCGGCCGCGGCCGTCGCCACGCCGCTCGTCCCGGCCCTCAAGGGCTCGCTGATCCCCGCCGCCCGTCCGGCCGCGCCGCAGCCCTACGGCGGTCAGCCGCAGGGTGGTTACGGCTACCCGGGCGCGCAGCAGCAGCCGTACGGCGCCCAGCCGGGGCAGCCCGGTCAGCCGGGTCAGCCGGGCCACTCCTTCGGTGGCGGCCAGCCCCAGCCGGGCCAGCCGCAGCCGCAGGCCCCGCAGCAGGCGCAGGCGCAGCCGGCCGGGGACTTCTCGCCGTTCTGGTTCGCCGTGCCGGTGCCGCGTCCGCTGTTCGCGGAGGACGGCTCCCCGACGCCGATCGCCGAACTCGCGCCGGGCACCTGGTACCTGGCCGTCGAGCAGCGGGGCGCCAACCTGGTCGCGCAGACGCAGGACGGCCGTCGCGGTGTCCTCCAGGACACCTCCGGCATCCAGCGCGGCTGACCGCGCGGACCGTCCGTTCGACGTCGACGGCCCCCCGCCCACCGGAGTCTCCGGGGCGGGGGGCCGTCGGCGTACCGGACGCCGCAGGTTTCATACAGGCATTCGAGGCCAGACGGAAGTCATGTCCCCTCGAACTCGCAGTGGTTCCAGCGCCGGGACGGCCGTCGCGGTCGTCGCCGACATCATGGCCGGCGTCCTCGGGCTGTGGATCCTCATGTACCTGTTGGAAGCCAACCGAGCCAACGATCTGGTGCAGTTCGTCCACGAGGTGGCCGACGTGCTCGCCGGCTGGTCGCGCGACCTGTTCACCTTCGACGAGGCGTGGGCCCGCGTCGTCGCCGGTTACGGCCTGGCCGCCGTGGTCTACCTGTTCGTCGGCCATGCGATCGCGGGCCGTCTGGGCCGCCGTTGACGCCTCGCGGCGCCCGGCGCCTAGACGCAGCAGTCCGGGTCGAGTCCCCTCGGCAGGCGGTCGCCGGAGAAGACCTGGCAGGTGGCCTCGTGGCCGCCCAGCGCGGCGACGGCGAGGAGCAGTGAGCCGGCGGTCCAGGTGGTGAGTTCGCGCGGCCATATGGCGTCGTCGTCGAAGACGTAGCCCGTCCAGTACAGGCCGCTGTCCGCGTCCCGCAGGTGCTGGATCGACTGGAGGATCTCCAGGGCGTGGTCGGACTCGCCGACCGCCCACAGAGCGAGGGCCAGTTCGGCCGACTCGCCGCCGGTCACCCACGGGTTGGGCACGACGCAGCGCACGCCGAGGCCGGGGACGACGAAGCGGTCCCAGCTCTCCGCGATGCGGGACCGGGCCTCGGTGCCGGTCAGCGCGCCGCCCAGCACCGGGTAGTACCAGTCCATCGAGTAGCGGCCCTTGTCCAGGAACCGCTCCGGGTGGCGTCGGATGGCGTGCCGCAGCGCACCGGCCGCCAGCTCCCAGTCGGGCTGCGGCTCTTCGCGCTGTTCGGCGATGGCCAGGGCGCAGCGCAGCGCGTGGTGGACGGAGGAGCTTCCGGTCAGCAGCGCGTCCGCGGTGTCCGTGCCGTCGTCGTCGCGGCGCCAGCCGATCTGTCCGCCGGGCTGCTGGAGGCGCAGGACGAACGCGATCGCCGCGTGGACGACGGGCCACATCCGGTCGAGGAAGGTGTCGTCGCCGGTGGCCAGGTAGTGGTGCCAGGCGCCGACGGCGACGTAGGCGACGAAGTTGGTCTCGCGGCCCCGGTCGGTGACGTCGTCGTGGGCGCCGTCGGCGTAGGCGGCGTACCAGGAGCCGTCCTGGTTCTGGTGGCGGGCCAGCCAGGTGTAGGCGCGCTCGGCGGCCTCGTGCTCGCCGGCCGCGTCCAGGGCCATCGCCGCCTCGATGTGGTCCCAGGGGTCGAGGTGGTGGCCGCGGAACCAGGGGATGGCGCCGTCCTCCTGCTGCACGGCGAGGATGCCGCGGACGGTGGCCGCGGCCTGTTCGGCGGTGAGGACGCCGGGCAGGACGAGGTGTTCGGTGCGGGGGGTGCGGGGCGCCCGGGACGAGGTCACGCGGCGTCCACCGGCGGCAGGTGCGGCTTGGTGGCGTAGGCCACGAAGCTCTTGCCGATCAGCGGGTTCAGCGCCTGCTCGGCGACCCGGGTCGCCAGCGGCTTCTTCATGATGTCCCAGACCAGCAGCTTGTGGTACGCCCGCACCGGCAGCGCCTTGTCGTTGTCGACGCCGAAGGCGCACTTCAGCCACCAGTACGGCGAGTGCAACGCGTGCGCGTGGTGGGTGCCGTAGGGCTTGAGGCCGGCCTCGCGGATGCGGGCGAGGAGCTGGTCGGCCTTGTAGATGCGGATGTGGCCGCCCTCGACCTCGTGGTAGGCGTCGGAGAGGGTCCAGCAGACCTTCTCGGGGCCGTAGCGGGGCACGGTGATCGCGATGCGTCCGCCGGGCTTGAGGACGCGGACCATCTCGGCGAGGACGCCCTTGTCGTCGTGGATGTGCTCCATCACCTCGGAGATGATGACGACGTCGAAGGACTCGTCCGGGAAGGGCAGGGCGAGGGCGTCGCCCTCCATCGCGGTGGCGGTGGCGCCGGCCGGGGCCTCGCCGGCCTCCTCCATCGCCGCGAACCACTTGGCGACCTCGCGGATCTCCTCGGCGTTCTGGTCCAGGGCGACGACCCGGGCGCCGCGCCGGTAGCACTCGAAGGCGTGCCGGCCGGCGCCGCAGCCGAGGTCCAGGACGCGGTCGCCGGGGGCGAGCGGGAACCGGGAGAAGTCGACGGTCAGCACGTGGCCCTGCTTTCGGGGTAGACGCCGGTGTCACTGGTGTCGCGGTGGGCGCCGCGGTCGCCGGTCGGGGCCGCGGCGGGGGTGGCCCCGGGGGCGGTGGCCGAGGGGCCGATGGCCTCGCGGTAGCGGGCTGCCGTGCCCTCGGCGGCGCGGGCCCAGGTGAAGTGCCGCAGGACGCGGGCGCGTCCGGCCGTGCCGAGCCGGGCCCGCAGTTCGCGGTCGCCGAGCAGCCGGTTCAGTCCGGCGGCCAGGGCGCCCGCGTCGCCCGGCGGCACCGCGAGGCAGGTCTCGCCGTCGGGTCCGGCGACCTCCGGGACGGCACCGCCGGTGGTGGCGAGGAGCGCCGTGCCGGTCGCCATGGCCTCGGCGGCGGGCAGCGAGAACCCCTCGTACAGGGAGGGCACGCAGGCGACCTCGGCCGAGCGCACCAGGTCGACCAGTTCGGCGTCGGTGATGCCCTTGACGAAGTCGACGGCGCCTTCGAGGCCGTACCGCTCGATCGCCTGGGCGACCGGTCCCTCGGCGGGCCGCTTGCCGACGACGACGAGGTGGGCGGCGGGCTGCTCGGTGCGCACCTTGGCGAGCGCCTCGACGAGGAAGACCAGGCCCTTGAGGGGCACGTCCGCGCTGGACGTGGTCACGATCCGGCCCGGCACCTTCGGCACCGACGGGTCGGGCGAGAACAGGTCGGTGTCGGCGCCGATGTGGACGACGTGGACGCGGTCGCCGCGTACGCCGAGGTGGTCGACGATCTCCTGGCGGGAGGTGCCGGAGACGGTGAGCACGGACGGCAGGCGGCGGGCGACGCGCTTCTGCATGCGGGTGAAGGCGTACCAGCGGCGCACCGAGTACCGGCGCTTCCAGCCGTCGGCGGCGTCGAGTTCGAGCTGCCGGTCGACGGTGATGGGGTGGTGGATGGTGGTGACGAGGGGCGCGCCCACGTCGCCGAGCAGCCCGTACCCCAGTGTCTGGTTGTCGTGGACGACGTCGAAGTCGCCGCGGCGGGCGCGCAGGTGGCGGCGGGCCCGCAGGGAGAAGGTCAGCGGCTCGGGGAAGCCGCCGGTCCACATGGTGCCGACCTCCAGCGCGTCGATCCAGTCGCGGTACTCGTCGCGCTTCGGGGTGCGGAAGGGGTCGGGCTGGCGGTAGAGGTCGAGGCTGGGCAGCTCGGTGAGGGAGAGCCGGTCGCCGAGGCCGTGGTCCGGGCCGTCGTCGAGCACGGGGTAGGGCTGGGAGCCGATCACCTCGACCCGGTGGCCGAGGCGGGCCAGTTCGCGGGAGAGGTGGCGGACGTAGACGCCCTGGCCGCCGCAGAACGGGTTCCCCTTGTAGGTGAGGAGCGCGATGCGGAGCGGTCGCAAGCCGTCGGCGGCGGGCTCCGGACGGGGACCCGTCCGACTGGCCTCAGCGGTCACCCTGGGCCCCCTTCTCACTGCACTGTCCCGCGACCCTATGCCGGGACGTTAATCTAGAACAAGTTTCAGACTTGATCGTTCAGAGGCTCCGAATCTACCGGCAGGTAGGGACGCTGTGACGAGTGGATCAGGTGATTCACGCCACGGCCCGCCCGGGTGCCGGACACCCTGCCGGGCCGGACGACGGGGAGAAGGTGACCGAGGTGGACAATCCGGAAGCGGTCGCGCCCCCTCCGGGGCACCGTTCCGCCGCCCCGCCCCTGACCGAACGGCAGCGCGAGCGGCGCCGCCGCATCCTGCACGCGACCGCCCGGCTCGCCTGCCGGGGCGGTTTCGAGGCGGTGCAGATGCGGGAGGTCGCGGAGTCCTCGCAGGTCGCCCTCGGCACGCTCTACCGCTACTTCCCGTCCAAGGTGCACCTGCTGGTGGCCACCATGCAGGACCAGTTGGAGCAGTTGCACGCGACGCTGCGCAGGAACCCGCCGGGTGGCGAGACGGCCGCGGACCGGGTGGCGCGGACCCTGATGCGGGCCTTCGGCGCGCTGCAACGCGAGCCGCGACTGGCCGAGGCGATGGCGCGCGCCCTGACCTTCGCCGACCGCAGCGTCTCCCCGGAGGTCGACCAGGTCTCGCGCCGGACCACGGCGATCATCCTGGACGCCGTGGGCGGTCCGGAGAACCCGACGGCCGCGCAGTTGTCGGCGGTCCGGGTCATCGAGCACACCTGGCACTCGACCCTGATCGCCTGGCTGTCCGGCCGCGCGTCGATCGCGCAGGTGGGGGTGGACATCGAGACGGTGTGCCGGCTGATCGACGTGACGGGGGCCGGGGAGCCCGTCGCGGCGGGCGGCGGGGAGCGTGAGCGGGCGCACGGTTCCGGGCCGGTTGCCTCCGGGTAAAGTGGCCGCGTCGTCATCACACCCGTACGGGGGGAAGCCGGTGCAATTCCGGCGCTGACCCGCAACCGTGAGCCACTCGCCGAGCCCCTGGACGCTCCGGGTGGTGAGCCGGACTGCCCCGCGCGGACGTGACCGGCTCACGTGCCCGGCACCCGCCGGCGCACGGGCACCGTCGAGGCATACGGGGCCGAGCCGCCCGGGAGTGCCCGTGCTGCCCGACCCCGCGCAGGGAAAGGCACCCGCCGCTCATGAACGTCCGCCGTCGCAGCAGCGCCGCGGCTCTGGCCGCCATAGCCGTGATCGGCGCCGCCGCCGCGCCCGCGGTCGCCGCCGACCCGTCGCCGTCCACGTCGTCGTCCGCCCCGTCCGGCAAGTCCGGCGGCACCGACGGCCTGTACGGGTCCGCCGATCCCCAGTACGACGGCGTCTGGCGGCAGTCCCTCGCGCTGCTCGCGCAGGACACGGCGGGCGTGATCCCCTCGTCGTCGGCCGTGAAGTGGCTCACCGACCAGCAGTGCGACAACGGCGCCTTCGCCCCCTTCCGCGCCGACCCGGCCAAGGCGTGCGACGCCAAGACCATGGTCGACACCAACAGCACGGCCGCCGCCGTCCAGGCGCTGTGGGCCGTCGGCGGGCACGGCGACGCCGTCGAGGAGGCCCTCGGCTGGCTGAAGTCCGTGCAGAACGCGGACGGCGGCTGGGGCTACACCCCCGGCAGCCCCAGCGAGGCCAACTCCACCTCCGTCGTCATCGGCGCCCTCGCCGCCACCGAGACCGACCCGGGCACCGTGAAGAAGGGCGGCAAGTCCCCGTACGACGCCCTGCTGGCGGCCGCCCTGCCCTGCGCCGGGGACGGCGGCGCCTTCGGGTACCCGGACCAGGACGGCAAGCCGGTCGCCAACGCGGACGCGACCGCGGCGGGCGTGCTCGGCGCGCTCGGCAAGGGCCTGGTCGCCGAGGCCGGCGAGAAGACCGCCGACGCCACCTGCACGGCCTCGGACGAGCCCACCCGCGAGCAGGCCGCCGCGAACGGCGCCGCCTACCTCGCCGGCGCCCTCGCGAAGGACGGGCACCTCACGTCCGCCCTCGGCGGCTCCGCCGAGCAGCCCGACTACGGCAACACCGCCGACGCGGTCGTCGCGCTCGCCGCGCAGGGCGGCAAGGACAAGGCGGCGAAGCCGCTGGCCTGGCTGGAGAAGAACGCCGCGAAGTGGGCCGGGGAGAGCGGCCCGGCCGCCTACGCCCAGCTGATCCTCGCCGCGCACGCCACGGGCACCGACCCGCGCGACTTCGGCGGCACGGACCTGGTGGCGGCGCTGAACGCGACCGGGCCGGCCCCGCAGGGGGTGTCGGCCGAGGACTCCGCGACCGCGAGCGACGAGGACGGGAAGGACCAGAAGGACCAGAACGACCAGCAGGAGGACGGCGACTCCGGCTTCGGCGTCTGGTGGTTCGTCGGCGTCTGCCTGGTCTTCGGCATCGGCATCGGCTTCCTGCTCAGCGGCCGCACCAAGAAGCAGCAGCCGTGACCCGCCGCGTCGTACTCCTCGTCCTGGCCGCGTTCGTGCTGATCGGGACCGCCGGCCAGGCGCAGGCCGCCGGCTACCGCTACTGGTCCTTCTGGGACCGCGACGGCGACACATGGGTCTATGCCACCCAGGGCCCGTCCCTCGCCCGCCCCTCCGACGGCGACGTCCAGGGCTTCCGCTTCGCGGTGAGCGCCGACTCCCAGGACGCGGCCCGGCCCCGCGGCACGGCGGACTTCGCGTCGATCTGCGCGAAGACACCGGCGAAGGAGGGCACCAAGCGCGTCGCCCTGGTCCTCGACTTCGGCACGGCGTCCGACGCCCCGTCCGGCGAGACCCCGCCGGCCGCGCGCACGGCCTGCGCCCAGGTCTCCCCCGACGCGACGACGGCCGACGCCCTGGCCGCGGTGGCGGACCCGCTGCGCTACGACAACAGCGCCCTGCTCTGCGCGATCGCGGGATACCCGGAGTCGGGGTGCGGGGAGCAGGTGGCGGAGCAGGACCCGACGGCCACCCCGACGCAGCGGCCCGCCGCCGGCGACGCGAACGACGACGACGGCCCGTCGGTCGGCCTCTACGCGGGGATCGCCGTCGTGGCGGCCCTGGCCGGAGCGGCGACCTGGCAGGCGAGGCGGCGCAGGAATGCGACCGACTGACCCTGCGAGGAACCGTGTCACGAGGGTGAGGGGGGTCCCCCCGCGCGATCAGCGCCTCGGGGCCCTCCACCCCGGCGCCTGGTGGCTGTGGGCGCTGGCCCTCGGCACCGCCGCCACCCGCACCACCAACCCCCTTCTGCTCGCCCTCCTCATCGCCGTCTCCGCCTACGTGGTCGTCGCCCGCCGCCCCCACGCCCCCTGGTCCCGCTCCTACGGCGCCTTCGTCAAGCTCGCCCTCGCGGTCCTCCTCATCCGCCTCCTGTTCACCACGGTCCTCGGCTCCCCCATCCCCGGCACCCACACCCTCCTCACCCTCCCCGAAGTCCCCCTCCCCGACTGGGCGCAGGGCATCCGCCTCGGCGGCCGGGTCACCGCCGAGGGCCTCACCTTCGCCCTGTACGACGCGATGAAGCTCGCCACCCTGCTCATCTGCGTAGGCGCCGCCAACGCCCTCGCCAACCCCACCCGCCTCCTCAAGTCCCTCCCCGGCGCCCTGTACGAGATGGGTGTCGCGGTCGTCGTCGCCCTCACCTTCGCGCCGAACCTCATCGCCGACGTCCAGCGCCTGCGTGCCGCCCGCCGTCTCAGGGGCCGCCCGGACAGGGGCGTGAGGGGCCTGCTCCAGGTCGGGCTCCCGGTCCTGGAGGGCGCGCTGGAGCGCTCCGTCGCCCTCGCCGCCGCGATGGACGCCCGCGGTTACGGCCGTACCGCGCGGGTCCCGGCCGCCGTACGCCGTACCACCGCCGCGCTCACCCTCACCGGCCTGCTCGGCGTGTGCGCGGGGACGTACGGGCTGCTGACCGCCGCGGGCGGGACGTACGGCGTCCCGGTGCTCCTGATCGGGGTCGCCGCCGCCCTCGCCGGACTGTGGCTCGGCGGTCGCCGAACCGTCCGCACCCGCTACCGCCCGGACCGCTGGGACGCCCGGGCCTGGCTGGTCACCGCCTCCGGCGCGGCGGTCGCGGCGCTGCTGTTCCTCGCCGCCGCCCGCGACCCGGCCGCCCTGCACCCCGGCGTGGTCCCGCTGGTCGCGCCGTCCCTCCCCCTGTGGCCGGCGGCCGCCGTACTCGTCGGCCTGCTCCCGGCGTTCGTCACCCCCGCACCCGAGCCCGCAGCCGCACGCGCACCCGCACCCGCACCCGCACCCGCCACCAAGCCCGCCACCAAGCCCGCCAAGGAGCCGTCGTGATCCGTTTCGAGGAGGTGTCGGTCACGTACGACGGTGCGGCCGAACCCACCGTCCGCGGCATCGACTTCGAGGTCCCCGAGGGCGAACTCGTCCTGCTGGCGGGCCCGTCCGGGGTCGGCAAGTCCACCGTGCTCGGCGCGGTCAGCGGCCTCGTGCCGCACTTCACCGGCGGCACCCTGAGCGGCCGGGTCACGGTCGCGGGCCGCGACACCCGCACCCACAAGCCGCGGGAACTCGCCGACGTCGTCGGCACGGTCGGCCAGGACCCGCTCTCCCACTTCGTGACGGACACCGTCGAGGACGAACTCGCCTACGGCATGGAGTCATTGGGCCTGGCCCCGGACGTGATGCGCCGCCGCGTCGAGGAGACCCTCGACCTGCTGGGCCTGTCCGAGCTGCGCTCCCGTCCCCTCGCCACGCTCTCCGGCGGCCAGCAACAGCGGGTCGCCATCGGCTCGGTCCTCACCCCGCACCCGGACGTCCTGGTCCTCGACGAGCCGACCTCCGCCCTCGACCCGGCCGCCGCCGAGGAGGTCCTGGCCGTCCTCCAGCGCCTGGTCCACGACCTCGGTACCACGGTCCTGATGGCCGAGCACCGCCTGGAACGGGTCATCCAGTACGCCGACCAGGTCGTCCTGCTCCCCTCCCCCGGCGCCCGGCCGCTGCTCGGCCCCCCGGCGGAAGTGATGGCCGTGTCCCCGGTGTACCCGCCGGTGGTGGACCTGGGCAGGCTGGCGGGCTGGTCCCCGCTGCCGCTGACGGTCCGGGACGCCCGCCGCCGCGCGGCCCCGCTGCGGGACCGGCTGGCCGGCCGGGAGATCCCGGACCGCAAGCCCCCCGCCGCCGCGCTGCCGGCGCCCCCCGCGCTCCGGCCCCCCGCCGAGCGCTGGTGGCGGCGCGGGAAGCGGGCGCGGACGGCCGCCGCCCCGGCCCCGCACGCCGCGCGGGTCCGTTCCCTCGCCGTGCGCCGCGACCGCGTCCAGGCCCTGCGCGGCGTCGACCTGACCGTCTCCCCGGGCGAGACGGTCGCCCTGATGGGCCGCAACGGCGCCGGGAAGTCCACCCTGCTCTCCGCGCTGGTCGGCCTGGTCGAACCGTCCTCCGGTTCCGTCCGGGCCGGCGACGCGGTGCCGCACCGTACGGCCCCCCGCGACCTCGTACGCCGCGTCGGCCTGGTCCCGCAGGAGCCGCGCGACCTGCTGTACGCCGACACGGTCGCCGCCGAGTGCGCGGCGGCCGACCGGGACGCGGAGGCGGCCCCCGGCACCTGCCGCGCCCTGCTCACCGAACTGCTCCCGGGCGTCACCGACGACACCCACCCCCGGGACCTCTCCGAGGGCCAGCGCCTGACCCTCGCCCTGTCCGTCGTCCTGACCGCCCGCCCTCCCCTCCTCCTCCTGGACGAGCCGACGCGCGGCCTGGACTACGCGGCGAAGGCCCGGCTGGCCGGCATCCTGCGCTCCCTCGCCGCCGAGGGGCACGCGATCGTGCTGGCCACGCACGACGTGGAGCTGGCGGCCGAGCTGGCCCACCGGGTGGTGCTGCTCGCGGAGGGCGAGGTGATCGCCGACGGACCGGCGGCGGACGTGGTGGTGGCCTCCCCGTCCTTCGCCCCGCAGGTCGCCAAGGTACTGGCGCCGCGCAAGTGGCTCACGGTCGCGCAGGTACGGGAGGCGCTGGCATGACCGGCGGCGCCCCTCCCCAGCGCCAGGCCCGCGCCGTCCGCCTCGGCCCCCGCTCGGTCGCCGCCCTCCTCCTGGTCAGCGCGGTCGGTGTGGCGGGCTTCGGCTGGCCCTTCCTGGCCCCTCCGGACGCCTCGCTGAACGCGCACGCGCAGGACGCGCCGTGGCTGTTCGCGGGCCTGCTGGTGCTGCTGGTGGCCGTGGTGGCGGCGACGATCTCGGAGTCGGGCCTGGGCCCCAAGGCGGTGGCGATGCTCGGCGTCCTGGCGGCGGCGGGCGCGGCGCTGCGTCCGATCGGGGCGGGGACGGCCGGCCTGGAGCCGATGTTCTTCCTCATGGTCCTCAGCGGCCGGGTCCTGGGCCCCGGTTTCGGCTTCGTCCTGGGCTCGGTCACGATGTTCGCGTCCGCGCTGCTCACGGGCGGGGTGGGGCCGTGGATGCCGTTCCAGATGCTGTCGATGGGCTGGTTCACGATGGGCGCGGGCCTGCTGCCCGGCCCCGACCGGCTGCGCGGCCGGGCGGAGCTGCTCATGCTGGCCGCCTACGGCTTCCTCGCCGCCTTCGCCTACGGCACGGTGATGAACCTGGCGGGCTGGACCTTCATGAACACGCTCGCCTCGGACATCGCCTTCGACCCGGACGCGTCGGTCCCGGACAACCTGGCCCGCTTCGTCGCCTACTGCCTGGCCACGTCCCTCGGCTGGGACGGGGGCCGCGCCGCCATGACGGTCGTCCTGACCCTCACGCTCGGCACCACGCTCCTCAAGGCGCTGCGCCGGGCCACCCGCCGGGCGGCCTTCGAGGCGCCGGTCACGTTCGAGGAGGCCGGCGAGGTGAGCCGCCCCACGTGACCCGGTTCACCTACGAGGCGGCTTCGTAGCCGACGGCCCTCCCCCGGGCGCGCCACGCCGCCCGGCGCGGGGCGCCCCCGCCCTGACCTACGACCACGCTTAGCAAAAGGGACGATTGCGGACGACCGGCCCGCCTGTTTCTCTGAACCGGTCGCCAGGCGCCGACGCCCTCCCGGGCAGCGGCGCCGACGCGCGCGAGGCCCCCGCGGGCCGGCGTGCGCCGACGCCCCCCGTCCCCGACGAAAGGCCCTCCGTTGACCGCCGTCTCCCTCCTCCGCTCCGTCGCCGCCCCGAAGAAGGCCCTCGCGGGTGCCGCCCTGGCCGCGGCCACCTGCGGCACGCTGATCGCCGCCGCGCCCGCGCAGGCCGCGACGTCGGCCTCCTCGGCGCAGGCGACCGCGAAGAAGATGATCGGCGACTCGGCCGAGTACCAGTGCTTCTCCAGGATCGTCGATCACGAGAGCGACTGGAACGTCAACGCCACCAACTCCTCCAGCGGCGCCTACGGCCTGGTCCAGGCCCTGCCGGGCTCGAAGATGGCCTCGGCCGGCTCCGACTGGAAGACCAACGCGGCCACCCAGATCGAGTGGGGTCTGGACTACATGAAGGACCGCTACGGCAGCGCCTGCGACGCCTGGAGCTTCTGGCAGGCCAACGGCTGGTACTGACCCGCCGCCCACGCGACCGGCACCCCGCTCCTCCCTACCGAAGGCGGCGGCCCCCTGATCCCCGGGGCCGCCGCCTTCGCGCGCCGACGGAGCCGGGCGGGACGGCCTGGCCGGGTGCGCTCGCGCCGGTCCGGAAGCGGCGGCGGTACTCGGTCGGCGTCGTGTCGAGTCGCCGGCGGAAGGCCCTGACCAGGGTGTCGACGGTGCCGAAGCCGCAGGTGGAGGCGACACGTTCCAGGGTGGCGTCCGTGGATTCGAGCTGTCGGCGCGCCGCCTCGACGCGGACCGACTCGATGTAGGCGTGCGGTGTCGTGCCGAGTTCGTTCTTGAAGATCCGGGTGAGCTGCCGGTCGCTGACGTGGGCGCACGCGGCGAGGTCCGCGACCGTGAGCGGTTCGGCGAGGTGGCGCAGGATGTGGTGCCGGAGATCCTCGACGCGCCGCGTCGTGGAGACCTGCTCCAAGGGGACGCTGAACTGGCTCTGCCCGCTCGGCCGCTTCAGGTACATCACGAGCTGCCGGGCGACGCGCAGCGCGACGGCCTCGCCGAGGTCGTCGGCGACGAGGGCGAGGGACAGGTCGAGGCAGGCACTGATGCCGGCGCCGGTCCACACGTCGCCCTCGCGGATGAAGATCGGGTCGGCGTCGACCTCGACGGCCGGGTGATCGGCGGCCAGCCGCTGCGCCGTCGACCAGTGGGTGGTGGCCCGCTTGCCGTCGAGGAGTCCGGCCGCGGCGAGGATGTGGGCCCCGACGCAGACGGAGGTGACCCGCCGGGTCCGCCCGGCCAGTCGCCTCACCCGGTCCACCACGGTGGGGTCGATGCGCGGATGGACGCCGCGCCGACCGTCCATCTCCACCGCGCCGGGCACGATCAGGGTGTCGATGCTCCGCGCGGACAGCTCGTCGAAGGTGACGTCGGGCAGGACCCGGACCCCCGCGCCGGTGGTGACCGGGTCCATGGTCTCGGCGGCGAGGACGACGTCGTAGTCCGCCGCCTCGTCCGTCTCCCGTCGCGCGAGGGAGAACACCTCCGGCGGTCCGGTGACGTCGAGCAGGTCGACGCCCTCGAAGAGGACGACGGCGACCAGACGGCTGACGGTGTGCAAGGAACCCCCCACGCTCGACGACACCGATGTCGGTTTCTGCATGTTAGACGACATTGCCGACGCCGCCGGTGGTCCGTAGCGTCATGGGTGCAGGTCACCGAACCGGTGAACTGCCTTTCCCGACAAGCCACATGAGGCGGTTTCCCATGCCCAGAACGACCCTGCGCCAGCTCAACGGTTTCGACGACACCCCCGCGAAGCTCGCCGGCTCGACCCTGGTCCTGATCGACTACCAGAACACCTACACGACCGGTGTGATGGAACTGGACGGCTGGCAGGACGCGCTCGACGCCGGTGCCCGGCTGCTGGCCCGGGCCCGCCGGGAGGGCGTGAAGGTCGTCCACGTCGTCAACGACGGCGGCGAGGGCACCCCTTACGACATCCGCGCCGAGATCGGCTCGATCCACCCGAGCGTCGCACCGCTCGACGGTGAGCCCGTGGTCGTCAAGAAGGCGCCGGACGCGTTCGTCGGCACGGACCTCGACCGGCATGTCGACGCCGCCGGCCACACCGACCTCGTCCTCGCCGGCTTCATGACGCACATGTGCGTGGCCTTCACCGCCCAGGGCGCCTTCCTGCGCGGCAACCGCCCCACGGTCGTCGCCGACGCCTGCGCCACCCGCGCACTGCCGGTCGCGGGCACCGAACTGGACGCCCGCCAGGTGCACCACGGCGCCCTCGCCACCATCGCCGACCTGTACGGGGTGGTCGTCCCGTCGCAGGAGTCCCTGACCTAGGTCGGCCGTCCACGGCCGGCGACCGGCCCGGGGGGGCGGCGACCGGTTCGGGGCCGGGGGCCCGGGACCCGGGCCCCGGTCAACGTTTCTGTTCGAATTATCGTCTTCGCACGTGCCCCAGCCGTGCACCCCCATGACGCCGAACGGAAACCCCGACCGTGGTCCCTGCCATACTCACCGTCTCCCGGCCCGAACGGCGCCGGGAGAGACGCCCGGGCGATGCCCTGCGTGCCTTCGGGCGCCGGCATCGCGTGGCCCTGCTCGCCACCCTGCCCACCATCCCGCTCTACGCGGTCTGGTGGGCGTTTCTCGCCACCGGCGGGGGCGACCTGGCCGCACAGGAGGCGTGGGCCGACTTCGTCTCACGGCACGGGGGCTCGGCGTACGGGCTGTTCTGGTACGGCGGCACGCACACCGCCAACTACAGCGTGATCTCGCCGTACCTGATGGCCCTGTTCGGGGTGCGCACGGTCACCGCCGTGTCCGGACTGGCGGCCTCCTGGCTGGCGGCCGTGCTCGTCGTGCGCACCGGCGTGCGCGGGCCCGGGTGGGTCGCCCTGCTCGCCTCCCTCGCCCTGTGGTGCAACGTCGCCTCGGGCCGTACGACCTTCGCGCTCGGCCTCGCCTTCGCGCTGGCCGCGTGTGTGCCGCTGGTCCGGGAGCGGCGGCTCGCCGTGGCCGCCGGGTACGCGGCGCTGGCCACCATGGCGTCGCCGGTGGCCGGGCTGTACCTGGCCGTCGTGGGGGCCGGTTTCCTGCTCGTACGGGACCGGGGGCGCGCCCTCGTGCTCCTGGTGCCGCCCGCCGCGGTCGTCGGGCTGACCACGCTGCTGTTCCCCTTCGCCGGGGAGCAGCCGATGCCCGCGGGCCGGATATGGCCGCCGGTCGTGCTCGGCCTCGCCGTCACGGCGCTGGCCCCGCGCGACTGGCGGGTCGCCCGGTGGAGCGGGGCGGTGTACGCGGCCGGGACCGTGCTGACGTACGTCGTCCCCTCCGCCGTCGGCACCAACGTCGAGCGGTTCGCGGAGTACTTCGCACCGCCCGTGCTGCTCGCCGCCCTGCTCGGCGCGGACCGGGACCGGCGGGTGGTGCGCGGTCTGCTCGCCGTCGTCCTCGTCTTCTCCGTCGGGTGGACGGTGAAGAAGACCGCCGACGACCTGACGGAGTACACCGTGGTGCCCGCCTGGGCCACCGAGACGGACGGGGTCGTCCGGGCGCTGGAGGGGCTCGGCACCGACCGCACGCGGGTGGAGGTGGTGCCCGCCCGCGACCACCGCGAGGCCGCCGCGCTCGCCCCGCACGTCCATCTGGCCCGCGGCTGGAACCGCCAGCTCGACGTGGAACGCGGGCGTCTCTTCTACGACGGGACCTTCTCCCCGGCCGCCTACCGGGACTGGCTGGACCGCTGGGCGGTCGGCTTCGTCGTGCTGCCGTCGGCCAAGCCGGACGGGCCCGCCGAGGCCGAGGCCGCGCTCGTCCGGGACCCGGACCTGCGGCCCGGGTGGCTGGAGCCCGTCTGGCAGGACGAGCACTGGAGGATCTTCCGGGTGCGGGACGCCGTACCGCTCGTCTCCGAGCCCGGCACCGTCGTCGCCGCCACCGGCGCCGAGCTGGTGCTGCGCGTGGACCGGCCCGGCTCGGTGGCCGTGCGGGTCGCCTGGTCGCCGTGGCTGCGGACCGACGGCGGGTGCCTCGCCCGGGACGGCGAGTTCACCCGCCTGACCGTCGAGGCGCCCGGCGAGTACCGGCTCAGCTCCCGGTACGGCCCTTCGCCGGGGGCGGGGAGCCGCTGCTGACGTCCCCGGCGGCCGGGGCAGTGTCCTCGGCCGGGGGCGGGGAGCCGGCTTCCGTGACGCGGGGCGGGGAGCCGGCAGCCGTGACGCGGGGCGGGGAGTCGGCTCCCGTGGCCGGCGGGGGGACGGTGGCGGCGCCCTCGATGCTCGGGAGCGTCGTCACCCGGGCCCTCGGGCCCTGGAACAGGTACGCCAGGCCGAAGCCCGCCGCGACGACCGCCGCGCCGCCCACCGCGTCCAGCACCCAGTGGTTGCCGGTCGCCACGATGGCCGCGACGGTGAAGAGGGGATGGAGCAGCCCGAGGGCCTTCATCCACATCTTCGGCGCGATGACCGCGATCGCCACCCCGCACCACAGCGACCAGCCGAAGTGCAGCGAGGGCATCGCCGCGTACTGGTTGGTGAGGTGCGTCAGCGTGCCGTAGTCCGGCTTGGAGAAGTCCTGCACGCCGTGCACCGTGTCGATGATGCCGAGTCCCGGCATCAGGCGCGGCGGCGCCAGCGGGTACAGCCAGAAGCCGACCAGGGCCAGCAGCGTGGTGAAGCCGAGGGAGGCGCGGGCCCAGCGGTAGTCGACCGGCCGGCGCCAGTACAGGACGCCGAGGACGGCCAGCGGGACGACGAAGTGGAACGACGTGTAGTAGAAGTCGAAGAAGTCCCGCAGCCAGCCGATCTTCACCACCGCGTGGTTGATCGCGTGCTCGATGTCGAGGTGCAGGAAGCGCTCGATGTCGAGGATCTCCCGGCCGTGCTCCTCGGCGCGGGCCCGGCCCGCCGAGTTGCTGCCGCCGGTCGCCGCGAGGCGGACCTGGGAGTACGCGGCGTAGGTGACCCGGATGAGGAGCAGCTCCAGCAGCAGGTTCGGGCGGGTGAGGACCCGGCGCAGGAACGGCAGCAGGGGCACGTGCTTGAAACGGGCCGGGACCGGTGGCGCGTAGCTCGTCGGGACCGGTGTGTCGAAGTACGGCGAGGTGCGCGACAGGAAGGGCACGGCGACGGCCGCGGCCAGCGCCGCGAGCAGCACGATGTTG
This sequence comes from Streptomyces sp. SudanB5_2050, assembly GCF_964272335.1. Classification (NCBI taxonomy): domain Bacteria; kingdom Bacillati; phylum Actinomycetota; class Actinomycetes; order Kitasatosporales; family Streptomycetaceae; genus Streptomyces; species Streptomyces sp. SudanB5_2050. The sequence goes on from NZ_OZ186760.1 coordinate 2,500,808, forward strand.
TCGCGCAGCGGGTACAGGGCCGCCATGTTCGGCAGCATCATCTTCGCGGGCAGCGTCATCACCAGGACGACGGCGACCGGCCACACCAGCCGGTCGGAGGCGCGCTTGCCGACCCGGCCGACGAGCGCCGGCAGCACCCACAGCAGCTGGTGCTGCCAGGTGGTCGGGGAGACCGCCACGGCCGCGCAGCCGGTGACGGCGACGGCGAGCAGCAGCTGCCCGTCGCGGGCGTAGCGCACGGCCCGGCGCAGGGCGAGGACGGCGACGGCCGCGCCCAGCAGGAGGAAGAGGGCGATCTCCAGGGGGCCGTTGAGCCCGAGGCGCAGCAGGGCGCCGTGCAGCGACTGGTTGGCGAGGTCGTCGGCCTCGCCGCCCAGGCCCACGCCGGCCATGTGGTGGACCCAGTAGGTGTACGAGTCCTGCGCCATCGCCGCCCAGGCGACGGCGGTGCAGGCGAGGAAGGTGACGCCGGTGGAGACAGCGGCGCGTCTGCGGTCGGTGAACCACAGCAGGGGCACGAAGAGGAGCACGGTCGGCTGGAAGGCGGCGGCGACGCCGATCAGCACGCCGCCGATCCGGTCGGCGTGGGCGCCGCGTACGGCGAAGCAGCCCAGCAGGACGAGGAGGACCGGGATGATGCTGGTCTGGCCGAGCCACAGGGCGTTGCGCACCGGCAGGGACAGCATCAGCAGGCTGATCGCGACCGGCGCCGCGAGCAGCGCCGTGCGGCGGCCCACCGGCTGCGGAAGCGCCCGGGCGGCCACCAGGCCGAGGGCGACGACGAGCAGCAGCGAGCCGAAGGTCCACCCCCAGCCGAGGGCCTGCTCGGCGGCGCGGGTGAAGGGTTTGAGGACCAGGCCGACGAACGGGGTGCCGGTGAACTGCGTGGACTCGTACAGCGAGCCCTCCACGTGCAGGACGCCGTGCTCCCCGACCCAGGTCTCCAGGTCCGTCAGCCGCTCCCCGCTCGGGGTGCTGAGGACCGCGGCCAGCTGCCGGACGGCGAGGACGGCGGCGACCAGCCACAGTCCGAGGCGGGCGACGCGCAGCCGTGCCCTGGTCGCATCGACGGCCGCGGCTCCGAAAGCCTCCGCCGGTCGCCCACTGTGTTCCGCATTCGCCACGCCCCGTCGGCCTCCCGCCCCGTTCGTATCGCGCCTGTGCACGCGATGTGTCGTCCTTGCGAACCCTATGAGGCTCGCACCACCCCCGGGGGGAGACGCAGGCAACCCCCGCTCAACCTGACTGCCGCCCGTTTTTCTCCCTGTTTTTTCTCCCGCCCGCGTTTCGGCCGCTTCCGGCCGTTTGTTCGGGACGGCGTTCGAACGACGATAGTGCGAGAACGGGCCGGTCGCCTCTCCTGGGAGCGAGAAGGATCACAGGTCACGGGGGGCGCGGGCGCTCCGTGGCGCGCCGACGTCCCTGCGTGCGCGCCCTTTCGGTGCACTGTGCAACGAAAAGCATACCGGGCGTAAGCGGCGCATCAGCGCCTATGGTCGCTTTTCTGCCCGCGGTCGAGCGCCGCGGGTTCTTTCCGGCCCGGCGACAGCGCCGCCGTGCGGGTCGGGGCGTCCCTGTTCCCGTCGAAAGGTAGGCGAGCGGAGTTTTGTCGGCCGCCCCCGTCGTCGTTCCCCCCTCCCGCACGACCCCCGTACCGTCCGTGCCGTCCCCCTCGGGCGCGGCCGGCGCGCCCACCGCCACCGATCCCGCTCTCGTGAGACGTGCCGTCAAGGCGGCGGCGCTCGGCAACGCGATGGAGTGGTTCGACTTCGGCGTCTACAGCTACATCGCCGTGACGCTGGGCAAGGTCTTCTTCCCGTCGGGCAACCCGACGGCGCAGCTGCTCTCCACCTTCGGCGCGTTCGCGGCGGCCTTCCTGGTCCGGCCGCTCGGCGGGATGGTCTTCGGTCCGCTCGGCGACCGGGTCGGGCGGCAGAAGATCCTCGCCCTGACGATGATCATGATGGCGGCGGGCACGTTCGCCATCGGGCTGATCCCCTCCTACGCGACGATCGGCGTGTGGGCGCCGGTGCTGCTGCTGGTCGCGCGCCTGGTGCAGGGCTTCTCCACGGGCGGCGAGTACGCGGGCGCGTCCACCTTCATCGCCGAGTACGCGCCGGACAAGCGGCGCGGGTTCCTGGGGAGCTGGCTGGAGTTCGGCACGCTGGCCGGGTACATCGGCGGCGCCGGGCTGGTGACGCTGATGACGGCGCTGCTGTCCGACGGCGACATGACCTCCTGGGGCTGGCGGATCCCGTTCCTGATCGCCGGGCCGATGGGCATCATCGGGCTGTACCTGCGGATGCGGCTGGAGGAGACGCCGGCCTTCGCCGCCGAGGCGGAGAAGGCGGAGACGGCCCGGGTGAAGGTGCCGCTGCGGGAGATGATCACCGGGCAGTGGAGGGCGCTGCTGCTCTGCGTCGGCCTGGTGCTGGTCTTCAACGTCACGGACTACATGCTGCTGTCGTACATGCCGAGCTACCTGACGAGCGAGCTGAAGTACGACGAGACGCACGGGCTGCTCGTGGTGCTGGCCGTGATGGCGCTGATGATGGTCGTCCAGCCCTTCGCCGGCGCGCTGACCGACCGGATCGGGCGGCGTCCGGTGATCGCGGCGGGCTGCGCGGGCTTCCTGCTGCTGTCCGTCCCGGCGCTGCTGCTGATCCGTGAGGGCAGCCTGTGGGCGGTGGGCCTGGGCATGGCCGCGCTGGGTCTGCTGCTGGTCTGCTTCACCGCCTCGATGCCGTCCGCGCTGCCGGCGCTCTTCCCGACGCGGGTGCGCTACGGGTCGCTGTCGATCGGCTTCAACGTGTCCGTCTCCCTGTTCGGCGGGACGACCCCGCTGGTGGTGACGGCGCTGATCGGGGCGACCGGGAACATGATGATGCCCGCCTACTACATGATGGCCGCCGCCGTCGTGGGCGGCGTGGCGGTGTGGTTCATGTCGGAGTCGGCGGGCCGGCCGCTGCCGGGCTCGGCACCGTCGGTGGACGCGCGCGAGCACGTGCGGGGCGAGACGCGCGACCACGCGCAGCCCGCCGTACGCGAGCACGCGTAGCCCGGCGCAGCACGCCACACGCGAGCACGCGTAACGCGGCGCAGCACGCCACAGGCGAGCACGACCGGAACACGCCCCCGGAACGCGCCCCGCGCTCCCGGCCCCCCGGCTATCTTCGTCAGCGCATCCGCTCGGAGAAGCTGATGACGGCTCATGACACATGACCCACTCGGGAGGCCCACCACATGAGCGACTCGCGGCTCTGGGACGACGTCGACGCCTACTTCACCGCCCGGCTGGCCCCCGAGGACGACCACCTGACGGCGGCCCTGCGGGACAGCGAGGCCGCCGGGCTGCCGCCGGTGAACGTCACCGCCGCCCAGGGCAAGCTCCTCCAGCTCCTCGCCGAGATCCAGGGCGCCCGCACCGTCCTGGAGATCGGCACCCTCGGCGGCTACAGCACCATCTGGCTGGCCCGCGCCCTCCCCGCCGACGGCCGTCTGATCACGCTGGAGTACAGCGCCCGGCACGCCGAGGTCGCCGCCCGCAACCTCGCCCGCGCCGGACTCGACGCCCTCGTCGACGTACGCGTGGGCCCGGCCCTGGAGTCGCTGCCCAAGCTCGCCGACGAGAACCCGCCGCCCTTCGACCTGGTCTTCATCGACGCCGACAAGGGCAACAATCCGCACTACCTGGAGTGGGCCCTCAGGCTCACCAGCACGGGCAGCCTGATCGTCATCGACAACGTGGTCCGCGGCGGCCGGGTGGCCGACGCCGGTGACACCGGCGACGACGTGCGCGGCACCCGCGCGGCGATCGAGATGATCGGCAGCCACCCCCGGCTCAGCGGCACCGCCGTCCAGACCGTCGGCGGCAAGGGCTACGACGGGTTCGCGCTGGCCCGCGTGGTGGACTGAGGGGCGGGCGGGAAGGGCGGCCGGGGAGGGCGGCCGGCGGCGGTCCGCGGGGACGGGCGGGACGCGGCGGGGCCGCCGGGGGGGGTCAGACCTCGTGATAGAAGCCCACGTTGACGCTGCGCGGTTCCGAGCGGTCCTGGACCACGATCTCGCCGCTGCCGCCCCTGGGGAGCGGCACGCTGCCGCCGTACACCACGGACCGCGCGTGGCCGCCCACGGTGAGCCGGACCTCGGAGGAGGGGTCCGGCTGGGAGCCGCGCAGCCACGTCAGGTGCCAGGTGCCGTCGGGCCCGCAGCGGAACTCCAGGTGGACCCGGGAGACGAACAGCCAGTCGTCGGGCGTCGACAGCCGGCACACGGACTTGTCCCTGCCCACCCGCAGCACCGCTCCCGGCTCGCTGGGCGCCTCGGCCATCTGCATCCCGGCCGTGGCACCCGCGTCCGCCGCGGTGACGGCGGCCATGGTGAGTTCGAGCACGCGCGCTCCTTCAGAGACGTCCCTCGTTGACGTATCGCCGCCGCATGATAAATCGGCCGGTGGCGCGGTGTCCGGCACACTGGGGTCATGACCGAGCGAAAGCCACCTGGCGTCGACTTCGAGTCCTGGGTCGACAAGCAGATCCGTGAGGCGGACGCGCGAGGCGAGTTCGCCGCCCTCCCCGGCGCGGGCAAGCCCCTGCCCGGTGAGGTGGAGAGCACCTACGACGAACTGTGGTGGGTCAAGCGGAAGATGGCCCGCGAGGGCTTCTCCGTACTGCCCCCGACCCTCGCCCTGCGCAAGGAGGCGGAGGACGCCCTCCAGGCGGCGGCGGACGCCCCGTCGGAGCGGGTGGTGCGCCGCATCGTCGAGGAGATCAACGTCAAGATCCGCGACGTCATGTTCAAGCCGCCGCCCGGCCCCCCGCTGGGTCTGAAGCCCTACGACGTCGAAGAGGTCGTACGGCAGTGGCGGGAGCGCCGGGCGGAACGGTGACGCCCGTAGGTCACAGGCGCATCAGACGGTCCGCCAGCCCACGGTAGTCCCGCAGGGCCAGGCGGAGTTGTTCGGTGTCGGTGCTCGTCGCGCGGTCGTCCGGGTCCGTGTCGTGCCAGGACGTGCGCAGGGTGCGCCGCCGCTGCGCCACGGCGTCCGTGAAGCGGGCGGTGATCTCCTCCAGGACGCGGTCGGCCTCCTCGACGGAGGCGCGCGGCGCGTCGACGAAGCCGGCCACCGCGTGCCGCAGCCGCTCCCCCAGCCTGTCGCACTCGTCGTGCGCCAGGAGCGTCCCACCGTCATGGTCCGCGTCCGGGCCGCCGGCCCGGGTACCGCCCGGGGCGGTGGTCGGCGTGCCGGCCGGGGCGGTGGTCGGGGTGCCCGCCGGGGTGGTGGTCGGCGTGCCCGCCGGGGCGGTGGTCGGAGTCTCGGCCGGGGCGGTGGATTCGGCGGCGGGCCGGGGGTGTGCCGCGCCCTCGGTCAGCGGGCCGGGGCCGGGGCCGGTCTCCGGGGTGGCCGCTCCGCGCGCGCCGGGGTACTGCGTCTGCCGCTCGGCGGGGGCGCCGGGCTGCCGGGTCACGTCGGACATCTGCCTCAACTCTCCTTCGGACGGCTCTTGCTGAACGACCAGGAATGGTGCGCGCGCCCGGCGGGCGCCGCCGCGTCGCCGTCCGCCCCTGCCCGGTGTCGGGGTCCGTCGTGGCGACGGGCCCCGTCGTGGTGACCGGCCGGGCGTACCAGCTCATCGAAGAGCGCGCGGGCCGCGACCATGGACTCGCGCATCTCCTCCGTCCCCGCGCCGGCGTCCCGCTCGCCGTCCGCGCGCGCGTGGGTCACGCGGTGCACGCGCCGGTAGCCGTCGACGTGGTGGGCGTGGTGCACGGACAGCGCCGCGACCTGCTCCTCGTACTGCCCGCCCGCCGGGAAGCCCCGGGCGGCGGCCAGCTCCGCGAGCAGCCGGTCCGCCTCCTCCACCGCCTCCCGCGGGGAGTCGACGAAGCGCTCCTGGGCCGCCGTCCAGCGGGCCTCGAAACGCTCGCGCTCGACCGGTTCCAGGGGCCGCTCGCGCAGCGACCCGTGCCGCTCCACGCGGTCGGCCAGCTCCCGCTCGGCCGCCTTGGTGTCGCCGTCGTGCCGGGCCACGGCCCGCTCGTACTCGGGCCCGAAGCGCCGCTTCAGGTTCCCGCCGTGCCGGGGGCCCCGTGCGCGCAGGGCCAGGACGGCGGCCACGACGAGCACGGCCGCCACGATCACGATCAAAGCGATGATCACGCCTGTGGACATGAGTGCCTTCCGGGTTCTGGTCCCTGCCCGCTCTCCCAGCGGGCCGGTTCGCCGTTCGGGTTGCCCCTCATCCCCCGGTCAAACGGCGCCGGACGAGCGGCGGCGGCGCATCCGTGGGAAAATACGCCGCCCACCGCCCCGGAAATACGCTCGCGCGGCCGGTCGGCCCGCACCGAGAATGCCCGCATGACCTGGACCGTCGCCCCGGAACCGTACGACTCCCCGGCCGCCGCCGCCCTGTGGCGCGCCTTCTACACCGAGGTCAGCGACCGCTGGTACCTGCTGCACGAGGGCCGCCCCACCGACCCCGGCGAGCTGGAGCGGGAGATCGCCGCCCAGACGGGCGCCGACCTCGCCCCGCCCCGGGGGCTCCTGCTGGTCGCGCGGTACGGCGGCGAGGCCGCGGGCACGGCGGGCATCCGGCTGCTGGAGGCCGGGACGGCGGAGCTGACCCGGGTGTTCCTGTACGAGGGGATGCGCGGCAAGGGCGGCGCCACGTTCCTCGTACGGGCGGCCGAGGACGCGGCACGGGAGCTGGGGGCCTCGCGGATGGTGCTCGACACCCGCTCGGACCTCGTCGAGGCCCGCGCCCTGTACGCCCGCCTCGGCTACGCGGAGACCGAGCCGCACAACCACGCCCCGTACGCCGAGCATTGGTTCACCAAGTCACTGACCTGACCGGTTTGACCGGAAATAGGCGTTTCGGCCACGCAGGAAGCCGGGATTCCGGGGGCGAGCGCGCGGAAGTGTGGAGAAGATCTGCATAATCGCTGGAGTTCGCGAGGGGAGTCGCGAGGGGAGGGACGAGCGCGTGGAGCAGCGGGACCAGCCGGAACAGCAGGGAGGCGCATCGCGTCAGCGGGCCTCCTCGGGGCACGCGTGCCCCGAGTGCGGCACGGCCAGGGAGGCGGACAACACGCCCGCCTGCGCCTGCGGCACACGCGCCTCCGACGCCCTGCGCGACGCGCGTACGGCCCAGGCGGCAGCGGCGGAGGACTTCGACCCGCTCCGCATACGCCCGTACGTCGAGCTGGACGACGCCGGAGGGGCGAAGGAGCCGGAGGGCGAGCCGCGGGCGGACGTGGCCCGGGAGGACAAGGCGCGGGAGACCTCGGCTCCGCACACCGCACCACCGTCCTCCGCGCCGGGTACGCCGGACACGCCGGGCACCGCGCCCGATGCGGAGGCGACCATGACGCTGCGGGCCGTCGACGCCGGACAGCCGCCGGTCACGGGTGCGGGCGCGGCTGCTGCGGCTGCGGCTGGGGCCGTGGAGGCGACGTCCGTGCTGCCCACGCCGTTGGCGCCGTCGACCGGGGCGCCCAGCGCGCACGATCTGCGGCTGTTCGAGACCTCGGCCACCGCCGCCGCCCCCGCCGTCACGTCCGTGGAGCCCGGCACGGACGGCACCGGGCGTCCGCCGCGCAAGCGGCGCCGGGGTGTGCTGCTCAGCGCCGCGGGGGCGGTGGTGGTCGTGGTGGGCGCGGCCGGGTTCGCGAGCGGACTGTTCTCCTACGAGTCGCCCTCGCGGGACGGGGCGCTGCCGGAGGAGGTCAGAGCGAGCGTGCCGGACCCCTCGACCAGTGCCGCCCCGACCGGCCCCGAGTCGAGTACGCCGTCCGCCGCCGAGACCTCCGCCTCCCCGTCCCCGTCCCCGTCGGCGTCCGCGAGCACGAGTCCGTCGCCCTCCCCGTCCCCGTCCGCGTCGGCGTCCAGCGCCTCGCCGTCGCCGTCCCGTTCGGCCGAGACGTCACCGTCGGCCACGACGACCCCGCCCGGCGCGGCGGCGCAGGAGACCGAGGACGACGACCGGGACCACGACTACGGCGGCGGCCCCACGCTGCAGCGCGGCGACCGGGGTTCCGAGGTGGTCGAACTGCAGCAGCGGCTGACCCAGCTCTACCTCTACAACGGCGACATCAACGGCAACTACAACCACCAGGTCGAGGACTCGGTCCGCACCTACCAGTGGGCCCGCGGCATCCGCTCCGACGAACTGGGGACCTACGGCCGGGACACCCGCCGCATGCTGGAGACGGAAACCCGGGAGCCCTAGCCGGGGCTCCCGGCCGGCATCGCACCGGACCCGCACCCGGGGTCCGCGCAGGCGCCGCCCCCGGTGTCGCCACAGAAACCGCGTGTCGGGAACCGCCGCACGAGTCCCGCGGAGCCCGTCGTACCCCCTGCCCGGGGGGTCAGCCGATGTGCAGCCGGACCGTGCCGTCCGCGCCGGCCTCCACCCGCACCCGGGTCAGGTCCTCCACGACGACGTCCGGAGCGTGGACCCCGGCGCGCGGGCCGACGCCCACGACCCGCATCCCGGCGGCGCGGGCGGCGGCGATACCCGCGCCGGAGTCCTCGAAGGCGATGCAGTCGGCGGGGTCGACACCCAGCTCGGCGGCGCCCTTGAGGAAGCCCTCCGGGTCCGGCTTGCTGGCGCCGACCGACTCGGCGGTGACCCGGACGTCCGGCTGGGCGAGCCCGGCGGCGGCCATCCGCGCGGTGGACAGCGGCACGTCGGCCGACGTCACCAGGGCGTGCGGCAGGCCGCGCAGCGAGGCCAGGAACTCGGGCGCGCCGGGGATGGCGACGACGCCCTCGGTGTCGGCGGTCTCCTCGGCGAGCATGCGGGCGTTGTCCGCGTGGTTCTGCTCCATCGGCCGGTCCGGCAGCAGCAGCGCCATGGAGGCGTAGCCCTGGCGGCCGTGGACGACCTTCATGACCTCGTCGCCGTCCAGCCCGTGCCGGTCGGCCCAGCGCCGCCAGACGCGCTCGACGGCGGCGTCCGAGTTGACGAGGGTGCCGTCCATGTCCAGCAGCAGGGCACGGGCGGTGAGAACGGTGGTGGCGGTGGCCGTCATCGGCAGACTCCAAGGCGCGGGGAGGAAACAAGGCGGCCCCGCCCGCCGGTCAGGGAGAACGGGCGGGAGCCACTTTGTTTCTCCACGGTACAAAACGGAGCCCGGTCGCGCCACCGCCCCGCCCCGACGTTCACGAACCGTTCAGCCCGCGACCGCCTCCCACAGGCTCCACACACCCAGGCCCAGCATGAGCAACGCGGCGATCTTCGTGATCAGCGCCAGCGGCACCCGCTTCATCAGGGCCTTTCCGCCGACGATGCCGAGCCCGGCCACCGCCCACAGCGCGAGCACCGCGCCGAGGCCGACGGAGAGCGGATCGTCGTAACGGGCCGCGAGGTTCGCGGTCATGATCTGCGTGAGGTCACCGAACTCGGCGACCAGGATGAGCATGAAGCCCGCCCCGGAGACCTTCCAGAAGGACTGGTCCTCCGGCTTGCGGATCTCCTCCTCGTCCTCGTCCTTCTTCATCAGCAGCACGGCGGCGCCGCCCAGGAAGAGCACGCCGGTGATCGCGTGCACGATCTGCTGCGGCAGCAGGGTCAGCACGCTGCCGGCCGCGACCGCGAGCACGACGTGCAGCAGGAAGGCCGCGGCCACACCGGCGAAGACGTACGAGGCCCGGTAACGGGTGCCGAGGACGAGGCCGGCGAGGGCGGTCTTGTCCGGCAGTTCGGCGAGGAAGACGACGCCGAAGACGACTGCCGTCACGGTCAGGCTGATCAAGGGATCCTCTATCGGTCGGGGCCGCCCCGCCGAGAGTGTTGGTCCTGCTTCTGCGCTGCGGACACCTCGGCACGGCAGCACACGGATCGCCCCCGCCGTACGGCACGGGCGTGCACTGCTTGCCGAAGGTCTCGCTGACCGGTCTCGCGCACGAGACCCGCCTCCGGGCGCCGGCTCAGACGAGCTGAGCAGTATGTCGACGGTCCGGCGAAGAGCTACTCCCCTTCTGCGCCGTCCATAGTACGCGACGCTCGCGGGCGGCCAGGAGGGCCGAAGGTCCCGAAGCGCTCGGTCACGAGTCGCGTCGCACCCATAGACGTGCCATGCACACGTCACTAACTTCTTACCGGCCGCACATCTGTGCGCCATGCGGCGCCGTGAGCATTCCCCTGCTCGCGTCCCGACACCCCCACATCCCAAGGGAGTTCGCATGCCGAAGTTCTACGCGCGTCGACGGCTCGGTTTCCTCGCCGCCCTCACCGGCCTCATAGCCTCGGCCGGGCTGCTCAACGGCCCGGCCGCCTCCGCCGCCCTCCCCACCCCGGTCAGCGCCGCCACCGCCCGCACCTACCTCGCCTCCCTCAGCGTGAAGACCGAGAGCCGCACCGGCTACGACCGCGACCTCTTCCCGCACTGGATCACCCAGTCCGGCACCTGCAACACCCGCGAGACCGTCCTCAAGCGCGACGGCTCGGGCGTCGTCACCGACTCCTCCTGCGCCGCCACCAGCGGAAGCTGGTACTCCCCCTACGACGGCGCCACCTGGTCCGCCGCCTCCGACGTCGACATCGACCACCTCGTCCCGCTCGCCGAGGCATGGGACTCCGGCGCCGGCTCCTGGACCACCTCCCGGCGCCAGTCCTTCGCCAACGACCTGACCCGGCCCCAGCTCCTCGCGGTCACCGACAACGTCAACCAGGCCAAGGGCGACCAGGACCCCGCCACCTGGATGCCCTCCCGCACCGCCTACCGCTGCACGTACGTCCGCGCCTGGGTCCAGGTGAAGTACTACTACGACCTCTCGGTCGACTCCGCGGAGAAGTCCGCGCTGCAGGGCTACCTCGCGAACTGCTGATCCGCCGTCCGCCGCGTGTTCGGCGCGGAACCTCCCCGTCGGCCTCCGTCGTTCCGTACCGTACGGGGCGACGGAGGAGGACATCACCGTGGCCGGACTGCGCCTGGGACCACTGCTGAGGTACACCGACGGCTCGTGCGCGACCGTGTGGGTCGAGAGCGACGGGCCCTGCACCGCCGAGGTGCGCTGCGCCGACGGGGCATCGGGCTCGACCCGTACGTTCCGGATCGCGGGCCACCACTACGCGCTGGTCGCGGTGAGCGGCCTGACACCCGGCACGGCGACGGAGTACGAGGTGCTCCTCGACGGCGCGCGCGTGTGGCCGCCGCCCGAGTCGCCCTTCCCGCCCTCCGTGATCGCCACCTCCCCGGCGGACGGGGAGCGGCGCATCGCCTTCGGCTCCTGCCGCTGGGCGGCACCCCCGGCCGGCGGCCACGACCCGGTGGGGCCGGACGCGCTGGACACCCTCTCCGCGCGCATCGCGGCCGACCCGGAGGCCGCCCGCCCGGACGTACTGCTCCTGCTCGGCGACCAGGTCTACGCCGACGAGATCTCCGACGCCACGCGCCGCTGGATCTCCGGCCGCCGCGATCTGGCCGACCCGCCCGGCGACCAGGTCGCCGACTACGAGGAGTACACCCGCCTCTACTACGAGTCCTGGCTCGACCCGGAGGTGCGCTGGCTGCTGTCCACCGTGCCCAGCTGCATGATCTTCGACGATCACGACGTCATCGACGACTGGAACACCTCCGAGGCGTGGCTCGCCGACATGCGGGCCACCGACTGGTGGAACGAACGGCTGCTCAGCGGCCTGATGTCCTACTGGGTGTACCAGCAGCTGGGCAATCTCTCCCCCCGGGAGCTGGACGCCGACCCCCTCTACGCGGCCGTCCGCGAGTCCCCCGACGGCACCGACGCGCTCCGCGCGTTCGCCGCGCGGGCCGACGCCGACCCGGCCTCCGTCCGCTGGAGCTACCGTCGCGACTTCGGCCGCGTACGGCTGCTGATGGTGGACTCCCGCGCCGCCCGCGTCCTGACGGAGGACCGCCGCGCGATGCTCGACCCGGGCGAGGCCGCCTGGCTGCGCGAGCAGGTCATGGAGGACCGGGACGCCTACGATCACCTGCTCATCGGCACCTCCCTGCCCTGGCTGCTGCCCCACCTGGTGCACGACGTGGAGGCGTGGGACGCCGCGATGTGCGCCGGTGAACGCGGCGAGCGCTGGGCCCGGTACGGGGAGCGGATCAGACGCGGGGCGGACCTGGAGCACTGGTCGGCCTTCCCGTCCTCCTTCGACGCCCTCGCGGACCTGATCGCCGAGGCCGGTACGGGCCCGGGGGCGCCCGCGACGGTGAGCGTGCTGTCGGGCGACGTCCACCACGCCTATGTGGCCGAGCCGTCCTGGCCGGGCCGTACGCCCGAGGCCCGGATCGCCCAGTTGACCTGCTCGCCGGTGCACAACTCCGTGCCGCTCTCCATCCGTCTCGGCTTCCGCTTCGGCTGGAGCGCCGTGGCGCGCGCCCTCGGGCGGCGCATCGCCCGCCACGGGCGCTGTGCGGCGCCGGCGGTCGGCTGGCGCAAGACCGGCGGTCCGTGGTTCGGCAACCAGATCATGACGCTGACCCTGCGAGGGCGGTCGGCCCGGCTGCGCCTGGAGCAGGCGCGGGCGGAGAAGGACGGGACGACCGTCCTGCGGACGATCACGGACCGGGAACTGGCGTAGGGCCGGACTGGCGTAGGGCCGGACGGGCGGAAGCCCGGGGCACGAGGCGGGCGGAGTGACGGATTCGGTCACGTCGGCGGGCCCCGGTCCGAGTGTGGGAGCGCTCCCACCTGCGGGAGCCGCCGAGGCGAGGCGGTGACCATGCGCGACGTCATGGCCAAATGTTGAACTTGCAAGTATTCGTTAGGCTGACCTAACGTGGGCCGCCCACTCGGTTCCGTCCCCCACCGGTCCCCCTCCCGGGCCGGCCCGACCGAAGGAGCAACCCCCCATGTCCGAACGCCTCGACAGCGCCCAGCCCTACGCCCTCGGCCTGTTCCGCATCGTCGTCGGCCTGCTCTTCGCCTGCCACGGCGCCGCCTCCCTCTTCGGCGTCCTCGGCGGCGCCTCCGGCACCGGCGGCACGATCGAGAGCGGCACCTGGCCGGGTTGGTACGCCGCCGTGATCCAGCTGGTCGGCGGCGGCCTCGTCCTGCTGGGCCTCGGCACCCGCGCCGCCGCACTCGTCAGCTCCGGCTCCATGGCCTACGCGTACTTCAAGGTGCACCAGCCGAGCGCGCTGTGGCCGATGGAGAACGGCGGCGAGGCCTCGGCCATGTTCTGCTGGGCCTTCCTGCTGCTGGTCTTCACCGGGTCCGGCGCCTTCGGCCTGGACCGTCTGCTGGCACGGCGGCCGTCCGAGCGGGAGAAGCCGGCCGCGGAGCCGCAGACCCCGGTCGCGGCCTGATCCACCGTTCACGTCCCCGGGGACACCTCCGGGGACGTGAACACACCGTCCCGGTGAACGTTCCGTGCCGATCACCCAAGCCCCCTGTGAACCGTCTGTCACACCCCGGGCGTACGCTGTATGGCTGTCATCGGCCGCTCCTGCCGTCCCCGCGTCCCGCGGCATGGCCCGGCCCACGGGGGAGTAACGGGGAGTTGTGGTGGTCGAAAGTATCGGAAGCGTCGCTTCGCTGGTCAGCAGCCCATGGATCTATGTGCTGGTGACCGGTTCGGTGCTCCTCGACATCTTCCTGCCGGTGCTGCCGAGCGGCGTCCTGGTGATCGCGGCGGCCACGGCGGCGGCGGCCGGTTCCGGTGCCGCAGCGGCGGCGGGCTCGGGTGCGGCGGCCGCCGGGCGGGTCCCGGAGGACGTTCCCGACATCCTGGTGCTGACCCTGTGTGCGACGACCGCCTCCGTCCTGGGCGACCTGGCGGTCTACCGCCTCGCCTGGCGCGGGGGGCCGCGCCTGGACCGGGCGATCGCCCGGTCGCGTCGGCTGACCACGGCGCAGGAACGTCTCGGCGGGGCCCTCGCCCGAGGTGGGGGCGCCCTGGTCGTCCTGGCCCGGTTCGCGCCCGCCGGCCGCTCGGTCGTCTCCCTCGTCGCCGGCGCCGCGCACCGCCGGGTCCGCGAGTTCCTCCCCTGGTCGGCCCTGGCCGGGCTGGCCTGGGCGGCCTACAGCGTGGCCCTCGGGTACTTCGGCAGCCAGTGGCTGGGCGCGAGCTGGCTGGCGACGGGGGTGTCCCTGGCGGCGCTCTTCGGCGCGGGAGCGGCGGCGGCGTACCTGATGCGCCGCCAGCCCCGTCAGGCGGAGGCCGCCTGACCGCCCGACCCGCGGCACCCTTCGGGGTGGTGCGGCTCGGCCGAGGCGGAGGATGAGGTCCAGGCGGAGGCCGAGGTCGAGGTCGAGGCGGGCCGGCACGGCACCGGCCTGCCCGCGCCTTCGGACCCGCCGTGCCTTCGGACCCGCCGTGCCGCCCGGCGGCGCCGTCGAGGCTCGACGCTGCGTGGTCCGGCGGTCGGCGGATCGGCTGTCGGCGGTCGGCGATACGGCAGGTCGGCGCTGCTCGCCGCGGCGCCCTTGGGGAGCCGGGCGGTCCCGTGCCGGTCCTCGCCCGGGCAACCCCGCGATGCCCCTGCCGCCCTCCCGCCCGGCTCCGCCGGCGCTCGGGCACCGTCAGGTCACGCGAGCGGGCGGACGTACGCCGTGGCCGGCTCGCGTGCCACCGGGAGCCGGTCAGGCCGTCATGTTACGAGGCGCGCCGGGTGCCGGCGCCTCCCCGTACCTCCAGGTCGGCGAGCAGCTCGGCCGTGGCGGCGGCGACCGCGTCCACGGCCCGCTCGAAGACCTCACGGTTGTGCGCGGCCGGGGCCCGGAAACCGGAGACCTTGCGGACGTACTGCAGGGCGGCGGCCCTGATCTCGTCCTCGGTGGCCTCCTCCGCCAGGACGGGCGGACGCAGTGTCTTGATGCTGCGGCACATGGCCTCAGTCTCCTCTCTCCAGGTCCACCCGCCAGTCGTTCGACTTGATCCAGTGGCCCTTCGGATACTCGAAGTCGGCCTGGCCGAGCAGGACGAACCCCGCCCGTCGGCAGACCGCGTTGGAGGCGGCGTGGTCGACGCTCGGAAAGGCGTGCAGATACCGGTGCTCACCCGCGTCGCGGGCGGCTCGCACCACGGCACGGGCGGCCAGGGCGGCCAGCCCACGCCCTTGGAACTCCGGCAGCACGGCCCACCCGGTCTCCCAGACCTGCGCACCGCGCCACGTCCGCTGCCAGTGACCGATCGAGCCGACGGTCTCACCGCCGTCCGCCAGCGTCACCCGGTACATCCGGCCCGGCGCCGCGTCGAGGTACCGACGGTGCCGCAGGGCCAGCCGCTCCTCCGTCTCCGGGCCGCCCAGGTGCGCGGTCATCTCGGGGGCGTTGGTCCTGCGCAGCAGCCACAGGTCCCCTTCTCCCCAGGGCACGAGACGCACCCCGCCCGCCCCGCCACCGGTCCGCTCGTCCGTGCCTTCCATGTTCCTCACGGTAGGGCAGGGGTCTGACAGTCGGCGGGCCGTGACGGTCGGGGGACGACGGTACGGCCGGGGACAGTGGGGTGCCGGGAACGGGCGCCACCCTTTCGCGTGAACCACCGAAGGGAACGCGCGCCTCAAAATCGAACAGGCGTATTATTGGAGCGTGGCTACGACCTATGACTTCCCCAGTGACCTCCTCGCCGGCCAGGAGGAACTGCATCAGGTCCGGGCCGAGCTGTCGGCCCTGCTCAAGCGTCTCCCCTGGTCCGTCGAGCCGCTCGACGGATTCAGCGACGACACCGGCTGGCGCAAGGTCGAGCGCCCGGCCTCACCCGGCTGGTCGGCGGACGAACAGGCCGAGGTGGAAAAGCTCCGCCGCCGCGAACGCGAACTGGCCGTGTTCGTCAGCACCCATCGCTACTGGTCGCAGATCACCGGCCCCGACCGGGTGACCGCCCGCTCCGAGCTGAAGCACGCACACGAGACCCCGCCGCAGGAAGAAGCCTGAAGGCGTTCCGAAGGACCCTCGGTAGCCTCAGGAGCCCTCCGGACGGTCGGACGAGCCCGACAGCGGCCGTCCCGGCAGGGACCACGGCACCGCGTCCACCGCGCGCGACGCGTCGCGCGCACGCGAAAGGCCCCCGGACTTCTCCGGGGGCCTCGCGCCGACGACGAGCGGCGCCGGTCCTGGTGGGCGCGGACGGTTTCGAACCGCCGACATCCTGCTTGTAAGGCAGGCGCTCTACCCCTGAGCTACGCACCCAGGACGAGTGGACAGCCTACATGGCACAGGGCAGTGCCCGGCAAT
The DNA here is from genome assembly GCF_964272335.1 of Streptomyces sp. SudanB5_2050. NCBI lineage: Bacteria > Bacillati > Actinomycetota > Actinomycetes > Kitasatosporales > Streptomycetaceae > Streptomyces > Streptomyces sp. SudanB5_2050. The sequence goes on from NZ_OZ186760.1 coordinate 2,516,958, forward strand.
CGCCGGGTCGCCCGTCTCCCGGCCCGGGGGTTAACCCCACTCCCGATCCGGTAGCGGTCCGGATCCCGCCCGGGCCCGCCGCTCCGTACGGTCGAAGAGCCTCGCCGCACCGGGCCCCGCCGAGCGGGTCCGCTCGTCGGCACCTCGTCGTCCGTCCTTGGGGGAACGTCATGACCCGCCGCACCCTTCCGGCCCGCGCCTCGGTGCGCGCGCTCGCCGCCGCCGGTACCGTCGCCGTCCTCGTCGCAGGCCTCGGCGCCTGCGCCTCCGCGGCGGACGACAAGGACCCCGACCGGCGGGCCTTCGCCTTCCAGGGCGACACCCTCACCATCGACGCCGACGACTCCGGACTGGAGGTCGTCGCCGACGACGCCACGCCGTCCGGCAGGATCGAGGTGACCCGCTGGTTCCAGGGCTCGGTCGTCCTCGGCTCCGAACCGGAGGTGACGTGGAGCATGGAGGACGGCAACCGGCTGAAGCTGCGGATGCACTGCTCCGGCGTGGTCGCCGACTGTGCCGGCAAGCACAAGGTCCGGGTGCCGCGCGGGATCGCCGTCAAGGTGGAGTCCGACGACGGCAGTGTGCGGGCGCGGGGCTTCAGGGACGCGTTGGAGATCCGTACGGCGGACGGGTCCGTGCGCGTCAGCGACTCCACCGGACCCCTGGAACTGCACAGCGACGACGGGTCGCTGCGCGCGGACGTCTCCTCCCGCCGGGTGAAGGCGTCCACCAAGGACGGCTCCATCCGCATCGAGTGCGCGGCCGTCCCGGACCTGGTGGAGACCCGCAGCGACGACGGCTCCGTGCGCGTCGACCTGCCCCGGGAGACGTACAAGGTGTCCGCCGACAGCGACGACGGCTCGGTCGACGTGTCGGTGCCCCGGGACGACGCCAGCTCCCACGTGGTGAACGCGCGGACCCAGGACGGCGAAGTCACGGTCCGAACCGCGAACTGACCGGCCCGTGTGTTCGTCCTTAACGGGTGGGAGAATGAACCCGGGCAGGACGGACGACACGGGAGAGGGATGTGACGGCGACACCATCGCAGCCGTACTCGCCGATGGTGCCGCGCGCGCCGCGCCTGCCGCACCACTCCGTCCGACGCCGTGCGCCCGGAGCCGTCCGGGACGTGCTCACCCTCGTGGGGCTGCCGCTGCTCGCCGCTCTCGCCCTGCCCGCCGCGTTCGCCGGGGGCGGCACGCGACGCTGGTTCGGGGGGCGGGCCGAGAGCCAGCGGGCCGAGGCCCAGGCCGCGAAGGACGACGCCGCGGCCGCCTTCTACGAGCTGGACACCGCCCAGCGGGACCTGCGGATCTCGATCGAGACCATCGCCGCCGTCGACTCCTCCCCCGCCGCGCGGCGCGCGGTCGGCGACTTCGAGGCACTGGGCCGGCGCATCGACGAGGTCAGCCGCCAGTACATCAACGCCGTCGACGCCCACGACCTGGACCGGGACGACCTGGAGGCGTCGGCCGCCTCCCGCGCCCGGGCCGAACTGACGGCCGCCAAAACCGAGCTGGGACGCGTCAAGCAGGAACTGGACCGCTTCGCCCAGGGTCTCGGCCCCCTGCTCGGCAAGGCCGAGACCCAGCTGGCCCGTCTGGCGCCCGCGGTCGAACGCGCTCGGCAGGCCCTGCTCGCCGCCTCCGACGCGCTGGACGCCGCACGCGACTCCGGGCTGCGGGCGGACGACCTCGCCGCCCGGCTCGCCGCCCTGGGCCCGGAGCTGACCAAGCTGAACCAGGGAGCCGGGCAGCACGGCGTGCCACAGACCCTGGAGCGGGCCGAGCGGGTCACCCGGGAGGCCGAATCGGTGCGCGCGGAGGCCGAGAGGCTGCCCGAACGCGCCGCCGAGATCGGCCACCGGCTGGTCTCCCTGCGCACCCGCGCCCAGGCCCTGACCACCCGCGCCGAGCAGGTCGAGCCGGTACTGAGCGAGCTGCGCCGCCGCTTCACCGCGGCCTGCTGGCAGGACCTCCAGCAGGTCCCGGACCAGGCCGCCGACTCGGTCCGCCGGGCGGAGCGGAAACTGGCCGAGGCCCAGGCCGCCCGCGACGAGCAGCGCTGGCCGGACGCCACCGCCCTGCTGTCGACGGTGCGGGCCCTGCTGAACACGACCGACGAGGCCGTCTCGGCGGCCGGCGACCGCCTGCGGCGGCTGAACGCCGTGCAGAAGGACCCGCAGCAGGAGATCGAACGCACCCGCTTCGCCATCCGGGACGCCCAGCGCCTGGCCATGGCCGGCCGGAACACCCCGGACCCCCGTCACGCACGCCCCCTGGACGAGGCGGTGGCGCGGCTGGAACGGGCGATCACCACGCTGGAGGGCCGGCACCCCGACTACTGGCACTTCCTCACGGAGACCGAGGAGGTCCGGCAGACGGTGGCCCATGTGGTCTCCCTGATCCGCGAGGAGCGCGGCGCCGGTCACTGAACGCCGGCCCGGCCGCCGGTGCGCCTTCGGTCCGGCCCGGCCGGGCTTTCCCGGCGCACGCCCCCGACGCGAGCCGCCCGGCCGGTTAACCTGTGCCCATGCCTCGCTACGAGTACCGCTGCCGCAGCTGCGGCGACACCTTCGAACTGAGCCGCCCCATGGCCGAGTCCTCCGCCCCCGCCTCCTGCCCGGCGGGCCACGACGACACGGTGAAGCTGCTGTCGACGGTCGCGGTCGGCGGCTCGTCCTCCGGGCCCGCTCCCGCGCCCTCGCCGGGCGGCGGGGGCGGAGGCGGCTGCTGCGGCGGAGGCTGCTGCGGCTGACCCCGACGGCCGGCCCCGACCGGAGCGGCCGTCAGCTGCCCAGGTAGCGCAGTACGGCCAGCACCCTGCGTGAATAGCCCTCCCCTCCGGGCAGTTCCAGCTTGTCGAAGATCGCGTTGGTGTGTTTCTCCACGGCGCTCTGCGAGATGTGCAGCCGCCGCGCGATCGCCGCGTTGGTGTGTCCCTGCGCCATCTCGGCCAGCACGTCCCGCTCCCGCACGGTGAGCCGGGCGAGCAGATCGGTGTGGGTCGTCCGGCCGAGCAACTGCCGGACGACCTCCGGATCGAAGGCGGCGTGTCCGGCCGCAACCCGCTCCAGCGCGTCCAGGAACTCGTCCACCTGCACGACCCGGTCCTTGAGCAGATAGCCCACTCCCTCCGTCTCGCCGGTCAGCAGCTCCGTCGCGTACCGCTTCTCCACGTACTGCGAGAGCACCAGCACCCCGACCCGCGGCCAGCGCTCGCGTATCTCCAGGGCGGCGCGCAGACCCTCGTCCGTGTGGGTGGGCGGCATGCGGACGTCGGCGACGACCACGTCCGGCGGGTCCTCGGCGACCGCCTTCAGCAGCAGCTCCGCGTTGCCCACGGCCGCCAGCACCTCGTGGCCCTCCTCCGTCAGCAGCCGCACCAGCCCCTCCCGCAGCAGGGTCGAGTCCTCGGCCAGGATCAACCGCATGGCAGCTCCGCGGCCACGACCGTGGGCCCGCCAGGCGGGCTGACCACACGGAAGGTGCCGTCGAGGGCGGCGACGCGCCGGGCGAGCCCGAACAGTCCGCTGCCGGCGGCGTTCGCCCCGCCGCAGCCGTCGTCCTGGACGCTCACGTACATCCGTTGCTCCTCAGCTCTGACGGCGACGCTTATCCGGGTGGGCGCCGCGTGCTTGACCGCGTTCGTGACAGCCTCGCAGACCACGAAGTAGGCGACGGTGGCGACGGCCTGCTCGGGCTCCTCGGCCAGCTCGTACTCCACTCCCACCGGCACGGACGCCCGCTCGGCGACGGTCTCCAGGGCCGCGCGCAGACCCGCCTCGTCCAGGGTGGTCGGATAGATCCGCCACGCCACCTCGCGCAGCTCGTCGAGGGCGCGGCGGCTCTCGTCGTGGGCCTGGCCCATGAGCCGGTCCCGCCGCTCGGCGTCCTGGCTGCGGCGGGCACGGCCCAGCAGCATCCCGAGGGCGACGAGGCGCTGCTGCACGCCGTCGTGCAGGTCGCGCTCGATACGCCGCCGTTCGTCGTTCACCGCGTCGACCACGGCGGCCCGGCTGGCGGACAGCTCGGCGATGCGCCGCTCCAGCTCCTCCTGGTGCCGGGGCCCAAGGAAGTGGCGTGCCAGCTGCCCCTCCAGTCCCACCACGCCGAATATTCCCTGTACGGCGAGGAACACGAGAAAGAAGCCGCCCAGACTGCCGAGGACCAACGAACCGGGGTCGCGTATGCCGTCCAGCAGGAGCCAGCCGTACAGCCCGAAGGTGCCGTACCCGAGGCCGATCGCGGCGGTCAGCATCACCACGCCGCCCAGCACGCCCAGGGCCCAGCGGCAGGCCACGTACCGCAAGGCCCGGACGTCCTCGTGCGCGGGCGTGATACGGAGGTCCAGCCACATCGCCAGCCGGGCCCGCTCCAGCCCCGCCAGGGTCCGCGCGCCCGCGAGCACCGGGCGCAGTACGGCGCCCCGTCCGGCGGGCCAGGCGGCCACCGGCAGCAGTACCGCGCCGGCCAGGAGGGCGAAGAGCAGCTCGACGGCGGCGGTGGCGGTCCCCATGATGAGGCCCACCCCGCACCGCACTACACGCCGCGCCATGTCTCGCATGATCGCGAGGCTAGCCGGGCGCCCGCGCGGCACACACTGCGGAAAACCGCAATTCTCGCCTGCGGTACACCGCAATCGATCGTGCGGATTTCCTCAGGGTCCCTTCAGCTCCGATTTCCTAGCGTGGTCGGCATGACAGCCCTCGCAGCGCAGACGGCCGCGGACAGCGGTGCCGCACCGCAGTGGATCAACGACCTGATGGACGCCCTCGGTGCCCCGGGCGCCGGCCTCGCCATCGCTCTGGAGAACCTCTTTCCTCCGTTGCCGAGCGAGGTGATCCTGCCCCTGGCCGGGTTCGCGGCGAGCTCCGGCCGGATGAACCTGATCGCCGTCCTGCTGTGGACGACGGCCGGCTCCGTCATCGGCGCACTCGCCCTGTACGGGATCGGCGCGCTGCTCGGCCGTGACCGGACGGTGGCGATAGCGGGCAGGCTGCCGCTGGTGAAGGTGTCCGACATCGAGAAGACGGAGGCGTGGTTCCAGAAGCACGGGACCAAGGCGGTCTTCTTCGGCCGGATGATCCCCATCTTCCGGAGCCTGATCTCCGTACCGGCGGGTGTGGAGAGGATGCGGCTGCCCGTCTTCCTCGCGCTGACCACGCTGGGCAGCGCGATCTGGAACACGGTGTTCGTGCTGGCGGGCTACGCGCTGGGCGACAACTGGTCCGAGGTCTCGAACATCGCCTCCACGTACTCGAAGGTGATCCTCGCGCTCGCCGCGCTGGCGCTGCTGGTCTTCGTCGTCATGCGTCTGCTGCGGCCGGGCGGCGGTCAGCGCAGGCGGGGCCGCGGCCGAGGCGACGGACCGGACATACGGCCGCAGGCCGACGACGACCGGCCCGGCACCGGGGGCCGTGACGGCGGGGTCAGCGAGCCGGACTCGCCGCCTGCAGGAACTCCTGGAGAATCCGCTCACCGGCCAGCACACCGCGCTCGGGCAAGGCGCTGATCGTCGGGGCCGTCCAGTCGGAGTCGGCCAGCTCGCCGTGACCGGGGCGCCACCCCCGGTCGGCGGCGAGCAGCAGGTCGGCGTCGAGGAGGGAGTCGCCGGCGGCGAGGGTGAGGTCGGCGCCGGTGCGGTGGGCGACCTCGCGCACGGCGGCGCTCTTGGTGAGCGGCTTGGGGACGGCGTAGATCTTGCGGCCCTGGAGGGAGACGGTCCAGCCGCGGTTCTCCGCCCACACCGCGAGTTCCTTCACCCACTCCTGCGGCAGCAGTTCGCGTTCGACCACGAGGTAGGCGAACAGGTCCTCGGCGACCCGGTGCTTGCGGACCCACAGCGGGTCGGCGGTGTTCATCAGGTGGTCGCGGACCTCGGCCAGCGAGGCGCATTCGTCGGCCAGCCGTGCGCTCACCCGCGCCTGCCAGTCGGGGTCGGAGACGCCGTCCACCAGCAGGTGCCCGCCGTTGGCGCAGATCGCGTACTTCGCGGGCGGTCCGGGAAGGCTGATGCGCCGGTACTGCTCGCGGGTGCGGGTCGTGGTCGGCACGAAGGCCGCCGCCCCGCCGAGTTCGGTCAGCAGTCGGGCGGCCGTCTCGGTCATGTAGGACAGGGGTCTGCTCTGGTAGACCTCCACGCACAGCAGACGGGGTGCCTGCGGGTCGGGCATGGTCAGCCCGAGCGCGGCGGCCGAGTAGATGAGCGTGCGGTCGAGGTCGCTCGCGACGAGCACCGGCATCAGAGCGTCACCGCCTTGCCGTCGGCGCCGGTCGCGCCCCGCGTGTACTGGGGATGGATCAGGCCGACGCAGGTGTAGGGGAGATCGGCGACCTCCTCGACGGGTACGCCCCGCTGCTCGGCCAGCAGCCGGACGTGGTCCAGGTCCGCGCCGGCTCCGGCCCGGGCCAGCACCTTCCACGGCACCCGGCGCAGCATCACCCGGGTGGTCTCGCCGACGCCGGGCTTGACGAGGTTGACGTCGTGGATGCCGTACTCCTCGCTGATGCGCTCGACGGCGGCCCAGCCCTCCCAGGTGGGGGTGCGGTCGGCGGCCAGGAGGTCCTTGGCCTGGGCGTCGACGGTGTCCGCGACGTCCGGGAAGCGGGCGGTGACGGCGTCGAGGAAGGCCGTGGACAGGTCGGCTCCGGCGAGTTCGCGGTAGAACTTCGCGCCGTGGAAGTCGTTCGGGCCGACGAGGTCGGCGCGGAGCACGGTGCGGGAGATCAGGCCGGAGACGGTGGAGTTGAGGCAGGCGGAGGGGATGAGGAAGTCGTCGCGGGTGCCGTAGGTGCGTACGCAGGAGCCGGGATCGGCCAGCACGGCGATCTCCGGGTCGAAGCCGGTGACGCCGTCGGTGGCCTCGAAGTCGCGCAGGGCGGCGGCGAGTTCACGGGTGATGGCGCCCTTGCCGGTCCAGCCGTCGACGAAGACGACGTCGGCCGGGTCGTGGCGGTCGGCCAGCCAGCGCAGCGCGTTGGCGTCGATACCGCGGCCCCGGACGATCGACACCGCGTAGTGAGGGAGGTCGAGACCATGGCGGAACCGCGCCCAGCGGCGCATCAGGATGCCGACGGGGGTGCCCGCGCGGGCGAGGGACACCAGCACGGGGCGCGGGGAGCGTTCGGTGAGCACGATCTCGGTGACGGCGCCGACGGCACGGGCCAGCCGGGCGGCGGAGGTCTCCAGCGCCGCGTGGAACAGCTCCTGGTACTGCTCGGTGGGCTGGTACTCCACGGGCAGGGACTCCGCGTAGTGCGCTCCGCCGCTCTGGATGGCCTCCTCGCGTTCCTCGGTCGGCGCCTCCAGCGTCACGTCCGAGAGGTCCTGGAGCAGCCAGCCGACCTCGTCGGGGGCGTACGAGGAGAAGTCGGGGCCGCGCAGGGGCTCGGGCAGCATGGAGGGCCTTTCGGAGGCGAGCGGGGCGTGCGGGGCCCGGGGGACGTACGACGGGACCACGGCCAGCAGGACGTGCGGACAGTGGGCGGCGAGCCGGGCCAGCAGTCCGTCGGGCGCGTGCAGCGCGGGGGTGTCGGCGGCCGAGTCGACGACGGCGACGACGGCGTCGAAGCCGGCGCCCGCGACGTTGTAGGCGTAGCGCTCGCCGGGGCCGTCGGCCGGGTCGTCGTGCGCGGGGAAGACCAGGCGGGTGCGTATCGCGTAACCGGGGTCGTCCACCGCGAGGACGGGAGAGCGGGTGGTGGTCGAGTAGCGCACGACGGTGTCGACGGTGTGCTCCAGCTCGCGGGCCAGGCGCAGCGGCGCGTACATCAGCTCCTCGAAGCCGAGGACGAGTACGCGTCGGGCGCCGGTGGGCAGCGCCCGGGCGATCCGGCGGGCCATGCCGGGCAGGGCCGCCTCGAGCCGGTCCCGCTGCGCCGCCGTGAATCCGTGCCGTCCGCCGTCCGGCACGCCCGCGGGCCAGCGCAGGTCGACGCGGGCGACGGTCCCGGCAGGGTCCGGCGCCGGCGTACCGGCGGCGGCAGCGCCATGGGGGGCGTGCGCGGCCCCGGGGGTTTCGGCGTCCCACCCTTCGCCGGCCGGTCCGGCGGCCGGCGCCTCGTGGCGGGCGACCAGCTCCTGCCCCTTCTCCAGGACGTCGTCCGGCAGCCGGACCGTGCCCGAGGCGGCCGTCACCAGGTCGATGCGGGCGCCGATCTCCCGGGCGAAGTCCTCCAGCCGGCCCGTGTCGGCGGGCGAGCGCATGTCGACCAGGGCGACGACGACATACCGCTCGCGGGGGTAGCGCTCGTGCAGGGCTCGGACGGTGTTGAGCACCGTGTTGCCGGTGGAGAACTCGTCGTCGACGAGGACCAGCGGCCCGTCCTGGGCCAGCAGCGCCGGGTCCTCGGGCAGCAGCAGGTGGGAGGTGGCGTGCGAGTGGGACTCCTCGAAGCCGCCCGCCCGGGCGACCCCGGCGACCGGGCGCCGGGTGGAGTGCAGGTACGTGGCGGTGCCGAGGCCGTCGGCGACCGAGTGGCCGAGGCCGGTGGCGGTCTCCGCGTAGCCGAGGACCACGGCGCTCGCGGCGGCCTCGGCGCCGAGCAGGTCGCGGACGCGGCGGCCGAGTTCGACACCGTGGCCGTAGACGAGGGAGGGCGACTGCGGGACGTGCTTGCCGAGGACGTTCGAGACGAGCAGGTGCGCCCGCTTGGGGTTGCGGCGCAGGGCGAGTCCCAGCAGGGCGGGCAGTGCGTCGTCGCCGTCGAGTTCGACGCCGAGCCGCTCGGCGACCCAGCTGCCGGACCAGACCGCGTCGGGTCCTCCGGCTCGCTCCTCGGGGCGCGCCCTCTCGGTCATGTGCTCGTGCCTCCCGTGGTCCATCGCGGTGCGGGACCTTGCGTCGGTCATGGGTTCCTTGCGTTCGGTCGGGCGGGGTTCAGTCGGAGAGCCCGGCGGCGAGCAGTTCCACGAAGCCGATGTCCTCGTTGGCCACCCCGAAGACCTCGGCGCGCAGCAGCGTCCGCTCGGCCCAGGCGCGGTGGGGCTTCACCTCGTTCATCTTGTTGGTGTACGCGGACCTCAGTACACCCCCGCCGCAGCGTTCCGGCCGCAGGATGTCCTGGGCGTCGCTGAACTCCTCGTGGCTGACCACGGACAGGGCGTGCACCGGCAGGACGTGCGAGGGGTGGATGCAGGTCTTGCCGAGCAGCCCGTTGGCGCGGTCCAGGGAGATCTCGCGCAGCAGACCGTCCATGGCGTGCTCGATGAGCTTCGAGCGCAGCTCGACGGCCTGGACTTCGAGGAAGGGGCTCTGCCGCAGTTGAGGCTTGAACATCCTCTCCTGGACGCGGAAGTACTCCCACACCGGTCCGGTCACCGTGAAGCCGGTGCCGTCCGCCCTGGCCAGCATGTTCACCACGTCGGCGATCACGGAGGCGACGATCTGCACGTCGTACGCGGTCATGTCGGGGCCGCGGCGCAGCCCGTAGGAGGAGCAGAAGTCGGTCACCCCCAGCCGCAGGGCGAGCACCCGGTCGCGGTACTTGTCGACCGCGCGGAAGATCCCTTCCAGCGTCTGCACCCGCGACTCGCGGTACAGCAGGTCGGGCGACTCCAGCACCGGCATGGCGAAGAGCCGGTGCCCGGTGGCGGCCTCGGCGGCGGCCAGGGCCTCCAGGAAGGGCATGCCGCGTTCCTCGGTGAACTTCGGCAGCACGAATCCGGACAGCAGCCGGACCGCGGGCCCGAGGCGTCGCACCAGGTCGGGTATCTGCTCGGGCGTGCGGACCCGGACGAAGAGCAGGGGGACGTCGACGTCGGAACGTTTCGCCAAGTCGTCGAGCTGGCGAACCAGGTTCTCCTCGCCGGCCGGCACCTCGGCGTCGTCGATGGAGTCCTCCAGGCACAGCACCATCGACACCACCCCGCGGGCGGCCTGCTTCAGCACGTCCTCGGCGAGCCGGGGCCGGGTGGCCGGGCTGTAGAGCGTGGCGCCCAGGGCGGTGGACAGCAGCCGGGCCGGGGAGTCCGCCGTGAAGGTGCAGGGTTCCTGATGAAAAAGACGCTTCCGCACTTCAGGGGCTATCTGTCCGAAATGACGCATGAATACTCCCCCGTGCTCTCTGGGCTACCTGTGCACTGTCCAAGGTGGCCGGTAATAGTACGTACGTGACCATGTCGACGGTTCCCACCGGGCATGAATTCCAGGTAACCCGGCCGTGTCGACGGCGGCGACCCGGGTCGCGGGAACACGACCCGGGTACCCCGCCCCCGCGTTGTCGTGACCAGGACCGAGAGGGCAGGATGACGGCATGACGCACGCGATGCTGAAAGGGTCGAACGTCCCGCTGCAAGCCACCACGGTACGCGCCGTGCTGCGCTGGACCCCGGGGCAGGGGGTCCCCGACGTCGACGCCTCCGCCCTGCTGCTCGGGCCGGACGACCGTGTGCGTTCCGACGAGGACTTCGTCTTCTACAACCAGCCCCGGCACCCCTCGGGCCAGGTATGGCGGCTCGGCAAGAAGCGGGTCGCCGAGGGACTGACCGACACGATCCAGACAGACCTGGCCGGGGTCGAAGCCTCGGTGGGCCGGATCCTGCTGATCGCCTCGGCCGACGGCGTCGCCTTCGACCGGGTCACCTCGCTGCGCATCCTGATCCACGACGCCGCGGCCGCCGACGCGGAGCCCTTGGCGTACTTCGACATCAAGCCGGAGACGGGCCAGGAGACGGCGCTGATCTGCGGCGAGCTGTACCGGCGCGGGGAGGGCTGGAAGTTCCGGGCGCTGGGCGAGGGGTATTCGAACGGGCTCAAGGGCCTGGCCACCGACTTCGGGATCTCGGTGGACGAGTCGGAGGGGGCGGACGACCCTGTCTCGGCCCCCCGGCCCGACACCGCGCCGCCCGCACCCGCCCCGCCGTCGCAGCCCGCTCCGGCCCAGCCTTCCGTGCCCCCGCCCCCGGCCGTGGCGCCCGTCGTCGGTTCCGAGGAGCCGACGACGGTCCAGCCCGTCCCGGACGTCTCCCGCCCGCTTCCCCCGGAGCAGCCGACGGGCGTCCCGGCGCAGCCCGCCTACGGCTACCCCCAGCAGCCGCCCCCGGCCCAGCCGGCCTACGGCTATCCGCAGCCGGCCGCCCGGCCCGACTACGGGTATCCGCAGGCCCCCGCCGCGGCGGGGGTCACCGGCGCGCAGTCCGGCTACGGGTACCCGCCGCCGGCCTCCGGGGCTCCCGACCCCGACTTCCGGCTGCCGCCCCAGGGGCCGCAGTTCGTCGGGCGGTAGACGCCCGGCCGTCCCCTTCCGCGTCCAACGCCCGGACGCGGAAGCCGGGAACGGTGGGGCGGTCCTACCGTTCCGCCTTGCTCTTGTGCCCCCGGCCCCACTGCAGGCCCCATCCGTAGAGCCGGTCCAGCTCGCCCTGGAAGCCGTACACGAACTTCACCTCGCGGCGGACGAGGATCTCGCCCTTGACGTTCTCGATCATCACCACGGCGCAGGACCGGGCCTGGGGGTGACGCTCGTCGAGGCCTATCTCGATCCGCGGGCCGTTGCTCGGGTAGAGCGTCACGATGGCGTGGGTGCGGTCGAAGGCGGGCGTCTGGTCGTAGATGTAGGCGAAGAGCAGCAGACGCTTGATGGCGTCCTTGTGGTCCAGGTTGACGTAGATCGTCTCCCCGGAGGCCGAGCCGAACCGGTCGTCACCGCTGAGCTTGACGTACGGCGGGTCGTTGACGTCGCCCAGGAAGCCGCCGAGCGGCTGGACGACCCCTCGGGTGCCGTCCTGGAGTTCGTAGAGGCAGCCGAGGTCGAGGTCGACGTTGACCATGCTCTGGCTGTGGCCCACGACCTCGGGGGGCTTGAGCGCCTTGAAGGGGTGGCGCAGCAGGCTCTCGCGCTGGGCGCCCATGATGTCCGAGGTCCGCATCCGCCAGGAGAGGTTGATGCGGAGGTTGCCGGTCGCCGCGCCCTGTTTGGTCAGGGAGACCTGGCTGTGCCGTTTGGTCAGCTGGATGGAGTTGGTCGCCGCGCTGCCCGAGTCGAACTCGGACTCGCGCCCGCGCCACAGACCGTCCAAGAAACCCATTCCCGCCCCCACGTCGACTCGACCAGCCACTGACCGCGGACCGCCGACGGGGCGGCCCCGAGGAGTCGTCCTCGTCGGCCGCCCCGTCGAGAGCGTTCCTCGTCCGGGCCGGGTTCACACCACAGGTGCGGGCGCACCGGGGGCGAACCCGGCCCGGGAACGGAAGGGTTTCACACCCCGGAGGAGACCTCCGCCTTCTCCTTGCCGCCTTCTCCCCCGGCCGCGGCGAGCCGCTTGTTGCGGCGGACCGAGGACCAGAAGGAGGCACCGATGAGGACCACACCGATCATGCCGGTGATGAACTCGTTGATCTCGTACTGGATGGTGACCAGGAGGACGATCGCCAGGGCGCCGATCGCGTAGTGGGCGCCGTGCTCCAGGTAGACGTAGTCGTCCAGGGTGCCCTCACGGACCAGGTACACCGTCAGCGAACGGACGTACATGGCGCCGATGCCGAGGCCCAGGGCCATCAGGACGATGTCGTTGGTGATGGCGAAGGCGCCGATGACGCCGTCGAAGGAGAACGACGCGTCCAGGACCTCCAGGTAGAGGAACATGAAGAACGCGGCCTTGCCGGCCAGCTTGACCGCCGACTTCGGCTTGCCCGCCCGCTCGGCGGCCTCTTCCGCCTCGTGCTCGCGCTCCTCCTCTTCCTCGAGCTTGTCCTCGAAGAAGCCGGAGAGACCGCCGACGACCAGATAGGTGATCAGACCGGCGATGCCGGAGAGCAGGACCGTCTCCGCCTTGTCGGCGTGGGTGCCGCCGTGCTGGTGGGCATGGGCACCGAAGGTGATCGCGGAGACCAGCAGCACGATCAGGGCGATGCAGACCGACAGCATGTCGACCTTGCCCAGCTTGGCCAGCGGGCGCTCCAGCCAGCCGAGCCACTTGATGTCCCGGTCCTCGAAGATGAAGTCCAGGAAGATCATGAGGAGGAACATGCCACCGAACGCGGCGATCGACGGATGCGCGTCGGTCACCAGTTCCTGGTAGCGGTTCTTGTCGGTGAGGGCGAGGTCGACGGCCTCGATCGGGCCGAGGGACGCGCTGACCGCGACGATGACGACCGGGAAGACCAGACGCATGCCGAAGACGGCGATCAGGATGCCGATGGTGAGGAAGATCTTCTGCCAGAAGGCATTCATCTTCTTCAGGATCCCGGCGTTGACCACCGCGTTGTCGAAGGACAGCGAGATCTCCAGGATGGACAGGATCGCCACCACTCCGAAGGCGGCCCACCCCCCGTAGAAGATCGCGGCCACCAGGCCGAGCGCGGTGACCGCGAACGACCACCCGAAGGTTTTCAGAACCACTGGCTACCCAATCGTGTTTGTACGGGGCTCCCCCGCGCCGTACGCGGCTTTACGAAACGTTGACTCCGAAGTCTAGGGCGATGCCGCGGAGCCCCGACGCGTACCCCTGCCCGACCGCACGGAACTTCCACTCGCCCTGGTAGCGGTACAGCTCTCCGAAGATCATCGCGGTCTCCGTGGAGGCGTCCTCGCTGAGGTCGTAGCGGGCGAGTTCCTGGCCGTCGGCCTGGTTGACGACGCGGATGAAGGCGTTGCTGACCTGACCGAAGGTCTGGCCCCGCTCGTCGGCCATGTGGATCGAGACCGGGAAGACGATCTTGTCGCACGAGGCGGGCACCGCGGAGAGGTCCACCAGCACCGACTCGTCGTCGCCGTCGCCCTCGCCGGTGAGGTTGTCGCCGGTGTGCTCGATGGAACCGTCCGGGCTCTTGAGCTGGTTGTAGAAGACGAACCACTCGTCGCCGAGCACCCGGCCGTTGCTGCACGCCAGCGCGCTGGCGTCGAGGTCGAAGGGCGCTCCGGTGGTGGAGCGCGCGTCCCAGCCCAGCCCGACCAGTACCTGTGTGAGGTTCGGTGCGGCCTTGGACAGGGAGACGTTGCCTCCCTTGGCAAGCGTGACGCCCATGTTGCTGTCCCTCCCCGGGTGATGGTTCCTGGTGTTCCTGCGCGTCCGGCGCCGCACGCAAACCGTGCGGCGCCGGACGGTCGGGGCGTCGGCCCCGGCGATCAGGTCGCTCAGACGTTGACGCCGAAGTCCTGGGCGATGCCGCGCAGGCCGGAGGCGTAGCCCTGGCCGATGGCGCGGAACTTCCACTCGGCGCCGTGCCGGTACAGCTCGCCGAAGACCATGGCGGTCTCCGTGGAGGCGTCCTCGGACAGGTCGTAGCGGGCGATCTCGGCGCCGCCGGCCTGGTTGACGACGCGGATGAACGCGTTGCGCACCTGGCCGAAGGACTGCTGGCGGTTCTCGGCGTCGTAGATCGACACCGGGAAGGTGATCTTCTCGACGTCGGCGGGGACGGCGGCGAGGTCGATCTTGATCTGCTCGTCGTCGCCCTCGCCCTCACCGGTGAGGTTGTCGCCGGTGTGCTCGACCGAGCCGTCCGGGCTCTTCAGGTTGTTGAAGAAGACGAAGTGCGCGTCGCTGGCGACCTTGCCGGCGCTGTTCAGCAGCAGGGCGCTGGCGTCGAGGTCGAAGTCGGTGCCGGTCGTGGTGCGGATGTCCCACCCCAGACCGACGATGACCGCGGTGAGGCCCGGGGCCTCCTTGGTCAGCGATACGTTGCCGCCCTTGCTGAGGCTGACTCCCACGAGTCCTCCATTGGTGTCCAGGGGCGGGAAGCCCCGTAGTGCGTGGATATCGGATCAACGATTCGATCCTAGTGACGGGTTCCCGCCCCCCGCAGGCCCTGCGGCCGACCAATCACAAGGTGTCGGTTCACACCCCGCCGGTCGCACCCCGCCGGTCACGGACCGGCGGTCACGGACCGGCGGTCACAGGGTGTCGAGCGCCTTCACGTACTCGTTCAGGTCGCGGGCGTCCGGCAGACCGTTGACGACGGTCCAGCGCACGATCCCCTCCCGGTCGATGATGAAGGTGCCGCGGACGGCGCAGCCCTTGTCCTCGTCGAAGACGCCGTAGTCGCGCGAGACGTTGCCGTGCGGCCAGAAGTCGGACAGCAGGGGGTACTCCAGGCCCTCCTGCTCGGCGAAGACGCGCAGGGTGTGGATGGAGTCGTTGGAGACGGCGAGCACCTGGGTGTCACGGTCGGAGAACTGCGGCAGGTTGTCGCGCACCTCGCACAGCTCGCCGGTGCACACACCGGTGAAGGCGAACGGGTAGAAGAGCAGCACGACGTTCTTCTGACCGCGGAAGTCGGACAGCCGGACGGTCCCGCCGTGGTTGTCCTTGAGTTCGAAGTCGGGGGCCTTGTCGCCGACCTGGATCGCCATGTCCTGATTCGTCCCTTCAGAGGGTGGTTCGCTGGCACCACCCTACGCAGGGAACACCGGAGCAGGACGCGTCAGGGACCCGCGTGCGGTCCCCCGGGACGGGCCGACGGCGGCCGGCCCGTCCGGGGTGCGGGGTCCGGGGTACGGAGCCGGTCGGCTACCGCTTGGACTTGGCCGCCTTGGGCGTGGCCAGCCGGCTGCCGCTCCAGTCCTTGCCGACGCTGACGCTCTTGGACGCCGTCAGTCCGGCGGTCGTCGAGGCCTCCGAGATGTCACTGGCCTCGACGTACCCGTCACGGCCGGTCTTCGGCGTGAGAAGGAGGATCGACCCGCCCTCTTCGATGTACGTGGTGGCATCCACCAGCGCATCCGTCAGGTCGCCGTCGTCGTCACGGAACCACAGCACGACGGCGTCGGCCACGTCCTCGTAGTCCTCGTCCACCAGCTCGCCCTCGACGGCTCCTTCGATGGCCTCGCGGAGCTCCTGGTCGACGTCGTCGTCGTAGCCGATCTCCTGGACCACCTGCCCGGGCTGGAAACCCAGCCTGACGGCAGGGTTCGTCCGCTCCTCCGCGTGGTCCGCGGTCGCGCTCACGGGTTGCCTCCTGATCATGTTTCGGTAGATGTCTTCAGCCACGCGCGTGCGCGAAGCTTGGCCGTAGTCCACACGGGCGGGACGGATCGCGCAAGTACCCGGCGACTGGGACCGCCGAAACGGTGACGATCCCGGCCGTGTCGCCGCAACTCCAGCCATGCCGTCCAGACCGAAGGTGACGTACACCACACCTATCTGCCCCGTTTGCGTATTTGGGAACCATGTGTGGGTACGAGACTCGAATGAACGTACCCCCAGCCTCCGCAGGGGGACCGGTTACCCCACGGTACAGATGACGTTTGCCCCCGTGAGGTACACGATGGGGAATCGGCGGGGAACCGGCGCAGAGACATCAGGCAGCATCCGGCACAGTGGCCCTCTGACAGCGAAGGAACAGCGTGGCTTCCGCATCCGATCGCAGTGATCGCAGTCCGATCATCATTGGCGGCCTTCCGAGTCAGGTTCCTGACTTCGATCCCGAGGAAACCCAGGAGTGGCTCGACTCCCTCGACGCCGCCGTCGACGAGCGCGGCCGGGAGCGGGCCCGCTATCTGATGCTGCGGCTGATCGAGCGGGCCCGCGAGAAGCGCGTGGCCGTGCCCGAGATGCGCAGCACGGACTACGTCAACACGATCCCGACCAAGAGCGAGCCGTTCTTCCCGGGCAACGAGGAGATCGAGCGCAAGATCCTCAACGCCACCCGGTGGAACGCCGCGGTGATGGTCTCGCGCGCCCAGCGGCCCGGTATCGGCGTCGGCGGCCACATCGCGACCTTCGCCTCCTCGGCGTCCCTGTACGACGTGGGCTTCAACCACTTCTTCCGGGGCAAGGACGAGGGCGACGGCGGCGACCAGGTCTTCTTCCAGGGGCACGCCTCGCCGGGCATCTACGCCCGCGCCTACCTCCTGGACCGGCTGACCGAGCAGCACCTGGACGGCTTCCGGCAGGAGAAGTCCAAGGCGCCGTACATGCTGTCGTCGTACCCGCACCCCCGGTCGATGCCGGACTTCTGGGAGTTCCCGACGGTGTCGATGGGCCTCGGCCCGATCGGTGCCATCTACCAGGCGCGGATGAACCGCTACATGCAGGCGCGCGGCATCGCGGACACCTCGAAGTCGCACGTGTGGGCGTTCCTCGGCGACGGCGAGATGGACGAGCCGGAGTCGCTGGGCCAGCTCTCCATCGCCGCCCGCGAGGGCCTGGACAACCTGACCTTCGTGGTCAACTGCAACCTCCAGCGCCTGGACGGCCCGGTGCGCGGCAACGGGAAGATCATCCAGGAGCTGGAGTCGGTCTTCCGGGGCGCCGGGTGGAACGTGATCAAGCTGGTGTGGGACCGCACCTGGGACCCGCTGCTGGCCCAGGACCGCGACGGTGTGCTGGTCAACCGCATGAACACCACCCCGGACGGCCAGTTCCAGACGTACGCCACCGAGTCCGGCGCCTACATCCGCGACCACTTCTTCGGCGACGACCACCGGCTGCGCGCGATGGTCGAGAACATGACCGACGACCAGATCCTGCACCTGGGGCGCGGCGGTCACGACCACCGGAAGATCTACGCGGCGTACAAGGCGGCCCTGGAGCACAAGGGCCAGCCGACCGTGATCCTCGCCAAGACGATCAAGGGCTGGACGCTCGGCCCCAACTTCGAGGGCCGCAACGCCACGCACCAGATGAAGAAGCTGACGGTCGACGACCTCAAGCGCTTCCGTGACCGGCTGCACCTGCCGATCTCCGACAAGGAGCTGGAGTCCGGCCCGCCGCCGTACTACCACCCGGGCCGGGACACGGAGGAGATGCAGTACATGCACGACCGCCGGCGCAGCCTCGGCGGCTACGTGCCGACCCGGGTCGTGCGCTCCAAGCCGCTCCCCATGCCGGAGGAGCGGACGTACGCGACCGTGAAGAAGGGGTCGGGTCAGCAGTCCATCGCGACCACCATGGCCTTTGTGCGGCTGCTCAAGGACCTCATGCGGGACAAGGAACTCGGCAAGCGCTTCGTGCTGATCGCGCCGGACGAGTACCGCACGTTCGGCATGGACTCCTTCTTCCCGAGCGCGAAGATCTACAACCCGCTCGGGCAGCAGTACGAGTCCGTGGACCGGGACCTGCTGCTCGCCTACAAAGAGGCGCCGAACGGGCAGATGCTCCACGACGGCATCTCGGAGGCGGGCTGCACCGCCTCGCTGATCGCGGCCGGTTCGGCGTACGCCACGCACGGCGAGCCGCTCATCCCGGTCTACGTCTTCTACTCGATGTTCGGTTTCCAGCGCACCGGCGACCAGTTCTGGCAGATGGGCGACCAGCTCGCGCGCGGTTTCGTACTGGGCGCGACCGCGGGACGTACGACGCTGACCGGAGAGGGGCTGCAGCACGCCGACGGCCACTCGCAGCTGCTCGCCTCGACCAACCCGGCGTGCGTGGCGTACGACCCGGCCTTCGGCTTCGAGATCGCGCACATCGTCAAGGACGGCCTGCGCCGGATGTACGGCGCGGACGAGCAGCACCCGCACGGCGAGGACGTCTTCTACTACCTCACCGTCTACAACGAGCCGATCCAGCACCCGGCCGAGCCGGAGAACGTGGACGTCGAGGGCATCCTCAAGGGCATCTACCTCTTCAGCGAGGCGACGGACGGTTCGATCCCGGCGCAGATCATGGCGTCCGGGGTCGCGGTGCCGTGGGCGGTCGAGGCGCAGCGGATCCTCGCCGAGGAGTGGAACGTGCGCGCCCACGTCTGGTCGGCGACCTCCTGGAACGAGCTGCGGCGTGACGCGGTGGCCTGCGAGGAGCACAACCTGCTGCATCCCGAGGAGGAGCAGCAGGTGCCCTACGTGACGCGGAAGCTGGCCGGTTCGCAGGGGCCGTTCGTGGCCGTGTCGGACTGGATGCGGTCGGTGCCGGACCAGATCGCGCGCTGGGTGCCGGGGACGTACCAGTCGCTGGGCGCGGACGGCTGGGGCTTCGCCGACACGCGCGGGGCGGCCCGGCGCTTCTTCCACATCGACGCGGAGTCGATCGTGGTGGCGGTGCTGAGCGAGCTGGCGCGGGAGGGGAAGGTCGACCGGTCGGTGCTGAAGCAGGCGATCGACCGGTACCGGCTGCTGGACGTGACCGCGGCCGACCCCGGGGTCGCGGGCGGGGACGCCTAGACGCGCCCGGCGAGGGTGCTGCTTGCGCGCTGCCCCCCTCCAGCAGCGCGCCGCAGCCTCTCGCCCTCCGTGCCCCGCGGAGGACGCGATGCCCTCCGTACGCACGGAGGACGTGACGCCCTCCGTGCCCTGCGGAGGACGTGACCCACTGTGACCTGCAGGGTCCGCCGGAGGGGAGGGTTCACCGGCCCTGTCACCCGGATAGGCGAACAGGGCCGGCGACCCGACGGCCTCAGATGTGGCCCACGCCCGCACCGGCCTCCGCGTTCTCACCGCGCTTGGTGAGGAAGGCGACCAGCACGGCCACGGCCGCGACGCCGGCGGCGACGAGCGACGCCAGGCTCATGCCCGAGACGAAGGTGTCGTGGGCGACATCGGTGATCTTCGCGGCGATCTGCTCCGGGGTGCCCTCGGGCACCGGCGCGATGCCCTGCTGCACCGCCTGGGCCGTCAGCTCCTCCTGGGCCGGCGTGAGCGCGGGCAGCCCCGCGTCCGTCCAGTTGCCCGCGAGGTCGCTGTCGACCTTGGAGGCCATCACGGCGCCCAGCACCGCCGTGCCGAGGCTGCCGCCGATCTGCATCGCCGCCTGCTGGAGACCGCCCGCGACACCCGACAGCTCCATCGGCGCGTTGCCCACGATGACCTCGGTGGCACCGACCATGACCGGCGCGAGGCCGAGACCGAGGAGCGCGAACCAGACGGACATCGCCACGCTGCCGGTGTCCGTCTCGAGCGTGGACATGCCGTACATGGCGACCGCGGTGCACACCATGCCGCCGGCCAGCGGCACGCGCGGGCCGAACTTGGTGATCATCGCGCCGGCCAGCGGCGAGGCGACGATCATCATCGCGGTGAGCGGCAGCAGGTGCAGGCCGGCGTCGACCGGGCTCATGCCGTGCACGTTCTGGAGGTAGAAAGTCACGAAGAACAGGCCGCCCATGAAGGCGATGGCCATCAGGACCATCAGGACGACACCCGCCGACAGCGGGACCGAGCGGAACATCGCCAGCGGGATCAGCGGCTCCTTCACCTTGGTCTCCCAGAAGGAGAAGGCGGCGAAGCCCACCACGGACACGGCGATGAACAGCCAGGTCTTCCCGTCGCCCCAGCCCCACTCGGGCGCCTTGATGAGCGCCCAGACCAGGCAGAACATCGAGGCCGACAGCAGGACGATGCCGACCACGTCGAAGGAGCGCGGGGCGTTCTCCGCCCGGTGGTCCAGCAGGATCAGTACGCCGAGCACCACGGCGAGGACGCCGACCGGCACGTTGATGAAGAACACCGACTGCCAGTTGACGTGCTCGACCAGCACGCCGCCGAGGATCGGCCCGCCCGCGGTGGAGGCGCCGATGACCATGCCCCAGATGCCGATGGCCATGTTGAGCTTCTCGGCCGGGAACGTGGCGCGCAGCAGGCCGAGCGCGGCCGGCATCAGCAGGGCGCCGAACAGTCCCTGGAAGACGCGGAAGACGATGACCGCGGCGATGCTGTCGGAGAGCCCGATGGCACCGGAGGAGGCGGCGAAGCCGGCCACGCCGATGAGGAAGGTCTGCCGGTGGCCGAAGCGGTCGCCGAGCTTGCCCGCGGTGATCAGGGAGACCGCGAGGGCGAGGAAGTAGGCGTTGGTGATCCATTGCAGCTCGGACCAGCTGGCACCCAGGTCCTTGCCGATGGCAGGGTTGGCGATGGCCACGATGGTGCCGTCGAGGGCCACCATCATGACGCCGACCGCGACGGTGATGAGGGTGACCCACGGGTGTCCGCGCAGCCCCGTGGCCGGCGCCGGACCGGACGGGGTGGACGGTCCGTCCCCCGGCCCCGTCTTGTCGATGGTGGTCTGACTAGTCATACCGGCGAGGCTAGTGACGGCCGTTGACGGGTGACAAACGGTTTCACCGGTCGGCAACCGACCGTACATCCGGGGCAGTCGGCAGAGCCCTTCCACGAGGTCGCCGCGTCCGGCCGGCGACGTGCCGGGGGGCGGAGGGAACCCCGTAACGGAGTACCAAAACGTGATCCGTGTCACTGGATTCACGCGAGACCGTCTCGTTCTCCTAGTGTGTCCTCCCAGTGACTTCCTTCGACACCTCCCCGCAACTCAACGTCTGGCGCGCACTGCTCGCCCTGGCCGTGGTGTTCGTGATGCTGGCGACCACCGGCTGGACCGCCCTGCGCAACCAGCGGGGACCCACGGCACTCGAAGCGTCGGTCACGGCCTGGGAGCACGGCCGGATCGACGGACGCCGGCTGCCCGACGCGCAGTCGGCCCCCGCCCGGCTGGCCCGCTTCTTCGCCTCGCTCTCCGACTGGCAGCGAAGAAGCCTGGCCCGCCGCTACCCCTTGGCCGTCGGCAACATGAACGGCGCCCCCGTCGAGCTGCGCTACCTCGCCAACCGGGCGGCCCTGCGCAAGGCGCGCGAGGTGGAACGGCTGCGCATGCACGACACGCGCCTGTCTCCGTCCGGGCAGCGCGAGGCGGGCCGGCGCGTCCACCGCTACGACTCGCTGCTGGACCCGGACCGCCGCATCCTCGCCTTCGACCCGGCCGGCTCGGGCAAGGTCGCCGAGGTCTTCGGGAACCTCGACCGGGCCGACCGGGTCTCCGTCGTCGTGCCCGGTGTGGACACCGAGCTGCTCACCTTCCAGCGCACCGTCCGCAAGTACTCGGCGCCCGCCGGCATGGCCGAGTCGCTGTACGCGGCCGAGCACACGGTGAGCCCGGACACCCGCACGGCCGTGATCGCCTGGGCCGACTACACCTCCCCGAGCGGACTGGGCCTGGAGGCGGCCACGGCGGCTCGCGCCGCGGACGGTTCCTTCCGGCTGAACGCCCTGCTGCGGGCGCTGCCCGGCCGGGCCCCGGTCTCCCTCTTCTGCCACAGCTACGGCTCGGTGGTGTGCGGCCTCGCCGCCGACGGCCTGCCCGGCCGGGTGACCGACATAGCGGTGGCCGGCAGCCCCGGCATGCGCGTCGAGAAGGCCGCCCATCTGAACACCTCCGCCCGCGTGTGGGCGATGCGGGACGCCGACGACTGGATCCAGGACGTGCCCTACCTGGAGGTCGGCGGCCTCGGACACGGCGCCGACCCGGTGTCCGCCGCGTTCGGGGCGCGGGTGCTGTCCGCGCGGGGCGCCCAGGGACACAGCGGCTACTTCGTGCCGGGCACGGAGAGCCTGCGGAACTTCGCGGAGATCGGCGTTGGCGCATACGGAACGGTCGCCTGCGCCGGCGAGAACGGCACATGCCGGGCGGGTTTGTCCGAAGCGGCGGCCGCCTGACGCGCGTAGAGGTGCAGATACTCCGGTTTGCACGGGGAGGGGACGGAAGAGCTCGTGCCGCATACGATGAGCCGCATGGGTGACGTACTGGCCGGATTTCATGCCGCCTGGGAGTTCGAGTCCGACTCCGTGCTCATCCGCTACGAACGGGGGATTCGAACACCCAAGCTGTTCCAGGCCCTGGGGGAACGCCGCGTCCCCCTGGAGGCGCTCGCGGGCGTGACGCTCACGCCCGGCAGGCGCGGCACCGTCGTGCTGCGCGCCGAGCCGCGCCCGGGCGCCGACCCGCTGATGGAGGCGGCGGCCGGGCAGCTGAAGGAGGGGTGCGACCCGTACCGGCTGGTGCTGCCCGCCGAACGGGAGACGCTCGCCGAGTACTACGCCGACGAGCTGCGCGGGCTGCTCGGCGAGACCGGCAAGACCGAGCGGTACCTGGTGGCGGCGCCCGAGGCACCGCTGCAGTTCAAGGCGTACGACGGCAAGGCGTCCTTCGACGGCACGTCGGTGTCCTTCCGGTGGTCCTGGACCGGTGCCTCGTCGGCGAAGTGGAAGGCCGGCGACCAGACGTACCCGGTCGCCGGCCTGGGCGGGGTGGAGTGGCGGTCCCCCGAGCTGTTCGAGGGGTACCTGCGGCTGCTGCCGCGGGACGCGTCCGCCACCGCCGCCGCGCCGGCCGTTCCGCAGGCCGACCAGGACCCCGCCGCCGTCGTGTTCGGGCTCGGGTACGGGCCGGTGCACGAGTCACTGCCGTTCGCCGCGGCGGTGCTTGCGGCGGTGCGGGACCGGGGCGCGGGCGCCCCGGTCCCGGTCCCGGTGCCGGCGCCGCGGCGTGATCCGGCGGACATCGCGGAGCGGATACGCCATCTCGGAGAGCTGCACCAGGCGGGGCTGGTGACGGACGAGGAGTTCTCCTCGAAGAAGGCGGAG
This sequence comes from Streptomyces sp. SudanB5_2050, assembly GCF_964272335.1. Taxonomy (NCBI): domain Bacteria; kingdom Bacillati; phylum Actinomycetota; class Actinomycetes; order Kitasatosporales; family Streptomycetaceae; genus Streptomyces; species Streptomyces sp. SudanB5_2050. The sequence goes on from NZ_OZ186760.1 coordinate 2,540,210, forward strand.
CTGCTGGCGGAGCTGTGAGGCGTGGCCGGGCTCCCTACTCCCGGCCCGCCGAAGTGAACGTCATGTCCGCGTAGCGGTCGCCCGCGACCTTGCCGGCGATGGGCTCCAGCAGGGACAGCTCCTCCTCCGTCAGGACGATCCGGGTCGCCGCCGTGTTCTCCTCGACCCGCGTCGGCTTCCGCGTGCCCGGGATCGGGATCACCGGGAGGCCGTGCACCCGCGCCCGCTGCTGGGCCCAGGCCAGGGCGATCTGGCCGAGGGTGGCGCCGTGGGCCTCGGCGACCGTGCGGACCGGGGCGAGGAGGGCGGCGTTGGCCGCGGCGTTGTCGCCGGTGAAGCGGGGCTGCTGGCGGCGGAAGTCACCGGCCGTCAGATCCTTCTCCGCGTCGGCGAAGGAGCCCGTGAGGAAGCCCCGGCCGAGCGGCGAGTACGGGACGAGGGCCACGCCCAGTTCGCGGGCCGCCGGCACCACGCCCGCCTCGATGTCCCGGCTGAACAGCGACCACTCCGACTGCACGGCGGCGATCGGGTGGACCCCCTGCGCGGCCCGCAGCTCGTCGCCCGTCACCTCGCTCAGCCCGAGGTGCTTGACCTTGCCCTCGCGCACGAGGTCGGCCATGACGGCGACGGTCTCCTCGATCGGCACGTCCGGGTCGCGGCGGTGCATGTAGTAGAGGTCGATGACGTCGACGTCCAGGCGGCGCAGGCTCGCCTCGACGGCCTGGCGGATGTACGGCTCGTCGTTGCGGATGATCCGCTTCGTCGGGTCGTCCGGCGGGATGGACAGGGCGAACTTGGTCGCGATGACGACCTCGTCGCGGTGGGCCTTGAAGAACGGCGACAGGAACCGCTCGTTCTCCCCCGCCCCGTAGGCGTCCGCCGTGTCGTAGAGGGTGACGCCCAGCTCCAGTGCGCGTTCCAGGGTGGCCCGGGAGGCGTCGGCGTCCGTGGGACCGTAGGCGAAGCTCATGCCCATGCAGCCCAGGCCCTGGACGCCCACCTCGGGGCCGCCGTCGCCGAGCCGCGCCGTCGGGAGGGTGTGGTCGGTCATCGGGTGTCCTCCGTTTCACGGACGCTTCCGGCGTCCCCGTAAAAACTGATCTTGCGGTCGAGCACGGCGAGGGTGTCCTGGAGCTCGGCGATCCGCGTGAGCACGTCGCGGCGCGTGGACTCCAGCAGTTCCCGGCGCTCGGCGTAGGTGCTCTCGCCCTCGCGCACCAGCTCCGCGTACCGGACCATGTCGGCGACCGGCATGCCGGTCATGCGCAGCTTGCCGACGAGGTCGAGCCAGTCCAGGTCGCGGTTGCTGTAGCGGCGCTGCCCGGTGTGCGAGCGGTCGATGTGGGACATCAGGCCGATCCGCTCGTACCAGCGCAGGGTGTGCGCGGTGAGGCCGGTGAGGGCGGCGACCTCGCTGATGGTGTAGCGGTCCTGCCCGTCGGGGCGCGGGTGGCCCGGGGGCGGGGCGGAGCAGATGTCGGTTCTGGTGGCGTTCGGCGCGGGGATCGCGGCCGTGGTCTGCATCACCGTCATGTGCCCCACGCTATGACCTTGGAGTGCACTCCAAGCAAGCGCGTACGAGGGGAAACGCGTACGACGGGACACGCGTACGACGGGAAAAGGGAGTGAGCGCGGGGCCGTCGGCTGCCTAGCATGCCCCGCATGACCCATGTGCGCCGTGCGCTGCCCGGGGACGCGGAGGAAGTGCTCCGGCTGCGTCAGGTGATGATCGATTCGTTGCCCCGGTCCCAGCACTCCACCGAGTGGCACGCCGAGTCCCTGCCCGTGCTGCGCGCCAGACTGGCCGAGCCGGACGGCGTCTTCGCCGCGTTCGTCGTGGACCACCCGGAGCGACCCGGGGCCCTGGCCGCGCTGGTGGCCGGGACGCTCGACTACCGCATCGGCGGAGCGGGCAATCCGCGGGGCACCGACGGCTACGTCTTCAGCGTCGCCACCGACCCGGACGCGCGCCGCCGCGGGTACGCGCGCGCCTGCATGGAGGCGCTGCTGGAGTGGTTCCGCGAGCGGGGCGCCGGGCGGGTCCGGCTCACCGCTTCCGCGCAGGCCGAGCCCCTGTACCGGTCGATGGGCTTCACGCGCAAGCCGGACCCCTTGCTGGAGCTGACGCTCTGAGCGCTTAGGCTCGACGGCATGTCCTTGCAGAGCCTCGCGCTGATCGAGAACTGGCCGGTCCCCTCCGCCGCGGCGGGCGTCGTGCGCGCCGACGGCACGGTCCTGGGCACCCACGGCCCGGCCGCGCAGCGCTTCCCCCTCGCCTCGGTCACCAAGCCGCTCGCGGCGTACGCGGCGCTGGTCGCGTACGAGGAGGGCGCGATCGAGCTGGACGAGCCCGCGGGGCCGCCCGGGTCGACGGTCCGTCACCTGCTCGCCCACACCTCGGGCCTGGCCTTCGACGAGCACAAGGTGACCGCCCCGCCCGGGGAGCGCCGGCTGTACTCCAACGCCGGTTTCGAGCAGCTCGGCGACCACATCGCGAAGGCGGCGGACATCCCCTTCGCCGAGTACGCGCGGCAGGCGGTGCTGGAGCCGCTGGGCATGACGTCCACCACCCTGGAGGGCTCCCCGGCGAAGGACGGCGTCTCGACGGTCGAGGACCTGCTGCGCTTCGCCGCCGAGGTGCAGGCGCCGCGCCTGCTGGACCCGCGCACGGTCGCCGAGGCGATGACGGTGCAGTACCCGGGCACCAAGGGCGTCCTGCCGGGCTACGGCCACCAGAACCCCAACGACTGGGGCCTCGGTTTCGAGATCCGGGACTCCAAGTCCCCGCACTGGACGGGCGCCTCGTCCTCGCCGCGCACCTTCGGGCACTTCGGCCAGTCCGGTACGTTCCTGTGGGTCGACCCGGACGCCCGGCTCGCCTGCGTCGCCCTCACCGACCGCGCCTTCGGCCCCTGGGCGGTCGAGGCGTGGCCGGCCTTCACGGACGCGGTGCTGGCGGAGCTGCGCGGCTGAGGCACTCGAACCACACCGTCTTCCCCTGCTCGTCGCCGTACGGCGTGACGCCCCACCGATCACTCACCGCCGCCACGATCACCGGTCCACGCCCGCCCTCGTCCAGCACGCCCCGTACGTGAGCGCCGGCTCCGCCGGGTCGGTCACGTCCGCCAGCCCCGAGCGGACGAGGTAGAGCCGCAGCACGCGCCGTAGGTGCCGGGCCGAGTGCGGGCCCATGGCGAAGTCGGCGTGGTACTGGCTGCGAACGTCCGTCGGCTGCGGACCGGTTGCTTGGTTCACACCTCGAGACTGAAGCGCTCCGCATACGCACGACTACGCAAAGGAACGAACGTTCTCGGGCGTTGCCGCCCGCCCCGCCTCCGGGTGCCGCCAATACTGAGAGGCGCGTTTCCGGACAACCCCCGTCTGTCGTCCACGCCGACCGGGACAGCACCTCCCAGCAGGTGACACACAGGATCCACTGGGGATCTTCACCCCTTCTCCATGATCACGTTTCAGCCGAGCACGGTTCGCGATCTTGTGACGTGGCCATGCCGCATGCCTAGGGTGACCCGTCGCGCAGGCCGGAGATCCCTCTCCTCCGGTGCGCGGTCCCAGAACGGCCGTGGGCCGCCGCAGGGGCGGAGAGGGGTGGCGTCGTACCTTCCGTCTCCTTCTCGGGGCGCCTTCGTCCGTCTCCGTCCTCGACGAAGGATGCTCCAGCTCGCGCGGAACGCGCTGGAGGGGACGCCCGAGCAGCTGCGCCTGGTGGCGAATCGCGACTACTGGACCGGCACTCCCCTGTCAGTGGCATTCCAAAAGGACTCTGTGAGCGATTACGACTACCCCCATGCCTCGGAGGAGGTACTGGCGGAACGAAGCAGCATCGCTGACCGCGTATGTGAGGAACTCCGCATGGCCGGCCTTCCAGCCCATCGCTGGAAACCCGACGTGGACGGTGCGATCGGTGCAGAGGTCGCCGTTGATCCCGGGGAAGGTTCCGTAGGAGGCATCTTCGTGACGTGGACAGCCGACTTCGGACCGGCTCTCGCCGAAAGCCTGCTGAGCGGAGATTTCCAGGCACCGGTGATCCGACAGAACGGAGCCGTTGCTCAGCACATGCAGGAGGCCATCATCGGCATCCTCAGAGCCGCAGGGCTGGACGCCGCCCCCAGCGGAGACGACATGAATCCGCTGGCGGTACGCGTCGCTTCGACGTAGCGGAGAAGCCGGACGGACACACCTACGGAAGCGCGGTGCACGGAGTGGGCCGCCGGTCCTGATCCTCCGTCACCAGCGGCGTCACCGCCCCGCCATCTCCCACACCAGCACCTCGGCCCGCGTCACCGCCACCGCGTCCAGCGCGTCGGCGTCCGTGACGCGGGCCGCGTCGCCCGCGTCGAGCTGCTCGGCGTCCAGGCGTACGGAACCCCGCACCACGTGGACGTAGAGGTACGCCCCGTCCGGTACCGCCGTCCGCTCCCCCGCGGCCAGGCGGCGCACGTGGAGCATCGCGCCGGCCTCCGGGACGGCGTACGGGGTGGAGTCGGCGATGCCGCGGACGATCTCGTAGGCGGGGTCGCCGCCGGGGTCGAGCAGGGCCAGCCACATCTGGACGAAGGTGAGGGGCACGGCGGCGTCGTTGCGCTCGACGTGGCGGACGCCGGCCGCCGCGCTGAGGCGTTGCACGTCCCCGGCGCGCACGACCGTCTCGTGGCCCGCGGTGTCGCGGTGGGTCAGCTCGCCCTCCACCACCCATGTGACGATCTCGGTGTGGCTGTGCGGGTGCTCGTCGAAGCCGGCGCCGGGGGCCAGGCGCTCCTCGTTGCAGGCGATCAGGGCGCCGAAGCGCAGGTTGTCGGGGTCGTAGTGGGGGCCGAAGGAGAACGCGTGCCGCGTCTCGATCCCGGCCGCCGGGTCGCCGCCCTGGTAGCGCTCGTCGGCGCGCCGTACGTCCATCACGCCGTCCACCGTAGTCCCGGCGTGCCGCGGGCCCGAGGGAGGCCGAGGCGCCGAGACGGCCCCGGCGACACGCGGGCCCGTCCGGATGAGGCAGTCTTGTCCCGTGCCCGAACCCGAAACCAGCAAGCCAGAACCCGCGGCGCGCGCCGTCCATCCGCACACCGCGACCCTGAAGCGGCTGGAGCAGTCCTCCGGATCGCTCGCCGCCCAGGCCATCGCGCGCATGGACGAGACGCTGCCGTGGTACCGGGCCATGCCGCCGGAGAACCGTTCCTGGATCGGGCTGGTGGCCCAAGCCGGCATCGCCGCCTTCACCGAGTGGTTCCGGCGCCCCGACGCCCCGCAGGCCATCTCCACCGACGTGTTCGGCACCGCGCCGCGCGAGCTGACCCGGGCGATCACCCTGCGGCAGACCGTCGAGATGGTGCGGACCACCATCGAGGTGATGGAGTCCGCCATCGACGAGGTCGCCGCGCCCGGCGACGAGTCGGTGCTGCGCGAGGCACTGCTCGTCTACGCCCGGGAGATCGCCTTCGCGACCGCCCAGGTGTACGCGCAGGCCGCCGAGGCACGCGGTGCCTGGGACGCGCGGCTGGAGTCCCTGGTCGTGAACGCCGTGCTCAGCGGGGAGGCCGACGAGGGTGCCGTGTCCCGCGCCGCCGCGCTCGGCTGGAACTCGCCCGAGCACGTGTGCGTGGTGCTGGGCACCGCGCCCGACGGGGACTCCGAGCTGACCGTGGAGGCCATCCGGCGGGCGGCCCGGCACGCCAAGCTCCAGGTGCTGACCGGGGTGCTCGGGGACCGCCTGGTGGTGATCGCGGGCGGCAGCGACAACCCGCTGGCCGTGGCCAAGTCGCTGATCGGGCCGTTCGCGCCGGGGCCGGTGGTGGCCGGTCCGGTGGTGCCGGACCTGCTCGCCGCGACGCGGTCCGCGCAGGCCGCCGCGGCCGGCCTCAAGGCCTGCACCGCCTGGCAGGACGCCCCGCGCCCGGTCCTGGCGGACGACCTGCTTCCGGAGCGCGCGATCGCCTCCGACCCGGCGGCCCGTGTACAGCTGGTGGAGGAGATCTACAGACCACTGGAGGAAGCCGGTGCAGCACTGCTCGAGACACTCAGCGTCTATCTCGAACAGGCGAGCAGCCTCGAAGGGGCCGCTCGGATGCTCTTCGTTCACCCGAACACCGTGCGCTACCGGCTCCGACGTGTGACTGACGTCACCGGTTGGTCACCCTCTGATGTACGGTCTGCGTTCACACTGCGGATCGCGCTCATCCTGGGGCGTCTGGCCGACGGAGATCCGCAACTCTAGGCTTTTGTCGGGGGCCTACAAAACCCCCTCGTGTTCTTCGTCCCTGTCCCCACGGGCGGCCACGCCCGTCCTCAAGAGAGAGTGTGAGAGTGCTCGTACTCGTCGCTCCCGGCCAGGGTGCCCAGACGCCCGGCTTCCTGACTGACTGGCTCGCCCTTCCCGGTGCCGCGGACCGCGTCGCCGCGTGGTCCGACGCCATCGGACTCGATCTCGCCCACTACGGCACCAAGGCCGACGCGGACGAGATCCGGGACACGTCCGTCGCCCAGCCGCTGCTGGTCGCCGCCGGAATCCTGTCCGCCTCGGCACTCGGTGCCGTCCCCGGGTTCGCGCCCGGCGCCGTCGCCGGCCACAGCGTCGGCGAGATCACCGCCGCCGCGTTCGCCGGCGTCCTCGACGACACCGCCGCGCTGACCCTGGTACGCAAGCGGGGTCTGGCCATGGCGGAGGCCGCCGCGGTCACCGAGACCGGCATGTCGGCGCTGCTCGGGGGCGACCCCGAGGTGAGCGTGGCGCACCTGGAGAAGCTCGGTCTGACCCCGGCCAACGTGAACGGCGCCGGTCAGATCGTGGCCGCCGGCACCATGGAGCAGCTGGCCGCCCTGGCCGAGGACAAGCCCGAGGGCGTCCGCAAGATCGTGCCGCTGAAGGTGGCCGGCGCCTTCCACACGCACCACATGGCGCCCGCCGTGGACAAGCTCGCCGAGGCCGCGAAGGCGCTCACGCCCGCCGACCCGAAGGTGACGTACGTCTCCAACAAGGACGGGCAGGCCGTCACCTCGGGCACCGAGGTGCTGGAGCGCCTGGTGGGACAGGTCGCCAACCCGGTCCGCTGGGACCGGTGCATGGAGACCTTCCAGGCCCTCGGCGTCACCGCGCTGATCGAGGTGTGCCCCGGCGGCACCCTGACCGGCCTGGCCAAGCGTGCGCTGCCCGGCGTGAAGACGCTGGCCCTGAAGACCCCCGCCGACCTGGACGCGGCCCGAGAGCTCGTCGCCGAGCACGCCCAGCAGGCCTGACAAGGAGCGCGAGAGCATGTCGAAGATCAAGCCCAGCAAGGGCGCCCCGTACGCGCGCATCCTCGGTGTCGGCGGCTACCGCCCCACCCGGGTCGTGCCGAACGAGGTGATCCTCGAGAAGATCGACTCGTCCGACGAGTGGATCCGCTCGCGCTCCGGCATCGAGACCCGGCACTGGGCGGGCCCGGACGAGACCGTCGCCGCGATGTCGATCGAGGCGTCCGGCAAGGCGATCGCGGACGCCGGCATCGACGCCTCGCAGATCGGCGCGGTGGTCGTCTCGACCGTGTCGCACTTCAGCCAGACCCCGGCCGTCGCCACCGAGATCGCCGACAAGCTGGGCACGGACAAGGCCGCCGCCTTCGACATCTCGGCGGGCTGCGCGGGCTTCGGCTACGGTCTGACGCTGGCCAAGGGCATGATCGTCGAGGGTTCGGCGGAGTACGTCCTGGTCATCGGCGTGGAGCGGCTGAGCGACCTGACCGACCTGGAGGACCGGGCCACGGCCTTCCTCTTCGGCGACGGCGCGGGCGCGGTCGTGGTCGGTCCCTCCCAGGAGCCGGCGATCGGCCCGACCGTCTGGGGCTCGGAGGGCGACAAGTCCGAGACGATCAAGCAGACGGTCCCCTGGGACCGCTTCCGGATCGGCGACCTCTCCTCGCTGCCCCTGGACTCCGAGGGCAACGTCAAGTTTCCTGCGATCACGCAGGAGGGCCAGGCGGTGTTCCGCTGGGCCGTGTTCGAGATGGCGAAGGTCGCCCAGCAGGCGCTGGACGCGGCCGGGATCAGCCCGGACGACCTGGACGTCTTCATCCCGCACCAGGCCAATGTGCGGATCATCGACTCGATGGTGAAGACACTCAAGCTGCCGGAGCACGTCATGGTCGCCCGTGACATCCGCACCACCGGCAACACTTCGGCCGCCTCGATCCCGCTCGCGATGGAGCGGCTCCTGGCGACCGGCGAGGCGAAGAGCGGCGACACCGCGCTCGTCATCGGCTTCGGGGCGGGTCTCGTCTACGCCGCGACGGTCGTTACCCTCCCCTAGGCACTCCGTGCCGGATCATGCGGTCCGGAGCGGAACACAAGAGCCACACCCTCTGGAACATCTACGAAGGAGCGCCATCATGGCCGCCACTCAGGAAGAGATCGTCGCCGGTCTCGCCGAGATCGTGAACGAGATCGCCGGCATCCCGGTTGAGGACGTCCAGACGGACAAGTCCTTCACCGACGACCTGGACGTCGACTCGCTGTCCATGGTCGAGGTCGTCGTCGCCGCCGAAGAGCGCTTCGACGTCAAGATCCCGGACGACGACGTCAAGAACCTCAAGACGGTCGGCGACGCGACCGAGTACATCCTCAAGCACCAGAGCTGATCACCCGATCACCCACTCTGGGCTGACTGCCCCGCCACCCGGCGGTGGCGCCGTACGAATCCGTATCCCGTTGGAGAAAGAATTCCCGTGAGCTCGACCAAGCGCACCGTGGTCGTCACCGGTATCGGCGCAACCACACCGCTGGGTGGCGACGCAGCCTCGACCTGGGAGGGCCTGGTCGCCGGCAAGTCCGGCGTCAAGCCCCTGGAGCAGGAGTGGGCCGCCGACCAGGCCGTCCGCATCGCCGCACCGGTTGCCGTGGAGCCCTCCGAGGTCATCCCGCGGCCGCAGGCCCGCCGACTGGACCGCTCGGCGCAGTTCGCCCTGATCGCCGCGCAGGAGGCCTGGAAGGACGCCGGTTTCACCGGCAAGGCCGGCGAGCCCGGTGAGGGCGTCGGCGTCGACCCCGACCGGCTCGGCGCGGTCATCGCGTCCGGCATCGGCGGCGTGACGACCCTGCTCGACCAGTACGACGTGCTCAAGGAGAAGGGCGTCCGCCGCGTCTCCCCGCACACCGTCCCCATGCTGATGCCGAACGGCCCCTCCGCCAACGTGGGTCTGGCCGTGGGCGCCCGCGCGGGCGTGCACACGCCGGTCTCCGCCTGCGCGTCGGGCGCCGAGGCCATCGGCTACGCCATCGAGATGATCCGCACCGGCCGCGCCGACGTCGTCGTCGCGGGTGGCACGGAGGCGGCGATCCACCCGCTGCCCATCGCCGCGTTCGGCAACATGATGGCGATGTCCAAGAACAACGACGACCCGCAGGGCGCCTCGCGTCCCTGGGACACGGGCCGTGACGGCTTCGTCCTCGGCGAGGGCGCCGGCGTACTCGTCCTGGAGTCCGCCGAGCACGCCGCCGCGCGCGGTGCCCGCGTCTACGCGGAGGCGGTCGGTCAGGGCGTCTCCGCCGACAGCCACGACATCGTGCAGCCGGAGCCGGAGGGCCGCGGCATCGCCCACGCCCTGCAGAACCTGCTGGACCGCTCCGACCTGGACCCGGCCGAGATCGTGCACGTCAACGCGCACGCCACCTCGACGCCGGCCGGTGACATCGCCGAGCTGAAGGCGCTGCGCAAGGTCCTGGGCGACGACGTCGACCACATGGCGGTCTCCGGCACCAAGTCGATGACCGGTCACCTCCTCGGCGGCGCGGGCGGCGTCGAGTCGGTCGCGACCGTCCTCGCCCTGTACCACCGGGTGGCGCCGCCGACCATCAACGTCGAGAACCTCGACCCGGAGGCCGAGGCCAACGCCGACATCGTGCGCGGCGAGGCCCGCAAGCTGCCGGTCGAGGGGCGGATCGCCGCGCTGAACGACTCGTTCGGCTTCGGCGGTCACAACGTGGTGCTGGCCTTCCGGACGGTCTGAGTCCGCGGTCGCGCGCGCCTGAGCACGGGAAAGGGCCCCACCGAGCGGTGGGGCCCTTTCCCGTGCCGGTGTACGGCGTTCAGACCACCTGGTGCAGCCAGCGCACCGGGGCGCCCTCGCCCGCGTGGCGGAAGGGTTCGAGTTCGTCGTCCCAGGGCTTGCCGAGGAGCCGCGCGATGTCGGACTCCAGGTCGCTCTCGCCCTGCCGGGAGCGGGTCAGGGCCGCGCGCAGCCGGTCCTCGGGGATCATGATGTCGCCGTGGACGCCGGTGACGGCGTGGAAGATGCCGAGGTCGGGAGTGCAGCTGTAGCGTTCGCCCTCGGCGCCCGCGGACGGCTCCGCGGTGACCTCGAAGCGCAGCAGCTGCCAGCCCCGCAGCGCGGAGGCGAGTTTGGAGGCGGTGCCGGCCTGGCCCTGCCAGGAGAACTCCGAACGCCAGGTGCCGGGCGAGGCGGGCTGCCGGATCCAGTCGAGGCTGACGCGCGTGCCGAGCACCCCGGCGACGGCCCACTCGACGTGCGGGCAGAGCGCGCGCGGCGCGGAGTGCACGTACAGGACTCCACGTGTCGTCACCGGAACCTCCGGGCTGAGCGGGACATCTCGGAACGGGGTGGAACGGCCCGTGACCGGGCGGGTCACGTTGATGGCGAGGCTACCGTGCGCCGGGGCGAGGAGTGTGACGTACCGTCGGTCCCGGTGCCGACAAACCTCCGCCATTCACCCGGCAGGACGCTTGTACGGGTGTGAGACGTTCCATCGCCCCCCTCGGGAACCCTCGCGCGGTGTCATGGGTTGAGCACATGGGTGGCACGAGGCGAGGCGAGGGGTGGGCCGGGCATGGGACTGGGTACGGAGCGCAGGACGCGGCGCGTCCGCCGCCGTCGTTCGCGCACCGCGCTCGTGGTGCGGACCGCCGCCGTCCTGACCGCGGCCGTGGTGGGCGTGACCGGCTGCGACGCGGTGGGCGGCGACTCCCCCGCCCCCTCCGGCTCCGCGTCGAAGCGCACCGAGGCCGCTCCGGTGTGGGACACCAGCCCGGAGTCGGTCGCCGCCGTCGGCGACTCCATCACCCGGGGCTTCGACGCGTGCACGGTCCTGTCGGACTGCCCCGAGGTGTCGTGGGCCACCGGCAGCAGCGCGAAGGTCGACAGCCTCGCCGTACGGCTGCTGGGGCGGGCGGAGGCGGCCGAGCACAGCTGGAACTACGCGGTGACCGGGGCCCGGATGGCCGATCTGACGGGGCAGATGACACGGGCGGCGGCGCGGAAGCCGGAGCTGGTCGCGGTGATGGTCGGGGCGAACGACGCCTGCCGGGCCACGACCTCGGCGATGACGTCGGTGGCCGACTTCCGGGCGCAGTTCCGGGAGGCCATGGGCGCCCTGCGCGAGAAGCTGCCGAAGGCGCAGGTGTACGTGGCGAGCATCCCGGACCTCAAGCGGCTGTGGTCCCAGGGGCGCACCAACCCGCTGGGCAAGCAGGTGTGGAAGCTGGGCATCTGCCCGTCGATGCTCGGCGACGCGGACGCGCTGGACGCGGCGGCGACCCAGCGGCGCAACACGGTGCGGGACCGGGTGGCGGACTACAACGAGGTGCTGCGCGAGGTCTGCGCGAAGGACCGGCGCTGCCGCACCGACGACGGCGCGGTGCACGCGTTCCGCTTCGGCACGGACCAGTTGAGCCGCTGGGACTGGTTCCACCCGAGCGTGGACGGCCAGGCCCGGCTGGCGGAGATCGCCTACCGCGCGGTCACCGCGAAGCGGCCCTGACCCGTTCTGACCTGGGCGGCGTGTCCTAGAGTTCCGCACATGAAGGAACTCTTCGGCACACTTTCCGACGGCACCCCCGTCCACCGCTGGACCCTTGAGCGGGCCGGCGTACGGGTGCGGATCCTGTCGTACGGCGGGATCGTGCAGTCGGCCGAGGTCCCGGACCGGGACGGGAACAGCGCCTGTGTGGTGCTGGGGTTCGACACGCTGGACGGCTATGTGAGGCACCCGGAGCCCTACTTCGGTGCCCTCGTCGGCCGGTACGCCAACCGGATCGCGGGCGGCCGTTTCCCGCTGGACGGGCGGACGTACGCGCTGGCCCGCAACAACGGGCCGAACTCGCTGCACGGGGGCGAGCGCGGCTTCGACAAGCGGGTGTGGGACGTGGAGCCCGTCGCGGACGGTGTCCGGCTGAGCCGGGTCAGCCCGCACGGCGAGGAGGGTTTCCCGGGGCGGGTGGAGTTCTCGGCGACGTACACGCTGGACACGTCCGGGGCGCTGCGGATCGTCTACGAGGCGGTGACCGACGCGCCGACCGTGCTGAACCCGACCAACCACAGCTACTTCAACCTGGGCGGGCCGGGGTCCGGTCACGCGGGCGGGCACGAACTGCGGATCGCCGCGTCGCGGTTCACGCCGGTCGACGGCGACCTGATCCCGGCGGGCGCGCCGGCGGACGTGGCGGACACGCGCTTCGACTTCCGCCGGGCGCGCAAGGTCGGCTCGGGCTACGACCACAACTTCGTCCTGGACAAGGGCGTGACGGACACGGCCGTCGAGGTCGCCGAGCTGTACGACCCGGCGTCGGGGCGGGTGCTGACGGTGGCGACGACCGAGCCGGGGCTGCAGTTGTACACCGCCGACCACCTGGGCGAGCCCTTCGCCCCGGGTGACGGCGTCGCGCTGGAGACGCAGCACTTCCCCGACTCGCCCAACCGCCCGGAGTTCCCGAGCACGGTGCTGCGGCCGGGCGAGGTGTTCCGCTCGGAGACGGTGTACGGCTTCTCGGTGCGGTAGTAGCCGCCGAGGGCGCGGTGGCCACCGCGGGTGCGGTAGCCGCCGAGGGTGCGGTGGCCGTCGCGGCGCGGTGGCCGTCGCGGTGCGGTGGCCGTCGCGGTGCGGTGGCCGTCGCGGTGCGGTGGCCGTCGAGGGCGCGGCCGTCGCGCGGCGGTGCCGAGCCCCGGTCCGGCCGTCAGGTTCCGGACCGGGGCTGTTCGCGGGGGCACGCCGCTCAGGGCGTCCCGCCTCAGACGGTAATCGTCGCCGTGATCCGGCGGTCGGCGATCGAGCGACCGATCCGGAGTTCGTACGAACCCTTCACAAACGCCCACGAGCCGGTCGCCTCGTCCCAGACCTCGAAGGCGCGGCGCGGCAGTTCGACGGTGACCTCGGCGCGCTCGCCGGGCCCGGCCTCCGCGCCGGCGAAGCCGGCCAGCCACCGTACGGGGCGGGAGGCGTCGGGTTCGGCGGGGGCGAGGTAGAGCTGGACGACCTCGCGGCCGGGGCGGTCGCCGGTGTTGCGCAGGCGGACCTTGGCCGTGGTGCCGTCGACCTCGACGGACTCGTAGGTCCAGTCGGTGTAGCCGAGGCCGTGTCCGAAGGGGTAGGCGGGGGTGCGTCCCGCCCGGTCCCAGGCGCGGTAACCGATGAACAGGTCCTCGTCGTAGGGCAGCTCGCCGTTCTCCGGGGTGACGCGGGTGACGGGGGCGTCGGCGAGGGCGCCCCAGGTGGTGGGCAGTCGCCCGCCGGGCTCGTCACGGCCGGTCAGGACGTCCGCGAGGGCCGCACCGCCCTCCTGGCCGGGGAACCAGCTCAGCAGCACGGCGGCGACCTCCTCGCGCCAGGGCAGTTCCACCGGGGAGCCGGAGTTGACGACCACGACGGTGTTCGGGTTGGCGGCGGCGACGGCGCGCACCAGGTCGTCCTGGCGGCCGGGCAGGCGCAGGTCGGTGCGGTCGAAGCCCTCGGACTCGACCCGGTCGGTGGTGGCGACGACGACCACGGCGGTGTCGGCCCCGCGTGCGGCCCGCACCGCCTCGGCGATCATCTCGTCCGGGTCGCGCCGCGGTTCGCCGTGGGCGAGGGCGAAGGTGACGACCTTCATCCCGGCGCCCTCCGGCAGCTCGACCACATAAGTCAGACCGACCTCGACCGGTTCGCCCGCGGTGAGGTCGACCTCGGCGCGCGGCTCGGGTGCGCCGAAGAAGGACAGGAACGGGTCGTCCTTGGCGGGGCGCTGGACGTCGTCGTAGTGCGTGGTGCCGTCGACGGTGAGGGTGAAGGCGCCCACGCCCTTGATGCCGAAGGTGTGCGGGCCGCTCTCGCGCGGGGTGAAGGTGCCGGTCAGCTCGACGGAGTGCAGCCGGTCGTGGGTGACGCCCTCGGGGAGGTCGGAGCCCATCCACTGGATGTGGCCGTTGGGTGCCGAACCGGTGCCGATGACCTGTCCGTCGGCGTCGCGGCAGACGGCGCGCAGCTCGAAGCCCCGGTCGGCGACGGCGAGTTCGGTGTTCGGGTCGGCCCCGACGGCGTAGGTGAGGCTGCCCTCGGGGAGGGCGGCGGTGAGACCGTCGAGCGGGGAGACGACGCGGGCGGGGAAGACGGTGGCGGAGCCGCCGCCGAGGATGCGGGCGTCGCGGGCGGCGGCGCCGATCAGGGCGACGGTGCCGGACCTCAGGGGCAGGGCCGCGCGCTCGTTGCGGACCAGGACGAAGGAGCGGCGGGCGATCTCGCGGGCGAGTGCCGGGCCGTCCACGGTCGCCGGCGGTTCGGTGACGGCCGGTTCGGCGCCGTCGAGGACGCCGACGCGGGCGGCGAGCCGCAGGACGTTGCGCACGGCCGCGTCGACCTCGGCCTCCGCGACCTCGCCCGCCCGCACGGCCCGGGCGAGCGCCTCGCCGTACACCGTCCCGGGTCCGGGCATCGCCACGTCGAGGCCGCCCCGCAGGGCGCCGGTGGTGGAGCGGGCGGCCATCCAGTCGGAGACGTTGAAGCCGTCGAAGCCCCATGCGCCGCGCAGCACTTCCTGGACCAGGTGACGGTGCTCGGTCATGGTCGGGCCGTTGACCGAGTTGTAGGCGGTCATGACGCCCCAGGGGCGGGCGCCCGCCACGATGGCCTCGAAGGGGGCCAGGTACAGCTCGCGCAGGGCCCGTTCGGAGACCAGGTTGTTCACGGTGAAGCGGTCGGTCTCGGCGTCGTTGGCGACGAAGTGCTTGACGGTGGTGGCCACGCCGCCGGACTGGACGCCGGCGACGTAGCCGGTGCCGATCCGTCCGGTGAGGTACGGGTCCTCGCTGTACGCCTCGAAGTGCCGGCCGCCGAGCGGGGAGCGGTGCAGGTTGACCGTGGGGGCGAGCAGGACGTGGACGCCCTTGCGGCGGGCCTCCTGGGCGAGCAGCACGCCGGCGCGGCGGGCGAGGTCCGGGTCCCAGGAGGCGGCCAGGGCCGTCGGGGAGGGCAGGGCGACGGACGGGTCGTCGGCGGTCCAGCGGACGCCGCGCACGCCGATCGGGCCGTCGGACATCACCAGGGACGCCAGGCCGATCTCCGGCAGGGCGGGCAGGGTCCACATGTCCTGTCCGGCCAGCAGCCGGGTCTTGGCGTCCAGTCCGAGTCCGGCGAGCGCCCGCTCGACGGCCGCCTCGCGGGCCGCCGCCCCCGTCTCTTCCGCTGTCCGGGCCGGTGCCTGTGGGTCCGCCATCGCGGGACCTCCTCGTCGAGAGCCGTTGGAGTCTCCATCGTGACCCCACTCCCTGGTGATCGGTAGGTTTCGTTATCGCTGCGTTACATTCCCCCCACTCGGATGACGTACCGTGACGCCATGACGACCAGGGCCAGGAGCCGGGAGCGGCGCGCGGAGATCGTGCGGGCCGCGCTGGACGTGATCGCGGAGCGCGGTTACCGGGGCGCGAGCCTGGCCGCCGTCGCGGAGCGGGTGGGGCTCACCCAGCAGGGGCTGCTGCACCACTTCCCGACCAAGGAGGCGCTGCTCGTCGCGGTGCTGGAGGAGCGCGACCACTGGGACGCGCTGCCGGGCCGCCGGCTGCGGATGGATCTGCTGACCGCCCTGGTCGAGTACAACGCGATGCGCCCGGGGATCATCCAGACCTTCTCGGCGCTGCTCGGTGAGAGCGTGACGGACGGGCACCCGGCACGCGCGTTCTTCACCGAGCGCTACGACCGGGTCCGCGCCTCCATGGCGGACCTGCTGCGCGCCGAGTACGGCGACCGGCTGCCGAGCGGCCTCACCCCCGAGCGGGCGGCACCGCTGATCGTGGCCGTCCTCGACGGGCTCCAGTACCAGTGGCTGCTGGACCCCGAGGCGGTGGACATGCCGGGCGCCTTCCGGGACTTCGCCGTCCTGCTCGGCGAACCCGTGCCGTAGCGCGCGTCCCTTCCGTCACGCGATACTGCCGCCGTCCGGCAGCGCACCCCACGGCGACGGAAGGACCTGGACTCCCTTGACACACATACGCGTTGGCATCGGTGTACTCGGACTGGCCCTGACGGCGGGCCTGGTGGCCCCGGTGACCGCCTCGGCACTCCCCCGGGCGAACGCCGCCCCCGCGCCGACCGCCGAGGAGCGGCGGCTCGACGGGGAGGTGCCCCGGGAGATCCTGCGCCGCTCCGGGTTCTCCGACGTGGCCCCGGCGTTCACCCGGGGGCTCGGCCGGGCCGACTCCTACCGCGAGGCCCACCGCCTGGTCGCGCGGGAGGGCTCGGCGCTGTGGCGGCGGGCGGTGGACCGGGCGCGGGGGCGCGGGCCCGCGCGCGGGGACCTGAGCCGGGACGACGACCGGCCGCTGTACTGGGCCAGGCTCGGGATGACGCGGGAACTGCGCACCTGGGAACCGGGGTTCCGGCTCACGGAGCGGCAGCGGGAGACCCTGCTCGCGGTCCTGGAGCGCACCTCGCGCGGTCAGAGCGACGTCCGCCTGCCCGAGGGCGGAGGGGACAAGGGGCTCCAGCGGGTCCTGCTCACCGGCTTCGACCCCTTCACCCTGGACCGCGACATCAGGATCTCCAACCCGTCCGGTGCCGCCGCGCTGGCGCTGGACGGCACGGTGATCCGGACCGCGGCGGGTCCGGCGCGGGTGGAGACGGTCGTGTTCCCGGTGCGCTGGCGGGACTTCACGCACGGGGCGGTGGAAGAGGCGCTGCGGCCGCACCTGCCGCGGGTGGACCTGTTCACGACGGTGAGCCAGGGGCGGGTCGGCCGGTTCGACGTGGAGCGGACCAACGGGGCCTGGCGGGGCGGCTTCCCGGACAACGAGAACGTCTCCCGCACGGAGACGGTGCCCGTGGCCGGCCCGGGCCCGCAGCCGCAGTGGACGACCACGACACTGCCGTACGAGGCGATCACGGCCGCGGACACCGGGCGCTTCCCGGTGTACGACAACACCAGCGTGACGGAGATCCCGGCGGGCGGCACGGAGGCGGTCGTGCGGCCGGACGGGCCGACGCCCGGCTCGACGGCCCGTGCGGGCGGCGGCGGGGACTACCTCTCCAACGAGATCGCCTACCGGGCGACCCTGCTGCGGGACCGTCTCGGGCTGCGCGGCACGCTGCCGGGCGGGCACGTCCACACACCGGTACTGCGGTTCGGGGAGGGGAACACCGACCCGGCGACGGGGACGGTCACCGACCCCGCGTTCGTGCGCAACCGGCTGGACATCGTCGCGCAGGTGCGGTCGATCGTGGCGGTGGCGGTCAGTGCGTCGGAGCCGGACCGGCGGGACCGGCCGGGCCGGGGCTGACCGTCCGGGCGGTCGAGCCGCCGTCGGGACGGCCCTCGTCGCCGTCCCGGATCTCCTCGCCCAGCAGGTCGCGGGCGAGGAGGGTGGCGCCGGCGACCGCGCCCGGCATCAGGAAGACCGCGACGAAGGGCACCAGGAAGGACACGGCCAGCGGGGTGCCGTAGCCCCACACCAGGGTCTTGCGGGAGCGCAGCAGGGCGAGCCGGTCGCGCAGTTCGACACCCCGGCGCTGGAGGGCGACGGAGGTCAGTTCCTCGGTGAGGAAGAAGCCGGTGACGAAGAAGCCGACCACCGGCACGACCGTCTGGCCGACGAACGGTATGAAGCCGAGGGCGAAGAGCAGGACGCCCCACAGGGCGGCGCGCACCAGGACGCGCAGGCTGTCGCGGCCCGAGATCCACAGCTCGCGCATGAGCGGCAGGTCGGACTCCGGTGCGGTGCCGTCCGGGGAGACGTCGCGGTCGACGCGCTCGGAGAGGTTCTCGTAGAAGGGCTGGCCGATCAGCAGGGTGACCGCGGTGAAGGTGAGGACGGCCAGGAGCAGCGCGAGGGCGAAGAGGACGGCCGTGAGGAAGCCGCGGAAGAGCCCGAGCCAGGGGCTCGACCAGTCGTCGGCGAAGGGGGTCGCCCAGGCGACGAAGTCCGTGCCCCACAGCGCGAGCGACACCAGCGCCGCCAGGTACAGGACGAGGGTGATCAGGCCCGGGACGAGCCCGAAGCCGTAGCTCTTGCCGTGCCGGGCCACCCAGCGCTGGCCCTTCAGGAGATGACCGAATCCCGCCCCAAGATCGCGCATGGGCGGAACTCTACCGGCCGCGCGCTGACCGCCGAACGCGGCGGAGGCCGCACCCGGCGTCTGCGGGTGCGGCCTCCGGCGGTCCGGCGCGGCGGGTCCGCTCAGACGAGCGTCACCGTGATGTTGCCGCGGGTCGCCTTGGAGTACGGGCACACCTGGTGGGCCTTCTCCACCAGCGACCGCGCGGTGTCGGCGTCCACCGAGGGGATCTCGGCGGAGATCTCGACGATGATGCCGAAGCCCTCGTCGTTCTTGCCGATGCCGACCTTCGCGGTGACGGTCGAGCCGGAGACGTCGGCGCCCTCCTGGCGGGCCACGACGGCGAGCGCGCCCTGGAAGCAGGCGCTGTACCCGGCCGCGAACAGCTGCTCCGGGTTGGTGCCGGCGCCGCTGCCGCCCATCTCCTTGGGCGGGTTCACGACCACGTCGAGCTTGCCGTCATCGGTGGCGACCCGGCCGTCGCGGCCGTTCTCGGCGGTGGCGACGGCGGTGTAGAGGACCTCGGACTGCTGAATGGGCATGCGGTTGTCTTCCTCCTCGGTCCGCCGTGACTCGCGCCCACGACCACGACGGATTTCGGAAAGACGCTACCGCATGCCGGAAAATCAGTGAAGGCCGCTCCCGGGCCGCCTGCCCGGCCGCGGGACGTCAGAGCTTGACGATCATCTTGCCGGTGTTGTCGCCGCGCAGGACGCCGAGGAACGCCTCCAGGTTGTTCTCGATGCCCTCGACGACCGTCTCGCGGTACTTCAGCTCACCGGAGCGGACCCAGGGGCCGACCTCCTGGACGAACTGCGGCTGGAGGTCGTAGTGGTCGCCGACCAGGAAGCCCTCGATGCGGCCGCGGGTCTGGATCAGACGGGCGAGGTTCTTCGGGCCGGGGGCCGGCTCGGTGTTGTTGTAGACGGAGATCGCGCCGCAGATCGCGATGCGGCCGTCCCGGTTGAGGGAACCGATGGCCGCCTCCAGGTGGTCGCCGCCCACGTTGTCGAAGTAGACGTCGATCCCGTCCGGGGCGGCGGCGCGCAGCTGCTCGCTCACCGGGCCGTTCTTGTAGTTGAAGGCGGCGTCGAAGCCGTACTCGTCCACGAGCAGCTTGACCTTCTCGTCCGAGCCGGCCGAGCCGATGACCCGGGAGGCGCCCTTGAGCTTCGCGATCTGGCCGACCTGGCTGCCGACGGCACCCGCGGCGCCCGAGACGAAGACGGAGTCACCCTCCTTGAAGGACGCGGTGCGCAGCAGGCCGGCGTAGGCGGTCAGGCCCGTCATGCCGAGCACGCCCAGGTACGTCGACAGGGGCGCCGCCTCCGGGTCGACCTTGACGGCGTTCTTCGCGTCCACGGCGGCGTACTCGCGCCAGCCGAAGAAGTGCAGCACGTGGTCGCCGACGGCGATGCCCTCGGCGTTGGAGGCGACGACCTCGCCGACCGCGCCGCCCTGCATGGGCTTGCCCAGCTCGTAGGGGGCGACGTAGGACTTGGCGGCGCTCATGCGGCCGCGCATGTAGGGGTCGACGGAGACGTACAGGTTGCGCACGAGCACCTGGCCGTCACCGGGCGTGGGGAGCGCCGTCTCGACGAGCGAGAAGTCCTCGGGCTTGGGCCAGCCGACCGGGCGGCTGTCCAGGTGCCATTCGCGGTTGACGTCGGGCAGTGCGGGGGAGTCGGTCATGGGGCACCTTCCTGGGGGTTCACCGAGATGTTTCAGCCTCTGAAACAACCATGCGACTGAACATTTCAGGTTGTCAAACAAATGGGTACCCTGGTTTCCATGGCCACACCACGCGACACGACCCGTCGACCCGACGCACTCACCCTGGAAGTCGTCGAGCTGATCGGCGAGGTCGTGGCCCGCTTCCACGCCGACTACGAGGAGGCGGCGGCGGAACGCGCCCTGACCGGGGCGCAGGCCAAGTTGCTCAGCCTGCTGTCGCTGGAGCCGCTGCCGATGCGCAAGCTCGCCCAGAAACTGAAGTGCGAGCCGTCGAACGTGACCGGGATCGTGGACCGGCTGGAGGCGCGGGGGCTGGTCGAGCGGCGGACGGACCCCGGCGACCGGCGGGTGAAGGTCGCGGCGGCGACGGACGAGGGCCGGCGGACGGCGCGGGAGCTCAGGGAGTCGTTGCGCTTCGCGCGGGAGCCGCTGGCCGGGCTGTCGGAGGAGGAGCGGGTCGCCCTGCGGGACGCGTTGCGCAGGATGCTCGGGCAGTGACGCCGGCGCCGTGAGTCCCCCGGGCGCGGCGCCGTGAGTCCCCCGGGCGCGGCGCCGTGGACCCCCCGGGGCGGGGGCGAGGCGGAGCCGGCGGCGGGGCCGGGCGCACCGTGCCGGGGGCTAGGTGCACCACCACAGGAAGCGGTCGCAGGTCTCCGTCGGGGTCGGGTCCGGCGCGGCGGACGACGTGGGGGGCGTGGTCGGGGGCGGATCGTCCGGGGGCGGCGTCGGGCGGTCCGGGGTGCCGGGTTCGTCGGACGCCGAGGCCGGGGGCGGCGCCGAGGCGTCCGCCTCCTCGGCCGTCTCCGGCCCGCGCGCCGACGAGGACCTCGACGCGGACGCCGAGGCCGTGACCGATGCCGAGGCCGTCGCCGAGGCGTCCGGGGACGGCGTGCCCGAGGCGGTGGCCGTGGCGGTGTCCGAGGTCGCGTCGACCGGCACGGCGGACGTCCGCCCCACCTCGCGGCTCGCCTCGCCGTCCGTGGAAGCGCCGCCGGCCTCCGCCGGCCTCGGCGGGGAGCCCGGCGCGTCCAGGCCGAGTTCGGCGAGGCTCAGTCCGCCGGCGGCCAGGACGAAACCGGTGGTGACGAACAGGACCCGGCGGCGGCGCCGGCGGTGCGCGGCGGCCTTGCGGTCCCGGCGGCTCGCCCGCCCGGCGGCAGGGGGTCCACCGGACGCCTCCGCCTCCTCGACGCGCGGGGCCGGCACCTCCTCGACGCTGGGCGTCGGCACCTCCCCCACCGCCGCCGACTCCGGCTCGGGCGTGTGGAGTTCACCGACGGGTGTCCCGCACCCCGGGCAGGCGAGGGCGCCGTTGAGGTGCCGTCGGCACGGGTGGCAGTAGTCCATGACGCGGGAAGGTTAAGTTCCGCGACGGGCGCGTTCCTAGAGGCGGCTGTGAAGGTTGTGTGGGAAAGCGGCCGGGGCCGCTCCGGCCGTCCTTTCGAAACTGCCGAAACCGTTGTGTGTCCGCCCCATTGACACTCCCGCCACCCCCTCCTTACTGTCACGCCAGCATTTCGAACGAGTGACGAAATATCGAACAAAGCGAAGGGCAACCGCCGTGCGCATCACCGGAATCAGCACACACGTGGTCGGGACGCCGTGGCGCAACCTGACGTACGTCCAGGTGCACACCGACGAGGGGATCACGGGAGTCGGCGAGACCCGGATGCTGGGGCACACCGACGCTCTCCTCGGCTATCTGAAGGAGGCCGAGGCCAACCACATTCTCGGGTCCGACCCGTTCGCTGTCGAGGATCTGGTCCGCCGCATGAAGTACGGCGACTACGGCCGGGCCGGCGAGATCGTGATGTCCGGCATCGCCGTCATCGAGATGGCGTGCTGGGACATCAAGGGCAAGGCCCTCGGCGTCCCGGTCTGGCAGCTGCTGGGCGGCAAGGTCACCGACAAGGTCAAGGCGTACGCCAACGGCTGGTACACCACCGAGCGGACCCCGGAGGCGTACCACAAGGCCGCGCAGGGCGTCGTGGAGCGCGGGTACCGGGCGCTGAAGATCGACCCGTTCGGCACCGGGCACTTCGAGCTGGACCACGAGCAGACCCTGTACGCGGTCTCCCTCATCGAGGCCGTGCGGGACGCCATCGGTCCGGACGCCGAGCTGATGCTGGAGATGCACGGCCGCTTCTCGCCGTCCACCGCCGTGCGGCTCGCGCGCGAACTGGCGCCCTTCAAGCCGGCCTGGCTGGAGGAGCCGGTGCCGCCGGAGAACCTCAAGGCGCTGCGGAAGGTCGCCGAGAAGGTCGACATCCCGGTCGCCACCGGTGAGCGCATCCACGACCGGATCGAGTTCCGCGAGCTGTTCGAGGACCAGTCGGTGGACATCGTCCAGCCCGACGTCGGTCACATCGGCGGCATCTGGGAGACGCGGAAGCTGGCCGCGACCGCCGAGACGCACTACATGCTCGTCGCGCCCCACAACGTGGGCGGTTCCGTCCTCACCGCCGCCTCCCTCCAGGTCGGCTTCACCTCGCCCAACTTCAAGATCCTGGAGCACTTCAACGACTTCGCGGACGCGGAGATCAAGAAGGTGGTCAAGGGCGCGCCCGTGGTGGACCCGGAGGACGGCTGCTTCCACCTGTCCGACGCTCCCGGTCTCGGCGTGGAGCTGGACACCGACGCGGCGGCCGAGTTCCCCCAGCAGCAGGCGCGGTTCGACCTGTGGGCCGAGGGCTGGGAGCAGCGCAAGCCCAAGGGGACCGGGGCGTGAGCGGCGCGGTCGTCGTCGAGGCGCCGGGGGCGTACCGGCTCGTGCCGCACGAGCCGCGCGAGCCCGGCCCCGGCGAGGCGCTGGTGCGGGTGCACGCGGCCGGGATCTGCGGCAGCGACCGCGAGGTCTGGCAGGGCAACCGGCCCGAGGGGTACGTGCGTTACCCGCTCACCCCGGGCCACGAGTGGTCGGGGACCGTGGAGCGGGTCGGCGCCGGGGTGCCGGCGTCCCTCGCCGGGCGCAAGGTGGTCGGCGAGGGCTTCCGCAACTGCCAGGTGTGCGACCGCTGCCACGCGGGCGAGACGACGCTGTGCACGGCCGGCTACGAGGAGACGGGCTTCACCCAGCCGGGGGCCATGGCGCCCACGCTGACCCTGCCCGCGCGGCTGCTGCACCCGCTGCCCGACGACGCCGACCTCACGGCCGCCGCCCTGCTGGAGCCCGCCGCCTGCATCGCCGCCGCCGCGCTCAAGGCGAACGCCCGGCCCGGTGAGCGGGTCGCGGTGGTCGGCACCGGGACGCTCGGCATGTTCGCCGTGCAGTTCCTGCGTGCGGCCTCCCCCGGCGAGCTGCTGGTCGTCGGCACGCGCGGGGACCGGGAGGCGCTGTCGCGGCAGTACGGCGCGACCGACTTCCGGACCAAGGACCAGCTCCTGCCGGACGACTTCGACGTCGTGATCGAGACCGCCGGGTCGGCGGACGCCGCCCGCACCGCCGCCGCGCTGCTGCGCCGGGGCGGGCGCCTGGTGCTGACCGGTATCCCGGCGCCGGGCGCCGACGGGCTCGACCCCACCGACCTGGTCGTGCGTCAGCTGGAGGTGCACACCGTCTTCGGGGCGCCGCCGGACGCGTGGGCGCACACGGTGCGGGTCTTCGCGGCCGGCCTGCTCGACCCGCGCCCGCTGGTCACCCACGAGCTGCCGCTCGCCGAGTTCCCCGAGGCCATCGAGCTGGTGGGGTCCGGCGACCCGAAGGTCGGGAAGGTGCTGCTGCATCCCTGACCGCGCCCCTTGAGCCGTACGCCGGTACGGGGGCGACCTGACGGCCTCCGTACCGGCGTACCTCCACTTCGAGGCTTTTCGTACCTCACGTCGCGAACCTTGTCCGGCATGTCGAACATGACAGGCCGGGTGCGGGCTCCGGCGTATCGAACCCTAAGGAACGCTTGTGACCGACGCTTCCGCCAAGGCCGCCGCACGCCGGCCCGGTGAGCAGGCGCTCACCGCTCTCGGCCTGGCCGCGCCCGCCCTTGACCCCGCCGACGCCTCGCCGCACTCCTTCCCGGGCGGTGGCCGCTGGCGCACCGAGATCCCCTCCTGCGAGGGCCCGGAGGCGCTGGGGGTGGTACTGAAGGAGTCCTCCCGGCTGGACGTGCCGATCCACCGGATCAGCCAGGGCAGCGGCGTGTGGATGCTGACCGACGCCGAGATCACCGAGATGGTCGAGGCCACCGCCGAACGCGACATCGAGCTGTGCCTGTTCACCGGTCCGCGCGGCACCTGGGACATCGGCGGCTCCACCCGGACCGACTCGGGCGGCGCGGGGCTGCGGGCCCGCGGCCACGACGCGGTCGCCGGGTGCGTCGAGGACGCCGTCCGCGCCACGGAGCTGGGCGTCAAGTGCCTGCTCGTCGCCGACGAGGGCGTGCTGTGGACGCTGCACCGGGCGCGGGCGGCGGGCATCGTTCCCGCCGACACCACACTGAAGCTCTCGGCGCTGGTGGGACCGGTCAATCCGGCCTCGTACGCGGTGTACGAGCGCCTCGGCGCCGACTCCATCAACGTGCCCAGCGACCTGACACCGGATCACCTGACCGAAATTCGGCGGGTTTCGGCCGCGCCGATGGACATGTACATCGAGGCTCCCGACGACCTCGGCGGCTACGTCCGCATGTACGAGATCGCCGAGCTGATCCGGCGCGGCGCCCCGCTGTACCTGAAGTTCGGCCTCTCCAAGGCGCCCGGGATCTATCCGTACGGCCACCACCTGCGGGAACTGACGCTGGCCACCGCGAAGGAGCGGGTGCGGCGCGGCCGGCTCGCCCTCGATCTGCTCGCCCGGCACGGGGCGGACGGGGAGATGGCGCCGCTCGGTTCGCGGCTGCCGGGCTCGCTCAACCGGTTCGAGATCTCGTCATAACGTTCCGGAAACCCCCTTCTCAAAAGAAGACACGACCGCGCACAATCCGACACACCTCTTTCGGTCGTTCTACCTCAGTGATTTTGCGTTCAGGCACCACCAGACCGAGCCCTGCACCCACATCAAGGATGATGACCATGCGCAACCGCAGAGCCGCACTCGCTGCCATAGCCTCCGCCGCCTCCCTCGCCCTGACCCTGACCGCCTGCGGCCAGAGCAGCGAGGGCGGCAGTGAGGAGGACAAGGGCGGCGCCGAAGGCGCCACCATCGGCATCGCGATGCCGACCAAGTCCTCCGAGCGCTGGATCGCCGACGGCGCCAACGTCGAGAAGGAGCTGAAGGCCAAGGGCTACGAGACCAAGCTCGTCTACGGGGAGGACGACCCGGACCAGCAGGTCTCCCAGATCGAGAACATGATCACGCAGGGCGTGGACGCCCTGATCATCGCCGCGATCGACAACAAGTCCCTCGACAACGTCCTCCAGCAGGCCAAGGACGCCGACATCCCGGTCGTCTCCTACGACCGGCTGATCCTCGGCTCGGAGAACGTCGACTACTACGCCTCCTTCGACAACGAGAAGGTCGGCGAGCTGCAGGGCTCCTACATCGTGGACAAGCTCGGGCTGAAGGCGGGCGAGAAGGGCCCCTTCAACATCGAGCTGTTCGCCGGCTCCAACGACGACAACAACACCAAGTACTTCTTCAACGGCGCGATGAACGTGCTGAAGCCCTACATGGACAAGGGCCAGCTCGTCGTGAGGTCCAAGCAGACCGCCCTCAACCAGGTCACCACCCTGCGCTGGGACGGCGGCACCGCGCAGAAGCGCATGGACGACCTGCTCACCTCCAGCTACCGCAGCGCCCGCGTGGACGCGGTGCTCTCGCCCTACGACGGCATCTCCATCGGCATCCTCTCCGCCCTGAAGTCCGACGGCTACGGCTCCGGCAGCAAGCCCATGCCGGTCGTCACCGGCCAGGACGCCGAGGTCGCCTCGGTGAAGTCGATCATCTCGGGTCAGCAGACCCAGACCGTCTACAAGGACCTGCGCGAACTCGCCAAGGTCGCCTCGAACATGGTCGACGCGGTCCTGAACGACAAGAAGCCCGAGGTCAACGACACCAAGTCCTACGACAACGGTGCCAAGGTCGTCCCCGCCTACCTGCTCCAGCCGGTCAGCGTCGACAAGGACAACTACAAGAAGGTCCTCGTCGACGGCGGCTACTACACCGAGAACGACCTCAAGTAACCGGGCCCCCACAAGGATTGGAAGGCACGACCATGGCGGGACCCGTCCTGGAAATGCGCTCGATCGTCAAGACCTTTCCCGGTGTCAAAGCGCTGTCGGACGTCACACTGACCGTCCGCCGGGGCGAGGTCCACGCCATCTGCGGGGAGAACGGCGCCGGCAAGTCGACCCTGATGAAGGTGCTCTCCGGCGTCCATCCGCACGGCAGTTACGAGGGGGACATCCTCTTCGAGGGCGAGACCTGCCGCTTCCGGGACATCCGGGCGAGCGAGCAGCACGGCATCGTCATCATCCACCAGGAGCTGGCGCTGGTGCCGTACCTCTCCATCGCGGAGAACATCTTCCTCGGCAACGAGCACGCCAAGCGCGGCCTGATCGACTGGAACGAGACGCTCAGGCACGCCACCGAACTGCTGCGCCGGGTCGGGCTCGACGAGCACCCGGAGACCCGCGTCGCGGACATCGGCGTGGGCAAGCAGCAGCTGGTGGAGATCGCCAAGGCGCTGTCGAAGAAGGTGAAGCTGCTCATCCTCGACGAACCGACGGCGGCGCTCAACGACGAGGACAGCGGCAAGCTCCTCGACCTGATCCTCCAGCTGAAGGAACAGGGCATCACCTCGATCATCATCTCGCACAAGCTGAACGAGATCCGGCGGGTCGCCGACTCGGTCACGATCATCCGCGACGGGCAGTCCATCGAGACGCTCGACGTGAAGGCGCCGGAGACCACCGAGGACCGGATCATCTCCGGGATGGTCGGCCGCGACCTGGAGAACCGCTTCCCGGACCGCACCCCGCACCACCCCGAGGAGGGCACCGCGCCCGCCCTGGAGATCCGCAACTGGACCGTGCACCACCCCATCGACCAGCAGCGCAAGGTGGTCGACGACGTCTCGATCGAGGTGCGGCGCGGGGAGATCGTCGGCATCGCCGGACTGATGGGCGCCGGCCGCACCGAACTGGCGATGAGCGTCTTCGGGCGCACCTACGGCCGGTACGCGGGCGGCACCGTCCTCAGGGACGGCGCGGAGGTCCGTACGAAGACCGTCCCCGAGGCGGTCGGGCACGGCATCGCCTACGTCACCGAGGACCGCAAGCACTACGGCCTCAACCTCATCGACACCATCAACCGGAACATCTCGCTGACCGCGCTGGGCAAGGTCGCCAAGCGGGGCGTGGTCGACGAGCACGGGGAGCGCCAGGTCGCCGAGGGCTACCGCAGATCCATGAACATCAAGGCGCCGACCGTCTTCGAGCCGGTCGGCAAGCTGTCCGGCGGCAACCAGCAGAAGGTCGTCCTCAGCAAGTGGATCTTCGCGGGTCCCGAGGTGCTGATCCTGGACGAGCCCACCCGCGGCATCGACGTGGGCGCCAAGTACGAGATCTACACGGTCATCGACCAACTGGCCGCCCAGGGCAAGGCGGTCGTCTTCATCTCCTCCGAACTGCCGGAGCTGCTCGGCATGTGCGACCGCATCTACACGATGGCGGCGGGGCGGCTGACGGGCGAGTTCTCGCGGGCCGAGGCCTCGCAGGAAGCGCTGATGCGGCAGATGACGAAGGACAAGCAGGCCGAGAAGGACGAAGAGGTAACCCGATGAGCACGGACGTGACCGCCAAGACCCCGGCCCCGGCGCCGCCCGGCAAAGGCGGTTCGGCCGCCGCCGGCGGCCTGTGGCAGCTGATGCTCGACGGCCTGCGCCGCAACATGCGCCAGTACGGCATGCTGATCGCCCTCGGCCTGATCGTGGCGCTGTTCGCCGTCTGGTCCGACGGCGACCTGCTGCTGCCGCGCAACGTCTCCAACCTGGTGCTGCAGAACAGCTACATCCTGATCCTCGCTATCGGCATGATGCTGGTCATCATCTCGGGCCACATCGACCTGTCGGTCGGGTCGCTGACCGCGTTCACCGGGGCGATGGCCGCCGTACTGATGGTCGAGAACGACCTGCCCTGGCCGGTCGCGGTGCTGCTGTGCCTGGCCATCGGCGCCGCGGCGGGCGCGGCGCAGGGATTCTTCATCGCCTATCTCGGCATACCCTCGTTCATCGTGACCCTCGCGGGCATGCTGCTCTTCCGCGGTCTGACGGAGATCTTCCTGGAGGGCCAGACCCTCGGTCCGTTCCCGAAGGACCTCCAGAAGGTGGCCAACGGCTTCCTGCCCGAGGTCGGCCCGGAGACCAACTACCACAACCTCACCCTGCTGCTGGGCTTCGCGCTGATCGCCTTCGTGATCTACCAGGAGGTCCGCGACCGCAAGCGGCAGCAGGAGTTCGCGCTCGAGGTGCTGCCGGCCAAGCTGTTCCTGCTCAAGCTGGTCGCCCTGGTCTCCGCCGTCCTCGTCGTCACGCTGCTGCTCGCCAGCTACAAGGGCGCCCCGATCGTGCTGCTCATCCTGGGCGTACTGGTCGTCGGCTTCGGCTACCTGATGCGCAACGCGATCATCGGCCGCCACATCTACGCCATCGGCGGCAACCTGCCCGCGGCCAAGCTGTCGGGCGTGAAGGACAAGAAGGTCACCTTCCTGGTCTTCCTGAACATGGGCATGCTCGCGGCCCTGGCGGGTCTGGTCTTCGCCGCCCGCTTCAACGCGGCCTCTCCCAAGGCCGGCCTCAACTTCGAGCTGGAGGCCATCGCCGCCTCGTTCATCGGCGGCGCGTCGATGAGCGGCGGCGTCGGCACGGTCCTCGGCGCGATCATCGGCGGTCTGGTCCTGGGCGTGCTGAACAACGGCATGAACCTCGTCGGCATCGGCACCGACTGGCAGCAGGTGATCAAGGGCGCCGTGCTGCTGGCGGCGGTCGGGTTCGACGTGTGGAACAAGCGCAGGGTCGGTTCGTAACGGATCTCGGGCCCCGCCGCTCACGGCGGGGCCCGCTTCTCTTCACGGAAGTACAGGAGCCGCACATGGAACTGAGCAGACGTACGGTCATCGCATCGGCGGCCGCCGCCGGCCTGACGGCCACCGCGGTCGGCGGCACGGCACACGCCACGGGAGGCAGGAAGCCGGTGAAGGAGCTCTTCGGCAAGCTCGCCGACGGCACGAAGGTGTACCGCTGGTCGCTGGAGAACGGCGGCACCCGGATGAAGGTGCTGTCGTACGGCGGAGTCGTCCAGTCCCTCGAGATCCCCGACCGCCGGGGCCGCTACGCGAACGTCTCGCTGGGCTTCGACAACCTCGACGACTACGTGGCCCGCAGCCCGCACTTCGGCGCCCTGATCGGGCGGTACGGCAACCGCATCGCCAAGGGCCGCTTCACCCTGGACGGCAAGGAGTACCAGCTCTCCGTCAACGACGGCGAGAACTCCCTGCACGGCGGCGCCCTGGGCTTCGACTACCGGGTGTGGGACGTCGAGCCGTTCACCTCGGGCTCCGACGTCGGCCTGGTCCTGCACTACACCAGCGTCGACGGCGAGATGGGCTACCCCGGCACGCTCCGGGCGACGGTGACCTACACCCTCACCCGGCGCGGCGAGTGGCGCATCGACTACGAGGCCACCACCGACAAGGCCACCGTCGTCAACCTCACCAGCCACGTCTACTGGAACCTGGCCGGCGAGGGCAGCGGCACCATCGAGGACCACGAGCTGTCGATCGCCGCCTCCCGCTACACGCCCACCGACGCGGGCCTGATCCCGACGGGCGAGCTGGCGAGGGTGTCCGGCACGCCCTTCGACTTCCGGCGGGCCAAGCCGATCGGACGGGACATCCGCGACGCCCACCCGCAGCTGGTCACCGCCAAGGGCTTCGACCACAACTGGGTGCTGGACAAGGGCATCACCGAGCGCCCCGAGCACATCGCCACCCTGCGCGACGGCGCCTCGGGCCGCACCCTGCGCATCGCCACCGACCAGCCCGGCCTGCAGTTCTACTCGGGCAACTTCCTCGACGGCACCCTGACCGGCACCGGTGGCTCGCTCTACCGGCAGGGCGACGCGCTGTGCCTGGAGACGCAGCACTTCCCGGACTCGCCGAACCAGCCGTCCTTCCCGTCGACGGTGCTGCGGCCGGGGCAGACGTACCGGACGACGACGGTCCACTCGTTCGGGGCGTGAGGACCCGAGGCGTCGGTCGGGCACACTTCCTTCACACGCGTTGAACACCGTCGCCTGCTCCTCCGTATGCAAGGGCGGCCCGCGCTCCCCCGCGCGGGCCGTCCACCGACGGAGGTCCACTTGTCCGGCAACGTCACCTCGTTGTTCCGCGGTACCGCGGCGCACAGCCCGTCGATGGCGGCGCTGACGCGGGAGAGCGGCGAGGCGGGCGCGGGGCCGGTGGACTTCTGCATCCCCTGCAACCCGTACTTCCCCACCCCGGCGATGTTCGAGGAGATGGCCGGCCGGCTGCGCGACATCATCACCTACTACCCGAGCGGCGCCGACACCATCACGGCCGAGCTGTGCGGCCTGCTGGAACTGCCGCCCCAGTGCGTGGCCATGGGCAACGGTTCCACCGAGCTGATCACCTGGATCGACCACCTGCTGGTCCGCGACTCCCTCGCCGTCCCCGTCCCCACCTTCGGCCGCTGGACCGACCAGCCGATGGAGACCGGCAAGCGGGTCGACATGTTCCCGCTCCAGGAGTCCGCCGGCTTCGCCCTCGACCTCGCCCGGTACGCCGAGTTCGTCCGGGCCCGGGGGACGCGGACGGTGGTGATCTGCAACCCCAACAACCCCGACGGCGGCTATCTGCGCAAGCAGGCGCTGGTGCAGTTCATGGACGCGATGGCCGACCGGGACCTCGTCGTGATCGACGAGTCCTTCCTGGAGTTCGCCGACGCGGAGGCCGAACCCAGCGTCGTGCGGGAGGCGATGCTGCGCCCCAACGTCGTCGTCCTGCGCAGCCTCGGCAAGAACTTCGGCCTGCACGGCATACGCTTCGGGTATCTGGTCGCCAATCCGGCGCTGGCGGGCCGGGTGCGCGCCATGCTGCCGAAGTGGAACCTCAACTCCTTCGCGGAGCACGTGGTGTTCATGCTGCGCGACCACGGCCCGGAGTACGCGCAGAGCCTGCACCAGGTGCGCCGCGACCGCCTGGAGATGGCCGGCCGGCTGTCCGCGCTGCCCGGCCTGACGGTCTATCCCTCCCAGGGGAACTTCCTCTTCGTGCGCCTCCCGGTGGGCGCCGAGGGCACCGTCGTCCGGGACCGGATGCTCACCGAGCACCGGATCCTGGTCCGTGAGTGCGGCAACAAGATCGGTTCGTCCAGCCGCTTCCTGCGTCTCGTGGTGCGCCCCCAGGTGGACGTACATCGCCTGGTGTCCGGCCTGGAACAGGTGCTCTACGGGTCCAGGAGGGGAGCCGCCGTGCCCGGGCCCGCCACCGGGACCGGCTACAGCTCGGGCACGGCGGCGGTGGACCGCCTGGTGAGCGAGACCAACGGGGCCGGGATGCGGGCGCTCGCCGCTCAGCCCGCCGGCCCTCCGGGGCTCGCCGCCGCTCCGGCCGCCGGCACCGGCATGCCGCTCCCGGCCGCGGTGCCCGTCGCCCCGGCGGCGGCCACCGTCGGCCCGATGCCGATGCCGGTGCCGGCACCGCAGCAGGTGCCGCAACCGGCGCCGGTCCCCCAGCCGGCGCCGTACCCCGGGCCGGTGCCGGTCCCCCACCCGGCACCGGCCCCGCAGCCCACGGCCGATCCGGTCCCGCCGCCCGCCCCGGCGCCGTATCCCGTGCCCGCCCCGGCGCCGTATCCCGCGCCCGCCCCGGCCCCGGCTGCCGCGGCCCCGCACCCGGTGCCCGCCGGCCCCACCCCGCCCGGCGTCCCGGCCCGCGGCGGCCTCACGGCGGCCCAGGTCAGGGGCACGGACGGTCTGGAGTCGGTGCCGGCGGGGGGCCGGCCGGCCTCACGGGGCTGGCCGGACCCGGCGGGCATGGGCCGCACGGGCTGACCGCGCCGCCCCGGTGCTCAGTAGGCGACGGGCCAGCCGCTGCTCCAGTCCAGGAGGTTGAGGCCGAGCTTGGGCGTGCCGTTGTCGTTGGCGTCGTAGTAGTGGTAGACGAGCAGGTCCCCGTCGACGTCCTTCAGGATCGACTGCCCGCCGGGGCCGATGACGCTGCCGTGCGACTCGAGCACGGGCGTGCCGCCGTTGTTCATCATCGAGACCCCGTTGCGGTCGTAGTACGGCCCGGTGACGCTGGTCGCCCGGCCCACCTTGATCTTGTAGGTGGAGCCGGTGCCGGCACAGCAGGTGTCGTACGAGGCGAAGAGGTAGTAGTACCCGTTCCGCTTGACGATGTACGGGGCCTCGACGGCCTTGGTGCCGGACGGCCGGGAGGCGAGGGAGCGCCGGGCGGTGTCGGAGGCGAGCTGCTTCCCGGTGGACGGGTCGATCCGGATCATCTTGATGCCGGTCCACCAACTGCCGAAGGACAGCCACCACCTGCCGTCGTCGTCGACGAAGAGGTTGGGGTCGATGGCGTTGTAGTCGCTGGAGGAGCCGGAGGTGTAGACGATGCCGTAGTCGCTCCAGCTGCCCGGCTGTCCGGTGGTGGAGCCGGCGAGCCCGATGGCGGAGGTGTTGGTGCCGAACTTCGAGACGGAGTAGTACATCAGGTACTTGCCGCCGTGGTACGAGATGTCGGGTGCCCACGCCTCGGGGACCGAGGAGTACCGCGACCACCAGCTCGGCCGGGTGCCGAAGGCGTCGGCGCCGGCGGCGAAGGCCGTGCGGTCGGAGGAGGTCTTGCTGCTGATGCCGCCGCCGGTGGCGTAGAGCTGGTACTGACCGGAGGCGGTGCGGATCATGGTCGGGTCGTGGGTGACGACGGAACCGGTGACCCGGCCGGGGCCGGGGTAGGCCGACGCCGTGGTGGGGACGAGCGCGAGCAGCGCCGCGGCGGGGATCGCGAGGAGTGCGGTTCGTCTGCGACTCATGGGGGGACGCTCCTGTTCAGGATTTCGAACGCCGATCGTCTGATCGGACGGGAACGTAGAATCGAACCCCTTGCGCGTCAATGGTCCGCGCAGCCGCCGCAACCAACGTCCGGAAAACACCCCGGGACACAGGTGACACACCGGTGAATTCCTGACGGATGGTCAGCACGAGCGGGTCCGGGAGCCGTCGCGCACGGACAACATGGCCTCCCCATCCATGTGCGGGTCTGCGTCGGGAGTCGGTCATGAGCGGTGTCTCGTGGGAGTCGGTGATCGCGGTGTTCGGCCTCGCCGTGCCCGTGGTCGCCGCCTTGTGGGAGTTCGTCCTGGCGGGCCGCAAACGGCTGGGCTACCGGGTCCAGATGGACACCACCGTCCGGGACTCCTCCACCTCCGGTCCCGAGACCCGGGTGTTCCAGCGGATGCAGTGGGACGGCAGGACCCTGGCCGACCCGTCGGTCGTACTGCTGCGCATCGAGAACGTGGGCTGGTCGCCGATCGTCGACGGCGACTACGTCGCGCCGCCCACCGATCCGGTGGGGGTGCGCATCGCCTTCCCGGGGCGGCGGGTGGTCGGCATGGCCGTGACCGAGCGCAGCGACAACGTGCCGCGCAGCTTCTTCGAGCCGGACCGGGCGGGGTTCGCCACCACGGACGGCGTGATCAGTCTGCCCAAGGTGATACTCAACCGCCGGGCGCACTACAAGGTCCTGGCCGTCCTGGACCGCGAGGAGAGCTTCCGGGAACCGGACTTCCCCGACCCCGTGGTCACCGCGGGCGTCGTCGGCGGGGTGCGCGGCGGGACCATCAAGAAGACCGAGTACTACCCCTTCGCCTCCCGCCCGGTCCGCTGGCTCCTCGCCCTCCTCGTCCTGGTCAGCGTCGCCCAGTCCGTGTCCACCTTCGCCCGCGGCGAGGACGCGGCCGCCGCACCGCTGGACTGCGCCGAGGGCACCCTGCACCTGTCGGGCTCCACCGCCTTCAGACCGGTGCTGGAACTGGCCGCCGCCCAGTACACGAAGACCTGCCCGGGGGCCCGGATACCGCTGACCGACAACTCGTTCCGGGGCAGCGTCCCGGGCCTCGACACCCTCGCCGCGGCGGGCGGGAAGACGGAGCCCGGCACGGACGCCGGGCTGGGCGACCGGCTGGCCTTCAGCGACGGCCCCAAGTCCGACGGCCGCCCGCAACTGCTGCCCCGGCCGGTCGCCCTCTCGCTGTTCACCCTGGTCGTGAGCGAGGACACCGGGGTGCGGGACCTGTCCCTGAAGCAGGTGCGGGACATCTACGCCGGGCGGATCACCAACTGGAGCCAGGTCAAGGGCCGCGACCTCCCGATCCAGCTGGTCAGCCGCCACCCCGGCTCCGGCACCCGCTCCGCCCTGGAGAAGCGGGTGCTGGACGGCCGGCCGCTGCCCGCCGTCACCACCAACGACTGCCGGAGCCTGGACACCGGCCGCGCCGGCCGCTGCGAGGTCGGCGGCACGCCCGCCCTGCTGGACACCGTGGCCGCGACACCCGGCGCCCTCGGTCACAGCGAGGTCGGCTCCGCCGCCGCCCACGAAGGCGTGCGCCAGGTGCGCATCGACGGCTACCCGGCGACGCTGGAGGGCGCCGACCAGGGCGCCTATCCCTTCTGGGAGACCGAGATCGCCTACACCTACGGCGAGCCGCCCGCGGACTCGATCGCCGCGGGCTTCCTGCGCTACCTCGCCGCCGAGGTCGGCAAGGACGTCATCCGCTCCCAGGGCCACCGCCCCTGCTCCGAGCTGGACAAACCGCTGGTGTGCCGACCGGCCGGGTCGTGACCGGGGCCGGCCGCCGGGCCGGTGGAAGCGGGACTCGTCGCGCCGGCCCTCCGTCGCGCCGTCAACCCCGCGGGCACTCCTTCCCCGCCAGGTGGTACACCGTTCCGGAGGGCGGCGAGACGTGCGCCGGCCTGGGCCGGGCAGTCGCCGTGGGTCACGGTGCGGGCGGTGTCGTCGTGGGTTCGTTTTCCGCATCCCCGCTCCGGTTGTGGACAATGGCCCGGCAGCGCAGCACGGAAGCACGGCAACAGGAGAGGCTCCCTTGGAGCTCAGCAGGCTCGGCAGACGAGCGTTCAGCGCCCTCGCGGGCACCACCGTCCTCGGTCTGGCGCTCGGCGGCAGCGTGAGCAGCCGGGCACTGCCCCGCTCCGGAGCCCGCGGACCGGTGCCCACCGGCCCTCCGCCCGGCCCGCCCGGCGCCGACGGGAGGCGCCACCACATCGCCCTGGACCGGTACTCCCTGCTGGTCGACGGCAGGCGCCTGGCCCTGTGGTCGGGCGAGATGCACCCCTTCCGGCTGCCCAGCCCCTCCCTGTGGCGGGACGTCCTGCAGAAGATGCGGGCGTACGGCTACAACGCGGTCGACGTCCGCCTCGCCTGGAACCTGCACTCCCCCGCCCCCGGAAAGTACGACTTCACCGGCGTCCGCGACCTGGACCTGTTCCTGCGCACGGCCGCCGAGACCCGGATGTACGTCGTCCTGGACCCGGGCCCGCACATCGGCGCGGACGTGGACGCCGGCGGCCTGCCC
This sequence comes from Streptomyces sp. SudanB5_2050, assembly GCF_964272335.1. NCBI lineage: Bacteria > Bacillati > Actinomycetota > Actinomycetes > Kitasatosporales > Streptomycetaceae > Streptomyces > Streptomyces sp. SudanB5_2050. The sequence continues at coordinate 2,575,783 of NZ_OZ186760.1, forward strand.
GGCTGGCTGACGGCCGTCGAGGGCGCGGCCCGCACGACCGACCCCGCGTACCTGCGCCACGCCGACGACTGGCTGCGCCGCGTCAACGCGATCGCCGCCCGGCACCAGTACAGCCGCGGCACCGGCACCGTCCTGCTCTACCGCCTCGACGCCCCCGGGCGCGCCGGGCTGACCCGCCTGCACGAGAAGATCCGCGCCGCCGGGATCGACGTACCCCTGCTGCACGCCGACAGCCCCGTCGCCCGGGCCGACAGCGAGCGGACCCGGGACGCCGCCGAGGCGCGCCGGGTCCACCTGGGGCACCTCGCGCAGGGCGTCACCCTGCACCACGTGCACATGGCGTTCGGCGGGACCTCCTGGGGCTGGCTGCCCGCGCCGTCCGCGCCCGGCCCGACGTACGACCCCACCGCGGCGATCGACGAGGCACGGCGGCCGACGGCCAAGGCGGCCCCGCTCCACCAGCTCGGGCAACTCCTGCGCCACGTGCCCGACTTCACCCGGCTGGAGGAGGCCGCCGGGGTCCGGGCCGCCGACGACCGCCTCCGGGTGCGGCACCTCGCCAACCCGGACACCGGGACCCACGCGTACGTCGTGCGCAACGACTCCGCCACCGCCGTCACCTCGACCCTGCCGATGGGCGGGACCGACGTGGAGGTCACCGTCCCCGGCCGCGACGCCAAGCTGTTCGCCACCGGGCTCCATCTGGGCTCGGGGCGCAGGGTGGCGCACGCCAACGTGCAGCCGATGCTCGCCCTGAGCGTCGGACGGCTGGACGTCGCCGCCTTCGTCGGCCGGGCCGGGGAGATGGCGCACCTGGTGCTGGACTGCCCGCACGAACCGTGGCCCACCCGGCTGGACGAGGAGGCCGCCTGGGCGTACGACCACGGGAAACTGCACATCACGGTGCCCCTCGGGGAGAACCGGCTGACCCGGGTGCGGGTGCGCAGCGGCAAGTCCGAGCGCACCATGATCCTGCTCTTCGCCGACGACGCCGCCTCCCTGCGGCTGTGGCCGTACGAGACCCCGTCGGGCCGGGTGCTGGTGCACGGGCCGGCGCTGCTGCGGGACGTCGCCCTGGACGGTGCCACGATCCGGCTGACCGGCGACACCGTCGAGGAGTGCGGCCTTGAGGTGTGGGCGCCGCACGGCATCACCGACGTGACCTGGAACGGCGACCCGGTGGCCACCTCGGTCAGCCGCGCCCACAGCCTGCTGGCCACCTGGCCCCTGCCCGGGGTGCCCGAGCTGGTGCTGCCCGCGCTCGACGGCTGGCGGCGCCGCGAGGAGAACCCGGAGTCCCGGCCCGGCTACGACGACTCGGGGTGGAAGGCCGCCGACCGCGGGACGTCGACGAGCACCACGCCGGTGCCCGAGGGGCAGCCGGTGCTCTTCGCCGACGACTACGGCTTCCACTACGGCGACGTCTGGTACCGGGGCCGGCTCACCGGCGCCGAGGGCCTGGAGACGGTGTCGCTGTCCTACCGCACGGGCGCGCGCGGGATGCTGATGGCCTGGCTGGACGGGGAGCCACTGGGGACGCACCGCGTGGCCGGGGACGAGGGGCGGGGCACGAGGACCGCCACGGCCCGTTTCCGGCTGCCGGACGACCTGCGCGAGGCGCGCCGGAGGCGGCCCGACGCGGGTGCCGGGTCCGTGCTGTCGGTACTGGTCCGGCGCACCCAGCACGCCCAGGACGACTACCGGGCGGCCCGCGGGCTGGCCTCGGCCGCCTTCGAGGGGGCCGCGCCGAAGGCGGCGTGGCGGATCATGGGCGCGGCCGCCCCCGACCCCGTGCGCGGCCCGCTGAACCACGGCGGGCTGTTCGGGGAGCGGCACGGCTGGCACCTGCCCGGGCACGACGACGGCGACTGGGAGTCCGTGTCCCTCCCCCACCGGGGCCGCCGGCGCCAGGGCGTGACCTGGTACCGGACCACCTTCCGGCTGGACGTGCCGCCGGACGTCGACGCGTCCGTGGGACTGGTCGTCGGGGACGGGCCGGGCCGCGGCGTCCGCGCCCAGGTCTTCCTGAACGGCTGGAACATGGGCGAGCACGCGGGCGACGGCCCGGGCGAGCCGCACACCTTCGTCCTGCCCAACGGCATCCTGCGCACCCGCGCCGCCGTCAACACCCTGGCCCTCGCGGTGCTGTCCGACGGCGAGGCGGAGTCGGGGCTCGGGACGGTGCGCCTGGAACTGCTGGGCGGCGCGGCCGGAGGGGTGCCGGTGGAACCGGTCGCCTCCCCCGGCCGGCGCCGCTGACCCGGACGACGGTCCCTAGCGCAGCCGGATCACGTTCCAGGACAGCGGCTCCAGGGTGGCCCGCAGCCCGCCCTCGTCCAGGACCGTGCCGTCCACCGCGTGCGGGACGACCCGCTCGGGCTCGGCGAGGGTGTTGCGGGCGTCGGGGTCGGCGTCCGCCAGGGCGCTGTGCTCGACGACCTCACCGATGCCGAGGCCGTTGAGGGCGACCTCCAGCGGCAGCGACTCGGTGCGCGAGCGGTTGACGGCGAAGACGGTGACCGAGCCGTCCTCGGCGCGCACGGCGGTGGCGTGCAGCAGGTCGGCCTCGCCGTACCTCTTCGTCTCGTACGTCGGTGAGTCCACCCGGACGTCCAGGACCTCGCCGCGGCCGTACGCGGACGCCTGGGCGAAGGGGAAGAACGTCGTCTGGCGCCAGGCCGGGCCGCCCGGTTCGGTCATGATCGGGGCGATGACGTTGACGAGTTGGGCGAGGCAGGCGACGGTGACGCGGTCGGCGTGCCTGAGCAGGGCGATGAGCAGCGAGCCGAAGACGACCGCGTCGGTGACGCTGTAGTTGTCCTCCAGCAGGCGGGGGGCCTCGGGCCAGTCGAGGGCGCTCACCTCCGCCTGGGTCTTGGCCATGTACCAGACGTTCCACTCGTCGAAGGAGAGGTTGATCTTCTTCTTGGACTTGAGGCGGGCGCCCACGTGGTCGCAGGTGGCGACGACGTTCTCGATGAACGACTCCATGTCCACGGCGGAGGCGAGGAAGGAGTCGACGTCGCCGTCGTGCGGCTCGTAGTAGGCGTGCAGGGAGATGTGGTCGACCAGGTCGTAGGTCTCCTGGAGGACGGTCGCCTCCCACGCGGCGAAGGTCTCCATGGACTGGCCGGAGGAGCCGCAGGCGACCAGTTCGAGGTCGGGGTCGATCTGGCGCATGGCGCGGGCGGTCTCGGCGGCGAGGCGGCCGTACTCCTCGGCGGTCTTGTGGCCGGTCTGCCAGGGGCCGTCCATCTCGTTGCCCAGGCACCACAGGCGGATGCCGAAGGGGTCCTTGTCGCCGTGCTCGGCGCGCAGGTCGGACAGGGCGGTGCCGGAGGGGTGGTTGGCGTACTCCTGGAGTTCGAGGGCCTCGGCGACGCCGCGGGTGCCGAGGTTGACCGCCATCATCGGTTCGGCCTGCGGGCCGACCTTCTTGAGGAAGGCGATGTACTCGGACAGGCCGAAGCGGTTGGACTCCGTGGTGCGCCAGGCCAGGTCGAGGCGGCGGGGGCGGTCCTCGACCGGGCCGACCGAGTCCTCCCACTTGTAACCGGAGACGAAGTTGCCGCCGGGGTAGCGGATGGCGGTGACGCCGAGTTCGCGGACGAGGTCCAGCACGTCGGTCCGTATGCCGTCCTCGTCGGCGGCGGGGTGGCCGGGTTCGAAGATGCCGGTGTAGACGCAGCGGCCGAGGTGTTCCACGAACGAGCCGAAGAGGCGGGGGTTGACCTCACCGACGGTGAAGGCGGGGTCGAGGGTGAAGCGGGCGGTTCGCATCGCTGCCTTTCGGGGGTTTCGGTGTCGTGAGCGGTCGGAGTGCGCGGGGGTCACCGGCCGACGGCCGGCCAGCCGTCCTTCGTCCAGGTCAGGACGTTCAGACCGAGCTTGGGCGTGCCTTCGTCCCGCGCGTCGTAGTAGTGGTACGCCAGCCAGTCGCGGCCCCGGTCGCGGAAGACCGACTGGCCGCCGGTGCCGAGGTAGCGGCCGTGGCCCTGCAGGAGCAGGTCGCCGCCGCCTTCCAGCAGCGGCTTGCCCGTGCTGTCGACGTAGGGGCCGGTGACGGACGCGGACCTGCCGACCTTGATCTTGTAGGTGCTGTTCACACCCGAGCAGCAGGCGTCGTGGGAGGCGAAGAGGTAGTAGTACCGGCCGTGCTTGACGATCTCCGGGCCTTCGACCGCGTACGGCTCGTCCGGCCGGGTCGCCAGGTGGTGGACCCGCGCGTCCTCGACGGCCTTGCCCGTCGCCGGGTCCAGCTCGACCATGCGGATGCCGGACCAGTAGGAGCCGAAGGACATCCACAGTCTGCCGTCGGCGCGGACGACCGCCGGGTCGATGGCGTTCCAGGTATCGGTGGTCTCGGAGGAGAAGACCTTGCCGTGGTCGGTCCAGGTGCCGGGCAGGCCCGTGGCGGAGGTGGCGACGCCGATCGCGGAGTGGTTGGTGCCCCAGGAGGAGACCGCGTAGTAGAGCCAGTAACGGCCGGCGCGGTAGGAGAGGTCGGGCGCCCACGGGTCGCCGGTGTCGTTGTACTCGTACCACCAGGCCGGGGGCTCGGCGAAGGCGTTGCCCGCGTCGTCCCAGAGCCTGCCGTCCTCGGAGAGGCGGGCGCCGATGACACCGCCGGTGGAGTAGGCGACGTAGCCGCCCGACTTCAGGCGCAGCACGGTGGGGTCGTGGATGATCTCCTGGCCGGTGAGGGGGCGCGGGTCGGGGTAGCTCTGCGCCGCCTGGGCCGTGTGGGGCAGCAGGGCCACGAGGGCCGCCGCCGCGACGGCGGTGAGGGTTCTGCGGACGGTCACTGTCCCGCCAATCCCGTGTGGGCGACGCCCGCCACGATCTGCCGCTGGAAGAAGACGAAGACGATGATCAGGGGCAGGCCGGCCATGAGGCCGCCGGCCATCAGCTGGGCCCACTGGATGCCGTAGGAGTTCATGACGGTCGCGATGCCGTTCGGCATGGTCATCAGGTCGGGGTTGTTGGTGACCATGTAGGGCCACAGGAAGTTGTTCCAGGAGCTGATGAAGGTGAAGATGCCGACGGCCGCGAGCGAGGGGCGGGAGAGCGGCACGATGATGGTGAAGAAGACCCGCCAGCGGCCGGCGCCGTCGATGAAGGCGGCCTCCTCCAGTTCGCGCGGGATGCCCTGGAAGAACTTGTAGAGGATGTAGACCATCGCGGCGGGCGCGCACTGCGGCAGGATCATGCCCCAGTAGGTGTCGACCATCCCCATCTGCTGGACGGTCGTGAACAGGGGCACGCCGAGCACGGCCGGGGAGATCATGAGGCCGGCCATCACCAGGGCCATCAGGGCGCCCTTGCCGCGGAACTCGGTGCGGGCGAAGCCGTAGCCGGCCAGCGCGCTCACCAGCAGGACCACCGTCGTGACGCAGACCGACACGACGAGGGAGTTGACGAACCAGTCGGTGATGTTGCCGGTCTCGAAGAGGGCGGTCCACGCCTGGCCGGTCCAGTCCTCGGGCAGCCAGTGCGTGGGCACCTCGACGGCCTCGGTCTCCGACTTGAGCGAGGTGAACAGGGCCCAGGCGAGGGGGGCGAGGAACACGGCGGAGACGGCGGTGCCGAGGAGCGTGAGCACGATCTGACCGGGGGTCCAGCTCCGGCGGGGCCTGGTGCGGATCGTCGGTGCGGCGGTGGTCATCGGCCGCCCTCCTCACGGTTGCGCAGCAGCCACATCCGGGCGAGGGCGACGGCCGCGATGAGCACGAAGAAGATGATGGAGATCGCGGAGGCGTAGCCCACGCGGTAGCTGGTGAAGCCCTGTTCGAGGGTGTACTGGACGAAGGTCCGGGTCGATTCCTCGGGGCCGGGCCCGAAGTCCTGCATGACCACGGCCTGGTCGAAGACCTGGAGCGAGGCGAGGATCTGGAGGGCGACGACCAGGCCGGTGATGTTGCGCAGCATCGGCAGCGTGATGTGGAGCGTGCGGTGCCAGGCGTTCGCGCCGTCCAGCTTGGCGGCCTCGTAGAGGTGGGCGGGGATGCCCTGGAGGGCGGCGAGGTAGAGCAGGAAGCTGAAGCCGACCGTCCACCACAGGGTGGTGATGACGACCGCGAGCAGCGCGTAGGACTTGTCGGTCAGCCAGGGGGTGTCCAGGCCGAAGACGTGGTTGACCATGCCGGTGCCGGGGTTGAACAGCCACTGCCACAGGTTGGCGGCGACGGTGGACGGCAGCAGGAACGGCATGAAGAAGCACAGCCGCCACAGCCACTTGCCGCGTTCGATGTGATGGGCGAGCATCGCGAGGAGGAAGGCGAGGACCGTGATGCAGGGCACCACCAGCAGCGTGAAGTACGCGCTGTGGCCGAACGCGTCCCACATCAGCGGGTCCTGGAGGGCCTCGCGGTAGTTGTCGAGGCCGACGAAGCTCGCGCCGTCGCCGGAGATGTTGGCGTCGGTGAAGCTGAGGTAGAGGCCGCGCAGCAGCGGCCAGATCACGAAGAGCGCGAAGAGGGCGAGGAACGGGGCGACGAACCAGCCGCCGTGCTGGAAGCCCTGCCTGCGGCGGACGGTGGCGCCGGCCGCGGCGGTCCTCGCGCGCGCCGGGCGGATGATCGTTTCAGCGCTGGTCGTCGTCATGCGGCCGCACCTCCTTGCGCGGCGGTCCTGCCGTCCATGGGGTTCTTCGTGCCGAGCAGGTCGGTGAGGACGCCCTTCATGCGGCGGGCGGCGGCCTCGGGCTTCGCCGAGCCGGTCGTCGAGGAGACGACGACGGGGCCGACGCGCTGGGCGAGGATGCCGGTGGAGCCGGCGAACCACACCTTCGGCTCGGTGGCCTGGTGGTCCATCGCGCCGGCGTACTCGTTCTGCGGTCGCAGTTCCCGGTACGCGGCCGTGGACAGGGTGGGCGTGAAGGCGGGGATGTGGCCGCCGGCCGCCCACTGGCGGGCGTGCTGGACGACGTAGGCGGCGAGCCGGTGCGCGGCCTCGTTGGCGGCGCCGCCGCGGTTCGCCTGGTGGGGCAGGACGAAGGAGTGCGACTCGGCGTGGGTGGCCGGGCGGCCGAAGACGGGCGGCAGCGGGGTGGCGCCGTAGTCCAGTTCCGCCCCGGAGAAGACCGGCACCGACCAGTTGCCCTCCCAGGCGAAGGGGGCGCCGTTGACGAACTGTTCGGCGCCCGCGCCGCCTCCGTAGCCGGGGTTGGCGTAGCCGTCGGCGACGTGCCGGCGCAGGAACTCCAGTACCCGGACGGCCTTGTCGGTGTCGAAGGTGACCTCGGTGTTGGCGTCGTCGAACCAGGTGCCGCCGAGCTGGGTGTAGAAGGCGACGAAGAACCACCACTGGAAGTTCTGGTCGTTGTGCCAGAAGCCGATGGTCTGCAGGCCCTTCGCGGTGGCCTTCCGGGCCTCCTTGAGCACGTCGAACCACTCGTCGACGGAGGTGACCGGGACCATCCGGCCGTCGTCGCCGAGCAGGCCCGCCTTCTTCAGCACGTCCTTGCGGTAGAAGCAGAGCTGGACGTGGATGTCGAGCGGGAGGGCGTAGAGCTTGCCGTCGATGACGGCGCGCCGCCACAGCTCGGGGTTGAAGTCGGCCTCTTTGACGCCGTACTTCGCGAGCAGGCCGACGTCCCAGGGGTCCAGGAGGCGGCCGGGCGAGAAGCCGGTGACGCGGCCCAGGTGCATGACGCCGAGGTCCGGCGCGCGGTTGCCGGCGGCCGCCATGGCGAGCTTGGTGTAGAAGGGGCTGCCCCACTGGAGGGTGGAGTCCTTCACGTCGATGCCGGGGTGGTCCTTCCGGAAGGCGTCCAGCATCGCGATCATGTTGTATCCGTCGCCGCCGCTGAAGAGGTTCCAGTAGCGCACGCGGGTGTCCGCGTCGGAGGCCAGGGCGTCGGCGCCCGTGCCGAGGGCCGCGAAGCCGAAGCTGCCCGCGACCGTCAGGGCACCGGCCGCGGCCAGAAAGTGCCTGCGATTGAGGTCAGGTCGTCCCATGCCCTGCCCTATCTGCTCATGGAGTCGTTCGAGATGTCGGCGCGAATTGTTCGAGATTTCGAAAGGCGCCCGTAACTTCGAACGGGACCGTAAGGGGCCGGGGACGGCACGTCAATGCTTCGGACAAGAACTCGATACGGGCACTTCCCTCCGCGTACGCTCGAACGGCCTTGGAAAAGCACTCGGCTTCGGGGGAACAGGGAGACAGCGGTGGGCACCAGGAAGGAGATGCGGCGTCTCGCCGACGCCCTCGTCGACCCCATCCGGGTGCCGGTCCCGGCCGACCCCGAGGTGCTGTTCGAGGCACTGGTCGCCTCCGTCAGCGCGTGGCGGGGACGGGAGGTCGTCGTCCACCGCGCGGCCTTCCCGCCGCACACCGCCAGCGGGCTGTGGCTGGAGCGCGACAGCCACGACGACGTCGTCGTGGACGAACGCGCCGCCGTCTGGCACCAGATCGTGATCCTCTGCCACGAGGTGTGGCACATGAACCGCCGCCGGGCCGACGCGGACGCGGGCGGACGGCTCGGACAGGTCGCCGCGCGCACCGACTTCTCGCTGGCCGAGGAACAGGAGGCGGACCGCTTCGGCATGCTGATGGGCCGCCGGCTGCGCACCTGGCTGGAGGCGTCCACCGACTCGGTGTTCGCCGCCGAGGGCGGCGACCCCGACGACCCGCAGGACCTCGCCGGACGCATCGGCGCCGCGCTCAACTACCGCGGGACGACGAGGTGAACGGCCTGATCAACTACGTGAGCTGCGGCGTGCTGTGGCTCGGCCTGCTGGTCCGGGCCCCCGACCTGCTGCGGCACCGCCGCGACCCGTATCTGCGGGCCATCTGCGCGGTGCTGGGGCTGGCCGGGCTCTGCTTCCTGCTCGGGGCGCCGCCGACGGTGGGCGCCGTCAACCGGCTCAGCGGGGTGCCGAACCTCGCCGCGCCGCTCACCTACGCGGCCATCACCGGGTACTGCGCCGCCTCCCAGGTCCTGGTCGTCCACTGGCGGGGCGGGCCGGGGGTGCGGCGGACCGCCCGCCGCTGGCGGCTCGCCTACGCCGCCGTGCTCCTCGGCATCGCGGTCACCTTCCTCCTCGGGGACGCTCCCGTGGAGCGCCGCACCGACCTGGACACCTACTACGCGACGACCCCGTTCCTCGCCCAGATGATCCTGCTGTACCTGCTGGCGCACCTGACCGCGGCGAGCGTCACCGCGGTGTCGGCGCTGTGCTGGGCACGCCGGGTACGGGGCGGGCTGCGGGCGGGGCTGCTCCTGCTCGGCACCGGCTCGCTGTGCGGCGCCGGCTACAGCGTGGCCAAGCTCGTCGCGGTGGGCGCCCGCTGGTCGGGGCGCGACTGGTCGGCCCTCGGCACCACCGTCTCCCCGGCGGCGGCGGGGCTCGGCGCGCTGCTGACGGTCGTCGGCGTGCTGGTGCCGCTGGTGTCGCCCCGGGCGGCCGAGTGGTCCCGGGCCCGGCACGGCTACGCCCGGCTCGCGCCCCTGGAGCGGGCGCTGGACGAATTGCTGACCCGGCGGACGCTGCGGCTGCCCCGGCCGCGTCTCGCCTCGCCGACGACCCGGCTGGTGTGGCGTCAGACCAGCATCCACAACGCGCTGAGCCACCTCCAGGCGTACTTCGACGGGGACCTGTACGACCGGGCCCGCGCCGCCTCGCTGGCGGCGACGCGGGACCCGGAGCGGGCCGACGCCGCCGCCTGGGCCGCGGTGATCGGCGCCGCGGTGCGCCGCGAGGCCGACCCGGCGGGCGGGGCCCCGCCGGCCGCCGGCGCCCCGGGGGTGCTGCCGGCCCGGCTGCCGGGGCCGGCCGCCCTCGGCCGGATCGCCGACGCGCTGGCCGGCGCCGCGCCGGTGCCGCCGGCCACCGCCGCGCCGAGCGGCACGACCACGGCGGGCGGCACGACGACGCCGAGCGGCACGACCACGCCGAGCGGCACGACCACGGCGGGCGCCGCGTGAACCGGCACCGGGACGAGGGGGGCCGCCCGGCATGAGCCTCGTCGTGTACTTCGCGGCCTTCGTGTTCGGGGCGACGTCCGTGCTGCTGTTCCGCCGCCCGCGCACGGCCGTGCGCCATCCGCTGACCCTGTCCACCTGCGCGGCGGTCCTGCTGGGCGCCCTGGTCTTCGTGTGCGCCGCGCCGGCCACCCTCGCCACCGTCAACGACCTCACCGGCGTCCCCAACTTCGGCGCCCCGCTCACCTACGGCATGCTCTCCGCGTACAGCTGCGCGGTGCTGGTCCTGCTGATCAACTGGCGGGGCGGTCCCCGGCGGCGGGTGCGGCGCCTGGTGCTGCGCACCATGGCCGCCTACGGGCTGCTGGTGGCCGCGATCGTGGTGCTGTTCGCCCTCGCCGACGCGCGCACCGAGCGGCTGACCGACCTCGACACGTACTACGCGGCCACCCCGTTCATGCGGGAGATGATCCTGCTGTACCTGCTCGGGCACAGTGCGGCGATGCTGGTGATGTGCGCGGTCTGCGTGAAGTGGGGCCGGGAGGTGGGCGGGCTGCTGCGCGCCGGGCTGCGGCTGATCCTGCTGGGGGCGCTCCTGGACGTCCTGGGTTTCCAGCTGACCAAGTACACCGCCGTCGTGGCGCGTTGGTACGGGCACGACCTCGACTTCCTGTCCACCGACGTCGCCCCGCCGATGGCCTCGCTGGCCGCCGTGCTGTGCTCGGCCGGGTTCGTGCTGCCGAGGCTGCTGCCCCCCGTGCTCGCGCAGTGGCGGGGGCTGGACGACCACCGGCGGCTGGAGCCCCTGTGGTCCCTGGTGAAGCCGGTGTGCACCGCGCCCGAGCAGCCGGCCGCCTGGTGGCGGCTGCCGCGGGAGCGGCTGCAGTGGCGCGAGGTGTCCATCCACGACGCCCTGCTCACGCTGGCCCCGTACTTCGACCACCGGGTCCGCGAGCGGGTGCGGGACACCGCCCTGAGCGCGGGCCGCACCCCCCACGAGGCCCGGCTGGCGGCGGAGGCGGCCATGCTCGCCGACGCCGCGCGCCGGGCCGTCGCCCGCGAGGAACCGCCCCGGTCCACCGGTTCCTACCGCCTGCACGCCACCGAGGTCCCCGGACCCGGCGGACTGGTGGAGCTGGCCCGGGCCCTGGACCGACCGGCCGCCGGGGACGCCGCGTCGAACGGACCGGTGCCGCCCCGCCCGGCCGGACCCGTCACCGGACCGGAGGAGTCCCATGTCGCGTAGAGCCGTAGTCGTCGGTGCCGGGCCGGCCGGAATGCTGGCCGCGGCCGTGCTGTCCGGGGCCGGCCTGGACGAGGTGGTGGTCCTGGACCGCGACGAGCTGCCCGAGGGACCGGAGCACCGCCGGGGGCTGCCGCAGGGACGGCACGCGCATCTGCTGATGGGCGGCGGGCTGACCGCGATGGAGGAGCTGGTGCCGGGGGCCGGTCTGCGGGCGCGGCTCCTCGCCGCCGGCGCCCACGAGGTGTCGCTCAGTTCGGGCACGCTGGCCCGCACCCCCGAGGGCTGGCTGCGGCGGTGGCGCCGGACCGGTCCCGTCATGCTCACCTGCACCCGGGCGCTGCTGGACTGGACGGTGCGCGAGGCGGTGCGCGAGCACTGCCGGGTCGAGGTGCGCAGGGCGGCGGCGGTGGGGCTGACCGGGTCCGCGGCACGGGTGCGGGGGGTGCGGATCGCGGCCCCGGGCGGCGGCCCGGAGACCGGGCTCGACGCCGATCTGGTCGTCGACGCGAGCGGGCGCGGCACACGGGTCCTCGCCTGGCTGGACGGGCTCGGGCTGCCCGGCGTCCGGGTGCGGACCGTGGACGCGGGGCTGGTCAACGCCTCGCGCCTGTACCGGGTGCCGCCGGGGGCGGAACGGTTTCCGCTGACCGTCGTGCACGCCGACCCGTACGCGGGGCGGCCCGCCCGCAGCGCGATGGTGATGCCGGTGGAGGGCGACCGCTGGCTGGTCAGCTGCGGCGGCTCGCGCGGCGGTGAACCGCCCGCCGATCCGGAGGGGTTCCTGCGGTACGCGCTGGCCCTGCCCGACCCGATCGTGGGCCGGCTGATCTCCGGCGCGCAGCCGCTCACCGACGTCCACCTGAGCCGGTCGACCAGCAACGTGCGGCGCTACCTGGAGGACGCCCCGCGCTGGCCGGAGGGGCTCGTCGTCCTCGGGGACGCGCTGGCCACGTTCAACCCGGCGTACGGGCAGGGCATGTCGGTGGCGGCGTTCGGCGCGCGGGCGCTCGGGCGGGAGCTGGCCCGTGCCGGTGACGCCGCCGCGCCCGGTCTGGCCCGGCGGGCGGTGCGGAGCGCGGCGCGCTCGGTGGACGCGGCGTGGCTCACGGCCGTGAGCCAGGACGTCCACTACCCGGGCGTGCGCGGCGGGCGGCCGAGCGCCGCCGACCGTGTGGTGACGGCGTACACGCGCCGCATGACGCGGGCGGCCACCGGCTCGTACGCGGCGGCCTCGGCGCTGTGGGACGTCACCAGCATGCGCACGTCCCCGGCCCGGCTGTTCCGCCCCGACGCGGTCCTCGCCACCCTGGCCGGTCCGCCGCTCCCCCTCCTCGCCCAGGCGCCCCTGACCCCGGCCGAGCGGCGCACCCTGCGGGACCTGGACCGGACGGGCCGCTAGCCCCGCCCCGGCGGCCGGGACGGACGGGGCGGACGGGGCGGACGCCTCAGCCGGCGAACGCCGGCTGCGCCACCCCCCGCCCCGCGCCGGGCACCACCAGCAGCGAACCCGCCAGCGGGTGCGCCCCGGTGAGGCCGACCCGGGCGGTCGTGACGTACAGGTCGGTCAGGCCGGGGCCGCCGAAGGCGCAGGCCGTCACCCGGGGCACCGGCAGCACGATCACCCGGTCCAGCTCGCCGGAGGGCGTGTAGCGCCGCACCGCGCCGCCGTCCCACAGGGCGACCCACACGCACCCCTCCGCGTCGACGCACAGCCCGTCGGGGAACCCCGCGCCCTCCTCGATCGTGACGAACGGGCGCCGCCCGGAGATCCGGCCGTCGGCCGCCGAGACGTCGAAGACGTCGACCCGGCGGGTCGGTGAGTCGACGTAGTACATCAGCCGTCCGTCCGGGCTCCAGCCGGTGCCGTTGCTCACCGCGACGTCGTCCAGCACCGTCGTCACCGTGCCGTCGCCGGCGACCCGGGACAGCGTGCCGCCGCCGGGCGCCTCGTCGTAGCGCATGGTGCCCGCCCACAGCGTGCCGTCGGAGGCGACGGCGGCGTCGTTGGCGCGGCGGCCGGGGACGGGGTCGCGGTGCAGCCAGCGGAAGGCGCCGTCGGGGTCGAGCAGGCCGATCCCGTCCCGCAGGTTGAGGACGAGGCCGCCGCCCGCGCGGGGCTTGACGGCCCCCACGTGCTGCTCGGTGCGGCGCACCGTGCGCCGGCCGGTCGCCGGGTCCCAGGTGTGGACGCGGGAGTTCAGGATGTCGATCCACAGCAGCCGGCCGGTCGCCGGGTCCCAGGTGGGGCCCTCGCCCAGGGCCGCCTCCGCCCGGACGGCCACCTCGAAGCGCGGGCCCGTCCCCGTCATGCCGCACCCCGGTGACCGAGGCGCTCGGACAGGTCGGCGGCGCCCTTGACGGCCAGCTGCTCCAGCTCGCCCAGGCGCTCCTCGCTCCAGCGGATCATCGGCACGGAGATCGACAGCGCGGCGACGACCCGGCCGGTGCGGTCGCGGACCGGGGCGGCCACGCAGGAGACGTCCGGGTTGGACTCGCGGTTCTCCACCGCGGTGCCGCGCTCGCGGATGCCGGCCAGGGCCTCGCGCAGCGCGGCCGGGTCGGTGATGCTGTTGGGCGTCATCGCGGTCAGCTCGGTGCCGTCCGGGAAGCGGGCGGCCAGCTCCGGCTCGGGGAGGGAGGCCAGCAGCATCTTGCCGACGGACGTGCAGTGGGCGGGCAGCTTCCGCCCGGCCGCCGACACCATCCGCACCGCGTGCGTGGAGTCGACCTTGGCGATGTAGATGACGTCCGTGTCCTCCAGGATCGCCACGTGCACCGTCTCGTCGCAGGTCTCGGCGACGGTCCGGGCGACCTGCTGTCCCTCTGCGGCGAGGTCGAGGTGCTCGGCGTATCGGGCGCCGAGCTGGTACGGACGGACCCCGAGCCGGTACCGTCCGGGCTGCCCGGGGACGGGGGCGATGTACTTGCGGGCGGCGAGCGTGGTGACCAGCTCGTGCACGGTGGTGCGCGGCAGCTGGAGCCGGCGCACGATGTCGGGGGCGGAGAGCGTGCCGTCCCCGTCGAGGAAGAGCTCGAGTATGTCGAGAGCCCGGGTCACGGCTGGTACGAGGCGCCCCATGTCCGGCCCCCTCCCTAAGGTGTTCGAGATTTCAACAGGCGATCGGAATAACGAACACAGGCTACTCACATCGCGTTTGCCGGGGCAATGGGCGTGCGCCCGGTGCTCCTCGGACCCATGGGCCACGATGGACCCATGCCCACCGGAAAGCGCTCCGCCGCCCCGTTCACCCCGCTCGGCTTCCAGTTGGTGCTGCTGCGCCGCATGGCCGACCACAACCCGGGGCTGGTCGAGGACGCCCGCCGTCAGCTGGGCGTCTCGATCGCGGACATGCGGGAGGCCAACCGCCGCTGGCAGGCGATGATCCGCTCCCCGCACGCCCGCTCGGCCGCCTCCCGCTACCGCTCCGTCCTGGGCGAGCCGGAGTCCGCGGTGCCCCGCCGGATCGGCGACCTGGAGTGCGAGGCCCGGCAGTGGACCCTGCCCCTCTGGCCCGACCTGCGCTTCGAGATCCTCGTCGGCGACCGGGGCGCCGTCTGGAACGAGTGGCTGGTCCGCGCCCCGGGCGCCCGGGCACCGGACCTGCGCACCCTGGGCGACCTCGCCCCCTGGTCCTGCACGGTCGACGAGGCGGCCCGCGCCTTCGCGCCCGCCCGCCCCCTCCAGGGCTCGGCCCCGACCCGGTGGGGCCTGGCCTTCACCGCACCGGACGCGGACGGCCGACGGCGCGAGGTCGTCGCGGAGTTCACCTGGGGGCTGCTCCAGCGGACGGCGGTCGGCGACCGCTAGCGGGCCGCCTCCAGCACCGCCTCCACCACCCGGGGCAGCGACCGCTCGTGCAGCCACAGGAACAGGTTGGGCTCCACCAGCTCCAGCTCCATCACGCGTGGCCGCCCGTCGTCCCCGTCCACCAGGTCGACCCGGGCGTACAGCGGCTCGGCGGCGCCCGGTACGGCGGCCAGGGCGGCCTCGGCGACGGCGACCTCGGCCGCGGTCGGTGTCCAGGGCTCCAGGCCCGGGTGCGCGACCTTGCGCGCGTCGTACGGGGTCCCCGGCGCGAGGACGGCGCCCTTGCGGCTGGCGTGCAGCAGACGCCCGCCGAAGAACTGCAGCGCCCGCTCCCCGGCGGTGTCGATGGCGCGCATGTACGGCTGCACCATCGCCGTGAAGCCCTCGGCGTGCATCCGCTCCACCTGCCGTACGGCGGTGGCGTGCTCGCCGGGCGTGTAGCGGGCGGCGAAGCGGGCCCCGGCGCCGGAGGTCGGCTTGACGACGTACTCGTGGACGTCGGGCAGGCCGGGTGACTCACCGGGGGCCGCGTAGCGCGTGGGGACGGTGGGCACGCCGACCGCGGCGAGGTCGGCCAGGTAGCGCTTGTCGGTGTTCCAGCGCACCACGGGCGCCGGGTTGGCCAGCCGCGTCGCCCCGCCGCACCGCTCGGCCCACGCCGTGAACTCGTCCGCCCGCCAGCTGTAGTCCCAGGTGGAGCGGATGAGGGCGAGGTCGAAGGCGGCCCAGTCGACACCGGCGTCGTCCCACACCTCGACGGACGCCGACGCGCCCGCGTCGGCCAGGGCGCGCGCCAGCACCGGAAGGTCCCGGTCGACGCTGACCCGCGGGCCGGGGCGGCAGGTGACGAGTGCTATGCGGGGCACGGTTCTACCGTTCCTCTCCCGGGTCCCAGTCCAGCAGGCGGACCTTGGCGACCGTACGGACGTGGCGGCGCATGGCGGCGGCGGCCTGGCGGGGCCGGCGGTCGGCGATCGCGTCGAGGATGGCCCGGTGCTGGGCCAGGGAGCGGCCGGGCCGGCCGGGCTGACGCAGGGACTCGGTGCGGCTCTCGGCGATCTGGTGGGCGATGGAGCGCATGAACTCGGCGAGCAGACTGCTGTGCGCCGCCGCCGTCACCGCCGCGTGGAACAGCCGGTCGCCCTCGACGCCGTGCCGGCCCTCCTCGACCTCCTCGGCCATCACGTCCAGCGCGGACCGCATCGCCGTCAGGTCGTCCTCAGTGCGGCGCTCGGCGGCCAGTTCGGCGAGCTTGGTCTCCAGCGCCTCGCGGGCCTCCAGGACATCCGGCAGGCGCCGCCGGCGCTCGACCATCTTCTCGACGGGCTCGACGTCGAGGCTGTCGCGCACCAGATACGTCCCGCCGCCGTGCCGCGCCTCCACCAGGCCCTGCACCTCCAGGACCACGATCGCCTGCTTCACCGAGGCCCGGCTGACGCCGAGCCGCTGGGCGAGGTCCCGTTCGGGCGGGAGCCGGTCGCCGGCCCGCAGGCCGCCGTCGGCGACGTACTGGCGCAGCCGATCCAGCACCTGCTCGTACAGGCGCCGCTTGGTCATGGGGCGCAGGGCGTCGGTCACGGTCCCCCCTCTCGCCGGGAGCGTAACACCGGCTGGACGGTGGCCGAGTGGCTGAGCCAATTCATGCGCGACCCCTTGACGCGGGCCGGGGGCGGGCCCACGCTGGCCGACCAGTCGCACCGTCCAAGTGGCTCAGCCACTGAGCCAGTCAGGTCAGCCCTCGGGAGCCCCCGCATGTCCCCCGAACTCGTCTCGATCCTCGTCCTCGTGGTGGTGTTCGTCATCGCCACCACCCGCTCCGTCAACATGGGCGCCCTCGCCTTCGCCGCCGCCTTCGGGGTGGGCACGCTCGTCGCGGACCTCGACGCGGACGGCATCTTCGCCGGTTTCCCGGCGACCTGTTCGTCGTCCTCGTCGGCGTCACCTATCTGTTCGCGATCGCCCGCGCCAACGGCACCACCGACTGGCTGGTGCACGCCGCCGTCCGGCTGGTGCGGGGGCGGGTGGCGCTGATCCCGTGGGTGATGTTCGCGCTGACCGGCGCGCTCACGGCGATCGGCGCGGTCAGCCCGGCGGCCGTCGCGATCGTCGCGCCGATCGCCCTGAGCTTCGCCACCCGGTACGCGATCAGCCCGCTGCTCATGGGCACGATGGTGGTGCACGGCGCCCAGGCCGGCGGCTTCTCGCCGATCAGCATCTACGGCTCGATCGTCAACGGCATCGTGGAGCGCGAGGGACTCCCGGGCAGCGAGGTCACCCTCTTCCTGGCCTCCCTGATCGCCAACCTGCTCATCGCGGGCGTGCTGTTCGCGCTCTTCGGCGGGCGGAAGCTGTGGGCGCGGGGGTCGGTGCCGACGGACGGCGCCACCGGCGAGGGCGACGCCGGACCCGCGGACGGGGAGACCCCCGGCCCCGGCACCGGCCCCGCCACCTCGGGGGCCACCCCCATCACCCCAGCGACCCCCGCCGCCCGCACCGCCCCCGCCTCCCCCACCGCCGTCGCCGTCCGCCCCGGCCGGGAGGCCGGCGACACCGGCGGCCCGGGGGGCACGGGTGGCACGGAGGGCATCATCCGCCTCACCCCCGCCCGGATCGCCACCCTCACCGCGCTGGTCGCCCTCGTCGTGGCCGTCCTCGGCTTCGACCTGGACGCCGGACTGACCGCCGTCACCCTCGCCGTGGTGCTCAGCACCGCCTGGCCGGACGACAGCCGCCGCGCGGTCGGCGAGATCGCCTGGTCCACGGTGCTGCTGATCTGCGGTGTCCTGACGTACGTCGGTGTGCTGGAGGAGATGGGCACGATCACCTGGGCCGGCGAGGGCGTCGGCGGCATCGGCGTCCCGCTGCTGGCCGCGGTGCTGCTCTGCTACATCGGCGCCGTCGTGTCGGCCTTCGCCTCCTCGGTGGGCATCATGGGCGCGCTGATCCCGCTGGCGGTGCCCTTCCTCGCGCAGGGCGAGATCGGTGCGGTCGGCATGGTGGCGGCGCTGGCGGTGTCGGCGACGGTGGTGGACGTCAGCCCGTTCTCGACCAACGGCGCCCTGGTGCTGGCGGCGGCCCCTGATGTGGACCGCGAGCGATTCTTCAGGCAGTTGATGGTCTATGGGGGCATCGTGGTGGCGGCCGTACCGGCGCTGGCCTGGCTGGTACTGGTCGTGCCCGGCCTCGGGTAGTCCCGGGCCGGGTGACCGGCGAACGCGAGCAGCAGAGCAACGACTAAGGAGTACGACGAGTGTCCTCTCTCTTCCCGGCCCTCTCCCCGGCCCCGGCCGGCGCCCCGGGCGACCGGCTCGCCCTGAGGTTCGGCGCGCGCTCACTGACGTACACCGAACTGGCCGCCGCGGCGGGCGCGACGGCCGGCCGGATCGAGGGCGCCGGTCGCGTCGCCGTCTGGGCGGCCCCGGCGCTGGAGACCGCCGTCGCCGTCGTGGCGGCGCTGCTGGCCGGCGTCCCCGCCGTGCCGCTCAACCCGAAGTCCGGCGACAAGGAGCTGGCGCACATCCTCTCCGACAGCGAGCCCTCGCTGGTCCTCGCGCCGCCGGACGCCGAACTCCCGGCCGCACTCACGGCCCTGGCGCGGGTGGACGTCGACGTGCGGGCCGCCGGCCCGGTCCCCGAGGACCGCGCCGGCGACGGCGACCCCGCCCTCGTCGTCTACACCTCCGGCACCACCGGCCCGCCCAAGGGCGCGGTCGTGCCGAGGCGCGCGCTGGCGGCGACGCTGGACGCGCTCGCCGACGCCTGGCAGTGGACCGGTGACGACGTGCTGGTGCACGGGCTGCCGCTGTTCCACGTGCACGGGCTGGTGCTGGGCGTCCTCGGCCCGTTGCGGCGTGGCGGATCGGTGCGCCACCTGGGCAGGTTCTCCCCCGAGGGCGCCGCCCGCGAGCTGAACGACGGTGCCACGATGCTGTTCGGGGTGCCGACGATGTACCACCGGATCGCCGAGTCCCTGCCCGGCGACCCGGAGTTGGCGAAGGCGCTGGCCGGGGCCCGGCTGCTGGTGTCCGGTTCGGCCGCGCTGCCCGTGCACGACCACGAGCGGATCGCCGCCGCCACCGGCCGGCGGGTGATCGAGCGGTACGGCATGACGGAGACGCTGATGAACACCAGCGTGCGGGCGGACGGCGAGCCGCGCGCCGGGACGGTGGGCGTGCCGCTGCCGGGCGTGGAGCTGCGGCTGGTGGAGGAGGACGGCTCGCCGATCGAGGAGCTGGACGGGGAGAGCGTCGGCGAGATCCAGGTGCGTGGCCCGAACCTGTTCACCGAGTACCTGAACCGGCCCGACGCCACCGCCGCCGCCTTCACCCCCGACGGTTTCTTCCGCACCGGCGACATGGCGGTGCGCGACCCGGACGGCTACGTCCGCATCGTCGGGCGCAAGGCCACCGACCTGATCAAGAGCGGCGGTTACAAGATCGGGGCGGGTGAGATCGAGAACGCGCTCCTCGAACACCCCGGGGTCCGGGAGGCCGCGGTCACCGGGGAGCCCGACCCGGACCTCGGGGAGCGGATCGTGGCGTGGGTCGTGCCGTCCGACCCCGCCGCGCCGCCCGCCCTGGAGGCGCTGGCCGACCACGTCGCCGGGCGCCTCGCCCCGCACAAGCGTCCCCGCGTCGTCCGGCACGTCGACGCCCTGCCCCGCAACGAGATGGGGAAGATCATGAAGCGGGCGCTGACCCATGGCTGACCGCCTGTCCGCGCGCGCCTTCCTCGCCCTGGTCACGGACGACTTCCGGGAACTCCCCCACCCTCCGGGGCGGCCGGAGCCGGCGGACGGCCCGCTGGGCTGGCACGGCTACGACGCCTCCCGGGCCCGGGCCGCCGAACGCACCGGCGAGCGGGAGTCGGTGGTCTGCGGCACCGGGCACGTCGAGGGCGTCCGCGCGGTGCTGCTGGCCTTCGAGTTCGGCTTCCTGGGCGGCTCGCTGGGCCGGCGCACCGGCGACCGGCTGGAGGCCGCGTACGCCTACGCCCGCGAACACCGTTTGCCGGTGGTGCCGTTGGTCGCCACCGGCGGGAGCCGGATGCAGGAGGGGATGCTCGCGCTGACCCAGCTCCAGCGGGTGGCGCGGCAGTCGGCACTCACCCGGGAGGCCGGGCTGGCGCAGATCGCCGTGTTGCGCGATCCGGCCACCGGCGGTGGCTGGGCGACGCTGGGCGCGGGCGCCGACGTGGTGCTCGCGCTGCCGGGCGTCCAGGTCGGTTTCGCCGGGTCGCGGGTCCGGCCGGCGGACGCCGACCCGACGGCGTACACGGCCGAGGCGCAGGTGGCGGCGGGCAGCGCGGACGCCGTGGTGCCGGCCGGTGAGCTGCGCGCGACGCTGGGGCGCTGGCTGCGGCTGCTGACGGCGCCGTCGGCCGCAGCGGCGCCCGTGCCGGGGCCGCTGGGGGCGCGGGACCTGCCGGTGAGCGGCTGGGACGCGGTCCGTCGGGCCCGTTCCCCCGAACGCCCGCGCGCCGGGGCCTACCTGGACGCCTACTTCACCCACCGCGTCGCCCTGTCCGGCGACCGCTGCGGCGGCACCGACCCGGCGGGCATGCTCTGCGGCTTCGGCGAGCACGCGGGCCGGACGGTGGCGTACGCGGCGCAGACCGGCGCGGCGACCCGGCCGGCCGGCTACCGGACCGCCGCCCGGCTGCTGCGTCTCGCGGACCGGCTCGGCATACCGGTACTGACCCTGGTGGACACCCCGGGCGCGGCGAACGACGCGGAGGCGGAGCGGCAGGGCGCGGGTCCGGCCATCGCCGACCTGTTCGTCGCGATGGCGTCGGTGCGCACGCCGGTGACCACGCTGCTGATCGGCGAGGGCGGCTCGGGCGGGGCGCTGGCGCTGGCCGCTCCCGGCCGCACCTGGGCCACGCCGGACAGCTACTTCTCCGTCATCGCGCCGGAGCTCGCGGCGGCGATCCTGAAGCGCGGGCCGGACGAGGTCGAGATGACCGCCGGCCAACTGCGTCTGCGCCCGCAGGACTTGACCGAACTGGGGGTGATCCGAACAGGCGATCAGTTGTTCCCTTGAACAGGTGATCGTCGCTCAGAAGGTCGCATGTGACTGGAGGGACCAACGATACTTACGGTGTGCGAGCAACGGGCTGCAGACCGTAGTCGACGCACATGTCCCAAGCAGTAGGTCCCACACAGCACAGCGCAAGGAGCTGCACGATCATGAACCTTCTCACCGACATCCTCGCCGGCCTCGTCCACTTCGTCGGCTGGCTGGTCTGACGGTCCGAGAGAACAGACGGCGCCGCCTCCCCGTCCCAGGGAGGCGGCGCCGTCCGCGTGTCAGCGCACGGTCGCGGCTCGCAGGATCTCCTGCGTGACCGAGCCGCCCCTGTCGTCGCGCGCCGAGGCCCGCAGCGAGAGGTGCTCCGCGTCGCGCGGCACGCTCAGCGTCCCCTGCCAGGACGCCTCCCCGTCACCGCCGCCCAGCCGGACCTCCCGCCAGGTCTTCCCGGCGTCGTACGACACCTCCAGCGCGGCGTCGCCGATCGTCCCGGTGTCCGGGGCACCGGCCACGTACGCGGCGCCGATGCCGATCCGCGCCTTCTTGCCGCCGCGCACCTCGCCCGCGAGGTCGGTGTCGACGTCGAAGGAGAGGTTGATCAGCGGCAGGGAGGTCCAGTGGTCGTCCGGCGTGGCGGCCGAACGGAAGGTCCACTCCGCCCGGCCCTCGGTCGCCGGCGACCAGCGCGCGGCGTCGAGCGAGGTCTCGGTGACGAGCCGGTACGTGCGCTCCTCGGCCGGCGCGTCCCACACATAGGCGGCGGAACTCGGACCCTGGTCGACCAGTTCGCCGTCCAGGTACACCGAGGTGGTCTGCGACATTCCGCTGCCCTCGCTCCACACGTCGCCGAAGCCGGTGTGGTCGGGGCCGGAGTCGCCCCAGCCGGGGGCGTTGAACTGGAGGCGGTCGCCCGCCCGCTGCTGTCCCCAGCCCAGGCCGGTGCCGAGGTACGGGTGCCACACCGGCTTGAACCAGTTCAGCTCGGTGCGCGTCCCGCCCTCGTAGCGGACCGTCCCCGACCGCTGTTCCAGCGCGCCGTCGGCGGTCGTCACGGACTCGTGCCAGAGCTGGCCGGGCCCGGTCGACACGTACTCGGTGCGCTCGACCGGGTAGGCGATGCGCTCCTTGAAGCCGAGCCCGATCGGGAAGGTGTCGGTGATCGAGTACCGGAACTCGCCGCCGGTCGTGGGCTCGGCCGCGTGGTACCCGGTCCGCAGCACCGCGAGGTCGCGGCGCCCGGGCTCGTAGGTGAGGTCCCGGTCGGGGACGGCACCGCGGTGGCCCTCGGAGAGGTCGTAGGTGTAGGGCGTGTCCCGGGTCCCGGTCATGTCGACGCGTCCCGCCCGGCGCAGCCGCTCCGCGTCGGCGGCGTTCACCGTGGCGATCTGCAGCGGCCGGTCGGCGTTGTCGGCCGTGCCCCACCAGGCCGTCAGGCGGCCCGGCGCGTCGTCGGTGACGAACAGCGCCGTCACTCCCGCTTCCTGGGCGGCCTGTGCGAGGGCCGCCGGCTCGGTGTCGCCGGTGAGCCGGGCGAGGACCGCCTTGCCCCGCACACCGTCCGGGAAGGGCCCGCCCCCGACATCGACCAGCGGCAGCCGGCGGCGGCCCTCGGCCAGGGTGCCGCCCGGCTGGACGACGGCCTCGCCGATCCCCCGGACCTCCAGCAGCGGCTTGCCGAGCCGCCACACCGTCCGGTACTCGAAGTCGCCCTCCGTGACCTTCCTTCCGGTCGGCGCGGCGAAGACGCTGTCGTAGGTCAGGGGCACCTGGACCGCGCCGAACAGGTCGGAGCCGTGCGCGGTGCGGTCGTACTCCATGAGCAGTTGCCGGGTCTCGGTGCGCTTGTCGACGTCGACGCCGATCTCGCGCAGTTCACGTCCGTCGAGGGTGATCTCGCGGTCCCGGTCGACGACGACCTCGGGCGCCGCGAGGAAGCCGAGCCCGAGCGAGTCGGCGCCGTGGCTGCCGCGCACGTCGAGGAAGGACGTCAGGCTGTACGTCCCCGGCGCGAGCCGCAGCTTCAGGGTTCCGGTCTCTCCGACGTGCGCGGGGACCGGGTCGACGCCCTCGGCCAGGCGCTGGACGGTCAGGTCGGCCGGGGTGGCGGCACCCGACCGGTCCTTGACGTGGACGGTGAGCGTGTACCGCTCCTCCTCCTTGACCAGCCCGAACGCGGTGTGCGCGAGGGGCGTGCCGTCCGCGCCGGACGCCACGATCCGGCCGCTGGTCGTGCCGACCGGGGCCCGGGAACCGTCACCGGTGACGGTGGTGGCGGCGGTGCCGTGGGCGGGCACGGTGAGGGTGGTGTCGGCGAGGGTGGCGACGCCCTCGGGGGCGCCCCGCACGGACAGCTTCAACTCGACGTCGACGTCGGAGGAGTTGGCGTAGGTGACGGTGCGGGTGACCGGCTCGTTGCCGTCGTAGGGCCAGGAGAAGAAGCCGAGGTCGGCACTTCCGGTGGCGGTGATCTCGGCGCCGATCGCGTCCGGCACGCTGACCCGGCCCGCGCCCAGCCGGTAGGCGGAGGCGTCGAGTTGCCTCGCGGTGGACATCAGCGCGTCCTTGAGCCGGGCGCCGCTCCAGTCGGGATGCCGCTCGGCGAGCAGGGCGGCGACGCCGGAGACGTGCGGCGTCGCCATCGACGTACCGTCGAGGGAGGTGTAGTCGCCGCTGCCCTCGGTCAGCCGGGAGCGGGCGGCGAGGATGCCGACGCCCGGGGCGGACAGGTCGGGCTTGAGGGCGTTGTCCCCGTACCGGGGGCCGGCGCTGGTGAACCAGGCGGCCCGGTCGGCGGAGTCGACGGCGCCCACGGTCAGGGCGGAGTCGGCGGCGCCGGGCGAGCCGACGGAGGACGGCGAGCCGGTGTTGCCGGCCGCGATCACGAACAGGGCGCCGGTCTCGGCGGACAGGGTGTCGACCGCCCGCGCCATGGGGTCGGTGCCGTCGCTGGGCTCCGTGGAACCGAGGCTCATGGAGACGATGTCGGCGTCCACGTCCCGGGCGGCCCACTCCATGCCGGCGATGATCTCGGACTCGCTGCCGAAGCCCTCGTCGGAGAGGACCTTGCCGACCGCGAGGGTGGCGCCGGGCGCGACGCCCTTCTCCTTGCCGTCGGAGGCCGCGCCGCTGCCGCCGACGGTGGAGGCGACGTGCGTGCCGTGGCCGTTGCGGTCGGCGACCTCCTCGCCCGGTATGAAGCTGCGGCTCTGCGCGACCCGGCCCGCCAGGTCGGGGTGGCCGGCGTCCACGCCGCTGTCCAGTACGGCGACGGTGACGCCCTTGCCGGTGAGCCCGGCCTCCCACGCCTCGGGCGTGCCGATCTGCGCGTTGGACTCGGCCATGGCGGCGGTGACCCGACCGTCGAGCCACACGCCCTCGACGCCGGAACCCCGACGGGTGAATTCCCGCCAGAATGTGCGCCCCTTGTCCGCCTCCACGGCCGCCCCGCGCACGCTGGGCAGCGCCCGCTTGCGCTCGGCGCCCTTCGGCGCGGCGGCCCGCGCGCCCTTCCCGTAGGTCACGATCAGCGGCAGCTCACCGGTCTCGCTGTCGGCGAGCCCCTGCTCCAGCAGCGCCCCGATGTCGAAGAGCCTCGGGTCGAGGCTGCCGTCGCGCAGATAGGGCAGCGCCTCGTCGGGCACGACCGTGGTCCGCCCGTCGCTGCTGCGGGTGTGCACCGCGCCCGTCGCGCCCTCGGGCCGCTCGACCGTGACGGTCTTCCGCCCGCCGCCGAGGTCGCCCACGGTCACCCGGTCTCCGGTGACGAGGGTGACGGTGCGGGCGGCGGTCCGGGCGTCGGCGGCCGGGGGGTGCGCCGATGCCGAGGGCGGCTCCTGCGCCGCCGCCGTACCGGCCGGCAGCAGCGCGATCACGAGCCCCGCCGACAGGAGGGCCGCCCCGCGTCTGACTGGTCCTGTGCTCATCCAGATCTCACTTCGTGTCGTCGTAGAGTGCTGTGACGAGTGCTGAGAGCAGTCTCAGGGGGCTTGCGGGGCACGGGAGTTGACCGAAGGTGGCGGATTGGCGCCCTGGCGGGTTTCCGCCAGGGCGGCCCGGGGCCGACGGCGGCGCGCGGGACGGCGCCAAGTACCGTCCGTCACAATGAGGTTCCGCACGGGTACGGACGGGATACGGGGA
Organism: Streptomyces sp. SudanB5_2050; assembly: GCF_964272335.1. Taxonomy (NCBI): domain Bacteria; kingdom Bacillati; phylum Actinomycetota; class Actinomycetes; order Kitasatosporales; family Streptomycetaceae; genus Streptomyces; species Streptomyces sp. SudanB5_2050. The sequence goes on from NZ_OZ186760.1 coordinate 2,600,928, forward strand.
GCGAACGGCTGATGGACGGGTTGGTCGAGTTCAGCACCGAGGACGGTGCGCGGGTGGTCGTCGAGTGCGTCGAGGACGAGGACGGCGCCCGGCTGGTCTCGCGCGGTGACGGACCAGCCCGTGCGGCACGCACCTTCGAGGGGTCCCTGGAGGGCGTGCGGGCGGCGGCCGTCTCCGCGTTGCGGGTGTTCCGCGACGGCTCGCTGCGTCCGGACTCCGTGGAGCTGGAGTTCGGGGTCAGGCTGACCGCGGAGACCGGCGCGGTCATCGCCAAGGGGGCGGCCGAGGGGCATCTGGTGGTGAAGCTCAGCTGGTCGCCCCGGCCCCCGGAGCGGCCGGAGGGCACGGACGCCGCGGACCGGTCATGAGCGGTGCCGCGTGGCACGCCCGTGTCGCGTGCGGCCCGGAGGTCGGCGCCGGATTCCTGGTCTCGGGACGCCGGTTGCTCACCTGCGCCCATGTCGTGCGGTGGAGCCGGGACGCGGCGGTCACGGTGTCCTTCCCGGGCCGCCGGGAGCTGGGCGAGCTGTCCGCCACGGTCGCCGTGCACGGCGGCTGGCGCGGAGGCGCCGCCGACCCGGGCGACCTGGCCGTGCTGGAACTGGAGCGCGAGGTGCCGCTCGCCCCGGCCGTCTTCGCGCCGCCGGGCGCCGAACGCACCGCGCCCGTCCCGGAGCTGGTCGCCTACGGCTTCCCGAAGGGGTACGACGAGGGCATGCTCGCCTCCTACCGCGCGGTGCCCGGCCCGCTCATCTCCGACGAGTGGGTCCAGCTGGAGGCGCTGACGGGACACGGGCAGCCGCTGGCCGCCGGCTTCAGCGGGGCGGCGGTGACGCTGGCCGACGGCACGGTCGTCGGCATGGTCTCGGCCGTCGCGGGCGCCCGGGACGTGCGCGTCGGGCGGATGCTGCCGGTCGAGGTCATGGCGCGCTACTGGCCCGAGCTGGGCGAGCTGGTGCCGACGCCGGGGCACCGGTCCGACGCGCGCAGGCGGCTGTACGCGCTGGTGCGCCGGGCCGAGGAGACGGGGCTGGTGTGCGACCCGAACCGGCTGTACGTCTCCGCCGTGGACGACTTCGCCCCGCCGCTGCCCGAGGGCGGTTTCGCCTCCCTGCGCGAGGCCGCCGCCTACGTCCAGTGGGAGGTGCCGGAGCCGGACGCCGTGGCCCGCTTCGCCGACCGGCTGGAGGGGAGGCTGGAGGGGTCGCGGCCGGCCTCGCCCCGGCCCGCGAGGTGGTCGCCCATCGTCGTGGAGATCGACCACAGCGGGGCCGGCGCCGACCAGGTCACCGTCGAGGTGTCCGCCTACCGGGACGGGCGACGCCGCCCGGTGGGCTCGCGCCGGATGGCCCGGGGCGCGGTGCGGTCCTTCGTGCAGGAGCGCATCGACGAGGCGTTCACCCACCTCGACCCCGGCGCCGAGGAACTGATCACCTTCGTGCTGCCCCGCGAGTGGCTCAACGAACCGGTCGCGCACTGGGCGTGCAGCGAGGACGATCCCACCCCGCTCGGCTGCGCCTACCCGCTGGTCGTCACCGACCGCCACCGCCACCGCAGCGGGCGGCTGCGCCACCAGTTGCGCAAGAGGTGGCGCAAGCTCGGCGTCAGCACCGGCGAGACCCTCCACCGCGTCGACTGCGGGACGCGGGAGCGGCCGGCCGGGTTGCGCAGGCGACTGCGCGACGACGCGGAGCTGGCCGGGTTCGCCGCCGCGCCCCCGGAGGCCCGGGAGCACTTCGAGGTCGGCCTCAACCTCCCCGTCCCGGTCCTGCTGTGGCCGCGCGTGGGCTGCCCCGGCGACGGGCACGACGGCGCCTGCTCCGGCACCGCGTTCCTCGACCGGCTCGCGGTCTCCGTGGCGGGGGTGCCGCCGTCGGACCTCCCCCGCCTCGTCATGGAGCTGCGCGAGACCGCGGACGCGGCGGACGCGCCGGACGAGCACTGGGCGCGGGACGTCCAGCTGCTGTGGGACGACCCCCGGTGCTTCGCCGAGCCCGCCGCCCCGCTGAACTCGCCCGTCGGCTGATCCCCGCCCCGCTCCCCCACCCCGGGAACCACCCGCCGTACCGATCGCACGGAGAGAAGAACCATGCCCCTGTGGCCCGTCTACACCGGCGCGCCGGACCCCCACGACGGCATCACCAGGCTGCCCCCGCCCCCGCCCTGGCGCGACTTCGACGGCCACCCCCTGCTCGACCCCCCGGGTGACGACGACGACCGCCCGGACGCCTCCCCGGACCGCGCCCACCGCGCCACGACCTACCAGGCGACCGAGCAGACCGTGCAGTTGGTCAACGCGGCCCTGTACCTGCGGCGCCCGCTGCTGGTCACCGGCCCGCCCGGCACCGGCAAGTCGTCGCTGGCCTACGCGGTCGCGCGGGAGCTGAGGCTCGGGCCGGTCCTGAGGTGGAACATCACCAGCCGCAGCACCCTCCACGACGGCCTCTACACCTACGACCCGCTCTCCCGCCTGTACGCCGCCCGCCGGACCGCCGAACGCCCCGGCGAGCCGGCCGGCGGCACCGGCATCGAGGACCATCTGCGCCTCGGCCCGCTCGGCACCGCCCTGCTGCCCTACGCCCGTCCGCGCGCGCTGCTCATCGACGAGATCGACAAGAGCGACCTCGACCTGCCCAACGACCTGCTGCACGTCCTCGAGGAGGGCCAGTACGAGATCCCCGAACTGGTCCGCGCCTCGCGGGACATCCCCGGCGGGCGCGCCGAGGTGCTGATCGACGGCACCGACCAGCGGGTGCCCGTCGAACGCGGCCGGGTGCGCTGCAACGCCTTCCCGTTCGTCGTCCTCACCAGCAACGGCGAGCGCGAGTTCCCGCCGGCCTTCCTGCGCCGCTGCGTCTCGCTGCGCCTGCGGCAGCCGGACGACGGCCACCTCGCCGAGATCGTCCGCGCCCACCTGGGCGAGCCCGACGCCTACGCCCGGCAGCTCATCGACCGGTTCCTCGCCCGGGTGGGCAGCGGGGACCTGGCCACCGACCAGCTCCTCAACGCCATCTACCTGGCCCGCTCCTCCGGTCTGGGCGCCGAGACCCTGGACGAGCTGGCGGAGCAGCTGATGCCGTACCTGGGCCGGTCCCCGCAGCCCGACGCGTTCTGATGCCGGCCGACCGTCCCGGACCACCGGACCCCCTGCCCCGCCTGGCCGACGTCCTCGGCCGGGCGTCCTCGGGCGACCGCCCCACACCGCTGGAGCTGGCGGAACTGCTGTGGCTGGCGGGGCACATGGAGCCCGCGGACCGGGACGCGCCGGACCCCTCGGACCGACCGCACCCGCCGGTCCCGGCCGATCCACCGGACCCGCGGGCCGATACGCGACCCCCGCGGCCCACGACCGGTCCGCGGGCGCGGCCTACCCCCGAGCCCCGGCCGGACGACCGGGGCGACCGGCCGCCTCCCGCTCCCCCGGTGCCCCGGCCGCCCGGTCCCCGCAGCCCGCTGCGTCTGCCCGCCCCGCCCCAGGCCCCGGCCCCGGGCACGGCGACCGCCGAACCGCACCGCGCCCTGCTGGCGCCCGCCCCGCCGATGCTGCGCCACCCGCTGGCGCTCCAGCGGTCGCTGCGCCCGCTCAAGCGCCGCGCCGACGCGCCCGTGGGCCGGGAGGTGGACGAGTCCGCGACCGCCGACCGCATCGCCCGGCTGGGCGCGGACCCCGAGTGGTGGCTGCCGGTGCTGCGACCGGTGCGGGAGCGGTGGCTGCGGCTTAACCTGGTGCACGACGCGGGCCCCACGATGCCCGTGTGGCAGCCCCTGGTGCGGGAACTGCACGCCGCACTCGCCCAGTCGGGCGTCTTCCGCACCGTCACCCTGCACCGCGCGGAGGCCGACGGCACCGTCCGCGGCGACGGAGCCGAGGCGCCCGCCGACGGCCGTACCGTCACCCTGCTGATCAGCGACTGCATGGGACCGCAGTGGCGGGAGGGCCCGTCGGGCACACGGTGGTTCGCCACCCTGCGCCGCTGGGCCCGGCGCACGCCCCTCGCCGTCCTCCAGCCGCTGCCCGAGCAGCTGTGGCGGGACACCGCGCTGCCGCCCGTCCCCGGCCGGCTGTCCGCCCCGCACCGGGCGGCGCCCAGCGCGGCGCTGGCCTTCACGCCGTACGACACCACCGTGCCCCGGGCCCCCCGGGGAGCCGTGCACGTCCCGGTGCTGGAGCCCGGCCCCGAGTGGCTGGCGAACTGGGCGTCCCTGGTCGCGAGTCCGGGCGGCACCGACCACCCGGGCGCGGCGGCCGTCCTGCACCGCCCGCTGCCGGCCGACGCCGAGGACCGCGCCGACCTCTCGCGGCTGTCCGCCCGGGAACTGGTCCTGCGGTTCCGCTCCCACGCGTCCCCGCAGGCCTTCCGGCTGGCCGGCCACCTCGCGCTGGGCCGCCCCGACCTGCCGGTGATGCGGCTGGTGCAGGCCGCCGTCGAACCCGACCCGCTCCCCAGTCACCTGGCCGAGGTCATCCTCAGCGGCCTGCTCTCCACCGTCCCCGGGCCACCCGGCTCGTACGCCTTCCGCCCCGGCGTCCGCGAACTGCTGCTGCGGGGACTGCCCCGCACCGCCCGCGACCGCACCCACGAGCTGCTGCTGCGCACCGGGGGCCTGATCGACGAGCGCGCGGGACGCTCGCCCGGCGAGTTCAGCGCGCTGATCCCCGCCCGGGACGGGACCGAACGCGCCGACGGTGACGAGACGTTCGCGGCGATCAGCCAGGAGAGCGCACGGCAGCTCGCCGCGCCCGCCCGGCCGCCGGCCGCCTCTCCCTTCCCGCCGGTGCTGGCCGCGCGCTACCGGCCGGTGCGCAGACTCTCGCCGGCCGGGAGGATGTGGCTGGCGGAGGACACCGAGACGAACCGGACGGTGACGGTCCGGCTGCACGACCCGCTCCCCGGTCCGGCCGCGCGCCGGGCCTTCACGCGCCACGTCCGGCACCTGACGCGCATCGACCACCCCCACGTGGTGACCGTCCTCGACGGCGGTGTCGAGGAGGACGTCCCGTACGTCGTCATGGAGTACCTGGACGGCATCGCGCTGAACGCGCTCGCCCGCTCCAACGGCCGGCGGCTGCCGGCGCCGCTGACGGTGTCGGTGGGGGCGCAGCTCGCCCGCGCGCTCGGCGCCCTGCACGCGGCGGGCGTCACACACGGCGGCCTGGAGGCTTCCCGGGTCGTCCTGCTGCCGGACGGCACGGCCCGGCTCAGCCTCTTCGAACCGGGACGTACCTCAGGTCCGGCCGGGCGCTCCGAGGACCTGCGGGCCCTGTGCGACCTCATGCTGACGCTGACCTCGGGGACCTCGCGCCTGACCGTGCCCGTCGAGTCCCGGCGGCTGGACCGGCTGCCCGAGACCCTGCGCATCGACTACGCGCACGCCTTCGACCAGCTGATGTTCCCGTCGCTGGAGACCCAGACCCGGGGCCGGGACCTGCTGGCCCACCCCGACCTGCTGGTCCGGGCCCGGGAGGCGTACGAGCCGCGCCGGTACCGCGCCCTGGGCCCGCTGCGGGTCCACCTGCCGGAGGGCATGCCCGCGCTGCCGCCCGATGTGCGCGCCCTGCTCGCCACGCTGCTGCTCAAGCACGGCCGTACGGTGACGCACGAGGAGCTGAGGTGGGGGCTCTGGGACCCGGGCGACGAGCCGCGCGACCCGCGGGCGGAGGTGACCAGGGCGGCCGGGGAGCTGGCGGACCTGCTGGGTCCGGGGGCGCTGACGACCTCGGCCCACGGCTACGCCCTGCACACCAGCGCCGACGACGTGGACGTGGTGCGCTGCGACGAGCTGGTGCGCCGCGCCGACGCGGCCCGGCTGCGGGGGGCGCCGACCGAGGCCCGCGAGCTGGTCACCCGGGCGCTGGCGCTGTGGCGCGGCCCGGAGCCCCTGGCGGACGTGCCGGGCCCGGCCGCCCGCACCGCCCGCACCCGCCTGACCCGCCTGCGCCTCGCCCTGCACACCAAGCGGGCCGAACTCGACCTGATCCTCGGCGACCACGACCGTGCCGCCGACGACCTGGCCGGTCTGCTGCGCGCGCACCCGCACCGCGAGGACTTCCGCCGGCTGTACCTGCTCGCGCTGCGCCGCCAGGGCCGGGGCGAGGAGGCACTCGAGGTGTACGAGGAGTACGAGCTGTCCGGCGGGCGGAGCCCGGCACTGGTCGCGCTGGGCCGGGAGCTGCGCGAGGAGCACACCGGACCGGCGGACGAGGGCCCGTGGGAAGAGTACGAGGCGCCGGCCAAGAACGCCCCCGAGCCGGAGGCCGCCCCGGAGCCGAAGCCCGGCAAGCCGGCACGGGAGGCGGAAGAGCAAGAGGAGGGGCAGGGGGAAGAGCGGGAGGCAGAAGCAGGGGAAGGCAGGGAAAGCGGGGAAAGCGGGCAAGGCGGGGAGAGCGACACCGACTTCCGCGACGGCGTGCACTTCGCGTTCGCCGACGGCCCCGGGGACGCCCGGGCCCGCTCGGCGCTGCACGAGATGGTCACCGACCTGCTGGCGGACAGCGGCCTGCGGGGTGACGCGTACCAGCTGCTCGACGACGGCGAGGAGGGACTGCTCGTCCTGATGGCGCCGCGGGCGGATGCCACCCCCCTGCTGCGGGCCACCGTCGAAGGACTGCCCCGGCAGCTGGCGCGGCTGGGCGGCCTGCGGCTGCGGGCCGACTTCTGGCAGGCGGAGTTCCGCCCGGACGGCGGCCGGGAGCAGACCTTCCGCGCCGATCCCCGGTCGGTCGGCGCGGCGCTGGACGCCTCCGGCGCCCAGGCGATCGTCGCCCTGGTGGACTTCCTGTACTACTACGTGGCGTACGAGAGCGGGCAGGCCGACGCCGTGCTCGCCGCGAGCACGTTCCGGCCGCTGGACGACGACACGGGCTGGTACCACCTGGCCGGGAGGGCCGGCGCCGCGGGAGCGGCCGCGCCCGCCGGCCGCTGACCGGGCACCGCCCGTTCGGCGGCCCCCCGCCCGGCCCCCTCCAAGGCGCGACCGCCTCCTTTCGCCCGCACGATGCCAAGGAGACCGGCCACCCGCCGGTCCCGCACGGTCCGCGCTCTCGGGAGGATCCGCCATGACCGCCAGTACCGCCAGCCTGGAGGCGCTGCGTCGCTGCCACTTCGCCGTCGACCTGGGCGCGGCGCGGACCCGCGTGTACGTGAAGGGTGCCGGGCTCGTCGTCGACCAGCCGTCCGCCGCCGCGGTCAACACCCGCACCGGCGCGCTCATCGCGGTCGGCGAGTTCGCGGAGAAGATGACCGGCCGCACCCCCGGCTACATCCGCGTCGTGCGGCCCGTGTCCGGGGGCACGGTCGTCGACATCGAGATGGCCCAGCGCATGCTGCGGCACCTGCTCGGCGACAAGATCCGCCGCGCCCTGCGCCGCAAGCCCCGGCTGCGCGCCGCCGTGTGCACCCCGCACGACGCGGACCCGCTCTCCCAGCGGGCGGCGATCGAGACGCTGGTCGGCCTCGGCGCACGCCGGGTGGAACTGGTCGACACGCTGATCGCCGCGGCGGTCGGCTGCGGACTGCCGGTGGAGCAGCCGGAGGCGACCATGATCATGGTGTGCGGGGCGCACGCCACGCAGGTCGCGGTGCTCTCCCTGGGCTCGATCGTGACCGCGGAGCGCATCCCGGTGGGCGGCGAGGCCGTCGACCACGCCATCGTGCAGCACCTGCGCCACCAGCACGAACTGGTGCTGCCCAGCCAGTCCGTGCGCCCGCTGCAGGTGGCCCTGTCCGGCAACGGGCTGACCCCTCAGGGCCCGGCCTCCACCGAGATCCACGGCCGGGACGTGGCGACCGGGCTGGCGCGCAGCGTGCGGGTCGACACGGCCGCCGTGCGCAACGCCATCCAGACGCCGTTGACCGGCGTGCTCGACGGCATCGGCAAGGTGCTGCGCGACTGTCCGCCGGATCTGGTCGCGGACCTCGCCGACCGCGGGATCATGATGGTCGGCGGCAGCGCGCTGCTCCCGGGCTTCGACCAGATGCTGCGTCAGGCGACCGGCATGCCGGTGCACATCGCGGAACGCCCCGACGTCTGCGCGGTCCAGGGCCTCGGCACCATGCTGGAGGGCCGCATCGAGCCGCTGGCGCTGAACCCGACGTCGGCCGACTGAGGCGCGGCGCCGGAGGACGGAAGCCGGGGAACCGAAGAGACGCACGGAGCCGGACGGCATGACCACCCAGCCCGCGCCCCGACTGACCCGCCTGCTCGAAGCGGTCCTGGAGGTCGGCACCGACCTCGACCTGCGCAGCACGTTGCAGCACGTCGTGGACGGCGCCGCCGAGCTGACCGGCGCGTCCTGGGCGGCCCTGACCACCGCCGACCCGGCCCGGGACGGCCTCGCCGAGATCCGCACCCAGGACCGCGGCGACCTGCCGGAGCGGGGGCCGCGGCTGCGGGTGCCGGTCCTGGTGCGCGAGGAGGAGTTCGGCGAGCTGCTGCTGGCCGGGCCGCCCGGCGGTGCCCCGTTCACGGCCGAGGACGAGGAACTGCTGCGGGTCCTGGCCACGCAGGCCGGCATCGCGATCGGCAACGTCCGGCTGTACGAGGCGGCCCGGCAGCGCGAGCGGTGGATCGAGGGCGCCGCCGCCGTCACCAACGCGCTGCTCACCGGGGAGGGCGCGGACGACGCGCTGGCGACGGTCGCCGAACGGGCCCGGCTGCTCGCCGGCGCCAGTGCGGGCGTGATCCTGCAGCCGACCGCCGAGGGCGGCATGGAGATCGTGACCGCCTCGACCCCCGAGGACCCCGACGGCATCGTCGGCGCGACGATCACACCGGGCAGCCCGGTCCTGGAACAACTGCTCGGCGGGGAACCCGTCTTCATTTCCGACTCGGCGACCGATCCGCGCATGACGACCCGGGTGCGCCACCGCTTCGGACCGAGCATGATGCTGCCGCTGCGGGCCGACGGCCGTCTGATCGGCACCCTCGCCCTGCCCCGCCGCCGCGGCGACCGCCCGTACACCGCCGTCGAACGGCTGCTCGCGACGCAGTTCGCCTCGCAGGCCGCGCTCGCCCTGGTCCTCGCCGACGCCCGGCGCGGCCGGGAGCGGCTGGCGGTCTACGAGGACCGCGACCGCATCGCCCGGGACCTGCACGATCTGGTGGTGCAGCGGCTGTTCGCCACCGGCATGATGCTGGAGTCGACGCGGCGCCGCCCGGACGCGGAGGACGTCCGGGACCTCCTGGGCCGCGCGGTGGACGAGCTGCGGTCGACCGTCCAGGAGGTCCGTACGGCGATCCTCGCCCTTCAGCAGCCGCCGGCCGGCCCGCCCACCGGGCTGCGCGGCCGGGTGCTGCGGGAGACCGCGTGCGCCGCCGCCCGGCTCGGCTTCCCGCCGTCCACGCACTTCACCGGCGCCGTCGACACCCTGGTGCCGGACCGGGTCGGGGACCGTCTGCTCACCGCGCTGCGCCGGGCCCTGGACGACGCGGCCGGGCGGCCGGGCCTCTCCCGGGTCGACGTCTCGGTCGAGGCGGGCGCGCGCTCGCCGGACGGCGTCGAGGGCGTACGGCTGACGGTCTCGGACGACGGCGGCGGGGCGGCCCTCTCCTGGTGGGCGCCGCTGTGACCGGCGCCCCGACCACCCGCCGCGCGCGTCCGCGTCCCGGCCGGCGGGCGGCGCCCGCACCCGCCCGCAGGCCGTCCGTTCCCCGGACCCGGGTGTAGTCACCCGTACGGCGGGCAGGCGCACCGACAGCGCCGCCGGGCGGGGCCGTGCGGCGTCGCGGACGTCGGCCGGGGACGAACATGGACGGACAAGGCGGTGACATGACCTCTGCGGCACCACCACGTCTGGCGGGGAGGCCGGCCACCCTGGTCATCGACGGCCGGGTGGTCGCCGGGCGGGCCCTGCTCGCCCCACGGGGACGGCTCGTCCACGGGTGCGCGGACATCCTGGCCGAGGCCCTGGCCGCGCTGCCGGCCGGCGTCGGCCGCGTCGACCTGGACATGGGCGGCGTGGTCTCCATGGACGCGGCCGGGCTGCAGTTCCTGGACCTGCTCGGCGGCTACAGCCACCGGCAGGCGGTCCCGGTGTCGGCGACCAACTGGCACGGCCAGCCGCTGCGGTTCCTGGAGCTGGCCGGCCTGGACACCACCGACCCGCTGGGCGCCACGGCCCACCGGCCCGGGCCACCGCCGCGGGACGGGGCCCGCGAGGCCCCCGAGGAGCGGCTGCACGTCCTCCAGGAGGAGGTGGCCCAGCTGCGCCGGGCGATCGCCTCGCGCCCGGTCATCGACCAGGCCCGGGGCGTGCTGATGGCGCTGCACGCCTGCACGTCGGACGAGGCGTGGCACATCCTGCGGGAGGCGTCCCAGCTGTCCAACACCAAGCTGCGCACCGTGGCCGCCGCGGTCACCGCCGGCGCCGAGAGCGACGGCCCGCCGCCACCGCCGCAGGTGCGCGCGGCCCTGCGGACGGCGCTGGCGCGGCTGCGCCGCTGAAACCGGGCACGGTGCGGTGCGGCGGACGCGGGCGGGGTACTCGGCCCGCGACCGCGTCCGGCAGGAGGAGGGACCACCATGAGCGAGCCGACCCCGTCCCAGGCCGAGGGCGAACGCGACGACGAACGGGACGACATCCCGGACGTGCCGCACACCACACCGTCCCAGGCGGAGGGTGAGCGCGACGACGAGGACGCCACGGAGATCGGTCCGGCCGGATAGCCCGGCACGGCCACCACCGTCCAGAAAAGGTTTCTGCAGAGGTGGCGCGGAGTGGGGCGGGTGGGACTCGAACCCACGGCCGACGGATTATGAGTCCGCTGCTCTAACCGGCTGAGCTACCGCCCCATAGCGGCGTGTCGCGTACATCTGTGCGCGCCGTCTGCCGCAGCATAGCCGCTCATACGATCTCCTGCCTCGGCTGGTCGGCTACCGCTGCGCCTTCATGACCTTGAGGACTCCGCAGCGTGCCGTGTGGTTCCCGACCAGGCCGAGGACATGAAAAAGGACCCCCTGCGGGGCCCTCGTTCACCGTGCTCCCCCGACTGGACTCGAACCAGTAACCTGCCGGTTAACAGCCGGCTGCTCTGCCAATTGAGCTACGGAGGACCGAGCTCCCCGGACTGGACTCGAACCAGTAACCTGCCGGTTAACAGCCGGCTGCTCTGCCAATTGAGCTACCGAGGAAGGTCTCGTGTCGCATCGAACGCGTCTGCCTGGGTATTCGCCAGGGGGCGCGCGCTCGCTGCGACACATACATTAGCGCAAGCAGGGGGGTGCTCCGCCAATCGGTACTCCCCGGCGCCTCGGAGCCAGAGCAAGGGAAGGGTGGCCGCCATGCGTTACCGGCTCACGTTCATCGTCGGACTCGCCGTGGGTTACGTGCTGGGCACGAAGGCCGGGCGGGAACGCTACGAGCAGTTGCGGAAGTCCGCCCGTCAGGTCGCGCAGAACCCGGCGGTGCGCAACACCGCCGAGTCCGCGGCCCAGCAGGGCAGGCAGTTCGCCGACAAGGCGTACCACGTGGTGAGCGACAAGGTCGGGGACCGGATGCCCGACTCGGTCGCCCAGCGGGTCCGCTCGCTGCGCGAGCGCAACGGCAGCGGCCCGGACGACTGGGGCACCAGCAACACCTGACCCGCGGCACCTGTCCCTCCCGGCCCCCGTGCCCCCACCGGGTACGGACACCTCTTCCGGTACGGCAGAATTTCGGGCATGGGGATAGTCGCCGGGTTGGACAGTTCGCCCGATTTCACTCGTATCGTCGTTTGCGATTCGGACACCGGTGCCGTGCTGCGGCAGGGCTACGCGCCTCATCCGGTGGAGAGCCCCGAGGGCGGGGGCCGTCCCGCCGACGTCGATCCGCAGGCATGGCTGCTGTCCCTGGGCGAGGCGGCCGGCGGCGGACTGCTGGAGGGCGTCCAGGCCATCGGCGTGTCCGCGCAGGCCAACTCGGTCGTGCCGCTGGACGCCCAGGGCAACACCGTGCGCCCGGCCATGGTGGGCGGGGACAAGCGCTCCCAGGTGGCGGCGGCCGACCTGATCGACGCGCTCGGCGGGCGCGAGGCGTGGGCGCAGGCCGTGGGCTGTGTACCGCAGGCCCCCCAGCCGGTGACCAAGCTGCGCTGGCTGGCGCGGACCGAACCCGAGTCGGCCGCGCGGACCGCCGTGCTGATGCAGGCCCACGACTGGCTGGTGTGGCAGCTGCTCGGGCGGCCGGTGCGCAGGACCACCGACCGGGGCGGGGCCTCCGGGACCGGCTACTGGTCGGCGGCGACCGGTGCGTACCGGTCCGATCTGGTCGAGCTGGCCCTCGGGCACCAGGCGATGCTGCCGGAGGTGATCGGCCCCGCCGACGCGGCCGGTACGACGCCGGAGGGGCTGCTGATCTCCGCCGGGACCGGCGAGACCCAGGCCGCCGCCTTCGGGCTCGGCATCGGGCTGGGCGACGCGGTGGTGTCGCTGGGGGCCTCCGGGTCCGTGATGGCCGTGCACACCGAGCCGCTCGTCGACCAGTCCGGGATGATCACCGCCCTGGCCGACGCCACCGGCATGCACCTGCCGGTCGTCACCACCCTGAACGCCGTGCGCACCCTGCGCGGCACCGCCGAACTGCTGGGCCTGCCGGACCTGGAGAGCCTGTCCGACCTGGCGATGAAGTCGACGCCGGGCGCGCACGGGCTGGTGCTGCTGCCGTATCTGGAGGGCGAGCGCACGCCGAACCTGCCGCACACCGCCGGGACGCTGGCCGGGCTGCGGCGCGAGTCGATGAAGCCGGAGCACCTGGCGCGGGCCGCGTTCGAGGGGATGCTGTGCGGTCTCGCGGACGCCCTGGACGTGCTGCGCGGCCGGGGCGTGGACGTGCGGCGGGTCTTCCTGCTGGGCGCGGCGGCCGAGCTGCCGGCCGTGCAGGCGGCGGCGCCCATGCTGTTCGGGACGCAGGTCGTCGTGCCGCAGCCCGCCGACTACGCCGCGATCGGCTCGGCCCGGCAGGCGGCCTGGGCGCTGGGCGTGTCGCAGGGCACGCTGGACCCGCGCACTCCCCCGGTCTGGCAGGGCGCGGTGGCCCAGGTGCTGGAGCCGGGCGAGGAACTGGCCGTGGGGCAGGCGGTGCGCCAGCAGTTCGTGTCGGTGCGGGAGCAGACGCATCCGGGAGCGCTGCGCGCCTGACCGGAGGGCCCCGTACCGCTCGTAGGCCGGAATATGACGCGCTCTTGGGTTAATTCGGTTGAGGTAACGCGGGTGGAGTGTTCGACGATAGGGGCCAGGGGCAACTACTCTGCCCCGTCGCCGATCCCGAGAGACCCAGCGTGCTCATACGACTCCTGCGGGCCTACCTCAGGCCCTACCGGAAACCCATCGCCCTGCTGGTGGCGCTGCAGTTCGTGCAGACCTGCGCCAGCCTCTACCTGCCGACGCTGAACGCGGACATCATCGACAACGGTGTCGTCATGGGCGACACCGGCTACATCCTGGGCTACGGCGCCCTCATGATCGCCATCTCGCTGGTGCAGGTGGTGGGCAACGTCGGCGCCGTCTACTTCGGTGCCCGCACCGCCGCCGCGCTCGGCCGGGACCTGCGGGCCGCCGTCTTCGACCGGGTGCAGTCCTTCTCGGCGCGTGAGGTCGGCGGCTTCGGCGCGCCCTCGCTGATCACCCGGACCACCAACGACGTGCAGCAGGTCCAGATGCTGGCCCTGATGACGTTCACGCTGATGGTGTCGGCGCCGATCATGTGCGTGGGCGGCATCGTGATGGCGCTCGGCCTGGACGTGCCGCTCTCCGGGGTGCTGGTCGGGGTCGTGCCGGTGCTGGCGATCTGCGTCACGCTGATCGTGCGCAGGCTGCGCCCGCTGTTCCGGGCGATGCAGGAGCGGCTGGACACGGTGAACCGGGTGCTGCGCGAGCAGATCACCGGCAACCGCGTCATCCGGGCCTTCGTGCGCGACGAGTACGAGCAGCAGCGCTTCCGGAAGGCCAACGCCGACCTGACCGAGGTGTCCCTCGGCACCGGCAATCTGCTGGCGCTGATGTTCCCGGTGGTCATGACGGTGGTGAACCTGTCGTCGATCGCGGTGGTCTGGTTCGGCGCCCACCGGATCGACAGCGGCGGGATGCAGATCGGCGACCTGACCGCGTTCCTCGCCTATCTGATGCAGATCGTCATGTCCGTGATGATGGCCACCTTCATGTTCATGATGGTGCCGCGCGCCGAGGTGTGCGCCGAGCGCGTCCAGGAAGTGCTGGGGACCCGGAGCAGTGTCGTCCCGCCGGAGGCGCCGGTCACCGAGCTGCGCCGGCACGGGCACCTGGAGCTGCGGGGCGCCGGTTTCCGCTACCCGGGCGCCGAGGAGCCGGTGCTCAGGAATGTGGAGCTGGTGGCCCGGCCGGGCGAGACCACGGCGGTCATCGGCTCGACCGGCAGCGGCAAGTCCACCCTGCTGAGCCTGGTCCCCCGGCTGGTCGACGCCACCGAGGGCGAGGTGCTGGTCGACGGGGTGGACGTACGAACCCTCGATCCGAAGGTGCTGGCCCGGGTGGTGGGGCTGGTGCCGCAGAAGCCGTATCTCTTCGCGGGCACGGTCGCGACCAACCTGCGCTACGGCAATCCGGACGCCACGGACGAGGAGCTGTGGCACGCGCTGGAGGTGGCGCAGGCCAGGGAGTTCGTCTCCGCGCTGGAGGGCGGACTGGACGCGCCGATCTCGCAGGGCGGCACCAATGTGTCCGGCGGCCAGCGGCAGCGGCTCGCCATCGCCCGCACCCTGGTGCAGCGTCCGGAGATCTACCTCTTCGACGACTCCTTCTCCGCCCTCGACTACGCGACCGACGCGGCGCTGCGGGCCGAGCTGGGGCGGGAGACGGCCGAGGCGACCGTGGTGATCGTGGCGCAGCGGGTGGCGACCATCCGGGACGCGGACCGGATCATCGTGCTGGACGAGGGCCGGGTGGTCGGCGTCGGCCGGCACCACGAGCTGATGGCGGACAACGAGACCTACCGGGAGATCGTGCTCTCCCAGCTCACGGAAGCGGAGGCTGCCTGATGGCGGGGCCTGCGGGTCGCATGATGGCCGGGGGCGGTCCCGACCAGCGTTCGATGGACTTCAAGGGGTCGGGCAAGCGGCTGATGTCCCGGTTCCGGCCGGAGCGGACGACCCTGTTCACGCTGGTGGCGTGCGTCGTCGTCAGCGTCGCCCTCAGCGTGGTCGGGCCGAAGATCCTCGGCCGGGCCACCGACCTGGTCTTCGCGGGCATCGTCGGGCGGGACATGCCGTCCGGCGCCACGAAGGAGCAGGTCCTGGAGTCGATGCGGGAACGCGGTGACGGCCAGGTCGCCGACATGCTGCGCAGCACCGACTTCACGCCGGGGCAGGGCATCGACTTCGGCGCGGTGGGTGAGGTGCTGCTGCTGGCGCTGGCGGTGTTCGGCGCGGCCGGGCTGCTGATGGCGGTGGCGACGCGGCTGGTGAACCGGGCGGTGAACCGCACGATGTTCCGGCTGCGCGAGGACGTGCAGACGAAGCTGTCGCGGCTGCCGCTGTCGTACTTCGACCAGCGGCAGCGCGGCGAGGTGCTGAGCCGGGCCACCAACGACATCGACAACGTCCAGCAGACGCTCCAGCAGTCCATGGGCCAGTTGATCAACTCGCTGCTGACGATCATCGGCGTGCTGGCGATGATGTTCTACGTCTCCTGGATCCTGGCGCTGGTGGCGCTGGTGACCGTGCCGCTGTCGTTCGTGGTGGCCACGCGGGTGGGCAAGCGGTCGCAGCCGCAGTTCGTCCAGCAGTGGCGCTCGACCGGCGCGCTGAACGCGCACATCGAGGAGATGTACACCGGGCACGCGCTGGTGAAGGTGTTCGGGCGGCAGGAGGAGTCGGCGCGGCAGTTCGCCGAGCAGAACGAGGCGCTGTACGAGGCCGGGTTCAAGGCGCAGTTCAACAGCGGGATCATGCAGCCGCTGATGGTGTTCGTGTCCAACCTGAACTACGTGCTGGTCGCGGTCGTCGGCGGCCTGCGGGTGGCCTCGGGCTCCCTGTCCATCGGTGACGTGCAGGCGTTCATCCAGTACTCCCGGCAGTTCTCGATGCCGCTGACCCAGGTCGCGTCGATGGCGAACCTCGTCCAGTCGGGCGTGGCCTCGGCGGAGCGGGTCTTCGAGCTGCTGGACGCCGAGGAGCAGTCCGCGGACCCGATCCCGGGGGCGCGGCCGGAGGACCTGCGCGGGCGGGTGGAGCTGGAGAACGTGTCGTTCCGGTACGACCCCGAGAAGCCGCTGATCGAGAACCTGTCGCTGATGGTGGAGCCCGGCCACACGGTCGCCATCGTCGGCCCCACGGGCGCCGGCAAGACCACCCTGGTCAACCTGCTGATGCGGTTCTACGAGGTCTCCGGCGGCCGGATCACCCTGGACGGCGTGGACATCGCCAAGATGTCCCGGGACGAGCTGCGCTCCGGCGTGGGCATGGTGCTCCAGGACACCTGGCTGTTCGGCGGCACCATCGCGGAGAACATCGCGTACGGGGCTTCGCGGGAGGTCACGCGCGGGGAGATCGAGGAGGCGGCGCGGGCCGCGCACGCCGACCGGTTCGTGCGGACGCTGCCCGACGGTTACGACACGGTGATCGACGACGAGGGCACGGGGGTGAGCGCGGGCGAGAAGCAGCTGATCACGATCGCGCGGGCGTTCCTGTCGGACCCGGTGATCCTGGTGCTGGACGAGGCGACGTCGTCGGTGGACACCCGTACCGAGGTGCTGATCCAGAAGGCGATGGCCAAGCTGGCGCACGGGCGGACGTCCTTCGTCATCGCGCACCGGCTGTCGACGATCCGCGACGCGGACGTGATCTTGGTGATGGAGAATGGGTCCATCGTCGAGCAGGGCACGCACAGCGAACTGCTGGCGGCCGACGGCGGGTACGCCCGCCTGTACGCGGCGCAGTTCGCGCAGGCGGTCGCCGAGGTCGACTGAGCACGCGGCCGGCGACGAGCGGCCACGGACACGCGGCCACGACCACGGTCGCGGTCGCGGACACGGACACGAGGGGGAACGGAACACGATGACGGACGGCGGGAGACCCCCGGGACCGGAGGGGACGGACGAGGGCGCCGGACACCGGCCGGGCGCGGCGCTGGGCCTGTGGCTGCCCATCGGCGTCGCCCTGGGCATCAGCCTCGGGCAGCTGAGCGGCAACCTGGGTCTCGGCCTCGCGCTCGGGATCGGGTGCGGCGTCGCGGTCGGCGCCGGTGCGGAGGCCCGCGAGCACCGCAAGGCGGCGGGCCCGGACGCCTGAGGGGGCCGTGCCGGGTCTCAGTCGAGGTACCCCCGCAGCTGGTCCGCGTAGGCGTGGTCCCGGAGCTTGTTGAGCGTCTTGGACTCGATCTGGCGGATCCGCTCGCGGGTGACGCCGAAGATGCGGCCTATCTCCTCCAGCGTGCGGGGCCGGCCGTCGACCAGGCCGTATCGGAGCTGGACGACCTTGCGCTCGCGTTCGCCGAGGGTGGAGAGCACCGCCTCCAGGTGCTGGCGCAGCAGCAGGAACGCGGCGGACTCGACGGGGCTGGCGGCGTCGCCGTCCTCGATGAGGTCACCGAGGGCGACGTCGTCCTCCTCGCCCACCGGGGCGTGCAGCGAGACCGGCTCCTGGGCGAGGCGCAGCACCTCGCCGACCCGCTCGGGGGCCAGGTCCAGATGGGCGGCGACCTCCTGCGGCGTCGGCTCGTAGCCCCGTTCCTGGAGCATGCGGCGCTGGACGCGGACCACCCGGTTGATGAGCTCCACGACGTGGACGGGGACGCGGATGGTGCGCGCCTGGTCGGCCAGCGCCCGGGACATGGCCTGGCGGATCCACCAGGTGGCGTAGGTGGAGAACTTGTAGCCGCGGGCGTAGTCGAACTTCTCGACGGCCCGGATCAGGCCCAGGTTCCCTTCCTGGACGAGGTCCAGCATGGTCAGCCCGCGTCCGACGTACCGCTTGGCCACCGACACAACGAGCCGCAGGTTCGCCTCGATCAGACGGCGCTTGGCGACCCGGCCCATGACGACGAGCCGGTCGAGGTCCAGGGCGAGCCCGCTGTCCAGGTCGGGGGTGAGCCGCAGCTTCTCCTCGGCGAACAGCCCGGCCTCCACGCGCCGGGCGAGGTCGACCTCCTCGGCGGCGCTGAGCAGCGGAATCCGGCCGATCTCCCGCAGGTACTGGCGGAACAGGTCGGAGGAGGGTCCGCCGCTCTCCGTGCGGGTGGGCGGCGGCGGTTCGACGGAGGCGACGGCCTCGGCGGGGTCGGCGGGCTCGGCAGGGTCCGCGGGCTCCCCTTGCTCCACGGACACGGCGGGCCCGGTGGGGTCCACGGGCCCGGTGGGGTCCACGGGCCCGGCGGGCTCGGGCTCGGGAAGCCCGTCGGCGTCCGGGAGGCCGGCGGACCGGTCGGGGTGGTGCACGGCACGGTGCTGCGGCGGCATGGCGAGGAGGACGCCGCTCTCCGCGTCCGGCTCCGCGCCGTCGGTACAGGGGTCGGTCTGGGTGAGGGTCCGGGTCTGCACGGGGGCGACCTCCAGGATGGACGCGGCCGACGGGGGCCGGCGGCGGTACTTCGGGGACGGAGCCGGCTCGCACGCCGCCGTCCGCCCCGTACGCGTTGGTCGGAACCGCGGGGATCGGGGGACCCGGCCGCGCTCCGGGGACTCAGGCACCGCCCCCCAGTGTGGGGTACGACACATCGCCGCCACGAGGGGCGTGCGGTGACTTTTTGCGTCCGCGCGGTGACCGGGCGGTGACCCGCGGGCCTCAGAGGGCGGCGGCGCCGTGGACGCGGAGGTTCTGGTCGTACTGCTGGAGGATCCAGAGCTCGTTCTGCACGGCGGCCAGCTCCGCCGGGTCGCCGTGGCCGGTGAGGCGGGCCAGGCGGCTCGTGATGTCGCGGATGCGGCGTTCGACGGCGCGGCGGCGGACGGTGACCAGCTGGGCGCCCGCGTAGACCTCGTCGACGCCCTTGACGCCCCGGTGGAGCATGATCGCCTCGACGGCCAGCTCGGTGACCATGGCGCGGACGGTGTCGTCCGGGGCGGCGTCGCGGACCCGGACCAGGTAGTCCTGCGGGTCCTGGACGCCGAACTCGGCGCCGCCCGCCTCCAGGATCGCCTGGCGCACGGCGGCGTAGGGGGCGGCGGTGAACTCGTCCACGCCGTACGCGTCGAAGGCCGGGGAGACCAGCTCGGGGCGCTGGAGGGCGAGTTTGAGCAGTTCGCGTTCGGTGGCGAAGACCGGGTTGCGGAGATTGAGGGCCGGGCCGCCGGCGCGGGGGCCCGGTGCGGCGGCGGACGCGTGGGCGTGCGGGGAGCCGCCGCCGGACTGCCGGTCGGGGCCGGGGCCCTTGCCGCCGCGGTCGCGGGCCCAGCGGGCGAGCTGGGCGATCCGCTTGACCACGAACTGGGTGTCGAGGATGCCGAGCATCCCGGCGAGCTGCACGGCGACCTCGTGCTGGGCGCCGCTGTTCTTGATGCGGGCGACGACGGGGGCGGCCTCGTCCAGGGCGGCGGCGCGGCCGGCCGGGGTGTCCAGGTCGTAGCGGCTCACGATCTGGCGGAGGGCGAACTCGAAGAGCGGGGTGCGCGGCTCCACCAGGTCGGCGACGGCCTCGTCGCCCTTGGCCAGGCGCAGGTCGCAGGGGTCCATGCCGTCGGGGGCGATGGCGATGTAGGTCTCGGCGGCGAACTTCTGGTCGTCCTCGAAGGCCCGCAGGGCCGCCTTCTGGCCGGCCGCGTCGCCGTCGAAGGTGAAGATCACGCGGGCCGAGCCGTTGTCCATCAGCAGCCGGCGCAGGATCTTGATGTGGTCGCCGCCGAAGGCGGTGCCGCAGGTGGCGATGGCGGTGGTGACACCGGCGAGGTGGCAGGCCATGACATCGGTGTAGCCCTCGACGACGACGGCGCGGGACGCCTTGGCGATGTCCTTCTTCGCCAGGTCGATGCCGTAGAGCACCTGCGACTTGCGGTAGATCGGGGTCTCGGGGGTGTTCAGGTACTTCGGGCCGTTGTCCGCCTCGTAGAGCTTGCGGGCGCCGAAGCCGACGACGTCGCCGCCGATGTCCCGGATGGGCCACATCAGCCGGCCGCGGAAGCGGTCGATGGGGCCGCGGCGGCCCTCCTGGGCGAGGCCGGAGAGCAGCAGCTCCTTGTCGCTGAAGCCCTTGCCGCGCAGGAAGCGGGTGAGGTGGTCCCAGCCCTGGGGGCTGTAGCCGACGGAGAAGTGCTCGGCGGCGGCCTGGTCGAAGCCGCGGTCGGCGAGGAAGGCGCGGCCGGTGTCGGCCTCCGGGCTGGTCGCCAGCTGCTCCGCGTACCAGTCGGCGGCGATCTTGTGGGCCTCGACCAGGCGGATGCGCTCGCCGCGCTGGTGGGTCGGGTTGTACCCGCCCTCCTCGTAGCGCAGGGTGATGCCGGCCTGGCCGGCCAGGCGCTCGACCGCCTCCGAGAAGGTGAGGTGGTCGATCTTCATCACGAACGTGATGGTGTCGCCGCCCTCCTGGCAGCCGAAGCAGTGGAAGAGACCCTTGCTCGGGCTGACCTGGAAGGAGGGGGACTTCTCGTCGTGGAACGGGCACAGGCCCTTCAGGTTGCCGCCGCCCGCGTTGCGCAGCTGGAGGTACTCCGAGACGACGGCGTCGATCGGGACCGCGTCCCGTACCGCCTTCACGTCCTCGTCGTTGATCCGTCCTGCCACGTGGCGATTCTACGGGGCCGCGCCGACACTCCTCCGCTGCGGTGATCGGCTCCCCGGCCGGGGGCCCGGGGCCGCCTTCCCGGGAATCGCGGCCCGGCGGGGGTGCGCCGGCTAGGCGACGAGGCTCTCGAGCGGGACGTGCGGGTCGGCCAGCGCCTCCGTCTCCACCCGGGCCTGCGAGCGGATCAGCCGCTGGATCGGCTCCGTGACGTCCCACACGTTGACGTTCATCCCGGCGAGCACCCGGCCGTCCTTCACCCAGAAGGCGATGAACTCGCGCTTGGCCGCGTCGCCGCGGATCACCACCTGGTCGTAGGACCCGGGCGGCGCCCAGCCGGAGTACTCCATGCCCAGGTCGTACTGGTCGGTGAAGAAGTAGGGCACGCGGTCGTGGGCGAGGCTCCTGCCGAGCATCGCGCGGGCGGCGGCCGGGCCTCCGTTGAGGGCGTTGGCCCAGTGCTCGACGCGCAGACGGGTGTCGAAGAGGGCGTGGTGGAAGGAGGCCACGTCGCCGGCGGCGTAGATGTCGGGGTCGGAGGTGCGCAGGTCCGCGTCGACCACGATGCCGCCGCCGTGCTCCGGGTCGGCGATCTCCAGGCCCGCCGCCTGGGCCAGCGCGGTGCGCGGGGCGGCGCCGATGGCGGCGAGCACGTCGTGCGCGGGGTGCTCCTCGCCGTCGTCGGTGCGGGCGGCCAGCACCATGCCGTCCTGGCCGACGATCTCGGCCAGCCGCACGCCGAAGCGGAAGCGCACGCCGTGCGCCTCGTGCAGCTCGGCGAAGACCGACCCCAGCTCGGGGCCGAGGACGCCGTGCAGCGGGGTCGGCCCGGGCTCCACGACGGTCACCTCCGCGCCGTACTCGCGGGCCGCCGCCGCGACCTCCAGGCCGATCCAGCCGGCGCCGGCGATCACCAGGTGGCCGTTGTCCCGGCCGAGGGAGGCGAGGACGCCCTTGAGGCGTTCGGCGTGGGCGAGGCGGCGCAGGTGGTGGACGCCCGCGAGGCCGGTGCCGGGGACGTCGAGGCGGCGGGGCTCGGCGCCGGTCGCGATGAGCAGCTTGTCGTACCCGGCGCGGGTGCCGTCGTCGCCGTAGTGGACGGTCTTGGCGACGCGGTCGATCCCGACGACGGTCTGGCCGAGGTGCAGCTCGATGTCGTGCTGGGCGTACCAGGCGGGCTCGTGGACGAAGACGCTGTCGCGTTCCTCCTTGCCGAGGAGGTAGCCCTTGGACAGCGGCGGGCGCTCGTAGGGGTGGTCGCGTTCGTCGCAGATGAGGATCACCCGGCCGGTGAACCCCTCGGCGCGGAGCGTCTCGGCCGCCTTCGCGCCCGCCAGGCCGCCTCCGACGATGACGAATGTCTGATCCGCGTCGACCACTTGTCTGCCTCCTCGTCAGGGTGCCGCCACATGCGAGCGTCCCGCACGCGGCGTGGCGCGGGAAGAGGGAGTGGCCCGATCAGGCCACCCGGGGCGCTGTTTCCCGCGCTCCCGGCCCGTCGGGTCACTCCTGTCCCGCCAGTCTCATGGATGCCCCGTCAGACGGGCGTGAAGCGAACGGGCCGAGGCGTCGGTGAGGGAGGCGATCTGGTCGACGATCACCCGTTTGCGCGCCCGGTCGTCGGGGGCCGCGTCGAACAGGGCGCGGAACTGGGGGTCGAGTCCGTCCGGGGCGCGGGCGGTGAGCGCCTCGGCCAGCTCGGCGACGACGACGCGCTGGTCGGCGCGGAGCCGCTCCTGCTCGGTGCGCTGCATCACGTACCGGACGGCGACCGCCTTGAGGACGGCGCACTCCATGCGGGTCTCGCGGGGGACGACCAGCTCGGCGGTGTACCGGGTGAGCCGGCCGTCGCCGTAGGCGGCCCGGGTGGCGGCCTCGGCGGCGAGGCAGAAGCGGCCGATGAGCTGGCTGGTGGCGTCCTTGAGGCGGGCCTGGGCGGTGGCGGAGCCGTCGTAGCCGTGCGGCCACCAGTCCTGGGCGAGGAGGCGGTCGAGGGCGGCGGCGAGTTCCGCGTGGTCGGTGCCGGCGGGGACGTAGCGTCCGACGGCGGCCTCGAAGACCGCCTCGCGTTCGGGGTCGGCGAGCAGGCAGTTCGGGTCGATGTGGCCGGCGTGCAGGCCGTCCTCGACGTCGTGCACGGAGTACGCCACGTCGTCGGCCCAGTCCATGACCTGCGCCTCGAAGCAGGTGCGGGCCCCGGGGGCGTCCTCGCGGAGCCAGGCGAAGACGGGCCGGTCGTCGTCGTACACGCCGAACTTGGGTGAGGCCGGCTCGGTGGGGTGGGCGCCCCGCGGCCAGGGGTACTTGGTGGCCGCGTCGAGCGTGGCGCGGGTGAGGTTGAGGCCGACGGAGCCGGTCTCGGTGAACCGCTTGGGCTCGATGCGGGTGAGCAGCCGCAGCGACTGGGCGTTGCCCTCGAAGCCGCCGCAGTCGCGCGCGAACTCGTTCAGCGCCTGTTCGCCGTTGTGGCCGAAGGGCGGATGGCCCAGGTCGTGGGCGAGGCAGGCCGCTTCCACGAGGTCGGGGTCGCAGCCGAGCGCGGCGCCGAGTTCGCGGCCGACCTGGGCGCATTCCAGGGAGTGCGTGAGGCGGGTGCGGGGGCTGGCGTCCCAGACGGGGCTCCCCTCCCCCGGCGCCACGACCTGCGTCTTGCCGGCCAGGCGCCGCAGGGCGGCGGAGTGCAGGATGCGGGCGCGGTCGCGCTGGAAGGCGGTGCGGCCGGGGCGTTTGTCGGGTTCGGGGGCGTAGCGGGCCACTGAAGCGGAGTCGTACGAGGGTGGGGGTGCGGTGCCTTCCATGTCATGAACAGTAAGCGGAAGGTGTGACAGGCGGGTCGCCTAGGCGTGGGCCGGGTGGGCTCCGCTCGCGGGTGCGGCGTGGGCCATGGCCGCTTGCGCGGGCCTGTGCGCCCTTGTGGGCGGGTCGCTCTCGCCGCCGAGGGCGCGTGCTCGGTCGTAGCGGTGCAGGAGCAGGCGGGCCATCGCCGGGTGGGTGCCCAGCGGGGCCGACGCGATCCAGGGGGCCGCTGCCGCGCACTCCGTCGCGAAGCGGCCGGGGGCGGTGAAGTACGAGGCGACGGCGATGTTGCGGTAGCCCCGGGCGGTCAGCGTGCGCACGGCCTCCGGGACCGTCGGGGCCGCCGCCGAGGCGTACGCCGGGACCACCGGGACACCGAGGCGGGCGGCCAGGAGCGACGCCGTACGGTCCGTGTCGGTCCGGGAGTCCGGGTCGCGGGAGCCCGCGGCGGCGAGGACGACGGCGGCGTCCCGGGGGGCGTGGAGGGGCCAGCCGGCCTCCAGGAGGTTGTCGTGCAGGACGTCCACGAGGAGGGGGTGCGGGCCGAGCGGGGCGGCCACGCGGGTGCGGGCCGGGGAGGCCGCGGCCGTCTCCGGGATGTCCCGTTTGACGTGGTGGCCGCGGCTGAGGAGGAGCGGGACGAGGACCGCCTCCCGGTGGCCGAGCGCGGCCAGCGTGCCGGGGAGCAGCGGGGCGTTCAGCTCGATGTGGCCGAGGTGCACCGGCAAGGCGGGGCGCAGGGCGCGGACCCGGTCGAGCAGGGCGCGCACGGTGCTCAGGGCGCGCGGGTCGCGGCTGCCGTGGGCGACGACGACCAGGGCGGGGGTGCCGCCGGGGGTCGCCGTGCCGGTGGTCCGGCCCATCGGTGTCGTCGCCGTCATGGGTCGAGGGTGGCGGCCGGACGTTGCCTCCCCGTTGCGCGGATGTCACGGGTGTTTTCCGGCGGTTCACGCGGCGCCGGGCGGTGCGTGTGAGCGGCCGGTGAACCGGCGGACGCGTCCGGGCGTCCCTGGGGTCAGGGGACGACCGGGGAGGGGACCGACACCGATGCGCCGCTGGAGACCTCGCGTACCGCGCCTACCACGCACCCGGAAGGGACGGCGACGGCTGGTGCGGGCGGTGGTGGCCGGGTGCGTGCTGGCGCTGCTGCCGGGCGCGTGGCTGCGCCTGGTGACGGACGACCGGCTGCACACCACGGCGGACGTGCCGCGCACCGAGGTCGCCGTGGTGTTCGGGGCGGGGCTGTGGGA
Organism: Streptomyces sp. SudanB5_2050; assembly: GCF_964272335.1. NCBI lineage: Bacteria > Bacillati > Actinomycetota > Actinomycetes > Kitasatosporales > Streptomycetaceae > Streptomyces > Streptomyces sp. SudanB5_2050. The sequence continues at coordinate 2,625,633 of NZ_OZ186760.1, forward strand.
CGGGGAGCCGTCGCCGTACCTCGCCCACCGGCTGGACGCGGCGGCGAGCCTGTACCGCGCGGGCCGGGTCGAGGTGGTCCTGGTCACCGGGGACAACAGCCGGGAGGAGTACGACGAGCCCGACGCGATGCGCGCGTACCTGGTCCGGCACGGGGTGCCCGACGGGCGGATCGTCAGCGACTACGCGGGCTTCGACACCTGGGACTCCTGTGTCCGCGCCAAGAAGATCTTCGGCGTGGACCGGGCGGTCCTGATCAGCCAAGGCTTCCACATCCGGCGGGCGGTGGCCCTGTGCGAGGAGGCGGGTGTGGCGTCGTACGGCGTCGGGGTCGACGACCGGCACGACCTCACCTGGTACTACGGGGGCGCGCGGGAGGTCCTCGCGGCGGGCAAGGCGGCGCTGGACGCCCTCTTCGAGCCGGACCCGCGCTTCCTGGGGCCGAGGGAGCCCGGCGTGGAGCGGGCCCTGGCCGGCGCGCGCTGAACCGGTGACACGGCCCTCACGGCGGCCGGCGGGCGGCGGGGAGGTCACCGACGCGGCGGTGTAACGCACGACCGCCCGGACGCGTAACACGCGCGTCGCACGCTGGCGGCATGCAGAACACCGCCGCGCCCACGCCCACGCACTGCCCGTACTGCGCGCTGCAGTGCGGGATGAACCTGACGCCCGTCGAGGGCGGGACCGTCGAGGTGTCGGAACGCGTGGACTTCCCCGTCAACCGGGGTGCCCTGTGCGGCAAGGGGCGGACGGCGCCGGCGGTCCTCGCGCCGGGTGCGCGCCTGACCTCGCCGCTGGTGCGGTCGGAGGAGGGCGTGCTGGTGCCGGCGGGCTGGGACGAGGCGCTGGACCGGATCGCGGGGAACCTCGCCCGGACGCGGGCCCGGTCCGGCGCGGACGCGCTCGGGGTGTTCGGCGGGGGCGGGCTGACCAACGAGAAGGCGTACGCGCTGGGGAAGTTCGCCCGGGTGGTGCTGGGGACCTCGCAGATCGACTACAACGGCCGGTTCTGCATGTCGTCGGCGGCGGCGGCCGGCACGAAGGCGTTCGGACTCGACCGGGGGCTGCCGTTCCCGCTGGAGGACATCCCGCGCACGGGCTGCGTGATCCTCGTCGGGTCGAACCCGGCGGAGACCATGCCGCCGTCCCTGCGCTACTTCACCGAGCTGCGCGAGAACGGCGGCACGCTGATCGTCGTCGACCCGCGCCGGACGAGGACCGCGGAACAGGCCGACCTGCACCTCGCGCCCCGGCCCGGCACCGACCTGGCGCTCGCGCTGGGCATGCTGCACCTGGTCGTCGCCGAGGGGCGGGTGGACGAGGAGTACGTCGAGGAGCGCACCTCGGGCTGGGAGGACGCCCGGGCGGCGGCGATGGCGCACTGGCCGGAGTACGTGGAGCGGATCACGGGGGTGTCCGTTCCGGAACTTCGGGAGGCGGTGCGGCTGTTCTGCGCGCCCCGGGCGGCGATGGTGCTGACCGCGCGCGGACCCGAGCAGCAGGCCAAGGGGACGGACACGGTGGGCGCCTGGATCAACCTGTGCCTGGCGACCGGGAGGGCCGGGCGGCCCCTGTCCGGGTACGGCTGCCTGACGGGGCAGGGCAACGGGCAGGGCGGGCGGGAACACGGGCAGAAGGCCGACCAGTTGCCGGGCTACCGCAAGCTGACCGATCCGGCGGCGCGGCGGCACGTCGCCGGGGTGTGGGGCGTGGACCCGGACTCGCTGCCGGGCCCGGGGCGCAGCGCGTACGAGCTGCTGGACGCGCTGGGCACGGACATCAGGTCGCTGCTGGTGATGGGGTCCAACCCGGTGGTGTCGGCGCCCCGCGCGGCGCACGTCGAGGAGCGGCTGCGGTCGCTGGACTTCCTGGCCGTGTGCGACGTGGTGCTCTCCGAGACGGCGGCGCTGGCGGACGTGGTCCTGCCGGTGACGCAGTGGGCGGAGGAGACGGGGACCACGACCAACCTGGAGGGACGGGTGCTGCTGCGGCGGCGCGCGATCACGCCGCCGGAGGGTGTCCGCAGCGACCTGGAGGTGCTGCACGAGCTGGCCGGCCGGCTCGGCGTGGAGAAGGGGTTCCCGACCCGGCCCGAGGAGGTCTTCGACGAGCTGCGCCGGGCGAGCGCGGGTGGTCCTGCGGACTACTCCGGGATCGACTACCGGCGACTGGCGGAGGAGAACGGGGTGTTCTGGCCGTGTCCGGCGCCGACGGATGAGGCCACTGAAGCGGCCAACCGGCATCCGGGCACTCCCCGGCTCTTCCTCGACCGCTTCGCCACCGACGACGGCCGGGCCCGGTTCGCCCCCGTCGCGCACCGGCCGAGCGCCGAGGAACCGGACGACGCGTACCCGGTGCTGCTGACGACCGGGCGGGTGGTGGCGCAGTACCAGTCCGGGGCGCAGACCCGGCGGGTGGAGGAGCTGAACGCCGCCGCGCCGGGCCCGTTCGTGGAGCTGCACCCGCGGCTGGCGGCGCGGCTCGGGGCGGCCGAGGGCGACCCGGTGGCCGTCGTGTCGCGGCGCGGGCGCGCGGTGGCTCCGGCCCGCATCACCCCCGGCATCCGGCCCGACACCGTGTTCATGCCCTTCCACTGGCCGGGCGAGGGCCGTGCCAACACGCTGACCAACCCGGCGCTCGACCCGACGTCCCGGATGCCGGAGTTCAAGGTGTGCGCGGTGCGGGTGGAGGCGGTGGAGGCGGTGGAGGCGCGGTAGGGACCCCGGCCACGGGGGTCACCGGTCGGTGATCCGCCACCCGCCGCCCTCGATCGGCGCGGCGCGGGCGCGCGGCCTCGCGGCGACGGCCGCGGCGGCGAGGTGGACCCGGGCGCGGACGGATGCGCCGTCGGCGTCCCGTACGACATGCCGGGCGCCCCGGTCGTAGAGGTGGCGCGGGTCTCCGAGCACGTACTCCTCCAGCCGGTCGACGGCATCGGGCTCGGCGTCCACGAGGGTCATTCACTCCCCTCACGATCTCCACGTGCGCGCTATGGACATGACATGTTCGGGGGCCCTTGAATCCCAGTCAGTACCCCCACCCCCACCCCCCACGTGTCCCCGCGCTCCCCCACGCGCCTTCTCCGAGGAGACCGATGAGCCGAATACGGCCCGTCCGCGGTTCCCGTCTCACCACCGCCGCCGTCAGCGCCACCGCCGCCTCCCTCCTGGTCGCCGGGCTCGCCCCCACCGCCGGCGCCGCCGGCCGCCCGACCCCCGCCGCGGCCGTCGACCACGCGGCCGCGGTCCTCGCGGACCGGCCCTCCGCCCTGGGTCTGACACCGGACCAGGAGACCGAGGTCCGTGACGTCGTCGTCGACGCGGACGGCACCCAGCACGTCCGCTACGACCGCACCTACCGCGGACTTCCCGTCCTGGGCGGCGACTTCGTCGTCCACCTCGCCCCCGACGGCGGCTACCTGGGTGCCGACCGGGCGACCCGGGCGGCCGTCTCCCTGCCCACCGTCACCCCCGGCCTGTCCGCGCCCCGGGCCGCCGACCTGGCCGCGACCGCCCTGCGCGCCGCGCACCCGGGCGCGTCGCTGAAGCGGCTCACCGCCGAGCCCGAGCTGGTCGTCGACGCCCTGCACGGCGCCCCCAGGCTGGCCTGGCGGACGAACGCCGTCGCGCTGGACCCCCTCGGCAACCCGGTCGCGCGCACCGTGCTGACCGACGCGGGCACCGGCGCCCGGATCGACGCCTGGGACGCGCTGGAGTCGGCGGCCGAGGGCGACGGGAAGTCGCTGTACGGCGGCACGGTGCCGCTGCGGACCACGCCGTCCGGGTCGTCGTACCAGCTGAAGGACCCGACGCGCGGCGGCACGTACACCGGTGACGCCCAGAACCGGACCGACCTGTGCGTCCTCGGCGTCTGCCTGGTCCGCGCCCCCTCGACCGTCCTCACCGACGCCGACAACCACTGGGGCACGGGCACGGCCGACGACCGCGCGTCGGCCGCGGTGGACGCGCAGTACGGCACCGACGTCACCTGGGACTACTACCGGGACGTCCACGGCCGCAGCGGCATCGCCGGCGACGGCAAGGGCTCGTACAACCGCGTGCACTACGGCACCCGGTACAACAACGCCTTCTGGGACGACGGCTGCTTCTGCATGACGTACGGCGACGGTGACGGGACGACCTTCGGTCCGCTGGTCTCGCTGGACGTCGCCGCCCACGAGATGACGCACGGCGTGACCTCGTCGACGGCGGCGCTGACGTACTCGGGCGAGTCCGGCGGGCTGAACGAGGCGACCTCCGACATCTTCGGCGCGCTGGTGGAGTGGCACGCGGACAACGCCACCGACCCCGGGGACTACCTGATCGGCGAGAAGGTGGTCCGCCCCGGCTTCGGCCGCGACGCCCTGCGCCGCATGGACCGGCCGAGCCGGGACGGCAGTTCGGCCGACTGCTGGAGCACGACCGCGGGCGACCTCGACGTCCACTACTCCTCCGGGATCGCCAACCACTTCGCCTACCTGCTGGCCGAGGGCAGCGGCGCCAAGGAGGTGGGCGGCGTGCGCTACGACTCCCCCACCTGCGACGGCTCCACCGTCTCCGGGATCGGCCGGGAGAAGCTGGGCGACGTCTGGTACCGGGCGCTGACGGTCTACATGACCTCCTCCACCGACTACGCGGGCGCCCGCACGGCCACCCTGAAGGCGGCGGAGGACCTGTACGGCGCCGACAGCCCGGAGTACGCCGCGGTGGGGGCGGCCTGGAGCGCGGTGAACGTGGGCTGACGCGCGACGCGGGCCCCCGCCCCGCCCCGGCTCCCCGGCGCCCTCTGCCGCCGGGGAGCCGGGGCGGTCCCGTTCGGCGGCACGGTCACCCGTTCACACGCGCGGGCGGCGCACCCGCGCAACTTCCCCCGGGTGCGCCCCCGGCGCGCCCGTGACCTGCCCGAACGGCGTCCAGCCCGGGGGTGCCGGGAGCGCGGGCGACACCCGTTCGTCCCATCCGCGGCCCGCTCTCGGGGAGCGGACCGTGCCGGGTGCCACTTTCCTCGGTAGGGCAGGGGCCACCGAACAGCTCGAAGGAGCACCGATGCGACGTACCGCCCGCCTGCTGACCGGCACCGCGCTCGCCGTCGCGGCCGTCGGCCTCGCCTCCCCGGCACCCGCGTACGCCGGGGACGCCCGGGCCACCGGTGGCCTGGAGGTGCGTCCCGCCTCGGTCGTACCGGGCGAACGGGCCACGGTGCACACGACCGCGTGCGGCGAGGACGGCGCGGCGGCGGGCGACGCCAGCGCGGTGGGCGCCGGTGAGTTCCCGCTGGCGCCGGGCGCGCGGGAGGGCGAGACGACCGGCGGCTTCCAGGTGCCGCCGAGCGCGCAGCCGGGCACGTACGAGATCGTCGCGACCTGTGGCGGGAGCGGCAAGCGGGTGGCGGGTGACCTGGTGGTCACGCTGACCGCCGCCCGTGAGCAGGTGCACCCCAGAGGAAGCGTGAAGACGGGGGTCGGCGGCGCCCTGGGCTCCGACCCCGTGCAGACCGCGGCCGGTGTGGCGGCTCTGGCCGTCGCCGCCGCGGGCGGTACCTGGCTCCTGCATCGCCGGGCGAGAGGCGACGGGATCTGACGGGCACCCTCCGCTGCCCGTCCGCCGGTACCGCACTTCCCCACCCCCTCCGGGTCCGACGCCCCTCGCGGCCCGGAGGGGGCAGGGGAACCCCCCGAGGGACCCGAGGGAGAGGGGTCGCGTCATGCGCAGGGTCGGCAACTCCGCGATAGCGGCGGTCACCGCGACGGCCCTCTGTTGCGGGGTGTGGCTGCTGCTCGACGCCGCCGGCACCGAGGCCCCGCCGCAGCCGTCGGCCGCGCAGGCCCGCACCGGCGCGGGACGGGCCGGTCAGGCGCCCGCGGCACCGGCGCTGCCGCCCTCGCCGCCCGAACGCGTCCGCATCCCGGCGATCGGCGTCGACGCCCCGACGACCGGCCTCGGGCTGACACCGTCCGGCAGCCTCGACGTGCCGCCGCCCGAGCAGGCCGGCCTCGCCGGCTGGTACGAGGCCGGCACCACCCCCGGCGAGACCGGCACCGCGATCGTCGCCGGGCACGTCGACAACGCCGAGGGTCCCGCCGTCTTCTACCGGCTCGGCGCGCTGGAGAAGGGCTCGGTGATCGAGGTCGACCGGCGCGACGGCGGCGTCGCGGTGTTCACGGTCGACGCGGTCGAGGTGTACGCGGCGAAGGACTTCCCCGACGAGAAGGTGTACGGCGCCGCGGACCGGCCGGAACTGCGCGTGATCACCTGCGGCGGCGCCTACTCGCGGAGCACCGGCTACCAGGGCAACGTCGTGGTCTTCGCGCACCTGACCGGCAGCCGCTGAGACCCGCTAGGCGATCCACTGCTCGTACGCCAGGTTCGCCACCAGCGCGAACACCACCGTCAGCAGCACGATCCGCACGAAGCCGCTGCCCCGCTTCAGCGCCGTGCGGGCACCGAGGGTGGCGCCCGCGAGGTTGAAGACGGCCATCAGGGCGGCCAGCTGCCACAGCACCGCGCCCTGCCAGGCGAACATCGCCAGGGCGCCGGCGTTGGTGCAGCAGTTGACGATCTTGGCGGTGGCGGAGGCGGTCACCAGGTCCAGGTGGAGGACGGCGGTGAGGGCCAGCACCAGGAAGGTGCCGGTGCCCGGGCCGATGAGCCCGTCGTAGAAGCCGATGCCGAGGCCCGCGAGGCCGATCGCGGCGAGGGTCTGGCGGCGGGTGGCGGGGCCGGCGGCGGGGGCGGTGCCGAAGGCGGGGCGCAGGATCACGAAGGCCGCGACCGCCAGCAGCACCACCATGATCACGGGCTTGAGCACCTCGGTGCTCATCCCGGCCGCGAAGAAGGCCCCGCCGGACGATCCGGCGAGCGCCGCCAGGCCGATGCGCACGGCGGTGCCGACGTCCACGGGGGCCTTGCGGGCGTACGTCACCGCCGCGCCCGTGGTGCCGACGATGGCGACCGCCTTGTTGGTGCCCAGCGCGTGCGCGGCCGGTGTCCCGGCGGGCAGGCCCAGCAGCAGCGCGGGCAGCAGCAGGAGCCCGCCGCCGCCGACCACGGCGTCGATCCAGCCGGCCGCGAGCGCGGCGAGACAGAGCAGGACGACCGTGGTCAGCGTTATGTCGGGCATGATCGTGACCCTATGGACGGGATGGATGTGCCGTCCATCGAGATGAGGGACTTCTGAGGTTGCCGGGCCGTCCGGCCCCGCCCCGGGCACGGCCACCGGCCCAGCGGAAGGCCCTCACACCCCTCCCCCGCACCCGCTGAGGGCAGCGTTCCCCGTGGGAAACAGTCGCGATGCCACCGGGTAACACCCGCACCGCAGTCTCGACGCCATGACCTCGAATACGCGTGTGGTGGTGATCGGCGCCGGACTCGCGGGCGTCACGCTCGCCCGTCGGCTCGCCGAGCTGGGCACGCCCGCGCTGGTCGTCGGCGACGAGGAGCACCGCCCGTACAACCGGGTGCTGCTCGCCGAGGTGCTGGCCGGACGGTACGGCCCCGAAGTGGTCGCCCTGCCCGCGCCGGCCGGGCTGCTGCGCGGCCGGGTCACCGGGATCGACCGGGCCGGGCGCGTCGTCCGCTGCGCCGACGGCTCCGTGATCGCATACGACACGCTCGTCCTGGCCACCGGCTCCAACCCCGTCCTGCCGCCGCTGCGCGGCCTGTTCACCCCGGACCGGGAGCTGCCCGAGGGCGTGCACGCCTTCCGGACGATGGACGACTGCCTGGCCCTGTCCAAGGCGCTGCGGCCGGGAACGCGGGCGGTCGTGATCGGGGGCGGGCTGCTCGGGGTGTCCGCCGCCCGCGCGCTGGCCGTGCGCGGCGCGCAGGTCGTCCTCGCCCAGCAGTCCGAGCGGCTCATGGAACGCCAGCTCGACCCGGCCGCCTCCGCGCTCGTGCGCCGGCACCTGGAGGACCTGGGCGTCGAGGTGCACACCGAGTGCCGGGTGCGGGACGTGCGGAGCGTCGGCGGCGCGGTGCGGTCGGTGGAGATGGCCGACGGGTACGCGCTCGGCGCCGACGTCGTCGTCCTGGCGTGCGGGGTCCGCCCGCGGGTCGGGCTGGCGCGGGAGGCGGGACTCGAGGTCGGCAGGGGCGTCCTGGTCGACGACGAGCTGCGCACCGACGACCCGCACATCCGCGCCATCGGTGACTGCGCCGAGCACGCGGGACGCGTCTACGGGCTCGCCGCCCCCGCCCTGGAGCAGGCCGGCGCGCTCGCCGGACTGCTCGCCGGGGACGGCACCACCGCCCGCTACACCGGCACCCGCTCCCTGACCAGGCTGACCCTCACCGGACCCGACAGCCCCTTCGACCTCGCCGCGTTCGGCGAGACCGACCCCCGCCCCGGCGACGACGTCGTGCAGCTCGCCGACGCCACCCGGGGCACCTACCGCAAGGTCGTCGTCCGGGACGACCGGCTGGTCGGCGGGGTCCTGGTCGGCGAACTCGGCACCGTCGGCGCGCTCGCGCGCGCCTGGGAGGGAGCAGAGCCGCTCCCGTCCGACGGCGGCCCCCTGCTCCACCTGCTCACCCATGACGGAGGCTCCTGATGACCACCGCCCCGGGGCCCACCCCCACCATCGTCCTCGTCGGCCACGGCATGGTCGGCCAGCGCTTCCTGGAGGCGCTCGCCGAGCGCGGCCTGACCGCCACCCACCGCGTGGTGGTGCTGTGCGAGGAGCCGCGCCCGGCCTACGACCGCGTCCACCTCACCTCGTACTTCTCGGGCAAGACCCCCGACGACCTGTCGATGACCGACCTCGCCTTCCTCGAGGAGCACGGCATCGAGCTGCGCGTCGGCGACCCGGCCGAGAGCGTCGACCGCGCGGCGCGCACGGTGACCGCCCGCTCCGGTCTGGTCGTCGGCTACGACGTCCTGGTGCTGGCCACCGGCTCCTACCCCTTCGTGCCGCCGGTGCCCGGCAAGGACGCCGAGGGCTGCTTCGTCTACCGCACGATCGAGGACCTGCTCGCCATCGAGGAGTACGCGAAGACCGCGACGACCGGCGCGGTGGTCGGCGGCGGGCTGCTGGGGCTGGAGGCGGCCGGCGCGCTCAAGGGGCTCGGGCTGACCTCGCACATCGTGGAGTTCGCCCCGCGCCTGATGCCGGTCCAGGTCGACGAGGGCGGCGGCGCGGCCCTGCTGCGCACCATCGAGGGCATGGGCCTGTCCGTCCACACGGGCGTCGGCACCCAGGAGATCGTGGTCGACGGGGCGACGGGCGCCGTCACCGGCATGAAGCTGTCCGACGGCTCCGAACTGGCCACCGATCTCGTCGTGTTCAGCGCCGGTGTCCGGCCGCGCGACCAGTTGGCCCGCGACTGCGGACTGGCGGTCGGCGAGCGCGGCGGCATCACGGTCGACGAGCAGTGCCGCACGGTGACCGACGAGCGGGTGTTCGCGATCGGCGAGTGCGCGCTGGCCGCCGACGGCCGGGTGTACGGGCTGGTGGCGCCCGGGTACGAGCAGGCGGAGACCGCCGCCGCCACCATCGCGGACCGGGAGGCGTCCTTCACGGGGGCCGACCTGTCCACCAAGCTGAAGCTGCTCGGCGTCGACGTGGCGTCCTTCGGCGACGCGCACGGCACCGCCGAGGACTGCCTGGACGTCGTCTACTCGGACTCCCGCGCGGGGCTGTACAAGAAGCTGGTCGTCGCCCGCGACGGCACGCTGCTCGGCGGCATCCTGGTCGGTGACGCGGACGCCTACGGCACGCTGCGCGCCTTCACCGGATCGGTCCCGCCGGTCTCCCCGGAGTCCCTGGTGCTGCCCGCCGGAGCCGGGGCGCCCGCCCAGCTCGGCCCGTCCGCCCTCCCCGACGACGCGGTGATCTGCTCCTGCCACAACGTCTCCAAGGGCACGGTCCGCGGCGCGGTGACGGAGCACTCCTGCACGACCGTGCCCGAGGTGAAGAAGTGCACCAAGGCCGGCACGGGCTGCGGCTCCTGCCTGAAGGTGCTGGGCCAGCTGGTCACCGCGGAACTGGAGGCGAGCGGCGTCGAGGTCGACAAGGGCCTGTGCGGCTGCTTCGCGCAGACCCGCGAGGAGCTGTACGAGATCGTCCTCGCCCTGCGGATCACCTCCTACCGGGAGTTGCTGGACCGGCACGGCCGCGAGGGCGCCCGGGGCGGCGACGGCTGCGAGGTCTGCAAGCCGACGGTCGGCTCGATCATCGCCTCCCTCGCCCCGGTCATCGGCGCCAGCGGCTACGTCCTGGACGGCGAGCAGGCGGCCCTCCAGGACACCAACGACCACTTCCTGGCCAACCTCCAGCGGAACGGCTCGTACTCCGTCGTGCCGCGCATCCCCGGCGGCGAGATCGCCCCGGAGAAACTGATCATCATCGGCGAGATCGCCCGGGACTTCGGGCTCTACACGAAGATCACCGGCGGTCAGCGCATCGACATGTTCGGCGCCCGCGTCGAGCAGCTGCCGATGATCTGGGCGCGGCTGGTGGACGCCGGCTTCGAGTCCGGGCACGCGTACGGCAAGTCGCTGCGCACGGTGAAGTCCTGCGTGGGGCAGACCTGGTGCCGCTACGGCGTCCAGGACTCGGTGCGGATGGCGATCGACCTGGAGCTGCGCTACCGGGGGCTGAGGTCCCCGCACAAGCTGAAGTCGGCGGTCTCCGGGTGCGCCCGCGAGTGCGCCGAGGCCCAGTCCAAGGACTTCGGGGTGATCGCCACGGCCAACGGCTGGAACCTCTACGTCGGCGGCAACGGCGGCGCCACCCCGCGCCACGCGGACCTGCTCGCGCAGGACCTGTCCGACGCCGAACTGGTGCGCCTGATCGACCGGTTCCTGATGTTCTACATCCGCACCGCCGACAAGCTGGAGCGCACCTCCACCTGGCTGGAGCGCATCCCGGGCGGCCTGGACCACGTGCGGGACGTCGTCGTGCACGACTCGCTCGGCATCTGCGACGAGCTGGAGGCCCTGATGCGGGCCCACGTCTCGCACTACCGCGACGAGTGGGCCGAGACCGTCAACGACCCGGAGAAGCTGGCCCGGTTCGTGTCCTTCGTGAACGCGCCCGACACCCCCGACCCGGTCGTGGGCTTCGTGCCCGAGCGCGACCAGATCAAGCCCGACCTGCCGCTGCTGGACATCGGCCTGCGGCGCCCCGCGGAAGACGACCTCGACCTCCTGGAAGGAAGCACCCGGCGATGACCCTGGCACCCGAGACGACCGACCTGAAGGTCCTGCTGCGGCTGGCGGACGACTGGTTCACGGCCTGCGACCTCGGCGCCCTGCTCCCGGGCCGGGGCGTGGCGGCCCTGCTGCCCGACGGCGGCCAGGTGGCCCTGTTCCGCGACCGGAGCGGCGAGCTGTACGCCATCGACAACCGGGACCCGTTCACCGGCGCCGCGGTCCTCTCCCGCGGCCTGACCGGCACCCACCGGGGCCGCCCCTTCGTCGCCTCCCCGCTGCTCAAGCAGCGCTTCGACCTGGCGACCGGGGTGTGCCTGGACGACGAGTCGGTGCGGGTGCGGACCTACGAGGTGAAGGCGGTGTAGGCCCCGCCGTCCTGTCGGTGTCCTGTCGGTTTCGGTTCACCGTGGTGGCCGTGGACCGCTGAGGGCGCGCGCCGCCCAGCCGTCATTAGTTGTCCATGCACCGTCAATGAGGCCGCTCTAGGGTCCGTAGCCGCACGCTCCCGCCGCCGTCCGGCGGCGGGCCCCGGTCAGGACACCCGGAGGCAGCAGTGGAACGTCGTACCCTCCTGCGCACGGCCGTCGTCGGCGGCTCTGCCGTGCTCGGCGGAGCCCTGTGGCGCGGTGCCGCGCACGCGGCCCCCGCCCAGCCCGGCAGCGGCCCGTACGGGGCGCTCGGGGCGCCCGACGCCAACGGCATCCGGCTGCCCGCGGGCTTCACCAGCAGGGTGATCGCCCGTTCCGGCCAGAAGGTCGCGGGCACCTCGTACACCTGGCACAACGCTCCGGACGGCGGCGCCTGTTACGCGGACGGCACGGGCTGGATCTACGTCTCCAACTCGGAGATCAACCCCTCCGGCGGGGCGAGCGCGGTGAAGTTCTCCTCCACCGGGACGATCACGTCGGCGTACCGGGTGCTCTCCGGCACCCGGCAGAACTGCGCGGGCGGCCGGACGCCGTGGAACACCTGGCTGTCCTGCGAGGAGGTGGACCGCGGGTACGTCTACGAGACCGACCCGTGGGGGGTGAAGGCGGCGGTGCGGCGGGACGCCATGGGCCGCTTCAAGCACGAGGCGGCGGCGGCCGACCCGGTCCGCGAGGCCGTCTACCTGACGGAGGACGTCAGCGACGGCTGCTTCTACCGCTTCCGTCCCACCACCTGGGGCGACCTGTCCGCCGGCACGCTGGAGGTGCTGGTCGCGGGCTCGGGCACCAGCGGACCGGTCACCTGGGCGAAGGTGCCCGACCCGTCCGGCGCCACAGCCACCCGCAACCAGGTCTCGGGCGCCAAGCGGTTCAACGGCGGCGAGGGCTGCTACTACGCGGACGACACCTGCTGGTTCACCACCAAGGGCGACAACCGCGTCTGGCAGTACGACGCCGCGGCCCGCACCATCGAGCTGGCCTACGACGACTCCCTGGTGACGTCCGGCACGGCCCCGCTGACCGGCGTGGACAACGTCACCGGCAGCTCCTCGGGCGACCTGTTCGTGGCCGAGGACGGCGGCACCATGGAGATCTGCGTGATCACGCCGAGCGACGTGATCGCCCCCTTCCTGCGCGTCGAGGGCCAGTCCGGCTCGGAGATCACGGGCCCCGCCTTCTCGCCGGACGGCACCCGGCTGTACTTCTCCAGCCAGCGGGGCACGAGCGGCAGCTCCTCCGGCGGGATCACCTACGAGGTGCGCGGGCCGTTCCGGGCGTAGCCCGCCGGCGGGCAGCCGGGAGACAGCGGAGAGCTACCGTCCGGTCACATCACGTTCCCATCACGAGTCCTTCATATCTCCACCACACCCCGCTCACCTCAATAGCTTCGTCACCTCACGTCCGCTCCACCACACCATTCCCGGGACTCCTGATGAAGCTGCTCCGCAAGCCCGCCGCCGTCGCCCTGGCCGCGGTGGCCCTGGCCGCCCTGCCCACCGCCGCCCAGGCGCACGACGGCAACCACCCGTTCGAGAACTGCACCGAGGCGTACGACGCCGGGTACTCCAACATCAAGAAGGGCGACGAGCACTACGGCGAGCACCTCGACCGCGACAAGGACGGCGTCGGCTGCGACAAGCCGCCCGCGGACTTCGTGCCCGCCGACGACAAGGACGCGGGCGACAAGGACTCGGACGGCAAGGACTCGGACGCCGGGGCCGGCTCCGGGAACGACGGGAACGCCGAGGGCTCCGGCGGTGGCGAGCAGGCCGCCGGGGACCAGGGCACCGACCTCGCCGAGACCGGCGGCGACGACACCACGCCGTACATCGCGGCGGGCGGCGCGGCCGTCGTGCTGGCCGGCGGCGGGCTGCTGCTGGCCACGCGCCGCCGCCGCAGCGACGGCGCCGGCTGACGCGCGGGGAAACGCGGGACGACGGAAGAGGCGGCACCCCCGCACAAGGGTGCCGCCTCTTTCCGTGAACCGGAGCCGCCGCCGATCGGTGAGGGTGGTCGGGTGACAGACGGCGGCTCCGGGGCATCGCGCCCCTCTCGGGGTCCTACCGGTGGTCGCTGCCCTTCGACTGCGACGCCGCCCGGCCCGCCTCCAGCCGCGCCACCGGGATGCGGAACGGGGAGCAGGAGACGTAGTCCAGGCCGACCTCGTGGAAGAAGTGGACGGACTCCGGGTCACCGCCGTGCTCGCCGCAGACGCCGAGCTTCAGGTCGGGACGGGTCTCGCGGCCGGCCTTCGCGGCGGCGGCGACCAGGGAACCGACACCGTCCTTGTCGATGGTCTCGAACGGGGAGACGCCGAAGATGCCCTTCTCCAGGTAGGCCGTGAAGAAGCTGGCCTCCACGTCGTCGCGGCTGAAGCCCCACACGGTCTGGGTGAGGTCGTTGGTGCCGAAGGAGAAGAACTCGGCGGCCTCGGCGATCTGGCCGGCGGTCAGCGCGGCGCGCGGCAGCTCGATCATCGTGCCGATGGAGAGCTTCAGCTTGGCGCCGGTGGCCGCCTCGACCTCGGCGATGACCTGATCGGCCTCGTCGCGGACGAGTTCCAGCTCCTGGACGGTGCCGACGAGCGGGATCATGATCTCGGCGCGCGGGTCGCCCTTGGCGGCCTTGCGCTCGGCCGCCGCCTCGGCGATGGCCCGCACCTGCATGGTGAACAGGCCGGGGATGACCAGGCCGAGACGGACGCCGCGCAGGCCCAGCATCGGGTTCTGCTCGTGCAGGCGGTGCACGGCCTGGAGCAGGCGCAGCTCGTTCTCGTGCGGCTCCTGGCGGGACTCGGCGAGCGCGACGCGCACCGACAGCTCGGTGATGTCGGGCAGGAACTCGTGCAGCGGCGGGTCGAGGAGGCGGACGGTGACCGGGAGGCCGTCCATCGCCTCGAACAGCTCGACGAAGTCCTGCTTCTGGAGCGGCAGCAGCTCCTTCAGCGACTCCTCGCGCTCGGCCTCGGTGTCGGCCAGGATCAGCCGCTCCACCAGCTCGCGCCGGTCGCCGAGGAACATGTGCTCGGTGCGGCACAGGCCGATGCCCTGGGCGCCGAACCGGCGGGCGCGCAGCGCGTCCTCGGCGTTGTCGGCGTTGGCGCGCACCCGCAGCCGGCGCTTGCGGTCGGCGAAGGCCATGATGCGGTGCACGGCCTCGACCAGCTCGTCGGCGTCCTCGGCGCCCGCGTGCATGCGGCCCTCGAAGTACTCGACGACCGGCGACGGCACGACGGGGACCTCGCCCAGGTAGACCTTGCCGGAGGAGCCGTCGATGGAGATGACGTCGCCCTCCTCGACGATGTGCCCGCCGGGCACGGTCATCCGGCGGCGCTTGGTGTCGACCTCCAGCTCCTCGGCGCCGCAGACACAGGTCTTGCCCATGCCGCGCGCGACCACGGCCGCGTGGGAGGTCTTGCCGCCGCGCGAGGTCAGGATGCCCTCGGCGGCGATCATGCCGTCCAGGTCGTCGGGGTTGGTCTCGCGGCGCACCAGGATGACCTTCTCGCCCGAGCGGGACCACTTGACGGCGGTGTACGAGTCGAAGACCGCCTTGCCGACCGCCGCGCCCGGGGAGGCCGCGATGCCCCGGCCGACCTTCTCGACCTTGGCGTCCTCGTCGAAGCGGGGGAACATCAGCTGGGCGAGCTGGGCGCCGTTGACGCGCTGCAGGGCCTCGGCCTCGTCGATCAGGCCCTGGTCGACGAGCTGGGTGGCGATGCGGAAGGCCGCGCCCGCCGTGCGCTTGCCGACGCGGGTCTGGAGCATCCACAGCTGGCCGCGCTCGATGGTGAACTCGATGTCGCACAGGTCCAGGTAGTGGTTCTCCAGCGTCTCCATGATCTGCATCAGCTGGTCGTACGACTTCTTGTCGATCGACTCCAGCTCCGCCAGCGGGACGGTGTTGCGGATACCGGCGACGACGTCCTCGCCCTGGGCGTTCTGGAGGTAGTCGCCGTAGACGCCCTGGTGGCCGGAGGCGGGGTCGCGGGTGAAGGCGACGCCGGTGCCGGAGTCGGGGCCGAGGTTGCCGAAGACCATGGAGCAGACGTTGACCGCGGTGCCCAGGTCGTGCGGGATGCGCTCCTGGCGGCGGTAGAGCTTGGCGCGCTCGCCGTTCCAGGAGTCGAAGACCGCCTTGATGGCGAGGTCCATCTGCTCGCGCGGGTCCTGCGGGAAGTCCCGGCCGGCCTCCTTCTTGACGATCTTCTTGAAGGTGGTGACCAGCTTCTTGAGGTCGGCGGCCTCCAGCTCGGTGTCGACCGTGACCTTCTTGGCCTGCTTGGCCTTGTCGAGGGCCTCCTCGAAGAGGTCGCCGTCGACGCCCAGGACGGTCTTGCCGAACATCTGGATCAGGCGGCGGTAGGAGTCCCAGGCGAAGCGGTCGTCGCCGGCCTGCTGGGCCAGTCCCTGCACCGACTTGTCGGAGAGGCCGATGTTGAGGACCGTGTCCATCATGCCGGGCATGGAGAACTTGGCTCCGGAGCGGACCGACACGAGGAGGGGGTCGTCGGCCTGGCCGAGCTTCTTGCCCATCTTCTCTTCGAGGGCGGCGAGGTGCGCACTCACCTCGTCACGCAGTGCCGTCGGCTCCTCGCCGCTGTCGAGGTAGGTCTTGCACGCCTCGGTGGTGATGGTGAAGCCGGGAGGGACCGGGAGACCCAGGTTGGTCATCTCGGCGAGGTTGGCACCCTTGCCGCCGAGGAGGTCCTTGAGGTCCTTGTTGCCCTCGGTGAAGTCGTAAACGAACTTCGGCGCGTTCGTTACCTGAGGTTCTTTGTTTTCCGACACGGGTCTCGACTCCTCGAGGACGCGGTGGCTGCCCTGACGGCGAGGAATGTACCCAGATCAAAGGCACCTGGGTACGTCCACTTGCGCGTCATGCGCCTGTAACCACTCGTCCGCCAGCGGATCGAAAGTCAAGGCTTGGCAAGCGACCGACGGCTGGTGTTTTCACTTCTTGAACGAATGAACCCCCGAGGCACACTCTTACCGCTCACCTGAGCGCCATTCGCCACGTTTGAGTTCGATCGATGAACGATCATGACATGGCACTCAGTGCCACCCCTTGGAGAAGTGGAACCGCCCAAGATCCGCTCATCTGAGCGTTGCCTCTATCAGAGGTGGCGAGAATCACGCTGCCACAGGCCGCCGGATTTCACCATGCGGACCGGTGAACGGACCGTCCGCGGCGGACGTACGACAGGGTGCGGCGGACCCGGCCCCCTCGCCGGGTCCGCCGACCACCGGGTTTCGCACGGAAGGACCTCCGGGTGCCTGTCAGCACGCCTTTCCGCCGGCCACCGCAGCGCGCCGACGCCCCCGCACCGGACACCCCCGCCCCCGCCGCGCCCGAGGCCCTCGGGGCCCGCCTGGCCCACTGGCGCGCCTGGCGGACCCGGCACCCGCGCACCGCCCTCGTCGTCCGCCGCGCCACCAACGTCCTCGCCGCCGCGCTGGTGCTCGGCGCGCTGCTGCTGCCGAACACCTCCGCCGCCCTCGAACCCAACCGGTTCGCGCGCATCCCGGCGGAAGCCGTCGTCGGCGCGGTCCTGCTGCTCCGCCTGCCCCGCGCCGCGCGGCTGGCCGCGTCTGCCCTCTTCGGCACCGTCCTCGGGGCGCTGACCGTGCTGAACCTGCTCGACATGGGCTTCACCGAGTACCTGGGGCGGGGCTTCAACGTGGTCCTGGACTGGGGCCTGCTGGACGACGCCCAGTCCTACGTGGCGGACTCGATGGGCGGCGCGGCGGCGACCTGGGCCGCCGTGGGCGCGGTCGGGCTGGCCCTCGCCCTGCTGGTGGTGACGGCGCTGGCGGCGGTGCGGCTGGGCGAGCTGCTGGTCGCCCACCGGGAGCGGGCGACGCGGGGCGCCCTGACGGCGGCCACCGTGTGGATGACCTGCGTGGCGCTCGGCGTGCAGACCTTCGGGACGCCGATCGCCACGACGAACGCGTCCGCCCTCCTCCAGGGGCAGGCGCACCGGGTGGTGGACACGCTGCGGGACGAGGCGGCGTTCGCGAAGGAGGCCGGATCGGACCGGTTCGGGGCCACGCCCGGCGCCCAGCTGCTGCCGGACCTGCGGGGCAAGGACGTGATCTTCACCTTCATCGAGAGCTACGGCCGCAGCGCCGTCGAGGACCCGGTGACGGCGCCCGGCGTCGGCCGCGCCCTCGACACGGGCACGCGGGCGCTGGAGGCGGCGGGCTTCCGGGCCCGCAGCGGCTGGCTGACCTCCGCCACCTTCGGCGGCAGCAGCTGGCTCGGCCACTCCACCTTCATGTCGGGCCTGTGGGTGGACAACCAGCAGCGCTACCGCACCGTCACCGCCGGCGACCACCTCACCCTGACCAAGGCGTTCGAGAAGACCGGCGCCTGGGACACCGTCGGCGTCATGCCGGGCGTCCAGAAGGCGTGGCCGGAGGCCGAGTGGTACGGGCTGGACAAGGTCTACGACGCCTTCGACGTCGGCTACCGGGGGCCGAAGTTCAGCTGGTCGACCATGCCGGACCAGTACGCGCTGGAGGCGTTCCAGCGTCTGGAGCACGGCAGGGAGCGGGACAGGCCGCTGATGGCGGAGGTGATCCTGACCTCCAGCCACCAGCCCTGGGCGCCGATCCCGCGGATGGTCGACTGGGACGAGATCGGCGACGGTTCGGTGTACGAGGGGATCGAGGCGTCGGGCGTGGAGGCGGCCGACGTCATCGCCGACTCCACCCGGTCGAAGGAGGAGTACGGCAAGTCGGTCGAGTACTCCGTCACCAGCCTCACCCAGTGGCTGGAGCGCTACGGCACCGACGACACCGTCCTGGTCTTCCTCGGCGACCACCAGCCGCTCGCCCGGGTCAGCGGCGACCGGGCGAGCCGGGACGTGCCCGTCTCGATCGTCGCCAGGGACCCGAAGGTGCTCGACGCCGTCGACGACTGGAACTGGACGGAGGGGCTCCAGCCCGCGCCGGACGCCCCGGTGTGGAAGATGAGCTCCTTCCGCGACCGCTTCCTGACGGCCTACGGCTCCACCCCGCACCCCACCGGTGGCTGATCAGCCCCCGGAGGTGTCCAGCTCCGCGTCCTCGCCGACGCCCGCGCAGTCGTAGGGGTCCTTCAGCCAGCCGTCCGGCAGCACCACGCGGTTGTTGCCGGAGGTACGGCCGCGGGGGCCGTCGGCGCCGGCGGGCCAGGGCTGGTCGAGGTCCAGCTCGTCCAGCCCGGCACGCAGTGCCTCCAGGGAGGAGGTGATCGCGAGCCGCTTGCGCATCTCGGAGCCGACCGCGAAGCCCTTGAGGTACCAGGCGACGTGCTTGCGGAAGTCGACTACACCGCGCGCCTCGTCGCCGATCCACTCGCCGAGCAGGGTGGCGTGCCGCACCATCACGTCGGCGACCTCGCGCAGGGTGAGCCGTACGTACGCGTCGGTACGTCCCTCGAAGGCGGCGACGAGATCGGCGAAGAGCCACGGCCGCCCCAGGCACCCGCGCCCGACCACGACACCGTCGCAGCCGGTCTCCCGCACCATCCGCAGCGCGTCCTCGGCGGACCAGATGTCGCCGTTGCCGAGCACGGGGATCTCCGGGACGTGCTCCTTGAGGCGGGCGATGGCGTCCCAGTCGGCGGTGCCGCCGTAGTGCTGGGCGGTGGTGCGGCCGTGCAGGGCGATGGCGCTCACACCCTCCTCGACGGCGATCCGGCCGGCGTCGAGGTAGGTGAGGTGATCGTCGTCGATGCCCTTGCGCATCTTCATCGTGACGGGCAGGTCACCGGCGCCGGTGACGGCCTCGCGGACGATGGCGCGCAGCAGGTTCCGCTTGTACGGGAGGGCGGAGCCGCCGCCCTTGCGGGTCACCTTGGGCACCGGGCAGCCGAAGTTGAGGTCGATGTGGTCGGCCAGGTCCTCCTCCGCGATCATGCGGACGGCCTTGCCGACGGTCACCGGGTCGACGCCGTACAGCTGGATCGAGCGCGGCTTCTCGGTCGCGTCGAAGTGGATCAGCTGCATGGTCTTCTCGTTGCGCTCGACCAGCGCCCGGGTCGTGATCATCTCGCTCACGAACAGGCCCTTGCCACCGCTGAACTCCCTGCACAGGGTGCGGAAGGGAGCGTTGGTGATCCCGGCCATGGGGGCGAGGACGACGGGCGGCTGGACGGTGTGCGGACCGATCTGCAGGGGCGTGGGCATGTCTCCATTGTGCAGTGCAATGACTTGGCAAAATTCATTAGTTAGCCACACTATCGAAATCGGCTACGATGGACGGCATGCCCGAGCCGAGTCACCGCCGCCGCATGCTGGTGCTCGCGATCTGCTGTATGAGCCTGTTGATCGTGAGCATCGACAACACGATCCTCAACGTCGCCCTGCCGGCCGTGCAGCGCGACCTGCACGCGAGCACGTCGGGCCTCCAGTGGGCGATCGACGCCTACACGCTGGTGCTGGCCGCGCTGCTGATGCTGGCCGGCTCCACGGCCGACCGGATCGGCCGCAAGCGGGTCTTCATGACCGGCCTGGTGGTCTTCACCCTCGGCTCGCTGCTCTGCTCACTGGCACCGGACCTGTCGTCCCTGGTCGCCTTCCGGATGATCCAGGCGGTGGGCGGCTCCATGCTCAACCCGGTCGCCATGTCGATCATCACCAACACCTTCACCGACCCGCGCGAGCGCGCCCGCGCGATCGGTGTCTGGGGCGCGGTGGTCGGCATCTCCATGGCCGCCGGCCCGCTGGTGGGCGGTCTGCTCGTGGAGTCGGTCGGCTGGCGCTCGATCTTCTGGGTCAACCTGCCGGTGGGCCTCGCGGCCCTGCTCCTCACCCTCCGCTTCGTCCCCGAGTCCCGCGCGCCGAAGGCCCGCCGCCCCGACCCGCTGGGCCAGCTCATGGTGATCGTGCTGTTCGGCTCCCTGACGTACGCGATCATCGAGGCGCCGAACGCCGGGCTCGGGGCGGTGCTGCCCTTCGCCGCGACGGCGCTAGCCGCGCTGCTCGGCCTCCTGTTCTACGAACCCCGCCGTGCCGAACCCCTCATCGATCTGCGCTTCTTCCGCTCGGCTCCGTTCAGCGGCGCCACCGTCATCGCCGTCAGCGCGTTCGCGGCCCTGGGCGGCTTCCTGTTCCTGTCCACGCTCTACCTCCAGAACGTGCGCGGGCTCAGCGCCCTGCACGCGGGGCTGTGGATGCTGCCGATGGCCGTGCCGACCTTCCTGTGCGCCCCGCTCGCCGGGCGGCTGGTCGGCAGCCGGGGACCACGGCTGCCGCTGCTGGTCGCGGGCGGCGCGCTGACGGTGAGCGGGGTCCTGTTCGCCGCCTTCGAGGCGGAGACCTCGAACCTCACCCGCTTCCTCGGCTACGTCCTCTTCGGCGTCGGCTTCGGCTTCGTCAACGCCCCCATCACCAACACCGCCGTCTCCGGCATGCCCCGCGCGCAGGCCGGGGTGGCCGCCGCCGTCGCCTCCACCAGCCGCCAGCTGGGTCAGACGCTGGGCGTGGCGGTGGTCGGCGCGGTGCTGGCGGCGGGCGTGGGCGCCTCCTCGTACCGCGACTCCTTCGTCTCCGCCGCCCGGCCCGGCTGGTGGATCCTCACCGCCTGCGGTCTCGCGGTCCTGGTGCTGGGCGTCCTCACCACCGGCCGCTGGGCCCGCCGCACGGCCCGGCGCAACGCCGAGCGCCTGGAGAGCCCCGAGGCACGCCCGGCGGCCCGGTCGGCCGCGTGAGCAGCCCCCACGCCTCCGGCCGCCCCGGCGAAGCGCCTCCGAAGGGGCGCGGGGAACTGCGCGCCCAGCCCCGAGCCCACGCTCAGGCGAAGGCGCCCCGCGCGACCCCCGGCAGCCGTTCCGCCACCGTCGGCCAGTACTTCACGACCGCCTCCTCCACCGCCGGCAGCGCCCGCTGCCCCGCCAGCGCCAGGACGATCGCCGCCGCGACGCCCGCCCAGGCGAGGGGGCCGAGCGGCGTGCAGCCGAAGAGCTGACTGGCGCCCGGGGTCTGCACCAGGGCGACCAGGGCCGCGGCGGACCCCAGCGACGTGACCTGGACCAGCCGGCTGCCGCGCCGGTCGGCGAGGGTCTGGGCGAGCTGGGTGCCGACCACCGCGCACAGCGCCATCGTCGTCGAGCGACGCCCCGTGCCCGGGGTGAAGCGGCCGAACAGCCAGGCCGCGGTCGCGCCCAGCGCCGTGGTCATCGCCCGGTGCCGGATCTGCCGGATCAGCGGCTCGCCCAGTACGGCCGTCCCCAGCGGGGCCCCCGCGTCGTCCTCCTCCTGCTCGGCGTCGCCGGTCTCCGTCACCGCCACCGCCATCGCGGGGAACAGGTCCGTGAAGAGGTTGACCAGCAGCATCTGCCGGGTGGACAGCGGGGCGGCACCGCCCAGCACCGTGCCGAGGATGCCGAAGCCGACCTCGCCGGCGTTGCCGCCGATCAGGATGGCGATGGCGTCGGCGACGCTGTGCCACAGGGCGCGGCCTTCCCGCACCGCCTCCACCAGGACCAGCAGGTCGTCTCCGGTGACGACGAGGTCCGCGGCGTTGCGGGCGGCGGCCGAGCCGCGGGCGCTGATGCCGACGCCGATGTCGGCGGCGCGGATCGCGGCGGCGTCGTTGGCCCCGTCGCCGACCATGCCGACGACCCGCCCGGCGTCCCGCAGCGACTCGACGACCTGGAGCTTCTGCTCGGGCGCCACCCGGGCGACGACGTCCGCGTCCCGCAGCATCCGGGAGCGTGCCGTGCGGTCCGCGGCGGCGATCTCGTCACCGGTGACCACGACCGCGTCCTCGGGCCAGCCCAGGTCGACGGCGATGGCGTGGGCGGTCTGCGGGTGGTCGCCGGTCAGCACCACGGGCCGTACGCCCGCCTCGCGCAGCCCGCGCACCAGCGCCGGGGAGGTCTCGCGCGGCACGTCGGACAGCCCGAGCATCCCCGTGAACTCCAGCTTCTCCGGCTCCTGTTCGAGGACGTCGGCCGCCTTCTCCCCCGCGCGCAGGGGACGGCTGGCCACCGCGATGATGCGCAGCCCGTCGCGGGCCAGCCCGTGTGCCACCTCGGTGGCGTGCGGGGGCAGGTCCGCGCAGGCGGGCAGCACGGTCTCCGGGGCGCCCTTGACCACCAGCACCGGCGCCCCGTCACCGTCGCGGCCGACGGCGGCGGCGTAACCGCGCGAGGTCTCGAAGGGCAGGCCCTCCTCCTGCGTCCACTCCGGGTCGGGACCGGCGGCGTCCAGCACCGCCTCGTCGGTGGCGTGGGTGGGGCGGGCGCCGTCGCCGTTGAGGCGGGGGCAGGCCCGCGCGGCGATCCGTACGGCGTCGGCGGCGTCCGGGTCGCCCGCCTTGCGGACCGTGCCGTCGGCGCCCGCGACCCGGGTCAGCCGCAGCTTGTTCTCGGTGAGCGTGCCGGTCTTGTCGAAGCAGATCGTGTCCATGCGGCCCAGCGCCTCCAGGGTGCGCGGGGTGCGCACCAGGACGCCGTGGCGGCTGAGCCTGCGGGCCGCCGCGAGCTGCGCCACGGTCGCCACCAGCGGCAGCCCCTCGGGCACGGCGGCCACCGCCACCGACACCCCGCCGGCGACGGCCTGCCGGATCGGCGTCCCGCGCAGCAGTGAGAGACCGGTCACCGCGGCCCCGCCGGCGAGGGTGAGCGGCAGCGCCTTGCGGGTCAGCTCCTGGAGCCTGGCCTGCACGCCGGCCGCCGAGGGCGTACGGGCGGCCAGCGAGACCGCCCGCGCGGCCTCGGTGTGCTCGCCGGTGTCCACGACCACGGCCTGGGCGCGCCCGGCCACCACGGTCGTGCCCTCGAAGACCATGCAGTGCCGCTCCGCCACGGGCGCGTTCGTCACCGGGTCCACGTTCTTGTCCACCGGCAGCGACTCGCCGGTGAGCGCGGACTCGTCGACCTCCAGGCCGTCCTCCCACAGCAGCCGGGCGTCGGCGGGCACCACGTCGTCCGCCTTGAGGTCGACGATGTGGCCCGGGTGGAGTTTCGCGGCGTCCACGACGCGCGGCTCGGCGGCCGGGTCGTGCGTCTCCTCCTCCGCGACCCGCGCCTTCTGCTTCTGCTGGGCCAGCAGCCCGGACAGCGCCCGTTCGGCCCGCAGCCGCTGGAAGCCGCCGACCAGCGCGTTCAGGTCGAGGGCGCCGACCACGAGCAGCGCGTCCATGACGGAGCCGAGGATCGCCTCGGCCGCCGAGCCGACGGCCAGCACCGGGGTGAGCGGATCGTCCAGCTCGCCCCGCACCGCCTGCCCCAGCTGCCACGTCCACTTCACCGGCGCGAGCACGGGCACCCGGCCCGCCCGGTCGGCCGCCGCCTTCATCCGCGCCGTCAGCTGTTCGCCGAGGGACGGCTCCGGCTCCTTCTCGCGCGCCAGGCGTTCCCGTACGCCCGTGGGGTCCAGCGTGTGCCACGGCACCCGCGCCCGGGGGTGCGGGGCGCGGGCCATCGCCACGCCCAGCGCGGCGCGCGTACCGGAGAACAGGGCCGCCGCCGCGCTCACGTCGACGGGCGCGTGCCGCAGCCCGGGCAGCGCCGAACCTTGGCCCCCTCCCCCCTTCTTGCCCTTGTCGCGCGCCTCGCCGACCGCCACCAGCAGTCCCGAGAGCGCGGCCCCGGACCGGGCCAGCGTCTGCGACCGGCGTCCGACCCCGCGGGCGGCCGGCACCGCCCGCAGCAGCCGCCACACGTCGGCGAGTCCTCCCGGCGCGAGCACGTCCGCGCCCCAGGCCACCGGGGCGTCCCCGTCGGCCAGCGCGACGGCCACGTCCCCGCCGAGCAGTCCGGCCAGCACCGAGCCGTCGTCGCCGGGCCGGGGCCGTACGACGGTGATGACGCCGCCGTCGGCCCGCAGTTCGTCCACGACCTCCCGCAACGGCCGTTTCCCGCTGACCACTTGGTCCGCGAGGCCGGTGAAGTCGGCCAGCGCCGGGTCCTCCACCATCACCACCCGCAGTCCCGCGCGGCGCGCGGCGTCCAGCACGTCCTCGGTCCACGGGTCCGCGCCCGCCTCGGGCGCCCGCAGCGCGCTGGGGTGCAGGACGACCGTGGCGGCCATCTCCAGCTGCCGCAGCCGCTCGGGGTCGCGCACCAGCACACCGGAGCGGGAGAGCGCGGCGCTCAGGACGGCGTGGAAGGCGGCGGGCCCGTAGCGGGCGGCCTTGGGCGACCCGGCGAGCACCGCCTCGGCGGCCTCGGCGACGTCGTGCTTGACCAGCAGCGTCGCCACCGCGCCCGCCACGCTGCCGGTCGAGGCGTGGGCCGCGTAGTCCTGGGCGGGGGTGCTCCGCAGCGGCGGGCGCAGGGCCGGGTCGGCGGGCAGGCTGACGCGGTCCGGGAGGCAGAGCCCGTCGTGCACGACCTCGAAGGCCGCCGTCCGGGTCACCGCCTCGGTCAGCTGGCAGGTGCGCAACGCCCCGTCCAGCCACAGCGAGGTGGGGCTCTGCCCGGCGCCGTGGACGGCGGCGTTGGCGGCGGCCAGGGCCACGTCCATGCCGTGGGCGCCGAGCCGTTCGCGCAGCCAGGCGCGGAAGGTCGGGTTCTCGCGCAGCAGGGTCGCCACGGCCGTCACCAGGCGGGGCGTGGGCGGCAGGCGCAGGCGGGCGCCGGTCATGGCGGCGGCGATGCCCAGTGCGTCGGCGCCGAGGGCGGTCGCGGCGACGCGCACGGAGACCGGGTCGCCGGGGTGGGCCAGCTCCTCCACCGCGTCACCGGGGTCGGAGTCCGAGTCGGAGTCGGACGGGGCCGCCCGGGTCAGTCCGTGCCGTTCGGCCAACTCGGTGGCGCGGTCCACCACCCGGTCGGTGAGCGCGTCCTCGGTGGCGGTCACCACCAGGCGGGCCAGGCCGGTGTCCCAGTAGGCGAGCGCCACGTCCGGGTGCTCCGCCAGGGCCGCCGCGACCCGCCGCGCCACTCGTGCGGTGCCGCCCGCCCGGCGCACCTTCTCCGTCGCGGCCGGCCGCAGCGCGAGGTGCGCCCGGTTCCCGGCCCGCCAGTCCCGGGTGTCACCGCCCGGCAGCGCGGCGCGGGCGACCCGTGCCGCCCGCGCCGCGAAGTCCGCGCCGCGCACACCGGCCCGCGCGGTGCCCGCCACGGCGCCGGCCGCGGCACCCACCGCGGGGGCGGTGCCGCGGGCCAGCAGCCGGGGGCCGGCCAGCACGAACCCGGTGACGGCGTCCTGGGAACGCGTCAGAAGCCCTACACCGACCATCGTTGTCTCTCAGCCCGCCTTCCGTGTGGACGTGCTCGACTTCCGGCTCCGGCCGCCCGAGGCACCGGTGGACGCCTTGGCCTTGGACGCCCCGGCCGTCGTCTTCTTGGCGGCCTTCTTGGCGGGGCTGGTGGCCGAGGCGCTCTTCTTGGCCGGCCGTCGGCCGGCGGTGCTCTTGGCGGCCGTGCTCTTCTTGGCGGTGCTCTTCTTCGCCGCGGTCGTCTTCGCCGTGGTCGTCTTCGCCGTGCTCTTGTTCGCCGCGGTCGTCTTCGCCGTGCTCTTCTTCGCCGTGGCCGACTTCGCCGCGCTCTTGCCGGCCGTCCCGGACTTCGCGGCCGGGCTCTTGCGGGCGGCGGCCTGCGTGCCGGAGGTCTTCGTGGCGGTACTCCGCCGCGCGGGGGCCTTCTCCGCCCCGGCCTCTCCGGCCTTCTCCTTGCTCTCGCCCCCGTCCCCGCTCCCGCCGGAGGCCCCCGCCCCGTCCTGGAGCACCCGGGCGGCGTCCGCTCCCGGCGACTCCTGCGGGCGCGGCCGGGTCAGCCACGCCACCGCGCCCGCGGTGAGCGCCACCGGCCACTCCACCAGTCCGGCGATGCCCAGCACGCCGGCCCCGGTGTAGACGACCGCGCGCCGTCCGCGCGGCGACACCGCTCCGATCCTGTCCAGGGCGCCCTCTGCGGCCTTCCCGACCGTCCCGGCGCCCGGCACCTTCCGCAGCGCGGAGGCTGCCGCGTGCAACGGCCGCGGGAGCGTCTGCGCCGACTTCTGCTCAGCCATGACTGTCCGTCCTCGCCCTGTGCGTGCTGTCGAAACCCTGGAACATCACCTTCCGCACATTTCCGGGTTCCCGCACTTCGAAGGCTCATCCCGGCGAAGTCGACGCCCGCTCCACAGCGAGGGCGTGCAGGTGCTCCAGCCGCTGCCGGGACTCCTCGTCGCACGGCACGTAGGTCACCATCCGGGGCCCCGCCCCGGGACCGAGCCACAGGTCGGTGTGGTCGACGCGCACCCGCCCGACGTACCGGTTGAGGAACTCCTTGCGCTTGCCGCGGTGCGCGACCACCTCGTGCCGGTCCCAGACCTCGCGGAACTCGGCCGACTGGGCACGCAACCTCTTGAGCAGCATCTTCCACACGGGCTCGCCGAGATGCCCCGCCATCGACGCGCGGAACCGGGCGGCCATCACCCGCTGGGCCTCCTCCAGGTGGACGATCGAGGAGCGCCACTCGTCGTGGGTGAAGCTGAGGACCAGGCAGTTGCGGTCCTCGGGCGGCACCCGCTCCAGGTCGCAGAGCAGCAACCCGTAGGTGCGGTTGTGGGCGAGGATGTCGTACCGGCTGTTCTGCACACAGGCGGGGTACGGCTCGACCTGCTCCAGAAGGGCCCGCAGCGCCGGGGTGACGGCCGGGCAGTCCTGGGCGGGCGTCGGGTCGACGGCCCCGGCCAACCGGAAGAGGTGGGCACGCTCGGTGGGGTCGAGCAGCAGGGCCCGGGCGAGGGCGTCGAGGACCTGCACGGAGACCTGGATGTCCCGGGCCTGCTCCAGCCAGGTGTACCAGGTGACGCCGACCGAGGAGAGCTGGGCGACCTCCTCGCGCCGGAGGCCCGGTGTGCGGCGTCGACGTCCGCGGGGCAGCCCGACCTGCTCGGGAGCGATGCGCTCGCGGCGGCTGCGCAGGAAGGCGGCGAGTTCGTGCCTCCTGATCTCCGAGCCGGTGTCCCGGGGCGCGGCCTGCGCGACCTTCTCCTGAGCCGTCGTCGTCATGCCTCCAGCGTGCCGCGCCCCGGAGCCTGTTGCCAGGTGCTCCTGCTACCAGGACAAGGAGACTCTGGTACCCCCCTGTCCGTCGCCGCAGGCTCGACCACGTGACCGAAACCATCACCTCACGTCCCGTTCGTCCGTCCCCCTCGGCGCCGCCCGTGCTCGGCGGCCTCGGACTCTTCACGGTGCTGCTGGCCGCGGCGCTCCCCCTGATCGACTTCTTCATCGTCAACGTCGCCCTGCCCACCATCGGCGCGGAGCTGTCCGCGGGCGAGGCGGTCCTGGAACTCGTCGTCGCCGGCTACGGGGTGGCGTACGCCGTCCTGCTGGTCCTCGGCGGCCGGCTCGGCGACCTGTTCGGCCGCCGGCGCCTGTTCCTGGGCGGCATGGCGGCCTTCGGGCTGACCTCGCTGGCGTGCGGGCTGGCCCCGGACGCGTGGTCGCTGGTGCTGGCGCGCGTGGCGCAGGGCGCGTCGGCCGCCGCGATGCTGCCGCAGGTGCTGGCCACCATCCAGGCGACGACCTCCGGTCCGCGGCGCGCGAAGGCCATGGGCCTGTACGGAGCGACGGCGGGCCTGTCGATGGTGGCCGGCCAGATCCTCGGCGGTCTGCTCGTGGCGGCGGACGTGGCGGGCACCGGCTGGCGTTCCGTCTTCCTGGTGAACGTGCCGGTCGTCGTCCTCGGCCTGATCCTCGGCGCCCGCGCGGTCCCCGACACCCGCTCACCGCGCCCCGAGCCGGTGGACGTCCCCGGCACGGTCCTGCTCGCCGCCTCCCTCCTCACCCTCCTCGTTCCCCTGACCGAGGGCCGGGCCGCCGGCTGGCCGCTGTGGACGTGGCTGTCGCTGGCCGCGTTCCCGTTCGCGGCGGCGGCGTTCTACGCGGTGGAGCGCAGGGCCGACCGGACGGGCCGGACGCCGCTGGTGCCGCCGAGTCTGTTCGCGATCGTCTCGCTGCGGCGCGGACTGCTGCTGATCGTGCCGTTCTCGATCGGCTTCAGCGGGTTCATGTTCGTCGTCGCGGTGGCCCTGCAGCAGGGCGCCGGCCTGGGCCCGGTGGACGCGGGCCTGGCCCTGGCGCCGCTCGCGGTGGTGTTCTTCCTCTTCTCGGTCGCCGGACCCCGGCTGGTGTCCCGGTACGGCACACGCGTGGTGCCGGCCGGCGCGGTCCTCCAGGGCCTGGGTCTGGCCCTGATGACCCTGGCCGCCTGGCGTTCCTGGCCGGACCTCGGCATGGTCGAACTGCTTCCGGGCGCGGCGCTGGCGGGCGCCGGCCAGGCGCTCCAACTGCCGGTGGTCTTCCGGGTCGTCCTCTCCGAGGTCCCGGCCGCTCGCGCGGGCGTCGGCAGCGGGGTCATGATCACCACGCAGCAGTCGTCCCTCGCCCTGGGCGTGGCCACCCTGGGCACGCTGTTCCTCTCCCTGTCCACGAGCCTGGGCATGCGCGACGCCCTGGTGACGACCCTGCTGGTCCAGCTGGTGGCGGTGGCGTCGACGGGTCTGCTGAGCCTGCGTCTGCCGCGGACGGTCGCCTGACCCACCGCACCGGTTTCTGGTCCAGACCTCTTGACGAAAGGTCTGGACCAGATCAGTGTCATGTCTACGACACCCGCCTCGCCGAGCCACGCCGCACCACACACGTACGCCCGCACGCCCGCACGCCCGCACGCCCCATGACACCTCACCGACCCCACCGGGAGGACCGGCATGATCCGCCGCAAGATCCGCCTGCTCGCCACCGCCCTCGCCGCCGCCGTCCTGGCCCCCCTCGGCGTCGCCACGGCGACCGCCGCCCCGGCCCCCACGGCGTCCGCCCCCGCACCCGCCGCCGACACCTGCGCCGTGAAGTCGAAGCCCGCCGGAAAGGTGCTCCAGGGCTACTGGGAGAACTGGGACGGCGCCGCCAACGGCGTCCACCCGCCCTTCGGCTGGACCCCGATCACCGACTCGCGCATCGGCGCCCACGGCTACAACGTGCTGAACGCGGCCTTCCCGGTGATCCTCCCCGACGGAACGGCCCTGTGGGAGGACGGCATGGACCGGGACGTGAAGGTGGCGACGCCCGCGGAGATGTGCGCGGCCAAGGCGTCCGGACAGACGATCCTGCTCTCCATCGGCGGCGCGGCGGCCGGCATGAACCTGAACTCGACCGCCGTCGCCGACCGCTTCGTCGAGACGATCGTCCCGATCCTGAAGAAGTACAACTTCGACGGCATCGACATCGACATCGAGACCGGCCTCACGGGCAGCGGGAACATCGGTCAGCTCTCCGCCTCCCAGGCCAACCTGATCCGCATCATCGACGGCGTCCTGGCCCGCATGCCGTCGAACTTCGGCCTCACCATGGCCCCGGAGACCGCCTACGTCACCGGCGGCAGCGTGGTCTACGGCTCGATCTGGGGCGCCTACCTGCCGATCATCAAGAAGTACGCCGACAACGGCCGCCTGTGGTGGCTGAACATGCAGTACTACAACGGCAGCATGTACGGCTGTTCCGGTGACTCCTACTCCGCCGGCACGGTCCAGGGCTTCACCGCCCAGACCGACTGCCTGGACAAGGGCCTGGTCGTCCAGGGCACCACGATCCGCGTCCCCTACGACAAGCAGGTCCCGGGCCTGCCCGCCCAGCCCGGCGCGGGCGGCGGCCACATGACGCCGTCCCAGGTCGCCCAGGCGTGGAACCACTACAACGGCGCCCTCAAGGGCCTGATGACCTGGTCCCTCAACTGGGACGGCTCGAAGAACTGGACCTTCGGCGACAACGTCAAGGCCCTCCAGCGCCGCTGACGCGGCGGCACCGGCGTGCGGCACGATCCCGCCGCCCAGGCCCCCACCCTGACAACACGACGGCCCCCGGCGGAGGACCACTCGGGTTCCTCCGCCGGGGGCCGATCACGGGCGGCCTGTGACGGCGGGGTCAGGGGGCGGAGCCCCCCGTACGTCAGCCGGAGCGGACGTTCAGCAGCCCACGAGCCGAGAGGCGAGGTACCCCTCGATCTGGTCCAGCGACACCCGCTCCTGCTTCATGGTGTCCCGCTCGCGCACGGTCACCGCGTTGTCGTCCAGCGTGTCGAAGTCCACCGTCACGCAGAACGGCGTGCCGATCTCGTCCTGGCGACGGTACCGGCGCCCGATCGCACCGGCGTCGTCGAACTCGATGTTCCAGTGCTGCCGCAGCGCCTGCGCCAGCCCCTTCGCCTTCGGCGACAGCTCCGGGTTGCGGGACAGCGGCAGCACCGCGACCTTCACCGGCGCCAGACGCGGGTCGAGCCGCAGCACCGTGCGCTTCTCCAGCTTGCCCTTGGCGTTCGGCGCCTCGTCCTCGATGTACGCGTCGAGCAGGAAGGCGAGCATCGCGCGCCCGACACCGGCCGCCGGCTCGATGACGTACGGCGTCCAGCGCTCGCCGGCCTCCTGGTCGAAGTAGGAGAGGTCCTGGCCGGAGGCCTTGGAGTGCGCGCCGAGGTCGTAGTCGGTGCGGTTGGCGACACCCTCCAGCTCGCCCCACTCGCTGCCGCCGAACTGGAAGCGGTACTCGATGTCGGCGGTGCGCTTGGAGTAGTGGGAGAGCTTCTCCTTCGGGTGCTCGTACCAGCGCATGTTCTCTTCACGCATGCCCAGGCCGGTGTACCAGTTCCAGCGCTGCTCCATCCAGTACTCCTGCCACTTCTCGTCCTCGCCCGGCTTGACGAAGAACTCCATCTCCATCTGCTCGAACTCGCGGGTGCGGAAGATGAAGTTGCCGGGCGTGATCTCGTTGCGGAAGGACTTGCCCATCTGGGCGATGCCGAACGGCGGCTTGCGGCGCGAGGTGGTCTGCACCTGGGCGAAGTTGGTGAAGATGCCCTGCGCGGTCTCGGGCCGCAGGTAGGCGACGGAGCCGCTGTCCTGGGTGGGGCCGAGGTGGGTGGAGAGCAGACCCGAGAACTGCTTGGGCTCGGTGAAGGTGCCCTTGTTGCCGCAGTTGGGGCAGTTGAGGTCGGCGAGGCCGTTCTCCGGGGCCTTGCCCTTCTTCTCCTCGTACGCCTCCTCCAGGTGGTCCGCGCGGAACCGCTTGTGGCAGGAGGTGCACTCGGTCAGCGGGTCCGTGAAGGTGGCGACGTGACCGGAGGCCACCCACACCTCGGGGGCGAGGATCACGGACGAGTCGAGACCGACGACGTCCTCGCGCGAGGTGACCATGTAGCGCCACCACTGGCGCTTGAGGTTCTCCTTGAGCTCGACACCCAGCGGGCCGTAGTCCCAGGCGGCACGCTGACCGCCGTAGATCTCACTGCACGGGAATACGAAGCCACGGCGCTTGCTCAGGCTGACGATGGTGTCGATCTTGTCGGCGGCCACGGTGCTCTCTTCATTACGACGACGGGCGACGAAGCGAGATGCTTCCAGAGAATGCTTCAGGTTACCGGCGCGGCCCGCCCCTCGGCCAAATCGGGGCCCCCTTCGACGATCTCCACGGACACCGACCGTTAGTTGACAACGGTTTCCATATTTGTTGAAAATGAATGCCATGAACGTACGACGACGCAACATATCCGGCATAGCAGTCACCGCGGCCGCCGCCCTCGGCCTCGGGACCCTCTCGGCCTGCTCCGGCGACAGCGCCGCGGCGGGCAACACGGACAAGTTCGACGTCGTCGCGTCGTTCTACCCGATGCAGTACCTCGCCGAGCAGATCGGCGGCGACCACGTGAACGTCACCACGCTCACCGAGCCCGGCCAGGAGCCGCACGACCTGGAGCTGAGCGCCAAGCAGACCGCGCAGATGGGCGAGGCGGACGCGGTGCTCTACCTGAAGTCCCTCCAGCCGGCCGTGGACGAGGCCGTCGGCCAGTCCGACGTCAAGACCAAGATCGACGCGGCCACGCTGACCAAGCTCGAGGACCACGGGAACGTCGAGCACGACCACGGCCACGACCACGGGGGCGAGGAGCACGCCGCCGAGGAGCACTCCGAGGAGGCGCACTCGGGCGAGGCGCACTCCGAGGAGGAGGAGGAGCACGCCCTCGACCCGCACGTCTGGCTGGACCCGGTGAAGTACGCCGAGATCGCCGAGGGCGTCGCGTCGGCCTTCGAGAAGGCCGACCCGGACAACGCGGCCGACTACCGCAAGAACGCCGACGCGCTGACGAAGAAGCTGGCCGACCTGAACACGGCGTTCGAGGACGGCCTGGCGAACACCGACACCAAGGTCTTCTTCACCAACCACGCCGCCTTCGGCTACCTCGCCGAGCGCTACGGACTGACCCAGGAGGCCATCAACGGCCTCGACCCGGAGAGCGAGCCCAGCCCCGCCCGGATCAAGGAGCTGCAGGACGAGGCCAAGGCCGACGGCGTCACCACCGTCTTCTACGAGACACTGGTGTCCGACAAGACCGCGAAGACCCTCGCCAAGGACGCGGGCCTGAAGACCGACGTCCTCGACCCGCTGGAGGGCATCACCGAGAAGTCGAAGGGCGACGACTACATCGCGGTCATGGAGTCCAACCTCAAGGCGCTCGAGGCCGCCCTCGGCGCCAAGTGAGCGTTTCGATCGTTACGGAGGGCATCGTGAGCGACGAGCCTGTCATCTCCCTGCGCGGCGTCCGCGCCGAGCTGGGCTCACGCCCCGTCCTGCGCGGCATCGACCTCGCCGTGGGCCGCGGCGAGGTCGTGGCGCTGCTCGGCGCCAACGGCTCGGGCAAGTCCACGGCCGTGCGCACGGTCATCGGCCAGGTGCCGGTCACGGCCGGCGAGGTCGAGCTGTTCGGCACCCCGCGGCGCCGCTTCCGCGACTGGTCGCGGGTGGGCTACGTCCCGCAGCGCACCACGGCCGCGGGCGGCGTGCCCGCCACGGTGACCGAGGTGGTCTCCTCCGGCCGGCTCTCCCGGGCGCGCTTCGGCGTGCTGCGCAAGGCCGACCGCGAGGCGGTCCGCCGCGCCCTCGACCTGGTCGGCATGGCGGACCGCGCCAAGGACTCCGTCGACGCCCTCTCCGGAGGCCAGCACCAGCGGGTGCTGATCGCCCGCGCGCTCGCCCCCGAACCCGAGCTGCTGATCATGGACGAGCCGATGGCGGGCGTCGACCTGGCCAGCCAGGAGGTCCTCGCCGACACCCTGCGCGAGCAGGTCGCGGCCGGCACCACCGTCCTCCTCGTCCTGCACGAGCTGGGCCCCCTGGAGCCCCTGATCGACCGGGCGGTCGTCCTGCGCGACGGCTGCGTCCTGCACGACGGCCCGCCCCCGAAGGCGGTCGGCCAGCACGCGCTGCCCGGCCACGACCACGTACACCCGCACGCACCGGCGGGCGCCGAACCGATCCGCACGGGACTGCTGAGCTGATGGAAATCCTGAACTACGCCTTCATGCAGCGGGCGCTGCTGGCGGCCGTCCTGGTCGGCATCACCGCCCCCGCCGTCGGCATCTACCTGGTCCAGCGCCGCCAGGCCCTCATGGGCGACGGCATCGGGCACGTGGCGATGACCGGCGTCGGCCTCGGCTTCCTGCTCACCTGGTCCCCGGTGTGGATGGCGACCCTGGTCTCCGTCCTCGGCGCGGTCCTCATGGAGCTGATCCGCTGGTACGGCAAGACCCGCGGCGACATCGCCCTCGCCATGCTCTTCTACGGCGGCATGGCCGGCGGCGTGATGTTCATCAACCTCGCGCCGACGGGCTCCAACGCCAACCTCACTTCGTACCTCTTCGGCTCCCTGTCGACGGTGAGCGAGTCCGACGTGACCGCGATCTGCCTGCTGGCCGCCTTCGTGGTCCTGGTCACCCTCGGTCTGCGCCGCCAGCTGTTCGCGGTCAGCCAGGACGAGGAGTTCGCCCGGGTCACCGGCCTGCCGGTGCGCGCGCTGAACCTGCTCACCGCCGTCACCGCCGCCGTGACCGTGACGGTCGCGATGCGCGTCGTCGGGCTGCTGCTGGTGTCGGCGCTGATGGTGGTCCCGGTGGCCGCCGCCCAGCAGCTCACCCGCTCCTTCGCCGCCACCTTCGCCGTCGCCGTCGCCATCGGCGTCACCGTGACGATCAGCGGCACGGTCACGTCGTACTACCAGGACGTGCCGCCCGGCGCGACGATCGTGCTGCTCACCATCGGCGCCTTCGTCCTGCTGACCGTGCTGGCAGTGCCGCTGGCCCGGCGACGCGCGCGGGCCGCCACCGCGGCGCAGCCCGCCGCGGATCCGGCGGAGTGCAAGATTCCGGCCACCCGGGGTGCCACCGACGAGGTCGGCGTCTGACTGCCGGCGGGCCGGGCTGGCACAATGGCCCCGGCAAGCCGCAGACGTGAGGAGGAATCCGGTGACGACCGCTGGACCGCCCGTGAAGGGCCGCGCCACCCGGCAGCGGGCCGCCGTGTCGGCGGCGCTGCAGGAGGTCGAGGAGTTCCGCAGCGCGCAGGAACTGCACGACATGCTCAAGCACAAGGGCGACTCGGTCGGGCTCACCACGGTCTATCGCACCCTGCAGTCCCTCGCCGACGCCGGTGAGGTCGACGTCCTGCGCACCGCCGAGGGCGAGTCCGTCTACCGGCGCTGCTCCACCGACGACCATCACCACCATCTGGTCTGCCGCACCTGCGGCAAGGCCGTCGAGGTCGAGGGCCCGGCGGTGGAGAAGTGGGCGGAGGCCATCGCCGCCGAGCACGGCTACGTCAACGTGGCGCACACCGTGGAGATCTTCGGCACCTGCGCGGACTGCGCGACGGCGGCCGCGGACCAGGGGGCCTAGCAGGGAGCCCGGCACCGTCCCCGGTGCCGCGAGGCTCCCCGCCGGCCGGGCCGCCCCGGACGCACCGGGGCGCCGCGCCGGACGCGGTTACGCCTGCCGGCCCTCCATGGCGAGCAGTTCCTCGTTCGGGATGGCCCCGCCGAACCGCCGGTCGCGGGAGGCGAACTCCAGACAGGCCCGCCACAGGTCGCGCCGGTCGAAGTCGGGCCACAGCACGTCCTGGAAGACCATCTCGGCGTAGGCGCTCTGCCACAGCAGGTAGTTCGACGTGCGCTGCTCACCGCTCGGCCGCAGGAACAGGTCCACGTCCGGCATGTCCGGGTAGTACAGGTACTTGGCGAGCGTCTTCTCGTTCACCTTCGACGGGTCGAGCCGCCCGGCCCGCACGTCCTCCGCCAGCGCCTGCGCCGCGTCGGCGATCTCGGCGCGCCCGCCGTAGTTCATGCAGAAGTACAGGGTGAGCAGGTCGTTGTCCTTGGTCTGCTCCTGCGCGACCTGGAGCTCCTTGGCGACCGACTTCCACAGCTTCGGCATCCGCCCCACCCAGCGCACCCGGATGCCCAGCTCGTCGAGCTGGTCGCGGGTCTTGCGGATGAAGTCGCGGTTGAAGTTCATCAGGAAGCGCACCTCGTCCGGCGACCGCTTCCAGTTCTCGGTGGAGAAGGCGTACAGGGAGATGTTCTTCACACCCATCTCGATGCCGCCCTGGAGCACGTCCAGCACCCGCTCGGCGCCGACCTTGTGCCCCTCGGTGCGGGGCAGGCCGCGCTCCTTGGCCCAGCGCCCGTTGCCGTCCATGACGATCGCCACGTGCTCGGGCACCAGCTCGCCGAGTTTCGGAGGCCGCGCGCCGGACGGGTGCGGCTCCGGCGTCCTGTACTCCCGGCGCTGCCGCCCCAGGATCCCGCGTACGGCCATATCGGTTCTCTCCTACTTCTCGACGTACCGCAGGGAGCGCAGTCCCCGCTCCAGGTGCCAGTGCAGGTAGGCGGAGACCAGTCCGCTCCCCTCCCGGACGTACCGCGGCTCGGCCGCGTCCGCCGTGCCCCAGTCTCCCGCAAGCAGCGCGCCGAGCAGTTCCAGGGCCTGCGGCGAGGGTACGACGCTGCCGGGCACCCGGCAGTCGACGCAGACGGAACCGCCCGATCCGACCGAGAAGAACCGGTTCGGACCGGGCAGGCCGCACTTGGCGCAGTCCCCGAAGGTCGGCGCGTACCCGTTCACGGCCAGCGAGCGCAGCAGGAACGCGTCGAGGACGAGATTCGGCGCGTGCTCGCCCCGCGCCAGGGTGCGCAGCCCGCCGACCAGCAGCAGGTACTGCTGCACCGCCGGCTCGCCCTCGTGGTCGGTGAACCGCTCGGCCGTCTCCAGCATGGCCGTCCCGGCGGTGTAGCGCGCGTAGTCGGTCACGATCCCGCCGCCGTACGGCGCGATGGTCTCGCTCTGCGTGCACAGCGGCAGGCCGCGCCCGACCAGCTCGCTGCCCTTCGAGAAGAACTGCACGTCCACGTGCGAGAACGGCTCCAGCCGCGCCCCGAACTTCGACTTGGTCCGCCGCACCCCGCGCGCCACGGCGCGTACGCGTCCGTGACCGCGCGTGAGCAGCGTGATGATCCGGTCCGCCTCACCCAGCTTCTGGGTGCGCAGCACGATGCCGTCGTCGCGGAACAGACTCATGCCGTTCATTCTCGCGCATGCGTCAGGGCACCTCGCCCCGACTTCTGGCGTTGGTGTACGCCGTCGCCGCGCTGAGGCGCTCCGCCGGGGTGGCGTGGCGTACGTCACCCGGCGCGGCGTCCCATTCCCGGCCGCCGCCGTACGGCCGCATCTGCACGTACGGGCCCTCGTGGCCCATGACGAGTCCCACACGTCCGGTGCGGGTGTCGATGGCGTAGGCCCCGACGGGCGGATACGGGTGCGGGTGCGGATGCGGGTGGGTCATCGCAGCACCGCCGCGAGGCGCTGCGCGGTCTCGACGGAACACCGCCCCAATTCGATGAGCGGACAGGGCGCCTCCCGCGCAAGACTCACCGGGTCGAGCCCGAGGGAGGGAAGAGTAATTCCGGCCTCCGTGAGCGCCGCGCGCAATTCTTTCACCGTGTCCTCCGCTTCTTCGACGCAGAGCGCCGAGTGTGGTGCCTTCACCGTGCTCCCCTTGCCTTTACGGTTTCAGTCTTCGTGTCCCCAGAATGCCTTGCCGTTACTACACTCGGTCGGAGTCTGCGCACTACAAGTGCGGGTCAGTGCCAGGGGGTTGGTTATGGCCAATGGTTCACGGCAGGCGGCGTGGGAGTTCTTCGGGACGGAACTGAAACGCCGGCGCGAGGACGCGGGAATCACGCAAGTGGAGCTTGGCGCACGGGTTTTCGTGTCCGGGGGATACATCGGCCAGTTCGAACAGGCAATTCGCAAGCCACAGCTGGACGTTGCCCAGCGGATTGACGAGGCACTGCAAACCGACGGTATTTTCGAGCGGCTGTGCCGGAAGCTGATTGATGATCCGCGGTATGCGGATTACTTCGCGGGGGTCGTGGAGTTGGAACGGCTGGCGACAGCCGTCCACGACTACGAGCCGACCGTGGTGCCCGGGCTTCTGCAGACGCCGGCCTATGCGAGAGCCCTGACCCTGGCGACGCATCCGTTCGCGGCGGAGGAGTTCGTGGAGGACCGAGTCGTCGCCCGCGTGGAGCGGTCGGCGATTCTCGAAGACGCTACACGGCCCGTGTATTGGGTCGTGGTGCACGAGACGGTACTGCGCGTCCCGGTGGGCGGCCCGCGGGTGACGGCGGAGGCACTGGACCGGGTGGCTCGACTGGCCGAAGAACGGAAGGTGCTGCTCCAGGTGTTCCCCTTCTCTGCCGGGGCGCCTGCCAACAGCGGCTCTCTCCGGCTCATGGAGTTCGAGGACGCGCCACCCACCGCCTATACAGAGACGTCGTTTTCGGGAAGTCTGCTGGACGATCCGGCAGTGGTGCGGCGCGCACGCCGAGCCTACGATCTGATCAGGGGCGCCGCACTGTCGCCGGAGGCGTCCCTCGCCCTGGTCCGATCGGCGGCTGAGGACTTCAGACGATGCACGCACACGACCTGAGCGACGCCCGCTGGCGCAAGAGCACCTACAGCAACGGCGACGGAGGAAACTGCGTCGAGGTCGCCGACGGAGTCCCCGGCGTCGTGCCGGTCCGGGACAGCAAGGTGGCTGCCGGGCCGGTGGTCGTCGTCGGGGCGGGAGCCTGGACGGAGTTCGTACGCGGCCTCGTCGGGCTCGGGTCCTAGACCGCTCGTCCCCGCCCCCTTCGATCTCCCGGCCGACGCCCGGGACGGACCCCGTGCGCGAGACTCGGATCACGCATCCACAACGGAGGGGGCACCCATGTCGTACCCGGAGCCGCGCTACCTCGGCGAGAAGGGTGAGATCAACGCCGTGTTCAGGGCGGCCGACACCCCGCCCGACATCGTGGCACCCAACGGCACGACCACCCACTACCTCGCGAGCCACACCTCCACCGGAGGTGAGTTCGGGCTCTACAAGGTGGACATGGGCCCCAAGGCGCCCGGCGCCAGGACGCACTTCCACCGGAGCATCTCCGAGTCCTTCTACGTCCTGTCCGGCGAGGTGGAGCTCTACAACGGCGAGCGCTGGGTCACCGGGCGGCAGGGAGACTTCCTGTACGTCCCGGTCGGCGGACTGCACGCCTTCAAGAACGACGGCGACGACCCCGTCTCCATGCTGATGCTCTTCTCCCCGGGCGCCCCGCGCGAGGAGTACTTCGAGCGCGTCGCCGAGTTCGCGCAGCGCGGCGGCGAGGAGCTGCGGGAGTTCCAGGTGCGGCACGACAGCTTCTTCGTCTGACGCGTCGGGGTGTACCCCGACACGGAGGACTGGGGTAACCCCCCGTGTCTTTCCGGGAGTTGCCCGGATGGGGAGGGCGCCGGGCATCCGCGAGGCTCGTCGCATGACGCTACGCACACGACTCCTCCGCAACGCCGCCGTCGTCGGCGTGTCCACCGCCCTCCTCGGCATCACCGCGCCCGCCGCCACCGGCACGACCGCAGGTCCGGCCGAGTCCCTCGCCTGGGCGGACTGCGAGGGCGCCACCGTCGACCCCCGTCAGCAGTGCGCCACCCTCCGGGTCCCCCTGGACCACGCCGATCCGGACGGCCCGCGGATCGACATCGCCGTCTCCCGCATCCCCGCCGAGGACCCGGACGCCCGGCGCGGGGCGCTGCTGCTCATCGCCGGCGGACCGGGGGGCTCCAGCCTCAACGACCCGTCGGGCAAGGGGCAGAAGCTGCCGCGGCAGGTCCGCGACACCCACGACCTCATCGGATTCGCGCCGCGCGGACTCGCCCCCTCCACCCCCGTCACCTGCGGGCTGGACCACGGCGACCTCGCCACCTCCAAGCTCCGTCCCTGGCCCGCCCCCGACGGCTCGGTGGACGGGAACATGGCCACCGCCCGCCGCATGGCCGACGCCTGCGCCCGCAACGGCGGTGAACTGATCAAGCACCTCAGCACCGCCAACGAGGCCCGCGACATCGACCTCCTCCGGGCCGCGCTCGGCGAGCGGAAGATCTCCGCGTGGGGCGTCTCGTACGGGACGTACGTCGGCGCTGTGTACGCGCAGCTCTTCCCGCACCGCACCGACCGGATCGTGCTGGACAGCGTCGACGACCCCGACCCGACCCGTGTCGCCCGCGCCTGGCTGGCCGGGCACGAGCAGGGCGTGGAGGACACCTTCCCGCACTTCGCGGCCTGGGCGTCGAAGCCGGGCAATCCGGACCGCCTGGCGCGCAGGGCCGCCGATGTCCGACCGATGTTCCTGCGGCTCGCCGCGCGGCTCGACCGCGAGCCGATCCCGTGGCCCGGCGCCAATCCCGAGGAGCTGAACGGCAACGTGCTGCGCCAGGCGCTGCTGGACGGCCTCTACCGGCCCAGCCGCTATCCGGCGCTCGCCGAGCTGATACGGGCCGCCCGGCGGGGCACCGTGCCGCCCGCGCCCGAGGCGCCGCCCGAGGAGGTGCTGCAGAACGTCGCCGCCGTGGGCGCCGGGACGCTCTGCAACGACGTCGCCTGGCCCACGTCCCCGGCCGTGTACGAGAAGGGCGTCGCCGAGAGCCGCGCCGCGTACCCGCTCACCGCCGGCATGCCCCGCAACGCGATGCTCTGCGCCGCCTGGCCGTATCCGCCGCGTGAGGCACCGGTGCGGATCACCGACCGGGGGCCGTCCGACATCCTGCTCGTGCAGAACGAGCGGGACGTCGCCACCCCGCTCTCCGGCGCGTCGAGGATGCGGGAGGCGCTCGGCCGACGGGCGGTCATGGTCACCGTGGACTCCACCGGCCACGACGCCTACCTCGCCAACGGCAACGCCTGCGGCGACCGCGTCGTCTCCCGCTTCCTGGCGACCGGGGAACGGCCGGACTCCGACCTCTACTGCCGCTGAGCGGTGCCGGGCGTCACCAGGCCCGACTCGTAGGCCACGATGACCAGTTGTGCCCGGTCGCGGGTGCCCAGCTTCCCCATCACACGGCTGACGTGGGTCTTGGCGGTGAGGGGGCTCAGGCCCAGGGAGTCGGCGATCTCCGTGTTGTTGAGGCCGCGGGCGACGAGGGTGAGGACCTGGCGCTCGCGGTCCGACAGGCAGTCGGGGCCGCCTCCGCCTCCCACCGGGGTGGACGGGCTGCGCAGGAACCGCTCGATCAGGCGGGCCGTGGGACCTGGTGACAGGAGCGCGTCGCCCGCCGTCACGGTGCGGATGGCGTCGAGGAGGTCGGCGGGCCTGGTGTCCTTCACCAGGAAACCGGAGGCGCCCGCGCGCAGGGCGTCCACGATGTTCTCGTCCGTGTCGTAGGTGGTGAGGACCAGTACCTTCACACCCGCCAGGTCCTCGTCGGCCGCGATCAGGCGGGTCGCCTCGATACCGTCCAGGTCGGGCATGCGGATGTCCATGACGACCAGGTCGGCGCGTTCCGTGCGGGCCAGTTCGACGGCCTGGCGGCCGGTGCCCGCCTCGCCGACGACCTCCAT
Organism: Streptomyces sp. SudanB5_2050; assembly: GCF_964272335.1. Lineage (NCBI taxonomy): Bacteria > Bacillati > Actinomycetota > Actinomycetes > Kitasatosporales > Streptomycetaceae > Streptomyces > Streptomyces sp. SudanB5_2050. The sequence goes on from NZ_OZ186760.1 coordinate 2,666,888, forward strand.
GTCGGGGGCCGAGGCGACGAGCAGGGCGAATGCGGCGCGGACGAGGTTCTGGTCGTCCGCGAGCAGCACGCGTATGGTCATTCGGCTCTCTCCGCGGTGATCGTCGGGGTGGCCGTCGTGCCGGCCGTCGGGGTGGCCGTCGTCAGGGGGGCGGTGGGTGTGGGCAGCACGGCCGTCACCTCGAAGCCGGTGCCTCCCTCGCGCGGCCCGGCGTCGAGTGTGCCACCCACGCTGCGGGCCCGCTCCCGCATCCCGACCAGGCCGAAGCCGGGGGCACCGGCGGGGTCCGGGCCGGTGCCGTCGTCGGTGACGGACAGGCGCACCGCGCCCCGGTCGGCGTACACCTCGACGCGGACGGTCGGTTCGGGTCCCGCGTGCCGTACGGCGTTGGTCAGCGCCTCCTGCACGATGCGGTAGGCGGCGGCGCCGACCGCCGGCGGTACGTCGTCGGCGCGCAGCGACAGCTCCACGCTCGCTCCGGCGAGGCGCGCGGCCTCCGCCAGGTCGGGCAGGCCGCGCAGGTCGGGCAACGGGCCGCGTGCGTCGGGGGTGTCCTGCGCCCGCAGGACCTCCAGCGTGGTGCGCAGTTCACCGCGCGCGCTCCGGCAGGTCTCGGCGATGTCGTCGAGGGCCTTGGCGACCGCGGCCCGGTCCAGGCGGTCGGGGTCGGCGGTCAGGACGTGGGCGGCGACGGAGGTCTGCACGCCGATGAGGGTGATGCTGTGCGCGAGCAGGTCGTGCAGGTCCCGGGCGACCCGCAGGCGTTCCTCGGCGACGCGGCGCCGGGCCTCCTCCTCCCGGGTGCGTTCGGCGCGTTCGGCGCGCTCGACGATGGAGGCGACGTACTGGCGGTAGTAGCGGACGTCGACACCGGCGAAGAGGATGGCGATCACCCAGCCGGAGATGCGGAGCAGTTCGACGGCCCGGTGGGTGTCGACGGTGAGCATGATGCTGACGGACGCCGTGAGGACCGCGGTGCCGGTGAGGATCGTGCGCAGGGGCCGGCCGGTGACGGCCAGCGTGTACAGGGCCACGTAGGAGGCCGGGCCGGGGGCGGCGTGGTTGTTGTCCAGGGCGTGATAGGGGCCGACGACCGCGAACACCGCCGCGAGCACCAGGAGCGGCCGGTGTCGCCGCCACACGATCGGGACGTGCGCGGCGACCAGCAGCGTCCAGCCCAGCGCGTCCGGGCGCCGGCCCTCGTCGGTGAACCACGCCAGGCAGACCGCGCCGACGAGGAGGACCGCGGCGAGCACGGCGTCGTTGCGGACGCGGTGCGGCGCGGTGAGCGGGTCGCGGTTGATCGCGGCCATGATCCGCTCACCGAGGCGGGAGGGCCAGGACGTCGCAGTGGTGGATGCCTGCACCCGTCCATCCTCCGCGACGGACGCGCCCCTCCGGGAGGGGAGGGGCGCACTCCGGTCGTGCGGTGCCTCAGACACCGACGGGCTCCCGTTCACCGGCCGGAGCCGGCTTCCCGGGCGCCCGGGAGAGGCGGCCCGGCCACCACACCCGGCGCCGCAGGACGACGCTCGCGCTGGTGACCAGATAGGTGCGGACGAGGAAGGTGTCGAGGAGGACACCGACGGCGATGACGAAGCCCAGCTCGACGAGTTGCACCATCGGCATGCTGGTGAGCACCGCGAAGGTGGCCGCGAGGACCAGCCCGGCGGAGGCGATGACACCGCCGGTGGTGCGCAGCGCGGTGAGCGCGGCCCGCGCGGGTTCCGCGCCGTGCAGGGACTCCTCGCGCATGCGGTGCATCAGGAAGATGCCGTAGTCGACGCCGAGGGCGACCAGGAAGACGAAAGAGAGCAGGCCCAGGCCCGGGTCGGTGCCCTCGAAGCCGAGGACCGGACCGAAGACCAGGCCGCCGATGCCGAGGGCGGCGCCCCACACGGCGACGACGGCGGCGACCAGGATCAGCGGGGCGACCAGCGCGCGGAGCAGGACGACGAGGATCAGCAGGACCGACAGCAGCACCAGCGGGACGACGATGACGGTGTCCCGGGCGTTGGTGTCCTCCAGGTCGATCTGCTGGGCGCTGGGACCGCCGACGTAGGAGCCGTCGAGCCGGTCGCGCAGGGCCTCGATGGTGGCGGTCTCGGCGGCCGACTGGGGCGGCGCGGAGGCCAGGACGGTCAGCTCCGTCCAGCCCTCGCCGCTGCGGCCGGCCTGGGCGCGCTCCACGCCCCGGGTGTCACGGGCCTCGGCGAGGACCTCCTCGGCCCGGTCGGCCGGGGCCATGACGGTGATGGGCTGGGTGCCGCGCTCCGGGTAGGCGGCGGCGAGGGTCTCCATGGCGGCGATGGACTCGGGCTTAGAGGTGAAGGAGTCCTCCTGCTTGAGGGTGCCGGGCAGGTTGAACGAGCCGAGGGCCAGCGTGCCGAGCAGGAGGGCGCCGCCGACGAGGACGGCGCGGGGGCGGCGTTCGGCGGAGCCGCCCATCGCGTTCATCAGCGACCTGCGGGGCTTGGGCGTGGAGCCGTGGCGGGGTACGAGCGGCCAGAAGACGCGGCGGCCCAGCAGCACCAGGATCGCGGGGAGCAGGGTGAGCATGGCGGCCAGCGCGCACAGCACGCCGACGGTGCCGAGCGGGCCCATGCCCCGGCTGGAGTTGAGGTCGGCGGCGAGCAGGCACAGCAGTCCCGCGGCGACGGTCCCGGAGGAGGCGAGCACGGCGGGGCCGCAGCCGCGCAGGGCGGCGGCCATGGCGTCGTACGGCCGCTCGAAGCGCCGCAGCTCCTCGCGGTACCGGGAGACCAGCAGCAGCGCGTAGTCGGTGCCGACACCGAAGACCAGGATGGTCATGATGCCGGTGCTCTGACCGGACACCGACGTGCCGAACCACTGGTTGAGGCCGTAGGCGACGCCCATGGACAGGTAGTCGGCGATCCCGGCGACGGCGAGCGGGACCAGCCACAGGAACGGGCTGCGGTAGATGAGGATCAGCAGGAGGGCGACGACGGCGGCCGTGGTGTAGAGCAGCGGGCCGTCCAGGGAGTTGTAGACCTCACCGGCGTCGGTGGTGAGGGCGCCGGTGCCGCCGACCTCGACGCGCAGGCCGTCTCCGCCGTCGGCGATCCGCCGTACGTCGTCGACGAGTGCGTCGCGGGCCTCCTCGTCCTGACCGGGCTCGGTGGAGGCGACCGGGTACATGAGGGTGGTGCCGTCCTCGGACGGGACGCCGGCCGGACGGCCCGTGAGCGGGTGCGCGGACGCGATCTCGGCGATCTGGTCGGCGGCGGTGGCCCTGTCGGCGGCGGTCAGTCCGGTGTCGCGGTGGTAGACGACGACCATCTCGGTGGCCTCGCCGCCCGGCAGCCGGTCCTGGATCTTCGCGACCTGGGTCGAGTCGGCGCTCGCCGGCAGATAGTCGACGGCCCGGTCCCGCTGCACGTCCGACAGGTTCGAGGCGAACGGCGCGGCGATCGCCAGTACGGCGATCCACAGTCCGAGCACCAGCCAGGGAACCACCCGGCGCCGCCCGGCGCCCGACGCCCCGTGTGTCCTTGCTGCCCCCATGAGTCGGGCCTCCTCCGGTCCGGATGTCTGGTCGCGGTCCCACCAGACTCCCGCCGCCCCAGCGCCGACGCGTCGGACACGAGAGCGAGCCGTCGCCTACTGCCGAGGGTGACCCGCGGCCTCCGTTACTCCCCCGGGAGTAACGGGGAGGAGCACGGGGGCGGGACGGTCAGACCCGCGGCCAAGTCCACGGTTCCCCGGGCGAATCGGCCCCACGGCCCCGATGGGCAGGGCACCATGGGCGGGACAACTCACCGGTGCCCGAGTCGACCGAAACGGACGAGCATGGCTGCGTGGTCTACCAGGACGGCCGACTCGACGGACCGGGACCAGCTGATCGCCCTCCTGACGGATTCCTGCGACACCGCGGTCGTTCCCGCACCGGCCCTGATCGACGAGGCCATCGCCTCCCGATGGGTGCGGGTCGCCGAGCGCGAAGGCACGTTGGTGGGGTGCCTCGTCGCCGAAGCGCCGTCTCCGGGGCACGTACGCGTGGCGGTGATCGCGGTCCGCTCCGACTCGCGCCGGCAGGGCGTGGCGGCTCGGCTCCTGAGCGAGACGGTGCGGACCTGCTCCGGGAGGGCGGACGAGACCCCGCTGGTCTCCGTCCTGGCCGATCCGCGGGACGTGGCACTGTCGCGGCTCCTTCTGGGCTGCGGCTTCCTGGGGACGAGGCTCCTGCGGAGCAGCGGACCGGGCACCGCCGTCCACCTCCACTACCAGCACAAGTCACGCGTCGCCTACCTGGATCCGGACGCCCGGCACCTCGTACCCGTGGGTGATCAGGAGCAACTCGCCGAGTCTCTGGCGCCGTCCGACCACGCCGTGACGGCGGTGGTGCCCCTGGGCGGCGGGCAGGCATTCGAGATAGCGAGGTTCGAGCAGGACGATCCGGCCGCGCTGCAGTCCGGCGAGGCGGCGGCCGGGATCGCCTTCGCCGGGTCGATCCTCGCCGCCATCACCTTCCTCCTCGGTTTCGCCTTCACGTCGACCCGTTTCCCGGACGACGTGCGTCTGCTCCTCATCGGGGCGACGTTCAGCACGGTGCTCTCCCTGATCCTCTACGCGAGCGCCTCCGGCGAACTCGCCCGGATCCGTTCGAACTCCTTCGGGAGGATCATGAAGTGGGGGAACGTGCTGTCCGAGTACGGCGGTGTTCTGCCGTTCCTCATCTCGCTCCCCGTGACCTATGCGCAGGCCGGCGACAACGTGTGGACCACCATGGTCCTGGCGCTGGTCCTCAGCGCCGCCGTCGCCTGGTACGAGCGGTCCGAGTTCTCGATCGCCCACCGTTTCGACCGGAGTCCCGCCGAGGTCGCCCTCACGGCGCTCACCGCGGTGTCCCCGGCGGTGGGCAGCGGTCTGGTGGCGACCGGCGCGACCAGCTGGCCGTGGACCATCGCGCTGGTGTTCACGCTGTCGGCCCGGACCTGGCTGTACCTCTTCCGCAGGGGCGCGGAGGCCGGCATCGAGGAGCGTCGGCAGTGGCGGATCAGGTAGCGGCGCCGGTCGCCCCGCGGGCCAGTTCCGCGACCTCACGGGCGCACCCCCACGACAGCGTGAGTCCGGCACCGCCGTGCCCGTAGTTGTGCAGGACCAGTCCGTCCCGGTGCCGCTCCGGCCCGAGCCGCACCCGCTTGCGCACCGGCCTGAGCCCCACGCGCTGGCCCAGGACCCGGGCCCCGGTCAGTGACGGTTCGACGGCGACGCACCGCCGGACGATCCCGTGGGCGGCGTCCTCGTCGGGCGTCAGGTCCCAGTTGCCCCGCTCCGAGGTACCGCCCAGGACGACCGTGCGCGCGTGCGGGTAGATGTACAGGAGTTCCTCGGCGTCAGGGGTGTCGTCGCAGAAGAACGAGTCGATCCCCGGATTCTCCATGACGACGAGCTGTCCGCGCACCGCCTCGACGCAGTCGTCGGGCACCAGACTCCGGGCGCCCGCACCCGAGCAGTTGACGACCACCGGTGCCTCGCGCAGCGCCTCTTCGGGCGTGCCGTACCGGCGGTGGCGCACGGCCCCGCCAGCGCGTTCCAGCCGCTGGGCGAGGTAGTGGAGGTACCGGGGCATGTCGACGAGGGGGGCACGGTAGCGCCAACCGGTCACATAGCCGCGGCGAAGCTCCCCCGGCGGGCACAGCTCCGCCCCGACCAGCTCGGCCCAGGCCGGAACATCGCACGGGGTCCTGGACTCGTGCGTCCCGCTCACCACACGGATGCCCGTGGCCGGGTCGGTGCTCAGCCGGACGAGTTCCGCGAGGGTGTCCCGGCTCCATCGCTCGACCAGATCCGCGGGCTCGACCAGATACGGGTCCCACATCGCGCCGGCGGCCGCGGAGGTCGTCTCCCGCGGAGGGCGGTCGGTGTCGACCCTCACCCTCCACCCGGCCTCCGCCAGGCACACCGCCGTGGTCAGCCCGGAGACACCGGCCCCGATCACCACCACACCGGCCGACACCGCTCGCCTCCGTCCCGCGCGCTTCTCGGCGCACCGTCCGGGCCACGCCGAGTCAGGACCACCGAGACTATCCGAGACGCCCAGCGATCTCGTCCCGCGCCTTCGGGCCCCCCTCCTAGGACGGCGTCCCCGCCGACTCCAGCAGGCGGGTCACGTCGTCGGAGCAGAGGGTCAGGGCCGCGCCGACCGTCGCCAGGGCGTCGCGTTCGGCGGGGGTGTAGGGGCCGTCGGCGAGGGCGATGCGGGCGCCCTGGAGGAGGATCGACTCGCGGCCGACGGCGGCGAGGTGCGGGGCCAGCGGGTCCAGCGCCTCGTGCAGCTCTATGGCCAGACCGGGCACGCACGGCTCGCCGTGGACCCGGCCGGTGTCCGCCTCCAGCGCCTCGACCAGCGCGCTCAGCTGGTCCTCCGTGCAGTCCTCGAAGCCGGCCGCGCGCACCGCGACGGCGGCCGTCTCCAGCGCCGTGCGGGAGCAGGCGCCGCCCGCGGCGAGGACCGCGAGGGCGACGGTGTGGACGGCGTCGCGGAGCATCGCCGAGAAGCGGGTGGTGGTGGGGTGGTCGAGGACGTCGGTGCCGTAGTGGCGGCGGCAGGCGGCGCACTCCACGGTGGGCGCGGACTCGCCGCGCGGCAGGACGGGGACGCCGAGGAGGGTGAAGCGGCGACGGCCGGTCAGACGCTGGTAGTTGCGGTCGCCCCCGCAGCCGGGGCAGAAGAACTCGCCGTCGCCGACGGGCGTCCACGCGGTGCGAGTGCCCAGGATGTGTGGCAGCCGGGCAGCTCGGCCGTTTCGTCCCCGTCCAGGCAGCACGTCGCACCTCCGTAACCGCGTGACAGCATCGTCGCGCTGGCGTGATGTTAGCCACATCACCGACGTGGAGTCAGTACCCGGGAAGAGACCTTTCCGTGACCTCCACGAGGAGATGGCCGGTATACGACGGGGCCCCGCCCGCCGTTTTCCGGCGAGCGGGGCCTCGAACCACCGATTCGGCTGGTCAGCGGGTAGCGCGGTTGACGGCGGAGACGACCGCCTTCAGCGAGGCGCGCGTGGTGTTCGCGTCGATTCCGATGCCCCACAGCACCTTGTCGCCGATGGCGCACTCGATGTACGAGGCGGCCTGCGCGGAGGCGCCCTCGCTCATCGTGTGCTCCTGGTAGTCCAGCAGCCGTACGTCGATGCCGACGCCCTGCAGCGCGTGGAAGAAGGCCGAGATCGGGCCGTTGCCGGTGCCGACCAGGGTGGTCTCGGTGCCGTCGACCGTGGCCTCGACGGTGAGGGTGTCGACGCCGTCGCGGTCGGTCGTGGTCTGGCCGTTGGCGACCTGGATGCGGCCCCAGGGGTTGTCCGGGTTGGGCAGGTACTCGTCCTGGAAGACGTCCCAGATGGCGGTGGGCGTGATCTCGCCGCCCTCGGCGTCCGTCTTGGCCTGGATGATCTTCGAGAACTCGATCTGCATCCGGCGCGGCAGGTCCAGCTTGTGGTCGTTCTTCAGGACGTAGGCGATGCCGCCCTTGCCGGACTGCGAGTTGACGCGGATGACCGCCTCGTAGGAGCGGCCGACGTCCTTCGGGTCGATCGGCAGGTACGGGACGGCCCACTCGATGTCGTCGACGGTGACGCCCTTGGCCTTCGCGTCGGCCTCCATGGCGTCGAAGCCCTTCTTGATGGCGTCCTGGTGGGAGCCGGAGAAGGACGTGTAGACCAGGTCGCCCACGTACGGGTGGCGCGGGTGGACGTCCATCTGGTTGCAGTACTCCCACGTGCGACGGATCTCGTCGATGTCGGAGAAGTCGATCTGCGGGTCGACGCCCTGGGAGAACAGGTTCATGCCCAGGGTGACCAGGTCGACGTTGCCGGTGCGCTCGCCCTGCCCGAACAGGCAGCCCTCGACGCGGTCGGCGCCGGCCATGACGGCCAGTTCGGCCGCCGCGACGGCCGTGCCGCGGTCGTTGTGCGGGTGGACGGACAGGCAGACGTACTCGCGGCGGGAGAGGTTGCGGTGCATCCACTCGAAGCGGTCCGCGTGCGTGGAGGGGGTGGAACGCTCGACCGTGGCGGGCAGGTTGAGGATGATCTCGCGGCCGGGGCCGGGCTGGTAGGTGTCCATCACCGCCTCGCAGACCTCCAGGGCGAAGTCCAGCTCGGTGTCGGTGAAGATCTCGGGGCTGTACTGGTAGCCGAACTCCGTCTCGGGGCCCAGCAGTTTCTCGGCGTACTCCATGACCAGCCGGGTGCCGTCGACCGCGATCTGCTTGATGTCGTCGCGCGAGCCGCGGAAGACGACTCGGCGGAAGACGGGGGCGGTGGCGTTGTACAGGTGGACGGTGGCCCGCTTGGCGCCCCTCAGGGACTCCACCGTGCGCTCGATCAGGTCCTCGCGGGCCTGGGTCAGTACGGAGATGGTGACGTCGTCCGGGATGGCGCCGGGCTCCTCGATGATGGAGCGTACGAAGTCGTAGTCGGTCTGGCCGGAGGCGGGGAAGCCGACCTCGATCTCCTTGTAGCCCATCTTGACCAGCAGGTCGAACATCGCGCGCTTGCGGGCGGGCGACATGGGGTCGATCAGCGCCTGGTTGCCGTCGCGCAGGTCGGTGGAGAGCCAGCGGGGGGCCTGGGTGATCCGCTGGTTCGGCCAGGTGCGGTCGGCGATGTCGACCTGCTCGTAGCCTCGGTACTTGCCGGTCGGCATGGGGCTGGGCTGCTGGCGGTTGACCATGGTGGCGTGGGCTCCTCGTGATGTCCGCGGTGTCCGCGTGTCCGGAAGGACGGCCGACGCGCACCACTCAGCACCGCGGGGAGGGAGTCGGCCTATTGCAGGCCCTCGCCGCGGCAGCTAAGGAGAAGCAGCCCGAAACGCATGATGCCCAGCACCTTAGCCGAGTCACGCCGGTCACGCGGGTGTGTATCAGTATGCGGGATCGCGGGGACAACCAGGACAAAAAGTGCCGTATACCACTCGCGGCCGGTCACGGGGTCGCTTTGCCGCCGGTTCTCACCCATCGTGGTCGCGGGTAGTGACAGGGGCGTCACGCAGTGCAAGGGTGCCGGACATGACGACCTACGGGGGCTTCGAGCCCGTCTTCTGCACCATCGTGCCGCCCCACGTCCTCGACAAGCTCGCCCAGCACGAGGACCCCGTGCTCGCCGGACCCGCCCGCCGGACCCTCCAGCGGGACGCCTTCGAGCGCACCCGCCGGCAGCTCACCACGGTGATCGGCGCCCCCGCCGTCGCCCCGCGCGCCGGCGCCGAGCAGCAGAAGCCGCAGCGCACCGTCTTCGACGCCCGGCACGGCACCGACCTGCCGGGCAAGAAGGTGCGCGGCGAGGGCGAGGAGCCCGGCAAGGACGCCACCGTGAACCGCGCCTACGCGGGCCTGGGCGCCACCTTCGAGCACTTCCTGAAGGTGTACGGACGCGACTCCATCGACGGCGCCGGACTGCCGCTGCACGCGACCGTGCACTACGACCGCGAGTACAACAACGCCTTCTGGAACGGCGAGCAGATGGTCTTCGGCGACGGGGACGGGGAGATCTTCCTCGACTTCACCATCCCCCTCGACGTCATCGGCCACGAACTGACCCACGGCGTCACCCAGCACACCGCCAACCTGACCTACTACGGCCAGCCGGGCGCCCTCAACGAGTCGGTGTCCGATGTCTTCGGCGCCCTCATCAAGCAGTACTCGCTGGGCCAGACCGCCGCCGAGGCCGACTGGCTGATCGGCGCCGGACTGCTCGCGCCGAGCGTGACGGGGGTGGCGCTGCGCTCCATGAAGGCGCCGGGCACGGCCTACGACGACGACGTGCTGGGCAAGGACCCGCAGCCCGCGACGATGGACGACTTCGTGCGCACCGGCCGCGACAACGGCGGCGTGCACATCAACTCCGGCATCCCCAACCACGCTTTCTACCTGGCCGCCACCGCGCTCGGCGGGCACGCCTGGGAGCGGGCCGGGCAGATCTGGTACGACGTGCTGACCGGCGGCGAGCTGGCCCAGGACGCGCTGTTCGCGGACTTCGCGACGCTGACGGTGAAGGCGGCCCGGGAGCGCTACGGGGACGCCGAGGAGCTGGAGGCGGTACGCAAGTGCTGGGAACAGGTCGGGGTGCGGACGCTGTAGTTCCGTACTAGACACGGGTCCATGCGGATTCAGGTGAGGCGCACAGGAGGCTTCGCGGGCATCGAACGCCACGCGGAGGTGGAGACCGCGGGCCGCGCCGACGCGGCGGAGTGGCAGGCGCTGGCCGAGCGGGCGGTCGCCGACGGGCGGGGCACACCGCCCGTCGGGGTGCCGGACGGGTTCAGCTACCAGATCACCGTGGACGGCAGGACGGTGTACGCCGCCGATCCCCGGCTGACCCCGGAGCAGCGCAGGCTGATCTCGCGGGTGCTGAAGGAGGGGGCGTGACGCCGGTGCGGCGCACGGGCGTTGACTTCGCTCACCGGCGGTACGGATGATCCGCGCATGGCGACCGAGTCGGATGCGCACGCGATGCCGCGGTTCCCGGAGGACTTCCTGTGGGGCGTCTCCACGTCCGCGCACCAGATCGAGGGGGCGGCCGACCTGCGGGGGCCGTCCGTGTGGGACGAGTTCACCGCCGGGCCAGGACGGGTGAAGGACGGCTCGACGGCCGCGGTGGCCTGCGACCACTACCACCGCTACCGGGAGGACGTGGCGCTCCTGGCGGACCTGGGCGTGGGCGGCTACCGCTTCTCGGTCTCCTGGCCCCGGGTGGACTCCCCCGGCGGCCTCGGCTTCTACGACCGGCTGGTGGACGAGCTGTGCGCGGCGGGCGTCCGGCCGGTGCCGACGCTCTTCCACTGGGACCTGCCGGCGGGACTGGACTGGCGGCAGCGGGACACGGCGTCGCGTTTCGCGGAGTACGTGTCCCGGGTCGCGGACCGGCTCGGGGACCGCGTGGGCAAGTGGATCACCCTGAACGAGCCCGCCGAGCACACCCTGCTCGGCCACGCCCTCGGCGTGCACGCGCCGGGCGAGCGGCTGCTGTTCGACGCCCTGCCGGTCGCCCACCACCAGCTGCTCGCCCACGGACTGGCGGTGCGGGCACTGCGCGCCTCGGGCGCCGCCGACGTCGGGATCGCCAACTCGCACGGACCCACCTGGCCCGCTTCCGAGGGGGCGGCCGACCGGGAGGCGGCGGAGTTCTACGACGTCCTGCTGAACCGGATGTTCGCCGACCCGGTGCTGACCGGGCGGTACCCGGAGGGCGTCGGTGAGCTGATGCCGGGCTCCGCCGGAGGGATCGACGCGGACCTGGAGGTCATCGCCGAGCCGCTGGACTGGTACGGCGTGAACTACTACGCGCCGACGCGGGTGGGCGCCCCGCAGGGTGCCCGGATCGACTTCGGCGGGGTGACGCTCCCCGCCGAGCTGCCCTTCTCGGTGGTCCCCGTCGAGGGCCGGCCGCTGACGGACTTCGGCTGGCCCGTCGTCCCCGAGGGGCTGACGGAGCTGCTCACCGACTTCCGCGACCGCTACGGCGACCGGCTCCCGCCGATCGTGATCACCGAGAACGGCTGCTCCTACGACGGGCTCGACGACCGCGACCGGATCGCCTACCTCGACGGGCACGTGCGCGCCCTGCACCGGGCGCTGGAGGCCGGGGTGGACGTGCGGGGCTACTTCGTCTGGTCGCTGCTGGACAACTTCGAGTGGGCCGAGGGGTACGCGCGCCGCTTCGGGCTGGTCCACGTGGACTTCACGACGCTCGAGCGCACGCCCAAGGCGTCGTACGGCTGGTACCGGGACCTCGTCCGGGGCGCCGGGCGAACGCCGGTCCGATAAAAGCCCTCGGTGCTGTCGGCGGGGAGTCGTACGCTGGATACAGCAGACACACCCGTCACGCGGCGCACGCCGCAGAGGAGGACGAGCAGGCCTCGAGCGCCGGCCCATGACTCAGACACCCTCAGCTCACACCCCCGCGCAGGGGCAGGCCAGAGCACAGATCACCGTCCCCGCCCAGCACCCCATGGTGACCGTGCTGGGATCCGGCGACTCCCTCCTGCGCGTGATCGAGACGGCCTTCCCGGCGGCCGACATCCACGTCCGGGGAAACGAGATCAGCGCGGTCGGCGACACCCACGACGTCGCCCTCATCCAGCGCGTGTTCGACGAGATGATGCTGGTGCTCCGCACGGGGCAGCCGATGACGGAGGACGCAGTGGAACGCTCGATCGCCATGCTCAAGGCGAGCGAGAACGGGGAGAGCGACGGCCAGGAGACCCCGGCCCAGGTGCTCACGCAGAACATCCTGTCCTCGCGCGGCCGCACCATCCGCCCCAAGACGCTGAACCAGAAGCGGTACGTCGACGCGATCGACAAGCACACCATCGTCTTCGGCATCGGCCCCGCGGGCACCGGCAAGACCTATCTGGCGATGGCCAAGGCGGTGCAGGCCCTGCAGTCCAAGCAGGTCAACCGCATCATCCTGACCCGCCCGGCGGTCGAGGCCGGCGAGCGGCTCGGCTTCCTGCCGGGCACGCTGTACGAGAAGATCGACCCGTACCTGCGCCCGCTGTACGACGCGCTGCACGACATGATCGACCCGGACTCGATCCCGCGGCTGATGGCGGCCGGGACGATCGAGGTGGCGCCGCTGGCGTACATGCGCGGCCGCACGCTGAACGACGCCTTCATCATCCTGGACGAGGCGCAGAACACCAGCCCCGAGCAGATGAAGATGTTCCTCACCCGCCTCGGCTTCGACTCGAAGATCGTGATCACGGGTGATGTGACCCAGGTCGACCTGCCCGGCGGCACCAAGTCGGGTCTGCGGCAGGTGCAGGAGATCCTGGAGGGCGTCGAGGACGTCCACTTCTCGCGGCTGTCCTCGCAGGACGTCGTCCGGCACAAGCTGGTGGGCCGTATCGTCGACGCCTACGAGAAGTACGACAGCGACCACGGCACCGAGAACGGCGCGCACAAGCCACGCGGCAGGGCGTCCGGTGCCAAGGGCACCAAGGGGAAGTAGACCAGCACCACCATGTCGATCGACGTCAACAACGAGTCCGGAACCGAGGTCGACGAGCAGGCGATCCTCGACATCGCCCGCTACGCGCTCGCGCGGATGCGCATCCACCCGCTCTCCGAGCTCTCGGTGATCGTCGTGGACGCCGACGCCATGGAGCAGCTCCACATCCAGTGGATGGACCTGCCCGGCCCCACGGACGTCATGTCCTTCCCGATGGACGAGCTGCGTCCGCCGGGCAAGGACGAGGACGAGGCGCCGCAGGGTCTGCTCGGCGACATCGTGCTCTGCCCGGAGGTCGCCGCCAAGCAGGGCGCCGACGCCGAGACGCGGCACTCCATGGACGAGGAGCTTCAGCTGCTGACCGTCCACGGGGTGCTGCACCTGCTCGGCTACGACCACGAGGAGCCGGACGAGAAGGCCGAGATGTTCTCACTGCAGGCCGCCATCGTGGACGGCTGGCGCGCGGAGAAGGGTCTGACCGGCCCGTCCCCGGCCCCGACCGTCTCATGAGCCTCCCCCTGGTCGCCGGCGCGGTCGCCCTGGTGGTGATCGCGTGGCTCGCCGCGTGCGCGGAGGCGGGGCTCGCCCGGGTCTCCAGCTTCCGCGCCGAGGAGGCCGTGCGGTCCGGGCGGCGCGGCAGCGCCAAGCTCGCCCAGGTCGCCGCCGACCCGACGCGCTATCTCAACGTGGCGCTGCTGGTGCGGGTGGCCTGCGAGATGGCCGCCGCCGCGCTGGTGGCGTACGCCTGCCTCCAGGAGTTCGCCAACACCACCGAGGCGCTGCTGATCGCCATCGCGGTCATGGTGCTCGTCTCGTACGTCGCCGTGGGGGTGTCCCCGCGCACCATCGGCCGCCAGCACCCGATGAACACCGCGACGGCGGCGGCGTACGTGCTGGTGCCGCTGGACCGGATCATGGGCCCGATCCCGTCGCTGCTGATCCTCATCGGCAACGCGCTCACCCCCGGTAAGGGCTTCCGCCGCGGTCCCTTCGCCTCCGAGGCGGAGCTGCGGGCGCTGGTGGACTACGCGGAGAAGGAGTCCCTGATCGAGGCCGAGGAGCGCCGGATGGTGCACTCGGTGTTCGAGCTGGGCGACACCCTGGTGCGGGAGGTCATGGTCCCGCGCACCGACCTCGTCGTCATCGAGCGGTACAAGACCGTCCGCCAGGCGCTCACCCTGGCCCTGCGCTCCGGCTTCTCGCGCATCCCGGTCACCGGGGACAGCGAGGACGACGTCGTCGGCATCGTGTACCTGAAGGACCTGGCCCGCCGCACGCACATCAGCCGGGAGGCGGAGAGCGACCTGGTCTCCACGGTGATGCGGCCGGCGTCCTTCGTGCCCGACACCAAGAACGCCGGTGACCTGCTGCGCGAGATGCAGAAGGACCGCAACCACGTCGCCGTCGTCATCGACGAGTACGGCGGCACGGCCGGCATCGTCACCATCGAGGACATCCTGGAGGAGATCGTCGGCGAGATCACCGACGAGTACGACCGGGAGCTGCCGCCGGTCGAGGAGCTGGGCGAGGGCCGCTACCGGGTCACCGCCCGCCTCGACATCGGCGACGTGGGCGAGCTGTACGGCCTGGAGGAGTTCGACGACGAGGACGTGGAGACGGTGGGCGGCCTGCTCGCGAAGGCGCTGGGCCGGGTGCCGATCGCCGGTGCCTCCTCGATCGTGGAGCTGCCCGACGGGCGGGAGCTGCGGCTGACGGCGGAGGCCGCGGCGGGCCGCCGGAACAAGATCGTGACGGTGCTGGTGGAGCCGGTGAACGCGGCGCGGCCCGCCGAGGAGGCCGCGTCGGAATGACCCCCGGGGAGCTGCGCGCCTTCTGCCTGTCCTTCGACGCCGCCGTGGAGGACTTCCCCTTCGGCCCGGAGACTACGGTCTTCAAGGTGCGGGGGAAGATGTTCGCGCTGTCCTTCCTGGACGGGGACCCGCTCACGGTCAACCTGAAGTGCGACCCGGACGACGCGCTCCGGCTGCGCGGTGACCACCCGGGGCTGATCGTCCCCGGCTGGCACATGAACAAGCGGCACTGGAACACGGTGACGGTGGCCGGCGGTCCGGCCGGCGAGCTCCCGGACCGTCTCGTCCGGGAGCTCGTGGAGGACTCGTACGACCTGGTGGTCGCGGGGCTGCCGCGCGCGGAGCGGCTACGGCTCGACCGTCCCTGAGCGGGTCCGGCCCACCCGCAGCCCCACGGCGACCAGTACGGCCGCCGCCAGCACGATCACCGCGTCCAGCAGCAGCACCGTGTGGACGCCGGAGGCCAGATCCGTAGCGGTGGTGGCCAGCACGCCCAGCAGGGGGATGCCGACGGTGATGCCGACCTGCTGGGTGGAGGTGACCAGGCCGGTCGCCAGCCCCTGCTCCTCGTCGGGGACGCCGGAGGTGACGGTCAGGCCGTAGGAGATGATCGCGCCCAGGTGGCACATGCTGGCCAGCGACACGGCGGCCGTGGCGAGCACCACCGACCAGCCGCCCTCCCCCAGCGCCAGCAGGGACAGGCCGATCGCGCCCTGTCCGGCGAGCGAGGCGACGAGGGTGCGGCGGGCGCCGAAGCGGCCGATGACGCGGGGCGCGTACGCGCCGGCCACCACCGACAGGACGCCCTGCACGCCGAAGACCAGGCCGGTCTCGAAGGCGGTCAGGCGCAGGATCTCCTGGAGGTACAGGGTGAGTACGAAGACCACCGTGGACATCATCGAGAAGGTGACCAGGCCGCCCAGGTTGCCCCAGGCCACCGTGCGGCGGCGCAGCATCGGCAGCGAGACGAGCGGCTGGTCGGTGCGGGACTCGACGACGGCGAAGGCGGTCAGGAGCAGCAGGCCCGCGGCCAGGGTGACGAGGACGTCGGTGCGGCCGAAGCCGTGCTCGGCCGCCGTCGACAGCGCGTAGATCAGGGCGAGCAGACCGCCGGTGACGGTGATCGCGCCGGGGACGTCCAGGCGGGGGCGCTCGGGGGTGCGGGACTCCGGGAGCAGGCCGGGGGCCAGGGGCAGCACGATCAGGGCGAAGAGGGCGAGCAGGCCCATGGTGGAGCGCCAGCCCAGCAGGTCGGTCAGTACGCCGCCGGCCACCATGCCGACGGTGAAGCCCAGCGAGAGCAGGGTGCCGGAGATGCCCAGGGCGCGGTCGCGGGCCGGGCCCTCCGGGAAGGTCGTCGTCAGCAGGGACATGCCGGTCGGGACGATGGCCGCCGCGCCGAGGCCCTGGAGGGCGCGTCCGGCGAGGAAGGAGGCCGGGTCCCAGGCGAAGGTGGCCAGGACCGAGGCGGCGCCGAAGAGCGCGAGCCCGGCGAGGAAGAGGCGGCGGCGCCCGTACAGGTCACCGGTGCGGCCGAAGAGCAGCAGGAACCCGCCGGAGGGCAGGGCGAAGGCCGTGACCGCCCACTGGAGGGCGGACGGGCTCATGCCGAGCTCCGCGCCGAGGACGGGCAGGGCGACGTTCAGGACCGAGAAGTCGAGCGCCACCATGAACTGGGCGGCGCACAGCACGAACAGGACGAGCCGGTCGCGGGGCGTGAGCCGGGGAGCGGCCCGCCCGGCGACTGGTGGGTCGGTGGGTGCGGTGGAGGGGGTGGGTGCGGTGGGTGCGGTGGAGGGGCTGGAGGGGGTGTCGATCGCCATGGGTAGGAGCCTGCGGGCCGCGGAATAGCCGTGGGGAGCGGCAAGTTGTCCTGGTGGTGGCACCACCAGCCACCAGCATGCGCATGCCTACCGGGGGGAGTACGTACGTGCCGGACGTGATCGTGCGGGCCGAGGCCGCGTCGGCGGCCCGGGACCGGCGCCGCAGCGAGCTGCGGGAGTTCCTGATGAGCCGGCGGGCCCGAGTGACCCCGGCCGAGGTCGGCCTGCCGGAGGGCGGGGCGCGGCGCCGGACGCCGGGGCTGCGCCGCGAGGAGGTCGCGGTGCTCGCGGGGGTGGGCGCCTCCTGGTACCAGTGGCTGGAGCAGGGCCGCGACATCTCGGTCTCCCCGCAGGTCCTGGACTCCGTGGCCCGGGTGCTGCGGCTGAGCAACGCGGAGCGCCGTCACCTGTACGTGCTGGCGGGGCTGAACCCGCCGGCCGCGGAGGTGGAGCCGGCCAAGCGGGACATGTGTGAGGGGCTGCGGCGGCTGATCGACACGTGGATGCCGTATCCGGCGCACATCATGGACCGCTACTACAACTGCGTGATGTACAACGACGCGGCGGGAGCGGTGCTGGGCATGCGGCCCGGGACCACCTGGAACTGCATCCTCGACTTCTTCACCGACCCGCTGTACCGCGCCCGCGCCCGCAGTTGGGAGCAGAACGCGCGCACGGTCGTGGCCCAGTTCCGTGCCACCTGCGCGGCCAACCCCGAGGACGAGGGTTTCCAGGAGGTGCTGGCGGAGCTGAAGGGGGCCAGTGCCGAGTTCGCCGCGCTGTGGGAGGAGCGGGACATCGAGGACGCGGGTCAGATCCGCAAGGAGCTGGACCATCCGCTGGTCGGGCTGCTCTGCCTGGAGTCGACGGCCCTGAAGGTGCCGGCGCGGCCCGACCTCACGATCGTCCTGCACACACCGCTGGACGAGGCGAACAGCGCGGGCAAGCTGGAGTGGCTGGCCTCGCCGGAGGGCCGCCGCGGGGCGATGTACCCGGTGGCGGGGTGAGGGGACCGGCGTCCGGCGGGGCTCCGTATGCTCACCCCATGACCGAGACTCCCGACCTCGACCCCGAGGACCGCAAGATCGTCACCCTGGCCCGCTCGGCCCGGGCCCGCAACGGCGTCCCCGAGGGCGCCGCCGTACGCGACGAGACCGGCCGCACGTACGTCGCCGGCACGGTCGCCCTGGACTCCCTGCGGCTCAGCGCCCTGCGCACGGCGGTGGCGATGGCGGTGGCGTCCGGCGCGAAGTCCCTGGAGGCGGCGGCGGTGGTCACGGAGGCCGAGGCGGCGTCGGAGGAGGACCGGGCGGCGGTGCGGGACCTGGGCGGTCCCGGGACGCCGGTCCTGGTCGCCGGACCCGACGGCACGGTGCGGGCCACGGTGAGCGCGGGCTGATCTCCGACGGCCCGGTGGGCGACCGTGGTACGGCGGGGCTCCGGGGATCAGGGACAATGGGCGCCATGAGCGTTCGTACCCAGTCATCCGAAGAACCGGCCGAGACTGTTCACCGGGCCGGCTTCGCCTGCTTCGTGGGCCGCCCCAACGCGGGCAAGTCCACCCTCACGAACGCGCTGGTCGGGCAGAAGGTGGCGATCACCTCCAACCGTCCGCAGACCACCCGGCACACCGTGCGGGGCATCGTGCACCGCGAGGACGCCCAGCTGATCCTGGTGGACACCCCCGGGCTGCACAAGCCGCGCACGCTGCTGGGCGAGCGGCTCAACGACGTGGTGCGCACGACCTGGGCCGAGGTGGACGTCATCGGCTTCTGCCTGCCGGCCAACGAGAAGCTGGGCCCCGGCGACCGCTTCATCGCCAAGGAGCTGGCCGGGATCAAGAAGACCCCCAAGGTCGCGATCGTCACCAAGACGGACCTCGTCGACGGCAAGACGCTGGCCGAGCAGCTGATCGCCGTCGACCAGCTGGGCCAGGAGCTGGGCATCACCTGGGCGGAGATCGTCCCGGTGTCGGCCACCGGGAACAAGCAGGTCGACCTGCTCGCCGACCTGCTGACCCCGCTGCTGCCCGAGGGCCCCGCCCTCTACCCCGAGGGCGACCTCACCGACGAGCCCGAGCAGGTCATGGTCGCCGAGCTGATCCGGGAGGCCGCCCTGGAGGGCGTGCGCGACGAGCTGCCGCACTCCATCGCGGTGGTGGTCGAGGAGATGCTGCCGCGCGAGGACCGCCCGGCCGACAAGCCGCTCCTGGACATCCACGCCAACGTCTTCATCGAGCGGCCCAGCCAGAAGGGCATCATCATCGGCCCCAAGGGCAAGCGCCTGAAGGACGTCGGGATCAAGTCCCGCAAGCAGATCGAGGCGCTGCTCGGCACCCCGGTCTTCCTCGACCTGCACGTGAAGGTCGCCAAGGACTGGCAGCGCGACCCCAAGCAGCTGCGCCGGCTCGGCTTCTGAGCACGCCCGGGGCCGTGCGCGGTCAGGGCGTCGGCGGGCGGTAACCGATGGTCGGGACCGCGCGGCGCAGCGGCCAGGGGGCCACCAGGTCGTCCGGGACGAGGTCGGTCAGGAACGCGTAGCGGCTGAGCGCCGCCGGGTCCTGGTCCTCCAGCGACTGGACCTTGCGCCACCAGGTGGCGATCTCGCACCAGCCCGGCGCCGACAGCGACCCGCCGAACTCCTGGACGGAGAGGGCGGCGGTCAGTCCGGCGAAGGCCAGGCGGTCGGCGAGCGGCCAGCCGGCCAGGGTGCCGGTGACGAACCCGGCGACGAACACGTCCCCGGCGCCGGTCGGGTCCAGCGCCTCGACCTCGATCGCCGGGACCTCGGCGCTCTCCCCCGTGCGCCGGTCCACCGCGTAGGCGCCGTCCGCGCCGAGGGTGACCACGGCGAGCGGCACATGCTCGGTCAGGGCGTGCGCGGCGGCCCGGGGGCAGGTGGCGCCGGTGTAGCGCATGGCCTCCTCCGCGTTGGGCAGGAAGGCTTCGCAGTGCGCCAGGTCGGGCAGCGAGGCCAGGTCCCAGGCGCCGGTGTCGTCCCAGCCGACGTCGGCGAAGACGCGGGTGCCGCGGGCGGCGGCGCGGGCGATCCAGGGGGAGCTGACGCCGGGCGTGAGGGAGGCGACGGCGGCGCGGGCGCCGGGCGGGCAGTCCGGGGACGGCTCCTCGGGGGGCGGCTCGTGGCCGTGGGAGACCATCGTGCGCTCCCCCTCGTACGCCATGGAGACCGTCACCGGCGAGTGCCAGCCGGGCACGGTGCGCGAGGGGGTCAGGTCGATGCCCTCGCCCCGGGCGAGCGCGTCCCAGCAGTAGTCGCCGTAGTGGTCGTCGCCGAAGGCGGCGGCCAGCGAGGTGCGCAGGCCGAGGCGGGCCAGTGCGGTCGCCATGTTGGCGATGCCGCCCGGGCTCGACCCCATCCCCCGGGCCCAGGACTCGGTCCCGCGCACCGGGGCGGAGTCGAGCCCGGTGAAGATCACGTCGAGGAAGACGGTGCCGGTCAGGTACACGTCCCAGGGCGGGTCCTGCGGGGTGCGCAGGTCGGCGAGGGGATCGACCTGCGGTTGGCGGTGCGATCCCTCGGGCGGGACGTGCCGGTGCGTTCTCTCGTCGGCCGGCATGACGGGCACGTCGGGCACGTCGGTGGACACGGTGGACGCTGTCACGGTGCGCTCCCTGGCATGGTGCGGACCCCGCCAGTGTGCACCAAGCCACCGACAGCGCGGTGGTGACGCCGCGTGGCGTCAGGCCGTGGCCGGTCCCGGGTGCGCACTGCGGGCGGCGCCCGGGGTGGCCTCCGGGGCCGGAGCAGCGGCCGCCCCGGCCGGCCGGGCGCGGACCCGGTCGTTGCGTCCGCCGCCGCGCACCAGCAGCACGCTCAGCGCGGCCAGGAATCCGACGACGGTCAGCCCGACCAGGCCGCCCTTGGTCGAGCCGGTGGTGTCCTCGATGATGCCGAAGGCGGTGGGGGCCACGAAACCGCCGAGGTTGCCGATGGAGTTGATCAGCGCGATGCCGGGTGCCGCGGCGCGGGCGTCGAGATAGCTCTGCGGGATGGTCCAGAAGACCGGGGAGGCCGGTTTGAAGCCCATCGCGGCCAGGCACAGGGCGCCGAGCCCGACCCAGGGCGAGACGAAGACGGCCAGCAGGGTGCCGCAGCCGCCGAGCAGGAGCAGCACCACCAGCACGGGCCGGCGCTTGCCGATGCGGTCCGAGATCCGGCCGCTGACGAAGAGGGCGACCAGCGCGCACAGCCAGGGCACGGCGGTCAGCAGCCCGACCTGGAAGTCGCTCACACCGCCGATGTCGTCCACGATCGACGGCAGCCAGAAGGTCACCGCGTACAGGGCGACGTTGATCGCGAAGTAGATCCACAGGAAGAGCAGCATCTGGGGGTCGGCGAGCAGCCTCCACCGGGAGACCTCGGCCGCCTTCCCGCCGCGCCGCGCGTCCCGCTCCGCCTGTTCGGCGTCGATCGCCGCGACCAGGCCCGTCTTCTCCTCGTCGGTCAGCCACGTCGCCTGCTCGATGCCCGAGTCGAGGAAGCGGTAGACGACGAAGCCGAGCACGACGGAGAAGACGCCCTCGATGAAGAACATCCACTGCCAGCCGGCGTGACCCCAGATGCCGTGCATCTCCATGAGCGCGCCCGAGATCGGGCCGACGATGACGGTCGCGGTGCCGGAGCCCATCAGGAAGACGGAGGTGGCCCGGCCCCGGTGGGAGTCCGGGAGCCAGCGGCTGAAGTAGTAGATGACGGCCGGGAAGAAGCCCGCCTCGGCGACGCCGAGCAGGAAACGCAGGGCGTAGAACATCTCCACGCTGTTGACGAAGGCCATCGCGGTGGCGACGACACCCCAGCTGATCATGATGCGGGTGAGCCAGACCTTGGCCCCGAACCGCTCCATCAGCATGTTGGAGGGGACCTCGAAGAGGGCGTACGCGATGAAGAAGACGCCGGCGCCGAGACCGAACGCGGCGGCCGACAGGCCCACGTCGGCGCGGAGTTCGTCCTGGGCGAAGCCCAGGTTGACGCGGTCCATGTAGTTCGCCACGAACATGACGAAGAAGAGCGGGACCACACGGCGGAAGATCTTGTGGACGGCGGACTGTACGGCTGGGGAATGCACCTCGGGACTTGCTGTTTCGGACACGAGCGGCTCCGGTCGTGGCGAGGGGGCGGGGGGAAGGGGTGTTCCACGGGCGCCTCACGGACGGTCACCGTGGGGCGCGGTCCACCGGACGGTTCACCAGCGCGGCACGGCCGGGGTGACCCAGTCCGGGTCGGCGACCCGCATGGCCGCCGCGTCGTCGCGGTCGCGGAGCGTGCCGTCGTCGTCGAGCCAGCGGCGGTGGAGGAAGGCCAGCTTGTCGCGGTCGAGTTCGACGCCGAGGCCGGGGGCGTCGGAGACGGCGACCTTGCCGCCGTCGAAGGTGAGGCGTTCGGTGAGGACGTCCTCGGACTGCCAGGGGTAGTGGGAGTCGCAGGCGTGGTGGAGGTCGGGGACGGTGGCCGCCACGTGGGTCATGGCGGCGAGGCTGATGCCCAGGTGGGTGTTGGAGTGCATGGAGACGCCGACGCCGAAGGTGCGGCAGACGGCGGCCAGTTGCCGGGTGTTGCCCAGCCCGCCCCAGTAGTGGTGGTCGGAGAGCACGACCTGCACGGCGCCCTTGGTGAACGCCTCCGGGATCTCGGCGAACGTCGTCACGCACATGTTGGTCGCGAGCGGCACCCCGGTCTTCGCGGCGACCTCGGCCATCGCCGGGGTGCCGAGCGCGGGGTCCTCCAGGTACTCCAGGACGTCCCCGAGTTCCGCCGCGACGTGGAGCGAGGTCTCCACGGACCAGGCGCCGTTGGGGTCCAGGCGCAGGGGGTGGCCGGGGAACGCCTCGGCGAGGGCCTTGATCGCGGCGATCTCCTCCTCGGGCGGGAAGACGCCGCCCTTGAGCTTGAAGGAGGTGAAGCCGTACCGCTCGGTGAAGGCGCGGGCCTGCGCGACCACGCCGGCCGGGTCGAGGGCGGCGCCCCAGTCGTCCTTCTCCGCGGCCACGCCCTCGGGGTGGTCGGCCCATTTGTAGAAGAGGTACGCGCTGTACTCCACGGCGTCGCGCACCTTGCCGCCCAGCAGCGCGTGCACGGGCAGGCCGAGCGCCTTGCCGAGGGCGTCGAGGCAGGCGACCTCGAAGCCGGAGACGACGGACAGGCGCAGCTTGTCGGCGGTCTGGACGCCGCGCAGTCCGCCGACGTCCACCTGACCGGAGACCCGGGAGGAGTCGACGGCGACCTCGTCGGCGAGGGTGAACAGGCCGTTGAGGTCCGCGACCTGACGGCCGACCAGCTTGTCGGCGAACGGGCGGGCCAGTTCCAGGTACTTGGCGTCGCCGTAGGTCTCGCCGACGCCGGTGATCCCGTCGGCGGTCTCCACCTCGACGATCAGGCGGGGGGTGTACGGCTGGTGGACGCCCTGGGTGTTGAGCAGGGGCGGGTCGGCGACCAGGATCGGCGTCAGGCGGACGGCCGTGATGGTGAGGTCGCGGGTCACAGGGCGGCTCCTACGAGGTCGAGTCCGGTGGCGAGCAGGGTCTTGAGTTCGGCCAGGTCGGCGGCGGACGGGTCGGTGAGGGGGGCGCGGACGGGGCCGACGGGGCAGCCGCGCAGCCGGGCCGCCGCCTTGACGAGGGACACGGCGTATCCGGGGACGCGGTCGCGCAGTTCGACGAGCGGGACGTAGAAGTCGCGCAGCAGCTTGTCGACCGTGCCCAAGTCGCCGGCGTGCAGGGCGGCGAGGAAGGCGTTCGCGATCTCGGGGGCGAAGGCGTGCACGGCGGAGGAGTAGGCGGGGACGCCGACGGCGGCGTAGGCGCGGGCCTGGACCTCGGCGGTGGCGGCGCCGTTGAAGAACAGGAAGTCCTCGGGCGCGGCGAGGACCATGCGCTGGAGCCGGTCGAGGTCGCCGTGCCCGTCCTTGAGGCCGATCACGCCGGGGACGCGGGCGAGGCGCCGGACGGACTCGGCGGTGTAGGAGACCTGGCCGCGCTGGTAGGCGACGAGCGGGAGCCGGGTGCCGGCGGCGATCCGTTCCACCTGGGCGACCAGGCCCTCCTGCGGGGCGGCGGTGAGGTAGTGCGGCATGACGAGGAGGGCGTCGGCGCCGGCCTCCTCGGCGACGCGGGCGAACCGCAGGGCCTGCGCCCAGCCGTAGCCGGTGCCGGCCACGACCGGCACGCGGCCCCCGCTCTCCTCCACGGCGATGGTGACGACCTGCCGGTACTCGTCCTCGTCCAGGGAGAAGAACTCGCCGGTGCCGCAGGCCGGGAAGAGGGCGCCGGGTGCGGCGGCCAGCCGTTGGGCGACGTAGGCGCGGTAGCCGTCGGGGTCGAGCGAACCGTCGTCGCGGAAGCTGGTCAGCGGGAAGGACAGCACGCTGCGGGCCATCCCCTCGCGCAGCCGCCGGACCACGGCCGCCCGTGCGGTGCCGGTGTCGGGGCCCTCGTTCGTGCCCTCGCTCGTCATCTCCACCGTCTCCTGTCTCCGTATGTAGATGTCGTCCACGTATGAAGATGGAGACTAGAGAGGTGACCCGGGGGCGTCAATGGGTCGACGCCATCCGTTTACGATCGGCGGCATGGCGGAGACAGGTGGCGCGGCAGGCGGCGTCCGCGAGGTGAAGTCCGCGGCGCGCACGGTGGAGCTGCTGGAGGTGCTGGCCGCCCGCGGGGACCGCCCGGCCCGGCTCCAGGAGCTGGCGGACGAGCTGGGCGTGCCGCGCAGCTCGATGTACGCGCTGCTCCAGACCCTGATCTCCCGCGGCTGGGTCCGCACCGACGTCACCGGCTCGCTGTACGGCATCGGCATCCACGCCCTGCTCACCGGCACCAGCTACCTGGACTCCGACCCGCGGGTGCGGGTGGTGCGGCCGTATCTCGACGAGGCGTCCGAGGCGCTGGGCGAGACGATTCACCTGGGGCGGCTGGACGGGTACGACGTGGCGTACCTGGCGACCCGGGAGTCGCACGAGTACCTGCGCACGATCAGCAGGGTGGGGCGCCGGCTGCCCGCCCACGCGGGCGCGCTGGGCAAGGCGCTGCTGGCCGAACGGCCGGACGCGGAGCTGCCCGAGGGCCCGTACGAGGCGCTGACCCCGAACACGCACACCGACCGGGAGTCGCTGGCGGCCGATCTCGCCCGGATCCGGGAGCGCGGCTACTCCGTGGACCGCGAGGAGGGCGTGACGGGAATCGTCGGCTTCGGCTTCGCGCTGCGCTACGAGATCCCGGCGCTGGACGCGATCAGCTGCTCGGTGCCGGTGGCCCGGCTGACGCCCGCTCACGAGGCGCGGATCGTCGCGGTGATGCGGGAGGTCAGGGCCAAGGTGGAGGCATCGATTCCGGCCGCGGGCGGCTCGGTCGACTGGCGTTAGCCACCGCTGCTACCCAGACCTCATCACCCCAAACAGGAGTGTGACCCAGATCACACCGCCCCGCCTGTTTTCGGCCTGCCCGCGCTTGATACAAATTGCGCGCGCGTTCCGGTCAGTCGACGGTCGTCGCCCCCTCCCCTTCCCACCCTCCTTTCGCATGCCCTGGGAACGCCCGTGTTCGCCCCCCGCACCACTCCCTGGCCCCTCGTCGCCCTTTTCACGGCCGGGTACCTGCCTCCCTATCTGCTGCCCACCACCGTCGGCAGGCTCGACACCAGCCTCTCCCTGACCACCACGCAGGCCGGCGCCGTCGGCAGCGCGCTGCTGCTGAGTTCGGCGACCGCGGGCTTCCTGCTGGCCTCCCGGGTGCAGCGGGTCGGCGCCCGCGCGCTGGCCCGCCTCGGACTCGCCCTGGCCGTCCTCGGCTACGGCGCCGCCGCGCTCACCACCACCGTCTGGGCCGTCGTCGCCGGCGCGGTCGTCGGCGGCTTCGGATCGGGCACGGCCACCACGGTCGCCGCCACCCGCATCGCCGCCGAGAAGGACCCCCACCGCGCCTCCACCGCGGGCCTGCTGAGCGTGTCCGCGCTGGCCGGCGCGGTGTACCTGACGGTGCCTCACCTCGGCCGGTCGCACGGGCTGCCGCTGGCGGCCATCGCGCTGACGGCGCTCGCGGTGTGGCCGCTGACCGGCCGGCTGCCGGGCGGGACCACCGCCTCGCCGGCCGGGCACGACGCGGGAACCGACACTCCGCTCCCCCGGCGCCGTTCGGGCCCGGTCCTCGCCGCCGCCGTCCTGTGCTGGTCCCTCGCGCAGAACTCCCTGTGGGGTGTCAGCGGCCGGATCGGGCTGACCCAGGCCGGCCTGGGGGACGCCGCCCTCGGGGTCGTCCTCGCCGTGGCGCTGGGCGCGGGTCTGGTGGGTGTGCTGGTGGCCGGCGCGCTCGGACCGCGGCTGGGACGGGCGATGCCGATCGGCGCGGGCACCCTGGTGATCGCCCTGTGCATCGCCCTCACCGCGTCGGCGACCACCCCGGCGGCCTTCGCGGCCGGGGAGATCGCCTGGAACACGCTGTACCCGGTGGTGCTGTCGTACCTGATCGGGCTCGCCGCCTCGCTCGACGCCCGCGGACGGTGGGCGGTGCTCGTCGGCTCGGCGTCCTCGCTGGGCACCGCGGCCGGGCCGCTGACCGGCAGCGTGCTGTCGGCGCAGGCCGGTTACGCGGGCATGGGCCTGGTGCTGGCCGGCGGTCTGCTGCTGGTCGCCGCGCCGATGACCGCCGTCGCCCTGCACACCGGCGGGCGCCCGCTGCTGCCCGGCGCGATCCGCCGCCGCGGCGGCACCCCGGCCGCGCTGGTCGCCGCCGCCACGGGCACGCCGAGCGGCGCCGTCCCGGAGGTCGGCGCGGTGGAGCAGCCGGTCGTGGAGATCGACGTGGAGGCTCCGGCGGTGGCCGTCCGGCGCGCCTACGACACGGCGGGGCCCCGGCAGGCCGCGGCCACACCGGGGTCCGGGACGGGCTGAGCCCTACGCCGCCGGGAACGCGTAGGCGTCCACCTCGGCGAGGTAGCGCGCCCGCAGGTCCTCCTCGCCCTCCAGGAAGGAGGCGAGGAAGGAGTTGCGGGCCAGCTCCCGCAGCCGGTCCTCGCCGAGGCCGAGGGTGTCGCGCACGGCGTCGAAGTTGTCGCCGGCGTAACCGCCGAAGTAGGCCGGGTCGTCGGAGTTGACGGTGCACATGAGACCCGCGTCCAGCATGGCGGGCAGCGGGTGGTCGGCGAGGGTGTCCACGGTGCGCAGCCGGACGTTGGACAGCGGGCACAGCGTCAGCGGGACGCGGTCGCGCACCAGCCGCTCCACCAGCGCCGGGTCCTCCGTCGCGCGCAGGCCGTGGTCGATCCGCTCGACGCCGAGGACGTCCAGGGCCTCGACGACGTACGCGGGCGGCCCCTCCTCGCCGGCGTGCGCGACGCGGCGCAGGCCGAGGCCGGCGGCGGCCTCGTACACCTCGCGGAACTTGACCGGCGGGTGCCCGACCTCGGCGGAGTCCAGGCCGACACCGGTGATGCGGTCCAGGTAGGGCTTGGCGGCGTCCAGGGTGCGCATCGCCGACTCGGCGGACTCGTCGCGCAGGAAGCACATGATCAGGCGGGTCGAGACGCCGTGCCTGTCCCGGCTGGTGCCTAGCGCCCGCCACAGGCCCTCGACGACCGTGCCCATCTCCACGCCCCGGGCCAGGTGTGCCTGCGGGTCGAAGAAGATCTCCGCGTGCCGCACGCCCTGCGCGGCGGCGCGGGCGAGGTAGGCGTTCGCGAGGTCCTCGAAGTCCCGCTCGGTGCGCAGGACGGCCATCAGCTCGTAGTACAGGTTCAGGAAGGACTGCAGGTCCTCGAAGCGGTAGGCCTCGCGCAGCGCGTCCTCG
The DNA here is from genome assembly GCF_964272335.1 of Streptomyces sp. SudanB5_2050. Taxonomy (NCBI): domain Bacteria; kingdom Bacillati; phylum Actinomycetota; class Actinomycetes; order Kitasatosporales; family Streptomycetaceae; genus Streptomyces; species Streptomyces sp. SudanB5_2050. The sequence continues at coordinate 2,694,292 of NZ_OZ186760.1, forward strand.
TCCGCGTACGGCAGGGACACGCCGTTGCGGGCGGCCAGCGCGAAGGCCAGCTCCGGCTCCAGGGTGCCTTCGATGTGGAGGTGCAGTTCAGCTTTGGGCAGGGGCATCAGAGCATCGTACGGCGGTTTCACCGACGTTTCGGAACCGGGATGCGGGTGAGGTCGCGGGCCACGGTCAGCTCGCCCTCGTACCCGGCCGCCCTCGCCTGCCGCTCGAACTCCTCGGGGTCCGAGTAGCGCTGGCTGAAGTGGGTCAGGACCAGGTGGCGCACGCCCGCGTCCCGGGCGACGCGCGCGGCCTGGCCGGCGGTGAGGTGGCCGTGGTCGGTGGCCAGGGTCTCGTCCTCGTCGAGGAAGGTGGACTCGATGACCAGCAGGTCGCAGCCCTCGGCGAGCGCGTGCACGCCCTCGCACAGCCGGGTGTCCATGACGAAGGCGAACCGCTGGCCGCGGCGGACCTCGCTGACCTCGTCCAGCGGTACGCCGTCCAGCGAGCCCTCGCGCTGGATGCGGCCCACGTCGGGCCCCTTGATGCCGTGCGCCGCGAGGCGTTCGGGGAGCATGCGGCGGCCGTCGGGCTCGGTGAGGCGGTAACCGTAGGACTCGACGGGGTGGGAGAGCTTCAGGGCGTCCAGGGTGTAGGCGGGGGTGACGGCCAGGGTGCCGTCGGTGTCGACGGGGGCCTCGGTGAGGGCGACCGTCTCGCGGTAGGCGGTGGCGTAGCGCAGCCGGTCGAAGAAGCGCTGCCCGGAGCGCGGGAAGTGGGCGGTGACCTCGTGCGGCACCTGGTCGAGGTTGATCCGCTGGATGACGCCGGCCAGGCCGAGGCTGTGGTCGCCGTGGAAGTGGGTGACGCAGATCCGGTTCAGGTCGTGGGCGGCGACCCCGGCGCGCAGCATCTGGCGCTGTGTGCCCTCGCCGGGGTCGAACAGGATGCCCTCGCCGTCCCAGCGGAGCAGGTAGCCGTTGTGGTTGCGGTGCCGGGTCGGGACCTGGCTGGCGGTCCCGAGGACGACGAGTTCGCGTACGGACATGGTGGTCGCGCCGCTTTATCCGGGGGGCCACTCGAGGCCGCGGCCGCCCAGGACGTGGGCGTGGGTGTGCCAGACGGTCTGGCCGGCGCCGGCGCCGGTGTTGAAGACGGTGCGGTAGCTGTCCAGCTTCTCCTGTTCGGCGACCGCCTGAGTCTCGCGCAGGACGTCGGCGGCGACCTCCGGGGCGCCGGCCGCGAGGGCGGCGGCGTCCCGGTAGTGCGCCTTGGGGATCACCAGGACGTGCGTGGGGGCCTGGGGGTTTATGTCGCGGAAGGCGACGGTCGTCTCCGTCTCGCGGACGATCGTCGCGGGGATCTGGCCCGCGACGATCTTGCAGAACAGGCAGTCGTCCTGTGGCTCGCCCGCCATGGGGCCTCCTCACACTGGAACACTGGAACACGGGACCACCGGATGACCGGTGATCTTCTGTCGGGCATCGTACCGACCGGTGTGTCAGTCGGTCGGCGGCAGCTCCGGCAGGCTCGGCGGGGTCTTCGCCGGGGTCTCCTCCAGTGCCGCGAGCGCCAGCCGGATCGCCTCGTCCAGCTGGGGGTCGCGGCCCGCCGCGTGGTCCTGGGGCCGCTGCGGGACCTCCACGTCCGGATCGACGCCGTGGTTCTCCACGCCCCACCCGTACCCCTCCAGCCAGAAGGCGTACTTGGGCTGGGTGATCAGCGTGCCGTCGACCAGCCGGTAGCGGCTGTCGATGCCGATGACGCCGCCCCAGGTGCGGGTGCCGACGACCGGGCCGATACCGAGCGCCTTGATCGCCGCGTTGACGATGTCGCCGTCGGAGCCGGAGAACTCGTTGGCGACGGCGACGACCGGGCCGCGGGGCGCGTCCAGCGGGTAGCTGGTCGGCCGCATGCCGCGCGGCAGGTCCCAGCCGACGATGCGCCGGGCCAGCTTCTCCACGACCAGCTGGGAGGTGTGCCCGCCCCGGTTCTCGCGGACGTCGACGACCAGGCCCTCCCGGGCCACCTCGACGCGCAGGTCGCGGTGGAGCTGGGCCCATCCGGCGCCCACCATGTCGGGCACGTGCAGGTAGCCGAGCCGGCCGCCGGACTTCTCGTGGACGTAGGCGCGGCGGTCGGCGACCCAGGCGTGGTAGCGCAGGGGCTCCTCGTCGGCGAGGGGGACGACGACCGCGTGCCGGGGCTCGCCGCCGCCGGACGGGGAGACGGTCAGCTCGACGGGCTTGCCCGCGGTGCCGACCAGCAGCGGTCCGGGCCCGGTGACCGGGTCCACGGGCCGGCCGGCGACCGCGAGGATCGCGTCCCCGGCGCGCACGGCGACCCCGGGCGCGGCGAGCGGGGAACGGGCCTCGGGGTCGGAGGTCTCCGAGGGCAGCACGCGGTCGACGCGCCAGGTGCCGTCCTCGTGGCGGGAGAGGTCGGCGCCGAGCAGGCCCTGCCGGGCGCCGGAGCCGTGGCCGCCGCGCGGGGTGACGTAGGCGTGCGAGGTGCCGAGTTCGCCGTGCACCTCCCAGAGGAGGTCGACGAGGTCGTCGTGGGTGGCGATGCGGTCCAGGACGGGCCGGTAGCGGTCGAGCACGCCGTCCCAGTCGACGCCGTTCATGTCGGGCCGCCAGAAGTGGTCCCGCATGATGCGGCCGGTCTCGTCGAACATCTGGCGCCACTCGGCGGCCGGGTCGACGGTCTGCCGGACCCGGGCCAGGTCGACGGTGATGTTGGTGTCGCTGTCCTCGTCGCCGGAGGCCCGCCGGTCGCTGGGCACGACCTTGAGCCGGCCGTCGGTCCACAGCAGCACCCGCTTGCCGTCGCCGCTGACCTCGAAGTGGTCGGCGTCGGAGGCGAGGTGCTCGATCCGCTGCTGGGCGAGGTCGTAGCGCTCCAGCTCGGTGTGCGGGTCGGGGGCGTCCGGGGTGGCGCGGGAGGCGCCGAGGACACCGGTGACCGGGTGGCGCAGCCACAGCACACCGTCCTTGGCGGCGCGCAGCCCGGAGTAGCGGGCGGCCTCCACCGGGAAGGGCACGATGCGGTCGGCGAGGCCCTCGATGTCGATCCGGGTGGTGGGGGTGCCCTCGCTGTCGGGGGTCTCCTCGCGGTCCGAGGTCTCGAAGGGGCGGCCGTGGCGCTGCGGGCCGAACGGCGACGGGGTGGTCGCGGCCAGCGTGATCAGGTACGGGCGGGCGCCCTCGACGAAGGCCAGGTCGAAGACGTGCTCGTCGTAGACCGGGTCGAAGGAGCGGGTGGAGAGGAAGGCGAGGTGCTTGCCGTCCAGGGTGAAGGCCGGCGCGTAGTCCTTGAAGCGCAGCGGGGTCGCCTCGCTCACCGACAGGTCGGTGGTGTTGGCGAGCTTGAGCTGGCGCAGCGGGTCGGGGCCGGGGTGGGACCAGGCGAGCCAGGCGGAGTCGGGCGAGAAGACCAGGCCGGAGGCGTCGCCGTTGTCGCTGCGGTCGACCTCGCGGACCTCGCCGGTCTCGCGCTCGACGAGCAGGACGCGCCCGTCGTGCGAGGCGACGGCGGCGCGGCTGCCGTCGGGGGCCATGGCCAGGCTCAGCACCCGGCCGAGCTGCCCGGCGGCGATCCGGCGCGGGCTGCTTCCGGGCGCGAGTCCGGTGGCGGGCGCGAACTCCAGGGCGTCGTCGCCCTCGGCGTCCGTCACCCACACCACCCACTCCTCGCCGTCGGCGCGGAAGGTGCGCGGCAGCCGGGTGCGGACGCCGGGCGTCACCGCGAGGGCGCGGGCGGGGCCGGAGCGGTGGGTGACCCAGTGGACGCCGCCGCGTACGGCGACGGCGCTGCCGCGGGCGGTGTGGTCGGGGGAGGCCGAGCCGAACCAGCGGGCGGCGTTGACCGGGTAGGACTGGAGGTCGACGCGCGGGCCGCCGAGCCGGATGTCGAGGCGGCGGGGCTCGGCGCCGTCGAGGTCGTCCAGCGTCCACAGCTCCCCGGCGGACGAGTAGACGACGCGGGTGCCGTCGGTCGCGGCGTGCCGGGCGTAGAAACCTCCCCCGCTCTCGGCTTCGCTCGAGCGGGAGGTGCCCCCGAGAGGGGTGTGCCGGCGCAGGTCGGAGCCGTCGGCGAGGGAGGAGTAGAGGGCGCCGGTGCCCTCGTGGTCGGAGAGGAAGGCGATGCGGTCGCCGACCCAGAAGGGGTACTCGATGTTGCCGTCGAGTCCGTCGTGCAGCCGGACGAACTCGCCGTCGCCCTCGCGGTCGATCCAGAGCTTGCCGGCCGTGCCGCCCCGGTAGCGCTTCCACCAGGCGGCCTCGCGGCCCATGGGAGCGGACAGCAGCACGGTGTGCGGTCCGGCCGCGACGTCGCCGACGGGCCCGTACGGCAGGGTCTCGGCCGGTCCCCCGTCGAGCGGCACGGCACGGGCCCAGCTGCGGCGCAGGCTGGCCTGGCCGTAGGTGCTCAGGGCGAGGACCCGTCCGTCGGCGGTCCAGCCGCGTACCTGGGTCCGGGCGCTGCCCCAGTGGGTGAGGCGCCGGGCGGGGCCGCCGTCGACGGGCGCGATGTGCACCTCGGGGGCGCCGTCGCGGGTCGAGGTCCAGGCGACGGTGGTGCCGTCGGGCGAGATGCGCGGGTGGTTCACCGGCACGTTGTCGGCGCTGACCCGCCAGGCCCGGCCGCCGTCGAGCGGGGCGAGCCACACGTCGTCCTCGGCGGTGAAGGCGACCAACTCGCCGTGCGGGTGCGGAAAGCGGAGGTAGGCAGGCGCTGCGGGCTGAGTCACCCCCTCACCCTATGCAGGGGCGGCGTGCGCCGACAGAGGTTTGGATCACTTACCGGCCACCGGCGGGCGGCGCTACTTGCCCTCCACGGGACGGCAGTGCGGGTCGTCCGGGCACCAGATGGTGCGGGTGACGGTCACGGTGGGCCCGGGTCCCCGCTGTCCGGTCGGGCCGGCGGCCGGGGCGCTGGTGGCGTCGCAGTTGCCCAGTCCGTCGACCCGGAACCACTGCTTGCCGTCCACCTTCGCGGTCAGCTCCCCGCGCACGCAGGCGCCGTTGACGACGCGGGTCACCTGGCCGTCGACGGTGATCTCCTTGCCGTCGTCCGTCCTGCCCTCGCAGTCGACGGACGCCACGGCGTTCTCGTCGTCCGGGGCGGCGGTCTCCCGGTCGCCGTAGGAGGCGGTGCAGGTGAGCCACCGGACGTCCGCCTTCTGGCGCTCCAGCTCACGGGTCACCGTCTGGTCGGTCGTGAACGCCACCGACGCCGAGCTGAGCCCGCCCGGCTCGCACGCGGCGAGACCGCCGACGGCGACGACCGAGCCGACGACCGTCCAAGCCGTGCGCCAATTCCGTCTCAACGCCCCCATGGAGGGAAGCCTGCCACCGGTGCGGGACGGGCGGTAGGGCGCATATGGCCACTCCGCACCACCCCGGGGGCTCGCCCGGCCCGGGCCGGTCGGGCGGGACGGCCGTCGGCGGTCACGGCCGTCCGACCGGCGCCGTCGGGACCGGCGGCGGGCGCCGTCAGGACCAGCGGCCGGTGCGGGCCAGCAGGACGGCCGTCGCGGCGGTGCCGGCCGTGGAGGTGCGCAGGACGCTGCGTCCCAGCCGGTAGGGCCGGGCGCCGGCCTCGGCGAAGAGCGCCAACTCCTCGGGCGAGACGCCGCCTTCGGGCCCCACGACCAGCACGATGTCGCCGTCGGCGGGGAGTTCGGTGGCGGCCAGCGGCTCCTCGCCGCTCTCGTGGAGCACGGCGGCGAAGTCGGCGTCGGCCAGAAGTGACGCAACCTGCTTGCTGGTCGCCGCGTCCGCGACCTCGGGGAAGCGGACCCGGCGGGACTGCTTGCCGGCCTCCCGGGCCGTCGCCCGCCACTTGCCGAGCGCCTTCAGGCCCCGGTCGCCCTTCCACTGCGTGATGCAGCGGGACGCCGCCCAGGGCACGATCGCGTCGACCCCGACCTCGGTCATCGTCTCCACGGCCAGCTCGCCCCGGTCGCCCTTGGGCAGTGCCTGGACGACGGTGATGCGGGGCCGGCCCGGCGGTTCCTCGTGGACGGTCTCCAGGTCGGTGACGACCAGGCGGTCCTTGCCCTCGGCGGCCTTCACCACGCCCTCGGCCCAGCGTCCGCGGCCGTCGGTGAGGACGACGTCCTCCCCGGGCCGCAGCCGCTTGACGGAGACCGCGTGCCGCCCCTCGGGGCCGTCCAGGACGTACTCCCCGCCGGGCAGGTCGCCCGGTCCGAGGGAGTCGACCACGAACACCGGTGCCGTCATCGGCCCGTACCTCCCGTCGCGTAGCCCGACAACGCTGTCCCGGCCGTGGCGAGTTCGGCCGCCAGCACCTCCACCAGCTGCCCGGCGGACAGTTCCCGGGCCATCCGGTGGCCCTGTCCCGCCCACAGGGCCATGCCCTGAGCGTCGCCCGCCTTCGCCGCCGCCTTGCGCAGGGGCGCGGTGAGGTGGTGGACCTCCGGGTAGGCGGCGGGGGCGTAGGGGCCGTGCTCGCGCAGGAAGCGGTTGACCAGTCCGCGGGCGGGGCGGCCGGAGAAGGCCCGGGTCAGTTCGGTGCGCACGAAGAGGGGGTTGGTCAGGGCCTGCTTGTGCAGGGCGTGCGCGCCGGACTCGGGGGTGGCGAGGAAGGCGGTGCCCAGCTGGGCGGCGCTCGCGCCGGCCGCGAGGACGGCGGCGATCTGGGCGCCGCGCATGATGCCGCCGGCGGCCACGATCGGCAGGCTCACCGCCTCCCGGATCTGGGCGACCAGCGACAGCAGACCGGTGCCGGAGCCGCCGGTCTCCGGGTTGTCCCGGTGGGTTCCCTGGTGGCCGCCGGCCTCGACGCCCTGCGCGATCACCGCGTCGGCGCCCGACCGTTCGACGGCCCGGGCCTCGTCCGCGGTGGTCGCGGTGACCAGGGCGAAGGTGCCGACGCGGTGCAGGGAGTCGACGACCTCGCGGCTCGGGACGCCGAAGTGGAACGACACCACCGGCACCGGGTTGTCCAGCAGCACCGCGAGCTTGGTCTCGTAGCCGTCGTCGCGCCCGCAGTCCGGGTCGCCCAGTTCGGTCTCGTACCAGGCGGCCTCACCGGCCAGCTGGTGGGCGTAGACGCCGACGGCGGCCGGGTCGGCCGTCTCGGGCTGCGGCATGAAGAGGTTGACGCCGAAGGGGCGGGCCGTCAGCCCCCGCACCTGCTTGATCTCCTGGTACATCCCGTCCGCGGTCTTGTACCCGGCGGCGAGGAAGCCCAGCCCGCCCGCCTCGCAGACCGCGGCGGCGAGCTGCGGCACCGAGACGCCGCCCGCCATGGGCGCCTGCACGATCGGAAGCGGGAAGAGATCGGTCAGTGCGGAGGACATGAGCGCATGTTGTCACGTCCTCCGAACAAGTCCGAATCCGGGCTTCCGTCGGCATACGCCAGGAGCATCCGCATCGGACGGCCCCTGGCGTCACACCCTGTCCGGCACCCGGCCGGTTGCCCGTCAGCGCCCGTTGAAGGCGTCCTTCAGGCGGGAGAAAAGGCCCTGCTGGCCAGGCTGGAACTGCCCTTGCGGACGCTCCTCGCCGCGCATCTTGGCCAGCTCGCGCAGCAGGCGCTCCTGCTCGGGGTCGAGCTTGGTCGGGGTGGTCACCTCGACGTGGACGATCAGATCGCCCCGGCCGCCGCCGCGCAGGTGGGTGACGCCCCGGCCGTGCAGCGGGATCGACTGGCCCGACTGGGTGCCCGGGCGGATGTCGACCTCCTCCATGCCGTCCAGGGTCTCCAGCGGCACCTTGGTGCCGAGGGCCGCCGCCGTCATCGGGATGGTGACCGTGCAGTGCAGGTCGTCGCCGCGGCGCTGGAAGGTCGAGTGCGGCAGCTCGTGGATCTCGACGTACAGGTCGCCGGCGGGGCCGCCGCCGGGGCCGACCTCGCCCTCGCCCGCGAGCTGGATGCGGGTGCCGTTGTCGACACCGGCCGGGATCTTCACGGTGAGGGTGCGGCGGGAGCGGATGCGGCCGTCGCCGGCGCACTCCGGGCACGGGGTCGGGACCACCGTGCCGAAGCCCTGGCACTGGGGGCAGGGCCGCGAGGTCATGACCTGGCCCAGGAAGGACCGGGTGACCTGCGAGACCTCACCGCGACCGCGGCACATGTCGCAGGTCTGGGCCGAGGTGCCCGGGGCGGCGCCCTCGCCGTTGCAGGTGTTGCAGACGACGGCCGTGTCGACCTGGATGTCCTTGGTCGTGCCGAAGGCCGCCTCGTCCAGTTCGACCTCGATGCGGATCATGGCGTCCTGGCCCCGGCGGGTGCGCGAGCGCGGTCCGCGCTGCGACGCCGTGCCGAAGAACGCGTCCATGATGTCCGAGAAGTTGCCGAAGCCGCCCGCGCCGAAGCCGCCGGCCCCGCCACCGCCCGCCGCCTGGGACAGCGGGTCGCCGCCGAGGTCGTAGACCTGCTTCTTCTGCGGGTCCGACAGCACCTCGTAGGCGGCGTTGATCTCCTTGAACCGCTCCTGGGTCTTCGGATCGGGGTTGACGTCCGGGTGCAGCTCGCGCGCGAGCCTCCGGAACGCCTTCTTGATCTCGTCCTGGGACGCGTCGCGGCGCACGCCGAGTACGGCGTAGTAGTCCGTGGCCACCTACGACTCCGCCAGGATCTGTCCGACGTACCGTGCCACTGCGCGTACCGCTCCCATCGTTCCCGGGTAGTCCATGCGGGTCGGACCGACCACGCCGAGCTTGGCAACCGCCTCGCCGCCCGAACCGTAGCCCACCGACACGACGGACGTGGAGTTGAGTCCTTCGTGGGCGTTCTCATGACCGATACGGACGGTCACGCCCGGATCCTTCGCCTCGCCGAGCAGCTTGAGGAGCACGACCTGCTCCTCCAGTGCTTCGAGCACCGGCCGGATCGTGAGGGGGAAGTCGTGCCCGAAGCGGGTGAGATTGGCGGTGCCGCCGATCATCAGCCGCTCCTCGTTCTCCTCGACCAGCGTCTCCAGGAGAGTGGAGAGCACGGTGGAGACCGTACCCCGGTCCTCGGCCTCGAAGGCCTCCGGGAGGTCCTCGACCAGCCCCGGCACGTCCGTGAACCGCCGGCCCGCCACCCTGCTGTTGAGCCGCGCCCGCAGGTCCGCGAGGGACGCCTCGCCGAACGGTGCCGGGCAGTCGACCATGCGCTGCTCGACCCGCCCGGTGTCCGTGATCAGCACGAGCATCAGGCGCGCGGGCGCCAGCGAGAGCAGCTCGACGTGGCGCACGGTCGAGCGGGTCAGCGACGGGTACTGCACGACGGCGACCTGCCGGGTGAGCTGCGCGAGCAGCCGCACCGTGCGGGCCACCACGTCGTCGAGGTCGACGGCGCCCTCCAGGAAGTTCTGGATGGCGCGGCGCTCGGGCGCGGTCATCGGCTTGACGCCGGCCAGCTTGTCGACGAAGAGCCGGTAGCCCTTGTCGGTCGGGATGCGTCCCGCGCTGGTGTGCGGCTGGGCGATGAAACCCTCGTCCTCCAGGGCCGCCATGTCGTTGCGCACGGTGGCCGGGGAGACGCCGAGGTTGTGCCGCTCGGTGAGGGCCTTGGAGCCGACGGGCTCCTCGGTGCCGACGTAGTCCTGGACGATCGCGCGCAGCACCTTCAGCCTGCGTTCACTGAGCATCGCGCACACCTCCAGAAGTCGTCCGCCCGTTGTCCTGCCCGTGTGTCCTGGCACTCACGGCGCGCGAGTGCCAGACTTCCCCGGCCCAGTGTACGGCTGTGGGGTACGCCCACGGCAAGGCCGGTCACCGGGCCGGTCGCCGTCGCCGACGCGCCCTCGGCCCGCGTGCCCCGATAGCGTCGCGGTCATGAGCGCGACTTGGGAAGAGCTGGGGTGGGAGCGGCTGGCCCCGGGGGTGGGGCGGTGCCGGCTGCCGGGGTGGGACTGCACGGCGGGGCTGGTCGTCGGCGCGGGCGCCGCGCTGCTCGTGGACGCCGGGTCGAGCCTCGGCGAGGGCGCCCGGTTGCGCGCGGCGGCGCAGGCGCTCACCGGTCACCGTGTGACGCATCTCGCGCTGACCCACCCGCACTTCGACCACGTCTTCGGCGCGGCGGCCTTCGCGGGCGCGCAGGTGTACGGGGCGGTGGGCACGGACGGGATGTTCGCGCGGGGCGGACACGGGCGGGAGGCGCTCCGCGCGGACGCGGAGGCGGAGGGGCTGGACGCGCGGGCGGCGGAGGAGGCGGCCGACGCGCTGGTCCGCGTCCCGCACGAGGTGTGCGGCGAGTGGACCCTCGACCTGGGCGGCGGCCGGCAGGTCCTGCTGGCCAACGTGGGCCCGGGGCACACCGGCCACGACCTCGCGGTGCTGGTGCCGGGCGAGGTGGAGGTCGTCTTCTGCGGGGATCTGGTCGAGGAGTCCGGCGAGCCGCAGGCCGGCCCCGACGCCGTGCCGGCGCAGTGGCCGGCCGCGCTGGACCGGCTGCTGGAGCTGGGCGGTGCGGACGCGCGGTACGTTCCCGGCCACGGCGCGGTGGTGGACGCGGCGTTCGTGCGGGCCCAACGGGACGCGCTGGCCGCGCGTTTCGGCGTGTCGCGTTGATCTCGGCGCGCCCGCTCCTCGTATCGTCATCAGAATGCGCCAGTACTCCGCCGACCTGACCCCTCCGTGGAAGAAATCGCAGCCGGTCCCGGAGGTTCCGGCCGACCCCGGTCTGGTGGTCGAGGAGCCCGGTACCGGCTTCTGCGGCGCGGTGGTCGGCTGCGAGGCCGGCACGGTGACCCTGGAGGACCGCTTCGGCAAGCACCGGGTCTTCCCGATGGAGCCGCGCGGCTTCCTGCTGGAGGGGCGGGTGGTGACGCTGGTGCGGCCGTCGTCCTCCGCTCCGGTGCGGCCCTCCCGTACGGCGTCGGGGTCGGTGGCGGTCCCCGGGGCCCGCGCGCGGGTGGCGCGCGCCGGGCGCATCTACGTCGAGGGGCGGCACGACGCCGAGCTGGTCGAGAAGGTCTGGGGCGACGACCTGCGCATCGAGGGCGTGGTGGTGGAGTACCTGGAGGGCGTCGACGACCTCCCGGCGATCGTCGCCGAATTCGCCCCGGGGCCGGACGCGCGGCTCGGTGTCCTGGTGGACCACCTGGTGCCGGGTTCGAAGGAGTGGCGGATCGCGCAGGCGGTGACGAGCGAGCACGCGCTGGTCGTGGGGCATCCCTACATCGACATCTGGGAGGCGGTGAAGCCGTCGTCGCTGGGGATCGACGGCTGGCCCCGGGTGCCGCGCGGTCAGGACTGGAAGACGGGGGTGTGCCGGGCACTGGGATGGCCGTCCGACAACACCGGGGCGGTGTGGCAGGCGATCCTGGCCCGGGTGGGTTCGTACAAGGACCTGGAGCCGGAGCTGCTGGGGCGGGTGGAGGAGCTGATCGACTTCGTGACGGCGTGAGGCGGACCGAGCCCCCTCGGGCTAGAGGTGGATCCAGCCCCCGGGGTCGGGACAGGAAGAGGCGACCGGGGCGAGAACAGCCCGGTCAGTCCACCAGGTCCCGCACCACCGCGTCCGCCAGCAGCCGCCCGCGCAGGGTCAGCACGGCTCGGCCGTCCTCGTAGGGTCCCGCCTGCAGCAGCCCCTCCGACAGCGCCCGGCGCGACGCCGCGAGCCCCGCCTCCCGCAGCAGGGACAGCGGGACGCCCTCCCGCAGCCGCAGCTCCAGCAGGACGCGCTCCACCCGGCGGTCCTCCTCCGTCAGGACCTCGCGTCCGGCGCCCGGCGACCTGCCCGCCGCGAGCGCGGCCGCGTACGCCCCCGGGTGCTTGACGTTCCACCAGCGCACCCCGCCGACGTGGGAGTGGGCTCCCGGCCCCGCGCCCCACCAGTCGGCGCCCCGCCAGTACAGCTCGTTGTGCAGGCAGCGCCCGGCGTCGGAGGTGGCCCAGTTGGACACCTCGTACCAGTCGAAGCCCGCCGCCGACAGGGTCTCCTCGGCGATCAGGTACCGGTCGGCGTGGACGTCGTCGTCGGTCATGGGGACCTCGCCGCGCCGGATGCGGCGGGCGAGCTGGGTGCCCTCCTCGACGATCAGGGCGTACGCCGAGACGTGGTCGGGTCCGGCGCCGAGGGCCGCGTCCAGGGAGGCGCGCCAGTCGTCGTCGCTCTCGCCGGGGGTGCCGTAGATCAGGTCCAGGTTGACGTGGTCGAAGCCGGCCGCGCGGGCCTCGGCGACGCAGGCCTCGGGGCGGCCGGGGGTGTGGGTGCGGTCCAGGATCTTCAGGACGTGCTGCTCGGCACTCTGCATGCCGAAGGAGATCCGGTTGAAGCCGCCCTCGCGGAGGGTGGCGAGGTAGGCCGGGTCGACCGACTCCGGGTTGGCCTCCGTCGTGATCTCCGCGTCGGGCGCGAGGCCGAACTCGTCGCGGATCGCGTGCAGCATCCGCACCAGGTCGCCGGCGGCCAGGAGGGTGGGCGTACCGCCGCCCACGAAGACCGTGCGGACCTCGCGGGGATCGTCGCCGAGCACCTTGCGGGCGAGGCGGATCTCGTCGGTCAGCGTCTCGGCGTAGTTGTCGCGGGAGGCGAGGACGCCGCCGGTGCCGCGCAGCTCGGTCGCGGTGTAGGTGTTGAAGTCGCAGTAGCCGCAGCGGGTCGCGCAGTACGGAACGTGCAGGTAGAAGCCGAGGGGGCGGTCGGCGGCGCCGGCGAGCGCGGACGCCGGGAGGGCACCGTCGGCGGGGACGGGCTCGCCGTCGGGGAGTGCGGAGGGCATGCGTTCCATTGTCCCGTACGGCCGCCGTTGCTCGGTTGCCCGCCGGGCTCGGCTCCTCGCCTACTCGGCCTGGAGGACCAGCAGCGCCAGGTCGTCCTCCGGCGGCCGCGCCCCGAACTCGTGCACCAGCCGCCTGATCCGCTCGGCGACCAGCCCGGCGTCCAGGCCCGCGCACCCGGCGAGCGCCGTCGCCAGCCCGTCCCCGTCGTCGAACTGGCGGGAGCCGCTGCGCCGCTCGGTGACCCCGTCCGTGACGCACAGGAGGGTGTCGCCGGAGCACAGCTCGAAGGTCTCGCTGGTGTACGTCGCGTCCTCGACCACGCCGAGCAGGGTCTGCGGCTCGGCGACCGCGCGGACGGTGCCGTCGGGGCCGAGGAGAAGGGGCAGCGGGTGCCCTGCGGAGGCGAGGGTGCAGCGGACGCCGCCCGCGTGGGGAACCAGTTCGCCGTAGAGGAGGGACAGGAAGCGGGTCTGGGGTCCGTCGCCCGGGGCAACCGGTGGGCCGCCCGCAGCGACCAGGGCGCGTGCGGCGGCGTCGGCGGCCTCGGTGGCGTCGTCCAGGAGGAGCTGGTTGAGGCGGTCGAGGACGTCGGGGACGCCGTACTCCTCGCGGGCCAGCAGCCGCAGCCAGGGCCGGGCGAGCCCGATGACGACGGCGGCCTCGGGGCCCTTGCCCTGGACGTCGCCGACGGCGAAGCACCAGCGGCCGTCGCCGGCCGGGAAGAGGTCGTAGAAGTCGCCGCTGGGGCCGCCCTTGTCGCACGGTTCGTAGACGAGGGCGCTGCGCACGCCGGGGATCTCGGCGACGGCGCCGGGCAGCAGCCCGCGCTGGAGGACGGCGCTGATGGTGGCCTGGCGGGCGTACTGCCGGGCGGCGCCGATGGCGAGCGCGACCCGGCGGCTGAGGTCCTCGACGAGGCCGGTGATCTCGTCCGGGAAGCCGGCGGTGCCGGACCGCCCGATGACCAGGGTGCCGAGGGGGCGTCCGCCGGCGACCAGCCGGTAGGCGAGGGAGACGCCGTGGGCGCCGTCCGGGCCGAGCGCGTCACCGGGCCAGGGGTGGGCGACGGGGCCGGAGCGCCACGGGTCCCGCGGGCGGGGCGGGTCCTTCTCCAGGGCGCGGCGCAGCTCCTCGATGTGGTTCTCGCCGGCGTGCCAGACGCGGGCCAGCCGCGCGCCCACCACCGCGCCGGGGGCGTCGCTCCAGGCTCCCCGGCCCAGGGACTCGTCCTCCAGCCACACCGCGCACCAGTCGGCGAGCCGCGGCACGATCAGCTGACCGGTGAGGGAGGCGACCAGGTCCTCGTCGAGCTGTCCGGCCAGCAGGTCGGAGGCCTCGGCGAGGAAGGACAGGGCGCCGCGGCCCAGCCACTCGCGGTCGCGGCCGCGCCGGCCGGTACCGGCCTCCCGCTCCGGCGGCGGCCCGGCCGGGGACCCGGAGAAGCGCGGGTCGCGTTCTGCCCCGTACGCCTCGATCCGCGCGGCGGTCCGCACCATGTCCGCCCCGTCCACCACGTCCGCCGCACTCACCACGCCCGCCGCGCCGGCCGCACTCACCACGCCCGCCGCGTCCGCCGCGTCCGACGCGTCGGTCACTCCGGCGGCCTCCGGCGTCTCCCCCGTCTCGGCGCCCGCGGCACGCAGCCGCGCCCAGACGGTCTTGGTGCCCGGTCGGTAGGTGATGCCCCAGGCCTCCGCGAGCGCGGCGACGAGCCGCAGGCCGCGGCCGTACTCGGGGATCTCGTGCGGAGTCTCCTGGTCACCGCTCCTCGGCGCCCGGGAGGGGTGGTGGTCCGTGGCCTCGACGACGAGGGTGCCCGTCTCCTCCAGGCGGCAGACCACCTCGACGTCGGTGCCGGCGTGCACCACGGCGTTGGTGACCAGCTCGCTGACCACCACCAGGGCGTCGGCGGCCAGGTGCTCGGTCCAGTGCCGGGTGCCCGGCAGGCCGAGCGCCGACCAGTCGGTCAGCGCGGCCCGCACCATCTCACGGGCCGCGCCCGGCGCCAGGGAGCTGCCCAGCAGCGTCACGTGCGCCCGCGCGCACTCCCGGGCGGAGACGCCGGCCGGGTGCGCGGGCGCACCGGTGGCGCGGGAGACGGTCTCCCGTTGCGTCGGAATGGCCCCCATGGACGGCTCCCCGGGCAGTGCGTGCGCATACTTCGCAGTCAATGCCGACAGAGTGACAGACCGGCCCCGCCCGTAAGCACGGAGTTACCGAAGTGGGCCGCCATGGGTGAGATCCGTGGTAGGCGAATGCTCGAAGTGGGCCGGAATCCGGACAGTTCCGGGCATCCGCCGCACGGATCACGACACGCGCCCGGGTCACGCCTCGCGCGAGCCCTCGTACATCTCCTCGATCAGGTGCTTGTACTCCCGCTCCACCACGGGCCGCTTCAGCTTCAGGCTCGGCGTGATCTCGCCGTGCTCGACGTCGAGGTCGCGGGGCAGCAGACGGAACTTCTTGATGGTCTGCCAGCGCTGCAGACCCTCGTTGAGCTGCCGCACGTAGCCGTCGACCATCTCGACGGTCGCCGGGGCCGCGACGATCTCCGCGTACGGCTTGCCCTCCAGGCCGTTCTCCTTGGCCCACTCGGTGATCGCGATCTCGTCGAGGGCGATGAGCGCGGTGCAGAAGTTCCGGTCGGCGCCGTGGACCAGGATGTTGGAGACGTAGGGGCAGACCGCCTTGAACTGGCCCTCGACCTCGGCCGGCGCGATGTACTTGCCGCCCGACGTCTTGATGAGGTCCTTCTTGCGGTCGGTGATGCGCAGATAGCCGTCGGGCGAGAGTTCGCCGATGTCGCCGGTGTGGAACCAGCCGTCGGACTCCAGGACCTCGGCGGTCTTCTCGGGCAGCTTGTGGTAGCCCTCCATGATGCCGGGCCCGCGCAGCAGGATCTCGCCGTCGTCGGCGATGCGCACCTCGGTGCCGGGCAGCGGCTTGCCGACCGTGCCGGTGCGGTAGGCCTCGCCGGGGTTGACGAAGGAGGCGGCGGAGGACTCGGTGAGGCCGTAGCCCTCCAGGATGTGGATGCCGGCGCCGGCGAAGAAGTAGCCGATGTCGGGGGCGAGGGCGGCCGACCCGGAGACGCAGGCGCGCAGGTTGCCGCCGAACGCCTCGCGGATCTTGGCGTAGACGAGCTTGTCGGCGACGGCGTGCTTGGTGCGCAGGCCGGCGGGGGCGCTCGCGGTGCCGGTGCGCTTGAAGTTGTCCTGGGTGACCTTGGCGTACTCGCGGGCGACGCCGGCGGCCCACTGGAAGATCTTGTACTTGGCCCCGCCGCCCGCGCGGGCCTTGGCGGCGACGCCGTTGTAGACCTTCTCGAAGATGCGGGGGACGGCCGCCATGTAGGTCGGCCGGACGACCGGCAGGTTCTCGATGATCTTGTCGACCCGGCCGTCGACGGCGGTGACGTGACCGGCCTCGATCTGGCCGGAGGTGAGCACCTTGCCGAAGACGTGCGCGAGCGGCAGCCACAGGTACTGGATGTCGTCCTTGGTGACCAGGCCGGTCGCCGCGATCGCCTTCGCCATGTACGACCAGTTGTCGTGCGGGAGGCGGACCCCCTTGGGC
Organism: Streptomyces sp. SudanB5_2050; assembly: GCF_964272335.1. Taxonomy (NCBI): domain Bacteria; kingdom Bacillati; phylum Actinomycetota; class Actinomycetes; order Kitasatosporales; family Streptomycetaceae; genus Streptomyces; species Streptomyces sp. SudanB5_2050. The sequence goes on from NZ_OZ186760.1 coordinate 2,710,542, forward strand.
CGGCCGGTGGTGCCGGAGGTGTAGATGAGGGTGGCGAGCTGGTCCTTGGTGAGCGCGCCGACCCGCTTCTCGACCAGCTCGGGGTCCTGTTCGAGACGGGCGGCGCCCCGGCGCTCCAGCTCGTCGAGGGTGAGGACCCAGTCCTCGGAGGTGTCGGCGCCGGCCGCGTCGATCACCACCACGTGGGTGAGGTCGGGCAGCTCGGCCCGCTTCTCCCGGGCCTTGGCCAGCTGGGCGGCGTCCTCGGCGATCAGCACCCGGCTCTCGGAGTCGGAGAGGATGTACGCCGACTCGTCCGCGTTGGTCTGCGGGTAGACGGTGGTCGTCGCGGCACCGGCGCACATGATGCCGAGGTCGGCCAGGATCCACTCGATCCGGGTGGCGGAGGCCAGGGCCACGCGCTGCTCGGGCTGCACGCCCAGTTCGATCAGGCCGGCCGCGATGGCGTGGACGCGCCGGGCGGCCTGCGCCCAGGTCAGCGACTTCCAGTCGTCCGGGCCCTCACCCGAGGCCGACGGCACCGGGTAGCGGTAGGCCTCGGCGTCCGGCGTGGCCGCCACCCGCTCCAGGAAGAGTCCCGCCACGGAGGGCGGACGGTTCTCGATCAGGGTCTGTGTGTCGCTCACGACATCCTCCGTGGGCCCGCGACGGTGCGGCTTGCTCAGGTGCGGCTGGATTTCACTCTCGGGCGGTGGTCGGGCAGGGACTCGGACAGTTGCCCGATCACTTGTTTAACTCACGAGTAACTACGGGGCAGGCATCAGAGTAGAGGGCGAGTGGCCTCGGCGTAAGAGTCCGCACCCTGTCACTTCCTACAGATGCCCGCCCGTGACATGCGAAGGGACCCGCCGCACGTGCGTGCGGCGGGTCCTTTCGTGGCCGTTTTGCCCGGACTCGGCGGGCGGCGGATACGGTGGGCGGCTACTTCTTGGCCTTGCCCGACCCCGCGCTGTCGTCACTCGACAGCACCGCGATGAAGGCTTCCTGCGGAACCTCCACGGAACCCACCATCTTCATCCGCTTCTTGCCTTCCTTCTGCTTCTCCAGCAGCTTCCGCTTGCGGGAGATGTCACCGCCGTAGCACTTGGCGAGGACGTCCTTGCGGATGGCGCGGATGGTCTCGCGGGCGATGACCCGGGAGCCGATGGCGGCCTGGACCGGCACCTCGAACGCCTGCCTGGGGATCAGCTCCTTGAGCTTGGCGACGAGCCGGACGCCGTACGCATACGCCTGGTCCTTGTGGGTGATCGCCGAGAAGGCGTCCACCTTGTCGCCGTGGAGCAGGATGTCCACCTTGACCAGGCTGGAGGTCTGCTCGCCGGTGGGCTCGTAGTCGAGGGAGGCGTAGCCGCGGGTCTTGGACTTTAGCTGGTCGAAGAAGTCGAAGACGATCTCCGCGAGCGGGAGGGTGTAGCGGATCTCCACCCGGTCCTCGGAGAGGTAGTCCATGCCGAGCAGGGTGCCGCGCCGGGTCTGGCACAGCTCCATGATGGCTCCGATGAACTCGGTCGGCGCCAGGATCGTGGCGCGCACGACCGGCTCGTAGACCTCGTTGATCTTCCCCTCGGGGAACTCGCTCGGGTTGGTGACGGTGTGCTCGGTGCCGTCCTCCATGACCACCCGGTAGACCACGTTGGGCGCGGTGGCGATCAGGTCGAGGCCGAACTCGCGCTCCAGCCGCTCGCGGATCACGTCGAGGTGGAGCAGGCCGAGGAAGCCGACGCGGAAGCCGAAGCCCAGGGCGGCGGAGGTCTCCGGCTCGTAGACCAGCGCGGCGTCGTTGAGCTGGAGCTTGTCCAGGGCCTCGCGCAGCAGCGGGTAGTCGGAGCCGTCCAGCGGGTAGAGGCCGGAGAAGACCATGGGCCGCGGATCCTTGTAGCCGCCCAGGGCCTCCTCGGCGCCCTTGTGCTGGCTGGTGACGGTGTCACCGACCTTGGACTGGCGGACGTCCTTCACGCCGGTGATCAGGTAGCCCACCTCGCCGACGCCGAGACCGTCGGCGGCGAGCATCTCCGGCGAGTTGGTGCCGATCTCCAGCAGCTCGTGCGTGGCGCCGGTGGACATCATCCGGATGCGCTCGCGCTTGTTGAGCTGGCCGTCGATCACACGGACGTACGTCACGACGCCCCGGTACGAGTCGTAGACCGAGTCGAAGATCATCGCGCGGGCGGGGGCGTCCTTGACGCCGACCGGGGCGGGGATCTCGGCGACGACCTTGTCCAGCAGCGCGTCGACGCCGAGGCCGGTCTTGGCGGAGACCTTCAGCACGTCGTCGGGCTCGCAGCCGACCAGGTTGGCCAGCTCCTCGGAGAACTTCTCGGGCTGCGCGGCCGGCAGGTCGATCTTGTTCAGCACGGGGATGATCGTGAGGTCGTTCTCCATCGCCAGGTACAGGTTGGCGAGGGTCTGGGCCTCGATGCCCTGGGCGGCGTCGACGAGGAGGATGGTGCCCTCGCAGGCCGCCAGCGACCGCGAGACCTCGTAGGTGAAGTCGACGTGCCCCGGGGTGTCGATCATGTTGAGGATGTGCGTGTTGCCCTCGTCGTGGGACGGGGCCCACGGCAGTCGCACCGCCTGGGACTTGATCGTGATGCCGCGCTCGCGCTCGATGTCCATGCGGTCGAGGTACTGGGCGCGCATCTGCCGCTGCTCGACCACACCGGTCAGCTGGAGCATCCGGTCGGCGAGCGTGGACTTGCCGTGGTCGATGTGCGCGATGATGCAGAAGTTGCGGATCAGAGCCGGGTCGGTACGGCTCGGCTCGGGCACATGGCTAGGGATCGCGGGCACGCAGGGTCCTGATTCTTGAGGCGTCCGCAGTGTCTGCGGTCTCGGGTCGGATCTATACGTAGCTTCCATCGTCCCACGGGTGGGGCGCCGGGACGGTTCTGGGAGGGGTGGCGGGCGGGGTCCGGTCTTCCGCGGGGCCGTCCGCGGGGCCGCGTTTTGGGCGGCTCACCCGCCGCTGGTAACGTGGGGGGCTGTGTCTCATGCCCTCTCAGCACGAGGCACTCCTTCAAGAAATCATCGGCACGGGACCTTCGCGGCCTCGTGCCTGAACCTGCAAAGGCTCATTCGTGGCGAACATCAAGTCCCAGATCAAGCGGAACAAGACCAACGAGAAGGCCCGGCTGCGCAACAAGGCCGTCAAGTCCTCTCTGAAGACCGCGATCCGCAAGGCTCGTGAGGCCGCTGCCGCGGGCGACGTCGAGAAGGCCACCGAGTACCAGCGCGTTGCTGCGCGCCAGCTCGACAAGGCCGTCTCCAAGGGCGTCATCCACAAGAACCAGGCCGCCAACAAGAAGTCGGCCCTGGCTCAGAAGGTCGGCGCCCTCAAGGGCTGAACCCCTTATCTGGTCTGATCGCCGGAAGGACCCAGGGCGGGCCCTCTCTCATCCGCCCCCGTCCGGCACCCAGGATCCATGCGCGGCCTGCGTTCGCCACGCGGGCATGGGTCCGAGAGCTTGATCCGAAGGCCCCGGTGGCCGTCCTTCCCCAGGACGGCGCCGGGGCCTTCGGTGTGCCGGGACGGTGCCGACGGCTCCGGTGCGGGAGCGGGGCCGCCCGTGGCGGAGCGGGGCCACCCCTACCGGAGCAGGGCCGCCCCTACCAGAGCAGGGCCACCCGTACCGGAGTGGGGCCGTCCGTCCCCCGGCGTCAGGTCCGCCCGCGTGAGCGCGCCGCCCGCGCGATGGTCACCACGCACTTCTCCAGGGCGTACTCGGGGTCGTCGCTGCCGCCCTTCACCCCCGCGTCCGCCTCGGCCACCGCGCGCAGGGCCACCGAGACGCCGTCCGGGGTCCAGCCGCGCATCTGCTGCCGGACGCGGTCGATCTTCCACGGCGGCATGCCCAGCTCGCGGGCGAGGTCGGCGGGGCGTCCGCCTCGGGCGGAGGAGAGCTTGCCGATGGCCCGCACGCCCTGGGCGAGCGCGCTGGTGATCAGCACGGGTGCCACTCCGGTCGCCAGGGACCAGCGCAGCGCCTCCAGGGCTTCGGCCGCCCGTCCCTCGACCGCCCGGTCGGCGACCGTGAAGCTGGAGGCCTCGGCCCGTCCGGTGTAGTACCGCCCGACGATCGCCTCGTCGATCGTCCCCTCGATGTCGGCGGTCAGCTGGGAGACCGCCGAGGCCAGCTCCCGCAGGTCGCTGCCGATCGCGTCGACCAGGGCCTGGCACGCCTCGGGGGTGGCCGACCGCCCGGCGGTGCGGAACTCCGCCCGCACGAAGGCCAGCCGGTCGGCGGGCTTGGTCATCTTGGCGCACGCCACCTCGCGTGCTCCCGCCTTGCGGGCGGCGTCCAGCAGGCCCTTGCCCTTGGCTCCGCCCGCGTGCAGCAGGACGAGGGTGATCTCCTCGGCCGGCGCGCCGAGGTACGCCTTGACGTCCTTGATCGTGTCCGCGGACAGGTCCTGCGCGTTGCGTACGACCACGACCTTGCGCTCGGCGAAGAGCGAGGGGCTGGTCAGCTCGGCGAGGGTGCCGGGCTGGAGCTGGTCGGGGGTCAGGTCGCGCACGTCCGTGTCGGCGTCGGCGGCCTTCGCGGCGGCCACCACCTCCTGCACCGCGCGGTCCAGCAGGAGGTCCTCCTGGCCCACGGCGAGGGTCACCGGGGCGAGAGGGTCGTCGTTCGCAGTCTTCCTGGCCATCGCGACAAGCATCGCACGCACCACTGACAACCACGGCGTGCCCTGCGGCCCACCTCGGCGCGGCCCACGGCCGGCCCGGGCGTGCCCCTACGGCTCCTCGCGCCAGCCCTCCCACTCCCCCGCGAACTCGTCCAGCTCGCCGGGGTCCAGCCGCTCCTCCTCGTCGCGCACCACGACGAGCCACTGGGCGTCCTCGGCGTCGTCCTCGCCGGCCAGCGCGTCCCGGACCAGCCGGGGTTCCTCGTCGAGGCCGAAGCGCTCCCCGAGCGCCTGGGCCGCCTCCTCGGCGGCGTCGCGGTCGGGCAGCACCAGCACGTGTCTCACATCGCTCACGGGTGCCATTGTCGGACACCGCGCGGCAGCCCCGGCGGGTGGTCCCGGGAGGTCAGCCCTTGGGCACGATCTGCACGTCGAGGTCGATGCGGATGCTGGGGCCGACCACGGCGATGCCCCGCGCCAGCATCGTCTGCCAGCTGACCGTGAAGTCGTCGCGGTGCAGCTCGGTGGTGGCCCGGCAGGCCGCCCGCGTCTCGCCCTCCATGCCGTTGCCGAGGCCGAGGTACTCGGTGTCCAGCGTGACCGTGCGCGTGACACCGTGCAGCGACAGCGCTCCGGTCACGGCCCAGCGGTTGCCGCCCCGGTGCGTGAACTTGTCGCTGTAGAACTCCAGCGTCGGGAACCGCCGCACGTCCAGGAAGTCCGCGGACCGCAGGTGGTCGTCGCGCATCCGCACGTTGGTGTCGATGGACGCCGCGTCGATCACCACGTGCATCGCCGAGTGGTCCATGTCGTCGGCGATCCGCACCGCGCCGGCGAACGCGTTGAAGCGGCCGTGGATGCGGGCCAGGCCGATGTGCCGTGCGGTGAACGCGATCGAGGAGTGCGTGGGCTCGATCTCCCAGTCGCCCGGCGCGGGCAGCTCCGGGGGCTGGGCCACCTGCAGGGTCACGTCGCCGAGCGACGACAGCATGTCCTCGGCGACCGTCGCGGACGCCCGGTAGGGCGTGTAGCCCTCGGCGGACACGGCGAGCCGGTACTCCCCCGCGGGCACCGTCGCCACGAACGAGCCGAAGGGGTCCGTCCCGCCCCCGACCACCTTGCGCCCCATGGCGTCGCTGACCGAGAACTCCGCGTTGGGCACCGGCTCGTTGACGGGGTCGAGGACCCGGCAGCTGAGCACTCCGGCGTTCGGCGGCGTGGGTACCGCGGCCAGGGGACCCGTCCGTTGCATCCGCCTCGTACGGTTTCCCAGCAAGCGGCCGATCATCTGCGACACCCTCTGTGCGACGTTGGCAATATTCGTTGACAAAGAAACATTCGATCACCGATGTGGCTTTCGAGGCAACACGGGACCACATCACGGGAAACCGGCGCATGTGCCGGGAGTGCGTAGAGGTGGACCCACCCCATGCAGGCCGGTTTCACCCTTATCGACCGGTTCCTCACCGGCGGGGCACGACGGGCACCCGGTCGAGACGGATGCCGAACAGGTCCCGGTACGCCGCCGTCGCCTCCTCGTCCGACACGAGTTCCCGTTCATCACGTCCGCCGTCGGCGGCCGTCGTGGTCAGCCGCCGTCCACTGAGCGTGACCCTGCCCCCGTCCGCCGTGACCCGCGAGCACACCGGCGACCGCAGGAAGTGCGACCGGGGCGAGGTGCTGTGCCACCAGGCGCCGGTCACGAAGTCGGCGAGCGCCCTCGGGCGCGGCTCCACCCGGTACACGGGCTTCCCGTCGCACAGCACGTCCAGGAAGGCCGCGGGTGCCGTGCCGTGGCCGCCGAGCGCCCCGGCCGCGTCCCGCTCCGCCTCGGCGATCCGGAACGTACCGCCCGGGTCCTCCTGATCGCCCCGCTCCTCGAACTCCAGCGGACCGTGGCTGTGCGCCCCGAACCCGACGTCCGCCAGCCAGTCGCCCCGGTCCACCGTCCGCACCCGCAGCGCCAGGTGGTCGTACGGGATGCCGAGCACGCCCCCGTCCCCGTACACCCGCGCCTCCAGCAGGGTCACCTCGTATCCCAGTGCGCTCAGCAACGCGCCGAACAGGCCGTTGAGTTCGTAACAGAAGCCGCCGCGCCGCGCGCCCACGACCTTCTCGAACAGCCGCTCCTCCTCCAGCACGATCTCCTCGCCGAGGTGGACGGACAGGTTCTCGAAGGGAACCGCCCGCAGATGGCTCAGGTGCAGCTCGCGCAGGGCGTCGAGGGTGGGCCGCGCGGGGGCCTCGGTCCCCAGCCGGCGGAGGTAGGCGGCGGTCTGTGATGCGTCCATGCCCTCAGTCTCCCGCCACTCGCAGCGCCTCCCCCGTGCCGCTGACCGCGAGCGCCCCGTCCCGGTCCGTACGGAGCACGGTGGCGCCCCCGGCCCGCAGCGCGGCGACGGTGGCGGGCGCCGGGTGTCCGTACGTGTTGTCCTCACCGCAGCTGATGAGCGCCAGCCGCGGAGCCACCCTCCGCAGCAGGCCGTGGTCCTGGTGGGCGGAGCCGTGGTGGGCCACCTTCAGCACGTCGACCTCCTCCAGCGCCGCGGCGGCGGGTGACCTCGCCAGCGCCTGCTGGGCCGGGGGCTCCAGGTCCCCGAGCAGCAGCAGCCGCAGGCCGGCCGTCCGCACCAGGAGCGTGACACTGGCGTCGTTGGCGCCTTCCGCGCTCGGCGGCGGTGCGGGTGGGCGGGTCGCGGGTGGGCCCGGCACCGCGGCGGCCGGTGGAGGAGTCGGCGGTGGCCACACCACCTCCCAGGACAGCGGGCCGGTCCGCCGTCGCTCTCCGGCGGCGGCGTGCCGCAGGGGGATGCGCCGGGCGGTCGCCTGCCGGTGGACGAAGTCCGCCTGGTCCGCGGGCTCTTCGAGGGCGGTGGTCTCGATCGCGCCCACCGAGCGCCCCCGCAGCACCCCGGGCAGTCCGGCCACGTGGTCTGCGTGGAAGTGGGTGAGCAGCACGAGCGGGACGCGGGTGACGCCGAGGGACCGCAGGCAGCGGTCGACCAGCGCCGGGTCGGGTCCGGCGTCCACGACGACGGCCGTGTCCTCGCCCGCCGCGAGCACCAGGGCGTCGCCCTGCCCCACGTCGCACATCACCATCCGCCAGCCCGGCGGGGGCCACCCGGTGATCACCCGGGTCAGCGGCGGCGGCTGCACCACCGCCAGCACCAGGGCCACCGCGCAGACACCGCACCACCAGGGGTGGGCGAGCAGCCGCCGGCCGAGGAACAGCACCGCCACCGTGACGAGGACGAGCAGCGCCGCGCCCGACCAGGTACCCGGCCAGTCCACTCCCGCACCGGGCAGCGCGGCGCCGGTGCGGGCGATCCCCGCGATCCACTCGGCCGGCCAGCCCCCGCACCAGGCCAGGGTTCTGGCCACCGGCATGGCCAGCGGTGCCGTCGCCAGCGCCCCGAAGCCCAGCACCGTGGCGGGCGCCACCGCGAACTCCGCCAGCAGGTTGCACGGCACCGCCACCAGGCTCACCCGCGCCGACAGCACGGCGACGACCGGCGCGCACAGGGCCTGCGCGGCAGCGGCGGCGGCCAGCGCCTCGGCGAGCCGGGGCGGGAGGCCGCGCCCGCGCAACGCGGCGCTCCAGCGCGGGGCGAGCGTGAGCAGGGCGCCGGTGGCCAGCACGGAGAGCAGGAAGCCGTAGCTGCGGGCCAGCCACGGGTCGTACAGCACCAGCAGGAGGACGGCCGTCGCCAACGCCGGGAGGAGGGACCGGCGGCGCCCCGTGGCCAGGGCGAGCAGGGCGACGGTCCCGCACGCGGCGGCCCGCAGCACGCTCGGGTCCGGACGGCACACGACGACGAAGGCCGACGCGAGCGCCCCGCCGAGCACCGCGGTCGCCCGCAGGGAGATCCCGAGGCGCGGCGCCAGGCCCCGGCGCTCGCTGCGCTGGGCCAGTCCGGGCGGGCCCAGCAGCAGCGCCAGCACGATGGTGAAGTTGGCCCCGGACACGGCCAGCGTGTGCGCGAGGTCGGTCTCCTCGAACGCCTCCTTCAGCTCGGGTGTGACGCGTGAGGTGTCCCCGACGACCAGTCCCGGCAGCAGGGCCCGCGCATCGGCCGGCAGCCCGTCCGTGGCCTGTCGCAGACCGGCCCGCAGGCGTCCCGCGAGCCGTTGCGCGTCGGACGGCCCGGCGAGCACGTCCGGCGGCCCGCCCTCGCCGCGAACCCGCAGCACGGCGGCGACGCGGTCCCCGCGCGTCCTCGGGGGCGCCGTCCGGGCGGTGACGCGGAGCCGGGTGCTGGGCAGGAGTCCCAGCCAGCGGGCGGCGCCGGGGGCCGCACGGGGACGCGGCGCGTCGGGGGCCGCGCCGTCCGGCGGGACCGGCTCCGCCCTCCTCGCGCCCTCCGTGCCCTGCGCGTCCGGCTCCTCATCCCCGCCGACGTCGACGAGCAGCAGCACCGGTGTCCGTGTCCGCACCTGCCGACCGCCGGTCTCGGTCACCCGTCGTACGTCGCCCTCGATCAGCACGGTGGGCGGCACGGCACGGTTGCCCCGGACGGCGGGCCGGGTGAGGCGGGGGTCGGCGGTGATCTCGACCTCCGCGGTGACGGTGGCGTACTGCCGAGCCAGCGCGGGTACGGGTCCGCGGCGCAGGTCGGCGCCGTGCAGCGCGGCCGAGGCCGCGGAGGCGGAGACGCAGAGCAGGAGGGCGGCGACCGAGGCCCGGGACCGCCCCCGTGCCGCCCCGCGTGCGCGCACCGGCAGCAGCAGGAGGACCGCCGCCACCAGACCGGCCGTCACCGTGCCCACGGCCCACCCGGGCGGTGCGCCCAGCAGCAGCGCGGCCGTGGCCCAGGCCGCCAGCGCGGGCGGCACCAGCCGCAGGTCGGCGGGGCCCTCCTGCCGGGGGTGGGCCGCCCCCAGCCGGTGTCCCGAGGCGGCGTGCACGGCGGCGCGCGGGGGCGTCGTCCCGTCGGCCGGGACGCGCCGCCCGCCCGGCCCTCCGGTGCCGGAGTCGCCGGTGACACCAGTGGCATGGGTGACATCGGTGGCACCGGTGGCGCTCGTCCGCGTGTCGGCGCCGGTGCTCATGGCCGCACGAGGTTCCGCAGGTCGGCGAAGCGTCGCTCGCCGATGCCGTTGACCTCGCGCAACTCGTCGACCGAGCGGAATCCGCCCTGCCGGGTGCGGTAGTCGATGATGTGCTGGGCCAGCACCGGGCCGACGCCCGGGAGGGTGTCGAGCTGGTCGGCGGTGGCCGTGTTGAGGGAGACCGGCGCGGCGGGGGCCGCTCCCGCCGCCGTGCCGCCCGATCCGCCCACGCCCCCGGGGCCCGCCGGGCCGGTCCCCGCGGGCGGCGCCGGGGCGCCGACGACGACCTGCTCGCCGTCCACCAGGAAGCGGGCGCGGTTCAGGCCGTCGGTCTTCGTCCCGGGCCGGACTCCGCCGGCGGCGCGCAGGGCGTCCTCCACCCGCGCGCCGGCCGGGAGGCGGTGGACCCCGGGCTTGCGCACCTTGCCGCCGACGTCCACCACGATCTCGCCGCCGGCGGTCGCCTCGACGGTGCCCCCGGGCCCGTCCGTGGCGGTGTCCCGGCCGACCGCCTCGCCCCGACCTCCCGGGACGTGGGTGGCCGCCGCCTCCCGCACCACCTCGGGCGCGGACACCGGCTGGGTGCGGCCGGTCCAGAAGTGCTGCGCGGCGAAGACGGCCGCGACGACGAGCAGGACCGTGAGCGCGATCGCGCTGCGCCGCTCCATCCCGCACCGGGTCTGCAGCCACAGGGGCATCCGGTCCCTCAGCGCCTGCCCGGCACGCTCGCGCCGGGTGAGCGCGCCGGCGACCGGGACGGCCACGGCGTCCGGGGGATCCGCCGCACACGCGTCCGGAACAGTCGCGGCACCCCTGGAACCGGCCGGACGCCGGACGGCTCCCGCCCTGTCCTCCTCCCCCGCCCGCCCGCCGCCCGGCGGGCCCTTGCCCGACTCCCCCCGCACACCGGAACCTTCGCCGAAGATCGCCTCCGCGCGCAGACGGAGATCCTCCGCCTGCGGAGGCCGGCGTCCGTGCCGGCTGCGGCCGGAGGGGCCGGAGGGGGAGGAAGGGCCGAAACGGGAGCGGGGTGCGCGGCGGTGGCGGGTCCGGCCGTCGGAGGCCGGTCCGCGGCCCGGGCCGCTGGTCGGGTGTGCCCTGCGGGCGCGTGAGCGAAGAGACATGCGACGAGGATCGGACACCTCGCCGTCCCCGCGATGATCATGCTCGATTCCCGGGGACTACCGACGGGTTGTGGACAACTCCGGCCCTCACACGGGTCCTACCACCGGTGCCGGGCGACGCCCCTCACCACGACACGCCTCACCGCCACGCCCCTCACCGCGACACGCCTTACCGCGACGCGACCACGACCCCCAGCAACCCCGGCCCCGTGTGCGCCCCGATCACCGCGCCCACCTCGCTCACATGCAGGTCGGCCAGTCCCGGCACCCTCTCCCGCAGGCGCTCCGCCAGGGCCGACGCCCGGTCGGGGGCGGCGAGGTGGTGGACGGCGATGTCCACGGGCGCGCCGCCCGCGCGCTCGGCGACGATCTCCTCCAGCCGGGCGATGGCCCGGGACGCCGTGCGGACCTTCTCCAGCGGCTCGATGCGGCCGTCGGCCAGCCGCAGCAGGGGTTTCACCGCGAGTGCGGAGCCGAACAGGGCCTGGGCGGCGCCGATCCGGCCGCCCCGGCGCAGGTAGTCGAGGGTGTCGACGTAGAAGTAGGCGGAGGTGCCCGCGGCCCGCTTCTCGGCGGCCGTCACCGCCTCGTCCACCGTCCCGCCCGCCTCCGCGGCCTCGGCCGCGGCGACGGCGCAGAAGCCGAGAGCCATCGCGATCATGCCCGTGTCCACGACCCGCACCGGGACCGGCGCCTCGCGCGCGGCGACGACGGCCGCGTCGTGGGTGCCGGACAGCTCCGCGGAGAGGTGGAGGGAGACGATGCCGTCGACGCCGGACGCGGCGATCCGGCGGTAGGTCTCGGCGAAGACCTCGGGTGCGGGACGGGAGGTGGTGACCGGCCGCCGCTTCTGCAGCGCCTGGGCCAGCGAGCGGGTCGAGATCTCGGTGCCCTCTTCCAGCGCCCGGTCGCCGAGGACGACGGTCAGGGGTACCGCGGTGATGCCGTGCCGCTCCATCGTCCTGGCCGGGAGGTAGGCCGTTGAATCCGTGACGATCGCGACATGGCGGGACATGAGCTGGAGGTTACCTGGCGTAGCGCCCATCCGGCAGCCCGGCCCCGAGGACCGATGTTCACGGGGCCGTGACCAGCTCCGTGACCCCGTCCGTGCTCAGGTCGTGTTCTCCGGGCGGGCCTGCTTCTGCCACGGATACACCGGGCCGGGGGCGGGCGGGGTGATCGCGGGGCGCGCGGGCTCCTCGGCGGGCTCCCGTCGCGATTCCCGGGGCGGGCTCTGCGGGGCGGTGTCGGCGGCCGGCGCCTCGGGCCAGGGCGGCGGCGCGGTGGCCGGCCCGGGCTCGGTCTCGGTCCAGTGCCGCAGCGCGCCGGCCTCGACGTCGATCTGCGCGCTCAGCGCGTCCAGGTCGTCGTCGGCGAAGCGGCGGGCGCGGTCCCGGGCCGCCCAGCGCAGGGACTCGGCCGACCGGGAGATGCGCTCGGTGCGCTCCCGCAGCTCGGGCAGGCGCTGGGCGAGTGCGGCGCGGTCGGGCTCGGACTCCAGCCGCCTCAGCTCGCCGTCCAGCTCGAAGCCGTGCGCGCTGAGCCGCTGGAACAGGGCCAGGGACTCCTTCAGGGACTCGTCCTCGGCCACGCCCGCGTGCAGCGCGTCCTGGGTGGCCCGCATCGACGTGCGCAGGGTGAGCCGCAGTTGGGCCAGCTCGGCCGCCGGACCGACCTGGACCAGGGACTTGGCCCGCAGGGTGTGGTCCTCGACCGTGCGGCGGGCCTGGGTGATGCCGCGGTCCACCGTGCGCTTGGCGGCGCCGACGGCCTTGACCGTCGCGTAGACACCCAGCACCACGGCGAGCAGGAAGAGCAGGGCGAATACCGTGATCGCTGCTTCCACGAAGCTCCTCCTCCGAGCGTCCGGCCGGCCGGACGACGGACCGGCAGACCACGGCGCTCTCCGCGCCGCTCTTCCACGGTAAACGCAGCGGGCAGGCCCAGGGTTCCGACAGAACCCCGAACCTGCCCGCACTCGTCCCTGAACCGGCCCCAGTCCACCCCGTAGGGGCTGCCCGGCACCGGCCCCGGGCAGCCCGTACGGGCTGCCCGGTCCTCCCGGCCGCTACGCCGGAACGATGTTCACCAGCTTCGGCGCCCGCACGATCACCTTGCGGATGCCGGCGCCGCCCAGCGCGGCCACGACCTTCTCGTCGGCCAGCGCCGTCTTCTCCAGGTCCTCCTCGGAGATGGACGGGGCGACCTCCAGCCGCGCCTTGACCTTGCCCTTGATCTGCACGACGCAGGTGACGGTCTCGTCGACCACGTACGCCGGATCGGCCACCGGGAAGTCCTGGTGGACGACCGAGTCGGTGTGGCCCAGCTTGCGCCACAGCTCCTCGGCGACGTGCGGGGCCAGCGGCGCGACCATCAGCACCAGGCGTTCGGCGACGGTGCGCGGAACGGGACCGCCGACCTTCGTCAGGTGGTTGTTCAGCTCGGTGACCTTGGCGATCGCGGTGTTGAACCGCATGCCCTCCAGGTCCTGCCGCACCCCGTCGACGGCCTTGTGCAGGGCGCGCAGGGTGCCCTCGTCGGGCTCCGCGTCCACCACGGTCACGTCACCGGTGGCCTCGTCCACGATGTTGCGCCACAGCCGCTGCAGCAGCCGGAACTGGCCGACCACCGCGCGGGTGTCCCACGGCCGGGAGACGTCCAGCGGGCCCATGGCCATCTCGTACAGGCGCAGGGTGTCGGCCCCGTACTCGGCGCAGATCTCGTCCGGGGTGACCGCGTTCTTCAGGGACTTGCCCATCTTGCCCAGCAGCCGGGAGACCTTCTCGCCCTGGTAGTAGTAGGCGCCGTCGCGCTCCTCTACCTCCGCGGCGGGCACCGCGATGCCGCGCGCGTCGCGGTAGACGTACGCCTGGATCATGCCCTGGTTGAACAGCTTGTGGAACGGCTCGGCCGAGGAGACGTGCCCCAGGTCGAACAGGACCTTGGACCAGAAGCGGGCGTACAGCAGGTGCAGCACGGCGTGCTCGGCGCCGCCGACGTACAGGTCGACGCCGCCGTGCGGCTGACCCTCGCGCGGGCCCATCCAGTACTGCTCGATCTCGGGGTCGACCAGCTGCTCGCTGTTGTGCGGGTCCAGGTAGCGCAGCTCGTACCAGCAGGAACCGGCCCAGTTGGGCATGGTGTTGGTCTCGCGCCGGTACTTCTTCGGCCCGTCGCCCAGGTCCAGGGTGACGTTGACCCAGTCCTCGTTGCGCGACAGCGGCGTCTCCGGCCGGGTGTCCGCGTCGTCGGGGTCGAAGGTGCGCGGGGAGTAGTCCTCGACCTCGGGCAGCTCCAGCGGCAGCATCGACTCGGGCAGGGCGTGGGCGATGCCGTCCTCGTCGTAGACGATCGGGAAGGGCTCGCCCCAGTAGCGCTGGCGGCTGAACAGCCAGTCGCGCAGCCGGAAGTTGACGGTGCCCCGGCCGGAGCCGGTGCGCTCCAGCCACTCGGTGATGCGCGCCTTGGCCTCCACCACGGGCAGGCCGTCCAGGGAGACGTCCGCACCGGAGGAGTTCACGATCTTCGCGTCGTACGAGGCGAACGCCTCGTCCCACGTCGAGGTGTCCGTCCCGCGGCCGTCGGTCGGCTCGACCACGCAGCGGATCGGCAGCTCGAAGGCGCGCGCGAACTCGAAGTCACGGGTGTCGTGCGCCGGCACGGCCATGATCGCGCCGGTGCCGTACCCCATCAGGACGTAGTCGGCGATGAAGACGGGGACCCGCTCGCCGTTGACCGGGTTGGTGGCGTAGGCGCCGATGAAGACACCGGTCTTGTCCTTGGCCTCGGCCTGCCGCTCGACGTCGGACTTGGACGCGGCCTGCGCGCGGTAGGCGGCGACGGCCTCGGTCGGGGTCGCGTGGCCGCCGGTCCACGCGTCGTGCGTGCCCTCGGGCCAGGCGGCCGGGGTGAACTTCTCGACCAGCGGGTGCTCGGGCGCCAGCACCATGTAGGTGGCGCCGAACAGGGTGTCGGGGCGGGTGGTGAAGACGGTGACGTGCTCGCCGTCGATCGGGAAGTCGACGCGGGCGCCCTCGGAGCGGCCGATCCAGTTGCGCTGCTGCAGCTTGATGGCCTCGGGCCAGTCCAGCTGGTCCAGGTCCTCCAGCAGCCGGTCGGCGTAGGCCGTGATCCGCATGTTCCACTGGCGCAGCTTCGACTTGAAGACGGGGAAGTTGCCGCGCTCGGAGCGGCCGTCGGCGGTGACCTCCTCGTTGGCCAGCACGGTGCCCAGGCCGGGGCACCAGTTGACGGGCGCGTCGGAGGCGTAGGCCAGGCGGTACTCGCCCAGGACGTCGGCGCGCTCGCCCTCGGTCAGCTCGCCCCAGGCGCGGCCGCCGGGGACGGCGCGCTCACCGGACTCGAACTGGGCGACCAGATCGGCGATCGGGCGGGCCTTCTTCGCCTCGTCGTCGTACCAGGAGTTGAAGATCTGCAGGAAGATCCACTGGGTCCACTTGTAGTACTCCGGGTCGATCGTGGCGAACGACCGGCGCTTGTCGTGGCCCAGGCCCAGCCGGCGCAGCTGGCCCTGCATGTTCTTCATGTTGGCCTCGGTCGACACCCGCGGGTGCGTGCCGGTCTGCACGGCGTACTGCTCGGCGGGCAGGCCGAAGGCGTCGAAGCCCAGGGTGTGCAGGACGTTGTGGCCGGTCATCCGCTGGAAGCGGGCGAAGACGTCGGTGGCGATGTACCCCAGGGGGTGGCCGACGTGCAGACCCGCGCCCGAGGGGTACGGGAACATGTCCATGATGAACTTCTTGGGCCTGGCGGCCAGCTCCGGATCGCCCGCCAGGTCACCCTTGGGGTTCGGTGCGTCGTACGTACCCTCGGCGTCCCAGAAGTCCTGCCAGCGTGCCTCGATCTCGGCGGCCATCGCGGCCGTGTAGCGGTGCGGCGCGGCGTCCGCCGCCATGGGGGCGGTCGCCGCGGGGTTCGTCTCGCTCATGATCCTCAAAGCTCCATCGATCGTCTCTGCCAGCGGCCGCGACATTCATGACCAGCGGCTGCGATTGCCGGGAAATGAAAAATCCCCTCGCACAGGAGGGGACGCCGCGCCGATTCCGACCGCCGGAACGGACCGGGGTCGGGACTGATCAGCGCGGCTCGCTAAGCAGAAGGCGTACGGCACGCATGGCGTCAGGGTACCGCAGTCGCCGAGCAGGCTGCGAGGGGCTTCCGGCCGGGGCCCCTCGGGTCCTCCACGGCCCCGGCGCGGCGCCGCGACCTGAACCAAGGTCAAAGGTTACTTCGCGTAACGACCAGTAAAGGGACAAGACCACGAGTGCATTGTCGTTTGATAACAACGCAATAACTCAAACCTCGTACTCGCGGGTATGGCGCCACTTAGAGTGCGGCAGCGGGACCGCTTTACCGAACCGCTCGGAGTCGCCCCCATGAACCCTCCCCTGATCCCCCCGGGTCGCCCCGGCTCGCCCTCCCCCCGTGCCTGCCCGACGCGCGGAGGACGGCCGTGACCGACGACAGCACGGTGGACGACACCTTCGCCCAGTTCCTCGACTTCGGCGCCGGCGTCCTCGCCCTCGTCCTCCTCAGCTGCTCCGTGATCTGGGGACTGGTCGCCCAGGACCGGATCGTCCTCGACGCCCGCCGGCGCATCCTGGCCCAGGCGGTGCACCGGACCACCGCCGTCGCCTCGGTGGTGTTCCTGCTGCTGCACATCGGGGTCAAGCTGGCGCTGGACCACACCACCTGGGTCGCCGCGGTGCTTCCCTTCGGGCTGCTGGCCACGGACGAGGAGTCGTTCGGGGGCCGGTCCGTGCTCATCGGCTTCGGCACCCTGGCCAGCATGCTCATGATCTTCGTGGGCGTCACCGGCGCCCTGCGCAACCGCTTCGCCGTCCCGGCACCGGTGGCCTCCCGCTGGCGGGCCCTGCACATGCTGGCCTACCCGGCGTGGTGCCTGGCCCTGCTGCACGGGCTCTACGCGGGTCGCGCGGCGAAACCGCTGTTCACCATCCTGTACGGCCTGTCCGTGCTCGGCGTCATGGCGGCCCTGGCGCTGCGCGCGGCGCCCCGGCCGGTCAAGCGCGCGGTCGCCGACCGGATCGCCGCCCTCCTCGGCACCGAGGAGCGGACGGCCCGCGAGGAGCTGGAGGAGAGCCGGTCCCGGGCCACCGCGGAGAGCCGGTCCCGGGCCACCGCGTCCGCACTGCCGGGCTACGGGGGCCCCACCGCCTCCCGACCACGCGGAACGTCCCCGTCCGCGCCGCTGTACGAGCCCGCGGAACGCGTGGCGGCCCGGGAGCCCGCGCACGGTTTCGCCGCCGCCTACCGCGCGGTGTCCGGTTCCCCGGGCGGGCGCCGGACCCCGCTGACCGCCGACGCGACCCTGCCGGGAACGCCCCCGGACCCGCGGCCCACCGAGGCGATGCCCGTGGTGGACGGCGGCGGCAGCACCTCGGGCAGCTGGCCGATACCGTCGCCGCCCCCGGTCGGGGAGGCCCCGCCGTCCGCCTACGACCCGCTCGACGACACCGGCCACACCATCCCGGTCTACGGCGCCCCGGACCCCACGGGCCGCTTCCCGGGCCCCGGCCCGAGTGACGTGTACGACACCGGTGAGACGAACGCCGTCCACGACACGTACTACCCGAACGACACCTACCGCAGCGGTCCCCCAACCGAACCGGCCCCCGGTGCGCCGTCGCCCGGTACGCCCTCGTCGGCCCACGACTTCGGCGCACCGGGTTCGGGCGAACCCTGGAACACGCCTTCCGGAGGCTATGAGTGAACGAGGCCCTGCCCGACGTACCCGAAGTCCGCGTGGTCGGGCTTCCCCAACTCACGTCGGGCTTCGACCTTGTCGAGCGCCTTGACCTGCCGATGCACCTCAAGGTGCACGGCCCGCTCGAACCGATGGGCGGGGAGCAGCTCGCGCAGCTCTCCGAACGCATCAACCTGAGGGGCCGCGGCGGCGCGGGCTTCCCCTTCCACAAGAAGCTGCGCTCGGTCGCCGAGTCCGCGATCAAGCGCGGTGTGCGACCGGTCGTGGTCGTCAACGGCAGCGAGGACGAGCCGGCCTGCCGCAAGGACACGGTGCTCATCAACCGTGCCCCGCACCTGATCCTGGACGGCGCGCTGCTGTGCGCCGAGGCGATGGGCGCCCGCACCCTCGTCATCGGCGTCACCCGGGAGTCCACCCAGCGCTCCATGGAGGCCGCCCTCGCCGAGCGCGGCCTGAGCAACGGACGCCGCTCCGCGCTGCGGGCACGGGTGCAGCGCAACCCGGTGCGCATGGTCACCGGCGCGGCGGCCTCGCTGATCCGCTCCATCGACGGCGGTCCGGCCATCCCGCCCGGCCGCAAGGTCAGCGCCTCCAGGAGCGGCGTGGGCGGCGCGCCGACCCTGCTGTCCAACGCCGAGACCTTCGCCCAGCTGGCCATCGCCGCCCGCATCGGCCCCGAGCGCTACGGCAACACCGGCCTGTACGACGAGCCGGGCACCGTCATGCTCACCGTCTCCGGCGCGGTCGCCCGGCCGATGGTGATCGAGGTGCCGACGGGCGTGCCGCTGCGCTACGTGCTCCAGCTGGCCGGCGCGCCGCCGGTGCCGCAGGGTGTGCTGACCGGCGGCTACCACGGCAAGTGGATCGACGCGGCGACCGTCGACGAGGCGATCGTCTCCCGCAACTCGCTGCAGCAGGTGGGCGGCTCGCTCGGCGCCGGCGCCATCCTGCCGATCGGTCAGGACACCTGCCCGCTGGGCGAGTCGCTGCGGGTGGCGCAGTGGCTGGCGCAGGAGAGCGCGGGCCAGTGCGGCCCCTGCTACCTCGGACTGCCGGCCGCCGCCCGGGGCCTGGAGGACATCCTGAACGGTGGCGGTCCGGCCGCGCTGGAGGCGGTCAAGCAGGTCGCGCGGAACGTGAAGCGGCGCGGCGCCTGCTCGCACCCGGACGGCTCGGCGATGTTCCTGGAGTCGACCCTCAAGGCGTTCACGGACGACCTGGCCGCCCACGTCCTCGGCAACGGCTGCGGACGGCCGGTGGAGGGCGTCCTGCCGCTCTTCGAGGGCGGAGGGGCCCCCACGGGCGTCCCGGGCTCCGACGACGGCGGGAACGGCCCGAGCCGGCAGAAGATCCACGTCGACTGGACGCTGTGCCGGGGCCACGGGCTGTGCGCCGACATCCTCCCGGAGGTCTTCCAGCTCGGCGCCGACGGCTTCCCCACCGTGGCGCAGGCGGACGTGCCGCGCTTCGCGGAGGCCAAGGCGGTGCGCGCCGTGCGCCGCTGCCCGGCGCTCGCGCTGCGCATCGAGGAGGACGGCCGCGGCCAGGCCCCCGCCTCGCGCACCAACCTGCCGGTGCTGTCCCAGGTCCGGGGCCGCCGGGCGCTGGGCCGCTGACACCCCGCCGGCCCGCACCGCCCGCACACGGAAGAACCCCCGGATCGGAGATCCGGGGGTTCTTCCCGATGTGGAGCTAAGGAGAATTGAACTCCTGACCTCCTGCATGCCATGCAGGCGCTCTACCAACTGAGCTATAGCCCCTTGCTTCTTCGTCCGCCCGGTTTCCCCGGCGGCGACGCCAACATTACACGGTCCACCGGGCCCAACACCAAATCGTTTCCGGTTTGCCCGGTTTGCCCTCTTGTGGCGGTCCGATCGGAGATCGCTAGGCCGTGACGAACGAGTAGAACCGCTTGAGCGTGCAGTGCTCCTCGAGCAGCCGGCCGTAGATCGGCTCGCCCTCGAGTTCGCGGTAGGTCTCGATGGGGTCGCCCTTTATGATCAGCGCCCGCGCGCACTCCTCGCACCAGTACTGGTAGTCCGGGTTCACCGGCTCCATGTCCCGCACGATCGGGGTGCCGCTGCCGCACCAGTCGCACTTCCGCCTGTGTGCACCCATCGCTCAGCTCCAGCTGTGGCCGCAGGCCGTGCACACGTAGGAGATCCCTCCGTTGTCCCCGAGGACCTGGGCCACGTGCCCGGAACCGCAGGAGGGGCAGAGGAGACGAGTGGCCGTGTTCCGTGTCACCGCCGAGCCGAGGAGGTGGCCGACCTCCTCGAGGATGCTCGCAGGCATCGCCACTCCCTCCCGTCGGGTCGCGGTCCCCTTCCGGCCGTTTGATTCTGCCACGAGCGGGCCAATACGGTCAGCGACGCCTCAGTACCAGTCCGGACACGGAGTTCCACCGAGGGATACGCCTGCGGGAGGCGGCGCGTTCAAGCGGGCGCGAACGAAAAATCCCGCCCCCCTGAGGGGACGGGATTCTTCCGTGAACTGTGGAGCTAAGGAGAATTGAACTCCTGACCTCCTGCATGCCATGCAGGCGCTCTACCAACTGAGCTATAGCCCCTTGCTGCCACCCGGCCGGGCCGTGTGGTGTTTCGCCCCGCTCGGCGGGGCGAACAAGAAGAACTTTAGCCTGCGACCTGCCGGAAAGTGAAATCCGGGTCCCGGGGCCGGGCCCGGAGCCGCCCCGGGCCGGTCAGTCGTCGTCGCCGAGCACCGGTTCCGGCAGGGTGCCGGCGTTGTGCTCCAGCAGGCGCCAGCCCCGAGCGCCCTCGCCCAGGACGGACCAGCAGCAGTTGGTGAGGCCGCCGAGGCTCTCCCAGCTGTGCGGCTCGAGGCCGAGCAGGCGGCCGATGGTGGTGCGGATCGTGCCGCCGTGGCTGACCACGACGAGGGTGCCGTCCTCGGCGAGCTTCTCGGCGTGCCGGAGCAC
Source organism: Streptomyces sp. SudanB5_2050 (assembly GCF_964272335.1). Classification (NCBI taxonomy): domain Bacteria; kingdom Bacillati; phylum Actinomycetota; class Actinomycetes; order Kitasatosporales; family Streptomycetaceae; genus Streptomyces; species Streptomyces sp. SudanB5_2050. The sequence continues at coordinate 2,731,027 of NZ_OZ186760.1, forward strand.
GACGGGGGCGGCGCGGTCGGCGACCTCGGTCTCCAGTTCGCCGCCGCCGCGGCGGACCGGCTCGCCGCGCTTCCACGCCGCGTACTCCTCGCCGTACCGGGCGATGATCTCGTCGTGGGTCAGGCCCTGCCAGACGCCCGCGTAGGTCTCCCGCAGACCCTCCTCCAGGGTCACCTCCAGGCCGGTGAGGGCCGCCAGCTCCGCGGCCGTGCTCGCGGCGCGGGTGAGGTCGGAGGCGACGATCGCGTCGGGCTTGAGGTGGACCAGGAGCCGGGCGGCGCGACGGGCCTGGGCGACGCCGGTCTCGGTCAGCTCGACGTCGGTGGTGCCCTGGAAGCGGCGTTCCACGTTCCACGAGGTCTGGCCGTGCCGCCACAGGATGACGCGCCGGCCGCGGCCGGGCCGGCCGGCCGTCACCTCGCCGGTGGCGCTCACCGCCAGTCCCCGTCGGTCTCCGTCGCCTCCTCGGCGGCCTGGCGCTCGGCGTGCTCCTGGGCCTTGCCGCGGGTCTCCTTGGCGTCGGCGGGCAGCTCCAGCTCGGGGCAGTCCTTCCACAGCCGCTCCAGGGCGTAGAAGACGCGCTCCTCGCTGTGCTGGACGTGGACGACGATGTCGACGTAGTCGAGCAGGATCCAGCGGGCTTCGCGGTCGCCCTCGCGGCGGACCGGCTTGGCGCCGAGTTCCTTGTTGAGCCGCTCCTCGATCTCGTCGACGATCGACTTGACCTGGCGGTCGTTGGGCGCGGAGGCCAGCAGGAAGGCGTCCGTGATCGACAGCACGTCGCTGACGTCGTAGGCGATGACGTCGTGCGCAAGCTTGTCGGCTGCCGCCTGGGCGGCGGTGTTGATGAGTTCGATGGATCGGTCGGTCGCGGTCACTGCGTGGCTTTCGGTCGGCGGTCGTTTGACCTCAAGGGTCTCACGACCGCCGACGGCGGCCCACGTGATAAACGTCCGGCCCTACGAGGACGGTTCGTAGTCCCGGCCGAGCACCACCGAGACCCTGGCGTTGGCGGACACCTCGCCCTGGCTGACGGCGTCGGCGGGCAGGCCCAGGGTCTTGGCGACCTGGACGGCGTTCTCCTTGTCGGCGGCCTCGGCGTAGACGACCTCCGAGGCGGCCTGGGTGCCGGAGGCGGTGCCGCCGGACAGGAAGGTGAAGCCTCCGTTGAGGAGGACCACGCGGGCCTCGGCGGTGCGGGCCTCGACGCCGGTGGCGTTGCGCACGGAGACACTGACCGCCGCGTCCCGGTCGGGGCTCTCGGCGGTGCCGCCCAGGACGTCCTTGACGACGCTCTCGCCGGCCTCGGGGCTGAGCCCGCCGTCGTCCTGGACGGGCAGCAGCGTGGTCTTGAAGTCGCCGCCCTTGGCGAGGTCGGAGAGGCCCGCGAGGAAGGTGCCGAGGTCCTTCTCGGTCAGCGGCGGGTCCAGGATCAGACCGAGGGTCTGGACGGTGGTCGTCGCGCCCTGCGGGTCCGAGGACAGCTTGCGCAGCACCGCGTGCATGACCTGCCCGAACCGCTGCAGCTGGGCGTCGGCCCGCTCGCCCTCGCCGCGGTACGTCGCGTAGGCGACGGCCATCTTGCCGCTGAGGGTCTGGGCCTCGCCCTTGCGCACCAGCGGCGTCGCGCCCTTGTCCTTGGCCTCCGGGTCGGGGACGTCGGCGTCGGTGTCGACCTCGATGTTGCCGACCAGGTCGACCAGGATCTGGAGGTAGGGCGTGTCCAGGCGCCAGGTGCCCTCGATGTCGGTGCCGAGGGCCGTGTCGAGCGCGGTGCGGGTCGCGTCGGGGCCGGCCTCGTCGACGGACTTCGCGAGCGTGGTGGCGGTGCCGTCGTCGCCGGTCAGGGCGAGGGTGTTGGGCAGCAGCACGGCGGTGCCCTGCCGGGTGGTGGTGTTGTCGACGAGCAGGGCGGTGGAGGTGCCGCCGCCGTCGGTGTCGTGCAGGTGGACGGCGATCACGTCGCGCTTCTGGGCGCCCGCGGCCGTCGTACCGCCCGCCTTGTCGTCCGAGGAGGACGTGCCGGGGAGCTTTCCGGCGTACCAGAGGTAGCCGACGCCGCCCACGGCGACCAGCGCCAGGACGACGACCAGGGCGACGACACGCGCGCGTGCGCGGCGCCGGGCCTCCTCGCGGCGTTCGGTGCGGTTCTCCGTGAACTTCATCCAGTCGATGACGTCCTCGGAGTCGTCGGTGGGCTCCTCGACGAAGGCGAACTGCTCGGTCCGGTAATCCCGGTCGGGTTCGTCGCTCTCGTCGCGGGTCTCCGGCTCGTCGCGCGGGCCCGCCTGCTGCGGGATGTGCGCGGTCTGCTCGGCGACCTGGGGCGGCCGGCCGCCGGCGGCCCCCTGGGTGTAGGGGTCGTACGGGGCGTACGGCTGCTGCTCGGCCCCGCCGTTCCCGTACGGGGCGTCGAAGCGGCCGTCGTAGGCGTCCTGGCCGGGGGCGGGCGGCTGCCGGCCGGTGTCCCAGCCCGCCTGGGTGCCGTAGGCGTCGTAGGGCTGCTGCTGCCCGCCGGCGGCGTACGGGTCGTAGGCGTAACCCTGCTGGCTCTGCTGGCCCTGCCCGCCCTGCTGCTGCCCGTACGGGTCGTACGGGTCGTAGGAGCCGTACGGCTGCTGTCCGGCGGTCGCGGCCGGGGCGTGGCCCGGGGTCTGGGCCTGGCGGTACACGGGCCGGCCGTACTCGTCGTAGCCGACGAGTTCGTACTGCCCGTCGCCGTGTCCCGCGTCGTATGCGTCGTTCACCGGTGCCCCTCTCGGCTCAGTCGCCGCGGTACAGCTGGCGCTTGTCGATATAGCGCACGACTCCGTCCGGCACCAGGTACCAGACGGGATCGCCCTTGGCGACTCTCGCACGGCAGTCCGTGGAGGAGATGGCGAGGGCGGGCACCTCCACGAGCGAGACGCCGCCCTTCGGGAGTCCGGCGTCCGTCAGCGTGTGGCCGGGCCGGGTGACGCCGATGAAGTGCGCGAGGGAGAACAGCTCGTCGCTGTCGCGCCAGGTCAGGATCTGGGCGAGGGCGTCGGCGCCGGTGATGAAGAACAGGTCGGCGTCCGGGTTGAGCGCGCGCAGGTCGCGCAGGGTGTCCACGGTGTACGTGGGGCCGCCGCGGTCGATGTCGATGCGGCTCACGGAGAACTGCGGGTTCTCGACGGTCGCCACGACCGTCATCAGATAACGGTCCTCGGCGGCGGAGACCGCGCGGTGGCTCTTCTGCCAGGGCTGCCCGGTGGGCACGAACACCACCTCGTCGAGGTGGAACTGCGCGGCGACCTCACTGGCCGCCACGAGGTGGCCGTGGTGGATCGGGTCGAAGGTTCCGCCCATCACGCCCAGGCGGCGCTTGCCCGGGGGCACCGGGCCGTCGCTCCCGCCGGTGGCGCGGGCGGGCACCGCGCGGCTGCGCGTGCCGCGCTCCGGCGCGTGCGCCGTGTCGTGCGCCGGACCGGTAGGCATGTCCTGCTCTCCCATGCGTGCAGACCCTACCGGCCCGGGCTGAGGGCTCCTGCCGGACCCACGACCCCCCGCGCTCAGCGGTCGCGGTTGAACCGGGTGGTGATCCACAGCAGGAGCATCAGGATGACGAACGCGCCGATGCCGGTGACGTAGGGGCTGAGGCTCTCGTGGTTGCCGCCGTGCTCCTCGCCACCCTCGGAGGCGAGGGTCACGATCTGGGCAGCGGTGCTGTGGAAGCTCATCTTCGGCAGGACCTATCCGGTGTGGGCGGAATAAAGACGTCGGCTCATCGTATGCGGGCGCCTCGCGGGCGATCACGCCGACTCCGCCGTTGGGGACGGCCCGGGGAACCTTCGACCGCCGTCAGTCGTCCTTCCGGCTGTACCCCCGCAGCAGGAACCACGCGGTGAGCACACAGCCCACCACCATCACGATCAGCACGACGCGGAGCAGATTCCCCGCCCCCTGCTGCTCGGCCGCGGTCGCCGCTGCGGCGAGCAAGTCGGTGTGGGGGGTGTGCGCCATGACGTGGACTCCTTCGCTGTACTGCCCGTCCACGGTAACTCCGCCTAGGCTGGGCCCGGCTTCGGGGGCGCGAAGGGCCGCACAGGCCACACACACGTACTGGGGGAAGACATGTCCGACGGCCACCCGCACAACGGGCACGAGAACGTGCCGAGCCGGCAGCGCAGGCGCTTCCCCGGAATCTCCTCGCGGGCGTACGAGCACCCGGCCGACCGCAGCGCGCTGGTGGCGCTGCGCAAGCTGAGCGGCTTCGACACGGTGTTCAAGGCGCTGAGCGGTCTGCTGCCCGAGCGCAGTCTCAGGCTGCTGTTCCTGTCCGACTCGGTGCGCGTCTCCGACCGGCAGTTCGCCCACCTGAACGTCATGCTGCGCGACGCCTGCTACATCCTGGACCTGGAGAAGGTCCCGGCGATGTACGTCACCCAGGACCCGAAGCCGAACGCGATGTGCATCGGCCTGGACGAGCCGATCATCGTGGTCACCACAGGCCTGGTCGAACTGCTCGACGAGGAGGAGATGCGGGCCGTCGTCGGGCACGAGGTCGGGCACGCCCTGTCCGGCCACTCGGTGTACCGGACCGTCCTGCTGTTCCTGACCTCCCTCGCGGTCCGGGTGGCCTGGATCCCGCTGGGGAACGTGGCGATCATGGCGATCGTGACCGCGCTGCGCGAGTGGTTCCGCAAGTCGGAGCTGTCCGCCGACCGCGCGGGCCTGCTGGTCGGCCAGGACGTGCAGGCGTCGATGCGGGGCCTGATGAAGATCGCGGGCGGCAACCACCTGCACGAGATGAACGTGGACGCGTTCCTGGAGCAGGCCGAGGAGTACGAGGCGGGCGGCGACCTGCGCGACTCCGTGCTCAAGATCCTGAACGTGCTGCCCCGCTCCCACCCCTTCACCACGGTGCGGGCCGCCGAGCTGAAGAAGTGGGCGGCCTCCCGGGACTACCAGCGGATCATGGACGGGCACTACCCGCGCCGCGACGAGGACAAGGACACCTCGGTCCGGGACTCCTTCCGGGAGTCGGCGTCCAGCTACGCCACCCATGTGCGCGGTTCCAAGGACCCGCTGATGAAGTTGGTGAACGACATCGCGGGCGGTGCCGGAGACCTCGGCGACCGGATGCGGCGCGGTTTCGGCGGCTTCACGTCCTCGCAGCCGCGACCGCCCAAGGACGAGGGCGGGAACGGGTCGTCGTCCGAGGGGCCCCGGGGGAAGTCCGGCGACCAGGGGGCGTCGGACGACCGGCCGCCGGGCGGCGGCGCCTGAGGCCGGTCCGAGGCGGCCTCGGCAGGGCGCGGCACACCGTCGTCCGGGCGCGGCACACCGTTGTCGCCCGGGCGCGTTACACCTTCGGCTGGGCGCGCTCCGCGAGGGTGCCGCACAGAGCCGTGGGGGTGTCCTCGGTGTACGGGTCGGTGCCCGCGGGGGCGCCGGTCCCGGCCGTCCGGCCGGCCAGCAGCGGGCGCAGGCGGTCGGCGGAGCGGTCGGCGCAGGAGAGCGGCCCGGCCTGGACGCGGGAGGCGACGAGCTGCGTCCGGTGCAGCCGCAGGTCCTCCCGGTCGAAGCGGAAGCGCAGCTCGCGCCGGACGGTGAACAGCGACGTCTCGGCGCGGTCGTCGCCGGTGGGCCGCAGCGGGTAGACCATCGTGTGGTCGGCGGTGACCTCCAGCGTGGAGGCGTCGCGCTCCGTGAAGCGGAGGCTGCCGCGCACCCGGATCTCCGCGTCGGCCAGCTCGGCGCGGGCCGGGTCGAAGCGCACCAGCCATCCGGTGGCCGTGTGCCGGCCGTCCGGGGCGGGCCGCTCGAAGCTCTCGTCGAACTGTCCCAGCTGATCCGGGTCGAGCAGCACCCGCACCGGGCGGACCTCCCGTCCGCCCAGCACGTCGGGGTCGAGCGCCGAGCGGACGATGTAGTGCTTGGCGGTGGTCAGGGCGCTCAGGACCTGGTCGCCGGAGAAGTGCGCGGTGCGCCGGTGGTCCGGCAGCGGCACGCCCTTCGCCGCGGCCCGGAAGTCCGCGGCGGGGCTGTGCGCGTACAGCCGCTCGGCGTCGGCGGCTCCGGGCACCCTGCCCTGCGGTGCGAGCGGGACGACGGTCATCCGCGCCGGCTCGGCGGGCCGCTGGGCGGCGGGGCTCTGGTAGGGGTGCCGTACGCCCATGTAGAGCGCGGTGCCGACGGCGACGGCGATGAGCACGAAGAGGATCACGGCCTGCCGGGAGAGGCCGGCCCGGCGCAGCGCGGTGCGGCGGCGTACGGCGGGCGCGTGGTCGGTCAGGCGCTGCCGCGCGGAGAACTCCTCGAGCCGGGCAGCGCGGACGAACGACTCGTCGAAGACGATGGAGCGGTACTCGTCCTCTCCGCCTCCGGGGGAGCCGTCCTCGGGTGTCCCTCCGGGCGGGTCGCCCAGCCCTGCCATACCTTCAGGGTTGGTCCGCGAGGGGGCCCGTAAACGCGCCGCCGGGGTCCCGGTCGGACGTTTCCCGGCAGGCGCGGGACGGGCGGGTCAGGGGCTGCGCGGAATCACCGGCACGGCGGGCTGGGAGTAGTCGGCGGAGGCCGAGGGGGTGACGGTGCCGCCCTGCTCGGGGCCGGTCGAGGCGGGTGGGGGCACCTGCTGGGTGCCGCCGCCCGAGGAGGCGCCGCGGTAGACCGCCGCGAAGGCCAGCGCGACCATGCCGACGCCCATCACGACGGCGAGCACCCAGGCGATGGGCCGGTGCCAGCGGACCTGTTTGCCGCTGGCCGGTGGCGCACCGTAGGGGCGGTCGAGGAGGTCGCGGTCGTCGTCCGGGTCGTCGAGGTCGGGGTCGTGGCCGAAATCGCCGTACCCGTCGTCGTAGCGCTCGGCCCTGCTGCGGCCTCGGCGGGCCGCTTCCGCCTCGGTGGCCTCGGCTCTGGCCTCGGCGGCGGCCAAGAGGCGCTCGACGGCGGACGGCTCGTGCACCGCGGCCGCCCGTACGAAGGCCTCGTCGAAGACCACGGAGGCGAACTCTTCGTCCGACACCCCGTGGTCGTGGTCGTCGTCGGGCTCCCAGCCGTCAGGGAACGGCCTACCCCCCACGTCCTCCGGCACGGGTCCAGAGTAGACCGGGGGGGTCGTTTTGGGCAGACGGCGGGGAAATTCATCCGGTGGGTGAGATGCCCCGATCGGGTCAGGGATGCGGCCGCCCGCCCGCGGCGTGCGCCGCGGGCGCGGGCCCGGCCGTCAGCGCCGTACGTGCCCGTCGCCGGTGACGATGTACTTGGTGCTGGTCAGCTCCGGCAGTCCCATCGGGCCGCGGGCGTGCAGCTTCTGCGTGGAGATGCCGATCTCCGCGCCGAAGCCGAACTGGCCGCCGTCGGTGAAGCGGGTGGAGGCGTTCACCGCGACGGTGGTGGAGTCGACCAACTGGGTGAAGCGGCGGGCGGCCTGCTGCGAGGTGGTCACGATGGCCTCGGTGTGACCGGAGGTCCACAGCCGGATGTGCTCGACGGCCTTGTCGAGGGAGTCGACGACGGCCGCGGCGATGTCGTACGACAGGTACTCCGTCTCCCAGTCCTCCGGCGTGGCCTCGACGGCCGTCACCTTGGAGTCCTCGGCGTACGCCATGACCCGCTCGTCGGCGTGCACGGTGACGCCGGCCTCGGCGAGGGCGTCCAGCGCGCGGGGCAGGAAGTCGGCGGCGATGTCCTGGTGGACCAGGAGGGTCTCGGCCGCGTTGCAGACGCCGACGCGCTGGGCCTTGGAGTTGACGAGGATGTCGACGGCGGTGTCGAGGTCGGCCTGCGCGTCGACGTAGACGTGGCAGTTGCCGGTGCCGGTCTCGATGACGGGGACCGTGGACTCCTGGACGACGGTGTTGATCAGCGAGGCGCCGCCGCGCGGGATGAGCACGTCGACCAGGCCGCGGGCGCGCATCAGCTCGCGCACGCTCTCGCGGCTCTCGCCGGGCACCAGCTGCACGGCGTCGGCGGGCAGCCCGGCCCCGCCCACGGCGTCGCGCAGGACCCGGACGAGGGCGGTGTTGGACCGGTAGGCGGAGGACGAGCCGCGCAGCAGCACCGCGTTGCCGGACTTCAGGCACAGGGCGGCGGCGTCGACGGTGACGTTGGGCCGACCCTCGTAGATGATGCCGACCACGCCGAGCGGCACGCGGACCTGGCGCAGGTCGATGCCGTTGGGGAGGGTGTTGCCGCGCACCACCTCGCCGACCGGGTCGGGCAGGGCGACGACGTCGCGCACGTCGGAGGCGATGGCGCGGACCCGCTCCGGGGTCAGGGTGAGCCGGTCGATGATGGCCTCGCTGGTCCCGGCGGCGCGGGCCTTGGCCACGTCCTGGGCGTTGGCCTCGACGATCTCGCTGGTGCGGACCTCCAGCGCGTCCGCGACGGCGAGCAGCGCGTCGTCCTTGGCGGCCCGCGGCAACGGCGCGAGGTCGGCCGCGGCGGCCTTGGCCCGGTAGGCGGCCCGGGTGACCGGGGACATCGAGTCGTACGGCGAGAGCGTGGTCATGGGGGCAGCGTAGTAGGCCGGACGGGGGCGTCCGCCGGTCGTCCCACACCCCGAGACATGCGCCGGACGGGAGTCAGGGGCCGGGACGGGGCCGGTCGAGGCCCCGGCAGAACCTCCGTCGAACCCGGCCTAACTCGGGTCGCCACCGAGGGGAACGCGGGCCCGGCGGGCCCCCTCGGAGGCGCCGGACGGGTGCCCCCGCCCGAAGGAGCGGGCACGGCGAGGCACGACAGGCGGGCGTCGCCGGGCGGGCGCTAGAAGGGGTGCACCCCGACCGGTGTCGCCGGGGCCGGACCGTAGCCGGCGGCGATGCGCTGGTGGTAGGTCGCCCGGTCGATGACCTCCAGGCCGACGATCTCCCAGGGCGGCAGGCCCGCGGTCTGCCGGTGCTCCCCCCACAGGCGCAGGGCGACGGCCGCGGCGTCGTGCAGGTCGCGGGCCTCCTCCCAGTACCGGATCTCGGCGTGGTCGTCGGCGTAGCGGCTGGTCAGCAGGAAGGGGTGGTCGTGGGCGAGCTGTTCGAGGGCGCGGCGGACCTCGGGCAGCGGGGCGCGGGCACCGGAGACGCTGAGGGTGACGTGCCACAGACGCGGGGTGTGCTCCGGGTCCTCCCCGCGGAAGCGGTCACCGGCCGCCACGCTGGTCAGGGGACGCTCCTCGCCGGCCGCGCGGGACGCCTTGCGGGCACCGCCGCCGGGGCGGGCGCGGGACGCCGCCGTTCCAGGGCGCACTCCGCTCACGACGGCCTCCTTCACGCACACGACTGAGCCCGGTGGTCGGCCGGGCTTGTCCCTGAGGAAAGTTGAGCAGGCCGCGCATGATCGCGGGGCGGTTTTGCGGAACGTACACCGCCGATTCGGGGACGTTTCGACCTATTACGGGTGCAGGATCACCAGATCGTCCCTGTGTACGACCTCGCGTTCGTACGCCTGTCCGAGTTCGCGGGCCAGCTCCCGGGTGGAGCGGCCGAGCAGCCGGGGAAGCTCCTTGGCGTCGTAGTTGACCAGGCCCCGGGCGACCGCGCGGCCCGTGCCGTCCCGCAGCTCCACGGGCTCGCCCGCGGCGAAGTCGCCCTCCACGCCCGCGATCCCGGCCGGCAGCAGCGACTTGCGCCCCTCGACGACCGCGCGCACCGCCCCGTCGTCGAGGACGAGGGCGCCCTGCGGGGTGGAGGCGTGCTGGAGCCACAGCAGCCGGTCGGCGGACCGCTTGCCGGTGGCGTGGAAGTAGGTGCCGGTGTCGCCGCCGGCCAGGGCGTCGGCGGCGTGCACGGCGCTGGTCAGCACGACGGGGATGCCGGCGGCCGCGGCGATGCGGGCCGCCTCGACCTTGGTGACCATGCCGCCGGTGCCGACGCCCGCCTTGCCGGCGCTGCCGATCTCGATGTCCGCGAGGTCGGCCGGTGCGCGGACCTCGGCGATCCGCGAGGTGCCGGGCCTGTTCGGGTCCCCGTCGTAGACGCCGTCCACGTCGGAGAGCAGCACCAGCAGGTCGGCGCGGACCAGGTGGGCGACGAGGGCGGCGAGACGGTCGTTGTCGCCGAAGCGGATCTCGTCGGTGGCGACCGTGTCGTTCTCGTTGACGATCGGGAAGGCGCCCATCGCCAGCAGCTTGTCCAGGGTGCGCGAGGCGTTGCGGTGGTGGGCGCGGCGGCTCATGTCGTCGCTGGTCAGCAGCACCTGGCCGACGCGGACACCGTAGCGGGCGAAGGAGGCGGTGTAGCGGGCGACGAGCAGGCCCTGGCCGACGCTGGCGGCGGCCTGCTGGCGGGCCAGGTCCCTGGGGCGGCGGCGCAGGCCCAGCGGGGCGAGACCGGCGGCGATGGCACCGGAGGAGACCAGGACGATCTCCCGCTCCCCACCACTGCGCACTTTCGCGAGGACGTCGACGAGCGCGTCCACCCGGTCGGCGTCCAGGCCGCCCGTCGCGGTCGTCAGCGAGGAGGAACCGACCTTGACGACGATCCTGCGGGCCTCGCCCACGGCCTGCCTTGCCCCAGCCACTGTTGCCGCCCGTCCTTCCCCGTCGACGCGCGCCCGTCCGGGCGCCCGCCAGGAAATCTACGCGAAGCGGATCGCGCCGCGCGCCGCGGTCCAGGCTGCGGACAGGGACGTCCTGCCGCCGCCGCGCGGAGTCCGGGGCAACACGCGCGTGTCGTCGGGAGGTCGCCGTGCGTTAACCCGTATGTCCGATGCGCGACGAGCAAGTCCGGAGCGACCGCAGTGCCCCTTTCCCTGCCCCGCCGCAGACCGCCCCGCCGTGTTCCCGGCCCCGGCCGCCCGCACCCGGGTCTCCGCCGGCTTCGCCGCCCGAGCCGCGCGGGCCGCCCCAGCCGCCCCAGCCGCGCGGGCGGCCCCGGCGGCCCCGGCGGCCCCGGCCGTCCGCGCCTCGGTGTCCCCGGGCTCCCCCCGTTCCGCCGCCGGACCGCCGTGCGGCTGCTCGTCCTCGGCGTGCTGGCGACCGCCTCCGCCGCCCAGGCCGTGGGCGCGCTGCTGCCGCACGTACCGCTGCTGCTCGTCGCGACCGCCGGTTCGCTGGCCGCCGAGGGCGTGCTGTACCGGTGGCAGCGGGGCATGGTGTCGCTGTTCGCCAAGTCGCACGCCGATGTCACCGTGCGGCACGTGCTGCGGGACCTGCTGCTGGTGGTCGGCCTGCTGCGCCTGGGCGAACAGCACCGGGAGCCCGCGTACGCCCCGCTCGTCGCCGCCCTGCTCGTCTTCTACGGGCTGCACTGGGCGATCCAGGCGGTCTCGGTGCTGGTCCGGCGCACCCGGACGCTGCCCGTGGTGACGCGGAACGTGGACGCCTCCGCGCTGCGTCTGACCCCCGCCCCGCCCGCGCTGCTGCGCCGCCCCGGTCACCGGCTGGCGGTCTTCGGGCTGCCCGCGACCGCCGGACTCCTGGCGACGGTGGTCACCGATGCGCCGGTGTACGGAGCGGCGGGGCTCGCGCTGTCGCTGCTGGTGTCGCTGGCCGGGCTGGGCGCGCTGCTGCTGCGGCTGCTGCCCGGGCGGCGGCCGGCGGGCGAGCAGGAGGTGCTGGACTGGTTCGACGCGTGGCTGGCGGAGTACCGGCCGACCGTCGGCCTGTACTTCTCGGGCGGGGCGTCCTCGGCGTACCAGGCCAACATGTGGCTGGAGCCGCTGGCCCGGCTGGAGGGGCGGCCGGTGATCGTGCTGCGGGAGCGGCACATGGTGCAGCGGATCGCGGCGACCGACATCCCCGTGGTGTGCCTGCCGAAGGTCTCCACGCTGATGCGCCTGGAGCACTCCACCCTCCGGGTCCTCCTGCACCCCTCCAACTCGGGCAAGACCTCGCAGGTCCTGCGCATCCCCACCATCAAGCACGCCTTCGTCAACCACGGGGAGAGCGACAAGCTGTCCTCCTGCAACCCCTACGCGAAGGCGTACGACGAGGTGTGGGTGGCCGGTCCGGCGGCCCGGGAGCGGTACGCGCTGGCGGAGGTCGGCGTCGAGGACAAGGACGTCGTGGAGATCGGCCGCCCGCAGCTGGACGCCGTACGGCCGTACGCGGGCCCGCCCGCCCCCGGCGGGTACACGACGGTCCTGTACGCGCCGACCTGGGAGGGCTGGGACGGCAACCCCGGCAACACCTCGGTGGTCGAGGCCGGCGAGAACCTGGTGCGGGCGCTGCTCGCGGACCCGGGCGTACGCCTGCTGTACAAGCCGCATCCGCTGACGGGATCGGTGGACCCGCGGGCCCGCGCCGCCGACCTGCGCATCCGGGAGCTGGTGCGGGCCGCCAACCGGGAACGCGGCGGGCCGCGCCCGGGCCCGTCGGCGGCCGCCGAACTGGTCCGGCGGACCGCGGAACTGGACCGGCTCACGAAGGCCGGCTTCCGCCCGGCCGCCGACCAGGCGGAGCGGATGCTGCGGCAGCCGGCGCCGGAACCGGGGCGTGCCTCGGCGGTGGCCCGGGCGGCGGCCGCCTGGGAGGAGGCGTACTGGGCCTCGCTGCCCGAGTGGGAGCACCAGGTCGTCACCGACGCCCGGCCGCCGCTGTACGCCTGCTTCAACCGGGCCGACCTGCTGATCAGCGACGTGTCGAGCGTCGTCAGCGACTTCCTGGCGAGCGGCAAGCCCTACGCGGTGGCCAACACCAGCGGGTTGGCCGAGGACGGGTTCCGCAAGACGTTCCCGACGGTGGCGGCGGCGACCGTGCTGACGCCGGACGCGGCCGGGGTGCCCGCGCTGCTGGACGCGGTCCGCGATCCGGAGCGGGACCGGCTGGCCGGGGCGCGCGCCGAGCTGGCCCTGCGTCTGCTGGGTCCGGCCGAACCGTCCTCCCAGGAGCGCTTCGCCGGGGCCGTACGGGCGCTGTGCGACGCGGCCGGGGAGCACCGGGCGCGGATGGCCGAGCGCGTGGCGACCGAGGTCCCGCTCCCCGGACCCCGGCGGCAGCCCGGCCCGCCGCCCGCCGTCAGCGCCCCGGAAGCGCGGCGCCGCGCCTGATCCGCCGCGCCCGCTCGGCTCGGGGGATCGGGCGGGCGGAGGTCAGCCGTGCCGCCGGCGCCAGCCCTGCCAGGCGGACTCGATCATGTCGTCCAGGTCGTGGCGGGCCGACCAGCCGAGCAGCTCGCGGGCGCGGTCCGCCGAGGCGACGACCCTGGCCGGGTCACCGGGACGACGTTCGGTGACCTGCGGGGCGACGTCCTGCCTGCCGGTGACCTTGAGGATGCGGTCGACCATCTCCCGGACCGAGCTGCCCTGCCCGCGTCCGATGTTGAGGGTGAGCGCGGTGCTCTCGGGGAAGTCGGCCAGGCGCCGGGCCGCCGCCAGGTGGGCGGAGGCGATGTCCGCCACGTGGATGTAGTCCCGCACACAGGTGCCGTCCGGCGTGGCGTAGTCGTCGCCGAAGACGCGCGGGGCCTCGCCCGCCTCCAGGCGCTCGAAGACCATGGGGATGAGGTTGAAGACACCGGAGTCGGACAGCTCGGGGGCCGCCGCGCCCGCGACGTTGAAGTAGCGCAGGGACGCGGCACGGATGCCGTGGGCCCGGGCGGCGGCGGCGATCAGCCACTCGCCGACCAGCTTGGTCTCGCCGTACGGGCTCATCGGCAGGCAGGGCGTGTCCTCGGTGACGAGGTCCACGTCGGGCATGCCGTACACGGCGGCCGAGGACGAGAAGACCAGCCGGCCGACGCCCGCGGACGCCATGGCCTCCAGCAGGGTCTGCAGGCCCGTCACGTTCTCCCGGTAGTAGTGGAGCGGCTGCTCCACCGACTCCCCCACCTGCTTCTTGGCCGCGATGTGCACCACACCTGTCACAGCATTGTCACGAATCGCGGCGTCCAGGGCGGAGCGGTCCAGCACGCTGCCGACCACCAGCGGCACGCCCTCGGGGATCCGCTCGGCGCTCCCGGTGGACAGGTCGTCGTACACGACCACGGACTCGCCGTCGTCGACCAGGGCCCGCACCACGTGCGCACCGATGTACCCGGCGCCGCCTGTGACCAGCCAGCTCATCCTCGTGCCTCCCAGATCTTCGTCACTGAGTGCAGAGTCGCCCGCGGGCTGCGGAAAATCGAGTCGGGCATGTGGGGTGAACCGCAGAAAAGGCACGGAACGGGCGACGGCTGGAGGTCCGCGGGGCCCACCACCTCGCCCACGGAAACTTCACGTGAATCCTTTACGCTGATGCGGCGGCGCGCTCAGGCTCACCGACGCTCCGAGCGCGTTCCGGTCCCAGCCCGCGCTCCCGTGGTCCAGTCTCGGAACAGGTTGTTAAAGGATGCCCAAGCTCTCCCTCGTCGTCCCCGCGTACAAAGTGCGGGGCTACCTGCCCGAGTGTCTGGACTCCATACTCGCGCAGGACTATCCGGACTTCGAGGTCGTCGCCGTGGACGACTGCTCACCGGACGGCTCGGGTGCCATCCTCGACGAGTACGCGCGCCGCGACCCCCGCATTCATGTGATTCACCTCACCGAGAACGTCGGGCTGGGACGGGCCCGCAACGCCGGCCTGGAGAAGGCGCGAGGTGAGTACGTCCTCTTCCTGGACAGCGACGACACCCTGTCCGACGGGGCGCTCAAGGCGATCGCCGACCGGTTGGAGGCCACCGGCGACCCGGACATCCTGGTCTACGACTACGCCCGCACCTACTGGGACGGTTCGGTCCGCCCCAATCTGCGGGCCGACCTGCTCAAGACCGACGGGCCGGACGTCTTCTCGCTCGCCGAGCGCCCGCAGCTCCTGGATCTGCTGCAGATCGTCTGGAACAAGGCCTACCGGCGCGACTTCGTCGAGCGGACGGGGCTGACCTTCCCGCCCGGGTACTACGAGGACGCGCCCTGGACGTTCGGCTCGATGATCAGCGCCGAGCGGATCGCCGTACTGGACCGGGTCTGCGTGCTGTACCGCCAGCGGCGCGAGGGCGGCAACATCCTCAAGACGGTCAGCCGCAAGCACTTCGACGTCTTCGACCAGTACAACCGGGTCTTCGACTTCCTCGAAGGGCACCGGGAACTCGACCGGTGGCGCGGTCCGCTGTTCCGCAAGATGGTCGACCACTACCTGACCATCCTGGAGCGCCCCGGCCGGCTGCCGCGCGACGCCCGGGCCGAGTTCTTCCACCGCGCCGCGGCCGACTACCGCGCGCGCCTGCCCGAGGGCTTCGAGCCGCCGGAGGGCCGCCGCCGGCACAAGTACGCGCTGCTGCAGCGCGACGCCTACCCGGCCATGATGAGCGCGCTGGCCGCGGTCCGCACCCGCCGGCGGGTCACCGGCGGCACCCGACGGGTGCTCAACCGGTCCAAGCGCGGCGCGATGGGCGTCTTCTACCGGTCCCAGCTGAAGCTGCCCCTCGACGAGAACCTCGCCGTCTTCTCCGCCTACTGGAGCCGCAGCGTCTCCTGCAATCCCGCCGCCATCGACGCCGAGCTGGGCCGCCTGGCCCCGCACGTGCGCCGGGTGTGGGCCGTGCGGCCGGACGCGGTGAAGCACGTGCCCGCCGGCGTGGAGTACGTCCGGGTCGGGTCGCGCGAGTACTGGGCGGCCGTGGCCCGCGCGAAGTATTTCGTGAACAACGTGAACTTCGGCGACACCGTCGTGAAGCGGCCGGGGCAGATCCACGTCCAGACCCACCACGGCACCCCGCTGAAGACGATGGGCCTGGACCAGCAGAAGCACCCGGCGTCCACCAACATGGACTTCCGCAAGCTCTTGCAGCGCGTCGACCGCTGGGACTACAGCCTCAGCTCCAACCGGTTCTCGACCGGGGTGTGGGAGCGGGTCTACCCCAGCAACTACACCTCGCTGGAGACCGGCTACCCGCGCAACGACATCCTGGTCACCGCCACGGCCGAGGACGTCCGCGCGGCCCGTGCGGACCTCGGGCTGCGCGAGGGCACCACGGCCCTGCTCTACATGCCCACCCACCGCGAGTACCAGCGCGGTTTCGTGCCCCGCCTGGACCTGGAACGCCTGGCCGAACAGCTGGGCCCCGACGTCACCCTGCTGGTGCGGGGCCACTACTTCTACGGCGCCTCCTCCCGCCTCGCCGACCTGCAGTCCGCCGGACGCGTCGTCGACGTGTCGTCCCACCCCTCGGTGGAACGGCTCTACCTGGCCTCCGACGGTCTGATCACGGACTACTCGTCGGCCATGTTCGACTACGCCAACCTGGACCGCCCGATCGTGATCTTCGCCGACGACTGGGACACTTATTCCGTCGTCCGAGGAACGTACTTCGATGTCCTGCGGGAGGCACCCGGCGCCGTGGCCACCACCCAGGAAGAACTGACCGAACTGCTCCGCTCGGCGCGGTGGCGCGACGAGCGGGCGGCCGAGGCGCGTGCCCGGTTCCGACGGCGTTTCTGTGATTTCGACGACGGACACGCAGCCGAACGGGTGGTCCGGCACGTCTTCCTGGGAGAGCCGCTGGAGGAACTGCCGCCGATCGTGCCGTTGGACGAGCGGGTGCCTGCTCCGCCCCCCGGCCCAGGCATTGCCACGTCAGACCCGATATCCGTCCTTTGAGCCAGAGGTAGCTGCTGCTGTGTCCCAGCACCACGACAGAACACCCGACATCAGCGTCGTTGTCATCGTCTACAACGACGCCGATCGTCTGCCGACGGCGGTGCAGTCGGTTCTCGACCAGACGCTGCAGAACGTCGAGGTCATCATTTCCGACGACCACTCCACCGACGGCTCCTTCCAGGTCGCCCAGCAGCTCGCGGCCTCCTCGGACCGGGTGCGGGCCATCCAGCTGGCCGAGAACAGCGGCGGCTGCGGCGAGCCGCGCAACCAGGGCATAGCCATAGCCCGCGGCCGCTACGTGATGTTCCTCGACAGTGACGACACCCTCGAGGTGAACGCCTGCCGCAACATGCTGGACGCCGCCGAGCGCACCGGCGCCGACCTCGTCTCCGGGCTCTGCCTGCGCGTCCACACCGACAGCCGGTCGGGCAAGACGGCCAAGTGGTACCAGTGGCTGTACCGGCAGACCCGCACCTTCGACTCGATCGCGGAGATCCCCGACCTCCTCGTCTTCGACACCCTGTCGACCAACAAGTGCTACCGGCGCGAGTTCCTCCTCGACAGCGGCCTCACCTTCCCGCGCGGCATCCACTACGAGGACCTGCTGTTCTCGGCCCAGGCCTACCTGGCGGCGTCCAGGATCACGCTGATCCCGAACACGGTCTACCACTGGAACGTGGTCGAGAAGACCGAAGAGAAGTCGATCAGCAACCGCCGCCACGAGATCAACAACTTCGCCGACCGGCTGGAGATCCACCGCAGGATCGACCGCATCCTCGCCGAAGAGGGCCACGACGAGCTGAAGCTGCACAAGGACATCAAGTTCCTCAAGCACGACCTCGTCCTCTACCTCCGGGAGCTGCCCTTCCTGGACGACGACTACCGGCACCACTTCGCCGAGATGGCCAACGGCTACATCCGGCACTTCCCCGACGAGGCGTACGCGGAGCTGTCCCCGATCCACCGGCTCTGCGCCTACCTGCTGCTGCGTGAGGACTGGGAGCACCTCATGCCGGCCATCGACACGCTCATCAACAAGACCAAGGTCTCCAGCCCCCTGCTGGAGCGGGACGGCCGGGTCTACTGGTGCGCCGAGCACCTGGACGACCCGATGGGCCGCGCCGTGCTCGACGTGACCGACCTCGGCTACCACGCCAGGCCGGTGCAGCGCCTCAACCTGCGCAACGCGGTGACCCGCTACAAGGAGAACGCGGCGGGTGTCGTCCTCGCCGGCTCCCTGGTCAACCCGCTCGGGGTGATCCCCCCGGACGCGCGCCTCGAAGGCGAACTGGAGTTCCGCGCCCGCCGCAAGAGCCTGCAGTCGTTCCGCTTCCCGGTGACGGACATCCGGCACGAGGGCGAGGCCGTGACCTGGCAGGCGACGGCCGCGCTGGCGAGCCGGCTGCGCCCGGTCGGCCTCGTCGACGACGTCTGGGACGTACGCCTGCACCTCACGGTGGACGGCGAGCACCGCACCACGAGCCGGCTCACCGTCGGACGCACCGACCTGGAGGGCGCCGGCGAGATCCGCATCCGGCCGCGGCTGGGCCGGATGATGGCCGACCGCATCCTGCCGCACGCCTCGGCCAACGGGCACCTCGCCTTCCGGCTGACCCAGCACGGGAAGCTGGCGCAGCGCACCTCGTCGCTGGTGCAGCGCAACATCCAGAGCCCGCCCGCCCGCATGGCGAAGAAGATGGTGCGCAAGGTCTCCTCGGTGCGCAAGGACCTGCACTCCGGTCCGCGCAAGATCGAGACGTTCGAGCGCATGATCCGGGTGCTGCCGGTGCGCAAGGGCACCGTCGTCTTCGAGAGCCACCTCGGCAAGCAGTACAGCGACAGCCCCCGCGCCATCTACGAGGAGATGCGCCGGCGCGGTCTGCCGTTCAAGTACTACTGGTCGTACGCCGGTTCCCGCCCCGAGGGCTTCCCCGAGGACGTGGAGCTGGTGCGGCGCTGGTCCTGGCCGTACCTGAGGGCGCTGGCCCAGGCGGAGTTCTGGATCGACAACCAGGGCTTCCCGCTGAAGCTGCCCAAGCGGCCCGAGACCACGTACATCCAGACCTGGCACGGTTCCGCGCTCAAGCGCATGGGCTTCGACGAGCCGCACTACCGGATCATGCCCGAGCACGAGCAGCAGGCGTACCAGCGGTCCATCGACCGCTTCGACCACTTCGTGGTGCGCGGCGAGCACGACGAGAAGACGCTGGCCCGGGCCTACCGAATACCGGAGGAGAAGCTGCTGCGCACGGGCTACCCGCGCAACGACGCCCTGGTGCGGGCGCGGGAGTCGGCGACCCTGGACCCGGCCGCGCGGGAACTGGCCGAGCGGCTGGGCATCCGCAGCGACCTCCCCGTCGTCCTGTACGCCCCCACCTTCCGGGCGCAGGCCAACGGCAAGGTGCGCAAGTTCGAGTTCCCCTTCGACGTCGAGGAGTTCGCGGACCGCTTCGGCGACCGGTTCACGCTGCTGATCCGCACGCACTACCTCAACAACGTCACGCTGCCCCCGTCGGTCGCCGGCCGGGTGATCAACGTGAGCGAGGAGCCCGACATCACCCCGGTGATGCTGCTCTCGGACGTCCTGATCACCGACTACTCGTCCGTGATGTTCGACTACTCGCTGCTCCAGCGGCCCATGGTGTTCTTCACCTACGACTGGGACGAGTACGCGCGCAACAGCCGCGGCACCTACTTCGACCTGTCCGAGCAGGCCCCCGGGCCGGTGGTCGGGACGTCGGAGGAACTCTTCGACGTGCTGTCGGACCTGGACGCCCTCGCGTCCGGCTGTGAAGGACGGATCAAGGAATTCATGAGCCAGTACGGCGAGTACGACCGCGGTGACGCGGCCGCGCGCATCGTGGACCGCTTCTTCGGTGCCGAGGGAGAAGCCCGATGACTCAGCGCGACATCATCTTCGTGGCGAACGAGGTCAACGAACTGGGTGGCGTCGCTCGCTGGCAGGCGCTGATGGCCAAGCTCTTCGCCGAACGCGGCCACCGTGTGACCATCGTCGGCATCGCCCCGCCCGAGGTCCCGATGGACCTGGGCGACAACCCGCCCTTCGAGACGGTCACCCTCTACGACGAGCGCCCTCCCGGCCCCTGGCACGTCCGCAACCTCCGCGACCGGGTCAACGTCGCGGCCCGGCGGCGCGAGGCCGCCCGGGAGGCGGGCATGCACGAGGCCGCCGAGCGGCTGTCGCGCCTCTTCCGCGCCGCCGGCCCCGGCGCCATGATCATCGTGACCCAGGTGTGGGCCATGGAGTGGGTGGCCCTCGCCGACACGGCCGGTCACCCGGTGATCGGCATGAGCCACGAGTCCTACGAGTACTCCAAGGGCTCCTCGCGCTTCTGGCGCGTCCAGCGGTACTACAAGGACGTCGACCGGCTCCTGCTGCTGACCCAGGAGGACGCGGACCTCTGGGTCGGCCGCGGCCTCAACAACGTCGGGTTCATGCCGAACCCGCTGCCGATGATGCCGGAGGTCCCCTCCTCCCGTACCGAGAAGGTCGTCGCCAGCATCGGCCGTCTCGGTCACCAGAAGGGCATCGACATGCTCCTCGACACCTGGGCCGACACGGCGCCCAAGCACCCGGGGTGGCGGCTGCGCATCTACGGCTCCGGGCCCGACGAGAGCGCCCTCAAGCAGCAGTGCACCCGGCTGGGCCTGGACGACTCGGTGGAGTGGGCGGGTCAGACCGACGACGTCGTGGGAGCGCTGCACGGCGCCTCCGTCTTCGTCCAGTCCTCCCGCGGCGAGGGCTTCCCGCTGGCGCTGCTCGAGGCGATGGCCTGTGCGGTGCCCTGCGCGGCGTTCGACTGCGCGCCCGGCGTCCGCCAGATCGTGCAGGACGAGGAGGACGGTCTCCTGGCCCGTCCGGGCAACACCATGGAACTGGCCCGTCAGCTGGGCCGGTTGATGGAGGACCAGGAACTGCGGGACGCGATGGGCGAGAAGGCCCGCGCCAATGTGCAGCGGTACTCCCCGTCGGCCATCACCGACCAGTGGGAAGAGCTGTTCGACTTCCTGGAGCGCTGAGTCCCGGAACCCGACGAACGGCGGGCACCCGGCCGCACGTGCCGCGAGGCACGCCCGCGGCCGTGCCCGCCGTTCGTCGGCGCCGGGCCACGCTCCCGAGAGCTTCATGTGCACGGAACATCACCGCCGGAAAGGCAGATGAATGCGCCAGACGGATCCACCCGTACCGTCGGACCGCTCGACGGGGCCGGTGATCGACGAACCGGCCGCCCCGGAGGTACCCGCGCCGCGGTCCTCCGCCGAGGCGGAGGTGCCGCAGGCCGGGCCGGTCGTGCGCAGGAACCGGCTGGCCGCCCTGGACGGCCTGCGGTTCCTGGCGGCGCTGGCGGTGGTCCTCTTCCACTTCGTGGGCCAGACCCCGGGTGCGATGGAGTTCGTCTGGGGCCGCCCGCCCGGTGAGCTGTTCCCCGAAGCGCACCGGTACTTCGCCTTCGGCCGGCTCGGCGTCGACCTCTTCTTCCTCATCAGCGGCTTCGTCATCTGCATGAGCGCCTGGGGACGCACCCCGCGTGACTTCTTCATCTCGCGGGTCACCCGGCTGTACCCGATGTACTGGGTGGCGATCATCGTGTCGGCGAGCGTGATCTACCTCTTCGACACGCCGTTCGGCCACCCCAACCCGCGGATGCTCTTCGCGAACTTCACGATGCTGCAGACGCCGCTCGGCGTCGACAACCTCGACTCGGTGTACTGGACGCTCTGGCCCGAGCTCTGCTTCTACCTCACCTTCGCGGTCGTGGTGTGGAAGGGCCTCACGTACCAGCGCGTGGTGATCTTCTGCGGGCTGTGGACGGTCGCCGCGGTGCTCGCGCCCAGCGCCGGCATCCCGCTGCTCACCCTGCTGGTCAACCCGACGTCCGCGCCGTTCTTCATCGCGGGCATGGCCTTCTACCTCATGTACCGGTACCGGCCGACGCCGCTGCTGTGGGGCATCGTCGCCATGTCGTGGCTGCTGGCGCTGCACTTCCTGCTGGCCCCGCACGGCGGGCGGAACAACTGGGACACCTGGGCTCCGTGGCGCGGCTGGCTGATCGTGTCGACCACGGTGTTCTTCCTGCTGATCGCGGCGATCGCGCTCGGCTGGACGACCTGGATCCGCGGGCGCTGGCTGACCGTCGCCGGCACCCTGACCTTCCCGCTGTACCTGCTGCACGACGTCATCGGCGTGACGATCCTCCACCGCTTCGGGGACCACGTGGACCCCTGGACGCTGGTCCTGGCCCTCACCGGCGGCCTCATCGTCCTGTCGTACGTCGTCCAGCGGCTCGTGGAGCGGCCGATCGCGCAGGCCATGCGGCGGCTGCTGAGCAGTGCCGAGTTCGGGCTGAAGGCGCCCTCGGTCCGCCGGCACTGACGGCGGGTCCGCCGGCAGCGAGAACCGACCGACACCGACGAGCCGGGGCCGGGGCACAGTGCCCCGGCCCCGGCTCGTTCACGGTCTCCCCCGGCTCAGGCTCAGAAGGGCTCGAAGCCGTCGAACTCCCGCTGCGCCTCGTCCCGTTCGGCGTCCCGGTCGCGGCGGCGCTGGGCGGCCGGGCGGGGGGCCTCGAAGCGGTGGTCCTCGCCGCGGCGGCCGAGCATCTCGGCGCCGGCCGTCACCGTCGGCTCCCAGTCGAAGACGACCGCGTTGTCCTCGGGGCCGATGGCCACGCCGTCGCCGCTGCGGGCGCCGGCCTTCATCAGCTGCTCCTCGACGCCGAGGCGGTTGAGCCGGTCGGAGAGGTAGCCGACGGCCTCGTCGTTGTTGAAGTCGGTCTGGCGCACCCAGCGTTCGGGCTTCTCGCCGCGCACCCGGAAGAGGCCGTCCTCCTCGCGGGTGACGGTGAAGCCCGCGTCGTCCACGGCCTTGGGCCGGATGACGATCCGCGTGGCCTCCTCCTTCGGGCGGGCCGCGCGCGCCTCGGCGACCAGCTCGGCCAGCGCGAAGGACAGCTCCCTGAGCCCCATGTGGGCCACCGCCGACACCTCGAAGACGCGGTAGCCGCGCTCCTCCAGGTCCGGGCGGACCATCTCGGCGAGGTCCTTGCCGTCGGGCACGTCGATCTTGTTGAGGACGACGATGCGGGGCCGGTTGTCCAGGCCGCCGTACTCGCGCAGCTCCGCCTCGATGATGTCGAGGTCGGAGACCGGGTCGCGGTCGGACTCCAGCGTGGCCGTGTCCAGGACGTGCACCAGCACGCTGCACCGCTCCACGTGCCGCAGGAACTCCAGGCCGAGGCCCTTGCCCTGGCTGGCGCCCGGGATGAGGCCCGGGACGTCGGCGATGGTGTAGACGGTCTCGCCGGCCGTCACCACGCCGAGGTTCGGGACGAGCGTCGTGAAGGGGTAGTCGGCGATCTTCGGCTTGGCCGCGCTCAGCACGGAGATCAGCGAGGACTTCCCGGCGCTCGGGTAGCCGACCAGCGCCACGTCGGCGACGGTCTTCAGCTCCAGGACGATGTCCCCGACGTCGCCCGGCTCACCGAGCAGCGCGAAGCCCGGGGCCTTGCGGCGGGCGGAGGCGAGCGCGGCGTTGCCGAGGCCGCCCCGGCCGCCCTGCGCGGCGACGTACGAGGTGCCGTTGCCGACGAGGTCGGCCAGTACGTTGCCCGCCTTGTCGAGGACCACGGTGCCGTCGGGCACGGCGAGGACCAGGTCCTGGCCGTCCTTCCCGGAGCGGTTGCCGCCCTCGCCGGGCCTGCCGTTGGTGGCCTTGCGGTGCGGGGAGTGGTGGTACTCGAGGAGCGTGGTCACCGACTGGTCGACGGTGAGGATCACGTCGCCGCCCCGGCCGCCGTTGCCGCCGTCCGGGCCGCCGAGCGGCTTGAACTTCTCACGGTGGACGGAGGCACAGCCGTGGCCTCCGTTACCCGCGGCGACGTGCAGTTCGACGCGGTCCACGAAGGTGGTCATGGGATGTGCCTCCAGTTACTGCCTGCTGTTTCCCGCCCGACGCGGGGAATGCTGCGGGGAATGTCTCTTGGGTAACACGCGAAAGGCGGACCCGCTTCCCCTGAGGGAAGTGAGGTCCGCCTCGCGAAA
Source organism: Streptomyces sp. SudanB5_2050 (assembly GCF_964272335.1). Taxonomy (NCBI): domain Bacteria; kingdom Bacillati; phylum Actinomycetota; class Actinomycetes; order Kitasatosporales; family Streptomycetaceae; genus Streptomyces; species Streptomyces sp. SudanB5_2050. The sequence goes on from NZ_OZ186760.1 coordinate 2,754,563, forward strand.
GTGTCCGGTCAGGCGACCGGGACGATGTTCACGACCTTGCGGCCACGGTGGGTGCCGAACTGCACCGCACCGGCCTGCAGGGCGAACAGCGTGTCGTCGCCGCCGCGGCCGACGCCCGCACCCGGGTGGAAGTGGGTGCCGCGCTGGCGGACCAGGATCTCGCCCGCGTTGACGGCCTGACCACCGAAGCGCTTCACGCCGAGGCGCTGAGCGTTGGAGTCACGACCGTTACGGGTGGACGATGCGCCCTTCTTGTGTGCCATCTCTCCTCAGTCCCTTACTTCGCAGCCGCGGGGATCTCAGTGACCTTGATCGCCGTGTACTGCTGGCGGTGGCCCTGACGACGGCGGTAGCCGGTCTTGTTCTTGTAGCGCAGAATGTCGATCTTCTGGCCCTTGTGGTGGTCCACGACCTCGGCCTGGACCTTGATGCCGGCCAGCACCCACGGGTCGCTGGTCACAGCGTCGCCGTCGACCACGAGCAGGGTCGAGAGCTCGACCGTGTCGCCGACCTTGGCGGTGGAAATCTTGTCAACCTCAACGATGTCGCCGACAGCAACCTTGTGCTGGCGACCACCGCTGCGCACGATGGCGTACACGCGGATCTCACTCTCTCGCTCGGGAACGGCACCCCCGCAGTCCAGCCGCCCCGCGACATGCGCGGACGGCCTCTCCCGGTCCCGGCCCGCGAGGGCCCGCACCCGGAAGGAATGAGGTTTACGGGGATGTGACGTGCCAGTCGACACGCCGACGGTCAAGATTACGGGGCCGCACGACGGGGGTCAAACCGGGCCCCGGGTGCCTCAGCCGGCCACCGCCGCGACGTACTCGGCGTACGCCTCCCCGGTCCGCTCCGGCGACATGTCGAGGTGCTCCAGGACGGTGTACCGGCCCGGCCGGGTCCGCGGCGCGAACCGCACGGCCCGTACGAACTCGTCGTCGGTGAACCCGATCTCCTCGGCCACCACCGGCAGCCCGTGCCGCCGCAGGGTCCGGGCCATCAGCAGCGCGCCCTCGTGGTCGCCCCGCAGGAACGTCGCGAAGGCCGCGCCGATGCCCACCTGCTCGCCGTGGCTGGCCGCGCGCCTCGGGTACAGCAGGTCGAGGGCGTGGCTGATCTCGTGGCAGGCGCCGGAGGACGGCCGGGTGTGCCCGGCGATCGTCATGGCGATGCCGGACAGCACCAGGCCCTCGGTCAGCACCGTCAGGAAGCCGTCGTCGCCGCAGCCGCCGGGATGGCGCAGCACGGCCTCGCCGGCCTGCCGGGCCAGGGCGGCGGCGAGGCCGTCGATCTTCTCGCCGCTCACCCGGTGCGCCAGCTCCCAGTCGGCGACCGCGGAGATGTTGGAGACGGCGTCGCCGATCCCGGAGCGCACGAAGCGGATCGGCGCCTCCCGGATCACCGCCAGGTCGACGACGAGCGCGATGGGCGTCGGGACCCCGTAGGACCCGCGGCCCGCGTCGTTGTCGAGTATCGACACCGGCGAACAGATGCCGTCGTGGGAGAGGTTGGTGGCCACCGCGACCATGGGCAGGCCCACCCGGGCCGCCGCGAACTTGGCGCAGTCGATGACCTTGCCGCCGCCGAGGCCGACGATCGCGTCGTAGTGGCCCGACCTCATCCCGTCGGCCAGCCGCACCGCGTCGTCGATCGCGCCGCCGCCGACCTCGAACCACTCCGCGCCGGGCAGGGACGGCTCCAGTCTCCGCCGCAGCCGCGCCCCCGAGCCGTCGCTGATCGCCACGGCGAGCCGGCCGGACCGGGAGATCCGCTCGTCCGCCAGGACGTCCGCCAGGTCGTCGAGCGCGCCCGGGCGGATGTCCACGGCGAGCGGGGAGGGAATGAGCCTCGTCAGTACCGGCACGTGATCTTCTCTCTCACGGGAACGGGAAGGTGGCCGCCCGGTGATGATGCGCCCGCGGACGCCCGGGAAAACGCGTGGTCCCGCCCGATCGGTTTTCGAACGGGCGGGACCACGCGGGGTGCGACGGGTACCGGATCAGCCCTCGTCGGTGGCGGCCGTGACCGAGGACGGGCCCTGCTGGGCGGCCGCCGCGGTCTTCTTCGACGCCGTCTTCTTGGCCGTGCTCTTCGCCGTGGCCTTCTTGGCGGTCGTCGTCTTGGCCGCCTTCTTGGCGGTGGCCTTCTTGGCGGCCGTCGTCTTCTTGGCCGCCGTCTTCTTGGTGGCGGCCTTCTTCGCCGTCGCCTTCTTGGCCGTCTTGCGGGCCGCCTTCTTGGCCGGTGCGGCCTCGTCGGCGGTCTCCGTGCCCTCGGCGGCCTCCGCGGCCTCCTCGGCCTGTGCGGCCTGTGCGGTCGCGGCCGGCTCGGCCGCGTCCTGGGCCGGGGCCGACGGGACGACCACGACGGCCGTCTCCTCGGGCGCGGTCGGCGCGGTGGCCTTGCGCACGGCGCGCCGGCGCGGGCGGGCCGGTGCGGCGCTCTCGGCGGGCGCCGCGGGCTGCTCGGCCGGCTCCGGGGCCGCCGGGGCCTCGGCTGCCGTCCGCGCGGGGGCCTCCGGCTGCTCGGGCGCGGCCTCGGGGACCGTCACGACGGCGGCCTGCGCACCCGCGGGCGATCCGGCCGGTGCGGACACCTTCCGGGTGGCCCGGCGGCGGGTACGGCCCTTGGGCGCGCCCTCCTCGGCGGCCGGGGCCTCGGGGGCGGGCGCGCCGGAGACCGCGTCCTCGACGGCCGCGGGCTCGGCCAGCACCTCGGCGGCGGGCTCCTGGACGACGGGACGCGCCGCCTCCTCGGCGGCCGTGACGTCCTGCGCGGTGGGCGCCTGGGCGGCGGGCTCCCGGTCGGCGGCCGGGCTCTCGCCCTTGGCGGCCTTCGGCGCGCCCGCCGGGGCCGACGCCCGGCGGCCGGTGCGGCGTCGGCCACGACCGCGCGTGGCGGCGGCCTCGGCCTCGGCGGCGCTGCTGTACAGCTCCTCGTCCGGGGTGAACTCGGGCGCCGGGAGGGCGACCGGCTCGGCCACCTCGGCGGCGACCTCGGCCTCGGACTCGGTGTCCGCCTCCTGCTCCGCCGTCACACCGGTCTCGACGCCGACCACGGCCTCGTGCTCGTGCGGCTGGTCCGCGCCGGCCCGGGCGCGCTTGCGGCGCTTGCCGCCACCGCCACCGGCGGCGGCCGTCGGCTGGTCGAGGTGGACGATGACACCGCGGCCGTTGCAGTGGACGCAGGTCTCCGAGAACGACTCCAGCAGGCCCTGGCCGACCCGCTTGCGGGTCATCTGGACCAGGCCCAGCGAGGTCACCTCGGCGACCTGGTGCTTGGTCCGGTCCCGGCCCAGGCACTCCAGCAGGCGCCGCAGCACCAGGTCCCGGTTGGACTCCAGCACCATGTCGATGAAGTCGATGACGATGATGCCGCCGAGGTCGCGCAGCCTGAGCTGGCGCACGATCTCCTCGGCCGCCTCCAGGTTGTTCCTGGTGACCGTCTCCTCGAGGTTGCCGCCCTGACCGGTGAACTTGCCGGTGTTGACGTCGATGACGACCATCGCCTCGGTCCGGTCGATCACCAGCGAACCGCCGCTGGGCAGCCAGACCTTGCGGTCCAGCGCCTTGGCGAGCTGCTCGTCGATCCGGTACGTGGCGAAGACGTCGACCTCGCTGGTCCACTTGGACAGCCGCTCGGCCAGGTCCGGCGCCACGTGCGACACGTAGCCGTGGATGGTCTGCCAGGCGTCGTCGCCGCTGACGACGACCTTGGAGAAGTCCTCGTTGAAGATGTCGCGCACGACCCGGACGGTCATGTCCGGCTCGCCGTACAGCAGCGTGGGCGCGCTGGAGCTGCCGCCCTTGGCCTTCTTCTGGATCTCCTCCCACTGCGCCTGGAGCCGCTCGACGTCGCGGCGCAGCTCGTCCTCGCTGGCGCCCTCGGCGGCGGTGCGCACGATGACGCCCGCGTCCTCGGGGACGATCTTCTTGAGGATGGTCTTGAGGCGGGAGCGCTCGGTGTCGGGCAGCTTGCGGCTGATTCCGGTCATCGAGCCCTCGGGCACGTAGACCAGGTAGCGGCCGGGCAGCGAGACCTGGCTGGTCAGGCGGGCGCCCTTGTGGCCGATCGGGTCCTTGGTGACCTGCACGAGGACCGACTGGCCGGACTTGAGGGCGGACTCGATGCGGCGCGGCCCGTTGGCCATGCCGAGCGCCTCGAAGTTGACCTCGCCGGCGTACAGGACGGCGTTGCGGCCCTTGCCGATGTCGATGAAGGCGGCCTCCATCGACGGCAGCACGTTCTGCACCTTGCCGAGGTACACGTTGCCGACGTACGAGGTGGCCTGCTCCTTGTTGACGTAGTGCTCGACGAGCACGCCGTCCTCCAGGACGCCGATCTGGGTGCGCTCGCCGTGCTGGCGGACGACCATGACGCGCTCGACGGCCTCGCGGCGGGCCAGGAACTCGGCCTCGGTGATGATCGGCACGCGGCGGCGGCCCTGCTCACGGCCCTCGCGGCGGCGCTGCTTCTTGGCCTCCAGACGCGTGGAGCCCTTGATGGACTGCACCTCGTCGGACGGCTCGGGCTTCGGGCGGGGCTCGCGGACCTTGACGACGGTGCGCTCGGGGTCGTCGGCGGACGAGTCGGCCTCACCGGAGGAGTCCCCGGCCCGGCGACGGCGGCGGCGCCGGCGACGGCTGCTGCTGGAGCCGCCGCTCTCACCGGTGAACTCGCCGTTCTCCTCGGCGTCGTCCTCCTCGGCCTGCTCGGCGGTGTCCTCGGCGTCCTGGGCGGCCTGCCCGGCGGCGACGTGCTCGGTGTCGGAGTCGGCGGACTCGCCGTTCTCCCCCTCGGCACCCTCGCCGCGGCGACGGCGACGGCCGCCCCGGCGACGGCGACGGCGCGACCCGGACTCCTCCGAGCCCTCGGCGTCGTCGTGGTCCTCACCGGACTCGTCGGCGTCGGCGTCGGCGTCGATGTCGGCCCGGTCCTCGGGCTCGTCCTGCGCGGCGGCGGGGGCGGTGGCCCGGTCCTCGGCGCTCTCCTCGGCGGCGCCCCGGCGACGGCGGCGACGGCGCGACCCGGCGGGCTGCTCCTCGGGGAACTCCTCGGTCTCCTCCGGCTCCGCCTGTACCGGCTCGGCACCGGCCGCCTCGGCGGCGGCCTCGGCCGCGGCCCGCTCGGGCGTCTGGAACTGCGGCTCGGCGAACACGGGGGCCTGGAAGACGGCCACGGCCGGACGCGACGGGCGCTTGGGGGCGTCCTCGGACTCGGCGGCGGCGCCCTGGGCGGGCGCGGCGAAACCGGTGGCGGCCTTGCGGGCGGACCGGCGGCGCGCCCGGCGCGGAGCGGCCTCCTCCACGGGCTCGGCGGTCTCGGCGGCCGGGGCGGGCTCGCTCACCTCGGCGGCCGGCTCCGCGGGCACTTCGGCGGCCGGCTCGGCCGGGGCGGAGACGCGCCGCGTGGCACGGCGGCGGGTACGGCGGGGAGCGGCGTCCTCGGCGGCTTCCTCCGAGGCTGCCACGGTTTCCGCGCGCGGCACCTCGACGGGCTCGGCCTCGGCCGCGGGCGTGGTGGGCTCGGGCGCGGCCTCGACGACCGGCTCGGCGGGCGTGGTCACCGAGCGGGTGGCACGACGGCGGCTGCGACGCGGAGCGGCCTCCTCGGCGGCGGGCGTCGGCTCGGCGGGGGCAGTGTCCGCGGGGGCCTTGTCCGCGGACGGCGCGGCCTCGGCGGGCGTGTCGGCAGGCGTCTCGGCGGGCGTCGTCACGGTACGCGTGGCACGACGGCGGGTACGGCGCGGAGCCGCCTCCTCGGCCGTCTCGGCGACCGGCTCGGGCTGCGCGGGTGCGTCGGCCTCGGTCGCGGAGGCCGCCGGAACGACGGTCTCAGCCGTCTCCGCGGACGCGGGCGCCCCGGCGGGCGAGGAGGCGCGCCGCACGGCACGGCGGCGCGGGCGGGCGGCGGGGGCGGGCTCGGGAGCCGCCTCGGGCGTCCCGGTCGCCTCGGCCGCGGCCTCGTCCTCGGCCGTCTCCTCCGCCTCCTCGGCGGCGGTCGCGGGCGTCACCTCGGCGACGGTCCGCGCCGACGCCTCGGAGGCGCCGGACGGCGGGCCGGCCGGGCGGGACGCGGCCCTGCGCCGACGGCGCGGCGGCAGGGTGTCGCTGGGGGTGTTCGACTCGGTGTCCGTCGAGTTGGTCGCGGACCCGGTGGGTTCGGTCGGTTCGAGCATGCGGGGGTTTCTCCCGTCAGGCTCCCGGGCGCCGCGCCTGGTCCGGCGTCGACAGGTCGACCGCCGGTGACGTCCGCGGCTCGCGCTGACGCGCGGTCGCCGCCGTCCGGGGCGCGGGCGCCGCTCGGAAGCTCTCGTGTCTTGTCTCGCCGGTTCCGTACCCCTTGTCGTGCACGGCCTGGCGAAAGTCTTGTGGTCGGTGCGCTGCCCGACCCAGGTGGCTCCCGAGTTCAAGGGCCGCGCTACGACGTCCGTCCCTACGCGGAACCTTCCTTACGCCGACGCCTTCGCGGCGGCGGAAGCGGCGGCCGGTTGCGGCTCGGGCGCTTTCGCCTCGCGGTCGGGCGCGAGCGGGTCGGTCACCGCACCGGTCTCTTCATCGAACAGCCCCTGCGCCAGCCTGGTCACCGCTGCGGGGACCGGCGGCGCCAGGTCGGCCACGGCGCGAAGACCGGACAGGACGTCGTCGGGTCGTACGGCAGGCGTCACGTGCCGAACAACCAGCCGCAGTATCGCACAGGGCTGGTCGGTCGGCCTATCAGCCTGCGAACCGTGCGTGGTGACGCTCTCGAGGTGCGCGACCGCGGAACGGGCGTCGAAGGTGCGGACGCCGTTCTTCGTCCTGCGCTGGACCTCCACGGCCGGGGCCGCGTTGAACGCCGCCACGGCGCGCTCGGCCTCGGCGGGCTCCACACCGGCCAGCCGCAGCTCCCACACGGAGGCGGTCAGCCGGTCGGCGAGCCCGGAGGTCCGGGCCTCGACCGCGTCGACGATGTCCAGCCCGGCGGGCAGGGACTCGTCGAGGAGCAGCCTCAGCCGCTCCGGGTCACGCGCCTCGGTGAGGGCGATCTCCAGGTACTCCGCCTCACTGCCCGTGCCGGTGGGTGCGGCATTGGCGTACGACACCTTCGGGTGCGGGGTGAACCCCGCCGAGTACGCCATGGGCACCTCGGCGCGGCGCAGCGCACGCTCGAAGGCGCGCTGGAAGTCACGGTGGCTGGTGAACCGGAGGCGGCCGCGCTTGGTGTAACGCAGTCGGATGCGCTGCACCGCGGGTACGGGCGGCGGGCCTTCGGGCTGTCGCTTGCCCAGTGTCGTTCAGTCCTTCGTGAGAGCGGTCGTACTGCTACCAAGAGTACGTGCCTTCGCGCCGGATGGTTCCCGCCGGTCCACCGACGGCGTGCGCTCCGGCTCCCCGAACAGGGTTCGCCGCAGGTCCGCACGGGCCTGGCGGACGGACAGCCGGGCGGAGCGGAGGGCCTGCCGGCCGGCCCGCCCGGCGGCGCGGGCGGCCTCGGCGAGCGGCCGCAGGACGGTGTCGCGGACGGCGTGCCCCACCGGCGTCAGCACGCTCCGGTACACCCACCGCGCCGGTTCGGCGACGGTCCAGCGGAACAGGGCGGCCAGGGCGCGACCGACGGCACGCGAGAGGTGACCCGCGATCCGCCAGGCGTGCCCGAGCGCGTCCAGGAGCTCCCGCCCGACGACGGCGAGCGCGCGGCCGACCGGTGCCAGCCCCCACCGCCACACGGCGAGGGCGGGCAGCACCAGCAGGATGCGGAGGGTCCAGTACAGCACCGCGCCGATCCCCGTGACGACCTTGCCCAGGCACCAGAGCACTCCCCTGCCGCACCGGGCCAGCCCCCGCCCGAACCAGGCCAGCAGATGCCCGATCGGCGTCAGCACCCAGGCGTACAGCCACCCGGCCGGCACGACGACGAGATACCGCGCCAGCCAGGCCAGACCGGCGTACAGTCCCCGTCCGAGAGCCGTGAGCACCGCGCCCACGCCCGCGCAGCACCAGGCGAGCGCCCGTCCGACCGGCGTCAGCACCCACCGGTACACCCACACCGCCGGCACCACGAGCAGCACGTTCCCCAGCCACCCGACGCCCTTGGCCGCCGGCACGACGACGTACCGCCACAGCCCGACCAGCGGCCACACGAAGAGGGCCCGCCCCAGCCACGCCAGCGCCCGCCCGACCGGTCGCAGCACCGTGTCCCGCAGGAACCGCCCGGCGACGACCAGCGCGTCCCACGCCATGCGCACCGGCAGGACGAGCACCAGGGCGGCGATCCGCACCGGGAGCCGGACCGCGACGACGAGGCATCCCTCCCCGTCCGCCCGCGGCACGGGTTCCCCCTCCGGGCTCCTGCCGGGGGGTGCCTTCTCCAGATCGACCATGTACACGAAGACGCCGCGGGGGCCCTTTCGGATCCCCGCGGCGTCAGGCCGGGTACGGCTACTTGACCACGGTCAGCGGCAGCAGCTTCTTGCCGGTCGGGCCGATCTGGATCTCCGTGTCCATGGCGGGACACACGCCGCAGTCGAAGCACGGCGTCCAGCGGCAGTCCTCGACCTCGGTCTCGTCGAGGGCGTCCTGCCAGTCCTCCCAGAGCCAGTCCTTGTCGAGGCCCGAGTCGAGGTGGTCCCAGGGCAGGACCTCCTCGTAGCCGCGCTCGCGGGTGGTGTACCAGTCGACGTCGACGCCGTAGGGCGCGAGGGCCTTGTCGGCGCAGGCCATCCAGCGGTCGTAGGAGAAGTGCTCGCGCCAGCCGTCGAAGCGGCCGCCGTCCTCGTAGACGGCGCGGATGACGGCGCCGGTGCGGCGGTCGCCGCGCGAGAGCAGGCCCTCGACGATGCCGGGCTTGCCGTCGTGGTAGCGGAAGCCGATGGAGCGGCCGTACTTCTTGTCGCCGCGGATCTTGTCGCGGAGCTTCTGCAGCCGGGCGTCGGTCTCCTCGGCGGAGAGCTGCGGCGCCCACTGGAAGGGGGTGTGGGGCTTGGGCACGAAGCCGCCGATGGAGACGGTGCAGCGGATGTCGCCGGAGCCGGAGACCTCGCGGCCCTTCTGGATCACGCGGGTGGCCATGTCGGCGATCTGGAGGACGTCGTCGTCCGTCTCGGTGGGCAGGCCGCACATGAAGTACAGCTTCACCTGGCGCCAGCCGTTGCCGTAGGCCGTGGCGACGGTCCGGATGAGGTCGTCCTCCGAGACCATCTTGTTGATGACCTTGCGGATGCGCTCGGAGCCGCCCTCGGGGGCGAAGGTGAGGCCGGAGCGGCGGCCGTTGCGGGTCAGCTCGTTGGCCAGGTCGATGTTGAAGGCGTCGACGCGGGTGGAGGGGAGGGACAGACCGATCTTGTCCTCCTCGTACCGGTCGGCGAGGCCCTTGGCGACGTCGGCGATCTCCGAGTGGTCCGCGGAGGAGAGGGAGAGGAGGCCGACCTCCTCGAAGCCGGTCGCCTTCAGGCCCTTGTCGACCATGTCGCCGATGCCGGTGATGGAACGCTCGCGCACCGGGCGGGTGATCATGCCGGCCTGGCAGAAGCGGCAGCCGCGGGTGCAGCCGCGGAAGATCTCCACCGACATGCGCTCGTGGACGGTCTCGGCGAGCGGGACGAGGGGCTGCTTGGGGTAGGGCCACTCGTCGAGGTCCATGACGGTGTGCTTGCTGACCCGCCACGGGACGCCGGAGCGGTTGGGTACGACGCGGGCGATACGACCGTCGGGGAGGTACTCGACGTCGTAGAAACCGGGGACGTAGACCCCGCCGGTCTTCGCCAGGCGCAGCAGCAGCTCCTCGCGTCCGCCGGGGCGGCCCTCGGCCTTCCAGGCGCGGATGATCGCCGTGATCTCCAGGACGGCCTGCTCGCCGTCGCCGATGACCGCGCAGTCGATGAAGTCGGCGATCGGCTCCGGGTTGAAGGCGGCGTGGCCGCCGGCCAGCACGACCGGGTCGTCGATGCCGCGGTCCTTGGCCTCCAGCGGGATGCCCGCGAGGTCCAGGGCGGCCAGCATGTTGGTGTAGCCCAGCTCCGTGGAGAAGGAGAGGCCGAAGACGTCGAACGCCTTCACCGGGCGGTGGCTGTCGACGGTGAACTGCGGGACGGAGTGCTCCCGCATCAGCGCCTCCAGGTCCGGCCAGACGCTGTAGGTGCGCTCGGCGAGGACGCCCTCCTGCTCGTTCAGCACCTCGTAGAGGATCATGACGCCCTGGTTGGGCAGACCGACCTCGTAGGCGTCCGGGTACATCAGGGCCCAGCGGACGTCACAGGATTCCCAGTCCTTGACCGTGGAGTTGAGCTCTCCGCCGACGTACTGGATCGGCTTCTGCACATGCGGGAGCAGAGCTTCGAGCTGCGGAAAAACAGACTTCACAGACTCGGCGGCTTCGGCAGGCATCTCACGGAACCTTCGTGTGCTGACAAGGGGGACCATCCAGCCTAACCCGGCCCGGACGGTCCCCCTTACCGCTCGCCCTCTCCGCCTCCCGGCAGCGGGCCCCTCCTACGCCGACATGGGTCGTTGCACCGTGATCGACTGGAGCAGACCCACCGCCATCCACACGGCGAACATCGACGAGCCGCCGTACGACACGAAGGGCAGCGGCAGGCCGGTGACCGGCATGATGCCGAGGGTCATGCCGATGTTCTCGAAGGTCTGGAAGGCGAACCAGGCGACGATCCCCGCGGCGACGACCGTCCCGTAGAGGTCGGTGGTCTCACGGGCGATCTTGCAGGCGCGCCACAGGACCACGCCGAGCAGGGCGATGATGAGCCCCGCGCCGAGGAAGCCCAGTTCCTCGCCGGCGACGGTGAAGACGAAGTCGGTCTGCTGCTCCGGGACGAAGCGGCCGGTGGTCTGCGAGCCCTCGAAGAGGCCGGAGCCGGTCAGGCCGCCGGAGCCGATGGCGATGCGGGCCTGGTTGGTGTTGTAGCCGACGCCCGCGGGGTCGAGCGCCGGGTTGGCGAAGGCGGCGAAGCGGGCGATCTGGTAGTCGTCCAGGATGCCGAGCTGCCAGACGGCGAGGGCACCGGCGGTTCCGGCGCCGAGCAGTCCGAAGACCCAGCGGTTGGAGGCGCCGGAGGCGAGCAGCACGCCGAGCACGATGATGACCATGACCATGACCGACCCGAGGTCGGGCATGAGCATCACGATCAGCATCGGCACGGTGGCCAGGCCCAGGGCCTGGAGGACGGTCCTGTGGTCGGGGTGCGGCCGGTCCCCCGCGTCGACGCGGGCGGCGAGCAGCATCGCCATGCCGAGGATGATCGTGATCTTCACGAACTCCGAGGGCTGCAGGGAGAAGCCGCCGGGGAGCTTGATCCAGGAGTGGGCGCCGTTGATGGTCGAGCCGAGCGGCGTGAGCACCAGCAGGATCAGGAACACGGAGGCGCCGTAGAGGACCGGCACGGCGGTGCGCAGGGCGCGGTGGCCGAGCCAGACGACGCCGACCATCAGGGCGAGCCCGATGCCGGTGTTCAGCAGGTGGCGGGTGAGGAAGTAGTACGGGTCGCCCTGGTTGAGTTCGGTGCGGTTGCGGGTCGCGGAGTAGACGAGCAGGGAGCCCATCAGGGAGAGCGCGACGGCGGCCAGCAGTATCGGCCAGTCGAGCCGGCGTGCCATGCCGTCCCGGGCGAACACCCGGGTCCAGCCGGCCTTCTCCGGTCCGTACCCGGATACCTGGAAGCTGTTGGCGCCGGTCATGTGCGTGCCCTCCGGCTTCCGCTGCCGCCCGCCGCGCCGCGCCGGCGTCCGCCGCCGCGCCGCCGGTGACGGCGGGTGTCGCGGTTGTCGCCGTTCTGCGTCGGCGTGGTGGCGCCCTGTTGCTGTTCGTCGATGGGGGCGTACTCCTCCTCCGGCGACGCCTTCTCGTCGGGCAGGAGGTCCTTGACGATGTCCTTGGAGATCTTCGGCGCGGGGATGGTCCCGTCCGCCTTGATGGCCGGCAGCTTCGCCTGCGGCTCGGGCAGCAGCGCCTTCTTCCGGTCGATCTTCCCGTCGTCCGAGACGCCGTAGAGCGCGCCGTAGATGTTGCGGACGGCGGGGCCCGAGGCGCCGGAGCCCGTACCGCCCTGGGAGATCGTCATGACGATCGCGTAGTCGTCGGTGTAGGTGGCGAACCACGAGGTGGTCTGCTTGCCGTGGACCTCGGCGGTACCGGTCTTGGCGTGCATCGGGATCTCGTCCTGCGGCCAGCCCTCGAACCGCCAGGCGGCGGTGCCCCGGGTGGCGACGCCGGCGAGGGCGTCGTCCATCTTGGCCAGCGTGGCCTTGCTTATGGGCAGCTTGCCGTGCGGCTGGGGCGTGATCGCCTGGACGTCCTTGCCGTCGGGGCTGACGATCGCCTTGCCGATGGAGGGGTCGTAGAGGGTGCCGCCGTTGGAGATGGCCGCGTAGATGGTGGCCATCTGGATGGGGGTGACGAGGGTGTCGCCCTGGCCGATGGAGTAGTTGATCGCGTCACCGGCGCGCATCTTGTTGCCCTCGAGGCAGCCCTCGTAGGCGAGCCGTTCGACGTAGGAGCCGTCCTTCTTGCCGGACTTGCACCAGGCGTCCTTGTTGGCCTCCCAGTACTTCTGCTTCCACGCGCGGTCGGGGACGCGGCCGGCGACCTCGTTGGGGAGGTCGATGCCGGTCTCCTTGCCGAGGCCGAACTCGTGGGCGGCCTCGTAGAAGTAGTCGTTGGGGTTCTTGGGGTTGTTGCCGCCGTCCTTCTTCCACTCCTGGTGGGCCAGGCGGTAGTAGACGGTGTCGCAGGAGAGCTCCAGGGCGCGGCCGAGGTCGATCGAGCCGTAGCTGGCGGACTCGAAGTTCTTGAAGACCTGTCCGCCGACGGAGTAGGAGCTGGAGCAGTCGTAGCCGCCGTCGAAGTCGTAGCCCGCCTCCACCGCGGCGGACGTGGAGACCACCTTGAAGATCGAGCCGGGGGCGGCCTGGCCCTGGGTCGCCCGGTTGAGCAGCGGGTAGTTGGACTCCTTGCCGGTGAGCCTCTTGTAGTCCTTGGCGGAGATGCCGCCGACCCAGGCGTTGGGGTCGTACGTCGGGTTGGAGGCCATGGCGACGACGCGGCCGGTCTTGGCCTCCATCACCACGACGGCACCCGCGTCGGCCTCGTAGAGCCGGTTGGTGTTGCGGTCCATCTCCTTGCGGGCGGCCTTCATCGCCTCGTTCAGCTCGTACTCGGCGACCCGCTGGACGCGGGCGTCGAGGCTGGTGACGAGGTTGGAGCCGGGCACGCCGGGGTCGGACTCCGCCTCGCCGATGACGCGGCCGAGGTTGTCGACCTCGTAGCGGGTGACGCCGGCCTTGCCGCGCAGCGCCTTGTCGTACTGGCGCTCCAGGCCGGAGCGGCCGACCTGGTCGGAGCGCAGGAAGGGCGAGTCGGTGTTCTCGGCCTTCTTGATCTCCTCGTCGGTGACCGGGGAGAGGTAGCCGAGGACCTGGCCGGTGTTGGCCTTGCCGGGGGCGGCGTAGCGGCGGACGGCCATCGGTTCGGCGGTGATGCCGGGGAAGTCCTCGGCGCGCTCGCGGATCTGGAGGGCCTGCTTGGGGGTGGCCTCGTCGGTGACGGGGATCGGCTGGTAGGGCGAACCGTTCCAGCAGGGCTGGGGGGTCTCGGCGTCACAGAGCCGGACCTTGTCCATGACGTCCTTGGGCCGCATGCCGAGGACACCGGCGAGCTTGGTGAGGACGGCCTTGCCGTCGTCCTTCATCTTCAGCAGGTCGGTGCGGGAGGCGGAGACCACCAGGCGGGTCTCGTTGTCGGCGAGCGCCACGCCGCGCGCGTCCAGGATGGAACCGCGGGGCGCGGGCTGGACGACCTGCTGGACGTGGTTGCCGGACGCCTCGGCGGCGTACTCGTCGCCCTGGCGGATCTGGAGGTACCAGAGCCGGCCGCCGAGGGTGGCGAGCAGCGAGAGGACGAGGACCTGGATGACGACCAGCCGGGTCTGGACGCGTGTGCTGCGGCCGGTCTCCGGAATGTTACTCATGGGCGCAGCCCATTCCGTGGAGGGTGGTGGTGGGCGACGGGTGGGGGTTCGTCACTGCGGCTGCCTCCCCCTCGGGACGTGTGTGCTCCTGGTGTGCTGCCGCGTGGTCACAGCCGCTTGACCCCCTTGATGCGTCCGGCCCGGGCCACTCGGGCCCGCGCCGCCTTCACCCGCAGCCCGTTGCGCTGGCTGCCGATGCGCAGTCCGGTGCCGCCGGAGAGCCAGCCGGAGGAGATGTCGGGCTTCTGGCCGGCCGCGTTGGCCTCGGCCAGCGGGTCGTTCTCGGCGCGTCTGGCCAGCGCCATGACGCCGGGTACGACGAAGGGCGCGAGCAGCAGGTCGTAGAGGGCGGCCGTGAACAGCAGGCCGGGCAGCCCGACGTGGCGGGCGGCGGTGTCGCCGACGAGGGCGCCGACGCCGGCGTAGAGCAGGGTGGTGCCGAGGGCGGCGACGACCACGACGGCCATCGGGCCGGTGGCCGACCTGAGCCGGCCGTTCTCCGGTTTGGCGAGGCCGGCGAGGTAGCCGATGACGCAGAGCACCAGGGCGTAGCGGCCGGCGGCGTGGTCCGCGGGCGGCGCGAGGTCGGCGAGGAGTCCGGCGCCGAAGCCGACCAGGGCGCCGCCGACGTGCCCGTAGACCAGGGCGAGACCGAGGACGGTGAGCAGCAGCAGGTCGGGGACGGCTCCGGGCAGGTGGAGGCGGGCGAGGACGGTCACCTGGATGACGAGGGCGACGACGACGAGGGAGGCGGAGAGCAGGATCCGGTTGACGCGCATGGGGTGAAAGCTCCTACTGCTCGTTCTGCTCGGACTGCTGGTTCTGCCCGGTCCCGCCGTCCTGCGACTGACCGTCCTGGGCCTGGCCGTCCTGCGACTGACCGTCCTGGACCTGGCCGTCGGGATCGGCCCCGGGGGTCACGGTCACCGTGACGGTCGGCGTGGGCTTCGGCTGCTTCTTCTCCGGGAGCACCGTGTCGCGCGGGTCCTTCTGCGGGGCCTGGACGACGACGCCGACGATGTCGAGCTTGGAGAAGCTGACGAACGGCGTGACGTCGAGGGTGCGCGTCAGGTCGCCGCCGGAGGGGTCGACGCGGGAGACGGTGCCGACGGGCACGCCGGGCACGAACGGCTTGTCGGCCTGGGACCCGAAGGTGACCAGCCGGTCGCCCTTCTCGACCTGGGCCTTGCCGTTGAGCAGTTCGACGCGCAGGGGGCGGCCGCCCTGACCGGAGGCGAAGCCGAGTTCGTCGCTGCCCTCCATCCGGGTGCCGACGGTGAAGTCGGGGTCGTTGGCGAGGAGCACCGTGGCGGTGTTCGGCCCGACGGTGGTGACGCGGCCGACGAGGCCGTCGCCGTTGAGGACCGTCATGTCGCGCGCGATGCCGTCGTCGGCGCCGACGTCGATGGTGATGGTCCAGGAGAAGCCCTGCGCGGCCCCTATGGCGATGACCTGGGCGCCCTTGATGCCGTACTGGCCGGCGCCGGCCAGCCCGAGCATCTTGTCGAACTGCTTCAGGCGGCTGCGGCCGCGCTCGTCGCTGCCGAGCTTCGCCTTCAGGGCCGCGTTCTCCGTCTCCAGTGCGGCGAGCCGGTCGTGGCGGTCGCCGGACTCGCGGACGGCGGAGATCGCGTTGCCGATCGGGTCGACCGCGGACGACACCCCGTTCTCGATCGGACCGAAGACACCGGCCGCGGCCTGCCGGGCACCGTCGACCGGTGAGTCCTCCCCCCGCCGCGGATGTCCACCGTGATCAGCGCGAACGCGATGGCGATCAGCAGCACCAGGAGCAGCCGGCTCTCTTTCGTGTCCCTCACGTGCGGCGGCCGTGCCTTCCTCGTCGAATTCGACAATTACGTGGCGGTGTTCAGGAATTCAGGAGATTCCGTACGCGCGGTGCGAAACACACGGTACGAAGCCTCTATATCAACGATCCGCCGCACGAGAGGAGATCGTCTCGTACGGCGGAACCGAAGTGTTACGTCATCTGCGGGGCTGGGCGTCCAGCACCTGCTGGAGCGCCTCGAACTCCTCGACGCACTTGCCGGAGCCGAGCGCCACGCTGTCGAGCGGGTCCTCGGCGATGTGGATCGGCATCCCGGTCTCCCGGCGCAGCCGCTCGTCCAGCCCGCGCAGCAGCGCGCCGCCGCCGGTCAGGACGATGCCGCGGTCCATGATGTCGCCGGACAGCTCCGGCGGACACTTGTCGAGGGTCGTCTTGACGGCGTCGACGATCGCGTTGACCGGCTCCTCGATCGCCTTGCGCACTTCGGCGGCGGAGATGACGACGGTCTTGGGCAGCCCGGAGACGAGGTCCCGGCCGCGGATTTCGGTGTGCTCGTCAGCGTCGAGGTCGTACGCCGAACCGATCGTGATCTTGATCTGCTCGGCCGTGCGCTCACCCAGGAGGAGGCTGTACTCCTTCTTCACGTGCTGGATGATGGCGTTGTCCAGCTCGTCACCCGCGACGCGGATGGACTGGGCGGTGACGATGCCGCCGAGCGAGATGACCGCGACCTCCGTGGTGCCGCCGCCGATGTCCACCACCATGTTGCCCGTGGCCTCGTGGACCGGCAGGCCGGAGCCGATGGCCGCGGCCATGGGCTCCTCGATGATGTGCACCTGACGGGCGCCGGCCTGGGACGACGCCTCGATGACGGCGCGGCGCTCGACGCCGGTGATGCCCGAGGGCACACAGACGACGACCCGCGGACGAGCCAGATACCGCCGCTTGTGGATCTTCAGGATGAAGTAGCGGAGCATCCGCTCGGTGATCTCGAAGTCGGCGATGACGCCGTCCTTCAGCGGGCGCACGGCAACGATGTTGCCGGGGGTGCGCCCGATCATCTTCTTCGCTTCGGCGCCGACCGCGAGGATGCCACCGGTATTGGTGTTGATCGCGACGACGGACGGCTCGTTGAGTACGATCCCGCGACCCCTGACGTACACCAGCGTGTTGGCGGTCCCGAGGTCGACAGCCATGTCACGGCCGATGAACGACATTGAGTTCCCCATCAGGATTCGACTGGCCTTCCCAGGAGCTTTTGAGGGCTTTTCAGGTTGGCGAAGTGGGTGCAGTGACGCGTGGAGGCTTCCATCGTAGACGCGCTTTCGCGAACACTGCGCGAGGGTCTTCGCCATTGTCAGCAGATGGCGCGGCGCCTCGCTTGTGGAGACGGTCCAACGGAGGCATCCGTTCCCCCGAACAGGCGTGCATATGCCACAGGGCGGTCGCTTTCGCGCGACCGCCCCGGTACGCCGCGGGCCGTTCGGCTGACGCGGCGTCAGAAAAAAGTTGTCGTCCGGCGTGTCCGGCGGCCGTCGCCGGGAGCCGGTCCGGCTCAGGCCAGGCCCGGGAAGAAGATCTTCAGCTCGCGCTCGGCGGACTCCTCGGAGTCGGAGGCGTGGATCAGGTTCTCCCGGACGATGACACCGTAGTCCCCGCGGATGGAGCCGGGGGCGGCGGCGATCGGGTCGGTCGGGCCGGCCAGCGCGCGCACGCCCTCGATGACCCGCTCGCCCTCGACGACCATCGCGACGACCGGGCCGGACGACATGAACTCGACCAGCGGCTCGTAGAAGGGCTTGCCCTTGTGCTCGCCGTAGTGCTGCTCCAGCGTCTCGGTGTCGAGCGTGCGCAGTTCCAGCGCGGTGATCTGCCAGCCGGCCTTGCGCTCGATACGGCTGATGATCTCGCCGGTCAGGCCGCGACGGACGGCGTCGGGCTTGAGGAGGACGAGGCTGCGCTGGGTCACTACGGGCTCCCTATGAGGTATGCGGTGGTACGAAGTGATGACTGAGGTTACCGGGCGTGTCGCGCCGGCCGTCACGCAGCGTCAGGCGACGGCCGGGCGGCGCACGTGACCGGGTCTCAGGCGGCGTCGGGCGCGGCGCCCTCGGCCTGGGCGGCGAACCTGGCCTTCGCCTCGTCGATCTTCCGCCCGTAGTGCACGGAGGCCCACCACAGCGCGGCGAAGACCGCGCCCAGGAAGAACATGGTCGGCACCACGAAGCCGGAGGCGATCAGCGCGATCTGCAGGGCCCAACCGAAGGCGACGCCGCCCGGCCGGGTCACCGCGCCGCACAGCGCGACGCACAGGAACATCGCGATGCCGCTGACCGTCCACACCGTCCCCATGGACAGGTCGGGGTCCTTCATGGCGACCAGCCCGGCGAAGCCGATGACGAAGAACTCGCCGATCAAGGTCGAAGCACAGAGCGTACGCACGGAAATCCTCAGCCCTTCCCCAGCAGCAGCCGGGCCTCACCCACGGTGATGACGGAACCGGTGACGAGCACGCCGCCGCCCGCGAACTCGCCCTCCTCCTCGGCCAGCGTGATCGCGGCCTCCAGCGCGTCCGGCAGCCGCGGCTCCACCTGGACGCGGTCCTCGCCGAACACCTCCACGGCGACGGCCGCCAGCTCGTCGGCGTCCATCGCGCGGTGGCTGGAGTTCTGCGTGACGACGACCTCGGCGAAGACCGGCTCGAACGCCTCCAGCAGCCCCCGCACGTTCTTGTCGCCGCTCGCGCCGACCACACCGATGAGCCGGCTGAACTGGAACGCCTCCCCCACCGCCTCGGCGGTCACCCGGGCGCCGGCCGGATTGTGCGCGGCGTCCAGCACCACGGTCGGCGAGCGCCGCACGACCTCCATCCGTCCCGGCGAGGAGACGGCGGCGAAGGCCTTGCGCACGGTGTCGATGTCCAGCGGCTCGGGGCGCTGCGCCCCGACGCCGAAGAACGCCTCGACGGCGGCGAGCGCCACGGCCGCGTTGTGCGCCTGGTGGGCACCGTGCAGCGGCAGGTACACCTCGTCGTACTCGCCGCCCAGCCCGCGCAGGGTCACCAGCTGCCCGCCGACGGCGACCTGCCGGGCGACGACCCCGAACTCCAGCCCCTCGCGCGCGACGGTGGCGTTGACGTCCACGGCCTTCTTCAGCAGCACCTGCGCCGCGTCCACCGGCTGCTGGGCCAGGATCACGGTGGCGTCCTGCTTGACGATGCCGGCCTTCTCGGTCGCGATCTCGCCGGGCGTGGAGCCGAGCCGGTCGGTGTGGTCCAGGTCGATGGGGGTGACGACGGCGACGTCCCCGTCGATGACGTTGGTGGCGTCCCAGGAGCCGCCCATCCCGACCTCGACGACGGCCACGTCGACGGGCGCGTCGGCGAAGGCGGCGTACGCCATGCCGGTCAGCACCTCGAAGAAGGACAGCCGGTACTCCTGCTGCGCGTCGACCATCTCGACGTACGGCTTGACGTCCTGGTAGGTCTCGATGAAGCGCTCGGCGGAGATGGCGGCGCCGTCCAGGCTGATCCGCTCGGTGATCGACTGCACGTGCGGCGAGGTGTACCGCCCGGTGCGCAGCTCGAAGGCGCCGAGCAGGGCCTCGATCATGCGGGCGGTGGAGGTCTTGCCGTTGGTCCCGGTGATGTGGATGGACGGGTACGAGCGCTGGGGCTCCCCCAGCACGTCCATGAGCGCGGCGATGCGGGCGACGGACGGCTCCAGCTTGGTCTCGCCCCAGCGGGTGGCCAGCTCCGCCTCGACCTCGCGCAGCGCCTTGTCCACCTCGGGGTCCTCGGGGCGCCCGGGGATGTCGGCCTGCGGCGGACCGCCCTGCGTGCGCAGGGTGCGGCTGCCGGCCTCGATGACGGCGAGGTCGGGGTCGCGGGTGGTCTCCGCGTCGATGATCTCGTCGAAGGAGTCGAGGGCGTCGGAGGGGTCGGGCTGGTCGTTCTCGCCGGAGATGTCGCTCACGGGGACCAGTCTACGGAGAGTCCTCGACGGTCGGGGCGGGGAGTGGGGTGGCCGAGGCCCCGTGGCGTGTGCGGCCCCGTCGTGGCCGGTCGCGCGGTCCCCGCGCCCACCGAGGGACGCGAAGGCTCCCGGTGCCCACCAGAGCACCGGGAGCCTTCGACCGCGTCTCGGAGGGCTACGCCTGCGGCAGCTTCTCCAGCTGCGCCTGGATGCGGGCGATGTCCTCGTCCGCCTTGGCGAGGCGGCCCCGGATCTTGTCCACGACGTGGTCCGGCGCCTTGGCGAGGAACGCCTCGTTGCCGAGCTTGGCGTTGGCCTGCGCCTTCTCCTTCTCCGCGGCCGCGAGGTCCTTCGCCAGCCGCTTGCGCTCCGCGGCGAAGTCGATGACCCCGGAGAGGTCGAGGGCGACCTCGACCCCCGCCACCGGCAGCGTCGCCGTCGCCGTGAAGGAGTCACCCTCCGGCTGGAGCCGCAGCAGCTGCCGGACGGCCGCCTCGTGCGCGGCGAGCGCGCTGCCCGCGAGGGTCAGCCGGGCCGGCACCCGCTGCCCGGGCTGGAGCCCCTGGTCGGCGCGGAACCGGCGGACCTCGGTGATCACCGACTGGACGGTCTCGATCTCCCGCTCGGCGTCGGCGTCCCGGAAGCCCGAGTCGGACGGCCACGCGGCGATGACGACCGACTCGCCACCCGTGAGCGTCGTCCACAGCGTCTCGGTGACGAAGGGGACGACCGGGTGCAGCAGCCGCAGCGTGACGTCCAGGACCTCGCCGAGGACGCGCTTGGAGACCTCGGCCGCCTCGCCGCCCGCCTGGAAGGTGGTCTTGGACAGCTCGACGTACCAGTCGAAGACCTCGTCCCAGGCGAAGTGGAACAGGGCGTCGGAGAGCTTCGCGAACTGGTAGTCCTCGTAGTAGGCGTCGACCTCGGCGACCACCGAGTTCAGCCGCGACAGGATCCAGCGGTCCGTCGAGGACATCTTCGACGCGTCCGGCAGCGGACCGTCGACCGTCGCGCCGTTCATCAGCGCGAAGCGCGTCGCGTTCCAGATCTTGTTGGCGAAGTTCCGGGAGCCCTGGACCCAGTCCTCGCCGATCGGGACGTCCACGCCCGGGTTGGCACCGCGCGCCAGGGTGAAGCGGAGCGCGTCGGAGCCGTACTTGTCCATCCAGTCCAGCGGGTTGACCACGTTCCCGAAGGACTTGGACATCTTCTTGCCGTTCTGGTCACGGACCATGCCGTGCAGGGCGATGGTGTGGAAGGGCGGGGTGCCGTCCATCGCGTAGAGGCCGAACATCATCATCCGGGCGACCCAGAAGAAGAGGATGTCGTAGCCGGTGACCAGGACGGAGTTCGGATAGAACTTCGCGAGCGAGTCGGTCCGCTCGGGCCAGCCGAGGGTGGAGAACGGCCACAGGCCCGACGAGAACCAGGTGTCGAGGACGTCGGAGTCCTGGTACCAGCCCTCGCCGCTCGGCGCCTCCTCGTCGGGGCCGACGCAGACGACCTCGCCGTTCGGCCCGTACCAGACCGGGATGCGGTGGCCCCACCACAGCTGGCGCGAGATGCACCAGTCGTGGAGGTTGTCGACCCAGTCGAAGTACCGCTTCTCCATCTCCTGCGGGTGGATCTTGACCTTGCCGTCGCGGACGGCGTCACCGGCCGCCTTGGCCAGCGGGCCGACCTTGACCCACCACTGCATGGACAGGCGCGGCTCGATGGTGGTCTTGCAGCGCGAGCAGTGGCCGACGCTGTGGACGTAGGGCCGCTTCTCGGCGACGATCCGGCCCTCGGCGCGCAGCGCGGCGACGATGGCGGAGCGGGCCTCCAGCCGGTCCAGGCCCTGGAAGGGACCGTGGGCGGTGATGACGGCGTGCTCGTCCATGACCGCGATGGCGGGCAGGTCGTGGCGCTGGCCGATCTCGAAGTCGTTCGGGTCGTGGGCGGGCGTCACCTTGACGGCGCCGGTGCCGAACTCGGGGTCGACGTGCTCGTCGGCGACGACCGGGATGGAGCGGTCGGTCAGCGGCAGCTTGATGAGCTTGCCGACCAGGTGCTTGTACCGCTCGTCCTCGGGGTGGACGGCGACGGCCGTGTCACCGAGCATCGTCTCGGCACGGGTGGTGGCGACGACGATGGTCTCGTCCCCGTCCCCGTACTTCATGGAGACCAGCTCGCCGTCGTCGTCCTGGTACTCGACCTCGATGTCGGAGATGGCCGTCAGGCACCGGGGGCACCAGTTGATGATGCGCTCGGCGCGGTAGATCAGCTCGTCGTCGTAGAGGCGCTTGAAGATGGTCTGGACGGCCTGGGACAGGCCCTCGTCCATGGTGAAGCGCTCACGCGACCAGGCGACACCGTCTCCCAGCCGGCGCATCTGGCCGCTGATCTGCCCGCCGGACTCGCCCTTCCACTGCCAGACGCGCTCGACGAACGCCTCCCGGCCGAGGTCGTGCCGGGACTTGCCCTCCTTGGCCAGCTCCCGCTCGACGACGTTCTGGGTGGCGATGCCGGCGTGGTCCATGCCGGGCTGCCACAGCGTCTCGTAGCCCTGCATCCGCTTGCGGCGGGTCAGGGCGTCGATGAGCGTGTGCTCGAAGGCGTGCCCCAGGTGCAGGCTGCCCGTGACGTTCGGCGGCGGGATGACGACGGTGTACGGCGGCTTCTCGCTGTCCGCGTCCGCCTCGAAGTAGCCCCGTTCTACCCAGCGCTCGTACAGCTTCCCCTCTACCTCGGCCGGCGTGTACTGGGTCGGCAGTTCGGTGGTGGGCGCGGGCTGCGGCTGCTGAGTGTTCTCGGTCACGGGGGTCAGTTTACGGGCGTCACGGCCCTGTCCCGAAACGCCTTTCCTTTGTAACGGTGCGGCCCCCCGGTGACCTGCGCACGCCACGTCTGCGTCAGGATGTCAGCACCACGTAAGCATCTGGAGGGGAACCCAGAAATGAGTCAGAACCAGCCGGGCCCGTACGGCGGGCAGCCCCAGCAGCCCGGACCGTACGGCCAGCCGGGGCCGTACGGCCAGCAGCCGCCGCAGGCCCCCCAGCCCGGCTACGGCTACCCCCAGCAGACGCCTCCCCCGCAGCCGGGCTACGGCTACCCGCAGCAGCCCCAGCAGGGCGGTGTCCCGCCGCAGACTCCGCCCTACGGCCAGCAGGCCCCGTACGGCCAGCAGCCGCCCTACGGCCAGCAGCCCTACGGCATGCCCCAGCCCCCGGCGCCGGGCGGCGGGAAGAAGAAGACGGGCCTGATCATCGGCGCGGTCGCCGTCGTGGCGGCGATCGGCGTGGGGGCGTACTTCGTGTTCGGCGGGGGCGGAAGCGGCGGCGGCTCGGACATCGCCGACGACGGCCCGCACAAGCTGACGACGCCGGCGACGGTGCTCGGTGAGTACAAGAAGGCCGAGAGCGAAAGCGGCACGATGGACGCCAGTGACATGAAGGACGCCGAGCAGTGGGGGGTGAAGGACGTCAAGGACGTGAGCGCCTCGTACGAGGCGAATAACGAGGAGAACCCGCTGGCGAGCAAGCAGCTCATGTTCCTCGGCGTCTACGGCACCATCGAGGACCCGGAGAAAGCCCTCGACGCGATGTTCGCCCACATGAAGAAGAAGAGCCAGGAGGACAGCAGCGACGAGGAGGTGACCTTCGTCGGGGAACCGAAGGAGTACAAGCCCGATTCCCTCGAAGGCGCCGTCCTCAAGTGCCAGGACGCCAAGGTCGACAACTCCGACGGCGGCCCGAACGAGCCGAAGTCGATGACCATGACGTACTGCGCCTGGGGTGACCACAGCACGCTCGGCTTCGCCATGCCGATGACCCTCCTGGACATCGCGGCGGGCAAGAAGACCGACCCGGCGGGGGCGGCCGACATCACCGCCAAGCTCCGTAAGGAGGTCCGCGTCAAGATCTGACGCGGACGCGCGACAACGCGGAAGGGGCCCGGTCGGTCGACCGGGCCCCTTCCGCGTTGCCGTTGCCTACGCCGTCTTCTGCTCCCCCGAGCCCCGTCCCCGCGAGTCACGCGGGATGAGCGTCGGGTTGACGTTGGAGAGGACCACGTCGGCCGTGATGACGACGCGGGCGACGTCCTTGCGGGACGGGACCTCGTACATCACGCCCTGGAGGACCTCCTCCATGATGGCGCGCAGGCCGCGCGCGCCGGTCTGGCGGAGGATGGCCTGGTCGGCGATGGCCTCCAGGGCCTCGCGCTCGAAGTCCAGCTCCACGCCGTCGAGTTCGAAGAGCCGCTCGTACTGCTTGACGAGGGCGTTGCGCGGCTCGACCAGGATCTGGAGGAGCGCCTCGCGGTCGAGGTTGTGGACCGAGGTGATGACCGGGAGACGGCCGATGAACTCGGGGATCATGCCGAACTTGACCAGGTCCTCCGGCATGACCTGCTCGAACTGGTCCTTGGACTCGATCTCCCGCTTGGAGCGGATCTGCGCGCCGAAGCCGATGCCCTTGGCGCCGGCCCGGCCCTCGATGATCTTCTCCAGGCCCGCGAAGGCACCGCCCACGATGAACAGGACGTTCGTCGTGTCGATCTGGATGAACTCCTGGTGCGGGTGCTTGCGTCCGCCCTGGGGCGGGACCGAGGCCGTGGTGCCCTCGAGGATCTTCAGCAGGGCCTGCTGGACGCCCTCGCCCGACACGTCGCGCGTGATGGAGGGGTTTTCACTCTTCCTCGCGACCTTGTCGATCTCGTCGATGTAGATGATCCCGGTCTCGGCCTTCTTGACGTCGTAGTCCGCGGCCTGGATCAGCTTGAGCAGGATGTTCTCGACGTCCTCGCCGACGTACCCCGCCTCGGTGAGCGCCGTGGCGTCGGCGATCGCGAAGGGCACGTTCAGCATGCGGGCGAGGGTCTGGGCGAGGAGGGTCTTGCCGGAGCCCGTGGGGCCCAGCAGGAGGATGTTGGACTTCGCCAACTCGATGGCGTCGTCGCGGCCTTGGGCGCCGCCGTTCTCGCCGGCCTGGACCCGCTTGTAGTGGTTGTACACCGCGACGGACAGGGCCTTCTTGGCGGCCTCCTGGCCGACCACGTAGCCCTCGAGGAACTCGTAGATCTCGCGGGGCTTCGGGAGCTCCTCCCAGCGCACCTCGCTGGTCTCCGCCAGCTCTTCCTCGATGATCTCGTTGCAGAGGTCGATGCACTCGTCGCAGATGTACACACCGGGCCCTGCGATGAGCTTCTTGACCTGCTTCTGGCTCTTCCCGCAGAACGAGCACTTGAGCAGATCGCCGCCGTCACCGATGCGTGCCACGGTGTGCTTCCCCTTCGCCTGGGAGACGCCCGGCCGCCGACGTGACGTCAACGACCGGCGGACTCCTGGTGCTGCCTTATGTCCGACGGTACCTTGCCGGGCCCCCCGTCCGGGCCCCCCTTGGCACGGTTCGCTTTGACGTGAATCGCGTCAAACCGTGCCAAGGAGCGGCAGACGATACAGCCTCCCGCCTAGCGGAGAGAGGAGTTGTCCATCTTCCGGGTGGTGATGATCTGGTCGATCAGGCCGTACGCGAGGGCGTCCTCGGCCGTGAGGATCTTGTCGCGCTCGATGTCCTCGCGGATCTTGTCGACCGGCGTGGTGGAGTGCTTGGCCAGCATCTCCTCCAGCTGCGAGCGCATCCGCAGGATCTCGTTGGCGGCGATCTCCAGGTCGGAGACCTGACCGCGGCCGGTCTCGCTGTACGGCTGGTGGATCAGCACGCGCGCGTTCGGCAGGGCCATGCGCTTGCCCGGCGTACCGGCGGCCAGCAGGACGGCGGCGGCGGAGGCGGCCTGGCCCATGCAGACCGTCTGCACGTCCGGCTTCACGTACTGCATCGTGTCGTAGATCGCCGTGAGCGCCGTGAAGGAGCCGCCGGGGCTGTTGATGTAGACCGAGATGTCCCGGTCGGGGTCCATCGACTCCAGGCACAGGAGCTGCGCCATGACGTCGTTGGCGGAGGCGTCGTCGATCTGGACGCCGAGGAAGATCACGCGCTCCTCGAAGAGCTTCGCGTACGGGTCGTACTCGCGCACGCCCTGCGAGGTGCGCTCGACGAAGCGCGGGATCACGTAGCGGGACTCGGCGGACGGGCCGGTGTACTCGGCGCGCGTGCGGTCGTACAGGCCGCTGCCGGGGAAGTCGTTCACTGTGTCTCCTGGAAAAGGGCTGAGGCGTCGGCTGGGGGCGGGCTGGGGCGCGCTCCTGGGCCCGCTGGGGCCCGCGGGAGGGCTCAGGCTCCGGTGCCGCCGCCGCCCGGCATGCCGGCGGCCGTGGCGATGACGTCGTCGATGAGGCCGTACTCCTTGGCCTCGAAGGCGTCGAACCAGCGGTCGCGGTCCGAGTCGCGGGTGATCTGCTCGACCGTCTGGCCGGTGTGCTGGGCCGTGAGCTCGGCCATGCGCTTCTTGGTGTGCAGCAGCCGCTCGGCGTGGATCTTGATGTCCGAGGCCGAACCGGCCAGGCCGGCGGAGGGCTGGTGGATCAGGATCTCGGCGTTCGGCAGCGCGAAGCGCTTGCCCGGGGTGCCCGCGCTGAGCAGGAACTGCCCCATCGAGGCCGCCAGGCCCATGGCGATCGTCACCACGTCGTTCTTGATGTACTGCATGGTGTCGTAGATCGCCATGCCCGCCGTGATCGAACCGCCGGGGCTGTTGATGTACAGGAAGATGTCCTTGTCCGGGTCGGAGGCAAGGAGCAGCAGCTGTGCGGTGATCTTGTTGGCAATGTCGTCGTCGACCGGCTGGCCGAGGAAGATGATCCGCTCGCCGAGCAGCCGGTTGTAGACCTGGTCGCCGAGGCCACCACCGATGGAGGGCTCGCCGGCGGCGGAGGGCATCAGATTCGTCACGTAATCCACCTGCTCGTCTTACGACGGCGCCGGGCCGTCTCACGTTTCCCTGCGGGGCTGGAGCCGCTTTCGGGGACTCCCCTGCCCTCGTATTCATGGACCCTAACGCGGGGGGCCTGCGGCGCCATCCCGGTTCCGCGGGTGTTCGCCGGGGGCGTAGCGCTCCGCGGGGGGCGCGGCCGCGGGTTTCCGCCTTCGGGCCGTACGACGAACGGGCCCCGGCACTGTCGTCCGGGGCCCGTTTCACATCCGTCGGGGACGGCTCGAGGGTGATCAGCCCTCGGTCTTCTCCTCGGCCTTCTCGTCGGCCTTGTCGTCACCGGACTCGGTGGACTCGGCGGCGGCCTCGGCGGCCTCCGTCTCCTCCTCCTCGTCGTCCAGGTCGACGATCTCGCCGTTGGTGTCCTTGACCGTGGCCTTCTCGACCACGACGGCCAGGGCCTTGCCGCGGGCGACCTCGCCGACGAGGAGCGGGACCTGGCCCTGCTCGACGACGGCCTGGGCGAACTGGTCGGGGGACATGCCGGAGGAGGCGGCACGGCGCATGAGGTGCTCGGTCAGCTCTTCCTGGCTGACGTTGAGCTTCTCCTGCTTGACCAGCTCGTCGAGGACGAACTGGGTCTTGATGCCCTTGACCGCGGCCTCGCGGGTCTCGGTCTCGAACTCCTCGGCGGTCTTGCCCTGGATCTCGAGGTACTTCTCGAGGTCCAGACCCATCTGGCCGAGCTGGTGGTGCTCGAGGTTGTGCTTACGGGTGTTGATCTCGTCCTCGAGGAGCTTCTCGGGGACGGGGACCTCGACCAGCTCGAGCAGCTTGTCCAGGACGCGCTCCTGGGCCTGCGTGGCCTGGTCGTACTGCTTCATGTTGGCGAGGCGCTTGCGGCTGTCGGCGCGCAGCTCCTCCAGCGTGTCGAACTCCGACGCGAGCTGCGCGAAGTCGTCGTCCAGCTCGGGCAGCTCGCGCTTGGCGACCTGGGTGACCTTGACGGTGACCTCGGCCTCCTTGCCGGCCGCCGAGCCGCCCTTGAGCTCGGAGGTGAAGGTGGCCTCGCCACCGGCCTCCAGGCCCTTCACGGCGTCGTCGATGCCGTCCAGCAGCTCGCCGGAGCCGATGGTGTAGGAGACGCCGTCGGCGACGCCGTCCTCGAGGACCTCGCCGTCGACCTTGGCCTGCAGGTCGATGGTGACCACGTCGCCGTCCTCGGCGGCGCGCTCGACCGGGGAGGTGGAGGCGAAGCGCTCGCGCAGCTGCTCGACCGACTTCTCCACGTCCTCGTCGGTGACCTCGACGGCGTCGACCTCGACCTCGATGCCGGAGTAGTCCGGGATCTCGACGGTCGGGCGGACGTCGACCTCGGCGGTGAAGTTCAGCGTCTCGCCGTCCTTCAGCTCGGTGATGTCGACCTCGGGCTGACCCAGCGGGTTCAGCTCGGCCTCGTTGACCGCGTCGGTGTAGAACTTCGGGAGCGCGTCGTTGACGGCCTCTTCCAGAACGGCGCCACGACCGAACCGCTGGTCGATGACCCGGGCCGGGATCTTGCCCTTGCGGAAGCCCTTCACCGTGACCTGCTGGTTGATCTTCTTGTACGCCGCGTCGAGGCTGTCCTTGAGCTCCTCGAAGGGCACCTCGACAGTGAGCCGAACCCGGGTCGGGTTCAGGGTCTCCACGGCGCTCTTCACGGTTCGGTCTCCTTGGTGGCTGACTTCTTGGATTCTGCCGGGGCCAGCGGGGCGCCCGGCGGATTCGCCGCCCGGAGACTTCAGACTCTGAGACACACGGGCGTGCAGCTTGCATAGTAACGGCAGCGACTACACCGCCCAAAAGGCGATCACCCGGTGACCGGGTCCGTGGTCGGGGTGGCGGGATTTGAACCCACGGCCTTCCGCTCCCAAAGCGGACGCGCTACCAAGCTGCGCCACACCCCGTCTGGTGCGAGACGTAGGGTACATGCCGCCAGGCATCGGGCACGCGCGGTTTCCCGGGTGCCCGCACACGCGCCCGCGGGGGTCCGGCGCGGACCGGAAGGGGTGTGCGGGAAAGGGGTGCGACCCGCTACGATGCCTGCAGTGCCGCGGTCACCGACCTGCGGCGCGCGCTGTGCGGGCGTAGCTCAATGGTAGAGCCCTAGTCTTCCAAACTAGCTACGCGGGTTCGATTCCCGTCGCCCGCTCCATACGGCTCAGGGCCAGGTCGGAGGATCATTCCTCCGCCTGGCCCTGATCGCTTTCCGGGGGCCCGTGCCCGTTGCCGGTGCGTTCACCTGCCCGGCCGGCCGGAGCCGGGGGTGCGGTCAGAACTGGATCGAGTTGATCGTGTCCGCTATGGAGTCCAGGAACCGCTGGATGTCGTCGGCCATGCCCGTCGAGGCGAGGAAGAAGCCGAAGAGGACCGCGACGATCGCCGGGCCCGCCTTGATGGAGCCTCCTCGCAGCAGCACCACCAGGATGATCGCCAACAGCAGCACCACTGACAGTGAAATGGCCACAACAGATCACACCCTCGGTCGGTCCGCTCTCCCGGCCCGGCGGTGCGCCCGCGCACACCCCCGCCAGGACCATCGTGCCACCAACCGGGCCCGGTCATGCGGCGGGTGACGCATCGTCGGCCGGTTCCGGGGGATCGCGAGGGGTCCGGCACGCGTCGTCCCACCCCGTGATCCCTCTCCGCACTGTTATTCGACAGTGCACCCTTGCGGGGAATTCCGGCGGCTTCGTTTCGATGCCCACACAACGCGTTCGCGGATATTTCGAATTGTCGCGGCACACACACCGACAGGCCCATCACAGGGAGATCACAGGATCACCCGGAGCCCTCCTCGGGATCATTGAAGCGGACATTCCAGGGAAGTCAGCCTCCGGCCTTATGCGCCGCTTAGTCATGACGTGTCACGACAAGTTGGGCACCCAGGACGCCCGTCCGGCCCACGGTGGCATTCCGTACTGTGGCGGAGGTCATGCCGTCGTCCGGGCCGGATCGGGTGAAATTCGGGGTACTCGCCAGGCACTCGGGATCCGAATGCGGGAATGACGTCGGAGGTTTTACGGAATCCCGCGGAGAACGCTAGGGTGCCTCAGATGTTCAACGCTGCCCCGTCCCCCACCAGAGCAGCGAGGTCCTGTGACGACTCGCCGAATTTCCGGCGGGGGGTTGCATGACGAGCTCGCTGCGACCGCACGGCGACCGGAAGACGACCCCGTCCCCACCCCCACCGCAGGCCCGGCCGGGCCGACAGCGCGACGCGTTCTTCGACAACGCCAAGTACCTGGCGATCGTGCTGGTCGGCGTCGGCCACGCCTGGGGCCAGATCCTGGACGGGAACCGGACCGTGGAGGCCCTGTACCGGGCCCTGTACACGTTCCACATGCCGGCGTTCATCATCATCTCCGGCTATTTCTCCCGCAGTTTCGACCTGAGCCCCAAGCGGGTCAAACGCCTGATCACCGGCGTCGCCGTCCCCTACCTCGTCTTCGAGGTCGGCTACGCGCTGCACCGCCGCTTCGCCGAGGACCCCTCCAACGAGATCAGCCTGCTGGACCCCACCTACCTCCTGTGGTTCCTGTGCGCGCTGTTCGTCTGGCGGCTGACCACCCCCCTGTGGCAGACGGTCCGTTGGCCGCTGCCCATCGCCCTGGCGATCGCGGCGCTGGCCTCCGTGACGCCGAGCATCGGCAACGACCTGAACATGCAGCGGGTGCTGCAGTTCCTGCCGTGCTTCGTGCTGGGCCTGTTGCTGCGCCCCGAGCACTTCCGGCTGGTGCGGCGCCGCTCGGCGCGGATCGCGTCCGTGCCGGTGGTCGCGGTGGCGGTGGCCGTTGCCTGGTGGTCGGTGCCCCGCATGGAGACCGGCTGGTTCTACCGGAACGCCGCCGTCCAGGCCACGGGAGCCCCGTGGTGGTCCGGGCCGGTGGTGACGCTCGCGCTCTTCGGGTGCTCGCTGGTGCTGACCGCGTGCTTCTTCGCCTGGGTGCCGGGCCGGCGCATGTGGTTCACCGCGCTCGGGGCGGGCACGATCTACGGCTACCTGCTGCACGGCTTCGTGGTGAAGCAGGGGACCTTCTCGGGCTGGTTCCACGGCGCCGCCTGGGACACCCCGCTCGGCGAAGTGGCGATCACCGTGCTGGGCGCCGCCCTGATCACCGTGCTGTGCACCAAGCTGTTCCAGCGGGTCCTGAAGTACGTGGTGGAGCCGAGGATGGACTGGGCGTTCCGGCGGGACCCGGGTGAGGCCGCCCGGGGCCGCGAGCACCGGGAGCAGCCGGCGGGCGGCGGGGCGGGCGCGACGCGCACACCCGTCGAGGCCGCCGAGAAGGTCTCCGCCTAGTCCGTCCGGTCCGTGCGGCCGGTCCCGGCGGTCCGGCCGGTTCGGGCGTCGCCGTCGGCCCGACCGAGGAGTGCGCGCATCCGTGCGTACTTCTCGGTCAGTCGGGTGCGGGTGGGTCCGTCGAGGACCGCGAGCCGCGCCGGATCGGCGTTGTGCGCCAGGTCCGCCTCCTTGACCAGCGGCGCACCGGGAGTGGCGAGGATGCGCGCGGCGTACGCCTCCGGGGGCTCCCCGGGCCGTTTGGTCAGGGCCAGGACGATGTCCTTGGTGCGGCGGCTCAGCGCGGCCTCGCGCAGCCAGTCCTCGGACAGCGCGTCGTCCTCCACGGCGTCGTGCAGCCAGGCCGCCGCGATCTGCTCGTCGTCCCCGCCGCGCCGCCGCACGCCCTCGGCGACGGCCCGCAGGTGCTCGGCGTAGGGCCGGCCCGCCTTGTCGGTCTGCCCGGCGTGGGCGGCGCGGGCGACGGCCTCCACCTCCGTCAGGGAGAGCCGGGCGGAGGGGGTGGGCGGCGTCGACGGCGAAGGTGTGGTGGGAGACACGGGATTCAGTGTGTCACCGCGTCGTCGTGGAGGTGCCGGTCGCCGTGGTCCGGGCCGTGTCGGCCCGAGCCGTGTCGGTCCGGGCCGCCGCGACCTGGGCCGTCGGGCCCTCGCGGCAGATCAGCAGCAGGGCCCGGTCGTCGTTGACGTCCTTGGCCACCGCCTCGATCAGGTGCCAGGCGGCTCCGTGGAAGCCGCCCGCGACATAGCGGTCGGCCTCGCCGGTCAGCCGGTCGATGCCCTCGGCGATGTCGCGGTCGGAGGTCTCCACCAGGCCGTCGGTGAACAGCATCAGCACGTCCCCGGGGCGCAGCGATCCCTTCACCGGGTCGAACTGCGCCCCGTCGTACACGCCGAGCAGCGGGCCCTCGGCCGACTTCTCCTCCCAGCGGCCGGTGCCGGCGCTGAGCTGGAGGCCCGGCGGATGTCCCGCGGAGTACAGCTCGTAGTCCCCGGAGTCGAGGTCGAGGACGAGGTGGATGGAGGTGGCGAAGCCCTCGTCCCAGTCCTGGCGGAGCAGATAGCCGTTGGCGGCCGGCAGGAAGGCGTGCGGCGGCAGGCTGCCCAGCAGTCCGCCGAAGGCGCCGGAGAGCAGCAGGGCGCGCGAGCCCGCGTCCATGCCCTTGCCGGAGACGTCGGTGAGGACCACTTCCAGCGTCCGCCCGCCGTTGGTGCGGGCCGCGACCACGAAGTCGCCCGAGAAGGACTGGCCGCCGGCCGGGCGCAGCGCCATCTCGCGGTGCCAGCCCTGCGGCAGCCCCGGCAGCTTGCTCTGCACCCGGATGCGTTCGCGCAGGTCGAAGAGCATGGTGCCGCCGCGCCGCCAGGGCACGCCGACCCGGCTGCGGAACTGCGCGACCAGCAGCCCGAAGAATCCGCAGGCCGCGACGACCAGGACCACGCCGGGGGTGACCCGGGAGGGGCCCTCGGTGTACGGGCCCAGTTGCACGGACTCCACGATCAGTGCCGTGGCCGCCGCCGCGTACAGGCCGAGCAGGCTCGCCGGGCGCAGCAGCAGGCCGCCCGCGACGATCGGCAGGACCAGGGCGGCGGGCGCGCACCACACGCTGTTCATCATCGTGGTGGCCGCGATCACGGGGATCGTCAGCAGGAGTCCGGCCAGTGCGATCCAGTCGGAGCCGTCGCCGCGGAAGTAGTCGACGGCGGATCTGCGCATGCCGACGCGGGCCCGGTGCCACTGCTTCTTCCACCGGGCCGTGAAGGTCTCGGCCTCCGCGCGCCGCTGTCGTCCTGCTGCCATTAGTTCGGGACCCTATCCATCGGACCGGGCCCTTGGCACGGGAGGCCCTGCTTGTCCCCCGTCCGAGGCCCGACTTCACAGTGAACTTCACGAACGGCCCGCGCGCCGCAACCTGGCGGAAATTGCCTCGCCCGTCCTCGGCGTCCCTGATACGCATGGCTCATGAGCGATGACAGCGGCACCCGGGGAACCGAGTTGCGGACCCTGCGCCGGAGCGAGTGGGACACGTGGTACGCGACGCTGGTCCGTGCCTTCGGCGGGGTTCCGGAGTCGGCCGAGGAACTGGAGCTGTACCGCTCCCTGACCGAGCCCGACCGCTCGCTCGGGGTCTGGGAGGGCGGTGAGTGCGTCGGTACGGCGGGGTCGTTCAGTTTCCTGACGACGGTGCCCGGCGGTGCCCGGGTGCCCGCGGCGGGCGTCACGATGGTCGGCGTGGCCGCCACGCACCGGCGCCGGGGCGTGCTGACGTCGCTGATGCGGCGCCAACTGGACGAGGTCCGCGCGCTGGGCGAGCCGCTGGCCGTGCTGACGGCCTCCGAGCCGGCGATCTACGGCCGGTTCGGCTACGGCGCCGCGACCTTCCAGGTCAACGCGGAGATCGACACGGCCCGGGTGCGTCTGTCGGTGCCGGACGGCACGGACGACGTGCGGCTGCGGTATGCCGCGCCCGGTGAGGTGCTCGACGAGTGCGAGGCGGTCTACGCGCGGCTGGTGCCCGGCCGGCCGGGCATGCTGGCCCGCCGGCCCGGCTGGGAACGGCTCGGGTTGCTGGACCCGGAGAGCGAGCGGGAGGGGGCCTCGCCGCTGCAGTGCGTGCTCGCCCGCCGGGACGGCGAGGTCACGGGGTACGCGCGGTTCCGGGTGCGGCCGGCCTGGGGGAACGAGGGGCCCGACGGCACGGTGGTGCTCAAGGACCTGGCCGGGCTGGACCCGGTGACCGAGGCGGCGCTGTGGCGCTTCCTCTTCGATGTCGACCTGACGTCGACGCTGGCGGTGCGGGGGCGGCCGGTGGACGAGGGGTGGCAGAACCAGGTGTCGGACCTGCGGCGGTGCCGGCCCGTGCTGCGGGACGCGCTGTACGTGCGGCCGGTGGACGTGGGGGCGGCGCTCTCGGCGCGGACCTACCAGGCGCCGGTGGACGTCGTGTTCGAGGTCGAGGACGCCTTCTGCCCCTGGAACGCGGGGCGTTGGCGGCTGAGCGGGGACCCGAAGGGCGCGTCCTGCGAGCGTACGTCCGACGCGGCCGACCTGGCGCTGTCGGTACGGGAGTTGGGGGCGGCGTACCTCGGGGGCGTGAGCCTCACGTCGCTGGGCGCGGCCGGGCGGGTGCGGCAGCTGCGGCCGGGGGCGCTGGCGGAGGCGTCGGTGGCGTTCGGGTCGGACGTCGCGCCGTGGTTGCCGCACGGCTTCTGACGGGCCCGCGTCGCCGGCGCGTCGCCTAGGTCCTGTCGTCGCACTCACGTCGTCCGCCCGGAGGGCGGGCCTCGCGGCGTCAGGTGCGTGCTCTCGGCGCGCGGGGCCCTGATCCTCGTACTGGATGTACTCGGGTCAGGGCCCCGTGCGGCGAGAGTGCGTGCATGGCGTCGCGAGGCAGACGGGAGTGTGACGACAGGGCCTAGGCCCGGCCTCGCTGGCAGGTCGGGCACCAGAAGAGGTTGCGGGCGGCCAGGTCGGCGGTGCGGACCGGGTCGCCGCAGAGGTGGCAGGGCAGGCCCGCGCGGCGGTAGACGTAGACCTCGCCGCCGTGGTCGTCGACGCGGGGCGGGCGGCCCATCGCCTCGGGGGTGTGCTCGGGGCGGACCGTGTCGATGCGGTTGTTGCGCACGCCCTCGCGCATGAGGACGGTGAGGTCGTCCCAGATCGCGTCCCACTCGGCGGGGGTGAGGGACCTGCCGGGGCGGTACGGGTCGATGCCGTGGCGGAAGAGGACCTCGGCGCGGTAGACGTTGCCGACGCCGGCGATGACCTTCTGGTCCATCAGCAGGGCGGCGACGGTGGTGCGGCTGCGGGAGACGCGGCGGTAGGCCGCCCGCGGGTCGGCGTCCGGGCGCAGCGGATCGGGGCCGAGACGGTCGTGTATCGCCTGCTTCTCCGGGTCCGTGATCAGGGCGCAGGTGGTGGGGCCGCGGAGGTCGACGTACGCGGTGTCGTTCGCCAGGCGGAGGCGGACGGTGTCCGTGGGGGGCGGGGCCGGGACGGCCCCGAAGGTGACCTTGCCGAAGAGGCCGAGGTGGATGTGGACCCAGTGGGCGGGGTCGGGGGCGTCGGTGGGGCCGAAGCCGAGGAAGAGGTGCTTGCCGTGGGCCTCGGTGCGGACCAGGGGCGTGCCGGTGAGGAGGGCGGCGGCGTCGGAGAACTTGCCCTGCGGGCTGGTGACCCGCGGTGCCGTGCCGTCGACGAAGGCACCGGCGTAGTCCAGGGCCAGCCGGTGGATGGTGTGCCCCTCTGGCACGGGGGTCGTCCTTTCGTTCCTCGGCCCACCCGTCCGACCCGGTCGGTCGACGGGCTCGCCGCGGCTGCCTGGCCCGTCCTCTCCCCCGGTGCGCGGGCAGCGGGGGAGAGAGGCGCCGGCCGTGCGGTTACTGCTGCGGGTGGTGGGCGGGGACGGGCGGGAGGTCGCCCGTCGTCTCGTAGGACGAGAGCATGTCGATGCGGCGGACGTGGCGTTCGTCGCCGGAGAACGGGGTGGCGAGGAAGATCTCGACGAACTTCGTCGCCTCCTCCTGCGTGTGCATGCGGGCGCCGACCGCCACGACGTTGGCGTCGTTGTGCTGGCGGCCCAGGGCCGCCGTCTCCTCGCTCCAGGCCAGCGCCGCGCGCACGCCCTTCACCTTGTTCGCCGCGATCTGCTCGCCGTTGCCGGAGCCGCCGATCACGATGCCGAGGGCGCCCTGGTCCGCGGCCGTCCGCTCGGCGGCGCGCAGGCAGAAGGGCGGGTAGTCGTCCTGGGCGTCGTAGATGTGCGGGCCGCAGTCGACGGGCTCGTGTCCCGCCGCCTTGAGCCACTCGACGAGGTGGTTCTTGAGTTCGTAGCCCGCATGGTCCGAGCCGAGATACACGCGCATGGGTCGAGTGTGACACGGGGGCCGCTGGGCATCAGCGTCGGGTGCAGGGTGTGAAAACAGTGAGTGAAACTATGGAACCTCAGGAAAGGCTCAAGTAACAATCCGAAATCAAAGGTTCCCGAATTCGTTCACCTCCGTTTCACTGGTCCGGCTCGTACACCGCTCGTACGAGGAACTGCTCAACCGGCGCAAAGGAAAACACCCCCATGACTTCGCAGCCGACTCTGACCAAGGCCGAGGACGGCCCCGGGAAGCCCGGAGAACCCGGGTCCGGGCTCCAGGCCGGGCTCAAGAACCGCCATCTGTCGATGATCGCGATCGGTGGTGTGATCGGGGCCGGGCTCTTCGTCGGCTCCAGTTCCGGTATCGCCACCGCGGGCCCCGGAATCCTGCTGTCGTACGCCCTCGTCGGCACGCTCGTGGTGCTGGTGATGCGGATGCTCGGCGAGATGTCCGCCGCCAATCCGACCTCGGGTTCCTTCTCGGCCCACGCCGACCGGGCGCTCGGCCCCTGGGCCGGGTTCTCCATCGGCTGGCTGTACTGGTTCTTCTGGGTCGTCGTCCTGGCCGTGGAGGCGACGGCCGGGGCCAAGATCCTGGAGGGCTGGATACCCGCCGTGCCCCAGTGGGGCTGGGCGCTGATCGTGATGGTGGTGCTGACCGCCACCAACCTGGCCTCGGTCGGCTCCTACGGTGAGTTCGAGTTCTGGTTCGCGGGGATCAAGGTCGTCGCGATCGCCGCCTTCATCGTCGTCGGCGGGCTGGCCGTCTTCGGGCTGCTGCCGGGCGTCGACAGCGAGCAGGCGGGCCTGGCCAATCTGACGGAGCACGGCGGTTTCCTGCCGAACGGGGCGGGGGCGATCCTCACCGGTGTGCTGCTCGTCGTCTTCTCCTTCATGGGCAGCGAGATCCCCACCCTGGCCGCCGGCGAGTCCGAGGACCCGCAGCGTGCCGTCACCAAGGCGACCAACAGCATCATCTGGCGCATCGCCGTCTTCTACCTGGGCTCCATCTTCGTCGTGGTCGCGCTGCTGCCCTGGGACTCGCAGTCGATCGTCGACCAGGGCTCGTACGTCGCCGCGCTGGACTCGCTCGGGATCGCCAACGCCGGCCAGATCATGAACTTCATCGTGCTGACGTCCGTGCTGTCCTGCCTGAACTCGGGGCTCTACACGGCCTCCCGCATGGCCTTCTCGCTCGGTGAGCGCGGCGACGCCCCCAAGGCGTTCGCCCGGACCACCTCGCGGGGCGTGCCGCGGACGGCGATCCTCGTGTCGGTGGTCTTCGGCTTCGTCGCCGTGTTCTTCAACTACGAGTTCCCGGACTCCGTCTTCCTCTTCCTCGTCAACTCCTCCGGCGCCGTGGCCCTCTTCGTCTGGCTGGTGATCTGCTTCTCGCAGCTGCGGATGCGCAGGATCATCCAGGCCGAGGCGCCGGAGAGGCTGGTGGTGCGGATGTGGCTGTTCCCGTACCTGACCTGGGCCGCCGCCGCCGTGATCGTCTTCGTGCTCGGCTACATGCTGACCGACACGGAGCACAACGGGCGCACGACCGTGCTGCTGTCGCTGCTCGTCGCGGCCCTGGTGCTCGTCGTCGCCGTCGTCAAGCAGCGGATCGCCGCGCGCAAGGCCCTCGCCGGGACGGACTGACCCCGGCCGACGCAAGGAGAAGGGGCCGGCCCGGTCGCGAAGGCGATCGGGCCGGCCCCTTCCGGTGTTCCGGCGGCTGTGCCTACTTCTTGTCGACCAGCTTCCAGGCGGTGGGCAGCACGCCCATCGCGAGCGCCGCCTTCAGCGCGTCACCGATCAGGAACGGCGTCAGACCGGCCGCGATCGCGGCGGTGAGGGACATGTCGGCGGCGAGGGCCAGGTACGGGACGCCGACCGCGTAGATGATCGCCTCGCCGAGCAGCATGGTGCCGGCCGTGCGCAGCGCCGAGCGGTCGGCGCCGCGGCGGGCCAGGGCGCCCACGACGGTGGCGGCGAGCAGCATGCCAAAGACATAGCCGAGGGACGGGGCGCCGACGCCGGAGCCGCCCTCCGCGAACCACGGCACGCCCGCCATGCCGACCAGGGCGTACAGCGCGAGCGAGAGCAGGCCGCGCCCGGCGCCGAGGGAGGTGCCGACGAGCAGGGCCGCGAAGGTCTGGCCGGTGACCGGGACCGGGGAGCCGGGGACGGGCACCGCGATCTGGGCCGCGACGCCGGTGAGCACGGCGCCGCCGGCGACCAGCGCGACATCCCGGACCCGGGAGGAGGGGATGAGGTCGGCGAGGACCTGGCCGGAGCGGGTGGGAAGGGCAGCGGTGCTCATGGGGACTCCGCGGGTGGTGTGGACATGTCGGGACAGCGCGACGCTATCCCAGCGTGCCGGACCCGATCACCAGCAGCGGTCGACAAAGGGTCGATCGGCGCCATGGTGGGCTCCCGACAAAGAAGCGGCATACACGTGGTTGGGGGTGATATCGGTCACCGCGACGGGGAGGTGAGCGTCACCCGGAAACGGAATCCTGCATTCGGATGGTCACGTTCCGTATCGGCGGCGTCCGTATCGTGGGCAACCGGTGTCGCCGACGGGCGCCACCCCGGAGACTGTGGGCGTTTTTGCCCTGCCCCCGCCCCCCACGCATTGGACGAGCCGCCCCATGTCCAACAGCACCACCACCAAGGCGCCGCCCGAGTCGCACGACGCCTCCCTCTCGCACGGCCTCAAGCAGCGCCACCTGTCGATGATCGCCCTCGGCGGGGTGATCGGCGCCGGGCTCTTCGTCGGCTCCGGAGCCGGCATCGCCGCCGCCGGGCCCTCGATCGTGGTCGCCTACACCCTCTCCGGCCTCCTCGTGATGCTGGTGATGCGGATGCTGGGCGAGATGTCGGCCGCGTACCCCTCCTCGGGCTCCTTCTCCGCGCACGCCGAGCGGGCCATCGGCCCCTGGGCCGGCTTCACCGCGGGCTGGGCCTTCTGGGTGCTGCTGTGCACGGCCGTCGGGCTGGAGGGCATCGGCGCCGCGCAGATCGTCCACGGCTGGCTGCCGGGCACGCCCGAGTGGGCGTGGGTCGCGCTGTTCATGGTGGTCTTCTGCGGGACGAACCTGGCCGCCGTGAAGAACTTCGGCGAGTTCGAGTTCTGGTTCGCCGCCCTCAAGGTCGGCGCGATCACCCTGTTCCTGGTGCTGGGCGTGCTGGCGATCGCCGGCGTCCTGCCGGGCACCGACTCCCCCGGCACCTCCCACCTGAGCGACTTCCTGCCCAACGGCGGCAACGGCCTGATCATCGGCCTGCTCGCCTCCGTCTTCGCCTACGGCGGCCTGGAGACGGTGACCATCGCGGCGGCCGAGTCGGAGAACCCGGTCAAGGGCGTGGCGAGCGCCGTGCGGACGGCGATGTGGCGGATCGCGCTGTTCTACATCGGCTCGATGGCCGTCATCGTCACCCTGGTCCCCTGGGACTCCCCCGAGGTCGTCGAGAAGGGCCCGTACGTCGCGGCCCTCGACGAGCTGGGCATCCCCGGCGCCGGTCAGCTGATGAACGTCGTCGTGCTGGTCGCGCTGCTGAGCGCGATGAACGCCAACATCTACGGCTCCTCCCGCATCGCCTACTCGCTGGTCGAGCGCGGCCAGGGCCCGAGGGCGCTGGGCCGGGTGTCGGGCGGGGTGCCGCGGGTCGCGGTGCTGGTCTCCTCCCTCTTCGGCTTCGGCTGCGTACTGCTCAGCTACTGGCGGCCGGACGATGTCTTCGCCTGGCTGCTGAACATGATCGGCGCGGTCATCCTGGTCGTCTGGATCTTCATCGCCGTCTCCCAGCTGCGGCTGCGGCGCCGGCTGGAGCGGGAGGCCCCCGAGAAGCTGGTGGTGCGCATGTGGGCGTACCCGTGGCTGACCTGGGTGGCGCTGGCGGGCATGGCCGCGGTCTTCGTCCTGATGGCCCGCGAGCCGGACACCCGGGTGCAGCTCTACTCGACCGGTGCGATGACGCTGGTCCTGGCGGCCGCCGGTTACACCTGGCAGCGGCGGCGGGCGCGCGGCTAGCCGCGGCGGACTCCGCGAGGGCCCCCGCACGGACGACGTTCCGTGCGGGGGCCCTCTCGCGTCCGCGCCGGGTCCTTTCGCGCCGGCGCGGCACGCCCGTCCGTCCCCTCGGACACGTCTCCCCGGCCTCTTGCTGCTAGCGTGCACTTGCAAGCCTTTTGCAATAAGAGGTCGGAGGGGATCCGCCATGCCCGTCTACACACTTCCTGAACTGCCGTACGACTACTCCGCGCTGGCGCCCGTGATCAGCCCCGAGATCATCGAGCTGCACCACGACAAGCACCACGCGGCCTATGTGAAGGGCGCCAACGACACCCTGGAGCAGCTCGCCGAGGCGCGGGACAAGGAGGCGTGGGGCGCGATCAACGGCCTGGAGAAGAACCTGGCCTTCCACCTCTCCGGGCACATCCTGCACTCGATCTACTGGCACAACATGACCGGTGACGGCGGCGGCGAGCCGCTGGCCGCCGACGGTGTGGGCGACCTCGCCGACGCGATCGCCGAGTCGTTCGGCTCCTTCGCCGGCTTCAAGGCGCAGCTCACCAAGGCCGCCGCGACCACCCAGGGCTCCGGCTGGGGCGTGCTGGCGTACGAACCGCTCAGCGGGCGGCTGATCGTCGAGCAGGTCTACGACCACCAGGGCAACGTCGGCCAGGGCGCCACCCCGATCCTGGTCTTCGACGCCTGGGAGCACGCCTTCTACCTGCAGTACAAGAACCAGAAGGTCGACTTCATCGACGCGATGTGGGCCGTCGTGAACTGGCAGGACGTGGCGAAGCGCTACGAGGCCGCGAAGTCCCGCACGAACACCCTGCTCCTGGCGCCATGACCGGCTGAGCCCCCGGATCGTCCTGCCTCGTGATCGTCTTCTCACCCTTCACGGCGGCAGGCGGAATGAGGGAAGCCCCCGCGAGGACGTGACTCGCGGGGGCTTTCCGTACGGTCCCGAACGGCGCCTCAGGGCTTGCGGGCGAGGCCGCCGTGCTGGCCGACGGGGCGCGGGGCGGTGCCGTCCGGGGAGGGGTCCGGACGCCACAGCGGGACGGAGACCACGCCCGGGTCGACCAGCTCCAGGCCGTCGAAGTACGCCTCGATCTCGGCCACCGGGCGCAGGAAGTAGGGGACGGCGCCGGTCTCGTTGTAGCCGTCCTGGGCGGCCTCGTAGTCCGGGTCGGTGCCGCGCGAGCCGTCGTTGACGCACAGGTAGCTGCCGGAGGGCAGGCCGGCCATCAGACGGCGGACCAGGTCACGGGCCCGGTCGTGGCCCTCGACGTGGCCGAGGATGCCGCTGAGGATCAGGGCCGTGGGACGGGACGGGTCGAGGGTGCGGGCGGCGGCCTCCAGGATGCGCTCCGGCTCGAAGAGGCTCATGTCCTCGTAGGCGGTGACGCCCTCGGGCGTGGAGGTGAGCAGCGCGCGGGCGTGGGCGAGGACCAGCGGGTCGTTGTCCACGTAGACGATCCGGGACTCGGGGGCGTGGCGCTGGGCGACCTCGTGGGTGTTGTCGACGGTCGGCAGCCCGGTGCCGACGTCCAGGAACTGGCGCACCCCTGCCTCCAGCACCAGGTACCGGATGGCGCGGCCGAGGAAGGCACGGCTGCTGCGGGCGATGGTGACGATGCCGGGGAAGACCGCGGTGTAGGCGTCGCCGGCCGCCTCGTCCACGGGGTAGTTGTCCTTGCCGCCCAGCCAGTAGTTCCAGATCCGGGCCGAGTGCGGCACCGAGGTGTCGATCTCCGTCATGGGGTGGGACTCGCCTCCAGGGTCGGTGTCCGCCCCATGGTGCTACGTCCGGGCGGGCCCGCGCGCCACAACTGCCGCGACGGCGGGCTCCTTTCCGGGTCCGACCGGTTCGGAACCCGCCGTCGCCGCGGGCCGGCGGGCGGGGCGGAGGCTACAGGTTGCTGAAGTCCGGGCCCTTGGTGCGGGTGCGCTTGATCTCGTAGAAGCCGGGGACGGAGGCGACCGCGAGGGTGCCGTCCCAGAGCTTGGCGGCGTCCTCGCCCTTGGGGGCGGGGGTGACGACCGGGCCGAAGAAGGCGAGCTGCTCGCCGTCGGCGCCGGGGACGGCGATGACCGGGGTGCCGACCTCCTGGCCGACCTTGTCGATGCCCTCCTTGTGGG
Organism: Streptomyces sp. SudanB5_2050; assembly: GCF_964272335.1. NCBI lineage: Bacteria > Bacillati > Actinomycetota > Actinomycetes > Kitasatosporales > Streptomycetaceae > Streptomyces > Streptomyces sp. SudanB5_2050. The sequence continues at coordinate 2,796,448 of NZ_OZ186760.1, forward strand.
AGGCGCGCAGCTGGGGCTCGTAGGGGGTGTCGTCCCAGTGGTCCATGAGGGACTCGGGCAGGCCGACGTCCTTCAGGGCGGCGGCCACCGTCTCCTTCTCCGGGCCCTCGCCCTGGTTGTGGAAGCGGGTGCCGAGCGCGGTGTAGAGGTCGCCGAGCACCTCGGCGCCGTGCTCCTCCTGGGCGGCGATGACGACGCGGACCGGGCCCCACGCCTTGGTCTCGAGCATCTCCCGGTACTCCTCGGGCAGCTCGTCGATCTTGTCCTCGTTGAGGACGGCGAGGCTCATCACGTGCCAGCGGACCTCGATGTCGCGGACCTTCTCCACCTCCAGGACCCAGCGGGAGGTCATCCAGGCCCAGGGGCACAGCGGGTCGAACCAGAAGTCGACGGGAGTCTTCTGCGACATGTCTCTCCTCGGGAGGCAACAGGGCCGGGCTTCTCTCCTCGCAACCGGCCGGACGGCGTGGCCATTCCCGGCTGCCGCCCGTCAGGGGCACATGGCAGGATCGGTGCTGTCCGCATGCTGAACACCACCCGAGGGAGTGCCGCCCGTGCCCGGTGAGAATCTGTCCCGCGACGAGGCCCGGGAGCGGGCCGCCCTGCTGTCCGTCGACGGGTACGAGGTGTCCCTCGACGTGCGCTCGGCCATCGGCGAGGCTCGGGGCGAGGGTCCGCGCACCTTCCGCTCCGTGACCACCATCCGCTTCCGCTGCAACGAGCCCGGCGCGAGCAGCTTCGCCGACCTGATCGCGCCGAGCGTGACCGCCGTCTCCCTCAACGGCCGCGACCTCGACCCGAGCGAGGTCTTCGACGGCTCCCGGATCGTCCTGGAGGACCTGGCCGCCGACAACGAGCTGGTGGTGGACGCCCAGTGCGCCTACTCCCGCACCGGCGAGGGCCTGCACCGCTTCGTCGACCCGGAGGACGGCGAGGTGTACCTGTACACCCAGTACGAGCCGGCCGACTCCCGCCGGGTCTTCGCCAACTTCGAGCAGCCGAATCTGAAGGCGCCCTTCCGCTTCGAGGTGCGCGCGCCGGAGGAGTGGACGGTGTGGTCCAACGGCGCCGGTGAGCGCGTCGACGGGGTGTGGCGGTTCGCGGAGACGAAGCCGATCTCGACGTACATCACCTGCGTGGTCGCGGGGCCGTACCACTACGTGACCGACTCCTACGAGCGCGTCCTCGAGGACGGGACGCGTCTGGAGATCCCGCTCGGCGCCATGTGCCGCAAGGGTCTGGCGCCGCACTTCGACGCCGACGACGTCTTCCTGATCACCAAGCAGGGCCTGGACTTCTTCCACGACCGCTTCGACTTCCCCTACCCCTTCGGCAAGTACGACCAGGCGTTCGTGCCCGAGTACAACCTCGGCGCGATGGAGAACCCGGGGATGGTGACCTTCCGCGAGGAGTACATCTTCCGCGGGAAGGTGACGCGGGCGTCGTACGAGGGCCGCGCCAACACCGTCCTGCACGAGATGGCGCACATGTGGTTCGGCGACCTGGTCACCATGGAGTGGTGGGACGACCTGTGGCTGAAGGAGTCCTTCGCCGACTTCATGGGCGCCTTCGCCAACGTCGGCGCGACCCGCTTCAAGGACGCCTGGATCACCTTCGCCAACCGCCGCAAGGCCTGGGCGTACCGGGCCGACCAGCTCCCCTCCACCCACCCGATCACGGCCGACATCCACGACCTCCAGGACGCCAAGCTCAACTTCGACGGCATCACCTACGCCAAGGGCGCCTCGGTGCTCAAGCAGCTGGTGGCGTACGTCGGCCAGGACGCCTTCCTGGAGGGCTCGCGGCGCTACTTCAAGCGGCACGCGTACGGCAACACCCGCCTCGGCGACCTGCTGTCGGTGCTGGAGGAGACCAGCGGCCGGGACATGGCCTCCTGGGCCCGCTCCTGGCTGCAGACGGCCGGCGTCAACTCGCTGACCCCGCAGGTGCTGCTGAGCGCGTCGGGCGCGGTCGACGAACTGGCGGTCGTGCAGGAGGCGGCCGAGTCGCACCCCGAGCTGCGCCCGCACCGGGTGGCGGTGGGCCTGTACCGGCGTACGGCCGAGGGCGCGCTGGAGCGGTACGCGCGCGCCGAGGTGGACGTCGACGGCCCGCGCACGGTGGTCGCGGAGCTGGCCGGCGCCGAGGCGCCCGAGCTGGTCCTGGTCAACGACGACGACCTGACCTACTGCAAGACCCGTTTCGACGCGACCTCGCTGGCGACGCTGCGCGAGCACCTGGGCGCGCTGACCGACCCGCTGGCCCGGGCCCTGTGCTGGTCGGCGCTGTGGAACATGACCCGGGACGCGCTGCTGCCGGCCCGGGACTTCATCGCGCTGGTGCTGCGGTTCGCGGGGCGCGAGTCGGACATCGGGGTGCTGCAGATGCTGCACGCCTGGGCCGGCTCGGCGCTGGTGCACTACGTCGCCCCGGACCGGCGGGAGGCCGCCGGCCGGCTGCTCGGCGAGGGCGCGCTGCGGGAGCTGCGGGAGGCGGAGCCGGGCGGCGAGCAGCAGCTGGCGTGGGCGCGGTTCTTCGCGTCGGTGGCCTCCGGGGAGGGCGAACTGCGGCTGCTGCGCGGGCTGCTGGAGGGCACGGAGAAGATCGACGGCCTGGAGGTGGACCAGGAGCTGCGCTGGGCCTTCCTGGAGCCGCTCGCCGCGCACGGCGAGGCCGACGAGGGCGTGCTCGCCGCCGAGCTGGCCCGCGACGACACCGCCTCCGGCAAGCGCCACCAGGTGCGCTGCCTGGCCGCCCGCCCGTCGGCGGCGGTGAAGGCGCAGGCGTGGGCGCAGGTCGTGGAGTCCGACGCGCTGTCCAACGCGCTGGTGGAGGCGACCATCGCGGGCTTCGCGCAGCCGTCGCAGCGGGAGCTGGTCGCGCCGTACGCCGAGAAGTACTTCGCGGCGATCGAGCGGGTGTGGGAGGAGCGGTCGATCCAGATCGGGATGGACGTGGTGCGGGGCCTGTTCCCGTCCCTGCGGGACTCCCGGGAGACGCTGGAGGCGACGGACGCGTGGCTGTCCGCCCACGAGGACGCGGCGCCGGCGCTTCGGCGGCTCGTGCTGGAGGCGCGGGACGACCTGGCGCGGGCGCTGCGGGGGCAGGCGTGCGACGAGGCGGCGGGCCGCTGAGACACCGTGAGCCTTGGCCATTGATTGGGCGTTCCGTCATCGTTACGGAATTCAGTCAATAGCAGCCGTAACCCCTGGCCGCACCCTCGCGGACCAGGGGTTTTCGGCATCCGAACACCCGTCCTTTAGTGCGGCCTTGTCCTGATTCGTCGATGGACTCGTAACAGCGGTTAAGGGGCGGATCGGGCGAGGGAAGTTGCCGGTCATGACGCACAACACCCCGCTCTCCCCCCGCCCCCTGCACCAGCTGACCGAGGGCCGGCACCGGCTGATGACCACCGCCCAGCTGCGGGCGCACGGTGTCTCGGCCGCCGAGACGAACGAGCGCTGCGGGCCCGGCGGCCCCTGGCAGCAGCTGCTCCCCACCGTCGTCCTGCTCCACCCCGGCCCGCCGACCAGCGAGGAGCGCCTGCACGCGGTGCTGCTCTACGCGGGCCGGGAGCGGGCGGGCGGACCGGCGCCCGGCGGTGCCGCGTCCGTACCGGTCCAGCCGAGCGGGGACGCGGCGGCGCCGGGGCCCTTCGCGGAGGCCCTGGTCACCGGTCTGGCCGCGCTCACGCTGCACGGCTTCTCCTCCGCTCCCCCGCTGCCGTCCCTGGAGGTCATCGACGTCCTGGTGCCCAGACTGCGCCGGTTGCGCACCACGGGCTGCGCGCGCATCGTCCGCACGACCGCGCTGCCCACCCCCGAACTGGTCACCGGCGTCCCGGTGGCGCCGGTGGCGCGGGCCCTGGCGGACGCGGTGGCGGAACTGACGGACGCGGGAGTGGTGCGCCGGCTGCTGACGGAGGCGGTGCGCGGCGGGCACTGCGAACCGGCGGCGGTGGTGCGGGAGCTGAACCGGGCGCGGCTGCTGAGCCGCCCGCACGTGGTGGACGCCGTGGACTCACTGGTCGCCGAGGGGCGGGCGCTGGCCGAGCAGCGCCTGTACCGGACGGTGCGCGAGCACGGTCTGCCGGAGCCGCTGTGGAACGTCGACCTGCGCCTGCCCGGCGGCCCCCACCTCGGCGGCGTGGACGCCTTCTGGCCCGAGCACGCGGTGGCGCTGGAGCTGGACACCCGCACGCACCGGCAGCAGGAGGACGAGACCGTGTGGGCGGAGCACGCCCGCAAGCGCGAGCACCTGGAGCGGCTGGGCGTCACGGTCGTGCATCTGACGCCCCGCAAGCTGCGGGAGTGCCCGGAGCATCAGGCCGCGGTGGTGCGTACGGCGTTGATGGCGGCCGGAGACAGGGAACCCGCCGCGTACATCGTGGTGCTGCCCCGGTAGCGACGGACCGGGGCGATCACGAGGAGGGGAGAGGAGGGGCCGCCGGGCACGACCGCCTGCGGCCCCTCCTCATGTCCGCGCACCCGTCGTCGCCGGCCCGTCTCGGCCCTCGTCCCGGCCGGGGTCCCCGGCCCGCCCCGTCGTCGGCCTCTCGCGCCACAACCGCAGGCCGGCGTCGACCAGCGGCACCCGGGTCAGCCCCGGCACGGCGTCCAGCTCCTGCCAGGCCGCCAGGTCGGTGGAGCCGCCGACCTCGTGGCGCAGTTCGCCGCCGGTGACCCGAACCTCGTAGAGCAGCCGAACGCCGTGGTGGTCCACGGTCCGCCGCAGCAGGCGCCGCGGACCGACCCGGCTCGGGCGGACCAGGCGGTGGGAGTCGACGCCGAGCAGGGCGACGGGCTCGACGCGGTAGCCGGTCTCCTCCTCGACCTCGCGGACGACGGTGTCGTGGGGGTCCTCGCCGTGTTCCGTGCCGCCGCCCGGCAGCACCCACTCGGGGACACCGCCGGGACCGGGTGACCGGGCGAGCAGCACCTGGCCGTCGCGGACGCACACGGCGTAGGCCGCCACCCTGAGTTTTCGGAGCACTCCGGGACGTTAACCCGCCGGGGGCCCACCGGGGCGGGACTCATGGGAATGTCACCGGCCGTCCCTTGTGTCCCCGGTGGCGTATGGCGGAAGTACGCCATGACTCCATCCCGTCACGGACAACTCTCCCCAAACAGTGAGCCCTTGGGTAAGGCTGAGCGGTCGTCCGGGATCGGATTCCGGACCCCGGCGACCAGGACCGATCGGACCCGGTCGTGCCTTCACGTTCCTTTACCTACAAGGGATGCCGATGACCCACACCCCCCAGCGCGAACCGATACCGGGCGCGAGACGCGCGGCCCGCCTCGCCGTGGCCACCGGTCTCGTCGCGGCGCTCTGCGCCGCCGGGCCGATACCCGTGGCCTTCGCCGCCGACGGCCCGCAGGTCGCGCCGCCCGCCGACGCCTCCGTCAAGTCCGCGCACGACAAGCTCGGTTCGGACGACGCGGACCTGCTCGCCGAGGCGAAGGCCGACGGCACGAAGAACGTCACGATGATGGTCGCCACCGCCCCCGGCAGGACCGAGCAGGTGGCGAAGGAGCTGGACGCGGTGGACGGCGGCAGCGTCGGCCGGACCTACGACGAACTGGGTTACGTCCGCGCCACCGTGCCCACCGGCAAGGCGGACGCGGCCATCGCCTCCGCCGCCAAGCTCTCCTCGGTGCACGGCATCGACCTGCGCGACGAGATCCCGCTGGACGACCCGACGCCGAGCGCCGACCGGGCGAAGGGCGCCGCCCACCACCAGGGCCGGACCTACCCGGCGCCGGACCGCCGCACCCCCGCCGAGAACCCGTACAACCCGTCCTTCGAGACGGGCGCCGTCGACTTCGTGAAGAAGAACCCGAAGGCGGACGGCCGCGGCGTCACCATCGGCATCCTCGACTCCGGCGTCGACCTCGCCCACCCGGCGCTGCAGAAGACCACCACCGGCGAGCGCAAGATCGTCGACTGGGTCACCGCGACCGACCCGGTCGTCGACGGCGACCGCACCTGGCGCCCGATGCTCACCTCCGTCTCCGGCCCCACCTTCACCTACGGCGGGAAGACCTGGACGGCCCCGGCGGGCTCCTACCAGGTGAGCACCTTCCTGGAGTCGTACACCACCGGCGGCGACGCGGCCGGCGACGCCAACCGGGACGGCGACACCACCGACTCCTGGGGCGTCCTGTACGACAAGGCGGCCGGCACGGTCCGCGTCGACCTGAACAACAACAACGACTTCGCCGACGACACCCCGATGAAGCCCTACAAGGACGGCTTCCAGATCGGGTACTTCGGCACCGACGACCCGAAGACGGACGTGGCCGAGCGCCAGCCGTTCGTCGTCGAGATCCGCAAGGACGTCGTCTACAACGGGGCCGGCGCCAAGGCCGACTTCGTCAACATCGGCGTCATCGAGGGCTCGCACGGCTCGCACGTGGCCGGACTGGCCGCCGCCAACGGACTGTTCGGCGGCCGGATGGACGGCGCGGCCCCCGGCGCGAAGATCGTCTCCTCCCGGGCCTGCACCTGGAGCGGCGGCTGCACCAACGTCGCGCTCACCGAGGGCATGATCGACCTGGTCGTCAACCGCGGCGTCGACATCGTCAACATGTCGATCGGCGGCCTCCCGGCGCTCAACGACGGCAACAACGCCCGCGCCGAGCTGTACACGCGGCTCATCGACACCTACGGCGTCCAGCTCGTCATCTCGGCGGGCAACTCCGGCCCCGGCGCCAACACCATCGGCGACCCGTCGCTGGCGGACAAGGTGATCTCGGTCGGCGCCTCCATCTCCCGCGAGACCTGGGCCTCCAACTACGGCTCCGCGGTGGAGAAGAAGTACGCGATGATGCCGTTCTCCTCGCGCGGCCCGCGTGAGGACGGCGGCTTCACGCCGACGCTGACCGCGCCCGGCGCGGCCGTCAACACCATCCAGACCTGGATGCCGGGCGCCCCGGTCCCCGAGGCGGGCTACGACCTGCCCGCCGGCTACGGCATGCTCCAGGGCACCTCGATGGCCTCCCCGCAGGCCGCCGGCGCCTCGGCGCTGCTGCTGTCGGCCGCGAAGCAGGCCGGCGTCGACCTGACCCCGGCGAAGCTGCGGACGGCGCTGACCTCGACCGCCGACCACATCAAGGGCGTGCAGGCGTACGAGGAGGGGGCGGGCCTGATCAACGTCCCCGACGCCTGGCGGTCGATCCGCAAGGGCGCGACGGCCCACGAGTACACGGTCAAGGCGCCGGTCGACACCGCGATCGACCAGTTCCTGAAGACCCCCGGCTTCGGCACCGGCCTCTACGACCGTGAGGGCGGCCTGAAGGCGGGCGAGCGCAAGACGTACGAGATCACGCTCACCCGTACCACCGGCGCCGACCGGGCGATCCGGCACGAGCTGCACTTCGAGAACAACGCGGGCGGCACCTTCCGCATCGTCGGCTCCGACGAGGTGATGCTGCCGCTGAACCGGCCGGTGACCGTCAAGGTGCAGGCCAAGCCGGGCTCCGAGGGCCTCAAGAGCGCGGTCCTGGAGGTCGACGACCCGCGCACCGAGGGCACCGACAAGCTGGTCCTCACCACGGTCGTGGCCTCGGCCCCGCTGGAGTACGACTTCTCCGCGAAGGACTCCGTGCAGCGCAACAGCACCGAGTCGTACTTCGTGACCGTCCCCGAGGGCGCCAAGACGCTCGAGGTGGCGATGAGCGGCCTGAAGGACGGCAGCCAGACCCGGTTCATCGCCATCCACCCGTACGGCGTCCCGGTCGACAACACCTCCACGCCGTACTGCTACAACAACTACCTCGACGGCAACGGCTGCCGGCCCGACGTGCGCGCGTACGCCGACCCGCAGCCCGGCGTCTGGGAGATCGAGGTCGAGTCGCGGCGCACCTCGCCGCTGCTGGACAACCCGTACCGGCTGGACGTCACCGTCCTGGGCGCCACCTTCGAACCGGAGGTCGTGACCGTGCCCGAGGCCAAGGTCGGCACCCCCGCCGAAGCCTCCTGGAAGGTGACCAACCAGTACGGCCCGATCGACGGCAAGCTGGTCGGCGGCCCGCTCGGCTCGGCCGAGACGTCCCGCCCCACGATCGCGCAGGGTGAGACCACCACGTCCACGGTCGAGGTGCCCGAGGGCGCCGAGTCGCTGGAGGTGGCCATCGGCGGCGTCTCCGACGCGGCCTCCGACCTGGACCTGACCGTCTACGACCAGGACGGCGACGTGGTCGGCCAGTCCGCCGACGGCGACTCGGAGGAGTCGGTCTCCGTCCCGAAGCCGGCCGCCGGCACCTACACCGTCGAGGTCGTGGGTTACGCGGTGCCGTCGGGCAGCACGGAGTACGACTACCGGGACGTGTACTTCGCGTCCTCCCTCGGCTCGGTCGGCGTGGACGGCTCGGCGCCGGTGAAGCTCGGCACGGGCGCGACTGCGACGGTCTCCGGGAGTGTCACGGCGCTGGCCGCCGCGCCCGAGGGCCGTGCGTTCTTCGGCCAGGTCCGGCTGGTGAACGCCCACGGCACGACCGCGGGTCTCGGCAGCGTGCGGATCGGCACGGTCGTGCCGTAGTCCGGTGCGGCAGGTGGGAGGGGCGGGCGTCCTGGGGCGCCCGCCCCTTTCCCTTTCCCGTCGCCCGCACCGCCCGCGCCCCCGTCGCCCGCGCCGCCCGCCGTCCGCGCCGTCTGCCGCCCGCCGTGCGCGCCCGGGTCACTCGCAGGTGAGCGTGCGGGACTCGGGCAGGGCGGCGGTCACCCGGGCGCGGGCGGTGGCGATGTCCCGGTCACCGGTGATCACCGTGTCCGCGACGGGTTCCTGCCGCGGCACGCCGACCATCACCCGGTCGCCGGGGCCGAGCCGGGCGGTGGCGTCGTCCAGGAGGAAGGTCACCGGTGCGGTGTCCGGCGGCGCCGCGCCCCCGGTCTCCGCACCGGCGTCCGCCTCCGGCTCCGGCTCGTACGCGTGGGTCACCCGGAGGGTGATCCGGTGCCGTGCGGTCCCCGGGACGGGTTCGGCGCCGGTCACCGTGCCCTCGGCGACCAGCCGGGCGCAGGCGAGGTAGCGGGGGGTGCCGAAGACGAGACCGGCCTCCCGGTCCACGGCCCCGGGGGCGGCGGCGTCGTGCTCGGCCCCGGACGCCGCCTTGCCGCTCGCCGCGTCGTCCCCGGTGCCGCCGGCGCCCTGCGCCACGAGCCACCCCAGCCCCATGACCACGGTGCCGGCGCAGGCCGTCGCGAGGACGCCCAGGGCGAGGCGGAAGGTACGGCGCCGGGGGCGGGGCGCGGGCGTCCGCCGTGCCACCGCGGCGTCCCGGGGCTCGGGGACCGGTTCGCTCAGGACGCGCCCGAGGACGTCCAGCTGCGCCCGCAGCAGCGCCACGTCGGCGACCGCCGCCCGGTGCTCGTCCCGGGCGTCCGCGCCCGCGCCGGGCGGCAGCGGCTCACCCGTGATCGCGGCCAGCAGCGCGTCCTGCCCGGCGGGGTCCCGCCCCGCCCGGTCCCCTTCCGCGGGGTTCCGCTCGGCGGCCATCTCACACCACCTCGTCCTCGTGCAGGCGGGCCCGCAGCGCCCGTACCGCCGTGTGCAGCCTGCTCTTGACCGTGCCCTCGGGGATGCCCAGCTCCTCGGCGATGCCGCGCACGGGGAGATCGGCGTAGAAGCGCAGGACGACCACCTGGCGCTGGATGTCGGGCAGTTCGTCCAGGCCCTGGGCGACGGCGAGGGAGAGCAGGCTCGTCTCCTCGCCGGAGGGCTGGTCGGTCTGGCGCAGGGCGGCCAGGCGCTCGCCCAGCCGGGCCTGCCGGTGCCGGGCCCGGTGCCAGTCCATGGCCAGGTTGGAGGCGACGACCGCCGCCCACGCCGACACGTCGCGCGGCGCCTCCCTGCCGCTCGCGGTCCGCTCCAGCAGCCGCAGGCGGACCTGCTGCACCCCGTCCGGCAGGTCCGCCTGCGGAACACCGCCGAGCGCGAGCACCGCCCGCACCCGGCGTTCCTGGGCCGCGTCCAGGGGATCGTCGAGCACGGCGTCCCCCTGGCCGCGGCGGGTCGTTCTGCGCAGCACGGCCACCCCTCCCCTCGCTGCGTTTCCCCTAGGACGCCGCAAGGGCCCGAAACGTTCGCCGGACGGCACCCGATCCGGTGCGAGGCATACGTCACATCGTCGTGTGGGGCGGGAAGGGATGGGCAGGGGCGGAACAGCACAGCTTGCGGCGCGGCGGCCCGTCGGCGGAATTCCTGCAGCTCAGCCGGGGTTTTCGCGTAAGGACGGCGCCCGCGGCCCGAGCTGCCCCGTCCCACTGTGCGGGCACACCGCGCAAAGAATTGGACAGGTCGGCCGGGCCGCGCCGCATGATGGAAAGGTCTCGGCCGAGCAAAGCGCGCGTGAAGACACGCGCACACACGCCAGAAGGAGTCACCGTGAGGGTCGGAATCGTCGGAGCCACCGGTCAGGTCGGCACGGTCATGCGCAGGATCCTCACGGAGCGGAACTTCCCGGTCACCGAACTGAGGCTGTTCGCGTCGGCCCGCAGCGCCGGCAAGGAGCTGGACGGCGTGACGGTGGAGGACGCGGCCACCGCCGACTACTCCGGCCTGGACATCGTGCTGTTCTCCGCGGGCGGCGCCACCTCCAAGGCGCTGGCCGAGAAGGTCGCCGCGCAGGGCCCGGTCGTGATCGACAACTCCTCCGCCTGGCGCCGCGACCCCGAGGTCCCGCTGGTGGTCTCCGAGGTGAACCCGCACGCCATCGCCGACCGTCCCAAGGGCATCATCGCCAACCCGAACTGCACGACGATGGCCGCGATGCCGGTGCTGCGCCCGCTGCACGCCGAGGCGGGGCTCGAGGCCCTGGTCGTCGCCACGTACCAGGCGGTGTCCGGTTCCGGGCTGGCCGGTGTGGACGAGCTGTTCGAGCAGGTGAAGAAGGTCGGCGACGACGCCCCGAAGCTCACCCACGACGGCTCGGCGGCCGAGTTCCCGAAGCCGGAGAAGTACGTGGCGCCGATCGCGTACAACGTGCTGCCGCTGGCCGGCTCCATCGTCGACGACGGCCTGCACGAGACGGACGAGGAGCAGAAGCTCCGCCACGAGTCCCGCAAGATCCTGGAGATCCCGGAGCTGAAGGTCTCCGGCACCTGTGTGCGCGTGCCCGTCTTCAGCGGCCACTCCCTCCAGGTCAACGCCCGCTTCGCCCGCCCGATCAGCGTCGAGCGCGCCAAGGAGCTGCTCGCCGGCGCCCCCGGCGTCGCGCTCACCGAGGTGCCGACCCCGCTGGAGGCAGCCGGTCAGGACCCGTCGTACGTGGGCCGCATCCGCCGGGACGAGACCGTGGACAACGGCCTCGCCCTGTTCGTCTCCAACGACAACCTGCGCAAGGGCGCGGCCCTGAACGCGGTGCAGATCGCGGAGCTGGTGGCGGCGGAGCTGAAGGGCTAGTCAGGGCCTGGGCACCTCGTAGAGGAAGCAGCCGTACTCGACGGCCCGGACGTGGACGAGCGCCACGGCCGGGTCGTCGAACGCTTCCCGGAGGGCGTAGGCGAAGGCCCCGGGATCGCCGATCAGCCGCCCGCCCAGGATGCGCCCGTCGGCGGAGTAGCGGCGCAGGGTGCGGTGCGAGTCGGTGAAGGGGAGGCCGTCCGTCTCCGGTCCCGCGCACTCCTCGGCGTGGACGAAGACCGGCCCCTGCTCGTCGTAGGGGCCCGGGTCGGCGCCCGTGGCCGCCGCCCAGCGGCGCAGCGGGGCGTAGGAGACGAGCGTGATCAGCTCTCCCGGGCGGCTGTGGCGCAGACAGCAGCGCAGGGGTGCGCCGCCCTCGTCGTCGGTCGTGGGCACGGGGGCGCGGCCCGCGTCGTCGGCGGCGCGCAGCTCCTCGAGGGTGGCCGGTGGGATGGCGTGTGCGGTGTAGCCGTTCATGGAGCCAGGCTCGCGCGCGGGCGCGCCGCGCACCGGCGGGAAATGGACATCGCGTTCGGTCCCGGCCACATGGAAGGATGGCGCAACCCACACATAACGAGGAGATGACCGCGTGCCTGGCACAAACCTGACTCGCGAAGAGGCGCAGCAGCGGGCGAAGCTGCTGACCGTTGACTCGTACGAGATCGATCTCGACCTCACCGGCGCGCAGGAGGGCGGCACCTACCGGTCCGTGACCACGGTGCGCTTCGACGTCGCCGAGGGCGGCGGCGAGTCCTTCATCGACCTGGTCGCGCCGACGGTCCACGAGGTGACGCTGAACGGCGACACCCTCGACGCCGCCGAGGTGTTCCAGGACTCCCGCATCGCCCTGCCGGGGCTGCTGCCGGGCCGCAACATCCTGCGGGTGGTCGCGGACTGCGCGTACACCAACACCGGCGAGGGCCTGCACCGCTTCGTCGACCCGGTCGACGACCAGGCGTACCTGTACACGCAGTTCGAGGTGCCGGACGCGCGCCGGGTCTTCGCGAGCTTCGAGCAGCCGGACCTGAAGGCGACCTTCCAGTTCACCGTGAAGGCGCCCGAGGGCTGGACGGTCATCTCCAACTCGCCGACCCCCGAGCCGCAGGACAACGTCTGGGTCTTCGAGCCGACCCCGCGTATCTCGTCGTACATCACGGCGCTGATCGTCGGCCCGTACCACTCGGTGCACAGCGTGTACGAGAAGGACGGCCAGTCCGTCCCGCTCGGCATCTACTGCCGTCCCTCGCTCGCCGAGCACCTGGACGCGGACGCCATCTTCGAGGTCACCCGGCAGGGCTTCGACTGGTTCCAGGAGAAGTTCGACTACCCGTACCCGTTCAAGAAGTACGACCAGCTCTTCGTGCCGGAGTTCAACGCGGGCGCGATGGAGAACGCGGGCGCGGTGACCATCCGGGATCAGTACGTCTTCCGTTCGAAGGTGACGGACGCCGCGTACGAGGTGCGGGCGGCGACGATCCTGCACGAGCTGGCGCACATGTGGTTCGGCGACCTGGTCACCATGGAGTGGTGGAACGACCTGTGGCTGAACGAGTCGTTCGCCACCTACGCCGAGGCCGCCTGCCAGGCCGACGCGCCGGGCTCCAAGTGGCCGCACTCGTGGACGACGTTCGCCAACCAGATGAAGACCTGGGCGTACCGGCAGGACCAGCTGCCGTCCACGCACCCGATCATGGCGGACATCCGCGACCTGGACGACGTGCTCGTCAACTTCGACGGCATCACGTACGCCAAGGGCGCCTCGGTGCTCAAGCAGCTCGTGGCGTACGTCGGTGAAGAGGCGTTCTTCAAGGGCGTGCAGGCGTACTTCAAGCGGCACGCGTTCGGCAACACGCGCCTGTCCGACCTGCTGGGCGCGCTGGAGGAGACCTCCGGCCGCGACCTGAAGACGTGGTCGAAGGCGTGGCTGGAGACGGCCGGCATCAACGTGCTGCGCCCGGAGATCGAGACGGACGGCGAGAACGGGACCGGGGTCATCACGTCCTTCGCGATCCGCCAGGAGGCCCCGGCGCTCCCCGCGGGTGCCAAGGGCGAGCCGACGCTGCGGCCGCACCGCATCGCGATCGGCTCGTACGACCTCGACGGCGACGGCAAGCTGGTGCGCGGCGAGCGTATCGAGCTGGACGTGGACGGCGAGCTGACGGCCGTGCCGCAGCTGGTCGGCAAGCGCCGCCCGGCGGTGGTGCTGCTCAACGACGACGACCTGTCGTACGCCAAGGTCCGTCTGGACGAGCAGTCGCTGGCCGTGGTCACCGAGCACCTCGGCGACTTCACCGAGTCGCTGCCGCGCGCCCTGTGCTGGGCGTCGGCCTGGGACATGACCCGGGACGCGGAGCTGGCGACCCGCGACTACCTCTCCCTGGTGCTGTCCGGCATCGGCAAGGAGTCCGACATCGGCGTGGTGCAGTCGCTGCACCGCCAGGTGAAGCTGGCCATCGACCAGTACGCCGCCCCGACCGCCCGCGAGGCGCTGCTCACCCGCTGGACCGAGGCCACGCTGGCGCACCTGCGGGCCGCCGAGGCGGGCAGCGACCACCAGCTGGCGTGGGCGCGGGCGTTCGCGGCGACAGCGAGGACGCCGGAGCAGCTGGACCTGCTGGACGCGCTGCTGGACGGCACGACGACGATCGAGGGCCTGGCCGTCGACACCGAGCTGCGCTGGGCGTTCGTGCAGCGGCTGGCGGCCGTGGGCCGGTTCGGCGGTGCGGAGATCCAGAGCGAGTACGAGCGGGACAAGACCGCCGCCGGTGAGCGCCACGCGGCCACCGCGCGTGCCGCCCGCCCGACCGAGGCGGCCAAGGCGGAAGCCTGGGAGTCGGTCGTGGAGTCCGACAAGCTGCCGAACGCCGTGCAGGAGGCGGTCATCGCCGGCTTCGTCCAGACCGACCAGCGCGAGCTGCTGGCGCCGTACACGGAGCGGTACTTCGAGGTGCTGAAGGACGTCTGGGAGTCCCGTTCGCACGAGATGGCCCAGCAGATCGCGGTCGGCCTGTACCCGGCGGTGCAGGTGTCCCAGGAGACCCTGGACCGCACGGACGCCTGGCTGGCCTCCGCCGAGCCGAACGCGGCACTGCGCCGGCTGGTCTCGGAGTCCCGCTCCGGCGTCGAGCGCGCGCTGAAGGCCCAGGCCGCGGACGCGGCGGCGGGCGAGTAGCAGCACCGGCAACCCGCCCTCGGGGGCGCCCGGCACACCCCGGGCGCCCCCGAGGCGCGTCCGGAGCCCCGATGCCCCGGCGGGCGGCGGGGCGGGGCGCGGTCACGCCGGGACACGCCCCGGCGCCGCTCACAGGGCCACCCGCGCCCCCCGCACGGTGGAGTCGGCGCCCGTGTCGGACGGGACCGGGCGTCCCGGCCCGCAGGGCCGGTGTTCAGGGGTGCGGTCGGTGGGCGGTTTCCGCGAGGCGGGCTCGGGCCGCCGTGCGCAGGGCCGTCAGCACGGTCCCGAGGGCCGCGCCCTCCCCCGCGCCCCTGCGGACGGCCGCCACGACGTGCCGGACCGGGCGGTCCGCGCGCAGCTCGCGCATCACCACCCCGGTCCGCGGCACGGCCGCCGTCCGCGGCACCAGGGCCACGCCCATACCGGCCTCGACCATCGCCAGGATGGCCGTCCAGCCGGCCGCCGAGTGGGCCTGGTGGGGCCGGAAGCCGGCGGTCTCGCAGGCCCCCCGGGTGATGTCGGACCAGGGCCCGCTGCCGCCGAAGATCCACGGTTCGGCGGCGAGGTCGGCCAGCCGGAGCCCGTCCCTGCGGGCCAGCGGGTGGTCGCCGGGCAGGGCGACGTCCAGCGGGTCGGCGAGGAGCGGGACGCGGGCGAAGCGCGGGTCGGTGGCGGTGGGCGCCTGGGCCGCCAGCGACAGGGCGAGGTCCACGTCGCCGGCGGCCAGCAGCTCGTACGCCTCCTGCGCCTCGGTCTCCCGCACCCGCACCGTGATCACCGGGTGTGTCGCCCGCAACGCGGTCACGGCCGGTACGACCAGGGCGGGCACGGCCGTGGAGAACGCGCCGACCCGCACCTCGCCGGCCTCCCCGTGGACGTAGGCGGCGAGTTCCGCGTCGGCCCGCTCCAGCCGCTCGAAGACGGCCTCGGCGTGACGCAGCACCAGCCGGGCCGCGTCCGTCAGTTCGACCCTTCTGCCGCGGGCCCGGAGCAGGTCCACGCCGAGCTGTCTGGAGAGGTTCGTCAGCTGCTGGGACACGGCGGACGGCGTCATGCGCAGCGCCTCGGCCGTCGCCGTCACCGTGCCGCGTTCGCGCAGCGTGCGCAGGATCTGCAGCTTGCGGATGTCCCAGTCGGCCATGGCGGCAACCTATCCGCGCGCCCGGCGCCTCAGGTGCGCGACCCCGCGCCGAGGACCACCCCGCCGAGGATCAGGGCCATGCAGCCGGCCTGCGCCCAGCCGGTCGGTTCGGCCAGCAGGGCCCAGGACAGCAGCGCCACACACACCGGCTGGAGGTAGTAGACGATTCCGGCGCGGGTCGGGCCGATGAGGGAGATCGCCTTGTTCCAGGCGAAGAAGGCGACCGCGGAGGAGGCGACGCCGACGTAGAGGAGGGGGAGCACGGTGTCCGGCGCCGGTGTGAAGCCGCCCTGGACGGCGAGGCTGACGCCCTGGGCGGGCAGCAGCAGGACCGTGCCGAACAGGAAGGTGGTGAACAGGAACCCCGCCCCGTCCAGCCCTTCCGGCCGGCGGCGCAGCAGCGCGCTGTACGAACCGAAGCAGCAGGCGGCGGCGATCATCCACAGGTCCCCGGCCGAGAAGGACGCCCCGCCGCCGACCAGCAGCAGCACGCCCGCGCAGGCGATGAGGAGCCCGGCGATCCGGCGCGGGCCGAGCCGTACGCCGCCCGCCCGTTCGTACAGCGCCATCAGGACCGGGGAGGCGGCCATGATCATGCCCATGTTGGCGGCGGGGGTGGTGACGCCGGCCTGGTTGACGAGGGTGTTGTAGACGGTGACGCCGAGCAGGGAGGCGAGGAGGACGAAGCCGAGGTGGCGGCGGATCAGCGCGCGTTGGCGCCAGGCCCGCCGGGCGCCGAAGGGGGCGACGACGGCGAGGGCCACCACCCAGCGCCAGAAGGCGTGCTGGACGGGCGGCACGCTGTCGCCGAGGGCGCGGGAGGTGACGAAGCTGCCGGACCAGACGAGGGTGGCGAGGACGGCGAGCCCGATGCCGAGGGCGACGGGGCCGGCCGGTCCCCGCCGGGCGGCGGGTGCGGCGGTACGGATCCGGCGTGCGGCCAGGGCCACGGAGGTCCTTTCGCAGGTGGGCGATGACGGTGGTCCTACCGTCGCAGCGTCGCACCCGTCAGGTCCATCGAATCTTTCCGACCGTTCTTTGAAGCAGAACTGAATGATCGGCGGGTCGGCGCCCCGCTCCGGGGGGTGAGCTGCCCCGCGACCGTCGCCCCGAAGGCCAGCACCATGCCCGCCAGCTGCACGGGAGTCAGCGCCTCGCCGAGCGCCGCCCAGCCGACGACGGCCGCGGTCAGCGGCGAGAGCGGGCCGAGGAAGGTGACCTGGGTGGCGGAGAGCCGTCCCATGCCGCGGAACCAGAGCCAGTACGCCACCGCCGTGTTGGCCAGCGCGAGGTAGAGGTAGCCGCCGATCGCGGGGGCGTCCAGCGCGGGCGGGGCGCCCTCGACCAGCAGGGCCGCCGGGGCGATGAGCAGACCGCCCGCGGTGAGCTGCCAGCCGGTGAGCGCGAGCGGGCCGACGCCGTCCGGGCGCCCCCACCGCTTGGTGAGCACGGTGCCGGCGGACATGGAGGCGGTGGAGGCGAGGGCCGCCAGCGCGCCGAGCGCGTCCAGGGACCCCGCCGCCTTCAGCACCACCAGGCTGACGCCGAACGCGGCCACGGCACCGGTGAGCACCGAGCGCACGGTGGGCCGCTGCCCGAGCAGCGGCGCCGAGAGCGCGACGACGAAGAGCGGGCCGACCGAGCTGACGACGGCGGCCATGCCGCCCGGGAGGCGGTAGGCGGCGAGGAAGAGCAGCGGGAAGAAGGCGCCGATGTTCAGCGCGCCCAGGACGGCCGCCTTCCCCCACCAGGCACCGCGCGGCAGCACCCGGGTGAGGGCGAGCAGCAGCAGCCCGGCGGGCAGGGCCCGCATCAGCCCGGTGAACAGGGGCCGGTCGGGCGGCAGGAACTCGGTGGTCACGGCGTAGGTGGTGCCCCAGGAGACGGGGGCGAGGGCGGTCAGGGCGATGAGGGTGGGACGGTTCGCGGCCACGGAGGACCCCCTGAGAGTAGGTTGGCAATAAGTAGCTTACTCCTAAGCTACTTATTGCCAACCTACTTGCCACGCGGCTACTTTCTCGCGGCCGATCCACCCTGCGCGATACTCGTCGCATGAGTGAGCGCCCCGAGCAGCCCAGGGACCCCGTCGACGCGATCGTCGCCCAGTGGGCGGAGGTCCGGCCGGATCTGGACACCACCGCGATGGAGGTCTTCGGCCGCGTCAACCGCCTCTCGCGGGCGATCGGCGAGCGCATGGACCGGGCCTACGCGCGGTTCGGGATCTCCCGCGGGGAGTTCGACGTCCTGGCGACCCTGCGGCGCTCCGGTGAGCCCTACGCGCTCTCGCCCCGGCAGCTCTCGGCGACGCTGATGCTCACCACGGGCGGCATGACGGGGCGTCTCGACAAACTGGAGCGGGCCGGGCTGCTGCGCCGCTCCCCCGACCCGCACGACCGCAGGGGCCTGCGGGTCACGCTCACCGACCGGGGGCGGGAACTGGTCGACCAGGCGGTCGGCGCGGGCCTCGCCGTGCAGACGGAGGCCCTGTCGGCGGCCCTCGACGCCGGGCGGGCCGGTCAGCTGGCCGACCTGCTGCGGGAGTTGCTGGCCGCGACCGAGGAGTAGCCGACAGACGGAAGGCGCCGGTCCGCCCGCGCGCGGCTGCTTGCCGTGTACGGGAGGACCGGCGCCCTCGGTACGACCGTGGTGGGCCGGAGCCCGCCGGTGGGGAACCCGTCAGGCCTTGGCGTCGGCCTTGGGACGGGTCTTGATGTTGCGGGAGGTGACCCGGTGCTCCTCCTTGGACCTGTCCAGGACCATGACGAGACCGGCGATGACCACGAACAGCGCGATCGGGGCCAGGACGTAGAGGCCCAGCGTCTCGATGACGCTCAGGCCCGTGCCGGGGTCGTCGCCGTCGTCGCGGGTCAGCGCGAGCGCGGGGGACGACATGAGCAGCATCATCAGCGTCGTACCGGCTGCCAGGGCGCCGGCGCGCAGGGCGTTCTTCTTGTCCACGGTGCAAAGTTAGCGAACGGCCGTCGGGGGCGCGCGCCCGGGGTGCCGTACGGGCACCGGACGCCGCCCCGCGGCGCGCCCGTCAGCCTTCGGAATGCGCCCGTACGACGTCGAACAGGGCGTGCAGCCGCGGCGAGGCGGCCAGCTCCTCCAGGGTCACGGGGCGGCCCGCGGCGTCGGCGACGGGCAGCCGCCAGTTCGGGTACTGGTCCCAGGTACCGGGGAGGTTCTGCGGGCGGCGGTCGCCGACGGCGTCCGGGAGCCACACGCCGGTCAGTCGGGCCGGGGTGCGCAGCAGGAAGCGGTGGACGGCCTGGATGCCGGCCTCCTCGGAGGGGGCGCCGGTGTCTCCCGGGGAACCGGGCAGCAGGCCGAGCCGGGCCAGTACCTCCAGCCATTCCGCCGTGTCCGCCGACGCCTCGGCCCGCTCCCGCTCCAGCGGGCGGGTGAGCAGCCCGAGCCGGTCGCGCAGCTCGACGTGCTCGCCGGTGAGGCGGGCCGCGGTGGACGGCAGGTCGTGGGTGGTGGCGGTGGCCAGGCAGTCGGAGCGCCAGCGCTCCGGGGCCAGGGGGCGGCCGTCGCCCTCCCAGTCCCGCTCGAACCACAGCACCGAGGTGCCGAGCACCCCGCGCGCCCGCAGCGCCTCCCGTACGCCGGGCTCCACGGTGCCCAGGTCCTCACCGATCACCACGGCACCGGCGCGGGACGCCTCCAGGACGAGGACGGCGAGCATGGCCTCGGCGTCGTAGTGGACGTAGGTGCCCTCGGTGGGCGGGTGGCCCTCGGGGACCCACCAGAGCCGGAACAGGCCCATGACGTGGTCGATGCGCAGCGCCCCGGCGTAGCGGAACAGGCCGCGCAGCAGGTCGCGGAAGGGCGCGTAGCCGGAGGCGGCCAGGCGGTCGGGGCGCCAGGGCGGCAGGCCCCAGTCCTGGCCTCGGGCGTTGAAGGCGTCGGGCGGCGCGCCCACCGACATGCCGGTGGCGAAGTACTCCTGCTGGGCCCAGGAGTCGGCGCCGCGCGGGTGCACGCCCACGGCCAGGTCGTGGATGATCCCGACCGGCATGCCGGCCTCGCGGGCGGTGTGCTGGGCGGCCCTGAGCTGGGTGTCGGTGAGCCAGGCGAGGCGGGAGTGGAAGTCGACGCGGTCCATCAGCTCGGTGCGGGCGCGGTCGGTGGCGGCCGAGCGGGGGTCGCGCAGGCCCTCGGGCCACCGGTGCCAGTCGGGGCCGTGCACCTCGGCGAGCGCGCACCAGGTGGCGTGGTCCTCCAGGGCGGTGCCCTGTTCGGCGAGGTAGTCGCAGTAGGCGGCGCGGCGGCCGGGGCCGAGGGGGACCTCGCGCAGCAGCTCCAGCGCCTCGCGCTTGAGCGCCCACACGGCGTCCCGGTCGATGAGGGCGCCGTTCTCCAGCACGCTCTCGCGCAGTCGCCCGGCCCGCTCGCGCAGGGTCCGGGCGTGTCCGGGGTCGGCGACGTACGCGAACTCGGGCACGTCCTCGATCCGCAGGTGCACGGGGTCGGGGAAGCGGCGCGAGGAGGGACGGTACGGGGAGGGGTCGGTGGGGGCGCCGGGCACGGCCGCGTGCAACGGGTTGACCTGCACGAAACCGGAGCCGAGGGCGCGCCCGGCCCAGGCGGCGAGTTCACCGAGGTCGCCGAGGTCGCCCATGCCCCAGGAGCGGCGGGACAGCAGGGAGTAGAGCTGGACGAGGAGGCCGTGGGAGCGGACGGCGGGGGCGGGCAGCCGGTCGGGCGCCACGATCAGATGGGCGCGCGCGGTCCGGCCGTCCGGGACGGTGACGGTCAGCCGGTGGACACCGGGCGGCAGACCGGCGAGGACACCGCCGGTCGCGGCGCCCGCGGACGGGTCACCGGCGGGCGGGCGCGCGGAGCCCGCGGTCGGGTGGCCCGCCGTGCCCTCGCGCCGCTCGCCCCCCTCAGTGTCGACGCGCAGTCGCGTCCCCTCGGGCAGTGCGGCGAGGGCGGGCGGTGCGGTGCCGTCGCTCCGGGCGACCACGGTGGGCGGCAGCAGGCGTTCGCGCAGCTCGGCCTCGCGGGCGGCGAGCGCGGCGCGCACGGCGTGCGGGGTGCCGGTGTCCACGCCGAGGGCGGCCAGGGCCGAGGTGACGGCGGTGGCCGAGGCCGCGACGGTGCGGTCCGGGGCGGGGCGGTAGGAGGTGGCGACGCCGTGCAGGGCGGCGAGCCGGGTCAGATCCTCGGGAAGGTCCTCGGCGGGGGGCTCGGCCGGCCGGGCTGCTGGCATCTGCGACCTCTATGACCTCGTGGGTTCGGGGACGGCGAAGGAGGGGCCGCCCTGCTCCGGCACGTCGGCCGTGAGTTCGGGCGAGGACTCGCTGGTCAGCGGTACGGCGTCGGCGAACGGCGACTCGCTGGTGAGGGGCTCGGCGTCGGGCAGCGGCGGTTCGCTGGTGAGCGGGGTCTCGGCACAGCTCCCGGTGGCGCCGAAGACGCAGTAGTGCGGGGTGTCGGAGGCGGCGGAGGGCTCCGCCCAGGGAGTGGACGGCTCCGCCACGGGTTTGGACGGGGCGGGGAGCAGCAGGGGTGCCGGTGCAGCCACGGGGGCCTCCTTGGGTCGCGCACGCTTCTGGCGGGTTACGGCAGCCCTACCCAGTCCGCGCGAGGACAGACGCCCTGATACGGACAACGTGGCCCTGGTCACACCCCACCTCCGAGGGATCTCCGCAAAATAGGGCAGAACAGTCACCTAACCCGACAAGAGATCACGCAAACCGGTCAAGCCGGCCTTGCGCCTGGTCCGCGACGCCCTCGACCACCTCGACGCCGACCTCCGCCGGATGACCACCACGGCGACCCGGCTCACAACCCTGACCGCCGCGGAGATCCGCGCAGCACGAAGA
Organism: Streptomyces sp. SudanB5_2050; assembly: GCF_964272335.1. Taxonomy (NCBI): domain Bacteria; kingdom Bacillati; phylum Actinomycetota; class Actinomycetes; order Kitasatosporales; family Streptomycetaceae; genus Streptomyces; species Streptomyces sp. SudanB5_2050. The sequence goes on from NZ_OZ186760.1 coordinate 2,818,002, forward strand.
ACGGCGGCACGGCCGGCAACACCCCGACGCCACCGGCCGCCGAAGAGCGGGGTGCGCGGGCGCGGCCCGTCTCCGGCGGTCCGGTGTACGCGGAAGGCCCGGACCGTCAGGCGGAGATGCCGTCGATCCGGGCCATGGCGTCCTCCGCGCCGTACGGTTGCAAGTACGGCAGCCAGCGCGGGTCCCTGTGCCCCGTGCCGATGATGCGCCAGGCCAGACCGGTGGGCGGGGCGGGCTTGTGGCGCAGGCGCCAGCCGATCTCGCCGAGGTGGCGGTCGGCCTTGACGTGGTTGCAGCGACGGCAGGACGCCACCACGTTGTCCCACGCGTGCAGACCCCCGCGGCTGCGCGGGATGACGTGGTCGACGCTGGTGGCGACGGCGCCGCAGTACATGCAGCGGCCCCCGTCGCGGGCGAAGAGCGCCCGGCGGGTGAGCGGGACGGGCCCCCGGTAGGGCACCCGCACGAACCGCTTGAGCCGGACCACGCTGGGTGCGGGCACGGTGACGGTCGCGCTGTGCAGGTAGGCGCCGGACTCCTCGAGGCACACGGCCTTGTTCTCCAGGACGAGGACGAGCGCGCGGCGGAGCGGTACGACGCCGAGCGGCTCGTACGACGCGTTGAGGACCAGGACATGCGGCACGGGTGCCTCCTTGGGCGTCGGCGGCGCGTGGCTCGCGCCGGGACGATCTGCAGTCAGTCTCCCCTCATGGCCTGCACCGGCGCCACCATGTCCCGGTAACGGGCTGGGAGTGTTTTCGACCACACGGGATGCATCCCCACGACCGTGACCAGTCCAAGCGCGGGTGAGCGCGGTCTCTCCCGTGAACTTCGCGCCGATCCGCACATGGTGCCCCGTTAGTGTGGTGATTCCGCCCGTCCGGTGACCGTTCCGTGACCTTGGAGCGCCCCTCGGGGCGGGCGGCACCGCATCTGGAGGTATCTCGTCGTGTCCCTGTTCGCCGCCGTCCTGCCGGCCGCCGGTCCGTCGCCGTCGCCGTCGCCCTCGGAGTCGTCGACACCGGCGGTGCCCTCGTTCCAGGACGCCCAGGAGAGCGCGTCGAACGCCGCCGGCTGGGTCGAGGAGAACTGGTCGACCTGGCTCGCGATCGGGCTGCGGGTGCTGCTGATCGTGGTGATAGCGGCGGTGCTCAGGGTGGTGGTCCGGCGGGCGATCACCAAGCTGATAGACCGGATGAACCGCAGGGCCGGGACGGGTGCCAGCACCGCGCTGAGCGGCCTGCTGGTCAACGCCGAGCGGCGCCGCCAGCGCTCGGAGGCCATCGGCTCCGTGCTGCGCTCGGTGGCCAGCTTCCTCATCCTCGGCACCGCGGCCCTGATGGTGCTGGGCACCTTCCAGATCAACCTGGCCCCGCTGCTGGCCTCCGCGGGCGTCGCGGGCGTCGCGATCGGCTTCGGCGCCCGCAATCTGGTCACCGACTTCCTCTCCGGCGTCTTCATGATCCTGGAGGACCAGTACGGCGTCGGCGACAGCATCGACGCGGGCGTGGCCTCCGGCGAGGTCATCGAGGTCGGGCTGCGGGTGACCAAGCTGCGTGGCGACAACGGCGAGATCTGGTACGTCCGCAACGGCGAGGTCAAGCGGATCGGCAACCTCTCCCAGGGCTGGGCGACGGCCGGCGTGGACGTCACGGTCCGCTCCGACGAGGACCTGGACCAGGTCAAGGAGACCATCGGCGCGGTCGGCGAGCGGATGAGCAAGGAAGAGCCCTGGAACGAGATGCTCTGGGGCCCCATCGAGGTGCTCGGCCTGGACTCCGTGCTGCTCGACTCCATGGTGGTGCGGGTCTCCGCGAAGACCATGCCCGGCAAGTCCCTCACCGTCGAGCGCGAGCTGCGCTGGCGCGTCAAGCGGGCCTTCGACGCGGCCGGCATCCGGATCGTCGGCGGCCCGGAGGTCCCGGCGCAGGAGGCCGCCGCACCCGACCCGACCGCCGGCATGGCCGCCCCGTCGGCGTACTCCAGCACGGTGTCCCCGCAGTCCATGGCGGCGTCCCCGATCCCGCCGCCGACGAACATCAACAAGTAGCGGGCACCCACACCCTTCCCGCCCGCCTTCCCGCCCCCGGTGCGACGACCGCGTCGCTCCGGGGGCGGACTCTTGACGGCCCCGGTCCGGCGGGCCTACGTTTCACGGCCAACAGGAAACTTTCCTGACAGTCTCCGTCGACGACCGCGGCAGGTGGACATCGCCGCCCCGCGCCGAAAAGCCGAGCAGCCGAGCAGCGAGAGGCAGGTGGACACGCATGGCCGGAACCCCCGGTACGCCGGGCACCCCACGCGTCCTGCGCGCCATGAACGACCGGGCCGCGCTCGACCTCCTGCTGGAGCACGGGCCGCTGTCCCGCACCCGCATCGGCAAGCTCACCGGCCTGTCCAAGCCGACCGCCTCCCAGCTGCTGGCCCGCCTGGAGGCGGCGGGGCTGGTCCTGGCCGGCGGCACCACCGAGGGGCGCCCCGGCCCCGGCGCCCAGCTCTACGAGGTGAACCCGGCCGCGGCGTACGCCGCCGGTCTCGACGTCACCCCGGACCGCCTCCTCGCCGCGGTCGCCGACATCACCGGGCGCACGGTCGGCCGGTTCGAGCTGCCGACCCCGGGCAGGCGCCCCGCCCTCCCCGTCGTCCAGCAGGTCACCGACGCCCTGGACGGCGCCGTGAAGGCGGCCGGACTCGCCCGGGCCGACGTCCACCGTCTGGTGATCGGCACGCCGGGCGCCTTCGACCCGGGCACCGGGCGGCTGCGCTACGCCTCCCACCTGCCCGGCTGGCACTCCCCCACCCTCCTCCAGGAACTCGCCGCGGCCCTGCCGATGCCGGTCGGGTACGAGAACGACGTGAACCTCGCCGCCGTGGCGGAGCGACGGCTCGGCGCCGCCCGGGACCACGAGGACTTCGTCCTGCTGTGGAACCAGCAGGGCCTGGGCGCCGCCCTGGTCCTCGGCGGCCGGCTGCACCGCGGCTGGACCGGCGGCGCGGGTGAGGTGGGCTTCCTGCCCGTGCCGGGCGCCCCGCTGGTCCGCAAGGTCGGCCGCACCGGCAGCGGCGGCTTCCAGGAACTGGCCGGCGCGCAGGCGGTGCCGGGGCTCGCCCGCGAGCTGGGCCTCGACCCGGTGCCGTCCGGCCCCTGCACCGAGTCGGCCGCCGCCCTGCTCGCCTCGGCTGCCGAGCGCGCGGGCGACCGCCCCGACGGCCCCCACCACCGTCTGCTGCGGACCTACGCCACCCGTCTCGCGACCGGTCTGGCCTCCCTCGTCTCCGTCCTGGACCCCGAGCTGGTGGTCCTCAGCGGCACCGTGCTCACCGCGGGCGGCGAGCCGCTGCGCGCCCTCGTCCAGGGCGAGCTGGAGGAGCTGGCCGCCTCCCGGCCCCGTCTCGTCCTCGGCGGCGTGACCGCCGACCCCGTCCTGCGCGGCGCGCTGGAGAGCGCGCTCGCGACCACCCGCGACGAGGTCTTCGACACCTCCCGCTGACCCCGGCCCGGCCCTCCGCGTCACCCGTCCCTTCCCCGCCCATGCCTTGGGAGACCTCGCCATGCCCGGACCGTCGAGGGGCTCCCACCACACCGACCGGAACCTGACCATGGCCGCGACCGTGCTGGTCACGGCCCCGTGATCCTCGTGCAGTGAAGGGTTGACTTCCGTATGAAACTCACCGTGGTCGGCGGCGGCTCGACCTACACACCCGAACTCGTCGACGGCTTCGCCCGGTTGCGGCAGACGCTGCCAGTGCGGGAACTGGTCCTGGTCGACCCCGCGGGGGACCGGCTGGAACTGGTCGGCGGCCTCGCCCGCCGCATCTTCGCCAAGCAGGCGCACGACGGCCGGATCGTCACCACCCACGACCTGGACGCGGCCGTCGACGGCGCCGACGCCGTCCTGCTGCAGTTGCGCGTCGGCGGCCAGGCCGCCCGTGAGCAGGACGAGACCTGGCCTCTGGAGTGCGGCTGCGTGGGCCAGGAGACGACCGGCGCGGGCGGCCTCGCCAAGGCGCTGCGCACCGTGCCGGTGGTGCTGGACATCGCCGAGCGCGTCCGGCGGGCCAACCCGGACGCCTGGATCATCGACTTCACCAACCCGGTCGGCATCGTCACCCGCGCCCTGCTCCGGGCCGGGCACCGGGCGGTCGGGCTGTGCAACGTGGCGATCGGGCTGCAGCGCAAGTTCGCCGCGCTGCTCGGGGTGGCGCCCGCCGACGTCCACCTCGACCACGTCGGCCTCAACCACCTCACCTGGGAGACCGGCGTCCGCCTCGGCGGCCCCGAGGGCGAGGACGTGCTGCCCCGGCTGCTGGCCGAGCACGGGGACGCGGTCGCCGCCGACCTCCGGCTGCCCCGCCCGCTGCTGGACCGCCTGGGCGTCGTCCCCTCCTACTACCTGCGCTACTACTACGCCCACGACGAGGTCGTCGACGAGCTGCGCACCAAGCCGTCCCGGGCCGCCGAGGTCGCGGAGATGGAGCGGCGACTGCTGGAGATGTACGGCGACCCGGCCCTGGACGAGAAGCCCGCGCTGCTCGCCGAGCGTGGCGGCGCCTACTACTCCGAGGCCGCCGTCGACCTCGCCGCCGCCCTGCTCGGCGGCGCGGGCTCCCCGTACCAGGTGGTGAACACCCTCAACCGGGGCACGCTGCCCTTCCTCCCCGACGACGCGGTGATCGAGGTCCCGGCGGCAGTGGGCCCCGAGGGTGCCTCCCCGCTGCCGGTGGCGGACGTGGACCCGCTGTACGCGGGGCTGATGGCGAGCGTGACGGCGTACGAGGACCTGGCGCTGGACGCGGCCCTGCGCGGCGGCCGGGACCGGGTCTTCCGGGCGCTGCTCGCCCATCCGCTCGTCGGCCAGTACGCGTACGCCGAGCGGCTCGCCGACCGGCTGATCGCACACAACCGGGAGCACCTGGCGTGGGCCTGAACGGGAGCGTCCTCGCCGTCGACGCGGGGAACAGCAAGACCGACGTGGCCGTGGTGGCGGCGGACGGGAAGGTGCTGGCCACGGCTCGCGGCGGTGCCTTCCGGCCGCCCGCGGTGGGCGTCGAGCGGGCCGTGGACGCGCTGGCCGACACGGTGGCCCGGGCCTTCGCCGCCGCCGGTGCCGACGCCGTCGACCATGTCTCGGCGTGCCTGGCCAACGCCGATCTGCCGGTGGAGGAGGAGCGGCTGGCCGCCGCGCTGCGCGCCCGGGGGTGGGGCACGAGTGTGGAGGTGCGCAACGACACCTTCGCGGTCCTGCGGGCCGGTGTCGACGAACCGCGCGGGGTCGCCGTCGTGTGCGGGGCCGGCGTGAACTGCGTCGGCATGCGCCCCGACGGGCGCACCGCCCGATTCCCCGCCGTCGGGCGGCTGTCCGGCGACTGGGGCGGCGGCTGGGGGCTGGCCGAGGAGGCGCTGTGGCACGCGGCGCGGGCGGAGGACGGCCGCGGGGAGCCCACCGAGCTGGCGCGCACGCTGCCCGCCCACTTCGGGCTCGGCTCGATGTACGCCCTCGTCGAGGCCCTGCACCTGCGGCACGTCGAACCCGCCCGGCGGCACGAGCTGACCCCGGTGCTCTTCGCCACGGCGGCGGGCGGCGACCGGATCGCACGGGCGCTCGTCGACCGGCAGGCCGACGAGGTGGTCGCCATGGCCACGGTCGCGCTGACCCGGCTGGAGCTGCTGGCCGAGCCGACACCGGTACTGCTCGGCGGCAGCGTCCTGGCGGCCCGGCACGCCCTTCTTGACGACCGGATACGCGAACTGCTCGCGGCCCGCGCCCCCGAGGCCGAGCCGCGGGTGGTGACGGCACGGCCCGTGCTGGGCGCGGTGCTGCTGGGGCTGGACCGGACGGGAGCGGCACCCGAGGCGTACGCGCGGGCGCGGGCGCACTTCTCCGACTGAGGTACGCCCGCGTCTCCGGTTGAGGTACGCCCGCGCACGGCGCCGGCGCACGCCACCGGAACTGGTGGGGAACCGGACCGGTTCCGGTGGCGTATTCATGGGCAGGGGTGGTGCGTTGCACCCGGATCGGATCAAGATCGGGTGAAGGCCGGTGCGAATGACGGTGCGGGCAGCGATACTTGCGGCGACGGATGACCATGGGGGAGGTCAGCAGTGAATCGACCGCCGAAGGGCAGCGCGGCGCCGCCACCGGGCACGGGCGTGCCCGCCCCGCCCGCCGCGCCGTCTCCGTCCCGGCCGGTCCCCGGACAGCGGGGCGGCGGCGCTCCCGCGTCCCCTCCCCCGCCCGCGGCACCCCGCCGCACCGCCTTCGCCGAGGGCGTGGACCGGCTGCGCGCGGCCGCCGTCACCGAACCGGGGCGGCTGCGGATCATCGGCGCGCTGCTCGCCGCGCTGGTCGTCGCCTTCGGCACGGTGGCCGCCTGGCAGATGCACGAGCGGTCCGCGGCCGCCGACGACGTGCTGTTCCGCAGCCAGCCGCTGACCTCCGACGCGGCCGACATCTACCGCTCCCTGGCGGAGGCCAACACCGCGGCCTCCAGCGGGTTCCTCGCCGGCGGCCAGGAGACCGAGGAGTCCCGCGAGCGGTACGAGAAGGGCATCCGCACGGCGGCCGAGGGGCTGGTGACGGCCGCCGCCAACTCCGACGCCGACTCGCCCTCCGCCGACACCATCGGCAGGCTCAACCGCCTGCTGCCCGAGTACAAGGGCCTCATCGAGCGCGCCCGCACCTACAACCGGCAGGGCTTCCCGGTCGGCGGCGCCTACCTGCGCTACGCCAACGAGAAGATGCAGCAGGAGATGCTCCCCGCCGCGGAGGACCTGTACAAGACGGAGAACCGGCGGCTGGACGCCGACTACGGCGACGCCGAGTCCTCCCCGTGGGCGGCCATCGCTCTCGGCGTCCTCGCGCTCGCCGCCCTGGCCTGGGCGCAGCACCGCACCTACCGGCGTACCAACCGGGTCCTCAACCACGGGCTGGTCACGGCCACGGCCGGCACCGCCGTCGTCCTGCTCTGGCTGCTCGTCGGCCACGGTGTGGCCCGGTCGAACCTCGGCGACTCCTACGACCACGGCGTGCGCTCGCTCAACGTGCTGCACGACGCCCGCATCGCCTCCCTGAAGGCCCGGGGCAACGAGAACCTGACGCTGGTGGCGCGCGGCGCGGAGACGAAGAAGGCCGGCGGGGAGACGGTCGACGCCTACGACCTCGACTTCGGGAAGAACATGGACGCGCTCGGCAAGGGGCTGGCCGAGGCGGCCCGGCTCGCCGACGACGACGCCGGCGAGCGCCCGGTCGCCGCGGCCGACGGGAACATGACGGAGTGGAAGAAGCGCCACGCCAGGGCCCGCGAGCAGGACGAGAACGGCAACTACCAGCAGGCGTTGGATCTGGTGATCGGGGGCAAGGGCGCCACCGTGGAGTGCTTCGACGGCGTGGACGCCTCGCTCGCCACCGCGCTCGCCCACGAGGAGCGGGAGTTCCGGCGGGCGGCGGGCGACGGACTGGACGCGATGGACCACCTGCCGCAGGGCGCCGGTGTCCTCGCCGCCCTCGGCGCGGCCGGCGCCCTGCTGGGCATCGGCCGCAGGCTCTCGGAGTACCGGTGACGCGGGGGGTCGGCCCGGCGGCCGGGCGGGAAGGGGTACCCGTGAAAGGAGGCGTGAGGATGCGCGCACGACGACTGCGGGCCGGCCTGAAGGGCTGGGGCGGAGTGGGAGCGATGGCCCTCGCCTGCGCCCTCGCCGTGCTCTTCGCGCTGCTCCTGCCGGTGGTCCGCTCCCACGGCGAGAGCGGCGGCACGGGCGTCGGCGGCCACGGTGTCGCCCACGGCAGCCAGGCGCGCGCCGCCGAGGAGTGCGCGGACCCGGAGAAGCAGACACTGTCCCCGTCCGGCGCGGACGGTCCCACCATCGACGAGATCCGGGGCCGCGAGGGCGAGAAGCGCAAGCTGGTCGTGGGTGTCGACCAGAACAGCTACCGCTGGGGCTACCGGGACCCGAACAGCGGCGGTGAGGCCGAGCTGGAGGGCTTCGACATCGACCTGGTGCACCGCATCGCCGAGGACATCCTCGGCGACCCGGACGCCGTGCAGTTCAAGGCGATCCCCACCGACCAGCGGATACCCGCCATCCAGGACGGCCGGGTCGACATGGTGGTCCGCACCATGACCATCAACTGCGACCGTCTGCGGGACGTCGCCTTCTCCGCGCCCTACTTCCGCACCGGCCAGCAGGTACTGGCCCCCAAGGCCGCGGACATCACCGGCTACGACGAGACGCTGGCCGGCAAGAGGGTCTGCACGGCCGCGGGTTCGACGGCGCTGAGCACCCTGGAGCAGGAGCGGCGGGACGGCGGTCCGGCCGCCGGCGTCGACCTGGACACCACGGTGCCCAACCAGCTGGACTGCCTGGTGCGGCTCCAGCTCGGCGAGGTCGACGCGGTGGTCACCGACGGCGCGCTGGCCGCGAGCCAGGCCGCCCAGGACCCCACGGTCGAGCTGAAGGGAGATCCCTTCACCACGGAGTACTACGGCGTGGCGATGAAGAAGGACGCCGACGATCTGGTACGCCGGGTGAATCAGATCCTCGTGGAGTGGCGGGCGGACAAGGCCGGGGGCTGGCAGCACTCGTACGAGGAGTGGCTGGCCGAGACCATGGGCGACGACCCGGCCGGGTCGCAGCCGCCGAGCCCGCCGCAGTACCTGCGCGAGGACTGAGGGTCCGGCGCGGCGACGTACCCGCACGACCGACGCACCACGGCAAGAGCACGTACAGGTCCACGACAGCGAGAGGTGATCGATGGGCGACACGGGACCCACCGGGCCGGTGATGGACCGGGACGAGGTGGACCGTGCGCTGGCGCGGCTCGGCGCGGAGCACGAGGCGATCGAGACCTCGTTGTTCGCCCTCCAGGACCACGCGGGCCGCAGACTCCTCGAAGGCGCCGAACTGACCGGGGTGACCGCCGAGCGCTGGGCCGCCGCGGAGGCGTCGATCACGCTGCTGTGGAGCTACTTCGACGCCTACACCGGCGCGCTGCGTGCCGCGCGGGAGATCCGGACCCGGCGCCGCTGGTCCAGCCGCGAGGACCTGGTGGAGCTGACCGAGCTGCTGCGCGGCGAGTCGGTCACCGTCGCCGGCGGAGCCGACCCGGCCGGCGGCGCGGGGCGGCTGAGCGAGCGGTACTCGCTGGCGGCGCTGGTGGACCGGATGAACCAGCTCTACGCGACCTCCCTGGACATGGTGGTCGCCGCCGACGCGGTCTGGTCGGCGCTGCCCGCACGGATCGATTTACTCGCCGCCGAGCTGAGGCGCACCCGGGAGCTGGCGCACTCCGTGGGCGTGCGCCCCGGCGAACACCCGGCCGGCGACGACCTGGAGCGGATCACCCGCACCCTGACCAGGTTGCGCGAGCAGGTCGTCTCCGACCCGCTGGCGTTCTGGCGGCCCGCCGAGGGCAGTTCGGCACCGGGCGGCGGCCGGCCGGACACCACGGTCTACGACCGGGAGGCGCGCGCCCTGGAGGACGTGCGCCGCGAGATCGACGCCGTGCTGGCCGTGCGGCAGGACGCGGAACAGCGGATCGTGCGGCTGCGGGACGTGCTCTCCCGCGCGGACCGCACGCTCGCCGAGGCCCGCACCGCGCGCGGCGAGGTGCTGGCGAAGATCGCGGCGACGGAGGTGCCGGTGGTCAGCGGACCGCCGACCGTGCTCCAGGAGCAGTTGTCGGCGGCCGCCGAGTACCGCAGACACGCCCAGTGGCACCGGCTGTCCCCGCTGCTGGAGTCCCTGGAGGAGAAGGCCGAGGACGAACTGCTGCGCGCCCGCGAGTCGTTGACGGCGGTCACCGCGCCGCTCGCGGTCCGCGCGGAGCTGCGCGGTCGGCTCGACGCGTACAAGGCGAAGGCGGCCAGGCTGGGGTTGGCCGAGGATCCCGAGCTGGTCGAGAAGTACGAGAAGGCGCGCCGCATGCTGTGGAGCGCGCCCTGCGACCTGCGCGTCGCCGAGCAGGCCGTGCTGCGCTATCAGCACGCGGTGGCCGAACTGCTCGGTACCGCCCCGCGGGTGCCCGGCCAGGGCGGGCCGGTGGACCGGTCGGGCCTGGGGCCGGGCACGTGAGCGACGAGGGGGAGACGGGGTCATGAGTGAGGCAGGGCGGACCTGTCAGCGTCCCGGCTGCGGCGGGACCTACGAGGACGTCGGCGGCGGCGAGCTGTACTGCGACACGTGCGGTCTCGCTCCGGTGGTCGCCGCCAACGGCATGGTGGCCTCCCCGGCGACCGGCGTCACCGGCGGCGGGCGGGGCTCGCGCGGCTCGACGGGCAGCGGCGGTTCCCGGTCCACCGGACGCGGCTCGCGCACGTCGTCGCAGTCCTCGAAGTCCCGGCGTTCGGTGTCGGGGCGGCTCTCCCGTTCGGTGTCGGGCCGCTCCACCGGGCGCTCGGTGTCGGTGCGCAGCTCGGGCTCGGGGGCCGGTGCCTCGGCGCGGGGGCGGCTCGGCGCCGGCCTGGTCGAGGTCCCGGCGATCCCGCGCCCCGACCCGCGCGCGATGGTCCTGGACGATCCCGAGGTGCCGGAGCGCAAGCGGTTCTGCTCCCGCTCGGACTGCGGGGCGCCGGTCGGCCGGGCACGCGGGGAGCGGCCGGGCCGCACGGAGGGCTTCTGCACCAAGTGCGGCCACCCGTACTCGTTCGTGCCCAAGCTGCGGGCCGGGGACGTGGTGCACGGCCAGTACGAGGTGGTGGGCTGCCTGGCGCACGGCGGGCTGGGCTGGATCTACCTCGCCGTCGACAGGGCCGTCTCGGACCGCTGGGTGGTCCTCAAGGGCCTGCTGGACACCGGCGACCAGGACGCGATGGCGGCGGCCATCTCCGAGCGGCGCTTCCTCGCGGAGATCGAGCACGCCAACATCGTGCGGATCTACAACTTCGTCGAGCACCTCGACCAGCGGACGGGTTCGCTGGACGGGTACATCGTCATGGAGTACGTGGGCGGCAAGTCCCTGAAGGAGATCGCCAACGGCCGGCGCACCCCCGAGGGGCGGCGCGACCCGCTGCCGGTGGAGCAGGCGTGCGCGTACGGCATCGAGGCGCTGGAGGCGCTGGGCCACCTGCACAGCCGCAATCTGCTCTACTGCGACTTCAAGGTCGACAACGCCATCCAGTCCGAGGACCAGCTGAAGCTGATCGACATGGGCGCGGTGCGCCGGATGGACGACGAGGAGTCGGCCATCTACGGCACGGTGGGCTACCAGGCGCCCGAAGTCGCCGACGTCGGCCCGTCGGTGGCGTCCGACCTGTACACGGTCGGCCGGACGCTCGCCGTGCTGACCTTCGACTTCCAGGGCTACACGAACGTGTACGCCGACTCGTTGCCGGACCCGGACACCATCGACGTCTTCCGGCGCTACGAGTCGTTCTACCGGCTGCTGGTGCGGGCCACCGACCCCGATCCGGCCCGCCGGTTCGCCTCGGCCCAGGAGATGGCGGAGCAGCTGACGGGCGTGCTGCGCGAAGTCGTCTCGGTGCAGTCGGGCCGTGCCCGGCCCGCCGTCTCCACGCTGTTCGGGCCGGAGGTGCGGGTGACCGACACGGAGTTGTTCCCGCGGCTGGACGGTGAGGTGTCGCGGCTCGGGGCGCGGGCGGTACGCCGGGGACGGCGCGGCGGCGCCGGTGCGGCGGCCGGTACGCCGGGCACCGCGGCCGGCGGGCCCGCGCTGCCGGGCGGGACGAGCGCGGCGGTCGGGGCGCCGGGCGGTACGGCGGCGGGTGCCGTCACCGCCGGCGGTGCGGGAGCGGCCGGCGGTGCGGGAGCCGGTGCCGTCGGCCCCTCGGCCGGCACCGGCGTCGTACCGGCCGCCGGTACGGGTGCGAGCGCCGGGCTGCCGGGCGCCGTGAGCACCGTCGGCGCGGGCGGGGGCACCGTCGGCGCCCCCGACGGGCTGGTCAGGCCGGTCGACGCGCCCGTCGCCGCCCTCGCCCTGCCGGTGCCCCGGGTCGACGCCGCCGACCCCAACGCGGGTTTCCTGGCGGGCCTGATGGCCTCCGCGCCGGCCGAGTTGCTGACCGCGTTGGCCGCGGCGCCCGCGCCGTCGACCGAGACGCGGCTGCGCGAGGTGCGGGCCCGGCTGGAGAGCGGCGACGCGCCCGGTGCCCTGGCCGGTCTGGAGACGCTGGAGGGCGAGCGCCCGGAGGACTGGCGGGTGGTCTGGTACCGGGGGCTGGCCGCGTTGGTGACCGGCGACCACGAGGGCGCCGCGCTGGCCTTCGACGCGATCTACGACGCCTTCCCGGGCGAGGTCGCGCCCAAGCTGGCGCTCGGCCTGTGCGCGGAGGTGCTGGGGCAGCTCGACAACGCCGCCGAGTACTACCGCCTGGTGTGGGCCTCCGACCCCAGCCACGTCAGCGCGGCGTTCGGGCTGGCCCGGGTGCAGCTCGCGGGCGGCGACCGGGCCGGTGCCGTACGGACGTTGGAGTCGGTGCCGGAGTCGTCCATCCACTGCACCGGCGCGCGGGTGGCGGCCGTACGGGCGCGGCTGCGGCGGCGCACCGCGGCGGCGGGCGACGTGGCGTTCCTCGACGATCTGACCGCCGCCGCGCGGCAGGTGGAGGCGCTGGACGTGTACGGTCTGGACCCGGCGCGCCGCGAGCAGCTGTCGGCCGAGGTCCTCGGCTGCGCCCTGGACTGGGTACTCTCCGGAGGTCGGGGTTCCGTCCCTCCCGCCGCCGGGGGACGGACGCTGCTCGGCAGCGGCCTGGACGAACGCGGCCTGCGCTTCGGTCTGGAGCGTTCGTACCGCACGCTGGCCCGGCTGGCGCAGGGCGGCGAGGAGAGGATCGACCTGGTGGAACGTGCCAATCGTTACCGCCCCCGGACGTGGGTGTAGTTGATGTCGCAGATGCCCCAGCAGGCCGCTGTGTCGAAGTGCCCGAGCTGCGAGGAACCCCTCGAGTCGGGTGACCGTTTCTGCGGTGCGTGCGGATACGACCTGTCCGCCGTGCCCGCACGGCCCGACGACAGCCCGACGATCGCCTTGAACGGCGCGGTGCCCCCGCCGTCGTCGGCGCCGGACGGCGTGGACTGGCCCGTGGCCCGGGACTCGGACGGCTTCGGCCGGCCCGCCCCCGTGCACGCGGCGGCCGAGGTGCCGGGCACCGACTCGGGCGGCTCCCCGCTGCCCCCGCACCCGCCGGCCGCGCCGCCGATGCCGTCGGCCGCGCCCCCGATGCCGTCGGGCGCCCCGCCCGTGCCGAGGACCGCCCCCGGACCGGCCGCGCCCGGGCCGGCCGCGCCCGGCGTGCGGTTCGACCACCCGGCCGGGCCGGAGCAGGAGCCGGTGCACGGACCGGAGACCGGGCGGGAGGACGGACGGGAACCGGAGGCGTATCCCCGGGAGCCCGACGCGTACCCGCGGGAACCGGACGAGTACCCGCTGCAGGCGCCCGACCCCCGCTCGGCCGCCGCGCCCCCCGCGCCGGCCGTGCCCCCCGCACCGGCCGCGCCCGCCGCCTCCGAGAAGGTCTGCGTCGCCTGCCGTGCGGGCCGGGTCGACGACGACGGCTACTGCGAGAACTGCGGGCACGCCCAGCCCCGCGAACGCGACCACATGGAGCAGGAGTCCGGCCCGGTCGCCGCGGTGAGCGACCGCGGCCTGCGCCACCACCGCAACGAGGACGCGTTCTCCGTCGGCTGCACCGCCCTGCCCGACGGGGCTCCCGCGAGCGTGGCGATCGTCTGCGACGGTGTCTCCAGCGCCACCCGCCCCGACGACGCGTCACTCGCCGCGTCCAGGGCGGCCGGTGAGTCGCTGCTCGCCGCCCTGCCGCGCGGCACCCATCCGCAGCAGGCCATGCACGACGCCATCCTCGCCGCCTCGCACGCCGTCAACGCGCTGGCCGAGGAGCCGGAGACGGCCCGCGAGCAGGCCCCGCACCAGAACGCGCCCGCCTGCACCCTGGTCGGCGCGGTGGTGACCGCCGGCCTGCTGGTCGTCGGCTGGGTCGGCGACAGCCGCGTCTACTGGGTGCCGGTCGACCGCAGCGCGCCGCCCGCCCGGCTCACCGAGGACGACTCGTGGGCCGCGCAGATGGTGGCGGCGGGCCTGATGAGCGAGGCCGAGGCGTACGCCGACGAACGCGCCCACGCCATCACCGGCTGGCTCGGCGCGGACGCCTACGAACTGGAGCCGCACACCGCGTCGTTCAAGCCGGACCGCCCCGGGGTGGTCGTGGTCTGCACGGACGGCCTGTGGAACTACGCCGAGTCCGCCGAGGAGATGGCCGAGGCCGTGCCCCTGGACGCCGCCGCGCGGCCCCTGCACAGCGCCCGCGTTCTGGTCGGCCACGCCCTGGACGGCGGGGGCCACGACAACGTAACAGTGGCCCTCGTGCCGTTCCCCGCACCGCCGCAGGGGGCAGGATCGGCCTGAGGACCCCCCGGGCAGGGACGCGCGCGGGGCGGTCCCGCGGGCCGCAGGGGGCGGTCCGCGCCATCAGCCGTCACCCCACCGCCGTGGGGACGTAGAGGGGGATGCGAGCGGGCATGGCCAATTTCTCGAAGTCGAACGTGCCGCAGTTCTCGGTGGACGTCTACCAGAACGAGTACCTGCCCGAGGGCGGCCGCGAGGTCAACGCCATCGTGACGGTCACCGCGACCGGCGGCGGCACGATCGGGAGCGCGGTCGCCGCGCCCCACCTGTACTCGCCGGGGCAGGGCCCGTCGGCCGCGGTGGCGGTCATGGTCGACTGCTCGGGCTCGATGGACTACCCGCCGACCAAGATGCGCAACGCCCGCGACGCGACGGCCGCCGCGATCGACACCCTGCGCGACGGCGTGCACTTCACGGTGATCGGCGGCACCCACGTGGCCACGGAGGTGTACCCGGGCGGCGGGCGGCTCGCGGTCGCCGACGCCACCACCCGGGAGCAGGCCAAGCAGGCGCTGCGCCGGCTCAGCGCGGGCGGCGGCACCGCCATCGGCACCTGGCTGCGGCTGGCCGACCGGCTGCTGGCCACCGCGGACGTCGCCATCCGGCACGGCATCCTGCTCACCGACGGCCGCAACGAACACGAGTCGGCCGAGGACCTGAGGGCCGCGCTCGACGCCTGCGCCGGGCGTTTCACCTGTGACGCCCGGGGCGTGGGCACCGACTGGGAAGTGAAAGAAGTCACAGGGATCGCCTCCGCCCTGCTCGGCACCGCCGACATCGTCGCCGATCCGGCCGGTCTCGCCGCCGACTTCACGCGGATGATGGAGACGGCCATGGGCAAGGAGGTCGCGGACGTCGCCCTGCGCCTGTGGACCCCGGTCGGCACCACTGTGAAGTTCGTCAAGCAGGTCGCCCCGACGGTCGAGGAGCTGACCGGCCGACGCACCGAGGCGGGCCCCCGCGCCGGGGACTACCCCACCGGTTCCTGGGGCGACGAGTCCCGCGACTACCACGTCTGCGTGGAGGTACCGGCCGCGAACCTCGGCCAGGAGATGCTCGCCGCCCGTGTCTCCCTGGTCATCCCGGAGCCCGGGGGCACCGTCCAGAGCCTCGGCGCCCAGGGTCTGGTGCGCGCCGTGTGGACCGACGACATGGCCGCCTCCACGTCGATCAACCCCCAGGTCGCCCACTACACCGGGCAGGCCGAACTGGCACAGGTCATCCAACAGGGGCTCGATCTCCGCAAAGCGGGAGACATCGACGGAGCAACGGCCAAACTGGGCCGGGCGGTTCAGCTCGCCGGGGCCTCGGGGAACGCCGATACCGCGAAACTGCTTGCGAAGGTGGTGGACGTGGTCGACGCGGCGGCAGGTACTGTGCGACTCAAAGCGAAGGTCGAGGAGGCCGACGAGATGACTCTCGAGACTCGGTCGACGAAGACTGTTCGTGTAAAGAAGTGACGCAGGACAACACGGTCCAACAAGCCCGCAAGAGGGGGAAGCACCGACATGCCGACCTGCCCGAACGGACACCAGTCGGGTTCCGACGACTGGTGCGAGGTCTGCGGTCACCGCATGGCCGGTGCCGTGCCGCCCCCTCCCCCGCCGCCGCCCCCCGGCGGGGGCTACGGCTTCCCGCCGCCGGCTCCCGGTGGTCCGGGCGGCGGGCCCGGTGGCCCTTCCGGTGGTCCGGGCGGGCCGGGCGGTGGACCCGGTGGGCCGGGCGCCGAGCCGCAGCTGTGCCCGCAGTGCCGTACGCCGCGTGAGGGCGGGGCGCCGTTCTGCGAGGAGTGCCGGTGGAACTTCCTCACCAACACCGCCACCTCGTACACGCCGGCCGCCCCGCGCCCGCCGGCGTCCGGTGGTCCGGGCCCGCGCTTCCCGCAGCCGCCGTCCGGCCCGTCGTACGGCGGTGGTGACTCGTACGACTACCAGGGCTCGCGCCCGTCCCAGATGAACCGTCCCGCGGAGCCGATCCCGCCGGGCCCGCCCTTCGGCGGCGACCCGTCGGGACCGGGCGGCCCGGGCAACGGCCCGACGGGCCCCGGGGCGCCGGGCGGCCGTCCTGGTGGGCCTGGTGGGCCTGGTGGGCCTGGCGGACCCAACGGTCCGGGTGGTCCTGGTGGGCCGAACGGTCCTGGTGGTCCTGGTGGGCCCAACGGTCCTGGTGGTTTCGGTGGGCCGGGCGGGCCTGGTGGTCCCGGTGCGCCTGGTGGTCCGAACGGTCCCGGTGGGCCTGGCGGGCCGGGTGGCCCCGGTGGTCCCTTCGGTTCAGGCGGGCCCGGCGGCCCGAACGGCCCCGGTGGGCCGGGTGGCCCCGGTGGCCCCGGTGGTCCCTTCAACTCCGGCGGCCCTGACGGTCCGGGTGGTCAGGGTGGCCCGGGCGGTCCCCGCAACCCCTCCGGCCCCTTCGGGCCCGGTGGCCCGGGCGGACCCGGCGGTCCGTCCGGTCCGCCCGCCCCGCCCTCCTTCGGTGCCGACCCGTCGCGGCCGGTCCCGCCGCCGCCCGGCCCCGTGCCGCCGGCCGGCCCCGGTGGCCCGTCCGGTCCGGGAGGACCGGGTGGCCCCGGTGGTCAGGGTGGTCCCGGTGGTCAGGGTGGTCCCGGTGGACCCGGGGGCGCTCCTCAGGCGTACCAGCAGTCCGGTCCCCCGGCTCCGCCCGCCTTCCCGCAGGAGACCGGCCGGCCGCAGCAGGGCGGCCCGTCCTTCGGCGGCGGTGACGACGACTGGGTGCTCTCCCCGCCGTCGTCCGCCGGCCCGGGTGGACCCGGCGGTCCGGGCGGACCCGGCGGCCCCGGCGCGCCCCAGGGCGGTGGCTACGGCTACCCCCAGCCGGGCGCGACCCAGGCCCCGCCGCCCCCGCCCGGCGGTGGCGGCTACGGCTTCCCGCAGCAGCCCCAGCGCCCCCAGGGACCGGCGACGTGGACGGCGACCATCGGCCCTGACCGCGAGTACTTCATGGCGATGATGCAGCGCTCCGGCCCCGAGGCCGCGGGCCTGAACCTGCCCGCGTACTCGCCCGAGCAGCAGCGCACGCTCACCGGCAACCAGATCACCATCGGCCGCCGCCGGCACTCCACCGGCGACACCCCGGACATCGACCTGGCCGTGCCGCCGGAGGACCCGGGCGTCTCGCACCAGCACGCGCTGCTGGTGCAGCAGCCGGACGGGAACTGGGCGGTCGTCGACCAGAACTCGACCAACGGCACCACGGTCAACGGCGGCGAGGAGCCGATCCAGCCCTTCGTGCCGGTGCCGCTCCAGGACGGCGACCGGGTGCACGTCGGCGCCTGGACGACGATCACCATCCGCCGCGGCTAGCCGCCGGACCACCTGACCCGGCCCGTCCGGGTCAGGTGAACGGCCAGGCGTACGGGCCCTCCGGGTCGTCCAGCCACGCCCAGGCCCGTTCGCCGCGCACGGTGATGCCGTAGCGCTCGCGGCGCGGGGCGTCCTCGCGGACCCACAGGGCGTATGCCTCCTGCGGGTCGAGGCTGCCCCGGCTCAGCGCCAGCAGGAAGCGGAACAGGTCGTCCTCCCGGGCCCGGCGCGGCACCCCGCCCAGGACCGGCGTCTCCGGCTCCGCCCGGCCCGGGCCCCCGCGCAGCGGCACGAAGTACGCGGGCGTGTGCAGGAAGCGCCCCTCGGCGTGCCCGGCGTCGTGGACGGTGAGGACGACGAGGCCGGTGGCGAGCGGCGTCAGGACGCGGCCGCCGGGCCGGCACTGGGCGAGCCAGGCGCGCGGGACGCAGGACAGCTCGCAGGTGGCGAGGACGCGGTCGTAGGGGGCGCGTTCGGGCACTCCGCGGGCGCCGTCGCCGGTCACGACGGCCGGGTGGTACCCGGCGGCGGCCAGGTGCCGGCGGGCCGACTCCGTGATCTCGGGATCGAGGTCGACGGTGGTGACCAGATCGTCGTCGCCGAGCCGGTGGGCGAGCAGGGCGGCGTTGTAGCCGGTGCCGGCGCCGATCTCCAGGACCCGGTCGCCGTCCCGCACGCCCAGCTCCACCAGCATCATCGCCATCAGCGAGGGCTGGCTGCTGGAGGAGAGCAGTTCGCCGTCGCGCAGCCGGGTGGCCAGCGGGGCGTCGGCGTAGGCGCCGCGCACCCAGCGTTCGCGGGCTTCCCGGTCGGGGTGTTCGCCCCAGCGGCGTTCGTAGCCACCCCGGACGCCGACGTAGTAGTACGGCACGAAGAGGTGGCGCGGCACCGTCGCGAAGACCTCCCGCCACACCGGGTCGGCCGTCCAGGCGCCGCTCAGCTCGATCTCCCGCACCAGCTCCGCCCGCGCGGAGTCGGCGAGGCCCTCCAGATCCGGGTACCCGCCCATGTCTCCACAGTAGGTCCTAAGCCCCCAGTCCTATGTCCTCGCGTCTGAGACCATGGACGGCGTGAATGAGATTCGGCGCGGCACGCTTCAGGAGCAGACCTTCTACGAGCAGGTCGGCGGGGAGGAGACCTTCCGCCGGCTCGTCCACCGTTTCTACCAGGGGGTCGCCGAGGACCCGATCCTGCGGCCGATGTACCCGGAGGAGGACCTGGGTCCCGCCGAGGAGCGCTTCGCGCTCTTCCTGATGCAGTACTGGGGCGGTCCGACGACGTACAGCGAGAACCGGGGCCACCCGCGGCTGCGGATGCGGCACGCCCCGTTCGCCGTCGACCGGGCCGCGCACGACGCCTGGCTGAAGCACATGCGGGTCGCGGTGGACGAGCTGGGGCTGTCCGAGGAGCACGAGCAGACGCTGTGGAAGTACCTGACGTACGCCGCGGCCTCGATGATCAACACACCGGGCTGAGCCCCCTGACCGGTCCGGTCGGCTGATGCGCGGATTCCGGTCCAGCGGCGCCGGAATCCGGTCACGATCCGGTCAAGTCCGGCTTTCGAGCGGTTACCCGCGGCCCGTCCCCTCTGCCATCCTCGCCCGGAGGTCTGGACGACAGTGCCGGGGGGCCGGGTGGCGGGGTTCGGGGGACTCGCGGGGTTCGTGCTGCTGCGCGCGCGTGCGCACCGCCTGCTGCTCGCCGCGGCCCTGCTCACCGTCCTGCTGACCACGACGGTACTGGCCACCCTCACCGCGTTCGCCGGCGCCGTCGGGGACGCGGCCCTGCGGCACGCCCTGACGGACCCACGGGCCGCCGCCGAGGCCGCGCTGGTCGTGAAGGCCGACGTGCCGGCCGGACGGCGGTCCGAAGCCGACGCCGCCGTCCGGGCCGGGGCCGCCAGGACCTTCGACGGCCTGCCGCACACGGTGCGGACCCTGACCCGCTCCGGACCGTACGCGCTGCCGCCCGCCGGCGACGCGCGGGCCGGCCGGTCCGGTGACCCCGACCTCACGCACTTCGCGGCCCTCGACCCGACGCAGGTCCGCGTCGAGCGGGGGCGGATGCCGCGGGACCCGGCGGGCGGCGACGCCGTCGAGACGGCGCTGCCGGTGACCGCCGCCGAGCGGCTGGGCGTGCGGCCCGGCGACCGGCTCACGCTCACCGACCGCCTCGACGGCCCCGCGGTCCGGGTGGTGATCACCGGCCTGTACCGCCCGGTCGACGCCGGGGCGCCGTACTGGCGGCTGGACGACCTGGAGGGGCGCGGCGTCGAGCGGGGCGGCTTCACCACGTACGGGCCGCTGCTCGCCCCGCCCGGCGTGCTGCGCGGCGGCCGGGTCAGCCCGGGCCCGTCGGGGTGGCTGGCGACGGCCGACTACGCGTCGCTGACGGCAGACCGGACGGACGCCCTGCGGGAGGCGGCGCGGGAGGGCACGGCGTGGCTGCGCGGCCGGCCGGTGCTCAGCGGGACGACCGAGGCGGGCACCGGACTGCCCGGGGTCCTGGACCGGCTCGACCGCTCGCTGGTGGTCTCCCGGTCCACCGTCCTGGTCATCGCCGTGCAGCTCGTCCTGCTCGCGGGCGGCACGCTGCTGCTGGTGGCGCGGCTGCTGAGCGTCGAACGGGCTGGAGAGCTGCGGCTGTTGCGGGCGCGCGGCGCCTCCCGGTCCCGGCTCGCCGCCGTCTCCGCGCTGGAGGCTCTGCTGCTGGCCGGTCCCGCGCTGGTCTGCGCGCCGCTGCTCGCCGGGCCGCTGATCCGGCTGCTGGCCGGGCAGGGGCCGCTGGCCCGGGTCGGGCTGCGGTGGGAACCGGCGGCGCAGGGCGGCGGCGCGGTGTGGCTGGTGGCCGCGCTGGCGGCGCTCGGGTGCACCCTGGCCGTGACGCTGCCGACGCCGGCCCCCGCGACGGGTGCGGGCGGCCGGGCGAGCGCCCTGCCCGCTCCCCTGCGCGCGGGCGCGGACGTGGCACTGCTGGTGTCGGCCGCCGTCGCCTACTGGCAACTGGACCGGCAGACCTCCGGCACCGAGACGGCCACCGCCACCGCCGGGACCGCGGCGGACTCCGGGGCCGGGACCGGCTCGGGCCCCGGGACGCTGGGCGTCGATCCGCTGCTCGTGGTGACCCCGGCGCTGGCCCTGCTGGCGGGGACCGTGCTCGTGCTGCGGCTGTTGCCGCTGGTGGCGCGGGCGGCCGAGCGCGCGGCGGCGCGCGGGCGCGGTCTGACGGCGGCGCTGGCGGGCCGGCAGCTGAGCCGCCGGCCGATGCGCGGGGCGGGCCCGGTGCTGCTGCTGGTGCTCGCGGTCGCGCTGGGCACGATGGCGATCGGGCAGGGCGCCTCCTGGTCCCGCTCGCAGGACGACCAGGCCGACTTCCGCACGGGGGCTCCGGTACGGGTGCTCGCGGGCGAGGACAGCGCCCCCGGCCGCACCGACCGGTACGCGGCCGTCCCCGGCGTGGCGGAGGTGGCCCCGGCGGCCCGCACCGCGCTGTCGCTGTCCGGCGACCGGACCGCCACCGTACTGGCGCTGGACACCTCACGGGCGGCGGACACCGTCCTGATGCGCTCCGACCTGGCCGGCGGGCCGCTGCCGCGGGTGCTGTCGGGGATGGCCCCCGATCGGCCGTCCGCGGGCGCGCCGGTGCCGGCCGGCACGACGGCGCTGACCCTGACCGCGACCCTGGCCGGCTGGGCCTCCGACCCTCTGGACGGCCCCGAGGGCGGTCCAGAGGCCGGTCCCGCGAGCGGTCCGGCGGGTGCCGTCCCCGGCTCCGGGCGCTCCCCGTCCGGGGCTGCGGCGGACGTATGGGTGACCGTGGAGGACCGCTGGGGGACCCCTTACCGGCTGCCGGCCGGCGAACTGGCCGCCGACGGGCGCGAGCGCGCGCTCACCGTGGACCTGTCGGCCGCACCGCTGACCCTCACGGGTCTGGAACTGGTCATGACCCAGCCCGCGGGCGACGGCGAGCAGCACCGGCTGACGGTGCGTCGGGTGTCGGCGGCGGCCTCCGACGGGACCGAGCGGCGCATACCGCTGCCGCACGACTGGTCGGGGCTGTCGGACCTGTCCGGGCCGTCGCTCGGCGAGGGCGGCGCGGGCGGCCCGTCCCCGCCGCGCGTCCTGCCGACGACGCCGTTCGCCGTCGAGTACCACACCGGCCTCTCGCCCGACGACGAGCACACCGCCCCCTCGACGCTGACCGTCCGGCTGCGGGTGTCGGGGCCGGCGCCGACCGAGGTCGCCGGCGTCGCCACCGACCGGTTCCTCGCGTCGACGGGCTCCCGCACCGGCGGACGCGTCGAGGTGACCCTGGCCGGCGAGCGGGTGCCGGTGCGGATCGCGCGCTCGGTCCGGGAGCTGCCGACCACCGCCGCGGACACCTCCCCGGCACGGTCCGGCGGTGCGCTGCTGCTCGATCTGCGGGCGGTGAACCAGCTGTTGCAGAGCCGGTACGGCGCCGCCGTCCAGCCCTCCGAGTGGTGGCTGCGGACCGCGTCCGGGCGGGCGGAGGCGGCCGTCGCCGCGCTGCGGGCCTTCCCGGACACGGCCCCGTCCCAGGTGCTGGTCCGCGACGAGGTCGCCGAGCGTCTGCGCGACGACCCGTTCGGGGCGGGCCCCGGCGCGGCGTTCGCGGCGGCCGCCGGGGTCGCGGCGGCGCTGGCCGCGGTCGGGTTCGCGGTGAGCGCCGCCGGCTCGCTGCGGGAGCGGGGCACCGAGTTCGCGGTGCTGCGGGCCCTGGGCGCCTCCCGCCCGAGGCTGGCCCGCACGATCGCCGTCGAACAGGCCGTACTGGTCGGCCTGGCGCTGGGGACGGGGGCCGCCCTGGGCGCGCTCCTGACCCGGGCGGTGATCCCGTTGACCGTGCTGACACCGCGGGCCACCCGGCCCGTGCCGGACGTACGGGTGACGCTGCCGGACGACCGGGTCGCGGTGTTGCTGGCCGCGACGGTCCTGGTCCCGCTGCTGGTGACGGCGGCCGTGGCGCTGCGCCGTACGGACCCGACGGTGACGCTCAAGGAGCACGGAGGTGGCGGACGGTGACTCCGGTGACCGCTCCCTGGGTGCGGACGCGGCTGCGGGCCGCCCCCGGCGCCGCGGGCGCGCTGGCGCTGCTGGTGGCGCTGACCGCGTGCCTGGCCGCCGCGTTCCCGCGGGCCCTGGACCGGTACACGGACGCCGGTCTGGGCCGGGCCGTCGAGCAGACCCACCCGGACCGGGCCGGCTTCCTGGTGTCCGCCGGTCCCGGGCCGGGCGACACCAGGGAGCACCGCGAGGACGAGTTGCGGCCCGAGGACCTCGCCGCCCACTACGCGTCGATCGTGGCCACCGTCGAACGCCCCCTCGTCGTCGACGGGTCGCGGTCGGCGTACGGGGTGCGCACCACCTCCCCGCTCCCGGTCCGGGACGCGTGGCTGCCCCGGCCCGACGGGGTGCCCGCGCAGATGGTCCTGGCCGCGCCGAGCGCCCTCGCCGACCACGCCCGGCTGCGCTCGGGCCGGCTGCCCCGGGCCACCGGCGCGGAGGTGACCGCCTCGACCGCCCGGGTGGAGGCCGCGGTGACCGAGGAGACGGCCCGCACGCTGCGTGCCGAGATCGGCTCGGTCGTCCACGTGCCCGGACGCCCCGGGCTCGCCGTGCACGTCACCGGCATCGTCGCGCCCCGTGACCCCGACGGTGCCTACTGGTCGCTCCAGCCGGAGCTGCGCGCCCCCGCCCTGCTGCGGGAGCCGGGCTCGCAGGGCCCGGACGCCGCGACGTACTGGCGAGGCGGCCTGCTGCTGGCCCCCGAGGCGGCGCCCGCGCTGCTGGGCACGCACGGCAGCCCCGCCCGCTACTGGCACCTGGTGCCCGACACGGACGCCCTGCACGCACGCGACCTCGGCCGGCTGAGCACGGCGGTGGCCGCGCTGGAGTCCGGGCCCGGTACGGAGCGGCTGCGCGCGCTGATCAGCCCGCTGACGGACGTCGAGACCGGACTCGACGACGTACTCACCGCCTACGACCGGCTCCGCGGGGACATCGGCCCGCTCGTCGCCGTCGCCGCCTCCGGATCGGGTACGGTCGCCGCCGTCGTCCTGCTGATGACGGGCGGCCTGGCCGCCGGACGGCGCCACTCCGAACTCGCCCTGCTGCGGGCCCGCGGCGCCTCCCTGCGGGGCGTGGCGGGACGGCTGCTGGCGGAGACCGCGGCGGTCGCCCTGCCCGCCGGCGCCCTGGGGCTGGCCGTGGCGGTGCTCGCGCTGCCCGGCGCCCGGCTGCTGCCCGCGCTGTGGGCGGCGGGCGCGGTCACGGCTGTGGCCTGTCTCGCGCTGCCGCTGCGGGCCGCCGCCGCGCACCGTGCCGTACGGGTGCACGGCGGCCGGCGGGACGCGGCGTCGGCCCGGGCCTCCCGGCGCCGTACCGTGGCCGAGCTGACGGCCGTGGCGCTGGCGCTCGGCGCGGTGGAGACGCTGCGCCGGCGCGGGGCGACGGACGCGTCCGTGGGGCTGGTGTCCTCGGCGCCGGTGCTGGTCGGCGTGGTCGCGGCGCTGGTGCTGGTCCGTCTCCATCCGCCGGCGCTGCGCGGCCTGGCCCGGCCGGCCGGGCGGCTGCGCGGCGCGGTGGGACACCTGGCGCTCACCCGCGCGGGCCGGACGACCGTCTCGGCGGTACTGCCGCTGCTCGCGCTGCTCACCGCGTTCACCACGGCGGCGTTCGGCGGCTCGGTCCTCGCCGGTGTCTCCGACGCCCGGGACCGGGCCGCGCTGTACGCCGTCGGCGCCGACGCCCGCGTCGAGTCGACCGGTCCGCTGCCGTCCGGTCTGTCCGACCGCCTGGCCCGGGTGCCCGGGGTGCGGTCCGAGGCCGAGGTGAGCATCGCCCACCAGGCCAAGGCCGCGGACGGCCGCCAGTCCGTGCCGGTGGCGGGCGTGCGCCCCGACGCGTACGCGGCGCTGGCGGCGCGGACCGGGATCGGGGAGTTCGCCGGCGGGGAGCTGGCGCGGCGCGGCGGCCGTGACGGTCCGCTCCCGGCGCTGGCCTCACCGGTGGTCGCCGAGCGCTTCGGCAGCGCGCCGTTCGCGGTCCGCATGGAGGACGGCTCCTTCGTCACTCTTCGGATCGCCCTCGTCCGGGAGCGCACGCCGGCCGTGTCCGGCGAGGAGTTCCTGGTCGTGGACCGGGCCGGGCTCTCCGCCGAGGCGGCCCGGCCGACCGCGCTGCTGCTGTCCGGCGACCGCCTGGACGGGGACGCGCTGCGCCGGCAGGCGGGCGGCGGGCCCTCCGTACAGCTGCGGTCCGAGGAGCGGGCCCGGTACGTCGACTCCCCCCTGCAGTCCGGCGCGGAGCGCGTCTACACGGCGGCCGTGGCGGCGGGCGCCGGTTACGCCGCCCTGGCCCTGCTGCTGTCCCTGGCCGGCGCGGCCCCCGAACGCGCCGCGCTCCTCGCCCGCCTGCGGACCATGGGCCTCACCCCGGCCCAGGGCCGCCGCCTGCTGGTCCTGGAGTCCCTGCCGCAGGCCGTGCCGGCCGTCGCGGGCGGCGTCCTGACCGGCTGGGCGGTGGTACGGCTGCTCTCCCCCGGCATCGACCTGACCACGATCGCCCTGGCGGGGGCCTCGTCCCCGGCGGGCCGGGCCCACCTGCGCGCCGACCCGTGGTCGCTGGCCCTGCCGGCGCTCGCGGTGCTGGTGCTGACGGTGGTGGTGGGGGTGGGACAGGCGTGGTGGTCGGGCCGGCGCGGCGCGGTCCCCCAGCTGCGGGCGGGGGACGGGCCGTGACCGGGCCGCCCGCGTCGCCCCCACCGACGCCCGGGCCGCCGCGCCCGGGCCGGGACGGGCGTACGGACGGACGAGGAGTACGGACGGACGGACGAGAAGTACGGACGGACGAGGAGTACGCGAGACGACGAGACGGAGAGCCCCGATGACGACGACGCCCCATCCCACCCTCGCCGAGCTGGCCGACCGCGCCACCGCGTCCCGCGACCGCCCCGCCTACGGCCACGACGCACTGATCACCTGCGACCGCCTGGTCCGCGTCTTCAGCACGGACGGCGTGGAGGTACAGGCCCTCCAGGGCCTCGACCTGCTGGTCCGCGAGGGCGAGCTGATGGCGCTGGTGGGCGCCTCGGGCAGCGGCAAGTCGACGCTGATGAACATCCTGGCCGGCCTGGACACCCCGACGGCCGGCGCCGCCCGGGTCGCGGGCCGGGACCTGCTGACGATGTCGGCGAAGGACCGGCTCGCCTACCGCCGCGGCGTCGTCGGCTTCGTCTGGCAGCAGACCTCGCGCAATCTGATGCCCTATCTGACGGCCGCCCAGAACGTCGTCCTGCCGATGCAGCTGGCCGGCACGGGGGGACGCCGCGCCGCGCGCGCCGAACGGGCCCTGCGGCTCCTGGACCTGATGGGGATCGCCGACTGTCGTGACCGCCGCCCGCACCAGATGTCCGGCGGACAGCAGCAGCGGGTCGCCATCGCCGTGGCCCTGGCCAACGACCCCGCGGTGCTGCTCGCCGACGAGCCCACGGGCGAGCTGGACTCGCAGACCGCGGAGCGGATCTTCGCCGCCTTCCGCACCGCCAACGAGCACCTGGGCACCACCGTCGTCATCGTCACCCACGACCAGGCCGTGGCCGGCGAGGTCAGCCGCACGGTCGCCATCCGCGACGGCCGCACCTCCACGGAGGTGCTGCGCCGCAGCGAGGTGGACGCCGCGACGGGCGACGAGAGGGTGGTGGCCCGCGAGTACGCGATGCTGGACCGCGCGGGACGGCTCCAACTGCCCGCCGAGTACACACGCGCCCTCGACATGCGCGACCGGGTCGCCCTGGAACTGGAAGCCGACCACATCGCCGTACGCCGGGACGACAGCGACGGGGCCCGGCGGCCGGGCGACGGGGTTGGACGACCGGGCGACGGGGTTGGACGGCCGGGCGACGGGGACTGAGCGTCCGGGCGACGGGCTGAACGACCGGGTGGCGGTGGCCGAGCGACCGGGTGGCGGTGGCCGAGCGGACGAACAGCGGTGGCTGAGCGGCCGGGCGACAGGACCGGGCGGCCGGACGGCAGTGGTTGAGCGGCCGGGCGACGGGGCTGAGCGGCCGGGCGACGGGGCCGGGGCCGCCGGACCGGGGAGCCGGGCGGCGGAAAGTGAGCGGCCGAGCGGGGCGCACGCCCTCGGCGGGGGGCGTCACACGACGTCACACGCCCGCGCCCTCGGTGGGATCAGCGCACGCTGATGCCCAGTGCTCCGGTGCCGGCCCGCCGCAGGGCGACGGAGCCGTAGGGCGTGCGCAGCCGCAGCCACGCTCCCGAGGAGAAGAGCACGGGCGCGTCCTCACCGGAGCCGGACGCCCCGGAAGGCGCCCGCAGGAACCCCAGGGACTGGGCCGCGTGCACGGCCCGCACCGGCAGCCCGGTGTCGCCGACCGTCCGGGACCATATGTCCCGCCCGATCCGGTCCAGCTCGGCCCGCGTACGGTCCCCGGGCGCCAGCTCGCCGGTGCGGGAGCGGAACTCCGCCACCGCCGCGGCGACCAGGGCCCGCAAGGCGTCCGGCGCCGGCAGCCCCGGCTCGGGCCGCCAGCCGCCGCGCGGCGGCATCATCCCGGCCCAGGGAGGGCCGGTGACGGCGCCCGGGACCACGGCGGTGGCCGCCGCCTCGTCCACCGTCTCCAGCAGCTCACCGGCGGAGACGGTCACGTCCAGGGTGACGTCGAGCCCGTTCTCGTACGGCTTGGCCAGCCGCACCGCGCGCACGGCCAGCACCTCGAAGGACGGGGGCCGCCCGAAGACGGCGAGGGCCGTGCCGGCCCCCTGGAGGCGCACCGCGGCGGAACGGTCGTAGTGGAGCAGCCGGGAGAGGAAGGCCGCGAGATCGGCGGCCTCCCCCTCGTCGGCCAGGTGCAGGACCGTCATGCGGCGACGGCCCCCTCCTCGGCGTCCGTGTACTCCCTCAGGAACTCCCGTTCCTCGGCGGTCAGCCGGCGGGGCCGCTGCGCCTCGAAGTCGAACGGCACGATCACCGTGGAGGCGCGGACGTAGATCTCGTCGCCGTCCTTCACCTCGTAGGCGAGGGTGAAGGCGGCGGCCCTGATCTCGGTGACCCACAGCTCGATGTCGACCGGGTGGTGCCGGTGCACGAGCTGCCGTTTGTAGTCGATCTCATGGCGCGCCACCACCGACCCCTGCTGGAAGTCCTTCTCCGGGCGGAACAGGAAGTCGATACGGGCCTCCTCCAGGTAGCGGAGGAAGACCACGTTGTTGACGTGGCCGTACGCGTCCATGTCCGCCCAGCGCAGCGGGCAGCGGTAGATGTGCCGCAAGATCGATCAGCCCCGGGTCAGCTTCTTGTACGTGGCACGGTGCGGACGCGCGGCGTCCGGGCCGAGCCGCTCGATCTTGTTCTTCTCGTACGACTCGAAGTTGCCCTCGAACCAGAACCACTTGGACTCACCCTCGTAGGCGAGGATGTGCGTGGCGACCCGGTCCAGGAACCACCGGTCGTGGGAGACGACCACGGCGCAGCCGGGGAACTCCAGCAGCGCGTTCTCCAGGCTGGAGAGGGTCTCGACGTCGAGGTCGTTGGTCGGCTCGTCGAGGAGCAGCAGGTTGCCGCCCTGCTTGAGGGTGAGCGCGAGGTTGAGGCGGTTGCGCTCACCGCCGGAGAGCACACCGGCCGGCTTCTGCTGGTCCGGGCCCTTGAACCCGAAGGCGGACACGTAGGCGCGCGAGGGCATCTCGACCTGGCCGACGTTGATGTAGTCCAGCTCGTCGGAGACGACCGCCCACAGGGTCTTCTTCGGGTCGATGTTCTCGCGGCTCTGGTCGACGTAGGAGATCTTGACCGTGTCGCCGACCTTGATGGAACCGGAGTCCGGCTCCTCGAAGCCCTGGATCATCTTGAACAGCGTGGTCTTGCCCGCGCCGTTCGGTCCGATGACACCGACGATGCCGTTGCGCGGCAGCGTGAACGACAGGTCGTCGATGAGGACCTTGTCCCCGAACGCCTTGCTGAGGTTGTTCACCTCGACGACGACGTTGCCCAGACGCGGGCCCGGCGGGATCTGGATCTCCTCGAAGTCCAGCTTCCGCATCTTGTCGGCCTCGGCCGCCATCTCCTCGTACCGCGCGAGGCGCGCCTTGGACTTGGCCTGCCGCCCCTTGGCGTTGGAGCGCACCCACTCCAGCTCGTCCTTCAGACGCTTCTGCCGCTTGGCGTCCTTCTGGCCCTCGACCTTGAGGCGGGTGGCCTTGGTCTCCAGGTACTTGGAGTAGTTGCCCTCGTAGCCGTGCAGACGGCCGCGGTCGACCTCGCAGATCCAGCCGGCCACGTTGTCCAGGAAGTACCGGTCGTGGGTCACGGCCACGACGGTGCCCTCGTACTTGGCGAGGTGCTGCTCCAGCCAGTTCACCGACTCGGCGTCGAGATGGTTGGTGGGCTCGTCGAGGAGCAGCAGGTCGGGCGCCTCCAGCAGCAGCTTGCACAGCGCCACCCGCCGCTTCTCACCACCGGAGAGGTTCACGACCGGCCAGTCGCCGGGCGGGCAGCCCAGCGCGTCCATGGCCTGCTCCAGCTGGGCGTCCAGGTCCCACGCGTTGGCGTGGTCCAGCTCCTCCTGGAGCTTGCCCATCTCCTCCAGCAGCGCGTCCGAGTAGTCGGTCGCCATCTGCTCGGCGATCTCGTTGAACCGGTCGAGCTTGCCCTTGACCTCGGCGACACCCTCCTGGACGTTCTCCAGGACGGTCTTCTCCTCGTTCAGCGGGGGCTCCTGCAGCAGGATGCCGACCGTGTAGCCCGGCGACAGGAACGCGTCACCGTTCGACGGCTGCTCGAGGCCCGCCATGATCTTGAGAACGGTGGACTTACCGGCACCGTTCGGACCGACAACACCGATCTTGGCGCCGGGAAGGAAATTCAGGGTGACGTCATCGAGGATCACCTTGTCGCCGTGCGCCTTGCGCGCCTTGCGCATGGTGTAAATGAACTCAGCCAAGAGAAACCGTCCGGCAGCTTGATCAGGCAGTGGGCAGATACACCCCATCTTGCCGCACCGCCACCCCTGCGCGGAAACGCGTTCCGGGCAGAGCCCCTGAGCTGGGCTTTCTTGGATGGCGTCTTGGCCCCACCTGTCACTGTCGGTCGCTGTCGATCGGCCTCGGGCACCCTCGCACGGCCCAGGGACGGCCCAGCCCGAGGGTGCCGCTCCCCCGCTGCGCGAGGCTACGGTGCTGCCGTGACCAGCTCACCGGAGCGCCCCCTCCTCTTCCTCGACGTGGACGGCCCACTGATCCCTTTCGGGTCGTCGGCTGGCCATCCGGAGGTCGCTGCCGCCTCCACGACGACCGTCGACCAGGGGAACCCGCTGCTGGCCCGACTCGACCCCGGGATCGGGCCGCGCCTCATGGCTCTGGGCTGCCAGCTCGTCTGGGCGACGACCTGGAGGGAAGAGGCGAACGAAGTAATCGCCCCGCGCATCGGTCTGCCGAGGCTGCCGGTGCTGGAGTGGCCGGTCGCAGAGGCAGGAGGTACCCCGCGGGGTCTCCACTGGAAGACCCGTCCCATGGTCGCGTGGGCCGCCGGCCGACCCTTCATCTGGATCGACGACGAGATCAGCGCCATGGACCGCCTCTGGGTCGACGCCAGCCACCCTGGGCCGTCGCTGCTGCACCAGGCCGAACCGGCCAAGGGCCTCAATGGCGCCGACTTCTCCGCGCTCGCCGAATGGCTCGAAGCCGTCGCGCCGAGATGAACACACCTCGGGGCTCCACGAAGTACGGGCCCGCTGACGCTAGGGCAGGATGTCAACGGAACACCTGCGGAACTGGGCAGACTTCCAGTGGCTCCTCCGGCCGGTCCGCCCACTGCCACCAGGTATGCCGATCAGCGCACCGCCACAGAGATCGGCAAGCCCTCCGGCCGTCGCCGTCTCTCTTGACCAGCACAAGACCGCCCGACTTCAAAGGCTGCCTGCACTCGGGACAGGACAGAGCATCGTCGGCCATACGGCGAACCCTAGGCGTGGCTATCGGTTGATTGGGATCTCATAGACGATCTCGCAGTGAGCCGCAGGGACCACGATGTCCGCTGTCTCCACGGGCCTACCGTCGTCGCTGTAGTACGTCCGCCGGATGTGCGTGACAAGGGCAGCTTTCTGGATGCCGAGTAGCGACGCCTCCTCGGCGGTCGCCTGCCTCGGCTCTGGCTGCTCCACGGCATGGCTGACCGTGATACCGATCGCGGCCATACGGTTCACGACGCCCGCTCCAGCATGCGGACCGCCCTCGGGGAGAACGACGAGAGTGCCGCCGGTGAGTTCGTACGGCTCCCAACTCGTCGACAGCTGCACCGGCCTGCCGTCCGCCAGGAACTCGTACGCCGTCCGCACGCACATCTCACCCTCGTCGATCCCGAGTCGCGCCGCGACGTCTGCGGGTGCCGGCACCTTGGCGTCCGTCCGACTCTCCCAGTCCCCCTGCCTACCCACGGCCTTCATGTCGGCCCGGAATGGCGATCCGCTCGGCTGCTCGCGCGCCGAAGACCGCACCACGCGAACCCGCTGCCGGGGCTCGGCGACGTAGGTACCCGACCCGGCGCGACCCTCCAGCACGCCTTGGGAGATCAGCAGCTCTTGCGCCCTGCGGACCACGTTCTCGCCGACGCCGCACTCCTGACCGATCTGCGCGCGAGAGGGCAGACGGTCTCCCGGCTCCCACAGGTGCTCCGCGATCCGCCGCCGGAGTTCGTCGGCGACGCGGAGATAGGGCGGCTGCTCAGGCATATGGAAAATCTAGTCCACTAGCTCTAATCTAGTTAACTAGCTTCACTCAAAGTGATCGCTGGATGACGGAGGCTGCCCTGTGCCCGCTTCGGGAGTTAGCGCGGCGGCCATCGCCGCCCGGCTGTCCGCCCTCGGGCTTTCCACGCGAGTGGAGGAACAGCACCAGCACACATCGGTGGAAGCGGAGGTGCCGGACACGCTCTCCGCCGAGTCATGGCGGGAGGTCCTGGACGTGGTGGCTGAGGCCGACCGATTCGGGCTCCTCGCCACCAGCTTGAACGACCGCACCTTATGGGCGGTCGTACGCAAAGCGGCCCCCACGACGGGTGATGTCGGGGGACCGAGCCATCAGCGATAGGAGCTGAACAGCGTGATCAACCGTATCCGCCGCGCCTTCTCTCTCACCAGGGTGCGCAACTCTCCAAGGGGCAGGCACCGCCAGCCGTTAGTGCCCGCCTTTCCTCCTCCGCCTATTCCCGTCTCCCGTAGGCCCGATGACACGTCGGCCCCGGTCTCGGGCCGTGCAGCCGACGACGCGGCAACTCACCGAAACCTGCTCAGAGGAGAGGACGTGGCCCTGGTCCGCCCGTACGTCCTGGCGACGGAAGCACGCGTCCGAACACGTGCGATGGTCATCGTCCCTCACCTCTCGGCGGACGCCTGGTCATCGCTGACAGGGGCTTACTGATGCCGCCTCGTCGACAGCCGCACATCGCAGACGCCGCGTCCATCCCCTACCGCTCGACTGCATGCCGGATCGGCACGCACCACGTCTGCACCCACGCCTCCCCGACGCCGGCCCCGTCCGACATCCCGGTGATCTGCGAGACGTGCGATTGCCCGTGCCACTCGGGCGTTAACCCGTCCGCGTCCTTGGAGGTGACTCGGTGACGGCTTATACCCCCGGCGGCGCGCTGGTCTCCAACGTCGAGGTCACCGCGACCACCGTGCAGCGCGGCGACATCATCCAACTCGGCGGCCATGCCTTCCGGGTGAGAGACCTCTTCCAACTCCCCCAGGGAGCGAAGCAACTGGTCTTCGAGTCGGGCGAACTGTTGACCATACATGCGCGCACCCGACTCGTCGCCGTGCGAATGCTGAGAAGGCGGTGACCGGCTCCATGCGCTCACGCCACCTCGACATCGCCGATGACCTCCGGCAGCAGATCACGGCCGACCGCATCCTTCCGAGCGAACGCCTACCGTCCGAGGCTGCCCTCGCCGACCGATACAGGGTCAGCACGGTGACGCTGCGAAGAGCACTCGCCGTGCTCCAGAGAGAAGGCCTCATCGAGAAGATCCACGGCAAAGGCAACTTCGTCCGCCGCCCTCCCCGCAAGATCATGTACATCGGCGGTTGGGGCACCCTGGACCCGTGGACCGCCGCCGAGCCGGACTCGCGCGTCACCATCCGCAACACCGCAGTTCAGGCCCAAGCACACCTGGCGACATTGCTAAAGGTGCCTACGGGCAGCCCCGTCGTGGAGTTCACCTGCCTCAGTCGCGGAGGGGAGTCACCGCACGGCCTAGCCCGCGTCTACATGCCGCATGACTTGGTCCCGCCCGGAGCGCTCGACGACGCCTCCACGTGCAGAGAGGCGGCCACAAGGTTCGCCTTCCTCGGCCCACCTCCCACTGCTGTCCGAGAGACGGTGAGTGCTCGCCTCCCGACACCGGACGAAGCATCGGTCCTCCGGATCGGCATCGCGTCCGTCGTCCTCTCCATCACTCGCATCGCCACCGACTCCACGGGCCGCGTCGTCGAAGCCACGCTTCTGGCCTTCCCGGGGGATAGAGTCGACGCCGTGTTCACCACCCACCACTAAATCGACGAAAGGCAGAGCAAGGGATGACAGCACCGAACGAACTGCGACTCCTCCCGTGGTCGGGCCCGGAAGGCAAGCCCTGCTACCTGAGCACCGATGAACGAGGCGGCTACATGTCACGCCTGGCGGACAACGTCGAGGCGGTTCAGCTCGGCACGGCGGCAGAGCTACTGGAGGAAGCATCAGAAACCCTCAACGACCGGGATGTGGCCCTTGACGAGATGCGGCGCTTGGCGAAAGAGCTGAGCGGGGCACTCCGAGACGTACTCCGCGTCGCGACCAGCCGCGGTCACCTCCTGGCGGTCGACGAACCCCGCCCCTAAAGTGGTCCTGACGAAGCCCACGGCTCTGATGCAGTTCAGAGGCTGTGGGCTTTTGACCGTGAGCCCTCAGCTTGGGAAGCTGCGATCACTCTGGGCTGGCCGGCCGCTGACCTGGGCGAACGGCGGACGACTAGCTCACTGGACTCGGCGGCTCTCACCGTGAGCCCCCGCTGTTCCCCGCTCGATCTGGTGCGGTTGTGGTGCAACCTCTCGGACACAGCACATAACGACGCTCACGTCACGAGACCGTCGCCCCGCTAGGTGCCAGCGTAGGAATCTGCCTCGTTGAGGCTTCACAACTCTGTAACAGCTGGCAAGACCTGGCCTACTCGTCTTGAGCCATCGCGCAGGATTTTGCATTGGAAGTGCCTATACCAAACGGCATGTCCAGAAACGAGTTACCGGCCGGGGGCGAGGCCAAGCCGTCGTCCGGAACTCGCAGACATGACTATGGGTCCCTGGCCTCTCCACTCGCGTCGCCCCGCCACGGCGTGGAGCCATGACCGCCCCGAACTGGAGACCGCCAACTCCGGTCTGACCGAAAGGACTATGTGCGATGGCCAGCACCCCCGGCCCGTGACCCGCGGGCTGCTGATCACGCTGGGCGCAGGAACTGCATCAGCGTCGATCGTAGCCGCTCCCTGGTGGATCACCGTCTCCCTTCTGAGCCTGCCACTGATCGTGCTAGCTGCGATCTTCCTGCCAGCTGTGTGGTCGCGCAGGCCCGCGCGAAGGCGAGACGCACGTCTCCTCTCCGAACGCATCTTGCGGGTGTTTGAGCGGAGGCGCCGGTGACTCCTAGACGCACGGGTCGTGCGCCACCGTGACGGGTCGAGCCCTGCTGCTGTAGTTGAGCAGCAGGGCTCTCTGCGTTGCTCGGCCTTCTGTCGTGACCCCCGCATTAGGAGTGCGGTCCAAGCCCGGCCCGGCGGTGTCAGTGCATGGTTGGGGCGGACGTGCCAGGCCGTGCATGGGCGCCCGCGCGTACCCAGCCTCGTTACGGGAAACCAGCGGACATGAGTCCCTGAGCTGACGCATAATGCATCGATGCACATGGGGGAAAGGGCTGTATGTGGGTAGGTACTACGCACCGCTCTCGGGGCTGATTCCGCGCGACCTCGATGAGCCCGTCCGGGTTGGCGACTATGCCTTTATAGCGCGAAAATGGGACGTTAACATCTTCGATTGGGCGGAACTGCAGAGCAAACACAAGCTGCATATCTCATATACTGCGGGAGATATGCTCCTCAAGAGCTGCAACATGGAACTCGCGATATCTGCGTCATCTACCGATGATGTGCGGGATAAGATGCTTGCTTTCCATGTGGCGATGTACGCTCGAGGCTTCCACCCATTCTCCGTGCAGCTTCTATCTAGTTATTCCATCAATGACTACGCAGGAATCTGCTCACGGAGGTCTAGTCATGGACTTGAGTTGCTTCCTGAGGGGATGCGCACCGGGATCACTAGTGCCACGGCCTGCGTAGAAGTGTGGCCGGCTCCTTACGCATCGGGGGCTGCCTTCCGTAAAGAAGGGCTCGCTCGCACAGTCACGCCTGACCTGCTCGCCCAGGCGGTTGGCGATGTTGATCGTTGGAACATTCTCCGGAGCAGGTATTCCGTCTGTCGCTTCCTGGAACGAGTCCTGATGTCCAGCCCGGTTGTTGCCGATACTGGCCAGTCACTTTTGCATGTCTGGACTGGTCTCGAATCTATCTTTCCTAAAGTGCAATCCGAGGTAAGTTTCCGCCTTGCTCTGTACCTTGCTCAACTCCAGTCCCCGCTGGGGGATCGTAGGGAGTTCTTCCAGAGGGCTAAGAAGTCTTACGGAGATCGGTCCAAGGTAGCTCATGGCGGTGAGCTGAAATCCAGAGAGGGTGTCGATCCGTGGATGGAAGCCTGGAGCATTCTGACGCAGACCCTGCGGGCTATGCTTGATCGGCAGCAGATTCCTACGGAAGAAGAACTTATCCAGGAACTTCTAGCGGCAGCCGATGCGAGCGAATAACTAAGCTCCGGGCTTCAGATCCACTTGGGTGACCTGGGGCTGCCGGGCTGGACGACTGTCGATGGTGGTTGCCACCTGTCGCCATCGACCCGCCTCGGACGGCCCGCAGACGGCCCGAGATGGAACTGGCACGTCGGCTGTGACGAGTCACTAAGGCTCATCAGCGTTTGCACCTCCCGACAGCGATTCCTTAGCGGCATCGAGCACACGCCTCAAACCACCGATAGCGCCAGCAAGAGTTTCTTGCCCCAGTATTGGCGTTAGATACTGCACTGGAATTCTATGGAATCGATGCAATGGATTAACGCACCTGTCCACAACGTAGTTGTCGAGCGCCGACCACTCTCCATGTACTGACGCGCTTAGAGGCTGAAAGAAGCGACTGTAGAGATCCTGCATTCCAACTTCTTCCGCCATCGACCGCGTGTTCACCGACCCTCCAGCGAAGGAGGGATGAACACTCACCTCCATGAACATTTCCGCGCTAGCCCCACCTAGCCGTGAATCCAGAAATGACGCCAGATCTGACAGCTTTGAGTTTTCCGAGTCACCCGACTCGCCCATCGCCTCCTCAACGTGGGCTCGCATCAGCTTTTGCTTCCCCTGTCCATACAATATGAACTTCTCATACAGTTCGAGGTCGTTCTTGTAATGCAGCCAAGTGACAAGGATTTCTGTTTCGACTAGCGACCGAAGCACCGCCGCACCATGTTCGCCGCCCCACATCAACGGGCTTTGCACCATGGCATAAACGGCTCGAATGCACCTCACCGCCAACGCGCACACAACTTCATGTCGAGCAGGCCGATACAAGTCCACCCCACCCGAGAAGGCGATACCCATGAATTCATTCCACAGGTCATTCAGCTGCTCAATCGCGGCCCCCTGCGCGGATGCGACGTCGGCATCCTCCATGACGGCCGGCGGGCTATCCTGACTCATGCATGGCGTGAGTTCCCAGTTCGCATTCCAGAAGCGGGCAGGCCAGTCACCTTCAGCGCGAGGCGCATCCTCCGTACCCACTGCGAGAGCTTTAGTGGCGCCATACATTGAAGTGAGCATTGCCTCAGCCATCGACCGCGTGTTGGGGTCAACCGGGTACGAGGCAAGAGTCGAAACCTGACTCTCTTGCAGGTGCAGTCTCCCATTGATCAATAGCCAGCCTAGAGGCGCTGTCACCGTTAGTGCCTTCCCTCGCCGCTGAAGACATAGGGCCAGAGTCCGGACAAGCGCGTCGAGCATCTCATCCATGTCACCGGCACTCGGCGCACCGATCTCGGCAAAGGCCCACCGGCCTGGCATCTCCGGATACCATGCGGCAATCGTACGTAGAGCGTGCGGGACTAGCCTCTCACTATCATGACGTGAAAGAAGATGCAGGAAATCGCTCCGCGCAGCCGTTGGCATCTTCTCTAGAGAAGATAGCCTGCCATCCAATTCGACTGAGTAGTCCGCTCCACGGGTCTCCTCAAGCCAATCGTGCTGTAGAGCAGAAATCAGGCGTGCACCCTCGTCACCCTCTTGCTCCACCACCAAGGCTATCCACAAAAGATCGGGAAAATCGTCTCGAGCCCAGTCAGTCAGAATAGCCCCGTGCTGGAGCATGGGCGGGATTAGGTTCTTTCCCACCCACTTATGGTTGGCCAGCCTCTTCGGCAGTGGCCTGCGGCCCTGCTTCGCCAACTTTCCCCCCGTATGCCAGCGTGCCAGTCACCCTCCCTGCACATTATGGTTGAAGCTTCACCGTTGCGCACTGCCATTGGAGGAGCCTGATCCAACGAGCTCTTACAGAACCCGCTCAACCCACCACCCTCCTCAGCTCCCATCCCGTCCGCCGTCGACCCACACACCGTGGAGCGGGCGTGGCCCATGGCGTCCAGGTGGAGCGCGCCACTGTACGAACGACCTGGACGCCATGGGCCACGCCCGCTCGGCTCTGCCTGGGTCGACGGCGGACGGGATGGGAGCCCCCCCGCGCACGCCACTACGGGCCCGCGGCCGGCGACGGCGCCCCCTCCATCCCGGTGCCGGCCGATCCCCCGCCGGAGGCGTCATCTTGTGCCAGCGGATGACGTCCCGCCCTTGCCCGCTTGCCCGCTTGCACGCAGCGCGCCGCCGGGCGCGGCCAGCCGGGGCGAAGACAGGAGGCAGGCCGCGCCGCAGAGGCGGCGCGCGCCCGCGCCGTGCGCGGGCCTTGATGAAGTAGGGAAAGTCTTATCCCGCTGGGATGAGGTGCTTGCCGTCGTGGCTTCGTACGTGGGGGCCAGCCCCGTCTAGGGCGTCCAGGAGTCTGATGGCGTAGACCTCGGCCATGCGGTCGCTGACCTCGTCGGGTGTGAGCCAGGAGACGGCTGTTGATTCGATTGAGGTGCGTTCGGTGCCGCCGGAGGGCTTGCAGCGGAAGACCAGGGCGACGATGCCGCGGGTGGTGTTCTTGTAGACGCCGGTGAGTTCGTCGACCTCGACGTGGATGCCTGTCTCCTCCAGGACCTCTCGGGCGACGCCGGCCTCGGGGGTCTCGTCGAGTTCGAGTACGCCGCCGGGGAGTTCCCAGGTTCCATTGTCGGCCCGGCGGATCGCCAGGAGGCGGCCGTCTTCGCGCACGACGACTCCGGCTACGGATACGGAGTGCAGGGGCGTCGACGTTGCTTCCTGTGGTTGACTCATGTACAGGAGCATAGGAGGCAGAGAAGAACTATGGGAACTGCGGTAGAGGGGGGCAGGTCCGGGCCTCGGTACGTGCAGATCGCGGACGAGATCGTGCAGCAGATCCGGGCGGGTGTGCTCAAGCCCGGTGACATGGTGCCGAGTGAATCGGAGCTGGTGGACCGCTACGGCGTGTCCGGCGGCACGATCCGCAAGGCCATGGTCGAGGTGCGGGCAAGCGGGCTCGTCGAGACCCGGCACGGCAAGGGTTCGATCGTGAAGGACCGGCCGCCGGTGCGGCACCGTTCCTCCGACCGTTTCCGGCGTTCGCTCCGCCAGGGCGGCAAGGCCGCTTACCTCGCGGAGTCCGCGCAGTCCGGCGCCACGGCCAAGGTGAGCGTCCTCTACATCGGGCCCATGGAGGCCCCCGCGGATGCCGCTCAGCGGCTCGGCGTCCCCGCCGGTACTCAGGTGCTTGCCCGGCGGCGTCTCTACTTCCGCAACGGCACCCC
Organism: Streptomyces sp. SudanB5_2050; assembly: GCF_964272335.1. Lineage (NCBI taxonomy): Bacteria > Bacillati > Actinomycetota > Actinomycetes > Kitasatosporales > Streptomycetaceae > Streptomyces > Streptomyces sp. SudanB5_2050. The sequence continues at coordinate 2,856,781 of NZ_OZ186760.1, forward strand.
GGTCGAGACGGCCTCCTCCTACCTCCCGTGGGACGTCGTGAAGGACATCCCGGAGCTGTTCGCCGAGAACCCCGGCGGCGGTGGCATCTACGCCCGACTCGAAGACCACGGGCATGAGTTCGCGGAGTTTGTCGAGACGCTGCAAGCGCGGCCGGCCTCGAAGGCGGAAGCCTCCGAGTTGGCGTTGAGTCCGGGTGCGCCGGTGGTTCACCTGATCCGTGAGGCCCGTACGACGGCCGGGGTCGTGGTGGAGGTCTGCGACACGCTCATGGCGGCTGACCAGTTCGTTTTCGAGTATCGGATCCCTGCCGCCGACTGACGCTCGCTCAACTTCTTGCAACCCGTCGTGACTTCGATGTCGCGGCGGGTTGACTCATGTACAGGAGTGATTGCATTCTTCTTCATGTCACTCATGTACATGAGTGACGGAGTCCAGCACGTATAGAGGAGTGTTCTGCTGTGCGTCAGATCCCCGTCGACACCTCCGCCGCGACCGTGATGGTCGCCAAGACCCCGCAGCCCAAGGTGCGTGACCGCCGTACCGGCGAGATCGCCACCGACGCCGAGACCGGCGCGAAGCTGATGACCGTGGACGTGATGTTCGCGGCCAACGACGAAGTCGAGATCCTGTCCGTCACCGTCCCGGAGACCGGCATCTCCGGTGACCTGACCATGGGCACCCCGGCCGCGCTCACGGGGCTGGTCGCCCGGCCGTGGGAGAACGAGTTCAACGGTCAGAAGCGGCACGGCATCGCCTTCCGCGCGGTCGCCGTCACCTCGCTGGCCACCACGGGCACGGGCTCGAAGGCGGCCTGAGCCATGACGTGGCCGACGGTCTTACTGCTGGTGGTCGTCGCCGCTGCGGGTCTCCTGCGGTGGCGGCGTCCCGCCTGGTACTGGATGACCTTCGGGGTCACCTTCGTTGCCGTGCGCGTCCTGGTCCGCTACGCCTCCGTCATGGAGGCCTGCGGCCTGACGGTCCCGCCCTCGCGCTGGCGCCTCATGCTGGCCCGGATAGCCAACCGCCCGGCACCGGAATCGCGCGCGCCGCGCATCCTGCGGCTGCGGCCCACCCACACCGGCCTGGTCCTCCGGCTCAAACTCCGGCCGGGACAGGACGCCTTCGACGTCGCCGCCGCCTCGGACCGGCTGCGCCACTCCTTCGCGATGTACGGCGTCACCTCCCGTGAGCTGCGCTCCGGTGTGGTCGAGATCCGGATGACCGGCTACGACGTGCTCAAGCGGGTGCAGATGCCGGCCAAGACCGACACCCGGCCGATGTGCGTGCCGGTCGCGCTGCGGGAGGACGGCTCGGTGCACTACCGCGACTACCGCGCCGTCCCGCACGGGCTGACCCTCGGCGCCACGGAGTCCGGCAAGTCCGTCTATCAGCGCAACCTCGTCGCCGGGCTCGCCCCGCACCACGTCGCGCTGGTCGGCATCGACTGCAAGCAAGGGGTCGAGCTGTTCCCGCTGGCCCGCCGGTTCTCCGCGCTCGCCGACAACCCGGATACCGCGCTGGAGCTGCTGGAAGCGCTGGTCTCCCACATGCAGGACGTGTATCAACTCATCCGCGCCGAACAGCGGATCAGCGTCGCCGTGCCGGATGCGGAGATCGCCGCCGACATCTGGGACCTGCCCGAGGACCTGCGGCCGGTGCCGGTCGTCGTCCTGGTCGACGAGGTCGCCGAACTCGCGCTCTTCGCCAGCAAGGAGGAAGAGAAGCGCCGGGACCGGATCATCACCGCCCTGGTCCGCCTCGCCCAGCTCGGCCGCGCGGCCGGCGTCTACCTGGAGATCTGCGGGCAGCGCTTCGGCTCCGAACTCGGCAAGGGCATCACCATGCTCCGCGCCCAGCTCACCGGCCGCACCGCCCACCGCGTCAACGACGAGACGTCCGCGAACATGGCCTTCGGCGACATCGCCCCGGACGCCGTCCTCGCCGCCATCCAGATTCCCGCCGAGACACGCGGCATCGCCATCGCCGGGGACTCCACCGGCGGCTGGCACCGCATCCGCGCCCCGCACACCACGCTGCGCCAGGCCGTGAACGTCTGCAACAAGCACGCCGACCGCACCCCCGAGCTGCCCGCCCTCGCGCCCTTCCGGCCCGCGGTCTCTCCGCTGCCTTCGGCTCGCGTGCCGTTGTCCAAGACGGCCCCCGCCACTGCCTGACCCCCTCCCCGCGGTCGGCGTGACCGTCCTTCGCGCCAGGTCCCTACCCCCGCCATGCCTGATCACAGGAAGGAGCCGTGATGGCCCGCCCCGCTCTCCGTATCGACGCCGTACTCGTTCAGGCCGTCATCGCCGGGGCGCTGTCCTTCGCCCACCTCCACGACCTCGCCGCCGCTGCCGGACAGACCGGCTGGAAAGCCTGGGCCTATCCCGTCTCGGTCGACCTGCTCCTGGTCGCCGCCTGGCGACGGCTGCGTGCCGATGGGCCGTCCCGGCTGGCCTGGTGCTGGTTCCTCATCGCCCTGGTCGCCTCGCTCGGTGCCAACGTGGCCACTGCCGGGCTTCTCGACCTGGGCGACGTCCCGCCTTGGCTGCGCATCCTCGTCGCGGCCTGGCCCGCCCTGGCCTTCATGGGCGGAACCCTCCTCGCCCACTCGCCCGCGGACCCCGCCCCGGATCCGCCGGCACCCTCCGTCCCGGCTCCGGACCCCGCGCCCGAAACGGCTGCCGCTGAGCCGGGCCCGGCGCCTGAACCCCCCGTCGCCCCGCAGATCGAGGAAGCCCCTGCTCTGCCCACGGCTGCGCCGGTCCCGGCCGCGCTCGTCGACCACGCTCGCAAAGTCGCCGACGACCACCACGCCCGCACCGGCGCCCCGATCGACACCGACACCCTCCGCGCCCGCCTCGGCGTCCCGCCTCACCTCGCCGACGCCATCGCCGCCCAACTCACCTGACCCGACCGCACCCGATAGGAGACCGGCTGACATGCCCGCCCGCGACTTCTTCCACTCCGTCATGCGGATCGGCCCAGTGCAGATCGGCACCCACCGCGACCGCCGAGGCCAGATCAAACATGCCGCCGTGTGCACCAACGACCGCTGCGGCTGGTCCGCCGACTACTCCAGCCAGTCCGCCGCACAGCTCGCCGCCCGCACCCACCGCTGCCGCGTCAGCTAGGAGGCCACCCGATGGACGTCCCGCTCTGGCTCGCGCTCCTCGCCGTCGGCTACCTCGGCGTCAAGCTCATCCGCCCGCCCTGGTGGCTCATCGCCGTACTGCTCCTCGGCGGCTTCCTCATCGCCGACAGCGTGCTGGCCCCCGTCGTCAACGGCTTCGTCAAGTAGCACGACCCGAAGGGAGAACACCGATGCTCCGCCCGAAGATCCCGACCAACCCCACGCCCGCCGGCCACCTCACGCCGCCCACGGTCGTGGAGCCGACCGCCGTCGTGCCGAGCGGGCAGGTTCCGCCGCCTGCTCCGGTCGCTCCGGCGCCGTCCCGGCCCACGGTGCAGCTCACCCCCGGAACCGCCCTCGCCCTCGTCGGCGGCGGAACGGCCGTCGTCCTGGTCGTCGGCGCCGTCCTCGTCTCGCTGCTCCTGGCCATCGCTATCACCGGCGCCTCGGTCGCCGTCTGCGCCCTGGTGATCCGCTCCCTCGTCCACGCCGACGCCAAGCGACGCTGACCGGCCCCCGGGCGGCCTCGATACCGCCAAGCATCCGCCGCCCGGGCGCCGTCCCCAACCGATCTCACAACCGGAAGGAAGCACCCAGCATGGCGCACCGCGCCCCGACCGCGCATGCCCCGCTGCTCGACCCGACCACCCTCCGCGACCTCCTCCGCGTCGCCTCGGCCCCCGACTACACCCGCTGGGAAGACCAGATCCGTCGCACCGGCGGCTGCTCCGACCCCATCCACCTCACCGGCTGGACCCTCCACAAAGACAAGACCACCGGCGAAACCCTGCACCACTACACAACTGCCGTAGAGCCCGGCGGACGCCTCCGCCTCGCCTGCGGCAACCGCCGCGCCTCCCGCTGCCCCTCCTGCGCCTGGACCTACGCGGGCGACACCTACCACCTCATCCGCGCGGGCCTGGCCGGAGACGACCGCCGAGACGTCCCCACCACGGTGAGGGATCACCCGCGCGTGTTCGCCACGCTCACAGCCCCCTCCTTCGGCCCGGTCCACAACCGGCCCGACCACGGCACCTGCCGCTGCGGCACCCAACACGCCCCGGACGCCCCAGAACTGGGCACCGCCCTCGACCCCACCACGTACGACTACGCGGGCGCCGTTCTGTTCAACAACCACGCCGGACAGCTCTGGCAACGCTTCACCACCCGCCTGCGCCGCGAACTCGCCGCCCGCGCCGGCCTCACCCGCCGAGAACTCGCCGACCGAGTCCGCGTCTCCTACGGCAAGGTCGCCGAATTCCAGAAGCGCGGCGCCCTCCACTTCCACGCAGTGATCCGGCTCGACGGACCGGACGGACCCGGAACACCGCCGCCCGCCTGGGCAACGGTCGCTCTCCTCGCCGACGCCATCCATGCCGCCGCAGCGCACTCCTACACCTCCGTCTCCGTCCCGGCCGCCGAGGACCAACCGGCCCGGTCCTTCCGCTGGGGCACACAGCTCGACGTCCGCCCGGTCAAGGCATTCGGCGACGGCTCCGACATCACCGAACAGGCCGTCGCCTCCTACGTCGCCAAGTACTCCACCAAAGCCGCCGAGAACACCGGCACCCTCGACCGCCGCATCGGCGAACTCACCGAACTCGACCGCCACCACGTCCCAGACCACACCCGCCAACTCATCACCGCATGCCGCGACCTGGACCGCCTCTACCCGGACCGGCGCCTCTGGGCCTGGGCCCACATGCTCGGCTTCCGCGGCCACTTCTCCTCCAAATCCCGCCGCTACTCCACCACCCTCGGCGCCCTCCGCCAGACACGCGCCGACTACCGCGCCGCCCAGGAACACACCGCCCTCGCCCTGGACGACCGCGAGCCGGACACCGTCCTCATCCTCACCGACTGGCAGTACGCCGGCCACGGCCACACCCCCGGTGAATCCGCCCTCGCCGCCACCATCGCCCGGGACCTCCAGCTCAACCGAGAAACCGCACGCGAAGCCATGCGCGACCAACTCGCCAACGAAGGGAAGTGCTGACCATGCCCTCAGAGCTGCCGCCCCGGTTCCTGACCCCTGAGGACCTGGTCGAGATGTTCGAGCTGCCCAGCGTCGAGACGGTCTACCAGTGGCGACGCAAGCGCACCGGTCCGCGCGGCTTTCGCGTCGGTCGGCACCTCCGCTTCGACCCGAACGACGTGCGGTGCTGGGTCGACTCACAGCTCGGGGAGGCTGCCTGATGGCCGGCCACATCCAGGACCGCTGGTATCGCACCGAGGTAGGTGCTGACGGCAAGACTCGCCGGATCAAGACCGACCGCCACGGATCGGGCATGCGCTACCGGGCCCGCTACATCGGCCCCGACGGCACCGAGAAGTCCAAGAGTTTCCCGGACAAGCAGAAGCGCTTGGCTGACGCCTGGCTGACCAACATCGAAGCCGACATGGCGCGCGGGCAGTACATCGACCCGCGGGCTGCCCGTGTCACCTTCCGCGAGTACGCGGACCGCTGGCTCGCCGCCCTTACAACCGACCTCACGAGCCGGGCCGCCGTCGAAGGCAGGTTGCGCCTCCACGCCCTGCCGTATCTCGGTACACGCCCGATCGGCTCGTTCCAGCCCGAGCACATCCGCGATTGGAACCGTCAGCTCGAAGACGCCGTGGCGTCTGCCCAGTACCGGCGCCTCATCTTCGACGCGGTGTCTTCCGTGCTCAATGCGGCCGTGGATGACCGTCTCCTGGCCTCGAACCCCTGCAGGGCCCGATCGGTCAAGGCACCTCGTCCCGCGCCGTCACGCGTCCATCCCTGGTCTGCTGAGCAAGTCTTCGGCGTGCGGACTGGCCTGCCCGACCGGTACCGGGCCATGGTTGACCTGGGCGCCGGATGCGGACTCCGACAGGGGGAGATCTTCGGTCTGGCCGTCGACAACATCGGCGGCCTCGGCTGGCTCTACGTCCGCCAGCAGGTCAAGAAGGTGCGCGGCACACTCGTCTTCGCCCCGCCCAAGCGAGGCAAGCTCCGTGACGTCCCCCTCGACCCGGAGGTGTCGACCGCGCTCCGCGAGCACATGGCGGCCTTCCCACCTATGGCCGTCACCCTGCCCTGGCTGACTCCGACCGGTCCTAAGGTCACTCACCGGCTCCTCTTCACCAGCGGTAAGGGCGCAGCCATCTGGAGCCAGGCGTTCAACGACCAGTCCTGGAAGCCCGCTCTCGCCTCCGCCGGCATCATCCCGGCCCCCGAGAAGGGCAAGCGCTACGCCGCCGCTCGCGAACACGGCATGCACGCGCTCCGGCACTTCTACGCCTCGGTCCTCCTGGACGCTGGGGAGAGCATCAAGGCCCTGAGTCTGTACCTCGGTCACAGCGACCCTGGGTTCACCCTTCGGGTCTACACGCATCTGATGCCGTCCAGCGAGACACGGACCCGGAAAGCCATCTCCGCGATGTACCGGGCCGCCGGTCACGCTCACGACGGCCCAGAGACGGCCCAGGCTGCCGGAGACGGCCCCTCATCGGCGAGAAAACCGCTGGTGAGGGGCCTTTTCATGCCCTCTCGCGGTAAGTAACACCCCATCTTGCCGCACCGCCACCCCTGCGCGGAAACGCGTTCCCGACGGGGCCTCTGACCTGGCCTTTCCTGGATGCCGCCCGACCCTCACCTGTCACTGCCGCTCCCCGTCGATCGCCCTCGCACAGCCCAGGGGCGGCCCGAGGGTGCCGCTCCCCCGCTGCGCGGGGCTACGGTGCTGCCGTGACCAGCTCATCGGAGCGCCCTCTCCTCTTCCTCGACGTGGACGGCCCACTGATCCCGTTCGGGTCTTCGGCCGATCAGGAGGAGATCGCTGCGGCCCCCTCGACGACCGTCGATCAAGGGAACCCGCTGCTGGCCCGACTCGACCCCGGAATCGGGGCGCGCCTCACGGCTCTGCACTGCCAGCTCGTGTGGGCGACGACCTGGATGGAAGAGGCGAACGAAGTCGTCGCCCCGCGCATCGGCCTGCCGAAGCTGCCGGTGCTGGACTGGCCGGACGCCGACGCAGAAGGGACCCCGCGGGGACTCCACTGGAAGACCCGCCCCATGGTCGAGTGGGCCGCCGGCCGACCCTTCATCTGGGTGGACGACGAGATCAGCGCCATGGACCGCCTATGGGTCGACGCCAGCCACCCCGGGCCTTCACTGCTGCACCAGGTCGAGCCGGCCAAGGGCCTCAATGACACCGACTTTCGCGTGCTCGCCGGTTGGCTCGATACCGTCGCGCCGAGCTGAGCACACCTCAGGGCTCCGAGGTCCTGCACCGCCGATGCAAGGGCAGGATGTCAACGGAACACCTGCGGAACCGGGCAGACTTCCAGTGGCTCCTCCGGCCGGTCCGCCCACCGCCACCAGGTATGCCGATCAGCACACCGCCAGAGAGATCGGCAAGCCCTCCGGCCGTCGTCGTCTCTCTTGACCAACACAGGACCGCCCGACTTCAAGGGCTGCCTGCACTCGGGACAGGACGGAGCATCGTCGGCCATACGGCGACCCTAGGCGTGGCTATCGGTTGATCGGAATCTCATAGACGATCTCGCAGTGAGCCGCGGGGACCACGATGTCCGCTGCCTCCACGGGCCTGCCGTCGTCGCAGTAGTACGTCCGCCGAATGTGCGTGACAAGGGCGGCTTTCTGGATGCCGAGCAGCGACGCCTCCTCGTCGACAACTGCACCGGCCTGCCGTGCAGGGCGTCCAGGAGACGGATCGCGTGAACCTGTCGCCCCCTCACCGGCTGGCGCGGTGAGGGGCTGGCCCCCCACATGCCCTCTACTGCGGACACCAAAGTGAGGTTCAAGCCGGTAGGTCGCCAAGGGCTTCGCAGTCACCATCCTGCGGGCAGGATGCCGTTGGTGTATCTGTTCAAGCCAGGGGGTCACATGGGTAGCGCACTCATCGGCTTAGCCGCTGCCGTGGTTGGTGTCACGGGCACGCTGATTGCCTCTGTCCTTTCGCAACGTCACATGGCTCGCGTCCAATCGCAAGAGTTCGCGCGCCAACAGCAGGCGACCGAGGCTCAGTGGCATCGTGAGCAGCAAGTAGCAGAGCTGAATCGTCGCCGTGACGGCTACATGCAAGTCAACGCGTCCTTCCGGCGTTACCGAACCCATCTCATGAACTTCCTGTGGGATGTGCACAAGGGAGCTGTCACGCCAGATGGTCGTGAGCTGGTCGAGGAGGCTCGACGCGACCACCACTCCGTCTTCGCTGAGGCTCAGATGGTCGCCTCACCTGCGGTGCTCGTCGAGCTGGACGGGATGACGACGGCGCTCTCTGACGTCTACCGGCGGACCATGTGTCTGGAGGAAGGCAATCCCGAGCCGGATGGGTCGTTCAACGACATACGAGCAGACTTCGTCCGTCTCTGGGAGCGTTGGGAGGGGATGCGCACCGTGATGCGCGCCGACCTCGGCCTGGGAAGCGTCGCTGGGGAGCCGCCTTCATTGGGGCGCCGAGACGCTTCACCAACAGTCGACGGCCCAGGGGCGGCCCAGGCCGCCTGACATGCCTCTCATCGGCAAAGAAGCCGCTGGTGAGGCGCCTTCTTTGCGCCCTCTCGCGATGAGTAACACCCGTCTTGCCGCACCGCCAACCCCGTCGGAAACGCGTTTCCGACGGGGCCCTGACCTGGGCTAACGCCGGGCCGGCTCCGGAGGTTTGGGTCAGGGGCGTTCTTCGCGGCGGCGGAGGAGCAGGAGGACGGTGCCGCCGATGGCGACCAGGCCTATGGCCGTGCCGCCGATCAGGGGGGTGACGCCGGAGCTGCCGGTGTCGGCGAGGTTGGTGCTGGGGCCGGGAGTGACGACCGGGGTGGAGGGGGCCGGCTCGGTCAGGGTGTGGGTGGTGTCGGCGAGGGCGGCGCTGCGGGTGCGGCAGTCGAGGACGCCGGCGAAGCGCTGCTCGAAGCCGGCCGGGCCGCGGACGGTGAAGTCGTAGGGCCGGTCCTCCGGCAGCGGGACGGACAGGGTCCGGGTCTCGCCCGCCGCGATGGTGTACTCGGTGTCCAGCAGCTCGAAGGTGAAGTCCTCGTCGCCCTTGTTGGAGGCGGTGATGTCGAGGGCGCCCTCGGCGCAGTTCTTCCGTGCGGACAGGGCCGGTATGGGGCCCTGGTCGGCCCAGGTGGCGGTCGCCGTCGCCGTGACCGTCGACTCGCTGGAGCCGGCAAGGATCTGGGTCTGGCTGCGGCTCTCGGAGGCGAAGGCCCGGCCGACCGGCACGGTGGTCGAGGCCTGGACGGTCAGTCCCGCGGTGCCCGGTTCCGCGTCCTTCGGCACGTCGAAGTAGATCTGCGTGCCGTCGGTGACGGAGGTGACGGGGGCGCCGTCCTTGTCGACGATCCGCACGCCGCCCGCGGTGGCGTCGACCGGCGGGGTCACCGTCGCGCCGCCCGCGTCGGTGCGTACCGTCACCGGGCCGAGTCGCTCTCCGGGGCGGCCCGAGACGGCGGGCGGGTCCAGGGAGAGCGACGCGGCGGGCTCCGCGAGGTGGCGGGCCTTCTCCTCCAGGTAGTCGGCGAGCCGCTCCGCCTGGGGGTCGGTCGCCTCGACGTCGGTGTCGTCCGAGTAGCGCCAGATGGCCACCTGGGTGCCGGCCGCCGCGTCCTGCTCGGTGAGCCCGCCGCGGACACCGGCCTTCTTCGCGAGCGCGGCCAGGTCGTTGACCTGGGGGTAGGAGTTCTGCAGGATCCAACGGACCCGCCCGGCGTCGTCGTTGGTGCCCAGCGACGTGCCGCTCCACGGCGTCTCGCGGTACTTGGCGTCCTGCTGGGTGGGGTTCTGGATGTCGACGCAGTACGTCTGCAGCATGCCGCCGCCGTCGACGGACATCTCGAACAGGCCGGCCGGCACCTCCTGGTCGCCGTCGGCGCCGTGGATGACGGCGGTGCCGTGCGTCTTGAGGCCGCCTATGGTCGCCGTCGCTCCGCCCTGTCCCCGCGACACCCCGTCCTGCGCGGCCGCGGCCGGGCCGGCACCGGTGACCACCCCGGCCGCGGCGACCGCCGACACCAGCGCCGCGGCGGCGAGTCGGGTGGCTCCTCGGCCGGGCAGGGACAGCGCAGTGAACGAAGAAAACACCAAATTCCCCTTCGAGCAGGACCCGTCGGCGTGGGGGGCACGGTCCCACCAGCAGAATCAGCAGCCCCGCAGGGCTCGTTCGGCATCCTAAGGACATGACCGACCGCGCCCGCCGGGGATGCTCGTTCCCGCGGTGATCCGAATCGGAATCGTTATCGCGGACAGGGGCGTGAGCAGGGCTTATCGACAAATCAACGCAGGGGCGTTCACGGCGCTTCCGTCGATAAGCCGTACTTCGGTCACCGCCGGCGGGACGTCCGCGTCATCCCACGGGTGCGGGCTCCGGCCGCTGCCCGGCCGCTCCTTCCGCCGGTTCCGCCTGTTCCGCCGCCGGTGTCTCCCATTGGGGCTCCGGCTGCGGCGGGGACGCCGCCGGCTCCGCCCTGCCCGCGCGCCGGAACGCGGCCGTGCCGCGCGCCAGATCGTGGCCGATCGCCACCGCGTCGATGTCCGCCGAGGTCCAGTTCTGCCCCTCGCGCGTGTCCGTGCGCACCTTCAACCGGCCCTGCACCACCACGGGGTCGCCCACCGCCAGCGACGACGACGCGTTGGTGGCGAGCTGCCGGTTGGCCCACACCGTGAAGAAGTTGGTGTGGCCGTCCGTCCAGGCGCTCTTCTCCCGGTCCCAGTAGCGCGCGGTGACCGCCAGCCGGAACCGCGCCGAAGGCCCGCCGGCCAGCTCCCGGTACACCGGCTGCGTCGCCACGTTGCCCACCGCGCAGATCATCGTCTCGTTCATCGCGAGTCCTCCCTCCCGTACGGGTGCGTCCCGTACGGCTGCTCCGGGCGACCGCGTCCGTCGCGGTCGCCCGGGGTCAGACTGCCTCCGTCCGGGCCGGCCCGCCGCGGGCTGTGGACGGCCTCCGGGACTGTGGATAACTCCGTCACTCGCGCGGGCGGCGGACCTGACCCGCAGGCGCGCTACCTCGCTGCGGCCCCCACGCCGGTGACCCGTCCGTACTGCTCCCGCACCTCCCGGTACCGCAGCAGCTCCGCCGCCAGCGGGTCCAGCACCATGGCCCGGCCGCACCCGGCGGCGGCCTCCCTGAGCAGGCGTTCCGCCTCGTGGCCGTAGCGGCGTGCCGGGCCGCGTGCCGCGACGCGGCAGCTCCATTCGATGAGCGGACCGCCGATGATCCCGGCCAGCATCAGCAGCACGGGCACGCCCAGGTTCGGGGGCACGAACCCGATGATCTGGCCCAGCAGCCACAGCCCGCCCACCACCTGGAGCAGGGTCATGGACGCCTGGGCCAGCACCGCCACCGGCCACCAGCCCGGCCGCGGCGGACGTCCCGGCGGCAGCCCCGTGCGCACCGCCAGTTCGTCGAGCGCCTCGGGCAGTCCCTGGGCTCCGCGCACGGCGGCCTCGCGCATCGCCTGCGCCCACGGCGCCGGCAGCCCGGCCGACGCCCGCTCGGACACCGTACGCACCGCCTGTTCGACGCGCTGCCGGGCCGTGGCCTCCTCGTCCTCCTGGGTGCGCAGCGAGATCCGGCCCGTGGCAGGTTCGCGCCGGTCGTGGTACCAGCGCCACAGCCGCAGCCAGGGGGTGCCGCAGGCGCGGTTGGCGTTGCGCAGCCAGGCGCGCTCGGCCGCCTCGCCCGCCGCGGTGGCGCCCACCGCGTCCGCGAGCCGGTCGGCGAACTCCTCCCGGGCCTCCTCGCTGAGCCCGGTGCGCCGCCCGGTGACGTACACGGGCCGCAGGTCGCGGGCCGCGGCGTCCACGTCGGCGGCGATGCGGCGGGCGGGTGCCTGCCGCTCGGCGACGAACTGGCCGAGGCTCTCGCGCAGTTCGCCGATGCCCTCGCCGGTCAGCGCGGACAGCGAGAGCACGGTGGCACCGGGTTCGCCGTGCTCCCCCAGGGCGATGCCGTCCTCGTCGAGCAGGCGTCGCAGGTCGTCCAGGACCTGCTCGGCGGCCTCCCCGGGGAGCCGGTCGACCTGGTTGAGGACGACGAAGGTGACCTCGGCGTGGCCGGCCATCGGCCGCAGGTAGCGCTCGTGCAGCACGGCGTCGGCGTACTTCTCCGGGTCGACGACCCAGATGACCGCGTCGACCAGCCGCAGGATGCGGTCCACCTGCTCGCGGTGCTGCACGGCCGCCGAGTCGTGGTCCGGCAGGTCGATCAGGACCAGTCCGCGCAGCGGAGACTCGGAGTCCGGGTGCTGGATCGGGCGGCGGCGCAGACGGCCGGGAATGCCGAGCCGGTCCAGGAGACTGGCCGCGCCGTCGCTCCAACTGCAGGCGATGGGGGCCGCGGTGGTCGGCCGGCGTACGCCCGTCTCGGAGATCGTCACTCCGGCGAGCGTGTTGAACAGCTGCGACTTGCCGCTGCCGGTGGCGCCCGCGATGGCGACGACGGTGTGCTGCCCGGAGAGCCGGCGTCGTGCGGCCGCCTCGTCGAGGACCCGGCCCGCCTCGGCGAGCGTGCCGGTGTCGAGCCGGGTGCGGGACAGGCCCACCAGCTCGCGCAGGGCGTCCAGCCGCGACCTGAGGTTCCCGTCGTAGGCCAGCGGCATGAGCGCGGCCGACGACGAGCCCGCGGGCCTGCTCGGCACGACGGCGTACGGGTCCGGTCCGCCGCCCTTCTCGTCGACCCGCCGCGCGATCAGTCCGTCGCCCCAGGCGCCTTCCCCGCCGTCACCGGAGCGGGACGTCCCGCCCGCCGCGCTCTCGGCCGGCGTCGTACGTCCCCCGGCCGCCCCGCCGTCGGACGCCGCCCGGCGCTCGGGGTCCGCCGAGGGCATCGGGCCCGCGGCCCGTTCCGGCCCGGCCGCGCGCGTCGCCGGACGTTCCCGGTCGGCGTGACGGCGCCCGTCCGCCGGGCGGCCACGGTCCCCGGAACGGCCGCGGTCCCCGGGTTCGTCCCCGCGTTCCCCGCGTTCCCCGTGCTTCCCCCGCTCGTCCGCACCGCCCGGGTCCCGGTCCAGGTCCAGGTCCCGGTCGTGGCCGTCCCGTCCCGTCTCCCGGCCCCGCTCGCGCCCGGTGCGCCGGGACGCCGCCGCGTCCTTCACGCGGGCGTGGAGCCCACGCGCGCGGCGCTCGCCGACGCGCTCCCGCGAGGACGTGTCCTGGCCGTCGCTCCCGGGGCCTTCCAGGGCGCGCGGGTCACCCGCGTCACTCACGTCAGCCGGGCCACTTGGCTCTCTCCTGTCGCGCCGGTCCCACCGGTCCTGGTGTGCCCGAGCGCCCCCAGTGCCTCCAGCACCCCCGGCACCCTCCGCTTCCCCGATGTTCCTGGCGCCCCGTGGGTCCCGGCTGACCCGGCGGCCCCCGCTCTCCCCGCCCTCCCCGCCGTGCTCGCCATGCGCATCGTGCGCGCCGTGCCGACCGTTCGGCTTCCCTACGCCCTCTCCCCGCGCAGCGGCATCCATGGCCTCCCGGTCCAACCGATCCGGTCGTTCCGGTGCTTCCGGTCGTTCCGTCCGATCCGGGCGGCCCGCCCCGCCCGCCTCCCCGGTCGTGTGGCCGGTGTGTTCGGTGGGATCCTGGTCAGTGACGGCGGTCACCGGTCACCTCTCCTTCTGCAGTACGGACAGCGCGGCGATGAGTTCGGCCTGGGGCTCGGGGTGGATCTCGAGCCCGTCGAGCGGGGCCAGCCGGCGCTCGCGCTCGACGTGCAGGACCCGGTCCACGTGTTCGTCGAGCAGCCGCCCGCCCCGGTCGCGCAGCCGCAGCGCGCCATGGGCACCGATGCGTTCGGCGAGCCTCTCCCCGGCGCTGCGCCCGCGCCGGCCGCCGAGCAGCACGGTGGCGACCAGCGCGGCGACGACGGCGGGGTCCGGAGCCAGGTTCCGGTCGAGTTCGCGGACCTCGTCCTCGGCGAACTCCTCCAACTCGCGGCGCCACCGCCGGACCGCCACCCCGATGCGGTGCTCGGCGCTCTCCGGCGCGGGGTCGCGGTGGGCGAGTTCCGGGGCCGTGGCCGCCGGTTCGCGCCGCCACGCCTCGTCCACCCGTTCGTCGGCGGCGGTGACGGAGCACAGCAGCAGGGCGGTCAGGCTCTCCACCAGCGAGTCGAGAAGTTCCTCGGGCGTGCAGTCGAGGGGGAACGCCCGCCACCGCTTCAACGCGTCCCCGGCGAGCACGGCGCCCGCCTGCAGCCTGCCCCGCACCCGCGCGTGCTCGCCGTCGTAGGCGCCCTCGACGGCGGCGGTGAGCCGCAGCGCGGCGGCGTACTGCGCGGCGGTGGCGCCGGCCAGTTCGGGCATCCGGGACTTGAGGGAGTCCAGGATGCCGTGCGCCGTACGGGCCATGGCGTCGTGCCGGGCCCCGAGGTCCTGCGCCCGGTGCGCGAGCCAGGTCCGCAGCGGCGCCACGGCACTGGCCGGCAGCAGCCCGCCGCCCCAGGCGGACTCGGGCAGTTCGGGGACGGTGAACCGGGGGACGTCGCCGAGTCCGGCCTTGGTGAGCAGCGCCCCGTACTGCCGCGACACCTCGGCCACCACCTGGTGGGGCACCCGGTCGAGCACGGTGACGAGGGTGGCGTCGTACTCCTTGGCGGTCCGCAGCAGATGCCACGGCACGGCGTCGGCGTACCGGGCGGCCGTGGTGACCATCACCCAGATGTCGGCGGCGCAGAGCAACTCGGCCGCCAGGACGCGGTTGTCGGCGACGAGGGAGTCGATGTCGGGCGCGTCCAGCAGGGCGATGCCGGGCGGCAGACTGTCGGCGGTCTCCACGCGCAGGACGCGCGACGGGTTCTCGCCCGGCAGGAGCAGATCGTCGTCGGGGTCCTGGTGCGGCACCCACACCCGCGTCAGGTCAGGCAGCACCCGCATGCCGCTGAACCAGTGGTGGTCCTCCGGATGGCAGACCAGCACCGGTGTGCGGGTGGTGGGCCGGAGTACGCCCGCCTCGCTGACCCGGCGGCCCACCAGGGAGTTCACCAGCGTGGACTTCCCGGCACCGGTGGAGCCGCCGACGACCGCCAGCAGGGGGGCTTCCGGCTCTTTCAGCCGGGGCACCAGATAGTCGTCCAGCTGGGCGAGCAGTTCGTCGCGGTTGGCACGCGCGCGTGGAGCCCCCGCCAGGGGCAGCGGGAAGCGTGCGGCCGCGACACGGTCGCGCAGGGCGGAGAGTGCGTCGAGCAGCTGAGGCCGTACGTCCAAGGTCACCACATGTGAAGAATGCCCAATTTTAGGGGAATTCTGAAGCATATGAGCATGATGAGCATGTCTGCGCGCCGACCGGACACTCCGGACGGAAGGGATTACCGGGGCGCGAGCACAGCCCAGGCATAACGAGTGCACAACACCCGATGCGCGAGACGCCAAAAGCGATGCACGATTCGTACCTGCCTGCGATTATCGGGAGCGCTTCACCGAACCTCCACATCGAGCCACGGAGGAGAAGCATCAGGGACATGGAGCCGGGAGCCCTATCCTTGTCCCCGGCAGCGTCACGGATCGGCCCGCACCCGGGCAGCACGACCGAGGCCACCACACCAGGCCCCCGTAGCTCAGTGGATAGAGCAGGCGCCTTCTAAGCGCTTGGCCGCAGGTTCGAGTCCTGCCGGGGGCGCCACTGCCCGTTTGGCGGAGGGATCGGACGACGTGCGACTGCGCTGCGCGGTGCTCGACGACTTCCAGCAGGTGGCGACCGAGATCGCCGACTGGTCCCCGGTCGCCGACGCCGTGGACGTCGTGTCCTTCCGCACGCACTTCACCGACGAGGACGCCCTCGCGTCGGCACTCGCCGACGTCGACATCGTGGTCACGCTGCGCGAACGCGTCGCCTTCCCGGCGTCCCTGATCGCCCGGCTGCCCCGGCTGAAACTGATCGTCGCCTCCGGCATGCGCAACAGCGTGATCGACTACGCCGCCGCCGAGGCGCACGGCGTGACCGTGTGCGGTACGGCGTCCTCCTCCACCCCGCCCGTCGAACTGACCTGGGCCCTGCTGCTGGGCCTGGCCCGGGGCCTCGTCCAGGAGAGCAACGCGCTGCGCGAGGGCGGCCCCTGGCAGCAGACGGTCGGCGCCGACCTGCACGGGCGCCGGCTCGGACTGCTGGGCCTGGGCAAGATCGGCGGCCGGGTGGCGCGGGTCGGCCTCGCCTTCGGCATGCGGGTGAGCGCGTGGAGCCAGAACCTCACCCGGGAGCGCGCCGACGAGGTGGGCGTCGAACTCGCCCCCTCCAAGGAGGAACTGCTCGCGAACGCCGACTTCGTCTCCGTCCACCTGGCGCTCGGCGACCGCACCCGCGGCCTGCTCGGCCCGGCCGAGCTGGCCCTGCTGAAGCCCACCGCCTACCTGATCAACACCTCACGAGCGGCGATCGTCGACCAGGAGGCCCTGCTCGCGGCCCTGCGCGAGGGCCGGATCGCCGGGGCGGGCGTGGACGTCTTCGACACCGAGCCGCTGCCCGCCGGGCACCCGATGCGCACCGCCCCGCGCCTGCTGGCGACCCCACACCTCGGCTATGTCTCGCGCGCCAATTACGCCACCTACTACGGCCAGGCGGTGGAGGCGATCCGGGCCTACCTCGCGGGCTCTCCCGTACGCCGTCTGCCCGCACCCCCGGCCTAGCCCGCGCCCCCGGCCTAGCCCGCGCCGCCGGTCCAGCCCCCGCCCCCGGCTTCCGGCCCGGCCCGCGCCGCCGACCCGGCCTGAGCCCGGGACCCAGCCCCGGACCTCCGCCCCGAGCGTCTCCGGGCTCTGGTGATGGCGATGGCGATGGCGACTCAGGCGAGCGCGGGCTCAGGCGTCAGCGCTCAGGCGTCAACGGGCTCAGGCGTCAGCGGACTCAAGCGATCCCGGCCCGGGCCGACGGGTCCGCTCGCCGGTACGTCCCGCCGCTCCGGCGCAGGTGACCGAGGTCCACCAGGTAGCGCCGGAGCGTCACATGGTCGACGTCGCCGTCGTCGCACCAGGCGCGCAGCTTCTCGTCGACGGCGCGTTCCGGGTACTCCACGCCCGGCGTGAAGGTCTGCTCGGCGATGTGCCGCAGCACCACCTTCTTGCGCGTCCAGCGCGCGGGCAGCCGCACCAGGCGCCCGTCCTTGACGAAGGTCCGCACGATCAGGCCCGCCCGGTCGTCCTCCGTCCCGGTGTGCCCTGCGGTCTCGGCAGCCGGCCTGCTCACGCGGGCGAGTTCCGCGAAGCGCGCGTGGGCGACGACGAGGCCGCCGTCGTCCCCGGACGTCACCACGCCGTACTCCCGCAGCCGGCGCAGCGCGGCGGCGGCGTCCCTCGCGGACAGGCCGCCCGAGCGGGCCACCTCCTCCGCGCTGCCCGCGCCCAGGGCCACGGCCGCGAAGGCGCGCACCCGGCCCTCGTCGGCGAACAGGCCGGGCAGCGCGCCCACCTCGGACCGCGCGGTCACGTCGGCGTGCTCCGGCCGGCCCGGGGTGCCGATGGACGGGACGGGTCGGTCGGAACGAACGGGGCGATCGGCTGGCACGGATCGAGCAGATCGGTCGGATCGGTCGGATCGGTCGTTGTCCATGCGGGGAGGCTAGTGGACGCACCGGCCCGGAACGGAGCGGTTTTCGGCCCGGGCACCGGCTCCAGAGGCCACCCCCGCCCTTCTGTTCAAAAAGGGTGATCCTCACATTCCCCCCGTGTCCCCCCTCCGACCTGCCGCGTTGAACCGGCCGTGCGGTGGCGCGACCTGCCGCCGTGCTCCCCGAGTCAGAAGGAGAACGTGATGTCTCGCATCGCGAAGGCCGCCGGTGTCGCCCTGGGCGCCGGTGCCGTGGTGCTCAGCGGCACCGGCCTGGCCATGGCGGACGCGGGCGCCGAGGGCGCGGCCATCGGCTCGCCCGGCGTCCTGTCCGGCAACGTCGTCCAGGTCCCGGTCAACGTGCCGGTCAACGTCTGCGGCAACACGATCAACGTGATCGGTCTGCTGAACCCGGCCTTCGGCAACAGCTGCGAAAACGGCGACGACGACAAGAAGGACGACAGCGACAAGCACGGCGAGGACGGCAAGAACAGCGGCTACGGCGGCTGAGTCCCGCAGTGACCAGGTGAGCCCCGGCCGTCCCGGCCGGGGCTCACCCCTGTGCGGGGCGCCGTGGCGCCGCCGGTCAGGCGTACCGGTAGATCCGGCTGTGGTCCTCCAGTTCGTCCGGCGTCACGTCCCACGGCGGCAGCCTCTCGTGCCGGGCGACGATCCGTCCGCGCTGCGCGCTGCCCCGGCCGGGCGGCTCGGCGGGCAGATAGCGGGCGCCGCCGTGCCGGGCCTGCCAGCGGGACCAGAGCAGATCGACGAAGGCGTGGTGCAGCCAGAAGACCGGGTCGTTGACGGACGCGCCGCCGACCATGGCCCCGCCCACCCAGCGGTGCACCCGGTTGTGGTTGCGCCAGGAGACGCTGCCGCGCCCGGTGCCCCAGCCCTCCAGCTTGTTGCGGAAGCCCTTGCGGACCGTGGAGTCCCAGGGCGCGGTGTCGTACACCGGGTCGTCGAGCGCCCACTCCAGGTCGCTCCTGCCGGGCAGTTCCAGGGGATCGCCCGCCCGCCCGAGGTCCCGGGTGAGGTACTCGGTGTCGGTGACGTTCTCCTTGAGGGTCCAGTTGCCCTCGGCGTAGGCGAACGGCCCGGTGGTCACCCGGTGGTCGGAGCGCCGCCCGGTGCCGCCGAGGAGGTCGGCCGTCCACGGCGTCGAGGTGGCGGAACGGTCCTTGGTCCAGTCCCAGTACGGCACGGTGACCGACGAGTCGACCCGGCGCAGCGCCTCCTCCAGGTCCAGCAGGAACCGCCGGTGCCAGGGCAGGAAGGACGGCGCCATGTGCGCCGTGCGCAGTCCGTCCTCGCCGTCGGAGACGTAGTACTCGATGTGGGTGCGGACGAACTCGTCGTACTCGCCGCGCCGCTTGACCTCGAGCAGCGCCTTGACGAACCGTCGCTTCTCGGAGCGGGTCAGCGTGCTGACGTCCTTACGCGTGTACGCCACGGTGCCTCCCGGAGTGGTCCTGACCTGCGGCGGCCGGGGTGTCGCGCAGCTGCTCGCCGGGCCCGAGTTCGTCGACGGCGCCGCGGGCGGCGGCGAGCGGGGTGGGGTAGGACCGGTAGTGGTCGACCATGCTGAGCCAGCTGCCGTCGGCCCGGCGCATGAGGTGCAGCGGCCGGCCGTCCACGGTCACGTGCCACGTCCCGGCGCCGACCGCGCGCCCCGCGGCCGACCGGATGCCGCGGATGCGGCGGCCTCGGTAGGTCTCGTCGAACGAGGCGCCGTCGGCCGGGTCGCCGGGCCGCGGCTCGGCACCGGCCTCGTCGTGCGGTTCGGGATGCGGGTGGCGCGTGGGCGTCCCCGGGGCGGCCTGTGAGGGCCGGGAGGCCGCGACCAGCGGCGCCAGGGAGACGGCGACGGCCGGGGCGAGCAGGCCCCGGATCAACTGCCGTCGGGTGCCGCTCACCGGGCGGCCCAGGGGCCCTCTCGGACTCCCGTCCGCCGCTCCGTCCGCTGTCCTGTCCGCCGCTCCGTCCGTCTCGTCCGCGATCCCGACAGCGGCTGCCTCGCTGGTTCTGTCCGCGTTGACGACCATGGCTCGCTCCTCGTCCCTCGTCCGGTTCGGTGATTCGCACCGGTAACCGAGCGACGGGCCCCGCGGTCACCGCACACAGGGCCACACGGGTGCGGACGAGGCGGTACGGCTACAGCCCCGGGCCGACCCCCAGGTCGGCCGTCGGCACGGACTGCACCACCGGGCTGAGTACGCCCGCCTGGGGCAGCTTCGCGGCCGGCAGACCGAAGCCGCCGCCGTCGGGCGCGCTGAGCGGGGCGTCCAGGGACAGTCCCGGCGCCAGCGCCCGCAGGTCGGCCGCGGGGGCGTCGACGGCGGCGTGGTCGAACTCGTCCCCGAGGACCCGCGGCAGGGGCTGGCGCAGGTCGACGCCCGGCAGCCCGCTGCTCACCGGCAGCTGCGGGAGCGTCCGCTCCGGCAGCAGCCGGCCCTCGACGTACCGCGGCCCCTCGGGCGCTCCCGGCTTCGGCACCGGCAGTTCGCCCTCCACCTCGGGCAGTTCCATGCCGAGGGCCGTCTCCGCGCCGCCCAGCGGCACCGGCACGGGAACGGCGGCGGCCGCGGCGGCCGGTGTCGCGGCCGCGCCCACGGCGGCCGCGACACCGGTGAGGACGGCGGCCAGGGTTCGTCTGGTGGTCGACTTCATGTCAGGCACGGTCCCTTTCAGAAATGCGGGAGGGCTGGCGGGGAGAACGGAATACGGTGGATCCGGCGTCGGCCGTCCGTTTCAGCGGCCCAGCGGAAGACCGCCGAGCAGGCCGCCCCCGGAGTTCAGCTCGGTGGTCGCGCCCTTCACGGTGTGCAGCACGGAGTCCTTGTTCTCGGTGTCCAGCGCTTCCGACTGGTGCTTGAGCGGCATCACGTCGATGGGCTCGGAGGTGAGCGCGTTCACGGCGCCGTTCAGGCTGGTGGGCGTGATGTCGGCGGGGTCGTAGGCGAACGCGGGGGCGGCGGAGCCGGCGGCGACCAGGGAACCGGCGACCACGGCGGCGGCCTTGAGGGACTTCATCGTGCTCCTTTCTTCGGCGACCCGTCGGGGCACCGGGGGAAATGCTGACGCCGTGCCTAACGACCTGCTTCGGGCACGGAAACCCCGCGTGCGGAAGACATATGAGATCCCTTGATGACGTAATGCCTGATGCCGTGACGGCGAATGACGTGAGGGAATGCCGCGCAGTGGCCGACCGCGCGCACGGCCGACGAGGAAAAGCGAAAGGGCCGCCGCGCCGTCCCGGAAGAGGGGGACGGCGCGGCGGCCCGGAACGCCGGGGGCGTCAGGAGGGGTTCGCCGGCAGCGGGGCGGCCGGAGCCGCCGCCTCCGGAGCCGCGGCCTCCGGGGCGGCCGGCAGCGCGGGCAGGCCGGCCAGGTCGGCGGCGGGCAGTTCGCCGCCGACCAGCGTGGCGGCGACGACGTTGACGACACCGGTGACCACGTCCTTGACGGCCGGGCTCACCTGTTCGGCGGTACCGGAGGTGCTGGCCTTGATCAGGGCGTCGATCTGCTTCTGCAGTTCCGCGTAGGCGGAGGCGGCCAGGTCGGACGCCGCCGCGGTCTCGTCAGCGCCCTGCGCCGCGACGGGCGCCGGCAGCGTCACCGGGGTCTCGGCGTCCGGCGCGGTCACGGCCGGCGGCTGGGCCGGGGTGCTCGTGCCGGGCGTGGTGGTGCCGGGGGTGGTGGTGCCGGGCGTGGTGGTCTCCGGCGTCGTCGCCGTGTCGTCGGCGTCCGCGTCGGCCGCCTCGGCCTTGGCGAGGGCGTCCTTGACGGCGGCGGCGAACTGGTCCGCGTCGGTGGCGGCGAGCTTGCCGTCGTCGGCCTTGAGTACGGCGCTGAGCAGGTCGGTCACCGGCGTCAGCACGCCGCCCAGACCGGCCAGGCTGCCGACCTGGTCCTGGAGTTCGGCGGCGTCGGGCAGGGGTGCGCGGGACGCCGCGTGGGTGCGTTCCCGGACCGATTCGCCATCGGCCGCCATCACCGCCGGACCGGAGAGACCGATCAGGAGGCCGGCGGTGAGAGCGGTGGTGGCGATTCGCCGTGCGGGCAGACGCATGAGGGGGTTCCTTTCGGTGGTGCGTCGGATCTTGAGCCCACCGTGGAAGCGCCCGTGCCGCTCTGCAACCGAGCCGTCACCGCGGGTACGCGCCCGGATGCGCCGCCCCCGGCGTCCTGCCTGGTGGGACGGCCTGTCAAGGCCCGCCCGCCGTGTCGGCGCCCGCACCCCCCATTCGGGGCAGCACACCGCCGTCCGTGCGGCAACGCGAACCGGCCGCCCGTTCGCGGAGGAACCGCGGTACGGACGGCCGGTGCGGGGGTTCGAGCCGACGGTCAGTCGTTCTCGCACTCGTTGCCGAACGCCGGGTTCAGCAGGCCGATGATGTCGACGGTGTTGCCGCAGACGTTGACCGGGATGTGAACCGGGACCTGCACGACGTTGCCGGACAGCACGCCCGGGGAGTGGGCGGCGGCGGCCTGGGCGCCGCTGTCGGCAGCGGCGACACCGGCGGTGCCCGCCACCGCGGCGGCGGCGACGGAGGTCAGGGCCAGGCCCTTCGCGATACGCGACATGGAGAGGTGCTCCTTGGGGTTGACACAAACATCCGGGCGGGTGCCCGGCGCAGTGTCAACGCGTGGCACGCGCGCGAGTTGTGCCGCCGAAAGAGTGATCTCGCGGGAGACCGGCGTTCACAGATCCAACACACATACCCGGTTTCACCGTATTAGTACGGATAGCGACTAGAGTTCCCCACCATCCGACGCATCCCTGTTGCACCACTGCGGGGCTTCGACCGAGGGCACCCATCGAACGCTCCGATCGTGGCGGTGACCAGCCGGTTCCCGGTTCGTTTCGCGGCAGGACGCGGCGTGCGCCGGCGTACGCCGCGTCGCGGCCGACGCCCTGCGGTGAGACGCGCGCCCGCCCGTCCCGAGCCTTGTCCGTGAGCGAGGAAACGCGTATGCACCTGGCACCGACGGCCTCCCGGTCACGGGTTCTGCACGTCACCCAGCCGGTGGACGGCGGGGTCGCCCGCGTCGTCACGGACCTGACCCGGGCTCAGCTCGCCGCGGGACTCCGCGTCACGGTCGCCTGTCCGGACGGAGGCCCGCTGGCCGCCGGACTCCGTGCGCTCGGCGCCGACGTGCGGCACTGGCCGGCGACGCGGTCCCCGGGGCCGGCCCTGGCGGCGGAGATGCGGCGGCTGGCCCGCGTGATCGAGGACGTGCGGCCCGCCCTGGTGCACGCGCACAGCGCCAAGGCGGGT
The DNA here is from genome assembly GCF_964272335.1 of Streptomyces sp. SudanB5_2050. Taxonomy (NCBI): domain Bacteria; kingdom Bacillati; phylum Actinomycetota; class Actinomycetes; order Kitasatosporales; family Streptomycetaceae; genus Streptomyces; species Streptomyces sp. SudanB5_2050. The sequence goes on from NZ_OZ186760.1 coordinate 2,879,704, forward strand.
CTCGCGGCGCGGCTCGCCGTACAGGGGCGGGTGCCGACCGTGTTCCAGCCGCACGCCTGGTCGTTCGAGGCGGTCGGCGGGGCCGCGGCGCGACTCGCGCTCGGCTGGGAGCGGCTGGGGGCGCGGTGGGCGGCGCGCACGGTGTGCGTGAGCGAGGCGGAGCGGCTGCGCGGGGAGCGGGCCGGGGTGCGCGGGCGGTGGGCGGTCATCCCCAACGGCGTCGACCTCGACCGCTTCGGCGCGGGCCCCGGGCCGGAGCCGGCCGCGGAGGAGGTACGGCTGCGGTGCGGCGCCGGCCCGCACGCGCCGCTGGTGGTGTGCGTGGGACGCCTGTGCCGGCAGAAGGGTCAGGACGTGCTGCTGGCCGCGTGGGCGTCGGTGCTCGCGCGGGTGCCGGGGGCCCGGCTGGTGCTGGTCGGCGACGGCCCGGACCGCGCCGCTCTGGCGGCGCGCGCCTCGGCGTACGGCTTCGGCGCCGGCGCCCCGGGCCGGGGAGCGTCCGGCGGCACCGGCCCGGCACGGGTCCGCACCGGTGGTGCGCGCCCGCCCGAGGAGACCGCCCCGGTGCTCTTCGCGGGTGCCGTCGCCGACGCCGCCCCCTGGTACCGGGCCGCCGATCTGGTCGTCCTGCCGTCGCGCTGGGAGGGCATGGCGCTGGCCCCGCTGGAGGCGATGGCCTGCGGGCGGCCGGTGGTGATGACCGGCGTGGACGGAGCCGACGAGGTGCTGCCGCCCGCTCTTCTCCCGCACTGCCTGGTCCCGCCCGGGGACGCCGCGGCGCTGGCCGGCGCCGTGAGCGGGCTGCTGCTCGACGCGCCGCTGCGCGCGTCGCTCGGCCGGCGGGCGCGCGCGCACGTCCGGTCCGCACACGACGTACGGCACACCGCCGCGGCGGTCGCCGCGGTGTACGGCGATCTCCTCGGCGAAGGCCCCGCGGCCCCGCGGCCGTCGGCCGTCACGCCCACCGAACGCAGGGAGTCCACGCACCCGTGACCGCGGAAAGCACCGTTCCCACCCCCGCCGGGCAGCCACGCGACCTCGGCGGTTCTCCTCTCTCGGTGATGCCTCGGCACAGCGGCTCCGGTGGCTTCCGGCTGCCCGCCGGGCGGCCCGCCCCGCGGCCGGACTCCCCGCTGCCGCTCATCGTCACGGACGGCGCTGCCGCCCTGCCGGGATCACTCGTCCTCACCGGCACCCCGCACCAACCGCTGCTCGCGGCCCTGCTGGTCGCCGCCTCCCTGCTGCTGTGCCCGCAGCCCGCCCGGCGGTTGCCGGGGGTGCTGGACGACCTGCCCGCCCTCTGCGGCCGTGTCGCGGTGCTCTGGCTGACGCTCGGCGCGCTCGTCGCGGCGTGCGCGCCGGCCCACGCGCTGTCCGCCCGCACTCTGCTGCTCGGCTTCCTGCTGCACACGGCGACGGGGTGCGCGGGCCGGGGCGTCGTGCACCGGCGGCGCCGCGGCGCGTTGCGGGCCCGCCCGCGCGCCGCCCTCGTCGTCGGCCCCGTCGCGACCGCGCAGCGCGTGGCGGCGGCGGTGCTGCGCGACCCGGGCTGCGGGATGCGGCCGGTCGGGCTGGTCGCCGACGACCCGGGCGGTGCCCCCGGCGGTCCGCCCGTGCTGACCACGGCTGAGGAGGTGCGGCGGGCGGTCGTGCAGAACGGCGTACGGGACGTGCTGGCCGTGCACCCGTCCGTGCTCGCGCGGCAGGGGCCGTTGCTGCGGGCGCTGGCCGAGTCGGGGTGCGCGGTGTGGGAACTGGACGCGGACTCCCCCTCGTACCCCGATGTGACGTTCCCCGGCCGGGCCTGCCCGGGCCGGTCGTATCCGGGCCGGGACCGGCTCGCCGGGTTCTCCTGCCGGCGTCTGCCGACGGGGGCCCGGCGGCCGGGCGGCGCCGGGAAGAGGGTGCTGGACGTGACGGTGTCCGGGGCGCTGTTGCTGCTGCTGAGCCCGCTGCTGCTGGCCTGCGCGGCCGTGCTGCGGGTGGTGGGCGGGCCGGGTGTGGTGTTCCGGCAGGAGCGCATCGGCAAGGACGGCGCGCCGTTCACGCTGCTGAAGTTCCGCACCCACCGCCCGGCCGACGCGCACGAGTCGGCGACCCGGTGGAGCGTGGCGGACGAGCGGCGGATGCCCTGGTTCTGCCGCTTCCTGCGCCGCACCTCGCTGGACGAGCTGCTGCAGTTGTGGAACGTCTTCCGCGGTGACATGAGCCTGGTCGGCCCGCGCCCCGAACGCCCCTACTTCGTCGCCCAGTTCAGCCAGACCCACCCGGGCTACGCGGCCCGCCACCGGGCACCGGCCGGCATCACGGGGCTGGCGCAGATCAACGGGCTGCGCGGCGACACCTCCATCGAGGACCGGGCCCGCTACGACAACGCGTACATCGACGACTGGTCGCTGTGGCAGGACGTCTGCATCCTGCTGCGCACGGCCGTGGCACTCGTGCGCCCGACGGGGAGTTGAGCGAGGTGGCCCACGCCCTGCCCCTGTGGTCCGCGGCGCGTCTGCGCCGTCGGCCGCCGCCGCCCGTCCTCGCCGTGGTGGCGGTGGTCGCGCTGCTGGCGCTGCCGGTCTCCGGGGGCGGGGCGGACGGCGCGCATCCGGCGGACGTGGCCTCGGGCCTGGCGGTGCTGTACTGCGCCGTCCGGCTGGTACGGGACCGGCGGCGCCCCCTGTCCCGCAGGGGGGCCGTGGTGCTGGGCCTGCCCGTGGTCGGTCTCGCCGTCGCCGCCGCGGGCGCCCTCTCGCCGGAGGCGGGGCTCACCGGCCTCGGCCGCTACCTCCAGGTCTTCGTCCTGGTCCCGGCCGCCGTCGTCCTGCTGGTGCGCGACCGCGGCGACGTGCGGCTGCTCGCCTGGTCGATGGTGGGGCTCGCGGTGTGGCAGGGGGCGGTCGGCGTCCACCAGTACGCGACCGGCACCGGCGCCTCCTACCAGGGCGAGCAGGTCCGGGCCGTGGGCACCTTCGGGCCGCAGGACGTGATGGGGATGGCGACCGTGGTGTCCCTGGGGCTGGTCTGCGCGGTGGGGCTGGCGCTGGGCCGGACTCCGGTGCGGCACCGGCTGCTCGCCGCCGGCTGCGCCCTCGCCCTGCTGCTGCCGCTGGCGCTGTCGTTCAGCCGGGGGGCGTGGATCGCGACGGCGGTGACCTGCGCGGCACAGCTGCTGCTCGCGGGGGCGCGGCGGGCGCTGGCGGTGGGCGCGGCCGCGGTGGCGGCGGGCGTGGTGCTGGTGGGCGGCTTCGGGGTGGGCACGGCGATGCTCCAGGAGCGGGTCGGCAGCATCACCCGGGTCGCCGACGCGCCCGACCAGTCGGTGACCGACCGGTACACCATGTGGGCGGCGGCCGTCGGCATGTGGCGCGAGCGGCCGTTGACGGGTGTCGGGCTGAAGGGTTTTCCCGAGCACCGCGACGGACACGCCTCGCTGGCGCTGTCCTCCGGCAGCGAGACCGACGGCGCCGGCGCCGGCTACCGCAGGCAGCCGCTGCTGTCCCCGCACAACATGTACCTGCTGGTCCTGGCCGAGCAGGGGCTGATCGGGCTGCTCGCGCTCGCGGGGAGCTGGCTGGCGCTGCTGGTGCTCGGGCTGCGGAGGCTGCGTGCGGCGCGGCGCTCCCGGCGGCCGGGACAGGACTGCGCGCTGGTCGCCTGCGGGCTGCTGGTGTGGCAGTTGACCGACTTCGCGTACGCCGACATCGGCGGCCCCTCGACCGTACTGACGGCGGTGTGCTTCGGGCTCGCCGCCCGGTGGGGGCTGGGCGGCGGTACGGGGGCGGGCGCGGAAGCGGGGTCCGGCGCCGGGAACGGCCGCGGGGAGGTGCCGGTCTCGTGACGACGCCTCCCGTGCACGCGCCGGACGAGGCGGCGGTGCCGGCGGCCCGCAGCGCCGACGTCCCGGGCGCGGACGCCGGGGCCGACGCCGGGGAACGGTCCTCGCGGGGTCTCCTCGCCCGTGCCGCGCTGCTCACGGCCGTGCTGTCGGTGGCCGGGTCGGTGCTCGGGCTGGCCCGGGACCAGGCGCTGGCCCGGCTGTTCGGGGCCGGCCGCGAGACGGACGCCTTCCTGGTGGCCTGGACGGTGCCGGAGTTCGCGGCGACGCTGCTCATCGAGGACGGGCTGGCCTTCGCGCTGGTCCCGATGTTCAGCCTCGCGCTGGCCCGCCGCGCGCAGGGCACGGTACCCGGCGATCCGGTCCGCGCGCTGGTCGCCGCCACGCTGCCCCGGCTGACCCTGGCCTTCGCCGCGGCCGGCGCGCTGGTCGTGGCCGCCGCTCCGGTGCTGGTGCGGGCCCTGGCGCCGGGCCTGCCCGACCACGCCCTGGCCGTCGACTGCACCCGCCTCACCGCCACCTGCGTGGTGAGCTTCGGACTGGCCGGGTACTGCAGCGCCGCGCTGCGCGCGCACCGCCGGTTCCTGGCACCGGCGGCGATCTACTGCGCCTACAACACCGGCATCATCACCGCGATGTTCGTGCTCGGCGGACGCTGGGGGGTGCGCGCGGCGGCCGTGGGGGTCGCGGTGGGCGGCCTGCTGATGGTGGCGGCGCAACTGCCCTCGCTGGCCGGACAGCTGCGCCACCCGGACGGCCGACCCGACCGCCGACGGCTCCGGTTCCGGTTCCGGTTCGGGTTCCGGTTCCGGTTCCGGTTCGGGTTCCGGCGGGACGAGGGTGCCGGCGCGGCGCCCCGGACGTCGACCGTCACCGCCACCGACGCCCCGACCCCTGCGGCCGGGGCGACGGCCGGAACGAACGCCCCGCACCGGGGGACGGCCGGGCAGGAGGCCCCCGCGCCCCGTACGACGCCCCGCGCCGCGGACACCCCGGCGCGCCCCCTCGCCCTCGCCCTGCTCGGCACCGTCCTGCTCTTCGCGCTGTGCCGGCAGTCGCAGGTCCTGATCGAACGCTTCCTCGCCTCCGGGCTCCCCTCCGGCGCCATCTCGCACCTGAACTACGCGCAGAAGGTGGCCCAGATCCCGATGACCCTGTCGCTGATGCTCTGCACGGTCACCTTCCCGGTGGTGGCGCGGGCGGTGGCCGACGGCGACACGGAGCGGGCCCGCGCACGCGTCGAGCGGGACGTGGCGCTGGCGGCCGGTCTGGTGCTGCTGGGCACCGCCACCGTCGTCGCCTGCGCGCCCCAGATGGTCCAGCTGCTCTTCCAGCGCGGCGCGTTCACGGCGGCCGACACGGCGGCGACGGCGGGCGTCATGCGCGTGTACGCCCTCGGGCTGCTCGGCCAGACGGTGGTGGGCGCGCTGGCCCGCTGCTACTTCTCCGCCGGCCGCGCCAACTGGTACCCGCTCGGCGCGATGGCCGTCGGCATCGCCGCCACCGCCGGTGCCGGCGCCTGGGCGGTCGGCCCCTGGGGCGTGTCCGGGATCGCCGCCGCCAACGCCGCCGGCATCACCGTCACCGCCGCCCTGCTGGTCGCCGGGACGGGCCCGCGCAGCGTCCCCGTGCGCCTGCGGCGCGTCCTGGGCGACCTGGCCCGGCCGGTCCCGGTGGCGGTCGCGGCGGCGGTCACGGGCGCGCTGGTCGCGGACCGCCTCGCCGCCCCCGGTGTCTCTCCCGCCGTCCCCCTGGCCGCCGGTGCCGCGGCGGTCGTCGGCGTCTTCGCCGTCCTCGCCCCGGTCCTCGGCGTCCGGGGCGCCGTCCCCGCCGTCGAGTCCGTCCGCCGCTCCCTCCGTCCCGTCACACGAAGGCTCCCGCATGGCCGCATCAGCCTCCGCATCCGCTTCCCCCTCCCCCGACGCCTCCCTCCGGGCGCCCGCCCGCGCCGTCCCCGCAAGTCCCGCGGGTCCCGCAGGTCCCGCAGGTCCCGCTGACCTCCGTACGCTCACCGGTGCCCGCGTGGGCGTGCGCGCCCGCCCCGGCACCGTCCCGTGGATCGCCATGTACCACTCCGTCGGCGACCGCTCCGAGGACCCGTACCGGATCACGGTGACGCCCGAGCGGCTGGACGCGCAGCTCGGCTGGCTGCGCCGGCGCGGCCTGCGGGGGGTGTCCGTGGCCGGGCTGCTGGCCGCCCGGGCCCGGGGCGAGGACCGCGGCCTGGTCGGGCTGACCTTCGACGACGGGTACGCGGACTTCGTCACGCACGCCCTGCCGTGCCTGCGCCGCCACGGCTGCGGGGCCACGCTGTTCGTGCTGCCGGGCAGACTCGGCGCCGACAACGCCTGGGACCCGCTGGGCCCGCGCAAGCCCCTACTGACCGCGGACGGCATCCGGCACGCCGCCGCGGAGGGCGTCGAGATCGGCTCGCACGGGCTCACCCACGTCGACCTGACCACGGCGGACGACGCCACGCTGAAGGCCGAGACCGCCGAGAGCCGGGCGCTGCTGACCGAGCTGACCGGCGCTCCGGTCACCGGCTTCTGCTACCCCTACGGCACGGTCGACGCCCGGGCCGCCGAGGCCGTGCGCGCCGCCGGGTACGCGTACGCGTGCGCCATCGACCCCGGCCCGCTGACCGGCCCGCACGCGCTGCCCCGCGTGCACGTGGGTGAGCGGGACACGGCCGTGCGCCTGCTGCTGAAGACCCGACTGCACCGGCTGCGCCGCCGTCCCGCGACGGGGGTGTGAGGTGAGGGTCCTGCACGTCATCACCGGCCTCGGTGTCGGCGGCGCCGAGCAGCAGCTGCGCCTCCTGCTGCGCCACCTCCCCGTCGACTGCGACGTCGTGACGCTCACCGACCCGGGCCCGGTCGCCGACGGACTGACGGCCGACGGCGTCCACGTCGTCCACCTCGGCATGGCCGGCAACCGGGACCTGGCCGCGCTGCCCCGCCTGACCCGGCTGATCCGCGCCGGCGGCTACGACCTGGTGCACACGCACCTCTACCGCGCCTGCCTCTACGGCCGGCTCGCCGCCCGCCTGGCCGGCGTACGCGCCGTCGTCGCCACCGAACACTCCCTCGGCGACTCCCAGATGGAGGGCCGCCCGCTCACCCCGGCCGTCCGCGCGCTGTACCTGGCCGGGGAGCGGCTGGGCACCACCACCGTGGCCGTCTCGCCCACCGTCGCCGACCGGCTGGAGCGGTGGGGCGTGCCCGCGCCCCGCATCGAGGTCGTCCCCAACGGCATCGACCTGGACCGCTTCCGCTTCGACCCCGTGGCCCGTCAGCGCACCCGCCGACGCCTCGGCCTGCCCCCGGACGCGTACGTCGTCGGCGGCGTCGGACGGCTCACCCCGGGCAAGCGGTTCGACGTGCTGGTCCGGGCGCTGGCCCGGCTGCCGGACGACTGCCGGCTGCTGCTGGTCGGCGGCGGCCCCGAGGAGCACGTGCTGCGCCGCACCGCCCGGGAGGCGGGGGTGGCCGACCGCGTCCTGCTCACCGGCGAACGCCCCTGTGCCCCCGACGGCACCCCGGGCCCCGACCTGCCCTCGCTCACCTCGGCGATGGACGTGCTCGCCGCCCCGTCGCCCGAGGAGGCGTTCGGCCTGGCGGTCGTGGAGGGCCTGGCGTCGGGGCTGCCGGTGCTGTTCAGCTCCTGCCCGGCGATCGAGGACCTGCCCCCGCACGCCGCGCCCGCGGCCCGGCGGGTCACCGGCGGCCCGGCGGAGTTCGCCCGCGCGCTCGCCGAGGTCCGGGCCGCCGCCGGACCCGGTCCCGGCCCCCGCACCGCGCCCGAGGCCGCCCGCCACTACTGCGTCACCCGCAGCGCCGCCCGGCTGTTGGACGTGTACGCGGCCGCCCTCTCGCACCCGTCGTCCCCGGCACTCCAGGGAGTCAGTTCCGCATGACCGAGTCCATGACCCGTCCCCCGGCCGAGACCGCGGCACCGGACGAGAAGGCCGGGCCGCCCGCCCGGCCCCGCCGCGCGCTCGCCGTGCTGCGTCCCGCCCTGCGCCGCGTCCGCACCCTGCCGCCGTGGTCCGCGCTCGTGGCCGGCGTCCTCACCGGGGGCCTGCTGGGCGCCGGCTACGGCCTGCTCACCCCCGCGCGGTACACGGCGACCAGTTACGTCGTCGCCGTCCCCGCCGACGCGTCGGACCCGGCGTCGGCCCTGGGATTCGCACAGGCCTACGGCCGGGTCGCCACCCAGCTCGCGGTGCTCGCGGACGCCCAGATGTGGGCGCACGTGCCGGTGACCACGCTGCGGGAGAGCGTGCGCACCGCGACCTCGCCGGACGCGCCGATGGTGTCGGTGTCGGCCACCTCCTCCTCCCCGGAGGAGGCCGCCGACATGGCCGACGCGGTCGCCCGCGCGCTGACCCGGCACGCGGCGGCGTCCGCCGACGACACCCGGGTGGAGCTGCGGCAGTTCGCCCGCGCCACCGAGCCCACCGAGCCGTCCTCGGCGTCGGCCGCCGTCACCGGGCTGGTGGGCGCGAGCGCGGGCGGCCTGCTGGGCGGACTGGCGCTGCTGGTCCGGCCGCGCCGGGCCGGGCGGGACGGCGGTCCACCGGCGGCACCGGTGCCCGGCCCCGCCCCGGCCGCCGACGTCCGCGGACAGCTGTGACGACGTACCCGGCGACGCGCCCGGCGCGGTGCCCGGGCCCGCGCCCGGTGCCGTACCCGCCGACGTACACCACGGAACTGGTCACCGACGAGGGCCGCTTGGCCGGGCTGGCGCCGGAGTGGGGGCGGCTGTACCGCCGGTGCGCGGCGGCGACCCCGTTCCAGAGCCACGCCTGGCTGCACGCGTGGTGGCGGTCGTACGGCACGCCCGGCCGGCTGCGGGTGCTGCTGGTCCGCGACGGCCGCGAACTGGTCGCCGCCGCGCCGCTGACGCTCGTACGGCGTCCGGTCCCGGCGCTGGTGCCGCTGGGCGGGGCGATCTCCGACTACGGGGACGTCCTGCTGGACGACGAGCGCGGGGACGCCGCGGCGGCCTCGCTCGCCGGCGCGCTCTCCCGGGCCGCCCGGTCCGCGCTGATCGACCTGCGCGAGGTGCGGCCCGGCGCCGCCGCCGAACGGGTGTGGGACCACTGGCGCGGACCGCGCCGCCTGGTGCCCGACTCGCTGTGCCTGGAGCTGCCCGCCGCGCCCCTGCCCGAGCTGATCGCCCGACTGCCCTCGGCCAAGTCCCAGCAGCGGGTGCGCGCCAAGCTGCGCAGGCTCGACGCGCTCGGCGTCGTCAGCCGCACCGTCCCGCCCGGCGAGGTGGACGCGGCGCTGCGCCGGCTGCTGGAGCTGCACCGCCTCCAGTGGCAGGGGCGGAAGGTCACCGGCGAGCATCTGCGGACCCGGTTCCGCGACCATCTGGTGCGGGCGGTGGGGCCGATGGTGCGGTCCGGGGACGCGGTGGTCACCGAGTTCCGGATGGACGGCGAGGTGGTGGCCGTGGACGTGACGCTGCTGGCGCGGCGGCTGGCGGGCGGCTACCTGTACGGCGCCCATCCCCGGCTGCGGGAACGGAAGGCGGACGTCGCCGTGATGCTGCTGGACGCGTGCGCCGAGCACGCCCGGGCGCCGGGGCGGAGCACGCTGAGTCTGCTGCGCGGCGACGAGCCGTACAAGCACCACTGGCGTCCGGAGCCGGTGGTGAACCAGCGGCTGCTGCTGGCCCGTCGGCGCACGGCCCCGCTGCTGTCGGCCGCCCTGTGCGACGTGTCCGCGCGCCGACGCGGCAAGGAACTGCTGCGGCGGCGGCAGGAGCGGAAGGAGCGCACCGGTGGCGGCGGGACCTGACCGGCCCCGCCGCCGGAGCGCACCGCTACTTGTGGCGCGCGTACCAGTCCAGGCGCATGCAGAGCTTCCCGCCGAGCCAGTACTCGACCCAGTCGCCGAGGTTCAGCGGCGAGCAGTCGGCGGCGGGCTCGGGCGCGGTGGGCGGCACCGCGGGCACGGGCGGTGCCGTGGGCACGGTGGGCGTGGTCGGCTCCGGGACCTCGGGGGCCGGCTCGTCGGTGCGGCCGAAGAGCACGGACCGGTAGACGGCCGTGGAGCGGGGGTTGTCGCCGCACTGCCACACGCCGTGCGGGCAGTAGTCCGTGAGCGTGTTGTAGACGGGCTTGTGCTCGTCCATCCAGGCGAGCATGCGCCGCATGTACTCGGCGTTGTCCCCGTTGCGGAAGAGACCCCATTCCGGGTAGGAGATGGGCTTCCCGTGCGCCTTGGCGAAATCCACGTGCGCCTGGAGTCCGTAGGGCTCCGTCACCTGTTCGTCGAACGGCATGCCGCGCGGCTGGTCGTAGGAGTCCATGCCGATGATGTCGACCGTGTCGTCGCCGGGGTAGCACTCGGTCCAGGGGACGGCGTCCCGGCCGCGGCTCGGGGTGAAGTCGAACCGGAACTTCTGCCCCGGCACCGCGCGCATGGTGGTGACGATCCTGTTCCAGTACGTCTTCCAGGCGTCCGGGTCGGGTCCGCACCTGTGGCTGTAGGTGGTGCCGTTCATCTCCCAGCCGAGCACGAGGACCGTGTCGGGCACGTCCAGCTCCACCAGCCGTTCGGCGAGGGCGCGGTAGTGGTGGTCGAAGCGTCCGGCGGCCCCTTGGCGCAGGAGCCCGCGCACCTCGTCGTCGTCGAGCCCCTCCTCGTTGCGCTCCATCATGGGCACGTTGAGGACGAGCGTCCGGTCGGCCTTGCGGGTGCGCCAGTCGGCCCACACGTCGAGGAACCCGGGGGCGCCCGCGATGTTGCTCCAGCGGTCACCGGGCAGGTAGGTGTGGCCGACGCTCAGTTCGGCGCCGCCCAGCCAGTGGCTCAGCTCGGCCATCCGGGCCACGCCTCGCGGTCCGTAGTCGAGGTAGGCGCCGAAGGCGGGGGCACCGGCCGCCGAGGGTGCCTGGGCGGCCGGCGGCGCGGGCGCGGGTGGCACCGGTTCGGCGACGGCGGCCGGAGGGGCCGCGGCCAGCAGGGCCATCCCGGCGAGCGTCGCCGCCACCGCGTGTCCCGGCCGCCCCGGCCGGGTCCGTCTCCGACGTACGGCCATGCCGGCCCCTCTCCTCGCGTGTGTCCAGCGCTCCGCTCACCCGCCTCACCGCGGCGCGTCCACGACGTGCGCGGCGGGCGCTACTGACACTCAGTCATATGAATCTCCGTCACGCCACCGCTGCTACGGCTTTCGAGTGGGCCGATCGCCCGCTCCGGTGACCCGACCGAAGACGAAGGAAGAATCCCGTGTCGCTGTTCGACACCCGCGTCCCCGCCGTTCTGCTGCGGACCGACCGGAACCCTTTCCACCACGGAACGCTGGGCGCGGTGCGTTCGCTCGGCCGCGCGGGCGTGGACGTGCACCTCGTCGCCGACTGTGCCGGAAGCCCGGTCGGTGCCTCCCGCTATGTGAGCCGGGTGCACACTCCCCCGCCGCCCGGTGCCTCGCCCGCCGAGATCGCGGCGGTCCTGCGCCGGGTCGCCGCGCGGGTCGCGCGTCCCGCGGTGCTGATCCCGATGGACGACGCGTGCGCGGTCGCGGTGGGGCTCGCGCGGGCGGAGCTGGCGCCCTCGTACCTGCTGCCGGAGCTGCCCGGCGCGCTGCCCGGGCGGGTGGCCGACAAGGCGGAGCTGGCCGGTGTGTGCGCGGCCCTGGACGTCCCGCACCCGACGACCCTGGTGCCGGACGGGCCGCGGGAGGCCGCCCGCGCCGCCTGGCGGCTGGGGCTGCCGGTGGTGGCGAAGTGGAGCCGGCCCTGGCTGGTGCCGCCGGGCAGCGCGCTGCGCAGCACCGTGCTGGTGCGGTCGGCCGGTGAGGCGCGGGAGCTGTACGGGCGGGCCGAGGAGGCCGGCAGCCGGCTGCTGCTCCAGGCGTTCCTGCCGCCGGGACCGGACCGCGACTGGTTCTTCCACGGGTACGCCGACCGCTCGGGCGCGGTGCGGGCGGGCGGGCCCGGCCGCAAGACCCGTGCCCGGCCCCGGGGCGCCGGTCTGACGGCGGTCGGCCGGTGGACGGAGAACCCGCGGGTGCGGGCGCTCGCCGAGCGGGTCGCGACCGAGCTGGGCTACCGGGGCATCCTCGACCTCGACTTCCGGCGCTGCGGGACGACGGGCCGCTACCACCTGCTGGACTTCAATCCCCGCCCGGGCGCGCAGTTCCGGCTGTTCACCGACACCGCCGGGCTGGATGTCGTACGGGCCCTGCACCTGGACCTGACCGACCGGCCGCTGCCGGACGGGGAGCCGCGGCCGGGACGGACCTTCGTGGTGGAGAACTACGCGCCGCTCAGCGCCCTGCGCCCGGCGCCCGACGGACGCGAACTGGCCTGGCACGCCCCGGACGACCGGGCGCCGGGCCGGGCCCTGTGGGCCCTGTGGGGGCGACACGCGAGCGGTCGCCTCCTGGACCGCCTGCACCACGGGCTCCGCCCCCGCCCGCGCCCGGCGGCTCCGGCCCGCCCCCGCGTCGTACGCCAGGCCCCCGCGCCCTCCTCCGACCGGGCGCCCCGTACGGACGACCCGGGACCCGCCGGCCGTGCGGGCCGCGCGGAGGAGGACCGGGCGGGATTTCACTGACGGGGCCTCCCGCCCCGGGCCCGGCCGCGGGCGCGGACAGCGCGGCGCCCCCGGCCGACCGTACGGGGTCGGTCCGGGGGCGCCGGGGCGGGTCAGCGGCGGGCGGCGGGGCGGCTGCGCCGGTAGAGGATCGCGCCGGCGGTGACCAGTCCGGCACCGGCGGCCGCGGCGGCCGGCATGGCCTCGCTGCCGGTCTCCGCGAGGGCGGGCGGCTGCTCCTCCTGCGGGGCCGGCGGGGTCTCCTCCTCACCGGCGGGCGGCGGGGGCTCCTCCTCACCGGCGGGCGGCGGCGGAGGCTTCTCCTCCTCGCCCGGGGGCGGCGGCTTCTCCTCCTCGCCGGGCGGGGTGGTGGGGGGCGGCGGCTCCTCCTCGCCGTAGCTGGGGGGCTCCTCGTGCTGCTGCTCGCAGGAGTTGCCGAAGACGGGGTTCAGCGCGGCGATCACGTCGATCGTGTTGCCGCAGAGGTTCACCGGCACGTCGACCGGGACCTGGGCGGCGTTGCCGGAGCCGACGCCGGGCGAGCCCACGGCGGTCCCGTCCGCGCTCGAGCCGGACGGTACGTCGACGTCCGCGACGTCCTCGCCGTACTCCCCGCCGTGTCCGCCGTCCTGGCCGTAGCCGGAGCCGGAGTCGGCGGGCTCGTCCGAGGTGTTCTCGCACTCGTTGCCGAAGGCCGGGTTCAGCGCGGCGATCACGTCGACGGTGTTGCCGCAGGCGTTCACCGGCACGTCCACCGGGACCTGGACGGCGTTGCCGGACGCGACGCCCGGCGAGTTCTTGGCGGCTCCGTCCGCATGCGAGTCGGCAAGGGCGGGGCTGCCGCACAGGGAAAGGATGCCCGTCGCGGCGGCTGCCGCGACCATCCCCCTGCTCAGGGTCTGTCGCACTCTGGTTGTCTTCCTGCTGGTAGAGGTGGCTGGAGTACCGGCTGCGGGCAGGCCGCGGAAAAGGGGGAAAGCCGGCCCCGGACCAAACGAGTTGGCCGAGGCCGGCCGTGACGCAGCCGGTCGGTGCGGAACGACGTCAGTCGTTCTCGCACTCGTTGCCGAACGCCGGGTTCAGCAGACCAACGACGTTGATGCTGTTGCCGCACACGTTGACGGGAACGTGCACGGGGACCTGGACGACGTTGCCCGACAGGACACCCGGGGAGCCGACGGCGGCACCCTCGGCACCCGCGTCGGCGAAGGCCGGGGCGGCCATGCCGAGGGCCATGATCGCGCCCGCGACGACAGCAGCGCTCTTCTTCATGAACTTTCCCTTCTCTGCGGTCATGCCTGAATGACGGCCGAAACCGCGCGAGCACAGCATTGACGGCTCGCACCATGACCTGCAGCCTGCAAACGAGAAATTGACGGCCGGGGAAACTACCGAACGTGGGACACCGGTTAATTCACCCGGATGCCCCACAACACGGCCCGGCCGTACCTCCAGGAGAGCGACGACGTCATTCCGCTCGCCCGGCGAAAACCCGGCCCGGTCACGGCCGGGCGGCCCGCGGGGAAGTCAGCGGGCCGCCCGTGCCGGGCGGGATACGGCTCAGCCCTCGCCGTTCGCCGACAGCACCGACAGGTCCTCCAGGACGTGCGAGACCGCACCGTCCCGCTTGGCCTGCGTGGAGTTGTCCGCGCACTGCTGGTTCAGGTCGTCCGCCAGGACGTTGATGTCCTGGATCGGCACCAGGTTGATGACGGCGACGTTGACGTCCTCGACACCCAGGCACGGCTTGTTCAGCGTGCCCTCGACCAGCGACAGCTGCGGGCTCATGTCGCCGTCGGTCGCCGAGTTGCCGAACGACGACGAGGCGCCGTTGCCGTTGGCCACGGCCGGCCCGTTGTCGTCCCCGATGGCCAGGGCCTGGGGGGCGGCAGCAGCGGACATGCCGATCACAGAAGCGGCAGCCGCCGCGGCGACCATTGCCTTCTTGAGCACTTCGCGTTCCTTTCGTCGTAGCGACGCACTGTCCTACGGCCTCATCAACCCGGTGCGGAGTGATTGGTTGCGGGCGTTCACCCGGTTGGCCCGCACGCGATCCCGGGGCCCGTGCGAAATCGCCGGGAAATCAGGGGGAATCACCGACCCGCACACATTTCCCGCTGTCCGCCGACTGAGTGAACGGGAGAAACCCGGACGGGTACACGGAGTTGACCAGTGCGCTCCGGAGGACGGGGTTTTTCAGAAAGGACTGGCCAAATGATCAAGAAGGTTGTCGCCTACGCGGCGATCGCCGCCTCCGTCATGGGTGCCTCCGCTGTCGCGGCCCCGCAGGCGATGGCGATCGGCGACGACAGCGGCCCCGTCTCCGCGAACGGGAACGGTGCCTCGCAGTACTTCGGCAACTCGGCGACCCACGGCAACATGAGCCCGCAGATGGCGCTCATCCAGGGCTCGTTCAACAAGCCGTGCATCGCGGTCAGCGAGATCCCGGTCAGCGTCATCGGTCTCGTCCCGATCCAGGACCTCAACGTCCTGTCGGACGACCTGAACCAGCAGTGCGCCGAGAACTCCACGCAGGCCAAGCGCGACGGCGCGCTGGCCCACCTGCTGGAGGACGTCTCGATCCTGTCCTCCAACGGCGAGGGCGGCGGCAAGGGCTGACACCCCGGGAAGGGGCGGGCCGCCGAACGCATCGGCGGTCCGCCCCTTCCGCATGCCGTCGTCCGGGTTGGGTGAACGCCGTCACCCGGGCCGGCGTCCCGGCGCCGCGTACAGGGCCTCGATCTCGTCGGCGTAGGCGGTCACCGCCGCCTGCCGCTTCACCTTGAGGGACGGGGTGAGCAGCCCGTTCTCCTCGGTGAACTCGCCGTCGACGATCCGGAAGGCGCGGATCGACTCGGCGCGGGAGACGGCGGCGTTGGCGTGGTCGACGGCCTTCTGGACCTCGGCGCGCATCCGCTCGTCGCGCGCAAGCGCGGACATCGGGGTGTCGGCGGGCAGCTTGCGGACCGCCAGCCAGTGGGCGACGGCGTCCGGGTCCAGGGTGACCAGGGCGGCGACGAAGGGCCGGTTGTCCCCGACGACCAGGCACTGGGCGACGGGCGGGCGGCTGCGCAGGCGGTCCTCCAGGACGGCCGGGGAGACGTTCTTGCCGCCGGAGGTGACCAGGAGGTCCTTCTTGCGGCCGGTGATGGTGAGGTAGCCGTCGTCGTCCAGGGAGCCCAGGTCACCGGTGGCGAACCAGCCGTCGGTGAGGACGGCGTCGGTGGCCTCGGGGTCGTTGCGGTAGGCGCCGAAGACGATGCCGCCCTTGATGAGCACCTCGCCGTCCTCGGCGATGCGCACCGCGGTGCCGGGGACCGGCCGGCCGACGGTGCCGGGGCGCGGGCCGAGCGGCGGGACGATGGTGGCCGCCGCGGTCGTCTCGGTGAGGCCGTAGCCCTCGTAGATCATGATCCCGGCGGCGTAGAAGAACAGGCTGAGGTCGCGCTCCAGCGGGGAGCCGCCGCTGATGGCGTAGCGCATGCGGCCGCCGAGTTCGGCCCGGACCCGGCGGTAGACCAGCAGGTCGTACAGGGCCCAGCCGGCCCGCAGCGCGGGGCCGGGGCCCTTGCCGCGGCCGAGGAAGCGTTCCAGGTGGGCCGCGCCGAAGCGCACGGCGAGGCGGTGGGCGCGCTCGAAGGAGGCACCGCGGCCGATCTTCTCGGCGGTGGCCCGGCCGGTGTCGTGGATCTTCTCGAAGAGGTAGGGGACCCCGACCAGGAAGGTCGGGCGGAACCTCTTCAGCGCCGGCCTGAGTTCGTCGGGCTTGATGCTCGGGAAGTGGCCCAGCTCGATGCGGGCCAGCAGGCAGGCGATCTGGATGGTGCGGCCGAGGATGTGGGCGAGCGGCAGGAAGAGGAGGGTCGAGGCGGTCTGGCCGGTGACCTCCTTGAAGATCGGGTGGAGCAGTTCGACGGTGTTGGCGGCCTCGGCGTGCAGGTTGGCGTGGGTGAGGACGCAGCCCTTGGGGCGGCCGGTGGTGCCGGAGGTGTAGCAGACGGTCGCCACCGTGTCGGGGGTCAGGGCGGTGCGGCGCTTGGTGACCTCCTCGTCGCTCACGCCCCGGCCGAGGGCGGTGAGGTCGGCGAGGGCGCCGGAGTCGATCTCCCAGGCGCGCGGGTGCTGGTCGTGGCCGGACGTGCCGGCCACGACGGTGGCGGTGTGGGCGGCGGTCTCGGTGATCACGTGACGGGCGCCGGAGTCGCGGACGATCCACTCGACCTGGTCGGCGGACGAGGTGGGGTAGACGGGGACGGTCCGGCCGCCGGCCGTCCAGATCGCGAAGTCCAGGACCGTCCACTCGTAGCGGGTGCGGGACATGACGGCGACCCGGCCGCCCGGTTCCAGGCCGGCGGCGATCAGGCCCTTGGCCACGGCGGTCACCTCGGCGGCGAACCGCTGCGCGGTGACGGTCCGCCAGACGCCGTCCACCTCGCGGCGCAGGACCACCGCGTCGGGTGCCTCGGCCGCGTTGGTGAACGGGATGTCGGCGGTGCTGCCCGTGGTGGGGCGGGGTGCCAGGGCCGGGGTACGGGCCTCGCGGACGGTGCCGTGGGCGTCCCGGACGGTCTCGGTCCGGGAGCGGGAGGCCAGGTCCCCGCTCCTCCTCGCCCGTTTCAGGTCCCTGTGTACGCCCATGTCGGCTCCCGGTCGCGGATCGCAGTGGTGTTGCGCTGCCTCTTCCCGTTACTTACCGCAGAGTAAACTTACTCCCGCGTAAGTGGTCAACGGGGGCGGCTCAGGTCAGCTCGTCCGCCTGCCGGACCGCCACGGCGAGCCGTCCGACGTCCGGGTCGTCCGTGCGGTCGGCCAGCGCGTCGGCGCGCTCGGCGAGTTCGCCGAGACGCGGTGCGCCCGGCAGGGAGCCGTCGTCGTACGGGGTGCGCAGGGCGTCGGCGAAGTAGGCGGCGGTCGCCGTCACGCGCAGGCCGCGGTCCGCTTCCCACACCGAGTCGTCGAGGTCACCGGACTCCACGTCGCCGGACTCCTCGTGCGGGGCGCGGCTGTCGGGGTCGAGCCAGCGGACGGTGGCCGTGGCCAGCCGGCCGTCGGCGCCGGGGCGGGTGCGCACGGCGTACAGGGCGGTGACGGTGTGGCCGGGGCCGACCTCGCCGCCGTCGACGCGGTCGTCGCGGAAGTCGTCGTCGGCGACGCGGCGGTTGTCGTAGCCCACGAGGCGGAACTCGGCGACCGTCTCCGGGTCGAAGGCGACCTGGGCCTTGGCGTCGCGGGCGGTCAGCTCGATGTGGCGCGGGAGCTGCTCGCAGAAGACCTCGCGGGCGTCCTCCGGGTCCGACACGTACGTGGTGTGTCCGTCGCCCTTGTCGGCGAGGCGTTCCATCAGGGCGTCGCCGTAGTCGCTGCCGACGCCGACGCCGAAGAGGGTGATGCCGTGCTCGCGGCGCTCGTCCGCGATGCGTTCGAGGATGGCGTCCGCGTCGGTCTCGCCGGTGTTGGCGAGGGCGTCGGAGACGAGGACGACGCGGTTGGTGGCGCCCTCGCGGCGGCCCTCGACGGCGGTGTCGTAGCCGGTCTCGACGCCCGCGCCGAGGTTGGTGGACTGGGTGGGCTCCAGGCTGTCGATGGCGTCGTGGACGCGGCCGCGGCGGTCGCCGAGCCGGGTCATCGGCAGGACGGTCTCGGCCTCGTCGCTGAAGGTGACCAGCGCGACCGAGTCGTCGTCGCGCAGCCGGTCGGTCATCGTGCCCAGGGCCTCTTGGGCGAGGTCGAGGCGGCCGGGCTCGGCCATGGAGCCGGAGACGTCGATGACGAAGGTCAGGGCGGCCGGCGGGCGGGCGCCGCGCTGCTCGGCGCCCCGGGTGGCCAGGCCCACGCGGACCAGGGACCAGTCCTCCTCGCCGGTGCGGGCGCCGTCCACGGTCACCGTGAAGCCGTCGCCTTCGGGACGCTCGTAGTCCTGGCGGAAGCTGTTGACGAACTCCTCGGGGCGGACCGTAGACGGGTCGGGCAGTTGGCCCTCGGCCAGGGTGCGGCGGGCGTAGCCGTAGGAGGCGGTGTCGACGTCCAGGGCGAAGGTGGAGAGGAGGTCGGGTTCGGGGGCGACCTCCCGGGAGTCTCCCGTCCCGCCCGTGGTCGCGCCCTCGTCGTGGCGCTGTCCGGCCTCGCCGCGCGGCCCGTCGGGTGCGGGCACCGGCGCGGAGCCCCGGCCCCGGGAGTCCACCGTCGTGTCCTTCTCGCCCCGCGCCGCGTCCTCGTCTCCTCCCCCGCAGCCGGTGAGCAGCAGGCCGCCCGCCGCCGTGAGCGCGAGCAGCGCGCCGATCGGTCCTCGTGTCCGGTGTCGCCTCATCTTCCGTGCCCCCTGCTTCCGTTGACGCCGGTGTACGTGACTGTGACGGCGCGGGAGGGCGGAACGTGCGGCACGGGGTGTCACGGGTGCGTCTCGAAGTGGGCACGGCGGCGGGCCGCCGAGACCGGTGGGTGATCCTCCGGAGAGCCCGCCGAGTCCGCGGGCTCCACCGGCCGGGGACGGCGCTAGGACACCACGTCCTTGCGGGCGAAGCCGCGGAAGGCCAGGGCGAAGAGCACCAGGGCGTACGTCACCGACAGGGACGTGCCCTGGATCAGCCGGGTCCAGTCCAGCTCGGGCCGGACCGTGTCGAGCCAGGCGTACTGCCAGTGCGCCGGCAGGAGGTCGCGCCAGCCGCCGAGGGCGGTCACCTCGTCCAGGACGTTGCCGATGATCGTCAGGCCGACCGCGCCGCCGACCGCGCCGAGCGGGGCGTCGGTCTTGGTGGACAGCCAGAACGCCAGCGCGGCGGTGACCAGTTGCGAGACGAAGACGTACGCCACCGTGATCGCCAGGCGCTCGGCCGCGGTGCCGGTGGGCAGGCTGCCGCCGGTGGGCAGCTCCAGCGGCCCCCAGCCGTAGGCGGCCGTCCCCACGGCCAGCGCGACCAGCGGCAGCAGGACGATCGCCGCAAGGCTGAGGAGCAGGGCGACGACCAGCTTGGACCAGAGCAGGCGGGCGCGGGGCACCGGCGCGGCCAGCAGGTACCGCAGGGAGGACCAGCCGGCCTCCGAGGCGACCGTGTCCCCGAAGAACAGGGCGACGGGCACGACGAGGAGGAACCCGGCGGAGGCGAACAGATTCACCGCGGCGAAGTTGGCTCCCGACGCGGTGGCCGAGTCCATCAGGCTGATCTGGTTGTTCGGCCCGCCCGGCTCGCCGCCGATCCGGAAGGCGACGAGCAGCACGAACGGCAGGGCGAACAGGATGCCGCCCATGACGAGGGTGCGTCGCCGCTTCAACTGGCGGACCAGTTCCACCCGCACGGGCAGCGTGCGGCCCGCGCGGTAGCCCTCGGCGACCTCCTGGGGGCCGGCGGGCGCGGCCCGTTCGACCTGCGTGCTCATGCCGGGTCTCCGATCAGGGTGAGGAAGGCGTCCTCGAGGCGGCGGTGGGGGCCCACCGACTCCACGGGCACGTCCAGGCGGACGAGTTCGGCGATCAGGTCCCGGGCGGTGCCGTCCGGTCCGAGCCGCACCAGCAGACCGCCGTCGGCCACCGCCGCCGAGGCCACGCCGGGCAGCGCGGCCACCTTCTCGGCCAGGGGCGCGTCCACCACCGTGGAGGTGCCCACCAGCAGCGTGTCCCCGGTGCCGACGATCTCGGCGACCGGGCCCGCCTGGACGAGCCGTCCGCGGTCCATGACCACCAGGTGGGTGCAGCTCTGCTCGACCTCGGACAGGAGGTGGCTGGAGACGATCACGGTGCGGCCGGCCGCGGCGTAACGGATCATCACCTCGCGCATCTCGCGGATCTGCGGCGGGTCCAGGCCGTTGGTCGGCTCGTCCAGGATCAGCAGGTCGGGCAGGCCCAGCATGGCCTGGGCGATGGCCAGACGCTGGCGCATGCCCTGGGAGTAGGTGCGCACCGCGCGGGCGAGCGCGTCCCCGAGCCCGGCGATCTCCAGGGCCTCCTCGAGGTGGGCGTCCTCGGGCGGGCGGCCGGTGGCCCGCCAGTACAGCTCCAGGTTCTCCCGGCCGGACAGGTGCGGCAGGAAGCCCGCGCCCTCGACGAACGCGCCGACGCGCGAGAGCACCGGGGCGCCGGGCGCGATGGCGTGGCCGAAGACGCGGATCTCGCCGCCGTCCGGGCCGATCAGGCCCATCAGCATGCGCAGGGTGGTCGTCTTGCCCGCGCCGTTCGGCCCGAGCAGGCCGAGCACCTGGCCCTGTTCCACGCGGAAGGACAGGTCCCGCACGGCGTACCGGTCGCCGGACTTGCCGTACCGCTTGGTCAGGCCCGTGATCTGGAGCGGGACTCCGGCCAGCGCCGGGTCGGGCGGCGGCGCCGTGGTGCGGCGGCGGGCGGTCAGCAGCAGGACCGCGGCCACCGCGGCGCCCGCGAGCGGTGCCCACCACACCCAGGCGGGCAGCCCGGCCACCTGTCCGGTGTCGCCGAGGCCCGTCGGGACCGTCAGGCCGCCCTTCAGGGAGACGGTGTACCGCGCGGGCGCGGCCGGGGAGGCGTACCCGAGGTCGGTGGAGGACAGGACCAGGCGCAGGCGGTGGCCGCTCTCCACCTCGTGGTCGATCGCGGGCAGGGTGAGCTTCACGTCCCTGCCGTCGCCGACGCCGTCCACCCGGACGGGCGTGACCAGTTGGGAGGGGAGCACGGGCTGGGCGCCGCCGGGTCCGACGTCGTACACCTTGGCGAAGAGCACTGCTTCGTCCTTCGTGGACTTCACGTGCACGGTCGCGGTCGGCGAGCCGGTGATCCGGACGTCCTCCTCCAGCGGCTCCGACTCGAACGCGGCGTGCTGGCCGGGGAAGTCGAGGGAGACGCCGACGCCGAGGGAGGAGAGCTGGGCGAGTCCGCCGGAGCCGCCGATGCCGGGGAGGGCGGAGACGGCGGGCGGGTTGGCGCCGGCCGGGTTGTCGAAGGTCTGCTCACGGCCCCGCAGTGCGACCGGGCGGGGGTCGCTGCCCAGTCCGGGGTAGGTGTCGGCGCTCACGCCCTCCAGGCGGGGCTCGCCGTCGCCGCTGCCGGTGCCGACGGTGCGGGTGACGCGGAAGGCGGGGCCGGTGCCGGCCGACGCGTCGTCCTTCAGGTAGCGGTCGAACCACACCCCGATACGGGCCTCGACGCGGTCGGTCTCCAGGTCGCCGCCGTCGTGCCCGCCCGCGATCCAGTCGACGGCCACCGGGGCGCCGTTGTCCCGGATCGCCTCGGCGGCCAGGTCGGCCTGGCCCAGCGGGAAGAGGGAGTCGGTCTGGCCCTGCACCAGCAGGGTGGGTACGTCGATGCGGTCGGCGACGGCCTGCGGGCTGCGCTCGTCGAGGAGTGCCGTGGCCGCGGCGTCCGGCTTCCCGGACTCGGCGACCCGCTGGTACATGCGGCACAGGTCGTCCTCGAACCGCCCGCAGCCGCCGCCCAGGTTGACGAAGATGCCGGCCCACAGCTTCTTGAAGACGCCGTTCGGGAAGAGGGCGTCGGAGAGGTTCCAGTAGGTGACGGCCGGGGCGATCGCGTCGACCCGGTCGTCGTGGCCGGCGGCCAGCAGTGAGACCGCGCCCCCGTAGGAGCCGCCCGCCACGCCCACGCGCGGGTCGCCCTTCCCGTCCAGCCGGACCTCGGGCCGCTCGGCCAGCCAGTCGATCAGCCGGGAGACGTCGGCGACCTCGCCGTCCGGGGCGTTCAGCCCGATCTTCCCGGTGGACTCGCCGAAGCCGCGCGCCGACCAGGTCAGGACCGCGTACCCGTCGCGGGCGAGGTCCTCCGCCTGGTCCCGCAGGTCGGCCTTGCTGCCGCCGAAGCCGTGGGCGAGCAGGACCGCGGGGCGGCGGCCGGCCGGACCCGCCGTGAAGTAGGAGGTGTCCAGGCGCACCCCGTCGCCCACGGCCACGACCCGGTCCGAGCGGTGCACCGGTGGCGGGTCGTCACCGGCGACGGCCGTCCAGGTCCCGGCACCGGCGAGCACGACGACGGCGGCCGCGGCGGCGAGCAGCCGCCGCGGTCCCCGTAGCAGCCCTCGCACGCGGGGCAGTCGAAGATCCATGGGTCAACGGTACGGGCCGCCGCCGACATCGGTGGCAGTCCCGGGGCCGAACCTCCGCCCCTCCCTGGGGCGTAGGGCGCGGGCGCCGCGTACCGCGGGCGCGGTACGCCGAGGGGCGGCCGGCGCCGTCCGCGCCGGCCGCCCGGGCCCGGAGCGCGTCACGGCCGGGACGGCTCGCGCACGTCCTCGGGGACCGTCACCAGCCACCGCGTGCCCCGGCGCGGACGCAGGTACAGGGCCCAGTACAGCGTGGCCACCGCGGTGATGCCGCCGGTCCACAGCAGGTGGCTCGTCTCCTGCTGGGTCAGGATGTAGGCGAGGACGGCGATCAGCAGGACCGGGACCGCGGGCCACAGGGGCATGCGCCACGCCTGCGCCCGCCGGTGGGGGCCGCGCCGGGCGAGCAGGGCGGCGACGGCGACGAGCAGGTACATCCCGGTGACGGAGACGCCCGTGACGCCGTACAGGGTGTCCAGGTCGACGAAGCACATCGCGGCGCCCGGCACGCCGACGGCGAGGGTGGCGACCCACGGGGAGCCGAACCGGCCGAGCTTGGCGAAGACGGTGTTCACCGGCCCGGGCCACGCCTTGTCGCGGGCGGAGGCGAACAGGACGCGGGAGTTCTGGATGACCATGACGATGCCGGCGTTGACGATGGCGAGGGCCACGCAGAGGCTGACGAAGGTGCCGACGGCGGAGTCGGACCAGGCGGTGACCATCGCGCCGATGTCGCCGCCGGTCAGCTCCGCGAGGTCGGAGGCGCCCAGGGTGATGGCGGCGACCGGGACCAGGATGATCACGGCGGAGATGCCGAGGGTGGCGAGGACCGTGCGGGCGACGTTGCGGCGCGGGTCCTCCAGTTCCTCGGAGAGGTAGACCGCGGTGGAGAAGCCCTGGGTGACGAAGAGGGCGATGGCGAGCCCGGAGACGACCAGCACGGCCGTCACGGGGTCCGCGCCGCCGTCCGCGCCGGCCACTTCCATGGAGACGAGGCTGCCGGGGCCGCGCTCGGCGTGGGCGAAGCCCAGCACCGCGACGACGGCCGCGGCGATGACCTCCAGGACCAGGAAGACGCCGGTGATCCAGGCGTTGGCGCGCAGGTCGAGCAGGCCCGCGAGGGTGGCGAGCAGCATCACGCCGGCGCCCGCGAGGGACGGGTCGAGGCGCACGACCGGTTCGAGGTAGTCGGCGGTGCCCATCGCGATGACCGGCGGCACGATCATGACGACCAGCAGGGAGAGCACGAAGACCAGCCAGCCCGCCAGCCGCCCGGCCATCGTCGACACCATGGCGTACTCGCCGCCCGCACTGGGGATGAGGGTGCCCAGCTCGGAGTAGCAGAACGCCACGGCGACGCACAGGAGGGAGCCGATGGCGATCGTCAGGGTGGTGGCGGTGCCGAGCGAGCCGAACAGGTCGGGGACGACCACGAAGAGGGTCGATGCGGGGGTCACGCACGAGAGCGTCAGCAGGGTGCCGCCGACGACGCCGATGGACCGCTTGAGGGTCCGGGACTCCGGAGGGGCCGGGACGTCCGGGGGCGCGGCGGCGGTCTCGGCGGGGCGGAGCGTGTCGGTCATGGAGCGGTTCCGATCGACTCGTGCGGTGGGGTTCGGGCGGGAGCGCTATCGCCTCCGGCGGCTTGGTCGTACGTGGTTCTCGTCCGCTCCCGACGCCAGATGGAATACCGACGAAAACCGCCGAGTCAATGGCCGTTTACCTACGGAAACCGTTGTCCGATACGGGGTCGGCGACCGGAAAACGCATCAGTCCCCTTTCCTGAAGGGCCCCTTGAGGGCGTGCGGGAACCGTGGGGGGCGGGGCGAAAAAACGTGGCGCCGTCCGGCGGCCGGACGGTGTCGGTGGTGCCCGGTAGAGTCCCGCGCACAGATGAATCACAGGAACACGGCAACGGGTGGGGACTCATGAAGCTGAGGTACACCGCGGCCTGGGTGGGGCTGACGGCGGCGGCGATGATCACGGCGACCGCGTGCGGGACGGAGGGGGCCGAGAAGGCTTCCGAGGGCGCCGAGAAGGCGGCCGACACGGCGGTGAGCAAGGCCGACACCATCATGGCGGCGCTCTCGCGGGCCACCGACCGGACCGAGGAGCTGGGCTCCGCGGAGGTCAGGACGACGACCGATCTGGGCACCGGCGAGCCGATCGCCATGGACGGCACGTACTCCTGGGGCGACGGCTACGCGCTCGACGTCGCGATGGACACCGAGGCCGTGCAGATGCAGGAGCTGACGGACTCCCCGACCGTGCGCACCCTGTTCGTGGACGGCGCCTACTACTACGACATCGACCCGCAGCCCGCCGGCCCGCTCGCGGGCAAGGAGTGGATGAAGATCGACGGTTCGGCGATCTTCGGCGAGTCGGGCGCCGCCGCGTTCAGCGGAGCCGCCGGCGGGGCCGGCCCGGCGGACTCCATGAAGGGCCTGAAGTACGCCAGCGACGTCGAGGACCTCGGCGCGGAGACCGTCAACGGCAAGCCCACGACGCACTACCGCGCGGTGCTCGACGGGGAGGACATGGGCAAGTTCAAGGAGGCCTTCAGCGGCGCCGACAGCATGCTCGGCTCCGCCGGCGTCGACTCGATCACCATGGACATCTGGGTGGGCGAGAAGGACCTGCCGGTGCGTCTGAAGCAGGAGTTCGGCTCGATGACGGTCACCATGGACTTCGACAGGTTCGGGGCCACCGAGGAGATCGTGGCGCCGCCCGCCGAGGAGGTCGGGGACCTCACCGAGGAAGTGAAGGACTCCGGGGCGATGACCGGCTGAGACCGCACGGCGGTGCCCCGGCCCGCACGGGCGGGCCGGGGCACCGGTGTCGGGGCGTCCGCGGTGGTCGCGGTGGGCGCGCTCAGTGGTTGCGCGGGAAGCCCAGGTCCACGCCGGCCGGGGCGTCGGCCGGGTCGGGCCAGCGGGTGGTGACGACCTTGCCGCGGGTGTAGAAGTGCGTGCCGTCGTTGCCGTAGATGTGGTGGTCGCCGAAGAGCGAGTCCTTCCAGCCGCCGAAGGAGTGGTAGCCGACGGGGACCGGGATCGGCACGTTCACGCCGACCATGCCCGCCTCGACCTCCAGCTGGAAGCGGCGGGCCGCGCCGCCGTCCCGGGTGAAGATCGCGGTGCCGTTGCCGAAGGGCGAGGCGTTGATGAGGGCCAGGCCCTCCTCGTACGTCTCGGCGCGCAGCACGCACAGCACCGGGCCGAAGATCTCGTCCCGGTACGCCTTCGCCGTGGTCGGCACCCGGTCCAGCAGGGAGATGCCGATCCAGTGGCCGTCCTCGTGGCCGTCGACCGTGTACCCGGTGCCGTCCAGGACGACCTCGCAGCCCTCGGCCGCCGCGCCCTCGACGTAGGACGCCACCTTGTCGCGGTGCGCCTTGGTGATGAGCGGGCCCATCTCCGACGTCGGGTCGTCGCCCGGGCCGATCTTGATCTTCTCGGCGCGCTCGCGGATCTTCTCGACCAGTTCGTCACCGACGGCGCCGACCGCGACGACCGCGGAGATCGCCATGCAGCGCTCGCCGGCCGAGCCGTAGGCCGCGGAGACGGCCGCGTCGGCCGCCGCGTCCAGGTCGGCGTCGGGCAGCACCAGCATGTGGTTCTTGGCACCGCCGAGGGCCTGGACGCGCTTGCCGTGCGCGGAGGCGGTGGTGTGGATGTAGCGGGCGATCGGGGTCGAGCCGACGAAGGAGACCGCCTGGACGTCCGGGTGCTCCAGGAGACGGTCCACGGCCACCTTGTCGCCGTGCACGACGTTGAAGACACCGTCCGGCAGGCCGGCCTCGGCGAGCAGTTCGGCGATCCGGTTCGCGGCCGACGGGTCCTTCTCGCTCGGCTTGAGCACGAAGGTGTTGCCGCACGCGATGGCGATGGGGAACATCCACATCGGCACCATCGCCGGGAAGTTGAACGGCGTGATGCCGGCGACCACGCCGAGCGGCTGCCGGATCGAGGACACGTCCACACGGGTGGCGACCTGCGTCGACAGCTCGCCCTTCAGCTGGACGGTGATCCCGCAGGCCAGGTCGACGATCTCCAGGCCGCGCGCGACCTCGCCGAGCGCGTCGGAGTGCACCTTGCCGTGCTCGGCGGTGATCAGCGCGGCGATCTCGTCGCGGTGCGCGTCCAGCAGCGCCCGGAACTTGAAGAGGATCGAGGTCCGCTGGGCCAGCGAGGACTGACCCCAGGTCAGGTACGCCTCCTTGGCGGCGGCGACCGCGGCGTCCACCTCGTCGACGGAGGCGAAGGCGACCTTGGTGGTGACCTCTCCCGTCGCCGGGTTCGTCACCGGCCCGTACGTGCCCGAGGCGCCTTCGGCGGTCTTGCCGCCGATCCAGTGGTTGACGATGTTCGTCATGACCGAGAACTCCTTCACAGATGGCGGCGACGGGTCGAGACGTGCCGTTGGTCCAGCTCACGGGCGGTGACCGGGGACGGCCGGGGCGCGGTCCGCGGCCCTCGGGTCACGGCCCGCGACCTCCGGGTCACGGTCACTGCCATGGGTCCATCCCAGCAGGCGGGCGCTCCGTGCGCGCCCGACACTGTGTATGCCGTTCGGGCGTCCGAGTGGACACGTGGGGCAGTGTCGCCCGGTCGGCGGGGCGCGGGAACCTCCGGCGCGGGGGCGGTACGAGCGGGGAGTCGGCGCTCGCGCCTCGCTCCTGCCAGGGCGGGGCGGCCGTCCCGCGCCGGAGGCGTTCGGTGGGGGAACCGGCGTCGGCGGGCGCGTGCTCCGGGCCCCGGCCGATCGGGTCGTGCGCCATCGCCTCCCCCTTCGTGCCCGCCGTGGTGTCTCCCCCGGTTTCTAGCCCCGCGGGTGCGGCCTGTCAATGTTTTGTCCGGACATTCGGACGACATGGTCCGGACGGTCGTCCGTACGCCCCTCCCAGTGCCGCGCTACGCCCGGAGAGTCAACGCGCCACGCCTGAACGCCGGTGGACGACTTCGTGGCACTCGTGTCACAAAAGGCCCGGCTCCGTCACGCATGTCACGGGCGCACGGGGCTTCCGTCACATCCGGGAACGGCCCCTGACCGCTCGTCACCCGGTGTCGTTCACCCGTCGCAGGCTTGGTGATCACCGACGCAGCACCCGGCTCCCCCCAGCGGCCGTCCCCGGTCGCCGCCGAGGTGCGCACAGGGAGGTGCGACCAGTGACCGACCGAAGGCTCTGGTCCTACAAGGACATCGCGGCCCACATCCGGGTCCAGCCGGACACCGTGCGGTCGTACCGCAAGCACGGGCTGCTGCCACCGCCCGACCACGTGGAGCGGGGCAAACCGTACTGGTACGCGGACACGATCCGGGCCTGGGTGGCGTCCCGGCCCCGCAACCGGAAGCGGTAGGCCGGAAATCCGTTCGGGGTTCCGGCGCCGGCTGGGGCACGATCCGCCCATGGACTTCTCCGTCAAACCCGTCCTGACCGGCGAGCGGACCGTGCTGCGCCCCTTCACCGAGGCGGACGCCGCGCGCATGGGCGAGATCATCGGCGACCCCGAGGTGCGGCGCTTCACCGGATCGCCGGGGCACGAACTCACCCCCGAGCTGCTGCGCTCCTGGTACGGCTCCCGCAGCGCGCAGCCCGACCGTCTGGACCTCGCCGTCACCGACTCCGCCGACGGCGAGGTGCTCGGCGAGGTCGTGCTCCACGCCTGGGTGCCCGAGGAGCGTTCCTGCACCTTCCGCACCCTGATCGGCGCCCGGGGGCGGGGCCGGGGCATCGGCACCGAGGCGACCCGGCTGATCGTCGGGTACGCCTTCGAGGAACTCGGCCTGCACCGCGTCCAGCTGGACGCCTACGCCTTCAACGACCGGGCGCTGCGGGTGTACGAGAAGGTCGGCTTCGTCCGCGAGGGCGTGCGGCGGGAGGTGGAGCGGCGGGACGGCGTCTGGGTGGACGAGGTGCTGATGGCCGTCCTCGACCGCGAATGGGCCGCCCACCGCGGTCACCCCGGCGGTCGCGCGGGCCGGCCGGCGGCCGGTGTCAGGGCTCGATGACCGTCACGCCCGCGCCGGGCGCCGTCCCCATCGCCGACAGGGCGGCCGGGACCTCCGCCAGCCCGATGGTGGAGGTCACCAGCAGGTCGGGCCGGAGCACGCCGGTACGGACCAGCTCCAGCATCGGCGGGTAGGTGTGCGCGGCCATCCCGTGGCTGCCCAGCAGTTCCAGCTCCAGGGCGACGGCGCGGGCCATCGGCACCGGTGTGGTGCCGTCCGCCGAGGGCAGCAGCCCGACCTGGACGTGCCGGCCGCGGCGGCGCAGACCGCCCACGGACGCGGCGCAGGTCACGGGCGAGCCGAGGGCGTCGAGGGAGAGGTGGGCGCCGCCGCCGGTGAGGTCCAGGACGGCCGCCGCGGTGTCCGGTGCGCGGGAGGCGTCCACGCACTCCGCCGCGCCGAAGGCGCGCGCCAGTTCCAGCGCCCGCGCCGAGACGTCCACGGCGACCACCCGGGCGCCCGAGGCCGCGGCGATCATCACCGCGGACAGGCCGACGCCCCCGCAGCCGTGCACCGCCACCCACTCCCCCGGCGCGACGCGGCCCTGCTGCACGACCGCCCGGAAGGCGGTGGCGAACCGGCAGCCGAGCGAGGCGGCGGTCGCGTACGACATGCCCTCGGGGACGGCGACGAGGTTGACGTCGGCGTGGTCCAGCGCGACGTACTCGGCGAAGGAGCCCCAGTGGGTGAAGCCCGGCTGGGTCTGGCGCTCGCACACCTGCTGATCGCCCGCCGCGCAGGCCCCGCAGCTCCCGCAGGCGCAGACGAAGGGCACGGTCACCCGGTCGCCGGGCCGCCACCCGGCCACCCGGTCGCCGACCGCCTCGACGACACCGGCCAGCTCGTGGCCGGGCACGTGCGGCAGCGTGATGTCCGGGTCGTGGCCCTGCCATCCGTGCCAGTCGCTGCGGCACAGCCCGGTGGCCTCCACGCGCACCACGACGCCGTGCGGCGCGGGCCGCGGGTCGGTGACCTCCCGCACCTCGGCCGGTTCCCCGAAGCGCTCGAACACGACCGCGCGCATCCGTCACCCTCACTTCCGTACTGTCGTGGGCGGAGTCTCCGCCTCCCGCCCCTCATCTCACGGCAGGCCCATCCGCATTCATACCCCCTAGGGGTACAGTGTGAGGTGAGTGGTCCGCGCCGGACCACGGCTTCCGCCCTGCACGCCCTCGACGAGGAGTAACGACATGACCGCCCAGACCGACACCCAGGGCTCCGTCACCACCGTCTACAAGGTGAGCGGAATGAGCTGCGGACACTGCGAGGGCGCCGTCTCCGGCGAGATCTCCGAGATCGCGGGCGTCGGCTCGGTGCAGGCCGTCGCCTCCACCGGCGTGGTGACCGTCGTCTCCGAGGCGCCCCTCGACGACGAGGCCGTGCGCGCCGCCGTGGACGAGGCCGGCTTCGAGCTGGTCGGCAGGGCCTGAGCGGCCGCGCCGCCGCCGGCACCCCAGCACCGCCCACAGTCCCCCGCGGCCGGGCCGCGTACGGTCCGGCCGGCCCGTCTGGAGCCCGGACCATGACCAGCACCACCGCCGCGACGCCCACGGACACCGCGGCCACCGAGCCGGACCTCGCCGAGGTCGAGCTGATCGTCGGCGGGATGACCTGTGCCTCCTGCGCCGCCCGGGTCGAGAAGAAGCTCAACCGCATGGACGGCGTCACCGCCACGGTGAACTACGCGACGGAGAAGGCCCGGATCACGTACCCGGCGACCACGCCGGTGGCCGACCTGATCGCCACCGTCGTCAGGACGGGCTACACCGCCGAGGAACCGGCGCCGCCGCCGGAGCCGGCCGACGACGCGGAGGCCACCGGCGCGCGGCCCGCCGACGCGGACGGCGACCCGGAGCTGTCCGCGCTGCGCCGACGCCTGGTCGTCTCGGCCCTGCTGGCCGCCCCGGTCGTCCTGCTCGCGATGGTCCCGGCGCTGCAGTTCGACAACTGGCAGTGGCTGTCGCTCACCCTGGCCGCGCCCGTCGTCGTCTGGGGCGGCCTTCCCTTCCACCGCGCCGCCTGGACCAATCTCCGCCACGGCGCGGCCACCATGGACACCCTGGTCTCCCTGGGCACGCTGGCGGCGTTCGGCTGGTCGCTGTGGGCGCTGTTCTTCGGGGACGCGGGCATGCCGGGCATGCGGCACGGCTTCGACCTCACCGTCTCGCGCGCCGACGGCGCGTCCGCGATCTACCTGGAGGCCGCCGCCGGGGTCACCGCCTTCCTGCTGCTCGGCCGCTGGCTGGAGGCCCGCTCCAAGCGCCGCGCCGGGGCCGCCCTGCGGGCCCTGATGGAGCTGGGCGCGAAGGACGTCGCGGTGCTGCGGAACGGGCGTGAGGTGCGGGTCCCGGTGGGCCGGCTGGCGGTCGGCGACCGGTTCGTCGTGCGGCCCGGCGAGAAGATCGCCACCGACGGCACCGTCGTCGACGGCTCCGGCGCCGTGGACGCCTCGATGCTGACCGGCGAGTCGGTGCCGTCGGACGTCGCCGTCGGCGACGCCGTCACCGGGGCCACCGTCAACGCCGCGGGGCGGCTGGTGGTCGAGGCGACCCGGGTGGGCGCCGACACGCGGCTGGCGCGGATGGCGAAGCTGGTCGAGGACGCGCAGAGCGGCAAGGCCGAGGTGCAGCGGCTCGCCGACCGGATCTCCGGGGTCTTCGTGCCCGTCGTGCTGCTGATCGCGGCCGCCACCTTCGGCGGCTGGCTGGGCGCCACCGGTGACACCGTCGCCGCGTTCACCGCCGCCGTGGCCGTCCTGATCATCGCCTGTCCGTGCGCCCTGGGCCTGGCCACGCCGACCGCGCTGCTGGTCGGCACCGGGCGCGGCGCCCAGCTCGGCATCCTCATCAAGGGCCCGGAGGTGCTGGAGTCCACGCGGCGCGTCGACACGGTCGTCCTGGACAAGACCGGCACCGTCACCACCGGACGCATGACCCTGCGGGAGGTGTACGCCGCCGAGGGCACCGACGAGGACGAGCTGCTGCGGCTCGCGGGCGCCGTCGAGCACGCCTCCGAGCACCCCGTGGCCCGGGCGGTCGCGGCCGGGGCCGAGGAGCGGCTCGGCGCGCTGCCGGACGTCGAGGACTTCGAGAACGTGCCGGGCCGGGGCGTACGGGGTCGTGTGGCGGGCCGTGAGGTGACCGTGGGGCGCCTGCACGACGCGCTCCCGCCCGAGGTCGCCCGCGCCCGCGACGAGGCCGAGAGGGACGGTCGAACGGCCGTGGTGGTCGGCTGGGACGGCACCGCGCGCGGCGTCGTCGCCGTGGCGGACACCGTCAGGGAGACCAGTGCCCAGGCGGTGGCCGAGCTGCGCCGGCTCGGCCTGACGCCCGTCCTGCTGACCGGTGACAACCGGCGGGTCGCCGAGTCGGTGGCCCGGGCGGTCGGCGTCGACGAGGTGATCGCCGAGGTCCTGCCCGAGGAGAAGGTCGCCGTGGTGGAACGGCTGCGGCGCGAGGGCCGCACGGTCGCCATGGTGGGCGACGGCGTCAACGACGCGGCCGCGCTCGCCACCGCCGACCTGGGACTGGCGATGGGCACGGGGACGGACGCGGCGATCGAGGCCGGCGACCTGACACTGGTCCGCGGCGATCTGCGGGTGGCCGCGGACGCGATCCGCCTCTCCCGGCGCACCCTGTCCACGATCAAGGGCAATCTGGTGTGGGCCTTCGGCTACAACGTGGCCGCGCTGCCGCTGGCCGCCGCCGGGCTGCTGAACCCGATGATCGCGGGCGCGGCGATGGCCTTCTCCTCGGTGTTCGTGGTGACCAACAGCCTGCGCCTGCGCGCGTTTCGCTGAGGTCTCGATGCCCGGCACCCTCTGGAGTCCGGCACGCGCCTCACATAAGCTCTTCACAAGGCTCGCGCATCTTCCTTACGCTGGGTCCCGGTCGGCGCATCGGGGCTCTTGCGCACCTAACGGACATATGCAAGAGACGCAGATCACAGTGATGCGAACGTAACCATCGAAGGGGTTCGAAGGTCTAAGTTGGCGATGTCAGGCAGCGTCTTGGGGGGCGCCACCTGGCATCTGGGGATGTCTTGGGGGACTTTCCCAGAGCTGCGTTGCCGGGACACGTACACCGGGAAGCTTTGAGCGGCCCTCCCGGGTGCGCTGTCCCGGCAGACCGCACCACACAGAACAGCCGGAACAGTACGAACAGCAGGACTGCACGAGGTGCAGGAGCGACAGGCACGGCGAGTTCCGCTCGCCGTGCTCGACACAGCGATTCAGGCGCTGTCCTCACAGACGCCCGGCCGGATCCCGTGGGGGGAATCCGCACCGGGACATGGGAAGGCGCCCTGGTCGTCGGCCCGTGGGGGGACCGGCGCCGGGGCGCCTTCTGCTGTGCGTGGCCGGGACCGGAGCGACACGCCCGGAACGCCGAGAGGTCCCGTGCCCGACGACCTCACGCCGTCGGGCACGGGACCCTCCCGCCCGGAGAAGGAGTCGCTCAGCGCTCCTCGACCGGCACGAAGTCGCGCTCGACGACGCCGGTGTAGATCTGGCGCGGGCGGCCGATGCGGGAGCCCGGCTCCTTGATCATCTCGTGCCACTGGGCGATCCAGCCCGGCAGGCGGCCGAGGGCGAACAGGACCGTGAACATCTCGGTCGGGAAGCCCATGGCCCGGTAGATCAGACCCGTGTAGAAGTCGACGTTCGGGTAGAGCTTGCGCTCGGTGAAGTAGTCGTCGGAGAGCGCGTGCTCCTCCAGCTTCAGGGCGATGTCCAGCAGCTCGTCGGACTTGCCGAGGGCGGAGAGCACGTCGTGGGCGGCGGCCTTGATGATCTTGGCGCGCGGGTCGAAGTTCTTGTAGACCCGGTGGCCGAAGCCCATCAGGCGGACGCCGTCCTCCTTGTTCTTCACCTTGCGGATGAAGGTGTCGACGTCGCCGCCGGAGTCGCGGATGCCCTCCAGCATCTCCAGCACCGACTGGTTGGCGCCGCCGTGCAGCGGGCCCCAGAGCGCGTTGATGCCGGCCGAGATCGACGCGAACATGTTCGCCTGCGAGGAGCCGACCAGGCGGACCGTGGAGGTCGAACAGTTCTGCTCGTGGTCCGCGTGCAGGATCAGCAGCTTGTCCAGCGCGGAGACCACGATCGGGTCCAGCTCGTACTCCTGCGCGGGGACCGAGAAGGTCATGCGCAGGAAGTTCTCCACGTAGCCGAGGTCGTTACGCGGGTAGACGAAGGGGTGACCGATCGACTTCTTGTACGCGTAGGCGGCGATCGTCGGGAGCTTGGCGAGCAGCCGGATCGTCGAGAGGTTGCGCTGACGCTCGTCGAACGGGTTGTGGCTGTCCTGGTAGAACGTCGACAGCGCGGAGACCACGGACGACAGCATGGCCATCGGGTGGGCGTCGCGCGGGAAGCCCTTGTAGAAGTTCTTGACGTCCTCGTGCAGCAGGGTGTGCTGCGTGATCTCGCCCTTGAAGGCGGCCAGCTGGTCGACGGTCGGCAGCTCGCCGTTGATCAGCAGGTAGGCGACCTCCACGAAGGAAGAGCGCTCGGCCAGCTGCTCGATCGGGTAGCCGCGGTACCGCAGGATGCCGGCTTCGCCATCCAGGTAGGTAATGGCGGATTTGTAGGCGGCGGTGTTGCCGTACCCGCTGTCCAGCGTCACCAGACCGGTCTGGGCGCGGAGCTTCCCGATGTCGAAGCCCTTGTCGCCGACGGTGCTGTCGATCACCGGGTAGGTGTACTCGCCGTCGCCGTACCGCAGTACTACAGAGTTGTCGCTCACGTCTTCCCTCACCGACGTAGTGCCTCATCTTCGAGGTGCCCTGACTGTCTCTACCATCCCCCACTTGGCTCAGGAGAGTGCACTCGGGGTCGACCATCGGGCCTATTGGCGGCACTCAGTGCCGCCAACCAGCTCATCCTGCCCCCTCTCCTCCCCATCCGGAAGTGCTCTGTGACCTTCCCGACTCATTTGATCGATCATTTTTTTCACACGGGTCGGAGGTTTGACCGGAGGGTCTCGGGTTCAGGGGGTCGCGAGCCGGAAGTCGAGCGCCGTGCAGCGCCGACCGGCCGAGACCGTGCGCACCGCCTGTCCGATCGCCTTGCGGGAGCCGACGAGGACGACCAGCTTCTTGGCCCGGGTGACCGCCGTGTACAGCAGGTTCCGCTGGAGCATCATCCAGGCGCCGGTGGTCACCGGGATCACCACGGCGGGATACTCGCTTCCCTGGGAACGGTGGATGGTCACCGCGTAGGCGTGGGCCAGTTCGTCCAGTTCGTCGAATTCGTACGGAACCTCCTCGTCCTCGTCCGTCAGCACGGTGAGGCGCTGGTCCACCGGGTCGAGCGAGGTGACCACGCCGACGGTGCCGTTGAAGACACCGTTCTCACCCTTCTCGTAATTGTTGCGAATCTGGGTGACCTTGTCGCCGACCCGGAAGACCCGGCCGCCGAACCGCTTCTCGGCGAGATCGGGGCGGCCGGGAGTGACGGCCTGCTGGAGCAGCCCGTTGAGCGTGCCGGCGCCGGCCGGTCCGCGGTGCATGGGGGCGAGCACCTGCACGTCCCGGCGCGGGTCGAGCCCGAACTTCGCCGGGATGCGCCGCGCGGCGACGTCGACCGTGAGCCGGCCCGCCTCCTCCGTGTCGTCCTCGACGAAGAGGAAGAAGTCCTTCAGCCCGTCGGTGAGCGGGTGCTGCCCGGCGTTGATCCGGTGCGCGTTGGTCACCACCCCCGACTGCTGGGCCTGCCGGAAGACCCGGGTGAGCCGGACGGCGGGGACGGGGCTGCCGGGAGCCAGCAGGTCCCGCAGCACCTCCCCCGCCCCCACGCTGGGCAACTGGTCGACGTCCCCGACGAAGAGCAGGTGCGCACCCGGGGCCACCGCCTTGACCAGCTTGTTGGCGAGCAGGAGGTCCAGCATGGATGCCTCGTCCACCACGACGAGGTCGGCGTCGAGGGGCCGGTCCCGGTCGTAGGCGGCGTCACCGCCCGGCTTGAGCTCCAGCAGCCGGTGGACCGTGGACGCCTCGGCGCCGGTCAGCTCGGCGAGGCGCTTGGCGGCGCGGCCGGTGGGCGCGGCCAGGACGACCTTCGCCTTCTTGGCCCGCGCCAGCTCCACGACCGACCGGACCGTGAAGGACTTGCCGCAGCCCGGCCCGCCGGTGAGGACGGCGACCTTCTCGGTGAGGGCGAGCTTGACGGCCGCCTCCTGCTCGGGGGCGAGGTCGGCACCCGTGCGCCGCTTCAGCCAGCCGAGCGCCTTGTCCCAGGCCACGTCCTGGAAGCCGGGCATCCGGTCCACGTCGGCGCGCAGGAGGCGGCGCAGCTGTCCGGCCAGGGCCAGCTCGGCGCGGTGGAAGGGCACGAGGTAGACGGCGGTGACAGGGTCGCCGCCCTCCGGGTCGGGGACCTTCTCGCGCACGACGCCGGGGTCGTCGTCCGGACTCTCCGGCTCGGCGGCCAGCTCGCCCAGGCACTCGATGACGAGCCCGGTGTCCACCTGGAGCAGCTTCACCGCGTCGGCGATCAGCTTCTCCTCGGGGAGGTAGCAGTGCCCTTGGTCGGTGGCCTGCGACAGGGCGTACTGCAGCCCCGCCTTCACCCGGTCGGGGCTGTCGTGCGGGATGCCGACGGACCGGGCGATCTTGTCGGCGGTGAGGAAGCCGATGCCCCAGACGTCGGCGGCGAGGCGGTAGGGCTGGTTCTTCACCACGGAGATCGACGCGTCGCCGTACTTCTTGTAGATGCGCACCGCGATGGAGGTGGACACCTCGACGGTCTGGAGGAAGAGCATGACCTCCTTGATCGCCTTCTGCTCCTCCCAGGCGTCGGCGATCTTCTTGGTGCGCTTGGGCCCGAGGCCGGGCACCTCGATGAGCCGCTTGGGCTCCTCCTCGATGATCCTGAGGGTGTCGATGCCGAAGTGCTGCGTGATGCGGTCGGCGAAGACCGGTCCGATGCCCTTGACCAGTCCGGAGCCGAGGTAGCGCCGGATGCCCTGGACGGTGGCGGGCAGGACGGTCGTGTAGTTCTCCACGTGGAACTGCTTGCCGTACTGGGGGTGCGATCCCCAGCGGCCCTCCATCCGCAGCGACTCCCCGACCTGGGCGCCGAGCAGCGCGCCGACGACGGTCAGCAGGTCGCCGGCGCCCCTGCCGGTGTCGACCCGGGCGACCGTGTACCCGTTCTCCTCGTTGGCGTACGTGATGCGCTCCAGGACGCCTTCGAGGGTGGCGAGCCGCCGCTCACCGGGGGCCGAGGGGGGCTGGTCGGTCATGATCCGACGGTACCGGTGGGGTGTGACAGCGGTGCACGGTCCGGCGGGATCACGTACACCCGTGCGGTGCGACCACGCGGGCTCCCTCGGCGGCCGGAGGTCAGAGCCCCGCCATCAGGTCCGCGAGCGGGGCCGGGGTGCGAGCGGGGTCCAGGGCCTCCACCAGGACGCGGCCGTAGTGGATCTTGCGGCCCTTCTTGGTGCCGAAGAAGCGGCGGAACCGCTGCTGGGCGGTGCGGTCCCGCTGGGCGGGCTGGCGGAGGAAGGTCCGCAGGGGGCGGAGGTCGCCCTCCGCCTCGATCAGTTCCGTCACCCGGGCCACCCCGAGCGCCCGGACCAGTTCGTCCTCCAGGTCGGCCGTGCAGACGAACAGGTCCTGCGGGGCGGCGTCCGCCCGCGCCAGGGCACGGACGTAGTACCCCTGCTCCCGCTCGTCGCACAGCCCCGTCAGGCGGAGGTCGAGGCCGCAGGGGCCGAGCAGGGAGGCGAAGCGGCCGACGCTCATCGCGCCGCCCATCGCCAGGACGCAGACCCCCTCCGCCGCCAGGTCCCGGCCGCGCCGCGCGGCCAGCGCGTCGACCGCCGCCGTGTCGCTCGGCCCCTCGACCAGGACCACGGTGCGGACGGAGAGGCGCTCGGCGAGGTCGCGTGCGGGGCCCTCGGGGCCGCCCGCCGCCCACGCCGTGACCGCGTCCCGGAACGATGCCATGTCCGCCATGGGTCGAGTCTCCGCCGTCGGCGGCCCGGGCGGTAGTGGATATCGCGGGCCTCCCCGCTTGACGTGCAGCCCGACGGCTGCCTAACGTGAAAGGCAGCCAAGAGGCTGCACATCGGAGGGGCGGAGATGGACGAGGTCTTCAAGGCGCTGGCCGACGGCAGCCGCCGGCGGCTGCTGGACAGCCTGAACGCGCGCAACGGGCAGAGCCTGCGGGAGCTGTGCGCCGGGCTGGACATGGCCCGGCAGTCGGTCAGCAAGCACCTGGCGGTGCTGGAGGCGGCCGGTCTGGTCACCACCGTCCGGCGGGGCCGGGAGAAGCTGCACTACCTCGACGCCGGGCCGATCAACGCCATCGCCGACCGCTGGATCAGCCGCTACGACCAAGAGCGGGTGCGCGCACTCGCCGACCTCAAGCACGCGCTGGAGGACACCGCCATGGACAGCGACGCGTTCGTCTGCACGACCTACATCAGGACCACGCCCGAGAGGCTGTGGCAGGGCCTGACCGACCCGGCCTTCACCCGGCGCTACTGGGGTGTCGAGTTCGGCACCGACTGGGCGGCCGGGTCTGCCGTGGTGTGGAAGGAGCGGGCGGCCAGGACCGCCGACCCCGAACAGGTCGTCCTCGAGTCCGAGCCGTACCGGCGCCTGTCGTACACCTGGCACACCTTCACGCCCGAGTGGGCGAGGGCCAACGGGATCGACGACGAGACCCTGGCCAGGCTCTCCGCCGAACGGCGGTCGAAGGTCACGTTCGAGATCGAGGACCTCGGCGGCGGCTCGGTGAAGCTGACCGTCGTCCACGACGGGTTCGAGCCCGGCAGCGCCGTCCGCGAGATGGTCCGGCACGGCTGGCCGGCCCTCCTGTCCAGCCTCAAGTCGCTGCTGGAGACCGGCGAGCCGCTGCCGGAGCCGCGGTGAGCCGCGCGTTCAGCGGCGCAGGGCCGTCTCCCGGCGCATGTGCGAGAGCTTCTCGGGGTTGCGGACGGCGTAGAGGCCGGTGATGCGGCCCTCGTCGAGGCGGACCGCCACCACGGTGTCGAGTGCGCCGTCGAGGTGGACGACCAGGGCCGGGTATCCGTTGACCTGCGCCGGTCCCAGTGACAGCGAGGCGGCGTGCTTGAGCAGTCCGCCGAGCACCAGCCGGGCCACCTTGTCCCGCCCCGTGACGGGCCGCAGCACGGCCTGCTTGACGCCGCCGCCGTCGCCGAGCAGGACGACGTCCGGGGAGAGGATGTCGAGCAGGCCCTGGAGGTCGCCCGTCTCGACGGCCCTGCGGAAGGCGTCCAGCGCCTGCCGTGACTCGGCGGCCGAGACCACCCCGCGCGGCCGGCGGGCCGCGACGTGCGCGCGGGCCCGGTGCGCGATCTGCCGGACGGCGGCCGGGCTCTTCTCCACGGCCTCGGCGATCTCGTCGTAGCCGAGGTCGAACACCTCGCGCAGCACGAACACCGCCCGTTCGGTCGGCGTCAGCGTCTCCAGGACCAGCATCATCGCCATCGACACGCTGTCGGCCAGCTCGACGTCCTCCGCCACGTCGGGCGTGGTCAGCAGCGGCTCGGGCAGCCAGGAGCCGACGTAGGACTCCTTGCGGCGGCCGAGCGCGCGCAGCCGGTTCAGGGCTTGGCGGGTGGTGATGCGGACGAGGTAGGCGCGGCGGTCGCGCACCTCGGCGAGGTCCACGCCCGCCCAGCGCAGCCAGGTCTCCTGGAGGACGTCCTCCGCGTCGGCGGCCGAGCCGAGCATCTCGTAGGCGACGGTGAAGAGCAGGTTGCGGTGGGCGACGAACGCCTCGGTGGCGCCGTCCCGTTCGCGTCCGCTGGGCTCGCTGGTCACCGGCTTCTCCCGTTCGTCGGTCCTGGTCGGGGTCACGCGCACAGGACACCGGCCGCCGCCGCCGTGTGACACCCGCCGCCGGTGGTCCACGTCACACCGGCGGCCCGTCACAGGGTCGGGCCCGTCGGCATCTTGTGGGCGTCAGCGAGACACCGACGGCGAGGACGAGATCATGGACACCCGCTTCAACCTGTTCGAGAACGAGATCGGCGTCAAGTTCGGCAAGCGGTTCGCGGGCACCGCCCTGGTGCTCCACGGGTCGACGCTGCCGAGGGCCACGCAGGAACTGGTGTCGCTGCGGGCCAGCCAGATCAACGGCTGCGGCCACTGCATCGACATGCACGTCAAGGAGGCCGAGGCGGCCGGCGAGAGCGCGGCGCGGCTCCATCTGGTCGCCGCCTGGCGCGAGTCGACCGTGTTCACCGAGGCCGAGCAGGCCGCCCTGGCGCTGGCCGAGGAGGGCACCCGGCTCGCCGACGCGCACCCGGGGGTGTCCGACGAGACCTGGGCGCGGGTGCGCGAGCACTACGACGACGACCAGACCGCCGCCCTGGTCTGCCTGGTCGCCCTGATCAACGCGGCCAACCGGATGGCCGTGATCACGCACCAGCCGGGAGGCTCGTACGAGGCGGGCATGTTCGAGGCGGCGACGAGCTGATCGACGGCACCACCGCCGCCCGACCCGGCCCGACCCGGGGCCCTCGCCCCGGAGCCGGGCCGCGGCACGTCCAGGGGGCACAAGGCGCGGGCAGGCCCGGGGCGGGCGCAAGGACGGACGCAAGGACGGGCGCCAGGGAAGCAGGGCCGGGTGGCGCGAGGGTGGCGGGCACGGCGGGTCACGATTGCGTCTCGGCCCGGCGCACCCCCCTTGCCATCCGCCCGTGTAATCGTTTCCAATCCTCCGTGTAATCGATTCCACGAGGAGGTGGAAACGGCGATGGCGAGCATCAAGGACGTCGCCGTCGAGGCGGGTGTCTCCGTCGCGACGGTCTCGCGCGTCCTCAACGGCCACCCGTCCGTCAGCCCCGGCGCCCGCGCCCGCGTGCTGGCCGCCGTCGAGGCGCTGGGCTACCGGCCGAACGCCGTCGCCCGGTCGCTGCGCACCGATCAGACCCGCACCCTCGGGCTGGTCATCAGCGACGTCATGAACCCCTACTTCACCGAACTGGCCCGTTCCGTGGAGGAAGAGGCCCGCGCGCTCGGCTACAGCGTCATCATCGGCAACGCCGACGAGCGGCCCGATCTCCAGGACCACCACGTGACGACGCTGCTCGACCGGCGGATCGACGGGCTCCTCGTCTCCCCCACCGACGGCGGCTCCCCGCGCATGCTGGAGGCCGCGCGGGCCGGCACCCCGATGGTCTTCGTCGACCGCTGGATCCCCGGCGTGGACGTGCCCGTGGTGCGGTCGGACGGGCGGGGCGCGGTGCGGGACCTCGTCGCCCACCTGTACCGGCTCGGGCACCGCAGGCTCGCCATCATCGCCGGGCCCGCCGCCACCACGACCGGACGCGAGCGCGTCGACGCCTTCCGCGAGGCGCTCGCCGAGTACGGGCTCCCCCTCCCCGACGACCGCATCGGCCAGGGCGATTTCCAGGCGGAGAGCGGACGCCGGGTCACCGAGGGGTTCCTCGACCTGCCCGAGCCGCCCGACGCCGTGTTCGCCGCCGACAACCTGATGGCGCTCGGCGCGCTGGACGCCGTACGGGCGCGCGGGCTGCGCGTCCCCGAGGACATCGCGCTCGCCGCGTTCGACGACATCCGCTGGTTCGTGCACACCGATCCCCCGGTCACCGCGATCGCCCAGCCCACGGGCGACCTCGGGCGGGCCGCCGTACGCGCGCTCGTCGACCGGATCGAGGGGCGGACCGGCGAGTCCGTCACCCTGCCGGCACGGCTCGTCGTGCGCCGCTCGTGCGGAGAGTCCCCCTCCGGCACCGCACACCCCCCGTCCCCCTCCCCCGTACGAAGGAGTACGCCGTGAGCAGCCGCAGTCCGGACGAGTTGCTGCGCATCGAGGGCATCCGCAAGACCTTCCCCGGCGTGGTCGCGCTCGACAGCGTCGACTTCGACCTGCGCCGGGGCGAGGTGCACGTGCTGCTCGGTGAGAACGGCGCGGGCAAGAGCACCCTCATCAAGATGCTCTCCGGCGCCTACACGCCCGACGCCGGGCGCATCCTGGCCGGCGGCGAGGAGGTGCGCATCCACGGTGCGCAGGACTCCGAGCGGCTCGGGATCGCCACCATCTACCAGGAGTTCAACCTCGTCCCCGACCTGACGGTCGCCGAGAACATCTTCCTGGGGCGCCAGCCCCGCCGGTTCGGGATGATCGACCGGAAGAAGATGGACGCGGACGCGGAGGTGCTGCTGGAGCGCGTGGGGGTCAAGGTGTCCCCGCGGGCACGGGTGCGTGAACTCGGTATCGCGCGCCTCCAGATGGTCGAGATCGCCAAGGCGCTCAGCCTGGACGCGCGGGTGCTCATCATGGACGAGCCGACCGCCGTGCTCACCTCCGAGGAGGTCGACAAGCTCTTCGCCATCGTGCGGCGGCTGCGCGAGGACGGTGTGGGCATCGTCTTCATCACCCACCACCTGGAGGAGATCGCCGCCCTCGGCGACCGCGTCACCGTCATCCGGGACGGCAGGAGCGTCGGGCAG
The DNA here is from genome assembly GCF_964272335.1 of Streptomyces sp. SudanB5_2050. Classification (NCBI taxonomy): domain Bacteria; kingdom Bacillati; phylum Actinomycetota; class Actinomycetes; order Kitasatosporales; family Streptomycetaceae; genus Streptomyces; species Streptomyces sp. SudanB5_2050. The sequence continues at coordinate 2,921,568 of NZ_OZ186760.1, forward strand.
GTGCCCGCCTCCACGCCCGAGGACGAGCTGGTGCGGCTGATGGTCGGACGGTCCATCGAGCAGCAGTACCCGCGCGAACGCGGTGACGCCGGTGAGGCGTTGCTCAGGGTCGAGGGACTCACGCGGGACGGCGTCTTCCACGACGTGAGCTTCGAGGTGCGGGCCGGTGAGGTCGTCGGCATCGCCGGGCTGGTCGGGGCCGGGCGCACGGAGGTCGTGCGGGCGGTGTTCGGCGCCGACCCCTACGACTCCGGGAGCGTGCACGTCGCGGGCGCGCCGCTGCGGCGGCACGACGTCAACGCCGCGATGGCCGCCGGGATCGGGCTGGTGCCCGAGGACCGCAAGGGTCAGGGGCTGGTGCTCGACGCCTCCGTCGAGGAGAACCTGGGGCTGGTGACGCTGAGGTCGTCCGCCCGCGCGGGGCTCGTGGACCTCAAGGGGCAGCACGCGGCGGCCGAGCGGATCGCCGGGCAGCTCGGCGTGCGGATGGCCGGGCTCGGGCAGCACGTGCGGACCCTGTCCGGCGGCAACCAGCAGAAGGTCGTCATCGGCAAGTGGCTGCTGGCGAACACCAAGGTGCTGATCCTCGACGAGCCGACGCGCGGCATCGACGTCGGCGCCAAGGTCGAGATCTACCAGCTCATCAACGAACTGACGGCCGCCGGCGCCGCCGTGCTCATGATCTCCAGCGACCTCCCCGAGGTGCTCGGCATGAGCGACCGGGTGGTCGTCATGGCGCAGGGGCGGATCGCCGGCGAACTTCCCGCCGCCGAGGCCACCCAGGACGCCGTGATGGCGCTCGCCGTCAGCACCCCGCACACCGACGAAACCGGAACGGAGGCCTCCCGTGGCCACTGACACGCTCAAGAGCAAGCCGGGCGCGCAGGGCGGCGCCACGGGCGGCCTGCGCCGCCTGCTGCTCGACAACGGCGCCCTGACCGCGCTGATCGTCCTCGTCATCGCCATGTCGGCGCTGTCCGGGGACTTCCTGACCGCCGACAACCTCCTCAACGTCGGCGTCCAGGCCGCCGTCACCGCGATCCTCGCCTTCGGCGTCACCTTCGTCATCGTCTCGGCCGGCATCGACCTGTCGGTCGGCTCGGTCGCCGCGCTGTCGGCCACCGTGCTGGCGTGGAGCGCCACCGAGGCCGGGATGCCCGTGGTGCTGGCGGTGCTGCTGTCCGTCGCCACCGGCATCGCCTGCGGCCTGGTGAACGGCTTCCTCATCTCGTACGGGAAGCTGCCGCCGTTCATCGCGACGCTCGCCATGCTGTCGGTGGGGCGCGGTCTGTCCCTGGTCATCTCGCAGGGCTCGCCGATCGCCTTCCCGGAGTCGGTCTCGCACCTCGGTGACACGCTCGGCGGGTGGCTGCCGGTGCCCGTGCTGGTGATGATCGTGATGGGGCTGATCACGGCCTTCGTCCTCGGGCGGACCTACATCGGGCGCTCCATGTACGCCATCGGCGGCAACGAGGAGGCCGCCCGGCTGTCCGGGCTGCGGGTGAAGCGGCAGAAGCTCGCCATCTACGCCTTCTCCGGGCTGTTCGCCGCCGCCGCGGGCATCGTGCTGGCCTCCCGTCTCTCCTCCGCGCAGCCGCAGGCCGCGCAGGGCTACGAACTGGACGCCATCGCCGCCGTCGTCATCGGCGGCGCCTCGCTCGCCGGCGGCACCGGCAAGGCGTCCGGCACGCTGATCGGCGCGCTGATCCTCGCGGTGCTGCGCAACGGCCTCAACCTGCTGTCCGTCTCCGCGTTCTGGCAGCAGGTCGTCATCGGTGTCGTCATCGCGCTGGCCGTGCTCTTCGACACGCTGCGCCGCAAGGCGGGCGCGACGACCCCGGCGGCCGGGGCGTCCGGCGGCGGGAACCGGGGCAAGCAGGCACTGACGTACGTCATCGCGGCCGTCGTCGCCGTCGCCGTGGTCGGCGCGACCTCGCTGCTGCACAACGGGTCCTCGGGCGGTAAGACCCAGCGGATCGGTCTGTCGCTGTCCACGCTGAACAACCCGTTCTTCGTGCAGATCCGCGCCGGCGCCGAGGAGCGGGCGAAGAAGCTGGGCGTGGACCTGACGGTCACGGACGCCCAGAACGACGCCTCCCAGCAGGCCAACCAGCTGCAGAACTTCGTCAGCGGGAGCCTGTCCTCGATCATCGTCAACCCGGTGGACTCCGACGCGGCCGGCCCCTCGGTGCGCTCGGCGAACAAGGACGACATCCCCGTCATCGCGGTGGACCGGGGCGTCAACAAGGCGGACACCTCGGCGCTGGTCGCCTCCGACAACGTCGAGGGCGGCAAGCTGGGCGCCCGGGCGCTCGCCGAGAAGCTCGGCGGCAAGGGCACCATCGTCATCCTCCAGGGCCAGGCCGGCACCTCCGCCAGCCGGGAGCGCGGCGCGGGCTTCGCGGCCGGGCTGAAGGAGTACCCGGGCATCAAGGTCGTCGCCAAGCAGCCCGCGGACTTCGACCGCACCAAGGGCCTGGACGTGATGACCAACCTGCTCCAGGCGCACCCCGACGTCGACGGTGTCTTCGCGGAGAACGACGAGATGGCGCTCGGCGCGATCAAGGCGCTGGGCTCCAAGGCCGGGAAGTCCGTGCAGGTCGTCGGGTTCGACGGCACGCCGGACGGGCTGAAGGCGGTGCGGGAGGGCACGCTGTACGCCTCGGTGGCGCAGCAGCCCAGGGAACTGGGCAGGATCGCCGTGGAGAACGCGTTGCGGGCCGCCGAGGGCGAGAAGACGGAGAAGATGGTGAAGGTGCCGGTGAAGGTCGTCACCAAGGAGAACGTGGCCGGCTTCGAGGGCTGAGACGGGCAGAACGGCCCGCGGGCCTCACGCGGATTCACTCGGGTTCATCGGGATCGGAGAGCGATTCATGTACGACTACGACCTCCTGGTCGTGGGATCGGCCAACGCCGACCTCGTGATCGGCGTCGAGCGGCGGCCGGGGGCCGGCGAGACGGTGCTCGGCACCGACCTGGCCGTCCACCCGGGCGGCAAGGGCGCGAACCAGGCGGTGGCCGCCGCCCGGCTCGGTGCCCGCACGGCCCTGCTGGCCCGGGTCGGCGACGACGACTACGGCCGGCTGCTGCTGGACTCGCAGCGGGCGGCCGGTGTCGACACGGTGGGCGTCCTGGTCGGCGGCGCCCCGACCGGCGTCGCGCTGATCACCGTCGACCCGTCCGGCGACAACAGCATCGTGGTCTCGCCGGGCGCCAACGGCCGCCTGGCACCCGGCGACGTCCGCGCCGCCGCCAGCCTCTTCCATGCCTCCCGCGTGGTCTCCACACAGTTGGAGGTGCCGCTGGAGACGGTGGTGGAGGTCGTCCGGAGCCTGGCGCCGGGCAGCCGTTTCGTGCTGAACCCGTCGCCGCCGCTGCCGCTTCCGCGGGAGGTGCTGGACGCCTGCGACCCGCTGATCGTCAACGAGCACGAGGCGAAGGTCATCCTCGGCGACGCCTGTGTGAGCGACCGCCCCGAGGACTGGGCCCGCATCCTGCTGGCCAAGGGGCCGCGCTCGGTGGTCGTCACGCTGGGCGCGGAGGGTGCGCTGGTGGCGTCGGGGGCGGAGGTGTCCCGGGTGCCGTCCGTGAAGGTGGACGCCGTGGACACGACGGGCGCGGGCGACGCGTTCACGGCGGCGCTGGCCTGGCGGCTGGGCACCGGCGCCTCGCTGGCCCAGGCCGCGGCCTACGCGGCCCGGGTGGGAGCGGCGGCGGTGACCAGGGCGGGCGCGCAGGCGTCGTACCCGACGGCGGCGGAGGTCGACGCGCTGTGAGGGGGGCGAAGCGGTGAAGAAGGCCGGGATACTCAACCGCCACCTCGCGGGCGCCCTCGCCGAACTCGGCCACGGCGACGGGGTCCTGGTGTGCGACGCGGGGATGCCGATCCCGTCGGGTCCGCGCGTCGTCGACCTCGCCTTCCGCGCGGGCGTGCCCTCCTTCGCCGAGGTGCTGGACGGGCTGCTCGACGAGCTGGTGGTCGAGGGCGCGACGGCGGCGGAGGAGGTCCGCGGCGCCAACGCGGAGGCCGCCGCGCTGCTCGACGGGCACTTCCCCGGCCTGGGTCTCGTCCCGCACGAGCGGCTGAAGGAACTGTCGGCGGGGGCGAGGCTGGTGGTGCGGACCGGGGAGGCCCGGCCGTACGCGAACGTGCTGCTGCGGTGCGGGGTCTTCTTCTGAGAGCCGGGGACGCGGAGCCCGGAGACTTCGAGGGGGCCCGGTCGTCGACCGGGCCCCCTCGGGTTTCCCTCCCCTTCAGAACCCCTCGATCCCCCCCGGGTCCCCCGTCGGGGTTCTGATGACAAGTACGACCCGTGGACCCGCGCAACGGTTGCACGGATCGCCGGGTTTTATTTTCCGGTGCCCGCCGGGGCCACGTGCGCGGCGAACCGCTGTGCCGTCTCGGCCAGCACCTCGCGCCCGTCCCGGGCCCACAGGCCCTCGTTGAACAGCTCGACCTCGATGGCGCCGGTGTATCCGGCGGCCTCCACGTACCCCTGCCACTCCCGCATGTCGATCGCGCCGTCGCCGATCTGACCCCGGCCGTTGAGCACGCCCTCGGGCAGCGGCGTGGTCCAGTCGGCGAGCTGGAAGGTGTGGATGCGGCCGCCCGCGCCGGCCCGGGCGATCTGCTCGGGAGCCCGGTCGTCCCACCAGATGTGGTACGTGTCGACGGTGACGCCGACCTGATGGGCCGGGAAGCGCTCGGCGAGGTCCAGGGCCTGGGTGAGGGTGGAGACCACACAGCGGTCGGAGGCGTACATGGGGTGCAGCGGCTCGATGGCGAGGCGTACGCCGTGCTCCTCGGCGTAGGGGCCCAGCTCGGCCAGCGCGTCCGCGATGCGTTCCCGGGCGGCGCGCAGGTCCTTGTCGCCCGGCGGGAGGCCCCCTGAGACCAAAACCAGGGTGTCGGTGCCGAGGGTCGCGGCCTCGTCGACGGCGCGGCGGTTGTCGGCCAGGGCCCGCGCGCGTGCGTCCGGGTCGGTCGCGGTGAGGAAGCCGCCGCGGCACAGGGTGGTGACGGTCAGGCCCGCGTCGCGGACCAGCTTCGCCGCGGCCTCGACGCCGTACGCCTGGACGGGTTCGCGCCACAGGCCGACGTTGCCGACGCCCAGGTCGCGGCAGGCGGCGGTCAGTTCGGGCAGCGAGAGCTGCTTGACCGTCATCTGGTTGATACTGAAACGCGCGAGATCGCTCACTGGTCCACTCCGTACAGCGACAGCAGGGTCCGCATCCGCTCCTCGGCCCTCTTCGGGTCCGGGAACAGGCCGAGGCCGTCGGCGAGTTCGTAGGCGCGGGCGAGGTGGGGCAGCGAGCGGGCCGACTGCAGACCGCCGACCATGGAGAAGTGGTCCTGGTGGCCCGCCAGCCAGGCCAGGAACACCACGCCCGTCTTGTAGTAGCGGGTCGGCGCCCGGAAGAGGTGGCGGGAGAGTGCGACGGTGGGGTCGAGGAGGGCGCGGAAGCCCTCCGTGTTCCCGGTGTCGAGGACGCGGACCGCCTCGGCGGCCAGCGGGCCCAGCGGGTCGAAGATGCCGAGCAGGGCGTGGCTGAAGCCCTGTTCGTCCCCGGCGATCAGCTCCGGGTAGTGGAAGTCGTCGCCGGTGTAGCAGCGCACGCCCTGCGGGAGGCGGCGGCGCAGGTCGACCTCGCGCCGGGCGTCCAGGAGGGAGACCTTGATGCCGTCGACCTTGTCGGGGTGGGCGGCGATGACCTCCAGGAAGGTGCCGGTCGCCGCGTCGAGGTCGGACGAGCCCCAGTAGCCCTCCAGGGCCGGGTCGAACATCGGGCCCAGCCAGTGCAGGATCACCGGTTCGGCGGCCTGGCGCAGGAGGTGGCCGTAGACCTCCAGGTAGTCCTCGGGGCCCTTCGCGGTCGCGGCGAGGGCGCGGGAGGCCATCAGGATGGCCTGGGCGCCGGACTCCTCGACCACGGCGAGCTGTTCCTCGTAGGCGGCCCGGACCTCGACGAGGGTGGTGGCGGTGGCGGTGAGCTGGTCGGTGCCGACGCCGCAGGCGATGCGGCCGCCGCACGCCCGCGCCTCGGCGGCGGAGCGGCGGATCAGCTCGGCGGCACCGGCCCAGTCCAGGCCCATGCCGCGCTGGGCGGTGTCCATGGCCTCGGCGACCCCGAGGCCGTGGGACCACAGGTGGCGGCGGAAGGCGAGGGTGGCGTCCCAGTCGACGGCGGCCGGCGAGTCGGGGGTGATGTCGGCGTACGGATCGGCGACGACGTGCGCGGCGGAGAAGACCGTACGCGAGGTGAAAGCGCTTCCTGGGCCGAGTGCCAGGGGGTCGGTGCGGGGCTCGTAGGCGCGCAGGGTGCCGTGCGCGTCGGGCAGGTGGAGGGTCACAGCGCGATCTCCGGTACGTCGAGGCGGCGGCCCTCGGCCGAGGACTTCAGGCCCAGCTCGGCGAGCTGGACGCCGCGGGCGCCGGCCAGCAGGTCCCAGTGGTAGGGCGCGTCGGCGTACACGTGCTTGAGGAACAGCTCCCACTGGGCCTTGAAGCCGTTGTCGAAGTCCTGGTTGTCGGGGACCTCCTGCCACTGGTCGCGGAAGGCCTCGGTGGCGGGGATGTCCGGGTTCCAGACCGGCTTGGGCGTGGCGGAGCGGTGCTGGACGCGGCAGCCCCGCAGCCCCGCGACGGCGGAGCCCTCGGTGCCGTCGACCTGGAACTCGACCAGTTCGTCGCGGTTGACGCGCACCGCCCAGGAGGAGTTGATCTGGGCGACCGTGCCGCCGTCCAGCTCGAAGACGCCGTAGGCGGCGTCGTCGGCGGTGGCGTCGTACGGCTTGCCGTTCTCGTCCCAGCGCTGCGGGATGTGGGTGGTGGCCAGGGCGTGCACGGACTTCACCCGGCCGAACAGCTCGTGCAGGACGTACTCCCAGTGCGGGAACATGTCGACGACGATGCCGCCGCCGTCCTCCGCGCGGTAGTTCCAGGAGGGGCGCTGCGCCTCCTGCCAGTCGCCCTCGAAGACCCAGTAGCCGAACTCGCCGCGCACGGACAGGATGCGGCCGAAGAAGCCGCCGTCGATGAGGCGCTTGAGCTTGAGCAGGCCGGGGAGGAAGAGCTTGTCCTGCACCACGCCGTGCTTGATGCCGGCGGCGTTCGCCAGGCGGGCCAGCTCCAGGGCGCCCTGCAGCCCGGTGGCGGTGGGCTTCTCGGTGTAGACGTGCTTGCCCGCGGCGATCGCCTTCTTGATCGCCTCCTCGCGGGCGGAGGTGACCTGGGCGTCGAAGTAGATCTCCACGGACGGGTCGGCGAGGACCGCGTCCAGGTCGGTCGAGACGTGCTCCAGGCCGTGCCGTTCGGCGAGCGCCTTCAGGGCGTGCTCGCGGCGGCCGACCAGGACCGGCTCCGGCCACAGCACGGTGCCGTCGCCGAGGTCGAGGCCGCCCTGTTCGCGGAGGGCCAGGATGGAGCGGACGAGGTGCTGGCGGTAGCCCATGCGCCCGGTCACACCGTTCATGGCGATTCGCACCGTCTTGCGTGTCACGTCGTTCCCTTCGTACGGGCGGGGAGGAGGAGGTCGTGCGATACAGCAAGCGCTTTCTATGCGCTACGAAGCTAACCTGTGGACGGTGGTCTGGACAAGACCGGGACCCCGGGCGAGTTGTTCGAGGGCGCGAACAGCGGCGGGCCGTGGTCGTAAGGTCACCCGGGACGGGACGACGGTGTACGGCACAGGCGCGAGGCGGAGGACGAGGACATGACGGTGACCCTGGCGGACGTGGCGGCCCGCGCCCAGGTCTCCCCCGCGACGGTGTCGCGCGTGCTGAACGGGAACTATCCCGTCGCCGCGTCCACGCGCGAGCGGGTGCTCAAGGCGGTCGACGAGCTGGACTACGTCCTCAACGGCCCCGCGAGCGCGCTGGCGGCGGCCACCTCGGACCTGGTGGGCATCCTGGTCAACGACATCGCCGACCCCTTCTTCGGCATCATGGCCGGCGCGGTCCAGTCCGAGATCGGGGGGCCGGGCGGCAGAGCGGGCGGCGAGAGACTCGCCGTGGTCTGCAACACCGGCGGCAGCCCGGAACGCGAGCTGACCTACCTCACCCTGCTCCAGCGCCAGCGGGCGGCGGCCGTGGTGCTGACCGGCGGGGCGATGGAGGACGCGGGGCACCAGGCGGCGGTGGCGGCGAAGCTGCGCAAGCTCACGGAGGCCGGGACGCGGGTGGTGCTGTGCGGGCGGCCGCCGGCGCCCGGGACCGGGGCGATCGCGCTGACCTTCGACAACCGCGGGGGCGGCCGGGAACTGACCGAGCACCTGATCGGCCTCGGTCACCGGCGGCTCGGCTACATCGCGGGGCCGGAGGAGCGGACGACCACCCGGCACCGGCTGGAGGGACACCGCGCGGCGCTCGCGGCGCACGGCATCGAGGAGGACGCCCGCTGGACGGTCCACGGCCCCTACGACCGGCAGTCCGGCTACGAGGCGACGCTGGAGCTGCTGCGCCGGGACCCCTCGCTGACCGCCGTCGTCGCCGCGAACGACACCGTCGCGCTGGGCGCGTGCGCGGCGCTGCGGGACTCGGGGCTGCGGATTCCGCGGGACGTGTCGGTGGCCGGCTTCGACGACCTGCCGTTCAGCATCGACGCGGTGCCCGCGCTGACGACGGTCCGGCTGCCGCTCGCGGAGGCGGGGGCGCGGGCGGGCCGGATCGCGATGGGCCGTCAGGAGGCGCCGATCGGGGGGATCGCGACGGTGCGCGGGGAGTTGATGGTGCGGGGGTCCTCCGGGGCGCCCCGGGCGTAGGCGCCGTCGGGTGTCGCGGTGCCGCGTACCGGTGCGGTGTCGCCGGGCCCCGCGGGCGCCCGCTCCCGGCCCGGACGGCCTCGCCTCGAACTGCCGCACGACGGGCCGAAGGCACCGAGGTCGGCGACACCTCGCCCGTGAGGAGGAGTGCCGTTCGGCGGCGGGGGTACGCTCCGTCACCATGAAGCTGGCGTTCTCCACCCTCGGTGTCCCCGGCCTGCCCCTGCGCGACGTGCTCGGTCTCGCCACCGCGCACGGATACCACGGCGTCGAGCTGCGCGCCCACCCGGAGGAACCGGTGCATCCGGGCCTGACCCCCGACGAACGGGCGGCGGTGGCCGCCGAGTTGCGGGCGTCCGGGATCGAGCCGCTGGGCGTGGCGGGGTACGCCCGCCTCGCCGCGCCGGGCGACGACGAGGCCGTGCTGGCCGAGGTCCGCGGCCTGCTCCAGCTGGCCCGCGACCTCGGCGCCCCGTACATCCGCGTCTTCCCCGGCGGGGGCGACGAGCAGAGCCCCGAGGAGGCGGACGCGACGGCCGCCCGGCGGCTGGGCACGGCCGCCGAGTACGCCGCCGAGGTCGGCGTGCGCATCCTCCTGGAGACCCACGACTCGCACCGCACGGGCGCCGACGCGATGCGCGTCCTGGGTCTGGTCGGCCACCGGCAGGTCGGCGCGCTGTGGGACGTGATGCACACCTGGCTGGGCGGTGAGGAGCCGTCCGAGAGCTATCTGGCCCTCGCCCCGCACCTCGGGTACGTCCAGGTCAAGGACATCGCCTCCGCCGACGACACCACCCCGCTGCCGCTCGGCGCCGGGGTGCTGCCGCTCGGCGAGTGCGTCGAGGTGCTCTCGCGCGAGGGCTGGGACGGCTGGCTGTGCTGGGAGTACGAGAAGCGGTGGTACGAGGCGGCCGAACCGCTGCCCGGTCTGCTGGACGCGGGGCGCGCGCACCTGGCGCGGCTGCTCAACGAGTCGGCCTGAGCGCCGGGCTCATCCGACGGGCGCCAGTGCGGTGACGGGCCCGTCGAAGGACGCCCGCAGGCGCCGGTCGTGGGAGACGACGACGAGGGTGCCCGGATAGTCGGCCAGGGCGGCCTGGAGGTCTTCCATCAGGGCGGGCGAGAGGTGGTTCGTCGGCTCGTCGAGCAGCAGCAGGTCGTGGGGTTCGGCGACCAGGCGGGCCAGTTCGAGGCGGCGGCGCTGCCCGGTGGAGAGATCGCCGACGGGCCGGTCCAGGTCCGCGGCGCGGAAGAGGCCGAGGGCGAGCAGTGTCTGCGCGCGGTCCTCCCCGAAGGCCGCGCGCACGGACCGGCGTCCCTCCCGCGCGCCGAGGGGCGCGGCCACCTGGCGCAGGAACCCGGCCCGGACGGGCCGCCGTACCGTCGCGCCCGGCTCGGGCACCAGCTCCCCGGCGAGGACCCGCAGCAGCGTGGTCTTGCCGGCGCCGTTGGGGCCGGTGACCAGCAGCCTGCCCCCTGCCGGGACGCGCAGGGCGTCCAGGGCGAGGCGTCCGGGCACGCGCAGGTCGGCCAGCTCCACGCCGCCGTCGTCCGCCGCGGCCCGCAGCGCGGCGGTGAACCGGAGGGGTTCGGGCGGGGCGGGCGCCGGGTTCTCGGTGAGGCGGTGCAGGCGCTCGCGCGCGTTGCGGACGCGGCCCATGGCGCCGTGCGCCCGTGAGCGGGCCCGGAAGGCGCCCGCGCCGCTGAACGCCCAGGGGCCCTTGCGCGGGATCGCCTCGAGGCGTCCGATGTGGGAGTCGGCGAGGCGGGCCCGGCGGGCCACCTCGGACCGCCACTGTTCGTACTCCCGGGCCGTACGGGCGCGTTCGGCGGCCTTCGCCGTGAGGTAGCCCTCGTAGCCGTCGCCGTAGCGGCGTACCGAGCGGGTGTGGTCGTCGACCTCCAGGACCACGTCGGTGACCCGGTCGAGGAAGGCACGGTCGTGGGTGACGGCGACGACGGTGCCCCGGTGCGCCCGCAGCCGTCCCTCCAGCCAGGCCACGGCCTCGTCGTCCAGGTCGTTGGTGGGCTCGTCGAGCAGCAGCAGCTCGGGCGCCGAGGCGAGGGTCGCGGCCAGGGCGAGGCGGGAGCGCCGGCCGCCGGAGAGGGTGCCGAGCCGCCGCGCGCGGTCCAGGCCGGCCGGTTCGCCGAGGTGGCGCAGGGCCACCTCGACGCGGCGGTCGGCGTCGTATCCGCCGCGTGCCTCGAACTCCGCGACGAGCGCGGCGTACCGGTCCCGGGCGGCCGGCCCGCCGCCGTCCAGGGCGGCGCCCGCCTCGCGGATGCGGCGTTCGAGGGCGCGCAGGTCGCTCAGGGCGAGGTCGACGGCGTCGCCGACGGTGGCCGAGTCGGGCAGGTCCAGGGTCTGCGCCAGGTGACCGACGCCGCCCGGGGCGACGACGGTCACCTCCCCGTTGTCGGGGCGCTCTGCGCCGGCCAGGAGCCGGAGCAGGGTGGACTTGCCGGAGCCGTTGTCCCCGACGACGGCGACCCGCTCGCCGGGCCGGACGGCGAACGACACCCGGTCCAGGACCACGTGGTGGGTGTAGCGCTTGGTGACGTCGGTGACGGTCAGCTGGGAGGCGGCGGGGCGGGCGGCGGGTACTGCGGCGGTTCGGAACAAGTGGGGCCCTTCGGTGGACTACGGGGTAAGCAAACGAGACGTCTCGTCTCGTTCCTCCGGAGACTCTACGTCACGCACGGGCGGGACGCAAGACGCGGCGTCTCGTCGGATGGCGCGCCGACGGGGCGTCAGCGACGCCAGCGCCACACCGCCCACCAGCAGCACCGCCGCGCACCACCGCAGTCCGGTCACCGGCTCACCGAGGAAGAGGGCCGCCGACGACATGCCGAAGACCGGGACCAGCAGGGAGAACGGCGCCACCGTGGAGGCGGGGTGGCGGCGCAGCAGCCACCCCCAGGCGCCGAAGCCGAACACGGTCGACACCCAGGCGACGAAGAGCAGCGCGCCCGCGCCCTGCCAGTCCAGGCCGCGCAGCGCCGCGAGGTCCCGGGAGGCGCCCTCCGTCAGGAGGGACAGGCCCAGCAGCGGGAGCACCGGGACGGTGGAGACCCACACCATGAAGTTGAGGGCGTCGGGCGGGGACGCCTTGCGGGTCAGGACGTTGGACACGCCCCAGGCCGCCGCGGCCGCCACCACCATCGCGAACGCGCCCAGCGGGCCGGAGGAGCCCTCGTCGACCGCGGCGACGCCGATGCCGGCCAGCGCCACCAGCATGCCCAACACCCGGACCCGGGAAGGGCGTTCGCCGAGCACCGCCGCCGCGATCACCGCGGTGAACACCGCCTGGATCTGCAGGACGAGGGAGGACAGGCCGGCCGGCATGCCCGCGTCCATGCCGGCGAAGACGAGGCCGAACTTGGCGACGCCGAGCACCAGGCCCACCGCCACGATCCACTTCCAGGCCACCTTGGGGCGGCCCACCAGGAAGACGGCGGGGAGCGCCGCCGCCAGGAAGCGCAGGGCGGAGAAGAGCAGGGGCGGGAAGTGGTCGAGGCCGATCTCGATGACGGTGAAGTTCACGCCCCAGACGGCGGCGACGAGCACGCCCAGGAAGAGGTGGGAAGGTCGCATGCGTCGAGGATCGCCTTCCGCGACCGTGAAGCACCAGCGATGATTGCTGCACGATTGGATGTAGCGTCCCTAATGCTTCTTCCCTCGGCCGCCCTCGGCCGCCCTCCCCCGCCCTCCGCCCTCTTCGGTCGCTCCAGGAGTCGTCATGCTCGACCTTCAGCGTCTGCGTGCCCTGCACGCCGTCTCCGTGCACGGTTCCGTCGGCGCCGCCGCCACCGCGCTCGGCTTCACGCCGTCCGCCGTGTCCCAGCAGATCGCCAAACTGGAGCGGGAGACCAGGACCGTCCTCCTGGAACGCGAGGGACGCGGGGTGCGGCTCACGGACGAGGCGTGGCAACTGGCCTCGGCCGCACGGGAGCTGCTGGCCATCGTGGAGCGGACCGAGACACGGCTGGAGGAGCGGCGCGGGGTGCCGGCCGGGCGGCTGACCGTGGCGGCGTTCGCGTCGGCGGCGCGCGGTCTGCTGCCGCCGGTGCTGGCCGACCTCGCGGCGCGGCATCCGGCGCTCGACACGCGGCTCACCGAGGTCGACCCGCATCTGTCGGTGGACCTGGTGGCGAAGGGCGCCGTCGATCTGGTGGTGGCGCACGACTGGGACATCGCGCCGCTGCCCGCACCGGCCGGGGTGGAGCAGGCGGTGATCGGCGACGACCTGTGCGACCTGCTCGTGCCCGCGGGGCACCGCTTCGCGGGGCGGACCGCGGTGCGGCGGGAGGAGTTGGGCGGCGAGCGGTGGATCTGCCAGCCGCCGGGGCGGGTCTGCCACGACTGGCTGCTGCGGACCCTGCGGGGCGCGGGGCACGAACCGGACGTCGTCCACCAGGCCGAGGAGAACCCCACGATCGTCGCGCTGGTCGCGGCCGGGCTGGGTGTCGCCCTGATCCCCCGGCTGGGGCGCGGCCCGCTGCCCGCCGGGGTGGTGGAGGTGGCGCTGGACCCGATGCCGGTACGGCACCTGTACGCGCTGTGGCGCACGGGCGCGGCCCGCCGTCCGGCGATCGCGGAGACGGTGCGCACCCTGAAGGCCCACTGGCCGGACGTCGCCTCCCACGCCGCCGGCCCACCCGCCCGGCCCCGGTCCGGCTGACCCCTCCCGCGAGGCCGGCGTCCGAAGACGCCCTCCGGCGGGCGGCGGGGCCGCTCGCGTCCCCTCGGCCCCACGCGCACCGACTTCGCGGAAAGTCGGCGCCGGGCGGAACCCCCTGCCGGTCCCGTCCGTCCAACCCGCGCGTTGTCGGACGAGTCTCCGTGGTGCGGTGTCGGCCTCGCTGCCGGCTGCGACCGCCGACCACCCTCTCCAGCCGTACCGCGGCCGGCAGCCCGCCGCCGTCGGCGCGCCCCCTCCCGGCGCCGGCGGCGGCCCCTTCGGCCCGTCGACCCGGCTTCCGGTGATGCCTGTGCGCTCCCTTGACTGGCAGAAACTTCCCGGATATTGGTGACTCCTTGGAAGTTTCCTTCAGCAGCTCTCCAGCGATTCCCAGCGGATCACTCCGGAAGGAGCGCACGTGCACCACAGCAGCACGGCCGGCACGGGAAGCACCGCACACCCCTCCAGACGTACCGTCCTCACCGCCACCGCGGTCGTCGGCGCGGCCCTGGCGGCCGGCGGCGGCACCGCCCACGCCGACGCCCGCAGGCCCGACGACGACAAGCTGCGCGCCCTCATCTCCCGCATGACGCTGGAGGAGAAAGTCGGCCAGCTCTTCGTCATGCGCGTCTACGGCCACTCCGCGACCGACCCCGACCAGGCCGACATCGACGCCAACCTCGAGGAGATCGGCGTCCGCACCGCGGCGGAGCTGATCGCCAGGTACCGGGTCGGCGGCATCATCTACTTCGCCTGGGCGCACAACACCCGCGACCCGCACCAGATCGCCGACCTGTCGAACGGCATCCAGAAGGCGTCCCTGGAGCTGCCGCGCGGCCTGCCCGTGCTCATCTCCACCGACCAGGAGCACGGCATCGTGGCCCGCGTGGGCGAACCGGCGACCCTCTTCCCGGGCGCGATGGCCGTCGGGGCGGGCGGGTCCCGGTCCGACGCGCGCACCCTCGGCCGGATCGCGGGCGCCGAGCTGCACGCCATGGGCATCCGCCAGGACTACTCCCCCGTCGCCGACGTGAACGTCAACCCGGCCAACCCCGTGATCGGCGTACGGTCCTTCGGCGCCGACCCGGAGGCGGTGGCGGAGCTGGTGGCCGCCGAGGTGACCGGGTACCAGCGGTCCGGGGTCGCCGCGTGCGCCAAGCACTTCCCGGGGCACGGCGACACCGCCACCGACAGCCACACCGGCTTCCCGGTCATCACGCACAGCCGCGAGCAGTGGGAGGAGCTGGACGCGCCGCCCTTCCGCGCCGCGATCGAGGCCGGCATCGACGCCATCATGACCGCCCACCTCATGGTCCCGGCGCTCGACGACTCCGGCGACCCCGCCACCCTCTCCCGCCCCATCCTCACCGGCATCCTGCGCGAGGAACTGGGCTACGACGGGGTGGTGGTCACCGACTCCCTCGGCATGCAGGGCGTGCGGACCAAGTACGGCGACGAACGGGTGCCGGTGCTGGCGCTGAAGGCCGGCGTCGACCAGCTGCTCAACCCGCCGGACCTGCCGCTCGCCTGGAACGCGGTCCTGACGGCCGTCCGGGAGGGCGAACTCACCGAGGCGCGGCTCGACGAATCGATCCTGCGGGTGCTGCGGCTGAAGGCGAAGCTGGGTCTGTTCCGGGACGCCTACACCAGCCGCCGGGACGTCGACCGCACCGTCGGCACCCGCGGCCACCTGGCGGCGGCGGACCGGATCGCGGAACGGTCCACCACGCTGCTGGTGAACGAGGGCGGGCTGCTGCCGCTGTCCCGCCGGGAGCACCGCCGGGTACTCGTCGTGGGCGCCGACCCGGCGTCCCCCTCGGGCACGACCGGACCGCCGACCGGTGTCCTCGCGGGCGCGCTGACCGAGCTGGGCTTCACCGCCACCGCCCTGTCGACCGGCACGGCGCCCTCGGCGACCGTCGTCGACCGCGCGGTCGCGGCGGCCCGGGACGCCGACGCGGTCGTGGTCGCGACGTACAACGTCACGGCGGGCAGCAGTCAGCGCACGCTGGTCGCGCGGCTGCTGGAGACCGGCAAGCCGGTCGTGGCGGTCGCGATCCGCAACCCGTACGACGTGGCCCACCTCCCGGACGTCCGCGCCTTCCTCGCCGCCTACTCCTGGACGGACGTCGAGGTGCGCGCCGCCGCCCGGGTGATCGCGGGGCGGGTACGGCCGCGCGGCAAGCTGCCGGTCCCGGTGGTGGCGGCGGACGATCCCGGCACGGTGCTGTACCCGCTCGGGCACGGGTTGTCGTACCGGTCGTAGGCGGCGGTGACCGGTCGCCGGCCGTAGCGCGCCTACGCCGCGCGCCGGGGGCGCCCCCGTCACCCCTGCGCAATGCGCCCCGCGCGTCTGGCGTGGCCCGCCCCGGCGGGTCACGCTGGACGGGGGATCCGGGGGGATGGCGATGCGTGGGAGAGCGGCTGTGCGGGCGCTGTGCGCCCTGTCGGCAGGGTGCGCCGTGCTGCTGACGGGGTGCCAGAGCCCGGCGGGCGACGGCGCCGACGGGAGCGGTGGTGTCTCGCGGGGCACCGGGCCGGCCGGCGGGGCCACCGCGCCCGGACCGGCGGCCGTGCGGCCCTCCGGGTACGGGGCGGTGTTCCTCGCGGTCGGCGAGTGCAGTTCGTTCGGGACGGTCAGCTTCACCGAGGTGCCGTGCGCCAGTGAGCGGGCGGCGGCGCGGGTCGTCGCCCGGGAGGACGGCCGTGCGGACGACGGGCCGCCGTGCCCCGCCACCACCGACTTCGTCCTGCACATCAGCGAGCAGCGCCCCTGGGCCGACGAGGACGGCGACGGAGCCGTGCCCCGGGGCTACGCCTGCATGCGCAGGCTCCAGCCGCCGCACCCCGGTGACCCCGGTGGCGGGGGCGGCCCGCGCACCATCGTCGGCGACTGCGTCTACGACGCCGGCGGCGGCAAGGTCCGCGAGACCGCCTGCGACGGCTCGGGGAAGAAGGAGCCGCAGTTCGAGGTGGTCGAGGCGGTGACCGCCCGCGCGGACTGCCCCGCCTCGACCGGGCTCTACGTCCGCCTCGGCGGCGAACGCCCGGTGGGCTGTGCCCGGCCGCTGTGAGCGCCTCGGCGGCTCATGTGCGGCCGGGCACGGCCACCGTCCTACGGGCGCAGTGCCGGCTCCCGCTGCACGTCCCGCTTGTCCAGCTTGGCGTCGAACGTCGCCAGCGGCCTGGCCGCCGACGGGTTCTCCTGGACCGCGGCGGGGGCGACGCCCGCCCAGTCGAGGATGCGGGCGGTGGCGAGGGCCTTCTCCTCGGGCACCAGGCCGGCGACGTTGGCTCCGTGGTTCATGCCGGGCGCGGTCAGCACGTAGGAGTCGCGCGCGCCGTGACCCAGACGGAAGGGCTCGGCACCCCACGGGTCGTTCTCGCCGTACACGAAGAGCATCTGCCGGGCGTTGCGCTTCACCCAGTTGTCGACGTCCCGCATCGCCCACGGCTGGAACCGCATGTCGATGTCACGCGGCACGAAGTTGCGCGGCGGCTGGTAGCCGTAGCGGATGTACTTCCTCTCGATGTGCGGGAAGTGGATCGTCGGCGCGCCCAGCTGGGTGCCCGCCTGGTAGTAGTACGGCGTGTACGGGGCGAGGCCCTGGTCGGTGTAGAAGGAGAAGCCGGAGATCGTGTCGACGGAGTTCCAGATCTCGTCGTCGGTCGCGTTCTTCGCGTCGGCCGGGATGCCGGCGCAGTCCTTCAGGGTGCTGTACTGCCAGAAGCCCCAGACGTAGTCCAGGACGACGGCCTCGTAGGCGCGGTCCAGGCTGCCGATGGTGTCGAAGGTGTACCCGTTCTCGGCCGCGTACGCCTCGTACTTCTCCTTCAGCGGCGCCCGGCGCACCAGCGCCTCGCGCTGCACGCCGTTGAGCCGGGCGCGGCACTCCTCGGTGCCGACGCGGGCGAAGAAGCGGTCGTAGGCCGAGTCCTCGCGGTTGACGACGTCGTTGGGGGCGACGTAGGCGACGACGCCGTCCATGTCGCGCGGGTAGAAGCGCTCGTAGTAGGTGGCGGTCATGCCGCCCTTGGAGCCGCCGGTGGAGATCCAGTTCTTCGAGTAGATCGGCTTGAGCGCCTCGAAGATGCGGTGCTGGTCGCTGGCCGCCTGCCAGATGTCCAGCTTCGACCAGTCGGCCGGCTGGGGCCGGGACGGGGTGAAGTAGCGGTACTCCATGGAGACCTGGTTGCCGTCCACGATCTGGGTCGGCTCGCGGCGGCTGGGGTTGGTGGAGACGTTGTAGCCGCCGGTGTAGAAGACCGTCGGGCGGCTCACGTCCTTGTGCAGCACGGTGATCCGCTGCTGGAACGTGCCCGCGGACGGGCGCCGGTGGTCGACCGGCTGGGTGTAGTTGAGGACGAAGAAGCGGTAGCCGGTGTACGGCTTCTCCTCGATCAGGCTCATGCCCGGTACGGACAGCAGCCTGTCCTTGATGTCGACGGCCTTCGGCTCGGCGGCGGTGGCCGCGCCCGCCGTGCCGGCGGTGCCTATGAGCACCACGAGCGCCAGCAGCCATCTGAGCGCCTTGCGCATGCACCCTCCCTGTGAAACAGATGTGCGCCGGAAGCTATCGGAGCAAGTCACCCGTACACCAGGGGAGATGAGGAAATGCCCGGCGGCGCCGGCCGCCGGGACCGGCTCAGCAGAGGATCCAGCCGGAGCTGACCGAACGCCCGGACACCGCGCCCCGCACCCACACGCAGCGCTTCCCGGCGTACACGGTCACCGGTCCCGCCCGGTGGGCGAACCGTCCCGAGTCCACGACCGGCCGGCCGCCGCGCGCCTGCACGCTGACCGACATCTGCCGCTTGGTGCCCGGCTTCTTCGGGACGGTGACGGCGCAGACGTGAGCGCCGCGCTCGTGGACGACGACCGAACCGGTGGCGAACGTCAGGGTCCTGACCTTGCGGCCCGGGCAGCCCGTCGCGGCCTGTGCCTGCTGCGGCGCCGCGACCGCGAGCAGCCCGGCCGCCGTCAGCACGGCCGTGCCGAGCGCCAGCCTCCGGCGTGTGCGAGCACCAGCCTGTCCCACCGCGGTCCCTTTCGTCCCTGCGCACGACGCCCACCGTCGTACGGGTGTACGGACGCAGCGCACCGGTCGCACGGTTGCGCGGTGGCGCGATCACGCGGGCGTGGCCGGGCGGGCGGTCAGTGCAGGGCCCCGACCGGCTCCTCCGGTTCGGCGGCACCGACGAAGGTCCGCCACAGCCGCGCGTACCGTCCGTCGAGCGCCAGCAGCTCCTCGTGCGTGCCGTCCTCGGCGACCCGCCCGTGGTCCATGACGACGACGCGGTCCGCGCGGGCGGCCGTGGTCAGCCGGTGGGCGACGACGAGCGTGGTGCGGCGGCCCGCGACCCGGTCGGTGGCCTGGTTGACCTGCGCCTCCGTGGCCAGGTCCAGGGCCGCCGTCGCCTCGTCGAGGAGCAGGATGTCCGGGTCGACCAGCTCGGCGCGGGCCAGCGCGATCAGCTGCCGCTGCCCGGCGGAGAGGTTGCGGCCCCGCTCGGCGACCTCGTGGAGGTAGCCGCCGGTGAGCCGGGCGATCATCTCGTGGGCGCCGACCGCCCGAGCCGCCGCCTCCACCTCGGCGTCGGTGGCGTCGGGGCGGCCGTAGGCGATGGCGTCGCGGACGGTCCCGGGGAAGAGGTACGCCTCCTGCGGGACGACACCGAGCCGGTGCCGGTACGCGGTGAGGTCCAGGTCGCGCAGGTCCTGCCCGTCGACGGTCACCCGGCCGCCCGTCGGGTCGTAGAACCGGGCCACCAGCTTCACCAGCGTCGACTTGCCCGCGCCGGTCTCGCCGACGAACGCGACGGTCTGCCCGGCGGGGATGCGCAGGTCGATGCCGGTCAGGGCCTCCTCCTCGTCGCCGTACGCGAAGCGCACGTCCTCGAAGGCGATCTCGCCGCGCAGGGACGTGACCTCGGACGGCTTCTCGGCGGCCCGCGTCGAGGTCGGCTCCCGCAGCAGCTCCTGGATGCGGCCGAGGGAGACGGACGCCTGCTGGTAGCCGTCGAAGACCTGGGAGAGCTGCTGGACGGGCGCGAAGAACAGGTCGATGTAGAGCAGGTACGCCACCAGCGCACCGGTCGTCAGCGTCCCGTCGTCGATCCGCGCGCCGCCGACGATCAGCACGGCCGCGGCCGCCCCGGAGGAGAGCAGCTGCACGAACGGGAAGTAGACCGAGATCAGCCACTGGCCCCGGATGCGGGCCTGCCGGTAACTGTCGCTGCGCTCGGCGAACCGCCGCCCGCCGTCGCGCTCGCGCCGGAACGCCTGCACGATCCGCAGTCCCGCCACCGACTCCTGGAGGTCCGCGTTGACCGTGGACACCCGCTCGCGGGCCAGTTCGTACGCCTTCACGCTGGCCCGGCGGAAGAAGTACGTGGCGATGATCAGCGGCGGCAGCGTCGCGAAGACGACCAGGGCCAGCTCCACGTCGATGACGAGCAGGGCCACCATGATGCCGAAGAAGGTGACGACCGAGACGAACGCGGTGACCAGACCCGTCTGCAGGAAGGTCGACAGCGCGTCGACGTCCGTCGTCATCCGGGTCATGATCCGGCCGGTCAGCTCACGCTCGTAGTAGTCGAGGCCGAGCCGCTGGAGCTGGGCGAAGATCTTCAGCCGGAGCGAGTACAGGATGCGTTCGCCGGTCCGGCCGGTCATCCGGATCTCGCCGCTCTGCGCCGTCCACTGGGCGAGGACGGCCAGCAGCCCGAGCAGGGAGGCCGCCCAGACCGCGCCCAGGGCGAGCCGGGTGACGCCCTCGTCGATGCCGTGCCGGATCAGCACCGGCAGCAGCAGCCCCATGCCGGCGTCCACGGCGACCAGGGCGAGGCTGATCAGCAGCGGGGTGCGGAAGCCGCGCAGCAGCCGGCGCAGCCCGTAGGACTCCTCCGGCTCGACGGCCCGTGCCTCGTCCACGTCCGGGGTCCCGTCGGCCGGGGGCAGCGCCTCGACCTGGGCGAGCAGCTCCGGGGTGGCGGGGGTGCCGGCGAGCGCGGTGTCCTTGGGCGTGCGGTCACCGGTCCACAGGCGTGGGGTGACGCCGCGCTCGGCGTCGAACTCGGCGTCCAGCTCGTCACGGACGGAGGTGTCCTCCGCCGGTGCCGCGGGCCGCGCGTGGCCGGGCGAGACGCCGCCCAGTTCGTCGGGGTCGGTCAGCAGCCGCCGGTAGAGGGCGGAGCGCCGCTGCAGCTCCTCGTGGGTGCCGAGGTCGGCGAGGCGGCCCCGGTCCAGTACGGCGATGCGGTCGGCGAGCCCGAGGGTGGAGCGGCGGTGCGCGATCAGGAGCGTCGTGCGGCCCCGCATGACCTCCTTCAGCGCCTCGTGGATCTCGTGCTCCACGCGGGCGTCCACGGCGGACGTGGCGTCGTCGAGGACCAGCAGCCGGGGGTCGGTGAGGATGGCGCGGGCGAGGGCGACGCGCTGGCGCTGGCCGCCGGAGAGGGTCAGGCCGTGCTCGCCGACGGTGGTGGCGTAGCCCTCGGGCAGCTCGCTGATGAACCCGTGCGCCTGCGCGGCACGGGCGGCGGCCTCGATCTCCTCGTCGGTGGCGTCCGGGCGGCCGTAGGCGATGTTGGCGCGCACGGTGTCCGAGAAGAGGAAGGAGTCCTCGGGCACCAGGGCGATGGCGGCCCGCAGCGAGTCGAGGGTCAGCTCGCGCACGTCGTGGCCGCCGACCAGGACGGCGCCGCGCGTCACGTCGTAGAAGCGCGGCAGGAGCAGGGAGACCGTGGACTTGCCGGAGCCGGAGGAGCCGACGACGGCGAGGGTCTCGCCGGGCCGGATCTCGAAGGACAGACCGTCGAGGACGGGGGTGCCCGAGCCGTCGCCGGACTCGTCCCCGTCCCCGTAGGCGAAGGACACGTCGTCGAACTCGACGGTGGCCGGCGCGTCGGCGGGCAGCTCCTTGGTGCCGTCCTCGATCGCGGGCTCGGTGTCGATCAGCTCCAGCACGCGTTCGGTGCCGGCGCGGGCCTGCTGGCCGACGGTGAGGACCATGGCGAGCATGCGGACCGGGCCGACGAGCTGGGCCAGGTAGGTGGAGAAGGCGACGAAGGTGCCGAGGGTGATGTTGCCGCGCACGGCCAGCCAGCCGCCGAGGGCGAGCATCGCGACCTGGCCGAGGGCGGGCACGGCCTGGAGGGCGGGGGTGTACGTGGCGTTGAGCTTGATCGTCCGCAGCCGCCCGGCGAAGAGCCGGCGTCCGACCTCCCTGAGCTTGCCGGTCTCCTGCTCCTCCTGCCCGAAGCCCTTGACCACGCGGACGCCGCTCACCGAGCCGTCGACCACACCGGCGACGGCGGCGGCCTGGGCCTGGGCGTACCAGGTGGCGGGGTGCAGCCGGGTGCGGCTGCGGCGGGCGATGAACCACAGGGCGGGCGCCACGGCGAGCGCGACCAGGGTGAGCGGCGGGGACAGCCACGCCATGATCACCAGGGAGATCAGGAAGAGCAGGACGTTCCCGATGGTCATCGGGAGCATGAAGAGCAGGCTCTGGATCAGCTGGAGGTCGCTGGTCGCCCGTCCGACCACCTGTCCCGTGGACAGTTCGTCCTGGCGCCGCCCGTCGAGCCGGGTGATCGTCCCGTACATGTCGGTGCGCAGGTCGTGCTGGACGTCGAGGGCGAGCCGGCCGCCGTAGTACCGCCGGATGTAGGTCAGGACGTAGACGACGACCGCGGCGCCGATCAGCAGACCGGCCCACAGGGCCATGTCCCTGGTCTTGGCGCTGATCACGTCGTCGATGATCACCTTCGTGATCAGCGGGACCAGGGCCATGACGGCCATGCCGCCCAGCGAGGCGCCGAGGGCGAGGACGACGTCCTTGGGATGGCGCCAGGCATAGCCCGCCAGTCGTCGTGCCCATCCCCGTTGCGCGTCCACGCCGTGCCCTCCGGTCGTCCGTCGGTCGTCCTGCTCACCTGATCTACCGGAAGGCACCAACGCGGGCGAGCGGGGATTTCATCCCGCCGCAACAATTCAGGCGCGCACGCGCAGCCGCAGGAAGCGGGTCGTCTGTACGGCGTTCTGGTTGTCGTCGCTGACGATCAGGACGTCCAGGCGGCCCTCGGTCCGGCCGGTGACGGCCATGCCCTCGTAGTTGTCGAGGAGCGGACTGGGCTGCGGCTGCCCGGCGGTGGCGCCGAGGGACGGGCAGTCGGCCAGGTCGGCGAGGAGCCGCTTGCCGAGCGCGGTGCCGCCGCCGGGCCGGTCGGTCAGGTACAGGCGGACCGTGTTGCCGACGCCGGAGGTGAAGCCGCGTTCCAGGACGAGCAGGCGGCCGGACGGGGTCGCGGTGACCTCGGAGACGCCGAGGCCGGGGTCGGTCCGGTAGGTGTACCGGGTGCCGAGCCGGAAGTCGCCGTGCCCGGTCCGCCGCCAGCTCTGGAGGCGGACGGTGTCGGCGGGGTCGCCGGCGAGCGGGTACTCCATGGAGGCGATCAGGGTCCGGCCGCCGGGGAGGAGGGTCAGCCCCTCGAAGCTGCCGTTGGCCCGGGCGCCGCCCTCCGGGGCGGTGCGCAGGTCGTCCGGCACGGGGAGGCGGCCGAGGATCTCACCGGTGCGGGAGTAGCGGCGGACGGACGGCTCGGTCTCGGAGGAGACGAGATAGCTGCCGTCCCTGTCGACGACCAGGCCCTCGGCGTCGAGCGCGGCGCCGTTCTCGTCGGCGAGCGGGGTCACGTGCCGCGGCTTCAGGGTGCGGGCGTCCAGCCGGAAGAGGGCGGAACGGTCCGAGAGGGCGGCGACCGCGCCCCGCCCGTCGCGGGCGAGTGCGGAGAGGTTGCCGACGTAGGTGCCGTCGTACGTGGTCTTGTCGAGGGCGTCGGAGTACTCGGCGAGGGAGACGGCGGGCGAGCAGGCGTTCCTCTGCGGACGTTCCTGTGCGGCGGCCGGTCCGACGGCCGGTCCGGCGGCCACCAGGCAGCCGGCCGCCGCGAGGCTCGCGGTGAGGGTGGCGAGGGAGGTGCGGAGCGTTCTCGGGCGCATGGCCGAAACCCTAGGCCGGAGGAATGGCCAAGAGTTGACCGCTTTCCGAAGGACAGGGTTCGGCACGGTACCGGTGGCAAGTAATGAGCCATGCCAGACCAGAACGAGAGCGGCCATCGACTGGCCGGTCGGCTGTACGCGACGATGCGGGTACTGAAGTTCCTCACCAAGCCCTCCGGCGCCAGGCCGGTCGCCGATGAGGAACTCAGGGGCCAGGACAGTCCGAGCGAACGCATCCGGGCCCTGGAGCTGGACCTCTTCAAGGACCTGGTGGCCACCGTCCAGAAGGGCCGGCACGCGAAGGCGGCGGGCGAGGTGTTCCGCGCGATACCCGCCCTGGTGCCACGGCAGAGCGTCGCCTTCGAGAAGAACCTCGGCGTGCACGGACTGGCCGAATTCAACGCCGGCTACCGCGCTCAGCTCGCCGAGTTCAAGGAGACCTTTCCCGAACTGGTCGAGTGACGGCCCACTTCAGGACGACCGCATGCCCCGGCTCTCCGCGACGCGGCGCACCGCGGTGAGTGCCTCGCGCATGCGGTGCACCATGAAGCGGAGCTGTTCGGGCGTCGCCCGGGCGTCCGCGAGCAGGGCGGCGGCGTGGTCCGACAGCTCCTCCGCCATGTCGAGGTGGGTGGCCTCGACGACGTCGGCGAGCCGGGACAGCGGGCCGTCGCCGTCGGTCAGCAGATAGCAGGGTTTGCCCTCGGAGCCGGTCCAGGGCAGCAGCCGGGCCGGGCGCGCGCCGTGCTTCACCGGGCCACCTCCACGCCGTACGGCGCCCGGGCCCCGAGGTCGACGCCGCGCACCGCGAACCGGCGGCGCCGCCCTGAGCCGGGCAGCAGGAGGGCGAGCGGCGGAAGCGGGGGCGGCCCGGCGAGGCGGGCGAGGCGGTGACGCATGTCGTCGGCTCCGTGGAGATCGGTGACCACGCCCCCGGACCGGTGCGACGGTCGCGGGGGCATCGCTTTCGGTAGCGATGCGCGTACAGAGTGAGACGGGCGGAGCTAGGCTCGCCAGGGGTGCGGATGTGACGGCGCCTTTGTCACACGGGAGTCGAACGGATGAGCAACATCTACGGCGACTGGCTCAAGCAGCAACGCGAAGCGGCCGACCTGACGCAGCAGCAGCTGGCCGACATGGCCATCATGACGCGGTCGCACATCGCGCACATCGAGGCGGGGCGCCGGGTGCCGTCGAAGGAGGACGCGCGACGGCTGGACCGCGCCCTGAACACGGGGAACGTGCTGAGCAGCTTCCTCCCCGAGGAGGACGCGGCGGTCGCCGACTACTTCGAGGCGGCGCGGCAGTTGGAGTCGCAGGCGGTGATGATTCGGGAGTTCGCGCTGTCCTTCGTGCCGGGCATCCTTCAGACGGAAGGGTACGCACGTG
The DNA here is from genome assembly GCF_964272335.1 of Streptomyces sp. SudanB5_2050. Classification (NCBI taxonomy): domain Bacteria; kingdom Bacillati; phylum Actinomycetota; class Actinomycetes; order Kitasatosporales; family Streptomycetaceae; genus Streptomyces; species Streptomyces sp. SudanB5_2050. Next base: position 2,946,402 of record NZ_OZ186760.1, read on the forward strand.
CGGTTCTGAGGACGGCGTTCCCTCGCATCAGTGAGGAAGAATGTGACAGGCGCCTTGTCACACGCCTGGAGCGCGCGAAGGTTCTGGACGATCCCGTCACCCCCGTAGTGTGGGCGCTGCTCGACGAAGCAGTGCTCCACCGCCGGATCGGCGGGCGGCGCGTCATGGCGGAGCAGCTGAGGCACCTCGCGAGTCTCGCCCAAGGCGGCCGGATCCAAGTGCACGTCCTGCCGTTCGCGCTGGGGACCCACCCTCTGCTGAGCAACATGCTCACCCTGATGTGGTTCGAGGACCAGCCGCCCGTGGCGTACGCCGAGGGCCTGCACATGGGCATGCTCCACGACACCCCGTCCGTGGTCCAGGAACTGCAGCATCGCTACGATTTCGCTCTGGGCAACGCCCTGCCACTCGAGGAGACGCTGGCTCTGCTCAAAGCGACAGCAAGGGGCTTTGAAGGCGATGACTGACCGGACCATACGCAACGCCGCGACTCTGAGAGGCTGGCGAAGGTCCTCGCACAGCAATGACCAGGGTGGAAGTTGCCTGGAGGTGGTGGACGCTCGTCCTGGGGTGATCGCGGTGCGGGATTCGAAGGTTCCCGCCGGGCCGGCGCTGCTCCTCTCGGCTTCCGGCTGGACGTCGTTCATCACGTCCCTCAAGGAAGACGTCGCTCCGTCCCGAGCGTGAGCACGCCGCCCTCGGCCGTCGGTGACCTGGATTCACAGCTCTCCCCAAGTCGGAGCACAGCCCTCGCCCAACGCCGATGGACACGGTGGCGTGGTGACATCTGCCACCGCTCCCCTGCAAGCGGCCACCGAGCCGCCGCCCGCGCCGACTTCCGCGCCCGGCACGCCACGCTGGTCTTCGCCGGCGCTGCTGGCGATCCTCGTCCTGGCGGCGGGGCTGTACTCCTGGAACCTGTCCGGGGCCGGCCTCAACAGCTACTACAGCGCCGCCGTGCTCAGCGGCACCGAGAGCTGGAAGGCGTGGTTCTTCGGCTCGCTCGACGCGGGGAACTTCCTGACCGTCGACAAGCCGCCCTTCGCCCTGATGGTCATGGGGCTGTCCTGCCGGCTGCTCGGCTACGGGACCTGGCAGATGATGCTGCCGCTGATCCTCGCCGCGCTGGCGACCATCTGGGTGCTGCACTCCTGCGTGAAACGGGTGTGGGGCCACGGCGCGGCGGCGCTCGCGGCGCTGGTGCTGGCGCTCACGCCGATCACCGTCGCCATCAACCGGGACAACAACCCGGACACACTGCTGGTCTTCCTGATGGTGGGCGGGGCGGCCCTCGGTCTGCGCGCCGTACGCGACGGGCGGCTGCCGCCCCTGCTCGGCTCGGCGGTCTGCTTCGGGCTCGCGTTCAACACCAAGATGCTCCAGGGCTACATCGCCCTGCCGGCGGTCTTCGTCGTGTACCTGTACGCGACCGACCTGGGCTGGGCCAAGCGCATCAGGAACCTCGCGCTCGCCGCCGTCGCCCTGGCGGTCGCCAGCTTCTGGTGGGCGGCGGCGGTGTCCTTGGTGCCCGCTTCCGAGCGGCCGTACATCGGCGGTTCGACGGACGGCACCGCCTGGGATCTGATCATGGGCTACAACGGGCTCGGCCGGATCTTCGGCGGCGACGGCAACATGGGCGGAGGCGGTGGCGGCGGGGGCGGTTTCTCGGGCACCGCCGGCATCGGGCGGATGTTCAACGACGTCCTCGGCGGCCAGATCTCCTGGCTGCTCCCCTTCGCGGGCATCGCACTCGTCGCCGGCCTGGTGCTGCGCGGCCGCGCTCCCCGGACCGACCTCACGCGCGCCGCGCTGGTGCTGTGGGGCGGCTGGACGGTGCTGCACCAACTGACCTTCAGCATGGCCGAGGGCACCATGCACCCGTACTACACGACCGCCCTCGCACCGGGCATCGCGGCACTGTGCGGGGGCGGCGGCGTGATGCTGCTGCGGGCCTTCCGGGCGGACCGCCGCTGGGTGTGGGTGCTGCCGCTCGCCCTCGGTGTCACCGGCGTCTGGGCGGTCGTGCTGCTGCGCCGCGCCTCCGGCTGGAACTCCTGGCTATGGCCGACGATCGCGGTGGTCATGGCGCTGGCGATCACGGGCCTGCTCGTCTTCCGTTCGGGGCGGCGGCTTCGCCTGCTGGCGGTGTCCGTGGCGGCGGCCGTGGTCGCCGGCGTCGCGGGCCCGGCGGCGTACGCCTGGTCGGTGCCGTCCGGTTCGGGCGGCGGCATGGGCGGTACCAACCCGACCGCCGGACCGTCGACGGGCGGCGGCATGGGCGGCCCGGGCGGCGGAGGCGGACAGCCGCCGCAGGGCGACCGCGGCGGCCCTGGCACCGGCACCCCTCCGAGCGGCGGCGACGACGGCCGAGCGGCTCCGGGCGGAGCGGACGGGACAACCGGCACACCCCCGAGCGGCGACCTCGGTGGTGCCGGCGGTTTCGGCGGAGGGGGCGGCCTCGGCGGAGGCTTCGGCGGAGGCGGTGGCATGGGTGGCGGTGGCACGGGTGGCGGTGCGAGCACCGAACTGGTCGCCTACCTGAAGAAGCACCAGGACGGCGCCAAGTGGCTGCTGGCCGTGTCCGGTTCGCAGAGCGCCGCCCAGCTCATCCTCGCCGGCGGCGAACCGGTCATCTCCATGTGGGGCTGGTCGGGCAGCGACAACGCGATGACGCTCACCCGTCTCAAGGAGCTGGTGAAGAAGGGCGAACTGCACTACGTCCAGGTCGGCGGGGGCATGGGCGGCGGCTCCGGGGCCGGCTCCGAGGTGACCCAGTGGGTGCGGGAGCACGGCACCGCCGTGGAGGCGAGCGCGTACGGCGCCTCGTCCACGTCGGACTCCTCCACCGTCGGTTCCGGTGCCGATTCCGGTTCCGGTTCCGGGACGGAGAGCGCGTCGGGCCTCTACCGACTGGACCCCTCGGACGTGACCTGACGCCCCACCGGTAACGCCACGGCCCCCGACCACCCCGGTCGGGGGCCGTCGTCACGCAATCGCCACTCTCCGTACACCCCACCTCCCACATGTCCATGTCACGCTCGAACCACCGCTCCACTCCACACGCGTAGATCGGACACCCCACATGCTCGCGATACGCACCCGGCGCCGGAAAGCGGTGGCCCTCGCCACGGCCGCCGTCCTCGCCGCCCTCGCCGCCCCCTCGATGTCGGCGACCCCGGCCACGGCGACGACCACGGCGGCACCGGCCGCCGCATCGGACTACGACTCGACGTACTACAAGGACGCGATCGGGAAGACGGGCGACAGCCTCAAGTCCTCCCTGCACACCATCATCAGCGACCAGACCAAGCTCTCCTACTCGGCCGTCTGGGACGCCCTGAAGGTCACCGACCAGGACCCGGCCGACAGCGGCAACGTCATCCTGCTGTACTCGGGCATCTCCCGCAGCAAGTCGCTGAACGGCGGGGACACCGGCGACTGGAACCGCGAGCACGTGTGGGCCAAGTCCCACGGCGACTTCGGCACTGCGACCGGGCCCGGCACGGACATCCACCACCTGCGTCCCGAGGACGTCCGGGTCAACAGCGTCCGGGGCAACAAGGACTTCGACAACGGCGGCAGCGGCTTCACCGACAGCGGCGGCAGCCTCACCGACTCCGACTCCTTCGAGCCCCGCGACGCCGTCAAGGGCGACGTGGCCCGCATGATCTTCTACATGGCGGTCCGCTACGAGGGCGGCGACGGCTGGGCCGACCTCGAGGTCAACGGCAGCGTGGACAACGGCAGCAGCCCGTACATCGGCAAGCTCGACGTGCTGAAGCAGTGGAACGACGAGGACCCGCCGGACGCCTTCGAGGAGCGCCGCAACCAGGTCGTCTACGACACCTACCAGCACAACCGCAACCCGTTCGTCGACCACCCGGAGTGGGTCGAGGCGATCTGGTAGGTCCGGCCGCCTCAGTCCAGGTGGGTCGGCGCGAACATGCGCAGGACGGCGGGGAGGACGACCACCGAGGGCCCCGGCGCGGCCAGGGCCTTCGCGAGGTCCGCCTCCAGCGTCTTCGGTGACGTGCGCACGCCCGGCACCCCGAACGACTCGGCGAGCGCCACGTAGTCGGGACGGGTCAGCTCCGTCGCCGTGGGCTGCCCGAAGGCGTCGGTCATGTACTCGCGCAGGATGCCGTAGCCGCCGTCGTCGACGATCAGCCAGGTGACGTTCAGGTCGTACTGGCGGGCGGTGGCCAGTTCGGCGATGGAGTACAGCGCGCCGCCGTCGCCGGAGACCGCCAGCACCGGGTGGGTGGGGTCGGCGACCGCCGCTCCGAGGGCCGCCGGGAAGCCGTAGCCGAGGCCGCCGGCGCCCTGGGCGGAGTGCATGGCGTTGGGAGCCTCGGCGTCGAAGGCCGACCAGGCCCAGTAGGCCAGGATGGTCATGTCCCAGAAGGACGGGGCGCCGGGCGGGAGGGCCCTGCGGACGGCGGTGAGCACGTCCTGCTCCAGGGTGAGTTCCTGGGAGGCGATGCGCTCGCGCACCTTGTCCAGGACCGCGCGGACCCGCTCCGGAGCACCCGGGTCGGTGCGCTCCCCCACCGTCTCCAGCAGGGCCTGGAGGGCGAGGCGGGCGTCGGCGTGGATGCCGAGGGCCGGGTGGTTGGACTCCAGCTTGCCGAGGTCGGCCTCGATCTGGATCACCCGGCCGCGCGGCTGGAAGGTGTGGTAGTTCGAGGAGAGTTCGCCGAGGCCCGAGCCGACCACCAGGAGGACGTCGGCGTCCTCCAGGAAGTCCGTGGTGTGGCGGTCCTCCAGCCAGGACTGGAGGGAGAGCGGGTGCGTCCAGGGGAACGCGCCCTTGCCTCCGAAGGTCGTGACGACGGGGGCCTGGAGGCGTTCCGCGAGCTGCCGGAGCTTCTTGGACGCGTCGGCCCGGACGACTCCGCCGCCCGCGATGATCGCCGGTCGCTCCGCGCGGGACAGCAGATCGGCGGCGACCGCCGTCAGTTCGGGGCGCGGGGGCAGCTCCTCGGGGAAGGTGTCGCCGCCGGTGACGACCGGGACCGCCGTCTCGGCGAGGAGGACGTCCTGCGGGATCTCCACCCACACGGGACCGTGCGGGACGGTCAGCGCCGAGGTCCACGCCTCGGCGATGGCGGACGGGATCTGGGACTGGGTGCGGACGGTGTGGACGGACTTCACGACACCCCGGAAGGACGCCGCCTGGTCGGGGAGTTCGTGCAGATAGCCGTGGCGTCCGCCGCCCAGACCGGCCGTCGGGACCTGGCTGCTGATCGCGAGGACGGGGGCGGAGGCCGCCCGCGCCTCCTGGAGCGCGGCGAGGGAGGTGAGGGCTCCCGGACCGGTCGACAGGAGCAGCGGGGCGGCCTCGCCGGTGATCCGGCCGTAGGCGTCGGCGGCGAAACCCGCGTTGTTCTCCACCCGCAGGCCGATGTAGCGCAGGTCGGAGCGGCGCAGGGCGTCGAACATGCCGAGGGCGTGCTGGCCGGGCAGGCCGAAGACGGTGGTCGCGCCGAGCCCGGCCAGGGTCTCCACGACCAGGTCTCCGCCGTTGCGGCCGGGAGGAGGATTCAGCGCGGCCTCCGTCTGGGCGGCGGTCGGACGGAGTACCAGGTCGTGGTCGTGGGTCACTTCGCTGCCTTCTCCTGGGCGATCTGGCGGGACATGATCGTCGTCAGTTCGTACGCGGTGTGGGAGGCCGCGACCGAGGTGATCTCGGCGTGGTCGTAGGCCGGGGCGACCTCGACGACGTCGGCCGACACCAGATTGCAGGACGCCAGGCCGCGCAGGATCTCCAGCAGCTCGCGGGAGGTCATGCCGCCGGCCTCGGGGGTGCCGGTGCCGGGGGCGTGGGCGGGGTCGAGGCAGTCGATGTCGATGGAGATGTAGAGCGGGCGGTCGCCGATGCGCTGGCGGAGCTGGTCGGCGACCTCGTCGGCGCCGCGGCGGTAGACGTCGGCGGAGGTGACGATGCCGAAGCCCATCTTCTCGTCGTCGGTCAGGTCCTGCTTGCCGTACAGCGGGCCGCGGGTGCCGACGTGGGAGAGGGCGGAGGTGTCGAGGATGCCCTCCTCGACCGCGCGGCGGAAGGGGGTGCCGTGCGTGTACTCGGCGCCGAAGTAGGTGTCCCAGGTGTCCAGGTGGGCGTCGAAGTGGAGCAGAGCGACCGGGCCGTGCTTCTTGGCGACCGAGCGCAGCAGCGGCAGCGCGATGGTGTGGTCGCCGCCGAGGGTCATCAGGCGGGCGCCGGTGCCCAGGAGGTCGTCGGCGGCGGCCTCGACGGTCTCGACGGCCTCGTTGATGTTGAAGGGGTTGACGGCTATGTCGCCGCCGTCGGCGACCTGGGCGAGGGCGAAGGGGGAGGCGTCCTGGGCGGGGTTGTAGGGGCGCAGCAGGCGGGACGCCTCCCGGATGGCGTTGCCGCCGAAGCGGGCGCCGGGCCGGTAGGAGACGCCCGAGTCGAACGGCACGCCCACCACCGCGACGTCGGCGGTGCCGACCTCGTCGAGGCGGGGCAGCCGGGCGAAGGTCGCGGGCCCGGCGTAGCGCGGCACGCGGGAGGAGTCGACGGGGCCGCGGGGCGTCTCGTTGCTGCTCATGTACTGCCTTCCTTCTTACGCTTCGTCGCGTATGTACTACTGCTGTCCGACTCTACTGGTGAGCCGTGACCGCCGGTTCGGACTGAGGTTCGGGGGCCCGGCCGGCGAGACGTTCGCGCCAGGCGGTGAGGGTCGCCTCGTCGGTGGGGCGGGTCGCCAGGGAGACGACGACGTAGGCGGCCAGGGAGGCCAGGAGGCCGTAGTAGACGGGCTCGTTGGCGAGGATGCCGTAGGCCGCCATCAGGCCGACGACGGCGAGGCCGCCGACGGCGACGGAGGCGAGGGCGCCCTGGGCGGTGCCGCGCTTCCACAGCAGGCCGCCGAGGATGGGCACGAGGAGGCCGCCGACGAGGAGGTTGTAGGCGACGGTGAGGGCCTCGACCACGTCGTTGAGGGCGATGGAGATGAGGATCACCGCGACGCCCATGGCGAGGATGAAGACGCGGTTGCCCTTCACCTCGTCGTGCCCGTCCGCGCCCTCGCCCTCCGGCCCCCGGACCGCGCCGCGCAGCCGGGACCAGATGTCGTTGTTGGCGACGGTGGCGCAGGCGATGAGGGCGCCGGAGGAGGTGGACATCACCGCGGCCAGGGCGGCGGCCAGCACCAGTCCGCGCACGCCCATCGGCAGCTCGTCCTTGACGATGGTGGCGAAGGCGTCGTCGGGGCTGGCGAGCTTGGGGTAGAGCACCTTGGCGGCCGTGCCGATGACGGCGCCGGCGACGGCGTAGACCAGGCAGTAGGTGCCGGCGACGGTGCCGCCCCACTTGGCGGTGCGGTCACTGCCCGCGGTGAAGACGCGCTGCCAGATGTCCTGCCCGATGAGCATGCCGAAGGTGTAGATCAGCACGTAGGTGAAGATGGTCTCGCCGCCGATGCCCAGCGGGTCGAAGTACGAGGTGGGCAGCTGGTCCTTCATCTCGCCGAAGCCGCCGGCCTTGACGACCGCGATGGGCAGCAGCAGGAGCAGTACGCCGATGGTCTTCACCACGAACTGCACCATGTCGGTGAGGGTGATGGACCACATGCCGCCGAGCGTGGAGTAGGCGACGACGATGGAGCCGCCGAGGACGATCGCGAGGGTGCGGTTCACGTCGAAGAGGACGTCGAAGATCGTGGCGTAGGCGATGGTGGAGGTGACGGCCAGCATCAGGGTGTACGCCCACATGACGAGGCCGGAGATCACGCCCGCCCGGCCGCCGTAGCGCAGGTCGAGCATCTCGGAGACGGTGTAGACCTTCAGGCGGGCGATGCGCGCGGAGAAGAAGACGGACAGCGCGAGGATGCCGAGGCCGATGGTGACGACCATCCAGGCGCCGGAGAGCCCGTACTGGTAGCCGAGGCCGACGCCGCCGATGGTGGAGGCGCCGCCGAGGACGATGGCCGCCATGGTGCCGGAGTACATGCCGGGGCCGAGGCGTCGTCCCGCGACGAGGAACTCGCTCTTGGACTTGGCGCGGCGCATGCCCCACCAGCCCATGGCCAGCATGCCGGCGAGATAGACGACGATCACGATGTAGTCGACGGCCATGTAGGGGCCCTCCTTCGCGCACTCTCGGTGGCGTGTCGTGCGATGGGTTTCTCCGGTGGCGCCGCGCGGGGACATCCGCCCGTACCCGCGCTGCCGGTGTGGATTCCGGTTCGGGTTGACATTAGGTGGCCGACAAGCGGCTGCGAAGTGTACGTTTCATCCAGCGGGGGTCGCCTGAGTGGAGGAATCGTCCATCGTGCAGGAAACGGCCGTCCCCTCCGCGCCGCCCACTCCCCCGGTCTCCCTGGCGGCGCTGCTGTCCCGCGACGACCTGGGGCTTCGCCAGATCACCGGCCCCCCGGCGGGGGAGGTGACGATCCACGGGGCGCACACCTCGGAGATGTCCGACCCCTACCCGTACCTGCTGGGCGGCGAGCTGCTGCTGACGGCGGGCGTGCACATTCCGGAAGCGGCGGGGCGGCCGGGGAGCTTCGACTTCGACGGCTATGTCGCCCGGATCGTGGCGGCGGGCGGCGCCGCGCTCGGGTTCGGGGTGGCGCCGGTGCACGACACGGTGCCGACGGGACTGGTCGCGGCCTGCGAGGAGCACGGGCTGCCGCTGGTCGAGGTACCGCCGCGGACGACGTTCTCGGGCGTGGCCCGGGCGGTGTGGCAGCTGATGGCGCGGGCCAGGCTCTCCGAGCTGCGCCGGATCACCGAGGCCCAGCAGGGCCTGGCCGCGGCGGCCTCCCGTCCCGATCCGGTGCCGTCGGTGCTGCGCAGGCTGGCGGGCCGGCTGGAGGGCCGGGCGGTGCTGTACGGGCCGGAGGGCGCGGAGATCGCGGCGGCGGGGCGGGAGCCGGGGGACGAGGTGCGGCGGGCGCTGGCGGAGCTGGCCCGGTTCGTCACCGGGCATCCCTCCAGCACGGCCACGGACACGGTGGCCGGCACCCGGCTCGCCGCGTACGCCCTGGGCCCCGGGCGGGGTTTCGTCCTCGGGGTCGCCGCCCCGCACCGGGAGTCCGGGGACCACACCATCGCCTCGGTCGCCGCCGTGCTGCTCTCCCTGCTCACCGGTGAGCACCAGAGCGGCACCGGCGCGGCCCGTTCCTCGGCCCTCGTACGGCTGCTGCTGGGCGCCCGGCGCGAGGAGGTCGCCCCGCTGCTGGGCGGCGGGGAGGGCGACGGCGCCGTCACCCGCTGGTACGTCGTGCACGCCCGCCCGGACACCGGCGCCCCCGACGCGGTCTCCGCCTCCGCCCTGGGCGCGGCCCTCGGCTCCCCGCTGGTCGACGCGGCCGACGACGTCGTACGGGTCCTGGTGCCGGCCCCGCCCCAGGCGGAGGGGGACGGGGGCGCGCGGCCCGAGGGCGGCGGGGGCGTACGGCCCGAAGGGGACGGGGGCGCGCGGTCCGAGGGGGACGGGGGCGCGCGGCCCGAGGCGGGCGCGGCGGCCCCGCGCAAGCCGCCCGCCGGTTCCGGTCCCGCCGGTTCCGGCCCTGCCGGTTCCGGCCCCGCCGCTCAGCCCGGCTGGACCCTCGGCGTCAGCGCGCCCGTCGCCCCCGCCGAATGGCCCGCCGCCGACGCGCAGGCGGCGCGGGCGCTGGCCAGGGCCCGGGCCACCCGGTCCGCGCTGGTCCGGCACGCCGAGCGGCCGGGGTTCGCCGACCTCGTGCCGCCCGGCGAGGCCGAGGCGCACGCGCGGGCGCTGCTCGCGCCGATCGGCGGCGTTCCGGCGCTCGCCGAGACGTTGCGGGCCTGGCTCTCCCTGCACGGCAGCTGGGACCGGACCGCCGTCGCCCTGTCCGTGCACCGCAACACCGTCCGCCAGCGCATCGCCCGCTGCGCGGCCCTGCTGAGCGCCGACCTCGACGATCCGGACGTGCGGATGGAGCTGTGGTTCGCGCTGCGGCACCTGCGAGGGTGACCCGCGTCCCAGCCCGCGACATGCCGAAGACGCCCACAGGCGGCTGCTACACAATGGAGCCATGCCGATACCCGGGACACCCAGCCGCGCCGAACTCGCCGAACACCTCGTCAGAACCCGTATCGCGGGCGACGTCGCCACGCCCCGCGAGAACAACCTCTCCCACTACCGCAAGCTCGCCAACGGCGACCGGGGCTTCTGGCTCGGTCTGGAGCTGGGGGACCGCTGGAGCGACGAGCAGGACGTGCTCGCGGTGATGGCGGAGCGGGTCGGCGTCAACGACGACCCGGAGTACCGGTACGGCCAGGACACCATCGATCCCGAGCTGACCGTGGCCGCGCTGGAGCGGATGGCCGGCCGGCTGCGCAAGGCCGCGGACGGCGGTCAGCGGGTGCTGTTCGCGACCGGTCACCCGGGCGGCCTGCTCGACGTGCACCGGGCCACCGCGAACGCCCTGCGGGCGGCGGGCTGCGAGATCGTCGTGATCCCGGAGGGGCTGACGACGGAGGAGGGGTACGTCCAGCAGTTCGCGGACGTGGCGGTGCTGGAGCACGGCGCCTCGCTGTGGCACACCCATTCCGGTGAGCCGATGAAGGCCATCCTGACGGGACTGGAGCGCGAGGGCCGCCCGCTGCCCGACCTGGTGGTCGCCGACCACGGCTGGGCCGGTTACGCGGCCCAGCACGGCGTCGACTCCGTCGGCTACGCCGACTGCAACGACCCGGCGCTCTTCCTCGCCGAGTCCGAGGGCGTCCTCCAGGTGGCGGTGCCGCTGGACGACCACGTGGTCAGCCCCCGCTACTACGACCCGATGACGGCGTACCTGCTGAGCGAGGCGGGTCTCGGCGACCAGTAGGGGCCGTCCGATCACGGCCAGGGGTTGAGCCCTTCCGAGCGGCGCTGCGCGAAACCGGGCGTCGGGTCCAGGTAGACCCGGCGGATCACCGGGAACTCCTCGCGCAGCCGCTGCTCGGCCCGCTCGCACGCCCACTCGATCTGCGCCGCCGTCGCCACGTCCCGGAAATCGACCTTGGCGGCGACCAGCGCCTCCCGCGGCCCCTGCACCAGGGTGGTCAGCTCCAGTACGGCCTCGATGTGCTCGACGGCCACCAGCTCCGCGCGGACGCGCTCGCGCACGGTGCGGGGCAGCGGGCGGCCGATGAGGAACTCGGCGTTGGAGCGGCCCAGCACCCAGGCGACGTACAGCAGCAGCGCGCCGATGCACAGGGAGGCGGCGCCGTCCCAGACGCCGGAGCCGGTGAGCTGCCCGCCGAGGAGCCCGCCGGCGGCCAGCAGCAGACCGGCCAGCGCGGCGGAGTCCTCCATCACGACGGCCTTGACGGCGGTGTCGGGGGTGCGGCGCAGATAGCGGCCGAAGGGCACGCGGTAGCGGCGGGCCTCGCCGTGCGCCTGCTTGAGGCCGGTGCGCAGCGAGTAGCCCTCCAGGAGGAAGGCGACGGCGAGGACGAGGTAGGCGATGAGCGGGTCGCCGGGTTCCTCCCCGTGGGTGAGGGTGTGGACGCCGTCGTAGAGGGAGAAGACCGCGCCGCCGACGAAGGTGGCGACGGCGGCGAGCAGGGCCCAGATGTAGCGCTCGGGCCCGTGGCCGAGGGGGTGGTCCTCGTCGGCGGGGCGTTCGCTGCGTTTCAGGGAGGTCAGCAGCAGGACCTCGGTGACGGTGTCGGCGACCGAGTGCGCGGCCTCCGACAGCATCGCGCTGGAGCCGCTGATCACGCCGGCCACCGCCTTGGCGACGGCGATGCCCAGATTGGCGAAGGCGGCGACCAGCACCGTGAAGGTGCTCTCGCCGCCGCCGTTCTTCCCTCGCGCAGGTTCCGCCATGCCCTCAGTGTTCCCGAGGGACGCGCACCACGCCTTCCTGGATGACCGAGAGGGCGAGCCGCCCGTCCTGCGTGTAGATGCGGGCCTGGCCCAGACCCCGGCCGCCGGACGCGGACGGCGACTGCTGGTCGTACAGCAGCCACTCGTCGGCGCGGAAGGGCCGGTGGAACCACATGGCGTGGTCCAGCGAGGCCCCGACGACGTCGCCGACGGCCCAGCCGCCCCGGCCGTGCGCGAGCAGGACCGAGTCGAGGAGGGTCATGTCGGAGACGTAGGTGGCGAGGACGACGTGCAGCAGCGGGTCGTCGGTGAGCTTGCCGTTGGTGCGGAACCACACCTGGGAGTGGGGTTCGCGGGGCGTGCCGTAGTCGCCGAAGGGCGGGTCGTCGACGTAGCGCAGGTCGACGGCGGCCCGCGCCTCCAGGAACCGCTCCACGGTCTCGGCGGGCAGGTGCGGGTAGCTCCGCAGCCGCTCCTCGCCGGTCGGGAGGGTCGCCGGGTCCGGGGCGTCCGGCATCGGGGCCTGGTGGTCCAGGCCCTCCTCGTACGTCTGGAAGGACGCCGACAGACCGAAGATCGGCTTGCCGTGCTGGACGGCGACGACGCGGCGGGTGGTGAAGGAGCGGCCGTCGCGCAGGCGGTCGACGTTGTAGACGATCGGGGCGTCCGGGTCACCGGGGCGCAGGAAGTACGCGTGCAGCGAGTGCGCGTGCCGGTCGGCGGGGACCGTGCGGCCGGCGGCCACCAGGGCCTGGGCGGCCACCTGCCCGCCGAAGACCCGGGGGACGACGGCGGAGCGGGAGCGGCCGCGGTAGATGTCCTCCTCGATCCGCTCGAGGTCGAGCAGATCGAGGAGGGACTGGAGTGCTTCGCTCATGTCCCGTGTCTACAGGCCCATGTTCTTCGCGATGATCGACTTCATGATCTCGCTGGTGCCGCCGTAGATGCGGTTGACGCGGTTGTCCGCGTACAGGCGGGCGATCGGGTACTCGTTCATGTAGCCGTAGCCGCCGTGCAGCTGGAGGCAGCGGTCGATGACGCGGTGGGCGACCTCGGTGCAGAACAGCTTGGCGCTGGCGGCCTCGGCGGGGGTGAGTTCCCCGGCGTCCAGGGCCTCGGTGGCGCGGTCGGCGACGGCCTCGGCGGCGTCCACCTCGGCCTGGCAGGCGGCCAGCTCGAACTTGGTGTTCTGGAAGTGGGCGACCGGCTTGCCGAAGACGGTGCGCTCCTGCACGTACTGCTTGGCGAAGCGCACGGCGGCCTTGGCCTGGGCGTAGGCGCCGAAGGCGATGCCCCAGCGCTCGGAGGCCAGGTTGTGGCCGAGGTAGGAGAAGCCCTTGTTCTCCTCGCCGAGGAGGTCCTCGACGGGGACCTTGACGTCGACGAAGGCCAGCTCGGCCGTGTCGGAGGTGCGCAGGCCCAGCTTGTCCAGCTTGCGGCCCACCGAGTAGCCCTCGGACTTGGTGTCCACCGCGAACAGGGAGATACCGAAGCGGCGGTCCTCGGCGGTGGGCGCGGAGGTGCGGGCGCAGACGATCACCTTGTCGGCGTGGACACCGCCGGTGATGAAGGTCTTGGCGCCGTTGAGGACGTAGTGGGTGCCGTCCTCGCTCAGCTTGGCGGTGGTCTTCATGCCCGCGAGGTCGGAGCCGGTGCCCGGCTCGGTCATCGCGATGGCCCACATCTCCTCGCCGGTGACGAACTTCGGCAGGTAGCGCTTCTTCTGCTCGTCGGTGGCCAGCATCTTGATGTAGGGCAGGGCGAGCAGCACGTGCACGCCGGAGCCGCCGAACTGCACGCCGGCCCGGGCGGTCTCCTCGTACAGGACCGCCTCGAACTTGTGGCTGTCCATGCCCGCGCCGCCGAACTCCTCGGGCACGTTGATGCCGAAGATGCCCAGCTCGCCCAGCTTGTAGTAGAAGTCACGCGGCGCCTGGCCCGCGGCGAACCACTCGTCGTAGACGGGGACGACCTCGGCCTCGATGAAGGCGCGGATGGTCTCCCGGAACGCCTCGTGGTCCTCGTTGAACACCGTACGACGCACCGCGCCACCTCCAGGGTACGAATATCTAAGCGCTTGCTCAGACTTCACCGTACCGGCGGGTAGGGAGCAGCGTCCAGAGTGGGGCGTGGGTAACCCTCGTCACTCCCCCGCCCGCGCCGCCTCCCCTACTCCGCGGCCACCGCCGCGAACGCGCCCCGCGCCATCCGGTGCAGCAGCGCCGCCGTCACCGCGCGGCCCGGCAGGGAGCCGGGGCGGCCCAGGTGGGGGGTGGAGTTGAGGAGGCCGAAGACCGAGTGGACGGCCGAGCGGGCGCTCGGTTCCGGGACCGCCGGGTAGACCTGGCGCAGCACCCCGACCCACAGCTCGACGTACTGCCGCTGGAGCTGGCGGACCATCTTGCGGTCGGCGTCCCGGAGGCGGTCCAGCTCGCGGTCGTGCAGGGTGATGAGCGGGCGGTCGTCGAGCGCGAAGTCGATGTGACCCTCGATGAGCGAGTCGAGGACCGCCTCGGGACCCGTGTCGGAGCCGGCCACCCCGTCGGCCTCCGCCAGCCGCCGCTTCGCCCCGGTCAGCAGCGAGTCGCTGATCCCCACCAGCAGCTCGGCGAGCATCGCGTCCTTGCCGGCGAAGTGCCGGTAGAGGCCGGGGCCGCTGATGCCGACCGCGGCCCCTATCTCGTCGACGCCGACACCGTGGAACCCGCGCTCGGCGAAGAGCCGGGCGGCCTCCTTGAGGATCTGCTCGCGGCGGGTGGGGGCGTCGGTTCTGGTGGCCATGGGATCAATTCTAGACAGGGCGGTTAGCGGTCGTTAACCTGAGGGAAATGCGTTAACGCTCATTAACCGATCGACCGATCGACCCATCGGGTGAGGGGACCGCAGGATGCACGAGGCACCGGAGCTGACGACGGCGGCGGATCCCGCCTCCGAGGCCTTTCGGGCCAACGAGGAGGCGCACCGCGTCCTCGTGGAGGAGCTGCGCGCCAAGCTGGCGGCGGCCAGGCTCGGCGGCGGGGAGCGGGCCCGGGCCCGGCACACCGCCCGCGGCAAGCTGCTGCCGCGCGACCGCGTGGACACACTGCTCGACCCGGGCTCGCCGTTCCTGGAGCTGGCGCCGCTCGCGGCCGACGGGCTCTACGACGGGCAGGCCCCGGCCGCCGGTGTGATCGCCGGGATCGGCCGGGTGAGCGGCCGGGAGTGCGTGATCGTCGCCAACGACGCCACCGTCAAGGGCGGCACGTACTACCCCATGACGGTGAAGAAGCACCTGAGGGCGCAGGAGGTGGCGCTGGAGAACCGGCTGCCCTGCCTGTACCTGGTGGACTCCGGGGGTGCCTTCCTGCCGATGCAGGACGAGGTCTTCCCGGACCGCGAGCACTTCGGGCGGATCTTCTACAACCAGGCCCGGATGTCCGGCGCCGGCATCCCGCAGATCGCCGCCGTCCTCGGCTCCTGCACGGCGGGCGGGGCGTACGTCCCGGCGATGAGCGACGAGGCGGTGATCGTCCGCAATCAGGGCACGATCTTCCTGGGCGGCCCGCCGCTGGTGAAGGCGGCCACCGGCGAGGTGGTCACGGCGGAGGAGCTGGGCGGCGGCGAGGTGCACTCGCGGGTGTCCGGCGTGACCGACCACCTTGCGGAGGACGACGCGCACGCGCTCAGGATCGTGCGGCAGATCGTCTCCACCCTGCCCGAGCGCGGCCCGCTCCCCTGGGGCGTGGAGCCCGCCGTCGAGCCCAAGGTCGACCCGCAGCAGATGTCCGGCGTGGTCCCGGTCGACTCCCGCACCCCCTACGACGTCCGCGAGATCATCGCCCGGGTGGTGGACGGCTCCCGGTTCGCCGAGTTCAAGTCCGAGTACGGGCAGACGCTGGTCACCGGCTTCGCCCGCATCCACGGCCACCCGGTCGGCATCGTCGCCAACAACGGCATCCTGTTCGCCGAGTCGGCCCAGAAGGGCGCCCACTTCATCGAGCTGTGCGACCAGCGCGGCATCCCGCTGGTGTTCCTGCAGAACATCTCCGGCTTCATGGTCGGCAAGGACTACGAGGCGGGCGGCATCGCCAAGCACGGCGCCAAGATGGTGACGGCGGTGGCGTGCACGCGGGTGCCGAAGCTGACGGTGGTGGTCGGCGGGTCGTACGGCGCGGGGAACTACTCGATGTGCGGGCGGGCGTACTCGCCGCGCTTCCTGTGGATGTGGCCCAACGCCAA
The DNA here is from genome assembly GCF_964272335.1 of Streptomyces sp. SudanB5_2050. NCBI lineage: Bacteria > Bacillati > Actinomycetota > Actinomycetes > Kitasatosporales > Streptomycetaceae > Streptomyces > Streptomyces sp. SudanB5_2050. The sequence goes on from NZ_OZ186760.1 coordinate 2,962,429, forward strand.
GATCTCCGTCATGGGCGGCGAGCAGGCCGCGTCCGTGCTGGCCACGGTCAAGCGGGACCAGCTGGAGGCCCGCGGCGAACAGTGGCCGGCCGAGGAGGAGGAGTCCTTCAAGGCGCCGATCCGCGCGCAGTACGAGCACCAGGGGAACGCCTACTACGCGACCGCCCGCCTGTGGGACGACGGGGTGATCGAGCCCGCCGACACCCGGCAGGTGCTGGGTCTGGCCCTGACCGCGTGTGCCAACGCGCCGCTGGGCGAGCCCCAGTTCGGCGTCTTCCGGATGTGAGGAGGGGACTTCGGTGGGGAGCCTGATGTTCGACACGGTGCTGGTGGCCAACCGCGGTGAGATCGCGGTGCGGGTCGTCCGGACCCTGCGCTCGATGGGCGTGCGCTCGGTGGCGGTCTTCTCCGACGCCGACGCGGACGCCCGGCACGTGCGGGAGGCCGACGAGGCGGTACGGATCGGCCCGGCGCCGGCGGCGGAGAGCTATCTGTCGGTCGAGCGGCTGCTGGAGGCCGCCGCCCGCACCGGCGCGCAGGCCGTCCACCCGGGGTACGGCTTCCTCGCCGAGAACGCCGGCTTCGCGCGGGCCTGCGAGGAGGCGGGGCTGGTCTTCATCGGGCCGCCCGCCGACGCCATCGCCCTGATGGGCGACAAGATCCGCGCCAAGGAGACGGTGAAGGCGGCCGGGGTGCCGGTGGTGCCGGGCTCCAGCGGCAGCGGTCTGACGGACGCGCAGCTCGTGGACGCCGCCCGCGAGATCGGGACGCCGGTGCTGCTCAAGCCGTCGGCCGGCGGGGGCGGCAAGGGCATGCGGCTGGTGCGGGACGCGGCCGTGCTCGCCGACGAGATCGCCGCCGCCCGCCGCGAGGCCCGCGCCTCCTTCGGCGACGACACGCTGCTGGTGGAGCGGTGGATCGACCGGCCCCGGCACATCGAGATCCAGGTCCTGGCCGACGGCCACGGCAACGTGGTCCACCTGGGCGAGCGCGAGTGCTCGCTCCAACGGCGCCACCAGAAGGTCATCGAGGAGGCGCCGAGCGTCCTGCTCGACGAGGCGACCCGGGCCGCGATGGGCGAGGCGGCCGTGCAGGCGGCCCGCTCCTGCGGCTACCGGGGCGCGGGCACGGTGGAGTTCATCGTGCCGGGCAACGACCCGTCTTCGTACTACTTCATGGAGATGAACACCCGCCTCCAGGTGGAGCACCCGGTGACCGAACTGGTCACGGGCCTGGACCTGGTGGAGTGGCAGCTGCGGGTGGCGGCGGGCGAGCAGCTGGGCTTCGCGCAGCGGGACGTACGGCTGACCGGGCACGCGATCGAGGCCCGCCTGTGCGCCGAGGACCCGGCGCGCGGCTTCCTCCCCTCCGGCGGCACGGTGCTGCGCCTGCACGAGCCCGAGGGCGACGGCGTGCGCACCGACTCCGGGCTCAGCGAGGGCACCGAGGTCGGCAGCCTCTACGACCCGATGCTGTCCAAGGTGATCGCCTACGGCCCCGACCGCGCCACCGCCCTGCGCAAGCTCCGGGCGGCCCTGGCCCGGACGGTGACGCTGGGCGTGCAGACCAACGCCGGGTTCCTGCGCCGGCTGCTCGCGCACCCGGCGGTGGTGGCCGGCGAGCTGGACACCGGGCTGGTGGAGCGCGAGGTCGACGGCCTGGTCTCCCTCGACGTACCGGAGGAGGTCTACGAGGCGGCGGCGGCCGTACGGCTGGACGCGCTGCGTCCGCGCGGGGACGGCTGGACGGACCCGTTCTCGGTGCCGAACGGCTGGCGCATGGGCGGCGAGCCGAAGCCGGTCGCCTTCCACCTGCGGGCGACGGGACACGAGCCCGTCACTCACACCCCGCGCGGCACCCACACCGTCACCGAGGACCGCGTGTCGGTGACGCTGGACGGCGTCCGGCACACCTTCCACCGCGGCGCCGACTGGCTGGGCCGCGACGGCGACGCCTGGCAGGTGCGCGACCACGACCCGGTCGCCGCCTCCCTCACCGGCGCCGCCCACGCGGGCGCCGACTCGCTGACCGCGCCGATGCCGGGCACGGTGACGGTGGTCAAGGTGGCCGTCGGCGACGAGGTGAGCGCCGGGCAGAGCCTGCTGGTGGTGGAGGCGATGAAGATGGAGCACGTCATCTCCGCCCCGCACGCGGGCACGGTCGCCGAGCTGGACGTGGCGCCGGGCACGACCGTCGCCATGGACCAGGTGCTCGCGGTCATCGCCCCGGTGGAGGAGGAGACGTCGTGAACGCCCCCGAGCTGGGCCTGCCCATGGCCGTACCGGCCGAAGGACTGCCCGCCCGCGTCCGCATCCACGAGGTGGGCGCGCGCGACGGCCTCCAGAACGAGAAGGCGACCGTGCCGGTGGAGGTGAAGGCGGAGTTCGTCCGCCGCCTGGCCGGCACGGGCCTGACCACCATCGAGGCGACGAGCTTCGTGCACCCCAAGTGGGTGCCGCAGCTGGCGGACGCGGAGGAGCTGTTCCCCGCCGTCGCCGACCTGCCGGTCGAGCTGCCCGTCCTGGTGCCGAACGAGCGCGGCCTGGACCGGGCGCTCGCGCTCGGCGCCCGCCGCGTCGCGGTCTTCGCCAGCGCCACGGAGTCCTTCGCCAAGGCCAACCTGAACCGCACGGTGGACGAGGCGCTGGCCATGTTCGAGCCGGTGGTGGCGCGGGCGAAGGACGCGGACGTGCACGTCCGGGGCTACCTCTCGATGTGCTTCGGCGACCCGTGGGAGGGTCCGGTCCCCGTCGAGCAGGTGGTGAAGGTGTGCCGGGCCCTGCGGGAGATGGGCTGCGACGAGCTGAGCCTCGGCGACACCATCGGGGTGGCGACCCCGGGGCACGTCAGCGCCCTGCTCACCGCGCTGACCGACGCCGGCGTTCCCGTGGAGACGCTCGGCGTGCACTTCCACGACACGTACGGCCAGGCCCTCGCCAACACGTACGAGGCCCTGCGCCACGGCGTGACGACCGTCGACGCCTCCGCGGGCGGACTGGGCGGCTGCCCCTACGCGAAGTCCGCCACCGGGAACCTCGCCACCGAAGACCTCGTGTGGATGCTGCGCGGCCTCGGCATCGACACCGGGGTCGACCTCGGCTCTCTCGTCGCCACCAGCGTCTGGATGGCCGCCCACCTGGGCCGACCCAGCCCGTCCCGCACCGTCCGGGCCCTCGCGGGCCCGGGCGACGACTCCGACCAGGAGAAGTGACATCCATGGACCACAAGCTCTCCCCCGAACTCGAGGAACTCCGCCGCACGGTGGAGGAGTTCGCCCACGACGTCGTGGCACCCAAGATCGGCGACTTCTACGAGCGGCACGAGTTCCCGTACGAGATCGTCCGGGAGATGGGCCGCATGGGCCTGTTCGGCCTGCCCTTCCCGGAGGAGTACGGCGGCATGGGCGGCGACTACCTCGCGCTCGGCATCGCCCTGGAGGAGCTGGCCCGCGTCGACTCGTCGGTGGCCATCACGCTGGAGGCGGGCGTCTCGCTGGGCGCGATGCCGGTCCACCTGTTCGGCACCGAGGAGCAGAAGCGCGAGTGGCTGCCCCGGCTCTGCTCCGGGGAGATCCTGGGCGCCTTCGGCCTGACCGAGCCGGACGGCGGCTCGGACGCGGGCGCGACGCGGACGACGGCCCGCCTGGACGAGACGACCGGCGAGTGGGTGATCAACGGCACCAAGTGCTTCATCACCAACTCGGGCACCGACATCACCGGTCTGGTGACGGTCACGGCGGTCACCGGACGCAAGCCCGACGGCCGTCCCCTGATCTCGTCGATCATCGTGCCGTCCGGCACCCCGGGCTTCACGGTGGCCGCCCCGTACTCGAAGGTCGGCTGGAACGCGTCGGACACCCGTGAGCTGTCCTTCGCCGACGTCCGGGTCCCGGCGGCGAACCTGCTGGGCGAGGAGGGCCGCGGGTACGCGCAGTTCCTGCGCATCCTCGACGAGGGCCGGATCGCCATCGCCGCGCTGGGCACGGGCCTGGCGCAGGGCTGCGTGGACGAGTCGGTGAAGTACGCGAAGGAGCGGCACGCCTTCGGCCGGCCCATCGGCGCCAACCAGGCCATCCAGTTCAAGATCGCCGACATGGAGATGAAGGCCCACACCTCCCGTCTCGCCTGGCGCGACGCGGCCTCCCGGCTGGTGGCGGGCGAGCCGTTCAAGAAGGAGGCGGCGCTGGCGAAGCTGTACTCGTCGACGGTGGCGGTGGACAACGCCCGGGACGCGACGCAGATCCACGGCGGATACGGCTTCATGAACGAGTACCCGGTGGCGCGCATGTGGCGGGACTCGAAGATCCTGGAGATCGGCGAGGGCACCAGCGAGGTCCAGCGGATGCTGATCGCACGGGAGTTGGGCCTGGCCGGCTAGGTCCGGGGGGGGGCGGGGCGGGGCAGGTCACAGCCCCGCCCTCTGGACATGATCTGAGGTTAGGCTAACCTACCTTCGAACTTGTCCAGCGGAGGCTCCGCACCGTTCGAAAGCAGCCACACCATGCCCAACGCCAGCGCTACCCACCTCACCCGCCGCGGAATCCTCGCCGCGGGCGGCGCACTCGGCCTCGGCGCCGTGCTCACGGCCTGCGGTGACGACGACGCGAAAAGCGGTGGCTCCGGCGACGGGACGGCCGCCGCCAAGTCCGGCCCCTGGTCCTTCAAGGACGACCGCGGCAAGACCGTGGAGCTGGACAAGGTGCCGGCGAACATCGTCGCCTTCACCGGCGTCGCCGCCGCCCTTTGGGACTACGGCGTCCAGGTCAAGGGCGTCTTCGGTCCGACCACCACCAAGGACGGCAAGCCCGACGTCCAGGCCGGCGACATCGACGTCGACAAGGTCACCGTGCTCGGCAACGAGTGGGGCAAGCTCAACGTCGAGAAGTACGCCGCCCTCGCCCCCGAACTGCTCGTCACCACGACGTTCGACACGGCGGGCACCCTGTGGTCCGTCCCCGAGGAGTCCAAGGACAAGATCGCCAAGCTGGCTCCCAGCGTCGCGATCTCCGTCTTCGACCGCCAGCTCACCCAGCCGCTCCAGCGCATGTGGGAGCTGGCCGAGTCGCTCGGCGCCGACATGAAGGCGAAGAAGGTCACCGACGCCAAGGCGGCCTTCGAGAAGGCCGCGGCCCGGCTGCGCGCCGCCGCGAAGGCCAAGCCCGAGATCAGGGTGCTGGCCGGTTCGGCCAGCGCCGAGCTGTTCTACGTCTCCGGCACCAACCTCTCGGTCGACCTGGAGTACTTCAAGGCCCTCGGCGTGAACTTCGTCGAGCCCTCGGAGGAGGCCAAGAAGGCGACCGGCGGCTGGTTCGAGTCCCTGAGCTGGGAGAACGTCGACAAGTACCCGGCCGACGTCATCATCATGGACGACCGCGCCTCCACCATCCAGCCCGCGGACATCACCGAGGGCACCTGGAAGCAGCTCCCCCCGGTCAAGGCCGGCCAGGTCATCGCCCGCTCCCCCGAGCCGATCCTGTCCTACGACAAGTGCACGCCGCTCCTCGACAACCTGGCCGAGGCGATCGAGAACGCCAAGAAGGTCGGCTGACCCTCCCCTCTCCCCCGGAGCCCTCCATGACGACGGCCGTGGCCGCCCCGTTCCGTTTCTTCTCCCTCCAGGTCGTACGGACGAGGCGGCTCGGCCCGTCCCTGGCCCGGGTCACCTTCGCGGGCCCCGACCTGCACGCCTTCCACTCCGACGGACAGGACCAGTCCCTGTCGCTGTTCCTGCCGCACCCGGGGCAGGCGGAGCCCGCCGTCCCCGTCGAACTGGGGGACGGCTGGTGGCAGGGCTGGCGTGAACTGCCCGACGACGTACGGGCGGTGATGCGCTCGTACACGCTCCGGGCGCTGCGCCGGGACGCCGACGGGCACACCGCGGAGATCGACATCGACTTCGTGCTCCACGGCGTCGAACCGGACTCGCCGGTCCAGGCGGGCCCCGCCGCCCGCTGGGCTGCCGACGCCGCCCCCGGCGACCGCGTCGTCCTGCTCGGCCCGGCGGTCGCGGACAACCGGGCGATCCGGTTCCGCCCGCCCGAGGACACCGACCTGGTGGTGATCTGGGGCGACGAGACCGCCGTTCCGGCCGCCTGCGCCATCGTCGAGTCCCTGCCGGCCGGCACCCGCGCCCGGGTCTGGCTGGAGGTGCCGCACGCCGAGGACGTACAGGAGCTGAAGACCGCGGCGGACGCCGAGGTCACCTGGCTGGTCAAGGACGCGGCCGGCGGACCCGAGGCCACCCTCGCCACCCTCCGCGCGGCCGAACTGCCGCCCGCCGGGCACCCCTACGTCTGGATCGCCGGCGAGTCCGGCTGCGTCAAGCTGCTGCGCCGGCACTTCGTCGGCGAACGCGGCATCGACCGCCGCCGCGTCACCTTCGTCGGCTACTGGCGTCAGGGCCTGACGGAGGAACAGCTCCGCGAGCAGGGCTGACGCTCCGCGCTCCCGCCGACGCCCCAACTCACCCTCCGTGACGTACCGATGGGGCGTGAGTGACGGCAGTCACGTAGCGGCATGCGTGTGATCGATCAAAATTAGGTTAGGCTAACCTAAGTCGAAGTCAGGGCTCCGCCCTCTCCCGTCCCTCTCGGACCGTCCCCACCGGAGGACCCCCACATGCGCTCGCACCTGCTCAACGACGCCACCGCGGAGCAGTACCGCCGCTCGGTGACCGAAGGAGTCGAGCGGGTGGCCGCCAAACTCGCCGCCACCGACCGTCCGTTCACCGGCGTCACGGTCGACGCCCTCTCCCCCCGCATCGACGAGATCGACCTCGACAAGCCGCTGCACGACACGGCCGCGGTCCTCGACGAGCTGGAGGACGTCTACCTCCGCGACGCCGTCTACTTCCACCACCCCCGCTACCTCGCCCACCTCAACTGCCCGGTCGTGATCCCGGCGGTGCTCGGCGAGGCGGTCCTCTCCGCGGTCAACTCCTCCCTGGACACCTGGGACCAGTCGGCCGGCGGCACGCTGATCGAGCGGAAACTGATCGACTGGACCTGCGCCCGCATCGGCCTCGGCCCGGCGGCCGACGGCGTGTTCACCTCCGGCGGCACCCAGTCCAACCTCCAGGCCCTGCTGCTGGCCCGCGAGGAGGCCAAGACCGACTCCCTCGCGAAACTGCGGATCTTCACCTCCGAGGTCAGCCACTTCAGCGTGAAGAAGTCCGCGAAACTGCTCGGCCTCGGCCCCGACGCCGTCGTGTCGGTCCCCGTCGACCACGACAAGCGCATGCAGACCGTCGCCCTCGCCCGTGAGCTGGAGCGCTGCGCGAAGGACGGCCTGGTCCCCATGGCCGTCGTCGCCACCGGCGGCACCACCGACTTCGGCTCCATCGACCCGCTCCCGGAGATCGCCGGACTGTGCGAGCAGTACGGCGTGTGGATGCACGTGGACGCGGCCTACGGCTGCGGGCTGCTCGCCTCCCTGAAGTACCGGGACCGCATCGCCGGCATCGAGCGCGCCGACTCGGTCACCGTGGACTACCACAAGTCCTTCTTCCAGCCTGTGAGTTCCTCTGCCGTGCTGGTCCGGGACGCGGCCACCCTGCGCCACGCCACCTACCACGCGGAGTACCTCAACCCGCGCCGCATGGTGCAGGAACGTATCCCCAACCAGGTGGACAAGTCCCTCCAGACCACCCGCCGCTTCGACGCGCTCAAGCTGTGGATGACGCTGCGCGTGATGGGCGCCGACGGCATCGGCGAACTCTTCGACGAGGTCTGCGACCTGGCCGCCGAGGGCTGGAAGCTGCTCGCCGCCGACCCGCGCTACGACGTCGTGGTCCAGCCGTCCCTGTCCACCCTGGTCTTCCGCTACATACCGGCGGCCGTCACCGACCCCGCCGAGATCGACCGCGCCAACCTGTACGCCCGCAAGGCCCTGTTCGCCTCCGGCGACGCCGTGGTCGCGGGCACCAAGGTGGCCGGGCGCCACTACCTGAAGTTCACCCTGCTCAACCCCGAGACGACCACGGCCGACATCGCCGCCGTCCTCGATCTGATCGCCGGCCACGCCGAGCAGTACCTGGGAGAGTCCCTTGACCGCGCTTCCTGAAGCCAGTGCCCCGTACGACTTCGTGGGGATCGGCCTCGGCCCCTTCAACCTCGGTCTGGCCTGTCTGACCGAGCCCATCGCCGAGCTGAACGGCGTCTTCCTGGAGTCCAAGCCGGACTTCGAGTGGCACGCCGGGATGTTCCTGGACGGCGCCCATCTCCAGACCCCGTTCATGTCGGACCTGGTCACCCTGGCCGACCCGACGTCCCCGTACTCCTTCCTCAACTACCTGAAGGAGAAGGGCCGGCTCTACTCGTTCTACATCCGGGAGAACTTCTACCCGCTGCGCGTCGAGTACGACGACTACTGCCGCTGGGCCGCGAACAGACTGAGCAGCGTCCGCTTCTCCACGACCGTCACCGAGGTGACGTACGACGAGACGGACGAGCTGTACGTCGTCGCCACCACCTCCGGCGACACCTACCGCGCCCGCCGCCTGGTCCTCGGCACCGGCACCCCGCCGCACATCCCCGACGCCTGCCGGGGCCTGGCCGGCGACTTCATCCACAACTCCCGCTATGTGCAGCACCGGGCGGAGCTGGTGAAGAAGAAGTCGATCACGCTGGTCGGCAGCGGCCAGTCCGCCGCCGAGATCTACCACGACCTGCTCGGCGAGATCGACGTCCACGGCTACCGGCTGAACTGGGTGACCCGCTCCCCGCGCTTCTTCCCCCTCGAATACACCAAGCTCACCCTGGAGATGACCTCCCCGGAGTACGTGGACTACTACCACGCCCTTCCGGAGGACACCCGCTACCGCCTCACCGCCGAGCAGAAGGGCCTGTTCAAGGGCATCGACGGCGACCTGATCAACGAGATCTTCGACCTGCTCTACCAGAAGAAGCTCGGCGGCCCGGTCCCCACCCGCCTGCTCACCAACTCGGCGCTGACCGACGCCCGGTACGCGGACGGCACGTACACGCTCGGCTTCCGCCAGGAGGAGCAGGGCACCGACTTCGAGATCGAGACCGAGGGCCTGATCCTGGCCACCGGCTACCGGTACACCGAGCCGGAGTTCCTCAAGCCCGTCCGCGACCGGCTGCGCTACGACTCCCGGGGCAACCTGGACGTCGCCCGCAACTACGCCGTCGACGTCACCGGCGGCGGGGTGTTCCTGCAGAACGCGGGTGTCCACACGCACAGCATCACCAGCCCCGATCTGGGCATGGGTGCCTACCGCAACAGCTACATCATCCGAGAGCTGCTCGGCACCGAGTACTACCCGGTCGAGAAGACGATCGCGTTCCAGGAGTTCAGCGCATGAGCACCACCACCCCCACGGCCGCCGGCATCGGCGCGCTCACCCTCCGTCCCCTCGACCCGCTGAAGGACGCCGTGCTGCTGCACAGCTGGGTCACGCACCCGAAGTCGGCGTTCTGGATGATGCAGGACGCGAGCCTGGTGGACGTCGAGCGGGCCTACATGGAGATAGCCGCCGACGAGCACCACCACGCCTACGTCGGCCTGCACGACGGCGTCCCCGCCTTCCTGATGGAGAAGTACGACCCCGCCCACCGCGAGCTGGTCGGCCTGTACGAGCCCGAGCCGGGCGACGTCGGCATGCACTTCCTGGTCGCCCCCACCGACCGGCCCCTGCACGGCTTCACCCGCGCCGTGATCACCGCCGTGATGACCGAGCTGTTCGCCGACCCGGCGACCGCCCGCGTCGTCGTCGAGCCGGACGTGGACAACAAGGCCGTCCACGCCCTGAACGCGGCCGTCGGATTCGTGCCCGAGCGCGAGATCCAGAAGCCGGAGAAGAAGGCGTTGCTGAGCTTCTGCACCCGCGAGCAGTTCGAGAAGGCGGTGTCCGCATGAGCCTCGCCGACGCCGTGGCCCACCTGACCCCCGAACGCTGGGAGCAGGCCAACCGGCTGCTGATCCGCAAGGCCCTGGCCGAGTTCACCCACGAGCGGCTGATCACGCCGGAGCGGTCCGCGGGCGACGCGTACGTCGTCCGCTCCGACGACGGCACGACCGAGTACCGCTTCACCGCCACCGTCCGCGCCCTGGACCACTGGCAGGTGGACGCCGCCTCGATCACCCGCCACCGCGACGGCTCCGAGCTGCCGCTCGCGGCGCTGGACTTCTTCATCGAGCTGAAGGAGTCGCTGGGCCTGAGCGACGAGATCCTGCCGGTCTACCTGGAGGAGATCTCCTCCACCCTCTCCGGCACCTGCTACAAGCTCACCAAGCCGAAGCTCACCTCGGCCGAGCTGGCACAGAGCGGCTTCCAGGCCGTCGAGACCGGCATGACCGAGGGCCACCCCTGCTTCGTCGCCAACAACGGGCGGCTCGGCTTCGGCATCCACGAGTACCTGTCGTACGCCCCGGAGACCGCGAGCCCCGTCCGGCTGGTGTGGCTGGCCGCGCACCGCTCGCGGGCGGCGTTCACCGCCGGCGTCGGCATCGAGTACGAGTCCTTCGTCCGCGACGAACTGGGCGAGGCGACCGTCGACCGGTTCCACGGCGTGCTGCGCGAGCGCGGCCTGGACCCGGCCGACTACCTCTTCATCCCGGTCCACCCCTGGCAGTGGTGGAACAAGCTCACCGTCACCTTCGCCGCCGAGGTCGCCCGCGGGCATCTGGTCTGCCTCGGCGAGGGCGACGACGAGTACCTGGCCCAGCAGTCCATCCGCACCTTCTTCAACACCTCGCACCCCGAGAAGCACTATGTGAAGACGGCCCTGTCCGTCCTCAACATGGGCTTCATGCGCGGTCTGTCGGCCGCGTACATGGAGGCGACGCCGGCCATCAACGACTGGCTCGCCCAGCTCATCGAGTCGGACCCGGTGCTGAAGTCGACGGGCCTGTCGATCATCCGGGAGCGCGCGGCCGTCGGCTACCGGCACCTGGAGTACGAGCAGGCCACCGACCGCTACTCGCCCTACCGCAAGATGCTGGCGGCGCTGTGGCGGGAGAGCCCCGTCCCGTCCCTCCAGGACGGCGAGACCCTCGCCACCATGGCCTCCCTGGTCCACGTCGACCACGAGGGCGCCTCCTTCGCGGGCGCGCTGATCGAGCGGTCCGGGCTCGCGCCCACCGAGTGGCTGCGGCACTACCTGCGGGCCTACTTCGTCCCGCTGCTGCACAGCTTCTACGCCTACGACCTGGTGTACATGCCGCACGGCGAGAACGTGATCCTGGTCCTGGAGGACGGGGTGGTGCGGCGCGCGGTCTACAAGGACATCGCCGAGGAGATCGCGGTGATGGACCCGGACGCGGTGCTGCCGCCGGAGGTCTCCCGGATCGCCGTGGAGGTCCCGGAGGACAAGAAGCTCCTGTCCATCTTCACGGACGTCTTCGACTGCTTCTTCCGCTTCCTCGCCGCCAACCTCGCCGAGGAGGGGATCCTCGAGGAGGACGCCTTCTGGCGGACGGTCGCGGAGGTCACCCGGGAGTACCAGGAGTCGGTGCCGGAGCTGGCCGAGAAGTTCGACCGGTACGACATGTTCGCGCCCGAGTTCGCGCTGTCCTGCCTCAACCGGCTCCAGCTGCGCGACAACCGGCAGATGGTGGACCTCGCGGACCCGTCCGGCGCGCTCCAGCTCATCGGCACCCTGAAGAACCCCATCGCGGGCCTCTGAAGCGGCCCCGCACGGACGGGCGGGCACCCCGGAGACGGTCCTCCGGGGTGCCCGTCGGGTTTTCCCCCCTCCTGGCCGGTGAGCCGGTCAGTCGGTCAGTCGGTCAGTCGGTCCAGGGCACCTGGGGCGACCGGTAGTAGTCGATGCCCAGCGCCTCCCAGCGCGGGGCCTGAGCGGCGAGCCGCACCCGGTAGGTGTCCCAGTCGTGCGCGGCCGCCGGCGACCAGCCCAGCTCGGCCACCCCCGGCAGCCTCGGGAAGGCCATGAAGTCCAGCTGGTCCGGGGTCTCAAGGGTCTCCGTCCACATCGGCGCCTCGACGCCGCGCACCGCGGTCTCCGGCACGCCCGGCAGATAGGCGGCCGGGTCCCAGTCGTAGGACCGCCGCACCTCCACGTGGCCCGCCCAGTCGAGTCCCAGCGGGGTGTCCTCGTCGTACTTCATGTCCAGGTACGTCCGGTCGGCCGGGGAGAGGATCAGCCCGGTGCCGTTCCGCGCGGCCTCGGCGACCTGCGCCTTCTCCGCGTCGTCGGTGCGGTCCAGACCCCAGTACTGGACGAGGGCGCCCTCGGCCGGGTTCGCGCCGGCCAGCTGGTGCCAGCCGATGACCGTCTTGCCGTGCTCGGCGACGATCGGCTGCACGCGGTCCATGAACCTCACGAAGTCCTCGTGCGGCGTGGAGTGCGCCTCGTCGCCGCCGATGTGGAAGTAGCGGCCCGGGGTGAGCGCGGCCAGCTCGCGCACCACGTCGTCCACGAAGTCGTACGTGACCTCCTTGTCCACGCACAGCGTGCTGAAGCCGACCTCGATGCCGGTGTACAGCGGGGGTGCCACGCCGTCGCAGTTCAGCTCGGCGTAGGAGGCCAGGGCCGCGTTGGTGTGGCCGGGCATGTCGATCTCGGGGACGACCTCCAGGTGGCGGGAGGCGGCGTAGCGGACGATCTCCCGGTAGTCGTCCTTGGTGTAGTGGCCGCCGGGGCCGCCGCCGGCCTCGGTGGAGCCGCCGTACGTCGCCAGGCGCGGCCAGGAGTCGATGGCGATGCGCCAGCCCTGGTCGTCGCTGAGGTGCAGGTGGAGCTTGTTGTACTTGTAGAGGGCGACGCGGTCGATGTAACGCTTGACCTCGTCGACGGTGAAGAAGTGGCGGGAGACGTCCAGCATCGCGCCGCGCCAGCCGTAGCGCGGGCGGTCCTCGATGGTGCCGCCCGCGACCAGCCAGGGGCCGGGCTGCACGGAGTCCTTCTCCACGGCGGCGGGCAGCAGCTGACGCAGGGTCTGGACCCCGTGGAAGAGTCCGGCGGCCTCGCCCGCGGTGATGGTGACCCCGTCCCGGCCGCTGTCGAGGCGGTACCCCTCCGCGCCGTACGGGCCCTCGGCCAGGCGCAGCCGTATGCCGCCCGCGCCCCGGTCGGTGACGGGCAGCGGGTAGCCGGTGGAGGGGCGCAGCAGCTCCGCGAGGTAGTCGCCGACCCGCCGGGCGTCGGGCGAGCCGTCCACGCGGATGTGCGTGCCGCGGGTGACGCGGTACGGGGCGCCGCCGGGCTCGACGGAGGCGGGGGCCGGGATCACCCGGTCCAGGGGGGTCGGCGCGGCCCGCGGGGCGGACGAGGCGCTGGTGGTGAAGGCGCCGGCCGCCGTCACCAGCAGCAGGGTGCCCAGCAGCCGGGTCAGTCGGGGAGTCGTGCTGTGGTGCCGTCGGTGAGGTCTCACGTGCGCTCCCTTCACGATGGGTCCAGACCACTCTCCCGTACCGCCGCCCCGCGCAGAAGCGATGGAACAATCTCCGCATGGCGGAAATCATCCAGAAGGACGGAACGTGGGTCTTCGACGGCGACACCCTGCGGCTGACACCCGGCCGGGACAAGAACGTCAGCCTGCTGCGCAGGGAACTGGGTGAACTGCTCGTCCCGCTGGGCGCGTTGGCGGGCATATCCTTCGAGCAGGGCAAGAAGCAGGGGCGGCTGCGGCTGCGCCTGCGGGACGGCGCCGACCCGTTGCTGCAGGCGACCGGCGGCCGGCTCACCGAGCCGCACGATCCGTACCAGCTGACCGTGGAGTCCGACCGGTACGGCGTCGCCGAGTACTTCGTGGACGAGGTGCGCAACGCCCTGCTGCTGGATCAGGTCCCCTCCGGCCCGGTGGACGCGTATCTGCTGCCGGGCCCCTCCGTCCCGCTGTCGGTGTCCGCCGGGGACGGCGTCGCGAGCTTCGACGGCGAGCGGGTGCGCCTGGAGTGGAAGTGGCAGGCGGAGGACGCCAAGTCGGCGGCGGGCCCGCGCACCCTCCCCCTGGCGGACATCGTCGCGGTGGAGTGGCAGCCGACGGTCGGCCTGGACAACGGCCATCTGCGCTTCACCGTGCGGGCCGCGCCGAGCAAGGTGCCGCCCAAGTACGACCCGAACGCGGTGGAGCTGTGGGGCTTCAAGCGGGACCCCTTGATGGCGCTGGTGGCCGCGGCCGTCCAGGCCAGGCTCCCGCACCCGTCCGCGCCCGCCGCCGTGGAGGAGGCCCGGCCCGCCGAGCAGGCGCCCGCCCCGGCCCCCGCCGCCGAGGACGACCACGACGCGCTGCTGCGGCGCCTGCGGGAGCTGGGCGAGCTGCACCGCTCGGGGGTGCTGACGGACGAGGAGTTCGCCCTCGCCAAGCAGGCGGTACTGAAGCGGATGTAGGACCGCCCTCACGCGGCCTGCCCGAAATCGGGCAGGATTCTTGCACAAGTGCGTCCCGTACCTCAGGATCTACCGGGTGCACGACGAACTCGTTGATCATCTGACGCGGTCCACCCCCCTCAACCGGGGCGAGGCGCTGCGCGTGATCCAGGACGTGCTCGCCTACTTCGACGAGACGACCGAGGAGTTCGTCCGTCGCCGCCACCGCGAGCTCCAGGCCCAGGGCCTGGTGAACGCGACGATCTTCGAGCGGATCGAGGCGGAACTGAAGTACCGCGCGGTGGCCCCGCCGGAGCTGTCGCTCCGTCAGCTGCGCCGCATCGTCTACGGCTGAGAAGCCGGAGAGAGACACGAGGTCTACGGATACATGTGCGGAATCGTCGGATACATCGGCAAGCGTGACGTGGCGCCCCTCCTCCTGGAGGGCCTCCAGCGCCTGGAGTACCGCGGCTACGACTCGGCGGGCATCGTCGTCACGTCCCCGAAGGCGGCCGGCCTGAAGATGGTCAAGGCCAAGGGCCGGGTCCGCGACCTGGAGGCCAAGGTCCCGGCGCGCTTCAAGGGCACCACCGGCATCGCCCACACCCGCTGGGCCACCCACGGCGCCCCCTCCGACGTGAACGCCCACCCGCACATGTCGGCCGACAACAAGGTCGCCGTGGTCCACAACGGCATCATCGACAACGCCGCCGACCTGCGCCGCAAGCTGGAGGCGGACGGTGTCGAGTTCCTCTCCGAGACCGACACCGAGGTCCTGGTCCACCTCATCGCCCGTTCCGAGGCCGAGAAGCTGGAGGACAAGGTCCGCGAGACCCTGCGGGTGATCGAGGGCACGTACGGCATCGCCGTGATGCACGCCGACTTCCCCGAGCGGATCGTCGTCGCCCGCAACGGCTCGCCGGTCGTCCTCGGCATCGGCGAGAAGGAGATGTTCGTCGCCTCGGACATCGCCGCGCTGGTCGCCCACACCCGGCAGATAGTCACCCTCGACGACGGCGAGATGGCCACCCTCAAGGCCGATGACTTCCGCACCTACACCACCGAGGGCACCCGCACCACCGCCGAGCCCACCACCGTGGAGTGGGAGGCCGCCTCCTACGACATGGGCGGCCACGACACCTACATGCACAAGGAGATCCACGAGCAGGCCGAGGCGGTCGACCGCGTGCTGCGCGGCCGGATCGACGACCGCTTCTCCACCGTGCACCTCGGCGGCCTCAACCTGGACGCCCGCGACGCGCGCGCCGTGCGCCGCGTGAAGATCCTCGGTTGCGGCACCTCGTACCACGCGGGCCAGATCGGCGCCCAGATGATCGAGGAACTGGCCCGCATCCCCGCGGACGCCGAGCCGGCTTCCGAGTTCCGCTACCGCAACGCGGTCGTCGACCCCGACACCCTGTACATCGCCGTCTCCCAGTCCGGTGAGACGTACGACGTGCTGGCCGCCGTGCAGGAGCTGAAGCGCAAGGGCGCCCGCGTCCTCGGCATCGTCAACGTGGTCGGCTCGGCGATCGCCCGCGAGGCCGACGGCGGCATGTACGTGCACGCCGGTCCCGAGGTGTGCGTGGTCTCCACCAAGTGCTTCACCAACACCTGCGTCGCCTTCGCGCTGCTCGCCCTGCACCTGGGCCGCACCCGTGACCTCTCCGTGCGCGACGGCAAGCGGATCATCGAGGGCCTGCGGAAGCTGCCCGCGCAGATCGAGGAGATGCTGAAGCAGGAGGAGGACGTCAAGAAGCTGGCCGCGCAGTACGCCGACGCCCGCTCGATGCTCTTCATCGGCCGCGTGCGGGGCTACCCGGTCGCCCGCGAGGCATCCCTGAAGCTCAAGGAGGTCTCCTACATCCACGCCGAGGCGTACCCGGCCTCCGAGCTGAAGCACGGCCCGCTCGCGCTGATCGAGCCCGCCCTGCCCACGGTCGCGATCGTCCCCGACGACGACCTGCTGGAGAAGAACCGCGCCGCGATGGAGGAGATCAAGGCCCGCAGCGGCCAGATCCTCGCCGTCGCCCACCAGGTGCAGGAGAAGGCCGACCACACCATCGTCGTCCCGAAGAACGAGGACGAGCTGGACCCGATCCTCATGGGCATCCCGCTCCAGCTCCTCGCCTACCACACGGCCCTGGCCCTGGGCCGCGACATCGACAAGCCCCGCAACCTCGCCAAGTCGGTGACGGTGGAGTAGAAGGGCCTTCGACAGGCGGAACGGGACGGCCCCCGCGCGTCATCGACGCGCGGGGGCCGTCCCGTGTCCGACGTCAGGGGATGACCACCACGGGCCGCTGCGCCCGCTTGGCGAGCCGGCCGGCCACCGAGCCGAAGAGCCGGCCCACCAGGCCGTGGCTGGAGCCGACGACGATGGCGTCCGCCTCGTACTCGCGGCCCACCTCCTCCAGCTCGTGGCAGATGTCGCCGCCGCGCTCGACCAGGATCCAGGGAACCTCGGCGAGGTAGTCCGCGCACGCCAGCTCCAGACCCAGCACCTCGGTGCGGTGGTCCGGCACGTCCACGAAGACGGGGGGCTCGCAGCCCGCCCACACCGTGGTCGGCAGGCGGTTGGCGACGTGCACGATGACCAGGCCCGAGCCGAGCCGGCGTGCCATGCCGATCGCGTACGCGAGCGCGCGTTCGCTGGAGGTGGAGCCGTCGAAGCCGACGACGACACCGTGCTTGAAGGCTGGGTCGCACGACTGGCGTGGCTCTTCGGCCGCCAGGGGCTCGGCCGCCGTAGGTTCGGCGACGGGCCGCTTGCGGTCCGCGGGTTCGAAGAATTCGTGACCGGCCATGGCTGTCTCGGCGTTTTTATCCTCTATGGGGGACAACAGTGTGCGGCGGAGCTGTGTCCGGGAATGGTCTTCCCAACCCCATACCCCCAAGGGTACGGCGGCACGCCTCCTTCGCCCAGATCCCGCGTAGGTCCGCCGCGGGGTTCACCGGAGCATGCACGAGGGGGCGCCCGTAACGCAATGGTTGCTGCGCTGTACAGGCGGTTTGCGCGGGATTCAACTGTCCGTGATCCATCGTGACCGACGCGCCGCCCGGACGTTGATCTTCTCGCCACCAGCCCCCAGGGAGCACGGGAGCGCCGATGTCCGGACCGCACCAGCACGCCGAGCCGCCGTCCGCCGTGCCCGGCGGCGGGCCGGCCGTGCCCTGCCGGGACGGCGTCACCGATCTCGTCCGCTGGGCGGCCTTCAGCGTCGTCCTGGTCCCGGTCGTCCTCCTGTACTACGGCACTTCCTTCGCCGGCACCGCCGGCACCGCCCTCGGGCTGGCCGCCGTCACCTGCGCCTGCCGCCTGCTGATGCGCCGCTCCGAACAGGTCGCGGGCCGGGCGGCGGGCCCGGAACACCGGGCGCCCGGAGGGCCCCGGCACCGGGCCGGAGCGCCCGTTCACCGGCCCGGACGGCGCCCCGGGGAAAACACACCGGTCGACTGACCGGTTTCCGCGCACGCGTCCGCATCTTTTCAGCCAACTTCCCCGGGGGGTCTCACCCCTGCCCTCACCACCCCCGATTGCCCGTTCCACCTGCACGGAAAGGGTCTCGGGGGCCTCGCGCACCCTACGTGGATTGGCCACTGCGACAAGGCGCACTTCCCTGGGGCGCCCCGGAGTGCAACGCTTCGTGATCGACTGCTTCACGCCAAGTTGCCATGTCGACAATGTCCCAAGTGCCGAACCGGCCACTCCGGCGCTGTGGGACGCAGTAGATTCGATCTTGACTGTCTACGGCGGGGGACTCGTGCAGGACCGAGGGGAAACGTGTTGGAGCGACAGACCCGAAAGGATCAGGGCGCCGCGACCACCGAGGGGGGCTTAGCGGTTATGAGCCACGACTCCGCCGCCGCGCCGGAAACCGCGACCCGGAAACTCTCCGGGCGACGCCGCAAGGAGATCGTCGCGGTGCTGCTGTTCAGCGGCGGCCCCATCTTCGAGAGTTCCATACCGCTGTCGGTGTTCGGGATCGACCGCCAGGACGCCGGCGTGCCGCGCTACCGCCTGCTGGTGTGCGCCGGCGAGGACGGCCCGCTGCGGACCACGGGGGGCCTGGAACTCACCGCGCCGCAGGGCCTGGAGGCGATCGCGCGCGCGGGCACGGTCGTCGTGCCCGCCTGGCGGTCGATCACCTCACCGCCGCCGGAGGAGGCGCTCGACGCGCTGCGCCGGGCGCACGAGGAAGGCGCCCGCATCGTCGGGCTCTGCACCGGCGCCTTCGTACTGGCGGCGGCGGGCCTGCTCGACGGCCGCCCCGCGACCACGCACTGGATGTACGCGCCGACGCTGGCCAAGCGCTATCCGTCGGTGCACGTCGATCCGCGCGAGCTGTTCGTGGACGACGGCGACGTCCTGACGTCGGCGGGCACCGCGGCCGGCATCGACCTGTGCCTGCACATCGTGCGCACGGACCACGGCAACGAGGCGGCCGGCGCGCTGGCCCGGCGCCTGGTGGTACCGCCGCGCCGCTCGGGCGGCCAGGAGCGCTACCTCGACAGGTCTTTACCGGAGGAGATCGGCGCCGACCCGCTCGCCGAGGTCGTCGCCTGGGCGCTGGAGCACCTGCACGAGCAGTTCGACGTGGAGACGCTGGCGGCCCGCGCGTACATGAGCCGGCGCACCTTCGACCGCCGGTTCCGCTCGCTGACGGGCAGCGCCCCGCTCCAGTGGCTGATCACCCAGCGGGTCCTCCAGGCGCAGCGCCTCCTGGAGACGTCCGACTACTCGGTGGACGAGGTCGCCGGCCGCTGCGGCTTCCGTTCGCCGGTGGCGCTGCGCGGGCACTTCCGCCGCCAGCTGGGCTCCTCGCCGGCCGCGTACCGGGCGGCGTACCGCGCCCGCCGCCCCCAGGGCGACCGCGCGGTGGACCCGGAGCCGTCCGGTGGCCCACGGGCCGGGGCGCCGCCGGAGCCGGCCCCCCTCTCACCGGAGAACGGGGTCCCCTTCCAGACCCGCCGCACCGCGTCACCGATGCCGGCGACGGCCGGGAGCCTGCCGGGGCAGCGCAGCGCACCGTGACCGCGTGAACGCCGGACGGGCGGCTCGGCCCGTCCGGCCACCGCCCCGGACGCCGGCCGGGCGGACCCGGCCGGCCCCTGAGGCGTTCGGCGACGACGCCGTCCGGGCCGGAGCCGGGGGTCCGGTGCGTCAGCCCCGTGACGCCCGCACCGACGCCGGGGGACCGGACGGCGGACGCCGGCCGTAGGGTGGGCCACATGAACGATCGCATGGTGTGGATCGACTGCGAGATGACCGGCCTCTCGCTGTCCGACGACGCGCTCATCGAGGTTGCCGCCCTCGTCACCGACTCCGAGCTGAACGTCCTCGGCGAGGGCGTCGACATCGTCATCCGTCCCCCGGAGCGGGCCCTGGAGACGATGCCGGAAGTGGTGCGTCAGATGCACACCGCGTCCGGTCTGCTGGCCGAGCTGGACGGCGGCACGACGCTCGCGGACGCCGAGGCGCAGGTCATGGCGTATGTGCGGGAGCACGTGAAGGAGCCCGGCAAGGCCCCGCTGTGCGGCAACTCCGTCGGCACCGACCGCGGCTTCCTGCTGCGGGACATGCCCACGCTGGAGGACTACCTCCACTACCGCATCGTCGACGTGTCCTCCATCAAGGAGCTGGCCCGCCGCTGGTACCCGCGGGCGTACTTCAACAGCCCCGAGAAGAACGGCAACCACCGCGCGCTCGCCGACATCCGCGAGTCCATCGCCGAACTGCGCTACTACCGGGAGGCCGTCTTCGTACCGCAGCCCGGCCCCGACTCCGAGACCGCGAAGGCGATCGCCGCCAAGCACGTCCTGCCCGCCGGATAGGGAGCGGGCCCGCCGACAGGGGCGCAGGCCCGGCGGGACGCGGCCTCGGAAAAGGCGTGCGCGAGCACCCCTTCGGACCCTGTACACTTTTTCTCAGCCGGTCGGGAAAACCCGCCTCGCGGGATTCCAGCACCGGCCTTGGTGGGTGTAGCTCAGTTGGTAGAGCACCTGGTTGTGGTCCAGGTGGCCGCGGGTTCAAGTCCCGTCACTCACCCTGACACGTCAGCCGGTGATCCTCGCGAGAGGGTCACCGGCTGACGGCGTTCCGGGCCCGCCCGCCGACCCACACGGCGACCGCGCCGGTCTGCGGCAGCGCGCCCGGCCGACGCCCGGGAGGCCGCGCGGGTGTCCACCCGGGGAGGCGGCCCCGCCCGTCACGTTCCGCCCCGCCCGGCCCGGCACGCTCCGACTCGTCCGGTCCCGTCCAGGCCCGTCCGGTACCGACCTGTCCGGTCAGGACGACGCCCGCTCCACCAGCTCCGTCGCCAGCACCACCTGGTGCCGGTCCAGGCCCCGGGAGGCCGCCGGCCGGCGGTCCGCGATCTCGTTCAGCAGGAGGTCTATCATCGCCCGGCCCATCTCCTCGATGGGCTGGCGCACGCTGGTCAGCGGCGGCTCCATGTGGCGGGCGATGGCCGAGTCGTCGTAGCCGACCAGCGCCACGTCGTCCGGGATGCGCCGGCCCGCCTCGCGCAGCACCTGGCGGGCGCCGGCCGCGGTGACGTCCGAGCCCGCGAAGACCGCGTCCAGGTCGGGGCGGCGGCGCAGCAGTTCCGCCATGGCCCGGCGCCCGCCCTCCTCGGTGAAGTCGCCCGCCTCGATCAGCTGCTCGTCCGCCTCGTGACCGGCGTCGCGCAGGGCCGCCCGGTAGCCGTCCACACGGCGCTGGGCACCGTAGACGTCGAGGCGTCCGGTGATGTGCGCGATGCTGCGCCGCCCGCGGGAGAGCAGGTGCTCGACGGCCGAGCGGGCGCCGCCGAAGTTGTCCGAGTCCACCGACGCCAGCGTCTCCGCGGCCGAGCGCGGACCACTGATCACCGCCGGGATCTCCAGTTGGGACAGCATGTCGGGCAGCGGGTCATCGGCGTGCACGGAGACCAGCAGGACACCGTCCACGCGGTGCGCGGCCAGGTACTGGGCGAGCCGGCGCCGTTCACGGTCGCTGCCCGCGAAGATCAGCAGCAGCTGCATCTCGGTCTCGGACAGTTCCGCGCCGACACCCTTGAGCATGTCCGAGAAGTACGGCTCCGCGAAGAAGCGGGTCTCCGGCTCGGGCACGACCAGCGCGATCGCGTCCGTGCGGTTGGCGGCCAGGGCGCGGGCCGCCGTGTTCGGGACGTAGCCGAGTTCGGCGACCGCCGCCTCGACCGCCGCCCGGGTCGCGTCGCTGACCCGGGGCGAGCCGTTGATCACCCGGGACACCGTGCCGCGACCGACACCCGCCCGCGCCGCCACCTCTTCGAGGGTGGGCCGGCCACCGCTCCGCCCACGCGCTCCGTGGCCTGCCATCGGCTCCGCCTCCCGTCGACACCCCCGCACTCTGCGGCTGGCCTGGAATTTAACAGGCCGGTCGGGTGTAATGACCGGCTCCGGGTCGCCGCCCGCCCAACGGAGGGCTTCCCGCGCCGTTCGCAACGCCCAGTTAACAGGCAGATAACTGAACGCGGTTCGTCGCGTCCGTTCCCTTGACACCCCCGCCCGGAGCCGCGACTCTTCAAGACATCACTTGTGGGAGCGCTCCCACACTACCTGGCACTTACACATCCCGCACGTTCCCCGCCCGAGCCGCAGCGACGAACGAACGACATGAAGCAGCGGGTCCAACCATGCAGTTGGCCGGGGGGTCGGCACGTCAGGGCAACAGGAGGACGCAATGCGAGCAGCACGCAGAGGATCGGCCCGCAAGGCGGTGGTCGTGGCGGCCATCGCGTCGCTGGGCGCCGGGCTGCTGGCCGGCTGTGCCGACGACGGCAAGGACGAGGACAGCTCGTCGTCGGGCGACAGCAGCGGCAAGACCACCCTCACCCTCGGCCTGTTCGGCACCATGGGCTTCAAGGAGGCCGGGCTCTACGAGGAGTACGAGAAGCTCAACCCCGACATCAACATCGAGGAGACGGTCACCGAGCGGAACGAGAACTACTACCCCGCTCTGGTCAACCACCTCACCACCGAGAGCGGCCTCCAGGACGTCCAGGCCATCGAAGTCGGCAACATCGCCGAGGTCGTCGAGACCCAGGCCGACAAGTTCGTGGACCTGTCCAAGGTCGAGGGGGTGCAGGCCGGCAACTGGCTGGACTGGAAGTGGAAGCAGGGCGTCACCAAGGACGGCAAGGCGGTCGGCCTCGGCACCGACATCGGCCCGATGGCCATCTGCTACCGCAAGGACCTCTTCGAGAAGGCCGGTCTGCCGACCGACCGCGACGAGGTCAGCGCGCTGTGGGCGGGCGACTGGAACAAGTTCATCGAGGCCGGCGAGAAGTACAAGAAGGGTGCCGGCAAGGACACCTACTTCATGGACTCGCCCGGCGGCCTGATCAACGCCATCCTCAGCAGTGAGGAGGAGAAGTTCTACGACGCCTCCGGCAAGGTCGTCTACAAGACCAACCCCGCCGTCAAGAAGGCGTTCGACCTGACGGCCGAGGCGGCCGAGAAGGACCTGGTCCAGGCGCAGACCCAGTTCCAGCCGTCCTGGGAGCAGACCATCTCCAACAACCTCTTCGCCACCGTGGCCTGCCCGCCGTGGATGCTGGGCACCATCAAGGGCAAGTCCCAGCCGGACGCGGCCGGCAAGTGGGACGTGGCCGCGGCGCCGAAGTCCGGCAACTGGGGCGGTTCCTTCCTGGGCGTGCCCAAGAGCGGCAAGAACGTCGAGGAGGCGCAGAAGTTCGTCGCCTGGCTGACCGCGCCGGAGCAGCAGGCCAAGCTCTTCGCCGTGCAGGGCAGCTTCCCGAGCGCGCCGGCCGCGTACAAGCTGCCGCAGGTGACGGGCGCCAAGAACGAGATGACCGGTGACTCGCCGATCGGTGAGATCTTCGCCAAGGCCGCCGAGACCATCCCGGCCCAGGTGATCGGCCCGAAGGACCAGATCATCCAGCAGGGTCTGACCGACAACGGCGTCATCCTCGTCACCCAGGGCAAGTCGCCCGAGGAGGCCTGGGAGAACGCCACCAAGACCATCGACAACAACCTGGAGAAGTGACCGGAATGACCACCCGGCACGACACCGCCGCGCCCCCCTCGAAGGGGGGCGCGGCCCCGGGCCGAGGGCCCGGTGACGCGGTCTCCCCCGAGACGGCGAAGAAGCGGGCCCGGCTCTCCCGCCGCTGGCAGCGGGATCTGCGCTGGAGCCCGTACGCGTTCGTCTCCCCGTTCTTCCTGCTGTTCGCCGCCTTCGGCCTGTTCCCGCTCCTCTACACCGGCTGGGCCTCGCTGCACACGGTGGAGCTGACGGCGCCCACCGACATGGAGTGGGCGGGCCTGGACAACTTCACCAGGATCTTCGACGACGAGTTCTTCTGGAACGCGGCGAAGAACACGCTGACCATCGGCATCATCTCCACGGTCCCGCAGCTGCTGATGGCGATGGGCCTCGCGCACATCCTCAACTACAAGCTGCGCGGCTCCACGTTCTACCGCGTCGTGATGCTCGCGCCGTACGCCACCTCGATCGCCGCCGCCTCGCTGGTCTTCGTGCTGCTCTTCGGCCGCGACTACGGCATGATCAACTGGTTCCTCGACCTGATCGGTCTGGACAAGATCGACTGGCAGAGCGACAAGTGGCCGTCCCAGATAGCCGTCTCGTCGATCGTCATCTGGCGCTGGACCGGCTACAACGCGCTGATCTACCTGGCGGCGATGCAGGCGATCCCGCAGGACCTCTACGAGTCGGCGGCGCTGGACGGTGCCAGCCGGTGGCGGCAGTTCATCCACGTCACGCTGCCCCAGCTGCGGCCCACGATCCTCTTCACGGTCGTCGTGTCGACCATCGGCGCCTCGCAGCTGTTCGGCGAGCCGCTGCTGTTCGACGCCAACAAGGGCGCCTCCGGCGGCTCCCAGCACCAGTTCCAGACGCTCGGCCTGTATCTGTACGAGCAGGGCTGGGTCAACCAGCACCTGGGCCGCGCCTCGGCGATCGCCTGGACGATGTTCCTCATCCTCATCGTGATCGGGATCATCAACTACGTCATCTCGCGCCGGCTGCGCGCCAGTAGTTAAGGAGAACCGGCCGTGACGACGACCCTGACCAAACCCCCGGCCGAGCCGGTGCCCGAGCCGCCCCGGCGGGGCCGCCGCGGGCCCAAGTCGGCCCGTGCCGGCGGGCAGATGCACGCCGGCCCCGTCG
This sequence comes from Streptomyces sp. SudanB5_2050, assembly GCF_964272335.1. Taxonomy (NCBI): domain Bacteria; kingdom Bacillati; phylum Actinomycetota; class Actinomycetes; order Kitasatosporales; family Streptomycetaceae; genus Streptomyces; species Streptomyces sp. SudanB5_2050. The sequence goes on from NZ_OZ186760.1 coordinate 2,986,899, forward strand.
CGTACATCATCCTCGCCCTGTTCACCGTCGGCTCGCTCTTCCCGCTGGTGTGGACGGCGATCGCCGCCTCCCGCGACAACCAGCGCCTGGCGCAGACGCCGCCGCCGTTCTGGTTCGGCGGGAACCTCTTCGACAAGATCGAGATCGCCTGGACCGACGCCAACATGGGCGAGGCGATCCTCAACACCACGATCGTGGCGGGGATCTCGGCGGTCACCGTCGTCTTCCTGTCGACGATCGCCGGCTTCGCCTTCGCCAAGCTGAAGTTCCGGGGCCGCAACGCGCTGATGCTGATCGTGGTCGGCACGATGATGATCCCGCCGCAGCTCAGCATCATCCCGCTGTACATGATGGTGGCCAAGCTGGACTGGACCGACCAGCTCCAGGCGGTGATCTTCCCGTCGCTGGTCAGCGCGTTCGGCGTGTTCTTCATGCGCCAGTACCTGCTCCAGGCGCTGCCCGACGAGATCATCGAGGCCGCCCGCGTGGACGGGGCCAGCAGTTGGCGCGTGGTGTGGCACGTGGTGTTCCCGGCGGCCCGGCCCGCGATGGCCGTCCTCGGCATGCTGATCTTCGTGCAGGTGTGGAACGACTTCCTGTGGCCGTTCCTGGTGCTGACGCAGAACGGCAACCCGACCGTGCAGGTGGCGGTGGCGGGCCTCGGCCGCGGCTTCACCCCGGACCAGGCCCTGATCATGGGCGGCGCGCTGCTCGGCACCCTCCCCCTGCTGCTGGTCTTCGCGATCTTCGGCAAGCAGATCGTGGGCGGCATCATGCAGGGCGCCGTCAAGGGCTGACGCCGGCCGCCGAGAGCCGGCACCGCCCCGGGGGCCGGGCCACCGCCGTCCCGGCCCCGCCTTCCCCCCTCGTACTTCCACGCGTCGGTCTTCCGGCCCGACGCCCCGCCTGACCCCTTATGGGAGCGCTTCCATGCTTGAGTCCGCAACGCCGGTGACCCCGGTGACCTTCCCCCCCGCCTTCCTCTGGGGCGCCGCCACCTCGGCGTACCAGATCGAGGGCGCGGTGCGGGAGGACGGCCGCACCCCCTCGATCTGGGACACCTTCAGCCACACCCCGGGGAAGACGGCCGGCGGCGACACCGGTGACATCGCCGTCGACCACTACCACCGCTACCGCGACGACGTGGCGCTGATGAAGGAGCTGGGGCTGGGCGCCTACCGCTTCTCCGTCTCCTGGCCCCGGGTGCAGCCCACCGGCCGGGGGCCCGCGGTCCAGCGCGGCCTGGACTTCTACCGGCGTCTGGTGGACGAGCTGCTGGCCGCCGGGATCAAGCCGGCCGTCACCCTCTACCACTGGGACCTGCCGCAGGAGCTGGAGGACGCGGGCGGCTGGCCGGAGCGGGAGACGGCGTACCGCTTCGCCGAGTACGCGCAGATCGTCGGCGAGGCGCTCGGCGACCGCGTGGAGCAGTGGATCACGCTCAACGAGCCGTGGTGCGCGGCCTTCCTCGGCTACGCCTCCGGCGTGCACGCCCCCGGCCGCACCGACCCGGCCGCCGCGCTGCGCGCCGCGCACCACCTCAACCTGGCCCACGGCCTGGGCACGGTGGCCCTGCGTTCGGTGATGCCGGCCCGCAACTCGGTGGCGATCAGCCTCAACACCTCCGTCGTGCGGCCGCTGTCGCAGACCCCGGCGGACCTGGCCGCCGCACGGAAGATCGACGACCTGTCCGGCGGCATCTTCCACGGCCCGATCCTGCACGGCGCCTACCCGCAGACCCTGCTGGAGGCGACGGCGTCCGTCACCGACTGGTCGTACGTCCAGGACGGCGACCTGGGGCAGATCCGCCAGCCGATCGACGCGATCTGCCTCAACTACTACACGCCCACCGTGGTCTCGGCCGCCGACGCCGACTCGCGCGCCCCGCGCGCCGACGGGCACGGCGAGAGCGCCCACTCCCCCTGGCCCGCCGCGGACGACGTGGCCTTCCACCAGCCGCCGGGCGAGCGTACGGAGATGGGCTGGAGCGTGGACCCGACCGGCCTGCACGAGCTGATCATGCGCTACCACCGGGAGGCACCGGGCGTGCCGCTGTACATCAGCGAGAACGGCGCCGCCTACGACGACAAGCCGGGCGCCGACGGCACGGTGCACGACCCGGAGCGGGTCGCCTACCTGGACGGTCACCTCAGGGCGGTCCGCCGGGCCATCGCGGACGGCGCCGACGTGCGCGGCTACTACCTGTGGTCCCTGCTGGACAACTTCGAGTGGGCCTACGGCTACGAGAAGCGGTTCGGCGCCGTGTACGTCGACTACGCCTCCCAGCAGCGCACGCCCAAGTCGAGCGCCCTGTGGTACGGGCGGGCGGCCCGCACGGGGACGCTGCCGGCGGTGGAGTCGGCCGAGTAGGCCACCGCCCTCGGGGACGGAGACGGGGCGCGGCATTCCACGGGGGGATGCCGCGCCCCGCTCGTGCGTGTGCGCCGGGCCGGTGGTGGGCGGCGGGGTACGGCAGCACGCCGGCGAGCGCGCAACGGGCGAAGTGCCTGATCCGGGCGGGAGTCGACGCTCTCAGGGTGCGCTCAAGGGAGGGACCGGGGCCGATTGACGGAGGAGATCAGCCGGGGGCCGCGGCGGCGCCGGACGCTCCCCCGGTGTCCGCGTCGCCGCTCCGGCGCCCGCCCGTCCAGCTGGATCCAGATCCGCACCTCGGTGCCGCCCAGCACGGAGGAGCCGATCCGCACGTCACCGCCGGTGGACTCCGCCAGCCGGCGCACGATGTCCAGGCCGAGTCCGGTCGACCCGTCGCTGCCCGAGCCCCGGCCGCGGGCCATCGCGGCCTCCGGGTCGGGGATGCCGGGGCCCGCGTCCGACACGAGGACGATCACCGCGTCCTCGCCGTTGTGCAGGTCGACCGCGAAGGCCGTGCCCTCGGCGGTGTGCCGGAACACGTTGCCCAGCAGGGCGTCCAGGGCGGCCGCCAGGTCGGCGCGGGCCACGGGGATGCGCACCGGGCGGTCGGCGCCGGCCACCCGCCACTTGCGGCCCTCGTCCTCGGCGAGCGCGGACCAGAACCCCATCCGTTCCCGGACCACTTCGGCCGCGTCGCACCCGGCGCCGGGTCCGGCCGCGGCGGTCCGCGGTCTGGCGTCCCGGGCGGTGCGGATGATCGTGTCGACCTCGCGCTCCAACTGCTCGACGGCGGACCGGGTCTGGTCGGCGGCCGGCCCGTCGCCGAGCGAGGCCGCGTTGAGCCGCAGCACGGTCAGCGGGGTGCGCAGACGGTGGGAGAGGTCGGCGGCCAGCTCCCGTTCGTTGGCCAGCAGCTGGACCACCTGGTCGGCCATGGAGTTGAAGGCGACCGCGGCGAGGCGCAGTTCCTTCGGCCCCTCCTCCGGCACCCGTGCGCCGAGCTTGCCCTCCCCCAGTTCGTGCGCGCCCTCGGCCAGGCGCTGCGCGGGCTGCACCATCCGTACGCCCAGCCGGTCGGCGACCGCGACCGAGCCGACGATCAGGGCGGCGCCGACGGCGGCGAGCACCGCCCAGGCCGTGCCGACGCCGTTGGTGACCTCGGACTCGGGGACGTACACCTCGACGACGGCGATCTCCCCGGAGCTGAGCGCGACCGGCTGGAGCAGGGTGGACCCGCCCTCGACCTCGGTGGTGGAGGCGCGGCCCATCGCGCGCACGGCGGCGATGTCCTCGTCGGTGGCGCGCCGCCGACCGATGTCGGCACCGCCGTTCCCGCCGGCGGGCAGGTGGACGGAGATCCCGGCGTCCGAGCCCGCGGAGGCGACGACGCGTTCCAGCTGGTCCCGGTCGGTGGTGATGGACAACGCGGGGGCGACGGCGGCGGCCTCGCGCTCGGCGTTGGAGAAGGCGCGGTCCCGGGCCATCTCGCGGATCACCAGTCCGAGCGGCACCGCGAAGGCGACCACCACCATCGCGGTGACCGCCAGCGACACCTTGACCAGGGCCCATCTCATCGCGGCGGCTCCGCGCCGGGGGACGGGACGGCGGGCGGCTCCAGCTTCACGCCGACACCGCGCAGGGTGTGCAGATAGCGGGGCCGGGCCGCGGTCTCGCCCAGCTTGCGCCGCAGCCAGGACAGATGGACGTCGATGGTCTGGTCGTCCCCGTAGGACTGCTGCCAGACCTCGGCGAGCAGCTCCTTGCGGGCCACGACGACGCCCGGCCGGCCGGCCAGGAAGGCGAGCAGGTCGAACTCCCGGCGGGTCAGGTCGAGCCGCCGGCCGTCCAACTCGGCCTGGCGGCGCAGGGGGTCGACGGTGAGGCCGCCGACGCGGATGACGGTCTCCGGCGCCGCCTCCGCGGGACCGGAGCGGGCCCGGCGCAGCACGGCCGCCATCCGGGCCGACAGGTGCTCCACCGAGAAGGGCTTGGTCAGGTAGTCGTCCGCCCCCGCGTTCAACAGCCGTACCACCTCCGCCTCGTCGTCCCGGGCGGTGGCGACGATCACGGGCACGTCGGTGATGCCGCGCAGCATCTTCAGCGCCTCGGAACCGTCCAGGTCGGGCAGTCCGAGGTCCAGGATCACCACGTCGAAGCGGAAATGGGCGACCTCGCGCAGCGCCTCCAGTGCCGTACCGACGCTGCGCACGGTGTGCGAGGCGTCGGTCAGGTGCCGGATGAGCGCCGAGCGTACGAACTGGTCGTCCTCGACCACGAGCACACTTGCCATGGGCGGCACCGTACGCCATGCGGACCGACCCGGTCCGAGCCTGTGGACAACTCCGTCCGGGGCTCACGGCGGCGCCCGTTCGCGCGACACGCGTGGGGCGGGTGAGGCAGTATGGCCGCGATGCGCAGAGGACTCATCCACGTGATCGCCTGGCTGCTCGCCACCGGCGCGGCGGTCACCCTGTCGTGGTGGGGCGTCCACACGGTGATGGCGGGCACGGCCTACGACGCCCCCCGGGCGCTGCCCATCACGGCCGCCGACGCGAGCGTCCGGGACGGGGCGGACGACGACGGGAAGGGCCCCGGCGGGAAGGACGACGGCGGGGAGTCCCTGGCGTCGTCCACCAGCCGGCCGTCGCCCTCGCCGTCGGGCAGCGCGTCGCCGACGCCGAGCGGGACGCCCCGCGAGCCCGGTGCCGCCCCGTCGCGGACCGCTCCGTCCACCACGCCGCCCCGAGAGTCGGCCGGCCCGCCGCCCGCGACGTCCGGCCGGGTCAGGAGTTACGACACCGACGGGGGCCGCGCCGTCTTCGACCTCGGTCCCTCGTCCGCGTCCCTGGTGTCGGCGACGCCGGGTTCGGGCTGGTCGATGCAGGTGTGGAAGACGGAGTCGTGGATCCGGGTGGAGTTCACCTCGGGCGCGGACCGGGTGTCGGTGTTCTGCACCTGGCACGACGGGCCGCCGAGGGTGGAGATCGGCAGCTACTGAGCCGCCCGCGGGGCCCGGCTGTCTCGGAGGCCCGCGAGACCCGGGAGGGCAGCGAGGCCCGTGCGGACAGCGAGGCCCGCGCGGGCTGCGGGGTCCGCGAGGGCTGCGCGGGCTGCGCGGGCTGCGGGGTCCGGTCGGCGGTCCGCGGGACGGTTCGCCGGGACGGTCACGTGAACACGGAGTCCGGCGGCGCGGGCGAGTCCACCGCCGCCGCGTCCGTCACGGGTGCGGCGCCGCCCGTGAAGTCCCGCAGCGCGCGGCCGTGTTCGACGCGCGCGGTGTGCGGGTCGGAGGCCGCGCGCCGGGTGAGTTCGGCGACCGGCAGCGGGTGGTCGCCGGCGACCAGGACCGCGTTGCCGAAGCGCCTGCCGCGCAGTACGGCCGGGTCGGCGACGAGCGCCAGTTCCGGGAACCGGGCGGCGGCGGTGGCGATCTGGCCGCGCAGGTGCGCGAGCGGCGGGCCGTCGGCGAGGTTGGCGACGTAGACCCCGCCGGGCGCCAGCGCGCGGCGGACCTCGTCCAGGAACTCGGTGGACGTCAGGTGGGCCGGTGTCCGGGCCCCGCTGAACACGTCCGCGACGACCAGGTCGGCCCAGCCGTCGGGCACCTTCGCCAGCCCGGCGCGGGCGTCGGTGGAGCGCACCCGGATCCGGGCGCCGGGGTCCAGGGGCAGTTCGCGCCGGACCAGCTCGACCAGTCCGGCGTCCCGCTCGACGACCTGCTGGGTGGAGCGGGGGCGGGTGGCGGCCACGTACCGGGCGAGGGTGAAGGCGCCGCCGCCGAGGTGAACGGCGCGCACGGGCCTGCCGGGCGGAGCGGCCAGGTCGATGACGTGGCCGATCCGGCGCTGGTACTCGAAGGACAGGTACGCCGGGTCGTCGAGGTCGACGTGCGACTGCGGGGCCCCGTCGATCAGCAGCGTCCAGGCCCGCGGGCGCTCCCGGTCGGGTACCAGCTCGGCGCGCCCGCCGTCGACGTCCTCGACGACGGCTGCGGCGGCCGCTCGTCCGCGGCGGGTGTTCCTGGACCTTCCCATCGGCCCATTATCGGACGACGCCGGGGCCGGGCCGTCCTCCGGTCGTCGTGCGCTGTCGTGCGGCCGTCGCGCGGCCGTCGTGCGGGGGCCGGAGCGGACCGGACGGGAGCGGGCTGTACCGGAGGCGGGCCGAACCGGAGCGGCCCCGTACCGGAGCGGCCCCGTACCGGAGCGCGCCCCGGCGGTGCGGCCGGCGGCCGGCTCAGCGGCAGCTGTCCGCGGCCTCGATCAGCCGGGCCGCCTCGCCCAGCGCGGCCCGCAGGACGGCGGGGTCGGTGGCCAGGTCCGCCTCTCCGGGCGGCAGCAGCCAGTCCGCCCCCGCGACCGGCGGCTCCGGTTCGGTGGCGACGCGCAGTCCGCGGCCGTCCGTCTCCGTGCAGGTGCTTCCGGGCACGTCCCAGGCGGCGGCCGTGCCCGAGGGCACGAGGAAACCGAGGGTGTCGCAGCCGTCGTCGTGGATCACCGGGCCCACCCCGTCACCGGCGCCCCGCCTGAGGATGTCGACCGCCTCCAGGCCCTGCCGGGTCGGGACGGTGACGACGTCGCAGGCGTCACAGGGGGCTTCGCTGATCGGTCTGGTATCCATCCCGGCCTCCACCACGGAACTCCTCCTCGGACGAGCGGGTCGGGAGTCGGGGGGCCTCCCGGTCCACCGGGTTCAACGCGGCAGGGCGTCAACGGCTACGGCACGAATCAGCCGCAAAGGATGGCACTTCATGGCAGATCGTGGATGAGATATCCGGTTTGTAGCCAAACACCGCGTGATCGCTTCGTCACAGCCGGTACGTTCTTGCTCGCCGGACACAGGGATGACAAACGGAGGAACCCCGCGCGCCACCCTTTCCCGGCCTGGTTCGACGGTTCGCACGAGAGGACCCGGCCATGACCTCGTCAACGGTGACCTCCCCCCGGCCCGACCGGCCGCCGCGGCCCAACCTCGCCTTCCGGCGGTTGCGCGGCAAGCGCTCGCCGGCCGAGTTCGCGGCGGCGGTGCGCCGGGCCGCACGCGAGATCGGCGAGCGGGTCAGCTGCGACGCGCGTTACATCGGCCGGGTCGAGGCGGGCGAGATCCGTTGCCCCAACTACGCGTACGAGCGGGTGTTCCTGCACATGTTCCCCGGCCGCACGCTCACCGACCTGGGCTTCGCGCCCCGCTCGTCGGTGCGGGGGCGCCGGGCGCGCGCCGACGAGGAGGCGACCGGGGCGCACGCGGACCGCGCGCCGGGCACCGCGAGTGAGACGCGGAGGGCGCGCGAGCCGTACGACACGCCGGACACGCAGTACCCGCACCACCCGTACGACACGCACCGCCCGTACGACCCGCATGACCCGCATGACCCGCATGACCCGCATGACGACAACGAGGAGAGCGACGTGCTGCGTCGCGCATTCATGATGAGCGGTGCCACGGTGGCCGCCGCTTCACTGGGCCCCCTGGCGCTCGCCCACGACGCGGTGGCGGCCGGGCGGCCCCCGCGCCGGGCCGGGGCGGGCCACGCGGGCGCCCTGGAGGAAGCCGTCCGCCGGATCAGGCTGCTCGACGACCGGCACGGCGCGGACGGCCTGTACCGGCGCGCGGCGGCCCCGCTGCGGACCGCCTACGCGCTGCTGGACGCCGGCGCGACCCGGCAGGCGACGGCGGACCGGCTGTACGCGGGCGCCGGGGAACTCGCGATCTCCGTGGGCTGGCTGGCGCACGACTCCGGGCGTTTCGACGACGCCCGCTCCCACTACGCCGAGGCCCTCGCCACCTCCCGCATGACCGGCGACCCCGCCCTGGAGGCGCACGCCTTCTGCAACATGGCGTTCCTGGCCCGGGACGCCGGGCGGCCCCGCGAGGCGGTGCGGGCCGCCCAGGCCGCACAGCGCGCCGCCCGGTCGCTGGGCTCGGCCCGGCTGCTGTCCCTGCTCGCCCTGCGCGAGGCGGGGGGCTGGGCGGGGCTCGCCGACCGGGTCGGCTGCGAGCAGGCGCTGACCCGGGCGCAGGCCCTGTTCGGGCAGGGGCCCTCGGACGCCGACCCGGAGTGGATGACGTTCTACGGCGAGGCGGAGTTGGAGGGGCTGGAGGCCCAGTGCTGGTCCACCCTGGGCGACTGGCCCCGGGCGGCCCGGCACGCACGGCGGGCGGCCGCGCTGCAGGACCCGCACTTCACCAGGAACCTCGCGCTGTACTCGGCGGAACTCGCCGACGACCTGGCCCGCGGCGGGCGGCCCGACGAGGCGGCCGGGGCGGGCATGCGGGTCCTGGACCTGCTCGGCGAGGTCCAGTCCTCCCGGATCCACACCATGCTGGCGGGCACGGCCCGCGTGCTGCTGCCGCACCGGCGGGCGTCGGGCGTCTCGGCCTTCCTGGACCGCCACGCCTCGCTCCCCCGGACGGCGTGACGCCCTGCGCGGCCCGTGGCCACGGCACCCCGGACCGCGGCGGCGGTGGGGCTCGGGCGCCCTTCGGGACGCGGCCCCGCCCCGTCGGCTCAGCCCGCCAGGTGCCCCATGTCGTTCCAGCTCTCCAGCGCCGGCTCCCCGTACGCCCACCCCAGCACCGACAGCGACGTCGGGTTCAGCCGTATCCGGGCCGCGAAGTCCAGCGGCAGCCCCAGCCACCGCGCACCGATCGACCGCAGGATGTGCCCGTGGGCGAAGACCAGCACGTCGCGGTCCGCCTCCCGCGCCCACGCCACGACCTCGTCCGCGCGCGCGGTGACGTCCGCCAGGCTCTCGCCCTCCGGGACCCCGTCCCGCCAGATCAGCCAGCCGGGCCGGACCGCCTGGATCTCGGCCGGCGTCATCCCCTCGTACGCCCCGTAGTCCCACTCCATCAGCGTGTCCCACGGGCGGGCGCGCTCCCCGAAGCCGGCGAGTTCGCAGGTCTCCCGCGCGCGGGAGAGCGGGCTGGTGCGCACCTCGACGCCGGGCAGCCCGTCGAGCGGCGACCGGTGCAGCCGCTCGCCGAGCAGTTTCGCGCCGCGGCGGCCCTCTTCGAGCAACGGCACATCGGTCCTGCCGGTGTGCTTGCCGGACAGCGACCACTCGGTCTGTCCGTGCCGGGCCAGCAGGATGCGCGGTGCCATGAAGGGGGCCTTTCCGGGAGAAATGTCAGGGCCGACCCCTCCATCATCGCGTACGCCCTATCCGGGCAACCCGGGGGGCGATCCCGGCGTCTATCAGGGCCGAGGGCGCCCCGTGAACCGGGTGCGGACAGGCCGTAGAGTGGCACGTCCATGTCGACTGGGCGCGAGCGAGAACGAGAAGGGGGAGGGTGATCGGATTGCCGCACACCGAGGCACCGGGCACCGAGGCGACCCCGAGGACCCGGCTGCGCTGGTGGACCGAGCTGCCGCTCATCCTCCTCGTCTACGCCTGCTACTCCGCGGGACGTCTCCTCGTCCGGGGCGACGTCTCCGACGCGGTCGACCACGGCCTGGCCATCCTGGACATCGAGAAGGCGCTCTTCCTCAACGCGGAGCACCCGCTCAACCGCCTGTTCACCCGCGAGCCCTGGATCGGCATACCGGCGGACTTCTGGTACGCGTCGCTGCATTATCTGGTCACCCCGGTGATCCTGATCTGGCTCTTCCGCTCGCGCACGGTGCGCTACCGGGCCGCCCGCACCTGGCTGATGACGTCCACGTTCATCGGCCTCATCGGCTTCACCCTGCTGCCCACCTGCCCGCCCCGGCTGCTGGACGCGAGCCACGGGTTCGTCGACACGATGGCCCAGTACAGCTCGTACGGCTGGTGGGGCGGCGAGGCGAGCGCGCCGCGCGGCCTGGGCGGGATGACCAACCAGTACGCGGCCATGCCGAGCCTGCACGTGGGCTGGTCCCTGTGGTGCGGCGTGATGCTGTGGCGCCACGGCGGCACGCGGGCGGCCAAGGCGGCCGGGGTCGTCTACCCGCTGGTGACCACGATCGTGGTGATGGGCACCGCCAACCACTACTTCCTCGACGCGGTCGCGGGCGCGGCCGTGATGGGGGCGGGGCTGCTGCTGACGCCGTTCGTGATGCGGGCCTCGAACCGGGCGCGGGCCCTGCTGCCGGCCCGGTTCACGACGGGCACCGCCGCGGAGGCGTCCGGTGCCGAGCGCGCCGCCGGCCCGGCGGACACACCCGCCGCACCGGCCTCCGGCGCCGCGCATTCCCCGATTGTCAGTGGTGGATGCCAGACTTCCGCGGGTGAGCGATTTCCACGGCAGCGTGAGCAGCGGCTGGAAGCGGGAGCCGAGCCGGACCCCTCCCCCTCGGACGCGGGGGACGAGACTCCGGCACCGGCTCGCTGAGCTGCGCGGCCCCGACGTGCCGGCCAAGGCGTTGGACGCCCGGGCGCTGGCCGCCCTCGCCGCCAATCCGGGCTGCCGGCGGCGCGCGATCCTCGACGGTGCCGGGGTGGACAAGGCGTCGCTGGCGAGCGCGCTGGGCTCGCCGTCGGTCTTCGGGCAGTCGCAGTTCGCGCTCACCCGGGGCAACGCGTTCGAGGCGCGGGTCAAGGCGGACGGCGGCGCTGAGCTGCTGCGGCTGGTGCACGAGAGGCTGGACCGGGGCGCCGAGCCGCCCGCCGCCGGCGCGCATGTGCCCGACCTGTCCGCGACCGGCCCCGAGGGCCGCGCGGCCCGCACGGCGCTGGCGCTGCGCGAGGCCACCACCGGCTCCGCCGGTACGCCCGGCGGTCCCGGCGCCTGGACGCTGCTCGACCACCCGATGCTCGCCCTGGACGTCGCCGGGTCCCCCGCCTTCCTCGAGCCGGACGCCGTGGTGGTGCACCCGGACGGCAGCTGGACGGTGGTGGAGATCAAGTCCTTCCCCATGCTGGACGGCTCCGCCGACCCGGCGAAGGTGGGCGCCGCCGCCCGGCAGGCCGCGGTGTACGTACTGGCCCTGGAGCGGGTGGCCGCCCGGCTGGACCCCGCCCCGCGCGTGCGCGACCGGGTGCTCCTCGTGTGCCCGAAGGACTTCTCCAACCTGCCCACCGCGTCCGCGGTCGACGTGCGCAGGCAGCGCGCGGTCACCGGCCGCCAGCTGGCCCGGCTGACCCGCATCGAGGACATCGCGGACGCGCTCCCCGACGGCGTCTGCTTCTCCCCCGAGCTGCCGGCCGAGGAGCTGACGGCCGCGGTCGAGGCGGTCCCGGCGACGTACGCGCCCGAGTGCCTGTCCGCCTGCGAGCTGGCCTTCCACTGCCGTGCCCGGTCCCGCGAGGCCGGTGCGGTGACCGCGCTGGGCCGCCCGGTGCGGGCCGAGCTGGGCGGTATGTCGACGGTCGAGGAGGTGCTGGCGGCGGCCCGCGGCGAGGCCGGCGACCCGGACGACCCGGCGGTGGCGGCGCTGCGCAGGGCGGCGCGGCTGCGCGCGGAGGCCCTCGCGGCGGCCGGCGCCGGGGCGCGAGAGGCGGCCGTGTGTCCCTGATCACCACGCTGGCCCGGCTGGAGGCCGTGCGCACCGGCCGCGCCCAGCCCGCCGCCACCGTCCGGCACCGCCATCTGTCCGACCGTCCGCTGGTCTTCGTGCCGCTGATCACCGCCGGTGAGGCCGGCGCCCCGCTCGGCGCCCTGGTCGGCACCGACCGGGACGCGCCGCGTCTGCTGGTCGTCCCGCAGCCCCGCGACCGCGACCTGCGCTTCGCCTTCCTCGCCGAGCTGGCTGGCGTCGTGCTGCCGCACATCGAGGCGTACGCGGACAGCGTCGAGCCCGCCGAGCGCACCGAGACCGACCCGGAGACGGGCAAGCGGGTCAAGGTCGAGGTCGACCTGTGCGCGGACGCCGCGCAGCTGATCGTGCCCTCCCGCGCGGGTGTCGACTTCGTCCGGCTGCTGGGCCGGTCGATGCGGTTCCGGCGTACGGCGGAGCAGGACCCGGAGACACCGCACCCCGCGCCGCCGAGGGTGCCGCTGCTCGGCCGGTGGCTGACCCACTACGGCGAGCGGGCCCGGGTGCCCGGTTCCTCGCTGCTGCTCGCCATGACCGATCTGCTGGGCCGGCACTGGGCGACCGGACAGTCCACGCTGGAGGACCAGCACCTGGGCGCGCTGCTCGCCTGGATCGCCCCGGGCGACGAGGGTCCGACGGGCGCGGAGGCGGCCCGCCGGGCCGAGCTGGCCCGCGACGCCGACGGGCAGCTGCTGTGCCCGCCCGCGGGCCCGGCCACCGACCCGGCCTTCGACAACAAGCTGCTGGCCCCCGCCATCGAGCGCTACGACCGGGCGCGCACCGCGCTCGCCGCCGCCGAGGACGGTGTGGAGGCCGACGACCGGCTGGGCGCCGTCACCGCCGCCGAGCGGGAGGTCCGCGCACTGGTCGAGAGCCGCACGCGGCCGACCTGGGACGCGGTGTGGCGGGGCCTGGACCTGCTGCGGGAGCTGCCCGCCGGGGCGCACGTCGAGGACCGGTGGACCCGGGACCGCTGGTCGTTCACGTCCCACCGCGACCGCGTCCTCGCGGGCGAGCCCCCGCAGCCGCGCCGCGACGACGCGGTGACGGCCGCCAACAAGCTCGCCACACGGGAGCGGGAGCAGGCCCGGCTGGAGGCGCAGGAAGCTTTGGACGACCCGCTGGTGATGGCGGGGCGGCGGCTGGCCGGGGAGGCGTTCGCCGGGGAGGTCATCGACGTGGTGATGGCGTACAGCGAGAGCAAGCGGCCGAGTCCGCGTCCGCTGGTCACGGTCCGCACGGACGACCGGCCGCACCTGGGCGAGCGGGTGAAGGTCCACCGGTCGCTGGGCGGCAGGCCGCAGGCGGCCGAGTTCGTCGCACAGGAGGACGAGGGCGTCCTCGTGCTGCGGATCGTGGACCGGATGGGCCGGGGCAAGGAGCCCGAGGCCGGGTCGGTGCCGGAGAAGGGCGACCGGGTCTGCTTCACCCTCTTCGAGCACGAGCAGCGGGGCGGCGCGAAGCTGCCCGACCCGGAGGGGACCCCGTGGACGCACGGCGGGCCGCCCGGCGAGACGGCGGCCGTGCCGGAGGCGGCCGACGCCCAGACGGAGGAGGACGTGCTGTGACCGCCGAGACCACCGCGGCCCCCGCCGCCCCGGTCCTGGACCCGGGTGCCGAGGCGGCCCGCGCCACCGCCGCGATCCTCCACGACACCCTGCACGGCACCGAGCGCGGTGTCGTCGTCGACTCCCCGCCCGGCGCCGGCAAGTCCACGCTGGTGGTGCGGGCGGCGCTGGAGCTGGCCGAGGCGGGCCGGCCCCTGATGGTCGTCGCGCAGACCAACGCCCAGGTCGACGACCTCGTCCTGCGCCTCGCCGAGAAGAACCCGGACCTGCCGGTGGGCCGCCTGCACAGCAGCGACGCCGACCCGTACGACAAGGCGCTCGACGGCCTGGAGAACGTACGCACGTCGGCGAAGGCCGCCGATCTCGCCGGGCAGGCCGTCGTGCTGTCGACGGCGGCGAAGTGGGCGCACGTCAAGGTGGACGAGCCGTGGCGGCACGCGATCGTGGACGAGGCGTACCAGATGCGGTCCGACTCGCTGCTGGCGGTGGCCGGGCTGTTCGAGCGGGCGCTGTTCGTGGGCGACCCGGGTCAGCTGGACCCGTTCGCGACGGTGGGCAGCGAGCAGTGGGCGGGCCTGTCGCACGATCCGTCCGCGTCGGCCGTGACGACGCTGCTGGCCCACAACCCGACCCTGCCCCAGCACCGGCTGCCGGTGTCCTGGCGGCTGCCGGCGTCGGCGGCCCCCCTCGTCTCGGACGCCTTCTACCCGTACACGCCGTTCCGCAGCGGCACCGGTCACGGCGACCGTCGGCTGGCCTTCTCCGTCCCCTCGGACGGCTCGGGCCCGGACCAGGTGATCGACGAGGCCGCCCGCTCGGGGTGGGGGCTGCTGGAGCTGCCCCCGCGGCACACGCCGCGCACCGACCCGGAGGCGGTGCGGGCGGTGGCGTCGGTGGTGCGGCGGCTCCTGGACCGGCGGGGCGCGGCGACGTCCGAGCGCGCGCCGGACCCCGTGCCCCTGACCGCCGACCGCGTCGCCGTCGGCACGGCCCACCGCGACCAGGCGGCGGCCGTCCGGGCGGCGCTGGCCGACGTCGGGGTCACGGAGGTCACCGTGGACACGGCGAACCGGCTCCAGGGCCGCGAGTACGACGTCACCGTCGTCCTGCACCCGTTGTCGGGCCGCCCCGACGCCACCGCCTTCCACCTGGAGACGGGCCGCCTGTGCGTCCTGGCCTCCCGTCACCGGCACGCCTGCGTCGTGGTCTGCCGGGCGGGGGTCGACGAGCTGCTGGACGACTACCCGTCCACGGAGCCGGTCCAGCTGGGGACGCCGGTGAAGTTCCCGGACGGCTGGGAGGCGAACCACGCGGTGCTGGCGCACCTCGCGGAACACCGGGTCCCCTGGCGGCCCTGAGGCCGTCGCTCCGGGGCCTGTTCGCCGGATCCCTCAGGGCTAAGATTTCACCACCGAACACATGCCGCGAGGGGAAGACATGGCTCAGGGCAGGGCGGCGAAGCGGCCGGACGCCGTGGCGGGGATCGTCGAGGACTGGGCCCGGGAGCGGCCCGAGCTGGACACGTCGCCGTTGGAGGTGCTGGCCCGGCTGCACCGGTCGTACCTGCAGTACCAGTCGCGGATGACCTCGGGGCTGGACGAGCACGGACTGTCCGTCGCCGGGTTCGACGTGCTCACCGCGCTGCGCCGGGCCGGCGCCCCGTACCGGCTGACCGCCGGGCAGCTCGCGGACTCCGGGCTGGTCTCCTCCGCCGGGGTGACCCTGCGTCTGGACCGGCTGGAGAAGGACGGCCTGCTGGTGCGCGAGCGCGACGCCGCCGACCGGCGCGTGGTGTACTCGCGGCTCACCGAGGCCGGACTGGCGAAGGTGGACGAGGTGTTCGCCGAGCACCTGGAGAACGAACGGCGGATGCTCGGCGGGCTCTCCCCCGCCGAGCGCCGTCAGCTGGGCCGGCTGCTGTCGAAGCTGGAGCGTTCCATCGTGGACTCCGACGACATCCCCGCTCAGCGCGCCGAGACCGGCTGAGCCTTCGACTGCCGTCCCGCCTGCGCCTGGTAGAGGCGGCGCAGGCGGACCACGCCCAGGTCGTGCTGGTAGAGGTTCTCCCGCTGGTCGGCGTCGGCGGGCATGCTCTCCAGGACGACGCGGTCCTGCTCCAGCACCTCCCAGTGGCGGGCCTCGATGAGGGTCTTGTACAGGAACCGCCAGGTGTCGCGCTGCCAGTCGCTCACCTTGCGGTAGCGCCAGAAGAAGACGCCGGTGCGGCCCGCGTCCACCGGGCAGGCCATGCCGACGATGCCGAAGGGGCCGCCGGGGCCCGCCGACGGCGGGTAGGGGATGGACAGGTCCACCCAGTCCACACCGGTGTGGCACAGCTCCACCCAGTCGAAGTTGACGCCCCGCTGGTCGGTCTTCTCGAAGAAGTAGCCCCGCTCGGTCTCCCGGATGCGGAACTTGGCGGACGTGTCACCGGCGAACATGGTGTGCGACTCGGAGTGCAGGAAGGCGCCGTGCATCGGGTCGAGCAGGTTCTCCATGGCGAACCGCCACGGCACGTCCCACTCGGCGTAGCAGAGGAAGGCGGAGATCTCCTCGTCGGCCAGCGGTTCGGGGAGGGTCAGCTCCACCGGCTCCGGGTGCTCCTCGTCGCCGAAGTAGGCGAGGATCGCGCCGCCGACCTCGCGCACGGGCAGCGAGGTGACGAGGGTCTTGCCCTCCAGGTTGCAGCCCGGCAGGCCCGGGACGGAGGTGACCGTGCCGGCGCCGTCGACCTCGACCCCGTGGTACCAGCAGGCCACCCGGTCGCCCAGGTGCTTGCCGAGGGACAGGGGCGCCCCGCGGTGGGGGCAGCGGTCGGCGAGCATGGACAGGGCGCCGTCGGACTTGCGGAAGAGCAGCCAGTTCTCGCCGAGGGCGGTCACCCTGCGCATGCCGCCGGGCTCGACGAACCGGGAGGGCACGACGGGGTGCCACTGGTTGCGCAGGCCGTGGGCGTAGATGTGGTCGGCGCTGTCGCGGGTGGAGAGGGTCATGTCAGGCTCCCAGGCGGTGCATCTCGGCGCGGAAGGACTCCTCGGTCCAGGGTTCGCCCGTGGGCGTGCGCAACTGGCGGGAGTTGAGGCCGTCGATCACGTCGGACAGCTCGTGACCGTCCTTGGTGAAGATGTCCTCGAGGGTGCGCGCGAGCTTGGTCTCGTACGGGGTGGGCTCGTGGTCGCGGGTCTGGTGGGGGTCCAGGTAGGGCCAGGCGGTCTCGGGCACGGCGTTCTCCGTAGGTGGTCAGAGGTTCAGGACGAGGCGGTCCGAGGCGCAGCGCGAGACGCAGATCATCATCGTCTCGCCGGTGGCGCGTTCGGCGTCGCTGAGCAGGAAGTCGCGGTGGTCGGGGGTGCCGGCCAGGACGCGGGTCTCGCAGGAGCCGCAGATGCCGTCGCGGCAGGAGGAGGTGACGGCGAGGCCCGCGTTCTCGGCGGCCTCCAGGATGGAGGTGCCGGGGCCGACGTTCAGGGTGACGCCGGACGCGCGGCACTCGACCTCGAAGGCGCCGTCGTCGCCGTCGTCGCGCGCCACGGCCGGAGCGGCGAACCGCTCGGTGCGCAGCCGTCCTTCCGGTGCCACCGCCTCGACGGCCTTCAGCAGCGGCTCCGGGCCGCAGCAGTAGACCAGCGCGTCGTCCGGCAGGTCCGCGAGGACGCCGGCCACGTCGATGTGCCCCCGCTCGTCCTGCGGGACCAGGGTCACCTCGCCCCCGCCGAGCGCGGCGAGTTCGCCGCCGAAGGCCATCGAGGCGCGCGTACGGCCGCCGTGGACCAGCCGGTACGGGATGCCGTCCCGTGCGGCGCGGCGGGCCATGGCCAGGATCGGCGTGATGCCGATGCCGCCGGCGATGAAGAGGTAGGAGGCGGCCGGTTCGAGGGCGAAGTGGTTGCGCGGCCCGGCCACCCGCACCGTCTGTCCGGGCCGCACCTTGGTGTGCACGTGGCGGGAACCGCCGCGTGACGCGGGCTCGTTGAGGATGCCGAGCCGGTAGACGCCCGTCTCCTCCGGGTCGCCGCACAGGCTGTACTGGCGGATGTGGCCGCCCGCGTGCAGGTCCAGGTGGGCGCCCGGGGTCCAGGCGGGCAGGGGCTTGCCGTCCGGGTGGACCAGTTCGACGGAGAGGACGCCGTCGGCCTCCCAGGTGGTGCGGTGGACGAGGAGGTCCAGTTCCTGCTCTTCGGTGGTGCTCATGGCTGCGGGCCTCCCTACCGGGTGGGGATCTTGACGGGCGGGGTGAACGGGTTCCTCATCGGGCCGAGCGCGGCCAGGTCGACCTCGACGAGGGTCGGCCCGTCGGAGGCGACGGCCGCGTCGATCACCTTCGCGGCCTCGCTCGCGTCGCCGATCCGCGCGTACGGCAGGGAGCAGGCGGCGGCGAGCCGGGCGAAGTCGGGGGTGAACAGGTCGACGCCGGAGCGGCGTTCGGTGTAGGTGGCCTGCATGTTGCGGAGCACTCCGTAGCCGCCGTCGTTGAAGACGATCAGCGTCAGGCGGGGCCGTTCCTGGGCGAGGGTGAGCAGTTCGCCGAGGTGGACGGCGAGTCCGCCGTCCCCGGCGATGACCACGGTGGGCTCGTCGGGGCGGGCGAGGGCGGCGCCGATGCCCATGGCGAGGCCCTGGCCGATGCCGCCGCCGCGGGGGAAGACGTTGGCCCGCGGGTCGTGGATCGGCAGCAGGCGGTTGCCCCAGGCGGACGAGGGGATGGTGACGTCCCGGGCGACGACGGCGCCGCGCGGCAGGGCGGCGGCGAGGGCGTCGCAGATCGCCGCCTGGGGGCCGATGCCGTCGTGCAGCGCGGCCCGCACCTCCTCGCGCACCCGCCGGACCCGGTCGGTCCAGTCCGCGTCGGCCCGTACGGCGGTCTCGGTGAGCGGTGGCAGGACCGCCCCCGCGTCGCCGTGGAGGGCGTGCCGGGCCGGGTAGACCCGGCCGAGGGCGGCGGCGTCGACGTCGATCTGGATGTGCGCCTCGGGGAGCCTCAGCCCGTAGTCGGCGGTCTCGTTGGAGCGGAAGTGGGTGCCGACGGTGACGAGGACGTCCGCGTCGGCGAGCAGGGCGCGGGCGGCGGGGGTGGTGGCGAAGTTGCCGACGACCTGCTCGTGGTCCTCGGGGACGGAGCCCCGGCCGGAGTTGGAGGTGAGCAGCCCGGCGCCGGTCGCCTCCAGCAGGGCGAGGAGCTGGTCGCGGGCGGTGGTGGCGCCGCCGCCGGCCCAGATCAGCGGGCGTCGGGCGGAGGCGAGCAGGTCGCGTGCGCCGGCCAGCGCGGAGGCGTCCGGCACCGGGGCCCCGGAGGCGGGCGCGCTCTCGCCGTCGTCCTCCTGGACCGCGTACTGGAGGTCGATCGGCCACTCCACGCTCGCGGGTCCGCCCGGCGCGGCGAGCGCGGCGGCGGACGCCTCGCGCAGGACGCGGCCGGCGTCCCGGGCGGAGGTGACGGTCGCGGCGTACGTGGAGACCGCGGCGAGCATGCCGAGCTGGTCCTTGGTCTCGTGGATGAAGCCGCGTCCGCTGCCGAGGTGGGCCGACTCGACCTGCCCGGTGATGTGCAGCACCGCCGTCCCGGACGACAGGGCCTCGATCAGGGAACCGGCCGCGTTGCCCGCGCCGGTGCCGGTCGAGGTGAGGGCGCAGCCGATGGAGCCGCGGGCCCGGCCGTGGGCGTCGGCGGCGTTGACGGCGCTCGCCTCGTGCCGCACCGGCACGAACCGCAGCTCCGGGTCGGCCTCGACGGCCTCCACCAGCGGCAGGTTGTGCACGGACACGATGCCGAAGACGGTGTCCACGCCGAGGGACTTGAGGTGGGCGGCGAGGAGTCCGCCACCGTTGTCATGACGCATGCGTACTCCTCAGAGGATGCCGCGGCCGACTCCGCCGCAGACGTCGATGCTGGTTCCGGTGATGTACGAGGCGCGCGGGGAGAGCAGCGAGACGATCGCGTAGGCGACCTCCTCGGCGCGGCCGAGCCGCCCCAGCGCGATGCCCCGGTCGGCGGCGATCTCCGCCTGCCACTCCTCGTAGGTGAGCCCGCTGTCCGCCGCCGCGTGGCGGCGGGTCCACTGGCCGGTGTCGACCAGGCCGAGGCAGACGGAGTTGACGCGGATGCCCTCGGGGGCGAGTTCGCGGGCCAGGGAGGTGGAGAGGTTGAGGATGCCGGCGCGGGCGGCGCTCGTCGTGATCAGCCGGGTCTCCGGCTGCTTGGCCAGGACGGCGTTGACGTTGACGACCGCGGCGGCGTCGGAGGCGCGGAGGCGGGCGCGGGCGGCGGCCAGGGGGTGGAGGACGCCCGCGAACTTCAGTTCCAGCTCGTCGCGCCAGTCCTCCTCGACCGTCTCGTCCAGGGACTTCATCCGCGACTGGCCCGCGTTGTTGACGAGCCCGTCCAGGCGTCCTCCGAGACGGTCGGCGGCGCGCTCGGTGAACTCCCGTACGGCGTCGGCGTCCCGGACGTCGCAGACGCCCGTGTACAGCCGGTCGGTACCGGCGCCGAGGCCGGCCGCGGCCTCGGCGAGCCGGTCGGCGTCGCGCCCGCAGGTCGCGACCCGGGCGCCTTCCGCGAGCAGGGCGCGGACCGTGGCCAGGCCGACGCCGGAGCTGCCGCCGGTGACCAGGACGGTGCGGTCGGCGAGGCCGAGATCCATGGGTACTCCTAGACGGTGGGGAGGGTGGTTCAGTGCATCGTGAAGCCGCCGTTGACGGCGATCACCTGTCCGGTCAGGTAGCGGGACTCCTCGCCCAGCAGGTAGGAGACGAGCCCCACCAGGTCGTCGGGGCGCTGCGGCCGGGAGACCGCGCGGTTCGCCGCGTACAGGGCGTGCCGTTCGGCCGGTACGGTCGCGGTCGCCTCGACCTCGGTGAGGCCCGGCGCCACCGCGTTGACGGTGATGCCGCGCTCCCCCAGCTCGCGGGCCATGGCCCGGGTCAGGGCGATGACGGCGCCCTTGGAGGCGATGTAGTGGGCGAGGCGCGGGGAGCCGTAGAGGGCCGCGTCGGAGGCGATGTTGACGATCCGTCCGGGGCCGGGCATCAGGGGCAGCAGATGCTTGGCGACGAGCCAGGGGCCGCGCGCGTTGACGGTCATCAGCCGGTCCCAGGTCTCGACGTCGATGTCCTGGAACTCCCGGCCGCCCACGCCGTTGGCGAGGGCCGCGTTGTTGACCAGCGCGTACACCGGGCCGGCGGCGGCGACGCGGGCGGCCAGCGCCTCGACGGAGTCCGGGTCGGCGACGTCCAGGGGCACGAACTGCGCGGCACCGCCCGCCTCGCGGATCGCCGCCGCCGTGCGGGAGCCCCACTCCTCGTTCAGCTCGGCGACGACGACCCGGTACCCGTCGTCCGCCGCCCGGCGGGCCATGGCCTCCCCCAGGCCACGGCCCGCGCCGGTCACGACGACCGTGCGGCGCCCGGTCGCCGGGTCAGTCACGGGTGACGCCGTACAGCGGGGAGTACTCGGGGTACGTCGGCACCTGCGGCTTCTGCGTGCCGATGATCACGCAGAACAGGGCGTCGGTGTCGCCCTCGTTCTTCAGCGAGCGGGTCACGCCGGCCGGCACGACGATCATGTCGCGGTAGCCGAGGGTGCGGTACTCGGTCTCGTCGGGGCCGCGGTGGATGCCGACGCGGACCTGGCCCTCCAGGACGAAGAAGGCTTCCTCGACGTCGTGGTGGGTGTGGGCCGGGCCCTCGGCGCCGGGCGGCAGCAGCATGTTGGAGAAGGTGAAGCCGCCCGAGGGGAGGATGCGGCCGTCGTCCTCGTGGTTGCCGGTGGCGCCGGAGCCGACGTAGCGGATCTGCGCCCGCTTGTACTGCGGGCCAGCCTTCTCCTGGAAGGAGAGGGTGCCCCAGTCCGGTTCGCGGGAGTCCTTGGTGGCGATCAGGGAGTCGGTGTACTTGGCGAGGTCCCCGCCGTTGTCGTACGCGGTGGTGGTCAGCGGCATGGTGATCAGCCCTTCGTGGTGCGGGGGTCGGTGACGATGTGCAGGTGGGAGAGCAGCCAGGCGTTGAAGCGCTCGGGCTGTTCCTGGTTGGCCAGGTGACCGGCGTCCTTGACGATCACGTAGGCGGTCCGGTGCAGACCGCCGGCCAGGAC
Source organism: Streptomyces sp. SudanB5_2050 (assembly GCF_964272335.1). Classification (NCBI taxonomy): domain Bacteria; kingdom Bacillati; phylum Actinomycetota; class Actinomycetes; order Kitasatosporales; family Streptomycetaceae; genus Streptomyces; species Streptomyces sp. SudanB5_2050. The sequence continues at coordinate 3,008,383 of NZ_OZ186760.1, forward strand.
CTGTGAGGCTTCGGGGCCGGTGATCCGGTCCTTCTCCCCGCACAGGACGAGGGTGGGCGCGGCGACCCGGTGGAGTTCGCCGCGCAGGTCGGTGCGGGCCATCGACTCGGCGGCCGGCCGGTAGCCGGGCGGCCGGACCGAGTCGGCCATGGTGTCGACGACCCGCCGCACCAGCTCGGGCGGCGCCCCCTCGGACAGCAGCCGGGGGCCGCGCTTCTCCGCGAAGGCACGCGCGCCGAGGCTCTCCAGCTCCGGGATCCGGGCGCGCATCGCGGCGGCCTTCTCCGGGCTCGTACCGGAGCCGGGGGTGGAGTCGGCGACGGTGAGGGAGGCGACGAGGTCCGGGTGCCGGGTGGCGAGCCGGAGCGCGATCACTCCGCCCCAGGAGACGCCGACCACGTGGGCGTCGGTGCCGCGGGCGCGGATGACCTCGGCGGCGGTGTCGGCGTAGTCGTCGAGGGTGAGGTCGTGGTCCGGGTCGGCGGACTTCGCGTAGCCGGGGGCGTCCCAGGCGACCATCCGGTGACCGGCGGCGAGTGCCCCGGTCTGCGGGGCGAAGGCGGCGGACGAGGAGCCGATGCCGTGCAGGCAGAGCACCAGCGGGCCGGCGTCGCCGTTCTCCTCCAGGTGCAGCCCGGCGGGGTCGTAGGCGGTCACAGGATCTGCCCCCGGCGTCCGGTGAGGGCGGCGAGCGAGCGCAGCACGGCGTACGGCACGACCCTGCTGGTGGCCGGGTTGGCGGCGTCGGGGACGTGCCGCACCTCGAAGCGGTACGCGCCCTGCGGGCCGCTCGCCTCGATCACGTGGGAGGTGTGCGCGGCCGCCGGGTCGGCGACGACCCGGACCCGTACGGCCTCGAGGTCGCCGACCGCGAGCGCCACCGAGGCGGCGACGTTCGTGGACTTGGGGAACTTGACCGGTACGTCGCGGGCGGTGCCGGACATGACCTCCACCGGCGTGGTCGTGGACCGCAGCCGGGCCAGGGTCGCCTCGTCCATCCAGGGCTGTTCGAGGGTGGACGGCAGCTTGGTGGTGGTCAGCGTGACCTCGCCGAGCGGGCCCATGGCGCGTACGGCCTGGAGCAGGTCGAGTCCGCCGACCGCGCCGCCGGTGAAGTACACCCGGCCGGGCCCGGCTGCCAGGAGCCGCTTGGACAGTTCCTCGTCGGTCAGTGCTCCGGTGGACGCCACGAGCAGGTCGGTGCCGGAGGCGAGGATCGTCTCGCCCCATTCCCGTACGACGCCCTGGCCCGCGGCCTCGACGATCAGGTCGCAGGCGGCGAGGGCCTGCTCCACGGTGAGCTGCGGGGCGGGGACGGCGTCGCCGAGCGGCCGGTTGTCGACGATGCCCGCCAGTTCGGCGCCGGGCACCTCGCCCGCGGCGAGGGCGCCGCCGACGGTCCGGCCGATGGCGCCCCAGCCGATGAGGGCGACCTTGCGGGTGCGGGCTTCGGTGGCGCCGCTCATGCCGCCGCTCCTTCCGGGCCGGTGACGGCGTCCACGGGGGCGACGACCGGGCTGCCGTCGGGCGTGCCGGTCATGTGGGCGCGGATCCGCTGCGACGGCGGGCCGGCCGTCCCCCACAGGTCGGACAGCTCGGGAGTGCGCCGCCACACCTTGCAGATCCAGGTGTCCTCGACGACCTGGGCGACCTCGGTGGTGTACTCGCACACCAGGCCAGTGGGGTCGGTGAAGTAGGAGAAGGTGTTGTTGCCGGGGCCGTGACGTCCCGGGCCCCACTCGGGGGTGATCCCGTGGTGCCGGAGCCGGCCGAGGCCGCGCATGAAGTGGTCGATCGAGGTCATCTCGTACGCCACGTGGTTGAGGGAGACCCAGGGTGCCTGGTTGAAGGCGACGCAGTGGTGGTCGGTCCCGCAGCGCAGGAAGGCCATCTGGTGCTCGGACCAGTCCGAGACGCGCATGCCGAGCACGTCCCGGTAGAAGGCGACCGAGGCGTCGATGTCGGGGGTGTTGAGGACGGCGTGGGTGACGCCGACCGGCAGGGCCGCGTCCCGGCTGCGCGCGGTGACCGCCCAGGTGTCGGCGGAGAGTTCGACGAGCCGTCCGTCGAGGTCGTGGAAGCGCAGTCCGTAGCCGCCGCCGACCTGGTCGAGGGGGCCGGGTTCGGTGACGAGGGCGATGCCCCGGGCCCGGAGGCGGCGGGCGGCCTCGTCGATCTCGGCGGGGGTGCCGAGGGCGAAGACCAGGCGGCCCAGGCCGATCGTCTCCGAGCGGGTCAGGCGCAGGGCGTGGTGCTCGTCGCCGGTGCCGCGCAGCCAGCTCGCGCTGTGCTCGGACTCGACGACCTGGAGGCCCCAGACCTCCTCGTAGAAGTCGACGGCGTCGGCGAAGTTCGGGGTGAGCAGTTCGACCGAGCGCAGGGCGCGCAGCCGGCCGATCGGGGGGTGGGTCGTGGCGGTCGGGGGGTGGGTCATGGCGGAATCTCCCGAGGGGTGGGTCAGTTGGCCCAGGGCAGGGGCGTGGCGTCGGTGCCCCAGTACAGGGACTTCTGCCGCTGGTAGGCGCGGATCAGGTCGCGGCCCTTCTCGATGCCGAGCCCGGAGTCCTTCATCCCGCCGAAGGGGGTGGAGATGGAGAACTGCTTGTAGGTGTTGATCCAGACGGTCCCGGCCTCGATCCGCCGGCCGAGCCGCCAGGCGGCGCGCGCGTCGCGGGTCCAGATGCCGCAGGCGAGGCCGTAGACGGAGTCGTTGGCCCGGGCGACGAGTTCGTCCTCGTCGTCGTAGGACAGCGCGACGAGGACGGGACCGAAGATCTCCTCCCGGCAGACGCGGGCCGAGTCGGGCAGGGAGTCGATGACGGTCGGCAGGTAGTAGGCGCCGTCGGCGTACCGCTCGCCCTCGGGCGCGGCCCCGCCGCACAGCACCCGGCCGCCCTCCGCGCGGGCGAGGTCGACGGCGGCGGCGACGGCGTCGCGGTGCGCGTGGTGGACGAGCGGGGCGACCTGGGTGTCGGGGGACGTGCCGGGTCCGACGCGCAGCTTGCGCACCCGCTCGACGAGTTCGCCGACGAAGGAGTCGTAGCGCGAGGCGTGGACGAACAGCCGCGAACCGGCGACGCAGGACTGCCCGCTGGAGGAGAAGATCCCGTACATCACGCCGGCGAGGGCCTGTTCGGTGTCGGCGTCCTCGCGGACGATCGTCGGCGACTTGCCGCCGAGTTCGAGCGAGGCGGGGACGAGTTTGTCGGCGGCGGCGCGGGCGATGGCGCGCCCGGTGGTGGTGCCGCCCGTGAAGCCGATCCGGCCGACCAGCGGGTGCCGGACGATCGCGTCGCCCACGACGCGGCCCTTGCCCGGCAGCACCGAGAGCAGCGCGGTGGGCAGCCGTTCCTCGCCCAGCACCCGGTGGACGAGGCGCCCGAGGGCGAGGGAGACCAGCGGGGTCCATTCGGCGGGTTTGAGCAGGACCGCGTTGCCGCCGGCCAGCGCCGGGGCGATCTTCTGCGCGTCGGAGGCGATCGGCGAGTTCCAGGGGTTGATCGCCCCTACGACGCCGATCGGTTCGTAGGTGCTCATCGTGACGTAGGGGCCGCGCGAGGGGGTGAGCGCGTCCTCGGCCGTCTCCAGGGCGGCGGCCGTGTACCGGAAGGTGCCAGCGGCGCTGAGGGCGAGCGCGCGGGTCTCGCCGAGGGTCTTGCCGGTGTCGGCGGTCTGGAGGGCGGACAGCGCGTCGGCCTGCTCCTCGATCAGGTCGCCGATCCGGTACAGGACGCGGGCCCTGCGGTGGGGCGGGAGGTCCCGCCACCCGGGTGCGGCGGCGGCCTCGGCGGCGGCCCGCGCGGCCTCGTCCACGTCGTCCGGCGAGGCGGCGTGGACGGTGGTGAGGAGGCTGCCGTCGGAGGGGTCCGTGGTGTGGATGGGCAGCCCGGAGCCGCGCCGCCAGTGTCCGGCGATGAGGATCTCGTCGGCGGGGATGCGCGGCATGGGGGCCTCCGGGAAGGGACGGTGCGGGAACTCGCGGACACGGCGGGGGCGTTGCCCGAACCGCTTGTCTAGGCGCTAGAAATCTAAGGGCTTAACTAATTGGCCCGCAAGGGACCGGGCGCGATGAATTTGTCGCGACGTCAGGAGTAAGGCTTGCCTAACCTCGACCGACTACCGGTAGAACTTAAGCCCTGAGACATTCAGCGCCTACATAAGTGGGTCGGCGGCACCGCCCGCGCGGCCCGCCCGTCTCGTCCTCGCCGCACCTCTCCAGCCCTCATCGCCGCCCGGTACGCGGTTGCTCCGCCGTGCCGTGCGTCCCGAACCGGAGAACACACCCATGACGATCGACGCAGCCCGCGCCACCCCGGGCCCACAAGGCGACTCCGCCGCGCTCGCGGCCGCCATCGGCGCCCGCTTCGAACGCCTGCCGCTGTGCCGCTGGCAGGTGATGGTCCGGCTCGTCGTCGGCGCCGTCACCTTCTTCGAGGCCTTCGACCAGCTCCTGATCGCGTACGCCCTCCCCGACCTGCGCGACGAGTGGCACCTCGGCACCTCGCAGGTCACCGCCCTGATGACGGTCGGCTCGATCGGCATGCTCATCGGCGCGCTGGCCTCGGGCAGACTCGCGGACCGCATCGGCCGGGTGAAGGTGATCGCCGGCTGCATCGCGCTGTCCGGTGTCTGCAACCTCGCCCTGATCCTGTGCACCTCCCCCGAGCCCTTCATGGCGATCCGCTTCGTGCAGGGCATGGCCATCGGCGGCGAGGTGCCCATCGCGGCCACCTTCATCGCCGAGATCACCCGCGCCCACCAGCGGGGCCGCTTCGTCCTCCTGTACGAGCTGGTCTTCCCGGCCGGCCTCACCGCGGGCGCCCTCCTGGCCGCCTGGCTGGTGCCGGTGCTCGGCTGGCGCTGGGTCTTCGGCCTGGCCGCGGTCCCCGGCCTGCTCTGCCTCGCCCTCGCCCGCTGGGTGCCCGAGTCGCCGCGCTGGCTCGCCGACCACGGCCGGCACGACGAGGCCCTGGCGACGATGGCGTCGATCGAGGAGAAGGTCGAGCGGATCACCGGCGCCCCGCTGCCCGCCCCCGCCCCGGCGCGCCCCGCCCCGCCCGCCCCGGGCAAGAGCGGCCTGCGCGAACTGCTGACCGGAAGGTACGGCAAACGCACCCTCGTCATCGGTCTGCTGTGGTTCACGGGCTACTTCGCCAACTACGGCATCACGTCCTGGCTGCCGACCATCTACGAGGACCACTTCGACCTCGGCCTGTCCACGGCGCTCCTCTACTCCACCGTGACGAGCTGCGCGGGTCTGGCCGGCTGTCTGATCGTCGCCCTCACCGTCGACCGGGTCGGCCGCCGCAACACGGTGATCTGGTGCATGGCGGCGGCCGCGCTCTGCCTGCTCCTGCTCGGCCTGACGGGCGGCGACTCGGCGACGGGCGTCCTCGCCTGGACGTCCCTGGCCGCCGTCTTCCTCTTCGGCTCCAACATCTGCCTCTACCTCTACACGCCGGAGCTGTTCCCCACCCGGATCAGGGCCCTGGGCTCCAGCGTGGGCGGCGCGATGAACCGCCTGGGCGTCATCCTCGGCCCGATCGTGGTGGGTGCCATCTACGCGGGGGGCGCCATCGGCACGGTGTTCGTCACCCTGGCGGCCGTCGCCCTCGTCGGTTCGCTGTCGGCGGCGGCCGGCGCGGAGGAGACGAGCGGCCGGACGCTGGAGGACGTCGCGCCCTGACCCGCGCTCACCTCACCGCGTCCTGCCCTCGGGCCGCTCGAAGAAGAGGTGGGCCGGCAACTCAAGGGGAGGTGTCGGCGGTCGGGGGCCGGTGAGTGCGAGCGGTGCGGGCCGCGAGCCGGTGGATCAGCCGACGGGCCGGCTCCGGGGCGACGACCTCGATGTGGTCGCTGAACTGGAGCAGTTGCCGCACTCCGTCCAGTGCGCCGTACGCCACGGTGATCTCGACCCGGCCGTCGCCGTCCTGCCGGTCGCCCACCGTCCGGAGGCGGGCACCCAGAATGCGGCGGGCCAGGTCGACGCTCGCACCGTCGAGACGTGCCGTGACGACGACCTCCTCCCTGCTCTCCAGCGCCTGGCCCAACTCCCGTGCCGTCGCGGCGAGGTCGGCCCCGGGCCTGAGCCGCCGGGCGGTGTCCAGCACCGTCCAGTCCCGCAGGCGGGTGAGCGCGAACATGCGGGGCCGCCCGTCACGGTCGCCGACGAGATACCACCGGCCGGCCCGCTCCACCAGCCCGTAGGGATCGACCACGTACTCCTCGGCGGACGCCGCGCCGCTGGGCCGGTACCCGATGCGCAGCCGCCTCCCCGTGCGCACGTCCCGCACCAGCGCCGCGACGTCGGGCAGGGGGGCCGCCTCCCCGAACCAGGGGCGGTTGTCGATGGCGATCACGTCCGTCAGCGACAGCGGCAGGTCGTCCCGGGTGGGCGGTGGCGAGCGGCGCGGCGTGAGCTTGCGCAGCGCCGACCGGGCCGCCGCCTCGCCGCCCACCCGGCGGGCCCGGTCGGGATCGAGCCCGACGGCCCGCAGCAGATCCGCCTCTCCGGTCGTCAGCTTGGACAGGTCGGCCTGGTCACCGGGGAGCAGACTGATCCCGCCGTACTTGCCCCGCTCGGTGAAGACGGGGATGCCCGCGTCGACCAGCGCCCGCACATCGCGGAGCACCGTCCGCGTCGAGACCCCCAGCTCCCCGGCCAGCGCCTCGGCGGTGGTCCGCGGGTGCGCCTGCAACGCCGCCAGAAGCTCGATCAACCGCTGCGGTCGCCCCATGCCACGCCTTCCCCCTTGAACAGGACAGACCCTGTCATGTTCCCACGCGAGGCTGACACCGACGGCCGGAACCTCCGGCCCGGAAGGAGTCAGCCACCCATGTCCGCGCCCAACCTCTTCCTCGTCTACGTCACCGACGCCGAGCGCTCGACCGCCTTCTACTCGGACCTGTTCGACATGAAGCCGATGATGGTCACCCCGCGCTACATCCCCTTCGAGGTCGCGCCCGGAGTGGTGTTCGCGCTCTGGAGCGGCCAGTCGGACCGGCTCGGCCGGCAGACGCCGCGCACCTCGGAGATCGGCCTGATGCTCCCGGGCCCGGCGTCCGCCGTCGACGAGCTCCACGCCGTGTGGACCGCCAAGGGCGCCACCGAGGTCGAGCCTCCGCACGACGAGGTCTTCGGCCGCACCTTCGTCGTCGCGGACCCCGACGGCAACCTGATCCGGGTGGCACCGGTCGACTGACCGACACCACCTCCGAGAGTCCCGCGCGCCGGGCCCCCGACCGAGCCGGCCGCCGCAGCACCGCCTCCGCGAGGCGGCGGCCGAGCCCGGCGGCGAACGCGACGGCCCCCAGCCCGGACCCCACCGCACGCGACCCCGGGAACCCCTGCGGGACCGCAGGGGTTCCCGGCGCACCCGCACGCCGGGAACAACACGCCGGGAATAACCGGAGACACCCTCCTGTTACGACGCGCAGCGAACGACACCGAACGTGACACCCGGGAGGCACCCCACCATGGCCCCAGACGCCGCAGGCACCGCCGAGGAGATCCGGGGCGCCGCCCACGGCACCGCTCCCGTCCCCCTCTCCGTGCTGGACCTGGTGACCGTGGGCGCCGGCCGCACCGCCACCGACGCCCTGCGCACCAGCGTGGACATCGCCCGCCTCGCGGAGAGCCGCGGCTTCCACCGGTACTGGGTCGCCGAGCACCACTCGATGCCCGGGGTCGCCTCCTCCTCCCCCGCGGTGATCCTGGCCCACCTGGCCGCGCACACCGACCGCATCCGGCTCGGCTCGGGCGGCGTCATGCTCCCGAACCACGCCCCGCTCGTCATCGCGGAGCAGTTCGGCACCCTGGAGGCGATGGCCCCCGGCCGTGTCGACCTCGGTCTCGGCCGCGCCCCCGGCACCGACGGCGCCACCGCCGCCGCCCTGCGCCGCACCGACCGGCTGAACGAGGGCGCCGACGACTTCCCGCAGCAGCTCGCCGAGCTGATCCGGTTCCTGGACGACGACTTCCCCGACGGGCACCCCTACCGGCGCATCCACGCCGTCCCCGGCCCCGTGCAGGCCACCTCCCCCGGAGGCGTGCAGTCGGCCCACCGGCCGCCGGTGTGGCTGCTCGGTTCCTCCGGGTTCAGCGCCCGGCTGGCCGGCACCCTCGGTCTGCCCTTCGCCTTCGCGCACCACTTTTCCGCGCAGAACACGATCCCCGCGCTGGACCTGTACCGCGAGTCGTTCCGCCCGTCCGCGGTCCTGGACGCGCCCTACGCCCTGATCGGCGTCTCGGCGCTCGCCACCGACGACGAGAAGGAGGCCCGCCGCCAGGTGCTGGCCGCCGCGCTGAACATGGTCCGGCTGCGCACCGGTCGCCCCGGGCTCGTGCCGACGCCGGAGGAGGCGGAGGCGTACGACTTCAGCCCGATGGAGCAGGAGTTCGTCCAGTCCTGGAACTCCAACGTCATCCACGGCACCGCCGACGAGGTGCGCGCCGGCCTCGACGACCTCCACAAGCGCACCGGCGCCGACGAGCTGATGCTCACCGCCAACGCCCACGGCGGCGACGTGCGCCTGCGCTCCTACGAGCTGATCGCCGACGCCTACGGCTTGCCGACGCCCGCCTGAACCCCGGCCGCGCCGGGCCCGGCGGAGCCCAGCAGGGCGGAGATGCGGTCCGGCGCCACCGGCCGGGAGTAGAGCCAGCCCTGGCCGGTGTCGCAGCCGATGCGGCGCAGGCGGCTCGCCTGGTCCGACGTCTCCACGCACTCGGCGGTGACGGTGAGACCGAGGCGGTGGGCGAGCTGGACCATCGCCTCGACGATGACCTCGTCGGCGGGGCTGGTCGCCGGTCCGTCGGCGCCCGCGGCCGTTCCGGCGCCCCCCACCGGGGCGCCGCCGCCGTCGTACTGGAAGCCGCGCACGAAGGCGCCGTCCAGCTTCAGCACCGAGACCGGCAGCCGGCTGAGGTAGGCCAGGTTGGAGTAGCCGGTGCCGAAGTCGTCGATGGCGATGTGGACGCCCATGTCGCTGAGCGCCTTGAGCGCCTGCAGCGGGCGGCCCGCCGAGCCCATGACCGCCGACTCCGTCAGCTCCAGTTGCAGCAGCTCCGGCGCCAGCCCGGTCTCCTCCAGGGTCGCCGCCACGTCCGCCACCAGGTCGGAGTCCCACACCTGGCGGACCGCGACGTTGACGCTGACGAAGATCGGGGGCTCGTCCGGGTGGGCCAGCTGCCAGCTGCGGGCCTGCCGGCAGGCGGTGCGCAGGATCCAGCGGCCCAGGGGAACGATCGAACCGTCCTCCTCCGCCAGTGCGATGAACCGATTCGGCGCCAGTACGCCGAACTGAGGATGATTCCAGCGGATGAGCGCCTCGACGCCCCGCACCCGGCCGTCCTCCATGCCGACCAGCGGCTGGTACTCCAGGGCGAACTCCCCGCGGTCGATGGCGGGGCGGAGGGTGGCGGCCAGCGCCTGGCGGGTCATGCGGGTGGCGTTGCGCTCCGGGTCGAACAGGGTCCAGCGGGCCCTGCCGTCGGCCTTGGCCCAGTACAGGGTGGTGTCCGCCGCCTGCATCAGGGCGGTCGGCGTGGTGCCGGCGGTGTGGCGTTCGACGACGCCGACCGAGGCGGTGACCGAGAGGCGTCGGTCGGCGACCTCGAAGGGCGCCTCCAGGGCCGCCAGTACCGATTCGGCCAGGTCGGCGAGTTGATCGGTGCCCGTGGAGTCCTCGACGAGCAGGGCGAACTCGTCGCCGCCGAGCCGGGCCACCAGCGGTGCGCCGGACCGGGCGTGCGCGGCCTCCTCGGCGCAGCGCGTGAGGCGTTCGGCGACGGCGGCCAGCAGCCGGTCGCCGACGCGGTGACCGAGGGTGTCGTTGACGGCCTTGAAGCCGTCCAGGTCCAGGTAGCAGACGCCGATCCGGCCGGTGCCGCCGTGCTCGTAGGAGTCCGCCTCCAGCGCCGCCGTCAGCCGCTCGAAGAACAGGGCGCGGTTGGGCAGCCTGGTGACCGGGTCGTGCATCTGGAGGTGGCGCAGCCGGGCCTGGAGCTCGCGCCGGGCGCTGATGTCGGCGACCGACAGCAGCAGCCCCGGCGCGCCCTCGGCCTCGGCCAGCGGCTCGACCGTCACCTGCGCCCACAGGGAGTGCCCGTCGGCCCCCTTCAGCCGCCGGGTGCAGCGCAGCCGGGCCCGGCGGCCGGACAGCACCTCGCGGTACGCCTGCCAGGTGCCGGTGTCGGAGGCGAGGTCGACGAGGTCGGCGGCGGCACGGCCGGCCAGCGCGTCCGGGTCGGTGCCGAGCAGGGTGCCCAGCGTGTCGTTGGCGCTGACGACCAGGCCCTCGGCGTCGACGACGGCCATGGCGAGAGGGGCGGCCGTGAACGCCGAGCGGTAGGCCGCGGACCCCGCGCACGGCGCACGAGGAGCCAGGCTCTTGTCACTGTCCGTGACGGCGGACCGGGCGAGGTCTGCCGCGGGCGCCGGCCCTTCGGAGGTTCCGTTCACCGCTCGCTCCCGCAGTGCCTCGATCTCTGTTCGTGCTCTGTTCGTGCAGGAAAGTGTGCCGATCATAGAGGCTGGCACGAACCCCTTCCAGCCGCCGCCCCGGGTTCCCGACCGGGTGACCCCCGCGCCTGATCGTTTCTGCTCACACCTGGACGAGTCCTTCACGCCCCCGACCAGTTGTGACGTTGCGTAAGTGACATACAGGCGTCGACCCGGTGACGTCCCTCGAAATTCCGGACGGCTCACCCATCCGGTGCAGGCGAACAGGACGTAGTACGACAATCACCCACAAGCTGGGTGCGGTGTCCCGACGATCCGCACCCGGAGGTCCATGTGCCGCGCCAGCTCCCCCTGAGGCGACTTCCCCGGGAGGTTCTCAAGGGGCTCGGAGCGGACCGGGGGGCGTCGGGAGCGTCCCGGACGCGACTGCGCAGTACGGCGGCGGTGTGCACCACCATGTCGGCGCTCGCCGCGACCTCCCTGATCAACGCGCCGTCGGCCGCCGAGCCCTTCTCCCCCGAGCCGTGCGCCCTGCAGCGGACTGAGGTCCACCACTCCGAGGGCCTGAGCACCTGGAACACCGCGTACCCGAAGCCGGCACGGGCGCTGGACGCCGTGATGGTCTTCCTGTCCTTCCCCGACTCCCAGCCGCTGACGGCACCGGCCGAGCTGGCCGCCGACCACTTCCCCGCCACCACCCGCTTCTTCCAGCGCGCCTCCTACGGTGCCTTCACCCTGCGCCCGCACCCGCTGCCCGCCTGGATCACCATGCCGCGCCCCTCGACGGCGTACGACATACGGCGTGACTGGAGTCCGCGGCACCGGGCCGCCTACCTGCGCGACGCGCTGGAGGCCGCCGACGGGCACGTCGACTTCTCCCGCTACGACATCGTGTACTTCGTCGCCGACCCGGACGCGCCCGGCGTGGACTCCGACGCCACGAAGGTCGTCAACCTCGACACCCCGCTGCGGGCCGACGGCACCGACATCCGGCGGGTGGTCACCGTCTTCGAGAACCACCCGCCGGACCGGCTGGTCCTGGCCCACGAGACGGGGCACGTCTTCGACCTGCCCGATCTGTACCACCGGCCCGCCGACGACGAGGGCGACTGGGACACCCACGTCGGCGACTGGGACCTGATGGGCAGCCAGTTCGGACTCGCTCCGGACCTCTTCGGCTGGCACAAGTGGAAGCTGGGCTGGCTGGAGCCCCGACAGGTGGCGTGTGTGCGCGGCGGCGAGACGGTGCGCCTGACGCTGGAGCCGCTGGGGGCGGGCCCGGGCGTGGCGGTGGCCGGCGCGGCCGGGGCGCCCGCCTTCGGCCTGGGACACGGCACGAAACTGGCGGTGGTCCGCACCGGGCCGGACACCGTGCTGGCCTTCGAGGCCCGGGGACCGGTCGGCAACGACGCCACGGCCTGCCGGGCGGGGGTGCTGGTGTACCGGGTGCACAGCGGGGCCCGGTCCGGGGACGGGCCGATCCAGGTGGTCGACGCCCACCCGAAGACCGAGGCGTGCTGGGAGGACTCGGTCTACCCGCCCCTCGCCGACGCCCCGGTCGCCCTCGGCGAGAGCTTCACGGTGCCGGGCGAGGACGTGCGGGTGACGGTGGAGGGGCGGACGGCCTCGGGGGCCTGGACGGTGCAGATCACGCCGGGGTGAGCCGCGCGCGCCTCCGCGCGCCTCCGCCGCGGGAAACAACGATGGCGGGGCTGGTTCGCGCTACCGCGAACCAGCCCCGCCATCGACACAACGTGCGCCGCCAGGGACTCGAACCCCGGACCCGCTGATTAAGAGTCAGCTGCTCTAACCAACTGAGCTAGCGGCGCCTGCTGACGTCGTAGACATTAGCATCCTGGTCGGCGGGAGGAAAAATCGAAATCCGCACGGCCGCGCGGGCGGCGCGCACGGCCGCCCACAGCAGCATCTCCGGACCCGGCAGCCAGGGCAGACGCGTGTCCGGTGCCACCAGCCAGCGCGAGCCCGAGCGGGCGGACCCGCCGACGGGGGCCGGCACCGTCACCGCGTCCCCGGCGCCGTGGCACAGCAGCGGCGGCACCTCGCCCGTACGGCCGCCGTCCCGGCCCCGCGCGCTCCACTCCTCCCACTCCAGCAGCGACGGCAGCCGCTGGGCCGTGCCGGGCGCGGCGAACAGGAGCATCCGGCCCCGGAACTCGGCCACGGGACCCGAGCCCGGGCCCTCGTCCCACATCCGGTCCAGCATCCGGCGCCCGAAGATCGCGGGCGCGCTCACCACGTCGAAGGCGGAGCCGCAGGGCAGGACGACCGGGGCCTCGGGCCGCTCCTCCCAGAACGCGAGCGTGGTGCGCGGGTGCGCGCCCGCCGAGGCCAGCCAGGCGGCGCCGTCGGTGGTGACCTCCGAGGCGTGGGGTGCGACGTGCGGGGTGACGTTGCGCGTGCTGCTGCTCATGACCCATACATCTACCCGGCGTGAGGAACGGCTCCGCTGGGTTGCCGGAATCCGGGACAGGAAGGCCGGGGCAGGAGTATCTTGCCCACCCGCTCGGCATATGCGTTCGTGCTAGTCGGGGCCGGTCGGAGCCGTGGGAGACCGGCCGGCGCCCGTCGCGCTAGTCGGTGTGATCGCCGCCGCGCATCAGGTCCCGCCCGAACTCCACCATCTTCTTGGCGTAGTCCTCGGTCCACTCGGCCCGCTCGGCGATGTCGGCGGTCGTCAGCCGGTCGAAGCGGCGCGGATCGGCCAGCTGGGCCGCCGCGACCGCCTGGAACTCCATCGCCCGGTCGGCCGCCGCCCGGAACGCCTGGGTCAGCTCGGTCGCGCGGTCTAGGAGGGCCCGGGGGTCGTCGATCGACTCGAGGTCGAAGAAGTGCTCCGGGTCGGCCGACGCCTCCGCCGGCTCGAAGAGCAGGGGCGCGGGGCGTAGCCGCGGTTCGTTCCGACGCGGCGTGGGCTCCGCCATGTCTTCTCCTCCTCGTACGTCACGACGGCCCTCCCCGCGCGGGCGGGGCACCCCGGTGGAGTGGGCCACCGTCCATTGTCCCGCGCCCGCGCAAGTGGGCGTCCGGCCCGGGGATGCCGGACCGGACGCGGGGTGGAACATTGCCGGGGTGGTCCGTGCGCTAGCCGGCGTAGGTCTCGAACTCGGCGACCCGGGGCGAGCCGCTGGAGGCGGTGATCTCCAGGGTGATCTTCTTCAGCGAGGTGGCGGCGAAGCTGCTGACGCCCGCCGTGCTGCCGGAGGCCAGGACGGCACCCGTGTCGTGGTTGATGATGCGCCAGGCCCGGATGGCGCCCGCCGAGCCGGCCGCCTCACGGATGTTGACCTTGGAGACGGTGGTGGCCGAGCCCCACTTCACCGAGACGGAGCCGGTGGCACCGGCCGGGGACCAGTAGGTGCTCGCGTTGCCGTCCCGGACGTTGCCGTAGCTGGTGCCGGAGGCCTTGGAGGAGCCGTCGGCGCCCGCCGAGAGGCTGAGGTTGGTGCCCGTGGGTGGCGTGGTGGGGCCGGGGTCGGTCGGGCCCGGGTCCGTGGGGGTCGGTGAGGTGGGCGGGGTGGTCGGGGCCGGGCTCTGCGGCGTGCAGCTGCCGTCCGACACCTTCAGCCCCTTGTTGGCGCCCGCCGTCTGGCTCACGACGCTCGGTACGCAGTCGGCCGCGTCCAGGTCGTAGGAGTACGGGATGCTGACGGAGGTGTTGGACGTCGGGTTCGGGCCGGCCGGGTTGTTGTCGCCCTCGCGCTCGGACCAGGTGACGTTGTCGTAGATATTGCCGCTGACCTGCCAGGTGCCGGCCTGGTCGGTGTAGAAGGTGCCGAGGACGTCCTTGGAGTCCTCGAAGTAGTTGTTGTCCACCTTGGCCTTGGCGCCGGCCCGGGAGTTGATGCCGGACTCGTTCAGGCTCTTGTAGTGGTTGTTGTACATGTGGGCGATCCCGCCGCGCAGGAGGGGGGCGCGGGAGTCGATGTTCTCGTACAGGTTGTGGTGGAAGGTGACGTAGCCGTTGGAGCGGTCGCTCTCGCTGGAGCCGATCAGGCCGCCGCGGCCGGAGTTGCGCAGGGTGCTGTAGGACAGGGTCACGTACTGGGTGTCGTCCTTCATGTCGAAGAGGCCGTCGTAGCCCTCCGACTCCCCGCCCGAGGCCTCCAGGGTGGTGTGGTCGACCCAGACGTTGCGCACGCCGCTCTCCATGCCGATGGCGTCGCCGCCGTTGGAGGTGGGCGAGCCCGACTTCTTGACGTTCCGGACCGTCACGTTCTGGATGATGATGTTGCTGGACTCCCGGATGTGGATGCCCAGTTGGTCGAAGACGGCACCGCCGCCGACCCCGACGATCGTGACGTTGCTGATCTGCTTCAGCTCGATCCTGTCGGCCGCGGTGCTGCAGCTGTCGCCGGACACCTTGGTGGTGTTGCCGTGGTTGATGGTGCCCTCGACCTGGATGGTGATCGGGGTGCTGCTGCCGGCGCGGCCGCACAGGGCCTGGTGGATCTGGGTGCCGGTGGTGGCCCGGACCGTCTGGCCGCCCGCGCCCCCGGTCGTGCCGCCGTTCTGGGTCGCGTAGCCGGTGGCGCCACTGGCCGCTGCCGCCGCCTCGGGCATCGTCAGCACCACACCGGTCGCGGCCGCGACGGCCAACGTGGCCAGCGCGGCGTGGAGTCGCAGCGCGACTGGTCGTCTCATCGTCGGTCTCCCCATTCGTCTTCACATGCCGGAACGAACGTGTTGTCCTGATCATGTCAATACGACCAGGAGGGAAAGCGCTTTCTCGGCGTGAGAATAGGGGCCGCTTCGAGGGCTGACAAGACTTCAGGTAAGTCCAGAATGAAGAACGGTGCACACATACATGAACAGCCGCTGCGGTCGGCGGCCGGCGTGGCCACCCGCCCGCCCGGCCGATGTGCACTCCGGCCGGTCCTGCGGTACGATCATCTTGCCGATCAAGGAGATCAACTCCCCGCGAGCGGCGATGCGTTGGTGGTCCAAGGAAAGACGCCCCACTTCCCGTGGGGAAATGCAGGTGCAAGGCCTGCCCAGCGCTCCATGAGGAAGCCCGGTCCCGCAGCAGCGGGACCGGGCTTCTCACGTGAGGCCCCCTCTCGGTCGCCTCAGACCTGCACCACCGGCTCCCGCGTGAACAGCGCGCCCAGCTCCGGCGCGTTGACCCGGCGGTCGGCCAGGCGCAGCCCCTCCCAGACGGTCACCTGATTGGCCGTGAGGACCGGCTTGCCCAGCTCCTTCTCCAGGGCGGGGATGTGGGCCACCGTGTGCAGGGCCGTGCCCGGGAGCAGGACGGCCTCGGCGTCCGGGCGGTCGGCGGAACGGGCCAGGGCCAGCACCTCCGCCTCGGTCCAGGTGCCGACCTCCGCCGCCGTGACGATCCCGGAGCTGACGACGCCGGTCACCTCGACGCCGGCGGCGCCGAGGAAGTCCGCGAACAGACGGGCCACGTCGTCCGGGTAGGTCGCGCCGACGGCCACCCGCCGGGCCCCGATCTCCTTCGCCGCGTGCACGAAGGCGAAGGAGGTCGAGGAGGCCGGGAGGCCCGCCGACCGGGCCAGCGCGCGCACCTGTTCCTGGGCGCCCTCCCAGCCGTGCACGAAGCTGCCGCTGGTGCAGGCCCAGACCACCGCGTCGGCGCCGGACAGCCGCAGCTCCTCCACGCCGGCCGCCAGCCGCCGCGGTGAGCCCATCTCCAGGAGCGCGTCCACGCGGTGCGCGTCCTCGCCGGTGTCCGTGTGCACCAGGTCCACCCGGATGTCGCTGCCCAGGAGCTGCTCGATGCGTGGATAGTCGTCCTCGCCGGAGTGGCCCGGGTACAGGAATCCCAGTGCTGTCATGTCCGCCCTTCCTGCTGCTGTTCCGTGTCCGGGCCGTCCGAGACGCCCGGCATGTCCGCCACCGCCGGACCGACCGGGCCCGCCACCGCGGGGCCGGCCGGCCCCGGCACCACGGGACCGGTGCGCGCCGACGGGTCGGTCAGCGCCTGGTACGGCCCCACGGCACGGGTACCCAGTCGGCACAGCGCCGCCCACATCGTCACTGGGTTGGCCGAGATCACCGGTATGCGCAGCTCGGCCGGCGCGTCCGGGAGCGCGCCGGAGGTGGTCACGGAGGCCGTGTTGACGAAGGTGGGTTCTGGTGCGAGCGTGGTCGATCCGCCCGCGTCCTTCCCAGGTCGACAGCCGGTTCCGTCCCCCGTCAACCCGTTCCGAGCACCGTGCGACGCGCTGCCGCGACCGCCGTGCGACGCGCCCGTGCGTCCTTCCGCGCGACCCCCGGAGACAGACCGCGATGACCACGCCCCCGTCCCCGCCGACGACGCCCACCGTCCTCGTGCTCGACGCCGAGCCGCTTCCCCGTCTGGGCCGGCTCACCGGCCGGGCGCGGATCGAGCACGCCGACGCGTCGACGCTCGCCGAGCGGCTGCCCCACGCCGACGTGCTGCTGGTGTGGGACTTCACCTCGCACGCGGTACGCGAGGCGTGGCCGGGCGACGGACCGCGCCCGCGCTGGGTGCACACCGCGAGCGCCGGCGTCGACCATCTGATGTGTCCGGAGCTGGCCGGGTCGGACACGGTGGTGACCAACGCCCGCGGTGTCTTCGACCGGCCGATCGCCGAGTACGTCGCCGCGCTCGTCCTGGCGATGGCCAAGGACCTGCCCACCACCCTGCGGTTGCAGGGCGAGCGGACCTGGCGGCACCGCGAGTCCCTGCGGGTGGCCGGGACCCGCGCCTGCGTGGTCGGTTCCGGGCCGATCGGGCGGGCGATCGCGCAGACGCTGAAGGCGCTGGGCATCACGGTCGCGCTGGTCGGCCGCACCGCCCGCCCCGGTGTCCACGGGCCGGGCGAGCTGGACCGGCTGCTGGCCCGCGCCGACTGGGTGGTGGCGGCGGCGCCGCTGACCGACGACACGCGCGGCATGTTCGACGCCCGGCGGTTCGGGATGATGCAGCCCTCGGCGCGGTTCGTGAACGTGGGGCGCGGTCAGCTGGTCGTGGAGGACGATCTCGCCGAGGCCCTGACCAGGCGCTGGATCGCGGGTGCCGCGCTGGACGTGCTGGTCCACGAGCCGCTCGCGCCCGACAGTCCGCTGTGGACGGTCCCCGACCTGATCGTCTCGCCGCACATGAGCGGGGACACGGTCGGCTGGCGGGACGAACTCGGGGCGCAGTTCGTGGAGTTGTTCGAGAGCTGGGCGGCCGGCGGACCCCTGGCGAACGTGGTCGACAAGAAGCGTGGATACGTGCCCGGGCACTGACGACCCCTTGGATCGGGAGGGTGCATGACCGACCTCACGGAGCTGACCGCGGTGCGGCTCGTCGACGGCTACCGCAAGGGGGATTTCAGCCCCGTCGAGGTGACCCGGGCGGCCCTGGATCGCGCCGAACGGATCCAGCCGGAGCTGAACGCGTTCGTCCGGCTGACCGGCGAGGAGGCGCTCGACCGGGCCCGGCGGTCCGAGGAGCGGTGGCGGCGCGGGGAACCGGGCGGACGGCTGGACGGGGTGCCGGTCACCGTGAAGGACATCCTGCTGATGCGGGGTCACCCGACCCTGCGCGGCTCACGCGCGGTGTCGCCGGACGGCCCCTGGGACGAGGACGCGCCCTCCGTCGCCCGGCTGCGCGAGCACGGCGCGGTGTTCCTCGGCAAGACGACGACGCCCGAGTACGGCTGGAAGGGCGTCACGGACTCTCCGCTGTCCGGCGTGACCCGCAACCCGCACGACCCGAGCCGCACCGCGGGCGGCTCCAGCGGGGGCGCGGGGGCCGCCGTCGCGCGCGGGGCGGGTCCGCTGGCGCTCGGTACGGACGGCGGGGGCAGCGTGCGCATCCCCGCCTCCTTCTGCGGGATCTTCGGCCTGAAACCGACGTACGGCCGGGTGCCGCTCTACCCGGCGAGCGCCTTCGGCACCCTCGCGCACGTCGGCCCGATGACCCGGGACGCGGCGGACGCGGCACTGATGCTGGACGTCATCGGCACGCCCGACGCCCGGGACTGGTCGGCGCTGGGCCCGGCGCCGGGGTCGTACACGGACGCCCTCGCCGAGGGGGTGCGGGGGCTGCGGGTGGCGTACTCGCCCTCGCTCGGCGGGCAGGTGGCGGTGTGTCCGGCGGTGGCGTCGGCGGTGCGGCGCGGTGTGGAGCGGCTGGCGGAGCTGGGCGCGTACGTGACGGAGACCGACCCGGACTTCACCGACCCGGTGGACGCCTTCCACACCCTGTGGTTCAGCGGGGCGGCCCGTGCGGCGCAGCAGCTGAGGGCGGGGCAGCGGGAGCTGCTGGACCCGGGGTTGCGGGACGTCGTCGGCACGGGGGCGCGGTACTCGGCGCTGGAGTATCTGGCCGCGGTCGACGTCCGGATGGAGCTGGGCCGGCGGATGGGCCGCTTCCACGAGGCGTACGACCTGCTGGTCACGCCGACGCTGCCGATCACGGCGTTCGAGGCGGGCGCCGAGGTGCCCAAGGGGTCGGGGCTGCGGCGGTGGACGGGGTGGACGCCGTTCACCTACCCGTTCAACCTGACCCAGCAGCCGGCGGCGACCGTCCCGGTCGGCACCGACGGGGACGGGTTGCCGATCGGCCTGCACCTGGTGGCGGCCCGTCACCGGGACGACCTGGTCCTGCGGGCCGCGCACGCGCTGTACGAGGCGGGCGTGCCCGTCTCTCCCACGCCCGCCGGAAGCTGAGCGTCTCCCCCGCCGCTCCCGTGCGCCACAGGCCGTTGCAGGCCGCGGCCATCCCGTCGTCCAGCAGCCGGGCCCTGCACGTGATTCCGCGCGTGACCAGCGAGACTTCGATGGAGCGATCAGCCAAGTCCCCACGGCAGTGCCCCGAAACGCCGCGGTCAAGGGCGCCGGGCCGAGGTCTCGGACTGAAAAAGATCGGCATAACCCGACCGGCTTCGGGTAGCTGCGCGCCCATGGCTCCACCACACAGAACCCCTCCATGGGGCATATCCCACCAAAGGACCAGGACAGCCGGGCCCACTCGCCGGTCGCTGCTCGCGGGGGTCGCGGCGCTCGGCGCACTGGGGGCGGCCGGATGCTCGCGGGTGGCCACGGCCTCGGACGTGAAGGGCGGTGACCTGCTCGACCGGCTCAAGGCGCAGGGCGTGGCCCGGCTCGGCATCGCGGGTGAGATCCCCTTCGGGTACATCGACAAGAACGGTGAGCTGACCGGCGAGGCGCCGGAGCTGGCGAAGGTCATCTTCAAGCGGCTCGGGGTGGACCGGGTGCAGCCGGTGCCGACGGAGTTCGGCTCCCTGATCCCGGGTCTGGCGTCGCAGCAGTTCGACGTGGTGGCGGCCGGGATGTACATCAACCCCGACCGCTGCCAACAGGTCATCTTCTCCGACCCCGACTACCAGATGCTCGACGCGTTCATCGTGCGCAAGGGCAACCCGATGGGGCTGCACAACTACGAGGACGTCGTCGAGAAGAAGGCCAAGTTCGCGACCGGCACCGGCTACGCCGAGATCGCCTACGCGGTGGAGCACGGGTACAAGGAGGACGACATCCTGATCGTCCCCGACCAGGTGGCCGGACTCAACGCCGTCGAGTCCGGGCGCGTGGACGTCTTCGCGGGCACCGCCCTGACCACCCGTGAGGTGGTGAAGAAGTCCCACAAGGCCGAGGTGACCGAGGCGTTCGCGCCGATCGTCGACGGTGAGCCGCACGTCGACGGCGGTGGTTTCGCCTTCCGGCCCGACGAGACCAATCTGCGGGACGCCTTCAACGTCGAGCTGCAGAAGCTCAAGAAGAGCGGCGAACTGCTGCGCATCCTCAAGCCCTTCGGTTTCACCGAGAACGAGATGACCGATCTGACCGCGAAGGAGCTGTGCGGCGGATGACCTCGGGACTGTGGGAACTCGTACTCCAGGGCGTGTGGGTCACCGTGCAGCTGCTCTTCTTCAGCGCGCTGCTGGCCACCGCCGTCTCCTTCGTGATCGGCGTCGGCCGCACCCACCGGCTGTGGATCGTCCGCTTCCTGGCGGGCTTCTACACCGAGGTGTTCCGCGGCACCTCGGCGCTGGTGATGATCTTCTGGGTGTTCTTCGTGCTGCCCCCGGCCTTCGGCTGGCAGCTGGTGCCGATGTGGGCGGGCACGCTGGCACTCGGTCTGACCTACGGGGCGTACGGCTCCGAGATCGTGCGCGGGGCGCTCGCCGCGGTCGACCCGGCGCAGAAGGAGGGCGGCATCGCCCTCAGCTTCACGCCCTGGCAGCGGATGAAGCTGATCCTGCTGCCGCAGGCGGTGCCGGAGATGATCCCGCCCTTCTCCAACCTGCTGATCGAACTGCTCAAGGGCACCGCCCTGGTGTCGATCATGGGCATGGGCGACCTGGCGTTCAGCGGCAACCTGGTGCGCCTGGCGCTGCAGGAGAGCGCGGAGATCTACACGTACATCCTGCTCATCTACTTCGTGATCGCGTTCCTGCTCACCCGGGTGATGCGCGGTCTGGAGAAGAAGCTGAAGGCGGGCGTGGGGAAGGCGGCGGCGAAGAGCAAGGCCGTCACTCCTGAGCCGGCCGGGATCGGGGGTGTCCGATGAAGTGGGACTGGAGCGCGGTCTCCGACTTCATGCCGCACTTCTGGGACGGGCTGCTGGTCACCCTGCAGATCCTGGCCCTGGGGTCGCTGGTCTCCTTCGTCCTCGGTCTGGTGTGGGCGCTGCTGATGCGGGTGCCCTCCCGCTTCGTGACCTGGCCCGTGGGGGCGGTCACCGAGTTCGTGCGCAACACCCCGCTGCTGGTGCAGCTGTTCTTCCTCTTCTACGTGCTGCCCGAGTGGGGGGTGACGGCCTCGGCGCTCACCACCGGTGTGCTCGCCATCGGGCTGCACTACTCGACGTACACGATGCAGGTCTACCGGGCCGGCATCGAGGCGGTGCCGGTCGGCCAGTGGGAGGCCGCGACGGCGCTGAACCTGCCGGTGGGGCGGACCTGGACGGCCGTGATCCTGCCGCAGGCCATCCGCCGTGTGGTGCCCGCCCTCGGCAACTACGTGATCTCCATGCTGAAGGACACGCCGCTGCTGATGGCGATCACGGTGCTGGAGATGCTGGGCGAGGCACGGCTGTTCTCGCAGCAGAACTTCCAGTTCACCGAGCCCCTGACGGTGATCGGCGTGGCCTTCATCGTCATCTCCTACCTGGCCTCCCTTGCCCTGCGAGCCCTGGAGCGACGCCTTGCCCACTGACACTCTCCCCAATCCCGAGAAGAGCCCCGAGCGCAGCTCCGGCGAGCTGATACGCCTGGAGCAGGTCACCAAGCGGTTCGGTAACAACACCGTCCTCGACCACCTGGACTTCTCCGTCGACGCCGGCAAGCACGTCACCCTGATCGGCCCGTCCGGGTCGGGCAAGACGACGATCCTCAGGCTGCTGATGACGCTCCTCAAGCCCGACGAGGGCACGATCACCGTGGACGGGCAGAAGCTCTTCCCGGCGACCGAGAAGGAGCGGCGCGAGGTCCGCAAGCAGATCGGGATGGTGTTCCAGCAGTTCAACCTGTTCCCGAACATGAGCGTGCTGCGCAACATCACCGAGGCGCCGGTCACGGTGCTCGGGATGTCCAAGGACGAGGCGGTCGAGCGGGCCAAGGGGCTGCTCGACATGGTGGGCCTGGCCGACAAGTGCGACGCCCGTCCGGCCCAGCTCTCGGGCGGCCAGCAGCAGCGCGTGGCGATCGCCCGGGCGCTGGCGATGCGCCCGAAGGTGCTCCTCCTCGACGAGGTGACCTCGGCGCTCGACCCCGAGCTGGTCGCGGGCGTCCTCGACCTGCTGCGGGACATCGCCCGCAGCACGGACATCACCATGCTGTGCGTGACCCACGAGATGAACTTCGCCCGGGACATCTCGGACCAGGTCCTGATGTTCGACTCCGGCCGGGTCATCGAGGCGGGTTCGCCGGAGAAGATCTTCAGCGAGCCGGAGCACGACCGGACGCGGGAATTCCTGAGCGCGGTCCTGTGACGCCCTGAGGGCACCGCGGCGTGCCCCAACGTCCGAGGTCGGGACGCTGGGGCACGCCGCTGACATATGCCAGCGGGCCAGCGGCCCAGTCCAGGGCTCCGGAACTTCGCCAACACCCCGTCACACGAAGCCTTTTGGCGGTTATCGTGAAGGGGATCCGCTGTCCGGTCGGGGGCACAGGCAGGGACAGGGGCAGGGGCCTACCAGCGAAGCGCAGGGGGAGACCACCGTGGCGCTGCAGCACAAGCCGTCCGCGCCGCACCACTCCGCCCAGGACGCCCTGCGCGCCCTGGAGGCCGTGGCGCGGCACAGCTCCGGAATCACCGACTCGGAGATCGCCCGGCAGACCGGCCTGGACCGGGAACGGCTGTCCCCGCTGCTGCGCATGCTGCGCCGCGAGGGCTACGTCGAGCAGACCGCCGACGGCGCGTACGTCACGGGGGACGCCCTGGCCCGGCTGGGCTCGGCCCACGGCCGCGAGGAGGCCCTGCGCGACAAGCTCCAGCGCACCCTGGACCGGCTGCGCGACTCGGTGGGCGCGGCCGTCTACATCAGCCGGTACGTGGACGGCGAGGTCAGCGTCACCCAGTACGCCGACAGCCCGGCCACGCCCAAGGTGAACGAGTGGGTGGACTTCCGCGTCTCGGCGCACGCCACCGCGGTCGGCAAGAGCCTGCTGACCCAGCTGGACCACGCGGGCCGCCGCGACCATCTCGCCCGGCACAAGATGGCCCGCCTGACCTCGCGCACCATCACCAGCGACCGGCTGCTGCTGTCCCGGCTGGAGTCCCAGCCGCCCAGCGTGCCGGTGCTCGACCTCCAGGAGTACGCGGTGGGCACGGTCTGCGCGGCCGTCCCGATCACGGCCGGCTCCGCCGTGGGCTGCCTGGCCCTGTCCCTGCCGGTCGAGCACGCCCACCGGCTGCGCCGGGCGGCGGACGAGCTGAACCGGAACGCGGCGCCGGTCCTGCTGTCGCTGGCGATCTAGGTCCTGCCGTCACACTGCCCAGGGGCCGCACCGGGGCCCGCGCACCGGTGGTCACGAGCACCCCCGCGGACCGGGTAGTATTTTCGTCGTCGCCGACCGCGGGAAGCGGACGGCGGGAGTCATGCGCCGCTAGCTCAGTTGGTTAGAGCAGCTGACTCTTAATCAGCGGGTCCGGGGTTCGAGTCCCTGGCGGCGCACAGCAGAAGGGCCCCTCGTCCAGGCGAGGGGCCCTTCACGCGTTGCCGGACCGGCCCGGTCAGAAGGTCACGTCCGAGCACGCGTAGAACGCGTTGCCCGTGTCGGCGACCGTCCACACCGCGAGGATCACGTGGTGCCCGCTCAGCCCGGACGGCAGCGTGCCGGTGTGGGAGAGGGTGGCCGGAGGCTGCTTGCCGCCGTAGGGCACGGTGAAGAACGGGGTGAGGTTGAGGTCGGACCGGGCCAGGTTGTGGCTCTGGTTCCAGCCCGGCTTGGTGACGTAGTACCGGAAGTCGGTCGTGGCGTGCCGGGCGGTGAACTGCCAGCGGAAGGTGTAGCTCTGCCCGCCGTTCACCTTCGTGGTGGGCCAGGCCTGTCCGTTCGGCGTCTTCGGGCTGTCGAGCTGGGCGAACCCGGTGTTGCCCGCGGAACAGATCCGGCCGTCGGCCGGTCCTGCCGCCGGGAAGCCCTTGGGGCCCTCGACGCTCTGCGGCTCCCACTGGATGGCGCCGCAGTTGCTGACGCCGCCGTTCTGGCAGAGCTTCTGCCGGCTGACCGGCAGGTCGGTGTAGCCGTGGCCGGTGGCGCCGCCGGACGAGAGCACGAGGGCTCCGGTGGTCGCCATGCCCACCGCGGCGGCGTACAGCTTGGTCCTTGTGCGCATGCTGCTGCTCCTGTGACGTGGGGGAGGTTCAGTGAGCCGTGCAGGTCTAGACCAAGTCTCAGATTATTGCCGCGAGTTGAACATGTCCATACCAATCGCAGAACCCGGTAGCGGTCCGTCCCCGGGTCAGGCCCCCGTCTCCCCCCGCCCCGCGCAGAACGCCACCGTCAGGTCCTTCACCAGCACCTTGCGCTCGTAGTCGTCCAGCTCGACCAGGCCCCGCATGGTCAGGCGGGTCACCGTGTCCTCCACCGAGTCCACGACCGAGGTGAGCACGCTGGCCCGCTGGGCCGCGTCCAGCGCCGCGATCCGGCGCCGGTGCATCGCGGCGGCGACCTCGGGGGCGTACTCCACCCGGACCGGCCGCACCGAGAACACCTCCAGACCCACCGGCGCCGCGTCCGCCGCCACCAGCCGGGTCAGCGTCTCGCCCACCACGTCGGCCGAGCTGCGGACCGTGCCCAGCGGCTCCACCGGGACCCGGGCCAGCGCCGCCTCGACGCACGCGCGCAGATACGCCTCGTGGTCCTCGACCCCCAGCGTGGCCTTGGCCGTGTCCCGCACCCGCCACACCACCAGCGTCACCGCCCTGAGCGCCACCCCGTTGCCGTCGGCCGCGGGCATCGGCTCGCTGCGCCAGTGCCGCAGCCGCACGTCGACCCGGCGGCGCAGCAGCAGCGGGTTGACCCACATCAGGCCGGTGCGCCGCACCGTCCCCCGGTAGCGGCCGAAGAGCCCGAGCACCCAGGCCCGCCCGGTCCGCCCCCGGGCCAGCCCGCCGAAGCCGAACAGCCCCAGCGCGCCGGCGGCCGCGTACGCCGCCCACTGCCCGGGCCCGAGCCCGACTCCCGCATACGCCGGCAGCCCCAGCGCCTCGGCCGCGAGGGGCGGTACGAGCCCCGCCCACCAGGAGGTGACCGCGCAGCCCGCCGCCGCGCACACCCCGGCGGCCACGCCCGCCGCACCCGGCAGCACCCGCGCCGCGCGCTCCGTCAGCTCCGGGTCGATCCGCACCGCCGGCACCGTGCGCGCGGTGACCGGGCGCCGCGCCCGGGGCCGCTCCCCCGTGCCCTGCGGGCGGCCGACGGCCGCGGGCCGCAGCGGCACCGGGACCGGATCGGGGTCGTCGCGGAAGAGCAGATGGACGGGGATCTCGGTGGTGGCCTCGTTGTGGATGAGCCGGGCGGACCGGTGACCGGCCTCCGCCGGCCCGGCCGGCTTCGGGGGCGCCTCGGTCGCCGGCGGCATGGTGTCGGGGTTCGTGGAAGAGGTCGTACTCATGCGTGCTCCAGCCTCCGCGCCAGATGCGTCATGAACGGGTGATCACCGCGGCGGGCGGTCAGGAGAAGAGCCGCCGCCAGGTCTCCGGGCCCGGGTAGCCGTCCGCCGCGCCGCCGCGCCAGCCCTGGGCACGCTGGAATGCCTCGACGGCCCGCCGGTCCGCCTCGCCCCAGCGCGGTCCCGGTCCGGTCGTGTAGTGGGTGCCGTACCCCTTCTCCACCAGCCGCCTGCCCAGCCGGGTGACGTACGGGTTCTCCGCGCCCGGCCGGAACATCGCCCGTCCGGGGTAGCCGGGCACCCCGTGCGAGGCGGGGGCCGCGGCGGCGCCGGGAGCGGGGGCCGCCGCCTCGGCCCCGGGCGCGGCGGCGGTCGCGGTGACCCCCTTGTAGCGGTACGGCAGGTACTTGGCCGAGTCGCTCCAGTAGGCGTAGGGCGTGGACTGCTTCCGGGTGTGCGGCGGGGTCTGCTCGTAGGCGAGGTACGAGGTGAGCGTGCCGTCCGTCCAGCCGCCGAAGATCACCACGTGGGAGCCCTTCTGGGGGTCGGCCGCGTTGTGGAAGAGCAGGATGTCGCCCGGCTGGAGCTCCTCCTTGGTGATGCGGTCGGCGAAGGTGCCGAGGCTGCCGGTCCACTCGTTGGTGGGCAGCTTCCAGGCCATCGACACATAGCCCGAGCAGTCCTGCCGGTAACCGTCGGACCAGTAGGAGGTCATGCTGTAGGGCACCTTCGCGGTGACCCAGGTCTGCGCCCGCTCGATGATCTCCGCGCGGGTGACGGTGGCCAGCGACGTCCCCGCCGGGGGCGCCGCGGGCAGGCCGGCCGGCCCGTGCAGCGGCGCCCGCGGCCCCTGCGGGGTGTCCGGCACGTCGTCCGCCGGGACGCCGGGGCGGTGCGCCGCGTGGGCGGCGGCCGGGACCGCCGCCGTGACGCCCACGCCCAGGGCGGAGGCCGCGGCGGTGGCCATGATCAGGGCCCGTCGGGCCGCCGGATGGGCGCCGGCCCGGCCGGTCCGGGAGTGCGGCAGGACCTGGCGCCAGTGACGGCAGCCGGCGCAGTCGCAGTCGCCCGCGGGGTCGATCTCCTCGAACACGGGAGCTTCCATGCGATTCCCCTCACACTCCCGGCGAGCATGCCCGCGAAGGAACACTTCGGTACATGCCGGACAGTTTCTCAACTGTCTTGCTCACGCGCATGCTGACGGTCCGAATGATGTACACGGCCCCGGGGTGCCCCGCCGCCGCCCGCGGGGTGGTCGGGAGCACCGGTCGGCATCGGGTAGAGTTGTGCAGGTCAGCAGGCGCCGCTAGCTCAGTTGGTTAGAGCAGCTGACTCTTAATCAGCGGGTCCGGGGTTCGAGTCCCTGGCGGCGCACCGACGGCCGAAGGCCCCCCGTAGCACACGGGGGGCCTTCGGTGTACCCGGCCTCCGGGCATCTTGCGATCATGGCGAACGCCGTAGAACCCTGGTCCGGTTGGGGGGCCGGGTGCCGAGGGGATGCCGCGGGGGGCATCATGCAACCGGGGGTCGCTGTTCCATGTCTATAAGGTGTGGATGCCGTGGTGACCGCGACCCACCACTGTGACGTCCGTGAAGGTCGAGGGGGACCCGAGCGGACGATGGAAGCGACGAAACACGCGTGACGCGCGTGTGGGGGGATGACTCATGACGTCGACGCCGACGGGCGCCGGGCAGGACCACGACCCGTCCCAGACCACCCAGCTCAGGGTGCCGGCGCATCGGAACTGGAACACCGGCTCGTTCCGCCGGATCAAGAAGACCCTGCCGAGGTACGACTACGAGCACTACAGCCGGCTCGCGGGCCCCCTCACCCAGCCCGACCCGCACAAGCCGTACAAGGTCCAGTACCGCTCACTGATCTCGCAGGAGCCGCACCGCATCCGGGTCGCCCTGATGCTGGCCGCCGCTCCCCTGCTGTCGGTGGTGCTGCTGGTGTGGCTGCTCCAGCCCACGCACTGGACCGAGCGCGACTACCCGGCCTTCGACTGGCTGCCCGCGCTCGACATCGTGATGCTCGTGTCGATCGGTCTGATCGAGCTGTTCCGCTGTCTGAACGTGCTGTCGAACGCGCACGCGACCCTGGTCGCCCGGGACCCGATCCCGGTGGTGCCCGAGACCGGCACCCGGGTCGCCTTCCTCACCTCCTTCGTGCCCGGCAAGGAGCCGCTGGAGATGGTGACCAAGACCCTGGAGGCGGCCGTCAAGATCCGCCACCGCGGTCTGATGCACGTCTGGCTCCTCGACGAGGGCGACGACCCCGAGGTGAAGGCGGTCTGCGCGCGCCTGGGCGTGCACCACTTCTCCCGCAAGGGCGTCGCCAAGTGGAACATGCCCAAGGGCCCGCATCGCGCCAAGACCAAGCACGGCAACTACAACGCCTGGCTGGACGCGCACGGCGACGACTACGACTTCTTCGCCTCCGTCGACACCGACCACGTGCCGCTGCCGAACTACCTGGAGCGGATGCTGGGCTTCTTCCGCGACCCGGACGTCGGCTTCGTCATCGGCCCGCAGGTCTACGGCAACTACGACAACCCGATCACCAAGGCCGCCGAGTCCCAGCAGTTCCTCTTCCACGCCCTGATCCAGCGGGCCGGCAACCGCTACGGCTCCCCCATGTTCGTGGGCACCTCGAACGCGGTGCGCATCAAGGCGCTCAAGCAGATCGGCGGTCTGTACGACTCGATCACCGAGGACATGGCGACCGGCTTCGAGATCCACCGCCACAAGAACCCGGCCACCGGTCGCAAGTGGCGCTCGGTCTACACCCCGGACGTGCTCGCGGTCGGGGAGGGCCCGAACGCCTGGACGGACTTCTTCACCCAGCAGATGCGCTGGTCGCGAGGGACGTACGAGACGATCCTCAAGCAGTACTGGAAGGGCTGGTACTCGCTCCCGCCGAGCAAGCTCTTCAATTACACGATGATGATCATCTTCTACCCGATGTCGGCCCTGAACTGGATCCTGGCCGCGCTGAGCTGCGCGCTGTTCCTGGGCGCCGGCGCCTCGGGCGTCAACATCGACCCGACGGTCTGGCTGATGCTCTACGGCAACGCCTCCGCCCTGCAGATCGGCCTGTACGTCTGGAACCGCCGGCACAACGTCTCGCCGCACGAGCCGGAGGGCTCCGGCGGTGTGGCCGGCATGGTGATGTCCGCGCTGTCGGCGCCGCTGTACGCCAAGGCGCTCATCGACTCCGTGCTGCGCCGCAAAAGCAAGTTCGTGGTGACGCCGAAGGGCGACTCGGCCAGCCCGGACACCTGGTTCGGCACCTTCCGGTACCACTGGTACTTCATCGTCATCTTCGGCGCCTCGATCGCCGCCGGTCTCGTCCTCGGCCACTCGCACCCCGCGATGATCATCTGGGCCACGTTCGCGCTGCTGATCACCGCCTCGCCGATGTTCGCGTGGCGTCACGAACTGCGGAAGGCGAAGAAGCAACCGCCGGTCGTGGCGGCGGAGCCCGAGCCCCGGGTTCCGTCGCAGCAGCCGGCGCCCGAGCAGGCGTACGGCGCGCAGGCGTACGGCGCGCACGCGCCGCACGCCCCGCATGCCGCGCACGCGCCGCAGCAGAAGCCCAGCTGGGCCGCCTCCTCCGACGGGGGCAACGACCAGACCATGCAGATCGCCCTTGGTGGACTTGGGGGACGTAAGGAATGAAGGACCGTGCCGGCCGCCGCCGGGCCCGTCGCTTCGCGATAGGCACGGCGGTGGTAGTCGCGCTGGCCGGGATGAACGGGCCGTGGCTCTACCGCTTCGGAACCGAGAAATACCACCAGTACAAGATCAATCAGCCGGAGTACAAGGCCGCCAACGGCAAGTGGGAGATCGTCGAGTTTCCCGAGGAGTACCGGCAGAACACCATCCACGCGGCGCTGCTGCGCACCGGCAAGGTGCTGCTGGTCGCGGGGTCGGGCAACAACCAGGACAACTTCGACGCCAAGCAGTACGACACCCGGATCTGGGACCCGGTCAAGGGGACCATCAAGAAGGTGCCGACGCCGACCGACCTGTTCTGCACCGGCCACACCCAGCTCGCCAACGGCAACCTGCTGATCGCGGGCGGCACCAAGCGGTACGAGAAGCTCAAGGGCGACGTCACCAAGGCCGGCGGCCTGATGGTCGTCCACAACGAGAACCCGGACAAGCCGATCACCCTGCCGGCGGGCACCCGGTTCACCGGCAAGGAGAACGGCAAGACCTTCGTCTCCAAGGACCCGGTGCTGGTGCCGCGCGCCGAGAAGGTCTTCGACAAGGCGACCGGGAAGTTCCTGCGCAACGACCCGGGCCTGGGCCGGATCTACGTCGAGGCGGAGAAGAGCGGCCAGAAGTACGCGACCGGCACCCAGGACAACTACACCGTCCAGGGCCTGTCGGGCGCCGACGCCCGCAACACCTACGGCATCGCCGAGAAGCTCGCCCTCGACAAGAAGGACTTCCAGGGCATCCGGGACACCTTCGAGTTCGACCCGGTCGCCGAGAAGTACATCAAGGTCGACCCGATGCACGAGGCCCGCTGGTACCCGACGCTCACCACCCTGAGCGACGGCAAGATCCTCAGCGTCTCCGGCCTCGACGACATCGGCCAGATCGTGCCGGGCAAGAACGAGATCTACGACCCGAAGACCAAGGAGTGGACCTACACCGAGCAGGAGCGCCAGTTCCCGACGTACCCGGCGCTCTTCCTGATGCAGAACGGGAAGATCTTCTACTCGGGTGCCAACGCCGGCTACGGCCCGGACGACGTGGGCCGCGACCCGGGCATCTGGGACGTGGAGACCAACAAGTTCACCGAGGTCCCCGGCATGAGCGACGCCGACATGCTGGAGACCGCCAACACCGTGCTGCTGCCGCCGGCGCAGGACGAGAAGTACATGGTGATCGGCGGCGGCGGGGTCGGCGAGTCCAAGCTGTCCAGCGAGAAGACCCGGATCGCGGACCTCAAGGCCGACGACCCGAAGTTCGTGGACGGGCCGTCGATGGAGAAGGGCACCCGCTATCCGCAGGCCTCGGTCCTGCCCGACGACAGCGTGCTGGTCTCCGGCGGCTCGGAGGACTACCGGGGCCGCAGCGACTCGAACATCCTCCAGGCCCGGCTCTACCACCCGGAGACGAACGAGTTCGAGCGGGTCGCCGATCCGCTGGTGGGCCGCAACTACCACTCCGGCTCGATCCTGCTGCCCGACGGGCGGCTGATGTTCTTCGGGTCGGACTCGCTCTACGCCGACAAGGCGAACACCAAGCCGGGCAAGTTCGAGCAGCGCATCGAGATCTACACGCCGCCGTACCTCTACCGGGACTCCCGGCCGGACCTCTCCGGGGGGCCGCAGACCATCGAGCGTGGTGAGTCGGGGACGTTCACGTCCCGGGCGGCGGGGTCGGTCGAGAAGGTGCGGCTGATCCGGCCGAGCGCGTCGACCCACGTCACGGACGTGGATCAGCGGTCGATCGCGCTGGACTTCAAGGCGGACGGGGACCGGCTGACGGTGACGGTCCCGGACAACAAGAACCTCGTCCAGTCGGGCTGGTACATGATGTTCGTGACGGACGGGGAGGGCACGCCGTCCAAGGCGGAGTGGGTGCACGTGCCGTAGCGCTCCCGCAGGTGGTACCAGGGGCGCGGGGACCGCGCGGCTCGCCGCGCGGTCCCCGCGCCCCTGGTTTCTCTACCCCTGCGCCAGCTTCAGGGCGTACTCCGGCCACCACTCCCCCGCCTTGGGGCCGCCCTTGCACTCGCCGTCCGACTCCCCGGGGCGCTTGACCCACAGGTAGGCGTCGACCAGGGGGTCGGCGGTCTTCGTGGTCGGGGTCTCGCCGAGGGCCCGGCCCGGCGGGTTGCACCAGCGTTCGCCCGGGTCGCCCTCGGTGTAGGGGCCGTTGCCGTTGCGGCTGGTGTCTATGACGAAGTGCTTGCCGCCGACCTTGGCGGACAGCTCCTTGCCGTAGGCGATGGAGTCCTCGGTGGTGTAGAAGTTCGAGACGTTGACCGAGAAGCCGTCGGCCTGGTCGATGCCCGCCCACTTCAGCGGCTCGAAGATCTGGTCGGGGTTGCCCCAGCCGGCGTTGCCCGCGTCCAGGTAGACCTTGGTGTTCTTCAGCGCGGAGAGCTTGGCGACGGCACCCTTGAGGAGGTCGTAGCGCTCCTCGTGGAACTGCTCCGGGGTGCAGCCGTCCACCAGGTGGAGCACGGCGTCCGGCTCCAGGACGACCGTCGCCGAGCGGTCGCCGATGCCCTTGGCCACCGCGTCGATGAAGTCCCGGTAGGCGTCGCCGTCCGCGGCGCCGCCGCCCGAGTACTGGCCGCAGTCGCGGTGCGGGATGTTGTAGAGGACGAGGAGGGCGGTGCGGCCGGCCTCGTCGGCTGCCTCGGTGAAGCCGCGGGCCTGCTCCTCGGGGTTCTCCGGGCTGATCCACTCGCCGGTCGGCTGCTGGGCGATCTTGCGGATCTGCTCGGCCCGGTCCTTCTCGCCGGACTCCTCCAGGGCCGCCACCTGCCGGGCCGCGTTGCCGTCCGGGTTGACCCAGAAGGGGTCCGCCTCCTTCGGCTGCTGCGTGATCCGGGCCCCCGCCTTCTCGTCCTTGCCGTCCCCGTCCCCCGACGAGGAGCAGCCCGCGAGCAGCAGCGCCGCCCCCAGCGCCACTGCCGACGCCCGCCTCGCGGACATCGCTCCGGCCCCCCTGCTGCCGTACATCCGACCCCCCTGGGTGCACTGTTCCGAGGCTCAATCCTGACATACGCCTCCGGCACCCACGAGGGTCCCGGACCCCCGCTAGACGTCGTCCGTCCCGGTGAGGTACGCCGACACCACCACGTTGGCGGTGTAGCTGTTCGTGGTGCGGTCGAAGGTGCCGCCGCAGGTGATGAGGCGCAGTTCGGCGCGGCCGGTGGCGCGCGGGCCGTACGCCTGCCGGGCGTCGAAGCCGTCGCGGGTGAGGACCTGGACGTCGTCGACGGTGAACTCGGCGACCTCGGCGTCCTCGCGGAGCACACGGATCGTCTCGCCGGGCTCCAGGGTGCTCACCTCGTAGAAGACGGCGGGCCTGGTCTCGGTGTCGACGTGGCCGACCATCAGCGCGGTCCCGGCCGCTCCCGGCGTCACGCCGTCCGCGTACCAGCCGACGGAGCCGGCGCGGTCGAAGGGCGGTGCCTCGATGGCGCCCTTGGTGTCGAGGCCGCTGGCCAGCACGGGGGCGCTGATGTCGAGTCCGGGGATGTCCAGGCGGCGCGGCGGGGCGTCGCCGAGGGGCTCGTGGGCGGGCGGCAGCGGTACGTCGGGGGGCCGGCCGGCCGCCGCCATGTCGCCGGTGGCCGGCACGGATATGCCCTCGCGCACGTCGGTGGCCTCGCGGCCCCACAGCCACAGCCCGAGCAGCAGCACGGTCCAGGCGATGCCGGTCGTCAGCCGGCCGCCCGGGACGGCGGGGCGCTGCCCGTCCCGTTCGCCGGTTTCCTCGGTCCGGGACATGGTCAGTCCGTCCCACGGCTCCGGCTGCGGACCCCGCGCAGGGCGACGGCGACGGCCGCGATGCCCGCGAGGACCAGGCCGGTGACGGTGTGCGCCGTGCCGGGCGGCTCGGGGCGGGCCTCGTCGCGGGCGTCGGAGGCGGCGAGCCGTGCGGTGCCGCCACCGCCCGCGTCGACGGGGGCGACGGGCGAGGCGGGAGCGGCGGGAGCGGTGGGGCGCTCGCGCCCGGCGACGGTGACGGTGCCCTCACGGGCCCGGTCGCCGCACGTGACCCGCACGGCGTAGGCGCCCACCTCCGTCGTGGAGCGGACCGTGCCGGCTCCGACCAGGACGCCGTCGGAGCCCGACAGGGACAGCTTCACGTCCGAGACGAAGGCGGCGGACACCGCGACGGCGGTCTTCTCGGTGCAGTCCGCCACGCGGAGCCGGACGTCGCCGCCGGGTGCGGGGGAGGACGGTGACACGGAGACGCCCGTGCCGTCCGCGGCGTGGGCGGCGGGCGCGAGCGACGTGATCGGTGCGATCGGTGCGAGCACCGCGGCCGCCACGACTCCGGCACGGAGAGTGACTTTCAGTGAGCCCATCGTGTACCTCCAGTTACCTGGAGGCTGCCCCGCGGGCCGGGCGCCCGCATCCTGCGCGGGGCCCGGCTGCGCCGAACGGGTTACTCCCGGGGGCGGCGCGTTTAGGAGGCGCGAGGGGGCCGGAGCGGGGGACGGATCAGGGGGTCAGATCCGTTCGACGAGGTCCGCGATCGAGTCGACCACCTGGGACGGCCGGTACGGGAAGTCCTCCACCTGCTCCGGCCGGGTCAGCCCGGTGAGGACCAGGAAGGTCTGCATCCCGGCCTCCATGCCGGCCAGCACATCGGTGTCCATGCGGTCGCCGATCATCGCGCTGGTCTCGGAGTGGGCGCCGATCGCGTTGAGCCCGGTGCGCATCATCAGCGGGTTGGGCTTGCCCGCGAAGTAGGGCTGCTTGCCGGTCGCCTTGGTGATCAGGGCGGCCACCGCGCCGGTCGCCGGGAGCGGGCCCTCGGTGGAGGGGCCGGTCTCGTCGGGGTTGGTGCAGATGAACCGGGCGCCGGCGTTGATCAGCCGGACCGCCTTCGTCATGGCCTCGAAGGAGTAGGTGCGGGTCTCGCCGAGGACCACGTAGTCGGGGTCGTGGTCGGTGAGGATGTAGCCGATGTCGTGCAGGGCGGTGGTCAGTCCCGCCTCGCCGATGACGTACGCCGAGCCGCCGGGCCGCTGGTCGTCCAGGAACTGGGCGGTGGCCAGCGCGGAGGTCCAGATCGACTCGATCGGCACCTCCAGGCCCATGCGGCGCAGCCGGGCGTGCAGGTCGCGCGGGGTGTACATGGAGTTGTTGGTGAGGACCAGGAAGGGCCTGCCGGACTCGCGGAGCCTCTTGAGGAAGGCGTCGGCGCCGGGGATCGGCACGCCCTCGTGGATGAGGACGCCGTCCATGTCGGTGAGCCACGACTCGATGGGCTTGCGGTCTGCCATGTGCAACGAACTCCCTGGCGTGCGGTGGGGCATGGGCGGGGGCGCCGGAACCACGGCGTACCGACGCCCCACAGCCTAATCAGGACCGCGCCGGACGGACCCCGCCGATCACGGCTCAGCTGCCGGTGGCCGACTTCCAGGCGTCGATGTAGGAGGTGAGGTTCTTCTCGATGTCGTCCCAGTCGGGCTCGAAGACCTCGACGCCGTCCATCAGCTCGGCCAGGGCGACCGCGTCGGCGTCGGTGGCCTCGATGTCCTGGCGGGCCGCGAAGCCGCCGCCGATCTCGCTGACCTGCTGCTGCGCCTTCCGGCTCAGCATGTAGTCGAGGAGCTTCCTGCCGTTCTCGGTGTGCGGGGCGTCGGTGACCAGGCCGGCCGCGTAGGGCAGGGCGAAGGTGGTGGGCCTGCCGCCCTCGCGGGCCGGGAACCAGATGCCGAGGTTCGGCATGGACTTGGACTGGGCGTAGTTCATCTGCACGTCGCCGTTGGCGACGAGGAGTTCGCCCTTGTCGACCTTGGGGGCGAGCTTGCCGGTGGAGGCGGACGGGCCGACGTTGTTGGCCTGGAGCTTCTTCAGGTACTCCATGGCGGGCTGCTCGCCGCCGAAGTCGTGCATGGCCTTGATGAGG
Source organism: Streptomyces sp. SudanB5_2050 (assembly GCF_964272335.1). Lineage (NCBI taxonomy): Bacteria > Bacillati > Actinomycetota > Actinomycetes > Kitasatosporales > Streptomycetaceae > Streptomyces > Streptomyces sp. SudanB5_2050. Next base: position 3,043,554 of record NZ_OZ186760.1, read on the forward strand.
ACGGCGGTGCCGTCGCCGGCGACGCCGGGGGTGGAGTACTGGAGCTTGTTCTCGTACCTGTCGTCGAGCAGGTCCTCCCAGGTGGCCGGGGGCCGCTTCAGCTCCTTCTTGTTGTGGACGAAGCCGAAGTAGTTGTTGACGACGGCGGTCCAGGTGCCGTTCGCGGCCTTGTCGGCGCCGCTGACCTGGTCGACGCCCTTCGGGGAGTACTTCTGCAGCAGGCCCTTGGTGTCGGCCTGCTGGATGAAGGGCGGCAGGGTGACGAGGACGTCGGCCTGCGGGTTGCGCTTCTCGCGGACGGTGCGCTGCACCATCTCGCCGGAGCCGCCCTCGACGTACTCGACCTCGATGCCGGTCTCCTTCTCGAAGTCCTCGAAGACCCGGTCGTACCAGCCGTCGCCGTTCTCGCCCTTGAGGCCGTCGGCGCTGTAGACGGTGACGACGTTCTCGTCGGAGGCGGCGGAGGTGCCGGAGCAGGCGGTCAGCGGGACGGTGAGGGCCGCGAGCGCGGCGAGGGCGGCGAGCGGCCTGGGGGCGTTCTCGGGCATGGCGAGGTGGACTCCTTGCGTGTCAGGGGCGGAGAGGGGTGGTTACCGGTAGGAGGCTCGGGTGCGGATCCGGGAGACGGCGAGCAGCACCAGCAGGGTCGCCGCCATCAGGACGACGGCGATGGCGGAGCCGGTGAACAGGGCGCCGCGGTCGGTGGCGGCGTAGATCAGGACCGGCAGCGGGGTCCAGTCCGGCGGGTAGAGCATCATCGTGGCGCTCAGCTCGCCCATGGACAGGGCGAAGCAGAGTCCGGCGGCGGCCGTCAGGGACGGCAGCAGCAGCGGCAGCCGCACCCGCCACAGGACGTACGCCGGGGAGGCGCCGAGGGACGCGGCGGCCTGTGCGTAGGCCGGGTCGAGGCGGGTGATCGCCGCGGACACCGACTGGTAGGCGAAGGCGGTGACCAGGACCGCGTGGGCGATGATCACGATCCAGCGGGTGCCGTTGAGCAGCATCGGCGGCTGGGAGAAGGCGACCAGGGTGGCGAGGCCGACGACGACCGAGGGCACGGCGACGGGCAGCACGAACAGGGCGTCGAGCACCTTGCGGTACCGCTTCCCGAGGGCCGCCGCGGCGAGCGCGGCCCAGGTGCCGGCCGCGAGGGCGACGAGGCTGGCGCTGACGGCGGTGACCAGGCTGGTGGTGAGTGCCTGGAGGGCCTCGCCGCGGGTCGCCGCCTCGTAGTGGCCGGTGGTGAAGCCGGAGGGCAGGACGCTGGACCAGTGGGTGGCGAAGGAGGCGCCGAGGACGACGAGGAGGGGCAGGGCGAACAGGGGGACGAAGAGGAGGAAGAAGACCGTCCACACGGCCCACCTCGCCCCGCGGCTATGCACCAGCACGGCGGCTCACCACCCGGTAGAGGCCGTAGAGGCCCACGGAGATCAGGACGTTGACGACGGCGACGACGCAGGCGCCCGGGTAGTCGGACTCCAGGATGGCCTTGCCGTAGACGAGGGTCGGCAGGGTCGTGACGCCCTTGGCGCCGGTGAAGAGCACGATGCCGAACTCGTTCAGGCACAGGACCAGGACCAGGCTGCCGCCGGCCGCGAGGGCGGGCAGCGCCTCGGGCAGGATGACCCGCCGCACGATGCGGGGCGCGCGGGCGCCCAGCGAACTGGCGGCCTCCAGTTGCCCGGTGTCCAGCTGGGAGAAGGCGGCGAGCAGCGGGCGCATCACGAACGGCGTGAAGTACGTGATCTCCGCGAGCAGCACGCCCCAGGGCGTGGTGAGGAACTGGAACGGACCCTCGGCGGCCCCCGTCACGTCCGTCCACGCCCCGTTGGCCATGCCGACCGTGCCGTAGACGAACAGCAGGGCGAGCGTGATCAGGAAGGACGGGAAGGACAGGAAGACGTCGATGAAGCGGGCCACCGCCTTCGATCCCGGGAACGGCACGAAGGCGATGATCAGCGCGAGCACGAACCCGAGCACCAGGCAGCCGACGGTGGCGGCCACCGCCAGCCACACGGTGGTCCACAACGCCTCGCGGAAGGCGGGCGAGGCGAGGACGTCGGCGTAGGGCTGGACCGAGGTGCCGCCGGTGTCGGGCTGGAAGGACTGCTGGACGACGAGGGCGAGGGGATAGAGGAAGACGAGGGCGAGCAGGGCCACCGGGGGCAGGGCCCAGAGCAGCGCCCCGAAGGGGCGCGGGGCCGTGCTCGATCGGCGGCCACCGCCGCCTGGGCGCGACCGGCCACGAACAACCCGCACCTTGTGCGCGATCTCAGCCACCTCCCACCCCCGCGGGCAGCAGCACCGCGTCCTCGGGCGCGAAGTGCAGGCTCACCGACTCCCCGTGCGCCGGCGGAGCCTTCAGCTCGCGCAGGTCCGCCATCACGCGGTGCCCGGCGACGTCGACGTACAGCCGGTGTGTGGCGCCCCGCCACTGGATCTCCCCCACCGTGCCGGTGAGCCGGTTGGGCCCGTCACCGAGCCCGACGAGGTGCGGCCGTACGCACAGGGTGGCCGACGCGCCCCGCGCGACACCCCCCGTGTCGACCTCGATCTCCGCGTCCTCGAAGGACACTCCCCGGTCCCCGACGGTCACCGGCAGCAGGTTCGCGCCGCCCACGAAGGACGCCGTGAACGCGTCGGCCGGCGCCCGGTACAACTCCCTCGGCGTCCCGCACGCGCGCAGCTTCGCCCTGTCCATCACGGCGATCCGGTCGGCGAGGGTGAGGGCCTCGACCTGGTCGTGGGTGACGTAGAGGATCGACACGTCGGGCAGTTCGCGGTGCAGGCGGGCCAGTTCGGCGAGCATGCCGGAGCGGAGCTGGGCGTCGAGGGCGGACAGCGGCTCGTCGAGGAGCAGGACGTCCGGGCGGATGGCGAGGGCGCGGGCGATGGCGACGCGCTGCTGCTGGCCGCCGGACAGCTCACGCGGGTGGCGGCGGGCGTAGGCGCCCATGCCGGTCATCTCCAGCGCCTCGAGGACGCGGGTGCGGATCTCGGCCTTGGCGACCTTGCGGGCCTTGAGGCCGAAGGCGACGTTGTCCTCCACCCGCATGTGCGGGAACAGGGCGTACTGCTGGACGACCATGCCGATGCCGCGCCGGTGCGGGGGCAGATCGGTGACGTCGCGGTCGCCGAGGAAGACCCGCCCGGAGGCGGGCCGTACGAACCCGGCGACCGCCCGCAGCGCGGTGGTCTTGCCGGATCCGGACGGCCCGAGCAGCGCCATGACCTCGCCCGGTCCGACGGTGAGGTCGAGGGCGTCCAGGACGACGTTGCCGTCGTAGGCGACGGTGACCGAGTCGAAGCGGATGCCGCTGCTTGTGGTGCTCATCGGCCGGCTGCTCCCCGCAGGAGGGCGGGCAGGTCGGCGACGGAGTCCAGCACGTGGCCGGCGCCCGCCTCGCGGAAGGCGTCGTCACCGTGGGCTCCGGTGCGCACCCCGGCGACCAGTCCGGCGCCGGCCCGTACGCCGCTGAGCACGTCGTACGAGGTGTCGCCGACGACGGCCACCTGGTGGACGGCGTCGGCGGCCTTGGTGCGCAGGAACGCCTCCAGCACCATGTCCGGGTAGGGCCGTCCGCGCCCGCCCGCGTCGGCGGGGCACAGGGTGAGCGGCACCAGGTCCCGCCAGCCGAGCGCGTCGAGGATCGCGTCCTGGGTGACGCGGGCGAAGCCGGTGGTGAGGACGACGGTGCGGCCGTCGGCGGCCAGTTCCTCGACCGCCTCGCGGGCGCCGGGGACGGGGGCGACGAGGCCGTCGCCGACGAGTTCGCCGTACGCCTTCTCGAAGGCGGCGTTGGCCTGCCGCGCGCGGTCCTCGTCGCCGAACAGGTGCCGGAAGACGGAGATCTTGGACTCGCCCATGGTGGCGCGGACATGGGCCAGCTTGGCGGCGTGGTCGTCGGTGCCGGGTTCGACGCCCAGTTCGCGGGCGGCGGCGTCGAAGGCGCGCTCGACGAGGCCGCCGTCGGCGACGGTGGTGCCGGCCATGTCGAGGACGACGAGGCGGATGTCGGTCGGGTTCACGGAGATCATGGGGGTCATGGGGGTCATGGGGGTGTCACCAGCCCAGTTCGTTCGCGGTGGTCTCGGCTATCGCGGGTGAGCAGGTCATGCCGCGCCCGCCGGGCCCGGTGACCAGCCACACGCCGTCGCGCACCCGCTGCCGGTGCACGACCCGGCTCGTGTCGGTGCACTGCGCGTACACGCCGGCCCAGCGGCGCCGGATCTTCGGCAGCGGGCGGCCGAGGAGGGACTCGACGACACCGGTGAGGTGGTCGTAGGGGTCCTCGACGGTGTCGAAGGCGAAGGGGTGCTCGTACTCGTGGGTGTCGCCGATGGTCAGGCCGCCGTCGGCGCGCTGCACCATCAGCAGCTGCATGGCGTGCTCCGCGGCCGTGGCCGGCTGCGGTTGCCGGGCGTTCAGCTCGTCCAGGGCGGGCGAGGCGTACGCCGGGTAGTAGCGGAAGCTGTCGGCGTCGGCGACCGAGGTGGTCAGCGGTTCGCCGAGGGGGTCGGTCTGCATCATCTGCAGGCGGACCCGGCGCACGGGCAGGTCGGGCCCGGCCAGCTCGCGGACCAGGCCGCCGAGCCAGGCGCCGGTGGCGAGGACGACGGCGTCGCCGGTGTGCACCTCGCCGTGGTCGTCGCGGACGGCCCTCTCGCCGACGACCTCGCGGACCTCGCGGCCGGGCAGGAAGGTGTAGCCCGGGGATCGCAGCAGCTCGGCGCGGAGGGCGAGCTGGGCGGTGCGGGGTTCGACGGCGGCGTCGCGCTCGCAGTACAGGGCCGCGTCGAAATCGCCGCGCAGGGCGGGGTTGATCGCGCGGGCCTCGCCCGGGGTGAGCAGCTTGTAGCCGCGGGCGGCGGCGTCCGGGCGGGCCACGGCCGCCTCGGCGACGGCCCGCTCCAGGTCGCCGCGTACGGGGGTCAGGGAGCCGTTCGGGCGGAAGCCGAGCGCCGGGACGCGGGCGCCGATCTCCTCCCACAGCTCCCGGGCCCGCAGCGCGGTCTCCAGCTCCTCGCCGCCCGCGCGGCCACTGACCCAGATCTGGCCGAAATTGCGCAGTGAGGCGCCGCGGGCCTCGGTCTCGCGGTCGATCTGTACGACCTCGTGGCCGCGGTTCACTGCGTGCCAGGCGTGCATGGTTCCCACCACGCCGGCTCCGACGACTATCACTCTCACAACCGCCACGCTCCTTGCCATCGGGGAACCGGAGGAATCCGGCTGACTACGAGAGCGTGAACTGGTCGTCACGTTTGGGCTAGACCCGTTATCTTTTCGTTATCGACGTGGGGGATCAGCGGGGGCGCTTTTCGGCCGCCGTCAGCCGCGCAGACGGGTGGTGAAGGAGAAGCGATCGCCGCGGAACAGGGTGCGCACCCGCTCCAGCGGGCGGCCCTCGGCGTCCCGGGAGACGCGGTGGATGAGCAGCATCGGAAGGGCCGGCGGGGTGCCGATGAGCAGCGCCTCGCGCGGGGTGGCGAGCACGGTCTCGATGCGTTCGTCGGCGTCACCGAAGGCGATGCCCTGCCCGGCGAGGAAGCCGTAGAAGGACGAGTCGGGGTCGAAGGCGGCGTCCAGGTCGGGGACGCGGGCCACGGAGACGTAGGTGCTCTCCAGGCCGACCCGTTCGTCGTCGGCGAGCAGCACCCGCTCCAGGTGCCAGACCGGCTCCCCGCGCGTGAGACCGGTCTCGGCGGCGAGCGCGTCGGGGCAGGGGAAGCGGTCCAGGGTGACGAGCGCGCGGCCGGGGGTACGGCCCTGGCGCCGGACGCCCTCGGTGTAGCTGGCCAGGGACAGCGGCTGCTCCAGCTTGGGACCGGCCACCACGGTGCCGCGCCCCTGCCGGCGCAGCTTGCCCTCCAGGACCAGCTCGCGCAGGGCCTGCCGGACGGTCTCGCGGGCGACCTCGTACCGCTCGGAGAGGTCCCGCTCGGTGGGGATGGCGCTGCCTTCCCCCAGTTCGCCGACCAGACGGTCGATCCGCGCCTTGACGGCGTAGTACTTCGGCACGCGGCCGTGCTCCGGGATCCCGGAGCGGACGGGGGCGCCCGGGGCCTGGTCGTTCGGGTAGTCCACGCAGGGATGTTCGCAGACGGGGGTTACGGGGGGTGTGCGCGGGTGCTCGGGGTTGGGGGGCGCCGCTGCGGGCTTGGCCGGGGGAGGGCGGGCGTCGAGGGCGTCGATGCGGGCTTGGCGGGTCGGCGGGCATCGGGGGTGTCGGGGGTGTCGCTGCGGGGCTTGGCGGGTCGGCGGGCGTCGGGGGCGTCGGGGGCCTTTTCGGGCGGGCGTTGCCGCCGGGGCTCGGCGGGTGGGGCAAGCGTGCGGGGAGGGCGTGCCGGGGGCGTGCGCGGGGTGGCGTGCGGGTCAGCGGCGTCGGCGGGCCAGCAGTACGGCCGTGCCGCCGGCGGCGAGGAGCAGGGCGGTGACGCCCAGGGCCGCGTCCACCCGGCCCCGTCCGGTGCCGGCGAGTTCGTCGGCGAAGGGGAGGGCGGTGTCCCGGCCGTCCGGGGTGGCGGCGACGGAGGGGGAGGCGGGGGCTGAGGGGGTGGCGGGGGCGGTGTCCCGCCCGGTGGACGACGCGCCGTCCGGTTCCGTGGCCGACGGGCCGGCCGAGGCGCCGTCGCGGACGCGGAAGCGGTAGTCGTTCGACTGGCCGATCCACTCGCCGTCGCCCCCTCGGCGCTGGACGACCGCGGCGTTGGCGGTGACCTCGCCGGCCTCGGCGTCCGAGGTGACGGCGAGCCTCATCCTGACGGTGAGCGTCTCGCCGGGCCCGACGGTGAAGCCGGGGAAGGACTCCTCACCGTCCTCGGCGGGGCCCTCGCCGAACGCGCCGATCAGCTCGTCCCGGTCGGTCTCCTCGAAGGCGACGGAGTGCGGCCGGCCGTCGTCGTAGAACTCCAGGCGGGGCTGCGACGGCTCCAGCGCCCGCTTCCCGTCGACGAGGACGACCACGGGGTGGATGCCCTCGCAGGTGCGGGACGTGGTGTTGGTGAGGTCCAGGTACCAGGTGCCGAAGCCGCCGCCGGCCTCGTACTCGGCGGGACCGCCGTGGATGCGGGTGGTGAGGGGGAAGGTGTGGTCGTCCGGGGCCGTGCAGGCGCGCAGCGGGGCGGGGGCCCGCGGGTCCGCGTGGGCCGGGGCGACGGACGCGGAGGCGGCGAGGAGGGCGGCTGCCGCCACCAGGCGGGGGGACACGGGCGTGAACAGTCGCATAAACACATGAGCGTGCCGGTGGGTCACGCTCGCGGGCACCGCCGTTCGGGCCACGCCGCCCGGACGGAGCACCGACACCGCTCGATCGGCGGCACCGTCGCGTGCGCGGGGGCCGCATGCCGAACGGCCCCGAACGGCCTCCGCACCGGACGGTGTCCGTTTGAGCCAGCCGGTGCGAAAGTGGCGCGATCGCGTGTTGCCGGTCCGCCTCACGCGCCCCAGCCTGAGGGACGGGAGCGCTCCCATACCGCGAAGGGACCCCTCATGTCCGCATCTTCTTGTCATATGCATGACCATCGTTCGATCGTCGCCCCGAGACGCCGTCCGGCGTTCCTCCTCAGCACCCTCCTCCTGGCCGTCGCGGCCCTCCTGCTGACGGCCCTCGCCCCCTCGCCCGCAGCGGCGGCGGACCCGTCGCCCGTCCCCCTCCCCTCGATCAGCGCCACCACCACCCAGGTCGCCTCCGGGCTGAGACGGCCCACCGCCCTCGCCGCCCCGGACGACGGCACGGACCGGCTGTTCATCACCGAGAAGTCCGGCCGGCTCCGCGTCTACCACCCGGACACCGGCCTGGCCTCCGCCCCGCTCCTCGACATCACCTCGTCCGTGGACGAGTCGGGCAACGAACGCGGCCTGCTCGGCATCGCCCTCCCGCCCGACTTCGCCGACAGCCAGGACCTGTACCTGGCGTACACGGCACTGCCCGACGGCGCGGTCACCCTCGCCCGGTACCGGCTGGACGAGTCCCGACTGGAACCCCTGCTCGCCCAGCCGCACGCCGAGTACAGCAACCACAACGGCGGCCAGCTCGCCTTCGGCCCCGACGGCAAGTTGTACTGGAGCATCGGCGACGGCGGCGGTTCCGGCGACCCCTTCCGGTCCGGGCAGCGCCTGGACACCCTGCTGGGCAAGATCATGCGCGTGGACGTGAGCCGCGCCTGCGCTCCGCTCGCGTACTGCGTCCCCGGCGACAACCCCTTCGTCGACACCCCCGGCGCCCGCCCGGAGATCTGGCTCTACGGGCTCCGCAATCCCTGGCGCTTCTCCTTCGACCGCGCCGACGGCTCGATGTGGATCGGTGACGTCGGCCAGGGCCGCTGGGAGGAGATCGACCACCTCCCCGCCGGGCGGGGCGGGCTGAACCTGGGCTGGTCCTGCTACGAGGGCCTGGAGAAGTTCGAGGGCGGCGACTGCGCGCCCGGCGCCCAGCACACCGAGCCGGTCTTCACCTACTCCCCGTACACCGGCGGCTGTTCGGTCATCGGCGGCCACGTCTACCGGGGTCGGGAGTACGCCGGCCTGGTGGGCGGCGTGTACATCGCCACCGACTACTGCTCGTCCACCGTCTGGGCGCTGCGCCCCGCCGGGCGGGGCGGCTACGAGCAGGCCGAGATCGGGGAGATGCCCACCCAGGTGACGTCGGTCGGCACCACCGTCGACGGGGAGTTCTACGTGGTGAACGACCTGCCGGGCGGCCTGCACCGCGTGTCGTTCGCGCAGGAGGAGCCGACCTGCCGGGTGGACCGGACGGTGACCGCCTGGGGCACCGGCGCGACGGTCGACCTCACCGTCACCAACACGGGCGATACGCCGGTGAGCGGCTGGACGCTCGCGTTCCCGCTGTCCCTCGGGCAGACCGTCGTCTCCGACTGGAACACGGAGCTGTTCCAGGGCGGCAACGCGGTCTCGGCGGCCAACGCCCCGCACAACGCCACGATCGCGCCGGGCGCGAGCGTCACGCTGGGCTATCTGGCGGAGCACACCGGTGACGCCTCGCCGCCACCGCGGTTCACGCTCAACGGGGACGCGTGCGCAGTGGGCCGGTGACCACTGACCTGTGACTAGCGACCAGTGACCGCTGACCGCTGACCGCCGGGCATCGGTCCGGACCGGCGCCGACCCTCGGGGCACGGGGCTCGGCGCCGGGTGCGCCGGCCCTTGCCCCGTCAGGCGTCGCCCCGCCCGAAGAGCGGCGCCAGCAGCAACTGGGCCGCGCCCTCCGCCACCCCGCGTGTCCCGCCCGGCGCGATCCGCACCGGCACGGCACCGTCGTCCCCGCCCTCGCGCCGCGCCCGGGCGTCGAGGACCGCGCCGACGCCGCGGACGAAGGCCTCGGGCGCGGCGGCGACGGTACGGCCGCCGAGCAGGACCAGGTCGATGTCCAGCAGCCCGGCGAGGTTCGCGGCACCGGTGCCCAGCACCCTGGCCGCCTCCGCGAGGTCGCCGCGGGCGACGGCCGCCAGGCACAGCGCCTCGGTGCAGCCGCGGGCTCCGCAGGTGCAGGGCGGACCGTCCAGCTGGACGACCTGGTGCCCGAACTCGCCCGCGCCGGTCCGCGCGCCCCGGTGCACGCCCCCGCCGATCACCAGACCGGCGCCGAGCCCCGTACCGAGGTGCAGGTAGGCGAAGGAGCCGCCGTCGCCGCCCTCGCCGCCGACCGCGAGGCCGAGCGCCGCCGCGTTGGTGTCCTTGTCGACGACGACCGGCACGCCGAGCCGCCGCACCAGCGCGTCCCGCAGCGGGAACCCGTCCCACTCCGGGAAGCCGGTGACGCGGTGCAGCACACCGCGGACGTGGTCGAGCGGCCCCGGCAGGGCGACTCCGAGGCCGAGGAGACCGGGGACGACACCGAGGGCGCCGCCCGGCGGTCGCGCGGCGCCCTCCGGGAGCAGGGACGCCTCCGCGACCAGTTCACGGGCCGCCCGCGCCACCCCCTCCACCACGGCCTCCGCCCCCGCTCCGAGGTGCAGGGGGTCACGCCGCTCCCCCACCACGGCACCGTCGAGGTCCACCAGCACCGCCCGCAGCTCGTCCCGGTCCAGGTGCACGCCGAGCGCGTGGCCCGCCTCCGGGACCAGGCGCAGTACCGTACGGGGCTTGCCGCCCGTGGAGGCGCGGCGTCCGGCCTCGGCGGCGAGACCGTCCTGCCGGAGCCGGGCGGTGATCTTGCTGACCGCCTGCGGGGTCAGCCCGGTCCGCTCGGCGAGTTCCAGCCGGCTGATGCCCCCGGCGCCGGCGGTGCGCAGCAGGTCGAGCACCAGGGCGGTGTTGTGGCTGCGCAGGGCGAGCAGATTGGCCCCGCCGGCCGCGCCGCGCATCCCGCCGCCGGCCACCGCGGGGACCGCGCCCGGACCGCGCCCCGCCGCCACGCCCGACACCCGCGCACCCGTACCCGCACCCGCACCCGCAGTACCGGTAGGACCACCCGAGGCACCCGAGGTACCGGTAGGACCACCCGAGGCACCCGCCCCCGTACCTCCGCCGTCACTCCTCTTCACGCCCCCATTGTCTCCGGCGCTTGCACTTTGGCAACACCGTTGCGAAAGTGGGGAGCATGACTGGTACTCCCCCCGGCAGCCCTCTGCGCGTCGGCCTCGTCGGCTACGGACTCGCGGGCTCCGTCTTCCACGCCCCGCTGATCGCCGCCACCGAGGGTCTGGCCCTGGACACGGTGGTCACCTCGAACCCCGACCGGCAGCGGCAGGCCCGCGCCGAGTTCCCGGACGTACGGACCGTCGCCGGACCCGACGAGCTGTTCGACCGGGCCGCCGAGCTGGACCTCGTCGTCATCGCGTCCCCGAACAAGACGCACGTACCGCTCGCGAAGCGGGCGCTGGAGGCCGGGCTGCCGGTCGTGGTGGACAAGCCGCTCGCGGGCACGGCGGCCGAGGCGCGCGAGCTGGCGGCGCTGGCCGAGGAGCGCGGCCTGCTGCTCTCCGTCTTCCAGAACCGCCGCTGGGACAACGACTTCCTCACCCTCCGCAAGCTGCTCGCCGAGGGCGCCCTGGGCGACGTATGGCGCTTCGAGTCCCGCTTCGAGCGCTGGCGGCCCAAGCCGAAGGGCGGCTGGCGCGAGTCCGGCGACCCGGCGGAGATCGGGGGGCTCCTGTACGACCTCGGCAGCCATGTCGTCGACCAGGCCCTGGTCCTGTTCGGCCCGGCCACCCAGGTGTACGCCGAGTCCGTCGTGCGACGGACCGGCGCGGAGGCGGACGACGACACCTTCATCGCGATCACCCACGCGAACGGCGTCCGCTCCCACCTCTACGTCTCCTCCACCGCCGCCCAGCTCGGCCCGCGCTTCCGGGTCCTGGGCTCGGAGGCCGGGTACGTCAAGCACGGCCTGGACCCGCAGGAGGCGGCGCTGCGCGAGGGCAAGCGGCCCGGCCCCGGCTGGGGCGAGGAGGACGAGTCGCTGTGGGGCCGCGTGGGCGCCGGGGAGTCCCCGGTGACCGGCGGCGGACGCGTGGAGGCGACCCTTCCGGGCGACTACCCGGCGTACTACGCGGCGGTGGCGAAGGCCCTGCGCGAGGGCGGACCGAACCCGGTCGAGGCACGTGAGGCGGCGGCCGCCCTGGACGTACTGGAGGCGGCCCGCGAGTCCGCCCGCGACGGTCGGGTGGTGACCCTGTGAGCCCCTCCCCCGACACCGCCGTCCCGACCGTGGAGGAACTGGAGGCGCAGGAACGCCGCCTGGTCTTCCGCCGCTTCACCCACGACGACGCGTGGGCGCTCGGCTCGCTCCTGGTCGAGCTGGCGCGGGAGCGCCAGGCACCGGTGGCCATCGACATCCACCGCGCCGGCCAGCAGCTCTTCCACGCCGCCCTGCCCGGGTCGACCCCCGACAACGACGCCTGGATCGCCCGCAAGCGCCGCGTCGTGGAACGGTACGGCTCCGCTTCGTACCTGGTCGGCTCCCGTTTCCGGGCCAAGGGCACGACCTTCGAGGAGTCCTCGCGCCTCGACCCCGACACCTACGCGGCGCACGGCGGCTCCTTCCCCCTCACCGTGGCCGGCGTCGGAGTGGTCGGCGCGGTGACGGTGTCCGGGCTCCCGCAGGTGGAGGACCACCGCCTCGTGGTGGAGGCGCTGGAGCGCTTCCTGGGCGAGTAGGGCCCCTCCCGACCCGCTGGTCCCCCGGACGGCCCGCTCGGGGAATCAGCGGTGGGTACCCGTGGTTGGCAGGCAGGTACGCACGATGATCACGGTGCCCACCGGAGGGATCACAACCGATGAGCGACGAGACGGCTCCCCTGAAGGAATCGGTCGGACGGTACGGCGTGTGGAGCGCGGCCCTGCGCGCCGACGACCCGGGCCGCGCCGCGGAGCGCGCCGAGGCCGTCGCCGAGCTGGAACGGCTCGGGTTCGGCGCCGTGTGGCTGGGCGGCAACACCTCCGCCCAGGACGCGGCCCCGCTGATCGAGGCGAGTGAGCGCATCGTCGTCGGCACCAGCATCCAGAGCATCTGGGAGCACCCGGCCTCCGAGACCGCGGCCCGCTTCGCCGAGCTGGAGGTGGCCCGTCCCGGCCGCTTCCTGCTCGGCCTCGGCGTGAGCCACGGCCCCCGCGTGCAGGGCTACAGCCGCCCGTACTCGACGATGGTCGGCTACCTCGACGACCTGGACCGGGCGGGCATGCGGGCGGGCCACCGCGTCCTGGCGGCGCTCGGCCCGAAGATGCTGGAGCTGTCCCGGGACCGGGCGGCGGGCGCGATCCCGTACCTGGTCACCCCCGAGCACACGGCGCAGGCCCGCGAGCGGCTGGGCGCGGGCCCGCTGCTGGCCCCGGAGTTCAAGGTGGTCCTCGACTCCGACCCGTCCCGCGCCCGCGCGACCGCCCGTGCCTACCTCGGCCGCTACCTGGAACTCCCGAACTACACGAAGAACTTCCTCGGCCTCGGCTTCACCGACGCCGACGTCACCGGCGGCGGCAGCGACCGCCTCATCGACGCCGTCTTCGCCTGGGGCGACGAGTCCACGATCCGGGCCCGGATCGACGCGTTCCACGACGCGGGCGCGGACCACGTCGCCCTCCAGCTGGTGGAGGACGACATGACCGCCCTCCCGAGGGAGGGCTGGCGCAGGCTGGCCTCCCTGCTGGCGTAGGAGGCTGACGTAAGAAGCTGACGGGCTGACGGGGGAGAACGCGGCCCGGAGGGGCGCGGGGAACCGCGCGACCAGCCGAGACCAGCTGCGACCAGCCGGGACCAGCCGCGACCGGCCCGAGGTCGTCGTCGAACCGCGCTCCCCGGCGCCCCTCCCTCCCCCAGCGGAGCGCCTACGCGCTCTTCAGCTCCTGCCGCTGCCGCCCCAGCCCCTCGACCTCCAGCTCCACGACGTCCCCCGCCCGCAGATACGGCTTCGGCTCGGGCTGCCCCATCGCCACCCCCGCCGGCGTCCCGGTGTTGATGACGTCACCGGGACGCAGCACCATGAACTGGCTGACGTACCGCACGACCTCGCCCACCGGGAAGATCTGGTCCGCCGTCGACCCGTCCTGCTTCAGCTCCCCGTTGACCCACAGGCGCAGGGACAGCCGCTGCGGGTCGGGCACCTCGTCGGCGGTCACCAGCCACGGGCCCAGCGGGTTGAACGTCTCGCAGTTCTTGCCCTTGTCCCAGGTCCCGCCCCGCTCGATCTGGAACTCCCGCTCGGACACGTCGTGCGCGACCGCGTACCCGGCGACGCACGCCAGCCCTTCCTCCGCCGACTCCAGGTAGCGGGCCGTACGCCCGATCACGACCGCCAGCTCCACCTCCCAGTCGGTCTTCACGGAGCCGCGCGGCACGAGCACGGTGTCGTCCGGCCCGACCACGGTGTCCGGCGCCTTGAAGAAGACGACCGGCTCGGCGGGCGGCTCGGCCCCGGTCTCGCGGGCGTGGTCGTGGTAGTTGAGCCCGATGCACACGATCTTCCCGATCCGCCCCACGGGCGGACCGACGCGCAGCCCGGTGGCGTCCAGGACGGGCAGCTCACCGGCCGCGGCGGCGGACCGTACCCGCTCCATCGCGGCATCGTCGGCGAGCAGTGCCCCGTCCACGTCCGTCACCACGCCCGACAGGTCTCGCAGGGTTCCGTCGGCGTCGAGCAGCGCGGGCCGCTCCGACCCCGCCGTACCGACTCGCAACAGCTTCATGTACCCAACTCCTCGATCGCGGGCCGGCCCGCCCGATGCGTGCGATCTGGGTGCGGCAGTAACGCGACGACCATCGGAGGACTGTTCGATCCTCCAAGGTCCGGTTCCACTCCGCAATACCCCGTTCACGTACTGGACCGTAGCCAGGGCGCCGCACCGGCCCGGGCGCTCAGCGGTGGAGCACGGCCCGCTCGACGGCGCTCCACGTCGTGCTGGTGACCACGTACAGCGCGGCGGCCAGCGGTACGACGGCCACGGTGACGAGGGTGAAGAAGGACATGAACGGCATGACCTTGGTGATCGCGCCCATCCCCGGCACGGCCTCCCCGTCCCCGGCCGGCAGCACCGGCCGCTCGGCCATCGACCGCTTGGTGAGCCGGTAGCTGAAGGCGGCGACGCCCGCGACGACCGCGAAGAGCGTCACGTACACGACCCCGGCACCGCCGAGCAGCCCGCCGTCGCCGAGCGCGTCGGACCACCGCCCGCCGAGCGGGGCGGCGAGGAGCCGGTGCGAGAGCAGTTCGTTGGCCTCGCCGCCGATCGTGGAGCTGGAGAAGAGGTGGTAGAGCAGGAAGAAGGCCGGCAGCTGGCACAGGCTCGGCAGGCAGCCCGACAGCGGCGACACCTTCTCCTCGGCGTGCAGTTCGAGCACGGCCCGCTGGAGCCGCTCCGGGTTCTTCGCGTGCTTGCGGCGCAGCTCGGCGATCCTCGGCTGCAGTTCGGCCCGCGCCTTCTGCCCGCGCGCGGCGGCCCGGGACAGGGGGTGGACGAGGAGTCGTACGAGGGCGGTGAACAGGACGATGGCGGCGGCCGCGGCGGACGCGCCGAACAGCGGCTGGAGCAGGTCGGCGAGGCGCTCGACCAGGCTGGCGAAAACGGACATGGGTGGGTGAGCCCTCCGGGGGTCTCGTCGTGCCGGGGTGAGGCGAAACGGCGGCATGACGACACGACCCGCGCGGGGCGTACCTCGGTCTGGCTGAGGGGTGGGTGCCCTACGCGGCGGTCGCCGGGAGGGCGAGTCCGGGCGCTCGGGGCCGGCGGCGCCCGGGGGCGTCGGGGTCGCGTTGGGGCAGGAAGGCCGTGCGCAGGTCCCGGTCCCTGATGGCCGTACGGACCCGGGTGCGCGGTACGGCGGGCACACAGCGCGCGGCGATGACGGCGCAGACGGCGAGCGCGGAACCGACCGCGGCGGTCGCGGCGAGCGCGACGGTGGCGGAGAGGCTGCCGACGTCGACGAGGGCGACGGGAAGGACCACCAGCAGCAGGACGAACAGGGCGCGGGGCACCCGCAGGACGTTCCGGCTCCGGATCACCGCGGTTCCCCCCTCTCCTCCACCCGTCCCGCACACACGTTTGCCCCAGTTATACAGGAGCCGCACGGGCGCCGGTATCGCCCCGCGCCCCGGCTCCCGCGGCCCCGGCCGCCGGCCCCCGGGGCCCTCACCCTCGTCACCTCGCCGCAGTACCGTGTCATCCATGCGCCCCGACACGCCCGCCGAAAACGTCGACCACGCCGCCGAGGCGGCCCGCCTGGAACGGACCGCCGGCCTCTATCCCGAGGACGCCGAGACCCTGCTCCTGCGCGCCGCGGCCCACCTGGAACTGTCCGGCGACCGTCCGGCCGCGACCAAGCTCTACGACCGCCTGCTCTCCTCCGGCCCCGCCCCGTTGGAGAACCCGTCGCTGGTCCGCGCCCTGAAGGCGTCGAACCTGTGGGAGTACGGCCACGAGGCGGAGGCCAGGGCGATCATCGACGGCGTCCGCACGGCGTCCCCGCGCGACCCCGCGCCCTGGGTGATCGCGGCGGAGGCCCTGGAGGCCCACGACGAACTGGAGGCGGCGCACGAGACGTTCACGGAGGGCGCCCGCCTGCTCCTGACGGACGCCCCGGAGCCCCCGTACTCCACCCACCCCCTCCTCTACGGCCGCCACCGCGTCCGCAGGATGCTGGGCCTGGCCCACGACGAGTGGGACGCCCTGGCCGACACCCTCCACACCATGCCGGTCTCCCTGGACGAGCTGCACGACCCGAAGCGCGTCTGGTCCCTGGGCTCGGACAACCCGGCCGACCTGGAGGCGGAGATCTCCCGCCTGCGCGCCGAGCTGGGCGCCTACCGCGAAGCCCTCTCCCGCCCCTTCCCGGTCGCCATGCTCCACTGGCCGGCCGACGAACTGACGGAACTCCTCGACGCGTACCCGTCGCTCTCCGCCGAGTACCCCTCCTACGAGGAGCACCTGGCGACGACGGAGGCGGCCCTGCGCGAACTCGCCTCCTCCGGCACCCCCAACCTGGGCGTGGTCCGCGGCACCGTCCCCTCCTTCGAGGCCTTCGCCGCCTCCGAGGGCACCTCCCCGGCCGACCCGGCCCTCCTCCCCCAGTACGCGACGACGCTGGCGGCCCGGGGCCGCGCCGTGGCCTGGCCGCCGCAGCGGGGCGCGGCGTGCTGGTGCGGCTCGGACCGGCCGTACGCGGGATGCCACGGGACGGACACCCCGACGGACCGATGAGAACCGGCGCCGCCGGACGTCTAACAGGTGCGTGACCGAACGCGGACCACACCCTGAGGAGACGGACACCATGACCACCGACCAGACCTCCGCCCCGGCCGACGGCTACTCCTACACCCTGACCCGCACCCTGGACGCCCCGGTGGCCCGGGTCTGGCAGGCCTGGACCGCCCCCGACCAGTACGCCCAGTGGGCCCACGCCGTCCCCGGCTCCGTGGAGCTGGACGTCCGCCCGGGCGGCGCCTGGAAGGCCACGATGCAGACCCCCGACGGCGCGGAGTTCCCCCTGACCGGCTCGTACGTGGAGGTGGCCGAACACAGCCGCCTGGTCCTCGGCATGGACGTCCCCGGCCGCCCCGACCCGCCCTGATGGCCCTGGAACTCACCGAACAGGGCCCCCGCAACACCGTGATCGTCCTCACCCAGACCTGCGACACGCAGGAGGAACGCGACATGGCGGAACAGGGCAGCGGAATGCTGCTGGACGGGTTGGAGGGGTTCCTGGCGGACGGGGGGCGGGGCTGAGTGCTTCCCTGCTGCCCCAACTCAGGCGATCATCGCGAGCTGCGGACTTCGCCCTCCCCTCACCCCACCTCACACGTGATGCTTCAGTGGCTCAGCAAAAGTGCGAGACTCTTGATGTCGAGAGGCTCGCACGTGACCATCGCCTCTCCCCGAACGACCACTTCAGGAGGAGCGGCATGCCCCGCAGCGGCCAGACGCGACCGCGGTTCGCCTCGCCATTGACCTCGATCGAGATCTGCGCGGGCGCCGGGGGGCAAGCCGTCGGACTGCACAACGCAGGCTTTGATCACCGCGCCCTCGTTGAGTGGGACTCGCATGCCGTGTCCACCTTGCGAGCCAACGTAGGCGGCTGGCCCGGCTGGGATCAGCGCCAGGCTGACGAAATCCGCCCCATGGACGTCAAGGATTTCCTCAAATCCGAGGTG
This sequence comes from Streptomyces sp. SudanB5_2050, assembly GCF_964272335.1. Lineage (NCBI taxonomy): Bacteria > Bacillati > Actinomycetota > Actinomycetes > Kitasatosporales > Streptomycetaceae > Streptomyces > Streptomyces sp. SudanB5_2050. Next base: position 3,061,152 of record NZ_OZ186760.1, read on the forward strand.
AGGAAGAACCTCCGCCTTGCGCCCGGAGAACTCGACTTGCTCGCCGGCGGCGTTCCCTGCCCGCCGTTCTCCCTGGCTGGGCACCGCCTTGGCCCGGACGACGAGCGTGACCTTTTCCCCGCAGCGCTTGACATCATCGAGGCTCTGCTGCCAAAAGCGGTGATGATTGAGAATGTCAGAGGCATCCTTGAGCCTCCGGAAGTTTTCCTCGACTACAGGAACTCGATTCTTGACACCCTGCGCGACCTCGGTTACCTAGTTCCTCACATTGACCAGAACCAGTCAGCAAGTGCGCAAGATGTAGCCATGCGAAAGGTCTGGCGCCGACTCGACGCGCGACACTTCGGGGTTCCTCAACTCCGCCCCCGCGCAATCCTGGTGGCGATCCACAGCAGCGCGGTGAGCCCGGGAAGCCCCGGTTTCCGGTGGCCGACCGGCATAAAGGGCGGCGAAGTAACCGTCTTCGAAAAGCTTGAGCAGAGCATGCTCGCCCGCTGCAAACCCTTCTGGGACAAGAACGTGGACGGTGAACCCGCCCGCCCCGGCGAGCGCTGCGGGAAGACGGTGTTCGAGGACTGGAAGAGGCGGATCACGCAGGCGTCAGTGGCTGGCAAGACCGTTGCGCCGACCCTCGTAGGCGGTTCCAGGAAGCACGGTGGCGCCGATCTGGGCCCCACCCGCGCCAAGCGCGCATGGGCGGAACTCGGGGTCGACGGGATGGGTATCGCCAATGACCCGGAGAGCTGCGACCCGGAACGCGACCTGTTCCGTCCCGCCGGGCCCATGCTCACTGTCGCCCAGGCGGCAGCCATCCAGGGTTTCCCCGCAGAGTGGAAGTTCCAGGGACGGAAGACGGCCCGTTACCGTCAGGTGGGAAACGCCTTCCCGCCGCCCGTGGCCGAGGCCGTAGGACGCGCTATCGCCGCGGTCCTGCTGCCCCAGTACGGTGATGACCTCACCAGGGATTACGAGATGGAGCCAGCAGGCTCAAGCCCCGTCGAGGACAGTCCGCATCAGCTTGAAATCTCAGTCCCCACGGGTCGCGTCTCCCTGGCGCCGAGCCAGGACCGTCAAGGCGATTTTGTCGGCACAGGCACCTGATGGCTCGTGCTCCCAGAAGCGGAGCACCAGCCAGCCAGCCTCCCGCAGGCGTTCATCGGTATCCCGGTCCCTCTCGACATTGCGAACGACTTTTTCCGACCAGTAACCGGAATTGGTCTTCGGGGGGACATAGTGTTCCGGGCAACCGTGCCAGTAGCAGCCGTCAATGAACACGGCGACCTTCGCCGAACGGAAGACCATGTCGGCCGTCCGGCGAAGGTCCGGGAGCGGCCTGGCGGCCACCCGGTACCGCAGCCCCGCGGCATGCACCAGCCGCCGGATCAGGATTTCCGGCTTGGTGTCACGGCTGCGGATCGCCTGCATGTTGCGGCGACGTGCTGCGGAGGAAGCCCAGGATCCTTCCGGGGCCTCCCATTCGGCTTCGGGGGACACACCGCAGAGGGTAGTCCCGCGCTGCCCCAAGCACGTAGCCAGTCCTAGCTGCCTCCCATGTGGCTCAGCAGGGCCTCGACATCACTCGCGGCCAGGCCCGCGGCAACGGCCGGCTCCTCTTCGAGGTCGGCGAGCTGCTGCACGGTGGGATCGTCCAGGATGCGCCCCATGAACTCCAGCTTCCGCTCCAGGCTGACCGCCACCACCTCATCGATCGAGTTCCGCACCGCCAGGACCGTGACCCTGGTCTCCGTATCGGGGGCCAGGCCCAGGCGGTGGATCCGGTCCAGGCTCTGAAGGAACCGGCCCGCCATGAAGTCACGGTCCACATAGACCGCGTCATGGCAGACATGATGGAGACTGATCCCCTCACCCAGGGTGGCGGGATTCGAGATCAGGACCATGCACGCCGGGTCCTCCCGGAACCGTCGAAGCTGTTCCTCCCGGTCCGGGGTTCCGCCGTAGACGACAGCCGGGCTGTACTTTTCCAGCATGCGCTCCAGCGTCGTCAGGCTCCTGACGAACGTCGTCCAGACCAGCGTCTTACGGCCCCGGGCCGCGTTCTCCGCGATGATCGCCACGGCTTCCTGGTACTTCGGCGAAAGCTCGTAGTCGGGGAGGTTCTGCATGAGCGAGTACAGCGAGCTGCCCTCGGGGATCTCCATCGGCGGCAGCTGGTACGCGAGCGGTTCGTACCGGCTGCCTCCTTCGAGGAGCAGGGCAGGGCTCGTCGCCGCCATGAGGAGTCGCAGCGCCGTCCTCCCGAGCGAACTCAGATCCTCTCGCGCGGCACCGCTCCTCTCGCCTCCCACGATCGCCGTGTAGATCTCGTCGTGCAGAGGCGGCATGTCGACGTAGCGCAGACCCAACCGCACCGGAGGAAGCCCGAGTTCATGCTTCGTGGTACGGGTGAACAGCGGCCGGAGAACGGTGCTGGCGTGCGCGAGGTCCCCTCCGGCCACCGCCTGCACCACGGTGCGCTGGCCATGTCCCGGCCAGACGAAGCCCAGGAGGTTCTCCAGGTCCCGGGAGCCGTTGGGGGCAGGCGTACCGGTCAGGATCAGCCGACGCGTGGCCAGCGGCCCCAACGCCATGCAGGCCGCCCCATACGTACCCCTCGCTCCCAGCTTCATGCGGTGCGCCTCATCCAAGATGATCATGGAGGGGGCCGTCTTGAGCCATCCCGCGAGCATGGACAGCGACCGGTCCAGACGCTCGTAGTTGACCACGAGTACCTCGGCCCACTGGTCCATCGAGCCGTCCAGGACGTTGATGCGCAGGGGGTGGATCAGGCATTCCGCGGTCTCGTAACGCCACGACTCGTAGGCCGACTTGGGACAGACCACCAGAAGGCGGCTCACACGGCCGGCCGCCTTCTGCGCCGCGTACACGGCGAGCGCGACGCGCGTCTTCCCCGCGCCGGGGACGCTGAAGTTGGCGCCGTGCTGCAGTGACAGGAGCTTCGCGATGTCCCGGCGCTGGAACTCGCTGAGTTCCCCCTTCCAGGTGTCGCCGAGCAGTACGGGCACCTCGTCGGGGGTGACTTCGCCAGGCGTCTCCCGTCCCGCGAGACGCTCCTGCACGGTGTGGGCGTCCCGGACGACGCCGGACACCAGGTCGCGCAGGTCATCCGCCCACTCAACGCCAGCCGGGTCGGGCCAGGAACTGAGCGCTCCCAGGTCGGCGAGCAGCTCGTCCAGGGAGACGGAGGCGCTTTCGGGGCCCAGCTGGCCCCCGGTACGGAACCGGGCGGCCAGCTGGACAAGCTCCTGCTGGAAGGCGTCGGTCGTCCTCAGGACGACACGGGTCCGGGTCTCGTCGAACCCGAGACGCAGGGACTTTCCGTGGCTGGTGCCGGTCAACGCGACCCCTCCGACGAGACGGCGTCCAGCAGCCAGGAAACGCCTTCGCCGGGTTGCGGCAACCCCCGGCCAGCCTGCTGGGCGAGCTTGAGCAGGCTGTCCCGCAGCTTGACCACGGCTTCGTCGAACTGCTCCTCATCCAGGCTGCGGGACGTACGCGCCTGCACCAGGTCACTCACACACTGGTCGATGCTGGCGCACGCGTCGGCCAGCCGGGCGGGAGCAAGCTGCTTGCGCTTGCGCAGCCGCGCGCTGCGCCCGGCTGCCTCGATCGCCTTGTCGAAGGCCTGCTGCGCGCGGTCACAGACCTCCTGCGCGGAGGCCTTCTGCTCATCGCCGAGGGCAGGCACGTCGTTCCGCACCACGGCAGCGGCACGCAGGATCTCGTCGTTCATCGCGCGCGTCTCGGCCACGACGGAGGAGGCCGCGGGGACCTCGAGTCCAAGCCCGGGAACGGACACGGACTGCGGCTGAGCCGCGGCACCACTCGCCTTGGGCAGCTGGTCCCGGAATCCGCCCTTCAGGAAGTCCTCGTCGATGTGGCGTACGTCCGTCTTGGAGAAGTTGAGGAGGATGGCGGCCAGACGCAGCTCCTTGAGCACCTCGGCCTGGTCACGGTCCACACTCTCCAGCTTCACGTACAGACGGTGCAGCTCCTTGAGGCGTTCCTGGGCGCCTTCCCAGTCCACCAGGCGCAGCCCGCTGCCGCCGCCGGTGCGGCTGCGCTCGTTGAGCTCACGGATCGTGCTCAGGATCCACCGCTCCTGGTGGTACGTGCGGGTCTGGATCCGGAAGTCCTTGGCGATCTGCTCCGGAGTGCGCCCCAGCGATGCCTGCTCCTCCATGGCGAGGAGCCGGTTGATGTAGGAGTAGTCCCGCCGGTGGTCCTTACGGAGCTGCAGCGCGAGCTCGACGGCGTTGATGTCGGCCCAGGTGAAGGACTCAGGCAGCACGCCGACCCGCATCGACTGCTCACCGAGCTCGCGCAGCGCGGCGGCCCTGGTGTTGCCGTTGACGAGCACGCCGTGCCGGGTCACCAGTCCGGGATCGTTCTGGCCGTATTCCTTGAGGCTGTCCCTGAGGGTGTCGAAGTCCTTGTCCCTCAGATCCGGGTTCGCCGGCGAAGCCTGGAGCAGAAAGTGCAGGTAATCCTGGCTCTCCCCGTTCCACGGGTCCTTGTCCAGCGCCGCGTCCCGCTCGGGGTCGTGGCTGCGCTGGGCACGGATCCGGTGGGTGCTGGGGTTGTAGTAGAGGCGGCTGAGGGGCAGGTCGATCACCTCGACATGGAGCGGCTGGCCGTTCAGCTCGACCGAAACGGTCTCCCGCGTGCCGCCGGCCTCCCTGACCTCCTCGACCCGCTTGCTGATCAGCTCACCGAACTCATCTGCCCGCGGCGGGGCCGGAAGCTCGCGCATCATCGTGTGTCCGTCCTTCCTCAGTTGTCGGTGTCGTCAAGGTCGAGAGCGTCGGCCACGGCCTTACGGGACTCCTCCGGCAACGTCCGGTACAAGCCCCACAGGAACTCCAGCGAGCTGTAGGTGCGCTGGTCGGCCTTCACCCAGCCGCTGAGCACACTGCGCTCCAGGGGCGCGAGCGCCTCGATCCGGGCGAGCACTTCCGGCAGGTGCACGGTCCGGTCCACGTTGCCCCGCCCACACCGCTGGCACTCGGTGACCAGCTCGTGCGTGACCTCGCCGCCCGCCAGCGTCACCTGGCGCCGGGCGACGTTGAGCACCGCCTGCGTGACGCCGTCCTCGTACGCCTCGCCGGCCGCGATGCCACAGGTGCGGCACATGTACCCGTCGCCCTGCATCACCCTCGCCCGCTGAGCGTTGGTGATGCTCGCCTTGTGACTCGGGCTCTTCGCCTGGCCCGGCACCCACACGTCCTTGCCACGCGTGACGAAGCGCCGCTCCTGCGAGAGCAGCTCAGGGTCCTCGCGGGCGGTCGCGATCTCCCACCCGTAGTCCCGCAGCCCGCGCATGCGCCGGTCGATCTGAGCCACGTCCGGGAAGGCCTCACGCAGCTGGGCCACGGTGAAGATCTTCCCCTCCCCCACCACCTGGACCAGCCAGAGGGCAGCGCGTGCCATGCTCCCCAGCTTGTGGCCTCCGGCATTGGTCTCCTGCCAAGACGGCATCGTCATGACGGTCCCCTCCCACGAAAACGCACACGAATCGGATGCCTGCCACAACCAACCGAAATGACATGAACGCGCCATAAAGGCAGAACTCACGTCACATCCGCCATCGCTGCGGCTGACTCCTAAAGCGTGGCACATCGAAATCACTTTGAACCGCCCCGATGAAACTTGCGCACTAACTGGCAAGAGAAGAATCAAAAACCGCCAGGCGGCAGGCTGTTGACCTCCGGCACAATGGCGAGCAAGTCGCCGCCTGGCGGCACGAAATTGGCCAGTTCGGCCACATACGCGGAGGTTCGTCGCCATGCCAGCGCGCAGCAGCAGTCGCCGTCCGTTCGCCTGGGCTGAGAAGACATTCGACGAGAATGTCCCGCCTGACCGGCGGAAACTCGCTGCGGCGCTGCAAGAAATCTGCCGCCACCTGACTGTCACGGCCGAAGACGGATCCGTCCTCGCCCATCCGACGCAAGCTCAGGCCGCCGCATACCTGCACGTCAGCGATACGACGCTGACGCGGTACCTCCAGGGTCAGCGCATACCGCCCGGCCAGACGCTGTCCCTCATCTTCGACACCGCCTGCCGTGACGCGGGAAGCGACCAGAACGTCGGCATCAAGTGGGAAGAGCTGCGGGAGCTGCACGCGAGAGCCGAACAGGAACGATGCGGCAACTGCTCGCGCCACAGAGAAGCGGTCCGTACCGCTGGACAGAAGCTGCGGGCTTTGCAGGAAGCCCATGGGCAGCTCGAACGGTCGATGGCGAAACGGGAGCAGGAAATCAGGGAGCTCCGCCAGCACGTCACCGCACTCAAGCGGGAGACGCAACGGATCCGGGCCGTTCAGCCGACGCCGGTTGGTGAGGCCGGCCCGCAAAAGTTCCAGGAGGCGGCAGGTGCCGCAACTCTGTTGCCGGTCCCCCGCCAGGAGGGGGACCGGCAACAGAGCGCAAACGCGACCGTGGCGGCTTCGCATGTCGGCCGCCGCGCCGAAGAGCTGCTCCGCAGCGGCCGGCCGGACAGCACGCTCGCACTCATCCGGCACACAGCGGAGGCCTACGCGCCCACCGAAGTGGCTTTGCTCGTAGCGCTGTTGCGCTCCCAGGAACAAGGCGCCTTGGCCGACAACCTCGTGCACATCTATGCACGCGACCGGCACGACCACGACGTGGTACGGACGGCACTGCTATTGCACGAGCGGCAGGCCGTCGCCGACGCGGAGGCACTGTTGCGCACGGCCGCCGCCTACCCGGGCTCGGCTCTCTCCCGGACAGCGGGATCCGGGCCGCCCGGGTGAGTGTGACTGCGGTGGACGACCACAGCGGCAAGGGACTGGGCTGCGACCACTTCGCCACGTTGGTGCGCCGCAGCCCCGTACTCGCGCATGAGGTCCCGCCGAGGCTCCGAAGACGAGGGAACAGTACGGGGTCAAGGCCGTGGCCGGCTGGCCGCGGCCCATAGGCCGCAGGGCCGCAGCTCAGAGCCCCGGGCTGTTCGACGCCGGGCGGACCGGACATGCCTACCTCGCACCACCCGCCTCGCCCCGTCCCCGGGGTGTTTCCCCGCCGCACCCCTCCCGTTCGCCCCAGCCGACTACCTTCGCCTCGCCCCGCCCGGCAGCAGGAGAGGTACGTCCATGAGCACCCCTGTCCACCTCACCCCGACACGGCGGCCCGCAGCCGTGCTCGCGTCGGCCCGGCAGCGCCGGGAGGGGAGCCGGACCGGGGGCCCGTACCGCAACCCGGTGGAGCACGCACTGCTCGGTATCCAGGCCGGCGCCGGCAACCGCGCCGCGACCGCCGCCGTGCAGCGCGCCAGGGCGGGCGAGCAGGCGGGCGGGCAGGGGAGCGCCCCGCAGAACAGCACCGCCCCCGCCGGTGCTCAGAAGAAGAACTACCGCGACCGGATCGCCGGTCTCCTCGACAGGTTCAAGAAGAACCTCGACCCCATCGACACCTTCATCAAGGGCGTCCAGACCCCCGCCAACGCCGGTTTCACCCAGCAGGCCGCCGCCGCGGCCAACGAGGGGCTCAAGCACTCCGCCGCCGCCTCGGGGACCTCCGCCGCGTCGGGGAACCTGCTCACCGAGGCCACCGGCACCGTGGTCAGCGGCATGGACGCCTACAAGAACATGAAGGACGCCCGGAAGCACGAGACCGGGGCCGGTCATCACACGGCGGGCAAGAAGGCCAAGGTGAAGGGGACCGACGCGGTCATCGGCGCCGCCGGCTCGGGCGCCTACAGCGCCGCCATCGCCAAGGAGGTGACCAAGATCCAGAAGGCGGCGGACGCCGCGGTGGCGTCCGAGGCGAGCGGTATCGCCAGCGCTTCCGTCGCCGCGCTCAAGAGCGTCCGGTCGGTGTTCCGCGTCGGGGGCGCGGCCCGCAAGTACCGGAAGGTGAAGGAGCTGGGCGATCCCCACCTCGTCCACGCGGAGTCGCTGGCCCGGCTGAACGAGTCCCGGGAGCACGCGAACTGGGCCGCCGCCGAGGCCTTCGTCGCGCTGGACGCGTACTGGAAGCAGGACGGCGAAGGGCGGCTGGAACTCATCGGCGAAGCCGTCGACGCCGCCTGGGAGGCGATGGGCGAGGCCCGTGACGCCGCGGAGACCCTCCAGCGCGCCGAGCGCGACGTGGAGAAGCTGAACACGGTGCAGGGGTACGCGAAGAAGAAGCAGCTCACCAAGATCGGCAAGGAGACGGTCGGCGGCGCGCTGGGCGAGTCGACCAAGGCGGCGGCCGGTGTCGTGACGGCGGTCGCGGCGGGGACGGCGGGGCTGGCGAGCAACCCGGTCGGATGGGGCCTCGCCGGGGCCGGCGCCGGACTCGTCCTCGGCGTCACCCTCTACAAGGCGCTCCGCGCCGCCACGAAGCGCTACGAGGAGGTCCGCCGGCCCGAGGTCTGGGCGCCGCAGGGGGAGACCCCGGCGGAGGCCGCGTCCCGGTCGGAATCGCTGAAGCACGCCCTGAAGTTCTGGAAGAAGGTCTCGAAGGGCGAGCGCCAGGCCATGGCACGGGAGATCTACGCCCTGGCCGCGGGCCCCCACATCCCCGGGAGCGGCGGTACGACGCAGGAGATGCGGCAGTCCGGCATGGCCCTGCTCATCGCGCTCAAGGCGGGCCCCGCCGACCACAAGCTGGACGAGGACGCCTGGGTGGCGAGCCTCGACGACCCGGCGAAGACCGAGGCCTGGATCAAGGAGATCGCGGAGCAGCTGGCCTCCGGGTGAGGCGGCCGGTCGGCGGTGGCCGTCTTTCACGTCAGATTCCCGCCGGTATCGGCCATGGTCACGAGGCCGGCACGGTCCGTGCCCGGGGCAGGGGAAGAAGCGGTATGAACCCTTGCCCAACGGACCGAGGAACCAGGCCATGACGACCCAGCAGCCCGCCCTCGTCCTCGACCCGACCGGCTCCGGCCGCCACGCCGAGCACCGCGCCCTGCGTGACCGGGGTCCGGCCACGCAGGTGGACGTCCTCGGGGTCCGCGCCTGGTCGGTCAGCGACCCCGCGCTCCTCAAGCGGCTCCTCACCAGTCCCGACGTCTCCAAGGACGCCCGCGCGCACTGGCCGGCCTTCGGTGAGGTGGTCGGCACCTGGCCGCTCGCCCTGTGGGTGGCGGTGGAGAACATGTTCACCGCGTACGGCTCCGACCACCGCAAGCTGCGCCGGCTGGTGGCGCCCGCTTTCAGCGCCCGGCGCGTCGAGGCGATGCGTCCGGCCGTCGAGGCGATGGTGACCGGGCTCGTCGACCGGCTGGCGGCACTGCCCGCCGGGGAACCGGTCGATCTGCGGCAGGAGTTGGCGTATCCGCTGCCCATCGCGGTGATCGGTCACCTCATGGGTGTGCCGGAGGACCGGCGGAGGGGCTTCCGCGCCCTCGTGGACGGTGTCTTCGACACCACTCTCGACCAGGCCGAGGCGCAGGCCAACACCGCCCGTCTGTACGAGGTCCTGGATCGGCTCGTCGCGGACAAGCGCGCCGCCCCGGGCGACGACATGACGTCCCTGCTCATCGCCGCGCGCGACGACGAGGGGGACGGCGCCCGGATGTCCTCGCAGGAGCTGCGCGACACCCTGCTGCTGATGATCAGCGCCGGGTACGAGACCACCGTCAACGTCGTCGACCAGGCCGTGTACACCTTGCTGACCCGCCCCGACCAGCTGGCACTGGTCCGCGCGGGCACCGTCACGTGGGCGGACGTGGTGGAGGAGACGCTGCGTCACGAGCCGGCGGTCAAGCACCTGCCGCTCCGGTACGCCGTCGCCGACATCCCCCTGCCGGACGGCCGGACCATCGCCCGCGGGGAGGCCATCCTCGCCTCCTACGCCGCCGCCAACCGGCACCCGGACTGGCACGAGGACGCCGACACCTTCGACGCGGCCCGCCCGGTCAAGGAGCACCTGGCGTTCGGCCACGGCGTCCACTTCTGTCTGGGCGCGCCGCTGGCCCGCATGGAGGTGGCCCTCGCGCTGGAGGGCCTCTTCGGCCGCTTCCCGGGCATCCGGCTCGCCGACCCGGCCGAGGAGCCGCCGCCGGTGCCGTCGCTGATCAGCAACGGTCACCAGCGGCTCCCGGTCCTGCTGCACGCCGGCTGAGCGGCGCACGCGGCGGGCCCGGGGCCGCCCCGGGCGGGCCCTCGCCGGCCGGGAGTTCGGACGGGCGCTCGCCGACCGGGACTTCGGGCCGGCGCTCACCGGCCGGGACTTCGGGTCGGCGCTCGTCGACCGGTGGCGTCAGCCCATGGCGTCGACCGGTGGCGTCAGCCGGCGCCCGCCGACCGGTGGCGTCAGCCGATGGCGTCGGCCGGCATTCGTCGGCCGATGGCGTCAGCCGAACATCCCCGGCTCGTAGTCCCCGGCCGGCTGCCGGGTGATGACGTTCAGTCGGTTGTAGACGTTGATGAGGGCGATCAGTCCGACCAGGGCGGTCAGCTGCTCCTCGTCGTAGTGCTCGGCCGCACGGGCCCACGCCTCGTCGGTGATGCCGCCGCCGTCGGCGAGGCGGGTGCCCTGCTCGGTCAGTTCCAGGGCGGCGCGCTCGGCGTCGGTGAAGACCTTCGCCTCCCGCCAGGCCGCGATCAGGTTGAGGCGCAGCGTGGTCTCCCCCGCCTTCTCGGCGTCCTTGGTGTGCATGTCGAGGCAGAATCCGCACCCGTTGATCTGGCTGGCGCGGATCTTCACCAGCTCCTGCGTCACGGCCGGCAGGGACGAGTCGGTGACGATCTTGCCGGCCGAGTTGATGTGGCGGATGAACTTGCCGGCGAGGGGGTCGTTGAACAGGTCGAGACGGGCTTCCACGGGGTTCCTCTCAGGTGGGCTCAGATGTGGGCGGGGGGTCGGCTCAGCAGTCGGCGCAGTGCCGCCGTCACCTCGGCGGGGCGTTCCTCCATCACCCAGTGGCCGGTGCCGGGCAGCAGGGTCAGTTCGGCGGCCGGGACGGTCTCGGCCAGTTCGGTGGCGATCGACGGGCTCAGATACGGGTCCGAGCGGCCCCAGACGACCGCGGTCGGGCAGGTGACGGCGGCCAGGCCCCGGCGCAGGTCGGCGCGGGGCGGGGTGCGGTAGTCGGCGAAGTAGTGGAGCAGCCAGCGGCGGCCCTCCGGTGTGTCCATCCAGTCGAGGTAGTGGTGCAGCAGGTCCGGGGTGAGGTGGCCCGCGCGGACCAGGGGCTCGAAGGTGCGGCGGTGGAGGGCGGCGTACGGCAGGCGCAGCGCCGCCGGGCGCAGTGCGGGCGTCCGGGCGACGAGGCCGGTCAGGGTGAAGACGGCGTACCAGGGGCGGGTGAACGTGGCGTGGGCGCGGCTGTTGAGGACGGCCAGCCGGCGCACGCGCCCGGGGTGGCGCTGGGCGAAGCCCAGGGCGAGGAAGCCGCCGTAGTCGTGGCCGGCCAGGTTCACCGAGTCCAGCTCCAGCGCGTCCAGCAGCCGGCCGAGCCGCGCGACCTCGGTGTCGTAGTCGAAGGACAGGTGCAGCGGGCGCTCGGACCGCCCCCAGCCGAGGAGGTCGGGGGTGATGACCCGGTGACCGCGCGACAGGGGCGGGACCTGGTGGCGCCAGCAGTGGTGGTCGGCGGGGTAGCCGTGCAGGAGGAGGACGGGTTCGGCGTCGGGGGGTCCTGATTCCCAGCAGGCGACGCGGGCGCCGTCCACCGCGATCTGCCGGGTGCGCGGCTGGTGGTCCGTGCCCGGACTCTGCCTGCTCATCGCGCTCCACCCCTTCGCCGATCACCGTCCGTCACCGCCCCTAACGATGCGTCTACCCGTTGGGTCGCGGTCGGTTCATCGGAATGGGCCGTTGGTGGGGCGCGCGGTCGCAGCCGGCGGCTCGGGGCTCACCCCGGCGCGTGCGGTCGGCCCGGTGGCGATTAGCCTCGGCCGGAGCAGTCGGTGCGGCAGGAGGCGGAGATGGCGAGGGTTCCCAGCGCGGTGGTCGCCGCGAGTGGTCTGGTCGGCGGGTACGGCGTGGCCCGGTGGACGAAGCGGCGGGAGCTGGGCGGGGCCGTGCTGGCCGTCGCGGGTGCCGCCGCCGCGCGGCAGTGGCGGGCGCGGGCGGGCGGGCCGGCCGCGGGTGCGCTGACGGCGGCGTACGTCGCCGGGTTCGCCGGGTCGCACCCGCTGGCCAAGAAGGTGGGCGCCTGGCCGTCGGTCCTCGGTGTCGCCGGGGCCGTGGCGCTGGCCTCCTGGGCGGTCGCCGACCGGAGGGCCTGAGCGCCCGCGGGCTCAGTTCCGGTGGTGGGTCAGTACGTTGACCACCCGGCCGGTCGGGTCACGGACGAAGAAGCGGCGTACGCCCCACTCCTCGTCCTTCAGCTCCCGTACGATCTCCGCCCCCGAGGCGGTCACCCGCGCGTACACCGCGTCCACGTCCTCGACCTCCACGCTGAGGTCGGGGACGAGGGGCGCGGTGCGTTCCTCGGTGAACAGGCTGATCTGGGCCGTGGGGTTGGACGGGGAGGCCAGGGTCGTCACCCAGCCCATGTCCATGACCTCCTCGAAGCCCAGCAGGCCGTAGAAGTCCCGGCTGGTGTGCAGCTGTTCCTCGTCCTCGACCTGGATGTCGGGCATGATCCTGCGGATGGTCATCGGGCGGCTCCTCCCGGCAGACGTGCGACGGTACGGACCGACGCTACGCGCCCGCCGTGCCGGAGCCCGGCGTTCCCGCCGGTTCCGCGCTGCCCGCCCCCACCGACGACAGGGGCTCCGCGATGTCCTCCAGGGAACGCCGCTCCGCCTTCACGGCCAGGAAGGCCGCGACCAGGCCGGCCGCGCACATCAGCCCGGCGCCGATCTGGAAGGCCAGGACGGTGTCGGCGACCACCCCGGACTCGGTGAGGTCGGCGAAGAGCAGCGGGCCGCTGATGCCGCCGGCGGCGGTGCCGAGGGCGTAGAAGAAGGCGATGGCCATGGCGCGGGTCTCCATGGGGAAGATCTCGGAGACCGTCAGATAGGCGCTGGAGGCGCCCGCGGAGGCGAAGAACAGCACCACGCACCAGCAGGCCGTCATCGTCGTGGCCGTGAGCGAGCCCCGGTCGAAGAGCCATGCGGTGCCGAAGAGCAGGATGCCCGAGAGCAGGTAGGTGCCCGAGATCATGATCCGGCGGCCGACCGTGTCGAAGAGGTGGCCCAGCAGCAGCGGACCGCAGAAGTTGCCGGCGGCGATGACGGCGAAGTAGTAGCCGGTGGAGCCGGTCGGCACGTCGAAGAAGGTGATGAGGATGGTGCCGAAGCCGAAGGTGATGGCGTTGTAGAGGAACGCCTGGCCGATGAAGAGGGAGAGGCCGAGGACCGCGCGGCGCGGGTAGCGGCGGAAGACGGTCTTGGCGATCAGGCCGAACCCGATGCTCTTGCGCTGGTGGATGGTGATCTCACCGGCCGGCGGCGGCAGCTTCTCGCCCTTCTCCTGTTCGATCTCCCGTTCGACGGAGGTGACGAGCGCGTCGGCCTTCTCCCCTTGGCCGTGGATGAACTGCCAGCGCGGGCTCTCCGGCACGTGCCGCCGGACCAGCAGGATGACCAGGCCGAGGACGACGCCCAGGGCGAAGCTGAGCCGCCAGCCGAGGTCCTTGGGGAAGATGTCGGTGTCCAGCATCACGATGGACAGCAGCGAGCCGCCGATCGCGCCGAGCCAGTAGCTGCCGTTGATGATGAGGTCGACCCGGCCGCGGTACTGGGACGGGATCAGCTCGTCGATCGCCGAGTTGATGGCCGCGTACTCGCCGCCGATGCCGAAGCCGGTGAGGAAGCGGAAGAGGAAGAACCACCAGGACTCGAAGGAGAGCGCGGTCAGCGCGGTCGCCGCGAGATAGACCACCAGCGTCGCCATGAACAGCTTCTTGCGGCCGTAGCGGTCGGTCAGCCAGCCGAAGAACAGGGCGCCGGAGCAGGCTCCCGCCACGTACAGGGCGGCGGCGAGGCCGGTGATCTGCGCGGCGCTGATGTCGAGACCGCTGCCCTCCTCGGCGATGCGGCCGGCGACGTTGCCGACGATCGTGACCTCCAGGCCGTCCAGGATCCAGACGGTGCCCAGGCCGATCACGATCATCCAGTGCCACCGTGACCAGGGCAGCCGGTCCAGGCGTGCGGGGACGGCCGTGGTGACGGTGCCGGTGGGGGCGGGCGCCGGGCCCGGCGACGACGATGCTGCTGTCATGGCTCCCTCTCCGTCGAGCGAACGCCTCCCGTGTGCCCCGCGCCCGGAGGAACACGCCCGCCGCGCCGCGAGGCCGCAGGGCCGCCCGGGGCGGCCCTACGCCCCCAGGATGCGGGAGACCGTGTAGATCAGCAGCCCGGCGAGCGAGCCGACCACCGTGCCGTTGATGCGGATGAACTGGAGGTCGCGGCCGATGTTCGCCTCGATCTTCTTGGTGGTGTGCTCGGCGTCCCAGCTCGCCACCGTGTCGGTGATCAGGGAGGTGATCTCCTTGCGGTAGGTGGTCACCACGTACACCGCGGCGCTCTCCACCCAGGTGTCGACCTTGTTCTGCACCCTGGCGTCGGAGGCCATCCGGGCACCCAGCGACAGCAGCGAGGCCCGCACCCTGAGGCGCAGCTCGCTGCGCTCGTCCTCCGCCGCCGAGACGATCATGGACCGTACGGCCGTCCAGGCGGACGCGATCAGGTCCTGGACCTCGCCGCGCCCCAGCACCTCGGTCTTCAGCCGCTCCACGCGCGCCCGGGTCTCCGTGTCGGACTGGAGGTCGGAGGCGAAGTCGGTGAGGAAGCGGTCGAGGGCGCCGCGCGCCGGGTGGGCGGGCATGTCGCGCATCTCGGTGACGAAGCGCAGCAGCTCCTTGTAGACGCGCTCGCCGACCTTCCGGTCCACGAAGCGGGGCGTCCATCCGGGTGCCCCGCCCTGCACGGCGTCCATCACGGAGTCGCCGTGCAGGATCAGCCAGTCGTGGGCGCGGGAGACGATCAGGTCGACGGCGCGCCTGTGGCCGCCGTCGGCGACGATCCGGTCCAGCATCTTGCCGATGCCGGGGGCGATCTCCTGGGCGTCGGCCCGGCGGGTGATGGCCTCGCCGACCACCGCCTGCACGTCGGAGTCGCGCAGCACGGTCAGGGCGCCGCGCAGGGCGGCGGCCAGCTCGGCCGTCACCCGGTCGGCGTGCTCGGGCACGGCGAGCCAGGCACCGAGCCGGCTGCCGATGCCGACGGCGCGCAGCCGCTGCCGTACGACGTCCTCGGAGAGGAAGTTCTCGCCGACGAACTCGCCCAGCGAGACGCCCAGCTGGTCCTTCTTCTTCGGGATGATCGCGGTGTGCGGGATGGGGATGCCGAGGGGGTGGCGGAAGAGCGCGGTGACCGCGAACCAGTCGGCGAGCGCGCCGACCATGCCGGCCTCGGCGGCGGCCGAGACATAGCCCGCCCAGGCGCCCGCGCCCCGGTGGGAGGCCCACTCGGCGAGGACGTAGACCAGGGCGACGAACAGCAGCAGGCCGGTGGCGGTGAGCTTCATCCGGCGCACCCCGCGCCGCTTCTCCTCGTCCGCCGGGCTGAAGGAGGTCATCGCGCGGTCGCGGACGGCCCCCGGGGCGGTGTCCGCCGCGCGGGCCCCGGTGTCCTCCCCCGTACCGCCCGGGCCTTCCGGGCGTTGCGCTCTCGTGCGTTCCATCCACTCCACCGTTCGCCGATCCGTCCCCGCCCCATTGTCCCTTCCTGACCGACTCCCGGAACGGAACACAAGTTCCCGGCGTCTGTCCGGGAGGGGGAACGCACGGGGGTCGTACGGCCTTTCCCCGGCCCATGCCGCATCATGGGTATATCGGACCGGAGCCTCGGGCTCCCCTCGCCCGAGGAGAACAGCACAACATGACCGTGGGTCATGACGGAGGTGCGGGGGCGCCTCCCGCCAAACACCGCGCCCTGCTCGCCGCGATCGTCGCCCTGATAGTGACGATCTCGGCGGCCATATACGCCTCGGTCTCCGCCGACGGCGGCGCCAGGGACCACACCTCACTCGCCGGCGGACCCGCCCCGCGCGGCAAGGCCGCTCCCGCCTCGACCGGTACCTGGGTCGGCGCCTGGTCCGCCTCCCCGGCGGCGGCCGAGCCGGGCACCGAGACGACCGGCATGGCGGGCGTCTCGGTGCGCAACGTGGTGCACGCGGGTGTCAGCGGCACCAGCGCGCGGATCACCCTGTCCAACCTCTACGGGCAGTCCCCGCTGACCATCACGCACGCCACCATCGCCCTGTCCGCCGGGCCCGACACCGCCGCCGCGCTCGCCGACAGCATGCGCCGGCTCACCTTCGGCGGCAGCCCGCGGGTCGTCGTCCCGCCCGGCGGGCAGGTGATGAGCGACGTCGCCCGCCTCGCCGTCCCCTACGGCGCCGACGTCCTGGTCACCACGTACTCGCCCGTGCCGTCCGGACCGGTCACCCACCACCCGCGGGCGCAGCAGACCAGCTACCTCGCCGACGGTGAGCACACGGCGGACGTCACCGCCGTGGCGTACACGACCGAGACGCCGTACTGGCGGTACCTGACCGCGCTGGACGTGCTGAGCCACGAGGCCGACGGCACCGTCGTCGCCCTCGGCGACTCGATCACCGACGGCTTCGGCTCGGACACGGGCGCCAACAACCGCTGGACCGACGTCCTCGCCGAGCGGCTGCACGAGGCGGCCGCGGACGGGCGGGACACGCCCCGCTACAGCGTGGTCAACCAGGGCATCAGCGGCAACCGCATCCTGACCGGCCGGTCGGGCCGGCCCGCCGACAACCCCAGCGCGCTCAGCCGGTTCGAGCGGGACGTGCTGGAGCGCACCAACGTGAAGGCCGTGATCATCGTCCTCGGCGTCAACGACATCCTGCACAGCCCCGAGCTGGCCGACCGCGAGGGCATCCTCGACGGCCTGCGCACCCTGGTCGACCGGGCGCACGGCCGGGGACTGAAGGTGATCGGCTCGACGATCATGCCGTTCGGCGGGTACGGCCGCCACACGCAGGCCCGCGAGGAGATGCGGCAGCAGATCAACGAGGAGATCCGCTCCGGCCGCGTGTTCGACGCGGTCGTCGACTTCGACGCGGCGCTGCGCGACCCCTACGACCCGCGCCGGCTGCGCGCCGAGTACGACAGCGGCGACCACCTGCACCCCAGCGACAAGGGGTACGAGCGCATGGGCCGGTACCTGGACCTGGACGACCTGAAGGGCGCGGCACCGGTCCAGCTGTGACCCGCGCCGGGGAACCGGGACGGGCGGCGGCGCACCGGAAGGGTCCGGCGCGCCGCCGCCCGCCCGTTCAGTCCTCGCCGCGCCTGCGGCGGTCGCGTTCCTCGCGGAGCAGCTCCCGCTGCTCGCGGCGTTCGTCGCGGTGCTCGCGGATCATGTCCCGGTGCCCGTCCAGCATCCGGCGGTGGGCGTCCCTCACGTCCTCGCGGACCGAGGAGCCCAGCTCCTGCCGGGCGGCCCGGCGCTCCAGCTTCTCCTGCCGGCGCTCCTCCCTGATCCGCAGCTTCTCCGCCCGCGTCAGCTTGCGCCGGACACCGACGCCGCCCCAGAAGGCGAAGCCGGTCACGATCACCCGCGGGGCGCCCCGCTCGCCGGGCACACCGGACTCCCGGTGGTCGAAGTCGCCCATGACGCCGACGCCGCGCACCACCACCTCGATGCCCGGCGGCACGATCACGTCGATGCCGCCCATGATCGCCACACAGTTGATCACGACCTCGCCGTCCGCGAAGTCCGCCTCGCGCAGGTCGATCTCCCCGCCGCCCCAGAACGCGAAGGAGTTGAAGCGGCGCGGCACGGTCCAGCGGCCCTTGCGCTGGAACCCGGACATCACGGCCACCGCCCACGTCGACGAGCCCTCGCCGCCGGTGATCCGCCCCGCCCAGTCACCGGACGCCGCCGGCTCCTTGGTCATCGACACCCTCGGCGCCTCCGCCACCGTGCCGACCGGCAGGTCCCGGGTGATCGGCGCCAGCTCCCCGTAGGTCCGCGCGCTGTACGTGGCGTCCAGCCGCTCCTCGAACTCGGTCATGTCCAGGCGTCCCTCCGCGAGGGCGTCCCGCAGGACCTCGGCGACTCGTTCACGGTCGGCGTCGGATGCGCGCAGCTCCGGGGCGTCGTCGGTCATGTACAGCAGCCTACGAGGTCGGCGCGCCGGAGACTACGCGCTCGAGCGTTCCGCGTACATCTTCGCGATCACCGACTCGATGTCCGGCTCCCGCACCGACAGGTCCACCAACGGGTACCGGGCCGCGACCGCCGCCACCAGCCCCGCCGCCGACGCCGACGCCGGGAACGCGAGCCACTGACGCGGCCCCTCCACCCGCACCACCCGCGCGGGCGCCGGCGCCTCGATCGGCGGCAACTCCCGCTCCAGGTCCACCACCAGGGTCCGTTCGCTCTCCCCCGCCTCGTGCAGCCCGGCGAGCGGACCGTCGTACATCAGCCGCCCGTGGTCGATGACCATCACCCGCGAGCACAGCTGCTCGATGTCCTGGAGGTCGTGCGTGGTCAGCAGCACGGTGGTGCCGCGCTCCGCGTTCAAGTCCCGCAGGAAGCCGCGCACCTTGGCCTTCGACACCACGTCGAGGCCGATCGTCGGCTCGTCCAGGTACAGCACGTCCGGGTCGTGCAGCAGCGCCGCCGCGATGTCGCCGCGCATCCGCTGGCCCAGCGAGAGCTGCCGCACCGGCACGTCCAGCAGCTCGCCCAGCCGGAGCAGTTCCACGCAGCGGTCCAGGTTCTCCCGGTAACGGGCGTCCGGGATGCGGTACATGCGGTGCATCAGCCGGTAGGAGTCGATCAGCGGCAGGTCCCACCACAGCGTCGTCCGCTGCCCGAAGACGACCCCGATGCGGTGCGCCAGCCGGGTCCGCTCCCGGGAGGGGTCGATGCCCGCGACCCGCAGCCGGCCGCCGCTCGGCGTCAGGATGCCGGTCAGCATCTTGATCGTCGTCGACTTCCCGGCGCCGTTCGGCCCGATGTAGCCGACCATCTCGCCGCGCGCCACGGTGAACGACAGCCCGTCCACCGCCCGCACCCGGCGCCGCTCCCGCTTCAGGAACCCGGTCTTCTTACGCACGTCGAAGACCTTCTCGACGCCGTCCAGCTCGATGAAGGCCCCCGCACCGGCCCCCGCGGTGTCCGCCCCGGCCGCCGTCCCCGTCCCGCCCATCTCCCTCAGCTCCCTCAGCTCCCTGTGCTCCGGTACGAACGAAGTCCCGCCCGCCACGCCAGCCCCGCCAACGCCCCGCAGGCCACGGCCACCAGCGGTGTCGTGAACGCCGTCCAGCCGGGCAGGTCCAGCGGGTACGGCCGGTCCAGCACGAAGGACGCCGGCAGCCAGTTGACGAAGGCCAGCGGCACCAGGAAGGTCACCCCCCGCACGAGGTCCAGCGCGAACACCGTCGGCGGGTACTGGAGCATCGTCGTACCGCCGTAGGTGAAGGCGTTCGCCACCTCCGACGCGTCCTGCGCCACGAACTGGAACGCCCCCGCCGCCACGAACACCGCCGCGAAGATCCCCGCCCCGCCGAGCAACATCACCGGCATCAGCAGCAGCTTCGCCGCCGTCCAGTCGACGTCCAGGACCACCAGCGCGTACCCCAGCACCAGCAGCCCCTGCACCACCCGCCCCAGCCGCCGCAGCGCGAACCGGTCCGCCGCCACCTGCGCCAGCACCGGCGCCGGACGCACCAGCAGCGTGTCCAGCGTGCCGTCCCGCACCCGGCGCCCCAGCCGGTCCATCGACCCGATCGCCAGGTCGGCCAGCCCGAAGGAGACCCCGGACAGCCCGTACAGCAACGCCACCTCGCCCAGCGACCAGCCGCCCAGCGCGTCGACCCGGGAGAACATCAGCAGGATCGCCACGAAGTCCAGCGCGGTCATGGCGAAGTTCCCGAACGTCGTCAGCGCGAACGACGTCCGGTACGCCATCGTCGACCTGATCCACATCGCCGCGATCAGCCGGTACGTCCGCAGCCCCTCGACGACCCGCCCGCGCGGCTCCGTCCTGACGGCCGCGCCCCTCGTCCCGACCGTCTCAGCCACCCTGCACCACCACCCGTCGCGTCGCCGCCGACTGCACCAGCCGCCCCAGCGCCAGCAGCGCCACCGCCCATGCCGCCTGGAAGACGAAGATGCCCAGCGGCGCCGCCTCCCCCAGCAGCACGTCCGCCGGCGCCTGCAGCAGCGACGACCACGGCAGCGCCCGTACGACTTCGCCCAGCGCACCGGGGAACACGTTCAGCGGCAGCAGCATCCCCGAGCAGAACAGCCCCGCGATCCACGCCATGTGCAGCACCCCCGTGCCGTCCATCAGCCAGAACGCCGACAGCGCCACCAGATAGCGCAGCGCGAAGCTCACCAGCGCCCCCAGCCCCACCGCCACCAGGAAGGCCGCCCACGTGGACACCTCCCGCGGCAGCGCCACCGGGAAGAACAGCGACCCGAACGCGAACGGCACCACCCCGCGCCCCAGCAACTGGAACACCGCCCGCCCCGCGTCCGCCGCCAGCCACCACAGCTGCAGATCGGCCGGCCGGTACAGATCCACCGCGATGTCACCCGTTCGGATGCGGTCCATCAGCTCGTCCTCGAACCCGCCGCCGCCGATCGCGAGCGCCGCCAGCAGCGCCTGCCCCAGCCACACGAACGTCACGGCCTGCGCCTGGTCGTAGCCCCCGAGCTGCGGCTTCTCGTCCCACAGCGCCAGGTAGGTGTACACGAGGATCAGCCCGAAGACCGTGTTGGTGAACACCCCGGCGGCGGTGGCCGCCCGATACGTCGCGTAACGTCGGAATCCGCCCGCCGCGACGGCGGCGTACAACCGCCCCGAGCCCACGCCCACAGCCCTCCCGCTCCGACCGGCACCGAAGCGCAGGAGCCTAGTGCGACGGCGGGAGCCCGTGCCACGGAATTTCACGGGTGTCCGTCGAGCGGGAACGGAACGGGCGGTGCGAGAGTCTTCTTCAGAGGACCTCGGGCGACGCAGAGGCCCCAGAGGGCGCGAAGACGCACAAGGGCGTACGAGACCAGACCGTACGACGCGAAGACCACGACCACGCGAAAAACGTACGATGCGAAAACCGTACGACGTGAAACAGGAGTCCGTGCACGAGATGAGTGACGAGCCGCAGCCGCAGCAGCCGACCCCGGGCTGGGCATCGAGAGAGTCACTGGCGGCCGGCGCCGCTCAGGCCGCGGGGCCGGAGGGCTCGGGCAAGCAGAAGAAGCCCAAGCGGCCCAAGCGGACCGGCTGGGGCCGGCTGATCCCGACCTGGCGCATGGTGCTCGGCGCCTTCCTCGTCGGCGTCCTGCTGCTGGTCGGCGGCTTCTTCCTCGGCTACTCCCTGGTCCAGATCCCCGCCGCCAACGCCCTCGCCACCAAGCAGGCCAACGTCTACCTGTACGCCGACGGCAGCGTCATCGCCCGCGACGGCGAGGTCAACCGCGAGAGCGTCGGCCTGGCCCGCATCTCCAAGGACGCCCAGCACGCCGTCCTGGCCGCCGAGGACCGCGACTTCTACACCGAGTCCGCCATCGACCCCATGGCCATGGTCCGGGCCGGCTGGAACACCGCCACCGGCAAGGGCAAGCAGTCCGGCTCCACCATCACCCAGCAGTACGTCAAGAACTACTACCTGGCCCAGGAACAGACCGTCACCCGCAAGGTGAAGGAGTTCTTCATCTCGATCAAGCTCGACCGCGAGAAGAGCAAGAACGAGATCCTCGAGGGCTACCTCAACACCAGCTTCTTCGGCCGCGGCGCCTACGGCATCCAGGCCGCCGCCCAGGCCTACTACGGCATCGACGCCAAGGACCTCACCGCCGGCCAGGGCGCCTACCTCGCCTCGCTGCTCAACGCGCCCAGCCAGTACGACGTCGTCGCCCACCCCGAGAACCGGCCCGCCGCCGAGGCCCGCTGGAACTACGTCCTCGACGGCATGGTCAAGAAGGGCTGGCTCACCCAGTCCGAACGCGCCGCCCAGAAGTTCCCCGCGCCCCGGGAGTCCACGGTCTCCACCGGCATGTCCGGACAGCGCGGCTACATCGTCAACATCGTCAAGGACTACCTGATCAGCAACGAGATCGTCGACGAGGAGGAACTCGACCGCGGCGGCTACCGCATCACCACGACCCTCCAGAAGGACAAGCAGGACGCCTTCGTGAAGGCCGTCGACGACAAGCTCATGTCCCAGCTGGACAAGAAGGAACGCAAGGTCGACACCTACGTCCGGGCCGGCGGCGCCTCCGTCGACCCCGAGACCGGCAAGGTCGTCGCGATGTACAACGGCATCGACTACGTCAAGCAGTACACGCCCAACGCGACCCGCCGCGACTTCCAGGTCGGCTCCACCTTCAAGCCCTTCGTGTTCACCTCCGCCGTCGAGAACCACTCCGAGACGCAGGACGGCCGCGTGATCAACCCGAACACGATCTACGACGGCACCAGCGAACGCCCCGTCCAGGGCTGGAGCGGCGGCCGCTACGCCCCCGAGAACGAGGACCACCACGACTACGGCGACATCACCGTGCGCGAGGCCACCGACAAGTCGGTGAACGCCGTGTACGCCCAGATGGCCGTGGACGTCGGCTCCGACAAGGTCATGCAGACCGCGATCGACCTCGGCCTGTCCAAGAACACCCCCGAGCTGACCCCCTCGCCCTCCATCGCCCTCGGCGTGGCCACCGCCAGCCCCCTCGACATGGCCGAGGCGTACGCCACCCTCGCCAACCACGGCAGGCACGGCACGTACACCCTGGTCGAGAAGGTCATGAAGGACGGCAAGCACGAGGTCGACCTGCCCGAGCGGCGCGAGCGCCAGGCCGTGAGCCGCGAAGCCGCCGACACCACCACCTCGGTACTGCGCAGCGTCGTCCAGAACGGCACCGCCACCGCCGCCCAGGCCGCGGGCCGCCCCGCCGCCGGCAAGACCGGCACCGCCGAGGAGGACACCGCCGCCTGGTTCGCCGGCTACACCCCGGAGCTGGCCACCGTCGTCGCGGTCATGGGCCAGGACCCCGAGACCGCCGCCCACAAGTCCCTCTACGGCGCGATGGGCCTGCCCCGCATCAACGGCGGCGGCGCACCCGCCGAGATCTGGGGCCAGTACACCCGCGACGCCCTCGAGGGCGAACCCGTCACCGACTTCGACCTCCAGCTTCAGACCGGCGCCGACGTGACCGCCCCTCCGTCCGCCGGCTCCTCCGACGAACCGGGCAGCGGCGACGAGAGCGGCACCGGCGCCCCGGAGGACGAGTCCGGCGACGAGGACAGCGGCACCGAGACCCCGGGCGGGTCCGCCGGCACCCCGTCGGACGACACCGGCCAGGACGGCGGCACGTCCACCGGCGGCCCCACCACGGGCGGCGCCAGCACCGAACCCGGCCCCACGGGCGGCGCGGACGGCGGGGACGACTCCGCGAACGGCGGCACCTCCGAGGGCGACGACGGCGGCGACACCACCGGCGCGGGCGGCGGGGACCCCGAGACCGGGACGATCGCCGGACTCCCCACCGGCCCGGGGCGCGAGAGACAGTGAGCGGGGCCGGTGACCGGAGGGCCGGCGGGCGTCAGTGACCCGAGGTCGCCTTCAGCCCCACCACGGCCACCAGCAGCAGACAGATGAAGAAGATCCGGGCGGCGGTCGCCGGCTCCCCCAGCACCACCATGCCGAGCACCGCCGCACCGGCCGCGCCGATGCCCACCCACACGCCGTAGGCGGTCCCGATGGGCAGCGTCCGCGCCGCGTAGGACAGCAGCATCATGCTGGCGACGATCCCCGCGCCGGTGAACACACTCGGCCACAGCCGCGTGAAACCGTCGGTGTACTTCATCCCGATCGACCAGCCGACCTCGAGCAGACCGGCGACGACGAGCAGAACCCACGCCATGACAGGCACCTCCGTGAACGAACTGAACGGTGGTGCGTCGTCTTTTCCTTCAACCCGGTACGGCGCGTCTCGTCGGGGTGCTTCCCAAGGTAGCAAAGACAGGAGAAAGGGGCCGGTGACCTTGATCACCAGCCCCTTCCGGCCGTAGCGGCCCCCGATTCAGAGATACAGCCCGGTGGAGTCCTCCGACCCCTCGAACCGGTCCGCGGCCACGGCGTGCAGGTCGCGCTCGCGCATGAGCACGTACCCCACGCCCCGGACCTCGACCTCCGCCCGGTCCTCCGGGTCGTACAGCACCCGGTCGCCCGGCTCCACGGTCCGCACGTTCTGCCCCACCGCGACGACCTCGGCCCAGGCCAGCCGCTTGCCGACGGCGGCCGTGGCGGGGATCAGGATGCCGCCCCCGGAACGGCGCTCGCCCTCACCGGTGTCCTGCCGCACGAGGACGCGGTCGTGCAGCATCCGGATGGGCAGCTTGTCGTCCTGCGGGTGCTCGTTTCTCTTGGCGCTCACGCCCTGCAACCTACCTGCCGCCGCTCAGCGCCCACGCCGCCGGGTACCGCCCACCGCGAGCAGCCCCACGACCCCGACCACCACCAGGGCGACGGGCACGATCCGCTCCATCCGCGGCGCGCCGTCCGCGTCCACGAACTGCGACTTCACGTCGCTGACCACACGATTCACCCCGACGTACGCCCGTCCGAGGGTGGTCGACGCTCGAGGCGACCTTGGCCTTCGCGTCGTCCATGATCGTCTTCGGGTGGACCCGCATACCGATCTCGTCGAGCGTCTCGGCCAGCACCTCGCGACGGCGCTTGATGTCCGCCTCGATCTGCGCCGGGGTTCTGCTGTCCGACGTGTCCGCCACCGTACGCCTCCGAAGTCTTCCGACACTGTCCCGGACAGTCTGTCAGCTACTCGCTTCTCCGCACTGTCAGGACCCCCCGTTACGCTGGATCGATGAGCGAGCGACTCCAGCCCGGGGACCCTGCCCCCGCCTTCACCCTCCCGGACGCCGACGGCAACGAGGTGTCCCTGTCGGACCACAAGGGCCGCAAGGTCATCGTCTATTTCTACCCTGCCGCGCTTACCCCCGGCTGCACCAAGCAGGCGTGCGACTTCACGGACAACCTGGAGCTGCTGGCCGGCGCCGGGTACGACGTGATCGGCATCTCGCCGGACAAGCCGGAGAAGCTGGCCAAGTTCCGCGACACGGAGTCCCTGAAGGTCACCCTCCTCGCCGACCCGGACAAGAAGGTCCTCGACGCCTACGGCGCCTTCGGCGAGAAGAAGAACTACGGCAAGACCTACATGGGCGTCATCCGCTCCACGATCGTGGTGGACGAGGAGGGCAAGGTCGAACGAGCCCTCTACAACGTCCGCGCGACGGGCCACGTGGCCAAGATCATCAAGGACTTGGGGATCTGACGGCGCCGCCCGGCCAGTAGCATGGCCGGGCAGCATCGCCGGGCGGCCGTGGTGGAATTGGCAGTCACGCTGGGTTTAGGTCCCAGTGGGGTAACTCCCGTGAGGGTTCGAGTCCCTCCGGCCGCACCAGTACGTCTCCGGCTGTTCAGCCGAGCAGTTCTCGGATCGCCGGTACCAGGGCTCGGAAGGCCTTGCCGCGGTGGCTGATCGCGTTCTTCTCGTCCGCCGTCAGTTCGGCGCACGTCCTCGTCTCGCCGTCCGGCTGGAGGATCGGGTCGTAGCCGAAGCCGCCCGTGCCGGCGGGGGTGTGGCGGAGGGTGCCCCGGAGCCGGCCCTCGACGACCCGTTCCGTGCCGTCGGGCAGGGCCAGGGCGGCCGCGCAGGCGAAGTGGGCGCCCCGGTGTTCGTCGGCGATGTCGCCGATCTGGGCGAGGAGGAGGTCGAGGTTGGCCTTGTCGTCGCCGTGGCGGCCGGCCCAGCGGGCGGAGAAGATGCCCGGGGCGCCGTTCAGGACGTCGACGCAGAGGCCGGAGTCGTCGGCGACGGCGGGCAGGCCGGTGGCCCGGGCGAGGGCGTGGGCCTTCAGGAGGGCGTTCTCGGCGAAGGTGACGCCGGTCTCCTTGACGTCGGGGATCTCCGGGAAGGCGTCCGCGCCGACGAGTTCGTGGGGCAGGCCCGCGTCGGCGAGGATGGCCCTGAGTTCGGTGATCTTTCCGGCGTTGCGGGTGGCGAGGATCAGGCGGGTCATGGGGTCCAGTATTCCGGACCCCTGAGCCCGTCCCCGCCCGGCCGTCCCTACGGCGTGCAGACCTTGGTCAGCTCGCCGGCCGCGTCGGTGACGGGGCTGAGGTCGGGGGTGTTGTCGCCGTTCTCGACGGAGGTGCGGACGTTGTCGACGGCCTTGCCGAGGTCGTCGACGGCCTTGTCGACGTCGGCGTTGTCGGTCTGGTCGCCGATCTTGTCGAGGTTCTTGTCTATGGAGTTGAGGGATTCCTCGAGCTGCGTCGGGTCGTTGGACGCGTTCTCCACGGCCTGCTGCAAGGCGGTGACGCTGTCGGCGATGGCGTCGGCGGTCTGGACGCAGTCGAGTGCCTTGTCGACGGCGTCGCATGCGGTGGTCAGGCCGGCCGTCAGGGCGAAGGTCGCCACGGCTGCGGCGGTGACGGTGGTGCGGCGAAGGCGGCGGTGGCGGCTCGCGGCCATGGGTCTCGGTCCTCCCCTTGGGACAGGGCCGGGCGGCCCGTCTGCGGTCGGTGCGGCGGCGGGCGTACAACCGGCCTCGGCTGTACGCCCGTAGAACTGCTGTGCTGCCGCTTCTCCTGCTAGTGACGCCGTGGCGGGCGGCCGAGTTGCGTCTCCCGGCCGTCTTCCTTGGCGCGCTCTTGGCTTGCCCTTTACTTTCCGAGGACCGTATCAAGCGCCTTACGCTGGAGCTCGGCCAATTCCGTGCAGCCGGCGGCGGCGAGGTCGAGGAGGGCGTTGAGTTCGTCGCGGGCGAAGGGCTCGGCCTCGGCGGTGCCCTGCACCTCCACGAAGCGTCCGTCGCCGGTGCAGACGACGTTCATGTCGGTGTCGGCGCGGACGTCCTCCTCGTAGCAGAGGTCGAGCAGGGGGGTGCCGGCGACGATGCCGACGGAGACGGCGGAGACGGTGCCGGTCAGCGGCTTGCGGCTGGGCTTGATCAGCTTCTTGGTGTGCTGGGCCCAGCCGATGGCGTCGGCGAGGGCGACGTAGGCGCCGGTGATGGCGGCGGTGCGGGTGCCGCCGTCGGCCTGGAGGACGTCGCAGTCCAGGACGATGGTGTTCTCGCCGAGCGCCTTGTAGTCGATGACGGCGCGCAGCGAGCGGCCGATGAGGCGGCTGATCTCGTGGGTGCGGCCGCCGATGCGGCCCTTGACGGACTCGCGGTCGCCGCGGGTGTTGGTGGCGCGGGGAAGCATGGCGTATTCGGCGGTGACCCAGCCTTCGCCGCTGCCCTTGCGCCAGCGGGGGACGCCTTCGGTGACGGAGGCGTTGCAGAGGACCTTGGTGTCGCCGAAGGAGACGAGGACGGAGCCTTCGGCGTGCTTGCTCCAGCCGCGTTCGATGGTGACGGGGCGGAGCTGCTGGGGGGTGCGGCCGTCGATGCGTGACATGCGGGTGAGCCTAGCGGGGCATGCGGAGGGGCCCTTCCCGTGGTCGGTGGCGGGAGGGGCCCCTGGGGTCGCTTTTCGGCAACCGGTGCGCCCGGTGCGCTCCGGTTTCGGCAGCCGGCGCGCTCGGTGTGCTCCGGGCGCTTACATCATGTCTTCGATCTCCGCGGCGATCGGGTCGGCGTCGGTGCCGATGACGACCTGGATGGCGGTGCCCATCTTGACGACGCCGTGGGCGCCGGCGGCCTTCAGGGCGGCTTCGTTGACCAGCTCGGGGTCGTTGACCTCGGTGCGGAGGCGGGTGATGCAGCCTTCGATCTCGTCGATGTTGTCGATGCCGCCGAGGCCGGCGACGATCTTCTCAGCCTTGCTGGCCATGTTCTTCTCCCTGATCCGGACCGCTTTGTCGCAGTAACCCACAGTTGGCCCATCTTCGCGAGCCATCGGGGGGCTGGTGCCGAATGATGGCGTCACGGCGGCGGAGCCGTCTGTCAACTGGTCTACACCAGTGTACCGGCGACCGGATGGAGACCGGATGAGTGCCGACCGCACGGTCAGTCCCGCTCGTGCCCGCTGGAACAAGGCGTTCCAGGGCCTGCAGAAGATGGGCCGCAGCCTGCAGCTGCCCATCGCGGTCCTGCCAGCCGCCGGCATTCTCAACCGCCTGGGGCAGCCGGACGTCTTCGGGGAGGACGGTCTGGGGTGGACGAACGTCTCGAAGGTGATGACCGGCGCGGGCGGCGCGCTGCTGGACGGTTCGCTGGGGCTGCCGCTGCTGTTCTGCGTGGGCGTGGCCATCGGGATGGCGAAGAAGGCGGACGGCTCGACGGCGCTGGCGGCGGTGGCGGGGTTCCTCGTCTACTGGAACGTGCTGCGGCAGTTCCCGGAGGACTGTCCGGAGGGTTCACGGGCGGTTCCGCAGATCGGCTGTCAGCTGACGGACGGTTCGGGGACGGTGACGGCGTTCACCTACCAGAATCCGGGGGTCTTCGGCGGCATCGTGATGGGGCTGCTGGCGGCGTACTTCTGGCAGCGCTTCCACCGCACGAAGCTGGTGGACTGGCTCGGCTTCTTCAACGGCCGCCGGCTGGTGCCGATCATCATGGCCTTCGTGGCGATCGCGTTCGCGGCGCTGTGCCTGTGGGTGTGGCCGCCGATCGGTGACGCGCTGGAGAGCTTCAGCGACTGGCTGACGGGGCTGGGCGCGTGGGGCGCGGGTGTGTTCGGGCTGGCGAACCGGGCGTTGCTGGTGATCGGCCTGCATCAGTTCCTGAACGTGCCGATGTGGTTCCAGTTCGGTTCGTACACCAAGCCGGACGGCACGGTGGTGCACGGTGACATCAACATGTTCCTGGCGGGCGACCCGAACGCCGGGCAGTTCACCACGGGCTTCTTCCCGATCATGATGTTCGCGCTGCCGGCGGCGGCGCTGGCGATCACGCACTGCGCGAAGCCGCACCGCCGCAAGGAGGTGGGCGGCCTGATGCTGTCGGTGGGGCTGACGTCGTTCGTGACGGGGATCACGGAGCCGCTGGAGTACTCGTTCCTCTTCA
The DNA here is from genome assembly GCF_964272335.1 of Streptomyces sp. SudanB5_2050. Lineage (NCBI taxonomy): Bacteria > Bacillati > Actinomycetota > Actinomycetes > Kitasatosporales > Streptomycetaceae > Streptomyces > Streptomyces sp. SudanB5_2050. The sequence continues at coordinate 3,090,104 of NZ_OZ186760.1, forward strand.
TCGCTCCGGCGCTGTACGCGGTGCACGCGGTACTGACGGGTGTGTCGATGGCGGTGACGTGGGGGCTGGGCGTGAAGGACGGGTTCAGCTTCTCGGCGGGGCTGATCGACTACGTCATCAACTGGAACCTGGCGACCAAGCCGTGGCTGATCATTCCGATCGGTCTGGTCTTCGCGGTCGTCTACTACGCGGTCTTCCGCTTCGCGATCACGAAGTTCGACCTGAAGACGCCGGGTCGGGAGCCGGAGGACGAGGTGGAGGACGTCACCAAGGTGTAGACCTCACGCACCCTCACGTACCCTTTGGGGGTGGTCTCGCGAAGGCCCTCGGACCCTTGGTCCGGGGGCCTTCGGCGCGCCTTCGCGGACCCGTGACCTGGGCGTCCGGACGGGCACTGCGCGTAGCGCTCCGGTAGCGGAATTACGGGTTCCTTACGCCGCCTTCATCGTGCTACAACAGGTCTACACCACTGAGTGGTGTAGACCACCACCCGATGGAGGAAGTATGAGCACCGCCACCGACAAGGCGGCCCCCGCAAAGAAGCGGGGATCTGGTCTTTTCCAGGGTCTGCAGAAGGTCGGCCGCAGCCTGCAGCTCCCGATCGCCGTGCTGCCGGCGGCGGGCATCATGGTCCGGCTCGGCCAGGACGACATCTTCGGCAAGGACGGCCTCGGCTGGGACAAGGTCGCCGCCGTCTTCAACAACGCGGGCGGTGCCCTCACCGGCTCGCTGCCGATCCTGTTCTGCATAGGCGTGGCCATCGGCTTCGCCAAGAAGGCGGACGGTTCGACCGCGCTGGCCGCGGTGGTCGGCTTCCTCGTCTACAGCAAGGTCCTGGAGGCGTTCCCGGTCACCGAGGCGGTGGTCAAGAACGGCGAGGACGTGGCCGCGACCTACAACGACCCCGGGGTGCTCGGCGGCATCATCATGGGTCTGCTCGCCGCCGTGCTGTGGCAGCGGTACCACCGCAAGAAGCTGGTGGACTGGCTCGGCTTCTTCAACGGCCGCCGACTGGTGCCGATCATCATGGCCTTCGTCGGCATCGTCGTGGGCGTCTTCTTCGGTCTGGTCTGGGAGCCCATCGGTGAGGGCATCTCCAACTTCGGTGAGTGGATGACCGGCCTGGGCGCCGGCGGTGCGGCCCTCTTCGGCGGTGTGAACCGCGCGCTGATCCCGGTCGGCATGCACCAGTTCGTGAACACGGTGGCCTGGTTCCAGCTCGGTGACTTCACCAACTCCGCCGGTGAGGTCGTGCACGGTGACATCACCCGCTTCCTGGCCGGTGACCCGAACGCCGGCATCTTCCAGTCCGGCTTCTTCCCGATCATGATGTTCGGTCTGCCGGCCGCCGCGATCGCCATCGCGCACTGCGCCCGCCCGGAGCGCCGCAAGGCCGTCCTCGGCATGATGGTCTCGCTGGCCGCGACCTCGTTCGTGACCGGTGTGACCGAGCCGATCGAGTTCTCGTTCATGTTCATCGCGCCGGTCCTGTACGTCCTGCACGCGGTGCTCACCGCCGTCTCGATGGCGGTCACCTGGGGCCTGGGCGTGCACGCGGGCTTCAACTTCTCGGCCGGCTTCATCGACTACGCGCTGAACTGGCACCTGGCCACCAAGCCATGGCTGATCATCCCGATCGGTCTGGTCTTCGCGGTGATCTACTACGTCACGTTCCGCTTCGCGATCATCAAGTTCGACCTGAAGACCCCGGGCCGCGAGCCCGAGGAGGAGGTCGAGGACCTCACGAAGGCGTGAGCCCTCCCCGTACGGCATGACGAAGGCCCCGGAACCGTCCAGGTTCCGGGGCCTTCGCCGTGCCGGGCGCGGATGCCGTGCCCGGCGTGGATGCCGTGCCGGGCGCGGATGCCCCGTGCCGGGCTCAGACCTCGTACACCGTCCCGGCCGTCGCCACCTCCACCGGCCCGTCGTAGACCTCGCGCGCGTCGGCGAGGTTGACCCGGGGGTCGGTCCACGGCGGGATGTGGGTGAGGACCAGGCGCCGGGCGCCGGCGCGGGCGGCCGTCTGGCCCGCCTCGCGGCCGTTGAGGTGCAGGTCGGGGATGTTCTCCTTGCCGTGCGTGAACGCGGCCTCGCACAGGAACAGGTCGGCGTCGCGGGCGAGTTCGTCCAGCGCGGCGGTGACGCCCGTGTCCCCGGAGTAGGTCAGCGACCGGCCGCCGTGCTCGACGCGGATGCCGTACGCCTCGACGGGATGGGCGACGCGGTCGGTGTGCACGGTGAACGGGCCGATCTCGAAGGTGCCCGGTTTGACCGTGTGGAAGTCGAAGACCTCGCTCATGGAGGAGGCCGAGGGGGTGTCGGCGTAGGCGGTGGTGAGCCGGTGCTCGGTGCCCTCGGGTCCGTAGACCGGGAGGGGGGAGCAGCGGCCGCCGTCGTGCCGGTAGTAGCGCGCCACGAAGTAGGCGCACATGTCGATGCAGTGGTCGGCGTGCAGGTGGCTGAGGAAGATCGCGTCGAGGTCGTAGAGACCGCAGTGGCGCTGCAGCTCGCCCAGGGCGCCGTTGCCCATGTCGAGGAGCAGCCGGAAGCCGTCGGCCTCGACGAGGTAGCTCGAGCAGGCCGATTCCGCGGACGGGAACGACCCCGAGCAGCCGACGACGGTGAGCTTCATGAAGCAGAAACCTCCGCTGGCGCGTGTGGAGAGACGGGGGTCGTGCGGTTTGTCGAGCGTAAGGCGCAAAACCTTTGGTCGCTCCTCCGCCAGGGGCCGTTGTGGGCGAACTCACCTGTGGTGTCACCGGTTCGGCTGGACCAGGGGCGTACGGGGCCAGTGAGGGGGCGCGCGGTGGGCGTGTGCGCCGGTACCGTCGTCGGTATGGACACGTCCTGGTGGCTCGCCTTCGCGGCGCTGGTGCTGCTCGCGCTCGTCGCCGTGGTCGTCGACGGCTGGGGGCGCGGGCGGCGGCCGCCGCGGCCGGGTGGCCGCACCCGTCCGCCGGGACGGCCCACGGGTCCGCGGGGCAGGGCGGCCCGGCCGCGGCCGGCGGAGATCTGGTGGGCGAACGTCCCGTACGAGGACACGGACGGCGCGAAGGACCGGCCGTGCCTGGTGATCGCGGTGCGCGGGCGCCGGGCGCTGGTCGCGAAGATCACCAGCCGGTACCGGGAGGAGCGGGCCGGGGTGATCACGCTGCCGCCGGGCTCGGTGGGGGACGCGCGGGGCCGGACGAGCTTCCTGGAGACGGACGAGCTGCGGCAGGTGCCGGTGCGGGACTTCCGGCGCCGGGTGGGCGAGGTGGACCCGGCCCTGTGGGACCAGGTGCGTCACCTCGCCCGGTGAGCGGCGTTCAGGCCCAGAGCTGGCCCTGGAGGGTGTCGATGGCCTCTTCGGTGGTGGCCGCCGTGTAGACGCCGGTGGAGAGGTACTTCCAGCCGCCGTCGGCGACGACGAACACGATGTCGGCGCTCTCGCCGGCCTTCACCGCCTTCTTGCCGACGCCGATCGCGGCGTGCAGGGCGGCACCGGTGGAGACGCCCGCGAAGATGCCCTCCTGCTGGAGGAGTTCCCGGGTGCGGGTCACGGCGTCCGCCGAGCCGACCGAGAAGCGGGTGGTGAGGACGGAGGCGTCGTACAGCTCGGGCACGAAGCCCTCGTCGAGGTTGCGCAGGCCGTAGACCAGGTCGTCGTAGCGCGGTTCGGCGGCGACGATCTTCACCTCGGGCTTGTGCTCGCGCAGGTAGCGGCCGACGCCCATCAGGGTGCCGGTGGTGCCGAGGCCCGCCACGAAGTGGGTGATCGAGGGCAGGTCGGCCAGGATCTCCGGGCCCGTCGTGGCGTAGTGGGCGCCGGCGTTGTCCGGGTTGCCGTACTGGTAGAGCATCACCCAGTCGGGGTGCTCGGCGGAGAGTTCCTTGGCGACCCGCACGGCGGTGTTGGAGCCGCCCGCGGCCGGGGAGGAGATGATCTCCGCGCCCCACATGGCGAGCAGGTCGCGGCGCTCCTGGGAGGTGTTCTCCGGCATCACGCAGACGATGCGGTAGCCCTTGAGCCTGGCGGCCATGGCCAGCGAGATGCCGGTGTTGCCGCTGGTCGGCTCCAGGATGGTGCAGCCCGGGGTGAGCCGGCCGTCCTTCTCGGCCTGTTCGATCATGTGGAGCGCGGGGCGGTCCTTGATCGAGCCGGTCGGGTTGCGGTCCTCCAGCTTGGCCCAGATGCGGACGTCGTCGGACGGCGAGAGCCGCGGCAGGCGCACCAGGGGGGTGTTGCCCACCGCGGCCAGCGGGGAGTCGTACCGCATCCCGATCAGGCCATACCGCCGGCGACGGCCGGCAGGATCGTGATGCTGTCGCCGTCGGACAGCTTGGTGTCGATGCCGTCGAGGAAGCGGACGTCCTCGTCGTTCAGGTAGACGTTGACGAAGCGGCGCAGCTGGTCCCCGTCCACGATCCGGGCCTGGATGCCCGCGTGCCGGGTCTCGAGGTCGGCGAAGAGCTGGGCGAGGGTCTCCCCGGAGCCCTCCACCGCCTTCTGACCGTCGGTGTACTGGCGGAGGATGGTCGGGATGCGGACCTCGATGGCCATGGCTGAGGGCTCCTGTCGGAAGGTGTCGTGGGTTCGGTGAGGCGCGCGGTGGCACGCGGCAGCCCGCCGCGGCCGACGGCCGTACGGCGGCAGCCGAAGATCAACAGATGGCGCTGTTCAGCCTGCACAGGTCGACGTGCAGCCGCGCCACGAGCAGCGTGCCCGGCGCCTTGTCGCTCACGTCGAGAAGAACCATGGGCTCATCGTATCGATTCCCGGTCCGGATTCCGGAGTGTGATCTCACCTGCTGGACGTCTCTCATCCGCGATGCGATACGGGCGGTGGCTCAGTACGCGTCGACCACCTTGACCTCCTCCTCCGTCACCTCTCCGTCCAGAATGCGGAACGAGCGGAACTGGAAGTCCCCGGCCCCGTCGGTGTCGGCGGTGGAGACCAGGACGTAGTGGGCGCCCGGCTCGTTGGCGTAGGTGATGTCGGTGCGGGAGGGGTAGGCCTCGGTGGCCGTGTGGGAGTGGTAGATGACCACGGGCTCCTCGTCGCGGTCGTCCATCTCGCGGTAGAGCTTGAGCAGGTCCTGCGAGTCGAACTCGTAGAACGTGGGCGAGCGGGCGGCGTTGAGCATCGGGATGAACCGCTCGGGGCGGCCCTCGCCCACGGGTCCGGCCACCACGCCGCACGCCTCGTCGGGGTGGTCGGCGCGTGCGTGGGCGACGATCTGGTCGTACAGGGCCTGGGTGATGGTCAGCATGCGGCCCAGGATAAGCAGACGGGCCGCCCCGTACCGAGGAGTGGTACGGAGCGGCCCGCATGCTGGACGCCCTGAGCGGCGGCCGGTGGGGATGCCACGAGCATCCCCGGTGACCGGACGTCCCGGATGCGCGCGAACGCGCAGGTCAGACGATCTTCTCGAGCTCGTCCGCGTCCGGCTCGCCGCGGCGCTCGGTGACCTCGGGGTTGCGGCTCTTGAGCACGGCCCAGCCGATGCCGAGGGCGACGGCCCAGCCGGCCATCACGTACAGGCAGACGCGGGCGTCGGCGTCGTAGGCGATCAGGCAGGTGACGAAGAGGAGGAAGGCGATCGCGATGTACGAGCACACCGAGCCGCCCGGCGCCGGGAAGGAGGAGGCGGGCAGACGGCCCGCGACGACCTTGCGCCGGTACATGACGTGGCTGACCAGGATCATCAGCCAGGTCCAGATGCCCGCGGCGGTGGCGACGGAGGTGACGTAGCCGAACGCCTTCTCCGGGACGGTGTAGTTGAGGACCACGCCGATGCCCATGAAGATCACGGAGACGCCGATGCCGATGGCCGGGGTCTTGGTGGACGACAGCCGCTTGAAGACGCCGGGGGCCTCGCCGTTGTCCGCGAGGGTGCGCAGCATGCGGCCCGTGGAGTACATGCCGGAGTTGCAGGAGGACAGCGCGGCGGTGAGCACCACGAAGTTGACGATGCCGGCGCCGGCCGGGATGCCGATGACCGCGAAGGCCTCCACGAAGGGGCTGACGCCCTCGGCGAACTCGGTCCACTTGACCACCGCCAGGATGACGGTGAGGGCGCCGACGTAGAAGAGGGCGATGCGCCAGGGCAGGGTGTTGATCGCCTTGGGGAGGGTCTTCTCCGGGTTCTCCGACTCACCGGCGGTCACGCCGACCAGCTCGACGGCGAGGTAGGCGAACATGACGCCCTGGAGGGTCATCAGGGACGAGCCGATGCCCTTGGGGAAGAAGCCGTCGAACTCCCACAGGTTGGAGACGCTGGCGGTGTCGCCGGCCTGGCTGAAGCCCAGGGTGAGGACGCCGATACCGATCACGATCATGCCGATGATGGCGGTGACCTTGACCATGGAGAACCAGAACTCGATCTCGCCGAAGAGCTTCACCGAGATCAGGTTGGCGACGAAGAGGAGGAGCAGGAAGACCAGGGCCGAGACCCATTGCGGGATGTCCGGGAACCAGTAGTGGATGTAGATGGCGGCGGCGGTGAGTTCCGCCATGCCGGTGACCACCCACATCAGCCAGTAGGTCCAGCCGGTGAAGTAACCGAAGAAGGGGCCGAGGAACTCGCGCGAGTACTCGGCGAAGGAGCCGGAGACGGGACGGTAGAGGAGCAGCTCGCCGAGCGCCCGCATGATGAAGAAGATGATCACGCCCGCGAGGGCGTACATGAGAATGATGCTGGGCCCGGCCTTGGCGATGTTGGCCCCGGCGCCCAGGAAGAGACCGACGCCGATGGCGCCGCCGATCGCGATCATCTGGACCTGACGGCTGTTGAGCCCGCGCTCGTAGCCCTCTTCAGGTGCTTTCTCCGTGTCGACCTGCGCAGAGGTCATGTGTGGTGCGCCTTTCTCCATGCCGACCCGGGCCTTTCGTCGGCCTCGGATCGGGTCTCGATCCCCCCGGATGATGGAGCCGAGCGGGCCTCACGCCCCGCTCTGTGCCTGGCCGGCGGTCCGCCGGCTCGGTGGCGCACCCGGCCGAACATTCGGGTGGTGTTCGCCGGGCGGTCGTGAAGATTTACCACGACCGCGACGCTGATCACAGAGGCGCCCTGTGATGTGTCGCACAGGCAGAAGCGGACAAAAGACGCCCTTGAGTGGCAAACAGGGGCGCCGGTTTGACGGGATCGTTATCCGGATTTGAGGCTCCGCTGAGCGGACACGGAGAGTAACCGGAATGGCTGGTTCAGGGGATGGACGCCCGGCTCGCGGACGTCCGGTCCCGGGGCGCCCGGTTCAGGGCAGGAGCGTCGCGACCAGCGACTCCTGGAGCCCGCCGAGCCACAGGTACGCCATGACCATCGGCTTGCGCGGGTCCTCGTCCGGGAGCCGGTAGAGCAGGTCGGTGTCGTCCTCGTCGGTGATCTCCAGCCGGGAGCCGATCGCCAGCCGCAGGTCGTTCAGGGCCCGCAGCCACTGCTGGGACTCCCCGGGCGACAGCTTCAGCACCGCTCCGTCCTCGCCCGCCGACGCCGAGGAGAGGGCGTCCAGGGTGCGGATCACCGCGAGCGCGTTCTCCCGCTTGCCGGCCCGCAGGTCGTTCTCGGTGTAGCGGCGGAACTCGGCGGAGTACGCCCGCTGCTCCTCGGCCTCGGCGGCCTGCGGGGCGGAGCCGGGGTCGCCGTAGGCGTCCGGGAACAGGCGCCGCAGCACGGGGTCGGAGGGCGGTTCGCTCGGGCCCTCGGCGAAGAGTTCGGCGAGCGGGTCGTCGGAGGCGTCCTCGGCGGGCCCGGGGCCGATCAGCTCCAGGAGCTGCACGGCCAGGGACCGGATGATGGAGATCTCGACGTCGTCGAGGGCGACGGCCGCGCCGCCGCCGGGGAGCGGTTCGAACTGTCCTGGCATGGAGGTGATTCAGCTACTTCCGTCCTGCGGGCGGGCGTGGGTCATTTCCGGTCCTGCTGGAGGGTGGCCCACAGACCGTAGCCGTGCATGGCCTGGACGTCCCGCTCCATCTCCTCGCGCGTGCCGCTGGAGACCACCGCCCGGCCCTTGTGGTGGACGTCGAGCATGAGCTTGGTCGCCTTGTCCTTCGAGTAGCCGAAGTAGGACTGGAAGACGTAGGTCACGTAGCTCATGAGGTTGACGGGGTCGTTGTGCACGATCGTCACCCAGGGCACGTCGGGCTCGGGTACGGCGAAGACCTCCTCCGCCGACTCGGTCTTCTCGATCTCCATGGGTGCGGCTGCCGTCACATGGCCCATGCTGCCACCACAGGGGGGCACCCGCACAAACGGGCCTGTGGCGGGCGCCACGCGACCATAAATCGTCAGAGTGACGAAATGGGGGTAGCATCCTCGGCATGAACACAGCGGACCTTGGGCTGCCGGTGGACGTCCCGTCGACGGCGCTCTTCACGGACCAGTACGAGCTGACGATGCTGCGGGCCGCCCTGAAGGCGGGCACGGCCGAGCGGCGCAGCGTGTTCGAGGTCTTCACGCGGCGGCTGCCCGACGGCCGGCGCTACGGCGTCGTGGCGGGCACCGGCCGGGTGCTGGACGCGGTGGAGAACTTCCGCTTCGACGCGGGCGTCCTGCGCTTCCTGCGCGAGCGGGACATCGTCGACGAGGAGACCCTGGACTGGCTCGCCGGGTACCGCTTCAGCGGCGACATCTGGGGCTACCCCGAGGGCGAGGTGTACTTCCCGGGCTCGCCGATCATGCGGGTCGAGGGGACCTTCGGCGAGTGCGTGCTGCTGGAGACGGTGATCCTCTCCATCCTCAACCACGACTCGGCGATCGCCGCCGCCGCCTCCCGGATGGCCTCGGCCGCCGGGGACCGCCCGCTGATCGAGATGGGTGCCCGGCGCACCCACGAGCTGGCCGCCGTCGCCGCCGCCCGCTCCGCCTACGTCGGCGGCTTCGCGACCACCTCCGACCTGGCCGCCGGCTTCCGCTACAACATCCCCACCGTCGGCACCTCGGCCCACGCCTTCACCCTGCTCCACGACAACGAGCGGGACGCCTTCCAGGCCCAGGTGAACGCGCTGGGCCGGGACACCACGCTGCTCGTGGACACCTACGACGTCGCCGAGGCCGTCCGCACCGCCGTGGAGATCGCCGGGCCCGAACTGGGCGCCGTGCGCATCGACTCCGGCGACCTGCTGCTGGTCGCCCACCGGGTGCGCCAGCAGCTCGACGAGCTGGGCGCCACGGACACGAAGATCGTCGTGACCTCGGACCTGGACGAGTACGCCATCGCCTCGCTCGCGGCGGCGCCCGTGGACGCGTACGGCGTCGGCACCCAGCTGGTGACCGGTTCCGGGCACCCGACGGCCTCCATGGTCTACAAGCTGGTCGCCCGCGCGGAGTCCGGTGCCGAGGGGGCGCCGCTGGTGCCGGTGGCGAAGAAGTCCAGCGGCGGCAAGACCTCGATCGGGGGCCGCAAGTGGGCCGCCCGTCGGCTGGACTCCTACGGGTACGCCGAGGCCGAGGTGGTCGGCACCGGGCCGGTGCCCGACGCTCTCGCCGACCGGCAGCTCCTGGTCGAGCTGGTCAAGGGCGGCGAGGTGGTCGCCCGCGAGCCGCTGGACGCCGCCCGGGACCGGCACGCGGCCGCCCGCGCCAACCTCCCGCTGTCCGCGACCCAGCTCTCCCGAGGGGAACCCGTCATTCCGACGGAGTACCTGCACGGGGGCTCGGGTAGCTAAAGCTGGTGCGGTCCGACCGGTCCGCACCGGCCCCGCACCACCCGCCCGTCCGGCCCCTTCGCCCCCACCCGACGCCCTCCTCCGCCCCCTCGACCCCCCAGCCGATCCAGCCGAAGGACACCGACCATGCGCCGCGCCCTGATCGTCGTAGACGTGCAGAACGACTTCTGCGAGGGAGGCAGCCTTGCGGTGACCGGCGGTGCCGACGTGGCCGCCGCCATCACCGAGCTGATCGGGCAGGCGCCCGCCGGCTACCGCCATGTCGTGGCCACCCGCGACCACCACATCGCGCCGGGCGGCCACTTCGCCGACAACCCCGACTACGTCCACTCCTGGCCGGCGCACTGCGTGGCCGGCACGGAAGGGGTCGGCTTCCACCCGAACTTCGCCCCGGCCGTCGCCTCCGGCGCGATAGACGCCGTCTTCGACAAGGGGGCGTACTCGGCGGCCTACAGCGGCTTCGAGGGCACCGACGAGAACGGCACCACGCTCGCCGACTGGCTGCGGGCCCGCGAGGTCGACGAGGTCGACGTGGTCGGCATCGCCACCGACCACTGCGTGCGGGCCACCGCCCTGGACGCGGCCCGCGAGGGCTTCCGCACGCAGGTGCTGCTCGACCTGACCGCCGGAGTCGCCCCCGAGACCACCGAGCGGGCGGTGGAGGAGCTGCGCGAGGCGGGCGTGGAGCTGTCCGGCAAGCCCGTCGTCCAGTAGCGCCCGTCCCTCGACGGGCGCACCGGCCGGGCTCCCCGCCCGCCTCCGCTCCCGTCAGCTCGCCCGGGCGCGGTCCAGGGCGGGCGGCGCCAGCCGCGGGTGGGCGGACAGGTAGTGCCACAGGGCGTCGCCGCCCATGTAGGCGCTGCGGTCCTGGTCGCGGGCGCCGACCAGTTCCTCGAAGCCGGGCAGCGCGCGCTGCTCCATGAAGGCGGTGGCCAGCGTCGCGACGCGGTACTTCCGTCCGTCCGCGACGCGCCGTCCGTCGATCCGCACGCTGCCCCGTTCGATCCGCTCGCCGACGGGCCCGTCCGCGTCGAAGCGGTACGAGACGTTGCCGGAGACCGCCACCGGGCGGAAGGTGACCGACCCGTCGGGCGCGCTCTGCCACTGGGACTCCAGCAGCGCCACCAGTTCCCGTCCGGTCAGGGTGCCGCGCACGACGCCGACGCCGATCCCGGAGTCCGCCACCGTGCCGACCGCGGCCTCGGGGAAGAGCACCCGGCCGGGGGCGTCGGCGCTGTTGCCGGGCGCGGGGGCGTAGGTCAGGTCGCGGCGCAGGGTGTCGGGCATCGCCAGGCCCAGGTCGGCGCGGCCGTCGCGGTCGGCCGCCCAGCGGTAGGCGTCGGCGGCCACGTCGTACAGGGCCGACTCGCCCTCGGCGTCGCGGGCGCGGGTGATGTCGCCGGTGATGGAGCCGATGGGCTTGGCCGCGCGCTCGCCGAGCTTCCCCCGCCAGTAGGCGGCGATCCGGTCGGCCTCGGCGTCGCGGGGGACGTCCTGGGTGACGGCGTGGTTGACCGAGGTGGTGTGCTGGCGCAGCACCTCGCCGGTGCGCGGGTCGAGCTTGAGGTTGATCTCGTTGACCAGATGGCCGTGGTTGCCGGCCTCCACGACCGGCCGCGGGTTGCCGGCGGGGTCGGGGAGCATGCAGTTGACGGTGGCGTGCCAGTGGCCGGTGACGATCGCGTCGACGGCCGGCGAGATGGCCCGGTTGTAGTCGACGACGGGGCCGAAGGGGTCGACGCAGTCGTTGTGGCCGTTGCCGTTCTGCTGTGAGAAGCCTTCGTGGACGACCGCGACGATCGCCCGGACGCCCCGGGCGCGCAGCCGCTCGACGGAGCGGTTGATCGCCTTGACCTCGTCGCCGTAGGAGTAGCCGCTGGGGGTGTACGACATGGGCTCGCCGCTGGTCAGCGCGGTCGTCGCGTGGACGAAGCCGACGGGCAGGGTGCCGCCGCGGCCGTCGTCGACCTGTTGCACGTGGTACGGCTTCAGGGCAGGGCGACCGGTGGAACGGTCGAGGAAATTGGCCGAATAGTACTCGTAGTCCGCGCCCGCGAACCGCTGGCCGCTGGAGTCGCGGAAACAGAGATCGCGGTCGGGGCGGCCCTCGCACGTGCCCTCGCGCATGTGCCGCAGGAAGGCGAAGCCGCGGTCCATCTCGTGGTTGCCGACGGTGGAGAACTGGAGCCCGAGCGCGTTGAGGTACTCGATGGTCGGCTCGTTCCAGAACCACTCCGTCTCGTCCGGCCAGCCCGAGAAGTCGTCACCCACGGAGAAGAGAAGCGAGTTGTCCCGCCCCTCCCGCAGCCGTTTGACGTGCGTGGCCAGGTAGGAGCCTCCGCCGACCCGCACGGCCGGGTCGCCCCGGTGCGAGCCGACGATGGTCGCGCCGTACTCGCCGAGATAGCCGTGGAAGTCGGTGAGGGAGACCAGTTGGACGTCGACGGGGTCGTGCCGTTCGTCCGCCGCCGCCGGGGTGACGGCCGCCGTGCCGGCCATCACGACGCCCGCGATGAGTGCCAGCAGGCGCCAGAGCACCCGGTGGACGGTACGTCTGTCGGACCCGAGGGACTGCATGTGCATCCTCCTGCCGCCGTTGGGGTCCGATGATGATCGGGCCCGTCGACGAGCAGGCAACGCCTCGGGAGTGAGCAGTCGGCACTGGGCGGGTGAACAGAGAGTGGGTTTCGGCCGTCGCATTCCGATCGGCGGCCGGCCCGGTCCGGCCGCGCGTCGGGTCCGCGCGGCCGGCCGTCGGCCCGGGGCCGCCGGGCGTCAGCTCCGGGCTGCCGGGCGTCAGCTCTGGGGTGCCGGGCGTCTGAGGAGCGCGCGGATCGGGTGCCACAGCTCCTGGACGAGTTCCGGGCCGCCCGTGACCCCGGCCACCGGGGCGGTGCGCCATATGAGGCCGTCGGGGTGGTGCAGGACCGCGGTGATCTCGTCCGGCGTCGGCGGGGCGGCGTTGCCCCGCAGGTAGACCGCCCGCAGCCCCAGATTGCGCAGCCTGGTCAGGGCGCGCGCCCGGTTGTGGGCGTGGACGAGTACGCGCACGCTGCCACCCGGCGTGGCGGGGCTGGGCAGGTTGAGAGCCACCACCACCGTGCCGTTCGGCAGCTTGCTGAAGCCTCCTGCGGCCATGCGGTCATACCCCCGTGTCAGCCGGTACCGGTCCGCTTCTCGGACCAGGTGTCAATAAGAGAACCACAGGACGCACCTAAACACGGATCGGCGGCGACCCGCCAGGGGGTCACCGCCGATCATGCTCTGACCTGCGAAGATGCTACTTACCTACCCGCGGGGCCGACCTCCAGCTCGATCGTCGAGCCGTTCTTGGCCTCCTTCAGGATCTTGATCTTCGTGTTGGTGTCAGTGATCTTGACGCCGCCGGTCGGGTTCGACTCGTCGTAGTAGTCGCTCGTGCGGTCGTTGAAGACCGAGACGCCCTTCGAGCCCGGGAAGTACTTCGCGACGTCCGCCTTGTGCAGCGTGAGGGCGTCCGTGCGGTAGAGGCTGAACGGCGAGTCGTACGCCTGGACGCGGTTGCGCAGCAGGGTGCCGTCCTTCCACTTCATCGCCGTCGGGTGCGAGTCGATCGGCAGGACCAGGCCGGTGCCCGGGTGCTGGCTGGTGTTGTTGTCCGCCTGGGAGGTGTCCCACTTCCAGATCAGCAGGCCGTTCTGGTACGCGTAGTGCTCCACCCAGTTCGGGCGCTCCGTGAAGCCGAAGTTGTACGGGCCGGTCTTCAGCGTCTTGTCGTACGACACGTACTGCCGGTTCTCGGCGATGTAGTACTGGGCGTAGTCCTCGGTGAAGGACGCGCCGACGCGGGAGAAGCCGGTGGCCGTCCAGGCGGCGTCCGCCGTCTCGGCGTTGTCGGTGAACAGCGCCTGGCCGTCCGCGGTGACCGTGATCGCGTCGGCCGTGAAGCCCTTCTGGGCCACGCCGCCGTCGGTCTGGTAGCGGAAGCGGACGTCGACCTTCTTGCCCGCGTACGCGTCGAGGGAGTACGCGAACTTCTGGTGACCGTCGAGCGTGCCGTGCAGGGCCGGCTTGTCGGCGGCGTCGCGCGGGATCGGCTGACCGTCCACCGTGCCGTCGACCGCGGTCCAGTTGGCGCCGCCGTCGGTGGAGACCTCGGTGTAGAGGTAGTCGTAGTTGGCCTCGATGTCGTACCAGCCGTCGAAGGTCAGCTCGGCCTTCGCCTTGCCGGTCAGGTCGACCGAACGGCTCAGCGTGTTCTTGAGGTTGTCGCCGCTGCCGCTCCACCACTGGGTCTTGCCCTCGGCGGGGGTGACGATCTCGGTGGTGACCGCCTTCTTGGGCAGTTCGACGACGAGCGCCTGCTTGTGCTTGGTGTTGTACTCGGCGACGCCCAGCTTGTGCCAGGAGTTCACGCCCGCCTTGGCGGTGTCGTAGTTCAGCCAGCCCAGCTGGAGCTTGTCCCAGGCGGTCATGTCGCCGGGCAGGTCGCCGATCTCGTTGCGGCCGGTGCCGAGCCAGGAGCCGGACGACATCAGCGTCCAGAAGCCGGTGGAGTTCTCGCCGCCGGCGGTGTCGTAGTGGTCCGGCAGACCGAGGTCGTGGCCGTACTCGTGGGCGTAGACGCCGAGTCCGCCGTTCTCCGGCTGGATGGTGTAGTCGCCGACCCAGACGCCGGTGGAGCCGATCTGCGCGCCGCCGAGCTTGTTGTCGCCCGGGCCGGTGGCGCCGGCGTCGGTGCCGAAGGCGTACCAGCGGTGGGCCCAGATCGCGTCGGTGCCCTGGGCGCCGCCGCCCGCGGACTCGTCCTCACCGGCGTGCACGATCTGGAAGTGGTCGATGTAGCCGTCGGGCTCGTTGAAGTCGCCGTCGCCGTCGAAGTCGTAGCGGTCCCACTCGTCGAAGCGGGCCACGTCGGCCTTGATCTGGGCGTCGGTGCGGCCGGCCGCCTTCTGTTGCTCGACCCAGGCGTTCAGGCCGTCGCTGACGACGTTCCACACGCTCGGGCAGTTGGTGTCGCCGCAGGCGTTGTTGCCGTAGCGGGCCTCGTTGTACGGGACCTTGACCCAGTCGGAGACCTCGCCCTCGACCGAGTAGCGGCCGGAGGACTGCTTCTCGTAGTACGTCTTGACCGAGTCGACGCCCTTGCCGGAGCCGAAGTACAGGTCCTGGAAGTGCTGCTGGTCGTAGTCCTCCTTCCAGGCCGTGGAGTTGTCGGTCTTCCGGTCGGGCTTGGCTATCTGGTTGTGCAGCGGGCCCGCCTCGCCGCCGTAGCGGCTGTCGATCTTGTCGCCGAACTCGACCAGGATGGTGAAGATCTTGTCGGTCTTCTCGCGGCCCAGCTCGACGTACTTGGCGTCGCCCTTCTTGCTCTTGAGCTGGACGACGTTGGAGCCGTCCTTCTTCTTCACCGAGGCCTTGCCGGAGATGACCTGCTTGAGGGCCTCCTCCCGCTGGGCCGCCTGAGTGTCGCTCAGGGGGCCCTTGAGGTCATGCGCGTGCATGTCCTTCGCGGGGTGCGGGTCGTGGTGGTCCACGGCCTCCGGTTTGGCGGGCGAGTCGGCCTGCGCGACACCCGCCGCGGAGAGTGTGGCGGTGGCCGCGGCGAGGGCGACGGTGGTCGCCGCCGCTCTGAACGTCCAGGATCTGCTGGTCACTTGAGTTCCTCCCCCGCGTGCACGCGCGCGGATGGGGGGACAAGTACAGAGCGAAGTCCGCGCACACGTGATCAACGCGTGTAGTCAAGTGACGACATTTGACTAGAGGTTCACCAGAAAAGACAGACCTTGACTTGAGCAGGACAAGTGCACTATGCGGAGTCGGCGTTCGCTTTGCGGACGCGGTGCGGGGCCGGGCGGGACATCCCGCGGGCGCGCGGCGCCGTCCGCTACCGGCGCACCATGAATCCGTGCGCCCCCCGTGCATCGGCCCCGTCGGTTAGGGCGGGCTTACCACTGTTTCCCCCCGGGCACACAGCGGGTTAGAGTCGCTTGGCGGAACGCCCGGAAGCCGGCGGAAAGCCGGGCCGACAGCCGGTTATGCCCCCAGATTGTCTTCCGAGGACACGATGGCCATGCCCCGTCCGACTGCCGCACAGTTCGCCTACGGTACGTGCACCGTGATCTTGTCGACGCTCGCCATGCTGCTGCTGTCACAGACGAGTTCGGGTCCCGGAGTCGCCGTCATCGCCGTCGCCTCCCTCGCCCTCGGGCTGCTGGTCGCCGTGACGGTCCACCGGCCCGGGACGACGCGCACGGTGACCGCCGTGCCCGCCTCGTCGCGTGCCGCCGACCGCCGGCCCGTGCGGACGGCCCGGGTGTCCGCGGCGGCGGGCGAGGCGGCCCGCGACCGCGCCGCCTGACTCCGCTCCCCGACGGGATGGTCGGCGACCGGGTCGTCAACGGGTGCTGACCACCACCGTCTTGGCCGCCTTGTCGTGCAGGCCCTGCTTGTAGGGCCGGTCGAAGAAGCTCCAGCCGCCCGCGATGATCGTCCAGACGCAGGCGCAGCAGAAGGCGAACGGGATCCACAGCACCAGCGCCCGGATGAGCGAGGTCTGCACGGAGGGCGTGGCCCCGTTGTCCAGGTTGCCCACGCGCATGCCGAGCCACTTCTTGCCGAGCGTCTGACCCGTCTTCGCGGTCATGTAGGTGTCGTAGGCGATGTAGAGCACCGCGGCGATCAAGGACTGGCCGAAGGACTTGCCGACCGAGATGTCCTCGCCGTCCACCTGGTACTCCTGGACGTTGAAGGCCCAGCTGAGCAGCCACACCACGATGCCGACCAGGATCATGTCGATGATCCTCGCGAGGGTGCGTCGGCCGCTGTCGGCGAGCGGGGGCATGCCGGCGAGCGGATCGGTGGGGTAGTTGCCGCCGCCGTAGGGGTCACCGCCGCCGCCCGGAGGCGGGCCCCCGTAAGGACCGCCGCCACCCGGGGGCGGAGCGCCGTGAGGACCGCCGCCACCCGGGGGCGGAGCGCCGTAGGGACCGCCACCGCCCGGGGGCGGGGGTGCGCTGCCGCCGTACGGCGGGGGCTCGCCGGTACTGCCGTGCGGGGGCGGGCTGTCGTAGGGCGAGCCCGTTCCGTCGGACGGGGGACGCTTCCTGAACGGGTCGTCTTCCGGCGGCTGCCCGCCGGGGCCGGGGGGCGGTTCGCTGCTCATGTCCCGAGTCGAACCCGGAGTCTGTTGCCTCGCATCCGGCGAGCGGCCGTCCGGAGTAGCGGGCGCACGAGACACCGGAACCCGGGCACGACGCCCCGGCCCAGTCAGCCCGCGACGAACGTGTTCGCCGCCTTGTCGTGCCAGCACTGGTGC
The DNA here is from genome assembly GCF_964272335.1 of Streptomyces sp. SudanB5_2050. Taxonomy (NCBI): domain Bacteria; kingdom Bacillati; phylum Actinomycetota; class Actinomycetes; order Kitasatosporales; family Streptomycetaceae; genus Streptomyces; species Streptomyces sp. SudanB5_2050. Next base: position 3,107,050 of record NZ_OZ186760.1, read on the forward strand.
CACGGCCGGTCGAACAGGCACCACACGACGCCGACCAGGCCGACGGCCAGGAGGCCGGGGACGCTGTAGACCAGCCAGCGGCGCAGGGCGGCGCCGAAGGCCGGGGGCTCGTGGGCCTCGATGTCCCGAACCTCCAGGCCGAGCAGCTTCTTGCCCAGGGTGCGGCCCCACTTGGCGGTGGGCAGCGCCTCGTAGACGACGCCGAAGAGGAGCAGCACGGCCAGCACGATGCCCAGGTACGCGGAGGTCGTGCCGTCGAGCAGCCAGACCGTGACCGTCTCGCCGGAGAGCTTGGCCTCGTCGATCTTCCCGTTGACGTGGTCGACCGCCTTGAGGCCGAGCGGTACGGCGGCCACGGCGGTGACGGCACCCAGGACGACGGTGTCGATCAGCCGGGCGGCCAGTCGCTTGCCGAGCCCGGCGGGACGGGCGGCCGCCTGACGCCGGGCGGCGGCCTGGAACACGTCCTCCACCGGGGGCTTCCACGGCGCGACGGGCGGCTCGCCCTCGCCGGTCCCGGCGAGGCGGTGCACCTGCTGCGCCCAGGAGGTCTGGCCGCCGCCGGGACCGGCCGCGACGGGGGCGGCGGGCTGCTGCGGGGCGGCCGGCTGCGGGAGCGGGGCGGCGGCCTGCGGGAGCGGGGCGGCGGGCTGGTGGGGCGCGGCGGCGGCCTGGTGCGGGACGGCCGGGCCGGTCGCCCGCTGCGGGCCGGCGGGGGCCGTGGGCGCGGTGGTCCGGGCGGCGGCGGCCTTGCCCGCGGCGAAGCCCGGGCCGCCCGCGGCACCGGCGGCGCCCGCGGCACCCGCCGCGCCGGTGCGCGGGGAGACCGCGCGGAAGGTCATCGTGCCCTCGTCGCGGGCGCCGTCCGAGGGCTGGGCTGCGCGGGCCGCGGGACCGGCCGTCGGGCGCCGGAAGACGAAGGTGTTGCCCGACTCGGCCTCGGACCCGCCGGTCCCGGACGCCGCCCCCGTCGCGCCGGCCGCACGCGCGGACCCGGCGTCGTCGCCGCGCCCGGCCCGGCCACCGCCCGCGCCGGCCGCGTCCCCGGTGCCGCTCGCGCCGACGGCACCGGCGGGCCCGTCGGAGGCGCGCCCGGCCGCGTCGTGGTCCGAGCCCGGGCCGGAAGCGGCACCGGAACCCGCCCGCGCACCGGAGCCGGCCCCCGGACGGCCGGAGGCGTCACCGGCTCCCCCGGTCCGGGGGTCACCCGTGGCTCCCGCGGTCGCACCGGCGGCGCCGGCGCCCGGCACCGCTCCCCCGGCCGGCCCCGCGTCCCGGACGCGCGGGAGCCTCGGGTCCGTGGCCTGGGCCGGGCCCGGCCAGGCGACGGACGAGCCCTGCGCGCCCGCGGCCGCGGAGCGGTCGGCGCCCCAGGACGCCGCCGGCTCCGGGCGGCTGCCGTGCTGGGACGCGGCGGCGGACGGCGGCTCCTCGACCGGGTCCTCGTCGAAGAAGTGCGGGCCGGTCTCCTCCACGGAGGGCCGCGCACCGGGCGGCGGCGCGAGCGGTTCGCCGTCCTTGGGGGCGGGCCGACTGGTGCCCGGCACCCAGGAGGCACCGTTCCAGTACCGGACATATCCAGGAATGGAGGGGTCCGGGTAATACCCTTCGCGGGGCCTGTCGTCGCCGGGGGCCGGGGTTGGGGCGCTCATGTCCGTCGTCCCGTATCTGCTCGGGGGTTGGTTCGGGGGCTCAACATCTATCAGACGGGCGCAATCCGCACCGCCGGTCCCGCCGGACCCACTCCTTTCCGGGCAACCTCGTGCATGGACCTTCACACCCGGGACAGAGGGGAGGAAAAAAGTTCCGCGAACCCGCGTAACGCTCACGGCCCTCGTCGCTCTCACTCGTGCGGGCCCGTTCCAGGCGGCCCGTGCGGACCGTACGAGATACGAGAGAGGACCCACCGCCATGCAGCCCAACCACCCCGTCGTCGTGGAGCGCGAGCTGGAACTGAGGCTCATCCTGTCGCCCGAGCACGCCGTCCCGGTGCCCGCACGGCTCTCCTACCACTCCGACGACCCGTACGCCGTGCACGTCACCTTCCACATCAACTCCGGCTGCCCGGTGCACTGGACGTTCGCCCGGGACCTGCTGGTCGAGGGTGTCTTCCGGCCGTGCGGGCACGGGGACGTGCGGGTGTGGCCGTCGAAGGCGGACGGCCGCAGCGTGGTGCTGATGGCGCTGAGCAGCCCCGACGGGGACGCCCTGCTGGAGGCGCCGTCGGCGCAGGTGTCGGCGTGGCTGGAGCGGACGCTGCGGGCGGTGCCGCCGGGTACCGAGGCCGGGCAGCTCGGCCTCGACGACGGGCTGGCCGAGCTGCTGGCCCGGTGAGCGGCGGGGGTCAGAAGAGCTTGCCGGGATTGAGGATGCCCAGCGGGTCGAAGACCTGCTTGACGGCCCGCTGCATCTCCAGCCCCACCGGGCCGATCTCGCGCGCCAGCCACTCCTTCTTCAGTACGCCCACGCCGTGCTCGCCCGTGATGGTGCCGCCGAGTTCCAGGCCCAGGCCCATGATCTCGTCGAAGGACTCGCGGGCCCGCCGGGACTCGTCGGGGTCCCGGGCGTCGAAGCAGACCGTGGGGTGGGTGTTGCCGTCGCCCGCGTGGGCGCAGACGCCGATGGTCAGGTCGTACTTGGCGGCGATGCGCTCGATGCCCTCCAGCATGTCGCCCAGCCGGGAGCGGGGCACGCACACGTCGTCGATCATCGTGGTGCCCTTGACCGCTTCGAGGGCGGTCAGGGACAGGCGGCGGGCCTGGAGGAGGAGTTCGGACTCGGCGGCGTCGTCGGCGGGGACCACCTGCGTGGCGCCGGCCGCCTCGCACAGCGCACCGACGGCGGCGAGGTCGGCGGCCGGGTCGGTGGTGTCGAAGGCCGCGAGGAGCAGGGCCTCGGTGGTCTCCGGCAGGCCCATGTGGGCGAGGTCGTTGACCGCCTTGACGGTCGTCCGGTCCATCAGTTCGAGGAGGGACGGGACGTGTCCGCCCTCCATGATCCGGCAGATCGCGTCGCAGGCGGCGGACGCGGAGGCGAACTCGGCGGCCAGCACCAGCTGCTCGGGCGGCTTGGGGCGCAGCGCGAGGACCGCCCGTACGACGATGCCGAGGGAGCCCTCGGAGCCGACGAAGAGGCGGGTGAGGTCGTACCCGGCGACGCCCTTGGCGGTGCGGCGGCCGGTGGACATCAGGCGGCCGTCGGCGAGGACGACGTCGAGGCCGAGGACGTACTCGGCGGTCACCCCGTACTTGACGCAGCACAGGCCGCCTGAGGCGGTGCCGATGTTGCCGCCGATGGTGCACATCTCCCAGCTGGAGGGGTCCGGCGGGTAGTACAGGCCGTGTTCGTTCACCGCGCGGGAGAGCGTGGCGTTGACGACGCCCGGTTCGACGACGGCGACGCGGTCGACCGGGTTGATCTCCAGGATGCGGTCCATCTTGGTCAGGGAGAGGACCACGCAGCCGTCGGTGGCGTTGGCGCCGCCGGACAGGCCGGTGCGGGCGCCCTGCGGGACGACCGGGACGCGCAGCTCGGTGGCGGTGCGCATGACGTGCTGGACGTCCTCCACGGTGCGCGCCAGGACGACCACGGCCGGGGCGCCTGCCGGGCAGAAGCTCGCCATGTCGTGGGCGTAGGAGGCCGTGATGTCGGGGTCGGTGAGGACGGAGTCGGCGGGGAGGCCGGCGAGCAGCCGGTCGACGAGGGGGCTGTCGGCCGCCGGGGCCGCGCCGGACTCGCGGGCTGCGTCGTCTTCGTCGCGAGGCGCTTCGATACGGCTCATGATCACAGGGTGGCACCCGGGGCCATCGGTGTGAACCCCGTGGCGGCACCCGGCGCAAGCCGCGGTGTGCTTGTCGTACGGGCGCACAGTAGGCGCCATGGAGATCGAACGCGGGCGGCGCTCCCGCCGCCGGAACCGGGTGCTGATCGCCTCCGTCGCCGGGGCCGCCGTGCTCGGCGGAGTGCTGGTGCTGCTGCCGTGGGACGGGGGCGACGCCTCCCCGCCCGCCCCGGGGCCGGCGGCGCTGGCGCGCGGTGCGGTGACCACGGGGGTGCCTGCCGCGCTGCCGGACCTGGCGGTGCTGATCGGCGAGCGGGAGCGGCACCTGCGGGCGCAGCCGCTGGACGGGCCGTCGTGGGCGGTGCTGGGCGCGGCCTACGTCGAGCAGGGGCGGCGCACGGCGGACGTGGCGATGTGGGCGAAGGCCGAGAAGGCGCTGCACACGTCCCTGAAGGTCGGGGCGGAGCGCAATCCGCAGGCGCTGGAGGGGCTGGCGGCGCTGGCGGTGGCGCGGCGGGACTTCCCGGCGGCGAAGAAGTGGGGCGAGAGCGCGGTGCGGGCGGCGCCGAAGCGGTGGACGGCGCACGCCGTGCTGATCGACGCCTACACCGGGCTCGGCGACGACAAGGGCGTGGGGCGGGCGCTGGAGAAGATCATGGAGCTGCGGCCGGACGCGCCGGCGACGGGGGCGCGGGCGGCGGCCGTCTACCGCGACCGGGGCTGGCGGGAGGACGCGCAGGCCCGGATCTCGGACGCGGCGGCGGCGGCCGAGGCACCGGCCGAGCGGGCGGCGTACCTGGAGCAGGCGGGGCGGCTGGCGTTCGAGCGCGGGGAGCGGGAGGAGGCGCTGCGGTTCTTCCAGGAGTCGCTGCGCACCGACCCGGACCAGCGGGCGGCGCAGGCCGGGCAGGCGCGGACGCTGGCGGCGCTGGGCCGGACGACGGACGCGCTGTCGGCGTACCAGGCGGCGCTGGCCAAGCGGCCGGACGCGGAGTACGCGCTGGAGCTGGGTGAGCTGTACGAGTCGCTGGGGCTCGGGCAGGCCGCGCGGGTGCAGTACGACCTGCTGCGGGAGCGGGTGCGGGACGCGGAGGCGGCCGGGGCGGACGAGCGGCTGCTGCTCGGCCGGTTCGAGGCGGACCACGGGGACCCGGCCCGGGCGGTGCGGCTGCTGCGTGAGGAGTGGGGGCGGCAGCCGGGGATCGCGGTGGCCGACGCGCTGGGCTGGGCCCTGCACCGCACCGGCGAGCACGAGGAGGCGCTGGAGTTCGCGACCATCGCGACCGACGGCGACAAGGGCGGCGGGGTGCGCAGCGCGCTGTACGTGTTCCACCGGGGGGTGATCGAGCGGGAGCTGGAGCGGTACGGGCCCGCGCGACGGCATCTGCGGGAGGCGCTGATGATCAACCCGTACTTCTCGCCGCTGCGGGCGCCCGAGGCGAGGCGGGCGCTGGACGAGCTGGGCGAGCCCTCCGTGGAGGACCCGCCCGCGTAGCCGGCGTCCGTCAGAGGTTGCCGCGCTTGGCCTGCTCGCGCTCGATCGCCTCGAACAGGGCCTTGAAGTTGCCCTTGCCGAAGCCCATGGAGCCGTGGCGCTCGATCATCTCGAAGAAGACGGTCGGGCGGTCCTGGACCGGCTTGGTGAAGATCTGCAGCAGGTAGCCGTCCTCGTCGCGGTCGACGAGGATCTTCAGCTCGCGCAGCGTCTCGACGGGGACCCGGGTCTCGCCGGCCCACTCGCCGAGGGTGTCGTAGTACGAGTCGGGCGTGTCCAGGAACTGGACGCCGTTCGCCTTCATCGTGCGCACGGTCTGCACGATGTCGTTGGTGTTCAGCGCGATGTGCTGGACGCCGGCGCCGCCGTAGAACTCCAGGTACTCGTCGATCTGGGACTTCTTCTTGGCGACGGCGGGCTCGTTGATCGGGAACTTCACCTTGAGGGTGCCGTCGGCCACGACCTTCGACATCAGCGCGCTGTACTCGGTGGCGATGTCGTCGCCCACGAACTCCTTCATGTTCGTGAAGCCCATGACCTTGTTGTAGAAGCCGACCCACTCGTTCATCCGGCCCAGTTCGACGTTGCCGACGCAGTGGTCCACGGCCTGGAAGGTGCGGTGGGCGGGGGGCTCGACGATGGGGGCGGCGGCGACGTAGCCGGGCAGGTAGGGGCCGTCGTAGCCGGTGCGCTCGACCAGGGTGTGGCGGGTCTCGCCGTAGGTGGCGATGGCGGCGAGGACGACGGTGCCGTGCTCGTCCTTGACCTCGTACGGCTCCGCGACGGAGCGGGCGCCGTGCTCGACGGCGTAGGCGTGGGCGGCGCGCGCGTCCGGGACCTCGATGGCGAGGTCGACGACGCCGTCGCCGTGCTCGGCCACGTGCCGGGTGAGGAACTCGCCCCACTCGGTGGACGGCTTGATCACCGAGGTGAGGACGAAGCGGGCGGAGCCGTTCTCCAGGACGTAGCTGGCGGTCTCGCGGCTGCCGTTCTCCGGTCCGGAGTAGGCGACCAGCTTCATGCCGAAGGCGGTGGAGTAGTAGTGCGCTGCCTGCTTGGCGTTGCCCACGGCGAAGACGACCGCGTCCATTCCCTTGACCGGGAAGGGGTCGGCCTGCCGGGCGGTGTCGGGAGTGTGGTGTGTGGTCTGCGTCATAGCCGCAGGGTCTCCCGCGTCTGCAAGGTGCGCAATAGTTTGCGCGTTCACTGGGCAACCTGCCCAGTGATACGGCGGTCCTGGCGGGCGATCTGTACAGGATGACCAGCCTGGAGGGGTGCGGAATGGGCATAGACCGGCTGGACGGACGGATCATCGGGCTGCTGGCCCGGGAGCCGCGGATCGGGGTGCTGGAGATGTCCCGGCGGCTCGGGGTGGCGCGCGGCACCGTGCAGGCGCGCCTGGACCGGCTTCAGTCGAACGGAGTCATCCGCGGATTCGGCCCGGAGGTGGACCCGGCGGCGCTCGGCTACCCGGTGACCGCGTTCGCGACGCTGGAGATCAGACAGGGCCAAGGGGCCGATGTACGGGCGCACTTGGCGACCGTGCCCGAGGTGCTGGAGCTGCACACCACGACCGGCACCGGGGACATGCTGTGCCGGCTGGTGGCCCGCTCGAACGCCGATCTCCAGCGGGTGATCGACCGGGTTGTCGGTTTTGATGGCATCGTCCGGGCCGCCACGGCGATCGTCATGGAGAACCCCGTTCCGCTGCGGATCATCCCGCTGGTGGAGCAGGCGGCCCAGGACAGCGGCAGACGCGACTGAGACCGGTGCGACGTTCCCGGAGGTGAGCGGGCGTGAACTTCTGGGAGTTCCTGGGCAGCCGCCACCAGCAACTGCTCGCCGACGCCTACCAGCACGCCAGCGCCGTCTTCCAGTGCATGGTCGTGGCGACGCTGCTCGGCGTGCTGATCGGCGTCCTCACGTACCGCAGCGAGTGGGCGGGGAACCTGGCGACGCTGGGCACCTCGACCATCCTGACCATCCCGTCGCTGGCCATGATCGGTCTGCTCATCCCGATCGTGGGCCTCGGCGTGCCGCCGACGGTGACCGCGCTGACGCTGTACGGGCTGCTGCCGATCGTGCGGAACTCGATCGTCGGCCTGCGCGGGGTCGACCCGGCGCTGGTGGACGCGGCCAAGGGCATCGGCATGTCCCGGGCGGCCCGGCTGCTCAAGGTGGAGCTGCCGCTGGCCTGGCCGCCGATCCTCACCGGCATCCGCGTCTCCACGCAGATGCTGATGGGCATCGCCGCCATCGCCGCCTACGCCTCCGGACCGGGGCTCGGCAACGAGATCTTCCGCGGGATCGCCTCGCTGGGCAGCAAGAACGCCCTCAATCTGGTGCTCGCGGGCACGCTCGGGATCATCGTCCTGGCGCTGCTGTTCGACGCCGCGTACGTCCTGCTGGGACGGCTGACCATCCCGAGGGGGATCCGTGTCTGAGAACGGCAACGCCGACACCACCGGGGCCACCATCGAGCTGGAGTCGCTGACCAAGCGCTACCCCGGCAATCCGCAGCCGGCCGTCGAGAACGTGTCGATGCAGATCCGGGCGGGCGAGACGGTGATCTTCGTCGGGCCCTCGGGCTGCGGGAAGTCCACCACCCTGAAGATGATCAACCGGCTGATCGAGCCCAGCGGCGGACGCATCCGCATCAACGGCGAGGACGTCACCGACATCGACCCGGTGAAGCTGCGCCGCAAGGTCGGTTACGCCATCCAGTCCTCCGGCCTCTTCCCGCACATGACCGTCGCCCAGAACATCGCGCTGGTCCCGAAGATGATCGGCTGGTCGAAGTCCCGCATCCGCTCCCGGGTGGAGGAGATGCTGGATCTGGTCGGCCTGGACGCCGGGGAGTTCCACGGCCGCTATCCGCGCCAGCTCTCCGGCGGGCAGCAGCAGCGGGTGGGCGTGGCACGGGCGCTGGCCGCCGATCCCCCCGTGCTGCTGATGGACGAGCCGTTCGGCGCGGTCGACCCGATCACCCGGGACCACCTCCAGGACGAGCTGATCCGCCTCCAGCACGAGCTGCACAAGACGATCGTCTTCGTCACCCACGACTTCGACGAGGCGATCAAGCTGGGCGACCGGATCGCCGTGCTGCGCGAACGCTCCCACATCGCGCAGTTCGACACCCCGGAGGCCATCCTCACCAACCCCGCGGACGACTTCGTCTCCGGTTTCGTGGGCGCGGGGGCGGCGCTGAAGCGGCTGAACCTGACGCGGGTGCGGGACGTCGGTATCACCGACTACCCGACGGTGACCGTCGAGGACCCGCTCCAGCACATCTTCGACCGGCTCCGGGCGGCCGGCACCAACGAGATCCTGCTCCTGGACCGGCGCGGCCGGCCCTACAAGTGGCTCAGGCGCGGCGACCTGATGCGGGCCAAGGGCTCGCTGGCGCGGGCCGGGACGCTGGTCCACGACACGGTGACCCGGGACGCGACCCTGCGGGACGCGCTGGAGGCGGTGCTCACCGACAACACGGGGCGGGTCGCGGTCACCGGGCGGCGCGGCGCGTACGAGGGCGTCGTCGACATGGAGACGCTGCTGAACTCCGTGCACGAGCTGCTGGAGGCCGACCGGCTGGACGCGCTGGAGCACCAGCACGACCTGGAGGAGGCGCGGGCCGAGCAGACCCACGCGGAGCAGGAGGGCTTCGGGGGCGCCGGAGGCACAGGAGGCATGGGAGGCACAGGAGGCACGGGAGGCATCGGAGGGGAGGCGAAGGCGTGAGTACGTCCGGCCGAGGGCCCGGGACCGACGAACCGGCCTACGAGGACGCGGACCGGGACGAGTTCGAGCACGAGCCCGCTCCCCCGTCCCCGGCGGCGACCCGGCGGCGGGTCGGCTGGCGGAAGCTGACCTTCCTGCCCGCGCTCCTGGTGGCCGTGCTGCTGGCGACCTGGCTGTGGTTCCGGCAGGCCGACCTGGACGCGCTCAGCCGCAACGCGCTCTCCGACGGCCAGGTCACCAAGGCCCTGTGGCAGCACGTGCAGCTGACGGTGATCTCGACCTTCTTCGTGCTGATCATCGCGATCCCGCTGGGCATCCTGCTCACCCGCCGGATGTTCCGGAAGGCGACCCCGGTGGCGATGGCCTTCGCCAACATGGGCCAGGCGACCCCGGCGATCGGTCTGCTGGCGCTGCTGGTGATCTGGCTGGGCATCGGCCGCCGCGCCGCCCTGATCGGCATCATCGTCTACGCCGTCCTGCCGGTGCTCTCCAACACCATCGCGGGTCTGAAGGCGAACGACCCGACGCTGCTGGAGGCGGCCCGCGGCATCGGCATGTCGCCGCTGGGGGTGCTCACGCGGGTGGAGCTGCCGCTGGCCGTCCCGCTGATCCTGGCCGGGGTGCGCACCGCCCTCGTCCTCAACGTCGGCACGGCGACGCTGGCCGTCTTCGGCGGGGGAGGCGGGCTGGGCGTGCTGATCACCACCGGCATCACCAGTCAGCGGATGCCGGTCCTGGTGCTCGGCTCGATCCTCACCGTGGCCCTGGCGCTGCTGGTGGACTGGCTGGCCTCGCTCGCCGAACTGATGCTGCGGCCCCGGGGCCTGGAGGTGCGGACATGAGCGCGCGACCCGGTACCGGAGGCGGGCGGCGCCGTACGTGGCTGCTGACGGCGGCGCTGCTGGTGGCGGCCTCCGGCTGCGGGCTCACCAGCGGTTCCCCGATGGTCGACGACGTGGAGCCCGGCACGATCGGGAAGGGTCGGCCGCTGGAGGGCGCCGATCTGACCGTGGTGTCCAAGCAGTTCACCGAGCAGCTGGTGCTCGGCGCGATCATGGGCATCGCCTTCCAGGCGGCGGGCGCGGAGGTGCTCGACCGCACCGGCATCCAGGGGTCGGTGGGCACCCGGGCGGCGGTGGAGAACGGCGACGCGGACGCCACGTACGAGTACACGGGCACCGCGTGGATCACCTACCTCGGGCACAGCGAGCCCATCCCGGACCCGCACGAGCAGTGGGAGGCGGTGCGCGAGGAGGACCTGGGGAAGGGGCTGACCTGGCTGCCGCCGGCCGAGCTGAACAACACCTACGCGCTGGCCATGAACCAGGCCAACTACAAGAAGTACCGCACGAAGACGCTGTCCGAGGTGGCCGAGTTGTCGAAGACCGACCCCGGTGCGGTGACGCTGTGCGTGGAGGTCGAGTTCGCCAACCGCGCCGACGGGCTGCCGGGCATGGAGAAGGCGTACGGGATGGACGTCCCGGCCCGGAACATCACCGAGATGGACACCGGGATCATCTACACCCAGACCGCCGACGGCGCCTGCACTTACGGCGAGGTGTACACCACCGACGGGCGGATCAAGTCGATGAACCTGGTGGTGATGGAGGACGACAAGAAGTTCTTCCCGAACTACAACGCCGCCCCGATGATCCGCACCGACACCCTGAAGAAGTGGCCGGCGATCGCGTCCGTGCTCGCACCGGTCACCGAGGCGCTCACCAACGACGTCGCACGGGACCTGAACGCGAAGGTCGACGTGGACGGGGAGGACCCGCACCAGGTGGCGCTGGACTGGATGGTCGACAAGGGCTTCGTGAAGGAGGGCTGAGCGCCGCCCGGCCGAAGCCGCTCAGCAGGCGGGGACCTCGCCCTTGCCCGAGCCGAGGGCCCGCAGCGCGTCGACCGCGCCCTTCAGGGTGGTGACCGGGACCAGCCGCAACCCCTCGGGCAGCTCGGCCTCAGCGTCCGAGCACTCCGCCTTCGGCACCAGGAAGACCGTGGCCCCGTCCCGCCGGGCCGCCTGCGTCTTCAGCGGTACGCCGCCGACGGCGCCCACCTTTCCGTCGGCGGTGATCGTGCCGGTTCCGGCGATGACGCGGCCGCCGGTCAGATCGCCGCCGGAGCCGTCGCCGTCCAGCTTGTCGATGATCCCGAGGGAGAGCAGCAGACCGGCGCTGGGGCCCCCCACGTCGCCCAGGTCCAGCCGGACGCGGATGTCGGAGTCGTCGAGGTCCAGGTAGTTCAGCGCGGCCGTCGTCGCCGTGTCCTGCGACTCCCGCATCTGGTCCAGGTTGTACTTCTCGATCTCCTCGACGTCGCCGCCCTCGGGGTACACGGCGTCCCGCGGCATGACCGCCCGGTCGGTGTCGAACCAGTTGCCGAGCACGTCACCGAGCGAGACGTGCGCGTCGGGGCCGGTCGCCACGATCGTCGTCATCCGCAGCTGCCCCTCGGTGTCCCGGGTCGGCGCGCCCGAGATCCTGATCACCTCGTCGCCCTGGTACTCCGTGAGCACATCGGCCGTCGACCCCGGCTGCGCCACCGCGAACGGCAGCGGCGCGAACGCGGCGGTGGCGAGCAGCGCCACCACGGGGGCGGCGCAGACGGCGAGGGCCTGGGGACGCGTGAGACGAGAGAGCACGGGGTCAATCTAACGCGAGGCCGCTGCCGCGCAGGGCGGCGGGCGGCCGGCCCCACGCGGCTCTCCGGCCCAGGGGCGTCACCGCAACGCCTCGGCCACCTCCCGCGCCGCGTCCATCACCCGCTCCCCCACCCGCTCGGGCACGACCTCGGCCAGCATCACCACACCCACGCTGCCCTCCACCCCCGTCACCCCGAGCAGCGGCGCGGCCGCCCCGCAGGCGCCGGCCTCCAGCTCGCCGTGGGTCAGGGCGTAGCCGGGCCACTCCCCGTCCTCCTCGGCGGGCGGCACCTGCTGCCGGGCGGAGAGGATCGCCTTGCCCGCGGCCCCCCGCTCCAGCGGGTGCCGGAACCCGGCCCGGTAGGCCACGTGGTAGTCCGTCCAGGTCGGCTCGACGACGGCCACGGCCAGCGCCTCCGCGCCGTCCACCAGCGTCAGATGGGCCGTCGCCCCGATGTCCTCGGCCAGCGAACGCAGCGCCGGCATCGCCGCCTCGCGCACCAGCGGGTGCACCTGGCGGCCGAGCCCCAGCACCCCCAGCCCGACCCGGGCGCGTCCGCCCAGGTCACGGCGTACGAGTGCGTGCTGCTCCAGCGTGGCCAGCAACCGGTACACGACGGTCCGGTTCACGCCCAGTTTGTGGGAAAGCTCGGTGACGGTCAGCCCGTGGTCCGTATCGGCCAGCAGTTTGAGGACCCGCAGTCCCCGGTCGAGCGTCTGAGAGGTCTCCGCGGTCACGACGCCCACTCCTTAGTGGTGAGGCGGCGGCCCCCTCGCGGCGGATGCGTCACCGAGTCCCGTCAGTGACGCGCTTCAGAGGCCGCCGATCGGCTGACGGCCCGGCCTTGTGCCCGGGCCCAGTCGCTTCACGGCTGCGCTCCGCGGCGGCGCTGCCACGGGGCGTGTGCGTAGCGGGACAGTAGCGACCAGGTTCGCTCAGCGGAAGGCTCCGTCCAGAATCCGGGCGGATACCGGCGCCGACCGGCGGTGTTTGTCCCGGTACGTACACGGCCCGCGCAGACCGCCGTACCCCGCCCGTCACTTCATGCGGGTGGCCCACTCCTGCACCTTGGCGATGCGCTGGCGCAGCTGCCCGGCGGTGGCCTCGGCGCTGGGCGGACCGCCGCACAGCCGGCGCAGCTCGGTGTGGATCACGCCGTGCGGCTTGCCGCTCTGGTGGACGTAGGCGCCGACCATGGTGTTGAGCTGCTTGCGCAGCTCCATCAGCTCCTTGTGCGAGACGACCGGCCGCCGCTCGGCGGGCAGTTCGAGCAGGTCGGCCTCGCCGTCGGGCTTCTTGCGGCTGTGCGCGATCTGCCGGGCCTGCCGCTTCTGGAGCAGCAGCTGCACCTGATCGGGCTCCAGCAGCCCCGGGATGCCGAGGTAGTCCTGCTCCTCCTCGCTGCCCGGGTGGGCCTGCATGCCGAACTCGGCGCCGTTGTACATGACCCGGTCGAAGGTCGCCTCGGACTCCAGGGCCTCGAAGGCGAACTGCTCCTGCTCGCCGGTGTCCTCGTCCTGCTCCCGGTTCGCCTCGTCCATCTCCTTCTCGGACTCGGCGTAGGGGTCCTCCTCGCCCTCCTTCTTGGGCTTGTCGAGGACGTGGTCGCGCTCGCGCTCCATCTCGTTGGCGAAGGTGAGCAGGTCGGGCACGGTGGGCAGGAAGACGGAGGCCGTCTCGCCGCGGCGCCTGGACCGTACGAAGCGGCCCACGGCCTGGGCGAAGAAGAGGGGGGTGGAGATGGTGGTGGCGTACACCCCGACCGCCAGGCGCGGCACGTCGACGCCCTCGGACACCATGCGGACGGCGACCATCCAGCGGTCGGTGCCCTGGCTGAAGGTGTCGATGTTCTTGGACGCGCCGACGTCGTCGGAGAGGACGACGGTGGCCTTGCTGCCGGTGATCTCGCGGATCAGCTTGGCGTAGGCGCGGGCGGAGTCCTGGTCGGCGGCGATGACGAGGGCGCCGGCGTCCGGGATGGCCTTGCGCACCTCGGTCAGCCGCTGGTCGGCGGCGCGCAGCACGGCCGGCATCCACTCGCCGCGCGGGTCGAGCGCGGTGCGCCAGGCCTGGCTGACGGCGTCCTTGGTCATGGGCTCGCCGAGCCGGGCGGCGATCTCGTCGCCGGCCTTGGTGCGCCAGCGCATGTTGCCGCTGTAGCTCATGAAGATGACGGGGCGGACGACCCCGTCGGCGAGCGCGGAGCCGTAGCCGTAGGTGTAGTCGGCGGCGGAGCGGCGGATGCCGTCGTTGCCCTCCTCGTACGTGACGAAGGGGATGGGGTTGGTGTCGGAACGGAACGGCGTGCCGGTGAGCGCGAGGCGGCGGGTGGCCGGCTCGAAGGCCTCCAGGCATGCCTCGCCCCAGGACTTGGAGTCGCCGGCGTGGTGGATCTCGTCCAGGATCACCAGGGTCTTGCGCTGCTCGGAGCGGTTGCGGTGCAGCATCGGGCGCACGCCGACGCCGGCGTAGGTGACGGCGATGCCGTGGTACTCGCGGCTGAGCGGGCCCGCGCTGTACTCCGGGTCGAGCTTGATCCCTATGCGGGCCGCGGCCTCGGCCCACTGCTTCTTCAGGTGCTCGGTGGGCGCGACGACGGTCACCTGCTGCACGACGTGGTGGTGCAGCAGCCAGGACGCCAGGGTCAGGGCGAAGGTGGTCTTGCCGGCGCCGGGCGTGGCGACCGCGAGGAAGTCCCGGGGCTGCTCCTGGAGGTACTTCTCCATCGCCCCCTGCTGCCAGGCCCGCAGCTTGCTGGCGGTGCCCCACGGGGCGCGGCCGGGAAAGGCCGGGGAGAGGTGGTGCGAGGTGCTGGAGCTGGCGGTGGTAGTCACGGTCTCCGAAGGGGGTAGAACGGCTCGGCCACGTATGACAACCGGGCCACCCTACCGGCGCCCGGAGGCGACCGGCGTCCGCGGCGGGGCGGGTCACCCCCGGGTGGGACGGACGTCACAGCCTCCCCGTGCGCCCCACGGCCCGGCGGGGGCTCACCGCTCCCGCACCCGGGTCGCCACCCACGCTCCCGCCAGCGCCACCCCCGCCATCGGCAGGAACACCGCCGCGAAGGCCGCCGGGTGGGAGCCGGTCGCCTCGGTGGCCGCGTGGCTCACCGTGCCGCCGCCGAGGGCCGCGAAGGCCGCGCCCGTGGCCGACAGCAGGACGACGTTGGAGAGGCCGTCGGAGATCTGGAGGGCGGCGGAGTTGGTGCCGGCCTCCTCGGGGGCGGAGAGCTTGAGCAGCAGGACGCTGGTGGAGGAGATCACCAGGCCCATGCCGAAGCAGCCGAAGCCCCAGGCGACGGCCACCGTCCAGGCGGGTACGGCGTCGATCAGCACGCTGGGCGCGGTCGCGATGGCCGCCGCCACCAGGGCCATGCCGAGGGCCATCAGGCGCTCGCGGTGGGGTTCGAGGCGCGGCCGGGACTGGATCCAGGAACCGGCGGCCCAGGTCGCGCCGCCCGCGGCCAGGGAGAGCCCGGCGAGGGTGGGGCTGAGGCCGCGCTGGGTGACCAGCATCAGCGGGACGAAGGACTCGGCGGCGATGAAGGAGCCGGCGGCGACGCCGCGCAGCAGGACGACGGAGGGCAGTCCGCGCACCGCCCGGTAGGTGCCGCGCGGCAGCAGTCCGAGGACGGCCGGGACGAGCAGCGCCACGCCCGCCGCGCCGGGCAGCAGGGAGAGCGGGCGCAGGTCCTGGGCGGCGTACTGGAGCAGTCCGGCGCCCAGGGAGATGGCGAGGGCGAGGCGGATGCGGCGGCGGTCGAAGGAGGCCGGCGCCTCCGCACCGCCCACGGGGCCGGAGGCGCGGCTGCGTATCTGCGGCAGCGCGAGGGCCAGCGGGATCACGACCAGCACCGGGATGCCGACGAACACCCAGCGCCAGCCCAGGTGCTCGGTCACCGCGCCGGAGGCGAGCGGCCCGACGATCGAGGGGACGACCCAGCCCGCCGCGAACGCCGCCATGATCGCGGGCCGCAGCCGCTCGGGGTAGGCGCGTCCCACGACCACGTACAGGGCGACGATGACCAGGCCGCCGCCGAGGCCCTGCACGGCCCGGCCGAGGATGAACAGCCACATCGCCCCGGCCGTCCCGGACAGCACCAGACCCGCCGCGAAGGCCGCGATCCCGCCCGTCAGCGGCGCCAGCGGTCCCCGCCGGTCCGACCACTGCCCGGAGAGCACCATCCCGAACAGGCTGGTGGTGAAGTAGCCCGAGAACGCGAACGCGTACAGCGACACCCCGTCCAGCTCCCGCGCGGCCACCGGCATCGCGGTCCCCACCGCGGTCGCCTCGAAGGCGATCAGCACGACGACGGAGACGATGCCGATGCTCAGGGCGCGGTAGGCGCGGCTCAGCACGGTCTCGGCGGGCGGGGTCGGGCCGACGGGGGCCGGGGCGGGGACGGCGACCTCGGTGTCGCGGGGCTCAGGGACGGTCATGGTCGCCAGAGTAAGGGCCGAAGCGCGCTTTGACCCCTGTCGGGAGGCGGTACGGGACCGGGACCTTGGTCGTACGACCGGCGCCGCCCGCCACCGCCCGGGCGCCTTCATGAACGGCGTGTGGCAGTCGTGTTGCGGGGGCTCCGGATGCCTTGAGCCTCTTCTGCCGCCCCGCGTACGGTCGGGTCACCGAGTTCGCACTCGACCGTGTACCCGAGTGGTTCAGGGGCCGGCCTGCAAAGCCTGCTACGTGGGTTCGATTCCCACCACGGTCTCCATCGCCGCCGCGCGCCGCAGCAGCCACAGCGTGAAGACGAGGGTCGACACGTCCGGGGTGAGCGGGCGCAGGCGCGCCTCGCACGGGTGCCAGGTCAGGACCGTGCCCGTCGCCCCGTCCACGACCACGTCGCTGCCGTCGGGCAGCCGGCCCAGCCGGACGAGGTGGCCGGCCGCCTCGCCGAGGGCCCCGTCGCCGTAGTGCTCCGCCAGGGTCGGCAGCGGTATCCCGTCGTCGTCCGCCGCGAGCGGGAACGCGTCGTCCGGCAGGCCCGTCTCGCTCAGGAAGCGGCGGGTGGGCTCGTGGGTGAGGGCCGGCGGGAAGTCGATGTCCTCGTAGCGGGCCACGCGGCCCCGGCCGAACTCGCCGGTCAGCGCCCGGTAGGACAGGTCCAGGGCGAGGCCGGAGACCGTACGCCGACCCGCGGACACCAGCAGGCAGCCGATCACCGCCGCCGACGTCCAGAACAGCGGCACGCGCGCGGGTGTCCGCGTCGCCGTGTCCGCCGTGTCTGTGGTGGCCTCGTGCATCTGTCTCCCCCGAGTGTGCGTGGGCGCGCTCCGTGCGGGGGGAGCGTCAGCCGTCCCCCACTGCCTCGCAGCCTATGGGGCACCACTGACAACGGCCCGGCGCACCGGACGCGCCCTTCCCCCTGTACAGACGCGTCCCGCACCTCGCGCGTTGCCTCACGCGCGCGGGCGCCTCAGTTTCCCGTCACCACCGCGGCCTGCGGCCGGACCGGGAGGCGGTTGACCGGGCGTCCGGTGGCCGCGCGCACCGCCGAGGCGACCGCCGCCGGGGAGGCCACCACCGGTACCGCGCTGACCGCCTTCGCGCCGAAGGGGGCGACCACGTCGCGCTCCTCGACGAGCTTCACGATGCGGATGTCCGGGGCGTCCAGCGCGGTCGGCAGGGCGT
Source organism: Streptomyces sp. SudanB5_2050 (assembly GCF_964272335.1). NCBI lineage: Bacteria > Bacillati > Actinomycetota > Actinomycetes > Kitasatosporales > Streptomycetaceae > Streptomyces > Streptomyces sp. SudanB5_2050. The sequence continues at coordinate 3,124,343 of NZ_OZ186760.1, forward strand.
AACCGGTCAGGTCGGGGTGGCGGATCAGGCCCCGCGGGGTGCGCAGATTCTCCGTCAGCGCGATGCCGACGCCCTGGGTGACGCCCGCCTCGATCCGAGCGGTCAGCTGGGCCGGGTTCAGCACCCGGCCGACGTCCTGGGCGACGGCCAGTTCCACGACCCGTACCGAGCCGATCTCGATGTCGACGTCGACCACCGCGCGGATCGCGCAGAAGGACATGCCGACGAAGGCGTCGCCCTGGCCGGACTCGTCCAGCGGCTCGGTCGGGTGCGGGCGGCACTGGGCGGTGGCCCACAGCTCCTTGCCCTCCAGCGCCTCGGCGACGGTGGTCGACAGCACCCCGTCGTACGAGGTGATCTTGCCGTCGGCGATCTGGAGCAGCTCCGTGGACATCCCGAACTGGTGGGCCAGGGGCTGGAGGAGCTGGGTGCGGACCATCTTGGCCGCCCGCTCCACCGCACCGCCCGACACCCAGGTGTGGCGTCCGCGGCAGCCCGGGCCGGCCGGGGGCTGGTCGGTGTCCACGGGCGCCACGTGCACCTCGTCCACGCCCAGCGTCTCCTGCACGATCTGCCGGGCGAGCGTGGTGAAGCCCTGGCCGGTCTCGACGGCCGCGCACAGCACCGTCGCCACCCCGTCCTGGACCTTCACGGTGGCCGTGGAGACCTCGTCCGCGCCCTCCGCGCCGAGCATGTGCACCATGCCGATGCCGTAGCCGACGCCCCGGCGCACGGCGCCCGGTTCGCCCGCGCCCTCGGGACCACCGGGCAGCAGCCACTCGTCCTCGGGGGTGTCCTTGGGCAGTGCGGGCAGCGGGAAGTCCCGGACCGCCTGGAGGAGTTCGGCGACCGGCGCCGGGCAGGTGACCGTCTGGCCGGTGGGGAGCACGTCGCCGGTGGCCAGCACGTTGCGCAGCCGCACCTCGGCCGGGTCCAGACCGAGCTTCTTGGCGATCTTGTCCATCTGCGCCTCGTAGGCGGCGCACACCTGCATGGCGCCCTCGCCGCGCACATGGCCGGAGGGCGGGTTGTTGGTGCGGACCGCCCAGCCCTCGATGAAGGCGTTGGGGACCACGTACGGACCGCAGGCGAAGGCGACGGCGGCGGCCAGGGCGTCGGAGGAGGTGTCGGCGTAGGCGCCCGCGTCGAGCAGGATCTGCGCCTCGACCTTCACCACACGGCCCTCGGCGTCCGCGTGGTGGCGGTAGCGCAGCAGGGTGGGGTGGCGGTGCACGTGGCCGAGGAAGGACTCCTCGCGCGTGGCGGTCAGCTTCACCGGGCAGCCGGTCTTCAGGGCCAGCAGGCCCAGCGGCAGCTGGAAGCCCTGGTCCTCGCGGTCGGCGGTGGCGCCGGGCACCCCGGTCACGACGACCTTCACCTGTTCGGGCGACAGGCCGTAGCAGGCGGCGGCCGTGTCGCGGTCGCCGTGCGGGTCGGTGGAGGCCAGGTACAGCTCCACGCCGCCGTCCGGACGCGGTACGGCCAGGCCGGCCTCGGCCCCTATGGGCGCCGGGTCCTGGCGGCCGATGCGGTACAGGCCCTCCACGACGACCTCGCCGGCCGCCTCCGGGTCGCCGTGCCGCAGCGGGATGTGCCGGACCAGGTTGCCGTCCGGGTGCAGCGGCTCGGCCTCGAAGGCCTGCTCCGGGTCGGTGACCGGTTCGAGCACCTCGTACTCGACGATGACGGCGGCGGCGGCCATCCGCGCGGTGTCCGGGTGGTCGGCGGCGACGGCCGCGATGGGCTCGCCGTGGTGGCGCACGACCTCGGAGGCGAACACCGGGCGGTCGGCCCGGGAGCCGCGCCCGTGCAGCGGGGTGCCGGGCACGTCCTCGTGCGTGACGACCGCCCGTACGCCCGGCATCTCGCGCGCGTGGCTGGTGTCGATGGAGACGATGCGCGCGTGCGCGTGCGGGGAGCGCAGCACGGCCGCCCAGAGCAGGCCCTCGGCCCACAGGTCCGCGGCGTACGGGAAGGTGCCCTCCGTCTTGGCGCGGGCGTCGGCGGGCGGCAGGGACGCGCCGAGGCCGTGCGGGATCGGCTCGGGGGCGGGGGCCGCCTCGGTGGTTCCCGCGGCCTCCGCAGTCGCGGCGTCGTTGCTCACGCGTGGCCTCCGTCCTGGCCGTGGGACTGGTCCCCGTGGGGCTGATCCCCGTGGAACTGATCCCCGTGGGGCTGACCCCCGTGGGGCTGGTCGCCGTAGGGCCGGTCGGGCGGGCCCCAGGCTCCGGGTGCGGGTGTGTCCGGCGCTCCCGGCGGGTCGGCGGGTTCGAAGGCGGAGGCGTGGACACCGCCCGAACCCGGGCCCGCCTGGTGCGGGATGCGGGGCTCCTCGGTGTCCGTCTCGGGCGACTCGGCGGCGTGCGCCTCGCGTTCGGCGACGACCTCCTTGACCGCCTCCAGGACGCCCCGGTAGCCGGAGCAGCGGCACAGGTTGCCGCAGAGCGCCTGCCGGGTCTCCAGCTCGGTCGGCGCCGGGTTGCCCTCCAGGAGGTTGTGCACGGTCATCGCCATGCCGGGCACGCAGAAGCCGCACTGCACCGCCCCGCGCCGGGCGAGCGCCCGCTGCACGTCGGAGGGCTGCCCGTCGGCGGCCAGGCCCTCGACGGTGCGCACCTCGCTGCCGGCCGCGGTCACGGCCGGTACCAGGCAGGAGGCGACGAGCCGTCCGTCGACCTGCACGTTGCAGGCGCCGCACTCGCCCTGCGAGCAGCCGTCCTTGGCGCCCGCGAGGCCGAGCCGCTCACGCAGCACGTACAGCAGCGACTCGCCGATCCAGGCGTCGGTGACGGGCCGGTCGGCACCGTTGACACGCAGGACGTACGACGCGAGGGGGTGTTCCTCCTGCGCGCCGACGGGGCCGACGGCCTCGGCGGAGTCGGCCAAGTCGGGTGAACCGGAGGGGCCGGGCCCGCCCGGCTGCTCGTCGGGGGCCTGCTCGTCGGAAGCCTGCTCGCCCGCGTCGGCCGCGTGGTCCGAAGCGGTCGGAGCGGCCTCGACCGCCTCCACGGCCGGAGCGCCCTCACCGGCGTCGCCGGCCTCGACGGTCGCGGCGGCCTCGGCGGCCTCGGCGGTCGGCCCGGCGGCCGCCTCGGCCGATACGGAGCCGCCGCCGTCGCCGGCCGGCGCCTCCCGGGCGGCGTCGGGTCCGGCGGTCGGCGGCCCGGACCGCGGGACGTCCGCCGCCTGCGGGACGTCCGAGGAACCCGCCTCGGGCGTGCCGCCCGTTCCCGGCAGCTCGGCGGTCTCCTGTACGTCGGCCGCTTCCGGCACCTCGGCGGTGTCCGGCTCCCCGGTGCCTTCGCCCGGTCCGGCGGCGTCCGGCGTCCCGGCCGCTTCCGGGTCCCGAGCGGGGTCGGCGCCCCGGCCGGCTTCCGCGCCGTGCCCGGGGTGCGGCTCCTGCGCGGAACCGGCGGAGGCGGAGCCCGTCAGCGGCCCTTCCGCGGCCTCTCGCACCGCTTCCGGGCCGGAACCGTCGGCGCCGCCCGCCGAACGGCCTGCGGGCCCCACAGCGGCCCCGTCGGCCACCTGAGGGACTTCGCCCCCAGGAGTCCCGCCCGCCTCCTCGGAGGCGTCGGCCTCCCGGAGGCCGCCGTGCCCGGAGAAGGCGTCAGGCCCTCGGGAGTCCGCGGGCTCGTGGAAGCCGCCGGACCCGTGGAAGCCGTCCGGCTCCTGGAAGTCACCGGGCTCCCGCACGTCCCCGGACTCCTGGAAGCCCTCGGCCTCCCGGAACCCGGGATCCGGGTACGCGCCGGTCGCCGCCGGGTCGTGCGGCGTCGCGTCGTGCAGGGGTCCGTGGGCCGCCGGTTCCCGGTGATCGCCCTCCGGAGCGGGCGCCGCGGGCGCCCCCGCGTACGGGTCGGCGGTGGGCGCGGCCGTGCGGTCGCCCCACGGCTGCCCGGCCGACTGGGTCGCCCAGGGCGCGGGGGCCCCGCCGGGCAGGGTGGCCGGTGCGGTGCCGCCCCACTGCTCGGCCAGGGACGACTGGGTGAACTCGCCCGACTCGTCCGGCAGGTCGCCGCCGGCGACGGGGATGGACCACTGCCCGGTCACGTCCTGGCCGGGAGCCGCCCCGGCCTCGGGGGCCGGGCCCTCCGCCGCCTCGGCGGCGGCCCCGGAGAAGTCCCACTGGCCGGTGGGCGCGGGCCGGTAGGCGAACCGGTCGTCGTGCCCGGCGTGCGCGCCGTACGGCGCCGCCCCGCCGTAGGGGTCCTGCTGCGGGTACTCGGCGTACCCCTGCCCCTGCTGGTGCGGGGCGGCGGTCCCCTGGCCGGCGTCCGGGTCGTGCCACTGGGCGCCGTCCACCGGCGCGGTCGGCATGGCCCAGCTGCCGGTGGCCGCCGGATCGGTGCCGGCGGTCGTGGCGGGCGCCACCGTGATCTGCGGCGGCACATAACCGTGGCCGGGCGCGGCGAGCGGGCTGTCCGCGGAGGCCAGGAGCGCGTCCACACCGCCCTCCGGGAGCTTCACGAAGGCGGTGGCACCGTCGTCGTAGTCGCCCTGGGGCAGCGGGTCCCAGCGTCCGCCGCTGGGGGGCGTGCCCTGTCCGTGCCGGTCGTCGTGCTGGTCGTCGGTCACGACAGCGCCCTCCCCAGTGCTCGTCGGGCCAGTGCGGCGACGGTGCGCCGCAGGTGCAGTACGGCGGGCGGCAGCTGCGGTACGGAGCCGTCCTCCGCCGGGGCCGCCTCGGGGATGCAGGCGGCGGCGACGTACTCGCCGAAGGCGTGCAGCGCCTCCGGGACGATCGCCCGGCCGTTGTCCCAGTCGATGAGGGAGGCCACCCACTGCTCGGCCTCCAGGGGCCGCAGCGGCATCGGCGCGATGGCGCCGACGGCACAGCGCACCCCGCGCCGGGCGGGGTCCAGGACCAGCGCCACGGAGGCCGTGGCGCGGCCCGGGCCGGTGCGGCCGGTCGCCTTCAGGAAGACCTGCGGGGCGTGCAGCAGCGGCACGCGCACATAGCCGATCAGCTCACCCGCGCGGAGCATCTCCATGCCGGCCAGCAGGTGGGAGACCGGCATCTCGCGGCGGGCGCCGCCCGGGCCCGCGATGATCAGGGTCGCCTCCAGGGCGGCCAGCACCGGCAGCGCGTCGCCCGTCGGGGCGGCGGAGGCGATGTTGCCGCCGAGGGTGCCCGCGTTGCGGATCTGCGGCGGTCCGGCGGCGCGCGCCGCGGCGGCGAGCGCCGGGATGAGCGCCGCGAAGTCGGGGCGGCCCATGCGGGCGTGGGTGAGTCCCGCGCCGAGCAGGGCGTGTCCGTCCTGGTACTGCCAGCCGCGGATCTCGCTGATCCGCCCGAGGCCCACCAGCGCGGCGGGCCTGAGCTGCCCGGAGTTGACGGCGGTCATCAGATCGGTGCCGCCCGCGACCGGCACGGCGGCGGGCATGGCGGCCAGCGCCGCCACGGCCTCGTCCAAAGTCGTGGGCAGCGTGACGGCCTGCGCCGCCTGCGGTGCGTGCGTGGTCAAACCGACTGCCCCTTCCCGCTGTCCCACCTGGTCCCGCCCATGTGGCCGTACCGTACGACCTCACAGGGCGGACGTGGCAACTCTGGCACATCTTCGCAGGGGCCGAACGCGGGGGTCCGCTAGGAGGCATTCGCCCACCTCATAGGCGAGATGACCCGATTTGATCCATCTTCTACGCACATCGGGCACGTACCGGAGGTGGGCGGAGTCGGGGACGTAGCGCCCTACTTGTTCGGCGGCGGTCCGTCGATCGGCCGGCCGAGGACGCCGGGCCGCCGCTGCCAGGGCAGCGGTCCGCCGGGCGGGCGGTAGGCGACGCCCAGGGCGTCAAGTCGCCGGTAGTGGGCGGCCATCCGCCGCTCGAAGGCGTCGAAGTCCCGCTCGCCCGGAGCGGGCAGGGTGCTCCAGGAGACCTCCGCGAACGCGGCGAGCCGGGGGAACGTCTGGTAGTCCACCCGCTGCTGGTTCTCCATCACCTCGGTCCACACGTTCGCCTGGGTGCCGATGACGTGTTCGGCCTCGTGACTCGTCAGCTCCGCGGGAACCGGTTCGAACCGGTAGACGTCCTCCAGGGTGCGCACGAAACCGATCGGCACGGGCTCGTCCTCGCCGGCGTGCTGACGGTGGTCGAGGTACACCTGCTGCTCGGGGCACATGACCACGTCGTGTCCGGCGCGCGCGGCGGCGATCCCGCCCGCGTACCCGCGCCAGGAGGACACGGCCGCGCCCTTGGCGAGCCCGCCCTCCAGGATCTCGTCCCAGCCGATGAGGCGGCGCCCGCGCTCGGCGAGCCAGGTGTCGAAGTGCTGGATGAACCAGGACTGGAGTTCGTCCTCGCCGGCGAGTGCGAGTTCCTCGATACGGGCCTGCGCGGTGGCCGAGCGCCGCCACTGTTCCTTGGGGCATTCGTCGCCCCCGATGTGGATGAACTCCGAGGGGAAAAGCTCGAGGACTTCCTCGAAGACGCCCTCGTAGAAGCGCAGGGTGTGGTCGGTGGGGGCGAGGACGTTCGGGGAGACGCCCCAGGTGTCCCAGACGGAGAGGGCGCCGGTGTCGACGACGTCGGTGTTGCCGAGTTCCGGATAGGCGGCGATGGCGGCCTGGGAGTGTCCGGGTACGTCGATTTCGGGGACGACGGTGATGTGGCGTTCGGCGGCGTAGGCGACGATCTCCCGGATGTCGTCCTGGGTGTAGTGACCGCCGTGGGGTTTGTCCTCCCACAACGGCGAGGCGCGGTGACCGAATTTGGTGCGCGAGCGCCAGGAGCCGACCTCGGTGAGCCTGGGGTGGCGCTTGATCTCGATCCGCCAGCCCTGGTCGTCCGTCAGATGGAAGTGCAGGACGTTCAGTTTGTGGGCGGCCATCAGGTCCAGGTACCGCAGGACGCCTTCCTTGGGCATGAAGTGCCGGGCGACGTCCAGCATCAGCCCGCGCCAGCCGAAACGGGGGGCGTCCTCGATCCGGATCGCCGGCAGCCGCCAGCGGCGGCCGGGCAGCGGGGCGCGCCGGAAGGCGTCCGGGCCGAGCAGCTGCCGCAGCGTCTGGGCGCCCCAGAAGAGGCCGGCCGGGTCGCCGCCCGCGAGGCGCACCCCCGTGGGCTCGACGTCGAGGCGGTAGCCCTCGGGGCCCAGTGCGCCGTCCAGGGACAGGGTGACGGCGTCGCCGGGCCCGGTGCCGGGCGCGAGCGGCAGGCCGGTGGCCGCACCCACCTCGGCGCGCAGCCAGCGCGCCGTCCGCTCCGTGCCGTCGCCCGCCACCACCTCGGTGGCCGGTCCCAGTTCGAAGAAGCCGCCCGCGCCGGAGGTCGTCCGCCGGGGCTGGGGGATCACATCGCTCAGGTCGCTCACGTCAGTCCTTCACCGCTCCGCCGAGGCCGGAGACGAGTCGTCGTTGCACGAGTACGAAGAAGACCAGCACCGGAATCGTCATCACCGTCGAGGCCGCCATCACGCCGCCCCAGTCGGGATCGTCCGGCTTGTAGAAGACCAGCAGCGCCATGGGCAGCGTCGACTGGGAGGTGTCGCTGATGATGAACGACTTGGCGAACAGGAAGTCGTTCCAGGTGGAGATGAAGGAGAAGACACTGGTGGCCACCAGTCCCGGGAAGACCAGCGGGAAAAGGATCTGCCAGAGGAATCTCGTCCGGCTCGCCCCGTCGATGTAGGCGGCCTCCTCCAGGGCCTCGGGCACCGCTTTCACGAAGCCCCGCAGCATCCAGATGGCGAAGGGCAGCGAGAAGGCGATGTGGGGCAGGATCAGTGAACCCAGCGTGTTCAGCTGGCCGAAGTCCCGCATGAGGAAGAACAACGGGATGGTGAGGGCTTCGACGGGCACCATCTGGGCCACCAGGAACATGATCAGCAGGGTGGTCCGGAATCGGAACCGGAAACGCGTCACGGCGGTCGCCGCGAGGAACGCGATCAGCGCCGAGGCGACCACGACGGTGCCCGCCACGAGCAGACTGTTGAGAAAGTAGCGGCCGAATTCCTGCTGCCCGAAGACCCGGTGGAAGGAATCCAGCGTGGGCGTCAGCGTCCACGGCCGCGGCCGGCTCGACTCGATCTCCCCGGCCGGTTTGAAGGCGCTCAGCACCATCCAGTACAGCGGGAAGGCCACCACGACGGCGACGAGCAGCGCCGACGCCTCGGCCGCCAGCCGCCACGGCCGGCGCACCCGCACGCGCGGCAGGCGCAGCGGAAGATTCACAGTTCCTCCCCCTGGCGGCGCAGCAACCTCAGGTACACCAGGGTCACGGCGAGCAGGATCAGCAGCATCACCACGCCGATCGCCGAGCCGAGGCTGTACTGCGAGGAGGCGAACGCCTTCTGGTAGGCGTAGACGTTGAGGACGAGGTTCTGGCCGGCGATGCCGCCGCCGTTGGTCATGACGTAGATCTGGGTGAAGACCTTGAAGTCCCAGATGACCGACTGGATGGTGACGACCACCAGGATGGGCCGGAGCATCGGCGCGAGCACCGACCGCCAGATCCGCCACTGCGAGGCGCCGTCGAGCGCGGCGGCCTCCAGCACCTCGGCCGGCACCGCCCGGATGCCGGCGTAGACGGTGACCATGACGAACGGGAACGAGCACCACACCACTTCGAGCAGGACGAGCGCGAAGGCGCTGTAGCGTCCGTACGTCCAGGAGTGGTCGCCGAGCCCGAGCATCCGGTTGACCGGCCCGAAGTCCGGGTCGAACAGGAGCAGCCAGACCGTCGACCCGGTGACCGCCGGGGTCGCCCAGGCGCCCAGCGCGGCGAGCATCAGCACCAGCCGGGGCAGGGCCCGCACCCGCGTGAGCAGCACCGCGAGCGCGCACCCGACGGCCAGCGTCGACACCACACAGGCCGCCGCGAACACGACGGTGGCCACCAGCACCCGCCAGAACTGCGCGTCCCCGAACAGCTCGGCGTAGTTCCCGAACCCCTGGAAGGTGGTCGGTTCCCCACCGGAGACCTGCGCCTGCGTGTACTCCAGGAACGAGATCAGCCCGAGCTGGTAGACGGGGTAGACCAGCAACCCGCCGAGGACGACGAGAGCGGGGGCGAGATACAACCAAGGGGTGCCGGAGGCGCCCCGCAAGGGGCGCGGGGAGCTGCGCGACAAGCCGCGACGATCCCGCACCCGCCCACGGACGACGCCCCCCGAGCTACTGGGCGCCGCACTCATCCGGCGGAGCCGAACGCGTCGTCCATCTTCTTCGCGGCGTCCCCGGCGGCGGCGCCCACGTCCTTCTTGCCGCTGACCACCTCCTGGAACATCGTCGGCAGCACCTGCGACGAGTCGATCGTCGCCCACGCCGCCGAGGCCGGCACGAACTTCGTGCCCGCGGCGAGCGTGTCGACGAACGGCTTCACGAACGGCTCCTCGGCCGCCACCCGCTGCCGTACGTCCGTGAAGGTCGGCAGGAAGCCCATCGCGCCGAAGAGGTCGCCCTGCGCCTCCTTCGACGCGAGCCGCTTCATCAGGTCCACGGCCAGGGTGCGGTGCGAGGTGGACCTGAGCACGCCGATGTTGTTGCCGCCCGCGAAGGCGGGGGCGATCGACCCGGGTTCCACGCCCGGCAGCGGCACGACCGCGTACTCGCCCTTCACCTCGCCGGCCTCCACGGCCTGGTGGCTGAAGTCGCCGCCGATCGCCATGGCCGCCTTGCCGGAGGCGAACGCGGTGACGGTGTCGTTGCCGCCCATGCCCGCGCACTTGGCGGCCGGGCAGTTGTCGTCGCCGAACAGGGACGTGTACGCCTCGATGCCCTCGCGGGCGGCGGCGCTGTCGATGGCGGAGGCGTACGAGCCGCCCTTGCCGGTGGCGAGTTCCCCGCCGTTGGCCCAGATGAAGGGCATCGCGCCGTAGGTGTAGGCGCCGCCGACGGCGATGCCGTACAGGTCGGGCTTCTCGGCGCGGATCCGCTTCGCGGTGGCCGCCAGCTCGTCCATCGACTTCGGCGGCTTCAGGCCGAGTTCGTCGAAGACGTCGGTGCGGTAGTAGAGGGCCCGGACGCCGACGAAGTAGGGGGCGCCGTAGACCTTGCCGTCGACGGTGACCGACTGGCGGGCGGTGGCGTCGGTGTCCTTCGCCTCGTCCCAGGCCGCGAACTCCTCCGTGACGTCCAGGAGTCCGCCGTCCTTCACATAGCCGGCGGTGTCGGTGTTGCCGTACTCGATGACGTCGGGGGCGCTCGCGGGGTCGTTGAAGGCCGCCTTGATGCGCTGGGCGCGGGTCTCGACGGGGATGTACTCGACGGTGACCTCGGTGTCCTCGTGGGCCTTCTCGAAGCCGGCGAGGACCGCGTCGACGACCTTCTCCTTGGGCTTGTTGTTGACCTCCTGGAAGAGCCAGACCCGCAGCGTGCCGCTCTTCTCGTCCTTGCCGGAGGAGGAGTCGTCGGAGGTCTGGGGGGCGCAGGCGGTCGCGGTGACGACGGCGGCGGCCAGCAGAAGGGCCAGGCGTGGGGCGAGCTTCATGGAGTGATCCTCCGGACGTGCGTTGCAACATACGCAATGACGGTTTCGCTCTGCACAACACACAGGAGGTTATGGAGTACATGAACATGTCCACAAGAGGTCTCGACCACTTCGTGACATGCGAAGGCCCCCGGAGTGCGCGCGGGCACACTCCGGGGGCCTTCGGGAAGTCTTCGAGGGGTCCGACGGGGCGGGGCGGCTACTTCTTGCCGCCGTCCTTGCCCTCGTCCCCGCCGCCGCTCATGGACTCGTAGATCTCCTTGCACATGGGGCAGACCGGGTACTTCTTCGGGTCGCGGCCCGGAACCCATACCTTGCCGCACAGCGCCACGACGGGGGTGCCGTCGAGGGCGCTCGCCATGATCTTGTCCTTCTGGACGTAATGGGCGAAGCGCTCGTGGTCGCCGTCACCGTGGGACACCTGTGGCGTCGGCTCTACGAGGGTCCCCGTACCAGTCCCGCGCTCGGGCTCGAGAGTGCTCATAACCGCCAAGGGTACTGAAGCTCACACGCTTCAGTTGAGCGACGGGTCGTCCGGGTAGGTCGCCACCATCGCCAGGTCGCCCCGCTGGCGGCGCAGCACCTCGCGCCAGAGTCTCTCCGGGGCCGGGCAGGACACGTCGCCGGGCTCGGACTCGACCACGTACCAGGCCCCCTCCCCCAGCTCGTCCTCCAGCTGGCCGGGGCCCCAGCCGGCGTACCCGGCGAAGATCCGCAGGGCGCCCACGGCCGGTGCCAGCAGCTCCGGCGGCGCCTCCAGGTCCACCAGGCCGATCGCGCCGTGCACTCGCCGCCATCCCAGCGGCGCCCCGTCACCGGACGCCCCGCCGGGGACGACGGCGACGCCGAGCGCCGAGTCGAGGGAGACGGGGCCGCCCTGGAAGACGACGCCGGGTTCGCCGGCCAGGTCCGCCCAGCCCTCCAGGATGTCGCCCACGTCGACCGGCGTGGGACGGTTGAGGACGACACCGAGGGAGCCCTCCTCGTCGTGGTCGAGGAGGAGCACCACCGCACGCTCGAAGTTCGGGTCCGCCAGGGCGGGCGTTGCCACGAGCAGCCGCCCCGTGAGCGAGGACACCTCGGTCATGCCTGACATGATCCCGCATGTTCCCCCGTCATGGGGAGGCAATCGGGGGCACGAGGGTGAACACGCACCCCGCGCACGCTCTGCGGTCGTGACCCCCCGTGCGCGCCGGTGAACGCCACGTGTTGTGACAAATCCATGACGTTGCCGGACCCTGCGCAGGCTTACTCGACGGGGGTACAAGGCGATTACCCTTTCCCTTCTGGCCCCTGCCCGAACCCCACGGAACGCGAGATTCATGACCGTCAACGGCGCTGATGACGTACTGCTTGTCCACGGCGGAACCCCGCTGGAGGGCGAGATCCGGGTCCGCGGTGCGAAGAACCTCGTGCCGAAGGCCATGGTGGCCGCCCTGCTGGGCAGTGCGCCGAGCCGGCTGCGCAATGTGCCGGACATCCGCGACGTGCGGGTCGTACGCGGACTGCTGCAACTGCACGGGGTGACCGTCCGCCCGGGTGAGGAGCCCGGCGAGCTGGTGCTCGACCCCTCCCACGTGGAGAGCGCGAACGTCGCCGACATCGATGCCCACGCGGGCTCGTCGCGCATCCCGATCCTGTTCTGCGGCCCGCTGCTGCACCGCCTCGGGCACGCCTTCATCCCGGGTCTGGGCGGCTGCGACATCGGCGGCCGTCCCATCGACTTCCACTTCGAGGTGCTGCGCCAGTTCGGCGCCAAGATCGAGAAGCGGGCGGACGGCCAGTACCTGGAGGCCCCGCAGCGGCTGCGCGGCACCAAGATCAGGCTGCCGTACCCGTCCGTCGGCGCGACCGAGCAGGTGCTGCTGACGGCGGTGCTGGCCGAGGGCGTCACGGAGCTGTCCAACGCGGCCGTGGAGCCGGAGATCGAGGACCTGATCTGCGTCCTGCAGAAAATGGGCGCGATCATCGCCATGGACACCGACCGCACCATCCGCATCACGGGCGTGGACGAGCTGGGCGGTTACACCCACCGCGCCCTCTCGGACCGCCTGGAGGCCGCCTCCTGGGCCTCGGCGGCGCTGGCGACCGAGGGCAACGTCTACGTCCGGGGCGCCCAGCAGCGCTCGATGATGACGTTCCTGAACACCTTCCGGAAGGTGGGCGGCGCCTTCGAGATCGACGACGAGGGCATCCGCTTCTGGCACCCGGGGGGCCGGCTCAAGTCCATCGCCCTGGAGACGGACGTGCACCCCGGCTTCCAGACGGACTGGCAGCAGCCCCTGGTGGTCGCCCTGACGCAGGCCACGGGCCTGTCCATCGTCCACGAGACGGTCTACGAGTCCCGTCTCGGCTTCACCTCGGCGCTCAACCAGATGGGCGCCCACATCCAGCTCTACCGCGAGTGCCTGGGCGGCTCCGACTGCCGCTTCGGCCAGCGCAACTTCCTGCACTCGGCCGTCGTCTCGGGCCCGACCAAGCTGGAGGGCGCCGACCTGGTCATCCCCGACCTGCGCGGCGGCTTCTCGTACCTGATCGCCGCCCTCGCGGCCCAGGGCACCTCCCGGGTCCACGGCATCGACCTGATCAACCGCGGCTACGAGAACTTCATGGAGAAGCTCGTGGAGCTGGGCGCGAAGGTCGAGCTGCCGGGCAAGGCACTCGGCTGACGCCGACCGCACCGACGCCGATGGGGCGGTCACCCGGACTCGGGTGACCGCCCCATCGGCGTCGGTGAAGCGCCCCTGAAAGGGGCGCGGGGAACTGCGCGACCAGTCACGAACGACCCGCGGCCGCGCACGGCCGCGACGCGAACGGACGGTCCGCGCAGTCCCCGGCACTCCGAGCGGAGCGCTTACTTGCCCTTGGCGGCTTCCTTGAGCTTGGAGCCCGCGGAGACCTTGACGCTGTAGCCGGCCGGGATCTGGATCGGCTCGCCGGTCTGCGGGTTGCGGGCGGTGCGAGCGGCACGGTGGGTGCGCTCGAAGGTCAGGAAGCCGGGGATGGTGACCTTCTCGTCGCCCTTGGAGACGATGTCGCCGACGACGTCGGCGAACGCGGCCAGCACGGCGTCGGCGTCCTTGCGGGTCACCTCGGCGCGGTCGGCCAGCGCGGCCACCAGCTCACTGCGGTTCATGTTGTTACTCCCGTGTTCTTCTTGCCGTTGAGGCGTGCCACGCGGCGGAGCCGCATGATGGGCACAGCGATGCCGATGCTGCCAGGGGCCTCGGACACTCCCCGGACCCGGGTCGGTCGTCAGACCCTCGCGCCCAGGGAGGCATCCTGCCTCCACCTGCGGCGGTAAAGCCAATCCGGCACCCCCAGGAGTCGTGAGAACACCCTTGGGAGTCACACGATGGAGAGGGCCTGAGCCTTTGCGCCACCCTAGAGGGCGATCCGAGGCCCGCCATCAAGCGACGCGCCGGTGGGGCGGCCCGCCGAGGTGATCCTCACCACCGCGGCACGGACCGCCTCGCTGTGCCGGTGAAAACCTACGCCACCGCTCCGGCCGCCTTGGCGGCCTCCCGCACGGCGCCCGCGACGGCCCCGGCGACCTTGTCGTTGAAGACGCTCGGGATGATGTAGTTCGGGTTCAGCTCGTCCTCGGTCACCACGTCCGCCAGGGCGTGCGCGGCGGCCAGCATCATCTCGGTGTTCACCGTGCGGGACTGGGCGTCCAGCAGGCCGCGGAAGACGCCCGGGAAGACCAGCACGTTGTTGATCTGGTTCGGGAAGTCGGACCGGCCGGTGGCCACCACGGCCGCCGTCTGCCGGGCGACCGCCGGGTCGACCTCGGGGTCCGGGTTCGCGAGCGCGAACACGATCGCACCGTCCGTCATAGCGGCCACGTCGTCCCCGTCCAGGACGTTCGGGGCGGAGACGCCGATGAAGACGTCCGCGCCGTGCACGGCCTCCTTGAGGGTGCCGGTGAGGCCCTCGGGGTTGGTGTTGTCGGCGATCCAGCGCAGCGCCGACTCCGGGGCGGCGTCGACCAGATCGGCGCGCCCGCCGTGCACCACGCCGTGGATGTCGGCGACGACGGCGTTCTTGACGCCGGCGGCGAGCAGCAGCTTGAGGATGGCCGTACCGGCGGCGCCGGCACCGGACATGACGACCCGTACGTTCTCGATCGGCTTGTCCACCACGCGCAGGGCGTTGGTGAGGGCGGCGAGCACGACGATGGCGGTGCCGTGCTGGTCGTCGTGGAAGACCGGGATGTCCAGGGCCTCGCGCAGCCGGGCCTCGATCTCGAAGCAGCGCGGCGCGGAGATGTCCTCCAGGTTGATGCCGGCGAAGCCCGGGGCGATGGCCTTGACGATCTCGACGATCGCGTCGGTGTCCTGGGTGTCCAGGCAGAGCGGCCAGGCGTCGATGCCGGCGAAGCGCTTGAAGAGGGCCGCCTTGCCCTCCATCACCGGCAGCGCGGCCTTCGGGCCGATGTTGCCCAGGCCCAGCACGGCGGAGCCGTCCGTCACGACCGCAACGGAGTTGCGCTTGATGGTGAGGCGGCGGGCGTCCTCGGGGTTCTCGGCGATCGCCATGCAGACGCGGGCCACGCCCGGCGTGTAGACCATGGAGAGGTCGTCGCGGTTGCGGATGGGGTGCTTGGACGCCATCTCGATCTTGCCGCCGAGGTGCATCAGGAAGGTACGGTCGGAGACCTTGCCCAGGCTGACGCCCTCGATGCCGCGCAGCCGCTCGACGATCTCGTCGGCGTGCGAGGTCGAGCCGGCGGCGATGGTGACGTCGATCCGGAGCTTGTCGTGGCCGGACGCCGTGACGTCGAGGCCGGTGACGGAGCCACCGGAGGACTCCACCGCGGTGGTGAGCTGAGAGACCGCGCTTCCGCCGGCGGGCACCTCCAGCCTGACCGTCATCGAGTAGGAGACGCTGGGCGCCGTTGCCATGGCCGACTTCCTCTGCTTTCACCGTGAAACTGGGTTGTGCCGTCCGATCGTCGCACCTACCACCGAGTACGTGGTAGCCGCCCCGGATTGCGAACTTTATGTTCGCGCACCGTCCACGCCGGAGACCGTCACTTTCGGAAAACGACTTCCACCATACGAGAAAGAGCCCGTCGGGGGAAGAGGCGGCCGCAACCGGAGGGGAGGCGGGCGAAGGAACCTGCGGGACGGGAATTGTCTTGCGGGGATCGTTTGTTACCTTGGACGTGGCACCGGCTCGATCCAAGCCCCCGGGCCCAACCTTCGTCGCTACGAGCGACCACTTGCCGCGAGGCGAGCATGGCGGGTCGGTGCCACTCAGACGAAGACGAGAGGCCCGCGCCGTCCGACGGCGCGGGCCTCTCGCGTGTTCCCGGTGACTCAGTCCCTCAGCAGGTCCGGCACCCCCGCGGCGTCCGGCTCGTCCCGCTCCCCGGAGACGACCGTCAGCTGCTGGGTGGCCCGGGTCAGCGCGACGTACAGCACGCGCAGCCCGGCGGGCGACTCGTCGGCGATCTCGGCCGGGGAGACCACGACCGTGGCGTCGTACTCCAGGCCCTTGGCCTCCAGGCTCCCGAGCGCCACCACGCGGTCGCCGAGCCCGGCCAGCCAGCGCCGGGCCTCCTCGCGGCGGTTCATGGCGACGACGACGCCCACGGTGCCGTCCACCAGCTCCAGCAGCCGGGCCGCCTCCGCGCGGACCGTCTCCTCCAGGGAGGCCCCCACGACCGCGAAGCGCGGCTCCACGCCGGTGGACCGCACCGCCGTCGGGGACGGGGAGCCCGGCATGGCCAGGGCCAGCACCTTCGCCGCCAGCTCGGCGATCTCGGCCGGGTTGCGGTAGTTCACCGTCAGCTCGAATCGGCGGCGCGGGCGCGTCCCCAGGGCCTCGTCGCGGGCCGCCGCGGCCTCGTCGGGGTCGGACCAGGAGGACTGGGCCGGGTCGCCGACCACCGTCCAGGTGGCGTGCCGGCCCCGGCGGCCGACCATGCGCCACTGCATGGGCGTGAGGTCCTGGGCCTCGTCCACGATGACGTGCGCGTACTCGGTGCGTTCCTGCGCGAGGCGCTCGGCGCGCTCCCGCTGGGTCTCCTCGCGCTGCGGCATCAGCTCCTCCAGGCCGGTGAGCTGGTCCAGCGGGTCCAGCTCGCGCCGCTTGCGGGGACGGGCCGGGGCGCCGAGGACCGCCTGGAGCTCGTCGAGCAGGGCGATGTCGTGCACGGAGTAGCCCTCGCGCCGCAGCGAGCGGGCCACCTTGCGGACCTCTCCCGGGTTCAGCACCCGCCGCGACCAGCGGCCCAGCTTCCGCTCGTCCGCCATGGCCGTCAGTACGGCGGCCGGGGTCAGCTCGGGCCACCAGGCGTCGAGGAAGGCGAGGAAGGAGTCCTCGGAACTGACGTCCTCGTCGAAGGAGGAACGCAGCTCGGCGGCCAGCTCCGGGTCGGAGTGCCGGCCGGCGGCGCCGGACCTGGCCCACAGGGCGTCCAGGAGCAGCCTGCGGGCACGGGGCCGCAGCAGGTTCACCGGCGCGGTGCCGCCCAGCACGGTGCGGCGGATGCCGGCCAGCTCCTCGGCCTCCAGTTCGAGGCGGCGGCCGAAGGCGACGACCCTCAGCAGGGTCGGCGTCCCCTCGGGCTCCAGCGCGCCGCGCGCGGCCCGGCGCAGCACCTTCAGCATGCGGGAGGAGCCCTTGGCGCGGGCGGTGGCCGGCGAGTCGTAGAGGGTGGCCTCGGCGCCGTCGACCAGGGAGCCGATGGCGCGGATCGCCACCTGGCCCTCCTCGCCCAGGGAGGGCAGCACGCCCTCGGTGTACGCCACCAGCAGCGGGGTCGGCGAGACGATGAGGATGCCGCCCGCGTACCGGCGCCGGTCCTGGTAGAGCAGGTAGGCGGCGCGGTGCAGGGCGACGGCGGTCTTGCCGGTGCCGGGGCCGCCCTCGACGTAGGTCACGGAGGCGGCGGGGGCGCGGATGACCAGGTCCTGCTCGGCCTGGATGGAGGCCACGATGTCCCGCATGGAGTGCGTACGGGCCTGGCCGAGGGCGGCCATCAGGGCGCCGTCGCCGACGACGGCCAGCTCCTCCCCGTCCAGGCTCGCCTTGATCTCGGGCCGCATCAGGTCGTCCTCGACGCCCAGGACGCGCCGCCCCTTGGAGCGGATCACCCGGCGCCGCACGACGCGGCCCGGATCGACCGGCGTGGAGCGGTAGAAGGGCGCGGCGGCGGGCGCCCGCCAGTCGATGACCAGCGGGGCGTAGTCCTCGTCGAGGACGCCGATGCGGCCGATGTGCAGGGTCTCGGCGATGTCGGCGGTGTTGTCGGGCCGCAGGGCGCCCTCGGCGGGCTCCACGGCCGTGTAGGCGCCGTCGGGGCCCTTCTTGCCGTCCTTGCCGAGGAGCAGGTCGATACGGCCGAAGAGGAAGTCCTCGAACTCGTTGTTCAGGCGGCTGAGGTGGACGCCGGCCCGGAAGACCTGGGCGTCGCGCTCGGCCAGGGCGCCGGGCGTGCCGACCTGGCCGCGCTGCGCGGCGTCGTTCATGAGGAACTCGGCCTCGTGGATCTTCTCCTCGAGGCGGCGGTACACCCGGTCCAGGTGTGCCTGTTCCACGCTGATCTCTCGGTCCCGTACGGAGTCCTCCCGTGCGGGGTCGTGCACCGAGTCGACCGCTGAGTCCTGTTGCGCCTGTGCGGCCACCGGGCCCCCTTCTGACGTGCTGGGCAGCCGTCAAAGGTACGCGAAGGGGGCGCCGGAAGCCACGGCGCGGCCGGGGACGGTCCCGGAGCCCTCCGCCGGACGGGCCCCGGGCGCGTTTCAGGCGTCCACCTCCACCAGGCGCTCGCCGTCGAAGGTCATGACCTCGAAGTGGTCGATCTGGTTGGGCTCGAAGGCGGCGCCGCCGTGCACGTAGAGGGGCTTCTTGGCCTTCTCGGTGGTGGCGTCCGGGATGCCGTAGCCCCAGTCCGGGACGGTCCAGGAGCTGAGCGTCTCGCGCTCGCCGTTCTTGCCGACGGCGATCAGGGAGCACTTCTGGGGGCCCTTGACGTTCTTCAGCTCCAGGACCGCCTCGGTGCCCCAGGCCTTCTTCTCCAGGGCCACGGTCGCGCTGACCCGGGTGGCGGGGTCGGTGGCGGAGACCCGGTCCGGCATCTCGGCGAAGGCGGACTCGGCGGGGCTGCCGGCCTGCCGGGTCGCCTCGGTCTTCTTGCCGCCGTCGTCACCGCCGCCGTCCGTGGTCGCCACGGCGGCGAACGGGCCGCCGATGATCAGCGCGGCGGCGGTGCCCACCAGGTAGAAGTTGCGGCGCCGCTTGCCCGCGCGGCGCTCGGCGACCTCGTCGACCAGCTTCTCCGCCAGCCGCGGGCTGGGCTTCGCCGTCAGCGACTCGGCGATCGCGGGCGTGCCGGTGCCCGGCAGGTCCGCGAGGGCGGCCAGCATGGGCTCCATCCCCGCCAGTTCGTCCAGTTGCTGGGCGCACCACTCGCAGCCGGCGAGGTGGGCCTCGAAGGCGGTGGCCTCCGCGTCGTCGAGGATGCCGAGGGCGTAGGCGCCGACGGTCTCGTGCTCGTTCGGCGCCGGTGATCCCTGCATGGGGACAGAATTACCCGTATCGCCCGGGCCGAATCCCCCGCCGAATCCCTGAACTCCCCCGTACCCGCTCATCACGCCGTCACCCCCCGCTCCTCCAGAGCCAGCTTCATCGAACGCAGGGCGTAGAACACCCGGGAGCGCACGGTGCCGCTGGGTATGCCCAGTGTCTGCGCCGCCTCATTGACGGTACGCCCCTTGAAGTACGTCTCGACGAGGACCTCCCGGTGGGCCGGGGTCAGGTCGTCGAGCGCGTCCGACAGCGTCATCAGCCACAGCGCCTTGTCGATCTCGTCCTCCGCGGGGATGACCTCCAGCGGCGACGGATCGACCTCCTGCGGCCGGGCCTGCCGGCTGCGGTGGCCGTCGATGACGATGCGCCGGGCGACCGTCACCAGCCAGGGGCGTACCGATCCGGTCGCACGGTTGAGCTGACCGGCGTTCTTCCAGGCACGGATGAGCGTCTCCTGGACGACGTCCTCGGCGCGCTGGCGGTCCCCCGCGACCAGCCTCAGCACATACGCCAGCAAGGGGCCCGCGTGCTCCCGGTAGAGGGCGCGCATCAGCTCCTCGTCGGGTTCCGAGGACGACTGGGACATGCGATGTCGGGCCCTCGCACCACGTTCACCGGCCACGACGGAATCCTTGCGCACGCCCACCTCCGATGTCCGGGGGTTCCCCCAGTCGGTCGCTCGCCCATCCGGTACGGACGCGGAGCGCGCGGTGTTCAAAGCGGGGAGACAGTTTTCCCGGGGACGGTGGGCCGAAGGGGGCGTAGCCGTACTTAGCGGGCGAGCGCGGCCCTCCTGCGGTGCCGGGCGACGCGCTCCCGGTTGCCGCAGACCTCGCTGGAGCACCAGCGGCGGCGGCGCCCGCGGGAGGTGTCGACGTACACGATCGGGCAGTTGTCGCCCTCGCACTGCCGCAGACCCGCCCGTGCGACGGGGTCGGTGAGCAGTTCCACGGCGTCCCGGGCGAGGGAGCCGAGCAGCGCCGCGCACTCCGGGGGCCCGGTCAACTCCCGTACCAGCGCGCCGTCCTCGCCGCGCACCGCGCGGGGGGCGGGGGGCGCGGTCGCGGCGAGGGCGTTGACGCGGGTCAGCGCGCGGTCGTGCGCGAGGGTGTCGGCGCCCGGCAGGGCGCGGACCAACCTGGCCGTGTGGCCCCGCAGTTCGAGGAAGCGGGCCAGCCAGGAGGCGTCGGCGTGGGTCAGCGGGGTGCCGGCCGGGACGAGTCCGGAACCGGTGATCCAGGCGCGCAGCACCTCGACGGAGACGAGGCGTTCCACGGGATGGGTGGTGGCGACGAGGTCCAGGCAGATCCGCCCGGTGTCGAACCGCAGCTCGTACGGACCGGTGGCCGTCCCCAGTGCCATGTTCCTGTCACCGCCTTGGGTGGCCCGGCGGGCGGGCCGGAGAGGGGAGCGGGGGAACCGCTCCCTCTACAGTGCCTGCCCGTTCCGCCGCCCGGAACCCCTCCTACCGCCCCCGGGCGGCCGTCCGCTCCCCAAGGGCGGAACGGGCCCTCACCCGTCCGTGTACTTGGCGTCGGTCGCCGGGTCCAGGGCGAGGCGGTAGCCGCGCTTCACCACCGTCTGGATCAGCTTGGGGGCGCCCAGGGACGTGCGCAGGCGGGCCATCGCCGTCTCCACGGCGTGTTCGTCGCGGCCGGTGCCCGGCAGGGCGCGCAGCAGCTCGGCGCGGGCGACGACCCAGCCCGGCCGCCGGGACAGGGCCCGCAGCAGCGACATGCCGGCCGGCGGAACGGGCCGCAACTCCCCGTCGACCAGCGCCGCGTGACCCCGGATCTCCAGCCGGTGCCCGGCGACCGGCAGCACCCGGGCGCGGGCCGGCAGCTCCTGGCAGAGCAGTTGGACCAGGGGACCGAGCCGGAAGCGTTCGGGCTGGACCGTGTCGACGCCGTGCGCCTGGAGCGGGACCGCGGTGACCGGGCCGACGCAGGCCGGCAGCACGTCGTGGCCGAGCGCGGCGAGCAGTTCGGGCAGCATGCCGCGCTCCTCGGCGCGGGCCAGGAGGGAGGCGGCGGCGGGCGCGCTGGTGAAGGTCACCGCGTCCACGCCCCGCGAGACGGCGGCGTCCAGCAGCCGGTCCACGGGGCCCAGGTCCTCCGGCGGCAGCCACCGGTACACGGGCACGCCCACGACCTCGGCGCCGCCCGCCCGCAGCGCCTCCACGAACCCGGGCAGCGGTTCGCCGTGCAGCTGTACGGCGATCCGGCGGCCCTCCACGCCCTGCTCCAGGAGCCGGTCCAGCACCTCGGCCATGGACTCGGAGGCGGGCGACCACTCCTCGGTCAGCCCGGCGGCCCGGATCGCGCCCTTGACCTTGGGGCCGCGCGCCAGCAGCTCCACGGCGCGCAGCCGCTCCAGCAGGACGTCGCCGAGCCCCCACCCGTCGGCGGCCTCCACCCATCCCCGGAAGCCGATGGCGGTGGTGGCCACGACGACGTCCGGGGCCTGGTCGGTGATCTGCTTGGTCGCGGCCAGCAGTTCGCTGTCGTCGGCGAGCGGCACGATCCTGAGCGCCGGGGCGTGCAGGACGGCGGCACCGCGCCGCTGGAGCAGCGCGCCCAGCTCGTCGGCCCGGCGGGCGGCGGTCACGCCCACGGTGAATCCGGCGAGGGGGCCGTTCCCGGAGGGCTGCTTTTCGTCGTCCATCACACTCGTCCCGGTCGTCGTCCTGCCTGCACGGCGACCGAGCCTGTCAACCGTGCGTGACAGGCTCGGTTCCGCCTCATGTCACCAGTGTTACGTCACACCTCGGCGTAGCTGGGCCGCTCCCCGACCCGCGCCGGGTCCGCCGGGCCGTCCGGCGTCCGTACGGCCGGGCGGCGAAGGTATACCGCCCAGGTGACGGCGAAACAGACGGCGTAGTAGGCGAGGAAGGCCACGAAGGCTCCGGTGCCCGAGCCGACGGACAGGAACGACTGGCGGAAGGCGAGGTTGATGGCGACGCCGCCGAGCGCGCCGACCGCGCCGATCAGCCCCATGGAGGCGCCGGAGAGCCGCCGCCCGTACGCCACGGCCTCCTCCCCCGTCAGCCCCTCGGCGAGCGCCTTGTTCTGGAAGATGCCGGGGATCATCTTGAACGTCGAACCGTTGCCGAGGCCGCTGAGCACGAACAGCACCACGAACACGGCGACGAACAGACCGAGCGACTCCGCCATGCTGGCCGCGACGAGTGCGGCGGTGGCGGCGGCCATGGCGACGAAGTTCCACAGCGTGATCCTGGCGCCGCCGTACCGGTCGGCGAGCCTGCCGCCCAGCGGCCGGATCAGGGAACCGAGCAGCGGGCCGATGAAGGTCAGGTACGCCGCCTGGAGCGGGGTCCGCCCGAACTGGGTCTGGAGCACCTGCCCGAAGGCGAAGCTGTAGCCGATGAACGACCCGAACGTGCCGATGTACAGCAGGGCCATGATCCAGGTGTGCCCCTCCCGGACGGCGTCCTTGGCGGCCCCGGTGTCGTTCTTCACGGAGGCGAGGTTGTCCATGTAGCAGGCGGCGAGGACGGCGGCCACCACGATCAGCGGGATGTAGATGCCGAGCAGCACCCGCGGCCCGCCGCTCGCCCCGATGATCGCGAGCGCGGCCAGCTGGATCACCGGCACGCCGATGTTCCCGCCCCCCGCGTTGAGGCCGAGAGCCCAGCCCTTCTTCCTGAGCGGGAAGAAGGCGTTGATGTTGGTCATGGAGGAGGCGAAGTTGCCGCCGCCGATGCCGGCCACCATGCCGACCAGCAGGAACGTCGAGAAGGACGTGCCCGGTTCCATCACCGTGAACGCCGCCACGGTCGGCACGAGCAGCAGCCCGGCGGAGATGATCGTCCAGTTCCGCCCGCCGAAGATCGCGACCGCGAACGTGTAGGGGACCCGGACGACCGCCCCGACCAGCGTCACCACGGAGGTCAGCAGGAACTTGTCGGCCGGGGTCAGCCCGTACTCCGGCCCCATGAAGAGGACCAGCACGGACCACAGCGTCCAGACCGAGAACCCGATGTGCTCGGAGAGGACGGAGAAGTACAGGTTCCGCCGGGCGACCTTCTCCCCCGTCTCCCTCCAGAACGTCTCGTCCTCCGGATCCCAGTGCTGGATCCAGCGGCGGCCAGGGACTGTCATGACGCCTCCACGGTGCTCCACAGCTCGGTTGCACCGAACCTAGGCAGGGCGCGTTTCGTGCCTGTGGGGCTGTGGATGACCGGAAGGGAACGTTGCTCTCACCCGGCGCCCGGGCCGGGTGAGAGGCCGTCGCCGGGTGGGCGGGACCGCCGGAGGGGCAGGGCGGGCCCGGCCCGCCGGAGGGGCTGGGCGGGCCCGGCCCCTCCGGCCGGTCAGCCCCGGTGGGCGGCCCTGGCCCCGGTCCGCCCGCCCGCGGCGCGCTCGGTCCCGTTCGGCCACAGCCGCGGCCTGCGCTTGGCGGCCAGGTCCTCGACCCAGCCGACCGCGAGGACCATCAGGCCGATGAGCGGCCAGACCAGGGCGAACATCCAGATCGTGTACGCGCCGTCGAGGGCGCCGACCGCGCGTTCGCTCTGCATGAAGGGGAGCTTGTAGGCGAGGTCGATGATCGGGACCGTCGCCATGATCAGCAGGTTGTGCCAGAGGTAGATGGTGACCGCGCGGTTGTTGGAGAGGGTCACCAGCTTGTCCCACCTGGCCAGGCGGCCGGGGAGTTCCTGCCAGGACGGGGAGTACTGGAGCAGGATCACCACGAAGCCGAACGACCAGGTGGCCTGGGCCAGCGGGATGTCGTTGAGGTCCCAGCCGTCGGGTCCCAGGTGGTTCGAGGCCCACCACAGGCCGAAGGCCATCACCAGGGCCGCGCAGGACACGGAGACGTACCGCGGGATCTGCTTCAGCAGGCCCTCGTGGTGGGCGAAGCCCAGCACCCAGCAGCCGCCGTAGACCGCGAAGTCGGTGACCGCGTTGCCGGTCTCGCCGGGGATCTTCACCAGGCCGGTGCCGACGATCGCGGTCAGCCCCAGCGGGGCGAGCAGGGTCGGCCAGGGGGCCTTGCGGAACAGCCACAGGAGCAGCGGGGAGGCGATGACGAACCACAGGTAGGCGCGCAGGTACCACAGCGGGCCCGCGGCCTGCACCGCCCACGTGTCCTCCAGCAGGCCGGACTGGGAGCCGACGTGCCAGGGGTAGGGCGGGGCGCCGATCGGGACGAGGTAGTTGAACAGCCCGATCAGGCCCCAGGTGTCGCCGTGGTCCGGGTCCTCGGTCGGGTTCCAGCCGTTCGCGAACATCATCGCCAGCACGACCACCGCGAACGCCCACATCGGCGGCAGCAGCCGGCGCACCCGCCCGCGGATCACGCTCAGCGCCGGACGCTTCAGAGACCGGGCCATCAGCGAACCCGCCAGCGCGAACATCACGCCCATCGACGGGAAGAGGACCGTCAGCCAGGCCCAGCCGAACAGGTGGTAGACGACGACCCGGACCAGGGCGATGGAACGCAGCAGGTCGAGGTAGCGGTCGCGGCCCGGCTTCCGGGCGGGGGCGGCGGGAGCCGCGCCCGCCGCGGGCCCGGCCGGGGGCTCCGTGGTGCGCTGCTGCGGGACCGCGTACGGCGTCCCCGCCGCGCTCGGGTCAGCGGCGTACGGCGTGCCGTACGAGGTGCCGTACGGTGCTCCGGCCGGCTCCGGGCCCGTACCGGTCGTGTATCCGTGGGTCATGCCACGGGCCTCCGATCGTCGCCGCTCTGCGAGCGCTGCCGCGGCACGGAGCCGCCGGGCGCGCCGACGACGCCGGTGCGCCGGAGCTTCTGCCAGCGCAGGCGGCCGCCGGTGAGCGCGGTGATCCAGGACTGGAGCAGCACGACGTACATGAGCTGGCGGTAGAGGATCTGCTGCAGCGGCAGCGAGATCAGGTGGGTCATGCGTTCGCGGTCGAGGCGGAAGGCGTACGCCGCGCAGACGGCCTGGATGGCCAGGACGCCCAGCCACGCCATGATCGTCTTCTCGGTCGGGCCGAAGACGAGGCCGTAGAGCAGGAAGACGTCGATCAGCGGCGCCAGCAGCGGGGCCAGGACCATGAACAGCGAGACGAAGGGCAGGCCCACGCGGCCGAAACGGCCCGAGGGGCCCTTCTCGATCACCGCGCGGCGGTGCTTCCAGATGGCCTGCATGGTGCCGTAGGACCAGCGGTAGCGCTGGGACCACAGCTGCTGCACGGTCTCCGGGGCCTCGGTCCAGGCGCGGGCGTTCTCGGCGTAGACCACGCGCCAGCCGGCGCGGTGCAGCGCCATGGTGACGTCGGTGTCCTCGGCGAGGGTGTCGTCGCTCATGCCGCCGATGGGTTCGAGGGCGGAGCGGCGGAAGGCGCCCACGGCGCCGGGGATGGTCGGCATGCAACGCAGCACGTCGTACATCCGGCGGTCCAGGTTGAAGCCCATCACGTACTCGATGTGCTGCCAGGCGCCGATGAGGCTGTCCTTGTTGCCGACCTTCGCGTTGCCGGCCACGGCGCCGACCTTGGGGTCGCCGAAGGGCTGGACGAGTTCGCGGACGGTGGACGGTTCGAAGACCGTGTCGCCGTCCATCATGACGACGATGTCGTACCGGGCGTTCGCCAGACCCCGGTTGAGGGCGGCGGGCTTGCCCGCGTTGAGCTGGCGGATCACCCGCACGTTGGGCAGGCCCATCGCCTCGACGATGCGGGCCGTGCCGTCGGTCGAGCCGTCGTCGACGACGATGACCTCGACCGGATGGTCGCTGGCCATCAGCGAGTTGACGGTGTTCTCGATGCACTTGGCCTCGTTGTACGCCGGGACCAGCACCGTCACCGGTTCGGTCACCGGCGGGCCCCAGCGGAAGCCCTTGCGGCGCACCCGGCGGGCGTGGATGCCGGAGAGCAGCAGCATCAGCACGAACCGGCCGATGACCAGGGTGCCGATGACCGCCAGGCCCGCCACCAGGCCGTCGGTGATCTTCTCCGACGCCTGGACCAGGAAGACCCAGGCCCTGCCCTTCCACAGTTCGGCGCCGGTCACCGGGGTCATGGCGCTGGGCGCGTCCAGGGCCTCGGTGAGGTTGTCGAACTCGTAGCCCTTCTTCTGCAGATCGGGCAGGAAGCGGTCCAGCGCCGCGACGGTCTGGCTGCGGTCGCCGCCCGAGTCGTGCATCAGGACGATGGCGCCGTCGCCGTTCTTCGGCGTGGCGCGGCGGATGATCTCGTCGACGCCGGGTCGCTGCCAGTCCTCGCTGTCGGTGTTGTTGACGACGGTGATGTAGCCGCGGCTGCCGATGTACTCGGTGACGGGCCAGGACTTGTTGTCCATGGCGTCGGCGAAGGACGAGTACGGCGGGCGGAACAGCGAGGTGCGGACGCCGGCCGCCCCGGTGATCGCCAGCTGGTTCTGCGACAGCTCCCAGTCGATGCGCTTCTTGGACTGGAAGGAGAGGTCGGGGTGGTTGAAGGTGTGCAGGCCCACCTCGTGGCCCTCGTCGACCATGCGCTGCACCAGGTCCGGGTAGCGGGAGGCCATGGTGCCGGTGACGAAGAAGACGGCGTGCGCGTCGTGCTTCTTCAGCACGTCCAGCACCCTGGGCGTCCAGGTCGGGTCCGGGCCGTCGTCGAAGGTGAGGACCAGCCGGTGGTCCGGCACGCTCAGGCTCTCGGTGCGGCCGCCGCGGGCGTCGATGACCGGGCCGCCCTCCAGGATCTTCTCCGGGACTCGGTCGGTGGCGGCGGGCGGCTGGACGCGGTGGTCGGCGAGGATCTCGCTGTGCACGTATCCCCGCAGCATGAGCATGGCCGCGAGGGCGACCAGGACGAGCAGCGGAAGCAGCAGGCGCAGCGGCAGGCGGCGGCGCCGGACGCCCTCACGGGCGCTGCGCGCGGCCCCGTGACGGCGGGTGCGGGATGCCATCAGAGGGTGTTCTCCGGGGACAGGGGTGCGGGCGTGCGGGTGGTGTCGGGGCCGTCCGGTCCGGCGGCGAGGACGGGGTCGCTCGCGCCGTCGGCGTTCGTGTCGACGCCCGGGTCGGTGCCCGTGGTGGGCTCGGTGGTGGGGCCGGTCGGCTCTCCCGTGGGTTCGCCGTCACCTGTCGGGACCGATGGGTCGGGGGAGGCGGGAGGCGGTGCCTGGCTGGACTGCGAGGGCCCCGGGGCGGTCGCGGCGCCGTCGCCGCCCGGCCGGGTGCCGGCCGGGGACCGGGACGGGTCCGGGTCGGCGCTGGTGCCGGGCTGCCGGGCGTCGCCGGAGGTGCCGGGCGCGGTGGCGTCGGTGCCCGGGGCGGTGGTCACGCCGGTGCCGGCGGAGGGGCTGGTCCCCGGGGCGGCGCCGCCGGTCTCGGAGGGCAGCACCGACTGGGAGGGCAGCGGGGTGGTGTCGACCTGGCCGGCCGGCTTGCCCTCCTGCTGGCCGTCCACGGGGAGCCAGGGCGCGTTGGAGTTGCCGGACAGCAGCGTGGACACGATGACGACGGCGTAGACCGCGCAGGCGACGCCGACGGCTATGCCGAGGCGGCGGTAGAGGCGGCTGCGGCGGCCGGACGCGTCGACGAAGACCGGCCCGTCCGAGCCCTCGGGGCCCTTCGTGGCGTGCCGCGGGCCGTCGGCCCGGCGGAGCACGCCGTCACCGAGCTGGACGGCGTCGAGCTGGACCGTCACCTCGTGCGGGTCGTGGGTGTGGTCGGCGGCCTCACCGGCCGGGGCGTCCAGGCTGTCCGGGGCGTCCTGCCACGGGTCGCGCAGCGAGGCGGTGGCGGGGCCCGGCACGGACGCCGCCGGCGGGACCGACGCGGACGCGGACGCGGGGAACGCGCGGGTCCGGGACGCCGGGGGAAGTATCTCGGTGCGATCGGCGACCGGAGGCAGCACCTCGGTCCGGTCAGCGACCGGAGGCACCACGTCAGTCCGGCCTGTGACCGGCGGCAGCACCTCGGTCCGGTCAGCGACCGGAGGCACCACCTCAGTCCGGCCTGTGACCGGCGGCAGCACCTCGGTGCGATCGGCGACCGGAGGCAGCACCTCGGTCCGATCGGCGACCGAAGGCACCACGTCACTCCGGCCTGTGACCGGCGGCAGCACCTCGGTCCGGTCGGCGGCCGGGATGCCGGCGGGCCGGGGGGCCGCGTGCCTGGGGGTGGGGCCGGACGGGCCGGCGGGGCTCGGGCGGACGCCGTCGCGCTGTGCGGGCACCGGCCCCGGAGGGGCGGAGTGGGCGCCCTCACCGCGCGCGCCGGCCGGGTGCGGGCCGTTCGCGCTCGCAGACGCCGCGTACGCCTGGCGCGGGCCGCCGCTCACGCGGCTCGGGGCCGACGGTGCCGGGTGCACGCCGCCCGACGCGGAACCGGCGGGGGCCGCCCCGCCCGTGCCGGCCCCGCCCGGAGCGGTGGCCGAGGGCCGGGTGCCCCAGGTGATGCGCCCTCGGACCAGCGGGTCGCGGTCCTGGCCCGTCCGCTCCAGGCCCGCCCGCCGGCCGGGTATGTCCGTACGGTCGGCGTCGGCGTTCCCGCGCTGTTCGGGGAACCGGGTCCCGGCGACCTCCGGCGACGGCCGGGAGCCGGTCCGCGCGTCCGCCCAGGCGGGGCCCGCGCCACGACGCCCGGCGTCACCGGCGCCGCCGAACCATCCCGCGCCGGACCCGGCGGACGCCGCTGCGGTCGTCGGGTTCTCGTCGGTCACCGGGAAGGGGTGGGTCGCCGGAAGCACCTCGGTGGCGTCGGCGTCCTGACCCGCCTCCGGGAGGTCACGCATCCCGGACACAGTCTCGGTCCCCTCCGGTTGGGCGTCTTTTTGCCAATTCTTCACGCGCACGCACTTCCCCCCACGGGACAGTTCCGGGTGCGCATACGACTCCGAGCACTCGTCGGCCGAACCGGCCCCCACCAGGTTCGCGCGCCCCCTGTACCACACCGTGCTCAGGCCAAGAATGTAGCGCACGCGGAGGATGTGTGGTTGCCGCGTGTCAGTTACGGACGCACATCACAGCGGCGTCGGCGTCCGGAATCCACCCTCCCGCGGGCCGGCGGAGCCACCCGTTCTCGGCCGCGACCTGGGACGCCGCCCGGCGCAGCGCGTCGAAGGCGGGGTGCACCAGCCCCTTTCGCCAGACCAGTGAGACCGGCGACAGCGGCACCGGGTCGACGAGCGGGCGCACCACGGTCGACGCCATGGCCGGAAAACTCACCACGGCGAGCACCGGATGTCCCGCCTTGTCCATGATCCGCCGGAACTCCTCCTCCCCGACGGCCAGCGGAACGGGTGAAGCCACTTCGATGCCCCGTCCCTCGAACAGGCGGTGTGCGAGGTCGGTCCACTCCGGTGTCCGCGGATTCCCGGCGCCCGCGTACACGGTCTCGCCGGCGAGCGCGGCCAGCGGTACCTCGGGCAGCGGTGCCAGCGGGTGGTGCTCGGGGAGGACGACCGCCATGGGCTCGTAGCGGACGGGCTGGTGGTCGAGTCCGGTGCGCAGCGCCGGGGCGAGTCCCGCGAACCGGCCGAAGGAGGCGTCGACGCGTCCGGCGAGCAGTTCGCCCGCCGCGTACGTCAGACCGCTCTCGTACCGCGCCATCAGCTCGTGCCCGGGAGCCAGCTCGCGGGCCCGCTCCAGGACCAGCCGTCCGGTGACCAGCCCCGGGGAGTTGAGGTCGACCAGCAGCGGACGGGCCTGGCCGAAGGCGGCCAGCAGGTCGTCCTGCGCCTGGAGGACCCGGCGTGC
The DNA here is from genome assembly GCF_964272335.1 of Streptomyces sp. SudanB5_2050. Lineage (NCBI taxonomy): Bacteria > Bacillati > Actinomycetota > Actinomycetes > Kitasatosporales > Streptomycetaceae > Streptomyces > Streptomyces sp. SudanB5_2050. The sequence continues at coordinate 3,153,989 of NZ_OZ186760.1, forward strand.
GTGCGGCAGCAGCCGCTCGCCGTCGGCGGTCAGGGTCACCTGCCGGGTGGTGCGGACGAACAGCTCGGCGCCCAACTCCCGCTCCAGACGCCGTACGTCCCTGCTGAGCGCCTGCTGGGCGACGTACAGGCGGGCGGCGGCGCGGGTGAAGTGCAGTTCCTCGGCGACGGTGACGAACGCGCGCAGGAGGCGGGGGTCGAGCGGGGCGTGCGGGGGCATCGGGCGAATTTACAACGCGGGCGCGTGAATGGGTACGGAGAAGGTGTTGGACCGCGTGATCGTCCGGGGGCGACGGTGAGTGCATGCCGCATCCGACGTCCGCGCGCCCGCCCTCGCAGCAGCCCGCCCTCCTCACCGTCACCGGCGACTGCCTGGTCGCCGCCGACTTCCGCCCGCGGGCGCGGAGCCGGCCGCCCGGGCCGTACCGGCGGCTCCTGTCCACACCCGGCGCCCGGGCGTTCACGGTCGGGAACCTCCTGGCCCGGATGCCGATGGGGATGTTCAGCGTCAGCGCGGTCGTCATGATCGCCGGCACGCGCGGCTCCTACGCGCTGGCCGGCGCCGTCACCGCGACGGGACTGGCGGCGACGGCGCTCGTCGCCCCGTGGATCGCGCGGCTCGTGGACCGGCACGGCCAGGCGCGGGTGGCGGTGCCCGCCACGCTGCTCGCCGCCCTGGGCTCGCTCGCCCTGGTGCTGTGCGTCCGGTACGACGCCCCGGCCTGGACCCTCTTCGCCGCCTACGCGGCCACCGCGACGACGCCCAACACCGGCGGCATGGCCCGCGCCCGCTGGGCCCATCTGCTCGGCGGCGACTCCGCCGCCCTGCACACCGCGAACTCCTTCGAGCAGGCGGCGGACGAGCTGTGCTACATGCTCGGGCCGGTCCTGGCGGCGCTCCTGTGCACGGCGTGGTTCCCGGAGGCGGGCACGCTCGTGGGCGTGACGCTGCTGGTCGGCGGCATGCTGCTGTTCACCGCCCAGCGCTCGACCGAGCCGCCGGCCCGTCCTCGCCCGACGGCGAAGGCCCCCTTGCGCGCGCCGGGCGTTCCGCCGCTGCTGGCCGTGTGCCTGGCCACGGGCGGGGTGTTCGGTGCGATGGAGGTCGTCACGATCGCGTTCGCGGACGCACAGGGACACCGAGCGGCGGCCGGGGTCGTCCTGGCCCTGCAGGCGGCCGGTTCCTGCGCGGCGGGCCTGCTGTACGGCGCGCTCAAGCCGGCCGGTCCCGCCGAGCACCGCCTGCCGTGGTGCGTGGCCGCGATGACGGTCCTGCTGACCCTGCCCCTGCTCGCCGCCTCCCTCACCGGCTCCCTGCCGCTGCTGGCGCTGACCCTGCTGGTGGCGGGGATGGCGACGGCCCCGACGATGGTCACGACCATGACGCTGGTCCAGCACCGCACGCCGGAGGGCCGCCTCAACGAGGGCATGACCCTCGCGGTGACCGGGCTGCTCGGCGGCATCGCCTGCGGCAGTGCCACCGGCGGCTGGATGGTCGAGCACGCCTCCCCCGCGGCCGCCTACGGCATCCCGGTCACGGCGGCGGCGACGGCCCTGCTCCTCACCCTGCTGCCGTCCCGCCGGACGGTGTGAACGGGGGAGCGCCCGCGCGAAGGAGAAGCCCCCGCGCGAAAACGACGAGGGCGACACGGTCCGCGCTTTCACGCGGGCACGTGTCGCCCTCGACTCTCGTGGAGATGGCGGGAATCGAACCCGCGTCCAACGGTGCGGAACCAGGGCTTCTCCGTGTGCAGTCCGCTTCGATTTTCTCGGCCCCGGAGATCACGCGGACAAGTCTCCGACGGGCTCAGTCACTGTTTGGTTTCCCTCTTCACCCCGTGACCGGGATCAAGGTTTAGTCCCCTAGCTGATGCCAGGATCCGGGTCGGGAACAGCCCCGGGCTGACACTCCCTTAGTAGGAGGCTCGCTCTGCTACCTGAGATCAGGCAGCGAGGGCGAAGGCCTGCTGGGAGGAATCGCGCTTGGTGTTGGCGATTATTTTTTTCGGCCTGTGGTTTACGAGATCATGGCCGCTTCCTCGACACGCTTCCCCTGCTTCGACAGCCGCTGTCGAAACCGATCATCCCCATGTTGATTTTTCAAACCCTCCGAAGAGGTCCCTCCGAGGAGGACGCGCACCCGCTGTGAGGTGCAGGTGCCATCGTACGGGAACAACGCGCACCCGTGCCAGCCTATTCCCGGCGCTCAGGCCCGCTGCTTGCGCCGGATCGCCGAGATCGTCCGCTCCGCCTCGCGCCGGTCCTGCTTCTCGCGCAGGGTCTGCCGCTTGTCGTACTCCTTCTTGCCGCGCGCCAGCGCGATCTCGACCTTGGCCCGGCCGTCCTTGAAGTACAGCGAGAGCGGCACGATGGTGTGACCGGTCTCCTGGGACTTCGACTCCAGCTTGTCGATCTCCACGCGGTGCAGCAGCAGCTTCCGCTTGCGGCGGGCGCTGTGGTTGGTCCAGGTGCCCTGGCTGTACTCGGGCACGTGCACGTTGTGCAGCCACGCCTCGTGCCCGTCCAGCTGCACGAAGCCGTCGACCAGCGATGCCCGCCCCTGGCGCAGTGACTTCACCTCGGTCCCGGACAGGACCAGTCCCGCCTCGTAGGTGTCGAGGATCTGGTAGTCGTGCCGCGCCTTCTTGTTCTGCGCGATCAGCTTGCGCCCTTTTTCCTTAGCCATAGTGCGGTCCATTTTGGCACTACGGAGGGGGGCGGCGGAAAGCAGATTACGCGGTCGGCCCCAGTCCGCTCAGTACCGTCCGCGCCCGCTCCAGGGCGGCCGGGTCCTCCGGGTCGACCTCCAGGTCCGGCGTGATGCCGGTCCCGTCGACGCCCCGGCCCAGGGGGGTGCGGTAGTGCCCGACGGTCAGCTCGGCCACCGAGCCGCCGGGCAGCCGGCTCGGCATCTGCACCGAGCCCTTGCCGAAGGTGCGCGAGCCCAGGACGACCGCCCGTCCGCGGTCCTGGAGGGCCCCGGTGAGGAGTTCGGCCGCGCTCATCGTGCCGCCGTCGACGAGCGCGACCAGGGGTCTGGTGGTGTCGCCGCCCGCCTCGGCGTGCAGCGCCCGCTGATCGCCGTCGACGTCGTACGTGGCGACCAGGCCGCCGTCGAGGAAGGCGGAGGCCGCGGTGACGGCCTCGCCGACCAGGCCCCCGGAGTTCCCGCGCAGGTCGAGGACGACCCCGGCCCCGGACGGCAGCCCGGCCACGGCGGAGCGCACCTGCTCGCCGACGCCCTTGGTGAAGGAGGTGACCCGGACGACGGCCGGGCCGTCGGCCGGTGTGCGCACCGTCACGGAGTCGGTCGACAGCCGGGCCCGCCGCACGGTCTCGGTCCACGCGCGCGCGCCGCGTTCCAGTCCGAGGCGCACGGCGGTGCCGGCCGGGTCCTTCTCGCCGTCGCCGCGCAGCAGGGAGACGACCTCGGGGACCGGACGCCCGTCGACCCGCTCGCCGTCCACGGAGCGCAGCCGGTCGCCCTCGCGGATGCCGGCCTCGGCGGCCGGCGAGCCGTCGCGCACCCCGGTGACCTCGATACGGCCGTCGCGCTCGCGGCGCGCGGAGAGCCCTACGCCGGTGTACCGGCCGTCGAGGGCGTCCTCCAACTCCTCGTACTCACCGCTGGAGTAGACGGCGCCCCAGCGGTCCCCGCTGCGGCTGACGGCGCGTTCGGCGGCCTCCACGGGGGACTTGCCGTCCTCCATCGCCTCGGCCGCCGCGCGGGCGACCTCCTCCTGCCGTCCGGCCGAGGGGGCCGAACGGGCCGTGTCCGAGGCCGGTTTCCGGTCGGATCCGGGGAACGATCCGGTGGCCGCGCCCGCGACGAGCACGCCCGTGAACACGAAGGCCAGGGCGGCCCCGCGGCGTGGGCGGCGGGGCTGACAGAACAGGTCACGACCTGACATGCCGGTGAGTCTAGGACAACGCGAGAGGGCCGCACGGTCGCTCGCCCGTGCGGCCCTCTTGGCACGTGTCACACCTTCAGGTACTTGCGCAGCGCGAAGAACGCCGCCAAGGCCGGCATCAGCAGACTGGTGGCCAGGATGAGCGGCAGCTTCGTCAGTACGGCGTCCCAGCCGATGAAGTTGATCAGGTTCAACTTCTCGGACAGGGCGAGTCCGTGGTCGATGATGAAGTACCGGGCGGTCACCAGGAACGCGCAGGCGACACCACCGCCGATGAGACCGGCGACGGCCGCCTCCATGATGAACGGCGCCTGGATGTAGAAGCCGCTGGCGCCGACCAGCCGCATGATGCCGGTCTCGCGGCGCCGGCTGAACGCCGAGACGCGCACCGTGTTGACGATCAGCATCAGCGCGACGACCAGCATCAGCGCCATCACCGCGCGGGCCGCCCAGTTCATGCCGTTGAGGAGTTCGAAGAGGTTGTCCAGGAGGCCCTTCTGGTCCTGCACGGACTGCACGCCGTCCCGGCCGTCGAAGGCGGTGGCGATGACCTGGTACTTCTCCGGGTCCTTCAGCTTGATCCGGTACGACTCCTGCATCTGGTCCGGCGTGAGGGAACTGGCCAGCGGGGAGTCGCCGAACTGCTCCTTGTAGTGCTTGTACGCCTCGTCCTGCGACTCGTACGTCACCGTGTCGACGACGGCCATCTCGTCGAGGTCGGACTTGATCTGCTTCTTCTGGTCCTCGGTGACCGCGCCCTTGGCGCAGTTGGGGTCGGACTCGGCGTCGCTCTTGTTGCAGAGGAAGACCGAGACGTTGACCTTGTCGTACCAGTAGCCCTTCATGTTGTTGACCTGGTCGCTCATCAGCAGCGAGCCGCCGAACAGGGCCAGGGACAGGGCGACGGAGACGATGACGGCGAACGTCATCGTCAGGTTGCGGCGAAGACCGACACCGATCTCCGAGAGCACGAACTGGGCGCGCATGGCGTCTCGTTAAGCCTTTCCGTTCCTCGACCTCGTCAGTGCTGGTAGCCGTAGACGCCGCGTGCCTGGTCGCGGACGAGACGGCCCTTCTCCAGCTCGATGACGCGCTTGCGCATCTGGTCCACGATGTTCTGGTCGTGGGTGGCCATCACCACGGTGGTGCCCGTCCGGTTGATGCGGTCGAGCAGCTTCATGATGCCGACGGAGGTCTGCGGGTCCAGGTTGCCGGTGGGCTCGTCGGCGATCAGCAGCTTGGGCCGGTTGACGAAGGCGCGCGCGATGGCCACGCGCTGCTGCTCACCGCCGGACAGCTCGCCGGGCCTGCGGTCCTCCTTGCCGCCCAGACCGACGAGGTCGAGCACCTGCGGCACGGACTTGCGGATCTCGCCGCGGGACTTGCCGATGACCTCCTGGGCGAAGGCGACGTTCTCGCCGACCGTCTTGTTCGGCAGCAGGCGGAAGTCCTGGAACACCGTCCCCAGCTGGCGCCGCATCTGCGGCACCTTCCAGTTGGACAGGCGGGAGAGGTCCTTGCCCAGGACGTGCACCTGTCCGTGGCTGCACCGCTCCTCGCGGAGGATCAGCCGCAGGAAGGTGGACTTTCCGGAGCCGGAGGACCCCACGAGGAAGACGAACTCGCCCTTCTCGACCTCCAGGGAGACGTCCCTGAGGGCTGGGTGGCTCTGTTTGGGGTAGACCTTGGAGACGTTGTCGAATCGGATCACGGATGCACCACGGGTAGCCGGGGGTAGATGTGCGTGACCATACGCGAACCGGGGAGCGGACCGCAGTCACCGGTCTGGGTTGCGCATCAGTTGCGCGTTTTGTCCCCGCCCACCGCTGAGCGGAGGGCGCGCGGGGCCCTTCGGAACCTGGCACAGTGGAAGGGGAACGTTCGCGGCGGTGCGGGCGTTGTTCCGACAGAGCCGGTGGCAAGGAGGGCGAGCGCATGACGTACGACCGGTTGGTGTGCGCGAACTGCGCGGCGCCCGTGAGCGAGGGCCGGTGCCCGGTGTGCCGGGCGAACCGCGAGCGACTGCAGCAGGGGAACATCTTCGCGGGCCTGAACCCGACGACGCTGATCGCGCTGCTGGCGGTGCTGATCGCGGCGGTGGCCCTCTTGGCCCACCAGACCGTCTGACACCCGCGCGGGGCCCCGCCGGGACTCCGGGGCGGGCAGGGCGACCAGGACGGAGAAGGGGCCCGGAGCGTATGCGCTCCGGGCCCCTTCGCGTGCGTGCGCGACGCGTACGCGGGCGACTACCGTCAGGCAGCGGCGCCGCGGCCGTTCATCAGACGCGGCAGCATGCGGAAGCCGATGCCGCCGGCGATCATCGTGGCGGCGCCGACCAGCAGGAACGTGGTCTCGGCGGCGCCGGTCTCGGCCAGCTCGTCACCGCTGCCCTGGGCGGCGGTGTCGGAGGAGGCCGGGGCCTCCTCGCCGGTGTCGGTCAGGGCCGAGGAACCCTCGTCCTGGGTGACGTTGTCGTTGCTGCCGCCGTCGGGGGTGGTGCCGCCGGTGGTGTCGCCACCGCCGGTGCTGCCACCGGTCGCGGAGCCGCCGGTGTCGCCACCGGTGGAGCCGCCGCCGTTGCCGCCGGTGGAGCCGCCGTTGCCGCCGGTGGTGCCACCGTTGCCGCCGGTCGAACCGCCGTTGCCACCGGTGTTGCCGGAACCACCGGTGTTGCCGGAGCCACCGTCCGTGCCCGTGCCACCGTCGGTGCCGGTACCGCCGTCCGTACCGGTACCGCCGTCGGTGCCCGTGCCACCGTCCGTGCCCGTACCGCCGTCGGTGCCGGTACCACCATCGGTGCCCGTGCCACCGTCGGTGCCCGTGCCACCGTCCGTGCCCGTACCGCCATCAGTGCCGGTACCGCCGTCGGTACCCGTGCCACCGTCCGTGCCGGTGCCACCGTCCGTGCCCGTACCGCCGTCGGTGCCGGTGCCGCCGTCCGAGCCACCCGGCTCGCAGGACGGGTCGACGACGATGTCACACGGGTCGCCCTCGTCCTCGCCGCCCTGGACGCTCACCCCGAGGTTGACACCCTCTTCGCCGACGCCCGCGCCGATGCCGATGTCGAGCGCCGAAGCGGCACCCGCGGCGGTCAGCGACGCGCCGGCCGCGATCACCGCGCCGGCCGCTATCCGCGCGACACGAATCCGCGTCTTCTTCGTCATGTAGTTGCTACCCCCAGTAGCCGATGAGTCAGTGAGGCCGCACTCGGGGGCCGTGATCGACGGGGGTGGCTGCCTGCTGAAGTCCCCCGGTTCACATGCGCCCCAGAAATACGCATGCCGCGCCTCACCCTTACGAATGTTCAATGCAACGTCAAGGCCGTTGCGTACGCGATGTCCAGGTAAGGGGCGTATGCCGGACACAAAGGGTGTGAGTGTGATGTAAAAGCCGGGCATCACCGTCAGAAAAAAGGCAACCGCCCCCTCTGCGGGGGCAGTTGCCTTGTCGACAAAGCGCCGTTCGCGCTTCGCGTTACTTCTCCTGCTGCTTGCGCCAGCGAATACCGGCCTCCAGGAACCCGTCGATCTCGCCGTTGAACACGGCCTCCGGGTTGCCCACTTCGTGCTCGGTGCGCAGGTCCTTGACCATCTGGTACGGGTGCAGGACGTACGAACGCATCTGGTTGCCCCAGGAGTTGCCGCCGTCGCCCTTGAGGGCGTCCATCTTGGCCTGCTCCTCCTGGCGGCGCCGCTCCAGCAGCTTGGCCTGGAGGACGTTCATGGCGGTGGCCTTGTTCTGGATCTGCGAGCGCTCGTTCTGGCAGGAGACCACGATGCCGGTGGGGAGGTGGGTGAGCCGCACCGCGGAGTCGGTGGTGTTCACGCCCTGGCCGCCGGGGCCGGAGGAGCGGTACACGTCCACCCGCAGCTCGGACTCGTCGATCTCGATGTGGTCGGTCTGCTCGACCACGGGGAGGATCTCGACACCGGCGAAGGAGGTCTGGCGGCGCCCCTGGTTGTCGAAGGGCGAGATGCGCACCAGGCGGTGCGTGCCCTGCTCGACGGAGAGGGTGCCGTAGGCGTACGGCGACTGCACGGCGAAGGTGGTCGACTTGATGCCGGCCTCCTCCGCGTACGACGTCTCGTAGACCTCGGTCTTGTAGCCGTGCTGCTCGGCCCAGCGCAGGTACATCCGCTGGAGCTTCTCGGCGAAGTCGGCGGCGTCCACACCACCGGCCTCGGCGCGGATGTTGACCAGCGCCTCACGGGAGTCGTACTCGCCCGACAGGAGGGTGCGGACTTCCATCTCGTCCAGCGCCTTCTTCACGGCCGTCAGCTCGGCCTCGGCCTCGGCGCGGGTGTCCGGGTCGTCCTCCTCCTCGGCCATCTCGAAGAGCACGGCGAGATCGTCGATCCGGCCGCGCAGGGCCTCGGCCTTGCGCACCTCCGCCTGGAGGTGGGAGAGCCGGCTCGTGATCTTCTGCGCCTCGTCCGGGTTGTCCCACAGGGACGGCGCGGCCGCCTGCTCCTCGAGCACGGCGATGTCTGCCCTCATCCTGTCGAGGTCCAGGACGGCCTCGATCGACTCCATGGTCGAGGAGAGGGACTTCAGCTCTTCGGATACATCGACGACTGCCACGCATCCAGCGTAACGGTTCCGTCCACCGCTCTTCGCCGGGTCGCCACGGCAGGCGCCGCGGCCGCCCGCGGCGGGCCCGGCCTCAGGGGGTGGCCGGTGCCGAGTTCCTGGTGTCCTGGGGGCCCGTGTCGCCCTCGTCGCCGCCCGTGGCCAGCCAGGTGCCGACGCCCACCGCCGCCACCAGGGCGACCGCGCCCGCGCCCAGGGCCAGCCGGCGGCGCCGCGCGGCGGCCCGGTTGCGGGCCGAGCCGGGGCGCGGGGCTCCGGCGGCGCGCGGGGCGCGGGCGGTGCCGCGGGCGCCGCCCGCCAGCTCGTCGGGGGCCGGCACGCGCATGGAGGTGTGCGTGTCGCGGTTGGAGTCGGCCGGTTTCGCTCCCGGGACCAGCGGGACCGCTCCCCGGCGCCGCACCGGCTCCCCGGCGGGCGCGGCGGGCCCCGCGGACGTGGCGGCCTCCTCGGAGGCGTCCGGCTCCTGCTCGGCGTCGGGCTCGTCCACGTCCAGCGGCCCCATGCCGGCCAGCAGGGGCAGCAGCTCGCGCAGCCGGGCGCCCAGCTCGGAGGCGCGCAGCCGGGACGCCGGCGCCTTGGCCAGGCACTGCACCAGCAGCTGCCACAGCTCGTCCGGGATGCCGGGCAGGGGGACGACCGTCTCGGTGACATGGCGGCGCAGTACGGCCCCGGGGTGGCCGCCGCCGAACGGGGTGAAGCCCGCGAGCAGCTCGTAGAGCACCGTGGCCAGGGCGTAGATGTCGACCGAAGCGCGCGGGGGCAGGCCCTCGACGATCTCCGGGGCCAGGTAGTCGGGCGTGCCGATGATCTTCGTGGCGCGGGTGCGGCGCGGGGTGTCGATGAGCTTGGCCACGCCGAAGTCGGTCAGCAGGGCCGGGTGGGATCCGCCGGGGCCCAGGGGGCCCTGCATGTCGAGGAGCACGTTCTCGGGCTTGACGTCGCGGTGCACCACCCCGGCGGCGTGCGCGGCGGCCAGGCCGTCGGCGACGTCGGCGACGACGGCCACCGCCGCCTCGGGTGCCAGGCGCCGCTCCCGGTCCAGGCGGGTGCGCAGGTCGGTGCCGCGGACGAGGTCCATGACCAGCGCGAGGTCGTTGCCGTCGACCACGAGGTCGCGCACGGAGACGACGTGCGGGTGCTCCAGGCCGAGCAGGGCGGTGCGCTCCTGCACGAAGCGGGAGACCAGCTCCTGGTCGGACGCCAGGTCCTCGCGCAGCAGCTTGATCGCGACGGGCCCCTCGGGCCCCTCGCCCAGCCACACCGTCCCGGCGCTCCCCCGCCCGAGGATCTGGTGGGCGGTGTACCGGCTGCCGATCTTCCGTGCCAAGACTGCTCCTACCGACGCGTGTTGCGCCTAAAAGTACGCGTCCGCGGAGGCGGCCTTCACCGGGGAGGCGGAAATCACCCGTCGGATGTCGACAAATCCCCAGACTCGTCGCCGGGCGGACCCGCCCCCGGGAGTGACGGGGAGCGCGTCGGTGGGTCAGGCGCCGGTCGAGCCGCTGCCGCCGCCGAGGTCGCCGATCCAGTCGGTCACGGTGGTGAACCAGTCGGTGAGCTGCTCCCAGTACCCCTTGCCCGTGCCGATCCACTCCTGCAGCGGGCTCAGCTCCCAGATCAGCCAGCCGGCCACGAAGAGGATGACGAGCGTGAACAGGCAGCCCTTGAGGCAGCCGAGGCCGGGGATGCGCATCGGGTTGGCGCTGCGCTGCCGGGGCGGCCGGGGCTCGCGCCGGGGCGGCTGCGGCTCGGGCGTGGGCGGCGGGGCGTAGCGCTGCGGCTGGGGCCGGGGCGCCTGCTGGGGCTGCTGCGGCTGCGGGGTGGCGTACCGCTGCGGCTGTTGCTGCTGCGGGTAGCCGTAGCCGGGCGGCGGTGCCTGGGGGGCCTGGCGGGGCGGCTGCTGCGGACGGGAGACCTGCCGCTGGGGGCGGCGGCGCAGCGGGTCCTGGTTCGGGTCGAGGTACTGGACCTGGGTCTGCTCGTTGCGGTCGCGGGCGGCGCGGAGCTGGTTCTGCCAGGGGTGCGGGTCCTCGGGTCCGCCCTGCCCGGCCCCGCCCGGCTGTCCCGGCGGCACCGGCGGCATGACGGCGGTCGGGTCGGCCGCGCCGCGGTTCGGGAGTACGGCGGTGGGGTCGGCGGCGTCGGCCCGGTTGCCGGTCTGCGGCAGGACGCTGGTGGCGCCGTCGGGGTCGTAGGCGCCGTTCGGGTTCTGGGCGTTCTGCGCGTTGTGCGGGAGCACCTGCGTGGGGTCGGCGGCGCCGGGGGCGCCCGGGACCTGCGCGGGCGCCGGGTCGGGGACGAGGAGCGCGCCGACGTTCTCGGCGGCGCCGATCTGCGCGCTGGTCGCGTGCACGCCGATGCCCTCGGCGACGACGCGCAGGCCGCGGGCGAGGTTCTCGGCGCTGGGGCGTTCGTCCGGGTTCTTGCGCAGGCAGCGCTCGATGACCGTCCACAGCGGGTCGGGAACGGTGGAGGGGCGGCGCGGCTCGGCGCTGAGGTGCTGGTGCAGCACCTCCAGGGCGGAGCCGCCGCCGAACGGGGGCCGTCCGGTGACCAGCTCGTACATCAGGATGCCGGCGCCGTAGATGTCGACGGCGGAGGTCTGCGGGCGGCCCTCGGCGGACTCCGGCGCCACATAGGCGGGCGTGCCGACGAACTCGTGGGTGCGGGTGAGGCCGGGCGAGTCGGCGAGGCGGGCGATGCCGAAGTCGGTGAGCATCGGGTGCATCTCGCCGCCGTCCTGCCGGAGCAGCACGTTGGCCGGCTTCAGGTCGCGGTGGACCACGCCGTCGGCGTGGCTGGCGGCGAGGGCGTCGGCGATCTGGGCGGTGAGCAGGGCGGCGGCGACCGGGGTGAAGGGCCCGTTCTCGCGCAGGTAGCGGTGCAGGTCGGGGCCCTCGACGAGGTCCATGACCAGCGCCAGCAGCTCACCCTCGACGACCAGGTCGCGGACCCGGACGATGTTGGGGTGGGTCAGCCGCAGCAGGACGGAGCGCTCCCGCAGGAAGCGCATCACGATGTCGGGGTCGCTCGCGAGCTCCTCCTTGAGGACCTTGATCGCGACCGTCTCGCCGGGCTGTCCCGCCACGGCGGCCTCGGCGCCCGCCGTCTCGCGCTGGCGGGCACGCCAGACGGTGCCCGTGGCGCCGCGGCCGAGGGGCTCCTCGAGGAGGTACTTGCTGCCTACCGGCCGCACGTCATGCGCTCCCTGTTGCTTGCTGGCTGTTCCGACCCACTGTAGTGCCGTGCCCGCGGCACGGGGCTGTCGTCGCTCCGTGGCTTCCCATTGGTCCGCAGGTACGTCTTACGTTCCGCATCCGGCACCCGTTCAGGTGCATGTTCGAAGGAAAGACGCTCGACCCGGTCCCTTGGTTGCCGGGCCCGGACGTGACCGATCTCAAGCGGACGCCGTTCGGTCACCGGGGCGGCAACTGTCAGGCACTTTTGCGGGCACAGCCGACCAATCAAGATCATTTGGCGGCGGGCGGCGGGCACGTTGTCGGTGGCAGGTGCGAGGATGCGTGCAGTACTGGCCGACGTGCTCGTGTGGCGGTGGGGGAAGTCCGCGGTGGGGGACCGTGGTGGACGGCTTCTGTCCCCGGCGTGCGGGCGCCCGCGCGAAGGGACCGCTGACGGCGATGCAGATCCGGCTGACCGTCGTAGACCCGCTGGGCCCGCCTGCTCCGGAGGGGGACCGCGCCGCGAGCTGCGACGTGCTGGTCACCGCACCGGCCGGCACGGCCCTGGCCGCGGTCGCCTCCGCGCTGGCCGCGGCGCTCCCCGGCGGCGAAGGCCCGGGCACCGGCCAGGTGGTGCTCTACGCCGGCGCGCAACGGCTCGACGCCCAGCGCAGCACCCTGGGCGAGCCGCCGCTGATCGACGGCGCCGTGCTCTGTCTGGGCGCCCCCGGCGAGCCCGACCCGCACACCGACCCGGCCGACGCCCCGGCCCAGCTGCACGTGGTCGCCGGCCCCGACGCGGGCGGCGTCCACCTGCTGCACGGCGGGCAGATCCGGCTCGGCCGCTCCGCCGACGCCGACATCGCGCTCGACGACCCGGACGTCTCCCGGATGCACTGCGCGGTCACCGTCGACCCCGACGGCCGCGTCTCGGTCGCCGACCTCGGCTCCACCAACGGCACGACGCTGGACGGCGCCCGCGTGGGCGACCGCCCGGTCCGCCTGACGCCGGGCGCGCTGCTGCGGATCGGCGAGTCGGCGCTGCGCCTGGCGCCGGCCCGCCCCACGGCCGAGGGGCGGCTGGCCACGACGGCGGACGGCGAGGGGCACGTCCGGCTGGCGGGTCCGCCCTCCTCCTGGCACGGGGGCGGTGTCGAGCCCGCGCCCGCGGGCGGAGCGCCGGGCGGTCCCGGGCACCGGGCCGGCGCGGCGCCCGGCGGCACCCCCGAGGGCGGCCTCCCCGGGGGCGCGGGCGACCGCGCGACCGGCCACGACGGCGCCGCACCCGCCGGGCCGCACCCGTCCCCCGCCGCGGGCGGCACCGGGCACACGACGGGGGCGTGGAGCGCCCACCCGGGGCACCCGGCGGACGCGGACGCGACGGGCGGCTCGGTACACCGCACCCGCACCGGCACCGGCACCCCGGACGGCCCCGCCGGGGCGACCGGCCACCCGCGCACGCCCGGCGCGGCGGACGGCCCCGCCCGCCGGACCGGCCCCGACGGGCGCGAGGCTCCCGCCGGGTCGACCCACCACGCCCACGGCGCGGCGGGACCCGGGGCCGGCGCGGTCCCGGACGGCCCCGCACAGGTGCCCGGCCAGGGCGGCGCACCGCGCATCGAGAGCCACGGCACCGGCCCCGTGGCGGGCGGCCCCCGGCCGGCCTTCCCGGCGGGCGGGACGCACGGTGGCGGGTTCGGACCGGGCGCACCCGGCACCGACGCGCCCGGCACTCCGGCGTACGGAACGGGCACGTTCGGCGCGGAGGCGACCGCCGCCGCCCCCGGTGGCTTGAGCGCACCCGGCACCGGCCTCCCCACAGCGGACACCCCCGGCGCGGGCGCCCTCGCCCCGGACGCTCCCGGCGCCGCCCTCCCCGAGGCGCGGCCCGCCGGCCGCCCGGACGGCGGTGCGGGACGCAAGGGCACGCCGCTGCGCGGCACCGACGTTCCCCAGGGCGTGCGCAGGCGGGGCGGGCTCGGCGCGTGGGCACGGCGGCTGGCCTCCGGGCGCGGCGGGGCCCAGGACACCGAGGTCTTCGCCGCGCACCCGGACGAGAGCGGCGCGGTGCCCGTCACGCCGTCGGCCCCGGCCACCGGCGCGCCGAGCGCGCCCGAGACCTGGCCGGACCCCGCGTCCCTGCTGCTGACGGCGCTCGGACCGGGGCCCCGGCTGTGGGAGCGCGGGCCGGGCCACCCGGAGGCGCTCACGGTGCGGCTCGGCACGGCCGACCGGGTGGCGCCCGGCGGTGACACGCCGCTGCCCGCGGTGCCGGTGACCGCCGGGCTGCGCGAGGTCGGGGCGCTCGGACTGGCCGGCCCCCGCGCGCGGCTGGCCGGGCTGGCCCGCTCGGTGGTGGCCCAGCTCGCCGCCCTGCACTCCGCGGACGTCCTGGAGATCGTCCTGATCAGCGCGGACCGCTCCCGTCCGCTGGAGGAGCGGACCGCGGAGTGGTCCTGGCTCGGCTGGCTGCCGCAGTCGCGCCCGGCCCACGGCCAGGACTGCCGCCTGCTCCTCGCCTACGACCGCGAGCAGGCCACGGCCCGCGCCCACGAACTGCTGCGCCGCCTGGAGGACCACCTCTCGGACGCCCGCGACGGCGGCGCGCGGCCGCCCGCCCCGGCGCCGGCCGCCATCCCCGCCCAGCCCACGCGCCCCGGGCACGACACGCGGGACACCGGCCCCGGCACGGGCATCGGCACGGGCAGCTCCCGGCGGCCCTCCTGGGCGCGGGCCGACGACGGGTCCGACCCGGCCGGCGGCTTCCCGGGGCCGTACACGGTGGTCGTGGTGGACGGTGACCCCGGCGGTGCCGACGTGCGCGAGGCGGTGGCGCGGCTGGCCGTGGAGGGACCGCGGGCCGGCGTCCACGTCGTGTGCCTCGCCGAGACGGCCGCCGCCTCCCCGACGTCCCCGGTGACCCAGACGTACGAGGCGGCCTGCGCGGTCTCCCCGGTTTTCCGGGAGTGCGGCGCGGTGGCGCTGCTCAGCGGCGACGTGGCGACGGCCCTGCGGCTGCTGCGCGTGGCCCGCACCGAGACCGCCGCGAACGGCCGCGGCGGCCCCGTCGGCCACGGCACGCTCGGCACGGTGGACGCGGTCTCCCTCGCCTGGGCGGAGCGGTTCGCGCGCGCCCTGGCCCCGCTGCGCACCGACCAGCCCGGCGGCGAGCGGCACGCGCGCGTGTCCGCACCGCTGCCCCGGGCCGCCCGGCTCCTGGACGAGCTGGGCCTGGCGCGGGCCACCCCGGCGTCCCTGATGGCCCGCTGGGCGGACGCGGCCGACGACACCCGGGCCCTGGGCGGACGCGCGCAGGGCGTGCTGGGTGCCGGACCGCGCGGCCCGGTCACCGTCGACCTCCCCGCCGAGGGCCCGCACCTGCTGATCGAGGGCCCGCCCGGCAGCGGACGCACCGAGCTGCTGCGGGCGCTCGTCGCCTCCCTCGCCTCCGCCGAGCGCCCCGACCGGCTCGGGATCGTCCTGGTGGACGGCCGGGACGGCGTGAGCGCGGGCGGCGGGCAGGGCGATGGCCTGCGCGTCTGCACGGACGTACCGCACGTCACCACCCACCTCACCGCCAACGACCCGGTCCGCATGCGGGAGTTCGCGCAGTCCCTGAGCGCGGAGCTGAAACGGCGCGCCGAGCTGCTGGGCCGTTCGGACTTCGCCGAGTGGCACACGGGACGCGAGGTGTCGGGCCGGCTGGTCGCCCAGCGCACCCACGCGGGCCACGCCGCGGCCGGCGCGACGGCGGAGAGCGGGGACGTGGAGTCCCCGCCCAGCTCCACGCTGCGCCTGCGCCCCGGTGCCGCCCGGCGCCGCGCCGCCGCCGTCGTGCCGCTCCCCCGCCTCGTCGTGGTCGTGGACGACCTGGACGCCCTGGTCACGCCGCCGCTCGGCTCGCCCGGCCGGCCCGCCGCCGGGTCGGTGATGCGGGCGCTGGAGGCCGTCGCGCGCGAGGGCGAGCGCCTCGGCGTGCACCTGGTGGCCGCCACCGCCCCCGGGGGCCGCACGGCCCAGACGGAGCCCTCCCTGCGCGCCACCCTGCGGGTCGTCCTCGACGCGCCGGTGCCGGGCCCGGACGAACCGGCGCCGGGCCGCGGCCGGTTGACCCGCCCCGACGGACAGACCGTGGAGTTCCAGGGCGGCCGGGTCACGGGCCGCATCCCGCGGACGGCGACCCTGCGGCCCACCGTGGTCCCGCTGGAGTGGCACCGCATGGGCGACCCGCCCACCCGGCGTCCGGTGCGCGAGCTGGGCAACGGGCCGACCGATCTGGCGCTGCTCGCCAGCGCGTTGGAGCGGGCGGCCCGGGAGGTGTCGGCGGCCCGGGTGCCGTCCCTGCTCTGACGCCGGCCGCCCGGTCACGACGCGGTCACGAATCCCCGCTCGGCGCCGGACGCGCTCTTGCCGCCCTCACCCCCCTGGCGTACACCAGAGCGCACGGGACAGCGCCGAACGTTCGACGAGGACGAAGAACGGGGCAGTGATGCGCACGAGCAGCACCATCCGGACAGGCAGAACCGTCAACAAGGCCGGGAACGGCACCGCGAGGAAGACCACCAGGGCCGCCGCCTTCCTCGCCGCGGGCGCCCTCGCCCTCTCGCTCACCGCGTGCGGCGGAGACGACGACGGCGGCGGCGACAAGAAGGGGCAGGGGGACGGCGGCAAGGAGACGGCCGCCACCGTCACCCTTCCCCAGCTGGACGGCGAGAGCCTGGAGGTCGCCGCCGTCTGGACCGGCGCCGAGCAGAAGAACTTCGAGAAGGTCCTCGACGAGTTCGAGAAGCGCACCGGCGCGCAGGTGACCTTCGTGCCCGCCCAGGACCCGATCATCAACTTCCTCGGTTCGAAGGTCGCGGGCGGAGCCCCGCCGGACGTGGCGATGCTCCCCCAGCCCGGCGCCATCAAGCAGGCCGTCGAGAAGGGCTGGGCCAAGCCGCTGGGCGCCGAGGCCACCAAGGAGCTGGCGGAGAACTACACCCAGGGCTGGCAGGACATCGGCAAGGTCGACGGCAAGCAGTACGGGGTCTACTACAAGGCCGCCAACAAGTCGCTGATCTGGTACAACGCCCAGGTCTTCGAGAACGCCGGCGCGAGCGAGCCCAAGACCTGGGACGAGTTGCTCACCACCGCCCAGACGGTCTACGACTCGGGCGTCACGCCCTTCTCGGTGGGCGGCGCGGAGGGCTGGACCCTCACCGACTGGTTCGAGAACGTCTACCTCTCCCAGGCCGGACCGGAGAAGTACGACCAGCTCGCCAGGCACGAGATCAAGTGGACCGACCCGTCCGTGAAGGAGGCCCTGACCACCCTCGCCGAGATCTGGGGCAAGAAGGACTACGTGGCGGGCGGCGCGTCGGGCGCGCTGCAGACCGACTTCCCGGCCTCGGTGACGCAGACCTTCACCGGCGGCGACCAGCCCAAGGCCGGCATGGTCTACGAAGGCGACTTCGCGCAGGTCAACATCGGTGAGACGGAGGCGAAGGTCGGCACCGACGCGAAGGTGTTCCCGTTCCCGGCGGTCGGCGACGCGGCACCGGTGGTCTCCGGCGGCGACGCGGCCGTGATCCTTCAGGACTCCGAGGCGGCGCAGGCGCTCGCCACCTGGCTGGCCTCCCCGGACGCGGCGGCGATCCACGCGAAGCTCGGCGGCTACCTCTCGCCGAACAAGAACCTGGACGCGTCGGCGTACCCGAACGACGTGCAGAGGAAGATCGCCGAAGCGCTGGTCGCGGCCGGCGACGACTTCCGCTTCGACATGTCGGACCAGGCCCCGCAGGCCTTCGGCGGCACGCCCGGCAAGGGCGAGTGGAAGGCGCTCCAGGACTTCCTGAAGAACCCGAAGGACGTCGCGGGCGCACAGCAGCGGCTGGAGGCGGACGCGGCCGCCGCCTACGGGAACTGACGCGATGGCGTCGGCCACGGCGGCGGGGTCCTCACCGGGCCCCGCCGCTCCCCAGGCACCCAAGTCGCGCAGGAGCGTGACCGGCACCCGCAAGGCCGTGGCGGCCCTGTTCCTGCTGCCGGCCCTGGTGCTGCTCGGCGCGCTCGTGGTCTACCCGATCGGGTACTCGCTGATCCGCAGCTTCTACGACCAGTCCGGCGACTCCTTCGCCGGATTCGACAACTACCAGGCGCTCTTCACCGACGACGGCATCCGCACCGCCCTGAAGAACAACGTCATCTGGGTGGTGTTCGCGCCGACGGTCGCCACCGCCCTCGGCCTGATCTTCGCGGTGCTGACCGAACGGGTGCGCTGGGGCACGGCGTTCAAGCTGGTCGTCTTCATGCCGATGGCGATCTCGATGCTGGCCGCCGGGATCATCTTCCGGCTGGTGTACGACCAGGACCCGGACAAGGGCGTCGCCAACGCGGTGTGGGTCGGGGTGCACGACACGTTCGCCGAGTCGTCGGCGTTCCCGAAGGCGCACCCGGGCCGCGAGTCGCCGCTGGAGCCGGCCGGCGGCGGCGCGTTCATCACCAAGGAGCCGGTGAGCGCGGGGCAGACCGTCGTCCTGCCCCTGGTCGGCGTCGCGCCCGACCTGATGCCGGACGGCGCCGAGAAGGCCGCGGCCGCCCGGCCCGAGGACGGGAAGATCACCGGCACCACCTGGCAGGACTTCACCCGCGGCAAGGGCGTCGGGCAGCTCAACGGCGTCGACGCCGCCGAACTGGGGTACGCCGGGATGAAGATCGAGGCGGTGAAGGACGGCGAGGTCGTCGCCTCCACCAAGGCGTCCGGCGACGGCACCTTCAGCCTCCCCGCGGCGGCCGACGGAGCGCTGCTCAGGCTCCCCGCGGACAATTTCGCGGAGCCGTACAACGGCCTGAGCTGGCTCGGCCCCTCCCTGGTCACCCCGGCCATCATCGGGTCGTACGTGTGGATGTGGGCCGGCTTCGCGATGGTGCTGATCGCGGCCGGGCTGGCGGGCGTCCCCCGGGAACTGCTGGAAGCCGCCCGCGTCGACGGCGCCAACGAGTGGCAGGTCTTCAGACGCGTCACGGTGCCGCTGCTGGCACCGGTCCTCGCGGTCGTCGTCGTCACCCTGATGATCAATGTGCTGAAGGTCTTCGACCTGGTCTTCATCATCGCCCCGGGCTCCTCCCAGGACGACGCGAACGTCCTCGCCCTGGAGCTGTACCGCAAGGGGTTCGCCTCGGACCAGCCGGGCATCGCCAGCGCCATCGCGGTGTTCCTGCTGCTCCTGGTCATCCCGGTGATGTGGTTCAACGTACGGCGGCTGCGGCGGGAGGTGCGGCGATGACCGCGGAGGCGGGTTCCCTCACGAAGGCGGCACCGGCACCGTCCGGCGGCACCGCCGCCCGGGCGAGGCGGTCCCTGGGCGCCCGGCTCGCCGAGCGGGTCAGCGGCGGGCTGGTCCAGGTGTTCCTGATCGTGGTGGGCCTGTTCTGGCTGGTCCCGACGATCGGCCTGCTGCTGTCCTCGCTGCGCACCCCGCAGGACATGGCGGAGGGCGGCTGGTGGCAGGTCCTCACCGAGCCGTCCCGGCTCACCTTCCAGAGCTACGAGGAGCTGCTGAAGAACGGCGACATCACCTCCTCCCTGCTCAACACCGCGCTGATCACGGTCCCGGCGACGGTCCTGGTGGTGGTCATCGGCGCGCTCGCGGGGTACGCCTTCGCCTGGATGGACTTCCCGGGCCGCGACTGGTGGTTCCTGGCCGTGGTCGGGCTGCTCGTCGTCCCCGTCCAGGTGGCGCTGATCCCGATCGCCGAACTCTTCGGCAAGATCGGCCTGTTCGGCTCGATCGTCGGCGTGATCCTCTTCCACGTCGGCTTCGGCCTGCCCTTCGCGGTCTTCCTGCTGCGGAACTTCTTCGCGGAGATCCCGAGGGAACTGCTGGAGGCGGCCCGGCTGGACGGCGCGGGCGAACTGCGGCTGTTCCTGCGGGTCGTGATGCCGCTGGGCGGGCCCGCGATCGCGAGCCTCGGCATCTTCCAGTTCCTGTGGGTGTGGAACGACATGCTGGTCGCGCTGATCTTCTCGGACTCCGGGAGCCAGCCGATCACGGTCGCCCTGCAGACGCAGGTACGGCAGTTCGGCAACAACATCGACATCCTGGCGCCGGGCGCGTTCATCTCCATGGTGGTCCCGCTCGCCGTGTTCTTCGCGTTCCAGCGGCAGTTCGTCTCCGGCGTGATGGCGGGCGCGGTCAAGTAGGCGACGGGAAACCACTCTTGAGGGGGTGGGCCGGTGACCGGCCCACCCCCTCCGTGGCCTGCGCGGGGTCCCCCGAATGCCGCAGGGGCCGTAACCAAGTCACTCCACCGGCCGTTCCCGGGCCAAACGCCCGCGCCGATCCCGCCGACCCATGGATGTCCCCGTGCCCAGGTTCAGTGTCATCGTCCCCGCGCACCAGGTGCAGGCGTATCTGCCCGCCTGCCTGGAATCGGTGCTGTCCCAGTCGTACCCGGACCTCGAACTGATCGTGGTCGACGACTGCTCGCCGGACGCCTGCGGCACGATCGCCGACGAGTTCGCGGCCCGCGACGCCCGGGTGCGCGCCGTGCACCTGCCGCGGAACACGGGCCTCGGCCCCGCCCGCAACGCCGGCATGGAGCGGGCCGTCGGCGACTACCTGGTCTTCCTCGACGGCGACGACACCCTCACCCCGCACGCCCTGCGGGCGATCGCCGACCGGATCAAGGAGACCGGGGAACCGGACGTCCTGGTCTACGACTACGCGCGCGCCCACTGCACGGGCGAGACGGTCCGCAACCAGGCCGCCGCACACCTCACCGAGCGGGGCCCGGCGCCCTTCCGGCTCACCGACCGGCCCGGACTGCTGAAACTGCTGATGGTCGCCTGGAACAAGACGGTGCGGCGCGAGTTCGCCGAGCGCGAGGGCTTCACCTTCCCGCCCGGCTACTACGAGGACACCCCCTGGACCTACCCGGTCCTGATGACCGCCGACACCATCGCCACCCTGGACCGGGTCTGCGTCCACTACCGCCAGCGCCGCCAGGGCAGCATCCTGGGCACGCCGAGCGAGCGGCACCTGGACGTCTTCGCGCAGTACGACCGGCTCTTCGCGTTCCTGGAGTCGCGCCCGGAGCTGGCCCGCTGGCGGCCGGTGCTCTACCGCCGCATGGCGGACCACCTGGTGACGGTGTTCACCCGCCCCGACCGCCTCCCGCGCTCCCTGCGTGCCGAGTTCCTGCGCCGGGCCCGCGTCCACTGCCGCCGCTACCGGGTCCCCGGCGCCCCCGTCCCGCGCCCCGTGCGGCTGCGCCACGCCCTGCTCCGGCTGGGTCTGCGCCGCACCTGGCGGACCCTGCGGCTGGCGTCGGCGCTGCGCCGCCGGACGGTGCGGGTCACCGCCCGCCTGCTGCGCGCCGTACGGTCCGTCGCCCTGCGCGGCCACTACCGCCTCCAGCGCTGCCTGCCGCTGCGCGCCGACCGTGCCGTCTTCGCCGTCGACGGGGACCTCGGGCACGGCTGCAACCCGGGCGCGCTGGAGGAGGCGTTCCGGGAGCTGGCCCCGCACGTCCGCACGGCGTGGGCCGCCGCCCCCGCCCACCACCACACGATCCCGACCGGCACCCGCCGCCTGACCCCCGGCACGGCCGCCTACTGGACGGCGCTGGCCCGCTCGCGCTACCTGGTGCACAACGCCGCCTTCGACGCGGGCCTGGTCCGGCGCGAGGGACAGGTCCTGATCCAGACGCGGGCCGGGACACCCCTCAAGCACATGGGCCTGGACCTGCGGGAACGCCCGGCCGTCGCGGGCGGCGGCGACACCGCCCGACTGCTGCGCGAGGCCGGTTCCTGGGACTACCTCCTCTCCGCCAACCGCCACTCCACCCTGACCTGGGAACGGGTCCACCCCGGCCGCTACACCACGCTGGAGTACGGCCAGCCCCGCACCGACGTCCTCCAGCGGGCCACGCCCGCCGACGTGGCCCGGCTGCGCGAGACCCTCGGCATCCCCGAGGGCACCGTCGCGATCCTGTACGCGCCCACCCACCGCGACTACCGGCGCACCCAGCGCATCACCCTGGACCTGGAGCGCGTCGTCACCCGGCTCGGCCCGCGCTTCATGGTGCTGGCCCGCGCCCACCCCCGCCACGGCGGCCCGCTCGCCGAGTCCGCGGGCCGGGTCCTCGACGTCAGCGACCACCCGCACGTCGAGTCGCTCTGCCTGGCCTCGGACGCCCTCGTCACCGACTACTCGGCACTGATGTTCGACTACGCGGGTCTGGACCGGCCGATCGTGATCCACGCCGACGAGCCGGAGGCGTTCGAAGCGGCCCGCGGCACCTACTTCGACCTGCGCGACCTGCCGCCGGGCGCGATCGCCCGGGACGAGGACGAACTGATCGACATCTTCGCCGGCGGCCACTGGCGCGGCTCCCGGTCCGCGCAGCTCAGGGCCGCCTTCCGGGAGCGGTTCTGCCCGCACGACGACGGCCGCTCGGCCGAGCGCGTGGTACGCCGCGTGGTGCTCGGCCAGACGGACCTGCCCCCGGTCGTGCCGCTCGAGGAGCGCCGCCCGGCTCCGTCCGCCGTGGCCGGCCTCGCCCGCGCCCCGCTGGCGACCGTGCCGCAACCGGCGGGGCCCCGCACCGTCACCGAGAGCCTCTGACCGCCGTTTGTCCACTGGGAGTTCGCATGCCCCGCGGTTCGTCGCGGCCCACCCCGTCCCGGCCCCCCGTCCGGCGGCCCGCGGGACGGCCGGCCCGGCGGGCGACGTGCGGCGGCTCCCGTCGGACCAGGACAACGAGAGAAAGAGCAGCATGCCCCGCTTCAGCATCATCGTCCCGTCCCATGGGGTCGCGGGGCGGCTCGCCCAGGCGCTGGACTCGGTCCTCGCCCAGTCCTTCGGCGACTTCGAGCTGATCCCGGTCGGCGACGGCGCGGACCTCGCCGCGGCGGACGTCGTCGGGGACCGCGTCGAGCGGGACTCCCGGGTGGCGCCGGTGCACTCGCCGCCGTCGGCCGGCCTGGCGGGGGCGCGCAACGCCGGGATGCGCGCCGCGACCGGCGCGTACCTGCTGTTCCTCGACGGCGACGACGCCCTGGTGCCGGGCGCGCTGGGGGCGCTGGACGCACGGCTGGCGGACACCGGCGGGGTGGACGTCCTGTACTTCGAGCACGAGCGGGTGCCCTGGTGGGAGGGGGAGCCGGCCAATCCGGCCGCGCCGCTGCTGGCGAAGGCCCCGGACGGCGCCTTCGCCCCCGACCGCGCCCCGCACCTGACCGGCGTCCACCTGCCCGCGTGGAGCGCGGTCTACCGCCGTACCTTCCTCACCGAACGCGGGCTCGACTTCACCGACGGGCACTTCACCGACGTCGGCTTCGGCGCCCGGGTCGCGGGGCGCGCCGAGCGGGTGACGGTGCTGCGCTCGGTCGTCGTACGGCATCTGGTGCGCCGGCAGGGCAACCGGCTGAACCTGCCCGGCCCGCACCACGCGGAACTCCTCGACCAGGCGGAGCTGGCGCTGGCGCACGCCGCCGAACGGGGGCTGCCGGACGAGCGGCGCGGACCGCTGTTCGAGCAGTTGTTCGCCGCGATCCTGAAGACGGCCACCCATCCGCGCCGTCTGACCGCCCGGGAACGCCGGACGTTCTTCCGCCGGGCGAGCCGCCTCTACCGCCGTCACCGCCCGGCCGGTTTCCGGACGCCGGGCGGCCGGATCGGCGTGCAGCACCGGCTGCTGGCGGCCGGTTCCTACACCGGCTTCCGCGCCCTGCGCGCCGCCAACCGGACCGCCGGCGGACTCCTGCGGCGCCTGCCGCGCCCCCAGGGCCTGCGCACCCGCCTGCTCTACCGGCGGCACCTGCGCCGCCCGCTCGACCCCGGCCTGGTCGTGTACTGCGCGTACTGGGGCCGCGGCTACACCTGCAACCCGGCGGCGATCCACGCCAAGGCGCGGGAACTCGCCCCGCATCTGCGTTCGGTCTTCCTGGTCGAGGCGGACCAGGCGCACACCGTGCCGAAGGACGTCGACCACGCCGTCATCGGCAGCCGGCGGTACTGGGAGGTGCTGGCCCGCGCCACGTACCTGGTCAACAACGCCAACTTCGCGGAGGGCGTGGTCAAGCGCCCCGGCAGCGTGCACCTCCAGACCCAGCACGGCACCCCGCTGAAGACCATGGGCGTCGACCAGTCGACGTATCCGGTGGTGGCGGCGGCCAGCGGCAGCTTCACCAAGCTGCTGGGGCGCGTGGACCGCTGGGACTACAACCTCTCCGCCAACCGCCACTCCACCCGGATGTGGGAACGCGCCTACCCGGGCTCCTACGAGCAGCTGGAGTACGGCTACCCGCGCAACGACGTCTACTGCACGGCGACCGCCGAGGACGTCGCCCGTGTGCGGCGCGCGCTCGGCGTCCCGGAGGGGAGTACGGCCGTCCTGTACGCGCCCACCCACCGCGACTGGGAGGCCGGGTTCGGCGCGGGCGCCCTGGACCTGGAGGCGTTCTGCGAGGCGGCCGGCGAGGACGTGGTGGTGCTGCTGCGCGCCCACTACTTCTACGACCGGGGCGGCAGGTCCGCGCCCTCCGGGCGGGTCATCGACGTGACCGCGCACCGCTCGGCCGAGGACGTGTGCCTGGCCGCCGACGCGCTGGTCACCGACTACTCGTCGATCATGTTCGACTACGCCAATCTGGACCGCCCGATCGTCGTGTACGCCGACGACTGGGAGGTCTACCGGGAGACCCGCGGCGTCTACTTCGACCTGATGGCCGCACCGCCCGGCCCGGTGGCGCGGACCCCGGAGGAACTGGCCCGGATCTTCCGCGACGGCTCCTGGGCGGGCCGGGAGTCGACGGCGCTGCGGGCCGCCTTCCGGGAGCGGTTCTGCGAGTTCGACGACGGCCGGGCCGCCGAGCGCGTGGTGCGCAGGGTGCTGCTCGGCGAGCCGCCCGAGACGCTGCCGCCCGTGGTCCCGCTCGCCGAGCGCGTCCCGGCCCCCGCCGCCGCCACCCTCGTGAGGAGCTGATCCCGCCGTGCCCCGCTTCAGCGTCATCGTCCCGTGCTTCAAGGTGCAGGGTTTCCTGCGCGAGTGCCTGGACTCCGTGCTGGACCAGTCCTTCCGGGACATCGAGGTCGTCGCCGTGGACGACTGCTCCCCGGACGGCTGCGGCGCGATCCTCGACGAGTACGCCGCCCTGGACGAGCGGGTGCGCGTGCTGCACCTGGAGGAGAACGTGGGCCTCGGCCGGGCCCGCAACGCCGGGCTGCCGCTGGCCACCGGCGACTACCTCTTCTTCCTCGACAGCGACGACACCCTCACCCCCGGCGCCCTGCGCGCCATGGCCGACCGGCTCGCGGAGGCGGAGGACCCGGACGTCCTGGTCTTCGACTACGCCCGCACGTACTGGTGGGGCGGCACCCGGCGCAACGTCCTCGCCCAGGTGCTCGCCGAGACCGACCGGACCTTCACCGCCGCCGAGCGGCCCGAGATCCTCGACCTGCTGATGGTGGTGTGGAACAAGGTCTACCGGCGGGACTTCGTCGAACGGGAGGGCTTCACCTTCCCCCCGGGCTACTACGAGGACACGCCCTGGACCTTCCCGGTCATGTTCGCCGCCGAGCGGATCGCCACCCTGGACCGCATCTGCCTCAACTACCGCCAGCGCCGCCAGGGCAACATCCTGTCCACCACCAGCCGCAGGCACTTCGACGTGCACGCACAGTACGAGCGGGTCTTCGCCTTCCTCGACGCCCGACCGGAGCTGGCCCGCTGGCGGCCCTTCCTGCACGCCAAGATGGGTGAGCACTGCCTGGACATCCTGTCCAAGCCGGACCGGCTGCCGCCGTCGGACAAGGCGGAGTTCTTCCGCCGCACCGCCGAGATGTTCCGGAGGTACCGCCCCGAGGGCGCCGAGACCCCGGCCGAACTGCGCGTCCTGGAGCACGGGTACGCGGCCTACCGGCTGCGCCGCGGGTCCGGCCGGGCGGGCCGGGAGCTGGGGCGCCGGGCGCGGCAGGCGCGGGGGGCGGCCGCCGGACGCCTGGGGCGGGTGCGGACCGCGGTGAACGTGCGCCGGCCGCTCGATCCGGACCTCGTCGTCTACTCGGCCTTCTCGCACCGCGGTGTGCTGGGCGACCCGGGGGCGATCCACCGCAAGGCCCGCGAGATCGCCCCGCACCTGCGCGGTGTGTGGGTGGTGCGCGGCGAGGAGGAGGCGGCGGCACTGCCGCCGGACACCGAGCACGTGCTCCTCGGCAGCGCGCAGTACCGCCGGGCGGTCGAACGGGCCGCGTTCCTCGTCAACAACGTCAACTGGCCCTGGGCCGTGCCCAAGCGGCCCGGCAGCGTCCACATCCACACCCACCAGGGCACCCCGCTCAAGTACATGGGCGCCGACCTGCTGGGCCGGCCCGGCGCCCGGCACGGTCTGGACGTGCCGCAGATGCTGCGCCGGGCGGACCGCTGGGACCACAGCCTGGTCGCCGGCCGGTACGCGGAACGGGTGTGGGAGCGGGCGTACCCCTGTCACTTCTCCTCCGCGCGCACCGGCAGCCCGCGCAACGACGTGCTGGTGAACGCGGGGCCGCAGGACGGCCGCCGGGTCCGTGAGCGGCTCGGCGTCCCGGACGGGCACACCGTGGTGCTGTACGCGCCGACCCGCCGCGAGTACCGGCGCGGCGGGTACGTGGAGCGGATCGACCCGGCCCGGCTCGCCGCCGATCTCGGCGAGGGCCACACGCTGGTGGTGCGGCTGCACCCGTCCCTGGCCGCCGGCCCGGCGCGCGGCCTGGGGCTGGCGGAGCTGCACCGGCGGGGCGTGCTGATCGACGCGACGGACGAGCCGCACGTCGAGGACCTGATGCTCGCCTCCGACCTGCTGATCACCGACTACTCGGCCCTGATGTTCGACTACGTCCTCCTGGACCGGCCGGTCCTGATCCACGCCGACGACTGGGCCGCCTACACCGCGAGCCGGGGCACCTACTTCGACGTCACGGCCGAGGCGCCGGGCCATGTGTCGCGCTCCTACCGGGAGCTGGCGTGGCTGCTGGCCTCGGGGGCGTGGCGGGACGAGGAGGCGGCGCGGCTCAGGTCCGCGTTCCGGGACCGGTTCTGCGAGTACGAGGACGGCCGGGCCGCCGAGCGGGTGGTGCGGACACTGCTGCTGGGCGAGCCGATGCCGGAGCCCGTCGGCGTGCCCGCCGCCCGGCCGGTCCCGGCCGTCTCCGGCCGCGACCTGCTCACCTCGTCATGAGGGCGCGCACCTGGGTGCTGGTCCTGGCCGCGGTGTTCGCCCTGCTCCAGCTCGCGAACGTCACCGGCCGGGACACCCCCGACACCAAGAACTACCTGTCGTACGCGCTGAGCCTGGCCGGTGGGAGCAAGCGCGGGGTGGCGGCGGACACCATCGACTACGTGTGCGCGAGCCAGGCGTCGACGGCCCGCCGCGACCAGAGCGTGCACGTGGTCCACTTCCACCGGCCCGACCCCGCCGACCGGGTGAGGGACGCGTGCCGGGAGCGGGAGTGGCGGCAGGTGGAGCCGAGGCTGGCGGCCGGCCAGACCGACGGGCACACCGTGCCGTACATGACGGAACGCTTCATGCGGATCTTCGAGGCGCGCCCCGGCTACCCGCTGTTCCTGGTGCCCTTCGTCGCGCTCCTCGGCGCGACGTGGGGGCTGTGGGCGGCCGGTGTCGTCATCGCCTGCGCGGGCGGCGTCCTGGTCTTCCTGATCCTGCGCACCCTGTCCGTCCCGCTGCCGCTCGCGCTGACCGGGCAGGCGCTGTACTACGTGCTGCCGTGCGGGACCACGGCCATGCGCCCGATGGCCGAGGGCCTGCTGATGGCGCTGACCCTGGCGGCGGTGTGGGGGTGCGCGCTGGTGCTGCGCGCGGGGCGGGCGCGGGCCGGGTACGCGCTGGTCGGCGGGTCGCTGCTCGCGCTGTTCACCGTGAAGCACTCGCAGGCGCTGTTCCTCGGGGTGTGCCTGGCGGTGGCGGGCGCGCTGCTGGCGCTGCGGCGACGCCGCCGGGGACGGGCGCCGGGGCGGGAGACGCTCGTGCTGGCGGCCATCGGCCTGGCGGGCGCGGCCGGCACCCTGGTCCTGTCGCGGCTGCTGCACTACCCGACGGTGTCCGACAGCCTCCAGGACCTGCTGACCGGGCACTTCGCCCGGCCGGACCGCGCGGACCCGTGGCCGGAGTTCTGGCAGTTGCAGGGCAATTTCTGGGTGGAGTGGCTGCGGCGGCAGGCGTGGGAGCCGCTGTTCGCGGCGGCGCTGGCCGCCGGGGCGTGGGGCGCGCTGCGGCGCGCCGGCGCGGTCGGGGTCTTCCTGGTCGCGGCGGCGTTCACCGGCGTCCTGACCCAGGCGGCCCACCCGGACATCAACATCTGGGGAGAGCGCCTGATCGTGCTGGCCTGGCTGCTCCCGGTGGTGGGGCTCCCGCTGCTGCTGGAGCCGGTGGTGCGAGGCGGCCGGGTGGCGCTGCCGGCGCAGGGGCAGGCCGAACGGGCGCGCGCCGCGGGCTGAACGGGCGCGCGCCGCCGATCGACGGTCACTCGTTTCGGTGACATGAGCCCGTGTCGTTGACCTCGGCACGGCCACCGGGAACATACGGCAAATGTCCCGAATGTCCCACCCTTCGCACGCTCCGTGAGCGCCGGTGTCCTCGTCCGGCGGCCCGTACGCGGCGCCACGGCGCTGCGTGGGCGCCGGCCGTGGCGTCCCACCCCGTACCAGGCCACCGGTTTCCTGTTCTTCCTGGTGATGACGCTCGCGTACTGGGCGGTGCCGCTGTGCTGCGACGCCGGCCAGCACGCGGCCGTCGTCGAGCGCCTGAAGGCGGACCTGCTCCACCCCCGCCACCCGATGGCCGACCTGCCGGGCGAGGGCAGCGCCTACTACTCGCCGTACGCCGTGGCACAGGGCCTGTTCGCCCGGCTGACCGGGCTGGGCGGCTGGGAGGTGGTGCGGCTCGCCGGGCCGCTGAACCTCCTGGTGCTGCTGACCGGCCTCGGCCGTTTCGTGCGGGTGCTGAGCCCGCGGCCGTGGGCGCCGGTGCTGGCGCTGGGCGCGATGACGCTGCTGTGGGGCACCGAGCGGGCCTGGTGGAGCGGCTACCTCGGACTGATGTCGATGACGGGCAACCTCGGCTACCCGTCGGCCTTCGCGATCGGGCTCACCTTCTGGGCGTGGGCGCTGACGGGCGCGCGGGCCCGGGACGAACGCCGGGTGCGGTACGTGGGCCCGAGCGGCCTGCGCGGCCTGCCCGGTTACGCCGGCCTCGGCCTCCTCTACGCCCTGATCCTCCTCGTCCACCCGATCACGGCGGTGGCGGCGGCACTGGGCGCGGCGGCGCTGGTGGCCGGGTGGCAGCGCGGCTGGCGCGGCCCGGTCGTCGGGCGGTGGGCGCTGACGGGCGCGGTGGCGGTGGCGTCGGCGGCGCTGTGGCCGTACTTCGACGTGTTCGCGCTGGCCGGGGACGGCAGCGTGGACGGGATGCACCGCGTGCTCTACCTGGAGCTGCCCGGGGAGTTCTGGCTGGCGCTGCTCGGGCTGCCGGCGCTGTGGCTGCGCGGGCGGGCGTCGGCGCGCGATCCGCTGGTGCTGATGTTCGCGCTGGACTGCGCGGTGGTGGCGTACGGCTGGTTCAGCGGCCACTACACCTACGGCCGCATCCTCGGGCTGACGCTGGTGCCGTTGCAGTTCGCGCTGGCGGTGGAGCTGGCGGCGCCCCGGCCCTGGGGGTGGTGGCGCAGGGCGCTGGGCTCGGTGGCGGCGGCGGGGGCGCTGCTGGGCTTCCTCACGGTCCAGGCGGGGGCGGTGGTGCCGCGCACCCTGGACCCGGTCGGCTTCGAGCAGCCGCCGCACTGGCCGACGTACGCGTGGGCGGCGCGGCACATCGGTCCCGGCGAGGTCGTGATCACCGACGGCTACTACGCCGGGCACGCCATCGCCGGGTACGGGCCGAACCTCGCGGCGCCCGCCTGGCCGGACCCCTCGCTGGACGAGCGGGAGCGCGGGCGGCGGGTGGCCGACGTCGAGACCTACCTCGCCCCCGGCTCGACCCGCGCCGAGCGCGCCGCGATCGTGCGGCGCTACGACGTCCGCTGGCTGCTGCTCACACGCTGGCAGCCGGTGCCCGAGGAGGCGGTGGTGGTGGCGTGGAGCGAGCGGACGGGCGAAGTGCTGGCGCGGGTGGGGGCCGGGGGCTGACCGGCGGGGTCCGCCGGGCGCCGGCTACTCGATGACGAGGTCGACCGGGATGTTGCCCCGGGTGGCGTTGGAGTAGGGGCAGACCTGGTGGGCCTGCTCGACCAGCTTGCGGCCGGTCTCCTCGTCCAGCCCCTCCGGCAGCTCCACCCGGAGGGTGACGGCGAGCGCGAAGCCCTCGCCCTGCTTGCCGATGCCGACCTCGGCGGTCACCGCGGCGTCGCTGACGTCGACCTTGGCCTGCCGGCCGACCAGACCGAGGGCGCTGCCGAAGCAGGCCGCGTACCCGGCGGCGAAGAGCTGCTCCGGGTTGGTGCCCTGCCCGTTGCCGCCCATCTCCACGGGAACGCCGAGCGCGAGGTCGAGCTTGCCGTCGGAGCTGACGGTGCGGCCGTCGCGGCCGTGGGTGGCGGTGGCGGCGGCGGTGTAGAGCGCGTCCATGGGAGAACCGTCCCTCTGTGAAGGCTGTACGGAGCGTCGTGGCGACGCCTGACACCCACAAGTAGAGCACGCAATTAAGTTGTGCACAACTCAATAGCGCGCGAGAACCGTTCGGATACCCTGGAGGGCATGACCACGCCCGCAACGGACTGGCTCCGCCTGGACCAGCAGATCTGCTTCTCCCTGAACGCGGCCTCGCGCGCCTTCAACGGCGTCTACCGCGTGGTCCTCAAGGACCTCGGGCTCACCTACCCGCAGTACCTGGTGATGCTGGTGCTCTGGGAGCACGGGGAGCTGCCGGTGAAGAAGCTCGGCGAGCACCTGCGGCTGGACTCCGGCACGCTCTCGCCGCTGCTTAAGCGGCTGGAGGCGGCCGGCCTGGTCCGGCGGGAGCGCAGCGCGAGCGACGAGCGGTCGGTCCGGGTGCGGCCCACCGGGGAGGGCCTGGCGCTGCGCGAGCGGGCCACCGAGGTGCCGCGCCGCATCGCGGCGGCCACCGGCCTCGACCTGGCGGAGGTGCAGGACCTGCGCACCCGCCTCGACCGGCTCACCGCCGCCCTGGACGGCTACGGCACCGACGCGGCCGGTGCGCCGTCCTGACAGGTGACGGTGCCCGCCGGGCGCCGGGATGACGGATCATGACCACCGAGGACCACTGACGAGGGGACGGCCGCACATGACCTGGCTGATCACCGGCGGCGCCGGATACATCGGGGCGCACGTCGTACGCGCGATGACCGAGGCGGGCGAGCGGACGGTCGTCTACGACGACCTGTCCACCGGCATCGCCGAGCGGGTGCCCGACGGCGTCCCGCTGGTGGTCGGCTCGGTGCTGGACGGCGAGCGGGTCGCCCGCGCCCTCGGCGACCACTCCGTCACCGGCGTGGTGCACCTCGCCGCGAAGAAGCAGGTCGGCGAGTCGGTGGAGCTGCCGCTGCACTACTACCGGGAGAACGTCGAGGGCCTGCGCGTCCTGCTGGAGGCGGTCACCGCGGCCGGTGTCCCGTCCTTCGTCTTCTCCTCCTCCGCGGCCGTCTACGGCATGCCCGACGTGGACCTGGTGACGGAGGAGACCCCGTGCCTGCCCATGTCGCCGTACGGCGAGACCAAGCTGGCCGGCGAGTGGCTGGTGCGCGCGACCGGCCGGGCCACCGGTCTGTCCACGGCCTGCCTGCGCTACTTCAACGTGGCGGGCGCGGCCGCCCCCGAGCTGGCCGACACCGGCGTCTACAACCTCGTCCCGATGGTCTTCGAGAAGCTCACGGAGTCCGCGGCCCCCCGGATCTTCGGCGACGACTACGCGACGCCGGACGGCACCTGTGTGCGCGACTACATCCACGTGGTCGACCTGGCCGAGGCCCACGTCGCCGCGGCCCGCACCCTCCAGGCGTCCCCGGGCCGCTCGCTCACCCTCAACATCGGCCGGGGCGAGGGCGTCTCCGTCCGCGAGATGATCGACCGCATCAACGCCCTCACCGGCCACGACCACCCCCCGACGGTCACCCCGCGCCGCCCCGGCGACCCGGCCCGCGTGGTCGCCTCGGCCGACCGCGCCGCCGCCGAACTGGGCTGGAAGGCCAAGTACGACGTGGAAGACATGATCACGTCCGCCTGGGCGGGCTGGGTACGACTGCACCCGGGGGCGGCACGGGACTAGGGCCGGCGGGCCGGGTACGGCTGCACCCCGGGGGCGGCGCGGGACTCGGGCCGGGCCGCCGCTTCCGTGCGGCCCGGCAGCCGCCGGTTCAGCCCTCCAGGGAGGCCAGGTCCAGCCCGGCCAGGCGTGCGGGGTCGGAGAGGATGTCGATGGCGGCGATCCGGCCCCCGGACACGGTGAAGCCCATGACGGAGAACGGCCGCCCGTCCATGGTGTTGACCAGCCCGGCCGCGCCGTTGACCAGCGCCGGGTGCGTGGCGGCGGCGGTGGCCATCCGCCGGAAGGTGTCCAGCTGCCCGGCCACGGCGGCGGCACCGCGGATCGTCCGCAGACCCCCGGTGAGCGCACCGCCGTCCGCGCGCAGCGTCACCTCCGGGTCGAGGAGGGCCACCAGCCCGTCGAAGTCGCCGCCGCGCGCGGCGGCCAGGAAGGCGTCCACCACCCGGCGCTGGCCCGAGCGGTCCGGGTCCGGCGGCGGCGTCGCGCCGCGGACCCTCAGCCGCGCCCGGCTGGCCAGCTTCCTGGCCGCCTGGGGCGTGCGGTCGACGATCGGCGCGATCTCCTCGAACGACAGCCCGAACATGTCGTGCAGCACGAACGCCAGCCGCTCCGCCGGGTTGAGCGAGTCCAGCACCACCAGCAGCGCCAGCCCGACCGAGTCGGCCACCAGCGCCTGATGCTCGGGGTCGGCGCGGTCCTCCCGGCCGATCACCGGATCGGGCAGCCGGTCCTCCAGGGGCTCCTCGCCCCGCCGCTTGCGGGTCCGGAGCAGGTCCAGACAGACCCGGCCGACCACCGTGGTCAGCCAGCCTCCGAGGTTGTCGATCCGCTGACCGTCCGAGCCGGACAACCGCAGCCACGCCTCCTGGACCGCGTCCTCCGCCTCGGTCAGCGAACCGAGCATGCGGTACGCGACCGCCTTGAGACGAGGTCGGTGCTCCTCGAACCGCTCGGCCAGGTTCTCAGGTGGATTCACGAGCGCAGCCCTTCCGCAGTTGACGTCCCCGCCGTGACCGCCGCCCCCCGAAGGTGACCGCACCGCTTCCACCGGCTCCGTCACGGGCGGGGACCACCGACGGACCGGACCGTGCTCAGAGCGCCTTGAGCCCCTCCGCCGTCGCCCGCGCCAGCGCCCCCAGATACCCCTTGGGGAGCTTCGGACTGCGGATCACCACCGAGCGCCAGTACAGCGGGCCCGAGATCAGGTCGAGGGCGAGGTCGGTGTCGACGGCCGCGCTCAGCTCGCCGCGCTCCGCCGCCGCCGCCAGGATTCTGCTGGCGACGCCGTCCTGCCCCTCCCGCAGGGCCTTCTGCATCGCCTCGGCGATGTCGGGATTGCGGGCCGCCTCCGCCTGGAGGTCCGGGATGATCTGCGAGGCCACCGGGTGGCGCAGGGCCCGGGACGTCACCTCGTACAGCAACCGCAGGTCGCCCTCCAGGGACCCGGTGTCGGGCGCGGGCAGCCCCTGCACGGCGAGGGCGGAGACGATGTCGAGCACCAGGTGCAGCTTGGAGCGCCAGCGCCGGTAGACGGCCGTCTTGCCGACGCCCGCGCGACGCGCGATGCCCTCGATGGACATCCGCGCGTAGCCGACCGCCGCCAGCTCCTCGAAGACCGCCGCCCGGATGGCCTCCGTCACGTCCTCGCGGAGCACCGCCGCCCCGGCGGGTGCCCGGCGGCGCGGACGCGGCTGCGGCTGCGGCTCGTCGGCGTTGGTCGTCATGCGAGCCAAGCATAGGGGCGTCACGACGAAACGGTTGCGTTCCGACGCGGCCACGCCCTACTCTCACGTTACGACGATACGGTCCCGTCCCGACGTAAGTGAACGCGCTGCGGCACCCAGGTGAACGCCCGGCGCCGCCACCCCCTCCCCCGAGCGAAAGCAGCGGATGTGAGCCAGGTCCTCCACACACCGCCTCCGGCCCCCGCCCCGGCCGCCGCCGACGAACACGACCTCGCGGCCCTCGCCGCCCGCCACGGTCTGTCGGTGAGCGGCGCCCGCCCCTCCCTGCCCCAGTACGTCCGCCAGCTGTGGGCGCGCCGGCACTTCATCACCGCCTTCGCCACCGCCAAGCTCACCGCCCAGTACAGCCAGGCGAAGCTGGGCCAGGTCTGGCAGGTGATGACGCCCCTGCTCAACGCGGCGGTGTACTACTTCATCTTCGGCATGCTGATGAACACCAGCCGGGGCGTGGAGGACTTCGTCCCCTTCCTGGTGACCGGCGTGTTCGTCTGGACGTTCACCCAGAGCTCGATCATGGCGGGCACCCGGGCCATCTCGGGCAACCTGGGCCTGGTGCGCGCCCTGCACTTCCCGCGGGCCGCGCTGCCGGTCTCCTTCTGCCTCCAGCAGCTCCAGCAGCTGCTGTTCTCGATGGCCGCCCTCGTCGTCATCCTGCTGGCCTTCGGCGTGCCGCCCGCGCCGTCCTGGGTGCTGGCGGTGCCGGCGCTGGTGCTGCAGTTCCTGTTCAACGCGGGCGTGGCGCTGTTCATGGCACGGGTGGGCTCCAAGATCCCCGACGCGGCCCAGCTGATGCCGTTCGTGCTGCGCACCTGGATGTACGCATCCGGCGTCATGTTCAGCATCGACCACATGACCGGCCCGGACAGCGGCCTGCCGTCCTGGGTGGGCACCGTGCTCCAGCTCAACCCCGCCGTCGTCTACATCGACCTGATGCGCTTCGCCCTGATCGACACCTTCGACGCGAGCCACCTGCCGCCCCATGTGTGGGCGCTCGCGCTGGGCTGGGCCCTGCTCGCCGGCATCGGCGGATTCATCTACTTCTGGAAGGCCGAGGAGACGTACGGTCGTGGCTGACACACCCGCTGACAAGAACCCCGCCGAGCGCGTACCCACCGTCGTCGCCGACGGTGTCGACATCGTCTACCGGGTCAACGGCACCGGCGCCGGCCGGGGTTCGGCGACCGCCGCCCTCAACCGCATCGTGCG
The DNA here is from genome assembly GCF_964272335.1 of Streptomyces sp. SudanB5_2050. Taxonomy (NCBI): domain Bacteria; kingdom Bacillati; phylum Actinomycetota; class Actinomycetes; order Kitasatosporales; family Streptomycetaceae; genus Streptomyces; species Streptomyces sp. SudanB5_2050. Next base: position 3,188,879 of record NZ_OZ186760.1, read on the forward strand.
CCGGAAGAAGGCCGAGAAGGCGGCCGGCGTACGCCGGGTGCACGCCGTGAAGAACGTGTCCTTCGTGGCGTACCGGGGCGAGGCCATCGGCCTGATCGGCACCAACGGTTCCGGCAAGTCGACGCTGCTGAAGGCCGTCGCCGGTCTGCTCCCCGTCGAGAACGGCCACATCTACACCGACGGCCAGCCCTCCCTCCTCGGCGTCAACGCGGCCCTGATGAACGACCTCACCGGCGAGCGCAACGTGCACCTCGGCGGCCTGGCGATGGGCATGTCCCGCGCCCAGATCAAGGAGCGGTACCAGGAGATCGTCGACTTCTCCGGGATCAACGACAAGGGCGACTTCATCACGCTGCCGATGCGCACGTACTCCTCCGGCATGGCGGCCCGGCTGCGCTTCTCCATCGCCGCCGCCAAGGACCACGACGTCCTCCTCGTCGACGAGGCGCTGGCCACCGGCGACCGCTCCTTCCAGAAGCGGTCCGAGGAGCGCATCCGGGAGCTGCGCAAGCACGCGGGCACCGTGTTCCTGGTCAGCCACAGCAACAAGTCCATCCGCGACACCTGCGACCGGGTGCTGTGGCTGGAGCGGGGCGAGCTGCGCATGGACGGGCCGACGGAGGAGGTCCTGAAGGAGTACGAGAAGTTCACCGGCGGCCCGGACCGGGCGGTCAAGGCCAAGCCGGCCGCCAAGCCCGCGCCGAAGGCCAAGACAGCCGCCTGAGTCCGGCACGGACGGGCCAGAGTCCGGCACCGACGGGCCAGAGTCCGCAGTCCGGCACCGCACGGAAGAGCCCCGGGTCGTCTCGACCCGGGGCTCCTCACACGGCCGCGCCGTCACGCATGCGTGCGCAGCAGCGTCCGCATCGTCCTCATGGCCACGGACAGGTTGGACAGGTCGAACGTCTCCGAACCCTGGATCTCCTCCAGCGTGCTGCGGGCCCGGCCGAGGATCGCCGCGTTCTTCTGCTCCCACGCCTTGAACCGCTGCTCCGGCGTCGACGTGCCGTTGCCGGCCGCCAGCACGTCGGCGGTGAGCGCCGCGTGGGCCGCGTACAGGTCCTCGCGGATCGCGGCGCGGGCCATCGACTGCCAGCGGTCGGTGCGGGGCAGGTCGCTGATGCGGTCCATCAGCTGGGTGACGCCGAGCCGGTCGGCGAGGTCGTAGTAGACCTCGGCGACGTCCAGCGGCTCCTTGCCCATGCGGTCGGCCACCGACACGATGTCCAGCGTCGGGAAGGCCGAGGAAAACCCGGCGACCCGCGTGGCCGGCTCGTCCGGCACCCCGGCGGCGGTCAGCTCGTCGTAGATGTGCTGGTACCACTCCGCGTCCGCGCCGCGCAGCAGCTTCGGCAGCTCCGCCCAGACCCGCTCGACACGCTCGGCGAAGAAGTCCACCGTCTCGGCCAGCTCCAGCGGCTGCGGCCGGTTGTTGAGCAGCCAGCGCGTGCCGCGCTCGACCAGACGCCGCGAGTGCAGCCGGATACGGGTCTGGACGGCGGCCTCGACCTTGGTGTCCAGGGCCTCCACCGCGTCCCACACCGGGGAGGACCGGAAGATCGCCCGGGCCGCGGTCTGCGCCCGCACGATCTCCTCCAGCGACGCGCCGGTCTCCTCGCGCATCCGGTGCAGATACGTCGTACCGCCCGTGTTGACCGTGTCGTTGACCAGGACGGTCGTGGTGATCTCGCGGCGCAGCGGGTGGCTGTCGATCTGGTCCAGGAACTGCTCGCGCAGCGCCGTCGGGAAGTAGGCGTGCAGCAGGCCCTTGAGGTAGGGGTCGTCGGGCAGCGAGGTGTGCAGCAGCTCCTCGGCGACCGTGATCTTCGTGTAGGCCAGCAGCACGGCCGTCTCCGGGCCGGTCAGGCCGTGCCCGGCGCCCAGGCGCTCGCGGATCTGGCGGTCGGTGGGCAGGAACTCCAGCGCCCGGTCGAGGTGGCCCTCGCGGACCAGGTGGCGCATGAAGCGCTGCTGGGCGTGGAGCATGTCCTTGGACTGGGCGAGCGCGTTGGCGATCGCCGTGTTCTGCGCGTAGTTGTTGCGCAGGACCAGCGCGCCGACCTCGTCGGTCATCTCGGCGAGCAGCTTGTTGCGCTGCTTGACGGTCATGTCGCCGTCCTTGACGAGACCGTTGAGCAGGATCTTGATGTTCACCTCGTGGTCGGAGGTGTCCACGCCCGCGCTGTTGTCGATGGCGTCCGTGTTGATCTTGCCGCCGTTGCGGGCGAACTCGATCCGGCCCAGCTGGGTCAGGCCCAGGTTGCCGCCCTCGCCGACGACCTGGACACGCAGGTCCTTGCCGTCGACGCGGATGGCGTCGTTGCCCTTGTCGCCGACGTCGCCGTTGGACTCGGTGGAGGCCTTGACGTACGTGCCGATGCCGCCGTTCCACAGCAGGTCCACCGGCGCGGAGAGGATCGCCTTCATCAGGTCGGCCGGGGTCATCTTGGTGACGCCGGCCTCGATGCCGAGGGCCTCGCGGATGTGGGCGTTGACCGGGATCGACTTGGCGGTGCGCGGGAAGACGCCGCCGCCCGCCGAGATCAGCGCGCTGTCGTAGTCCTCCCAGGAGGAGCGCGGCAGCTCGAACAGCCGGCGGCGCTCCGCGTACGAGGTGGCCGAGTCCGGGTTCGGGTCGATGAAGATGTGCCGGTGGTCGAAGGCGGCGACCAGGCGGATGTGCTCGGACAGCAGCATGCCGTTGCCGAACACGTCGCCGGACATGTCGCCGATGCCGACGACGGTGAAGTCCTGGGTCTGGGTGTCCACGCCCAGCTCCCGGAAGTGCCGCTTGACGGACTCCCAGGCGCCGCGGGCGGTGATGCCCATGCCCTTGTGGTCGTAGCCCGCCGAGCCGCCGGAGGCGAAGGCGTCGCCGAGCCAGAAGTTGTAGGACTCGGCGACCTCGTTGGCGATGTCCGAGAACTTCGCCGTGCCCTTGTCGGCGGCGACGACGAGGTACGTGTCGTCCTCGTCGTGCCGGACGACGTCGGCCGGGGGCACGACCTCGCCGGCGACCATGTTGTCGGTGATGTCGAGCAGCGCCGAGATGAAGGTCCGGTAGCTGGCGATGCCCTCGGCCATCCAGGCGTCCCGGTCCACGTTCGGATCGGGCAGCTGCTTGGCGACGAAGCCGCCCTTGGCGCCGACCGGCACGATGACGGTGTTCTTCACCATCTGCGCCTTGACCAGGCCGAGGATCTCGGTGCGGAAGTCCTCCCGGCGGTCGGACCAGCGCAGACCGCCGCGGGCGACCTTGCCGAAGCGCAGGTGGACGCCCTCGACGCGCGGGGAGTACACCCAGATCTCGAACGCCGGACGCGGCGCGGGCAGGTCGGGGATGGCCTGCGGGTCGAACTTCATGGAGACGTAGTCGTGCGGCTTGCCGTCGCTCGTCTTCTGGAAGAAGTTCGTCCGCAGCGTCGCCTTGATGACGGTGAGGAAGGAGCGCAGGATGCGGTCCTCGTCGAGGCTGGCGACCTGGTCGAGGGCCGCGTCGACCTCTTCGAGCAGGGCGTCGACGATCTCGCGTCCGGCGCGCTGGCGCTCCGGGGCCATCCGCGCCTCGAAGAGGGAGACCAGCAGGCGCGTGGTGTGGACGTTGTTGCGGAGGGTGTCCTCCATGTAGTCCTGGCTGAACGTCGAGCCGGCCTGCCGCAGGTACTTGGCGTAGGCGCGCAGCACCATGGCCTGCCGCCAGGTCAGTCCGGCGCTGAGGACCAGGGCGTTGAAGCCGTCGTTCTCCGCCTGGCCGTTCCAGGTGGCGGCGAAGGCCTCCTGGAAGCGCTCGCGGGCGTCGTCGCCGAGGTAGTCGGCGCCGCCCGCCACCGACTTCGGCATGCGCAGTCCGAAGTCGTAGATCCAGGCGGTGGTGCGGTCCGCGCAGCGCAGGTCGTACGGCCGCTCGTCGGTGACCTCGACGCCGAGCCGGCTGAGCACCGGCAGCACGGCGGACAGGGAGACGGTGCCGCCCTTCTGGTAGATCTTGAAGCGGCGCTCCTCGGGCGCGGCGCCGACCGGCTCGTACAGGCTCAGCGCGAAGGTGCGGTCCTCGTCGAGCCGCTCCAGGTGACCGAGGTCGGCGACCGCGGAGCGCGGGCCGTGGTCGGCCTTGTAGCCCTCCGGGAAGGCGCTGCCGTAGCGGCGCAGCAGCTCCGCCGCGTGCTCCTCGCCGAACTCGGCGGTCAGCGCCTCGGCGAACCCGTCGGCCCAGGAGCGGGCGGCCTCGACCAGGCGGGCCTCGACGCGCTCCTTGTCGGCGTCGGACAGGTGCGGCAGCTCGGTGCCCTGCGGGACGCGGACCACGAAGTGCAGCCGGGACAGGATCGACTCGGTGTTCCAGGCCGTGAAGTCGACGCTGGTGCCGCCGAGCTCCTCCTTGAGGATGTCGATGATCCGCAGCCGGACGCCGGTGGTGTAGCGGTCGCGGGGGAGGTAGACGAGCGCCGAGTAGTAGCGCCCGTACTCGTCCTGGCGCAGGTAGAGGCGCAGGCGGCGCCGCTCCTGGAGGTAGAGCACGGAGGTGACGATGGACTGCAGCTCGTCGGGCGGCGTCTGGAACAGCTCGTCGCGCGGGTAGGTCTCCAGGATCTGGAGCAGGTCCCGGCCGTCGTGGCTGTTGGGCGAGAACCCGGCCCGCTCCAGCACCTCCTCCACCTTGCGCCGGATCACCGGCACCCGGCGGACGGACTCGGTGTACGCGGCGGAGGAGAAGAGGCCGAGGAAGCGGCGCTCGCCGACGACGTTGCCGTCCGCGTCGAACTTCTTGACGCCGATGTAGTCCAGGTACGACGGCCGGTGCACGGTCGCCCGGCTGTTGGCCTTGGTCAGCACCAGCAGCCGGTGCTCGCGGGCCTTGGCCCGGGCGTCGGCCGGGAGCCGCTCGAACGAGGGGCTGACCGGGTGGCTCTCGTCGGTCGCGTGATGCGGGTCGGAGCGCAGGATGCCCAGCCCGGTGCCGGCGACGGCGGCGAGGGAGTCGTCCTCGCGCAGCTCGTACTCGCGGTAGCCGAGGAAGGTGAAGTGGTCGTCGGCCAGCCAGCGCAGCAGCTCGCGGGCCTCCTCCAGCTCCCGCGGCGGCAGGTCGGCGGGGGTCGGCTCGTCCGGCAGCTGCTCGGCGATGCGGACGGCCGCGTCGCGCATCTTGCCCCAGTCCTCGACGGTCTCGCGGACGTCGTTGAGGACGCGCAGCAGGTCGGCGGTGATCTGCTTCAGGTCGCCGCGGTCGGTCTCGCGGTCGATCTCGACGTGGATCCAGGACTCGACGTGCGCGTCGTGCGGCAGGTCGGCGGAGGGGCCGCCGGTGAGCACCTCGACGAGCTTGCCGGTGAGGTCGCGCCGCACCACGATCTGCGGGTGGACCACGACGTGGATGCCGCGGCCCTGCCGGGTCAGCTCGTTGGTGACGGAGTCGACGAGGAAGGGCATGTCGTCGGTGACCACCTCGACGACGGAGTGGCTGCACGTCCAGCCGTTCTCCTCGACGGTCGGGGTGTGCACCCGCACGTTCGCCGTGCCCTGCGGGCGGTTCTCGGCCAGCCGGTAGTGCGAGACGGCGGCTCCGAAGACGTCGACCGGGTCACGGTCGGTCAGGTCCTCCGGGGCGGTGTGCCGGTAGTAGCGCCGGAGGAACGCGAACACGGATGCCTGGTCCGGGGTGCCCGGGGTGCCCGGGGTGCCCGGCGTGCCCTCGTCCGTCGTCCCAGTCGGTAGGTGCCCCCCGACCGGGCTGTTCTCAGCTACCCGCGCAGCCCTTTCGAGCAGCTCGGCCTTGGCTTCGTCCAGCTTGGTCTGCATTGTCCTCTGGCTCCTGTCGCGCGCCGTTGCGTGACGTTGAAGGAAGTACGGTCTCCTGCCTTCCGGCACGTCGTCGGGACACGGGGTGTCCGGACCCTTCAGACGCTATGCCGCAAGGTGAGAGGAGCGGGGGCATATCAGCCAATGTCGCCACGTTCACCAGGTGTGACGTCGCTCTCGGCGTCACGGTCCGGGGAGTGCGCGGCGTCCTACCGGGGGCCGTCGATGCCCCGTCCCGCCCGCGAAGACCAGCGACCGCCGCCCGGACACGGATGTCGTCCGTGCTCACCGGGCGCAGGGCGGAGGCAACGGTGCCCCCGCGAGCTATCGCGCTGATCACGCCACAAGGCTATCGCCCTCCGCCGGGATCCCGTCACGACCCGTATGTGTACAAAACCGGGACCCGAACTTTGACGTTCTGCACAGAGACAGCGCCCCGTCAGCGCCGGGCCGCCCACCGCGCCCCCGCGCCCACACCGGCCCCGGTCACCGCCCGGCCGGCACACGCACCGGCACCCGTACCCGGCACGGCCCGGAGGTCACCCGTACCCGGCACGACCCGGAGGTCACCCGTACCCGGCGCGGCCCGGACGTCACGCCGCCAGCCGCGCCGCCTCCACGACCGCCTCCGCCAGCGTGTCCACCACCGGCACCCCGGCCCCCTCGAGACTCGCCCGACTGTGCGACCCCCCGGTGTAGAGCACCGCCCGCGCCCCCACCCGCCCCGCGGCCACCGCGTCGTCCGCGGCGTCCCCGATCACCACCGTGCGCGTGGGATCGACCCCCGCCGAGCCGGCCAGCTCCGCGAGGTGCCGCACCATGTGCTCGGCCTTGCTGCCCCCGGAGGGCCCGGTCCGCCCGTCGACCCGTACGAAGTGCGACTCGATCCCGAAGCCCTTGACCAGCGGCACCAGCTCCTCGTGCCCGTACATGCTCAGGATCGACTGGCTGCGCCCCGCAGCACGCCAGTCGGCCAGCAGCTCCGCGACGCCCTCCGTGAGCCCGCACCGCACCCGGTGCTCGGTGTAGTGGCGGTGGAAGGTGGCGTCCATGACCTCCCACTCGGCGTCGGTGGGCAGCCGCCCCATCAGCCGCTCGTAGAACTTCGGCACCGGCACGCAGTACAGCGCCCGGTACTGCTCCAGCGTGATCGGCGACAGCCCCAGCTCGGCGAAGGCCGCGTTCGTCGCCCCGATGATCGCGTCGTTGTCGTGGAACAGCGTCCCGTTCCAGTCCCAGACGATGTGCGCCCCTGTCTGCATCCCCATGCCCGAAAACGTACCCGCCGCCACCGACAGTCATGAAGGCCCCCCGACGGCGGACGCCGGGAGCCTGACCCGGCGGCCGCACCCGGCGGCCGCACCCGGCGGCCGCACCCGGCGGCCGCACCCGCCGGCCGATGTCGGTGCCTCCGGCGCGTCAGTCGCCGGCCCCGACCAGACCCGGGATCTCCTGCGTGGCGTACCAGAGCAGCTCGTGGTCCTCCGCCCCGTCCACCACGAACCGGGCGTCGTCGTCCCCGCCGTCCGCCGCCGCGAGCGCCTCGGCCGCGGCGGTGACGTCCGCCTCCGCGTCGGTGGAGTCGACGTGGACCGAGGCCGCGTCGGCCAGCCGCAGGGGCCCCGCCACCCGCACCTCGCCCAGCGCGGTCGGGTCGGGCCCGCGGCCCGGGTCGGTGCCGACCGCCCCGTCGGGCACGTCGGCGGCGACCACGACCCGGCGCCGCGGCGCCCCGGCGTCGGCGGCGAGCAGACGCAGGGAGGCCAGCGCGGCCCGGTTCAGCGCGGCGTACTCCAGCTCCTCGATGTCGTCCGAGAGGTACCACTCGCGCAGCGCCGGGGTGACGGCGTGGGCGACGAGCGGCCCCTGGCCCAGCTGCCCCGTCCTGTGCGCCTCGGCGAGACCGGGGAGGGTCAGGGGTACGTAGACGCGCATGGGGCTGCCGCTTTCGTGGTCGGGGACTCCACCGGGTGCCCGGGATGGCCCGGGAAGAGCCTTCAGGATACGTGCGGGTGTCCCCTTTCGAGTCCCCACCCGGGACGCCCGACGCGTCCACCTCCGTCCCCGGATTCACCCGGTACCGCCGCTCCACACCGAGCCTTCCGGCGCCTTGGACCACCCGGATAGGTGAACCTTCCCGACCCTCGACCCGGCCGCGCTGCTCCTTGCCGCGCCGTCCCGCCGCCCCGTACAAGATCCCCGACCGCAAGTTACCGCCCGGTATCCGCCGGGCCGCCGAAACGGGGAGCCCCATGCGCAAGGTCATGACCAGGACGCAGTCCCGCCCGCTCCGCCTCGCACCGGCCGCCGCCGTCGCGCCGACTCCCGCACCGCTCACCCCGGCCGACGACGCGTCGCGCGTGCCCGGCGCCGTGCCGCCGCGCCGGCCGGGCGGTGGCGCCGTACGGTCCACGGCGTCCGGCGGCCGCCCACCGGGCTCGCCGGGCAGGTCGACGCGGGCCCGTACGCGGCCGGCGGACACGCGCCCGCCCACGACGGGCCCCGGGCGCACCGCGAGGACGGGGCCGCGCACGCCCTCGGGCGCCACCGTGCCGGGGTCCGTCGTCCCGGCCGTTCCCCGCCAGGGCCCGCCCGTGGCAGAGCCGGTCGTGCCCGCCCAGACCCCCCGCCGCCCCGTACCGCAGCTCCGCCCGACCGACCACTTCGCCGAGCTGCTGCTCCACGTGCTCAGCGGCAGGCGCCCCGTCCACTCGATGCTCCGCCACACCGTCGGGCGCGCCTACGACGAACTGGCCCACCTCGCCGAACGCGGCCCCCTGCGCACCCGCGGCACCGCCCCCGTGGTCCGTGACATCGGCTACTTCGAGCCCCGGCCGGGCGCCCTGGAGGTCTTCGCCCGCATCGGCGCGGGTGACCAGCTGCGTGCGATGGCCTTCCGCCTGGAGCAGGGCCGGGACCTGCGCTGGCGCTGCACGGCGGTGGAACTCGGCGGCCCGCGCGGGCGCCGCGCCGACGAGGACTGAGCCCTTCACCGGACCGGCCCGGCCCCGCACAGCCCGGAAAGGCCGAAGGGCCGGACGCGCGCAGGCGTCCGGCCCTTCGGCCTTCCACGGTGCCGCGGGGGCACCGCACGGTCACTTCTTGCGGCGGCGTCCGCCCTTGGCCTGCTTGCGGCGCTCCGCGCGCGTGAGGCCGTCGGACGAGGAACGCGCGGGCTCCTCGTCGGTGGTGAAGTCGCCCTCGACGACCCCGCCCTCGCCGTCCACGGTCGGCGCGGAGAAGTGCATGTTCCGGCGCTGCGGGGCGTCGAGCCCCTTGGCGCGGATCTCCGGCCGCGCGCCCGCCTGGGCCGGCACGGCGTCCTGCGCGCCCTTCTCCAGCGACGGCGCCGCGTCCTCGACCGGGACCTCCTCGACCTGCTGCTCGACCTGGACCTCCAGGTTGAACAGGTAGCCGACGGACTCCTCCTTGATGCCGTCCATCATGGCCTGGAACATGTCGAAGCCCTCGCGCTGGTACTCGACCAGCGGGTCCTTCTGGGCCATCGCGCGCAGGCCGATGCCCTCCTGGAGGTAGTCCATCTCGTAGAGGTGCTCGCGCCACTTGCGGTCCAGGACCGAGAGCACCACCCGGCGCTCCAGCTCACGCATGATCTCGGAGCCGAGCTGCTTCTCGCGCGCCTCGTACTGCTCGAGGATGTCGTCCTTGATGGACTCCTCGATGTAGTCGGCGGTCAGTCCGGCCCGGTCGCCGGCCGCCTCCTCCAGCTCCTCGACGGTGATCTTCACCGGGTAGAGCTGCTTGAAGGCGCCCCACAGCCGGTCGAGGTCCCAGTCCTCGGGGAAGCCCTCGGCGGTCTCGGCGCGGACGTACGCCTCGATCGTGTCGTTCATGAAGTGCTGGATCTGCTCCTGCAGGTCCTCGCCCTCCAGGACGCGGCGCCGCTCGCCGTAGATGACCTCGCGCTGCCGGTTGAGGACCTCGTCGTACTTCAGGACGTTCTTGCGGGTCTCGAAGTTCTGGGTCTCGACCTGGGACTGGGCGGAGGCGATCGCGCGGGTGACCATCTTGTTCTCGATCGGCACGTCGTCGGGGACGTTGGCCATCGACATCACGCGCTCGACCATCTGGGCCTTGAACAGCCGCATCAGGTCGTCGCCCAGGGACAGGTAGAAGCGGGACTCGCCGGGGTCGCCCTGGCGGCCGGAACGACCGCGCAGCTGGTTGTCGATGCGGCGCGACTCGTGCCGCTCGGTGCCCAGGACGTAGAGGCCGCCGAGCTTCTCGACCTCTTCCTTCTCGGCCTTGACCGCCAGCTCGGCGCGCTCCAGGGCGGCGGGCAGGGCCGCGGCCCACTCCTCGATGTGCTCCTCGGGGTCGAGACCGCGCTGGCGCAGCTCCGCCTCGGCGAGGTCCTCGGGGTTGCCGCCGAGCTTGATGTCGGTACCGCGGCCGGCCATGTTGGTGGCCACCGTGACCGAGCCCTTGCGGCCGGCCTGGGCGACGATCGTCGCCTCCCGGTCGTGCTGCTTGGCGTTGAGCACCTCGTGCTGGACGCCGCGCTTGCTGAGCTGCTGCGAGAGGTACTCGGACTTCTCGACCGAGGTGGTGCCGACCAGGATCGGCTGGCCCTTGCGGTGCTTCTCCTCGATGTCGTCGACGACCGCCTCGAACTTCGCGACCTCGGTGCGGTAGATCAGGTCCGACTGGTCCTTGCGGATCATCGGCCGGTTGGTCGGGATGGGCACCACGCCGAGCTTGTAGATCTGGTGGAACTCGGCGGCCTCGGTCATGGCCGTACCGGTCATGCCGGACAGGCCGGGCAGTTCCTTGCCGCTGTGGTCGTGGCGCTTGTAGAGGCGGAAGAAGTTCTGCAGGGTGATCGTGGCGAGCGTCTGGTTCTCGTCCTTGATGTCCACCCCTTCCTTCGCCTCGATCGCCTGGTGCATGCCCTCGTTGTAGCGGCGGCCGGCGAGGATACGGCCGGTGTGCTCGTCGACGATCATGACTTCGCCGTCGATGACGACGTAGTCCTTGTCCTTCTTGAAGAGTTCCTTGGCCTTGATGGCGTTGTTCAGGTAGCCGACCAGCGGGGTGTTCACCGACTCGTAGAGGTTGTCGATGCCCAGCCAGTCCTCGACCTTGGCGACGCCGGACTCGTGGATGGCGACGGTGCGCTTCTTCTCGTCGACCTCGTAGTCGCCGGTCTCCTCGATGCCCTTGAGGGTGTTGCCCGCCTCGCCCTTCTTCAGGCGGGTGACCAGCTTGGCGAAGTCGCCGTACCACTTGGTGGCCTGGTCGGCCGGGCCGGAGATGATCAGCGGCGTACGGGCCTCGTCGACCAGGATGGAGTCGACCTCGTCGACGATGGCGAAGTTGTGGCCGCGCTGGACGAGCTCGTCCTTGGACCAGGCCATGTTGTCGCGCAGGTAGTCGAAGCCGAACTCGTTGTTCGTGCCGTAGGTGATGTCGCAGGCGTACATCTCGCGGCGCTGGGCCGGCGTCTGGTTGGCCAGGATGCAGCCCACGGTCAGACCGAGGAACTTGTGGACGCGGCCCATCATCTCGGAGTCGCGCTCGGCCAGGTAGTCGTTGACCGTGACGATGTGCACGCCCTCGCCGGACAGGGCGTTGAGGTAGGCGGGCAGGGTGCCGACGAGGGTCTTGCCCTCACCGGTCTTCATCTCGGCGACATAGCCCATGTGCAGGGCGGCGCCGCCCATGATCTGCACGTCGTAGTGCCGCTGGCCGAGGACGCGCTTGGCGGCTTCCCGGACGGTGGCGAAGGCTTCGGGCAGCAGGTCGTCCAGGCTCTCACCGTCGGCGTACCGCTGCTTGTACTCATCGGTGAGGGCCCTCAGCTCGGCGTCGGAGAGGTCGACGAAGTCCTCTTCGATGGAGTTGACCTGGTCCGCGATGCGGTGCAGCTTGCGCAGGATCTTGCCTTCGCCTGCACGCATGATCTTCGAGAGGACGGACACGGGGGTTGGTCTCCTTGCCGGTCGGGCCTGGGACGGTCGATTTCCTGTGACGTACTGAGCAACGGCCATCGTATGCGAGGACCCCGCCGCCCCGGGAGCCCGCTGTGACGGGGACCGTGTGCTCCTTCATCCAGCTTCCGGTCTGCTGTCTACGGGTTCAACGTCCGCGCACCCCGTATGGTGCCGCGCCCGTCGGCGAATCCCTCGAAAAGTGACCGGCCGTCCACGCCGGGCGGAGGGATGGCGCCCGCCGTCGGGCACCCCGCAGAATCGGCCGATGGAACCCGTCACGCTCACCACCGGCCGCCTGGTCCTGCGCACGGTCGGCCCGCAGGACACCGACGCCGTGTACGCCGCCTGCCAGGACCCCGACATCCAGCGCTGGACGACGATCCCCTCCCCCTACCTCCGCGAGCACGCCCGGGGCTTCACCGAGCAGATGGTCCCGGCCGGCTGGGCCGACGACTCGATGGCCACCTTCGGCCTCTTCCTCCCGGCCGGTGACCTGGTGGGCATGCTGGGCGTCACGATGATCTCCCTGGGCGTCGGCGAGATCGGTTTCTGGTGCGCCGAGGAGCACCGCGGCCACGGCTACGTCACCGAGGCCGCCGTCGCCGTCGCCCGCTGGGCCTTCACCGACCGGGCGATCGACCGCCTGGAGTGGCGCGCCGAGGTCGGCAACACGGCCTCCCGCGCGGTGGCCCGGCGCGCGGGCTTCACCGTGGAGGGCACGCTGCGCTCCGCGATCAACAACAAGGGCACCCGCCGCGACGCCTGGATCGGCTCCCTCCTCCCCTCGGACCTGGCCCTCCCCTCGACGGCCCCCTACCTGCCGCCCAGGCCGTGACCTCCCCCTCCCCACAGCTGCGGGCACGTCGTGCCGCCGGAGCGACGGGGGTGGGTGCCGGGGTCCCCGCAGGAACCCGCCCCCACTGTCAGACCCACCCCCTATCGTGCCGACGTATGACGACCCTCCCGCCCCCCACCACGGAACTCTCCGCAGACGACGCCCGCCGCATCGCCCTGCGCGCCCAGGGCTTCCTCGGCGCCCCCGACCGCCGCGCAGGCGTCCGCGGCGTCCTCCGTCACCTGGGCGCGGTGCAGCTCGACACCATCTCGGTCCTCGCCCGCTCCCACGAGCTCGTCCCGTACGCCCGCCTGGGCGCGGTGGGCCGCAAGACCGTCGAGTCCGCGTACTGGACGGACACCCACGCCTTCGAGTACTGGTCGCACGCCGCGTGCGTCCTCCCCATCGAGGAGTGGCCCCACTTCGCCTTCCGCCGCCGCGCCTACCGCAACCGCCCGCACTGGAACCACCAGCTCCCCGACGGCGCCTACGACCAGGTCGTCAAGCAGCTGCGCACCGAGGGCCCCCTCACCGCGACGGAGCTGGGCGGCGCCAAGAAGACCAACGACTGGTGGGACTGGTCGGGCACCAAGGTCGCCGTCGAGCGCGCGCTCATGTACGGCGAGGTGGTCTGCGTCGAGCGCCGCGGCTGGAAGCGGGTGTACGACCTGGCCGAGCGCGCGGTCCCGGCCGCGCTGCTCCACGACGACCTGGACGACACCGAGTGCCTGCGCCGCCTGGTCCGCCTGGCCGGCCGGTCCCTGGGCGTCGGCACCCGCGCGGACATCGCGGACTACCACCGTCTCAAGGCCGAGCACGTCGACGCCGTGATCGCGGACTCGGGGCTGGTCCCGGTCACGGTGGCGGGCTGGGGCAAGCCGGCCTGGGCGGACCCCGAGGCACTGGCGACACCGCCGCGCGGGCGGCACCGCACGACGCTGCTCTCGCCCTTCGACTCCCTGATCTGGGAGCGTGCGCGCACGGAGCGGATCTTCGGCTTCACCCACCGCCTGGAGGCGTACGTGCCCAGGCAGAAGCGGGTGCACGGCTACTTCGCGATGCCGGTGCTGGCCGGGGGCCGGCTCGTCGGCCGCGTGGACCCGGGGCGCGAGGGGCGCACCCTGGTCGCCAAGCAGGTCACCCTGGACGGCGTCAAGGCCGCCGCCCCGGTGGCCCAGGCCCTGGTCGAGGCGGCCGGCTGGGTGGACTGCACGGACGTACGGGTGGAAAGGGTCGAGGCACCGGAGCTGCGCGAGCCTCTCACCCGGGAGCTGGCGCGGCTCCTCGGCTGATCCGCGCCGGGGGTCACCGGATCTCGAGGATCTTCTCCCGCATCGCGTAGACGACGGCCTCCATCCTGGAGTGCAGTTGCAGTTTCTCCAGGATGTTGCGCACGTGGTTCTTCACGGTGTTCTCGGAAATGAAGAGTTCCTTGGCGATGTCGCGGTTGTTCATGCCCGTGGCGACGAGCTTGAGGACTTCCAGTTCGCGGTCCGTGAGCCGCGGCGCGGGCACCAGCCGGCGTTCGTCGGTCCGCTGGATCATCGACTTGAACTCGGTGAGGAGTTTCGACGCCATGGAGGGACTGATCTGCGACTGTCCGTCGGCCACCGCGCGAATGGCGGTGGCGACCTCGTCGGTCGAGATCTCCTTGAGGAGATAGCCCGTCGCCCCCGCCTTGATCGCGTCGTAGAGGTCGGCCTCCTCGTCGCTGATCGTCAGCATGATGATCTTGGCGCTGGGGGCCACCTCCTTGATGGAGGTGCAGGCTTCGATCCCGCCCCGCTTGGGCATCCGCACGTCCATCAGGACGATGTCCGGCAGCAGGTCGGCGGCCTTCTCCACGGCCTCGGCGCCGTCACCGGCCTCGCCGACCACCTGGATGTCCTCCTCCGCGGCGAGGACGATCTCCAGACCGCGGCGGAAGAGGGCGTGGTCGTCCACGACCAGGACCCTGATCGGTTCCTCGCGCGCAGAGGCCGCGTCCGGGCCCATGCCGGCAGCGCCGTCGTCGATCCCGTGGTCGACGCCCTCGCCCCGCATCGGTCCGAAAGTCTCCGCCATCGATCCTCCCCCTGAAGGCAGTGGCCTGCAGTCCTGAGCCATCGCCAACCCAGAGCAACGTCCCACCGGTTGAGCCGTTGCCGCCATGATTCCATGCCCGGCCGGGACCGGGGTGACGTGCGGGCCACGAAGAGGTCGCACACCCTCGCGCACCGTCGCACACCGGTGCCCCTGGGGGCGCGCACGCGCTCCAGGGGCACCCGGTTCCGCTGTCATCCGGCCGCGTCAGCCGCCGAGCGCATCGCCCGCCTCGGGGGCGTTCGCCTGGGTGACCATCGTGTCCGTGGTCAGGTGGATCACGCCGTAGTCGTAGGCGTGCCGCCGGTAGACGACGCTGGGTTCCTTCGTCTCGGAGTCGACGAACAGGTAGAAGTCGTGCCCGACCAGCTCCATCTCGTAGAGCGCCTGGTCGAGGCTCATCGGCGCGGCCACGTGGGTCTTCTCGCGGACGACGAGCGGGCCGTCGCCCTGGACCTCGAGCGAGCCGATCTTCTTGGTGGGCACCGCGTCCTGCTGCTCCTCGGGGACGACCTCGCCGTTCCCGTTGAGCGTCGCCGCGCCGGGGACGTGGTCGGCGACCTCCGCCGCCGTGATCCGGCGCGCGCCTCGGCGCGAGAAGCGCTTGTCGTGCTGCTTGCGCAGCCGGGCGCCGAGCTTCTCCGCCGCCAGGTCGAGCGCCGCGTAGGGGTCGCTCGCCGCCGCCTCCGCCCGGATGACCGGACCGCGGGAGCGGAGCGTGATCTCCACTCGGTCACAGCGGTCGGCCTGCCTGGGGTTCGGCTCCTTGGACACCTCGACGTCGAGGCTGATCACCTTGCCATCGAGCTTCTGGATCTTCTCCAGCTTCAGCTTCTCGGCCACGTGCTTCCGGAACCGCTCGGGCACCTCGGTCTTGCGGCCCTTGACGACGATGTCCACGCAGAACTCCGTTCCCGGATCGCTCCGCTTCGACGGCGGAGCATCTCCCTTTCGCACCAGGTCCCGGGCCATTCCGGAACCTCGGACTCGGTGACGTCCACCTCCTCCCCCGTGGGCGGTGTCTCCACTCCACCGGCGCGGGTGATGAGGGTGGAACCCGCACCGGGCATTCGGATTCAAGAGGGTGTGGCCTGCGGCTTTCCTCACAACCGAACATATCTCGCCCGGACGGATGTCGTCACCCTCTACCGCGGGGTACCTCCGTTCCGGTGATTTGATGCTCTCATCATCTGCAACGACATAAGTTCTCAGTCAGTTCCGGTTTATTTCGAAGGAATCTGGTGATGCCGCGACCACCGCCGCGCGGATCGTTTCCCGGACCACGCCATCGCCTCCGTTCGGGCCCGACATTCGGGGCCCGGCCTTCCGTTCCTCTCTGCCTTCCCCTGCCGCCGACGAATACACAGCCGATTTCGCCGTCATGTACGTCCCCGGACCCGTCGTCCGCTCAGAGGCGCGGGGCCCTTTCCCGGCCGTCGCCGCGCGCACGGCCCGCGCCGCCTCCGCCAGCGACGCGCCGGTCGTCATCAGGTCGTCGACGAGGACGACCGGCCCACCGGCGCACAGCAGCCGGCCACCGCCCGGCACCACGGCCAGCGCACCGGCCAGGTTCTCCGAGCGCTGCCGGGCGTCGAGGTCCGACTGGTCGGCCACGGCGTGCCGCTGCCGCAGCACCGCCCGCACCCGGACCGACGTGCCCGTCCGCCTCAGCTCCGCCGCGGCGGCGAGCGCGAGGCGCCGCACCGGATCGTGCCCGCGCGCTCGCACCGCCCGGCGCGCCGACGGCACGGGCACGAGCAGCACGGGCCCCCGCACGTCCCCCGCGGCCGGCTCCGGGACGCCGGTCCCCTCCGCCGTGTCCTCCCGGCCACCCGCCCGCGCCGCCGGTTCCGCCGTCGTTGCCCCCGCCTCCCGCAGCCCGGCCCGCACGGCGCCGGCCAGCGCCGCGCCGAGCGGTGCCGTGAGGGCGAGCACACCTCGCTCCTTGTGGGCCAGCAGCGCGGCCCGCACCGCGTCGGCGTAGGGGGCGGCGGCGTGCACCGGCGGCAGCCCGGGCGGCTCCGGCGCCGGCCGCACCCGGCGCGGCGGTGCGCCGCTGAGCGCCGTACGGCAGCCGGCGCACAGCACCGACCGGGCCCTGCCGCAGCCTCCGCACTCGGCCGGCAGCACCAGGTCCGTGAGGTCCCGCCACCATTCCCGCACGGCCACCACTGTGCCCACGCCCGCGCCTCGCCACCAGCCCTGTGGAAAACCGCGGAAGCCGCGCGGGGCGGGTCAGCCCGGGTAGACCGGCGCCGTCCCCTCCGTCACCTTCTGCCACTGCAGCCCGGACGGCAGCCGCACGATCAGGTCCTCCGAGTACGCCACCAGCGGCAGCGTCTCGTCCTCCGTCGCGGCGATCTCCTTCACCCCGGTCAGCGCGGCGGGCACCGAGGCCTCCGGCGTGGAGCCGTCCACCTGGACGTACCCGATCTGCTGGACGCCGCCGCGCTCCCGGCCGACCACCACGAGCCGGCTGTCACCGGCCCAGGACATGGCCGTGACCTCCTCCAGCTCGGGGGTGGCGGAGCGCAGTTCGAGGACGGTGACGGCGGACTGCTCACCCGCCTTCCCGTCCCGCTCGATCCGCCCGATGAGCAGCGAACGCTTGCCGTCCTTCTCCACGATGAGCGCGATCCGTACGCCGTCGGCGGCCACCCGCACCGCCTGGACCCGCCCGTCCAGCCCCGGCGTCCGCACCTCGACCGGCTCGCCCGCGCCCTCCCTCAGCAGCAGCAACCGGGGGTCGGCCGGGTCGCGGTCGGCGATCCAGAGGTCCCCCTGGGAGTCCCAGCTCGGCGGCGTCAGCCGGTCCGGCTCCGTCTTGCCCTTGCTGACCAGCACGGGCTCGCCGAGCGAACCGCCCGTCACCAGGGAGCCGACGTACAGCGACTTGTTGTCGAGGCCGATGGCGGCCGCGCTGTGCTCGTCGCGGGAGACCGCGACCGACCGCAGGCCCACCGCTCCCTCGCCCAGCGCCCCGGGAACGGGCTCGGCCCGCGTCCCCTTGCTGCCGGCGGCGATGCGCACCAGACGATCCCGGTCGTCGACGAAGTACAGGTAGTCGGGCCGGTGGGCCGAACCGCGCGTGGCGACCGTCTCGGCCCGGTCCTCGGTGAGCGAGCACACCTGCCTGCCGCCCGCGCGCAGTTCGACCTCGTCCACCACCGGGGTGAGGCTCTGCACGGTGAACAGCAGCTGCGCCGCCATCTCGTCGCACGTGTCCCTGCCGACACCGGCCGCCCGGTCGTTCAGCGGCACCGTCAGTTTGTTGTGGTCGTCGGGGGTGAGCGGGTCGGAGTTCTTCGCCAGCGCCGTGCCGGTGGGGAAGCTCGACCTGACCACGGGGCCCAGCAGCCGTGTCGGCCCGCTGAACAGGGACCTCACCACCTGGGTCATCGGGTCCACGAGCCGGCGCACGTACACCGGATCGGCGACGGCGGCCGGCTGCCGACCGGTGCCGGCCTGCGTGGTGGGGGAGGTGTTCGAGGCGAAGAAGTACTTGTTGACGGACATGTAGGTGCGCTGGAAGTCCGACTTGCCCATGATGACGCCCTGCGGCAGCACGTCGATGCGCCACTGCCGGTTCTTGCCGTCCCGGGTGAGGTGGACCGCCTCCCGGTACTCGCCCTCCGCCGGCGTGTAGGACTGCTGCGCGTCCACCGTGGCGACCCGGGTGCCGGTCAGGGTGACCGAGTAGTCGTTGGCCTCCTCCCGGTTGCCCGAGTGGTCGGTCTCCGTCCCCGGACCGCCCGCCAGCACCGTCGTCGACCGCTCCGGCCGCCAGGTCTCGGCCGCCTCGCCCGTCAGGTACTTGCGCGCCGTCTCGTACTGCGGATCGTTGCTGGTCAGCGCCTCGAGGAAGCCCTGGACGATCTCCGTGGGCGGGGCGTCCTCCCGCGGCGGCATCGCGAACACCCGCACCTGGGGGTCCTGTCGCGGCGTGGAGTCCACCCCGCGCAGGTCCCCGCTGTCCGGCATGGACGCACACCCCGCCAGCAGGACGACGCCACAGACCGCGTACGTCACCGCGCGCGCCGGTCGCCGGCCGCTCCCCTCGCGGTCAGCGCCCACGAGTTGCCTCCCCTTGCCTGCTGCTGTTCTCGGGTCCGGCGTCCGGGCGGCTCGCCACCTCCGGCGCGGGACCGCCGTCCTGCTTCCGGGCGCCCGACGGGGGCCGCGGCACCACGCGCGCACCGTTGCCGGGCAGGGCCGTCGGGTCGGCGGTGGGTGCCACCGTCGCCGACCGCGGTGGGATCGGGCCCCGCGCGGACACCGAGGACGCCTGGGCGGCCGACGTCTGCGTCGGGACGGTGGCCGCGCTCCCCGCGTCCCACGTCGCGGCGTCGCCCGGACCGGCGTCGCCCAGCCCCCGGTTGCGCCGGGAGTCCGTCGGCTCCAGCGGTATCGGCGAGCCCCGCAGCGGCTCGTCCGCGGTCCTGGGCAGCGTCAGCCGGAACTGCGAACCGCCGCCGGGCTCGCCCCAGGCCTGCAGCCAGCCGCCGTGCAGCCGCGCGTCCTCCAGGGCGATGGACAGACCGAGCCCCGTGCCGCCGGTGGTGCGCGCGCGTGCCGGGTCGGCCCGCCAGAAGCGGCTGAAGACCCGGGTGGCCTCCCCCGGCTTGAGCCCGACGCCGTAGTCGCGCACCGCGACGGCGACCGCGCCGCCGGCCGCGGCGAGCTTGACCACCACGTCGTTGCCCTCGCCGTGCTCGACGGCGTTGACGACGAGGTTGCGCAGCACGCGCTCCACGCGCCGGGCGTCGGCCTCGGCCACCACGGGCTGCTGGTCGCCGACGACGCGTATCAGCGTGCCCTTGCGCTCGGCGAGCGGCTCGGCCCCGCTGACGACCCGCCGCACGACCTCCCGGAGGTCTATCGCCTCGGCCTCCAGGGCCGCGGCGCCGGCGTCGAAGCGGCTGATCTCCAGCAGGTCCGCGAGCAGCGTCTCGAACCGGTCCAGCTGGTCGGCGAGGAGTTCGGCCGACCGCGCGGTCACCGGGTCGAAGTCCACCCGCGCGTCGTGGATGACGTCGGCGGCCATCCGCACGGTCGTCAGCGGCGTCCGCAGCTCGTGCGACACGTCGGAGACGAACCGCCGCTGCATCCGCGACAGGTCCTCCAGCTGGCTGATCTTCAGCTGGAGGTTCTGCGCCATCTTGTTGAAGGCCTCGCCGAGCCGCGCGATGTCGTCCTCGCCGGTGACCTTCATCCGTTCCTGCAGCCGCCCGGCGGACAGCCGCTCGGCGACGCCGGCCGCCATCCGCACCGGCGTGACGACCTGCCGCACCACGAGCCAGGCGATCGCCCCCAGCAGTACGACGACGAAGAGCCCGGCCGTCGCCAGGGTGCCCCTGACCAGGCTGAGGGACTTCTCCTCCTGCGTCAGCGGGAACAGGTAGTAGAGCTGGTACGGCTCGCCGTTCGGGTCGTTGACCTGCTTGCCGATGACCAGGCCGGGCTGGGACGGCTCGTCGGAGTCGTAGACGATGCGGGTGTAGCTCTGCGCCGCCGCCGTGCTGCCGTCGATCCGCTCCCGCAGCTCCTCGGGCACGCTGGCGGACCAGCTGACCACGCCGGAGGCGCGCGGGCCGCGTCCGCTGCCGCTGTCCCCGCCCATGGGGAGGGTGACGACGTCGAAGGCGCCCTGGCCACCGCTGGACAGCGACTTCACCAGCTCGCTCATCCACTGGATGACGTTCTGCGAGGGACGGCCGTCCCCGGCGGACACTCCGTCGTCGCCGGTGACGCTCGCCGCCTCCTCGGCCTTCTGCTTGGCCACCGCGAACCCGCCGGTGGCCTGGCTCTGGGACGCCTTCACCTTGGCGTCCAGCAACCCGTTGCGCACCTGGCCGATCACGACGAAACCGAGCAGCAGCACCACGCCGAGCGACATCAGCAGTGTGGTGACGACGATCTTGAGCTGGATGTTGCGGCGCCACAGCCGCATCACGGGCAGCAACGGCCGCCGCACCCAGCGCATGAAGAGGCGGAGCACCGGGCTGCCCTGCACCCCGCCGTGCAGCAGCCCGCCCTCGAGCAGCCGGCTCCAGCGGGAACCGGCGGGCGGGGGGCCGACAGGCCGTCCGGCGCGGGCCCCGGAACGGCCGGGCGCCGAAGCGGCACTGTCCCTGCTCATGTCAGCTCGGCCCGGCCTTGTAACCGACACCACGGACGGTCACCACGATCTCCGGCTTCTCCGGGTCCTTCTCGACCTTGGAGCGCAGCCGCTGGACGTGCACGTTGACCAGGCGGGTGTCGGCGGCGTGCCGGTAGCCCCAGACCTGTTCGAGGAGCACCTCGCGGGTGAACACCTGCCACGGCTTGCGGGCCAGCGCCACCAGCAGGTCGAACTCCAGCGGCGTCAGCGCGATCGACTGCCCGTCCCGCTTCACGGAGTGACCGGCCACGTCGATGACCAGGTCGCCTATGGCGAGCTGCTCCGGCGCCGGCTCCTCGGACCTGCGCAGCCGGGCCCGGATGCGGGCCACCAGCTCCTTCGGCTTGAACGGCTTCACGATGTAGTCGTCGGCGCCCGACTCGAGACCGACCACGACGTCGACGGTGTCGCTCTTCGCCGTCAGCATCACGATCGGCACACCCGACTCGGCCCTGATCAGGCGGCACACCTCGATGCCGTCCCGGCCGGGCAGCATCAGGTCGAGCAGCACCAGATCGGGCTTGGTCTCCCGGAAGGCGGCCAGCGCCTTGTCGCCGTCGGCTACGAACGATGGCTCAAAACCCTCACCACGCAGCACAATGCCGAGCATCTCGGCCAGTGCGGTGTCGTCGTCGACGACAAGGACTCGTCCCTTCATAAACGCCATCATCCCATTAGCTAATCGTGACCTGGCGTGACCTGGCACACAGCTCGGCGAGGGCCTCGGTGGTCACGGGCGAGACCGCGCCCTCCTCGGTGACGATCGCCGTCACCAGCTCGGGCGGAGTCACGTCGAACGCCGGGTTGTACGCCTGAGTCCCCAGGGGTGCCACCGGAATCCCGCCTCCCGCTCCCGTCACCGGCACCTGGGGTGCTGTGACCTCGGTCACTTCATATCCGGGGCGTTGTTCCACTTCGATGGACGCCCCGTCCGGCGTGCCCTCGTCCACCGTCGTGACCGGCGCCACCACGATGAACGGCACGTGGTGGTACCGCGCGAGCACGGCGAGCGGATAGCTCCCCACCTTGTTCGCCACCGATCCGTCGGCCGCGATGCGGTCGGCGCCGATCAGCACCGCGTCCACCTCACCCGCCGCGAACAGGGAACCCGCCGCGTTGTCGGTGAGCAAGGTGTACGGCATGTCGTTGCGCGCCGCCTCGTAGGCCGTCAGGCGAGCACCTTGCAGCAACGGGCGCGTTTCGTCCACCCACAGGCGCCGCAGCCGGCCCGCCCGGTGCGCGGCGAGCGCCACCGCGAAGGCCGTGCCCTCACCTCCCGACACCAGCGAACCGGTGTTGCAGTGCGTCAGGACGCGGTGCCCGCCCGCGGGCAGCAGTTCGTCCAGCAGCGCCAGCCCGTGCGCTGCCATCCGCGCGCTGGCCTCGGCGTCCTCCCGGTGCAGCGCCCGCGCGGCGGCCAGTGCCGCGGCGGCGGCCTGCCGGGGGTCCCCGGTCCTGGCCAGCGCTTCCTGGTGCGCGGCCCGCGCCCGCCGTACGCCGACGGCCAGGTTCACCGCGGTGGGTCGGGCTCCGGCCAGCGCGTCCGCCGCCTCCGCCACCTCGAAGCCCCGGACGGCGGCGAGCGCGACGCCGTAGGCACCGGCGATGCCGAGCAGCGGCGCGCCACGGACGGCGAGCGAACGGATCGCCTCGACCAGCGCGGACGCGTCCGTGCAGACCAGCTCCACCTCCTCGGCCGGCAGCCTGGTCTGGTCCAGCAGGACCAGCACCGGGCCCTCGGGTGGTTCTTCCCAGCGCAGTGCCGGGATCTCGGTCGGCCGCTTGTCCTCGCCGTTGTGCGCGTCCTCATCAGCCATGCGGTCAGTCTGCCCCCTGTCCGGCGGACAATTGAAGGTGCGCAGCCCCTACCGCGCCCGGTCCGCCGCCGAGCACCCCATGGCACGATGGCTGCCAACCTGCCGCCGCGACCGCGGACGGGCACCGTGAAGGAGCGACGATGAACGACACTCCGGGCTGGGCCTCGCCCGGATCCTCCCCGTCCGACGGGCGGGAGCCCGGCGCGTCCGGCCCCGCCGAGCCCGCCGACCGCCCCGGCGGTCCCGACCGGCCCGCGCAGCCCGCGGACCGGCCGGGCACGGAACCGACGGGCCCCGGCACGAAGTGGTCCACGGAGCAGCCGCCTCCCGGCCAGTGGTCCGCCCCGTCCGGCCCCGGCCAGGCACCGCCGCCTCCCCCGCCCAACCCGGGATGGGGCACCCCGCCCCCCGGCGGCCAGGGCGGCGCACCCGGCGGTTACGGCGGCCCCGGCGGCGGCTACGGCGGTTACGGCCCGCCCGGCGGCTACGGCGGCGGCTGGGGCGGGGGCTGGGGAGGCCCGCCGCCCGCGGCCAAGCCCGGCGTCATCCCCCTCCGTCCGCTGGGCGTCGGCGAGATCCTCGACGGCGCCGTCTCCACCATGCGCACCTACTGGCGTACGGTCCTCGGCATCTCGCTGACCGTCGCGGTCCTCACGGAGATCGTCGTCGTGCTGCTCCAGGGCCTCGTCCTGGACGACGCCACCTCCGAGGCCCTGAACGACCCCGACGCCACGCTGAGCGAACTCGGCGACGCCATGGCCGACACCACGATCAACTCGGGCGTCGTCCTCCTGGTCTCCCTGATCGGCACGGTCCTGGCCACCGCGCTGCTGACCACCGTCACCAGCCGCGCCGTACTCGGCAGGAAGGTGACCATAGGCGAAGCCTGGCGCGACGCCCGACCGCAGGTGGCGAAGCTGTTCGGCCTGATCCTGATGCTCCTGCTGATCGTGGCCGGCCTCGTCACGGTCGGTATGGCGCCCGGTCTGATCGTCGCGGTCGCGGGCGGCGGCGGGGCCGGCGTGGCCCTGACCGTCCTCGGCCTGCTGGCGAGCGCCGTCGTCGCGGTGTGGCTCATGGTCCGCTTCTCGCTGGCCTCCCCGGCCCTGATGCTGGAGAAGCAGGGCATCAAGAAGGCCATGGGCCGTTCCACGAAGCTGGTGCGCGGCTCCTGGTGGCGCGTCTTCGGCATCCAGCTGCTGGCGGCGGTCATCGCGAACGTCGTCGCGTCGATCATCGTGATCCCCTTCGCCTTCCTCGCCGCGGCCCTCAGCGGCGGCGGAGTCGGCGGCTTCCTCGAAGGCACCGGCGACCTCGGCTGGACCTTCCTGATCGTCAGCGGCATCGGCTCGGTGATCGGCTCCATGATCACTTTCCCGATCACGGCGGGCGTCACCGTGCTCCTCTACATCGACCAGCGCATCCGCCGCGAGGCCCTCGACCTGGAACTGGCCCGCGCCGCCGGAGTCCAGGGCCCCGCCGCCCCCGGCTCCGCCCCGGGGAGCCGATGAGGTGAGCCGGGCGGGGGGAGTGCTCACGGAGGTGCTGTCGGGCACCGCGGCACGGATGGCGGCACAGGTCGGCGACCGCTCCGTGCTGTCGTCGGCGCGCTCCGGCGACGAACCGCCGGTGACCGTCCCGCGCGACCCCGCGCGGGAGGCGGCGCGGCGCGAGCTGTCCAAGCGGATGTACCACGAGAACGACCCCGGCTGGTTCCAGCGCGCCCTGAACACCTTCTGGGACTGGATCGACGACCTGTTCAGCAGCGCGGCCTCCGCGACGCCCGGGGGGACGCTCGGCCTGGTCGTGGTGATCGTGGCCGTCCTGGCCGTCATCGGCGCCCTCTGGTGGCGCCTGGGCACCCCGCGTCGCGGCCCGGTCTCCGCCCCCGCCCTGTTCGACGACCGTCCCCGCAGCGCCGCCGACCACCGGGCCGCGGCCGAGGCGCACGCCGCCCAGGGCCACTGGAACCAGGCCGTCCAGGAACGCATGCGGGCCGTCGTCCGCGCCCTGGAGGAACGCGCCCTGCTCGACGTCCGTCCCGGCCGCACCGCCGACGAGGCCGCCACCGAGGCCGGCCGCGCCCTGCCCGACCACGGCGACCGGCTGCGCGCCGCCGCCCGGGACTTCGACGACGTCACGTACGGAGGACGCCCGGGCACCGAGCAGTCGTACCGGCGCCTCGCCGACCTCGACCGGGACCTGGAACGCGGCAAGCCCCGACTGGTCACCGGCACGGCCGACGACGCGGGCCGGGGCACCCGCCCGGGAGGCGCCGGATGACCACCGAGGCCACGCTCCCCTCCACATCGACCTCGCCCGGCGCCCGCCAGGTGTGGACCCGCGCCCGAGGCGTCGTCCTCGCGCTCGTCGTCCTGCTCGCCGCCGCCGTCGCCATCGCCGTCGTCCGCTCGGACGCCCGGCACGGCGAACTCGACCCGCGCTCCGCCGACCCCTACGGCAGCCGGGCCGTCGCCGAACTCCTCGCCGACCGGGGCGTGTCCACCCGCGTGGTCACCACCCTCGACGACGCCCGCGCCGCCGCCGGCCCCGACACCACCCTGCTGGTCGCCGTCCCCGACCTCCTGACCGAACGCCAGCAGACCCGGCTGCACTCCGCCACCGAGGGCTCCGGCGGCCGCACCGTCCTCGTGGCCCCCGGCGGCCCCGCCGTCGAACGCCTCGCCCCCGGCGTGACCGCCGACCCCGCCCTCAGCGTCGACTCGACCCTGGCCCCCGCCTGCGACCTGCCCGCCGCCCGCCGCGCCGGCACCGCGGACACGGGCGGCATCCGCTACAGCAGCGGCCACGTCGAGGCCGACGCCTGCTACCCCAGCCGGCGCCTCGCCACCCTGCTCCGCATCCCCGACCCCTCGGGAGCGGCGGCCGGGGAGGGCACCCCGGGCGACACCGTCGTCCTCGGCGCACCCGACATCCTCTACAACAACCATCTCGACGAGCACGGCAACGCCTCGCTCGCCCTGCAACTGCTCGGCTCCCGCGATCACCTGGTCTGGTACCTCCCCTCGGTCTCCGACACCACGGCCCCGGACGACGAACGCAGCTTCTTCGACCTGCTCCCCTCCGGCTGGCTCTGGGGCACCCTGCAACTCTTCATCGCCGCGGCCCTCGCGGCCCTGTGGCGGGCACGCCGGCTCGGCCCCCTGGTCCCCGAGAAACTCCCCGTCGCGATCCGCGCCTCCGAGACCGCCGAAGGCCGCGCCCGCCTCTACCGCAAGGCGAACGCCCGCGACCGCGCGGCCACCGCTCTTCGCTCCGCCACCCGCACCCGCCTCGCCCCCCTCGTAGGCACCCCCGTCGCCCAGGCGCACACGCCCGAGGCCCTGCTCCCCGCCCTGTCCGCCCACCTCCACGACGCACACGGCGACGGACGGTCCCTGCACACCCTCCTCTTCGGCCCGCCGCCCGGCGACGACGCGGCCCTCATCGCCCTCGCCGACCAACTCGACGCCCTCGAAAGGCAGGTACGTCGTCCATGATGGACCCGACCACTGACAACGCCGGGCAGACCGGGGACCCGGGCAACGCCCGCGCCGCCCTGGAGGCCCTGCGCGCCGAGATCGCCAAGGCCGTGGTCGGCCAGGACGCCGCCGTCACCGGTCTCGTCGTGGCGCTCCTGTGCCGCGGCCACGTCCTGCTCGAAGGCGTCCCGGGCGTCGCCAAGACCCTCCTCGTCCGCGCCCTGGCCGCCGCGACGGAACTCGACACCAAACGCGTCCAGTTCACCCCGGACCTGATGCCGAGCGACGTGACCGGCTCCCTGGTCTACGACGCCCGGACCGCCGAGTTCTCCTTCCAGCCGGGCCCGGCCTTCACCAACCTGCTCCTCGCCGACGAGATCAACCGCACGCCCCCGAAGACCCAGTCGTCCCTCCTCGAAGCCATGGAGGAACGCCAGGTCACCGTCGACGGCACCCCCCGTCCGCTCCCCGAGCCGTTCCTGGTCGCGGCGACCCAGAACCCGGTCGAGTACGAGGGCACCTATCCCCTCCCGGAAGCTCAGCTGGACCGCTTCCTCCTCAAGCTCACCGTCCCCCTCCCCTCCCGCCAGGACGAGATCGACGTCCTCACCCGCCACGCCGCCGGCTTCAACCCGCGCGACCTGCGCGCCGCCGGCGTACGCCCCGTCGCGAGCGCCGCCGACCTGGAAGCCGCCCGCGCCGAGGTCGCCAAGACGACCGTCACCCCGGAGATCACGGCCTACGTCGTCGACCTCTGCCGCGCCACCCGCGAGTCGCCCTCCCTCACCCTCGGCGTCTCCCCGCGCGGCGCCACAGCGCTGCTCTCCACGGCCCGCGCCTGGGCGTGGCTCACGGGCCGCGACTACGTCACCCCGGACGACGTGAAGGCCCTGGCCCTTCCCACACTCCGCCATCGTGTGCAGCTCCGTCCGGAGGCCGAGATGGAAGGCGTGACCACGGACTCCGTGATCAACGCGATCCTGGCCCACGTCCCTGTCCCCCGCTGATGGCGCTCACCGGACGCGCAGCGCTCCTCGCGGCCCTGGGCTCGCTCCCCGTAGGCATCTGGGACCCGAGCTGGACCGGCATCCTCGCCGTCAACGGCCCGCTGGCCGTGGCCTGCGCCTGCGACTTCGCCCTGGCCGCCCCGGTCCGCCGCCTGGGCCTGACCCGCTCCGGCGACACCTCGGCCCGCCTGGGTGACACCGCCGACGTCACCCTGACGGTGACCAACCCGTCCAACCGGCCGCTCCGTGCCCACCTGCGCGACGCCTGGCCGCCCAGCAGCTGGCAGCAGGGCACGGAGTCGGCGGCGTCCCGCCACAGCGTGACGGTGCCGGCCGGGGAACGCCGACGCGTCACCACGCGTCTGCGCCCCACCCGCCGCGGCGACCGCCAGGCCGACCGGGTCACGATCCGCTCCTACGGCCCCCTGGGCCTCTTCACCCGCCAGGGCTCTCACCGGGTCCCCTGGACGGTGCGCGTCCTTCCTCCGTTCACCAGCCGCAAGCACCTCCCCTCCAAGCTCTCCCGTCTCCGGGAACTCGACGGCCGCACCAGCGTCCTCACCCGTGGCGAGGGCACGGAGTTCGACAGCCTGCGCGAGTACGTTCCGGGAGACGACACCCGCTCCATCGACTGGCGCGCCACGGCCCGCCAGTCCGCGGTCGCCGTACGCACCTGGCGCCCCGAGCGCGACCGGCACCTTCTGCTCGTCCTCGACACCGGCCGCACCTCCGCCGGCCGCGTCGGCGACGCCCCGCGCCTGGACGCGTCCATGGACGCCGCACTGCTCCTGGCCGCCCTGGCCTCCCGCGCCGGCGACCGCGTCGACCTCCTCGCTTACGACCGTCGGGTACGCGCCCTCGTCCAGGGCCGCACGGCGGGCGACGTACTGCCCGCCGTGGTCAACACGATGGCGAACCTGGAGCCGGAGCTGGTGGAGACCGACGCGCGCGGTCTCACCGCCACGGCCCTCCGTTCAGCTCCCCGCCGCTCCCTGATCGTCCTGCTGACGGCACTCGACGCGGCCCCGATCGAGGAGGGCCTTCTCCCCCTCCTGCCGCAGCTCACCCAGCGCCACACCGTCCTGGTCGCGTCGGTGGCCGACCCTCACATCTCGCGCATGGCGAAGGCCCGGGGGAACACGGACGCCGTCTACGAGGCCGCGGCGGCCGCCCAGGCGCAGGCCGAACGGGACCGCACCGCGGGGCAGCTCCGCCGGCACGGCGTCACCGTGGTCGACGCGACACCTGACGAACTCGCTCCGGCACTGGCCGACGCCTATCTGGAACTCAAGGCCGCAGGCCGCCTCTGAACCGACGGGGCATTTCGCCCCGTCGGCGTCGCCTGCAAAAGACCCTGAAACGCAGAATGCCCCGCACCGTTCCCGGTGCGGGGCATTCTCGTAAAAATTGTTCGGCGGCGTCCTACTCTCCCACAGGGTCCCCCCTGCAGTACCATCGGCGCTGTAAGGCTTAGCTTCCGGGTTCGGAATGTAACCGGGCGTTTCCCCTACGCTATGACCACCGAAACACTATGAAACTGACAACCGCACCGTCCGTGACCATGGACGGGGTTGTTCGTGGTTTCAGAACCAACACAGTGGACGCGAGCAACTGAGGACAAGCCCTCGGCCTATTAGTACCAGTCAACTCCACCGGTTACCCGGCTTCCATATCTGGCCTATCAACCCAGTCGTCTACTGGGAGCCTTACCCTCTCTAGGAGGTGGGAGTCCTCATCTCGAAGCAGGCTTCCCGCTTAGATGCTTTCAGCGGTTATCCCTCCCGAACGTAGCCAACCAGCCATGCCCTTGGCAGAACAACTGGCACACCAGAGGTTCGTCCGTCCCGGTCCTCTCGTACTAGGGACAGCCCTTCTCAAGACTCCTACGCGCACAGCGGATAGGGACCGAACTGTCTCACGACGTTCTAAACCCAGCTCGCGTACCGCTTTAATGGGCGAACAGCCCAACCCTTGGGACCGACTCCAGCCCCAGGATGCGACGAGCCGACATCGAGGTGCCAAACCATCCCGTCGATATGGACTCTTGGGGAAGATCAGCCTGTTATCCCCGGGGTACCTTTTATCCGTTGAGCGACGGCGCTTCCACAAGCCACCGCCGGATCACTAGTCCCGACTTTCGTCCCTGCTCGACCCGTCGGTCTCACAGTCAAGCTCCCTTGTGCACTTACACTCAACACCTGATTGCCAACCAGGCTGAGGGAACCTTTGGGCGCCTCCGTTACCCTTTAGGAGGCAACCGCCCCAGTTAAACTACCCATCAGACACTGTCCCTGATCCGGATCACGGACCCAGGTTAGACATCCAGCACGACCAGACTGGTATTTCAACGACGACTCCACCCACACTGGCGTGCGAGCTTCAAAGTCTCCCAGCTATCCTACACAAGCCGAACCGAACACCAATATCAAACTGTAGTAAAGGTCCCGGGGTCTTTCCGTCCTGCTGCGCGAAACGAGCATCTTTACTCGTAGTGCAATTTCACCGGGCCTATGGTTGAGACAGTCGAGAAGTCGTTACGCCATTCGTGCAGGTCGGAACTTACCCGACAAGGAATTTCGCTACCTTAGGATGGTTATAGTTACCACCGCCGTTTACTGGCGCTTAAGTTCTCAGCTTCGCCCCACCGAAATGGAGCTAACCGGTCCCCTTAACGTTCCAGCACCGGGCAGGCGTCAGTCCGTATACATCGCCTTACGGCTTCGCACGGACCTGTGTTTTTAGTAAACAGTCGCTTCTCGCTGGTCTCTGCGGCCACCCCCAGCTCACGGAGTAAATCCGATCACCAAGAATGGCCCCCCTTCTCCCGAAGTTACGGGGGCATTTTGCCGAGTTCCTTAACCATAGTTCACCCGAACGCCTCGGTATTCTCTACCTGACCACCTGAGTCGGTTTAGGGTACGGGCCGCCATGAAACTCGCTAGAGGCTTTTCTCGACAGCATAGGATCATCCACTTCACCACAATCGGCTCGGCATCAGGTCTCAGACTATTGCCAGGCGGATTTACCTACCTGACGTCCTACACCCTTACCCCGGGACAACCACCGCCCGGGATGGACTACCTTCCTGCGTCACCCCATCACTCACCTACTAACCGCTTGGTTCAGCGGCTCCACCACTCCCACTGACGGCAAAGCCGGCAGCGGGCGGTTTCACGGCCTTAGCATCACGATGCTCGATGTTTGACGCTTCACAGCGGGTACCGGAATATCAACCGGTTATCCATCGACTACGCCTGTCGGCCTCGCCTTAGGTCCCGACTTACCCTGGGCAGATCAGCTTGACCCAGGAACCCTTAGTCAATCGGCGCAAACGTTTCTCACGTTTGTATCGCTACTCATGCCTGCATTCTCACTCGTGAACCGTCCACAACTCGCTTACGCGGCTGCTTCACCCGGCACACGACGCTCCCCTACCCATCACGATCCCCGTTGGGGGTATATATCGCAATGACACGACTTCGGCGGTACGCTTGAGCCCCGCTACATTGTCGGCGCGGAATCACTAGACCAGTGAGCTATTACGCACTCTTTCAAGGGTGGCTGCTTCTAAGCCAACCTCCTGGTTGTCTGTGCGACTCCACATCCTTTCCCACTTAGCGTACGCTTAGGGGCCTTAGTCGATGCTCTGGGCTGTTTCCCTCTCGACCATGGAGCTTATCCCCCACAGTCTCACTGCCGCGCTCTCACTTACCGGCATTCGGAGTTTGGCTAAGGTCAGTAACCCGGTAGGGCCCATCGCCTATCCAGTGCTCTACCTCCGGCAAGAAACACACGACGCTGCACCTAAATGCATTTCGGGGAGAACCAGCTATCACGGAGTTTGATTGGCCTTTCACCCCTAACCACAGGTCATCCCCCAGGTTTTCAACCCTGGTGGGTTCGGTCCTCCACGAAGTCTTACCTCCGCTTCAACCTGCCCATGGCTAGATCACTCCGCTTCGGGTCTTGAGCGTGCTACTGAATCGCCCTGTTCGGACTCGCTTTCGCTACGGCTACCCCACCCGGGTTAACCTCGCAACACACCGCAAACTCGCAGGCTCATTCTTCAAAAGGCACGCAGTCACGAGAGCAAGGCAAGCCTTGCTCCGACGCTCCCACGGCTTGTAGGCACACGGTTTCAGGTACTATTTCACTCCGCTCCCGCGGTACTTTTCACCATTCCCTCACGGTACTATCCGCTATCGGTCACCAGGGAATATTTAGGCTTAGCGGGTGGTCCCGCCAGATTCACACGGGATTTCTCGGGCCCCGTGCTACTTGGGTGTCTCTCAAGCAAGCCGCTGACGTTTCGACTACGGGGGTCTTACCCTCTACGCCGGACCTTTCGCATGTCCTTCGCCTACATCAACGGTTTCTGACTCGCCCCACGGCCGGCAGACCGTGGAAGAGAGATCCCACAACCCCGCACACGCAACCCCTGCCGGGTCTCACACGTATACGGTTTGGCCTCATCCAGTTTCGCTCGCCACTACTCCCGGAATCACGGTTGTTTTCTCTTCCTGCGGGTACTGAGATGTTTCACTTCCCCGCGTTCCCTCCACACTGCCTATGTGTTCAGCAGCGGGTGACAGCCCATGACGACTGCCGGGTTTCCCCATTCGGACACCCCCGGATCAAAGCCTGGTTGACGACTCCCCGGGGCCTATCGTGGCCTCCCACGTCCTTCATCGGTTCCTGGTGCCAAGGCATCCACCGTGCGCCCTTAAAAACTTGGCCACAGATGCTCGCGTCCACTGTGCAGTTCTCAAACAACGACCAACCACCCATCACCCCGGGACAACATCCCGAGTGCACTGGGGCCGGCACTGAAGGCGACCTCGCGGCCGTACCTTCAGACACCCAACAGCGTGCCCGGCCCAGTCCCGTCCGGTGATCATGCGTTCCACGCTCCGAAGAGCAGTACTAGCAGCCACCGACCCGTGGTCTGAACCGAGTAGTCAACGTTCCACCCATGAGCAACCAGTGCGAGACGTTCGCTCGCATGCTGGCCTCTGAACCAAGCAAGCTTGGCTTAGAAGTGCTCCTTAGAAAGGAGGTGATCCAGCCGCACCTTCCGGTACGGCTACCTTGTTACGACTTCGTCCCAATCGCCAGTCCCACCTTCGACAGCTCCCTCCCACAAGGGGTTGGGCCACCGGCTTCGGGTGTTACCGACTTTCGTGACGTGACGGGCGGTGTGTACAAGGCCCGGGAACGTATTCACCGCAGCAATGCTGATCTGCGATTACTAGCGACTCCGACTTCATGGGGTCGAGTTGCAGACCCCAATCCGAACTGAGACCGGCTTTTTGAGATTCGCTCCACCTCGCGGTATCGCAGCTCATTGTACCGGCCATTGTAGCACGTGTGCAGCCCAAGACATAAGGGGCATGATGACTTGACGTCGTCCCCACCTTCCTCCGAGTTGACCCCGGCGGTCTCCCGTGAGTCCCCAGCACCACAAGGGCCTGCTGGCAACACGGGACAAGGGTTGCGCTCGTTGCGGGACTTAACCCAACATCTCACGACACGAGCTGACGACAGCCATGCACCACCTGTACACCGACCACAAGGGGGACCCTGTCTCCAGGGTTTTCCGGTGTATGTCAAGCCTTGGTAAGGTTCTTCGCGTTGCGTCGAATTAAGCCACATGCTCCGCCGCTTGTGCGGGCCCCCGTCAATTCCTTTGAGTTTTAGCCTTGCGGCCGTACTCCCCAGGCGGGGCACTTAATGCGTTAGCTGCGGCACGGACAACGTGGAATGTTGCCCACACCTAGTGCCCACCGTTTACGGCGTGGACTACCAGGGTATCTAATCCTGTTCGCTCCCCACGCTTTCGCTCCTCAGCGTCAGTATCGGCCCAGAGATCCGCCTTCGCCACCGGTGTTCCTCCTGATATCTGCGCATTTCACCGCTACACCAGGAATTCCGATCTCCCCTACCGAACTCTAGCCTGCCCGTATCGACTGCAGACCCGGGGTTAAGCCCCGGGCTTTCACAACCGACGTGACAAGCCGCCTACGAGCTCTTTACGCCCAATAATTCCGGACAACGCTTGCGCCCTACGTATTACCGCGGCTGCTGGCACGTAGTTAGCCGGCGCTTCTTCTGCAGGTACCGTCACTTTCGCTTCTTCCCTGCTGAAAGAGGTTTACAACCCGAAGGCCGTCATCCCTCACGCGGCGTCGCTGCATCAGGCTTTCGCCCATTGTGCAATATTCCCCACTGCTGCCTCCCGTAGGAGTCTGGGCCGTGTCTCAGTCCCAGTGTGGCCGGTCGCCCTCTCAGGCCGGCTACCCGTCGTCGCCTTGGTGAGCCGTTACCTCACCAACTAGCTGATAGGCCGCGGGCTCATCCTGCACCGCCGGAGCTTTCGAACCTCGCAGATGCCTGCGAGGATCAGTATCCGGTATTAGACCCCGTTTCCAGGGCTTGTCCCAGAGTGCAGGGCAGATTGCCCACGTGTTACTCACCCGTTCGCCACTAATCCCCACCGAAGTGGTTCATCGTTCGACTTGCATGTGTTAAGCACGCCGCCAGCGTTCGTCCTGAGCCAGGATCAAACTCTCCGTGAATGTTTACCGGTAATCCGGTTGACACCACGAGAGCGGAACGCCGGGAGGAATAGTCCCGACGTTCACAGCGTCCTCGCTGTGTTTTTTCAAAGGAACCTCGTTCCAGCCTGATGGCTGGTAACGGGGTATCAACATATCTGGCGTTGACTTTTGGCACGCTGTTGAGTTCTCAAGGAACGGACGCTTCCTTTGTACTCACCCTCTCGGGCTTTCCTCCGGGCGCTTCCCTTCGGTCTTGCGTTTCCGACTCTATCAGATCTTTCCGATCCGATTTCCTCGGCGCTTTCCAGGTTCCCGCTTTCGCGTTTCCCTTTCCGGCGGTTCCGACTTTATCAGAAGTTCTGAGCCGGTCTGACCGGCCGTTCATTTCCGATTCATCGGGAGAGTGCTTCGCCGAATTCTACGATCCGGAGGAAGCCGATAGATTTTCACCGTGCCTCCGAGGGGGAAACCCTCTCCAGGCAACTGTTCGAATCTACCTCCCCGCGCGCTCCGTGTCAACGGCTCTTGCGGGAACGAAGAGGACAGTAGCAGCTCCACGGGGGCCGACGCACATCAGGCGGCCGTGGGGACGGTGGCGCTGCGCTCGTGCGCCTCGACGTCGCCCGTGTCGCCGGCCCGTGCGGCGCGTCCGCCCACGACGTAGACGTAGGCGAGGAAGGCCAGCTCGGCGACGACTCCGATGGTGATGCGGGCCCAGGTGGGCAGGCCGGACGGGGTGACGAAGCCTTCGATGGCGCCGGAGACGAACAGGACGAGGGCGAGGCCGATCGCCATGCCGATGGCCGCCCGGCCTTCTTCCGCGAGGGCTACGCGACGGGTGCGCGGGCCGGGGTCGATGAGGGTCCAGCCGAGGCGGAGGCCGGTGCCCGCTGCCACGAAGACCGCGGTCAGTTCGAGCAGGCCGTGCGGCAGTACGAGCCCCAGGAAGGTGTCGAGGCGGCCGGCCGACGACATCAGACCGAAGCCGACGCCGAGGTTGAGCATGTTCTGGAACAGGATCCAGATGACCGGCAGGCCCAGGAAGACGCCCAGGATCAGGCAGAGCGCGGCGGCCCAGGCGTTGTTCGTCCAGACCTGTGCGGCGAAGGAGGCCGCGGGATGGCTCGAGTAGTACGTCTCGTACTGGCCGCCGGGGCGGGTCAGCTCGCGCAGTTCGGCGGGTGCGGCGATGGTGGCCTGGACTTCCGGATGCGTACCGATCCACCAGCCCAGGAGTGCCGCGACGGCGGTCGACAGGAGGGCGGTGGGGACCCACCAGTGACGGGCCCGGTAGACGGCGGCCGGGAACTGCTCGGTGAGGAAGCGGGTGACGTCGCGCCAGGAGGCCCGGCGGGTGCCGGTCACGGCACTGCGCGCGCGGGCCACCAACTGGCTGAGCCGGCCGGTCAGCTGCGGGTCGGGAGCGCTGGACCGGATCAGGGAGAGATGGGTGGCCGTGCGCTGGTAGAGGGTGACGAGTTCGTCGGTCTCGGCGCCGGTCAGCCGACGACGGCGTCGGAGCAGGGCGTCGAGGCGGTCCCATTCCGCGCGGTGGGCGGAGACGAAGACGTCGAGGTCCATCGGTGTGCCTGCTCCTCGGCTATCGTCGGCGGCTCGTCGTGGATCAGCTTGTCGTACTGCGGCGCGGTGCGTCCTCAGCTTGGCAGACTGGCGGGGACGGGGGCAGGCAGGGGAAGGGTGACGGGCGTGAGCGAGCTGGTGACGGGCGAGGCGGTGGCGCTGGAGCTGCGCCCCGCGAAGCTGCCCAGCAGGGCGCTGGCCGTCCTGCTCGACCTCGCCGTGGCGGTGGCCGTGTATGTGGCGGTGACCATCGTCCTGGTGGCGTCCACCGCTTCCCTGGACATGGCGGCCCAGACCGCGCTGTCGCTCGCCGCCTTCCTCCTGATCCTGGTGGGCGGGCCGATCGCGGTGGAGACGCTGAGTCACGGGCGGTCGCTGGGCAAGATGGCGTGCGGTCTGCGGGTGGTGCGGGACGACGGGGGGCCGATCCGGTTCCGGCACTCGCTGGTGCGGGGTCTGATCGGGGTGATCGAGATCCTGATGACGTTCGGTGTCGTGGCCTGTATCGCTTCGCTGGTGTCGGCGCGGGGGCGGCGGCTCGGTGACGTCTTCGCGGGGACGCTGGTCGTGCGGGAGCGGGTGCCGGCTCCGGCGGCGGGGTTCCTGCCGCCGCCCCCGCCCTGGCTGGCCGGGCGGTTCTCGGGGCTCGACCTGTCCGCGGTGCCGGACGATCTCTGGCTGGCCGTGCGGCAGTACCTGACGCGCATGGGGCAGCTGGACGCCCAGGTCGGCTGGGCGATGGGAGAGCGGCTCGCCGCGGACGTGGCGGCCCGTACGGGAGCTCCGGCTCCGCGGGAGGTTCCGCCGGCGGCGTATCTGGCGGCGGTGCTGCACGAGCGGCAGGCCCGGGAGGCGCGTCGGGCGTTCGGGGCCTCGCCCGCGTTCGGTGGGCCCGGGGCGGCGGGGGCCTCGGCTCCTCCCCCGTCGGCCTACCCTCCGGCTCCACCGGCGGCGCCCCACGCGGGCCCGGCCGGTCCGTTCTCCGGGCCCGCCCCCGCTCCGCGGCCGGCGGCGCCGTCGCCGTCTGCAGGGTCGGACGTGTCTCGGGACGCGTCCGAGGGCGGCCGTCCCGGTACGGGGTTCGTGCCTCCCGCGTGAGCGGGACCGACCGCGTACGGGCCGGTCGGGCCCGGGTCGGTGGCCGAGGGGCTCACGGGAAGACGGACGGGGGTGACTCCAGGTCCTCCAGCTCGATTCCGGGTGCCGCGAGGACGACGTCCCCGGCGATGTGCACGGTGTGCTGCTCGCCTGTGTCCAGGGCTGTGACCTGGTATTCGTCCACGACGAGGGGGCCGTTGTCAGTGCCGTGTGCTTCGCTTTTCACCAGGGCCCAGGAGTGGTCCACGGTGCGGGGGGCGAGGACCGGATCGGTGAAGGCGACGAGGCGTACGCGGGTGGCCGCGGCGGAGGGGGTGAGGCGCAGGAGACGGGTGATCGCCACGAGGAAGGCCGGGGAGGTGCCGGTGAAGGCGTGGGCGCGCGCATTGCCTTCGGTGGCGTGGACTCCGGTCGGGTCGGTACGGACCCAGGTGACGCCGTCGATGGCGGCGGCGCGGACCTGCCAGCTCGCGGCGTGGAGTTCGAGGCGGATGGGGCGGCCGAGTTCGTCGAGGGCGAGGTCGACGGAGCCGTGGTGGTCGCCGGCGGGTGTGGTCAGCCGGGACACGTAGCGCCAGCCGGAGGGGCCGGGGGCGCACTGGAAGTGCTCTTCGGCGAGGGGGGTGTGATCGTGCGGATCGTGGAGCGAATAACGGCCGCGGGGCATCGGGGTCCTGGGTGGTGACGGGCTGCTGGTCCGGCCGCTGAGGCGCCGACGGGGCAGGCCCCCGACACGGGGGTGCGGGGGCCTGCCTCGGAGCGGTCGGCTGCTCAGTAGCGGTAGTGGTCCGCCTTGTACGGGCCCTCGACCTTGACGCCGATGTACTCGGCCTGCTCCGGGCGGAGCGTGGTCAGCTTGACGCCGAGGGCGTCGAGGTGGAGACGGGCGACCTTCTCGTCCAGGTGCTTGGGCAGCACGTAGACGTCGGTCGGGTACTCGTCGGGCTTGGTGAACAGCTCGATCTGGGCCAGGGTCTGGTCCGCGAACGAGTTGGACATCACGAACGACGGGTGGCCGGTCGCGTTGCCCAGGTTCAGCAGGCGGCCCTCGGACAGGACGATGATGACCTTGCCGTCGGGGAAGGTCCAGGTGTGGACCTGCGGCTTGACCTCGTCCTTGACGATGCCGGGGATCCGCGCGAGGCCGGCCATGTCGATCTCGTTGTCGAAGTGGCCGATGTTGCCCACGATGGCCTGGTGCTTCATCTTGGCCATGTCCGAGGCCATGATGATGTCCTTGTTGCCGGTCGTGGTGACGAAGATGTCGGCCTTGTCGACGACCTCGTCCAGCGTCGTGACCTGGTAGCCGTCCATCGCCGCCTGGAGGGCGCAGATCGGGTCGATCTCGGTGACGATGACCCGGGCGCCCTGGCCGCGCAGGGACTCCGCGCAGCCCTTGCCGACGTCGCCGTAGCCGCAGACGACCGCGGTCTTGCCGCCGATGAGGACGTCCGTGGCGCGGTTGATGCCGTCGATCAGGGAGTGGCGGCAGCCGTACTTGTTGTCGAACTTCGACTTGGTGACCGCGTCGTTGACGTTGATCGCCGGGAACAGGAGGGTGCCGTCGCGGTGCATCTCGTACAGGCGGTGGACGCCCGTCGTGGTCTCCTCGGTCACGCCGCGGATCTCGGACGCCAGCTGGGTCCACTTCTGCGGGCTCTCGCTCACCGTGCGGGTGAGGAGTTCGAGGATGACGCGGTGCTCGTCGGACTCGGCGGTGTCGGGCGAGGGGACCTTGCCGTCCTTCTCGTACTCGACGCCCTTGTGGACGAGGAGGGTGGCGTCACCGCCGTCGTCCAGGATCATGTTGGGGCCGCCGGTGGGGGTGTTCGGCCAGGTCAGGGCCTGCTCCGTGCACCACCAGTACTCCTCCAGGGTCTCGCCCTTCCAGGCGAAGACCGGGACGCCCTGCGGGTCGTCGGGCGTGCCGTTCGGGCCGACGGCGATGGCGGCCGCGGCGTGGTCCTGGGTGGAGAAGATGTTGCAGGACGCCCAGCGGACCTCGGCGCCGAGGGCGACCAGGGTCTCGATGAGCACGGCGGTCTGCACCGTCATGTGCAGGGAGCCGGTGATGCGGGCGCCGGCGAGGGGCTGGGCCTCGGCGTACTCCTTACGGATCGCCATGAGGCCGGGCATCTCGTGCTCGGCGAGGGTGATCTCCTTGCGGCCGAAGGCGGCCAGGGAGAGGTCGGCGACCTTGAAGTCCTGTCGGTTGTCGACAGTCGTCATTGCGAGCTGCTCCTCGTGTTGGGTCGAGGGTGGGTACGGCTGACCTGCGCGGCGGCGGACACAGGGGTGCCCAGAAGAGGACACAGGCATGCCCGCGTACGCGCAGCGCAGTCCGTCGGAGGCCCTCTCTCCCTCGGCCGGTCCGTGTCCGGACCGCCCGACCGCCATCAGCAGCGACGTCTGGCTCCGTCCCAAGCTACACCGGTGGCGCCCGCCGTCCCCAGTCCGCCTCCGAAGACTTCCGGCCGTTCACGAAGCGTGACCGGGATGGGCGGAGGGGTGGTCGGCCGGTGGGGCGGCGCGGGGTGGCGCCGGGCTCGTCGGGGGTGGTCCGGGGGTGGTCCGGTGTGGTCCGGGGGGCGGAAACCGACGGGCCCGCCGAGGGGATCGGCGGGCCCGGGGGCGGTGAGGCGCGGGGTCAGTGGGCGGCGGGCGGTGTGCTCGGCCCGCCGGGAGTGGCCTCGCGGTCCGGGCCCTTGGCGGCCTCCGCCTCGCTGTAGATGTCCGGTTCGAGGTAGATGACGCGGGCGATCGGGACGGCCTCGCGGATCCGGGCCTCGGCGGCGTCGATGGCGGAGGCGATCTCGGTGGCCGTGCCGTCGTGGCGGACGGCGATCTTGGCGGCGACGAGCAGTTCCTCGGGGCCGAGGTGGAGCGTGCGCATGTGGATGACACCGGTGACGGTGTCGCCGGCGACGGCGGCGGCCTCGATCTGCTGGACCGTCTCGGTGCCGGCGGACTCGCCGAGCAGCAGGGACTTGGTCTCGGCGGCCAGGACCAGCGCGATGAGGATGAGCAGCACGCCGATGCACAGGGTGCCGACGCCGTCCCAGACGCCGTCGCCGGTGAGCAGGGCGAGGCCGACGCCGCCGAGGGCGAGGATCAGGCCGACGAGGGCGCCGAGGTCCTCCAGGAGGACGACCGGCAGCTCGGGTGCCTTGGCGTGGCGGACGAACTCCTTCCAGGACTTCTTCCCGCGCAGGGCGTTGGACTCCTTGATGGCCGTGCGGAAGGAGAACGTCTCGGCGATGATCGCGAAGACCAGGACGCCCACCGGCCAGTACCAGTGCTCGATCTCGTGCGGGTGCTTGATCTTCTCGTAGCCCTCGTAGAGGGCGAACATGCCGCCGACCGAGAAGAGCACGATGGAGACGAGGAACGCGTAGATGTAGCGCTCGCGGCCGTAGCCGAAGGGGTGTTGCGGGGTGGCCGCGCGCTGGGCGCGCTTGCCGCCGAGGAGCAGGAGTCCCTGGTTGCCGGAGTCGGCGAGGGAGTGCACGGATTCGGCGAGCATCGAGGACGATCCGCTGAAGAGGAACGCCACGAATTTCGCTACCGCGATCGAGAGGTTGGCGAGCAGTGCCGCCACGATCGCCTTGGTTCCGCCTGACGCGCTCATGTGTCGCGTTGTCCCTTCGCCTTCAGCTGCCTGGTCTGCTTCGTTCTGCGTCCACGCCGGTAGGGCGCGGCCGTTGACCGGCCTCGCCCCCTCCTGCGCGGTGCGCCATTGTTGCAGCCCTCGCGGGCCCCGACGTGCCGGATGCCCCGCCGGGGGCCTCTCAGTCCGGTGTCGGGTGCCCTTCGGCCCCGGCGCCGGTCGCCGTCAGACGCGCACGGTGGCGCGGAAGAGCATGCCGGTTCCGGAGACTTCGGCCTTCTCGCCGGCCGGGACGAAGACGGAGCGGCCGGGGGACAGTTCGTGGTCGCCCGCCCGCACGGTGCCCGCCGTGCAGAGCAGGATCTGCGGGGTCGGCAGGGTGAGGTCGTGTGCGGCGGCGCCCTCGGGGAGCACGTACCGGGACAGGCGGAACTCGTCGATCGGGGTGGCGTAGACCTCCTCGCCGTCCGGGGATGCCTCCGGGCGCAGGACGCCGGGGTCGCCGGCCTCGAAGCGGACGATGCGCAGGAGTTCGGGGACGTCGACGTGCTTGGGGGTGAGGCCGCAGCGCAGGACGTTGTCGGAGTTGGCCATGATCTCGACGCCGAGGCCGTCGAGGTAGGCGTGCGGGATGCCGGCGCCGAGGTAGAGGGCCTCGCCGGGCTGGAGCCGGACGTGGTTGAGGAGCAGGGCGGCGAGGACGCCGGGGTCGCCCGGGTAGTGGTGGGCGATGCCGGCGTAGGGCGCGTAGGGGCCGCCGAGGCGGTCGCAGGCGGCCGCGGTCTCGGCGACGGTGCGGGACATCTCCTCGGGGTCGGCGGTGAGGATCGCGGTGAGGACCTCGCGCAGGGCGGCGTCCTCGGGGTGGGCGCGCAGCAGGTCGACGTAGGGCTTGAGGGAGGCGACGCCGAGCCCGTCGAGGAGGTCGGCGGTCTCGGCGGGCGGGCGGAAGCCGCACAGGCCGTCGAACTCGGTGAGGGCGCAGATCAGTTCGGGCTTGTGGTTGGCGTCCTTGTAGTTGCGGTGCGGGGCGTCGAGGGGGACGCCGCGGCGCTCCTCGTCCTCGTGACCGGCCCTGGCCTGGGCGAGGTCGGGGTGGACCTGGAGGGAGAGCGGGGCGCCGGCGGCGAGGAGCTTGAGGAGGAAGGGCAGCCGGGGGCCGAACCGGGCCACGGAGGCGGGGCCGAGTTCGCGCTCGGGGTCGGCGTCGATGACGTCGGCGAGGGTGCCCCGGCCGGTGCGGGAGGGGGCGCCGGGGTGGGCGCCCATCCACATCTCCGCCTGCGGTTCGCCGGTCGGCTCGGTCCCCAGCAGGGCCGGGATCGCGGTGGGGGATCCCCAGGCGTAGGGGCGGACGGTGTTGTCGAGGCGGTCCATGGGCTCTCTCTGCCGGTGCGTGTCCTGGGCGTACGGAGGTGTACGCGGTGGTGCGTACGAGATCAGGCGCCCGAGGCGAGCGCCAGGTAAACGGCGGCGAAATCCGTGATGGCGATCAGTTCGGCGAGGGTCTCCAGTTCGCCGCCCGCTTCGGGTTCCAGCTCGCTGATCGGCGTGTCGTGGCCGAGGGCCAGGTCGCGGGCGGCGGGGGCGGCGGTGAGGCCGCCGAGGGGGCGGTCGCGCAGGAGCACCACGCGCGCGTGCAGGGCCGGGGCCTCCTCGACGCGGTCGCGGAAGAAGTCGTCGGGGTCGGCGCCGGCGGCGAGCCGGCCGGCGAGCAGGGTGCCGTGCGCGTCCAGGGCCTCGGGGAGTTCGGCGACGACGGCCGGGGTGCCGGAGAGTTCGGCGAGCGCGGCGGCGAAGCGGCGGCCGGCCGGTCCGGCGGAGGTGCCCTCGGTCCAGATGAGCGGGAGGGAGTCGGCGAGCTCGGCCGCCAGGGTCTTGGCGGGGTTGCTGTACGTCACGATGGCGGGCCCGCAGCGCTCGGCGATGCGGTCGAGGCGGTCGGCGACCTTCTCGACGGCGGCGGGCGGCGCTTCCAGCAGGCCGGCGCGGTCGAGAAGCGCGAGGAGCGGGGTGAGCAGCGCCCAGAGCACGCCGGGGGCGGCGCCGGCGAGGGGTTCGTCGTGGTCGTAGGGCGCGGTGGCCATGGGGATGAACAGGCCGTGCGAGCCGTTCACCGACTCGCTGAGCGGGGAGCCGGCGGGGGCGACGGCGACGACCGTGCAGCCCCGGCGGTAGGCCTGTTCGGCGAGCAGGGCGAGGCCGGGCTCGGTGCCGTCGGGGGTGGTGATGAGCAGCAGGTCGACGGAGCCGGTCCAGCCGGGCAGTTCCCAGCGCAGGGCGCCCGCGGCGGGGGCGACGCCGGTGGGGGCGAGGCGGGTGACGGGGCTGCCGGCGCCCGCGAGGGTGCCGAGGAGGTCGGCGGCGTGGGTGGCGGCGGCGCCGGGGCCGGCGATCAGTACGGCGCGGGGGCGGCCGTCGGGCTTGAGGTCGCCGACGCCCGCCTCGGCGGCGTGCCGGGCGGCGGTGCGTACGCGGGCACCGGCCTCGGCGGCGCCGCGCAGGAGGCCGCGGCGGTCGGCGTCCGTGAGGCGCTCCGGGGAGTCGAGGAGCGTTTCGTCGAGCATGGCGGCTGTCTCCGATCGCCGGGAGCGTTCGTCGGGGTGCGCGGCGGGTGGCGGCCGGCCGTCGGTCACTCGGGGCGGCGGGCCTCGTCGACGAGGAGGACGGGGATGCCGTCGCGCACCGGGTAGGCCAGGCCGCAGTTCTGGCCGGTGCAGATCAACTCCGCCTCCTGCTCCTTGAGGGGGGCGTGGCAGGCGGGGCAGGCGAGGATCTCCAGGAGGCCGGCTTCGAGCGGCATGGGGGTCCCTCCGGGGGTGGGTGGGCTTGTGTGGATGTGCTGGTCAGGGTACCGCCGGTGTGGGGGCGGGTGCGTGGGTACGGGGCGGGGTGGGAGAGCCCGACGTGGGTGTGGGCGTGGGAGGTGGGTGCGAGGCCCTGCGCGGGCCGGTTGCCCGGCGTCGGTGCGGGCGGCACGACTGCCCGCAGCTGTCGGCGCAGCGGGCGTCAGGCTCGGATGATGGTCAGGGCCTCGTCGCGGATCTTGGTCATCGTCGCCTCGTCGCGGGCCTCCGCGTTCAGGCGGAGCAGCGGTTCCGTGTTGGAGGGGCGTACGTTGAACCACCAGTCGGCCGAGGACACGGTGAGGCCGTCGAGGTCGTCGAGGGTGACGTCCTCGCGCCCCTCGTAGGCGGCCCTGATCGCGGCGATGCGGTCGGCCTGGTCGGCGACGGTGGAGTTGATCTCGCCGGAGCCCGCGTAGCGGTCGTACTGGGCGACCAGGGCGGACAGGGTGCCCGGCTGGCCGCCGAGGGCGGCGAGGACGTGGAGGGCGGCCAGCATGCCCGTGTCGGCGTTCCAGAAGTCGCGGAAGTAGTAGTGCGCGGAGTGCTCGCCGCCGAAGATGGCGCCGGTCCTGGCCATCTCGGCCTTGATGAAGGAGTGGCCGACGCGGGTGCGGGCGGGGGTGCCGCCGTTCTCCCGGACGACCTCCGGGACGGACCGGGAGGTGATCAGGTTGTGGATGACGGTGCCGGCGCCGCCGTTGCGGGCCAGTTCGCGGGCGGCCACCAGGGCGGTGACGGCGGACGGGGAGACCGGGTCGCCGTTCTGGTCGACGACGAAGCAGCGGTCGGCGTCGCCGTCGAAGGCGAGGCCGAGGTCGGCGCCCTCCTCGCGGACGCGCTGCTGGAGGTCGACGAGGTTGGCGGGGTCGAGCGGGTTGGCCTCGTGGTTGGGGAAGGTGCCGTCCAGTTCGAAGTACATCGGCACGAGGTCGAGGGGCAGGCCCGCGAAGACCGAGGGGACGGTGTGGCCGCCCATGCCGTTGCCCGCGTCGACGACCACCTTGAGGGGACGGACGGCGGTGAGGTCGACGAGGGAGCGCAGGTGGGCGGCGTAGTCGGCGAGGGTGTCGCGGCGGGTGACCGTGCCGGGGCGGGCGGTCGGCTCGGGTGCGCCGGTCTCGCTCCAGCGCTCCACGAGCGCGCGGATCTCGGCGAGGCCGGTGTCCTGGCCGACGGGGGCGGCGCCGGCGCGGCAGAGCTTGATGCCGTTGTACCGCGCCGGGTTGTGCGAGGCCGTGAACATGGCGCCCGGCAGGTCCAGCGCACCGGACGCGTAATAGAGCTGGTCCGTGGAGCACAGGCCGATCTCGGTGACGTCGGCGCCGCGGGCCGCCGCCCCGCGCGCGAAGGCGCCGGACAGGCCGGGCGAGGAGGGCCGCATGTCGTGGCCGACCACGACGGCGCTCGCGCCGGTCAGCTCGACGAAGGCCGCACCGAACAGCTCGGCCAGCGACTCGTCCCACTGGTCCGGGACCACACCGCGTACGTCGTACGCCTT
Source organism: Streptomyces sp. SudanB5_2050 (assembly GCF_964272335.1). Lineage (NCBI taxonomy): Bacteria > Bacillati > Actinomycetota > Actinomycetes > Kitasatosporales > Streptomycetaceae > Streptomyces > Streptomyces sp. SudanB5_2050. The sequence continues at coordinate 3,233,202 of NZ_OZ186760.1, forward strand.
CACGATCTGCGACAGATCAGCAGCCACGGCCAACCTTCCTGAAAGTCCTGTCGGAGCCCACAAACTACCCGCAACCGCCGACCGGCCGTCGGGCGGTTCCCGAAGGTCAGGGCAGCATCCAGCCCAGGACCGGGGTGGACTGGCCGACCACGATCAGGCACATGACGAGGAGCAGGCCGAGGCTCCAGGGCAGCACCTTGCGCAACAGGTCTCCCTCGCGGCCCGCGAGGCCGACGGCCGCGCAGGCGATGGTGAGGTTCTGCGGGGAGATCATCTTGCCGAGCACGCCGCCCGAGCTGTTCGCGGCGGCCAGCAGTTCGGGCGACAGGCCGGACTCCCGGGCGGCGGTCACCTGGAGGGCGCCGAAGAGCGCGTTGGCGGACGTGTCGGAGCCGGAGACGGCGACGCCGAACCAGCCCAGCACCGGCGAGAGGAAGGCGAGCCCGGCACCGGCCGCCGCGACGAAGTGGCCGATGGTGGCGGCCTGTCCGGACAGGTTCATGACGTAGGCGAGGGCGAGCACGGACGTCACGGTGAGGATCGCGAACCGGAGTTCGTGCACGGTCGCCAGCCACTCCTTCACCGCCACGCGCGCGTGGACGCCGAGGACGACGGCCGTGGCCACCCCGGCGAACAGCACGAGCGTGCCGCCGGTGGAGACGACGGGCAGGGAGAAGACGTTGCCGCCGGCGGGGTTCCCCTCCGGGTCGACGACGTCCAGGAACGGCCAGTCGTACGTCTGGGTCGCCTTGGCCAGCCAGTCCTTGACCGCCGGGATCTGGGCGACGGAGAAGACGGCGACGATCAGGGCGTAGGGCGCGTAGGCCCGGACCACCTCCCGGCCGGAGTCCTCCTCGTCCAGTTCCTCGCTGCGTACGCCGGTCAGGACCGCCGCGCGCACGGGCTCCGCGGCGGGACGGCGGGAGTGCGGCACGGCGACCAGGGCGCCCGCGCCCAGGAGCGCGGCGCCGATGTCGGCGAGCTGGGCGGAGACGTAGTTGGCGGCGGCGAACTGGGCGACGGCGAAGGCGACACCGCAGGCCAGCGCGGGCACCCAGGTCTCGCGCAGCCCGCGTCGCCCGTCCACCAGGGCGACCAGCAGCAGCGGCACGACGAGGGCCAGCAGGGGTGTCTGGCGGCCCACCACGGAGGCGACGTCGTCCAGCGGCAGCCCGGTCACCTGGGCCAGCGTCACCACGGGGGTGCCCATCGCGCCGAAGGCGACCGGCGCGGTGTTGGCGACCAGGGAGACGACGGCGGCGCGCACGGGGTCGAAGCCGAGCGCGACCAGCATGACCGAGCAGATGGCGACCGGTGCCCCGAAGCCGGCGAGGGCCTCCAGCAGCGCGCCGAAGCAGAAGGCGACGACCAGGGCCTGGATGCGCGGGTCGTCGGAGAGCCGTCCGAAGGAACGGCGGAGGATGTCGAAGTGCCGGGTGCGGACGGTCATGCGGTACACCCACAGGGCGTTCACGACGATCCACAGGATGGGGAAGAGTCCGAACACGGCGCCCTGGGCGGCGCTGGAGGCCGTCTGGTCCAGGGGCATGCCGTACGCGAGCCAGGCGACCAGTACGGCCGTCAGGAGGCCGGTGAGGCCCGCCAGGTGCGCCTTCATGCGGACGCCGCCCAGCAGGACGAGGACGATCACCAGGGGCAGGGCCGCCACCAGCGCGGACAGGCCGAGCGATCCGGCGACGGGTTCCAGTTCCTGGACGTACACGGGCGCCTCCCCGGATTCCGCCATGCGAAAGCGGTTTCTCGCGACTCCCGGAATGGTCGTGTCCGCGACAAGGTGGCGTCAATGGGTGTGCGGTAAACGGATCTGCAGCAACGGTTCCGCGCGGAAGGGGCGGCGGTGGCGTCAGTTGTCGGGCGAGCGCAGTACGCGCAGGTGGCCGCGGCGCGCGACCTCCATCGGATCGGCCGAGCGCGCACCGCCGCCGGCCTCCGCCGCCCGCTCCTGGGGACGGGCCGCCTCGCGGACCGCGTTGGCGAGCGCTTCCAGATCGTCACCGCTGGGGCGGGCCGGGGCCGAACCGTCGAGCAGGCGGACGACCTCCCAGCCGCGCGGGGCGGTGAGGCGCTCGGAGTGCTCGGCGCACAGGTCGTAGCAGTGGGGTTCGGCGTAGGTGGCGAGAGGGCCGAGGACCGCGGTCGAGTCGGCGTAGACGTACGTCAGCGTCGCGACGGCGGGACGGCCGCAGGCGGTGCGCGAACAGCGACGTACAGGGCTCACGATGTTGGACGGTACCGCACTCTTGAGCGGGCCGCGACGACTCTCCACCAGGTCACACCACCGTGTCGTGGTGTGAAACGGCACACACGGCGGTGCGAGCGCCCCTCCCTGACCTGCGCGGACGGCCTTGTGCGGCAGTCCGGACGAGCCCGTGAGCGGTCATAAAACGATACGAACAATGACATGTGACCCGAGTTCGGCGGTCACAGAGAGATACCGAATCGTGCCCGTGATTGGCTGGAACGGACATCAGTTGGCATGCGCGCGCACGGTCCGGCGGCGGGGCGCGGGCCGGCCCGGCGGTGGGGCGCGGGGCGGCCCGGTGTGCGTGTGCGGTCCGGCGCGCCGGACCGGCGGGGACTACCCTTCACCAGTGATGGACAACCCCGTGACGCCCCGTGATGCAGGCCGCCCAGGGCCCCGCCGTCGTGATCGCCACGGCCGGGGCATGCGCGGCCCGATCGCGCCACCGCAGGTACCGCTCGCCGCGAGCCGCGGCGAGGTGTTCGCGGACCTGGTGCAGGACTCCGTGGAACGCCTGGAGCGGCGGTGGCCGCAGCTCGCCGACATCGACTTCCTCGTCCTGGAGGTGCCGCGGCTGGACGGCGGCGGGGACGCGTGGAGTGACGAGGCCGTGCCGCTCGGCGGGACGGTGCCCTCGCGGGACGGGCGGCGGGGGCGGGTGGTCGTGTACCGGCGGCCGGTCGAGATCCGGACGAAGGGGCGGGACGAGCGGGCGGCGCTCGTGCACGAGGTCGTCGTGGAGCAGGTGGCGGAGTTGCTCGGGTTGACGCCGGAGACGGTGGATCCGCGGTACGGGGAGGACTGAACGGGCCCCGCGGGCTGCGCGGGGCCCCGTACGGCTGCCGGCGGCTACGCGGGCGGCTGCTGCAGCACCGACAGGTTCTGCTCGGCCTTCGGCACGGACACCGTGCCCCGGTCGTCGGGCAGGGGCTGGACGGTGAAGGAGGCCACGTCCTCGTCCTCGCCGGTCAGGGTGCGGGCGGCGTACACGGGGCCGCCCGAGACCGTCTCGACCGTCAGCGCGTAGGTGCCCTTGAGGCCGGCCGGGACCGGCACCTCGACGTTCTGGGTGGTACCGCCCTCGATCGTGAACGTCTTGGTCGCGGTCGTCCCGCCCTCGGTGCCCGCCGACGCCGTGACCTCGACCTTCGCGGTCCGGTCCGGCGCGGTGACGGACAGGGTCGTGCCCTTGGCCCGGTTCTCCGCGGCCGTCGCCCGGGCTCCGACCGGGTCGGAGGCCGGGATGAACGCCGACTCCTGCTCACCGCCCTCGCCCCGTACGACCCGGACCGCCGCCACGACCGGCACGGAACCGCTCGTCGGCGTCAGCACCAGCGAACCGGCCTCGCCGCGCGTGACCTCGCCCAGGTCGACGCCGGTCGTCATGCCCGCCTTGACGTGCACGGTCTCGTGGCCCGCCGGCGTGATCGCCCCGGACGGCGAGGCGAGCCGCACCTTCAGGTCGGCGTCGCTGCCACCGGGCGTGAACAACATCAGGCGTACGGAGGTGGCGTCGGCGGGGATGCCCGGCACCACCAGCTCACCGGCCGGGTCCGCGGCGGCGGTCAGCCAGTCGCCGCCGGTCTTGTCGTCCAGGGCCTGCACCGCCGCCCCGAGCCGGCCGCTGCGCACGTTGACGTGCACGGTGACGTCGGTCTGCTCCACGTCGGTGAGCGTGGACAGCAGGAGGGACTCGCCGCCGCCCGGCGGGACCGTGACGCCCTCCCCCACCGTGGACTTGAGGACGCCGTCCTTGCCGTACAGCTCGATGTCGACGACGGCGGCGGAGTCGTCCGGGTTCGTCAGGTGCACGTAGTCCGTGCGGCCGCTCGCCGTGCTGGCACCCGGGAACCAGAACTCGGTGTCCGGAGCCGTGCAGTTGAGGCCCAGCAGTCCCCGGCCCGTGCCGGCGGCGACCTCGGTGGTCTGCTGCACGGTCCAGCCGGGGGCGTGGCTTCCCTCCGCGGTGCCGGTCAGCGCGGGTGCGTCGGCGCCCGAAGCCGTCCCGGTGACCGGCGTGCCGGGCGCCCCGGGCCGCAGGACGGGCTCGCCGTCCTTGCCGTCCTTGGCGTCTTCGCCGTCCTTGGCGTCTTCGCCGTCCTTCCCGCTCTCGGCGTCCTCGCCGCCCTTGTCGGCCTCCGCTCCCGCCCCGTCGGCCGCCGCCGTGAGCGTCGCCGTCCCCTTCTCCTCGGCGCCCTCGGTGACGGGCGTGAAGGAGGTGTACGTCGTCTCGGCGAGGTCGGAGGCGCTGGGTGCCGGGCACAGCAGGCTGGTGCGCTCCACGGGCAGCCTGGCGGCCGGTTCGGCGGTCTCCGCGCCGGTGTCCCCCGGCGCGGAGACCGCCGCGAACCCGGTGACGGCGGCGAGCGCCGCGGCTCCCGCGAACAGGGACAGGGTGGTGCGCTTCACTGCTGGCTCCCGTCGGGACGCTCACTGCCGGTGCCGTGGGGGTGGTGCGGCTGGGAGGGGTCGTACGGCGTGCCGTACCCGCTCTGGTCGTACGCCTGGCCGTAGGCGGGGTCGTAACCGCCGGCCTGGGGCGGGCCGGACGGATCGCCGTAGCCGTACGGGTCGTACTGGCCGCTCTGGACGGGCTGACCGCTCTGGGCAGCCTGGCCGCCGTGGCCGCCCGGATAGGCGTCGGCCTGGTACGGGTCCCCCGGGTAGGGCTGCTGCCCGTAGGCACCGGCGTCGTACGGCTGCCGGGTGTCCTGCTGCTGCTCGCCGCCGTACGTGCCGTAGGAGCCGTACTCGGCGGGGGCGTACGCCGCCTGGTCCCAGTCGCCGTAGTTCTGCTGGTGGGGCACGGGGGCCGGGGCGTCCGCGGGCGGCGGGGGCGCGTCGGCGTCCACGGCCTCGGCCGTCGCGCCGGGGGCGGCGGCCGCCTCGGCCTCGGCCTGGGCCCGCAGCCGCCGGGCCCGGCGCCCTTCGCCCTCGACGGCCTGGGCCGGGACGATCGGCTCCTCGGGCAGGTCGTCGTCGACGTCACGGCGCCGGCCGGGCAGGGCGAGGACGACCAGGAAGACGCCGAGGAGACCCTGGGCCCACAGCCAGGCGGTGTGGGTGAACGGGGTGTCGTAGGTGACGTCCAGCTTGCCGCCGGAGGCGGGGAGTTCGAAGCCCTGGGCCCAGCCGTCGACGGTGGTGCGGGTGAGCGGCTTGCCGTCCAGGGTGGCCGTCCAGCCCTCGGCGGCCGTGTCGGCGAGGCGCAGCACACGCCCTTCGGAACCGGACGGGACCTCGGTGTGGATCTCCACGGGTCCGGCGGCGACGGGCTGCGGCTCACCGGCGCCGGAACCCTCGCCGGAGACGATGGTCGCCCGCGCGACCTCCTGGTCCACCCGCCACAGCCCGCTGCCGTCCTGCTGGCTGAGCCGGCTCAGGCCGGGCGTGGCGTCGAGGACCCGGGTGACCTCGCGGGGCGCGCCCTTGTGCACGAGGACGTAGCGCACGGCGAAGCCGCCGAGCTGGTCGGCCTGGTCGGCGCCGGAGCCGGCCACCAGATTGGCGACGGTCTTGTCGAGGTGGCTGTTCCCGCCGTCGCCGGCGGCCACCTCCCCGTCGCCGAGGCGGGCGCCGGAGCCGCGGACCAGCATGTAGCTCACATGGGCCGCGGAGTCGCTGTCGAGGACGAGGGTGCGGGCCTGGTCGCGGGTGCGGCTCTCCTCGGCCACGAACGCCGGCACCTGGGTGGGGTCGCGTCGCTCCAGGGGCCCGTCGGCGCCCCCGATCATCCAGCCGACGGCGGCGATCAGCGGGCCGACGGCCGAGGCGAGGGCGATCAGCGCGGCGACCGGCTGGCGCCAGCCGAAGCTCTGCTCGGCCACGCGCGAGCGCGCCCCGTCGGCGCCGAGGGTCGCGGCGGCCAGGAGGGCGAGGCCGTAGACGAGGGTGGCGGGGCCGGCCCAGGCGGAGCGGTTGGACAGGGCCGCGAAGACCAGGGCGACCAGGGCGACGGCCCAGGCCGTGCGGATGCCCAGCTGCCGCTCGGAGCGCAGCAGGGCGGCCAGGGCCGCCAGCACGATGCCGATGAGCAGGAGCCCGCCGACCGTGCCGGGGCCGCCGGGGCTCGCGCCGAGCAGATCGAGGGCGGAGGCGGCCGAGGCGCCGTACTCGAGGCCCGCCTCGTCGAAGAAGCCGAACGGGAGCAGCGTCAGCGACCAGGGGGCCAGGAGCAGCAGGGGCGTGCCGAGCTGCGCGAGGAAGCGCAGCCCGTACGCCGTGATGTCGGCGCGGCGCAGCACCAGGACGCCGGCTCCGAGGAGCAGCGCGAGGGGCCACACGACGGGCGTGAAGGCGGTGGTGATCGTCAGCAGCAGGGCGTACGCCCAGGTGGCGCGCCAGCTGCCGCGGGTGCCGGAGGAATTCGTCAGGCCCGCCGCGGCGGCGCCCGCCCGGGCGAGGAGCGGCAGGAGCACGGCGAGGAGGGCGGTGCCGATACGGCCGCCGGCCAGGGCGCCGGTGGCGGCGGGCAGGAAGGCGTAAGCGACGGCCGCCCACGCGCGCAGCAGCCGGGAGGGGACCAGCGGGCGGGAGGCGAAGTACGCGGTGGCGCCCGCCAGGGGCACCGAGCAGACCAGCAGCAGGGTGACCGCGAGTCCGGTGGAGCCGAGCAGCAGGGTGGCGACCGTGGCGACGATCGCCAGGTAGGGCGGCGCCGAGGCGGTGCCGCCGGTGCCGACGGTGTGCCAGGCGTCCGCGTACCGCGCCCACAGGTCACCGGCGCCGGCCGGGGCGGGCAGCAGGGCCCCGCCGGCCAGCGCGCCGCCGCCGAACAGGGCGCGGCAGGCGACCAGCGAGACGAAGAGCAGCAGCAGGAAGAGCACCGGCCCGGGCTTGCGGGCGACGCGCTTGAGCCGGGCGAACTGCTCGACCTCGAGGAAGTCGGCGTCGTCGCCGCCGGGGCCGGACTCGATGGCGCCGCCGTGCCGTCCGGCGCCGGGGGCCGCCTCGGCGTCGGAGGCGCCGACCAGATTGCCGGCCACCTGTTCGACGGTGACGCGGATGGTCGCGCCGGGCGGCGGGAAGAGCGAGCGCAGTTCGTCCTTCTCGATCTGCGGCCGGCCGCGTTCGCGTCGTCCGGCGAGGATGCGCTCGGGGCGCAGCAGGACGCCCAGCAGCCCGCGGATCTCGTCCAGGGCCTGGCCGGGGGCCTTGCCGACGAGGTACGCCAGCGTCCTCAGGAGGGTGCCGAGGACGAGGCGCAGCAGGACCCACGGCAGGGCGGCGGTGCGGGTGTTGACGAGGAGGGTGTGGACGGCGCCCGCCTTGTCCACCTTGTGCGGGGAGGCGGTGGTGCGGCCGGCGCAGTCGACGGTGCGGCGCTCGCGGGAGGCTGCCTCGGCGTGGCGCACGACCGCCTCGGGGGCGACCAGGACCCGCAGTCCGGCGGCGTTGGCGCGCCAGCACAGGTCGACGTCGTCGCGCATCAGGGGCAGTCGGCGGTCGAACCCGCCCAGCCGTTCGAAGACATCACGCCGGATCAGCATGCCCGCGGAGGAGACGGACAGGACGGACCGCACGTGGTCGTGCTGGCCCTGGTCCTGCTCGCGGCGGTCCAGACCGGTCCAGCGGCGGCCGGAGTTGGCGATGGAGACGCCGACCTCCAGCAGCTGCCTGCGGTCGTACCAGCCGCGGAGCTTGGGGCCGACGACGGCGACGTCGTCGCGGCCGAGTTCGTACTCGTTGTCCACGACGCGCAGCAGTTGGGCCAGGGCGTCGGGTTCGGGGGCGCAGTCGTCGTGCAGCAGCCACAGCCACTGCACCGGGTCTCCGTGGGGAAGATCCGGCAGGTCGTAGGCGTCGTCGCGCCAGGTGCGCGTCACGGGGTCCCAGCCGCTGGGCCGCTTCAGGTAGGGCAGGTCCTCGGGGGTGAGGACGGGCGCGATGCGGGTGGCCTCCTCGACGGCCTGGCCGAAGCCGGTGCGGCGGGCGAGGTGGAGCACGTGGTCGTCACCGAGGGCGTCGGTGACCAGCCGGGCGGAGTCGTCGGCGCTGCCGGTGTCGGCGGCGACGGCGTACTGGACGGGGCGCTCCTGGCCGAGCAGCCCGGCGAGTGCGTCGGGCAGCCAGCGGGCTCCGTCGTGGGTGACGAGGACCGCGGTCACGACGTGACGCGGGAACTCAGGTGCGGCAGCGAGGTCTTGCTGGGCTGCCGTGTGGCTGTGCACGGACATCGAGGTACGGGCCCCGGTTCGGTGGACTGCGGTGGACGCCCGTGCCTGTTGGGGGTGGCGGGGCGTCTCGGACGAGCGCCCACACTATCGGCTGGGCAGAAGGACGGCCCGCCGCCTGTGGACAACCCACCTGCGAAGGGCCGTTATCGCCGTCGTCGCTTGTCCGCCGCAGTCACCGCTCGCCTGCCGTAGTCGCCGCTTGTCCGCCGTCGCGTCAGACGGCGGCCTTCTTCAGCCGGCGGCGCTCCCGCTCGGACAGTCCGCCCCAGATGCCGAAGCGTTCGTCGTTGGCCAGGGCGTACTCGAGGCACTCGGAGCGGACCTCGCAGGCGAGGCAGACCTTCTTGGCCTCTCGGGTGGAGCCGCCCTTCTCGGGGAAGAAGGACTCGGGGTCGGTCTGGGCGCACAGTGCGCGCTCCTGCCAGCCGAGCTCCTCGTCCGCGTCGTCGACCAGCAGTTGCTGCACCAGCTCGGTCATGTGCGCCCCTCGTCTGTCTTTCGCGTCCCCGTGATCCAGCCGTTATGGATTCCGGCTGAACGACACGAGTGAAATTACAAGTGTGCTGCTCCGGGCGAGTCAAGCCGGGATCTGCTATTGGGCCCCTTATTCACTCTGCGGAACCAAGGCATTGCGGAAAGTGTTCAAATCGGCATAAACCTTGACATCCCAACGAGCCCCGCCGAGGCGTCCGCCCTGCGCGGTGGCCACACCAGGAAGGACGCCCGGGCGTTCGATCCCGTTCCGATACACACGCCGAAGCAAACTTGATCACATTCGGATCACGGGATTGCAACGGGGGTTGTGCGCCCGGCTTGTGCGCCATGTGTCCCGGAAGCCGCCTGAGCAAACCTTTCACCTTCCAGATGAACCGGATGAGGTGAAACATGTCCCACATAACGGGCATCGAGTTGACAGTGCCGGTGTGAACCGCTGTCCTTGGGGGCATGCTCGCGAACTTGGCACTCACCTCGACCCGCACCGCCGGGTCCCACGGTGCTGCCCACGTTCGCCGTAGCTGTTGTTGCTGTTCCGGCTGTTGAGCCCCACCGCGCTCCGGCCGTCGACCTGGTCCACGCGACCCGGTCGTCCCCTCCCCGCCGCCCCACCAGGGCGCGCTCAGCCGTACCGCCCCCTTTTTCCTCCCCCCTCCTTCCTCTCCTCCTGACTCACCCTCCGAGGACCCACCCCACCCATGAACAGCGACAGCGACCTCCAGATCGCCGGCGACATCCTCGAAGTCCCCCACCTCCTGCAGGCACCGCGCGAGCACCCGGCCACCGTCGCCGAGTTCGCCGGCCTGCTCCGCGCCCTGGCCGCCGATCGGTCCGCCTGGCAGGACCTCGTCCGGTACGACGCGACCACGCGCTGGTACCAACGGCTGCGCACCGGCCCCGGTTACGAGGTCTGGCTGCTGTCCTGGCTGCCCGGTCAGGGCAGCGGGCGCCACGACCACGGACCCTCTTCCGGCGTGTGGACCGTCCTGGAGGGCGCCCTCACCGAGCGCACGGAGCGCGGCACGCGCGCGCTGCGGCCGGGGACACAGCGGGTCTTCGCCCCGGGGTACGCGCACGAGGTGGTCAACGACGCGCTGGAGCCGGCGGTCAGCCTGCACGTCTACTTCCCGGGCCTGACCGAGATGCCCATGCACTCCGCGCGGTGCTCGGCCACCGCCGCGCGGAACACGGACGCGGGCACGGTGACGACTGCCTGACGCACTGTCGCACCCGCCTGCGAGACTGGGTCCATGCGCATTGTGGTTCTGGCAGGCGGCATCGGCGGTGCCCGGTTCCTGCGTGGTCTGAAGCAGGCCGCGCCGGACGCGGACATCACGGTCATCGGCAACACCGGGGACGACATCCACCTCTTCGGGCTGAAGGTCTGCCCGGACCTCGACACGGTGATGTACACGCTCGGCGGCGGCATCAACGAGGAGCAGGGCTGGGGACGGGCCGACGAGACCTTCCACCTCAAGGAGGAACTCGCGGCGTACGGCGTCGGGCCCGAGTGGTTCGGCCTCGGCGACCGGGACTTCGCCACACACATCGTGCGGACGCAGATGATCACGGCCGGGTACCCGCTGAGCGCGGTGACCGAGGCCCTGTGCGACCGCTGGAAGCCCGGCGTGCGCCTGATCCCGATGACCGACGACCGCGTGGAGACCCACGTGGCGGTCGAGCTGGACGGCGAGCGCAAGGCGGTCCACTTCCAGGAGTACTGGGTCCGGCTGCGGGCCTCGGTCCCCGCCGAGGCGGTCGTCCCGGTCGGCGCCGAGCAGGCGAAGCCGGCCCCCGGCGTACTGGAGGCCATCGCGGAGGCGGACGTCATCCTCTTCCCGCCGTCCAACCCGGTCGTCTCCGTCGGCACGATCCTCGCCGTGCCCGGCATCCGGGAGGCGATCGCCGACGCCGGGGTGCCGGTGGTGGGCCTCTCCCCGATCGTCGGGGACGCGCCCGTGCGCGGGATGGCCGACAAGGTCCTCGCGGCGGTCGGCGTGGAGTCCACGGCCGCGGCGGTCGCCGAGCACTACGGCTCGGGACTGCTCGACGGCTGGCTGGTCGACACCGTCGACGCGGAGTCCGTCACCCGCGTCAGGGCGGCCGGCATCCTCTGCCGCGCCGTCCCGCTGATGATGACCGACCTCGACGCCACGGCGCAGATGGCCCGCGAGGCGCTGACGCTGGCGGAGGAGGTGCGCCAGGCATGAGCGCCGACGCTCCCGGCTACCGGGTGTGGGCCGTCCCCGGCCTGCCCGAGGTGGCACCCGGCGACGACCTGGCCAAGCTGATCGCGGCGGCCGAGCCGGCGCTCGCCGACGGGGACGTGCTCCTCGTCACCTCCAAGATCGTCTCCAAGGCCGAGGGCCGGGTCGTCCAGGCCGCCGACCGGGAAGCCGCGATCGACGCGGAGACGGTGCGGGTGGTGGCCCGGCGCGGCACGCTGCGCATCGTGGAGAACCGTCAGGGCCTGGTCATGGCCGCGGCCGGGGTCGACGCCTCCAACACGCCCGCCGGCACCGTGCTGCTGCTCCCCGAGGACCCGGACGCCTCCGCCCGCGCCATCCGCGAGGGACTGCGCACCGCGCTCGGCGTCGACGTCGGCGTGATCGTCACGGACACCTTCGGCCGCCCCTGGCGGGCCGGGCTCACGGACGTGGCGATCGGCGCCGCCGGCGTACGCGTCCTCGACGACCTGCGCGGCGGCACCGACGCGTACGGCAACGCGCTGAGCGCCACCGTCGTCGCCACCGCCGACGAACTCGCCGCCGCGGGCGACCTGGTCAAGGGCAAGGCCACAGGCCTGCCGGTCGCCGTGGTGCGCGGCCTCCCGCACGTGGTCCGCGACGACGAGGGCGAGGGCGCCCGCGCCCTGGTCCGCGGCGCACGCGACGACATGTTCCGACTGGGCACCTCCGAGGCGGTCCGGCAGGCGGTCACCCAGCGCCGCACCGTACGGGCCTTCACCGACCAGCCGGTCGACCCGGGCGCCGTGCGCCGCGCGGTCGCGGCGGCCGTGACCGCGCCGGCCCCGCACCACACGACGCCGTGGCGTTTCGTACTGCTGGAGTCCGAGGAGTCCCGCACCCGCCTGCTGGACGCGATGCGGGACGCCTGGATCGCGGACCTGCGGCGCGACGGCAAGAGCGAGGAGTCCATCGCCAAGCGCGTGCGGCGCGGGGACGTCCTGCGCAACGCGCCCTACCTCGTCGTCCCCTGCCTCGTCATGGACGGCTCGCACACCTACGGGGACGCGCGGCGCGACGGGGCCGAGCGGGAGATGTTCGTGGTCGCCACCGGCGCGGGCGTGCAGAACCTGCTCGTCGCGCTCGCCGGGGAACGCCTGGGCTCGGCGTGGGTCTCCTCGACGATGTTCTGCCGGGACGTCGTCCGGGAGGTCCTGGACCTGCCGGACGACTGGGACCCGATGGGCGCGGTCGCGGTCGGCCACCCGGCGGAGGACCCCCGCCCCCGGCCGGAGCGGGACGCCGCGGCGTTCCTCGAGGTCCGGTGAGCCGTCCGGGCGAGCCTCTACCCTCGTAGGAGCCTTTGCTTCCTCTCGCCCCAAGGACCTCTCCCGTGGCCGGACGTTTCGCTCCCCGCCCCCCGCGCACCCCGGTGCGCGCCGGGGAGGCCGCCGTGCCCCGGCAGGCCCCCGCGCCGGGCAGGGTACGGGTCTGGGTGCCGGACGGGCCGCTGGAGCTGGGACTGGTCCTCGGCCCGCTGCGGCGCGGACCGGGCGACCCGACGTTCCGGACCACGCCGGACGGGTCGGTGTGGCGGGCCAGCCGGACGCCCGCCGGCCCGGGCACGCTGCGGGTCACCGCGCGCGGCGGCGAGGTGCGGGGCGAGGCGTGGGGGCCGGGCGCCGAGTGGCTGCTGGAGCAGTTGCCGCGGCTGCTGGGCGCCGACGACGACCCGTCCGCGTTCGTGCCGCGGCACCGGCTGCTGGCCCACACCGCTCACCGGCGTCCGGGGCTGCGGCTGACGCGCACCGGGCTGGTGCTGGAGTCGCTGATCCCGTCGATCCTGGAGCAGAAGGTCACGACGCTGGAGGCGTACCAGGCGTGGCGGCTGCTCGTACGCAAGTACGGCGAGCCGGCGCCGGGGCCCGCGCCCGCGCGGATGTCCGTCATGCCGGCGGCACGGACGTGGGCGCTGATCCCGTCCTGGGAGTGGCATCTGGCCGGCGTCGACGACAAGCGGGCGTCGACGATCCTGCGGGCGGTGCGGGTCGCCGCGCGGCTGGAGGAGGCGGTGGGGATGGAGCCGGCGGCGGCGCAGGAGCGGCTGGAGCTCGTGCCGGGCATCGGGCCGTGGACGTCAGCGGAGACCGTGCAGCGCAGTCATGGGGCGGCGGACGCGGTGACGGTGGGGGATCTGCATCTGCCCGGCATCGTGGGGTTCGCGCTGGGCGGGGACCGGTACGCGGACGACTCCGTCATGCTGCGGCTGCTGGAGCCGTATGCCGGGCAGCGGCATCGGGCGGCTCGGTTGGTGCTGTTGAGTGGGCGGGTGCCGGAGCGGCGGGCGCCGCGGATGGCTCCGCGGGGTATCGAGCGGTTGTGAGGGAGCGGGGCGGGCCGGGGTTTCCTCGGCACCCGGCGTGTGTGAGCACGGGGGTGGGTGCGCAGCCCGGCGCCGACGGGGTGCCGCTGCGCCCACCCGTGCCGCCCCAGCGGCACGACTGCCCGCAGCTCAGCGTGGATAGCCAGCTCAAGCTGCACGGCGGGGTAGCCGCGTACGGCGGGAGGGGACGTGTCGGGGGGTGTCCGCCCGCAGCGGTTGGCGCGTCCGCGCCGTTCACCCCCGTAGCCGACCGATTTCGCGCCGTTCCGAGGACGGACACCCCCCGGCGCGGCCCCGACCCACAGACCACGAACCGCGCTACGCGCACCCCCACCAAGGCCGCAGTGGCGCCGCAGGCACCCCACCCACCGAGCCGCGCAGGCCGCCGCAGGCACGCCACCCACGCACCCGCACAGGCCGCCGCAGGCACCCCCCGCCCAACCGCCGGAGGTCTACGCGTCGGAGGAGAAGCGCAGCGCCGCGGGTGGGATGTGGGCGTCGCACCAGATGCGGGCCCCGGAGCGGAGTTCGTTGTCGGCGCCGACGACCGCCCCGTCGCCGATGACCGTGTCCGTGAGGACGGAGCGGGTCCCGACCCGGGCCCGGGTGCCGATGAGGGAGTCGGTGATGACCGCCCCGGGCTCGATGACCGCCCCCGGAAGGATCGTGCTGCCGAAGACCCGCGCCCCCTCCGCCACGAACGCGCCCTCGCCGACCACCGTGCCGCCGGCCAGCTTGGCGTCGGGCGCGACGCGTGCCGTGGGCAGGACCAGGCGGTCGCCGCAGCGGCCCGGTATGGCCGGGGACGGGGCACGGCCCAGGACCAGGTCCGCTGAGCCCCGTACGAAGGCCGCCGGCGTGCCCAGGTCCAGCCAGTACGTGGAGTCGACCATGCCCTGGAGGTGCGCTCCGGTGGCGAGGAGTTCCGGGAAGGTCTCGCGTTCGACCGAGACGGGCCGGCCCGCCGGGATCGTGTCGATGACCGAGCGGCGGAAGACGTACGCGCCCGCGTTGATCTGGTCGGTGACGATCTCCTCCGGGGTCTGGGGCTTCTCCAGGAAGGCGAGGACCCGGCCCGTGTCGTCGGTGGGGACCAGCCCGTACGCCCTCGGGTCGGTGACCTTCGTCAGGTGCAGGGAGACGTCCGCGCCCGTCGTCTCGTGGGTGCGGACCAGCGCCCCGATGTCCAGGCCGGTGAGGATGTCGCCGTTGAAGATCAGGACCGGGTCCTCGGGACCGGAGTGCAGCCGCGACGCCACGTTGCGGATCGCGCCGCCGGTGCCGAGCGGCTCCTCCTCGGTGACGTACTCCAGGTGGAGCCCGAGGGCCGAGCCGTCGCCGAAGTACGGCTCGAAGACCTCGGCCAGATAGCTCGTCGCGAGCACGATGTGCTCGACGCCCGCGGCCTTGGCCCGCGCCAGCTGATGCGTGAGGAACGGCACCCCCGCCGCCCTGACCATGGGCTTCGGCGTGTGCACCGTCAGCGGCCGCAGCCGCGTGCCCTTGCCGCCGACCAGGAGGATCGCTTCTGTCACCGTCGTCTCTGCTTCCTGCCGGGACCGGCCGAACTGTCTTTCGGCCGGCCAGTGTATGCAGACCGTTCCCCGGCGCCCTCGGTGGTCGTGCGGTGTGCCGCCCTCAGCGGCCCTGGTACTTCGCCGCCGTGGAGCGAGCCGTGCCGAGCTTGCCGTAGAGCTTCTTGCCGGGGCAGCTCGTGGCGAAGCCGTCACGATGCCCGGAGATGACGTTCAGTCGTACGTTCTTACCTTTTCGGTGGAGATTGCCACCCCCCGACTTGAGATATGTCTTGCCGCGCGGATTCATGCCGTACAGACCGAGCTTCCACGCGGTGAGCCGGGCGATCGCCTTCACCGCCGCCGACGAGGGCTTCTTGGAGGTGTAGGTGCCGAGTACGGCGATGCCCATGCTGTTGGAGTTGAAGCCATAGGTGTGCGCGCCCAGGACGGCCTTGCTCACTCCCCCGGCCCGGCCCTCGTAGATCTTTCCGCACTTGTCGATGAGGAAGTTGTAGCCGAGGTCACGCCAGCCCATGCTGTTGACGTGGTAGCGGTAGATACTGCGAATGACTGACGGGGCCTGCGAGCAGCGGTAGTTGTTGCCGGTGGCCGAGTGGTGCACGAAGGCCGCCTTCACCTTCTTCGTGTACACGAACTTCTTCTCGCGCAGTTTCTCGTCGGCGCCCCAGCCGCGGCGCGTGGTGATGCTCGGGCGGGGGCCGGTGTACGGCTTCGCCCGCTGCCGCTCCGCCGGGATCTCGGCGGCGCCGAACGGGGCGAGGTCCGCGTTGGCGGCCCAGGCCGCGGCCGCTTCCGCCGACCCGGCGGCCTGGGGGGCCAGGGCGCCGGTGCGGCTGCCGTCCCCGGGTGCCGACCCGGCGCCCTCGGGCGGGGCGCCGTCGCCGGGGTCGACGAGTTCGAGGCGCATGCCGCCGGGCAGCGGGAAGGCCGTGTGCCGGGCGGAGCCGGTCGCCTCCGGGGCGGTGCGGGCGGCTCCCGGCGCGCTCTCGGCCCGCACCCGGACCTCCACGCCGTCGGACTCGCCCACCCACAGCGGTGCGGTGGCGCCGCGGACACGGCCCGAGGTGCTCTCGGGGGTGCCGGGGTCGGCGGCGTGGTCGGCGTTGTGGGTTTCCAGTTCCTGCCAGTCGGACCAGGAGCCGGTGGCGGTGGCGCGGGTGCGGACCTGGACCTGGCCGTGCAGTTCGGCGGCCGGGTCGTCCCAGACGACGCCGACCAGGGAGAAGGGCCGTACGTCCCGGGGGGTGACGCCCTGTTGGGCGGCACCGGGGGCGCGGTCCCGGCCGAGCGGGGCGAGGGGCAGCGACTGGGTGCTGCCGGGGACGGACGCCTCGGCCGGGGCCGCTCCCCGGGCCGAAGCCGGGTCCGTTCCCCGGGCCGCGGTCGAGGAGGCTGACGAGGTCGCGGAGCCGGTGGTGGTTGCCGCCGACGCGGGCGGGGCGAGCGGGAGGGCCAGGGCCGCCGCACACGTGACACCGATCGAGGAAGCAAGGAATCCACGCATGCCATGGATCGTGGACATCACCGGACAAATCTGTCCAATGGTGAACTGACGGTTCGTCGGGAGTTTTCCTCCGATCCGGTGGCGGTGCCGTACGCCGTACGCTCGGTGCCGGCGGGGTCGCCCGCGTACCCTTGCGCGGATGAACGCGACCGATCGCACCCCTGCCGACCTGCTGAGTTCCGCGCTCGCCGCGGACCCGGGACGCCCCCTGGTGACCTTCTACGACGACGCCACCGGCGAACGCGTCGAACTCTCCGTGGCCACCTTCGCCAATTGGGTGGCCAAGACCGCGAATCTGCTCCAGGACGAACTGTCCGTCGAACCCGGCGACCGGGTCGCGCTGCTGCTGCCCGCGCACTGGCAGACGGCGGTGTGGCTGCTGGCGTGCGCGTCGGTCGGCGTCGTCGCCGACGTGGCCGGCGATCCGGCGGCGGCGGACGTGGTGGTGAGCGGTCCGGACCCGGAGTCGCTGGAGGCGGCACGGGCGTGCTCGGGACCTCGGATCGCGCTGGCGCTGCGGCCGCTCGGCGGGCGGTTCGTGCCGTCCGCGCCGGAGGGCTTCGCCGACTACGCCGTGGAGGTGCCGGGGCAGGGCGACCGCTTCGTGCCGTACGTGCCGGTGGACCCGGAGGGACCCGCGCTGATCGTGGCGGGACGGGAGTTCAGCGGCGCGGAGGTCGTGGAACGGGCTCGGGCGGAGGCGCAGGGGCTGGGGCTCACGGGGCCGGGGGCGCGCATCCTGTCCGGGCTGCCGTACGACACGTGGGAGGGATTGAGCGCCGGGCTGTACGGGCCCTTGGCGAGCGGGGGTTCGGTGGTGCTGTGCCGGCATCTGGAGCGGGCCGGGGACGGAGTGCTGGACCAGCGGATCGAGACGGAGCGGGTTTCCGCCACGGCGTTGTAAGGCGCCACGGCGAGAGGCCGGCCAAGGCGCGGCGAGCCGCCGATCACATCACAGCGAGCCGCCGACCGGAGCACGGTGAGACGCCGGTCGAAGCACGGCTGATGCCGGCCCAGGCGCGGCGAGACGCCGTACGAGGCGCGACGAGCCTTCCCCGCCGCAGGGCCGGCCCGGCGTGGCGGTGCTGCCGCCACCCGGTCCGCGTGACCCGTTCGGGTCAGTTGCGGTCCGCTTCCGGCGCCCCTTCGGTCCATGATCGTAGGAGCGCACGTGTGCGGGACGGAGGGAGACGTGAGCGACGACGACGCGGGCACGCCCCCCGGGCGCCACGAGCCCGGGGCCGGGGCGTCCGCGAGCGGGGACGGGCTGCGGCGGCGGCGTCGCAGGCGGCGGCTCGGCTGGACCGGGGTGGGCGTCGCGGCGCTGGCCGTCGCCGCGGTGGGGGCCGGGTGGGCGGTCTACTCCAAGCTGAACGGGAACATCACCGCCGACGAGGCGGCGGCGGCCGAACTCGCCCGGTACGAGAAGGAGCGGCCCACCGCACTGGTCCGCGGCGCGCAGAACGTCCTGGTGATCGGGTCGGACACCCGCTCCGGCGACGCCAACGCCCGTTACGGGCGCGACGACGGGACCGAGCGGTCGGACACCACGATCCTGCTGCACCTGTCCGCGGGCCGCGACAGCGCCACCGCCGTCTCCCTCCCCCGCGACCTGATGGTGGACGTGCCCGGCTGCCGGCGCCCGGACGGGCAGCGCTCGCAGCCCGTGTTCGCCCAGTTCAACTACGCCTACGAGGTGGGCGGTTCCGCGTGTTCGGTCCGTACGGTCGAGAAGCTGACCGGCATCCGCGTCGACCACCACGTGGTCGTCGACTTCCAGGGTTTCAAGAAGATGGTCGACGCGCTCGACGGCGTCGAGGTGTGCCTGCGCGAGCCGGTGGACGACGAGGCCGCCCGGCTGGAACTGCCCGCGGGCCGGGTGACGCTCGACGGGGAGCAGGCCCTCGGCTACGTCCGGGCCCGCAAATCGCTCGGTGACGGCAGCGACACCGACCGAATGGAACGGCAGCAGCACTTTCTCGGGGCTCTCGTCAACAAGGTGCAGAGCAATGACGTACTGCTGAATCCGGTGAAGCTGTATCCCGTTCTGGACGCGGCCACGTCTTCTCTCACGACGGACCCGGATCTGGCGAGTCTGCGCGGTTTGTACGACCTCGTACGAGGGCTGCGCGACATTCCCACCGAACGCGTGCAATTCCTGACCGTGCCGCGGGAGTCGTACGCGGGAGACCCCAATCGTGACCAACTCGTGGAGCCGGACGCGGAGAAGTTGTTCACCCGCCTCCGGACGGACGAACCCGTGGCGGTCGCGGCGGGAACCGGCTCGCAGGCGCCGGACGATGCGGGAAAGCCCACCGGAAGCGGTGATTCCCCCGAACCGACGTTCAGCGGCAACACCGCGGCCGAGGACATCTGCGAGTAAAGCGCATTCCAAAACGGGCCGGACCGCACACGGAACGGGCGGGGAAGTGCGGACAGTTGTCCAATAAATGCGCCGGATTGCCCAGTTGTAAGGTTCGTGGAATGTGCCACCGGACGTCGCCCGGTGAGGAACGGTGCGGCTAATGTGAGCGGGCCGGTGTGCCCGGCCACCGGGCTCCGCCCTGGCCGCGCACTCAGTGAGCCAGACCTGGCGCCTCGAGGGGAGGGCGCCGCGTGGCCCCGACGGAGGATTCGGACGACCGTGGACGCGCAAGGCCGTGGGCGGGTGGAGGACATCGACCCCGCAGACCAGTGGGTACTCAATCCGGAAACCGGCGAATACGAACTGCGACTGGCCCCTTCCGCACCGCAGTCGCGGGTGCCGGGCCAGCGCGGCGCCGCCGGCACCGGCCGCGCGTCACGCCGCCGCGGCGCACCGGCGTCCGCCTCCACCTCCGCCCCCGCACCGGAGCGTGAGGTCCCCCCGCCGCGCAGACGCCGCACGGCCCCCGAGGAGCCGCCACCCGGGCGGCGGGGACGGCGGCGGCCGGCGAAGAAGTCGAAGGGCAAGAAGATCCTGCTGTGGACCGGCGGGACCATGGCGCTCGTCGTCCTCGCCGCCGGTACGGCCGGTTACCTGTACCTGCAGCACCTCAACGACAACATCGAGTCCCTCCCGGACGACGGCGCGGGCACCGGCGGCTTCCAGAAGGACCAGGCGATCAACATCCTGCTGATCGGCACCGACAAGCGCACCGGCTCCGGCAACGAGGGCTACGGCGACAACGGCAGCGCGGGCCACGCCGACACCACGATCCTGCTGCACGTCTCCAAGGACCGCTCCAACGCCACCGCGCTCAGCATCCCCCGCGACCTGATCGTCGACATCCCCGACTGCCCGACCACGCAGGAGGACGGCTCCACGAAGGTCATCCCCGGCTCCACCGGCGTCCGCTTCAACCAGAGCCTCGGCCAGAGCGGCCGTACCCCCAGCTGCACCATGCGGACCGTCACCGAGCTGACGGGGGTGAGGCCCGACAACTTCATGGTGGCCGACTTCAACGCGGTCAAGACGCTGACCTCGGCGGTCGGCGGCGTCGAGGTCTGCCTCGCCAAGGACATCAACGACCCCGACTCGCACCTGAACCTGCCGGCGGGCAAGCACACCATCGAGGGCGAGGACGCCCTCGCCTTCGTCCGCACCCGGCACTCCGTCGGCTTCGGCGGCGACCTGAGCCGCATCGAGATCCAGCAGCAGTTCCTCAGCTCGCTCATGCGCAAGCTCAAGTCCAACGACACGCTCACCAGCCCCTCGAAGATGGTGAAGCTGGCGGAGGCGGGGACCAAGGCCCTGACCGTCGACTCCACGCTGGACGACATCGGCAAGCTGAAGGACCTCGGGCTCGAACTGGGCAAGCTCAACACCAAGAACCTCTCCTTCGTCACGGTGCCGGTGCGCGACAACCCCGCCGAGAAGGTCAAGGCGACGGTCGTCCTCCAGGAGGAGCCCGCCCGGCAGGTCTTCGACATGATCAAGGAGGACGTCTCCTTCACCGAGGTCAAGAAGAAGGAGTCGGAGAAGGAGAAGAAGGAGAAGGCCGCCGTCGCCGCCCGCCTGGAGGGCGAGAAGTCCGACCCCTCCGAGGTGCGCGTCCGCGTCCTCAACGGCGGCGCCCCCGACGGCAGCGCCCAGCGCGAGCTGCTGTACCTGCAGAACGAGGCCGGCGTCACCAAGTCCGAGAACGCGGGCGACGCCGACGCCGAGGTCGCCAGGACCACCCTGGAGTACGCCCCCGACCAGGCCGACCAGGCCCGCGCCCTCGCCGAGATCCTCGGCCTGTCCGGCGCCGCCATGAAGCCCGGCGAGAGCGTCACCAACGCCCAGGGCCTGCCCACCATGACCCTCACCCTCGGCAAGGACTTCAAGGGCGCCGGGGTCAAGCTCGACGCCGCCTCGGCGGAAGCGCCCGAAGAGGCCCGCAAGTCCACGGCCGACAAGGTGGAGTGCGCGAAGTGACCTGACGGGCCCCGATCGCGTCTGACAGGGCGACAACGGTCCATCGGCGCGGCGGCGGCGGACGGCCGGGGCCGGAGCGCCTTCCCGAGAAGGACGTCGCTCCGCGTGACCGGAGCAATCCGCGGGCGACGCCGTACAGCCAACCAGGGGCCCCGTACGTCCAACAGTGCGAACGGGTGGCGCGCGACGGCATGTTCGCGGGCCCGAGGGCGGGAAGAGGGACATGACGCAGAGCAGGGTGCACGAGGAGGGGACGCGACCGGACGCCGTCCGGCGCCCCCGGGGCGGCGGGGGCCCCGGGGGCGGCGGCAGCCGGACCGGCACGCGGCGCGCCGGACGCGGGCACCGCGCGCTGCGCTGGTCGGCGACGGTCCTCGCGGTGCTGATACTCGGCACGGCCGGCGCCGGATACCTCTACTACGAGCACCTGAACGGCAACATCGAGAAGGGCGAGCGCAGCAGCGGCGACTCCAAGGCGGACAGGCCCGAGCCGAACGCGGCCGGGCAGACGCCCCTCAACATCCTGCTGGTCGGCTCCGACAGCCGCGCCTCCGACGCCAACGTGGCCCTGGGCGGCGGCAGGAACCACCGCGACAACCCGCCGCTGGGCGACGTGCAGATGCTCATCCACCTGGCCGCGGACCGCAAGAGCGCCTCCGTGGTGAGTATCCCGCGGGACACCAGGGTGGACATCCCCGCGTGCACGGACCCGAAGACCGGTGAGACGTACCCGGCGACCAACGCGATCATCAACGAGTCGCTGGGCCGGGGCGGCGCCGGCTGCACCCTGGCCACCTGGGAGAAGCTGACCGGCGTCTACATCGACCACTGGATGACCATCGACTTCGCCGGTGTCGTGTCGATGGCGGACGCCGTCGGCGGCGTCGAGGTGTGCGTCAACCAGAACGTGTGGGACCGCCCGCTGCCCGCCGTGCCGGGCGGCTCCGGGCTGAAGATGACCGCCGGGCGGCACAAGGTCGAGGGCGAGCAGGCGCTCCAGTGGCTGCGCACCCGGCACGCCTGGGGCAGCGACCTGCTGCGCGCGCGGGCGCAGCACATGTACATGAACTCGATGATCCGCACGCTGAAGAGCCAGAACGTCTTCACCGACACCGGCCGGCTGATGGGTCTGGCCGAGGCGGCCACCGAGTCCCTGACGGTCTCCGAGGAGATCGGCACGGTGAAGAAGCTCTACGACCTGGGCATGCAGCTGAAGACGGTGCCGACGGACCGCATCACCATGACGACGATGCCCACCGTCGAGGACCCCCAGGACGGGAACCACCTGCTCCCGGCCGGTGAGGACGCGGAGCGGATGTGGGCGATGCTCCGCGACGACGTGTCCTACGACGACAAGGGCGGCAAGGGCAACAAGGGCGACAGGGGCGGCGAGGACACCGGACAGGGCAGCGGTTCCGAAGGTGGCGGCGGTGAGGGCTCGGCAGCCGCGCGGGAGGGGCGGCAGGACCGGGCCGCCCCCGACGCCGAGATCGGCGTCCTGGTCCGCAACGCCACCCGCTCCGCGACCCTCGGACCGGTCGGCGGCCGCGCGACGGAGGTCGCCCGGGCTCTGACGCGCCAGGGATTCGTCAAGGCGGCCACGGACACCTCGGCCGCCGTCGCCGAGGAGAGGACCGTGGTGCGCTACCCGAGCGCGGAGACGGCGGGGGACGCCCGGCGGGTGGCGGAGGCCCTGGGCATTCCGGCGAGTTCGGTGCGCAAGTCCGCGGACGTGTCCGGGATCACGCTGGTGGTGGGAGCGGACTGGCGCTCGGGAACGTCGTACCCGGAGCAGAGCAAACCCGAGGCCGGGGACCTGCCGGAGGGCAGCGACGCCCTCAACGGGTCGGACTCCGGCACGTGCATGGACGTGTACAAGCCCTACCGATGGTAGGAACTCGGGAAAATAGGAGGGATTTGCCCGGTTGTAGGGGCGCACGGCGTGCCACCGAAGTCGTTCGACGCCGAACCGGGCGGATAGTGTGAGCGCTCCGGTGCCCCCGCCGCGAGGTCCGCCCTGGCGTCGTGCACATGTTGACCCTTTATCGTGCGCCTTCAGGCAGAAGGTGCCGCGTGGCCCCTACGGAGGATTGGGAGACCGTGGACGCGCAAGGACGTGGGCGGGCAGACGACGTCGACCCCGCAGACCAGTGGGTACTGAACCCGCGCACCGGTGAATACGAACTGCGACTGCCCCCTTCCGCACCGCAGTCGCCCGTGCCCGGTCCCCGCAGGCCCGCCCCCCGCACCGGCGGCGCCTCCTCCCCCGCCGACGGCGCCGCGAGCGGCACCCGCCGTACGGCCGCGCCCGGCCGGGAGGTGCCGCCCCAGCGCAGGCGCCGTACGGCACCCGAGGAGCCGGCCCCCGGGCGGCGCGGACGCCGCCCGGCGAAGAAGTCGAAGGGGAAGAAGGCCCTGCTGTGGGCCGGCGGAAGCACGGCCTTCGTCGTCCTGGTGGCCGGTGTCGGCGGATACCTGTACCTCAAGCACCTCGAGGGCAACGTCACCACGACGGACGTCGGCAGCGCCGGAAGCAGCAGCTTCAAGAAGGACGAAGCCTTCAACATCCTCATCATCGGCACCGACAAGCGCACCGGCGCGGGCAACGAGGGCTACGGCGACAAGGGCAGCGTCGGCCACGCCGACACCACGATCCTGCTGCACGTCGCCGAGGACCGCTCCAACGCCACCGCGCTCAGCATCCCCCGCGACCTGATCGTCGACATCCCCGACTGCGAGACCACGCAGGAGGACGGTTCGACTGAGATCGTCCCCGGGGAGCAGGACGTCCGCTTCAACCGGAGCCTCGGCGAGGACGGCCGGGACGCGGGCTGCACCATGCGCACGGTGGCGGAGGCGACGGGCATCAAGCCCGACCACTTCATGATGGCCGACTTCAACGCGGTCAAGACGCTCACCACCGCCGTCGACGGCGTCGACGTCTGCGTGGAGAAGGCCGTGGACGACCCGAAGTCCCATCTCAAGCTGCCCGCCGGTGAGTCCAAGGTCGAGGGCGAGCAGGCCCTCGCCTTCGTCCGCACCCGGCACGCCTTCGGCAACGAGGGCGACCTGGACCGCATCAAGGTGCAGCAGCAGTTCCTGGGCTCGCTGATGCGGAAGATGGCCTCCGGCGACACCCTCACCAGCCCCACCAAGCTGGTGAAGCTGGCCGAGGCCGCCACCAAGGCGCTGACCGTGGACAAGCCCATCGGCAACGTGGGCACGCTCAAGGACATCGCCCTGGAGCTGAAGAAGGTGCCGACGAAGAACATCACCTTCATGACGGTGCCGGTGATCGACAACCCGGCCGAGCCGAAGCCGGTGACGGTCGTCCTCAAGCCGGGCACCGCCGAGCAGGTCTTCAGCACGATCCGCAACGACATCTCCTTCACCGAGGTCGAGAAGAAGGAGAAGGCGGCGAAGAAGAAGGAGGCCGCCGCCGTCGCCGCCCGCCTGGAGGGCGAGAAGTCCGACCCCTCCGAGGTCCGCGTCCGCATCCTCAACGGCGGCGCCCCGGCGGGCAGCGCCCAGCAGGAACTCAACTACCTCCAGACCACGGCCGGCGTCACCAAGTCCGAGAACGCGGGCAACGCGCAGGCCGAGGCCGCCAAGACCACCCTGGAGTACGCCCCCGACCAGGCCGACCAGGCCCGCGCCCTCGCCGAGATCCTCGGCCTGTCCGGCGCCGCCATGAAGCCCGGCGAGAGCGTCACCAACGCCCAGGGCCTGCCCACCATGACCCTCACCCTCGGCAAGGACTTCAAGGGCCCCGGGGTCAAGCTCGACGCCACGTCCGTGGAGACGCCGGACGTGGACAAGACGACGGCCGACCAGAAGTTGTGCGCCAGTTGACCTGACGGGCCCGCCGTACGTCTCACAGGGCGGCGACGGGCCCGCGCCGCGGCGCGGGGGTGGGGAGGGACGCGGAGATGACGCGGAGCAGTGTGCGGGGGAGCACGCAGGGGGAGGACGCCCGGCAGGGCGCACCGGACGGCCCCGAGGGGGCCGAGCGGGCCGAGGGGGCCGAGGCCGCCCTCGACGGGGCCGGTGACGCGGACGGGGGCGGAGGCAGAGGCGGCGTCGCGGCCGTCGGACGCCGCCCGGGCCGGGGCCGTCGGGCCCGCCGGGTGCTGCGCTGGACGGCGTTGACGCTCGCCGTGCTCATAGTGGGCACGGCGGGCGCCGGTTACCTCTACTACGAGCACCTCAACAGCAACATCGAGAAGGACCCGCTGAACCTGGGCGACAGCAAGGTCGCCGCGCCGACGCCGAACGCGGCCGGGCAGACCCCGCTGAACATCCTGGTGATCGGCTCCGACGCCCGGGACAGCGAGGAGAACCAGCAACTGGGCGGCGCCCGCGAGACGTTCGGCTCGACGCCGCTGGCGGACGTGCAGATGCTGGTGCACCTCTCCGCCGACCGCAGCAACATGTCGGTGGTCAGCATGCCCCGCGACACCCTGGTGCACATCCCCAAGTGCACCGACCCGGACGACGGGAAGGTCTACCCGGCGAGCGAGGGCCGGGTGATGACCAATCAGAGCCTCGGCCACGGCGGCCCCGGCTGCACGGTCGCCACCTGGCAGGAGCTGACCGGCATCCACATCGACCACTTCGTCATGGTCGACTTCGCGGGCGTGGTGTCGATGGCGGACGCCGTCGGCGGGGTACCGGTCTGCGTGGACGCCAACATCCACTCCCGCGACGCCCAGGGCCACGGCTCGGGCCTCAAATTGGCGAAGGGCACCCACCCGATCAAGGGCGAGCAGGCCCTGCAGTGGCTGCGCACCCGTTACGGCTTCGAGGACGGCAGCGACCTCGCGCGGGCCAAGGCCCAGCACATGTACCTGAACTCGCTGGTGCGCACACTGCGCGAGAACGCCACGCTGAGCAACCCGAACAAGCTGCGCCGGCTCGCCGAGGAGGCCACCCGGGCGCTCACCGTCGACCCGGGCCTGGACACCGTCAAGAAGCTGTACGACCTGAGCAATGAGCTGCGCCAGGTGAAGCCGGAGCGCATCACCATGACGACGATGCCCAACCGGTACGTGGGCGCCCGCGTGGAGCCGACCGAGGACGCGGAGCAGTTGTTCCGGCTGGTGCGCGAGGACATCGCGCTGGACGGCAAGGACGCGGAGAAGAAGGAGCCCTCCCAGGAGCCCGAGGCGCCGGCCGACCCCGCCGCCCCGGACGGGGAGATCGCGGTCCAGGTGCGCAACGGCACCCGCACCGACAGCCTGGGGGCGGCCCGCGGACGGGCCGACACGGTCGCCGGGCTGCTCGTGGAGCGGGGCTTCGACCGGGCCCTCGCCGACCCCTCGGTGCTGCCGAGCGAGGAGCGCACCGTCGTCCGCTACCCGAGCGCCGACCTCGAGGGCGACGCGCGGCGGGTCGCCGAGTCCCTGGGCGTCCCGGCGAGTTCGGTGCGGCGCTCGACCGACGTCTCGGGCGTCACCGTCGTCGTGGGCGCCGACTGGCGCGAGGGCACGGCGTACCGGGCGCCCCAGGCCGACGACACCACGCCCGAGTCGGCCGAGGCCCTCAACGGCGCGGACGAGGGCGCCTGCATGCACGTGAACCCGGCGTTCACCTGGTCCTGACGGACCTCACCTGGCGCCGGCGGCGTCGGCGTCCGGCTGGACCGCCGGGCGCCGGGAGGCGATGACCCGCCTGGCCAGCGAGCGCGGGCTGGTCAGAAAGCCCCAGCCCCAGGACATGTGCATGGTCGCCAGCGCCACCGGGATCTGCGCCCGTGCCTTGAGCCCGAGGCCCTTGCCGGCCGGCAGGGACCCGGCGACGATCGCGGCGAGGTAGCCGCCGGGGACGACGAAGCCCCACGGGGTCAGCGCCACGCCCACGACGACGCCGGCGGCGATCGCGCACACGGCGGTCGGCGGGGCGAGGTAGCGCAGGTTGATGGAGCCGGCGTGGTAGCGGGCGACGACGTGCCGCCAACGGCCGTAGTCCTTGTACTGCTTGGCCAGCGCCCGCACGGACGGCCGGGGCCGGTAGGAGACCCGCAGCTCGGGCGAGAACCAGATCAGCCCGCCGGCCTCGCGGATGCGGAAGTTCAGCTCCCAGTCCTGGGCGCGGATGAACTCCTCGTTGTACCCGCCCTGCCGCTCCAGCGCCTCGCGCCGGAAGACACCGAGGTAGACCGTCTCGGCGGGACCCGCCTGGCCACCGGTGTGGAAGGCGGCGTTGCCCACGCCGATCTTCGACGTCATCGCGGCGGCGACGGCGTCCTCCCAGGCGTTCTCGCCCTCGGCGTGCATGATGCCGCCCACGTTCTGCGCGCCGGTCTCCTCCAGGAGCCGTACGGCCGTGGCGATGTAGTTCGGCGACAGCATGCCGTGGCCGTCGACGCGCACGACGACCGGGTGCCGGGACGCCTTGATGGCGGCGTTCAGCGCGGCGGGCGTGCGGCCGGTGGGGTTCGGCACGGTGTGGACGCGGGCATCCTCGGCGACGAGTTCGGCGGCGATCTCGTCCGTGCGGTCCGTCGAGGGACCGAGGGCGATCACGACCTCCATCTCGCCGGCGTACTCCTGGGCGAGGATGGCGCGGACGGCGCCGCGCAGATGCCGCTCCTCGTTGAGGACGGGCATGATCACGGAAACGGCGGGCAGCCGCACGTCGGACTTGGCGTTCATCGGTGCTCACGTTACCGCGAACGGGGGACACGGGTGCGCGCCGCGGGGGTCACAGCCCCGGGCCGCAGATCGTATGGGCCTACGGTGCTCACGGATCGCACGTCCGGCCGCACGGCCCGTCCCCGCGGAGGTGTCACCTTGCCCACGCCGCCCCGCTCCCCCCGGGTCCCGGCCGCCACGTCCCGGGGCGTCCCTCCGCCGCAGCGCGGGGCCTCCGGGCGTCCGCCCCGGCCCCCCGTACGGCGCAAGCGCCCGCGCTGGGCCGTGCGGGCGGTGACCGCCCTGTCGGTGGTGGTGCTCGCCTCCGCCGGGATCGGGCACGCGGTGCTCTCCGGCCTGGGCTCGGACATCACGCGGGTCGACGCCTTCAAGGACATGAAGAACCGGCCCCGCGCGGGCGACGGCATGAACGTGCTGCTGGTCGGCACCGACGGCCGCGACCGGATCAGCGAGGAGGAGCGCCGGAAGTACCGGCTGGGCGGCGCACCCTGCCACTGCACCGACACGATCATGATCGTGCACCTCTCGGAGGACCGGGAGCGCGCCAGCGTGGTCAGCCTGCCGCGCGACTCGTACGCCGAGACGCCCGACCACACCGACCGCACCACCGGCGAGCAGCACAAGGGCCACCCGGTGAAGCTGAACGCGGCCTACGCCGAGGGCGGCCCGCAGCTGACCATCCGCACGGTCGAGAAGATGACCCGGGTGAAGATCGACCACTACCTGGAGGTCGACTTCACCAGCTTCATGAGGACCGTGGACGTCCTCGGCGGCGTAGAGGTCTGCACCGCGGAGCCCCTCAAGGACAGCCACACCGGGCTCGACCTGCCGGCCGGCACGCACACGCTGATGGGCGGGCAGGCGCTGCAGTACGTCCGCGCCCGCCACCTCGACGGCGCCTCCGACCTGAGCCGGATGAAGCGCCAGCAGCGCTTCCTGGCCGCCCTGATCGACCGTGCGACGTCCTCGGGGCTGCTGCTGAACCCGCTGAAGTTCCGGGACGTCACCCAGGCGGTGCTGGGCTCGGTACGGGCCGACAAGGGGTTCGGCACCGACGAGATGCTGGCGCTCGGGCGGGCGATGCGGAACTTCTCGCCCTCGTCCTCCGAGTTCACCACCGTGCCGATCGGACAGATGGGCTACGCCGTCAAGGGCGTCGGCTCGACCCTGAAGTGGGACCCCGCCGAGTCCGAGCGGATCTTCGACGCCCTGCGCGAGGACGAGCCGCTGGCCCGGCCCAGACCGAAGCCGAAGGGCCCGGCGCCGGTCCGGGTCCCGGTGGACCCGAAGCAGATCCGGGTCCAGGTGGAGAACGGCACGCGCACGCCGGGTCTCGGCAAGCGGGTGGACGACGCGCTGGCCGCGACCGGCTTCCGCACCACCAAGGTGCCCAGGAACGCCACCGACCGCGCGGTCGAGCGGACCGTGGTCGCCTTCGACCCCCGCTGGGACCGCTCGGCGAAGTCGCTGGCCGCCGCGCTGCCCGGCAGCGAGCTGCGCCCGGTCAAGGGCCAGGGCCCGACGCTGAAGGTGATCGCGGGCGCCGGCTTCGAGAAGGTCGCGCGGGTGAGGCCGGCGGACCCGCCGCAGGAGTCGGGCACCGTGGTGCGGGGCGACGAGGTGGTCTGCGGCAAGCAGTGACCGGTGACGGGCTCAGTTGCCCGTCACGGTGACCTTCTCGTCGTTCTTCAACTGCTCGACCAGCTTCTTCACCTTGGCGTCGTCCCACTTCAGGTTGCCGCCGACGCTGCCCGAGATCGGCATGTTCATCGAGGTGCCGTCGCCGCCGCTGACGCTCTTCATCGCCCAGAACATGCTCGCCAGGTCGAACAGGCCCATGTCCTTGTCGACGACGAGGGAGTCGAGTCCGGCGCCCATGGTCGGGTACAGCTTGAACGGGTTCAGGACCGTGGACGGGGTGGCCACCTGGTTGGCCAGCGCCGACAGGAACTTCTGCTGGTTCTTGGTGCGGTCCAGGTCGGAGCCGGCCAGCGCGTACCGGGTGCGGACGAAGGCGAGGGCGTCCTCGCCGTTCAGGGTCTGCTTGCCCTTCTTGAAGTCGGCGCCGGACTTCGGGTCCTTGATGTCCTGCGGGATGTCCATCTCGACGCCGCCGACCGCGTCCACGATGTTCGCGAAGCCGGCGAAGCCGATCTCGACGTAGTGGTCCAGGCGCAGCCCGGTGTTGTGCTCGACGGTGCGCACCAGCAGCTCGGGGCCGTCCTCCGCGTACGCGGCGTTCAGCTTCACGTGCCGGCCGGTGCCCTCGTACTTCTTGCCGGACTCGGAGCCGACGAAGCTCGGGATCTCGACGTCCGAGTCGCGGGGCAGGGAGATCAGCGTCGCCCCGTTGTCCCCGGTGTGCAGGATCATCATCGAGTCGGTGCGCTTGCCCTCGGCGGAGCCGGTGTGCAGGTCCTTCTTCTGCTCGTCGGTCATGCCCTCGCGGCTGTCGGAGCCGACGATCAGGTAGTTGGTGCCCTCGCCGGCCTCGGGCCGCTCGATGACCTTGGAGAGGTCGACCTCGCGGTTGAGCTTGGAGTCGGCCCAGAAGTAGGTGCCGACGGTGGTCACGACCAGCGCGGTCACCACGGTGATCGCGGTCCACTTGATCCGTCGCCGCCAGTCGGGCGCGGGCCGCCCCTGGCGCGGGCCCGGACCGGCGGGGCCGCGGCCGCCGGGGCTGCCGTAGACCTGGCCGGTGTTGTAGCCGCTGTCGTAGCCGCCGTGGCCCTGGCCGTCGACGTACGACGGCTGCTGCGGCACACCGGCGCCGTGCGGCGGGGCCGACGGGCCCGGGCCGGACGGCGGCGGAGCGCCGCGACGGACCTGACGCATCACACGGGCGCTCTCCGGCCGCGCGCTCGCGCTGCCGCGTCCGTACCCGCCGCCGCGGTTGTCACCGGACCATCCCTCGGGCCAATCATTCATGCGCACCAGTGTGCAGGTCCGCCCTGAGCGCCATACAAGGGTCGTCGGAAAATAGGGGCGGCGCTGTTGCGAAGCTGACACAAATCACGCGCCTGTCGTCCCGGCATAAGGTGGAGGCCATGACAGACCAGGCAGAACCGGCCTCGGCCGCGCAGTCGGCGACTCCGGAGATCCCGGGCAAGCCGACCTCGGCGTCCCGCACCACCCTGAGCCACATCATGACCCACAGCGACACCAACCTCCTGGGCACCGTGCACGGCGGTGTGATCATGAAGCTGGTGGACGACGCGGCGGGCGCCGTGGCCGGACGGCACTCCGGCGGCCCCGCCGTCACCGCGTCCATGGACGAGATGGCGTTCCTCGAACCGGTCCGCGTCGGCGACCTCGTCCATGTGAAGGCCCAGGTCAACTGGACCGGCCGCAGCTCCATGGAGGTCGGGGTGCGGGTCATGGCCGAGCGCTGGAACGAGTCCACGCCCGCCACCCAGGTCGGCTCGGCCTATCTGGTCTTCGCCGCGGTGGACGCCGACGGCAAGCCCCGCACGGTCCCGCCGGTCATCCCCGAGACCGAGAAGGACAAGCGCCGCTACCAGGAGGCCCAGATCCGCCGCACCCACCGCCTGGCCCGCCGCCGCGCGATCATGGAGCTGCGGGAGCGGCGGGTGGCGGAGGGGTACGAGGACTGAGTCCTCCCGGACGCCTCGGGCGCGCGCGTGCCGGTTACGGCAGGTTGCGCGCCATGACGATGCGCTGGACCTGGTTGGTGCCCTCGTAGATCTGGGTGATCTTGGCGTCGCGCATCATGCGCTCCACCGGGTAGTCGCGCGTGTAGCCGTAGCCGCCGAGGAGCTGGACGGCGTCCGTGGTGACCTCCATGGCCACGTCCGAGGCGAAGCACTTGGCGGCCGCGCCCTGGAAGGTGAGGTCGCTGTCACCGCGCTCGGACTTGGCCGCGGCGGCGTACGTCAGCTGGCGGGCGGCCTCGATCTTCATGGCCATGTCGGCGAGCATGAACTGGATGCCCTGGAAGTCGGCGATCGGCTTGCCGAACTGCTTGCGCTCCTGGACGTAGCCCTTGGCGTAGTCGAGGGCGCCCTGGGCGATGCCGAGGGCCTGGGCGGCGATGGTGATGCGGGTGTGGTCCAGCGTCTTCATGGCCGTCGCGAAGCCGGTGCCCTCCGCGCCGATCATCCGGTCGGCGGGGATGCGGACGTTGTCGAGGTAGACCTCGCGGGTCGGGGAGCCCTTGATGCCGAGCTTCTTCTCCGGGGCGCCGAAGGAGACGCCCTCGTCGGACTTCTCGACGACGAAGGCCGAGATGCCCTTGGAGCGCTTGGTGGGGTCGGTGACGGCCATCACCGTGTAGTACTCGCTGACGCCCGCGTTGGTGATCCAGCGCTTGACGCCGTTGAGGACCCAGAAGTCGCCGTCGCGGACGGCCTTGGTCTTCATGCCGGCCGCGTCCGAGCCCGCGTCGGGCTCGGAGAGGCAGTAGGAGAACATGCCGTCGCCCTTGGCGAGCGGGGTCATGTACTTCTTCTTCAGCTCCTCGGAGCCGGAGAGGATCACCGGCAGCGAGCCGAGCTTGTTCACGGCGGGGATCAGGGAGGAGCTGGCGCAGGCGCGGGCGACCTCCTCGATGACGATCACCGTGGCGAGCGCGTCGGCGCCCGCGCCGCCGTACTCCTCGGGGACGTGCACCGCGTGCAGGTCGTTCGCGGTCAGCGCGTCCAGCGCCTCCTGCGGGAAGCGGGCCTCCTCGTCCACCGCGGCGGCGTACGGCGCGATCTTCGCCTCGGCCAGGGAGCGGACGGCGTCGCGGAGCATGTCGTGCTCCTCGGACGGGCGGTACAGGTCGAAGTCAGCCGATCCGGCCAAGGTCTCTCACGCTCCAAAACGCTGTGATGCTGGGCACGCTAACTACCGTTAAGTAACCCAAATTTTAGAGCGTCGTCCGCGTTCGTGGATAGGTGAGCTTGACGACAGCCGCTCGACGGGGTTCTCCCGCGTCCCGGATATGCTCGGGCGCGCACCTGCCGTACACCTCTGGAGCACCCATGGCCCTCAAGATCACCGTGATCGGCACCGGCTATCTCGGCGCGACCCACGCGGCGGCCATGGCGGAGCTGGGGTTCGAGGTGCTGGGCCTGGACGTGGTGCCCGAGAAGATCGAGATGCTCCAGCGGGGCGAGGTCCCGATGTACGAGCCGGGGCTGGAGGAACTGCTGGCCAAGCACGTCGCCGGGATCGAGGGGTCCACCGGGCGGCTGCGCTTCACCACCGACTTCGCCGAGGCCGCGGCCTTCGGCGACGTGCACTTCCTGTGCGTCAACACACCGCAGAAGCACGGCGAGTACGCCTGTGACATGTCGTACGTCGACTCCGCGCTGGCCTCGCTGGCCCCGCACCTGACCGGCCCCGCGCTGGTCGTCGGCAAGTCGACCGTGCCCGTGGGATCCGCCGACCGGCTGGCCGCCTACCTCGCCGAGCACGCGCCGGCCGGGGACGAGGCCGAGCTGGCCTGGAACCCGGAGTTCCTGCGCGAGGGCTTCGCCGTCAAGGACACCCTGCACCCGGACCGGATCGTGGTCGGCGTGCGCAGCGAGCGGGCGGAGAAGACGCTGCGCGAGGTGTACGCGACGCCCATCGCGGAGGGCTCGCCCTTCGTCGTCACCGACTTCCCGACCGCCGAGCTGGTGAAGACCTCCGCGAACTCCTTCCTCGCCACCAAGATCTCCTTCATCAACGCGATGGCGGAGGTGTGCGAGGCGGCCGACGGCGACGTGGCCAAGCTGGCGGAGGCCATCGGCTACGACGACCGGATCGGGAAGAAGTTCCTGCGGGCCGGCATCGGCTTCGGCGGCGGCTGTCTGCCGAAGGACATCCGCGCGTTCATGGCGCGCGCCGGTGAGCTGGGCGCCGACCAGGCGCTGACCTTCCTGCGCGAGATCGACTCGATCAACATGCGCCAGCGCGGCCAGATGGTGGAGCTGACCCGGCAGGCGCTGGGCGGCGGCCCGTTCCTGGGCAAGCGGGTCGCGGTGCTCGGCGCCACCTTCAAGCCCGACTCGGACGACGTCCGGGACTCCCCCGCGCTGAACGTCGCCGGCCAGGTGCACCTCCAGGGCGCGCAGGTGACGGTGTACGACCCGAAGGGCATGGAGAACGCCCGGCGGCTGTTCCCGACGCTCGGGTACGCCGACTCCGCGCTGGAGGCGGTGCGCGGCGCCGACGTCGTCCTGCACCTCACCGAGTGGCGGGAGTTCCGGGAGCTGGACCCGGAGGCGCTGGGCGAGGCCGTGACGGCCCGGGTGATCCTGGACGGGCGCAACGCCCTGGACCCGGAGATCTGGCGCAAGGCCGGGTGGACGTACCGGGCGATGGGCCGTCCGACCGCCTAGGGCGGCACGCGACGAGAAGCGAGAACGACGACGCCGGCCCGGCCGAGGCTCACTCGGCCGGGCCGGCGTCGTTCCGTCGGTGCGCCGGGGCGGTCCCGCGACCGGCCGGTGCCCCGGTGGATCACCGTGGGCAGACCCGGCTCAGGCCCCCTTGGCCCGGTACCGGCGCATCTTGGCGCGGGCCCCGCACACCCGCATCGAGCACCAGCGGCCGCGACCGGCCGGGCTGCGGTCGTAGTACGCCCAGTGGCAGTCGGCGGCCTCGCACGCCTTCAGCCTCGCCCAGGTGCCGGCGACCAGCGCCTCGGCGACGGCGGCCGCGACCTTGCCGGTCAGCGAGCCGTCCCGGGCCGGGGCGAGGGCGGCGGCCCCGTCGGCCGGGTCGACGGTCACCACCAGCGGGGCGGCGGCCAGCAGCTCCCCCAGCGGGGTCACCGTGCGGTGCGGCGGGTGGCCGGCGTGGGCGAGCAGGACCGCACGCAGGGACTCGCGCAACTCACGCACCCCGGGCAGGTCGTCCTCCGTGACACCGAAACGCCCCCGGCCCTCCGGTGTGTCCAGCGAGTCGACGCCGGTCTCGAGGTCGATCGTGTTCACCAGGTCCTCGACCAGCGCCAGGCCCCCCGGCGCGGGCGATCTGTCACTCATGCTTGCGACGTTACCCCTCATGGGGGAGCATGCAGTAACCGTTACCGGTTACCCGTGCTCTGAAGGTAACCGCGCGGTCGACCGGACCGCGGACTCCAAGGAGGAAGTCATGGCCATCGCCGAACTGGGCGTCGTCGTTCTGGACTGTCCCGACCCCCACGCCCTGGCCCGCTTCTACGCCGACGTCCTCGGCGGCACCGTCGAGGACAAGAGCGACGGCCAGGACGAGTGGGTGGACCTCAACCTGCCCGGCGGTCAGACGCTGGCCTTCCAGGGCGCCCCCGAGTACGTACCGCCGAAGTGGCCGGGGCCGGACGGGGCGCAGCAGTTCCACCTCGACCTCGACGTGAAGGACCTGGACGCGGCGGAGAAGGCCGTGCTGGAGCTGGGCGCGAAGCCGCTGGACGCCGAGGACCGCTCCCGCACCTTCCGGGTTTACGCGGACCCGGCCGGGCACCCGTTCTGCCTCTGCGCCTGCTGAACACCCACCCCGTCGTCAACTCGGGAGGCCCCGTGGCATCCGTGGCCCGTTTCCGTTCCGTCGTCGTCGACTGCCCCGAGCCGGCCGAACTGGCCCGCTTCTACGCGCAGGTCGGCGGAGGCACGCCCGACGAGCAGGACCCGGACTGGGTGGTGCTCCAAGTGCCGGGCGGGCCGCGGCTGTCCTTCCAGCGGGCGCCCGGGCTGACCCCGCCCGAGTGGCCCCGCTCCGACCGCAACGCCCAGCAGTTCCACCTCGACTTCGACGGCGGGGCGACCTGGGCCGAGATGGACGCGGCGCACGAGCGGGTGCTCGCGCTCGGCGCCCGGCCCCTCGACCTGGAGGACCGGGAGGAGAAGGGGTTCATGGTCTACGCCGATCCGGCGGGGCACCCGTTCTGCCTGTGCCGGATCGAGCACGCCTGAGCCCGCGGGCGTCTCAGCCGTCGAGGTCGGCGATCGTCGCCGTCGACGGCTGCCGGCGCAGCTGGGCCGCGCGGGCGGTGAAGGCCGCGCCGCGCAGCACCCGCTGGACGTTGCCCCAGGTCAGCATGGCGACGTCCGCCTCGTCCCAGCCCCGGCGCAGCAGCTCGGCGATGAGCCGCGGGTAGCAGGAGGCGTCGCCCAGCTCCAGCGGGTGCGCGGTGCCGGCGTCGTAGGTGCCGGACAGGCCGACGCTGAGCGGGCCGGCCACCGAGCGGACGTGGTCGAGGTGGTCGGCGACGTCCCGGACGGTCGGACCGGTCTGCTCGGCCGTCAGCGGCACCATGCACAGGCCCCCGGCCGCGCCCAGCTCCACGAGCAGGTCGTCGGGGAGGTTGGCGGGGTGCGGGCGCAGGGCGCGGGCGGCGGAGCGGGTGCACAGCGCGGGCGCCTTGGAGACGGCGAAGGTGCGGCGGACGGTCTCGGCCGAGGCGCCGGAGAGGTCGGCGATCACGCCGAGCCGGTTCATCTCGCGGACCACCTCCTCGCCGAACCGGGTCAGCCCCGCCTCGCTCGCCCACCTCGCGCCGGTCAGGGTGAGCACGCGCAGGCCGAGGGCGTGCAGGGAGCGCAGGATGCCGAGGCAGTCGCCGATCGCGGTGGCGCCCGCGGGGCCCGGCAGCACGGCGACCCGGCCGCAGTTGCGGGCGTCGATGGCCTCCCCGGCGTCGTGGGCCAGGCGCAGGCCCTCCGGGTGGGCGCGCACGACCGTCTTGATCAGGTCCAGCTGCTCCAGGGTCGCGCCGACCGCCCGGTCCGCGTCGACCGCGTCGGGCAGGTGCAGCGACCAGAAGAGCGCGCCCACGTGTCCCGCGCGCAGCCGCGGCACATCGGTGTCGACGGCGCTCTCGCCCAGCTCCAGGTCGTACCAGGGCAGGTGCCTGAGCGCACCGGCCAGGCCGTTGTAGCCGTCGGCGACCGGGTGGGCGGCCAGCACGGCGTGGGCGCGGGTCAGGGGCTCGTCGCCGGGGTCGGACACGGGGGCGTAGGGCTCCGGCGGGAAGACCTCGGCGGCGGACGACGCGGGCAGGTCGTCGAGCCCGGCGGCCTCGGTGCCGGGGTGCAGGTCGTCCTGGAGGTCTGCCATGGCGGGCTCCGTACGGTCGTCGTGCGTTGAGGCCACCGTCGCACGGAGCGGAAAGGGCTTCCTGGTGGGCGGGGCGTTCGGGGGTACGGCGCACGCGCCCGGCCCGTCGGCGCGGCTCGGTGCGGCACCGCCCGGTTGGCTATCCTCACCTCCGTCTTGATCGACAGAGGGGGAACTTCATGAAGCACGGGGTGGCCGCACGGGGTGCCGTCGGTGTGGTGGCGGCGCTCGCGCTCTGCGCGTGCGGGGGATCCGGCGGTGACGACCCGAAGAGCACCGACTCCGGCGGCACGGCGTCCGCCGAGGCGTCCGCCACGCCCTCCGAGCGGATACGGCACGTCGAGGCGCCGAAGCGGTTCTCCACGGACCGGGCCGTCGCGCTGCCCGAGTCGGCCGGGGAGGGCAACGTCGCCATCGCGGGCGTACAGCATCCTCTGCCCATCGCCTTGGACAAGGGCGTCGTGTACATCGCCAGGCCCGACGGTCTGGAGATCGTCAGCGGGTACGTCCCCAGCGACCCGATCCTGATCACGCCCGAGCGCGAACCGCTCGCCAGGCTCGACGACCTGGGGCCCTTCGTGGGCGGCAACACGGCCCGCAGGCCGCTCGTCACGGAGCACGGCGGGAAGACGCTGG
The DNA here is from genome assembly GCF_964272335.1 of Streptomyces sp. SudanB5_2050. Lineage (NCBI taxonomy): Bacteria > Bacillati > Actinomycetota > Actinomycetes > Kitasatosporales > Streptomycetaceae > Streptomyces > Streptomyces sp. SudanB5_2050. The sequence goes on from NZ_OZ186760.1 coordinate 3,270,465, forward strand.
TGCTGGCGGCCCTCGTCGGTCGGGTGCCGGGAGCGGGCACGACCAAGGGCCACGACGCGCTGGAGCTGATGGCCGCCGACGCCGCGCAGGGCACCAAGGCGTGGTCGGTGGAGATCCCGCTCGCCGAGGGCCACTACTCCGTCGAGGAGGGTCAGAGCGAGGTCGTCGGGCGCAGTGGCCGCGTCGTGGTGGTCATGGGGCACGGGCAGCTCTTCGGCGTCGATCTCGACAGCCGCCGCAAGGTCTGGTCGGCGCCGGGCGACTTCCAGGAGGGGGCGGTCGTCGCGGGCGGCACCGTGGTGGGGCTGCGCCTGGACGAGGACGGCACCGACCGGCGGGTGGTGGGGCTCGACCCGGCCACCGGCGAGGAGCGGTGGTCCGAGCCCGGCGTGGCCGCCGAGCGGCTCTCCGCCGCGGGCCCGAAGACGGTGGTGGCGAGCGGGTACGTGGTCGACGAGGGCGACGGCGCCCTCCTGCTGGACGCGGCCTCCGGCAAGGAGGTGCGGCGCTTCCCCGGGGACTCGGCGACCGGCGGCACCTGCCGTTACGACGGCGCCTCCACCACCGTGTGCACGGACGCCGATCAGGTCGCCGCCTTCGACGCCGCGACGGGTCGGGAGCGGTGGGCGCTGCCCGACGAGGCCGGCACCCGCACCGCCCCCGAGGTGACGCTGGTGCGCGAGGGCCTGGTGTACGGCACCACCGCCGAGAACGGCCCGGTCGTCGTGGACGCCGCCACCGGCGAGGACGTGGAGACCCGGCCGGGGATCGCGCCCTACGTCAGTGACGGTTACGTCGGCATCGCCCTCGCCGAGGAGGACAACGCGGTGACGGCCTACCGGACCGCGGGCTGAGCCCGCCGCGCGCGGGTGGGCCAGGCGGCCGCACCCGCGCGCACCCGGATCAGCCGTCCAGCTCCTCGATCGTCGCGTGGGACGGGCCCCGCGCGGCCCTGAGCCCGCGGGCCACGTCCTCCGCGTCGCCCAGCACCCGGACGGCGTTCTTCCAGGTCAGTTTGGCCAGGTCGGCCCGCGACCAGCCGCGGTCCAGGAGTTCGGCGACGAGGTTCGGGTAGCCCGAGACGTCGTCGAGACCGTCCGGGGTGAACGGCGTGCCGTCGTAGTCACCGCCGATGCCGAGGTGGTCGACGCCCGCGACCTCGCGCATGTGGTCGAGGTGGTCGGCGACCGTGGAGACGGTGGCGACGGGGCGCGGGACGCGCTCCTCGAAGGCGGCGTGCACCTTCATCGCCTCGGGACTCGAGTCGAGGTGGTGGAAGCCGTGCGCGCGCATGTTCTCGTCGGCGGCGGCCGTCCAGTCCACGGCCGCCTGGAGCACGAACTTCGGCACGAACGTCACCATCGCCACACCGCCGTTGGCGGGCAGCCGTTCCAGCACGTCGTCCGGGATGTTGCGCGGGTGGTCGCACACGGCCCGGGACGAGGAGTGCGAGAAGATCACCGGCGCGGCGGAGGTGTCCAGCGCGTCGCGCATCGTCGTGGCGGCGACGTGCGAGAGGTCGACCAGCATGCCCTCGCGGTTCATCTCCCGCACCACCTCGCGGCCGAAGGCCGACAGACCGCCGACGCCGGGCTCGTCGGTCGCCGAGTCCGCCCACGCCACGTTGTCGTTGTGGGTGAGGGTCATGTAGCGCACGCCGAGCGCGTACAGCCCGCGCAGGGTGGCCAGGGAGTTGTCGATGGAGTGCCCGCCCTCGGCGCCCATGAGGGACGCGATGCGCCCCTCCGCGCGGGCCGCCTCCATGTCGGCGGCGGTCAGCGCCGCCCGCAGCTCCCCGGGGTGCCGGTCGATCAGCCGCCGTACGCAGTCGATCTGCTCCAGCGTGGCCGTCACCGCGCCGGGCAGGTCCGAGCGGACGTACACCGACCAGTACTGCGCGCCGACACCGCCGGCCCGCAGCCGGGCCAGGTCGGTGTGCAGGTGGGCGGACTGGTCGGCGGCGATGTCCCGGGCGTCGAGGTCGTAGCGGACCTGCTCGCGCAGCGCCCAGGGCAGGTCGTTGTGGCCGTCGACGACGGGGAACTCGCGCAGCAGCTCCCGGGCCCGGTCGAGCGAGGTCATCCGGGTCACTTCCCGAAGCCGAAGCCGGCCGCCGAGCCCGCGACCTTGTTGCGCAGCCGCTTGCCCTTCTCGGTGGCCTGGTCGTTCAGCTCCTGCTGGAACTCGCGCATCCGGGCCAGCAGTTCCTCGTCGTGGGCGGCGAGGATGCGGGCGGCCAGCAGACCGGCGTTGCGGGCGCCGCCGACCGAGACGGTCGCGACCGGCACACCGGCGGGCATCTGGACGATGGACAGGAGGCTGTCCATGCCGTCCAGGTACTTCAGCGGCACCGGCACGCCGATGACCGGCAGCGGGGTGACGGAGGCGAGCATGCCGGGCAGGTGGGCGGCACCGCCCGCGCCCGCGATGACCGCCTTCAGTCCGCGTCCGGCGGCCTGCTCGCCGTACGCGATCATCTCGTGCGGCATGCGGTGCGCGGAGACGACGTCGACCTCGTAGGGGATCTCGAACTCGTCGAGGGCCTTGGCGGCGGCCTCCATGACGGGCCAGTCGGAGTCCGACCCCATGACGATGCCCACAACCGGACTGACCGGGCTGGCCTGGCTCATTCGGTGATCGTCCCTCTCAGGTATCCGGCAGCGTGACGGGCGCGCTCCAGCACGTCGTCCAGGTCGTCGCCGTAGGTGTTGACGTGGCCGACCTTGCGGCCGGGCTTCACGTCCTTGCCGTACATGTGGATCTTGAGCTGCGGGTCGCGGGCCATGCAGTGCAGGTACGCGGAGTACATGTCGGGGAAGTCGCCGCCGAGGACGTTGACCATCACCGTCCACTTGGCGCGCGGGCGGGGGTCGCCGAGGGGGAGGTCGAGGACGGCGCGGACGTGGTTGGCGAACTGCGAGGTGATCGCGCCGTCCATCGACCAGTGGCCGGAGTTGTGCGGGCGCATCGCCAGCTCGTTGACGAGGATGCGGCCGTCGCGGGTCTGGAACAGTTCGACGGCGAGGTGGCCGACGACGTCCAGTTCCTTCGCGATGCTCAGCGCCATCTCCTCGGCCCGCAGGGCGAGGTCCTCGTCGAGGTCGGGGGCGGGCGCGATCACCGTGTCGCACACGCCCTTGACCTGCTGCGACTCGACGACGGGATAGGCCACCGCCTGGCCGTGCGGGGAGCGGACCACGTTGGCGGCGAGCTCGCGGACGAAGTCCACCTTCTCCTCCGCCAGCACGGGGACCCCGGCGCGGAAGGGCTCGGCGGCCTCCTCCGCGGAGTCCACGACCCACACGCCCTTGCCGTCGTAACCGCCGCGGACCGTCTTGAGGACGACGGGGAAACCGTCGCCCTCCGCCGCGAAGGCGGCCACGTCCGCCGGATCGCTCACGATCCGGTGGCGCGGGCAGGGCACGCCGATCGCCACGAGTTTCGCGCGCATCACACCCTTGTCCTGGGCGTGCACGAGCGCCTCGGGGCCGGGGCGGACGGGGATGCCGTCCGCCTCCAGGGCCTTGAGGTGCTCGGTCGGCACGTGCTCGTGATCGAAGGTGATCACGTCACAGCCGCGCGCGAACTCGCGCAACGTGTCCAGATCGCGATAGTCGCCTACGACGACTTCGTTCACGACCTGCGCCGCGGAGTCCTGGGGAGTGTCACTGAGGAGCTTGAACCTGATGCCGAGCGGGATGCCCGCCTCGTGTGTCATACGAGCGAGCTGGCCACCGCCGACCATGCCGACTACCGGGAACGTCACACCCCTAGCGTATCGGCCGCGCGGGGCCCACCTGTTTACCGGCCGTTTCCCGGCCCTTCCCGCGGCCCCCGGCCGCCGCCCCGGGTCCGTCCGCAGGAAGATCGCGCGTCCGGGTGGTTAGCATGAACGGATTGACGCCTACCCACGGACGGGGGCCTGCACGACCATGGGACAGGGTTCCTCGGGTGCTCACCCGGCTCCCCCGGCTGCGCCCGCACCCCGCGCCACCCTGCGGGCGCGGGTCGACCGGCTGGTCCGCGAGGTCGTGAAGTTCGGCGCGGTGGGCGGGGCGGGGGTTCTGGTGAACCTCCTGGTCTTCAACTTCGTACGGCACGTCACCGATCTCCAGGTGGTGCGGGCCAGCATCATCGCGACCGTCTTCGCGATCGTCTTCAACTACCTGGGCTTCCGGTACTTCACCTACCGGGACCGCGACAAGAGCGGCCGCACCCGCGAGATGTCGCTGTTCCTGCTGTTCAGCGCCGTCGGTCTGGTGATCGAGAACGGCGTGCTCTACACGGCGACGTACGGCTTCGGCTGGGACAGCCCGCTGCAGAGCAACATCTTCAAGTTCCTCGGCATCGGCATCGGCACGCTCTTCCGCTTCTGGTCGTACCGCACCTGGGTCTTCCGCACGCTGCCGGCCCCGGAGCCGGTGACGCGTGCGGAGACCTTCCTGGAGCACGAGCAGCCGACGGCGGTGCCGGCCACGGACGGGACCCCGGCGGTCCACCGCTGAGCCTTCGCGGCCGACGGGCCGCCCGGAGCGGCGCGGCCCGCTAGCGCACCGTCTCCCCCGAGTCCCCGGACGTCTTCGGCGGCTGGGTGCGGGAGAGGAACAGACCGAACACCGGGGGCCGGCCCTGGAGGAGTTCCAGCCGGCCGCCGTCGGCCTCGGCGAGGTCGCGGGCGACGGCCAGGCCGATGCCCGTGGAGTTGCGCCCGCTGATCGCCCGCTCGAAGATCCGCGCCCCCAGCTCGCCCGGCACGCCGGCCCCCTCGTCGGTGACCTCGACCACCGCCTGGTTGCCGGTCACCCGGGTCCGCAGGGCCACCGTGCCCCCGCCGTGCATCAGGGAGTTCTCGATCAGCGCGGCCAGCACCTGGGCGACCGCGCCCGGGGTGCCCACGGCCGTCAGGTGCCGCTTGCCGGAGCTGACGATCGCCCGCCCCTCGCTGCGGTAGGCGGGACGCCACTCGTCGATCTGCTGCTGGATGACGTCGTCCAGCTCGAAGGTGACGGCCGAGCCGCTGCGCGGGTCGCGGCTGTTGGTCAGCAGCCGGTCCACGACGTCCGTCAACCGCTCCACCTGCGACAACGCGATCGTCGCCTCCTCCTTCACCGTCTCCGGGTCGTCGGTGAGGGTGATCTCCTCCAGCCGCATCGACAGCGCGGTCAGCGGCGTGCGCAGCTGGTGGGAGGCGTCGGCGGCCAGCCTGCGTTCGGCGGTGAGCATCCGGGCGATGCGCTCGGCGGAGGAGTCCAGCACGTCCGCGACCCGGTCCAGCTCGGGGACGCCGTAGCGCTTGTGGCGGGGGCGCGGATCGCCGGAGCCGAGACGTTCGGCGGTCTCGGCGAGGTCGGTGAGCGGGGAGGCGAGGCGGTTGGCCTGCCGGATCGCCAGCAGCACCGCCGCGACCACCGCGAGCAGCGCCACCAGCCCGATGATCAGCAGGGTCCGGCCGACCTCGCGGGTCACCGAGGAGCTGGGCTCCTCGACGAGGACCGTCTCCCCCTCCTCGCCGGTGGCCGTGCCCCGGATGACCTCGCCGGTCGGGCGGCTGCCGACCTCGATGACCGGCTCGCCGGGGATGCGGATCTCGGCGTACCGGGCGTCCCGGATCTGCTCGCGCAGGAACTTGGCGTCGACCGACCCGGCGCCGAGCAGCCGGCTGTCCACGATGCTGGCCAGCCGCACGGCCTCCAGGTCGACCCGCTCCTGGGCGGTGCTGCTGATGGTGCGGGTCTCGACGATGACGAGCGAGACGCCGAAGACGGCGATCACGACGAGCACCACGGCGAGCGTGGACTGGATCAGTCGACGGCGCATGTCCTCTTACCCGGGCGGTCCTGGCGCCGTGGTCGGCGGGTGATGTCGCTGCTCAGTTCTTCTCGAAGCGGAAGCCCACGCCGCGCACGGTGGCGATGTAGCGCGGGTTCGCCGCGTCGTCACCCAGCTTCTTGCGCAGCCAGGAGATGTGCATGTCGAGGGTCTTGGTCGAGGACCACCAGGTGGTGTCCCAGACCTCGCGCATCAGCTGGTCGCGGGTGACGACCCGGCCGGCGTCGCGCACCAGCACCCGCAGCAGGTCGAACTCCTTGGCGGTGAGCTGGAGCTCCTCCTCGCCCATCCAGGCCCGGTGCGACTCGACGTCGATGCGCACGCCGTGCGTGGCGGGCGGCTGCGGCGGCTCGACGGCGCCGCGCCGCAGCAGGGCGCGGACCCGGGCGAGCAGCTCGGCGAGGCGGAAGGGCTTGGTGACGTAGTCGTCGGCGCCCGCGTCGAGTCCGACGACGGTGTCCACCTCGTCGGCGCGCGCGGTCAGGATCAGGATCGGTACGGCGTGCCCCTCGGACCGCAGCCTGCGGGCGACCTCCAGTCCGTCCATGTCCGGCAGGCCCAGGTCGAGCACGACCAGGTCGATGCCGCCCTGCAGCCCGGCGTCGAGTGCGGTCGGTCCGTCCTCACGGACCTCGACCTCGTACCCTTCCCGGCGCAGTGCGCGGGCCAGCGGCTCCGAAATGGACGCGTCGTCCTCGGCGAGCAGTACACGGGTCATGAGCTGATGGTAGTCCGCCCGGAGCGGGGCCCGGGGCGTGATCGCCAGGAGGCCGTCCCGCCCGGCCCCACATGCGGACGAGCCGGACACGCGCCCGCCGGCCCGCCCGACCGACCCCCCGGTACGGACTTGCGGCTGTGGGATGTCATCCTGTGAGGGACCTTCGAAAGATCGTTCGCGGTTCCGGTTTCACCTGTGATCCGTGTCTCAAGTCCTTCCATACCGGGCGGTGTCCTGCCGTATGGTGAATCAGCGCCTGTAGCACCCAGAGGACCTTTGGCGACTGTTCGACGCTGAAGGTCTCTTTTGTGTGCGGGCCGGCCCCCACGGCCGGCCTCGAAAGGAATGACCTGTGGCCGGGCCTCACCGCGTGCAGTGACGTACGCGAGGCGTGGATCCCGGTGGCCGCCGCCCACCGCTTCGCAATCCGGAGCGGAATCCCTCAGGCGTGGGACGGGCGGGCGAGGCCGCCGGTGCCGGCCGCCCCCCACCGGGCGCGCATCGCCTCATGAGCGCGTCCCGACCAGCAAGGATCGACCATGGCGTCCAGCCTGACGAAGGACTCGGTCACCCCGGGCACCCCCGGATCCGAGAAGACCTTCTTCGGCCACCCCCGCGGACTGGCCACTCTCTTCATGACCGAGATGTGGGAGCGTTTCTCCTACTACGGCATGAGGGCTCTGCTCCCGCTGTACCTGGTGGCCCCCGGTGGTCTCGGCATGAACGCCGGCACCGCCACCGCGATCTACTCGGTGTACCTCTCCCTGGTGTACCTGCTCACGATGCCGGGCGGCTGGTTCGGTGACCGCGTCTGGGGTCCCCGCAAGACCGTCGCCGTGGCCGGTGGCGTGATCATGCTCGGCCACCTCACGCTGGCGCTGCCGTCCTCCGGCACGTTCTTCGCGGGGCTCGGCCTGGTCGCCATCGGCTCGGGTCTACTGAAGGCCAACATCTCCACGATGGTCGGCCAGCTCTACAGCGGTCCCGACGACCCGCGCCGCGACGGTGGCTTCACCGTCTTCTACATGGGCATCAACCTCGGTGCCTTCGCGGCGCCGCTGATCATCGGCACCATCGGTGAGAACGTCAACTGGCACCTCGGCTTCGCGCTCGCCGCGGTCGGCATGGGTCTGGGCGTCATCCAGTTCCTGATCGGCAGCCGCCACCTGGCCCCGCACTCCAGCGTCGTCCCGAAGCCGCTGTCGGCCGAGGAGAAGACCTCGACGCTGCGCAAGGCCGCGTTCTGGGCCGCGCTCGCCGTCGTCTTCTACGCGATCGTCGGCTTCTCCGGTGTCTACACCCTGAACTGGATCCTGGTCCCGCTGACCCTGCTCGGCGTGATCATCCCGGTGCTGGTGCTGACCCGCATCAAGCGCGACAGGTCGCTGGACCGCGCCGAGCAGTCCAAGATGTCGGCGTACATCTGGTTCTTCGTCGCCGCGGCCGTCTTCTGGATGATCTACGACCAGGGCGGTTCGACCCTGGCGATCTTCGCCGACTCCTCGACGAACACCAGCGTTCTCGGGTGGGACTTCCCGGTCTCCTGGTTCCAGTCGGTGAACCCGGTCATCATCATGGCCCTGGCCCCGGTCTTCGCCACGCTGTGGCTGGCGCTGGCCCGCCGCGGCAAGGAGCCGAGCACGATCGTGAAGTTCTCGTTCGGCCTGGTCCTGGTCGGCGCGTCCTTCTTCCTCTTCCTGGCCCCGCTGGCCATCGCGGACGGCGGTCACAAGGCGGCCGCGCTGTGGCTGGTGGCGATCTACTTCGTCCAGACCTGCGGTGAGCTGATGCTCTCCCCGGTCGGCCTGTCGGTCACCACGAAGATGGCGCCGGTGAAGTACGCGTCCCAGATGATGGGCGTCTGGTTCCTGGCCGTCACCGCCGGTGACGCCACGACGGGTCTGCTCTCCATCGCCGGCGTCGACCTCAACAAGACGGGCATCGTGGCCGCGGAGGCCGCCCTGGCCGTCCTCGCCGGTGTCGCGATCTGGATGTACCGCAAGCGCGTCAAGGAACTCATGGGCGACGTCCGCTGAGGTCTGCCGACCCGGCTGTACGGCTCTGGTCTCCGGAAGGGCCACCGCATCCCACGTGGGTGCGGTGGCCCTTCGGGCGTTTCGGGGGCGTGCCGGGGGCGGGAGTGAACGGCTGGTGCGCCCGGAGGAGCCGGGGCGCGGGGTGGGGCCGAACGGCCCCGGGGGAGGTCACGGGGAGCCCGGTCCTGGGCGGAGCCCTCCGGGCGGTCGGGGACGCCCCTCCGGGACAGACGCCGGTTCGGGACACGGGTGCACGCCCGGACTACGGGACGGAACCCGACGGTCATCGCTCGGCGGGCCGAGCCGAGTGGGGCGGTGGGAAGCTCCGTAGGTGCGGGACGCGGGACGAACGACGCCCGCCGCGGTCGCCACGCGGCCGGGCCGGGCCGATCAGGACAGGCGGACAGGCGTGCAGGCGGGCAGGCGCACAGGGCGGTCAGGCGGTCAGGCGTGTGGGACGCCGGAGCCCGTCGGCTACCCCGGCGCCCCGAGTTCCGCCCAGACGCGCTTCCCCGGGACCCCCGGCGTCCGTACGACGCCCCAGTCCAGGCACAGCCGCTGCACGATGAACATGCCGTGCCCGCCGGGACGCCCGGCGCGATGGGGGGTACGCGGTGCCGGCTGACCGGTGCCGCGGTCGGAGACCTCCAGCCGGATCACCTTCTTCTCGCAGGTGATCGACAGCTCCTCCGGCCCCTCCGCGTGCAGACACGCGTTGGTGACCAGCTCGGAGACGACGAGCAGGACGTCCTCGGCGGCCGCCCGCTGGTCCGCCGTGGCGGAGGGCAGCCAGCCCCAGGCGTACAGCGCCTGGCGGGTGAAGTCACGGGCGAGCGGGACCACCCCGCTCTGGTCGTCGAAGCTCAGCCGGCGTACCTGCCGCCCGCCGCCGCCCGCGGCGGCTCCCCCGGGGGTGCCCTCGGGAGCGTCCGGGCCCGCGCCCGCGGGCGCGGACACCGAGGCGGGCGGGGACGACGAGGCCGCCCCGGACGCACCGATCACGGCGGCGTGCCCCGCGGACACACCGCCCTCCTCGGACTCCCCGGACCCGGGCAGGCCCCCCTCGGACGCCCCGGAAGCGCCGCTGGGCTCCGGACCGCGGTCGCCCGGCGAGTAGGGCCGGGTGGTGCTCATCAGCGCTTCACCTCACCGATTCACCAGTTCACGTTTCGAAGTCGTACGTCGTACACAGTCAGTTCAGGGACTCTCCTGCCCGACCGGACCGTCCGAACACCCCTGTATTCGGCACGGAACTCGTGACGGTGTGGAAACGCCCGCCCCAGGGAGCGCACGGAACCCGCCACCGGCCGGACAAGGAGCAGCTCAGTCGGACTGGCCGGCCAGCGCGGCGTCCAGCGTGTCATGGAGGGTGAAGACCGCTTCGGCCCCCGTGATCTCGAACACGCGCGCCACCACCGGCTGCATGGCCACCAGATGCACCCCGCCCCCCGCGGCCTCCGCCTTCAGCCGCGCGCCGAGCAGGACGTTGAGTCCCGTGGAGTCGCAGAACTCCAGGCGCGAGCAGTCGACGACGAGCCGGTTGAATCCCTTGGCGAGGCAGTCCTCCAGCGGCTCGCGCAACAGATCGGCGGTGTGGTGGTCCAACTCACCCGCCGGGGTCACGACGGCACTGGGGCCCTCTTCCCGTACCTCCACCAGAAGCCGGCCCGACTGGGCACTGCCGACCGTCCCGCGGTCCATGCCGTTTCTCTCTCCCGAGGTCGTGACTGCTTGCTGACGCCCTCGAACACTACGCCTTCCCCGCGCACTCCGACACCCGAACAACCGCACACAAACGGACATACCCACACAGAACACACTTGCGGTGGGCTCGGTAAACCCGGTAGGGCTAGTAGGACACGTAAACCGACACGGCCGGCTTTGGAGGCGCCGCACACCGCAGTGCACGTATTTGGCTTCGGCAGCCGTATGCCGAGAACGATGGAGGACATCATGTCACCCCGGCTCGACGGATCGCGTACCCAGGAAGCGACGTCGACACTCCCTCCGGAACATCTGGATCCCATCGAGCACCGCGAAGCGGTCGTCGACCCCGACGACGCGCTCGCCGGGCTTCCGGACATCCCCGCGTACGACGAGGTCGCTCCGGCGGACGCCCGGGCCCTGTCCAAGACCCTCTTCGAGCGACTGGAGTCGCTGGAGGAAGGCACCCACGAGTTCGCGTACGTACGCAACACGCTCGTCGAGCTCAACCTCGCGCTGGTGAAGTTCGCCGCCTCCCGTTTCCGCTCGCGCAGCGAGCCGATGGAGGACATCATCCAGGTCGGCACGATCGGCCTGATCAAGGCGATCGACCGCTTCGAGCTGTCGCGCGGCGTCGAGTTCCCCACCTTCGCGATGCCGACCATCATCGGCGAGATCAAGCGCTTCTTCCGGGACACCTCGTGGTCCGTGCGCGTCCCGCGCCGCCTCCAGGAGCTGCGCCTCGACCTGGCCAAGGCCGGTGACGAGCTGGCCCAGCGCCTCGACCGCGCCCCCACGGTCTCCGAACTGGCCGAGCACCTCGGCCTGTCCAGGGACGAGGTGGTCGAGGGCATGGCGGCGTCCAACGCCTACACCGCCTCCTCCCTGGACGCCCAGCCGGAGGAGGACGACGCCGAGGGCGCGCTGGCCGACCGGATCGGTTACGAGGACCACGGCCTCGAGGGCATCGAGTACGTCGAGTCGCTGAAGCCGCTGATCGCCGAACTCCCCTCCCGGGACCGGAAGATCCTCTCCCTCCGCTTCGTCGCCGGGATGACCCAGTCCGAGATCGGCGAGGAACTGGGCATCTCCCAGATGCACGTCTCGCGCCTGCTGTCGCGAACCCTCGTGAAGCTGCGCAAGGGGCTCACGGTCGAGGAGTGATCCTCACCGGGTGACGCTTGTCCTCCAGGGGGGCGGTCCGAAGTCGGGCCGCCCCCCTTCGGGTCGCCCGGCGCCGACGCGGGGCGCCGAGACGGAACGGCCGCCTGTTACCCGCGGACACCTCTTTCCTCCCACGCCTCGTTCCACCACTATGAGCACCCTCCAAACTGGCCGGTACGTCAGGACCGGCCGGTGGTGCGGCGGGTACGAGGAGGCGGACGGATGGCGCGGGGCGACTGGACCGACGGCGGCGGCCCGACCGGGGAGGACGTGCACGCCGGTGCCTCCGACGCGCGGCTGACGGAGCTGCTGCACGCGGACACGCCCACCGCCTACCCGGCGCTGTGTGAACTGCGCGCCCGCCACCGGCCGTCGGTGCTCGCCTACGCCCGCCTCTGCGCGGCCGGGGAGTCGGCGGCGCGCCAACTGGCCGCGCGTGCCTTCACGCTGGCGGCCCGCCAGGCGGCCCGCGGCACCGACCCGGGCGGCCCTTGGCGGCACCGGCTGCTGCTGCTCACCGGCGAGGTCACGGCCGAATGGGCGGCCGACGAGCGCTCCGCCGGACTCGACCCCGGCCTGCTCCTCGTCCTCAACACGGGCGGCTCGGGCTGCCCGGTCCCGCCCCTGCTGGCGGCCTTCCGCTCGCTGCCGTCCCGCGTCCAGGGCCTGCTCTGGTACGGCGTGGTGGAGCGGGAGCCCGCCGACCGCACCGCCGTGCTGCTCGGCATCGGCGCCCAGGACGTCGCCCACGGCACGGCGCCCGCGCTCCGGACACTGGCGCGGTCCTGCCTGCGGACCCGGCTGGCCGCCTCCGGCGATCCCCGCTGCCTGGACTTCCGTCGCCTGATCGAGGAGTCGATCCGGCCGGACAGCCCCAGGGACAGTCCCGACCTGCACGCGCACATGGCACGCTGTCCGCACTGCGCGGAGGCGTACGAGGAGCAGTGCACGCTGCGGGACGCCCCGCGCACGGCACTGGCCGAGGGGCTGCTGCCGTGGGCGGGCACGGCCTACGCCGGGCGGGAGCCGGAGGAGCCGGCAACAGGCGCCCCGCTCGCGCTGCCCGGGGCCTGGCCGCCCTCACGCCGGTTCGCCCTGGCGTCGGCCGCCCTGGGCGTGGCCCTGGCGCCGCTGCTCCTCCTGCTGCTGCCGCCGGGCGACGCCCCGTCCCGTCCGGCGGCGCACGCGTCCTCCCGCCCGCCTGCCGGGCCGCCCCCGGTGACGGTGACGGCCACCGTCTCCGCGTCGGCGTCCTCCTCCCCCACGCGCTCGCCCTCGGCGCCGGCCACGTCCCCGTCCGCCGCGCCGAGCCGGTCTGCGTCGCACACCGCGCGGCCGTCACCGGCGCCGACGCGCACGCCGTCGGCACCGTCGTACCGGGCGCCGGACGGCACGTACGCCCAGGTGGTGAACGTCGCCTCGGGCCGGTGCCTCGACATCGACGGCGGCCTGGAGAAGGGCACGGACGTCGTGACGGCGCCCTGCGACGCGTCCCCCACCCAGTTGTGGCGGGTCGACGCCGGACGCGGTGTAGTCCAGTCGTACGCCGACGACGACTACTGCCTGGACAGCCGCGGCTCCGTCGACAGGGGCGTCGGGATCTGGGAGTGCGACTCGGTCGACGGACGCAACGGGCGGAACCTGCGGTTCGTCGTGGACGCGCGCGGGGTCGTCCGCCCCGGCATCGCGCCCGACCGGGCGGTGACACCGGGCGGGGGCGTCTCGGTCGTCCTCGTCGGGGCGGACTCCGCGCGCTCCGACCAGCGGTGGCGGGCCGGAGCGGCGTACTGAGACCGGTCCGGCGTCACACCGCCCGTACGCCCCGGCGCCAGACCTCGCGGACCAGCGGGACGCCCGGCCGGTAGGCCAGGTGGACGTGGCTCGGGGCGTCGAGGACGGCCAGATCGGCGTAGGCACCGGGGGTCAGACGGCCGATGTCGTCGCGGCGCAGGGCCGCGGCGCCGCCCGCGGTGGCCGACCAGACCGCCTCGTCCGGCGTCATCCCCATGTCGCGTACGGCCAGCGCGATGCAGAAGGGCACCGAGGAGGTGAAGGAGGAGCCCGGGTTGCAGTCGGTGGACAGCGCGACCGTGGCTCCGGCGTCGAGCAGGCGGCGGGCGTCGGGCCACTGGGCACGGGTGGAGAACTCGGCGCCGGGCAGCAGGGTGGCGACGGTGCGGCTGTTCGCCAGGGCGTCCACGTCGGCGCCGGTGAGGTGGGTGCAGTGGTCGGCGCTGGCGGCGTCGAGTTCGACGGCGAGCTGCACTCCGGGGCCGTAGGAGAGCTGGTTGGCGTGGATGCGGGGGTGCAGGCCCTTCGCCTTGCCCGCGGTGAGGATGGCGCGGGCCTGGTCGCCGTCGAAGGCGCCCTTCTCGCAGAAGACGTCGATCCAGCGGGCGTGGGGGGCGCAGGCGTCGAGCATCTCGCCGGTGACGAGCGCGACGTAGGCGGCGGGGTCGTCGGCCAGCTCGGGGGCGACGATGTGGGCGCCGAGGAACGTCACCTCGTCGGTGTGGCGGGCGGCGACGCGCAGGGCGCGGGACTCGTCGGCGGTGGTCAGTCCGTAGCCGGACTTGGTCTCGAAGGTCGTGGTGCCCTGGCGCAGGGCCTCGGCGAGGTAGCGGGTGAGGCCCGCCTCCAGTTCGGCGTCGGTCGCGGCACGGGTGGCGGCGACGGTGGTGCGGATGCCGCCGGCGCTGTAGGGGCGGCCGGACATGCGGGCGTTGAACTCCTCGGTGCGGTCGCCGCCGAAGAGGAGGTGGGAGTGGGAGTCGACGAAGCCGGGCAGGACGGCCCGGCCGCCGGCGTCGACCCGGTTGTCGGTGGCGGGTGCTTTGCTCGACTCACCGGTCCACGCGACGCGGTCGCCTTCGATGACGACGGCCGCGTCCCGGACCAGTCCGAGGGGGGAGCCGTCGCCGAGGGAGGGGTCGTTGGTGACGAGTGCGGCGATGTTGGTGATGACGGTGCTGCTGCTCATGGGGTCCGTGGTGTCCTCGTGGGGGCGGGAGTGGGGGCCGGCGGTGGTCGTCGCTAGGCGCGCAGGGCTGCCACGGCCCGCGCGAGGGCCCGCGGCACATCGGGTACGAGGGTGTGGGCCCCGTCGCGTACGACGTGCCGTCCGCCCACGACCGTGTGTCGCACGTCCGCCGCGGTCGCCGCGAACACGGCCGTCTCGGCGCCCAGCCTGGGCAGCGGCCCGGCCGTCCTGACCGAGTCGAGGGCGACGGTCGCGAGGTCGGCGCGGGCGCCGGGCTCGATGGTGCCGGCGTCGTCCCAGCCGAGGGCGGCGTGCCCGTCGGCGCTCGCGGCGCGCAGCAGGGCGGCGGCGGTCCAGTGGCCTCGGGTGCGGGTGCGCAGGCGCTCGTTCAGCTCCATGGCGCGCGCCTCCTCCAGCAGGTCGACGACGGCGTGGCTGTCGGAGCCCAGGGAGAGCGGGGAGCCCGCCTGCTGGAGGGCGACCGCGGGGCCGATGCCGTCGGCGAGGTCCCGTTCGGTGGTCGGGCACATGCAGGTGCCGGTGCGGCTGCCGCCGAGCAGGGCGATGTCCTCGTCGGTGAGGTGGGTGTTGTGGACGCCGGTGGTGCGGGGTCCGAGCACACCGTGGTCGGCGAGGAGCCGGGTCGGGGTGCACCCGTGGGCCGCGTGGCAGGCGTCGTTCTCGGCGGTCTGCTCGGACAGGTGCACATGCAGCGGCGCCCGCCGTTCCTCGGCCCACCGCGCCACGGTCGCCAACTGGTCGGCGGGCACGGCCCGCACCGAGTGGACCGCGGCTCCGATCCGCGCGTGATCCCGTTCCTCGAGAAGGGAACAGCGCTGGGCCCAGGCGTCCGCGGTCCCGTCGGAGAAGCGGAGCTGGTGGGTGTCGGGCGGCTGTCCGAAGCCGGAGGACAGATAGCAGGTGTCGAGGAGGGTGATGCGGACACCGGCGTCGGCGGCGGCCTGGATCAGGGCCTCGCCCATCGCGTTGGGGTCGGCGTAGGCGGTGCCGCCGGGGGCGTGGTGGACGTAGTGGAACTCGCCGACGGTGGTGATGCCGGCCAGGGCCATCTCGGCGTACACCGCGCGGGCGAGGTCGAGGTAGGTCTCGGGGGTCAGCCGGTCGGCGACGGAGTACATGACCTCGCGCCAGGTCCAGAAGGTGCCCGAGCCGACCTGGACGGTGCCGCGCAGGGCGCGGTGGAAGGCGTGCGAGTGGGCGTTCGCCAGTCCCGGCAGGGTCAGGCCGCGCAGGATCTCCGCGCCCGGGGGCGGGGCGGGGACGTCGGTGCGGACGGCGGCGATGCGGCCGTCGTCGCCCACGTCCACGGCGACGCCCGGCTCGACGTGGGTGCCGAGCCAGGCGTGCTCCAGCCAGTAGGTCCGGGTCCGCTCGGTGGTCGTCACGTGCAGGCCAGTCCTTCCAGTACGTCGGCGAGTGCGCTCACCCCGGCCACGCAGTCGTCCTCGGCGGCGTACTCGGCCGGGGAGTGCGAGACGCCGGTGGGGTTGCGCACGAACAGCATGGCGGTCGGGACGCGTCCGGAGAGGATTCCGGCGTCGTGTCCGGCGCCCGTGCCGAGGACGGGGACCCTCAGTTCCGTGTCGGTGCCCAGGATGCGGGCGAGTTCGTCGCGCAGGGCGTGGTCGAACTCGACGACGGGGGTGAAGGACTCCCGCTCGACGCCGAGGTCGACGCCGTGGGCGGCGGCGTACTCGCGGGCGGCCTTCTCGATGCCGGTGACCACGGTGTCCAGGGTCGCCTGGTCGGCGGCGCGGGAGTCGAGCCAGCCGCGCACCAGGGAGGGGATGGCGTTGACGCCGTTGGGTTCGACGCCGATCTTGCCGAAGGTGGCGACGGCGCCCGCGAGTTCGGCCTCCCGGCGGGCGGCGAGGACGGTCTCGGCGTAGGACAGCATGGGGTCGCGGCGGTCGGCGAGGCGGGTGGTGCCGGCGTGGTTGGCCTCGCCCCGGAAGTCGAAGCGCCAGCGTCCGTGCGGCCAGATGGCGGAGGCGATGCCGATCCGGTCGCCGGACAGGTCGAGGGCACGGCCCTGTTCGACGTGGAGTTCGACGAAGGCGCCGATGCGGCCCAGCCGTTCGGGGTCGGGGCCGATGGCGTCCGGGTCGTACCCGGCGGCCTCCATGGCCTGCGGCAGCGTGATGCCGTCGCCGTCGGTCAGGCGGTGGGCCTGTTCGACGGTGAGCGCGCCGGCGGTGAGCCGGGAGCCGACGCAGGCGAGGCCGAAGCGGGCGCCCTCCTCGTCGCCGAAGTTGACGATGCCCAGCGGCCTGGTGAGCCGCGCTCCCCTGCCGCGCAGCTCGTCCAGGGCCGCGAAGGCCGACACCACGCCGAGGGGGCCGTCGAAGGCACCGCCGTCGGGCACGGAGTCCAGGTGGGAGCCGGTGACGACCGCGTCCCCTTCGGCCGGGTCGCCGAGCCAGGCCCACTGGTTGCCGTTGCGGTCCACCTCGTGGGCCAGCCCGCGCGCCTCGGCCTGCTGCCGGAACCAGGCCCGGCAGTCGGCGTCGGCCCCGGTCCAGGCGTAGCGCCGGTAGCCGCCGGAGGCGGAGCTGCGGCCGACCGGCAGCAGCTCCGCCCACATGCTGTGGAAACTCACGCGTCGCCACCCTCGTGCGCCGCGTCGCCCTCGCGCATCGGCACCCGCACGCCCCGCTCCCCGGCGACCGACTCGGCGATGTCGTACCCGGCGTCGACGTGCCGGATGACGCCCATGCCGGGGTCGTTGGTGAGGACCCGGCGGATCTTCTCGCCCGCGAGCGCGGTGCCGTCGGCGACGGTGACTTGCCCGGCGTGGATCGAGCGGCCCATGCCGACGCCGCCGCCGTGGTGCAGGGAGACCCAGGAGGCGCCGGAGGCGACGTTGACCATGGCGTTGAGCAGCGGCCAGTCGGCGATGGCGTCGGAGCCGTCGAGCATCGCCTCGGTCTCGCGGTACGGGGAGGCGACGGAGCCGCAGTCGAGGTGGTCGCGGCCGATGACGATCGGCGCGGCCAGCTCGCCGCTCGCGACCATGTCGTTGAACCGCTCACCGGCCTTGTCGCGCTCGCCGTAGCCGAGCCAGCAGATGCGGGCGGGCAGTCCCTGGAAGTGGACGCGCTCACCGGCCATCTTGATCCAGCGGGCCAGGGACTCGTTCTCCGGGAAGAGGTCGAGGATCGCCTTGTCGGTCTTGGCGATGTCGGCGGGGTCGCCGGACAGGGCGGCCCAGCGGAAGGGTCCCTTGCCCTCGCAGAACAGGGGGCGGATGTACGCCGGTACGAAGCCGGGGAAGGCGAAGGCGCGGTCGTATCCGGCGAGCTGGGCCTCGCCGCGGATGGAGTTGCCGTAGTCGAAGACCTCGGCTCCGGCGTCCTGGAAGCCGACCATGGCCTCGACGTGCCGGGCCATGGACTCGCGGGCCCGGGTGGTGAAGCCGGCCGGGTCCTTGGCGGCGGCGTCGGCCATGTCCTCGAAGGCGATCCCGGTGGGCAGGTAGGCCAGCGGGTCGTGGGCCGAGGTCTGGTCGGTGACGATGTCGATCGGGGCGCCCATGGCGAGCAGCTGCGGGACCAGCTCGGCGGCGTTGCCGAGGACGCCGATGGACAGCGGCTCGCGCCGGTCCCGGGCCTCGGTGGCGAGCTGGAGGGCGTGGTCGAGGTTGTCGGCCCTGACGTCGAGGTAGCGGTGCTCGATGCGGCGGTCGATGGCGCGCGGGTCGCAGTCGACGCAGATCGCGACGCCGTCGTTCATCGTGACGGCGAGCGGCTGGGCGCCGCCCATCCCGCCGAGGCCGGCGGTGAGGGTGATGGTCCCGGCGAGGGTGCCGCCGAACTTCTTCGCGGCGACGGCGGCGAAGGTCTCGTAGGTGCCCTGGAGGATGCCCTGGGTGCCGATGTAGATCCAGGAGCCGGCCGTCATCTGCCCGTACATGGTCAGGCCGAGGGCCTCCAGGCGGCGGAACTCCTCCCAGTTGGCCCAGTCGCCGACCAGGTTGGAGTTGGCGATGAGGACGCGCGGGGCCCACTCGTGGGTCTGCATGACGCCGACCGGGCGGCCGGACTGGACGAGCATCGTCTCGTCCTGCTTGAGGGTCTCCAGCGTCCGCACCATCGCGTCGAAGGAGCGCCAGTCGCGGGCCGCCTTCCCCGTGCCGCCGTAGACGACGAGCTTGTCCGGGTGTTCGGCGACCTCCGGGTCCAGGTTGTTCTGGAGCATCCGCAGGGCGGCCTCCTGCTGCCAGCCCAGGGCGCTCGGCGTGGTGCCGCGTGGCGCGCGGACAGGGCGGGGTCCGGACATGGTGTGCCTCCTGGTGGCTTGCTCCCGGCGGATTGTTACTGCGGATATTCACATACTCGCCTCGTGAATAGAACTAGTCAATACGTCCGTGTCCCGGCGCGGGCGCGTCGCGGATGTTTGGCTGGACATGCGGACGGTTCGCAGGCAGACGAGGGACGGAGGATCGCGTGAGCGACGGCACGGAGACGGGCGCGGACGTCGGCGGCACCGGCGCCGGGCGGGCGGCGCGGCGGGACGAGGCGGTGCGGGCGGCCGTGGAGCAGGGGCTGCTCGGGCCCGGCACGCCCCTCGTCGGGCTGCTGGACGTCGCCGGGATACGGGAGTCGGCGGCGGCGCTGCGGGCGGCGTTCGACGCGGTGACGGCTCCCGGGACGCCGGTGCTGCACGCCTTCGCGGTGAAGGCGACCCCGCTGGTCCCGGTGGTGCGGCTGCTGCACGAGGAGGGCATCGGCGCCGAGGTGGCGAGCCCGGGGGAGCTGGCCCTGGCCCGGGCGGCGGGGGTGCCGCCGGAGCGGACGGTGCTGGACTCGCCCGCCAAGACGCCGGAGGAGCTGCGGGAGGCGCTGGCGCTGGGCATCGCGGTCAACGCGGACAATCCGCAGGAGCTGGCGCGCATCGACGCCCTGGTGGCCGGCGGGACGAGCCGCTCCCCGCTCGGCGTCCGGGTCAACCCGCAGGTCGGCGGGGGCTCCATCGAGGCGCTGTCGACGGCGACGGCGACCTCGAAGTTCGGGGTGGCGCTGCGCGACGAGGGCGCCCGCGAGTGGGTGGTGCGGGCGTATCTGGACCGGCCGTGGCTGACCCGGCTCCACGCGCACACCGGCTCCCAGGGCATCCCGCTGACGCTGATGGCCGAGGGCGTGGCGGAGACGTACGCGCTCGCCGAGGAGATCAACGAGCGGGCCGGGCGCCGGCAGGTCGACACGCTCGACATCGGCGGCGGACTGCCGGTGAACTTCGCCTCCGACGAGACGACCCCGACGTACGCCGAGTACGCGCGCGTGCTGCGCGAGGCGGTGCCGGGCCTGTTCGACGGGCGGTACGGGCTGGTCACGGAGTTCGGGCGGTCTCTGCTGGCCAAGCACGGCACGGTCGTGGCGCGCGTCGAGTACGCCAAGAGCGCCGGGGGCCGGCCGGTCGCGGTGACGCACGCGGGGGTGCAGGTCGCCACGCGGACGGTGTACGCGCCGGGGGCGTGGCCGCTGCGGATCGCCGCGTACGACGCCAAGGGGCTGCCGAAGGCGGGGCCGGACGTGGTGCAGGACGTGGCGGGCCCGGCGTGCTTCGCGGGCGACCTGCTGGCGACGGGGCGCGCGCTGCCGCTGCTGGAGCAGGGGGACTACGCGGCGGCGCTGGACACGGGGGCGTACTACTTCGCCCACCACTACGCGTACAACTCGCTGGCCCGTCCCGGGGTGTACGGGTTCGGGGCGGACGGCTCCGGGGGCGTCGCCTTCGCGACCGTGCGGGAGGCCCAGTCGGTGGCGGAGATCGTGTCGGAGGCGGGCGGGGCGCACCGGGACGCGCTGACGTCCCCGCCCGGTTCCTGACACGGGCGGGGTGACGCCCTGGAGTCAGGGCGCGGCCGAGGCGACGCCCGGAGTCACGGGGCGGCCGAGGCGACGCCCGGAGTCACGGGGCGGTCGAGGCGACGCCCGAGGGGACGGGGGCCGGGGGGCCGTGCGACCGGCCACGACGCACTCGCGCCCGCTCGGCGGGCCCGCGCCACCGAAGCAGCGCTGCCGATCAGGCACCGGCGCCGGCACCGGCACCGGCACCGCGTCACACCAGCGCCGCCGCCTTCCGCCGCGCCCCGCCGGGGGCCGCGTCCCCGGCGGCGATGCCCGTGCTGCGGTAGGTCCTGACCGCCTTGCCCGCCGGACGGCCGCCGCCCCGGCCGAGCCAGTCGACGCGGACCCACAGGAGGGCGTCCCCGGCCTCCTCACGGCGCCCGATCCAGGCCGACTTCAGCCACAGGCCCGCGCCGCAGCCGGCCATCAGCAGGCCGGCGGCGGCGGGGACGGCGAAGGCGCTGCCCACGGCGGCGAGGAAGGCGAGGACCAGCCACCAGCGGTGACCCCGGCGCCAGTTGCGCACGGTCACCGCGCGGTCCTGGAGCACGTCGTGCTTGCCCGCGCGGACGGCCGCGGCGGCCAGAGCGGTGTACCGCTTACGGCGCACGGTGGCGACGAGGGCCGTCGCGACGACGAACAGGGCCGCGCCCGCCAGGACGCCGATCCGGCGCCCGGTCAGCCCCGGCACCAGCACTCCGACGCCCGCCGCGAACACGCCCAGCCACCACAGTGGCGCCGCCCCCGCCCGTACGACGACGGCGACCCGAGCCAGCCCCTGTCCTCCGCGCGCCACGTCCGGCCTCCTGTCCCGTTGTTGCTCCGCCTGCGATGCGTGTGAAGGGTGTGCGGCGACGCAGATTAACGGGAGAAGCTGAGACGAATCTGAGAACGGCGGCACCGGCGCGTCCACGCCGCCCGCCGCCCGTACGGCTCAGTCGACGAACAGCCCCCGCGCCGCCGCCTTGGTGTCGAACTCCTCCAGCCGCGCCTGGGCGTCCGGCAGGTCGTCGCACATGGCCTCCAGCAGCACCCGGCCCAGCAGCATGGGCGCGCAGGCGGTGTCGAAGGCGAGTCCGGTGCCGACGGCGGCGGGCAGCAGCAGGTCGGACACCTTGGCGACCGGCGCGAAGGCCGAGTCGGCGACGGTCACCACCGTCAGACCCGCCCCCTTGGCATGGGCGAGCGCGTCGACGACCTCACGCGGATGACGGGGCAGGGCGAAGCAGAGCAGGGCGCTCGCCCCGGCCCGGACGGCGGCGTCGATGCGGTCGTGGAGCATCGTGCCGCCCTCGTCGAGCAGCCGCACGTCCGCGTGGACCTTGGCGGCGAAGTAGGCGAAGCCGTGCGCCTGGGCCGCCGCCGCCCGCAGCCCGAGCACCGGCAGGGGCCTGCTGGCGGCGAGGGCGCGGCCCGCCTCCCGCACCGGGGCCGGGTCGGCCAGCGCCTCCGCCAGATGGCGCAGGTTCTCGATCTCGGCCTCGACGGCCTGCTGGTACTCGTTGCAGGAGCCGGTGTCCGCCACCGGTTCGGCCGGGGCGACCTCGCGCAGATGGCGGCGCAGGGCCGGATAGCCGTCGAAGCCGAGGGCGACGGCGAAGCGGGTCACGGACGGCTGGCTGACCCCGGCCAGCTCGGCCAGCTCCACGCTGGACAGGAACGGGACCTCGGAGGCGCGGCGCACCATGCTGTGCGCGATGCGCCGCTGGGTCGGCGTCAGCCGATGCCCCTCGAACAGCGTCTGCAACCGCCCGGCGGGGCTGTCGGTGCCGCCGCCACCGGTGCCGTCGGTCGCGCTCATGAGGAGCTCCCCCTCGCCCTACTCGTCCGTATTCAGGTTCCCCGATTCCTGCATACCGTTATACAGCCAGCCGGCGGCACGGCGCCCCGCACGACGGCCGCCGCCCTCCCGTCCGCCCCCGCCGGAAACGGGGGCTAACCCCAGTGCCGCCGGTGCCCCGGGTGCCTACCTTGGGTGTCATGACCGGAATGGACGGGCGGGACACCGACCTCAAGAAGGAACTCGACGCCACCCTGCAGACCCGCAGGGAGCTCGGGGAGGAGTACGAGTCCGCGCTGATCGACTCGTTCCTGGAGAAGGTCGACCAGCGCATCGACGCGGCGGTCGAACGCCGGGTGCGGCGGCAGGTGGCCGAGCAGCAGCTGACGGCGGCCCGGGACAGCCGGTCGCCGAAGCCCACGGACTCCTTCGGGGAGCGTTTCGGCTTCGGCATCGTCTCGCTGGTGCTCGCGGTCCCGCTGTCCGCGATCGGCGGCGGCGTCGCCCAGCTCCCGGGACTCCTGGTCGCCTGGGCCGGCATCGTCGGCGTCAACGTCGTCCAGGCCGCGCGGACCAACCCGGGACTGTTCACAGGGCGCCGCCGGGCCGACAAGGACGACGCCTGGGACGAGTGAGGGGCGCGCGGGGCCGGGAAGAGGTCACGCGGCGGCCGAGAAAGCGGCGGCCGAGGAGAGTTCACGCGGGGACCGCCGCACCCCCGTGAACGGGGGGCGGGACGACGGCGGTCCCCGCGGTGGACGCGCGCGGTGCCGGGCCTCACGGCCGGGCGGCGCGTCCGTGGCGTCCTTGGAGGTCCGGGAGCCGCTCCGGAAGATCCGTGACGCCGTACGGCGCCGGTGGGACCGGGGAGCCGCTCCCGATCCCTGCCGACGCCCTCACTCTGCCGGTCCCGTGTTAAGCCACTGCTGCGCGCACATGACGCGCACGTACCACTTCCGCGAAGACCACTACTTGCCCTTGGCCAGGAAGGACAGCAGATCCTGGCGGCTCACCACCCCGGTCGGCTTGCCCTCGACGAGGACGATCGCCGCGTCGGCCCCGCCGAGCACCGACATCAGGTCGGCGACGGGCTCACCGGAGCCGACCTGCGGCAGCGGGGAGGACATGTGCTTCTCCAGCGGGTCCTCCAGCGAGGCCCGCTTGGCGAACAGGGCGTCCAGCAGTTCGCGTTCCACGACCGACCCGACGACCTCGGCGGCCATCACGTCCGGGTGTCCGGCGCCGGGCTTGACGATCGGCATCTGCGAGACGCCGTACTCGCGCAGCACCTCGATGGCCTGGCCGACCGTCTCGTCCGGGTGCATGTGGACGAGGGAGGGGATGTGGCCGCCCTCCTTGTCGTTCAGGACGTCGGCGACGCGGGCGCTCGGGCCGGCGTCCTCCAGGAAGCCGTAGTCGGCCATCCACTCGTCGTTGAAGATCTTGCTGAGGTAGCCGCGCCCGCTGTCCGGGAGGAGCACGACGACCACGTCGTCCTCGCCGAGCCGCTCGGCCACCTCCAGCGCCGCCACGACCGCCATGCCGCAGGAGCCGCCCACCAGCAGGCCCTCCTCCTTGGCGAGACGGCGGGTCATCTGGAAGGAGTCCTTGTCGGAGACGGCGACGATCTCGTCCGCGATCTCACGGTCGTACGCCGTCGGCCAGAAGTCCTCACCGACGCCCTCGACGAGGTACGGGCGCCCGGAGCCGCCGGAGTACACCGAGCCCTCGGGGTCGGCGCCGATCACCTTGACCGCGCCGCCGCTGGCCTCCTTCAGGTACCGCCCGGTGCCGGAGATGGTGCCGCCGGTGCCGACGCCGGCGACGAAGTGGGTGATCTCCCCCTCCGTCTGCTCCCACAGCTCCGGGCCGGTCGAGTGGTAGTGGGAGAGCGGGTTGTTCGGGTTGGAGTACTGGTCCGGCTTCCAGGCGCCCGGCGTCTCGCGGACCAGCCGGTCGGAGACGTTGTAGTAGGAGTCCGGGTGCTCGGGGTCGACCGCCGTGGGGCAGACGACGACCTCGGCGCCGTACGCGCGCAGGACGTTGATCTTGTCGGTGGACACCTTGTCCGGGCAGACGAAGATGCACTTGTAGCCCTTCTGCTGGGCCACGATCGCCAGGCCCACGCCCGTGTTGCCGCTGGTGGGCTCCACGATCGTGCCGCCGGGCTTCAGCTCGCCGCTCTTCTCCGCGGCCTCGATCATGCGCAGGGCGATGCGGTCCTTCACCGAGCCGCCCGGGTTGAAGTACTCCACCTTGGCCAGGACGGTGGCCCTGATGCCCTTGGTCACGCTGTTGAGCCGCACCAGCGGGGTGTTGCCGACGAGGCTGATCATCGAGTCGTGGAAATGCACCGTGGTCTCCGGATGCTGCAAAGGTGTGGTCGATTGTCGGTCCGGCCAGCCTATGGCCTGCGGGCCCGCCGGTGCCCCGTGGCGGTCGTTCACTCACCGTTGAGATTGGGCGACCGTCCGTACGGGGCAAGGAGTGGGTGTACGGGTTCGAGGAGGTGGCGGCGACGTATGACGAGCATGTCGAGGGCGCGGGTGGCCCGGCGGATCGCGGCCGGCGCGGCGTACGGCGGCGGCGGGATCGGACTGGCCGGCGCGGCCACGGTCGGTCTGCTGCTGGCGGAGGTGCAGCTGGCCAGGCGCCGGGTGGGCATCGGCGGACCGGGCCGGGTGCCGAACGCGCGGGGACTGTACGGCGGCACCCTGCCCACGGCCGGTGAGCCGCCCCTTCGGCTGACGATGCTGGGCGACTCCACGGCCGCCGGGCAGGGCGTGCACCGGGCCGGGCAGACCCCGGGGGCGCTGCTGGCCTCGGGGCTCGCGGCGGTGGCGGAGCGGCCGGTGGAGCTGGACTCGGTCGCGCTGCCGGGGGCCTGTTCGGACGACCTGGACCGGCAGGTGGCCCTGGTGCTGTCCGATCCGGGCGCGGTCCCCGACGTCTGCGTGATCATGATCGGGGCGAACGACGTCACCCACCGGATGCCGGCCACCCGCTCGGTCCGTCATCTGGCGGGCGCGGTCCGGCGGCTGCGCACGGCCGGCGCGGAGGTGGTGGTCGGCACCTGCCCCGACCTGGGCACCATCGAGCGGGTGCGGCAGCCGCTGCGCTGGCTGGCCCGGCGGGCCTCGCGGCAGCTGGCGGCGGCGCAGACGATCGGGGTCGTCGAGCAGGGCGGACGCACGGTGTCGCTGGGCGACCTGCTGGGCCCGGAGTTCGCGGAGAACCCGCGGGAGCTGTTCGGGCCGGACTACTACCACCCCTCCGCCGAGGGGTACGCCACCGCCGCCATGGCGGTACTGCCGTCGGTGTGCGCCGCGCTCGGCCTGTGGCCGGCCGAGGAGGAGCGGCCGGACGCGCTGCGCCGCGAGGGCTTCCTGCCGGTGGCGCGGGCGGCGGTGGAGGCGGCGTCCGAGGCCGGCACCGAGGTCGCGGCCGCGTTGCCGTCGGGGCCGCGGGGGCCGTGGGCGCTGCTGAAGCGGCGCAGGCGCCGTCGGCTGGCGGAGGCGGAGCCGACCAGCCCGTCCGGCGTGTGAGGAGGGGGCCGACCGAGAGGCCGGTCACGAGGCCGTTCGCGAGGCCGATCACCCCACCGGTCACGAGCCCGGTCACGGCACCGGTCACGAGGCCGTTCGCATCGTCGGGCGTCCGGGGGCGCGTCCCGGGCCCGCCCGCCGCACCGGTCGGCCCGGCGGGCACCGCCCAGCCGGCGGAGGCAAAAGCAAGCGCTTAGAAAGTTGCGGTACATGTCACACGTCCATACCCGTGACCGGCGCCATACGGCCGGGTAACTTCCCAACCAGCCGCCTCATCCCCGCGACGCCACTGGAGCCGTGATGCCCGAAGCCGTGATCGTCTCTGCCGCCCGCTCCCCCATCGGCCGCGCCTTCAAGGGCTCCCTCAAGGACCTGCGCCCCGACGACCTCGCCGCCACGATCATCCAGGCCGCCCTCGCCAAGGTCCCCGAGCTGGACCCCCGGGACATCGACGACCTGATGCTCGGCTGCGGTCTGCCCGGCGGCGAGCAGGGCAACAACCTCGGCCGGATCGTCGCCGTCGAGATGGGCATGGACCACCTGCCCGGCTGCACCATCACCCGGTACTGCTCCTCGTCCCTGCAGACCTCCCGCATGGCCCTGCACGCCATCAAGGCCGGCGAGGGCGACGTCTTCATCTCGGCCGGCGTCGAGATGGTCTCCCGGTTCGCCAAGGGCAACTCCGACAGCCTGCCGGACACGCACAACCCGATCTTCGCCGAGGCGGAGGCCCGCACCGCGGCCGTCGCCCAGCAGGAGGGCACCACCTGGCACGACCCGCGCGAGGACGGCCTGGTCCCCGACCCGTACATCGCGATGGGCCAGACCGCCGAGAACCTGGCGCGCGCCAAGGGCATCACCCGGCAGGACATGGACGAGTTCGGCGTCCGCTCGCAGAACCTCGCCGAGGAAGCCATCAAGAACGGCTTCTGGGAGCGCGAGATCACCCCGGTCACGCTGCCCGACGGTACGGTCGTCTCCAAGGACGACGGCCCGCGCGCCGGCGTCACCCTGGAAGGCGTCCAGGGCCTCAAGCCCGTCTTCCGCCCCGACGGCCTGGTCACCGCCGGCAACTGCTGCCCGCTCAACGACGGCGCCGCCGCCCTCGTGATCATGAGCGACACCAAGGCCCGCGAGCTGGGCCTGACCCCGCTGGCCCGCATCGTCTCCACCGGCGTGTCCGGCCTCTCCCCCGAGATCATGGGCCTGGGCCCGGTCGAGGCGAGCAAGCAGGCGCTGTCCCGCGCCGGGCTGACCATCGACGACATCGACCTGGTAGAGATCAACGAGGCGTTCGCCGCGCAGGTCATCCCCTCCTACCGCGACCTGGGCATCCCGCTGGAGAAGCTCAACGTCAACGGCGGCGCGATCGCCGTCGGCCACCCCTTCGGCATGACCGGCGCCCGCATCACCGGCACGCTGATCAACTCCCTCCAGTGGCACGACAAGCAGTTCGGCCTGGAGACCATGTGCGTCGGCGGCGGCCAGGGCATGGCCATGGTCATCGAGCGCCTGAGCTGACCCGCCGCTGAGGGACCGTCAGTAGCGCCTCGCGGACCGAGCGTGACACCGCGGCCCAGGACCCGTTCCCCCCAGGGTTCTGGGCCGTTTTGTGACCCAAACTCCCCCAGGATGTGACCTACCTCTCCCGCCCCCATGATTTACGCAGGTCAGACCAGTCACACCCTTGCCTTCCGGGCCCAAAGTCCTGTCCGTTTCGTGACGTTACGCACTGACAGACGGATAGTCCTCCGTTCAAGCTGATGTAGGAAGTCGGGGGTCGACTTTGAACCGGGAGTACGTCAGTGAGCGCCATGCCCATCGCCCTGCTGCTCACCACGGCCGCCACCGGCGCCGTGGGCGTCGCCGTCCTGCGCGGCATCGTGGTGCTGCGCCGGCAGGTGACGGCCCTGCGCACCGAGCTGGCCGAGAGCCGCGCGGCCGCCCCGCGGGGCCGTGTACCGGCCGCCCGCACCACCGCGGACGCCGAGGAGATACGCGCCGCCGTCGCCGAGGCGCTGGCCGAGGAGCGGGAGCGGGAACTCGCCGAGGCCCGGGCCTTCTGGGCCGCCCAGGAGTCCCGCGACGCCTCCGACGCGCCGCTGCTGCTCGGGCTGGCCGACAGCGAGCTGTTCCTGCCCCGCCAGGCCGACTTCGCGGGCCTGGAGCCGGTGGCCGAACCGGGCGCGGACGCCGACGAGGCGACCGGGCAGGACGCGGGCCCGAGGGAGTCCGCCGAACTGGCCGCCGCCCGCCGCCGCCACCCCTCGCACCCGGACTTCGTACCGAACCCGGCACCGTCCGTGGGCGACCACGAGCGCACCGTCGCCACCCTGGAGGAGCTGGCCGAGTCGAGCGTGGCGCTGGCCGACGTCCGCCCGGGCCCGCTGGGCACCCTGGACGTGTACGTCTTCGCCGACGGGACGACGCTGTGCATGACACCGGGCCACCGTGAGACCGCGGAACGCCTGGCCGCCGCGCTGGGCGCGGGCAAGACGCCGTACCTGCTGGGCGGCTCGGGGATCTCCGGCGCCTACACGCTGACCTTCGCCTGCGGCGAGGAGAACGTCTACATCCTGGCGGACCGGGTCATCGCGTCCCTCTGACCCGGACCACCGCGGGGCTCGCCCGGGGCGTCAGACCCCGGCCCGCTTGCGGGCCTCCTCCACCAGCCGCACCGCCTCGTCCACCTGGCCCTCGTCGCTCAGCACGAGGGCCAAGTCGTGTGCCGCGACGGCGATCTGGTCGGCGGCGGCGAACATCCCCGCGTCCGGCATCTGTCTCGGCTCGGTCCCCGGCTCCTCCACGAGCTGGGCACGCCGGGCCATCTCCCTGGCCAGCTCCAGCGCCTCGGCGGCGGCCCCGCGTTGGAGCCTGCTCTGCGGGGCGGCGCGCAAGCGGTCGGCGAAGTCGTCCACGGCACGGGTCAGAGGCGTCGTATCAACCACGGCGCGAGCGTACGCGCCCCTGCGGGACTGTTGCCAACGGGCGAACGCTCAGGCACGGTGACCTGAAGGACCGGCTTACATCCCCTTTCGCCCGGAGGCGCCGATGTCCCAAGTCTTCTCCGAGGAGACCCATCGCAACATGCTCGCCCGCATCCCCCACTGCACCGGTCGTGAGATCTCCGACTGGCTGCGCGCCGTCGAGGACGGCCCGGCCCTCTTCCGCTTCGAGGAGAAGGTCAGCTGGCTCCGCCACGAACACGGCCTCGCGTACGGCCACGCGAAGGCGATCATCCACGAGTACGACCTGAGAAGGGCCGCGCGCAGGCTCGGCTGAGCGCGCGCCGCCACCACGACGACGAAGGGCCCCGGGCGTCAAGCCCGGGGCCCTTCACTGTCGACCGGCGGCCGTCGCGGACCGTCGCCAGTCGTTGCTAGTCGTTGCTGTTCAGGATCGCGATCAGGCGCAGGAACTCCAGGTACAGCCAGACCAGCGTCAGCGTGAGACCGAAGGCGGCGAGCCAGGCCTCCTCGCGCGGGGCGCCGTAGGCCAGGCCGTCCTCGACCTGCTTGAAGTCCATGGCCAGGAAGCAGGCGCCGAGGATGATGCCGACGATGCCGAAGACGACACCGAGCGCGCCGCTGCGGAAGCCGAGGCCGTCACCGCCGCCGAAGACGGCGAACAGCAGGTTCACCATCATCAGGAAGACGAAGCCGAGCGCGGCGGCCATCACGAAGCCGTAGAAGCGGCGGTTGACGCGGATCCAGCCGGCCTTGTACGCGATGAGCACACCGGCGAAGACCGCCATCGTGCCGATCACGGCCTGCATGGCGGCGCCGTCGGCGATGCGGTTGTCCACGACGCTGGAGACGACGCCGAGGAACACACCCTCGAACGCCGCGTACGCCAGGATCAGCGCGGGCGAGGCCTTGCGCTTGAAGGACTGGACGAGCGCCAGGACCATGCCGATCAGCGCGGCGCCGATACCGATGCCGTAGGAACGGCCGATGTTGGCGTCGTCCACGGGCAGCAGCGCCCAGGCGAGCGCGGCCGTCACGATGAGCGTGCCCAGCGTGCTCGCGGTGCGGATGACGACGTCGTCCATCGTCATCCGGCCGGCGCCGGCCGGCGCCTGCGGCGGCGCGCCGTGCTGCAGGTCCTGCTGCGCGTACGGGTTCGTCGCGTACGGGTTCTGCGCGTACGGGTTCGCGCCCGCGGGCTGGGCGTAAGGGTTGCCCTGGGTGGCGACAGCGGGGCCCCCGGCCTGCGGCGCGGTGTTGAAGCCCGCGTAGCCGTTGTCGCGGCTGAACCCCCGTCGCGAGAAGACCGGGTTTCTGCTCCTCATTTCACTCCTCCATGGCCACACTGCGCAGCCTTGGCTCAAGAGTAATGGAACGGCAAAGGAATGACCCTACTGCTTGGGGAGGATCTTTCCCTGCTCCTGCCGGTCAACACGCTACGCGGATCAGTGATTCCCCTCACGGCCGGGGTCGGGCGGACGGCGCCGCGCCGCTCACCCGATCGGGAATCCGGTGTAGGCCCCGGCGAGGTCGGTCTCGGCGGCGCGGGAGGAGGCGATCCGGTCCAGCCGGGCGATCTGGAGCCGGTCCTCGAAGGGGGTGGCGTCGGGAGCGCGGTGCAGGAGGGTGGTCATGTCGTACGAGAACCGCTCGGCCTGCCAGACCCGGCGCAGGCAGGTGGCGGAGTAGGCGTCGAGGAGGTCGTCGGAGCCGGTCTCCCGCCGGTGGGCCAGCGCCCGCGCGAAGGTGACGACGTCCCCGACGGCGAGGTTGAGCCCCTTGGCGCCGGTGGGCGGCACGATGTGCGCGGCGTCACCGGCCAGGAAGAGGCGGCCGTGCCGCATGGGCTCGTGGACGTAGGAGCGCATGGGGGTGACCGACTTCTGGGTGATCGGGCCCCGGTGGAGCACCCAGTCGTCGTCCGTCTCGAAGCGGCGCTCCAGTTCGGCCCAGATCTCCTCGTCGCTCCAGCTCTCCGCGTCGGTGTCGGCGGGGACCTGGAGGTAGAGGCGGGAGACGGACGGGGAGCGCATGGAGAGCAGGGCGAAGCCCCGGTCGTGGCGGGCGTAGACCAGCTCGTCGTGCGAGGGCGCGACGTCGGCGAGGATGCCGAGCCAGCCGAAGGGGTACGTCCGTTCGAAGGTCTGGCTCAGGCCGGCCGGGACCGCCTTGCGCGCCACGCCCCAGAAGCCGTCGCAGCCGACGACGTAGTCGCACTCCAGGACGTCCTCGACGCCCTCGTGGCGGAAGCGGACGCGCGGCCGGTCGGTCTCGGCGCCCTCCACGGCCAGCGCCTCGGCCTCGAAGAGGAGCGGGCCACCGTCCTCGAGCTGGAGGGCGATGAGGTCCTTGCACACCTCGGTCTGCGCGTAGACCATGACCGACTTGCCGCCGGTGAGCGCGGGGAAGTCGACGCGGTGGCGGCGCCGGTCGAACCGCAGCTCGATGCCGTCGTGGCGCAGCCCCTCGCGGTCCATCCGCTCCCCCGCCCCGGCCGCGCGCAGGACGTCCACGGTGCCCTGCTCCAGGATTCCGGCGCGCTGGCGCCGCTCGACGTAGGCGCGGTCGCGGCTCTCCAGGACGACCGAGTCGACGCCCGCGTTGTGGAGCAGACGGGCGAGGAGGAGTCCGGCGGGGCCGGCCCCGATGATCCCGACGGTGGTGCGCATCGGTCGTTCCCTTCGATTGGCGTCGTTGCCGAGGTGTTCGCGTGGTGAAATTTCCTTCACTGAGCGCTCGGCTGAGTCTCCGACCGGACCGGCGTCGATGTCAACGGTCCACGGCGAAGTCACCGCGAGCCCGCGGACCGACGGGCGTCGGTGCCGTACGGGGCGGAGAACGGGCGGAGGGAGGGCTCAGTCCGCGCCGCGAGCGCGGGGCCGGACGGGCGGCCGAGTGCGCGGCCGTCGGCGATCACGCCGGTCTTCGGCGGGGACGGCGAGGGAGCGCGGGGCGGCGGCAGGGGAACGCGGACCGGGTCCTCCGGGGTCGACACGCCGACCGGGGCGCGGTGCGGAAGAGTGCCCGGAGCCGGACTTGAACCGGCACGCCCGCGAAGGGGCAGCGAGGTTTAAGCTCGCCGTGTCTGCATTCCACCATCCGGGCAGGCCATGGGCCTCGCGTAGAGCCCCTTGAGCCTATCGGGGCACGCCCCTCGCACAGGGGTCGGGCGGACCGATGTTGTCTTATTTTATTGGCGCCTGAGGGAGCATCAGCTCCGGGGCCGACCCATCCTCACTTGCCAACAGCCTTTCTCGCGACGGCCGGCCGCGCATGCGGAATGACGGAATTTCACCGTCTCTACAAGGGTGCCCGCCCCGTTACGGCGGCCCGGCCGCGTCGCTCCCCGGGTCAGGGTCGCCCGTCATCCTCAGGTAGTACACGCGCCCTCGCCGTCCGACCGAAGTCGCCCCCCGGAACCGGAACAGCGGCTGACTACACGGCGCCGCGCCGCCGGAAGGATGGAGAACGTCCCCGCACACACGCCGTACCGACAGGAGCACCCTTCCCGTGACCACCGCACCCTCTCCCGGGCTCCACCCGGGGGGATCCCCAGCCGACCGGTCCACCGCCGTGGCCGCGCGCGCCATGGAGCTGTCCAAGATCTACGGCCAGGGTGAGACCCAGGTGGTCGCCCTGGACCGTGTCTCCGTCGACTTCCGGCAGGCCGAGTTCACCGCGATCATGGGCCCCTCCGGCTCCGGCAAGTCCACGTTGATGCACTGCGTCGCCGGGCTGGACACCTTCACCTCGGGCTCGGTGCGCATCGGCGAGACCGAGCTGGGCTCCCTCAAGGACAAGCAGCTGACCAAGCTGCGCCGGGACAAGATCGGCTTCATCTTCCAGGCGTTCAACCTGCTGCCGACGCTCACCGCGCTGGAGAACATCACCCTCCCGATGGACATCGCGGGCCGCAAGGCGGACAAGCAGTGGCTGGACTCCGTGATCCAGATGGTGGGTCTCTCCGGCCGCCTCGGTCACCGGCCCTCCCAGCTCTCCGGCGGTCAGCAGCAGCGCGTGGCCGTGGCCCGGGCACTGGCCTCCAAGCCCGAGATCATCTTCGGTGACGAGCCGACCGGAAACCTCGACTCGCGCTCGGGCGCCGAGGTGCTGGGCTTCCTGCGGAACTCGGTGCGCGAGCTGGGGCAGACGGTCGTCATGGTGACCCACGACCCGGTGGCCGCGGCCTACGCGGACCGGGTGGTCTTCCTGGCCGACGGACGCATCGTCGACGAGCTGTACGGGCCGACGGCCGACTCGGTGCTGGACCGCATGAAGCGGTTCGACGCCAAGGGCCGCACCAGCTGAGCCGACCCGCCCCCGCCCCCCTCTCGCACGTACCTCCGGACAGAGAAGACCCATGTTCCGTACCGCCTTGCGCAACGTTCTCGCGCACAAGGCCAGGCTGTTGATGACTGTGCTCGCCGTGATGCTCGGCGTGGCGTTCGTGTCGGGCACCCTGGTCTTCACCAACACCATCTCCGGAGCTCTGCAGAACAGCTCCGCCAAGGGCTTCGACCACGTCGACGTGGCCGTCACCCCCGAGTTCCAGGAGGCCGAGGGCGACAAGGTCGGCGAGCAGCCCGAGCTGACGCAGGCCCTCGTCGAGGACAGCGCCTCGGTGCCGGGCGCCGCCTCCGCCATCGGCGTGGTCTCCGGTTTCACGGCCGTCGCCGACAAGGACGGCGACCTGATCGGCGACGGCTGGAGCACCAAGGGCGGCAACTACTGGGGCGAGAAGGACCCCCGGTACCCGCTGACCGACGGCCGTGCGCCCAAGGGCGAGGGCGAGATCCTCATCGACTCCAAGACCGCCGGGCGCACCGGCTACGGCGTCGGGGACACCGTGCGGATGTCCGTCGACGGCCCGGTCATCACCCCGAAGGTCGTCGGCGTCTTCACCACCGACGACGGCTCTGTCGCGGCCGGCGGCAGCCTGACCCTGTTCGACACGGCGACCGCGCAGAAGCTCTTCGGCAAGGCGGGCACGTACGACGAGATCGACGTCAAGGCGAAGGACGGGGTCACCCAGGCCGCGCTGAAGGCGGAGCTGGACAAGGCGCTGCCGAAGGACCTGGTCGAGACGACCACCGCCGAGAAGCTGGCCGACGACCAGGCGGAGGCCATCGCCTCCTCGATGAGCGGCATGAAGCAGGGGCTGCTGGTCTTCGCCGGCATCGCGCTCTTCGTCGGCACCTTCATCATCGCCAACACCTTCACCATGCTGGTCGCCCAGCGCACCAAGGAACTCGCCCTGATGCGGGCGGTCGGCGCCTCCCGCCGGCAGGTGACGCGGTCGGTGCTGATCGAGGCGTTCGTGGTCGGCGTGGTCGCCGCGGTGACCGGTCTGCTCGCGGGCATCGGCATCGGCGCCGGGATGCGCGCCCTGATGAGCTCGATGGGCGAGGTCGTGCCCGACGGCCCGCTGGTCGTCTCGGCCGGCACGGTCGTCGCGGCCCTCGCGGTCGGCGTCCTGGTCACCATGCTGGCCGCCTGGCTGCCCGGCCGACGGGCGGCGAAGATCCCGCCGGTCGCGGCGATGAGCAGCGTGCACGCCCAGGCCACGACCAAGTCGCTGGTACTGCGCAACACCCTGGGCGCGCTGGTCTCGGCCGCCGGCATCGCGGTCGTCCTCGCGGCGACGACCATGGGCGGCTCGGACGGGCAGGCCCCGATGGGTCTGGGCGCGGTGCTGCTGATCATCGGCGTGTTCATCCTGACGCCGCTGCTCTCCCGCCCGCTGATCGCCGCCGCGGCTCCGGTACTGCGCCTGTTCGGCGTCTCCGGCAAGCTCGCCCGGCAGAACTCGGTG
This sequence comes from Streptomyces sp. SudanB5_2050, assembly GCF_964272335.1. Lineage (NCBI taxonomy): Bacteria > Bacillati > Actinomycetota > Actinomycetes > Kitasatosporales > Streptomycetaceae > Streptomyces > Streptomyces sp. SudanB5_2050. The sequence goes on from NZ_OZ186760.1 coordinate 3,304,869, forward strand.
CGCAACCCGCGCCGCACCGCCGCCACCGCCTCCGCGCTGATGATCGGTCTGACGCTGATCACCGGCATGACGGTGATGGCCGGCAGCCTGCAGAAGTCGATCGACAAGATGGCGTCGGCGGCGATCGAGGCGGACTACGTGGTCTCCATGGCCAACGGCAACTGGCTCTCCCCGGACGTGAGCGAGAAGCTGGCCGGGGCCGACGGTGTCACCGCCGTAAGCCCGCTGCGCAACTCCCCCGCCCGCATCGGCGGCGACACGGAGTACCTCACCGGCGTCAACGGCTCCACCATCGGCGAGCTGACCGACCTGAAGGTCGAGCAGGGCGCCTTCGAGGTCGGCGGCACCGAGGTCGTCGTGGACGGCGACACCGCGAAGGAGAACGGCTGGAAGGCCGGCTCGGCCTTCACCGTCGCCTACGAGGACGGCGAGAAGCAGCGGCTCACCGTCGCGGGGGTCTACGAGGGCAACGACATGCTGCGCGGCATCATGGTCGACAACGCCGTCCTCACCCCGCACCTGACCGACCCGGTCGACATGCAGGTGATGGTCAAGATGTCCGACGGGGCGTCCTCGGCCGCCAAGGACAGCCTGCAGCAGGCGCTCGACACCAACCCGGCGATCAAGATCCAGGACAAGAAGGACATCTCCAACGAGATCGCCAAGATGTTCACGCTGATGCTGAACATGCTCTACGGCCTGCTGGCCATGGCGGTGATCGTGGCCGTCCTCGGTGTCATCAACACCCTGGCGATGTCGGTCTTCGAACGCTCCCAGGAGATCGGGATGCTGCGGGCCATCGGCCTGGACCGCAAGGGCATCAAGCGGATGGTCCGCCTGGAGTCCCTGGTGATCTCCCTGTTCGGCGGGGTGCTCGGCATCGGGCTGGGCGTGTTCTTCGGCTGGGCCGCCGGCGAGCTGATGGGCTCGACGATCGCGACGTACGAGCTGGTCCTGCCCTGGGGGCGGATGGGCGTGTTCCTGCTGCTGGCCGCCGTCGTGGGCGTCCTGGCGGCGCTGTGGCCGGCCCGGAGGGCGGCCCGGCTGAACATGCTCCAGGCCATCAAGGCGGAGTAGCGGGCGCACCGGCCGGTACGCGCGAGGAGGGCCCCGTTCCGTCAGGAGCGGGGCCCTCCTCGCGCGCGGAGGTCAGTTCCAGGTGCGGGTGCGCAGCGGCAGCCCGGAGCCGCCCGACTCCGTGGTCTTCACCGCCAGGACCTGGTTGACGCCGATGCGGTTGCGTTCGAAGGCGAGCGCGGAGGCGGCCATGTACAGCCGCCACACCCGCGCCCGGCCGGGACTGACGAGCCGCACTGCCGTCGCCCAGTCGGACTCCAGGTTGGCGACCCAGCGGCGCAGGGTGAGCGCGTAGTGCTCGCGGATCGACTCCACGTCGCGCACCTCGAAGCCGGCGCGCTCCAGCTGGGTCACGGTGGTGCCGATCGGGGCGAGTTCACCGTCGGGGAAGACATAGGCGTCGATGAACTCGTCCACGCTGTAGGCGGACTCGTCCCGCCGGGGGCGCCGCGCGATCTGGTGGTTCAGCAGCCGCCCGCCGGGCCCGAGGAGCCGGTACAGGTCGGTGGCGTACTCCAGGTAGCGCTCGGCGCCCACGTGCTCGGCCATGCCGATCGAGGAGATGGCGTCGTAGGGCCCGTCGGCGACGTCCCGGTAGTCCTGGACGCGGATCTCCACCCGGTCGGTCAGGCCCTCGTCGGCGACGCGCTTGCGGGCGTAGGCGGCCTGCTCCTGGGAGAGGGTGACGCCGACGACGCTCACACCGTGCTCCCGGGCCGCGTGGATGGCCATGGAGCCCCAGCCGCAGCCCACGTCCAGCAGCCGCTGACCGGGGCTCAGGCCGAGCTTGCGGCTGACCAGTTCGAGCTTGTCGCGCTGGGCGTCCTCCAGGGTGCCGCCCTCGGACTCGGGGGCCTGCCAGTAGGCGCAGGAGTAGACCATGGAGGAGCCGAGGACCAGCTCGTAGAAGTCGTTGCCGACGTCGTAGTGGTGGCTGATGGCCCGCCGGTCGCTGCGCTTGGTGTGCAGGTGGCCGCGGCCGCGACGGACCTCCTCGGGCGGCGGGGCGGGCGGCAGCGGCGGGCCGGCGAGCTTCACCAGGCCGCGCACGGCTGCCCGCACCTCGGGGTCGCGCAGCGCCCCGGCGAGCGTGCGGGCGTCCTCGCCGCGCTCCCAGACGAGCCCGGCCATCAGGTCGAGGGCGGTGTAGAGGTCCCCGTCGACGTCCAGGTCGCCGGCCACCCAGGCGCGGGCCAGGCCCAGTTCGCCGGGCTTGAAGAGCAGGCGGCGCAGGGCGCGGCGGTTGCGGACGACGAGGGTGGGGGCGCCCGGCGGACCGTCCTGCGAACCGTCCCAGGCGCGGATGCGCACCGGGAGGGGCGCTCCCAGCAACTGTTCGAAGAGGTTCTGCAGCCGCAGCGCGGCACCAGCCATGGCGTACCTCCGTGACGGGCTATCCCCGGAATGTCCGATACCACGTAAACACCTGGGGGCCCGCCGCACAGTCCCCGGCGCGCGTTACGACTCGGCAAAATGCTTGTACACACCACGGATTGTGCGGGCGCAGGCGCGCCGGGCACGCGAAGGGGCCGCCCGCACCACGGATGGCGGGCGGCCCCTTCGGGAGTACCGCGGGTCCTACGGGCGCGGGCGGCCGGAGGTCAGGATGCCTTGGCCTTCTCGCCCTTGTCGGCACCCTTGTCGGCGCCGTCGGCGGCCTTCGGCGCGGCGGCCGGGGCGGGCTTGGCGGCCTCGTAGAACTCCTCGCGCGGGGTCTCCATCGCGCCGAGGGAGACGACCTCGCGCTTGAGGAACATGCCCAGCGTCCAGTCCGCGAAGACGCGGATCTTGCGGTTCCAGGTCGGCATCGCCATGCCGTGGTAGCCGCGGTGCATGTACCAGGCGAGACGGCCCTTGAGCTTGATCTTCATCTTGCCCATGACGATCATCGCGACGCCCTTGTGCAGGCCGAGGCCCGCCACCGCGCCCTTGTTGGCGTGGCTGTACTCCTTCTGCGGGAAGCCCCGCATGCCGGAGACGACGTTGTCGCCGAGGACCTTGGCCTGGCGCAGCGCGTGCTGGGCGTTCGGCGGGCACCAGGCGTTCTCGTTGCCCGCCTTGCGGCCGACGAGGTCGGGGACCTGGGCGTTGTCGCCCGCGGCCCAGATGTAGTCGGTGCCCTTGACCTGGAGGGTCGGCTCGCAGTCGACGTGACCGCGGGGGCCCAGCGGGAGGCCGAAGCGGGACAGGGCCGGGTTCGGCTTGACGCCGGCCGTCCACACGATCGTGTTGGAGTCGACCTCGAGGCCGTTCTTCAGCACCACGTGGCCGTCGACGCAGGAGTCCATGGAGGTGGACAGGTAGACCTCGACACCGCGGCCCTCGAGGTGCTCCTTGCCGTACTGGCCGAGCTTGGGGCCGACCTCGGGGAGGATCTTGTCGGCGGCGTCGACGAGGATGAAGCGCATGTCCTCGCGGGACACGTTGCGGTAGTACTTGGCCGCGTCGCGGGCCATGTCCTCGACCTCACCGATGGTCTCCGCGCCGGCGAAGCCGCCGCCGATGAAGACGAAGGTGAGCGCCTTGCGGCGGATCTCCTCGTCGGTGGTGGAGTCGGCCTTGTCCAGCTGCTCCAGCACGTGGTTGCGCAGGCCGATGGACTCCTCGATGCCCTTCATGCCGATGCCCTGCTCGGCGAGGCCGGGGATCGGGAAGGTGCGGGAGACCGCGCCCATGGCGATGACCAGGTAGTCGAAGGGCAGCTCGTACGCCTCGCCGACCAGCGGGGCGATCGTGGCGACCTTGCGGTCCTGATCGATGGTGGTGACCCGGCCGGTGAGGACCTCCGCCTTGGGAAGCACGCGCCGCAGGGGGACGACGACGTGCCGAGGGGAGATGTTGCCGGCGGCGGCTTCGGGGAGGAAGGGCTGGTAGGTCATGTACGACCGCGGGTCGACGACGGTGACGGTCGCCTCGCCGTAACGCATCTTCTTCTGGATGCGTCGAGCTGCGTACAGGCCTACGTACCCACCGCCTACTACGAGGATCCTGGGACGCTCCGTGGTGCTCATGCCATCGAGTATCCACCCGCCTCAGGGGGGTCGTTCGTGCGCCCCTTCACAAGCTCGAGTCGGGGCTGTGTTACCATCCGCCGCCCACGTGATCCAGATCATGGTGAGGAAGGGAACCACCGCCCGCGGGACCCCGTTGTCAATGCCGCGTGAGCTGCTCCTCCGTATCCCCGGGGACGGTGGACCAGCCCTCCGGGACCCCTCCGAGGACCCCCGTCCCGACACCGTCCTGAACACGTTCAAAGGGCAGTTGAACCACCAAAAGGGTCAACCGGCGCACTTTCGTCGTCCTACGGGGCCCATTTCCTTGTGAAGAACTTCACGAACTTTCCCGACGGAACGTCACCGAGGGCCCCCGAAGGGCCCCCGGCGCGCGCTCAATCGTCGTCCGCCCTGCTCAGACCGCGACCGCGAAATCCCGCTCCGGGGGCCGCCGGACCCCTACGCCATCGACCAGGCGATGCCGTCGAGGATGTCGTGCTCGCTCACCACGACCTCCCGCGCGCCCGTCCGCTCCATGATCGACAGCAGTACGAGCGCCCCCGCGCCGATCACGTCGACGCGCCCGGGGTGCATGGAGGGCACGGCCGCGCGCTCGGCGTGCGTGGAGCGCAGCAGCCAGTCGCTGATCTCCCGCACGCGCTCCAGCGAGACGCGGGAGTGATGGATGGCGGCCGAGTCGTACTCCGGCAGCTCCTGCGCGATCGCGGAGACGGTCGTCACCGAACCGGCCAGGCCCACCAGCGTGCGCGCCTCCCGCAGCGGCACCGTCTCCTCGGCGAGGTCCAGGGCCGCCTCGATGTCCGCCCGCATCGCCGCGACCTGCGCCCCGGTGGGCGGGTCGGTCACCGCGCCGTCGTGCAGCAGGTGCCGCTCGGTCATCCGCACGCAGCCGACGTCCACGGAACGGGCGGCGCGCACGTGGTCGTCGCCGACCACGAACTCCGTCGAGCCGCCGCCGATGTCGACGACCAGATAGGGCTTGTCGAGGTGGCCCGCCCGTCGCCCACCACCACCCTCAATCGAAGGGCGCTTCGCGCCCCCTTGGATCTGCCCCGCCAGCTCCTTGGTGGCCCCGGTGAAGGAGAACTCCGCCTCCTGGTCACCGGAGATCACCTCCGGCTCCACGCCGAGGATGTCCAGCACCCCGCGCACGAACACGTCCCGGTTCTCCGCGTCCCGGGAGGCGGAGGTGGCCACGAAGCGCAGCCGCTCGGCGCCGTGCTCCTTGATGATCGCGGCGTACTCGCGGCAGGCGGCGAAGGTCCGCTCCAGCGCCTCGGGCGCCAGCCGTCCCGTGCGGTCGACGCCCTGGCCGAGCCGCACGACGGTCATGCGGCGGTCCAGGTCGGCCAGCTCGCCCGTCGCCGGGTCCGCGTCGGCGACCAGCAGCCGGATGGAGTTCGTACCGCAGTCGATGGCGGCCACCCGGGTCACTTGGCGTCCTCCTCGGCCGTCCCGGCGGCCGTCACGCACGGCCCCTTGCGCCACCACTCGGGCAGCATCGCGATCGCCTCGTCGCCCAGCGGGTTGACGCCCGGACCGGCCGCCAGCGAGTGGGCGACCAGCACGTGCAGGCACTTCACGCGGTCGGGCATGCCGCCCGCGCTGGGGAAGCCGGTCAGCTCCTCGATCTCGTCGCGGCGCCGGATGTAGTCCTCGTGCGCGGCGCGGTAGGCGGCGGCCAGCTCCGGGTCTGCGGCGAGGCGCTCGGTCATCTCCTTCATCACGCCGTTGGCCTCCAGCGTGCCGATCGCGGAGGCCGCCCTCGGGCACGTCAGGTAGTACAGCGTGGGGAACGGGGTGCCGTCCGGCAGCCGCGGGGCCGTCTCCACGACGTCCGGCTGCCCGCAGGGGCAGCGGTGGGCGATGGCGCGCAGGCCGCGCGGGGGACGCCCGAGCTGCTGCTTGAATGCCTCGACGTCCGCGTCGGTGGGTTCGGTGCGCGCGGTGGTCGGCGGGGGAGTCTGCATGACTGTCTTCTGCTGGTCTTCCTGTTGAGTCACTGCCGGGGCGGTCGGTTCACGGCCGTCGCCGCCGGTTCACGGCCGGTCCGCGGCGGCGTCGGCCTTGTCGATCCCGTCCCAGACGTTCCGGTACCAGGGACGGTCGGCGGCACCCGCCTCGGCGCGGGCCTGACGGGCCGCGTCCGGGTCGACGACGATGAAGCCCGTCTCCCCCGGCATCACGTAGTGCAGCCGCAGCCGGATCTGCTGTTCGGCGTAGGCGTCGTCCTGCCAGCGTGCCTTGAGGTCGCGCAGCTCCTCGACCCGGTCCCGGGTCTCCTGCTGCTCCCGCCGGAGGTCGGCGATCTCGGCGCGCTGGGCGACGTACTGCCGTATCGGGTAGGCGAGGGCCACGACGAGCGAGCAGAGCACCATCGCCAGCAGCGCGGCCCGGCCGGTCAGGCGGGAGCGGCGGGCCTGGCGCTTGGTCTGCGAGCGGTAGACCCGGGCCGCGGTCTGTTCCCCGATGATCCGGATCCTGGTCGCGGTGGAGAAACGGTCCCGGTCCTTCACCGCCATGTCTGTCCCCGCCTCCAGTCCACACGTGCGTACGTCCCCGCACACGGTACGGGACCGAGTACGGGGACGTACGTACGACGCTGCCTACCGGGGTGCGGGTCAGCCCTTGAAGCGCGGGAAGGCGCTGCGGCCGGCGTACACCGCGGCGTCGTCGAGGATCTCCTCGATGCGCAGCAGCTGGTTGTACTTGGCGACGCGCTCGGAGCGGGCCGGGGCGCCGGTCTTGATCTGGCCGCAGTTGGTGGCGACGGCCAGGTCGGCGATGGTGACGTCCTCGGTCTCGCCGGAGCGGTGGGACATCATGCACTTGAAGCCGTTGCGCTGGGCCAGCTCCACGGCGTCCAGGGTCTCGGTCAGCGAGCCGATCTGGTTCACCTTGACCAGGAGCGCGTTGGCGGCGCCCTCCTCAATGCCGCGGGCCAGGCGCTCCGGGTTGGTGACGAAGAGGTCGTCACCGACGAGCTGGACCTTGTCGCCCAGCTTGTCGGTGATGGTCTTCCAGCCCTCCCAGTCGTCCTCGAAGAGCGGGTCCTCGATGGAGACCAGCGGGTACGCGTCGACCAGCTCGGCGTAGTACTCGGTCATCTCGGCCGCCGAGCGCTCCTTGCCCTCGAAGGTGTAGACGCCGTCCTTGTAGAACTCGGAGGCGGCCACGTCGAGGGCGAGGGCGATCTGCTCGCCGGGGGTGTAGCCGGCTTCCTTGATCGCCTCGAGGATGAGGTCGAGGGCCTCGCGGTTGGAGCCGAGGTTCGGGGCGAAGCCGCCCTCGTCGCCGAGGCCGGTGGCCAGGCCCTTGCTCTTCAGGACCTTCTTGAGGGTGTGGTAGACCTCGGCGCCCCAGCGCAGGGCCTCGGAGAAGGACTCGGCGCCGATCGGCGCGATCATGAACTCCTGGATGTCCACGTTGGAGTCGGCGTGCGAGCCGCCGTTCAGGATGTTCATCATCGGCACCGGCAGCAGGTGCGCGTTGGGGCCGCCCAGGTAGCGGAAGAGCGGCAGGTCGGACGCCTCGGAGGCGGCGTGGGCGACGGCGAGGGAGACGCCGAGGATGGCGTTGGCGCCCAGCGAGCCCTTGTTGTCGGTGGCGTCCAGGTCGAACATGGCCTGGTCGATCAGGCGCTGCTCGGTGGCGTCGTAGCCGACCAGCTCCGGGCCGATCTGCTCGATGACGGCGAGGACGGCCTTCTCGACGCCCTTGCCGAGGTAACGGCCCGCATCGCCGTCACGGAGTTCGATGGCCTCGAAGGCGCCGGTGGAGGCACCGGAGGGAACGGCGGCACGACCCGTGCTGCCGTCGTCGAGGCCGACCTCGACCTCGACCGTGGGGTTGCCTCGGGAGTCCAGGATTTCCCGGGCTACGACGACGTCGATGGACGGCACGAGCATCTCCTTCTTCAATGTGACGCTTCGGTGTGACGCGCGGGTCCGAGGACCGCGGCGGCTCTGCGGGTCCGAGCCTAACCGGCTCCGGGCGATCGGCCAGCCGATCGCCCACCCGCTGGACAGAACCGAGAGTAAATTGTTTCCGAACGGAACAAAGACGTTTCCGAAAACCCGTTCGGAATCGCGAGTGGTTCCGGGGCGTGAAAAACCCGCCCCGGTGCGTACGGGGGAACACGCACCGGGGCGGGAGTCGCGGGGGCCGCCGCCTCTTACTTGAGGTGCAGCTGCTGGCCCGGGTAGATCAGGTCGGCGTCGTCGACGATGTCGTCGTTCAGCTTGAACAGCTTCGCCCAGCCGCCCTTGACGTCGTGCTCCTCGGCGATCGAGCTGAGGGTGTCGCCCTTGACGACCTTGTATTCGCCGTCGCCCTTCTCGACCTTCTTGCCGGTCGGGGTGGTGACGGTCTCCTTCTTGGCGGCCGGGCGCTCGTCGGAGCGGGAGGCCTTCTGCTCGGTGGAGCGGTCGGCGGTGGAGCCGCTGCTCTGGCTCTGCGAGCTGTCGGCGCTCTCGGAGCTGCCGGAGGACTGCGAGGACTGCGAGGAACCGCTGTCCTGGCTCTCGGAGCCGCCGCCGGTGTACGCGGCGCTCGACAGGCCGGTGCCGCAGACCGGCCAGGCACCCTTGCCCTGGCCCGCGAGCACCTTCTCGGCGATCTCGATCTGCTGCGCCTTGGTCGCCTGGTCGGCGGTCGAGGCGTACTGGGTGCCGCCGTACGCGGCCCAGGTGGAGGCGGAGAACTGCAGACCGCCGTAGTAGCCGTTGCCGGTGTTGATGGACCAGTTGCCGCCGGACTCGCACTGGGCGACGGTCTCCCACTCGGACGCGGTGGCGGCGGAGGCGTTGCCGGCCGCCATCAGCGGGGCGGCGACGGCGGCACCGGTGACGCCGGCGACGGCGACGATGCGGGTGGCCTTGGACGGACGGCGGTGCTTGCCCTTGCCGGAAAACAGCATGGTTGATCCCCTCACCGACGCCTGCGAGGTGAGCTGTCGGGTTCGGGCCGGTTGAGTTGCCCGGCCGGGTTCCTCGCGGAACTCGGCTTCACCCCTAGCCGCCCGGCTCAACTGCCCGGCACGGCGCTTACCTTGGTTCCCCCGCTCCTGCCTGCGGCGCTCGAAGCGACGACTGTTCCCGTACGGCCGCTGGCAGGATTCGGCGTTGCGGCTGTCGGGGCCCGCGGTGGCGAGCGGTCATGACCGTAGACACGCGCTCCGCGGTTTTTCAAAGACGATCACGGCTTCTGAGACCTATCTCTCACGAGATCCAAAACGGACATACAGCCTCTAACCGTGACGCGAACTCCCCCTACTTTTCGCCCGATTCGCCCGTGACCGTGAGCGTCTGACCGGGCAGGATGTGGTCCGGGTCGGCTCCGACGACCTCCTTGTTGCCGGCGTAGAGCGAACGCCACCCGCCGTCGAGGTCGAGGGAGTCGGCGATCCCCCAGAGACTGTCGCCGGAACGGACGGTGTACGAGCCCTCCACGGCCTCCCGCGCATCGCCGTCGCCGCGCGAGGCGTGCCGGCCCGAAGAGGCGTCCGTGCGGCCGCTCTCGGCGCCCTCGTCGGCGCTGTCGCCGCGGTGCCGCCCCGCTCCGGACTCGGCACCGGCAGCCGAAGTGCCGTCGCTCTGCCCCACCTTGTCCGTTTCATCGTTCTTGGTGGTGCCTGTGGACGGACTGCCGGATTCCTGCGAGCCGGCACTCGCGGAAGCATCGGATTCGGCCGAAGTGTCCGACTTGGACGTTTCGCCCTTGCCGGTCGACGTGGCGTCAGGAGTCCCCGACGGGGAAGCCGAAGGCGACGATCCGGAAGCCTCGCCCGAACCGGCCGGGTCCGTCGTACCGGTCGGGTCCGCCGGCTCCGACGAGTCCGCGGTGCCGGTCGAGCCGGACGGGTCACCCGTCCGCGGAGCGGTGGGCGCCTGAGAGGCGTCCCCGCCCTCCGACGACCCGTCACCGGCGGAACCCGCGCCGTCGCCGCCCAGGGCGCCCGAGTCGTTGCCCAGTCCCGCGAGCAGACCGCAGGTGGGCCAGGCGGCGATGCCCTGGTCCGCGTGTATCTTCTCGGCGATTCTTATCTGCTGGGAGCGGCTGGCCTCGTCGGCGCTCGGCGCGTACTCCAGGCCGCCGTACTGCTCCCACGCCTCCTGGGACAGCTGCAGGCCGCCGTAGTACCCGTTGCCGCTGTTCTGGCTCCAGGCGCCACCGGTCTCGCACTCGGCGACCCGGTCCCAGTTCGCGCCGTCGGCCGCGTGGGCGCCGGTGGCGCCGAGGAGGGGGATCGCGATGGCGGAGCCGGTCACTCCGGCGGCGACGACCAGGGCGGGAGCCTGGCGGGGGCGGCGGTGACGACCGTTCCCGGAGAGCATGCGACGACCTTTCACGAGACGACGGGGACCGCGCGGCGGTGATACTCGGGCCACGCTGATCCGTGAACGTATAGGCAGATGATCGCTTGTCACAAGTTCATGCCGCGCAGATCACGTGAAGATCACAAAGTTGAGCGCGTGTCACTTTTACTTCGGGGACGGACCGTGGTCGGCCGATCGCGCGACGGGGGTGAAGGACACGGGCAGCGTGCGCAGACCTCGCATGATGAGGCCGCCGCGCCACCGCAGTTCGTCCGGCGCCGCGGCGAGGCGCAGGTCCGGCAGGCGGGTCAGGAGCGTGGCGAGCGCGGTCTGCCCCTCCAGCCGGGCGAGCGGGGCGCCGAGGCAGTAGTGGATGCCGTGCCCGTACCCGAGGTGCTGGCTGTCGCGGCGGGCGAGGTCCAGGGTGTCCGGGTCCGTGAAGCGCTCCGGGTCGCGGTCGGCGGCGGCCAGGACGACCAGGACGGGGTCGCCGGCCGCGACGGCTCGGCCGCCGATGGAGAGCGGCTCGGTGGCGAAGCGCCAGGTGGCCATCTCCACCGGCCCGTCGTAGCGCAGCAGTTCCTCGACGCCGGTCTCCAGCAGGGACCGCTCCCCGGCCGCGAGGGACGTCTGCAGACGGTCCCGCTGCTCGGGGTGGGTGAGCAGGGCGTACGTGCCGTTGCCGATCAGGTTGACCGTGGTCTCGAACCCCGCGAACAGCAGGATGAAGGCCATCGCCGCGGCCTCGTTCTCGGTGAGGTGCTCGCCGTGGTCGGAGGCGCGGATGAGGCCGGAGATGAGGTCCTCGCCGGGGCCGGGCTCGGGCGGCAGCGCGGCGCGCTTGCGGTGGATGAGGTCGGCGAGATAGCCGCGCATCTTCTTCACCGACCGGGCGACCCCGCCCCGCGGGCCCTTCCCGTGACGGATCATCATGCCCGCCCAGTCCCGGAAGTCGTCCTGGTCCTCGCGGGGGACGCCGAGCAGGTCGCAGATGGCGTAGATGGGCAGCGGGAAGGCGAACTCGTGGATCAGGTCGGCGCTCCCGGTCTGCGCGAACCGGTCGATGAGGTCGTCGGCCAGCTCCTGCACCCGGGGCGCGAACTCGGCGACCCGGCGGGGCGTGAACGCCTTGCTGACGAGTCGACGCAGCCGGGTGTGGTCGGGCGGGTCGATGTTGAGCAGGTGGGTCATCAACTCGGCCTTCCGCTCCCCCGGAATGCCGGTCTTGCCCTTGGCGTGCGCGGGCTCGTCGTGGTGGGCCGGGTTCTTGGACAGCCGCGGGTCGGCGAGCGCCTGCCGGGCGTCCGCGTACCGGGTGACCAGCCATGCCTCGACCCCGCTGGGCAGCCGGGTGCGGTGCACGGGGGCGTGCTCGCGCAGCCAGGCATAGGCCGGGTACGGGTCGGCGGCGAACTCCCAGGTGAACAGCTCGGGTGCCGGCGGGGAGCCGGGGGCGGGGAGGGAGTCCGACCCGGTCATGCCTCGACCTCCCTGATCGCGTCCCGGTAGGCGCGGGCCGCCGCTCTCAGGGCCGCCTCCGGGTCCGTGCCCTCGGCTTCGGCGCGGGCGGCGAGGGCGAGCAGTTCGTAGCCGATGCCCTCGCCGGAGGGCAGGGGCACGGGCAGGCCGGCGGTGCGGACCCGGGAGGCGAGCTTGGCGGCGAGGGCCAGTCCGGGCTGGCCGAGGGGAACCCCGTCGGTGACCGAGGCGCGCTGCTTCTCGGCCGCCTTGGTGCGCAGCCAGTGCTCCCTGACCTCCTCGGGGGTGGTCGCCGTCTCGTCGCCGAAGACGTGCGGGTGGCGGTGGATGAGCTTGGCGACGATGGTGGCGGCCACGTCGTCGACGGAGAACGGGGCGTCGGGGTCCTCCTCGGCGATCCGGGCGTGGAAGACGACCTGGAGGAGTACGTCGCCCAGTTCCTCGCGCAGCTCGTCGCGGTCGCCGTCCTCGATCGCCTCGACCAGCTCGTACGCCTCCTCGATGGCGTACTTGGCCAGGCCCTTGTGGGTGCGCCGGGAGGACCAGGGGCATTCGACGCGGATGCGGTCCATGACCTGGACGAGGTCGAGGAGGCGGGCCCCGGGCAGGTCGTAGGAGGCGGGGAGCAGCTCCAGCTCCGGCATGGCGACCCGGCCCGAGCCGGCGAGGCGGGCCAGTCCGTCGGTGAGGCCGGGGTCCCCCTCCCCGGTGGCGACGACGACCACCGTGTGTCCGCCGGCGCAGGCGGCGACCAGCTCCTCGGCGGCCGGGGCCGCCTCGTCGACCCGTATGCCGGCCTCGCGCAGGTACGGCAGCTGCGGATGCGCGCCGTCGGCGCACAGCACGCGGTCGGCGGTGCGCAGGGCCTGCCAGGCGGGCCAGGAGAGCAGGCCGGGGGCGACGCGGTGGCTCGTGGTGAGCAGGACGATGCGGCCGGGGTCGGGGGTGGTGCCGGGGTGGGTGTCGGCGCTGGTTGCGTTCACCTTCAGAACGTAACGCACCTGGCCGACGGCCCCCGAGTTGTCCACAGGGGGCACGGACCGGTTGTCCACAAGGACCCGGATCGGTGGTCGCCAGGGTCCGGGGCCGGTGGTCGCCAGGGCCCCGGGCCGGTGGTCGCCAGGGCCCCGGATCGGTGGTCGCGAGGGCCCCGGACCCGGTGGTCGCCAGGGCCCCGGACCGGTTGGCCCCAGGGCCCCCGGCAGGACCGTTACGCCGTCTGCTGGGTCTGTGCCGTCGTGATCTCCCGGACCCACGGGGTCTTGGTGTCGACGCGGCTGCTCTTCTGGACGTCCCAGTCGCCGTAGCGCGGGTTCAGGTCGATGTCGAGCTGGTCGGACGCCTTGGAGAGGGCCTGCCAGAACTCGGGCCGGCTGGTGTCGGTGCCGAGGCTCTCGGCCAGCTTCTGGGCCTCCAGCTGGACGCGGAGGTTGTCGTCCAGGCGGTCGGGGGCCACGCCGTACTGCTGCAGCCAGACCGTCTCCAGCTGCTCGGGGCCGCCCGCCTGCTCCTCCAGGCCGGCCCGCATGTCCTGGATCTCGGCGCGGCTGACGGTCACGCCCGCGTCCCGGGCGGCGCGGTGCAGCACCCGGTCGAGGACCATGCCGTGCAGGGTGTCGCGGGTGAGGCTGCCGGTCCGGGCGAGGACCTGCTGGTACTGGGCGTCATCGGGGACGGCGGCCCGCTGCGCCGCGCGCACCTCGTCGACGCGGTCCTCCAGCTGGGCGACGGTGATCCGCTGGTCGCCGACGACGGCCGCGGCTCCCGGGTGCGCGTCGTTGCCGCACGCGGTGAGCAGGGGTGCCGCGGCGGCGATCGCGGCGGTGAACAGGAGCGCGGTGCGACGGCGGCGGTGCAAGGGAACCTCCCGTTGGAGATTGTGCGACGGTGCACAAGGTCTTGCGATGATCGATGGTAGGCAGTGGCCCGGCTCTGGCCAACCCATTCGACCAACGATTCACCGACGCTTCGGGCACCGCCGCGCCGTCCCCCGGGCAGTGGCGGTGGGTCAGCCGCGCACCTGGCCGAGCCACTGCAGGGTGCGCCGGACCTCGCCCGCGAGGGGATGGCCGGGGCCGTGCAGGCGCTCCACGTCGTGCAGGAGCCGGGCGAGCGTCTCGTGGGCGGCGGCGCGGTCGCCGAGGGCGAGGAGCAGGTGGCCGATGCGGCGGCGGACGTCGTGGGCGAGGTCCGGGTCGGGATCGACGTACTGGTTCTCGTAGTACGGCAGCAGCGCGCGGTACTCGGCGAGGGCGGCGGCCGGCTCGCCGAGCTGTTCCAGACACTGGGCCGCGTCGTAGCGGTGGCGCAGGGACTGGGGGTCGGCCCGGCCGGCCTCGGCGGCGCGCTCGTCGGCGAGGCGGCGCAGTTCGGGCAGGGCGCGCCGGTACTGGCCGTCGTCCATGAGGGTGGCCGCGTACTGCTTGCGCAGGGTGCGCACGACCGGGGAACGCTCGCCGTGCTGTTCGGCGGCGGCGGGCAGGATCGCGCCGAGGATGTCGACGGCCTGGGTGATGCGGCCCTCCCCGAGGAGGCGCTTGACGTCCTCGACGGCGCGGGCGACGTCCGGCTTGCCGGCCTCGGGGACCGGCGTGGCCGGGGCGGGCTGGGGCGCCGGGGTGCGGGCGCGGTCGGGCCAGGGGGCGTGCGGGCGCACGAAGGGGCGGGTGGGGTCGAGGGGGCCGCCGGTGGGCATGCCGCGCGCGGGCAGCAGCAGCGCCAGCTGTTCGTACACCTCCTGGGCGGAGGCGGGGCGGTGCTGCGGGTCCTTGGCGAGCAGGCGCAGGACGAGGGCTTCGAGGGCTTCCGGGACCTCGGGGCGGATACGGCGCACGGGCAGCGGCGGCTCGTACAGGTGCCGGTGGAGGACGCCCAGGGCGGTCGATCCCGCGAACGGCACGTCCCCGCTGAGCAGTTCGTGCAGCAGTACGCCGAGTGCGTACAGGTCGGTGTACGGACCGACCGCGCCGCCCATCGCCTGCTCGGGGGCCATGTAGGCGGGTGAGCCGATGGGGGTGCCGGTGTGGGTGAGGCGGGTGGTGTCGGCGTCCATGACCGAGGCGACACCGAGGTCGAGGACGGTGACGGTGCCGTCCTGCTTCACCATCACGTTGCGCGGCTTGAGGTCGCGGTGGACGATCGGCACCGCGTGCACGGCGCTCAGTACGGCGCACAGCTGGGCGGCCACGGCGACCGCCCACTGCCAGGGGTAGGGGTCGTTCTCGGCGAGGTGGTCGGAGAGGTCGGCGCCGTCGACGTACTGCATGACGAGGAACAGCTCCTCGCCCTCGCTGCCCGCGTCGTGCACGGTGACCAGCCCGGGGTGGTCGACCTGTGCGGTCACCCGGCACTCGCGCACGAAGCGGCGGCGCAGTTCGTCGGCCTCCTGGCCCGCCACCTTGTCGGGGCGCAGCAGCTTCACCGCCACGCGCCGGTCGAGCCGTCCGTCGTAGGCCGTCCAGACCTGTCCCATGCCGCCCTGTCCGATGAGCGTGGACAGCTCGTACCGGCCGGCGACGACGCGTCCTGCCGCCACGGTCACCTTCCGCCCTCGCCCCTGCCGTTCGCGCTGCCGCCGCCGTCGTGCCGGCGCAGGTAGTCGCTCAGCTCGTCGAGTTCGGCGCGGACCTGGTCGATGCGGGCCGGGGCGGGCGGCTGGGGCATGCGGGCGGGGCCGGGCGGCTGGGGCACCGGTGTACCGGCCACCGGCGGCCGGGGTGCGGCCGGGCGGGGCGGGGGTGTCTGCGGGGGCGTCCGGTATCCGGCGGGGGCGGGCCCCGGGCCGTGGGGCGGCGGGGTCTGCGGCGCGAGCGCGGGCCCGTAGGGACCGACGGCGGGCTGTGTCTGGGCGTAGTGCGGTCCGGGCGCCGGGTACGGCTGGTACCCGGGGAACGGCGGCCGCGCGGCGTGCAGACGTAGGTCGACCACGAGGAAGTGCGCGGCGGCCGCCGCCCCGATCAGCAGCAGGGCGGCCATCGCGGCGTCCGTGCGCCCGTCGGTCTCGGGCAGCGAGCCGACCACGGCGAGGCAGCCGATGGACACCGGGAGACTCAGCCAGGCCAGGGTCCAGTCGAGCCGGCCGCCGCGCAGCACGGCGACCCGGAACAGGGGGATGCAGGAGAGCAGCCCGCAGGTGAGGAAGCCGGCGGCGGCGAACAGCACGCGCAGGGTAATGACAGTGGTCGCGCCGCGCGGGGGCGGCGGCCCGGCTGCGCCGTTGCCGTACATGACTGCTCCTGGACCCTGATGCCGTGTCGAACGGACGAACGGATCGTCCGTCGTGAGAGTCCGAGCGTATAGGCCGGGGCCGACAGTGGTCCCCGGTTGTACCGAACCGTTGCCGTACCGATCACGAGCGGGTCATGTCCCGGGTGCCACCGAGCCGTCCGTCAGCCCGTCGTACATGCCCCGTACGAGCTGTTCGCCGAGGCGGCCGGCGAGCCGGAGCGCGCGCTCGAACTCGTCGAGGGCGCGGAACCGTTCGCCGTAGCGGTGCTGGGCGTCGAGCGGGAGCCGGGGCAGCTGGAGGCGGCGGACGTCGAGGCGGGTGGCGGTGGAGGCGTAGCTGCTGGCCTGGCGGTTGTTGGCGGTGCCGCGCAGGAAGCCGGCGAGGAACCAGGGGTCCAGTGCGGCGGGGTCGGGGCGCAGGAGCGCGAGGTTGCGCCCCAGCGCCGCGCCCGCGGTGGCGTCGTCGACGACGCGTGCGACGGAGCCGCCGCCGAGGACCGGGACGACGACGTCCCCCGGTTCGGTCAGCACGGGTTCCTCGTCGCTCTCCGGGAGGGTGCCGGAGGGGGCGGTGCCGGCGAGTACGTCGTGGTCGGTGAGGACGGGCACGCGGGTGCGGCCGCCGTTGGTGCCGGTGCGCAGCAGCAGGGCTCCGCCGCGGGCGAGTTCGCCGACGGTGGTGAGCGGCCAGCGGGCCGTGGAGCGTGCGGTGCCGGACGGGGCGGTGCCGGGCTGCTCGGTGCCGGCGGGCGCGGGGGTGAGGTCGGTGGTCAGGCGCAGGGTCTCGGCGAGGCGTTCGCGCACCTCCGCGAGGTGGCCGGCGCCGTCGGCGGCGGGCGGCGGGAGGTGGCGGGCGGGGGCCAGGTCGACGTCGTCGTCGAGGAGTTCGATGACGGGCAGGGAACGGGCCAGGCCGGGCCGTTCGTCGAGGCGGCCGGCGCGCTCGAAGTCCCGCCAGGCGCCGAGCACGGTCTCCCCGACGGCCCGCCAGTCCGGCCCGCCGCGCCCCTCTCCGGTGAACTGCCCCACGTCGGCGAGCAGCACCTCGGGCTGCGCGGGCGCCGTCCCGGGGCGGCGCAGCACCCACAGGTGGAGCGGGATGCTGTACGGCGGTGCCGCGCCGGCCGGCAGCGCGATCACGGCCCGCAGCGCGCCCCGGCGCAGCAGGTCGGCGCGGATGCGGCGGCCGGAGCGGCGGGAGGCGGCGGCGGGCGGCATGAGGAGGACGGCGGTGCCGCCGTCGCGCAGGCGGGCGAGGGCGTGCTGCACCCAGGCCAGCTCGGACTCGGTGCGGGCCGGGAAGCCGTACTCCCAGCGGGCGTCGTAGGCGAGTTCGTCGTGGCCCCAGTTGCGTTCGTTGAACGGCGGGTGGCACAGGACCGCGTCCGCGCGCAGGTCGGGGAAGGCGTCGGCGCGCAGGGAGTCGCCGGCGGCGGCGCGGACGGTGGCCCGGGTGTGCAGGGCGAGGCGGAGCGCGGTGAGGGCGGCGAGGTCGGGGGCGCCGTCCTGGGCGTGCAGTCGCAGGCCGTCGTGTTCGGGGCGCGGGGCGGGGCCGTCGGGTGCGGCGGCGCGCAGGAGGGCGCCGGTGCCGCAGGCCGGGTCGAGGACGGTACGGGCGGGGCCGGCGAGGTCGGCCATGAGCCCGGCCAGGTCCGCGGGGGTGAGGGTGAACTGGCGGGGGTTGGCGTCGAGGTGGCGGCCGAGGAGGAACTCGAAGGCCTGCCGGGCGCCCAGCTCGGCGGCGAGTTCCGCGGTGCCGCGCAGGAGGGGCGCGGAGGCGAGGGCGGCGGGGCCGGTGAGGTTCTGGAGGGCGGGGGCGGGCGGGGGCGTGGGGGTGGGGGCCGCCGGGGCGGGGGCTCCCGGGGCAGAAGGGGGAACCGCGGCCGTCCGTGCCCCGTGCTCGCGGCGCCGCGGCCCCACCGCGCCGAAGCGCGGCGTCAGCACCTGCTCCAGCGCCTCGGGGAGCATCGCGGCGAGGCGTTCGTCGGAGCCGGCGCTCAGCTCCAGCCAGACGGTGGGGCGCTCGTGGATGAGCAGCAGGACGCAGCCGGCGTGGGTGAGCGCGGTGACCGGTCCCTCGGGGTGGCCGACGACCTGCTGCCAGACCCGCTCCCGCAGGGGGACTTCGGCGAGTTTGCCGTGGGTACGCAGCCAGCCCTCCACCTCGGCGAGGGCGAAGGAGGGGCTGGTCTCGGTGCCGCCGACCGGCTGGGGGAAGTCGGGGTGCCGACGCCGCCAGTTGCTCACGGCCGCGCGGCCGACGCCGGCGAGCCGTGCGATCCCGGCGGCGGTCACTTCTGTCGCGTTGTCCTGCACCCGCACGGCTCCCCTCGTCACATGTGTGTCGCCGAGCATACCGACGGACCGGTAAGGATGGGTTCACGCTCGTGTACACAGTCATCTCCGTGAACTTGGTTGACTCGGTTCACGGACTCTGGTCTTATTGACCTCGCCAACGAGCAACCGCCGGGCAGATGGCGGTCGCCGCATCGGGAGGGGACAGAGTCATGGGCATGAAGACCAAGATCGCGCTGGGTGCCGTGGTGGGGATCGCCGTCATCGGCGCGATGTCGGCGAACTCCGGTGACGGGGGCGGCGAGGGCAAGGCGGACAACCGGACCTCCGCCGGCGCGGAGGAGAAGCCGGGCGGCACCGGGGGCGGCGGGTCCGACGCGAAGACCGCCGGGGACGAGGCCGGCGGCAAGGATCAGGAGAAGGCCGAGGACAAGGCCGCCGAGAAGTCCTCCCAGGCCGACCTGTTCAAGGAGTTCGTGGAGAAGAACGGCACCCCCGCGGAGAAGGAGGCGGTCGCCCACGTCACCAAGGTGCAGGGCGCCGAGGAGCAGAACGACATCCTCGACACCGCCGACGTCTACACCGACTTCACCGGCGGCATCATGGGCGAGGGCATGGGCCCCGCGAAGCTCATCGCCTCCGCGTTCGCCGACTGGAAGCAGAGTGAGAACGGCCTCGTGACCGTCTACGATGCCGACGGCGAGCTGCTCGGCAACGGCAACTTCTGAGCGCCGGCCCACGCCTGCCGCACGGTTCCACGGTGCACGGCTCGTCGTCGCGGCCCGCCACGCGCGGCCCGTGACAGGCCGCGCGTCGCACCACGCCTCACCCTGCTCGCCCTTGCCGTCACCGCTCCACCTTCACCACGCACCGCTTCACCGCTCACCGCTTCACCGCTCACTGCTCACTGCTCACCGTTCAACGCCTTGCTGGGATTCCTGGGGGGACTCCGCCATGCGCCGGCACGTACGCCGCTCCACGTTCACCGCTCTCCTTCTCGCCGCGGCGGCCACCGCGAGTCTCACCGGATGCCAGTCCGGTCCGAGCGACACCGGCGGCACCGACGGCACGGGGGCCACCGCTCCCGCCGGGTCCGCCGCCTCCGGGAAGCCGGACGGTTCGGCGTCCGCCTCCCGGCCCGCTTCCGGCGGAGCGGAGGCCGCGGCGGCACCGTCCGCTTCGGCCTCCGCGTCCGAGGGGCCGTTCGCCGGGCTGAGCGCCACCGAGATATCCGACCGCGCCCTCGAGGCCACCACCGGAGCCCGTTCGCTGCGCATGACGGGCGACGTCCCGGACGAGGAGAGCGGCGGCATGATACGGATCGACCTCGCCCTGGACCGCGAGGGCGAGTGCGCGGGGACCATGAGCATGGACGGCCAGGGTGAGGCCGAACTCATCAAGACCGGCGACACGGTCTACCTGAAGTACGACGAGCAGTTCCTGCGGGCGCAGAGCGAGGGCGAGCCGCAGGCGGACACCGAGGCGCTCGTGTCCCTGCTGGCCGGCCGGTGGACCAAGATGTCCGCGACCGGCCCGGACGCCAAGGACATGACGAGCTTCTGCGACCTGGACACGATGCTGGACGGTGCCGACGGCTCCGGCGAGGGCGACGGCAGCGACGGGGACGGCGACACGCAGGTGACCCGCGGCCGGGCCACCACCGTCGACGGCGCACCGGCCTTCACCCTGCTCGAGACGGACGGCCAGGACCGCAGCACGCTCTACATCGCCGCCGAGGGCAAGCCCTACCTCCTGCGCTTCGACCACGCGTCCGGCTCCGCCGGTGACTCCGGCACCCTGCTCTTCAGCGACTACGACGAGCCGGTCCCCACCGACGCGCCCACCGGTGACGTCCTCGACCTGGACGCGATGAACCAGCGCACCGCCTGAGCGGCGTACGGCACCCGCCGCGACCGCCCCGGCCCGGTCCTGGCCCGGGCGGGGCGGGACGGTCAGAGCGGGTGCCGCATCCACACGTTGGGCTCCACGTACACCGCGTAGCCCCGCTCCGGTTCGCAGCGCACCGGCACCAGGGCGCCGGGCACCTCGACGTCCCCGGCGGTGTCGAAGGGCAGGCCCGTCCAGGCCCGCCACTGTTCCAGCGAGCCGGAGACGGTCATGGAGGCCGGGGCCACCGAGTCGACGGTGGCGCCGGCCCGCGCGTGGACGCGCAGCCAGGGGTCGTGGGGCAGGCCGTCCGGGCGCAGCCGGCGGACGTACTCCTCGATGGGGGCGTGGGGTTCGAGATGCTTGGCGCTGGGGCGAACCGGGGCGACGACCTCGCGGAAACCGAGGGCGCGGGCGTTGTCGCGCATCGCGGCGAGCATCCTGCCGGACAGGCCGAGCCCCTGGGCGTGCGGGGCGACCGTGACGGAGATGGCGCTGACGGTGTCGGGGCGCACCCCGCGGCGCAGGTCGCTGAAGGCCCACACGAGCACTTCGGCCCAGCCGCGCGCGGGCAGCGCGCCGCGCCACTCGGTGTGCAGGGCGAACGGGACGCTGTGGCCGTGGGCGACGACCTCGCCGTGCTCGTCCTCGGCGAACTGCACGTACTGGGGCAACTCGACGGCGATACGCGGGTAGTGGGCGTTGCCCGAGAGGTCCTCGACGGCGAACGCGGGCCAGCTGTCGGCCATCTCCCGGACCCGGTCCAGCATCTCCGGGCGCTCGGCGAGGCTCGATATCTTCAGCTCCATCCGGTCACCGTAGCCAGGGGTGCGCGCGGCCGGACAGCGGTTTTCACCGGCCGCCGGTCACCGGCCCCCGCCCCCAGTCACCGGCCGCCGGTCACCCGGCCGCCGGCCCGGTCAGCCGCCGCACTGGCGGGACATCATCCGCTTGTCCGGTGCCGTGACCGCCAGTTCGTACTTGGCGGCGACCTGCGCGAAGCGGACCGCGTAGGCGCAGCGGACCGACTTGTCGGGCGGGAGCCAGGAGGCGGGCCCGGAGTCGCTCTTGGCTGAGTTGGCGCGGCCCTGCACCGGGATGAGGTTGAGCGGGTCGTTCGCCAACTGCTCGCGCTTGCCCTCGCTCCACCGCGAGGAGCCCATCTGCCAGCTGTAGGACAGCGGCACGACGTGGTCGATCTGGACCTCGCTCGCCTTCTGCTTGCGCCACTCGATGGTGGTGCCGGTGTACGGGTCGTCCAGCGTCATGGCGACGACCACGCAGTTCGAACCGGAGCGGAAGCGCAGTTCCTGCCCGTCGCGCCGGAGCAGGTCGTTACGGGTGTCGCAGCCGTTGCGGGCGTACGGTACGCCGTCGGCCGTGTCCATCCAGGCGTAGCCGAACTCGTCGCGGTCGTACCCCGTCCTCGGCCCGCGCCCCTTGGTCGTCAGGCCGTCGATCAGCTCGCGGGCCTTCGCCCGGTCGGCGTCGCCCATGATGGGAGCGAGGCCGGGGCCGGTCCCGTCCGGGTTGCGCAGCGGGCTGACGGCCCGGCCCGCGGCCGGAGCGCCGGCGCCCTCGTCCGTCGTCGCGGGTCCGCCCCCGTCGGCGCCCTCGCACCCGGTGACCAGCGCCAGCGCGAGGACCGCGCACGCCGCCCCACCGATGCGCCTCCCGCCGATGCGCGTCCTGCCGTACCGCCGCATGCGCGTCCCTCCCCTTGCTGTTCGCCGGTACCACGGTAGCGACGGAGAGGTTCAGACCATAAGTGGGCTTTATTGGGCATGCGGGACAAATCTGTCGTACGGTCGACAGTGAGTCACGTCTCGGAAGGAGCTCTGCATGGGCATCCTCGACAAGATGAAGAGCATGGCCGGCAAGGACAAGGACAGGTCACGGAAGATGTCCGACGCCGCCGAACGCCAGGTCAACCAGCGCACCGGCGGCAAGTACGAGAAGCACGTCGACACCGCGCAGCAGCAGGCCGAGGACAGGCTCGGCTTCGGACGCGAGGGCGGCGGCAACCGGCCGGACCAGCAGTAACACGCTCCCCCGACACAGGGAAGCCGTCCACGGGACCTGTCCCCGTGGACGGCTTCTTCGGTGCCCGCTCGGTGCCCGCTCGGCGGCGGCTCGGCGGCGCGCCGCGGCTCAGGACCCCAGGATCAGGACCTCAGGACCCCAGGGTCTCAGGACCCCAGGGTCTCAGGACCCCAGGATCGAGGTCAGGAACTCGCCGACCCAGCCGAGCAGTTCGCGTCCGACCAGCGGCTTGCCGCCCACCTTCGCGGTCTTCGGACGCGGTACGAGGACCTGGTGCGAGCCCGCCTTGATGACGGACCCGGGGTAGAGCCGCTTCAGGCGCAGCTCCTGCGACTCCCGCAACTCCACCGGCGCGAAGCGGATGTTGTTGCCCTGAAGCACGATCTCGCCGACGGCGCACGCCCGCGCGAGCATGCGCAGGCCCGCGACCAGCAGCAGGTTCTCCACCGGCTCCGGCAGCTTGCCGTACCGGTCGACGAGTTCCTCGCGTACGGCCTTGATGTCCTCCTCGCTGTTGGCGGAGGCGATGGACCGGTACGCCTGGAGCCGCAGCCGCTCGCCGGGGGCGTAGTCGTGCGGGACGTGCGCGTCGACGGGCAGCTCGATCTTGACCTCGAGCGGCGGCTCCTCCTCGACCCCGCCCTCCAGGGAGGCCCGGTAGTCGGCGACCGCCTCGCCCACCATGCGTACGTACAGGTCGAAGCCGACACCGGCGATGTGGCCGGACTGCTCGCCGCCCAGCAGGTTGCCCGCGCCGCGGATCTCCAGGTCCTTCATCGCCACGTACATGCCCGCGCCCATCTCGGTGTGCTGAGCGATGGTCGCCAGACGCTCGTGGGCGGTCTCCGTCAGCGGCTTCTCCGGCGGGTAGAGGAAGTAGGCGTAGCCGCGCTCACGGCCACGGCCGACGCGGCCGCGCAGCTGGTGGAGCTGGCTGAGGCCGAAGTTGTCGCCGCGCTCGACGATGAGGGTGTTGGCGTTGGAGATGTCGATGCCGGACTCGACGATGGTGGTGGAGACCAGCACGTCGAACTTCTTCTCCCAGAAGTCGACGACGACCTGCTCCAGGGCCTGCTCGGACATCTGGCCGTGGGCGGTGGCGATCCGCGCCTCGGGGACGATCTCGCGCAGCTTGGCGGCCGCCCGGTCGATGGACTCGACGCGGTTGTGGATGTAGAAGACCTGGCCCTCGCGCAGCAGCTCGCGGCGGATCGCGGCGCCGATCTGCTTGTGCTCGTAGGGGCCGACGAAGGTCAGCACCGGGTGGCGCTCCTCCGGCGGGGTGGTGATCGTGGACATCTCGCGGATGCCGGTGACCGCCATCTCCAGGGTCCTGGGGATGGGGGTGGCGGACATGGTCAGCACGTCGACGTTGGCGCGGAGCTTCTTCAGCTGCTCCTTGTGCTCGACGCCGAAGCGCTGCTCCTCGTCGACGATGACCAGGCCCAGGTCCTTGAACTTGGTCTCCGAGGAGAACAGGCGGTGGGTGCCGATGACGATGTCCACCGAGCCGTCGCGCAGGCCCTCCAGGGTCGCCTTCGCCTCGGTGTCGGTCTGGAAGCGGGAGAGCGCCTTCACGTTCACCGGGAACTGCGCGTACCGCTCGCTGAAGGTCCCGAAGTGCTGCTGCACCAGCAGGGTCGTGGGGACCAGCACGGCGACCTGCTTGCCGTCCTGGACGGCCTTGAAGGCGGCGCGGACCGCGATCTCCGTCTTGCCGTAGCCCACGTCGCCGCAGATCAGACGGTCCATGGGGACCGTCTTCTCCATGTCCTCCTTGACCTCGGCGATGGTGGTGAGCTGGTCCGGGGTCTCGGCGTAGGGGAAGGCGTCCTCCAGCTCGCGCTGCCAGGGGGTGTCGGCGCCGAAGGCGTGACCGGGCGCCGCCATCCGCGCGCTGTAGAGCTTGATCAGGTCCGCGGCGATCTCCTTGACCGCCTTCTTGGCGCGGGCCTTGGTCTTGGTCCAGTCCGCGCCGCCCAGGCGGTGCAGGGTGGGGGCCTCGCCGCCGACGTACTTGGTGATCTGCTCCAGCTGGTCGGTGGGGATGTAGAGCCGGTCGCCGGGCTGGCCGCGCTTGGCGGGGGCGTACTCCACGACCAGGTACTCGCGGGTGGCGCCCTGCACGGTGCGCTGCACCATCTCGATGTAGCGGCCCACGCCGTGCTGCTCGTGGACGATGTAGTCGCCCGACTCCAGGGTGAGCGGGTCGATGGTCTTGCGGCGCCGGGCGGGCATCCGGGCGCCCTCGCGGCCGGCGGCCTTCTGCCCGGTCAGGTCGGTCTCGGTGAGGACGGCGAGCTTGAGCGCCCGGTCGACGAAACCGTGCTCGATCGAGCCGCAGGAGACGTGGACGACGGAGGGGCTGAGGGTGTCCAGGTCGTTGTCGAGGCGGGCCGCGATGCCCTCGCCGCCGAGGACCTCGACGGTGCGGGCGGCCGGGCCGTGGCCCTCGGTGAGGTAGACCGCGCGCCAGCCGTCGGCGAGCCAGCCCTTGGTGTCGGCCAGCGCCTTGGCGGTGTCGCCGCGGTAGGTCTCGGGGGCGTGCATGCCGAGCTTGAGGGTGTCGGCCTCCTCCAGCGCGTCGTCGGCGGCGAAGGGGGAGACCGACCACCACATCATGTCCAGCTCGCGGGCCCGGTCCCGGACGTCCGCGATGGACCACAGGGAGGCCGCGTCCACGTCGATCGGCGCCTCGCCCCCGCCCGCCGTGGCCGCCCAGGACGCCTGGAGGAACTCCTGCGAGGTGGCGAC
This sequence comes from Streptomyces sp. SudanB5_2050, assembly GCF_964272335.1. NCBI lineage: Bacteria > Bacillati > Actinomycetota > Actinomycetes > Kitasatosporales > Streptomycetaceae > Streptomyces > Streptomyces sp. SudanB5_2050. The sequence continues at coordinate 3,329,962 of NZ_OZ186760.1, forward strand.
CAGGTCAGCGGCGCGGGTGCGGACCCGCTCCGGGTCGCAGACCACCGCCATGGAGCCCTTGGGCAGCACGTCCAGCAGCAGCTCCATGTCGTCCACGAGGACGGGGGCCAGGGACTCCATGCCCTCGACCGCGATGCCCTCGGCGATCTTGCCGAGCAGTTCGCCCAGCTCGGGGTGGTCCTCGGCCAGGGCGGCGGCCCGCTCGCGGACGTCCTCGGTGAGCAGCAGCTCGCGGCAGGGCGGGGCCCACAGGCCGTGGTCGGCGACCTCCAGGGAGCGCTGGTCGGCGACCTTGAAGTAGCGGATCTCCTCGACGTCGTCGCCCCAGAACTCGACGCGCAGGGGGTGTTCCTCGGTCGGCGGGAACACGTCCAGGATGCCGCCGCGCACGGCGAACTCGCCGCGCTTCTCCACCAGCTCCACGCGCGCGTACGCGGCGGCCGCCAGGGCCTCGACGACCTCGTTCAGGTCGGCGGTGGAGCCGGTGCGCAGGGCGACCGGCTCCAGGTCGCCGAGGCCCTTGACCTGCGGCTGGAGCACGGAGCGCACGGGCGCGACGACGACGGAGACCGGGCCGGTCTCGGGGTCGTCGGGGCGGGGGTGCGCCAGGCGGCGCAGTACGGCGAGGCGGCGGCCGACGGTGTCGCTGCGGGGGCTGAGCCGCTCGTGCGGCAGGGTCTCCCAGGACGGGTACTCGACGACGCCCTCGGGCGGCAGCAGGGAACGCAGGGCCGCCGCCAGGTCCTCCGCCTCGCGCCCCGTCGCGGTCACCGCCAGCACCGGGCGGCCCGTCTCGCGGGCCAGGGCGGCGATCGCGAAGGGCCGTGCGGCGGGCGGGCCGACCAGGTCGACGTGCATGCGGTTGCCGTCTGCGGCCGCCGTGATCGCTTCCGCGAGGGCGGTGTCCTTGACGACGGCGTCGAGCAGACCGTGCAGGCTCATTCGGGGCGCTTTCCGTGCGGGGGTGTACAACACGACGGGCCCGACGCGCGCTGCGGGCCGGGGTGTCTCCAGCGTACGTCTCTCCGCTCGGGCGCGTCGGGGGCTGTGGACGAGGTCGGCCGAGTGGTGGCCGGTGCCGCCGTGGACGTACCGGGGGGCTCCGCCCCTGGACCCCCGGGCCTGTGCCCGCCCACCACCCGACTCGGTAGGCCGGGAAGTGACCCGAAAGAGGCCCGGCGCCTCCGCCCTGCTGGGACGTCGGCGCCGGGCCCTTCCCCCGCAACCCCCGTGTGCGGTGGCTGTCGGGTCGGGTGCTACTCCGTCGCGATGGCGTTCAGGACGTTCATCCGGCCGGCGCGGAAGGCCGGGACCAGGGCCGCGAACAGACCCACGAAGGCCGAGCCGATGAAGACGCCGATGATCGTCGGCCAGGGGATGTCGAGGACGTTCAGTCCCTCCAGGGCGAGCAGCTTCTGTGCCGTGGCGCCCCAGCCCATGCCCAGCCCCAGACCCAGCAGGGCACCGAAGAGGGCGATGACGACGGACTCCATGCGGATCATCCGGCGCAGCTGGCGGCGGGAGAGGCCGATCGCCCGCATCAGGCCGATCTCCCGGGTCCGCTCGACCACCGACAGCGCCAGCGTGTTCACCACGCCGAGGACGGCGACGATGATCGCCAGGGCGAGCAGGCCGTAGACCATGTTCAGCAGCTGGCCGACCTGGTCCTTCAGCTCCTGCTTGTAGTCGGTCTGGTCGGCGACCTGGTACTGCGGGTAGGCGTCCAGGGACTTCTTCAGCGCCGCGTACGCCTGGTCGGCCTGGCCTTCCTCGGCCTTGGCGAACATGATCATGTTCGGCGGGACGTTCTCGGCCGGCAGGTACTTCCGCATCGTCTCGATGCTGATGTACCGCGCGCCCTGGTCGATGGCGACGTCGTCGCTCGTGATCGCGGCGACCTTGAGCTTCGCGGTCTCGCCGCCCTTGAAGGCGACGGAGATCGTGTCACCGACCTGCACACCGTGCTTCTCGGCGTAGTCCGAGCCGACCGACATGGCGTCGGTGCCGTAGGCGGCGGAGAGCTCGCCCGCCGTCGTCACGCGGCGCACGTCCTCGGCGTAGGTCGGGTCGGCGGCCGTGACCCCGTCGTCGTCGGTCTTGCCGTCGGGCGAGGTCAGGGTGGCGTCGAGGACCTTGTAGCGGGTGACGTGCTCCAGTCCGGGCGTGTCCTGCATCGCCTTCTCGGCCTGCGGCACGATCCGCTGGTTGCCCTGGACGATGAAGTCCGCGCCGACCGTCTTGTCCAGCTCGCTGGTGGCCGAGGCGACCATGGAGGAGCCGACGACGGACAGACAGGCCACCAGCGCCAGACCGATCATGAGGGCGGCGCCCGTGGCGCCGGTGCGGCGCGGGTTGCGCAGGGCGTTGCGCTCGGCCAGCCGGCCCACCGGGCCGAAGGCCCGCAGCAGCACCGCGCTGATCACCCGGACCACGAAGCTGGCCAGCAGCGGGCCGATGACGACGAAGCCGATGAGGGTCAGCACGATGCCCGCGCCGAGCATCATCGAACCCTCGCTCGCCTTGTCGGCGGCGCCGGCCGTGAACAGGGCGGCGGCACCGGCACCGGTGAGCACCAGGCCGATCAGCCCGCGTATCCAGCCGGCCTTGCCGTCGGCCGGCGTCCCGGCGTCGCGCAGGGCGGCCATCGGGGAGATCTTGCCGGCGCGGCGGGCCGGCAGGTAGGCGGCCAGGACGGTGACCACGATGCCGAGGACCAGGCCGACCACCGGGGTCGCCGTCTTGATGGTCAGGTCGTCGGTGGACAGGTTCATGCCCGCCGCCGACATCAGCTTCATCAGGCCGACGGCGATGCCGACACCGGCCGCGACACCGAGGACCGAGCCGACGATGCCGAGGAACAGGGCCTCGACCAGCACCGAGCGGTTGACCTGCCGGCGGGAGGAGCCGATGGCCCGCATCAGGCCGATCTCCCGGGTGCGCTGGGCGACCAGCATGGAGAAGGTGTTGATGATGAGGAAGATGCCGACCAGGAACGCGATCCCGGCGAAGCCGAGCATGGCGTACTTGATGACGTTCATGAACTCGCCGACGTCCTCGCGCCCTTCGTCGGAGGTCTCCTTGGCCGTCTGGACCTTGTAGGAGCCGCCGTCCAGGGCCGCGGTGACGTTCTGCTTGAGCTGCGCGTCGGTGACGCCGGAGGCGGCGGTGACGTTGAACTGGCTGAACCGGTCCGCTCCGCCGAGCAGTTGGCGCTGGGCGGTGGGGGTGTCGAAGTAGACGACCGCGGCCCCGGGGTTGGTGACGGTGAAGGAGGCGATGCCGACGATCTTCGCCTTGAAGTCGCCGGTCTGCGCGATGGTGCGCAGCTCGTCGCCGATCTTCAGGTCGTGCTTGTCGGCGGTGTCGGAGTCGACCATCGCCTCGGTCGGGCCGCGCGGCGCGTGCCCCGAGGTGATCTCCATCGACCGCAGGTCGTTCTTGGTCCAGTTCCCGGCGAGGGTCGGGGCGCCGCTGGTGGCTCCCACGTTGTCGTTGTCGGCGTCGACGACGGTCACGTTCATCGAGACGACCGCGCCCTCGGCCGACTCCACGCCCTCGGCCGACCGGATCGTCTCCAGCGTCGACGCGGGCAGCGACTCGGGCACGCCGTTCTGCGGGTCGTCCTCGGCCTCGGCGTCCTTCGGGGAGACCGTGACGTCGGCCGAGCTGACCGCGAAGAGCTTGTCGAAGGTGGTGTTCATGGTGTCCGTGAACACCAGGGTGCCGCAGACGAACGCCACCGACAGCAGCACCGCCACCGCCGACAGCGCCATGCGGCCCTTGTGCGCGAAGAAGTTGCGCAGGGAGGTCTTCACGACGGTCATGACGTGCGCCCCCGGGCGTCGAAGTCCTTCATGCGGTCGAGGACGGCTTCCGCGGTCGGCTTGTACATCTCGTCGACGATCCGGCCGTCGGCGAGGTACAGCACCCGGTCCGCGTAACTGGCGGCCACCGGGTCGTGGGTGACCATGACGATGGTCTGGCCCAGCTCGTCCACCGAACGCCGCAGGAAGCCCAGCACCTCGGCGCCGGCGCGCGAGTCGAGGTTGCCGGTCGGCTCGTCACCGAAGATGATCTCGGGCCGGGCGGCCAGCGCCCGCGCCACCGCCACCCGCTGCTGCTGGCCGCCGGAGAGCTGGGTCGGCCGGTGCTTGAGCCGCCCGGCGAGCCCGACGGTCTCCACGACGCGGTCCAGCCACGCCCGGTCGTACTTGCGGCCGGCGATGTCCATGGGCAGCGTGATGTTCTCGATCGCGTTCAGCGTCGGGAGCAGGTTGAACGCCTGGAAGATGAAGCCGATCCGGTCCCGGCGCAGCTGCGTGAGCTTCTTGTCCTTCAGGCCCGTTATCTCGGTCTCGTCGAGGTAGATCTGCCCGCCGGTGACGGTGTCCAGGCCGGCCAGGCAGTGCATCAGCGTGGACTTCCCCGAGCCCGACGGCCCCATGATCGCGGTGAACTGTCCGCGGGCGATGTCCACGTCCACGTGGTCCAGGGCGACCACCCGGGTCTCCCCCGACCCGTACGCCTTCACGACCTGCCGCGCCCGCGCGGCAACGGCCGTACGCCCTCCGGTGCTCCCGTGTGCGGGAATACTTACGGCCGATGTCATGTCAAGTCTCCTATGTCGGTCATCACCAGAGCCGCCGGTGCCTGCGGCGTGCGCGCGGACGGCGCGCGTGGTCGTGCTCGTGCTCGTGGTCGTGCGCGGGAACGTGTCGCTGCTACGTGGAAGAGTCTGTCCCGAACCGGGTGTCGAGCGCGCTGAGGAACAGCGCACTCTTCTGCTGGGGAAAACCCCACCCCCACTGGTCCGGTTCACCGCCCCCCAGCGGCGTAAAGCCAGATTAAGGAGCCGTCGGTCCCGTCTCGTCCTCCGTCGGTACGAACCCTCCCCGACCCGTAGTACGGAGGTACCCCTAGGGGCAGTCCACCCTTCGGTGGAGCCGGACTCGGGGTGACCCTCCCCCTCAAGACGCACCGAGCATCCACCCTCCCGCGACGTCAGGGTCAAGTGGGAAGCTGAACCCGGCAGATGGATGCAGGGGGAACGCAGAAGGAGGGAGCGTTCGGGTGGGAGGCGTGGGCAGCGCGGACGGCGCGGACGGCACCAGATCCGTGGTGGACGAGGCCGCACCCGGCCCCGGCCCCGACCGGCGCGGCGCCGTCGTCGCCGCCCTGATGCTCGCGATGGCACTGGCGGCGCTGGACGCCACCATCGTCTCCACCGCCGTACCGCAGATCGTCGGCGACCTCGGCGGCTTCTCCCTCTTCTCCTGGCTCTTCTCCGGCTACCTGCTGGCCGTCACCGTCACGCTGCCCGTCTACGGCAAGCTGTCCGACACCTTCGGCCGCAAGCCGGTCCTGGTGGTGGGGGCCGCGCTGTTCCTCCTCGGCTCCCTTCTGTGCGCGCTGGCCTGGAACATGGCCGCCCTCATCGCCTTCCGCGTCCTCCAGGGACTGGGCGGCGGCGCCCTGCAGGGCACGGTGCAGACACTCGCCGCCGACCTGTATCCGCTCGAGGAACGGCCCCGGATCCAGGCCCGGCTGTCCACGGTGTGGGCGGTGTCCGCCATCGCGGGCCCCGGTCTCGGCGGGGTGCTGGCCGCCTACGCCGACTGGCGCTGGATCTTCCTCATCAACCTGCCGGTCGGCGCGCTCGCCCTGTGGCTGATCGTCCGTCACCTGCACGAGCCGCCGGGGGAGAAGTCCCCGCGGGGGACGGGCGGGACGCGTCCGCGCGTCGACTGGGCGGGCGCGCTGGCGGTGTTCGCCTGCGGCGGCGTGCTGCTCACCGCCCTGGTGCAGGGCGGGGTGGCCTGGCCGTGGCTGTCGGCGCCCTCGCTCGCCCTGTTCGCCGCCGGCCTCGTCCTGCTGGCGGCCGTGGTGGTGATCGAGCGCCGCGCCGCGGAGCCGATCATCCCCGGCTGGGTGTGGCGCCGCCGCACGATCGCCGCGGTGAACCTGGCGCTCGGCGCGCTGGGCGTGCTCATGGTGGCGCCGACCGTCTTCCTGCCCACGTACGCCCAGTCGGTGCTGGGCCTGGCGCCCGTGGCCGCCGGTTTCGTGCTGTCGGTGTGGACGCTGAGCTGGCCGGTGTCGGCGGCCCTGAGCCAGCACGTGTACCGCAGGATCGGCTTCCGCGACACGGCGATGCTCGGCATCGGCACCGCGGCCCTGCTCCTGTTCGCCTTCCCGTTCCTCCCCTACCCCGGCCAGGCGTGGCAGCCGGCGCTGCTGATGCTGCTGCTCGGCGGCGCGCTCGGCCTCTTCCAGCTTCCGCTCATCGTCGGCGTGCAGTCCACGGTCGGCTGGTCGGAGCGGGGCACGGCGACCGCGTCGGTGCTCTTCTGCCGGCAGACCGGGCAGACCGTCGGCGCGGCGGCCTTCGGCGCGATCGCCAACGGGGTGCTGGCCGCACGGCTCGGCGGGACGGGCGGGACGGCCGCCGGCGACCTCGACTCCGTGACCCGGGCGCTGGACCCGGGCACGGCCGGGGAGCCCGTGCGCCGGGCGGTCGCCGACGCCGTGCACGCGGTCTACCTGGGCGCGGCGGGTGCGGCGGCGCTGGCGTTCCTGGTGCTGCTGCTGGTGGCACCGCGCCGGTTCCCGGTCCTCCCGGACTGAACCGCCGGACCGAACCGCCGGACGGTCCGCCTGACTGCCCGCCGGACGGTCCGCCGGACCGAACCCCACCGGCCTGTCCGCCGGACCGAACCGGACCCGAGCCGGGCGCCGTCGGGTCCGGCAAAGCCCCTGGTTAACGCGGGTAACACCCCGGAAGCGGCATGGCAAGCGCATACCGACCGATCAGTTCGGCCAAAACGCAGCGCCTCACGTGACCGGCGAGTAGCGTGCGTGACCCCCACCCCCCACCTCCCTGCGGTCCGCCGCACCGGACCCGAGCCGCGCAAGGAGAACCGGGATGTCCTACGACCCGTCCCCGTCGTACCCGCACCGGCCGCCACCACCCCCGTACCGACCCCCCTGGCCGCCCCGGCCCCCGCACCGACCCCCGCACCGGCCCTCCCCGCCCGCACCCCACCGGACCGCCCTCGGGCACCACAGCGACCTGCGCGTGCTGCGCACCGCCTACCGCTGGCAGCGGCGCACCGCCACACTCACCGCACTCGGCTACTTCACCCTGTTCCTGTTCCTGTCCGCGTACGCGCCCGGTGTCATGACCGACACCTCCCTCGCCGGGGGCCTGCCCACCGGGCTGCTGCTCGCCCTGCTCCAGCTCCCCGTCACCTGGCTGGCGATCGCGCTGTACGAGCACACCGCCCGTCGGCACGTCGACCCGCTCGCGGACCGCATCCGCAAGGAGGCCGCACTGGACGCCAGGCGGGGGGCGGGGCGATGACGGAGTTCAGCGGCAACGCCCAGACGATGGCCCTGGTCGGCTTCACCGCCGTCGCCACCGTCACCCTCCTGCTGTGCGTGATGACCGGCCCGGACCGGGACGACCTCGACGAGTTCTACACCGGCTACGGTTCCCTGTCCCCCATGCGCAACGGCCTGGCGATCGCCGGCGACTACATCTCCGCGGCGACCGTCCTCGGCACGGGCGGCGTCATCGCGCTCTTCGGTCACGACGGGGTCGTACTGGCGCTCAGCACCGCCCTGTCGCTGATGCTGCTGATGTTCCTGCTGGCCGAACCCCTGCGCAACGCGGGCCGGTTCACCATGGGCGACGCGCTCGCCCGCCGGATGCCCGGACGCAGCGTCCGCGTCGTGGCCTGCGCGGTGACCCTCGCCGCGCTGCTGCCGCTGATGCTGGTGCAGCTCGCGGGCACCGGCCAACTGCTCGCCTTCGTCCTGGGCTTCTCCGGCGAGTCGCTGGAGACCGGCTGCATCGTCGGGCTGGGCGCGCTGATGATCAGCTACGCGGCGATCGGCGGCATGAAGGGCACCGCCCTCATCCAGATCCTCAAGATGGTGATGCTGCTCGGCTCCGGCGTCGTGATCGCCGTGCTGATCCTCCACCGCTTCGACTGGGACCCGGGCGCGCTGTTCGACGCGGCGGCCGACAACAGCGGCGTGGGACCGGCGTTCCTGAACTCGGGGCTGCAGTTCGCGGGCGGGCCCCACCCCGAGGCCGACATGATCACCTCGCAGCTGACGGTCGTCCTCGGCGGCGCCTGCCTCCCGCACGTCACCATGCGCATGTACACCGCCTCCTCCGCCCGCCAGGTGCGCCGCTCGATGTCCTGGGCGGTCTCCAGTGTGGCGCTGTTCGTGCTGGTCATCACGGTCGTCGGCTTCGGCGCGACGGCGCTGGTGGGGCGGTCGGTGATCGCCGGGATCGACCCGCAGGGCAACACGGCCTATCTGCTCGGCTCGCAGGCCGCGTTCGGCGAGCGGGTCTCCACGGCGGAGACCTTCCTGTTCACGACGGTCACCACGGCCGTCTTCCTCACCCTGCTCGCCTCCGTCGGCGGAATGATCCTCGCCTGCGCCAACTCCCTGGCCCACGACGTCTTCGCCACCCGCGTGCAGGAGCTGTCACCGCGCCGCGAGATGACCCTGGCCCGGCTGTCCGCCCTGGCCGTCGGCGTCCCCGCGATCGTGCTGGCCACCCTCGTCCAGCACCGCAGCCTCCAGCCCCTGGTCACCCTGTCTTTCTGCCTGGGCGCCTCGGCCATCGCCCCCGCCCTGGTCTACGGCCTCTTCTGGCGCCGCTACACCCGCACCGGGCTGCTCAGCACCCTGATCGGCGGCTCGCTGGCCGTCCTGCTGCTGATGCCGGGCACCAATCTGGTCTCCGGCTCACCGGTCTCGGCCTTCCCCGAGGCCGACTTCAACTGGTTCCCGTTCACCACGACCGGGCTGGTCTCCATCCCCCTGGGCTTCGCCTGCGGCTGGCTGGGAACCGTGCTCTCCGGCCGGCGCACGGCGGAGGAGCAGCGCCGGCACTACGAGGCCGTGGAGGGCTCGATCCTGGCGGGGGCGGTACGGCGAGGGGGGTGACGGCGCCGGCCGTGCGGCGTCACTCCGCCGCCCGGCCGGTCAGCGACCTGAGGTTGCTGCGCACGGAGTCCACGTGGGCCTGGAGTTCGTCCCACCGTTCCCCGTGCTCGTGCAGGACCAGTTCCGTCTCGCGCGCGATCCGCTCCCGACGGTCCCGGGCCCCGGCGATCAGCTCGGACGCCCGGGTCCGGGCCTCCTCCTGCCACCGGACGGCCGCCTCCTCCGCCTCGGCCCGTGCCCGCCGGGCCTCGTCCAGCTCGCGCTCGGCGCGCGCCGTCAGCTCCGCGTGGTGCGCGTCCAGGTCCCGCGCCGCCGCTTCCTCCGCCCGCTCCTGTGCCGCCCACCGCTCGGCGTGCTCCGCGCGTTGCTCGGCGAGCATCGCGGCGGTCCGCCTCCGTGTCTCCCGCAGCGCGGCCAGCGCCTCCCCACGGGCGGTTCGCACCTCGCGCCGCGCGCCGATCCGCACGTCGTCGGCCTCCGCCCGCGCCGCCAGCAGCCGCTGCCGGGCCCGCTCGTCGGCCTGCGCGCGTACGTCCTCGGCGTGCGCCCGCGCGGCCTCCCGCACCCCGTCCGCGTACGCCCGCGCCTCGGCCAGCAGACCGTCCGCCTCGGCCCGCGCCCCGTCGCGCACGGCCTCCGCCTCCTCCACCCCGAGCCGGAACAGGGTCCGCGCGCGCTCCCCGAGCGCCTCGTACCCCTGCGGCGCGAGCTGCGCCACCGTCTCCCGCAGCCGCTCCAGCTCCGTGCCCATCCGGCGGGCGAGCACGGTGAGCCGGGCCGCCCGCTCCCATGCCGCGTCCCGCTCCCGGCAGAGGGCCGCGGTCACCTCCTCCACCTGTTCCGGACGGTAACCGCGCTCACGCCCGCGTACGGTCACGAAGCCGTGGGGGGACGCCGACGCGCCGCTCATGCTCATCACCCCTGTGGGGAAACTGCCGCAGTAAATGGACTTAACCGACTTTATGGATGTGATCTAGCCCTCATAATGCGACACACCGCACAATTCACTGCCTCATGCGCGACGCGACCGTCCCGCGCGGACGGCGGCACACAGAGCGGCCCAACGGCAGCACACGGAGCGGGGCCCGACGACGGCACACGCAGCGGGGCCCGGTCGGCCCACCGGCCGACCGGGCCCCGCCCGTCGTGTGTCCGCGTCAGTCGCGCCGCCTCAGAGCAGCCCGTCCCACATCTGCTCCAGCAGCACCGACCACCAGCTCTCCGGCGACCCGAGCGCCGCCGGGTCGAGCGCGGCCAGCTGCGCCTGGAAGTCCACCGTCCAGCGGCCCGCCTGCTCCTGGTTCAGACCGAACCTGAGCCGCCACATCCGGCCCAGCAGCGCCAGGCAGCGCGCGAACTCGGGCAGCCCCGTGTTCACGAACTGCGGCGGCACCGGCGCACCGCCCGGCCCCGCCTCCACCGGCACGGCCACGATGTTCGCCGTGCCGTACTGCACACAGATCGCCCGGCCGAAGTCACTGCCCACGACGAGGTAGGACCCGGCGTCCGGGGCCGGCTGCACCCCGCGCTCCGCCGCCAGCTCCGCCAGCGTCGGCACCGGCCGCCCCGGCTGGGCCTGCGCCCAGAAGAACGGGCCCATGTCCATCGGCAGCCCCGCCGCCACCAGCGTGTGCGCCACCACCGGCGGCACACCCTGCCGGGACACCGCGGCCTGCTCGAACCGGAACACACCCGGACCGAAGGCCCCGGCCAGCTCCTGCCCGATCGCCTCCGGCGGGACCGGCGGCACCGGCTGCACCGGCGGCAGCGGCGCCCGCACCGGAGCCGGACGGGCGGGCCCGTCCGCCACCTGGTGCAACTCGCCCTGGTGCGCCAGCAACTGCTGCATGCCCTGCTGCCGGCTCGCGTGGTCCGTGCCGTACGGCGCGATGGAGGTGATCCGCGCCTGCGGCCACTGCTCCCGGATCATCCGCGCGCAGTAGGCGCCCGGGAGTTCGCACGACTCCAGCTCGGTGTGCAGCTCCAGCACCTGGTCCGGCGGCACGTTCATGGCCCGCAGCTCGTGGAAGATCTGCCACTCCGGGTGCGGCGTGCCCGGCGCGGAACGCCGGATCAGCTGCTGCTCGGAGCCGTCCTGGGCGCGGTAGCGCAGCACGGCCTGGTAGCCGGGACCGACGGTCGGCATACCGGCGGGCGGCTGCGGATAGCCGTACGCCGGCGGGGCACCGGGCACGGGACCGCCGGGCGGCGGCATCGCACCCGGCGGAGGCATCGCACCCGGCGGAGGCACGGCACCCGGCGGGGGCATGGCCCCCGGCGGCATGGGCTGTGCGGCGCCCGGCGCGCCGGGAACGCCCGGCATCCCCGGGGCGCCCGGAGGCGGCGGGGGCGTGCCGGGACCGCCGGCCGGCGGCGCGGCCAGCACCGTCTGCGCGTGGTGCACGGCACCGCCCGGCCCGCCCGAGGAACCACCGGGGACGCCCGGGGCGGCGGGAGGCGGCGGCGTACCCGGGCCGCCCGGCGCGCCCGGAGCCGCGGGAGGCGGCGGCGTGCTCGGACCGGCGGGCGTGCCCGGCGCACCCGGAGGACCGGGGGGCGTGGGCGGGCCCGGCGGCTGGGGCGCCCCGCCACCCGTGCGGCCCGGGTCGGCCAGCATCGTGGCGGCATGATGCACTCCGCCCGGCGGCGTCCCCCCGGGGGCGCTCGGCGGGGGCGGCGTACCGGGAGCGGCGGGCGCCCCCGGACCGGCCGGCGGCTGCGGCGCGCTCGGCGGGGGCGGCGTGCCCGGACCGCCACCGGGGCCCTCGGGACCGAGCGACGACACCAGCTGGGTCGGCACATAGCCACCGGCCGGTGTGGCCGGCCCGCCCGGACCGGCGGGCGCCGACGGCACACCCGGGGCACCCGGACGGGCTCCCGGCACACCCGGGGCGCCCGGCGGAGGCGGCGGCGTCGCCCCACCGCCACGGCGCGGCGGGGGCGTCGCCTTGCTGGTCGCGGCGTCCGCGATGTCCCCGGCGTCCGGCGCGGGCGGCCGGGCGGGCGTGGCGGACGCCCCCGGACCGGGCTGCCCCGGCTGCCCCGGCGGCACCGGCGGCGGCGTCCCCGTCCCGGCGGACGGGGGCGGGGTGTTCGGGTCCTCGATCGCCGGTGCCAGCGCCGTCGGCGGAAGCTGACTGCCGCCCGACATCAGCGCCGTCTTGGCGTCCGGCGTCACCGAGGGCGGCGGGGTGGCCCCGTCGGCACCGCTCAGCGGCGGCGCGAACACCGTCTCGGGCAGCGGTACGGAACGGTCCTCGCCGGCATCGGCGTTGGTGTCCGTCCCCGCCCAGGGCGTCGCCCCGGCAGGCGCACCGGACCCGCCCTCACCCGCGCCGGGACCCCCGGCACCACTCGCCCCGGCGGCCGGCCAACCCGCCCCGCCGCCCGACGCGCCGGCCGATGCGGCGGGAGCGGCAGGCGCCGAGGGAGCGGCAGGCGCCGAGGGAACCCCGGCCTGCGTCCGCGGCAACGCCCCGGACCCGGCCGCGGCCACGCCGGTGTCCGCACCCGTGTCCGCGCCGGCACCCGTACCGTCACCGGCACCCGGCCCGGCGGTGTCCCGCTCCCCGCGCCGATCCGGAATCCCCAGCTTGTCCGCCGCCTCCTGCAACCACTCCGGCGGACTCAACAAGAACGACGTCTGATTCAGATCCACCCGCGCCGCGGGCGCCGGCGCCGGCTCCGGCGCCTCCTCCGGACGGCCGTACTCCTCCTCGTACCGGCGGATCACCTCGCCCACCGGAAGCGCGGGCCACAGCGTCGCCTCACCGCTGTCCCGCGCGATCACCAGCCGCTGCGCGCCGCCGTCCGAACGCGGCCCCTCCGCACGGTCCTCGGCCCACACCACGAACCCGAGGTCGAACTCCCGCACCCGCACCTCACGGTGCTGGTACGCCGGCAGCTCGCCGTTGATCCACTCCTCGGCGCGCTCCTGCGCCTGCGCGAACGTCACCATGGCCAGCTCACTCCCCTACCGACGCCGACGCGGGCACCGCACGCGCGAAACCGCCGTCGACCATCAGGTTCGCCACCGTCTCCAGCTCCGGCGGCGAGCCCGCCAGCCGCGACAGGAACGCGTCGAAGTCCTCACCGCACGGCAGCAGCAACCGCTCCACCCGCTCCGCCGGCGCCAACGACGGGTCCACGTCCCGTACGTCGTCGTACGCGCAGAACCACACCGAGCCGATCCGCTCGCCCTTCACCTTCACCGCGAGCAGCCCGCCCTGGACGAACGCGACGCCCAGGTAGTCCTTGGTCAGATGGTCCCGCAGACACTTGTTCACGTAGACCAGGTCGTTGACCGCCGCCTCCTCACGCACCGTGAAGAACGGCTGGTCCACCAGCAGCCCCAGCTCCGCGTCGAGCGCCGTGCCCACCGGCGCGCACCCGCCCGCGGCCTTCAGGAACGACCGGTACGCACCCGGCAGCCGGTAGCCGAGGTCCTCCTCGACCCCCAGCACCTGCTGCTCGGTCACCGCCACACCCGACTTCGGCAGCCCGAAGTGCGCCGGACGCGTCTCCTGCAACGGCCGCGTACCGCGCTTGGCCTGGTCCACCGCCGCCGTCGCGATACCGCCGTGATGGCGCAGCAGCGCCTTCACCTCGACCGGGACCAGCTCCATCCGCCGCGACCCCGCCACGTGGTGCCACGTCCAGCCGTGCGGCGTCGCCACCGCCGGCACCGTGTCCCACAGCTCGTGGCCCGACGCCGACAACGCCGCGTTCGCCGAGACATAGTCCGTCAACCGCAGTTCGTCGACCCCGAAACCCTCCGGCGGATCGGCGATCTCCGCCACCGCGCGGGCGTACGGCGAGAAGACCGGGTAACCACCCTCGTCCACCCGTACCCCTCTCGGGTGACGGGCCGCCCGCACCGGATCCGGGAAATGCACGACCTGCCCGGCATAGGCCGCGTTCGGCGGCGCGGCCGCTTGCCCGAGCCGACCTGTCGTCATGGCGGTTGCCCCCTGCGGCGTCTGTCTGATCTGCCTGATCTGTCTGTCTGCACTGTCTCGTCACCGCACGCGAACGCGGTGCCGACAGCCTATGCGGTACGACGAGAGGGGTCACCGGGCACCGGACCCGCCACCGGCGAGTGCTCCTCCGCTTCCGTGACCAGCCGTCACCCTGCCGTGACGGAACGCCCATAACCGGGCGTGTCACCACGCCCCAGCTTCCCCAGCAGCCGCGGGATTTGGCACTCTGTGACCTTCGGGGGGATGCTCAGGAGGGGAAAATGATCATGAGTGCGACGCAGACCGGGCCCCACACCGGGCGATCCGACGACCCCCGAAGCGGCGACCCCCGCATCGGCTGGAGCAGCGCGGACACCCGCCACACACCCACCCTCCTGCACCGCCGCGACGGCATACTCCCCACCGTCGCCGCCGCCCTCTCCGTCCGGGGCACCACCCTCACCGGCACCGCCACCCGCGCCGACACGCCCCCGGCCCTGCACCACCTCGTACAGGACTTCCTCGACACCCTCACCAGCGGTCAACGCGACCGTTACACCGGCCGCTGCGCGGAGACCATCCTCATCTCACGCCACCTCGCCACCGCCGACGCCGCCCGCAGCAAACGCGCGGCGCGCCGGCCCATGACCAACGGCGAAGCCCGCAAAGCACTCAAACACGCCAAACTCACCACCCGCCGCATCCGCGAGGACGGTGACCCCCTGCACGGCAGCTTCGCCACCCCCTGCCGCGCCTGCACCGCCCTCAGCGCCCACTTCGGCGTCCGCATCGTCGACCCCACCGCCCACGACGCCTGACCCGGCACGACCGGGACGACCGAACGACCGGGACGACCGAACGACCGGCCCCGCGCCGCACCACCCACCCGAAACGAACCAAGGGCAGATGCAAGCCGACCGCACCTCCACCACCCGCTTCCCCGTCCCCGTCGACGCCGCCCTCCGCGACGCCGGCTGGCAACCCGGACGCTGGGACATCAAACAGGCCGAGATCTGGGCCGACACCCTGCGCGGACACACCTCACCCGCGGGGCACCGCCACACCGTCTTCCCCGCGGCCGTCGAAGCCTGGGCCGAATTCGGCGGCCTCCACATCAGCCCCACGGGTCCCGGCCGGCAGATCGCCCCCGCCACGCTCCACCTGGACCCCCTCCACGGCCTCCACATGGCCCGCACCCTCGGCGACCTCGGGCGCGCCCTCGACACCCAGACCTGCCCCCTCGGCACCGAGACCGACAGCCAGGCCCTCCTCGCCATCGACGCCGAAGGCCGCGTCTACGCCCTCGACCACACCGGCGACTGGTACCTCGGCCCCGACATCGACCAGGCCCTCGCCGCCCTCGTCGCCGGCACCCAGCCCGCCCGCCTCACCACGGGCTGACCGCCCGTCCCTACGAGGACGCCGGGATCACCGCCGACACCCGGAAACCCCCCGCGTCCGTCGGCCCGGACACGAACACGCCCCCCAGAGCGGCCACCCGCTCCTTCATCCCGACCAGCCCGTTGCCGCCCGACGGCAACCGGGCCCCCGGCTCCCCGGCCGACACCGCCGGCGGCGGCTCGTTCTCCACCTGCATGGCGATCTCCGACGCCCGATGCGCCAGCCGCACGTACGTCTTCGCACCCGCCGCGTGCTTGTGCACGTTCGTCAGCGCCTCCTGCACCACCCGGAACGCCGTCGACTCCACCACGGGCGCGTACGAACGCCGCTCCCCCTCCACCGACAGGTCCACGACCATCCCGGCCGCCTCCGACTGCCCGATCAGCTCGTCCAGCTCCGACAGGCACGGCCCCTCACCCGGCCGCTCCCCGTCGTCCGCCGCCCGCGAGGCCGCCGCCGCCGCGGCCACGCCCACCGCCGCCAACGGCACCGCCGCCCGCTCGGCCCGCGCGCCCTCCCCGCCGCTGCGCAGCACCCCGAGCATCTCCCGCAACTCGGTCAGCGCCTGCCGCCCCATGTCCCCCACCAGCGCGGCGTTCTTCACCGCCTTCTCCGGGTCCTTGCGCGCCACCGCCTGCAACGCCGCCGCGTGCACCACCATCAGACTCACCCGGTGCGCCACCACGTCGTGCATCTCCCGGGCGATCCGCGTCCGCTCCTCGTTGCGCGCCCACTGAGCACGCTCCTCCGCCCGCTCCGCGAGCAGCTGCAGCTCCCGCTCCAGACTGTCCGCCCGCTCCCGCAGGCTCTCCATCAGCCGCCGCCGCTGCCCCACGTACAGGCCCAGCAGCAACGGCGGCGCGGTCGCCCCCAGCGACATCGTGATCGACGCGAACGGCAGGAACCAGTCCCCGAACTGCAACTCCTCCTTCGTCGCGTCCTGCCCCAGCCGCACGAACGTCACGATCAACGTCCCCAGCAACGACATCCCGGCCAGCGCACCGATGATCCGCCGCGGCAGCTCCGACGCCGCCAGCGTGTACAGACCGACGATGCCCATCAGCATCCCCATCTGCGCCGGCGTGATGGCGATCGCCACCAGCACCACCGCGATCGGATACCGCCGCCGCACCACCAGCACCGAACCGGCCAGCACCCCGAAGACGACCCCCGCCGCCATCGGGATCCCCGCGTCCCGCGCGAACGGAATCCCCTCCACCGCGCACTCCAGCGCGGACACGGCACCGAGGCTCGCGTCGAGCACCGCACCGCGCCGCCTGTCCCACCACCAAGGCCCGCCCCGGGCCGGTGCGTGGTCTTCCCCCGTCGTGGTCATGCCTCCAGCCTACGGGCGCCGGGCGCCCCATTTCCGGTGACTTTCGACAAACGATAGGACGCGATATCCCTCGACCCGGCGCACCCCCGCCGATCGGCGCCCCCGGACCCCTCGACGGCCTTCGCGGGCGAAGTCCCCGAGAGCGCCGACCTGTACCGTCGCGTCGAAGGCTCTTGGTACGGCATAGTGTTGGGTGCCCACTCGGCGACCTGACGGAATGTCCGGTTCAGCCGAACTCCATCCCCCATGGTGTAACCAGGCAGCACTGAGGGTTTTGGTCCCTTAAGTTCAGGTTCGAATCCTGATGGGGGAGCTTCTGGCCGGGCCCCGACGCCACCGTCGGGGCCCGCACTCATGCCCCCTGCAAACCACCCCGGTATCCTGCGGATGTCCACCCCCACCCCCTCAAAGCCGAAGGGCATTCCGTGAGCGCCATTCGCCCGGCAGCCGTCGTCGTTCTCGCAGCGGGTGAGGGCACCCGTATGAAGTCGGCCACCCCCAAGGTCCTCCACGAGCTGTGCGGCCGTTCCCTCGTCGGGCACGTGCTCGCCGCCGCCGGTGAGCTGGACCCCGAGAACCTGGTCGCCGTCGTCGGGCACGCCCGCGAGAAGGTCACGGCGCACCTCGCCGAGGTCGCCCCCGACGTCCGTACCGCCGTCCAGGAGCAGCAGAACGGCACCGGGCACGCGGTCAGGATGGGGCTGGAGGCGCTGGGCGGTGCCGTGGACGGCACGGTCGTGGTCGTCTGCGGTGACACCCCGCTGCTCACCGGCGAGACGCTGCGGGCCCTGGCGGCCACGCACTCCGCGGACGGCAACGCCGTGACCGTGCTGACGGCGGAGGTGCCGGACGCGACGGGGTACGGCCGGATCGTGCGGGACGGGGCCTCCGGTGCCGTGACGGCGATCGTGGAGCACAAGGACGCGTCGGAGTCGCAGCGGGCGATCCGGGAGATCAACTCGGGTGTGTTCGCGTTCGACGGCCGGCTGCTCGCCGAGGCGCTGGGCAAGGTGCGGACGGACAACAGCCAGGGTGAGGAGTACCTCACGGACGTGCTCGGCATCCTGCGCGAGGCCGGTCACCGGGTCGGCGCGTCCGTCGCGGGCGACCACCGGGAGATCGCCGGGATCAACAACCGGGTGCAGCTGGCCGAGGCCCGCCGGATCCTGAACGACCGGCTGCTGACGCGGGCGATGCTGGCCGGCGTGACGGTGGTCGACCCGGCGACGACCTGGGTGGACGTGACGGTGACGTTCGAGCAGGACGTCGTGGTGCACCCGGGCACGCAGCTGCACGGCGCCACGCACCTGGCCGAGGGGTGCGAGGTGGGGCCGAACTCCCGGCTCACCGACACGCGCGTGGGCGCGGGCGCCCGTGTGGACAACACCGTCTCCCTCGGTGCCGTGGTCGGCCCCGAGGCGACCGTGGGCCCGTACGCGTATCTGCGTCCCGGCACGCGTCTCGGCCCGAAGTCGAAGGTCGGCACGTACGTCGAGACGAAGAACGCCTCGATCGGCGAGGGCACGAAGGTCCCGCACCTCTCCTACGTGGGTGACGCGACGATCGGCGAGCACACCAACATCGGTGCGGCGAGCGTGTTCGTGAACTACGACGGGCAGGACAAGCACCACACGACCATCGGGTCCCACTGCCGTACCGGTTCGGACAACATGTTTGTGGCTCCTGTCACGGTCGGGGACGGTGCCTACACCGCCGCCGGCTCGGTGATCACGAAGGATGTGCCGCCCGGTTCGCTGGCCGTGGCCCGTGGCCAGCAGCGGAATATCGAGGGTTGGGTGGCCCGTAAGCGTCCGGGCAGCGCGGCGGCGAAGGCGGCCGAGGCGGTGGCTCCGGAGGCCGGTGGCGAAGGCTGACCGGAAACCGGTGCGTCGAACTGGGCGTACCGTGATAAGTGCACATCCGCACCCCACCAGCTGAGACGCCCCCGCGGCCAGCGGGAGAGCGCCCATGACGCTCAGCTGCGAACCTCTGAGGAGAAAGTGCTGTGACCGGGATCAAGACGACCGGCGAGAAGAAGCTGATGTTCTTCTCCGGCCGCGCCCACCCCGAGCTTGCCGAGGAGGTCGCCCAGCAGCTGGGTGTCGGGGTCGTCCCGACGAAGGCCTTCGACTTCGCCAATGGCGAGATCTACGTGCGCTATCAGGAGTCGGCGCGAGGTGCGGACTGTTTCCTGATCCAGAGCCACACCGCTCCGATCAACAAGTGGGTCATGGAGCAGCTGATCATGATCGACGCGTTGAAGCGCGCGTCGGCCCGCTCCATCACCGTCATCGTGCCGTTCTACGGTTACGCGCGGCAGGACAAGAAGCACCGGGGACGTGAACCGATCTCGGCGCGTCTGATCGCGGACCTGATGAAGACCGCGGGTGCCGACCGGATCCTGGCGGTGGATCTGCACACGGACCAGATCCAGGGCTTCTTCGACGGGCCGGTGGACCACCTGTTCGCGCTGCCGCTGCTGGCGGACTACGTGGGTGCGAAGGTCGACCGTTCGAAGCTGACGGTGGTCTCGCCGGACGCGGGCCGGGTGCGGGTGGCGGACCGTTGGTGCGACCGTCTGGGCGCGCCGCTGGCGATCGTCCACAAGCGTCGCGACAAGGACGTGGCGAACCAGGTCACGGTGCACGAGGTCGTCGGTGACGTGAAGGGCCGGATCTGCGTCCTGGTGGACGACATGATCGACACGGGTGGCACGATCTGCGCCGCGGCGGACGCGCTGTTCGCGCACGGTGCGGAGGACGTCATCGTGACGGCGACGCACGGTGTGCTGTCGGGTCCGGCGGCGGACCGGCTGAAGAACTCCAAGGTGAGCGAGTTCGTGTTCACCAACACGCTGCCGACGCCGAACGAGCTGGAGCTGGACAAGATCACGGTGCTGTCGATCGCGCCGACGATCGCGCGTGCGGTGCGCGAGGTGTTCGAGGACGGTTCGGTGACGAGCCTGTTCGACGAGCAGTGAGGGTTGTGCAGTAACCGTTCTGCACAGCCGGTGCGCTGAGATCGTTTTGGGTGCGGCCTCCCTCTCCGAGTAGACTGCTGAAGTTGCTCGGCGAGGGAGGCCGTGCCCGTTTTCCGCGGGTGGCTGTCCGTTATCGACGCGCTCTTCGTAGCAGGCCGTTCGTGGCCGGGTGACCACGTCCGTTCCTATCTCTACGAGGAGTGATCATGTCCGAGGTGAAGATCGCCGCCGAGACGCGCACCGAGTTCGGCAAGGGTGCCGCCCGCCGTATCCGTCGTGACGACAAGGTTCCCGGTGTCCTGTACGGCCACGGTTCCGACCCGCTGCACCTGACCCTGCCGGGTCACGACCTGCTGCTGGCCCTGCGTACGCCGAACGTCCTGATCGCGCTGGACATCGACGGTGGCAAGACCAACGAGCTGGCCATCCCGAAGTCGGTGCAGCGTGACCCGATCAAGGGCTTCCTCGAGCACGTCGACCTGCAGCTGGTGAAGCGCGGCGAGACCGTGACCGTCGAGATCCCGGTGCAGGCCGAGGGCGAGCTGGCCCCGGGCGGCTACCTGCTCGAGCACGTGCTGGACGCGCTGCCGGTCGAGGCCGAGGCCACCCACATCCCCGAGCAGGTCACCGTGTCGGTGGAGGGCCTGGAGGCCGGCGCCTCGGTCCTGGCCAAGGACATCACGCTGCCGTCCGGCGTGAAGCTGGCCGTCGAGGACGACGCCGTGGTGCTGCAGGTCCTGGCCGCGCAGGCCGAGGAGCCCGCGGCCGAGACCGCGGGTGAGGGCGAAGAGGCCGCCGAGGCCTGATCCTCTCCCTTACGGTCAAGGTGTGGTCGGCCGCTGTTCCCGCGCGGGGGCAGCGGCCGACGCGTATGTGTGGACGGACGCGAAGGAGACAGGGACGTGACGACGGACGCGGGTGCGCCCTGGCTGGTGGCCGGTCTCGGCAACCCGGGCCCCGAGTACGCCGCGAACCGGCACAACGTCGGTTTCATGGTGGTGGATCTGCTGGCGGAGCGGATCGGGGCGCGGTTCAAGCGGCACGGCAAGGCGCAGGCGCAGGTGGTGGAGGGGCGGATCGGTCCGCCCGGGCCGGCCAATCGGCGGGTGATCCTGGCGAAGCCGATGTCGTTCATGAACGTGTCGGGCGGTCCGGTGACGGTGCTGCGGGACTTCTACAAGGTGCCGGTCGGCAACATCGTGGCGGTCCACGACGAGCTGGACATCGACTACGGGGTGCTGCGGCTGAAGCTGGGCGGCGGCGACAACGGGCACAACGGGCTGAAGTCGATCACGAAGTCGCTGGGTTCCGACTATCACCGGGTGCGGTTCGGGATCGGCCGGCCGCCGGGGCGGATGCCGGTGGCGGACTTCGTGCTGAAGGACTTCTCGTCGGCGGAACGCAAGGAGCTGGACTACTTCGTGGACCGGGCGGCGGACGCGGTGGAGGCCCTGGTGATCGAGGGGCTGGAGCGGGCGCAGAGCACGTACAACTCCTGACTTGTCCGGGGATGGCGCCCGGGTGAGTTGACCGACCGCACAGGCATGGCCAATGATCCCGGCCATGCCTGCCTCCGCCGCCGCTCGTCCCCGTCAGGCCTCGTCCGCGTCCTCCGCTCTGGTGACCTTCGGCAGAGTCGCGGCGATGGGGACGGTCACGGCGCTGATCCTGATCGCCGGGGTGTGGGCTTCGTGGGGCACGGCGCAGCACGTGATGCTGACCAAGGGGCGGGAGCGGGGGACGGTCGAGGTGACGCGGTGCGGCGGCGGCGTGTGCGCCGGCCCGTACGCGCCGGTGTCGGCGGGGTCGCGGGCACGGGACAGCGTCCGGATCGAGGATTCCGTGGCGGTGTCCGAGGGCCGCACGTACTCGGTGGTGGTGAAGCCGGGCAGCGACGACGTGGTGCGGTCGGGTCCGGCCGGGGTGCTGTATGCCTGGGTGCCGTTGGGCGGGGCGTTGCTGCTGGCGTCGGTGGTGGTGGCCGGGGGGTTGCGGCGGACCCGGGTGGCGTGGGTGATGGCCGGGTCCGGGGTGGCGCTGCTGACGGCGGTGTTCCTGGCCGTGTGACGTGCTCGTGGCGGTGCCCCCGTGCTCCTGGTGAGCACGGGGGCACCGTCATGTGCGCGTCGGGGGTCAGCCGGTGTTGCGCAGGCCGGCGGCGACTCCGTTGACGGTGAGGAGCAGGGCGCGGTCGAGCAGCGGGTCGGGTTCCTGGCCCGCTGCGGCGGCCTCGCGCTGGCGGCCGAGGAGGGCGACCTGGAGGTAGGAGATGGGGTCCAGGTAGGCGTCGCGGATGGTGAACGTCTGCTTGAGGACGGGGTCGGCGTCGAGCAGTTCGCTCTCGCCGGTGACGCGCAGGACCTCGGCGACGGTGAGTTCGTGCTCGGCCTTGATGGTGTCGAAGACGTGCTTCAGCTCGTCGGGGACGAGGGTGTCGACGTAGTGCTGGGCGATGCGCAGGTCGGTCTTGGCGAGGGTCATCTCGACGTTGGAGATGAAGTTGCGGAAGAAGTGCCACTGCTGGTGCATCTCGTCGAGGACCGTGTCCAGACCGGTCTCGCGCAGGGCCTTGAGGCCGGAGCCGACGCCGAACCAGCCGGGGACGATCTGCCGTGACTGGGTCCAGCCGAACACCCACGGGATGGCGCGCAGGCCGTCGAGTCCGGCGTTGGAGTCGGGACGGCGGGAGGGCCGGGAGCCGAGGTGGAGGCTGCCGAGCAGGTCGACGGGGGTGGAGGCGAAGAAGTAGGCGGGCAGGTCGGGGTCCTCGACCAGCCTGCGGTAGGCCGAGTGGGCGGCGTCGGAGACGACGTCCATGGCGGCGTCCCAGCGGGCCAGTGCCTCGTCGGACTGGCGGGGCGCGGTGTGCAGGGCGGATGCCTGCAGGGTGGCCGCGACGGTCAGTTCGAGGTTCTCCCGGGCGAGGGTCGGGATGAGGTACTTGTCGGAGATGACCTCACCCTGCTCGGTGACCTTGATCTCGCCCTCCAGGGTGCCCCAGGGCTGGGCGAGGATCGCGTCGTGGGTGGGGCCGCCGCCCCGGCCGACGGTGCCGCCGCGGCCGTGGAAGAGGCGCAGGCGCACCCCGTAGCGGTGGGCGACGTCGCGCAGGCGGCGCTGGGCGCGGTGGATCTCCCACTGGCTGGTGGTGATGCCGCCGAACTTGGAGGAGTCGGAGTAGCCGAGCATGACCTCCTGCACGTCGCCGCGCAGGGCGACCAGGCGCCGGTAGGAGGGGTCGGCGAGGAGGTCCTCGAGGATGGTGTCGGCGGCCTTCAGCTCGTCCGTGGTCTCCAGCAGCGGGACGATGCCGATCTTGGCCCAGCCGGCGTGCAGGTCGATGAGGCCGGCCTCGCGGGCGAGGACGGCGGCGGCGAAGACGTCGTCGGCGCCCTGGCACATGGAGATGATGTAGGACTCGATGACCTCGGGTCCGAAGACCTCCAGGGCCCGCTTGACGGTCTGGAAGACGCCGAGGGTCTTCTCGCCGGCCGCGTCCACGGGTGCCGGGGTGGGCGCCAGCGGACGCCGGGACCGCAGCTCCTTCGCGAGCAGCTTGGCGCGGTACTCGCGGGGCATGTCCGCGTAGCGCCAGGACTCCTCGCCGAGCCGGTCGAAGAGCTGGCCGAGGGCGTGGTGGTGGGCGTCGGCGTGTTCGCGGACGTCCATGGTGGCGAGCTGGAGGCCGAAGGCGGCCAGGGTGCGGATGGTGCGGGCCAGGCGGCCGTCGGCGAACAGGCCGCCGCGGTGCTCGCGCAGCGAGGTCTGGACGATGCGCAGGTCGGCGAGGAGTTCGGCGGTGCCGAGGTAGTCGTGGCCGTCCTCGTGGGGGGTGCCCTTGGCGAGGCGCTGCTTGGTGTTCTCCAGCTTCTGCCGGATGCAGGTGGCCTTGAGCCGGTAGGGCTCCTCGGCGTTGAGGCGCTTGTAGCGGGGGCTGATCTCGGGCAGCCGCTCCAGGTCGGTCTGGAGGGAGGTGAGGAGTTCTTCGGTGGCGCCCGTGTAGCGGATGGAGTTGGAGAGGAAGCCGCGCAGCTCGTCGATCATCTCCAGGGCGTCGTTGATGCCGTGTTCGTGCTGGAGGATGAGGACGTCCCAGGTGACCTGGGGGGTGACGTTGGGGTTGCCGTCGCGGTCGCCGCCGATCCAGGTGCCGAAGGTGAGCGGGCGGGTGTCGTCGGGGAGCTTGACGCCGGCCCGCTCCAGCTCCGCCGTCAGGTCCTCCAGGACGTCGCCGACGGCGCCCAGGTGCAGTTCGTCCAGGTAGTAGATGGCGTTGCGGGCCTCGTCGGCCGGCTCGGGGCGGACCACGCGCAGTTCGTCCGTCTGCCACACCAGGTCGATGTTCTCGGCCAGGCGGGTGTCGAGGCGGCGGCGGTCGGACTCGTTGACCGGGGTGTCGAGGAGGGCCGCGATGCGGCGCAGCTTGTTGAGGACGGAGCGGCGGGCGGCCTCGGTGGGGTGCGCGGTGAAGACGGGGCGCACGTTGAGGTTGCGGACCGTCTCGCGCAGGTGCTCGGGGTCGGCGTCCTTGAGGCGGTCGGCCGTCCGGGCGAGCAGGCCGCCCTCGGCGGCGCGCTTGGCGCCCAGTTCGCGGCCGCGGTGGACCTGCTCGGTGACGTTGGCGAGGTGGAAGTAGGTGGAGAAGGCGCGCACCAGCTTGGCTGCGGTCTCCAGTTCGGTGCCGCGCAGCAGCTCGGCGGCGGCCTCGCCGTCCTCTCGGGTGAGGCGGCGAACCTTTTCGACGAGTTCCAGCAGCTCGGGGCCTTCCTGCCGCACGAGGGTCTCTCCGAGGAGGTCGCCCAGCCGGCGGATGTCGGCACGCAGCTCGGTGCTGGTCGTCGTGGTGGTCTGGTCGTCGGCACTGCTCACAGGTGCGGCTCCTTGCAGTGTTGAAGCTCGTCTGGGAGGGAACCCGGACGGCGTCTCGCGCGGCGGGCGCCGCTTACGGGGCCGGACGTCCGGGAAGTATTCCGAGCGGACCGCGCTGTCCGACCGACTCCCAGGATAGGTGTCGGCGAGGACGCGCAGGCTCGCGGGCTCTTGCCGCGGGGCGACGCGCTGCAATACTTACGTCGCCGTAGGTTACGGAACCGTAGGAAGTGTGGCGCGGTTCCCGCACCGCTCGGCAACTGACAGGACCCTCGACCCCCAGAGGACGCGCATGACCACGAGTTCCGACGTGATCGCAGGTTCCCCGAAGCCCCCCGACGACGGCTCCGCCCCTTCCGCGACGCTGGGGGGTGAGCAGAAGCGGTCCATCGAGCAGATCACGCTGTTGCTGTTCATCACCGTTCCGTTCCTGGCGCTGGTGGCGGCGGTGCCGCTGGCGTGGGGATGGGGCGTGAGCTGGCTGGACCTGGGCCTGCTGGTCTTCTTCTACTTCCTGGGCTGCCACGGCATCACCATCGGCTTCCACCGGCACTTCACCCACGGCTCCTTCAAGGCGAAGCGACCGTTGAAGATCGCGCTGGCGATCGCCGGGTCGATGGCCGTGGAAGGCCCGCTGGTGCGCTGGGTGGCGGACCACCGCAAGCACCACAAGTTCTCCGACGACGAGGGCGACCCGCACTCGCCGTGGCGGTACGGCGAGACGGTGCCGGCGCTGATCAAGGGCCTGTGGTGGGCGCACATCGCATGGATGTTCGACGAGGAGCAGACGCCGCAGGACAAGTACGCCCCGGATCTGATCAAGGACCCGACGCTGCGCGCGATCTCCCGCCAGTTCGTGCTGTGGACCGTGGTGTCCCTGGCCCTTCCGGCCCTGATCGGCGGGCTGGTCACGATGTCGTGGTGGGGGGCGTTCACCGGCTTCTTCTGGGGTTCACTCGTCCGGGTGGCTCTACTGCACCACGTGACGTGGTCGATCAACTCGATCTGCCACGCGGTCGGCAAGCGCCCGTTCAAGTCGCGGGACCGTTCGGGCAACGTGTGGTGGCTGGCGATCCTGTCCTGCGGTGAGTCCTGGCACAACCTGCACCACGCCGACCCGACGTCGGCGCGGCACGGGGTGATGCGCGGCCAGCTGGACTCCTCGGCCCGGCTGATCCGCTGGTTCGAGCAGCTGGGGTGGGCGTACGACGTGCGCTGGCCGTCACGCTCGCGTATCGATTCCCGCCGGAACACGGACCAAGGTTCCTCCCGGCGCCGGAAGGAAACCGTCGAGGCGGCATGATGGTCGCTGTGGCGACCGACTCCAGCAGCACCCCGAGCAATGAGAAGCCCCGGCGCGCACGCCGCACCCGGATGACCGGTGCCGAGCGCCGCCAGCAGCTGCTGGAGATCGGTCGCACCCTCTTCGCGGCGAAGGGTTTCGAGGGCACGTCGGTGGAGGAGATCGCGGCGAGAGCCGGGGTCTCCAAGCCGGTGGTGTACGAGCATTTCGGCGGCAAGGAGGGGCTGTACGCGGTGGTGGTGGACCGCGAGATGCGGCGGCTGCTGGACATGGTGACCAGCTCCCTGACCGCCGGCCATCCGCGTGAGCTGTGCGAGCAGGCCGCCTTCGCCCTCCTGGACTACATCGAGGAGTACACGGACGGCTTCCGCATCCTGGTCCGCGACTCCCCCATCCCCCAGTCGACGGGTTCCTTCGCCTCGCTGATCTCGGACATCGCCACCCAGGTGGAGGACATCCTGGGCCGCGAGTTCAAGAGCCGCGGCTTCGACGCCAAGCTGGCCCCGCTGTACGCGCAGGCGCTGGTCGGCATGGTGGCGCTGACCGGTCAGTGGTGGCTGGACGTGCGCAAGCCGAAGAAGGCGGAGGTGGCGGCGCACCTGGTGAACCTGGCGTGGCACGGCCTGGACGGCCTGGAGCCGAAGCCCCGCCTGATAGGGCACCGCAAGAGCTAGCGCCGTACCGGGAGTCGCTTCTTCATGCAGCCGCTGCGCGGAATCACCGTCGTCTCGCTCGAACAGGCGGTCGCCGCCCCCTACGCCAGCCGGCAGCTCGCCGACCTCGGCGCCCGGGTGATCAAGGTGGAGCGCCCGGGGACGGGCGACTTCGCCCGCGCCTACGACTCCCGGGTGCGGGGTCTCAGCTCGCACTTCGTGTGGGTCAACCGCAACAAGGAGTCCGTCACCCTCGACTTCAAGGACCCGCGCGGCAGGGAAGTGCTGCGCCGCCTGATCGCGGGTGCCGACGTGTTCCTGCAGAACCTGGCGCCGGGGGCGGCGGCCCGCGCGGGGCTCGGCGCCGAGGAGCTGCTGCGGCGCCATCCCGCGCTGATCGTGTGCGAGATCTCCGGCTACGGCTCTCCCGGCCCCTACGAGGGACGCAAGGCGTACGACCTGATGGTGCAGGCCGAGGCCGGGCTGCTGTCCGTGACGGGCACGCCCGAGGAGATGGCGAAGGTGGGTGTCTCGGTGTCGGACATCGCCGCCGGGATGTACGCGTACAGCTCGGTCCTCGCCGCGCTGCTGGAGCGCGGGCGCACCGGGCGGGGCGCGCACCTGGACGTGTCGATGCTGGAGTCCACCGTGGAGTGGATGGGCTTCCCCCTGTACTACGCCTTCGACGGCGCGGAGCCGCCACCGCGTGCCGGGGCGGCGCACGCGACGATCCACCCGTACGGCCCCTACACGGCCGGGGACGGGAAGGTGGTCATGATGGCGATCCAGAACGAGCGTGAGTGGCGGGGCTTCTGCGCGCGGTTCCTGGAGCGCCCGGAGCTGGCCGCGCACCCCCACTACGCCACCAACGCGGACCGCAACGCGCACCGGGAGGAGCTGGGCGCGCTGATCGCGGCCCGGTTCGCGGAGCTGACCGGGGACCAGGCGCTCGAACTGCTCGGCGCGGTGCCGGTCGCCAACGCGCGGGTGAGCACGCTCGCCGAGGTGTGGGACCACCCGCAGCTGGCCGCGCGCGGACGCCGGCACGAGGTGCCCACGCCGGCCGGCCCGGTCCCGGCGTTCGCGCCGCCGGGTCCGACGGGGGCGGCTCCCCGCATGGAGGCGGTGCCGGCGCTGGGCGAGCACACCCGGGCCGTGCTCGGCGAGCTGGGGCTGTCCGGGGAGGAGATCGACGCGCTGGTGGCGGCCGGGGTGGCGTGAGCCCCGTCCGCCGCGGTCCGGCCGGACTAGGCGCCGGTCCTCTTCCGGGCGACGGCGAAGATCCGGCGGAAGGGGAAGGGCGTGCCGTGCGGACCCGCCGGGTAGGCGGCGCGCAGGACGGTGCGGTACTCCTCGACGAAGGCGTCGCGGGCCTCGGGGTCGTCGTCGAGCGCGGTGAGCACGGGTCGCAGTCCGGTGCCCTTCACCCAGTCCAGTACGGCGTCCTCGCCGGCCAGCAGGTGTATGTAGGTGGTCTCCCACACGTCGGCGGCGCAGCCCGCGGCGGTCAGGTGGGCGAGGTAGTCCTCGGGGCCGAGGACGGCGTCGTCGTGGCGGAGGGTGCCGGCGAGGCGGCCGCGCCAGCGCGGGGAGTCGGCGAGTTCGCGCATCAGGCGGTGGCTCGGGGCGGCGAAGTTGCCGGGGACCTGGAAGGCGAGGGTGCCGCCGGGGGCGAGGCCGGCGATCCAGTCGGGGAAGCGCTCGGTGTGGTCGGGGACCCACTGGAGGGTGGCGTTGCTGATGACGAGGTCGTGGGGCTCGGCGGGGGTCCAGGTGCGGGCGTCGGCGGCGGCGAAGTCGAGGTGGCCGCCGCCGGGGGTGGGGCCGGCGTACCGGTCGGCCTGCTCGAGCATCCGGGGCGAGTTGTCGTAGCCGGTGATGCGGGCGGTGGGCCAGCGCTCGGCGAGCAGGGCGGTGACGTTGCCGGGGCCGCAGCCGAGGTCGGCGATGCGGGGTGCCCGCGCGGGGAGGTCGGGTACCCGGGCCAGGAGGTCCGCGAAGGGGCGGGCGCGGTGGTCGGCGTGGCGCAGGTACTGGGCGGGGTCCCAGGTGGGGGCGGTGGCGGGCATGGAGCCTCCAGGGATGGGCTGTCCGGGCCGGGTACCCAGCGTCACCCCACCACTATCTCGACGTCAAGAGAATCGACATCAAGAGACTTCATGTCGACACAACCACTACACTGATCGTCATGGAGGACGAGGTCGATCGGCTGGTCGCAGCGTGGCGCCGGGAGCGCCCGGACCTCGACGTGGAACCGCTCGAGGTCCTGAGCCGGGTCAGCAGGCTGGCCCGGCACCTGGACCGCGCACGCCGCCTCGCCTTCTCCGAGCACAATCTGGAGCCCTGGGAATTCGACGTCCTGACGGCGCTGCGCCGCGCGGGCACCCCGTACCAGCTCTCCCCGGGGCAGCTCCTCACCCAGACCCTGGTCACCTCCGGCACGATGACCAACCGCATCGACCGCCTCGCCAAGAAGGGCCTGGTGGAGCGCCTGCCCGACCCCAGCGACCGGCGGGGCGTGCTGGTCCGCCTCACGGACGAGGGCCGGGACCGGGCCGACCAGTCGCTGGCCGGCCTGCTGGCGCAGGAGCGCGCGATCCTGGCCGAGCTGTCCCGCGCCCAGCGCGGCGACCTGGCGGCGCTGCTGCGCCGGCTGACCGCCCCGTTCGACAACATCCCCGGCTGAGGACCGCCGGGGGCGCCGCGCCTCGGACACGGGCCCGGCACCCACCTCGGCCCCGCCCCCCGGCGTCGCTCAGGCGCTGTTGCTCTGCTGCGGCCCGATCCGTCCGGGCGGCCCCAGGTCGGCCGGCCCCACCCCGGCCCTGCGCGCCAGCGCGACGGCGGCGAGGGTGGAGTGCACGCCCAGCTTCCCCAGTACGTTCTGCATGTGCGTGCGCACGGTGTGCGGGGACAGGTACAGCCGCTCGGCGACGGCCTTGCGCCCGAGGCCGGCCACCATGCAGCGCAGCACCTCGCGCTCCCGCGGGGTCAGCGACTCCACCAGCCGCTCGCTCTCGGTGCGGTGCTTGCGGGCGGCGGTCAGTTCGCGCAGCACGCCGGTCAGCAGCGCGGGCGGCAGATGCGTCTCGTCCCGCAGGACCCCCCGGATCACGCTGAGCAGCCGCGA
Source organism: Streptomyces sp. SudanB5_2050 (assembly GCF_964272335.1). NCBI lineage: Bacteria > Bacillati > Actinomycetota > Actinomycetes > Kitasatosporales > Streptomycetaceae > Streptomyces > Streptomyces sp. SudanB5_2050. The sequence goes on from NZ_OZ186760.1 coordinate 3,359,559, forward strand.
CAGCGAGCAGTCCTTCGCCACCCAGCCGCAGGCCCCGGCCCCGAGCGCGAGGGCCGCCCGCCGGGGATCGTCCTTCTCGGCGAGGACCACGACCCGCACCCCCGGCTGCGCCGTCCGCACCCCCGCGACCAGGGAGATGCCGTCGACGAGCCCGTCCTCGTCGCCCTCCCGCACCGGGACGGCGGGCCGCGCGCCGGGCACGTGCCCGCCGAGGTCGGCGTCGACGAGCAGCACGTCGTACCGCCGCCCCTCGGAAGCGGCCCGCTCCAGACAGCGCAGCGCGGCCGGACCGCTGCCGGCCGCGGAGACCTCCACGTCGGGCTCGGCCGCCAGGGCGGCGGCGAGCGACTCGGCGAAGATGCGATGGTCGTCGACGACCAGGACTCGGACACGCACCACGAAACCCCCTCCCCCAGGCTCCTGGCGGAGCGAAGGGCCACCCATCGTCTGTCCACCCAGGGAACACGGAAGACGACACGGCACGGGTACGGCGCCCGAAGCCCCGTATCCACCTGTGCGTTCGGTACTCCGGGACGGGGCGCCGCGGCCGCACGGCCGCCGCCGCGCAGTAACCGCTACCCCCGCCCCGGGCGCCGTACCCTGCTGTCTCGCCCCCTGAACGGCACCGGCCCCCACCGGTGCTGTTCATCAGAGTACGGGCGGGCGCCGGGAGCGGAAGGTTATTTGCAGAACTGACAGCCCGGCACGTTTATGGTGAGCCGCATGTTTCGTCTCGTGACAGAAGTGGACAGGACTCGGCGCGACTTGCTGCGCACCCGCCTGCGGGACACGAACACGGCCGCCTCCTCCGTCCTGCGGTCCCTGCGCCAAACCCCTCACGAACGCGAATCCCCCCTGCACGTCTGGGCCCTCGACGAGTCCGGCGACCTGGCCGGCGGCCTCGTCGGCCACACCTGGGCGACCTGGCTGCACGTGACCTATCTGTGGGTGGACGACCGCCACCGCGGCCTCGGCCTGGGCTCCGCCCTGCTCACCGAGACGGAGCGAACGGCCCGCACCGAACGGTCCTGCGCCGCGTCCCGCGTGGAGACCTGGGACTTCCAGGCCCCGGACTTCTACCGCATGCAGGGCTACGAGGTGGTGTGCGTGATCCCCGACTACCCGCCGGGGATCACGGAGTACACGCTGGTGAAGCGGTTGGTCTGAGCGCTCAGACCAACCGCCGCGCGCCCGCCGAGGGAATCGCCTCGAAGACCCGCGGCGCGGTGAAGCCGGCCGCCGCGAAGGCCTCCTTCACCGCCTTGGTGATGGTGTCGACCTCGGACACGTCCGCCAGGACGATCGCCGAGCCGCCGAAGCCCCCGCCCGTCATGCGGGCGCCGAGGGCGCCGGAGGCCAGGGCCGTGTCGACGACGAGGTCCAGCTCCGGGCAGGAGATGCGGAAGTCGTCGCGCAGCGAGGCGTGGCCCTCGACCAGGACGGGGCCGATCGCGCGGGTGTCGCCGGCCTCCAGGAGCGACACGACCCGTTCGACGCGCTCGTCCTCGGTGACCACGTGCCGGACCAGGCGGCCGACCTCCTCGTCGTCGGCCAGGCGCTCCAGCGCCGCGTCGAGTTCGGCGTACGGCACGTCCCGCAGGGCGTCGACGCCCAGCAGGGCGGCGCCCTTCTCGCAGCCGGCGCGGCGCTTGCCGTACTCGCCCTCGCTGTGGGAGTGCTTGACCTGCGTGTCGACGACGAGCAGGCGCATGCCCTCGGCCGCGAGATCGAAGGGGATCTGACGCTGGGACAGGTCGCGGGTGTCGAGGAAGAGGGCGTGGCCCGCCTCGCAGCACGCCGACGCGGTCTGGTCCATGATGCCGACCGGGGCGCCGACGTAGACGTTCTCCGCGCGCTGGCACAGGCGGGCCAGCTGCCAGCCGCGCAGCCCGAGGGAGTACAGGTCGTTCAGGGCCAGGGCGACCACGACTTCCAGGGCCGCCGAGGAGGACAGGCCCGCGCCGGAGGGGACCGTCGAGGCCAGATGGATGTCGGCGCCGGTCAGCTCGTGGCCGGCCTCGCGCAGCGCCCAGACCACGCCGGAGGGGTACGCGGTCCAGGACCGGTCCGACCCGGGGGTCAGGTCGGCGACGCGCAGCTCGACCACGCCGGCGTCGATGTCGGCCGAGTGCAGGCGCAGGAGGCCGTCGTCCCGGCGGGAGACGGCCGCGACCGCGGTGTGCGGCAGGGCGAACGGCATGACGAAGCCGTCGTTGTAGTCGGTGTGCTCGCCGATGAGGTTGACCCGGCCGGGCGCCGCCCACACCCCCTCCGGCTCCGCGCCGTACAGCTCCCGGAACCGCTCGCCGACGGCCTCCGCCACAGCCTCGCCCATGCCCTGCCCCTCGCTCTTCCTCAGTCCTGGCCCGCGCGCCGCCGCGCGAACTCCCACGCGTCCGTCACGATCCCCGCGAGGTCCGCGCGCGACGGGTTCCAGCCCAGTTTCTCGCGGGCGGTGTCCGCCGACGCGACCAGGACCGCCGGGTCGCCGCCCCGGCGCGGGGCCACGACCTCCGGGATCGGGTGGCCCGTCACCCGGCGGACCGTCTCGACGACCTCGCGGACCGAGAAGCCGTTGCCGTTGCCCAGGTTGCAGATGAGGTGTTCGCCGGGGACGGCGGCCTTCACCGCCAGCAGGTGCGCCTCGGCCAGGTCGGCGACGTGGATGTAGTCGCGCACACAGGTGCCGTCCGGCGTCGGGTAGTCGTCGCCGAAGACGGAGATGGCGTCGCGGCGGCCCTGCGCCACCTGGAGGACCAGGGGGATGAGGTGCGACTCGGGGTCGTGGCGCTCGCCGTACTCGCCGTAGGCGCCCGCGACGTTGAAGTAGCGCAGGGACACCGCGCCCAGGCCGTGGGCCGCCGCCTCACCGCTGATCATGTGGTCGACGGCGAGCTTCGAGGCGCCGTACGGATTCGTGGGCCTGGTGGGCGCGGTCTCGACGATCGGGACCTGCTCCGGCTCGCCGTACGTCGCGGCCGTGGAGGAGAAGACCAGCCGCCGCACGCCCGCCGAGCGCATCGCGTCCAGCAGGGCCATGGTGCCGCCGACGTTGTTGTCCCAGTACTTCTCGGGCTTCACGACGGACTCGCCGACCTGCGAGAAGGCGGCGAAGTGCAGCACGCCGTCGTACGAGGCGTCCAGCCACTTCGCGGCGTCGCGGATGTCCCCCTCGATGAACGTGGCGCCCGCCGGGACGCCCTCCCGGAAGCCCGTCGACAGGTTGTCGAGGACGACGACCTCGTGGCCCGCCTCCAGCAGATGCTGGGCGACCACGCTGCCGACATAGCCGGCCCCGCCCGTCACCAGGTACTTCCCGCTCATGAACTCGCTACCTCTCGCAGTCGCTCGGCCGCGCGCTCCGGGGGCACGTCGTTGATGAACACGTCCATGCCGGACTCGGAGCCCGCGAGGAACTTCAGCTTGCCGGACGTACGGCGGATCGTGAAAAGTTCCAGGTGGAGCGCGAAGTCGTCCCGCGTCACACCCTCGAAGTCCTCCAGCTGCCCGAACGGGGCCTGGTGCCAGGCCGCGATGTACGGCGTCGGAGGCTCGCCCTCCCCGAAGATCCGGTCGAAGCGCCTCAAGAGTTCCAGATAGACCTGGGGGAACTCTGTGCGGGCCGCCTCGTCGAGGCCGAGCAGGTCCGGCACCCGCCGCTTGGGGTACAGGTGCACCTCGTACGGCCAGTGCGCGGCGTACGGCACGAAGGCCGCCCAGTGCTCACCCTCCAGGACGACCCGCTCCCCGGCCAGCTCCTCCTCCAGCACGGCGTCGAAGAGGTTCTCGCCGCCGGTCGCGTCCTTGTGGGCGGCGAGCGAACGGAGCATCTCGGCGGTGCGGGGCGTGGTGAAGGGGTAGGCGTAGATCTGCCCGTGCGGGTGACCCAGCGTCACCCCGATCTCGGCACCCCTGTTCTCGAAGCAGAAGACCTGCTCCACGGAGGCCAGATGCGACAGCTCCGACGTGCGGTCGGTCCAGGCGTCGAGCACGAGCCGGGCCTGCTCCACGTCCAGGTCGGCGAAGGAGGCGTGGTGGTCGGAGGTGAAGCAGACGACCTCGCAGCGGCCGGAGTCGCCGGCCAGCGAGGGGAAACGGTTCTCGAAGACCACCACGTCGTACGAGGAGTCCGGGATCTCGCTCAGCCGCTCCCCCTGCGACGGGCACAGCGGGCACTGGTCGGCGGGCGGGTGATAGGTGCGGCCCTGGCGGTGCGAGGCGATGGCGACCGAGTCGCCGCGCAGCGGATCGCGGCGGACCTCGGAGGTGGTGACGGTCCGCTCCAGCGGACGCCGGTCCACGGCGTCGCGCACGGCGTCGTCGTGCAGGTCGTAGTAGACGAGCTCGCGACCGTCGGCCAGCCGGGTCGACGTCTTCTTCACAGCCGCTCTCCTCTGCACCCACACCCAATCACTCAACACAATCAAACATAACACATCACAACTCACCAGCCTGCCGATCATCACAATCAAACAAAGAACATCACCAGAAGTGTTCAATTACTGAACGCGGAGGCGTAGGTTCCGCTGCGGATCAGTTCGCGCAACGAAGCGAGTTCGTATGCATACCCCCACACATCTAGCCGCGGAGCTTCGACTCCCCACCAACTGGCTCGACTATTCGATCCTCGGGATCTACTTCGTCGTCGTCCTCGGCATCGGCTTCGCAGCCCGCCGCTCCGTCAAGACCAGCCTGGACTTCTTCCTGTCCGGCCGCTCGCTGCCCGCCTGGGTCACCGGCCTCGCCTTCGTCGCGGCCAACCTGGGCGCCACCGAGATCCTCGGCATGGCCGCCAACAGCGCCCAGTACGGCGTCTACACGACCCACTGGTACTGGATCGGCGCCATTCCGGCGATGGTCTTCCTGGGCCTGGTGATGATGCCGTTCTACTACGGCTCCAAGGTCCGCTCGGTACCGGAGTTCCTGCTCCTGCGCTTCGACAGGTCCTCCCACCTCCTGAGTTCGGTCCTGTTCGCCGTCGCGGCCATCCTGATCGCCGGCGTGAACCTCTACGCCCTCGCGATCGTGGTCGAGGCCCTGCTCGGCTGGCCGCAGTGGGTGGCCATCGTGGTCGCCGGCTTCTTCGTCCTCGCCTACATCACCCTCGGCGGTCTCTCCTCGGCGATCTACAACGAGGTCCTCCAGTTCTTCGTGATCCTGGCCGGCCTCATCCCGATCACGGTGCTGGGCCTGAAGAAGGTCGGCGGCTGGGACGGTCTGTCCGACTCCCTCACCCAGACCCGCGGCGGCGACTTCATGACCGCCTGGGGCGGCACGGGCATCGGCAGCGACAACCCGCTGGGCGCCAACTGGCTGACCATCGTCCTCGGCCTCGGCTTCGTGCTCTCCTTCGGCTACTGGACGACGAACTTCGCCGAGGTGCAGCGCGCGCTGTCCGCGAAGAACCTCTCGGCGGCCCAGCGCACCCCGCTCATCGCCGCCTTCCCGAAGATCTTCATCGTCTTCGTCGTGATGATCCCGGGCCTGGTCGCGGCCGTCCTGGTCCCGAAGATCGGCACCCCCGGCTCGGACCTCCAGTACAACGACGCCATCCCGTACCTGATGCAGCAACTGCTGCCCAACGGCGTCCTCGGCATCGCGGTCACCGGCCTGCTGGCCGCGTTCATGGCCGGCATGGCGGCCAACGTGTCCTCCTTCAACACGGTCTTCACCACCGACATCTGGGCCCGGTACGTCGTGAAGGACCGGGAGGACGACTACTACGTCCGCTTCGGCCGCCTGATCACGGTGATCGGCGTGCTCGCCTCGATCGGCACGGCGTTCCTGGCCTCCTCCTTCTCGAACATCATGAGCTACCTCCAGACGCTCTTCTCCTTCTTCAACGTGCCGATGTTCGTGGTCTTCATCATCGGCATGTTCTGGAAGCGGGCGTCCATGAAGTCCGGCTTCTGGGGCCTGATCGCGGGCACGACCGCCGCGATGGTGAACTACTTCGTCATCTACAAGCAGGGCATCATCGACATCCCCTCCGACCAGGGTGCCAACTTCGTCTCCGCGATCGCGGGGTTCGTGGCCGGCGCGGTGGTCATGGTCGCCGTGTCCCTGTTCACCGCGCCGAAGCCGGTCTCGGAACTGCAGGGCCTGGTCTACGGCACCGTCTCCCCCGGCATGTCCGAGGCGCCCGCCAAGGGGGACGACGCGTGGTACCGCAAGCCGGCGCTGCTGGGCTGGGGGGCGGTCGTGCTGGCCGCCGCCTGCTACATCCCGTTCTCGTTCTGATCGCGGGAGGATTGAGAGAGCATGTCCGATTCCTACTCCGACAAGAACGTCCAGGACGAGGTCTCCGAGCTGGAGACCAAGTCCGTCACGGCCGCGCGGCTCTTCGACATCCGGCGGATCATCGGCGGGCTGTTCGTGGTCTACGGCGTCATCGTGACGATCGCGGGCCTGGTGGCGTCCGACGACGAGATCGACAAGGCGCAGGGGGTGAACATCAACCTGTGGACCGGGCTGGGGATGCTGGTGCTGGGGCTGTTCTTCCTGGCGTGGCTGAAGCTGCGGCCCACGGCGCCGCCGCCCTCTGCCGAGGGGGCGGGGCCGGAGTGACGCGGGTGCCGTGACCGGCACGGGTGCGCTGACCGGCGTCTCCCTCCGCACCCGGCGTGGGTGTGGGCGCGGGGGTGGGTGTCGCGGCCCGGCGTAGCGGGGTGCCGCTGCGCCCACCCGTGCCGCCCCAGCGGCACGACTGCCCGCAGCTGGGTGGGATGACTGCCCGCGGCTGCTGCGGCGGGGTGGCGCGGCAGGACGGCGGCCACCGCGCGCCGTGCGCGCCCCGCGCGGGCGGGTAGCCGCGTACGGCGGGGAGGGGACGTGTCGGGGGGTGTCCGCCCGCAGCGGTTGGCGCGTCCGCGCCGTCCAGATCTGTGGCCGACCGATTCCGCGCCGTTCCGAGGACGGACACCCCCCGGCGCGGCCCCGACCCACCACGAACCGATCGCGCTACGCGCACCCCCACCGAAGCCGCACCGGCGCCGCAGGCACCCCCACCACACACCCGCACAGGCCGCCGCAGGCACCCCACCCACAACCCGCACAGGCCGCCGCAGGCACCCCACCCACACACCCGCACAGGCCGCCGCAGGTACCCCCGCCAACCGCCGGAGGCACCCCGTTCAACCGCCGGAGGCCGGGGTCGCGCGGTCCAGTAGTCCCGTTCGGGCGGCCAGGGCCGCCGCCTCCAGTCGGGAGCCCACCCCGAGCTTCATCAGCACCCGCTGCACATGCGTCCGGGCCGTGGAAGGCGCGATGCCCATCCCCGCCGCGATCAGCCGCGTGTCCTCCCCGTCCGCGACCCGGACCAGCACCTCGACCTCCCTCGGCGTGAGCATCCGCAGCAGCCGCTGCCCCTCGTCGTCCGGCTGGGCCGCGGGGTTCAGCAGCTCTCCGAACGCCCCCTGCAACAGCGCCGGCGCCACCGCCGCCTCCCCGGCCCGCGCCTTCATGATCGCCCGCTCGACGCCCTCTATCCGCTCGTCGTGCCGCACGTACCCCGACGCCCCGGCCGCGAACGCCGCCGCGATCCCGCGCGGACTCGGCACCGGCCCCAGGACCAGCACCGCCACCTGCGGACGCTCCCGCTTGATCCGCACCACGGGATCGAAGATCCCCGGCTCGGCCGGCGTCGCCGTCCCCAGCAGGCACACCTCCGGCGCCCTGCTGATCACCAGCTCCGCCGCCCCCGCCGACGGCGCCGCCGCGGCCAGCACCCGATGCCCCCGCAACTTCAACGCCGAGGCCAACGCCTCGGCGAGCAATCGGTGATCGTCGACCACCATGAGCCGTACGCCCATCGAGCAACCCCCCAGTCACCCTCCCCGGTCCCCCGGAAGCTACACGCTGGGGCCACCGCGCGCTGCCCCTACCGGCAAGAACCGCCCCGGAGCACCGAAAATCCATGCAACACGGCCCCGCCCCCGGGAAGGGGACGGGGCCGTACCGGGCCGGGGCGACGGAGCCGCGAGGCTCAGCCGCTCGTGCCGAAGGCGATCGCCAGGTACTCCTTGTCGTCCGCGCTGCTCGGCTCGCTCGCGAACACCTGCGACATGTACAGGTGCCCCTGCGAGTAGCGGATCTCGGAGTAGTCCGGCGACATCCGGGACTCCACGTCGCGCACCGCCTCGGTCGCCGGGTTCTCCATCAGCGTGGTCTGCTTGAACGTCCCGCCGTCGATGCTCACGACCTGGCCGCCCTTGTCGTACGGAGGGCGCTTGTACGCGATCACGTTGCCGCCGTCCATGCGCAGCGGGGTGATCGTGTAGCCGTCACCGGCGTCGGCGCGCTCGCCGGTCTGCTTGCCGGTGGTCAGGTCGAAGGCGACGACCTCGTTGGTGCGGCTGTAGGACTCGCCGCCGCCCTCGTGCTCCTCGGTGGCGATGTACAGCCGGTTGTTGCCGACCGCGAGACCGCGGCAGTTCTCGATCTCGGTGATCGACTCGCAGCTGGCGCCGAACTCGTCACCCGGCGCGGAGATGCGGTTCAGGAGCTTGCCGGTCTTGTTGTCGATGGAGAAGAAGTCGGAGATCCCGCTTCCGTCCCCGGCGGAGTCACCGACGTCGGCGGCCACGACGAGCGGCTCGGTGGAGACGACGGCGGCGTACTCGATGCCCTTGGCCATCTTGTACTCCGAGATCACCTTCCCGCTCTTCGGGTCGATGGTCTGGATGTTGAGCTGCCGTGCGTCGTACGTGCCGCACTTGCGCACCGCGACCAGCTTCTCGCCGCCGCCGTAACCGGCGTCGTAGCAGGTGTCGGTGGGCTTGGGGGACCAGAGTTCGTCACCGGTGGCGATGTCCCACGCGATGCCGCCGCTGGTGCTGCCCGCGGCGACGGTGCCGCCGCTGAGCGTCACGTTGTTCAGGGACATCGGACGGCCGCCCGACTCGACGGACTTGGACCACGCGGTCTTGCCCGCCGCCAGGTCGAGCACGGCGACCTCCGTGCAGGACTGCGGCTCGGCCTTGGTCGGCATGGCCGGCTTGTGGATGATCGCCGTCTTGCCGTCCTCGGTGACGCGGTGGCTGGCCTCGCACACCGGTCCGGGCAGGTCGATCGTCCAGGACTTGGTGCCCTTGTCGCGGTCGTAGCCGACGACCTCCGCGATGCCGCTCTTGGCGTACACCTTGTCGGTGAGCCAGGAACCGGAGACGACGATGGTGCTGTCGTCCTTGCTCACCGCGGGCATGGGGACCTGGAAGAGCACCTTCGACGCCGGGTCCGAGGGCACCTTCTCCTCGCCGCCGGAGGACTTGCCGCCGGAGCCGCCCTTCTGGTCCGTGCCGCCGTCCGTGCCGCCCGAACTGGCGGTGTCGTCCTTGCCGTCGCCGTCACCGGAGGAGTTGGCGTACCAGACGCCGCCACCGATGATCAGCGCGATCGCGACGACCGCCGACACGATGATCGCCAGCTGAGCGTTGATCTTCCCCCCGCCGCCGGACCCACCGGCCTGCGGCTGCATCGGCACGGTCGGCGGCTGGTAGCCGTACCCGTACTGACCGGGCTGCCCCGGCTGCCCCGGCTGGCCGGGACCCGGCTGCCCGTACGCAGGCGTCGGATGCCCGTACGCGCCGGGCTGACCCGGCTGCGCCGGCTGGCCCGGGTAGCCGTACCCGGGCTGCGGCTGCTGCGGCGGCGTCTGCGGGTACCCGTACCCCGGCTGCGGCGTCGGCCCGGACGGCGGGGCTGCCGGGGGCGCCTGCGGGGGCGTCTGCGGGGCGGCAGGCGGCGTCTGCGGGTAGCCGTACCCCGGCTGCGGCGCCTTGCCGAAGTCGGGGCCCCCACCGGCCGGCGGGGTGGGCGGCTGCTGCGGCGGCTGGTTCTGCGGGGGGCCGAAACCGCCCCCCTGCGGGGGCTGGTTGGGCGGCGGGGGCGGCGGCTGGGTCATGGCGTGAGTACCTCGTGAGCGGGGACGACGGAGAGCACGGGAGACGGAACGGGCGGAGGGAAGAAGGTCACTTGCCGAAGGCGAGCATCAACTTCTCCTTCGCTTCGTCGTTCCCGGTCAGGCGGGTGCTGGAGATGTAGAACCGCCCGTCGACCCAGTCGATGTCCTTGGAGTAGAAGCTGTTCTCGATGTCCGCGACGGCCTGCGGGTTCTTCAGCAGCTCGACCGGCTTGTGGTCGCTGCCTCCGGTCGGGATGGACACGACCCGGCCGCCCGCGTCGTACGAGGGCTGGACGTACGCGATGAGCTGGTCGCCCTCGACCTTCATCGGCATCATCGACTCGTCCGCGGGGGACTTGGTCCGCCACTTCTCCTTGCCCGTGGCGAGATCGATCGCGACGATCTCGTTGGCGCCGGTGGTGGCCTCGGTCGGCAGGTAGAGGGCGCCGCCGCCGACGGCGACGCCCGCACAGCCCTGGAGGTCGCGTTCGAGGATCGCCCAGCCGCACTCGGGGGCGAAGTCCTCGTCGACGCCGACCTGTTCCTGCACCTTGCCGCCGGAGGTGAAGGTGGAGATGTTCCAGACCTTCTTGTCCTCGTTGGTGGCGTAGACGACCAGCGGGTCGACGGAGTAGGCGCGGGCGACCCGCCAGCCCTTCTCGTACTTGTAGGTCCACAGGACCTTGCCGGTCTTCGGGTCGAGCCCCTGCAGCTCGTCGTGCGCGTTGTCGCCGCCGGCGCCGCAGGAGGCGACCTGGACGAGCTTGGTCGCGCTGCCCGCGAACCCGGCGGGGAAGCAGGCGTCGCCGTACCGCTTCTTGTCGTACAGCTTCTTGCCGGTGGTGACGTCGTACGCGGTGCCGGACTGGGAGCGGCCGACCATCAGGGTGTTGCCGCTGACGGTCAGCTCCACGGAGAGGGTGGAGTCGAACAGCTCGCCGTCCGCGACCTCCTCCGACCAGCCCTTCTGGCCGGTGGCGAGGTCGATCTCCTGGAGCTTGTTGCACTTGGCGCGGTCGCTGGAACCGCTCATGTAGGCAACGACGATCTTGTCGTCGGCCGTCTTCTCCGGGGTGACCGCGCAGATCTTCTCCGGGAAGGCGATCGGCTCCCAGCTGGGCTTGCCGTCGCCGACGTTGTAGGCGAAGACCTGCTTGTAGGCCGCCTTCACCGCCGCCTTGTCGGTGATCCACATGCCGTCGGCGTCGGCGCCGGAACCGGGGGCGTCGGGCGCCTCCTTGTACCAGAGGACCTTGGACTCGCCCGCCTGCCGGCCCTCGTTGAGGTTCTCGGGGTCCTCGCCGCCGTCGCCGCTGCCGTCACCGGGGTTGACCGGTGCGCCGCCGGAGCCGGAGGGCTTGGGGTCGTCGCTCTTGCCGGCGACGGGCTTCTTGTCCTTGTCGTCGCCGCCGCTCGCGGTGACCGCCCACACGCCGCCGCCGATGACGAGCAGCGCGGCGACCGCCGCGCCGATCGCGAGGGCCGGCTTCCCCTTGAACGGGTTGCGGGAGCCCGGTCCGCCGGGCGGCGGGGTGCCGGGCGCGCCCGGGAACTGCGCCTGCGGATAGCCGTAACCGGGCTGTCCGGGCTGTCCGTAGGGGCCGGGCTGCTGCGGCTGGCCGTACGGGCCGGAGTTGTACGGTCCGGGCTGCCCGTAGGGACCCGGCTGGCCGGGCTGCCCGTACGGACCCGGCTGCTGGGGCTGCTGCGGATAGCCGTACCCCGGCTGCGGCGGCGGACCGGACGGCGCGCCCTGCGGGGGCGGCGGCGTCTGCGGCTGCCCCTGCGGGGGCGGCGGGGTCGGTGCCCCGAATCCTCCCGGCGGCGGGTCCTGCGGTGCTCCGAAGCCACCCTGCGGCGGCTGGTTGGGCGGCTGGCTCATCAGCGCGTTCCCCCTTATGACTCACTGATTTTTAGCCACGTCCCGAGGTACGCGCTGGCCTCGGAGTCGTTTCACGGCAGTCGTTCAGACAGTTCTCAGACGGCCTTTCTATCACCCGGGCCGAAGCGCACACCGGGCCGCGTCCACCCCTGTTCCCAAGGGAGGACCGGCCCGTGATGCCTCTGTTACGCGCCTTCACGCGCCCTTCACGCCGCGCGCGCTCCCCGCGCGCGGGGCGTCAGGCGTCTTCGGCCAGTTCCAGCCAGCGCATTTCCAGCTCCTCGCGCTGACCGGCCAGCTCCCGCAGCTCCGCGTCCAGTTCGGCCACCTTCGCGAAGTCCGTGGCGTTCTCGGCGATCTGCGCGTGGAGCTTGGTCTCCTTCTCGGAGACCTTGTCCAGCTGCCGCTCGATCTTCTGGAGTTCCTTCTTGGCGGCGCGCACGTCGGCGGCGCTCTTCTCGGGCACGGCCGCGGCGGGCTTCGCCGCTGCCGCCGGGGCACTGGCCGCGGCGGCCTCCTCCATGCGCTTGCGGCGCTCCAGGTACTCGTCGATGCCGCGCGGCAGCATCCGCAGGGCCCCGTCGCCGAGCAGGGCGAAGACCCGGTCGGTGGTCCGCTCGACGAAGAAGCGGTCGTGGGAGATGACGATCATCGACCCGGGCCAGCCGTCGAGGAGGTCCTCCAGCTGGGTCAGGGTCTCGATGTCGAGGTCGTTGGTGGGCTCGTCGAGGAAGAGGACGTTGGGCTCGTCCATCAGCAGCCGCAGCAGTTGCAGCCGCCGCCGCTCACCGCCGGAGAGGTCGCCGACCGGCGTCCACTGCTTCTCCTTGCCGAAGCCGAAGGTCTCGCACAGCTGCCCGGCGGTCATCTCCCGGCCCTTGCCGAGGTCGACGCGCTCGCGCACGCGCTGCACGGCCTCCAGGACCCGCCAGTTGGGGTCCAGCTCGGCGACCTCCTGGGAGAGGTACGCCAGCTTGACGGTCCTGCCGACGCGCACGTGTCCGCCGGCCGGCTGGACCTCGCCCTCGCTGCGCGCCGCCTCGGCGAGGGCGCGCAGCAGGGAGGTCTTGCCGGCGCCGTTGACGCCGACCAGGCCGATGCGGTCGCCGGGGCCGAGCTGCCAGGTGACGTGCTTGAGGAGCACCTTGGGCCCGGCCTGGACGGTCACGTCCTCCAGGTCGAACACGGTCTTGCCGAGCCGCGAGGAGGCGAACTTCATCAGCTCGCTGCTGTCCCGGGGCGGCGGCACGTCGGCGATCAGCTCGTTGGCGGCCTCGACGCGGAAGCGCGGCTTGGAGGTGCGGGCGGGCGCCCCGCGCCGCAGCCAGGCCAGCTCCTTGCGGACGAGGTTCTGCCGCTTGGTCTCCTCGGTGGCGGCGATGCGCTCGCGCTCGGCGCGGGCGAAGACGTAGTCGGAGTAGCCGCCCTCGTACTCGTAGACGTCGCCGCGCTGCACGTCCCACATGCGGGTGCAGACCTGGTCGAGGAACCAGCGGTCGTGGGTGACGCAGACGAGCGCCGAGCGCCGCTCGCGCAGGTGCTGGGCGAGCCAGGCGATGCCCTCGACGTCGAGGTGGTTGGTGGGCTCGTCGAGGACGATCAGGTCCTGCTCCTCGATGAGCAGCTTGGCGAGCGCGATCCGGCGCCGCTCGCCGCCGGAGAGCGGACCGATCACGGTGTCCAGCCCCTGCGGGAAGCCCGGCATGTCCAGCCCGCCGAAGAGCCCGGTCAGCACGTCCCGGATCTTGGCGTTGCCCGCCCACTCGTGGTCGGCCAGGTCGCCGATGACCTCGTGGCGGACGGTGGCCCGCGGGTCGAGGGAGTCGTGCTGGGTGAGCACCCCGAGCCGCAGCCCGCCGGAGTGGGTGACCCGCCCGGTGTCGGGCTCCTCCAGCCTGGCCAGCATCCGGATCATGGTCGTCTTGCCGTCGCCGTTGCGGCCGACGACGCCGATGCGGTCCCCTTCGGAGACGCCGAGGGAGACGCCGTCCAGGAGTGCACGGGTGCCGTACACCTTGCTGACGTTCTCGACATTGACCAGGTTGACGGCCATTTCTCTCCTGCCTGGGGGACGATCGACCCTCCAGGGTAGTCCCGGCCGCCGGGTGCCTACGATCCGAGCACCGTCGCCCCCGCCGCCGGCCCCGAGGCCGTACGCACGTCGCGGCAGGTCCCGGAGGCCCGCAGTACCCCGGCGATGTCGGACGCCGACTTGGCGTCGGTCGCCAGGAAGGCCGTCGTCGGTCCCGAGCCGGAGACCAGCGCCGCCAGCGCTCCGGCCGCCCGGCCCGCCGCGAGGGTGTCGCCCAGCTCGGGGAAGAGGGAGAGCGCGGCCGGCTGGAGGTCGTTGGAGACGGTCACCGCGAGCGCGGCGGGGTCGCCCTTGGCGAGGGCGTCGAGGACCGCCTGGTCGGCGACCGGCTCCGGAATGTCCAGCCCCTGGCCGAGCCGGTCGAACTCGCGGAAGACGGCCGGGGTCGACAGCCCCCGCGAGGCCAGCGCGAACACCCAGTGGAAGTCGCCGCCGACCTCCAGCTCCGTCAGCCGCTCGCCCCTCCCCGTGCCGAGCGCCGCCCCGCCGACCAGGCTGAACGGCACGTCGCTGCCCAGCTCGGCGCAGATCTCCAGCAGCTCCTCGCGCGAGGCGCCGGTGCCCCACAGGGCGTCGCAGGCGACCAGCGCGCCGGCGCAGTCCGCGCTGCCGCCCGCCATGCCGCCGGCGACGGGGATGTCCTTGGCGATGTGCAGGTGGACGTCGGGGGCGCGGCCGTGCCGCTCGGCGAGGGCGAGTGCCGCGCGGGCCGCGAGGTTGGTGCGGTCCAGGGGGACCTGGTCGGCGTCCGGGCCCTCGCAGGTGACGCGGAGTTCACCGGCGGGGGTGGCGGTGACCTCGTCGTGCAGGGAGACCGCGAGGAAGACGTTGGCCAGGTCGTGGAAGCCGTCGGGGCGGGCGGCGCCCACCGCGAGCTGGACGTTGACCTTGGCGGGGACGCGGACCGTCACGCTCACTTGCTCGTCACTCCTCGTGTTCGGCGTTACGACGCTCGGCGATACGCGCGAACTCTTCCACGGTCAGCGCCTCTCCGCGCGCCTGCGGCGACACGCCCGCGGCGACGAGCGCGGCCTCCGCGGCGGCGGCGGACCCGGCCCACCCCGCGAGGGCGGCCCGCAGGGTCTTGCGGCGCTGGGCGAACGCGGCGTCGACGACGGCGAAGACCTCCGCCTTGGACGCGGTGGTCTTCAGCGGTTCGCTGCGCCGGACGAGGGACACGAGCCCGCTGTCGACGTTGGGCGCGGGCCAGAAGACGTTGCGGCCGATGGAGCCGGCCCGCTTGACCTCGGCGTACCAGTTGGCCTTCACGGACGGGACGCCGTACACCTTGTTGCCGGGCCCGGCGGCGAGGCGGTCGGCGACCTCGGCCTGGACCATGACGAGGGTCCGCTCGATGCTCGGGAAGGTGTCGAGCATGTGGAGCAGGACGGGCACGGCGACGTTGTACGGGAGGTTCGCGACCAGCGCGGTCGGGGCGGGGCCCGGCAGCTCGGTCACGTGCATCGCGTCGGAGTGGACCAGCGCGAACCGGTCGGCGCGCTCCGGCATGCGGGCGGCGACGGTGGCGGGCAGGGCGGCGGCGAGGACGTCGTCGATCTCGACGGCGGTGACCCGGTCGGCCGCCTCCAGCAGGGCCAGGGTGAGCGAGCCGAGACCCGGTCCCACCTCGACCACCACGTCGTCGGGGCGTACCTCGGCGGTGCGGACGATACGGCGGACCGTGTTGGCGTCGATGACGAAGTTCTGGCCGCGCTGCTTGGTGGGGCGCACGCCGAGGGCCGCCGCGAGTTCGCGGACGTCGACGGGACCCAGGAGGGCGTCGGGGGTGGGGCTGCTCACCCCGCAAGGGTAGCCGGGGGCGGGCGCGGGGCCCGCCGGTGCCGGTCAGCCCTGGAGCCGGGCCCCGCAGTGCGGCCACGGGCTGGTGCCGCTGCGCACGTAGAGCTTCTTGGCCCGGTACGTCTGCTCGGCGGGCGTCGCGTCCTCGGGGCGTCCTTCGCCGCCGAGGCTGTGCCAGGTGGCGGCGTCGAACTGGTAGAGGCCCCCGTAGGTGCCGGAGGGGTCGACGGCGTGCGGCCGGCCGCCCGACTCGCAGGCGGCGAGGGCCTGCCAGTCGAGGTGGTCGGCGCCCCGCACGGAGGTGGGGCGGGGGCGGGTGCCGACCCGGACGATCTGCGGGCGGGGTTCGCGCACGACCTCGGTGCGCAGCTCGCGCGGTCTCTGCCGGACGCCGTTGACGGTGCGCAGGGCGTAGGTGGTGCGCCGGAGGCCGGGCTGTCCCGCCTGCCGGACGACCTCGGTGCCCCGGTAGAGGGTGGGGTCCTCGGTCCGCTGTTCGGTGAACGGGATCGGGTCCTCGCGGACCTCCCGGCCGTCGGTGATCCGCAGCACGGTGACGGTCTGCCCGTCGCGGGGGAAGGCGGTCCCGGGCACGGAGGTCGTGTCCTGCCCGCGCAGGGTGACCCCGGCCTCCTCCACCGCCCGGCGCACCGTCGCCGCGTTGGTGCGGACGGTGCGGGCCCGGCCGTCGGCCATGACGGTGACCACGCGTTCGGTGCGCACGTCCAGCGCGAGTCCCTCCCGTCCGATGCGCCGGGAGAGCGGGGCCGACAGATACGCGCCCTGGGTGCGCACGCCGAGTTCGCGCAGCGCCCCCTCGACCGTGTCGGCGGTCGTCCACACCTGGCGGCGGTGGCCGTCGAGGGTGAGCAGGACGGGGCGTCCGTGGCTGACGGTGATCTCCTCGCCGCTGGTCAGGGCGGTGCCGGGCGCGGGTGTGATCACGTCGTGGGCGCCGACCTGGACGCCTTCCTCGGCGAGCAGTTCGGTGACGTCGTCGGCGAAGGTGTGCAGCGTGCGCGGGGTGCCGTCGACGGTCAGCTCGACCGCCTTGTCCTCGGCGACGAAGGCGGTGGTGCCGCCCGCGAGGAACGCCACGACCAGGGCGCGCGGCACCAGGCGGCGCAGCGAGGTGTCCTCGCTCCCGGGGAGGTGTTCCCGGTGCCGGTGCGCGGAGCGGCGGCGCCGCGGGCCCGGAGCGGGGGCGTCCGTGGCGCCCTGCCGGGGCAGCGCGGGGCGACAGGTGTCGCCGTAGGGCAGGGTCGGCGCGCTGTGGACGTCGTACGGCGCCTGGGTCTCGTAGGTATCGAACTGTGTTCCGCTCACGCCGACACGCTCCAGGGGTCCGGATCGGGCCCCCAGAACCTAGCGGAGCGTCCGTCACTCTCCCAAGCCGCGCGACCACTCAGCGTGGCGAACGGGCGGATCGCCCCGGTGCCGCGTCAGTACCCGAAGGCGCGTGCGGTGTTCGCGGCCAGCGCGGTCGCCAGCGTGTCCTCGTCGACGCCCCGCACGGCGGCCATGGCGCGGACCGTGACCGGGATCAGATAGGGGGCGTTGGGGCGGCCCCGGTAGGGCACCGGCGTCAGGAACGGCGCGTCGGTCTCCACCAGGACCAGTTCCGCCGGGGCGACCGCGAGGGCGTCGCGGAGGTTCTGGGCGTTCTTGAACGTGACGTTCCCGGCGAAGGACATGTAGTAGCCGGCGCTCGCGCAGACCTCGGCCATCTCGGCGTCGCCGGAGTAGCAGTGGAAGACGGTGCGCTCGGGGGCGCCCTCCTCCTTGAGGACGCGCAGGACGTCGGCGTGGGCGTCGCGGTCGTGGATGACCAGGGTCTTGCCGTGCCGCTTGGCGATCTCGATGTGGGCGCGGAAGGACCTCTCCTGGGCGTCCTTGCCCTCGGGACCGGTGCGGAAGTAGTCCAGTCCCGTCTCGCCGACGCCCTTGACCTGCGGAAGCGCCGCGAGGCGGTCGATCTCGGCCAGCGCCTCGTCGAGCGCCGCGTCCCCGCCGGGCTCGCGCGCCCCCTGCCGGGACCAGCCGTCGGGGTCGCCGTGGACGATGCGCGGGGCCTCGTTGGGGTGCAGGGCGACGGTGGCGTGGACGGCGTCGTGGGCCGCCGCCGTCTCGGCCGCCCAGCGGGAGCCGGCGAGGTCGCAGCCGACCTGGACGACCGTGGTGACACCGACCGACGCGGCCTTGGCGAGGCCCTCCGCCACCGTGCCCGACTGCATGTCGAGGTGGGTGTGGGAGTCGGCGACCGGCACCCGCAGGGGGGCGGGCAGCGGCGGCGCGTCGTGGTCGTCGGGGCGGCCGGAGGCGTTCGAAGGCATGCTCCCGATCCTACGGAAGCCCCCGGCCGGCCCCGACGGGGTCAGCCCGCCCGGCGGTGGAGGTGGAGAGGGAGGTGGAGCGAGCGCAGCAGGTCGCTCAGGTGCCGGTGCCCGGGTCCGGCGGTCAGGCCCGGCGCGCCCGGTCCCGGCGCCTCGGGCACCAGCTGGCGGCCCGCGGGCACCGGCGGCACCTCCAGCGGCCCCGCGGGCGGCACCCGGTGCGTGCCGTGGGCCGGGCCGCGGGCCGAGGCGACCCGCCCCGGCCGCATGATCCGCACGAGGTGACCGTCGCAGGTGGCGCAGGTCGGCCGGGTCAGCGGGGAGGGCACGACGCGGCCGTCGGTGACGTAGCGCACGAACGCGCGGCCGTCGGCGTCCCGGTGGTGCTCGATCTCGAACGACTGCTCCCAGCCGTGCCCGCAGCGCATGCAGGCGAAGGAGTACGACTCGTGGACGACCTCGATGGCCCCGGCGTGCGGCCGGGTCCGCGCCGGATGCGCCCTGCCCGCCGCGCCCGTCGTGCCCGCCCTGCCCGCCGCGCCCGTCGTGCCTGCCGCGGCCGCCGTGCCTGCCGTGCCTTCACCGATGCCCATTCCGGCTCCTCCGCTCCGCTCGGCGGGCTCGCTCCCGCTTCCTCCAGTGGACTCCTCCACCACCGCGAAGGCACGGGATCTGCCGAGTGTTTGAGCCGATTTGGGCCGCCCTTGGCGCAGGGCACCGGTTCGTCAGGAACGGGTCAAGCGCGGCCGGATCGGGCCGCCCCGCCTCACCCCGCGTTCTTCGCCGCCACCACCGCGTCGAACACCTCGCGCTTGGGCAGGCCGGCCTGCGCGGCGACGGCCGCGATGGCCTCCTTGCGCCGCTCCCCCGCCTCCTCGCGCACCCGCACCCGGCGCACCAGCTCCGCCGCGTCGACCTCCTCGGGACCGTGGTCCGGGGCGCCCTCGACGACGACGGTGATCTCGCCGCGCACACCCTCGGCGGCCCACGCGGCCAGCTCGCCCAGCCCGCCGCGCCTGACCTCCTCGTAAGTCTTGGTCAGCTCCCGGCAGACGGCGGCCCGCCGCTCGGCGCCGAACGCCTCGGCCATGTCGGCGAGGGTGTCGTCCAGCCGGTGCGGCGCCTCGAAGTACACGAGGGTCCGGCGCTCGGCGGCCGCCTCGCGCAGCCGCGCGCGCCGTTCGCCGGCCTTGCGGGGCAGGAAGCCCTCGAAGCAGAACCGGTCGACGGGCAGCCCCGACAGGGCGAGCGCGGTGAGCACCGCCGACGGGCCGGGCACGGCGGTCACCCGCACGTCCCGTTCGACGGCGGCGGCGACCAGCCGGTAGCCGGGGTCGGAGACGGAGGGCATCCCGGCGTCGGTCACCAGCAGCACGCGGGCGCCGCCCGCCAGCTCCTCGACCAGCTCGGGGGTGCGGGCGGACTCGTTGCCCTCGAAGTAGGACACGACACGCCCGCGCGGGGTGACGCCGAGCGCCTGGGTGAGCCGGCGCAGCCGACGGGTGTCCTCGGCGGCGACGACGTCGGCACCGGCCAGTTCCTCGGCGAGCCGGGGCGGCGCGTCGCGCACGTCGCCGATGGGGGTGCCCGCCAGTACAAGGGTTCCAGTCACCTCCCCATCCTCCCAGGGACGCGCGACGACCGGTCCGGGGCATGCGCGGGACGCACACAGCGCGGTTCCCTACGATGGCGCGGTGACCAGTACCGCGTCCTCCACGGACACCCGGCAGGACCAGGCCCCGCACGAGCAGCGGACCACGTGGCAGCAGCGGCTGCGCCGCTTCGGCTACGCGGCGCCGTCCGCGGCCGACGACGTCCGCGACCGGCTGGTGCCCCCGTACACGCGCCCCGGTGAGCGCCTGTGGGTCTTCCTCGGCCTGTCGAAGGCGCGCGCCGACCGGCTGATGCGCTGGTCGGCGTGGGGCGGCCCGCTGCTGGTGGCGCTGCTGGCGGGCGTGCTGCGGTTCTGGAACCTGGGCAGCCCCAAGGCGGTGATATTCGACGAGACGTACTACGCCAAGGACGCGTGGGCGCTGATCCACCGGGGTTTCGAGGTCAACTGGGACAAGAACGCCAACGACCTGATCCTGAACTCCGGCGGCGACGTCCCGATCCCGACGGACGCGGCGTACGTCGTGCACCCGCCGGTCGGCAAGTACGTCATCGGGCTGGGCGAGCTGCTGTTCGGCTTCGACCCGTTCGGCTGGCGGTTCATGACGGCGCTGCTCGGCACGCTGTCGGTGCTGCTGCTGTGCCGGATCGGGCGGCGCCTGTTCCGCTCGACCTTCCTCGGGTGCCTGGCGGGCGCCCTGATGGCGGTGGACGGGCTGCACTTCGTGATGAGCCGCACCGCGCTGCTGGACGGCGTGCTGATGTTCTTCGTGCTGGCGGCCTTCGGCTGCCTGGTCGCCGACCGCGACTGGGCCCGGGGCAGACTCGCCGCCGCGCTGCCCGTGGACGCCGACGGCCGGGTCCGGCCGGACGCGGACCTCGCGGAGACGTTCCGCTTCGGGTGGCGGCCCTGGCGGCTGGCGGCGGGGCTGATGCTGGGCCTGGCCGCGGCGACCAAGTGGAACGGCCTGTACGTCATGGCGGCGTTCTGCGTGATGGCCGTGCTGTGGGACGTCGGCACCCGCCGGTCGCGGGCGCGCACCGGCCGTACCTGTCGGTGCTGAGGTACGACCTGGGCTGGGCGTTCCTGTCGACGGTGCCGGTGGCGCTCGGCACCTACCTGCTGTCCTGGCTGGGCTGGATCCTCTCCCCCGCCGACGGCACCGGCGGCTACTACCGCGACTGGGCGGCGACCGACGGCAAGGACAGCTCCTGGTCCTGGCTGTTCCCCGACTGGTGGCGCAGCCTGTGGCACTACGAGACCCAGGTGCTGGACTTCCACACGCACCTGACGTCACCGCACACGTACCAGTCCAATCCGTGGAGCTGGATCGTGCTGGGCCGCCCGGTCTCCTACTTCTACGAGTCGCCCGCGCCGGGCGCGGACGGCTGTCCGGCCGACGCGGGCGAGAAGTGCGCCCGCGAGGTGCTGGCCCTGGGCACACCGCTGCTGTGGTGGGTGGGCTGCTTCGCGCTGCTGTACGTGCTGTGGCGCTGGGCCTTCCGCCGGGACTGGCGGGCGGGCGCCATCGCCTGCGGCCTCGCGGCCGGCTACCTCCCCTGGTTCCTGTACCAGGAGCGCACGATCTTCCTCTTCTACGCGGTCGTCTTCCTGCCCTTCCTGTGCCTGGCGGTGGCGATGCTGCTGGGGGCGCTCATCGGCCGGCCGGGCTGCGGTGACGCCCGGCGGGTCGCGGGGGCGACGGGCGCGGGCGTGCTGGTCCTGCTGATCGCCTGGAACTTCATCTACTTCTGGCCCCTCTACACCGGCACGGCGATCCCGATGGAGGACTGGCGGTCGCGGATGTGGCTGGATACGTGGGTCTGACACGGTTCCACGGGTCTCCTTTGGGCCACTGAACGGAAACATCCGTACCGCCGGTCACTCCCTGCACCTAGAGTGCAACCACAACTGCTTTCGAACGCGTTCAAGAAGGCGTGCGGAAGGTCCGACGGGGAGGGGACTGCCGATGGGCAGGGGGGTGAAGGTCGCCGTCATAGGCGGCGTGTTCGCCGTGATGGTGGGCGGGGCCGGGTACGGCGCCTACAACATCGTGTCGGCGCTGGACGGCGGGGGCGGCTCGGGGAGCGCCGGTACGGCGAAGAAAAGCGGGCCGCCGGACGGGGACGAGGTCGCCGAGACGACCGAGAAGTTCTTCACGGCCTGGGAGAAGGGCGACGCGGCCACCGCGGCGTCGTACACGAACAACGCCTCGGTGGCCGGGACGCTGCTCACGGCCTACGGCGAGGCGGCGCACATCACCGGCGTGAAGATCACGCCGTCCGCCGCGACCGGCACGCGCGTGCCGTTCACGGTGGAGGCGAAGGTCTCGTACGAGGGCGCGACCAAGCCGCTGACGTACAAGAGCGAGCTGACGGTGGTGCGCGGTGAGACCACCGGGCGGGCGCTGGTCGACTGGCGGCCGTCCGTCGTCCATCCGCGGCTGAAGGACGGCGACACCCTGGTCACCGAGGAGTCGCAGACCCCGCAGATCCAGGCGGTCGGCCGCAACGGCACCGTGCTGACGAAGGAGAAGTACCCCTCGCTCGGCCCGGTCCTCGCCACCCTCCGGGAGAAGTACGGCGACAAGGCGGGCGGCACCCCCGGTGTCGAGCTGATGGTCCGGCACACCGCCGCCGACGCCCCCGACACCCCGCTGCTGACCCTGTCCGAGGGTGAGCCCGGCAAGCTGCGCACGACGCTGAGCGCGACGGTGCAGGCGGCGGCCGAGAAGGCCGTGCAGCGGTACGGCGAGTCCTCCGTGGTCGCGGTCAAGCCGAGCACCGGCGAGGTGCTGGCCGTGGCCAACAACCGGGCGGACGGCTTCAACGCGGCCTTCCAGGGACGGGTCGCCCCCGGCTCCACCATGAAGATCATCACCGCGGCGATGCTCATCGACAACGGCGTGACCTCGATGAACGGCCCGGCACCGTGCCCGGACACGGCCACGTGGCAGAGCCAGACCTTCAAGAACCTCACCGACATGGAGCCCAACGAGGGCGCCACGCTCGCCAACACCTTCATGCGCTCCTGCAACACGGGCTTCATCAAGCTCATCGACGAGGACCCGCTCACGGACTCCTCGCTGACGGCGGAGGCCGAGGAGCGCTTCGGTCTGGGCCGGGACGACTGGCAGACCGGCGTCGTCTCCTTCGACGGCAGCGTCCCCGCCGTGAGCGGCCCGGACCGCGCGGCCAACGCCATCGGCCAGGGCCAGGTGCAGATGAACCCGCTGAACATGGCGTCGGTGACGGCGACCGCGATCACCGGCGAGTTCCGCCAGCCCTATCTGGTCTCCCCCGACCTGGACGGGCGGCGGCTGGCCACCGCCGAGGGCCTGCCGCGGAGCACCGCCGACCAGCTCAGGCAGATGATGCGGCTCACCGCCACGCAGGGCACCGGCGCCGCGGCCATGTCCGGGCTCGGCGGCGACATCGGTGCCAAGACCGGGTCGGCGGAGGTCGACGGGCAGACCACCTCCAACAGCTGGTTCACCGGTTTCCGCGACGACCTGGCGGCGGCGGCCATGACCGAGGAGGGCGGCCACGGCGGAGACGCGGCCGGCCCGATCGTGGCGGACGTGCTGCGCGCCGGCGGCTGAACCGGGCCGGTGGCGACAGGGCGAGGCAGACGGGAGTGTGACGCCAGGGCCTAGGGTGGTCGCCGTCGTCGCGGGCGCGCTGCGCGGCAGCGGCGACGGGGACAGCGACGGTCAGCGCGAAGGAACGGGACGCAGTGGGCAGCAGAAGGGCCGCCGCCGGGCGGCGCAGGACGAGACCCGCCGTGATCGGCAGTGTCGCCGCCGTGGTCGTGGCCGGCGCCGGATTCGGCGCCTTCGCGATGTACGGGGGCGGCGAGGACGGCGACCGGACCACGGCGGCGGCCGGGGAGAAGGCCAAGTCCGGCCCGCTGACGGCGGCCGAGGTCACCTCGACGGCCCAGCGGTTCCTGACCTCCTGGCAGCGGGGCGACATCGCCGGGGCCGCCGCGGCCACCGACGACGCCGAGGCCGCGAAGGCCCTGCTCACCGGCTACGCCAAGGACGCCCGGGTCAAGGACGTCACCCTCGTCCCGGGCACCCCGGCCGGGGAGAAGGTCCCGTTCTCCGTGAAGGCCACCGTCGCCCACGGGGGGACCGGCAAGCCGTTCACGTACGACAGCGCGCTGACCGTCGTCCGCCGGGCCGGCGACGGCGAACCCCGCGTCTCCTGGCACGCCGCCGTCGTCCACCCGGAGCTGAAGGACGGCGACCGGCTGGTCACCGGTGAGGCCGGGGACCCGCCGGTCAAGGCGCTGGACCGGAACGGTGCGGAGATCACCGCGGCGAAGTACCCCTCCCTCGGCACCGTCCTGGACGGCCTGCGCGAGAAGTACGGCAAGAAGGCCGGGGGCACCCCGGGCGTCGAGCTGCGCGTGGTGCGCGGCAAGGAGTCCCGGGCGGCGAAGGTCTCCGACAAGACGCTGCTGGAGCTGAGCGAGGGCACGCCCGGCACCGTGCGGACCACCCTGGACCCGGCCCTGCAGGCCGCCGCCGAGCAGCAGGTCTCCGGCAAGCCGCGGGCGTCGGTGGTGCTGCTGCGCGCCTCCACCGGCGAGATCCTCGCCGTCGCCAACGGCGGCCACGGCTTCAACACCGCCTTCCAGGGGTCCCTGGCGCCCGGCTCCACGATGAAGGTCGTCACCGCCTCGATGCTGATCGAGAAGAACCTGGCGTCGGCGGACAAGAAGCACCCGTGCCCGAAGTACTTCAGCTACGGCGGCTGGAAGTTCCAGAACGACGACGAGTTCGAGATCAAGGACGGCACGTTCAAGGCGAGCTTCGCCCGCTCCTGCAACACCGCCTTCATCAGCCAGGCGCCCGAGCTGGAGAACGACGACCTGACCAAGCAGGCGAAGGAGGTGTTCGGCCTGTCCATGAACAACTGGTCGGTCGGGGTGCCCACCTTCGACGGCGCGGTGCCGGTGCAGAGCGCCGCCCCGATGGCCGCCTCCCTCATCGGCCAGGGCGGGGTGCGGATGAACCCGCTGAACATGGCGTCCGTGGCGGCGACCGTGAAGTCGGGCGCCTTCCACCAGCCGTATCTGGTCGCCCCGTCGGTGGACGGGCGCGAGCTGGCCACGGCGTCGCGGACGATGTCGGCGTCCACGCTGGCGCAGCTGCGCGAGCTGATGTCCTACACGGCGGCGGCCGGCACCGCGGCGGAGGCGATGGCCGGGGTCGGCGGCGACTCCGGGGCCAAGACCGGGTCGGCGGAGGTCGACGGCCAGGAGAAGCCGAACGGCTGGTTCACGGCGTACAAGGGCGACGTGGCGGCGGCGGGCGTGGTCCAGCAGGGCGGTCACGGCAGCGAGAGCGCGGGCCCGATCGTCGCGGCGCTCCTCGCGAAGGCCGGCTGACCGGCCCCGTCGGCGGCCGGCCGGTGGCTCAGTGGGCCACCGGCTGGGCCACCGCCGTGTAGGTGCGGCGCAGGAACCGCATGAGGGCCTTGGTCTCGAACTGGACCACCGAGCAGCCCTGCGGGGAGTGGAACTCGACGACGGCCTGCACCCGCCCGCACGGCCACACCCGCACCTCGCCGGTCCCGGCGGGCGCGCGCAGCCCCTGTTCCAGCAGGGCGCGGGGGAAGGTCCATTCGCGGGAGGCGGGAGCACGCCCGCGGGCGGGCAGTGCCACGCACACCGCCCGCGGGTCGCGGTCGGGGTCGTAGCGCAGGAGGACGGGTATCGCTCCGCCGTCGTCCCAGTCCGGGAGGTCCGCGTCGGTCAGGATGTGGGCTCGTGCGTGCTGTTCGACCACGGACATCGGATCGCCCCTTGCACTCTGTGACCTTTGCGAAAGCTGTGCGTCCACCCCCACTCCAATGTCCCACATTTCCCGGCTCACGCCCTTCGAGCCGAATATCACATGTGAGATCAGCCTTTACCTCGCTCTTGCAAACGTCTTGCAATTGGTCCCTATCATCGGACCGTGCACGTACCTGACGGATTCATCGACGCCCCGACCTCCGCCGTCGCCGGAGTCGTCGCCGCGGGCGCCGTCGCGGTCTCCCTGCGTGGTGCGCGCCGGGAACTCGACGAACGGACGGCGCCGCTGGCGGGGCTGGTCGCGGCGTTCATCTTCGCGGTGCAGATGCTCAACTTCCCGGTCGCGGCCGGCACCAGCGGGCACCTGCTGGGCGGCGCCCTCGCCGCGATCCTCGTCGGGCCGTACACGGGTGTGCTGTGCGTGTCGGTCGTCCTGCTGATGCAGGGCATCCTCTTCGCCGACGGCGGCCTCACCGCGCTCGGCGTCAACATCACCGACATGGCGATCGTCACCACCGTCGTCGCCTACGCCCTCTTCCGGGGGCTGGTGAAGGTCCTGCCGCGCACCCGGCGTTCGGTCACCGTCGCCTCCTTCGTCGCCGCCCTGGTCTCCGTCCCGGCCGCCGCCCTCGCCTTCACCTTCCTGTACTGGATCGGCGGCACCACCGACGTCGCCATCGGCAAGGTCGCCACCGCGATGATCGGCGTGCACGTGCTCATCGGCATCGGCGAGGCCGCGATCACCGCGCTGACCGTCGGTGCCGTCATCGCCGTGCGCCCGGACCTGGTGCACGGCGCCCGGGGGCTGAGGCAGCGGCTCAAGCTGCGGGTCGACGGCGAACTGGTCGACGCCCCCGACACGTCCGACTCCGAGCCGGCGGTCCCCGCGCCCGCCGCCGCCCGCGCCCGCCGCGGGCTGTGGATCACGGGCCTGGTCACCTCCCTCGTCCTCGCCGGCTTCGTCAGCTTCTACGCCTCCGCCGACCCGGACGGCCTGGAGAAGGTCGCCGCCGACCAGGGCATCGACCGGAAGACCGAGGAGCACGCGAGCGCGGACTCCCCGCTCGCCGACTACGGGGTCGAGGACATCACCGACGCCCGGCTCTCCGGCGGCCTCGCGGGCGTCATCGGGGTCGGCGTCACGGTCGTCGCGGGCAGTGCCGTGTTCTGGGCGGTGCGCAGGCGGCGTACGGACGACACCTCGCCGGCCGACACGGACGTGTCCGCCTAGATGGGCGCCGGCCACGCGCACCGGCTCTACCGGCACGGGCACTCCCCCGTGCACGGTCTGCCGCCGCACACCAAGCTCGCCGCCGGCTTCGCCTTCGTGGTCGTCGTCGTCTCGACGCCGCGCGAGGCGATGTGGGCCTTCGGCGTCTACGCGCTGCTGCTGGCGACGGTGGCGTACGCGGCCCGGGTGCCACCCGGCTTCCTGCTCAAGCGGCTGCTGATCGAGGTCCCGTTCGTGGCGTTCGCGGTGCTGATGCCGTTCGTGGCCGAGGGCGAACGGATCGACGTGCTCGGCCTG
Organism: Streptomyces sp. SudanB5_2050; assembly: GCF_964272335.1. Taxonomy (NCBI): domain Bacteria; kingdom Bacillati; phylum Actinomycetota; class Actinomycetes; order Kitasatosporales; family Streptomycetaceae; genus Streptomyces; species Streptomyces sp. SudanB5_2050. Next base: position 3,386,512 of record NZ_OZ186760.1, read on the forward strand.
TCCCTGAGCGTCAGCGGCCTGTGGGGGGCCTGGAACGTGCTGGCCAAGGGCACCCTGGGCGTCGCCGCCTCCGTGCTGCTCGCCTCCACCACCGAGCTGCGCGAGCTGCTGCTCGGCCTCCAGCGGCTGAGGCTGCCGCCGCTGCTGGTGCAGATCGCCTCCTTCATGATCCGGTACGGGGACGTGATCACGGACGAGATGCGGCGGATGCGGATCGCCCGGGAGTCACGCGGCTTCGAGGCCCGCGGCGTCCGGCACTGGGGCGTCCTCGCCAAGTCCGCCGGCGCCCTCTTCATCCGCTCCTACGAGCGTGGCGAGCGGGTCCACCTGGCCATGGTCAGCCGCGGGTACGCCGGTTCCATGCCGGTCATCGACGAGGTGACCGCGTCCCGGGCGCAGTGGTCGTACGCGCTGGCCCTCCCCGGTGCGGCCCTGGTCGTCTGTCTGCTGGGATGGTCCCTGTGACTGCTGACTCCCCGGCCTCCCTGGAGGTCTCCGGCCTCGCCTTCGCCTACCCCGACGGGCACCAGGCCCTCTTCGGCGTGGACTTCTCCGTCGCCCGCGGCGAGCGGGTCGCGCTGCTCGGGCCCAACGGCGCGGGCAAGACGACCCTGGTGCTCCACCTCAACGGCATCCTGACCGGCGGCACCGGCACGGTCACGGTCGCCGGGCTGCCGGTGGACAAGCGGAACATGGCGGAGGTCCGGCGCCGGGTCGGCATCGTCTTCCAGGACCCCGACGACCAGCTCTTCATGCCGACCGTGCGCGAGGACGTGGCGTTCGGGCCGGCGGCGGCCGGGCTGAAGGGCGCGGAGCTGGAGGCGCGGGTGGACCGGGCGCTCGCGCTGGTCGGCATGGGCGAGTTCAAGGAGCGGCCCCCGCACCACCTCTCCTTCGGCCAGCGGCGCCGGGTGGCGGTGGCGACCGTGCTCGCCATGGAGCCGGAGATCCTGGTCCTGGACGAGCCGTCGTCCAACCTGGACCCGGCCTCCCGCCGCGAGCTGGCCGACATCCTGCGCTCCCTGGACGTCACGGTGCTGATGGTCACCCACGACCTGCCCTACGCCCTGGAGCTGTGCCCCCGCGCCCTGATCCTCAGCGACGGCGTGATCGCGGCGGACGGCCCGACGGCCGGGCTGCTGGCGGACGACGCGCTGATGCGGGCCCACCGTCTGGAACTGCCCTTCGGCTTCGACCCGCGCTCGGTACCGGCGAGCGGGTGAGGAATCGCAGGCGCCCGGCGACGGTTGCACCCACTGTCGCAGGTGATCCGAAGGGACGGGTGGAGCGGTGAGCGCGGACGTGGACGTGTACGGCACGGTGGCCGAGGGGTTCGAGCCGGTCAGGGACGCGTTCGTCCGGAACTTCACCGCCCTCGGCGACCGGGGCGCGGCGGTCGCCGTGTACCGGGACGGGCGCAAGGTCGTCGACCTGTGGGGCGGCACCAAGGACGTCGACGGCACCGAGCCGTGGCGCCGGGGCACCGCGCAGGTGGTGCGCTCGGCGACGAAGGGCGTCGCGGCGGCCGTGGCGCTGCTGCTGCACCAGCGCGGCGAGTTGGACCTGGACGCGCCGGTGGGCGAGTACTGGCCCGAGTTCAAGGCGCACGGCAAGGAGCGGGTGCTGGTCCGGCACGTGCTGAACCACCGGGCCGGGCTGCCGGTCCTGGACCGTCCGCTCACCCCCGGGGAGGCCCTGGACCCGCTGCGGGGCCCCGCGGCGGTGGCCGCGCAGGCACCGGTCTGGGAGCCGGGCACCGACCACGGCTACCACGCGCTCACCTACGGCTGGCTCCTCGACGAGCTGGTCCGCAGGGTGACGGGACGCGGCACCGGCGCCTGGCTCGCGGACGAGATCGCCGGGCCTCTGGGTCTGGACCTGTGGATCGGGCTGCCGGCCGCGGAGGAGGCGGCGGGCCGGGCGGGCCGGGCCGGACGCCTGGAGGAGAGCGAGCCGTCGGGCGGCGGACCGCGCCTGCGCCCCAAGCGGGCCGTCACCGAGGCGTACGCCGACCCGGACTCCCTCACCCGCCGTGCCTTCGCCGCGATCACCCCGTTCCCCGACCAGAACGACCCCGCATACCGTGCGGCGGCCCTCCCGGCGACCAACGGCGTCGCGACGGCGGAGGGACTGGCCCGCTTCTACGCGGCGCTGATCGGCGAGGTCGACGGGGTGACCCGGCGGGTGCGGCTGTTCGACCCGGCGACGACCCGGCTGGCCGGCACCGAGGAGTCGTCCGGCCCCGACCGGGTCCTGGTCGTGAACACCCGTTTCGGCCTCGGCCACATGCTGCACGGCAGCGCGTCGCCGTTCCTGTCCCCCGGTTCCTTCGGCCACCCGGGCCGCGGCGGCGCCCTCGGCTTCGCCGACCCGGAGGCCGGCGTCGCCTTCGGCTACGTCACCAACGGCTTCCGCAAGACCGTGACGGCGGACCCGCGGGCGCAGGCACTGGTCCGGGCGGTACGGGCGTCGCTCGGCACGGCCGGCTGACGGCCCGGCCCGTCCCCGCCCGGGCCGCACGGTTCATACGTGGATCGGGTGGGACGTCCTCCCCGACGCGGCGTCGATCTCGTCGTGCGCCTTGGTGAGCAGTCGCATCGCCAGCTCGTTCAACGCGCGTGCGCCGGCGACCTCTTCGCCGACCCTCGGCTGCTGGGCGTCCACCCGGTGCCGGCTGGCGTGGCCGTGCGCGCGGACCTCGGTGCCGTCGGGGAGCCGCACCATCGCGACCGCCCGCGTGTGCTGGTCGTCCTCCATGAACTCCAGCTCGACATGCCATCCCACTGCGGTGTGCATCATGACGATCACCTCCGGAACACCTCCTTCCAGGGTGCCCCTCACGGGCGTCGTGCGCATCAGTGCCCGCCGGGCGGGCCGGACACCGCCGGGGCCGGCCGGGTCACCCGGTGCGCTCGCGCACGTCCACGAGGGTGGCGCCGGCGGTGGCGACGAGGTCCTTGGGTTCCATCGGGAAGACGGCGTACGGGGTTCCGGCGGCGGCCCAGACGACGTCGTGGGCGAGCAGCGAGCGGTCCGCGAGCACCCGGGTCCGCTCCCGGTGCCCGAAGGGGGGCACGCCGCCGATGGCGTACCCGGTCGTCTCGCGCACGACGTCGGCCTTGGCCCGCGTCACCTTCCCGGCGCCCAGTTCCTCGCGGACCCGCTCCACGTCGACGCGGGAGGCACCGTCCATGAGGACCAGCACGGGCACGCCGTCGGCGGCGAAGATCAGCGACTTGCAGATCTGGCTCAGCTCGCAGCCGATCGCGGCGGCGGCCTCGGTGGCGGTGCGGGTGGCCTCCGGGAAGCGCCGGACCTCGTCGGCCAGCTCCCCGAGGCCGAGCGCGCGCAGGGCCTCGGCGAAGCGGGGGTGGGCGGCGGACGCGCCGGAGGTGTCGTCGGTGGTCGTCATGGCGGCACGTTAGCGAGCGCGGGGCGGCCGGGGCGAACGGGTATCGGGCCCCCCGGGGGGGGATCGCGGCCCGCCCCCTCCCCCGGGAACGAGGAAGCCGGTGAGGGCAGCCCCGTCCCCACGGAGCCCTCACCGGCTGGTCGGTCGCCCTCCGGCCGCACGCGTCCGGAGGGCGTTCGCAGGTGACGCGTCAGGTGCGGACCAGTTCCCGGTCCTCGTCCTTGTCGTCGCCGAGGGAGCGCAGGCCCTCGCCCTCGACGTCCACGTTGGGCAGTGCGCGGTCCAGCCACTTCGGCAGCCACCAGGCCCTCTTGCCGAGCAGGGCGAGGACCGCCGGGACGATGGCCATGCGGACGACGAACGCGTCGAAGAAGACGGCGATCGCGAGGCCGAAGCCGATCATCTTGACCATCGACTCGCTGGAGCCGATGAAGCCGGCGAAGACCGCCATCATGATGACCGCCGCGGCCGTGACGACCCGGGCGCCGTGCTTGAAACCGGTGACGACGGCCTCCTCGGGCTTCTCGCCGTGGACGTACGCCTCCCGCATGCGGGTGACCAGGAAGACCTCGTAGTCCATCGCCAGGCCGAAGACCACGCCGACCATGAAGATCGGCATCATCGACATGACCGGGCCGGTCTCCTCGACGCCCATCAGTCCGGACAGCCAGCCCCACTGGAAGACCGCGACGACCGCGCCGAGCGCCGCCATGACGGAGAGCAGGAAGCCGAGGGCCGCCTTCAGCGGGACCAGGATCGAGCGGAAGACCACGATCAGCAGGAGGAAGGCCAGGCCGACGACGAGGACCAGATACGGCAGCAGCGCGTCGTTGAGCTTCTGGCTGACGTCGATGTTCATCGCCGTCGAGCCGGTGACCAGGGTCTCGGCGCCGGTGTCCGCCCGGATGTCGCCGCCCGCGTCGCGGATGGCGTGCACCAGGTCCTCGGTCGCGACGGAGGACGGCTTGGAGTCCGGGACGACGGTGATCGTCGCGGTGTCGCCGCCCTTGTTGGGCTGAGGCGGGGTGACCGCCATGACGTCGTCGAGGCCCTTGATCTCGTCGGAGACGTCGGTGAACACCTGCTGCGGGGCGTCGCTGCCCTGGGCGTCCACGACGACCATCAGCGGGCCGTTGAAGCCGGGGCCGAAGCCCTCCGAGAGCAGGTCGTAGGCCCGGCGCTGGGTCGTGGACGTCGGCTGGGAGCCGTCGTCGGGCAGGCCCAGCTCCAGGGAGGCCGCGGGGACGGCCGCCGCGCCGAGGCCGACGACGCCCAGCAGGAGCACGGCGACCGGGCGGCGGACGACGAAGCGCGCCCAGCGGGTGCCGAGGTTGGCCTTGGGCTGAGCGCCCTCGGTCCGCTCCGTGGCCTGGTCGGCGCTCTTGCGGCCGCGGCCCAGGAGCCTGCCCTTCGCACCGGCCGGCTTGACCCGGCGGCCGGCGTAGCCGAGCAGCGCGGGGACCATCGTCAGGGCGATCACGACCGCGATGGCGACGGTGCCGGCGGCCGCGATGCCCATCTTGGTGAGCATCGGGATGTTGACGACCGCGAGGCCGACCAGGGCGATGACGACGGTGAGGCCGGCGAAGACCACCGCCGAGCCCGCGGTGCCGACCGCCCGGCCGGCGGCCTCCTCGCGCTCCCGGCCCTCGGCGAGTTCCGCGCGGTAGCGGGAGACGATGAACAGGGCGTAGTCGATGCCGACCGCGAGGCCGATCATCATCGCCAGGATGGAGGTGGTGGAGCCCAGTTCCAGGGCGCTGGCCAGGGCGGTGATCGAGGAGACGCCGATACCGACGCCGATCAGGGCGGTCAGCAGCGGCAGTCCGGCGGCGACCAGCGAGCCGAAGGTGATGACCAGGACGACGGCGGCGACCGCGATGCCGATGACCTCCGTGGCACCGGTGTGCGGGACGGCCTGCAGCGCGTCACCGCCGATCTCCACGGTCAGCCCGGCGTCGCGCGCCTGCTGGGCGGCGTCCTCCAGGGCGTCCTTGGTGGAGTCCTCCAGCTCCATGCCGGAGACGTCGTACTTCACCGAGGCGTAGGCGATCGTCCCGTCCTGGCTGACCGCGTTCCCCCGGTAGGGGTCGGCGACCGAGGCGACCTCGGAGCCGTCGGCCAGGTCGGCGACGGTCTTCTCGACGGCCGCCTTGTTGTCGGGGTCCGTCATCTTCTCGCCGTCCGGCGCCTTGAAGACGACGCGTGCGGTCGCTCCGTCGGCGGCGGCGCCGGGGAAGCGTTCCTCCAGCAGGTCGAAGGCCTTCTGGGCCTCGGTGCCGGGGATGGAGAAGGAGGTGGTGCCGGCGGGCGGGGCGCTGGCCGCGCCGACGCCCGCGAGCGTCAGCAGGGCCACCCAGATCAGGGCGACGAAATGCCGTCGGCGGAAGGCGAGCCGGCCGAGTTTGTAGAGGAACGTGGCCACGGGGGCGTTCTCCCGGTCAGGTCGTGGGTCTTCAGGGCAGGGGTGATCAGCCCGACGACGTGAGCGGTGACGTCAGGTGGGGCTCAGATGGGTCGAGACGGGGATCGGGTCAGGACGTGGTGTCGACGCCGAGGGCGGGGAGGATCACGGCGTCGATGTACGAGGCGAGGAAGGCCCGGGTCGGCGGCTGGTCGTCCAGCAGCGTGCGGGTGGCGAAGCCCCCGACCATCATGTGCACGAGGAAGTCCAGCGCCGGGCAGTCCGGTCTGATCTCGCCCCGGTCGACCGCCCGTTGCAGGACGCGCCGGAACTCCGCCATCTCGGGATCGATGAGCTGGTCCCGGAACGCCTGGCGCAGGTCGGGGTTCTGGTGCAGCGCCATGGCCACACCGCGCATCAGCGCGGAGTTCTGCGCCATGGTGCAGTCGTCCTCGCGGGCCATCAGGGCGTGCAGGTCACCGCGGAGCGATCCGGTGTCGACGTCGCCGATCTCGCCGGGCTTGCCGTGCCGGATGGCCTTGACGACCAGCTCGGGCTTGCCGCCCCACTGGCGGTAGAGCGTCGCCTTGCTGGACCGGGTGCGGGCGGCCACGGCGTCCATGGTGAGGGCGTCGTAGCCGACTTCCCGGAGCAGGTCGAGCACGGCCCCGTACAGCTCGGCCTCGCGCTCGGGAGTGATCCGACTGCGGCGCGCGGTGGCGACCTCCGTCATCTCGCTCACTTCTTCCTCCTCCGATCGTTCCACTCAGGAACGACACCGTTTCGTACATGACCAATGTACCCCCACCCCTAGCGAAACGAAACGGTTTCGTACGTGGTCTGGGTCACGGTTGTCGGCTCCCCGTAAGCGGTCACCCAGAAGTTGCCGGGCCACGGTCGGCGGCAAAGCATGGGGTGGGTGAGTTATCTGCGCCTTCCCCACCTCAGCGGCGACCAGCTGTGCTTCGTGGCCGAGGACGACCTCTGGCTCGCTTCCCTGGACGGTCCCGGCCGCGCCTGGCGGCTCACCGTCGACCGCGCCAAGACCGGTCATCCCCGCTTCTCCCCCGACGGCCGCCACATCGCGTACACCAGCTGGCGGAGTCCGGCGCCCGAGGTCCACCTCGTGCCGGTGGACGGCGGTCCCGGGCGGCAGCTGACCCACTGGGGCGGCCTGGACACCCGGGTCTGCGGCTGGTCGCCCCCGGACGCCGACGGCGCCACCGCGATCCTCGCCGTCGCCTCGCACGGCGAGCCCTTCTCGCACCTCACCTGGGCCTACAAGATCACCCCCGACGGCGATCCCGGCCGCAAGCTGCCCTGGGGCCCGGTCACCGACATCCAGGCCGCCGACCTCGACGGCGAGCGCAGGACGCTCCTGCTCACCGGCACCCCGCCGCACGAGCCCGCCTCCTGGAAGCGCTACCGGGGCGGCGCCACGGGCAGGCTCTGGCTGCACGGCGAGCGGCTGCTGCCCGACCTGGGCGGGCATCTGCACTCCCCCATGTTCGTCGGCGGCCGGATCGCGTTCCTCTCCGACCACGAAGGCGTCGGCAACCTCTACTCCGTCGCCCGGGACGGCTCCGACCTGCGCCGCCACACCGACCACGACGCCTTCTACGCCCGGCACGCGGCGAGCGACGGCACCCGTGTGGTGTACCAGTGCGCGGGCGACCTGTGGATCGTCGAGGACCTGTCACCGGGGTCCGGGCCGCGCCGGCTCGACGTCCGGCTGAGCGGCCCGCGCGCCGGACGGCGCACGTACCAGGTGCCCACCGCCCAGCACGTCGGCGGCGTCTCGGTCGACGAGACGGGCCGCGCGAGCGCCGTCGTCGTACGCGGGAGCCTGTACTGGCTGACCCACCGCGACGGCCCGGCCCGCACCCTCGCCGACACCCCGGGCGTACGGGTGCGGCTGCCGGAGATGCTCGGCGCCGGCGGCCGGATCGCCTACGTGACGGACGCGGAGGGCGAGGACGCCGTCGAGATCGGCCATCTGCCCCGGGCGACCGGCACCCGCGCGCTGCGGCGGCTGGCCTCCGGGGAGCTGGGCCGGGTGCTGGAGCTGGTCTCGGACCCGGCGGGCGAGCGGCTGGCCATCGCCTCGCACGACGGACGGCTGCTGCTCCTCGACGTGCCGGAGGAGGACGCGGAGGTCGCCGGGGCGCTCGCGGGCGCGCGGGAGGAGCCGCCGGACACGGAGACCGGGGCGCCCGCCGGCCGCGGAGGCGGGGTGACCGAGCTGGTCCGCTCCGTCAACGGCCCCGTCCGCGACCTCGCCTTCTCCCCGGACGGGAGCTGGCTCACCTGGTCCCACCCCGGCATCGGCCGCTCCCTGCGGCAGATCAAGATGGCCCGCATCGACCAGCGGGACGGGGAGGACGGCGGCCCGCTCGTCGTCGACGTCACCGACGGGCGCTTCGAGGACGAGAACCCGGTGTTCACCCGGGACGGCCGCTACCTCGCCTTCCTCTCCTGGCGCGGCTTCGACCCGGTGTACGACGTGCACACCGGTGACCTGTCCTTCCCGCTGGGCTGCCGCCCCTACCTCGTACCGCTGTCGTCGGCCACCCCCTCCCCCTTCGCGCTGAACCCGGAGGGCCGCCCCGCGGCCGGGGGCCTGGACCCCTTGGAGGACGAGCCCGGCGAGGGCGGCGCGGTCACCGTCGAGGTCGAAGGGCTGGAGTCGCGGGTGACGCCGTTCCCGGTCACCGCCTCCAAGTACTCGGCGCTGGAGCCGGTCGCCGGCGGCGGCCTGGTCTGGCTGCGCTGGCCGATCTCGGGCGCGCTCGGCGAGACCTTCGCCAACCCCGCCGACCCGAGCGAGCGGCCCACCCTGGAGCACTTCAACCTCGCCAAGGCGAAGAAGTCCGAACTGGTCGACCACCTGGACTGGTTCCGGGTCAGCGGCGACGGCACCCGCCTGGTCGTGCTCGACGAGGGCGACCTGCGCGCCGTACCGGCCACCGAGGCGGGCGACGGCGACTCGACCACCTGGATCGACCTGCGCCGCATCCTGCACGAGGTCGACCCGGCCGCCGAGTGGCGCCAGGCGTACGACGAGGCCGGCCGGCTGATCCGCGCCTACTTCTGGGACCCCGGCATGTGCGGCATCGACTGGGACGCGGTGCTGGACCAGTACCGTCCGCTGCTCGAACGGGTCGCCTCCCCCGACGAGTTCGCCGACCTGCTGCGCGAGGTCCTCGGCGAGCTGGGCACCTCGCACGCCTACGTCGCCGCCGCCCGCCGCAACGAGGGCCCGCCGCACTACCAGCGCCGGCAGGGCCTGCTCGGCGCCAACTTCGTGTGCCGGGACGGGCAGTGGGTGGTCAAGCGCATCCTGCCCGGCGACTCCTCCGACTCCAGGGCCCGCTCCCCGCTGGCCGGCACCGGCATCCGCGAGGGCGCGGTGCTGACCCATGTGGACGGCCGGCCGGTCGACCCGGTGACGGGCCCGTACCCGCTGCTGGCGGGCGCGGGCGCCACCACCGTGGAACTGACCTTCACACCGGCCGAGGGCGTCCCCGCCCCGTCCCGGCGGGTCGCCGTCGTCCCGCTGGTCGACGAGCGGCCCCTGCGCTACCAGGACTGGGTGGCCAAACGGCGCGAGGTGGTACGCGAGTTGAGCGGCGGGCGGTGCGGCTACCTGCACATCCCCGACATGGGCGGTTCCGGCTGGGCGCAGTTCAACCGCGATCTGCGCATGGAGGTGTCCCGCCCCGCGCTCATCGTGGACGTGCGCGGCAACGCGGGCGGGCACATCAGCGAGTTGGTCATCGAGAAGCTGACCCGCACCATCCTGGGCTGGGACCTGACGCGGGACGCCCAGCCCGTGTCGTACACCTCCAACGCCCCGCGCGGGCCGGTCGTGGCGGTCGCGGACGAGGCGACGTCCTCCGACGGCGACATGATCACGGCCGCGTTCAAGCTGCTGCGGCTCGGCCCGGTGGTCGGGCAGCGCACCTGGGGCGGCGTCGTCGGCATGACCGGCCGGCACCGCCTCGGCGACGACACGGTGATCACGGTGCCGATGAACGCGGCCTGGTTCGACGCCTACGGCTGGTCCGTGGAGAACTACGGCGTCGACCCCGACGTCGAGGCGCTGCGCACCCCGCTGGACTGGGCCGAGGGCCGCTACCCGGTGCTGACCGAGGCGGTCCGGCTGGCGCTGGAGCTGCTGGAGACCAACCCGCCCGCCACGCCGCCCGGTTACGACGCCGTGCCCGACCGGTCCCGTCCGCCGCTGCCGCCCAGGACCTGAGGCGCCGAGAGCCACGCGAAAGGGGCACCCTCCCGGCAGGGGGGCGCCCCTTCAGCTCAGCGGCAGCGCGTCAGGCGTCGTAGCTGCTCTCGAAGCGCTCGTCCTCGTCCCGGCCGCGGCGCGAGGACGGGTCCATCTCGTCCTCGTCGCGGCGACGGTCGCGGTTGTCGCGGTTCGGCATCTGCTCCCTGGCCTGGTCGGCCCGCTGCTTGCCCTGCTGCTGCATGCGCTCGGCCTTGTCCTGGAACTGGTCCTTGATACCCATGTGGGTTCACTCCTGTGGTGTTCGGGCCCGACCGGTTCGGCCGGGCGCTCGATCAGATTCACATGGGCCGTGACCGTGCGCATGTCGATCACTTACGGACCGTAGCGGCCCCCGATCGCTGCTCCTCGTCGGCGGCGCCGCCCGCGCCGACCAGCCCCACCCGCAGGCCGTCCAGCCGGTCCCCGAAGCGCCGCATCTCGCGCTGTCCGACGGTGCCGATGAGGGCCGGCAGGTAGCCGCGCACGCCCTGCATGCCCCGCAGCCACCACTGCCCGTAGACGTGGGCCGAACGGCGCTCGATGCCCTCCACCAGCCGGTCCACCGCCGGACCCAGCGGGTAGGTCTTGTTCGACGGCCAGGGCAGCCGCTGCCGCAGCTCGCGCATCACGTCGTCCTGGTCGGCGCCGCGCACCATGTCCGTGTCGGTCCACGACAGATAGCCGACGCCGACCTTCACGCCCCGGTGCCCGACCTCCCCGCGCAGACTGTGCGCGTACGCCTCCACACCGGACTTGGAGGCGCAGTAGGCCGACATCATCGGCGCGGGCGTGAGGGCGGCCAGGGACGCGATCTGGAGCAGGTAGCCGCGGCTCTCCAGCAGCGCCGGCAGGAAGGCGCGGGCGGTGACCGCGGAGCCGATCAGATTGACCTCGATCACCCGCCGCCAGGACTCCGGGTCGGACTCGACGAACGGACCGCCGGTGGCGACACCGGCGTTGGCGACGACGATGTCGATCCGGCCGAACCGTTCCTTCACCCGCTCCGCCACCTCGGCCATCGCCTCGTGGTCGGTGACGTCGGCGTGCCAGTGGTCGCTCTCGCTGTGCAGCCGGGCGGAGACCTGCTTGAGCGCGTCCGGCTCCAGGCCGACCAGCGCCACCTTCACCCCGCGCGCCGACAGCTTGCGGGCCAGCAGCTCCCCGACGCCCCGCGCGGCCCCGGTGACGACGGCCACGCGCCCTTCCAGACTCACCCTGCTCATGCGATCTCCTCGGCGTGTACGGCGGGTTCGGTGCGGTCGGCGGATGTCCGGCCGGCGGGTATGTGGGCAGCGGGTATGTGGCCGGCGGGTATGTGGGCGGCGGCCAGGGCGCGTATCTTCCCGGTGACCAGGTCGGGCGCCTCCACCGGCGTCATGTGGCCGAGGCCCGGGAGTTCCGTCAGCCCGGCGCAGTTCGGCAGCGCGGCGGCCAGCGCGCGGGCGTGCACGGGCGGGGTCAGCCGGTCGGCGGTGCCGACGACTATCTCCACCGGCATCCTCAACTCCCGCACCCCGTGGTCCAGGTCGAGCATGTCCAGCACCTCCGACCAGGCGTGCCGCACCCGGCTCGGGCAGGCGTGCACGATCCGGGCGCACGCCTCGACCATGTCCGGCGACGAACCGGGGCCCATCGTCCCGTATTTGAGGATGCGGCGGGCCAGCGGAGTGACCGGTCCGAGCGGGGCCCGGGAGCCGAGGACGCGCCGGGTCAGCCAGGTCCGCGCCCGGCCCGCCCGCAGCGGCAGCACGGTCGAGGACTCCACCAGCCGCGAACTGCCCGTGCTGCACAGCAGGACCGCCGCCGCGTGCTCGCGCACCTTGGTCCGGGTCGCCGCGGCCATCACCGTCATGCCGCCCATGGAGTGCCCGGCGATCACGGCCCGTTCACCCGGCGCGAGCGTGGCCTCCAGGACGGCTTCGAGGTCGTCGGCGAGCGGCTCGGTGCCGCAGGCCGGGTTGGCCGGGCTGCGGCCGTGGCCGCGCTGGTCGTAGGCGATGACCCGGTGGTCGGCGGCCAGTGCGCGGATCTGCGCCGCCCAGAAGGCGGTCGAGCAGCACCAGCCGTGGGCGAGGACGACCGCCGGCGCGTCCTCGGGGCCGTGCACCTCGACGTGGACACGGGCGCCGTCGGCGGCGGTGACGGTCAGTTCACGGGCGGCGACGGGCGGGGCGTAGGGTCCGGCGGCGACATGCGTCAGGCGGCTCACGCGTTCACCTCCGCGTCCGCGTCCGCACCCGCGTCGGCCTCGGCGCCCGCGCCTGCGCCCGCGCCGGACACGGCCGGGCGCAGCACCGCGTACTCCGCCAGGTCCACCCGCCGGGTCAACCGCCGGAACTCGGCGGTGGTGCCGGGCCACACGGTGGTGTTGCGGCCGCTCGCGTCCAGGTACCAGCTGGTGCAGCCGCCGGTGTTCCACACCGTGCGCTTCATGCGCTCCTGCACCCGGTGGTTCCAGTTCCGCACGGCGGCGGGGCGGGCGTCGAGGGCGACCCGGCCGCCGAGCACGTTCAGCTGACGCAGGTAGTCCGCCATGTAGTTGAGCTGCGACTCGATCATCAGGATCATCGAGGAGTTCCCCAGGCCGGTGTTGGGCCCGATGATCGTCATCCAGTTGGGGAAACCGGCCGCCGAGGCGCCGCGCAGGGCCTCCATGCCGCCCTTCCAGGTCTCGGCGAGGGTCCGCCCGTCCGCGCCCACGACCCGCTCCGCGATGGGCATGTCGGTGACGTGGAACCCCGTACCGAAGATGATCACGTCGGCCTCGGTCTCGGTGCCGTCGGCGGCGACGAGGGTGGAGCCGCGCACCTCGCTCAGCCCGCCGGCGACCACGTCCACGTTCGGCTGGGCGAGCGCCGGATAGTACGTGCTCGACAGCAGGATGCGCTTGCAGCCGATGCGGTAGTCCGGGGTCAGCTTGGCGCGCAGGGCCGGGTCCTTGATGGCGGAGGCCATGTTGCGCTTGGCGATCTGCTCGACGAAGCCCAGTTCGTTGGGGTGCTTGGTGAACGCCTGCACCTGGAGTTCCCGGATGCCCCACAGCAGCCCGCGCCGCAGCTTGGTGGTGACGGGCAGCGCCCGGTGCAGGGCGCGCTCGGCGCCGCTGATCGCCCGGTCCATGCGGGGCATCACCCAGGCCGGGGTGCGCTGGAAGAGGGTGAGGTGACCGGCCTTCGGCTGGATGGACGGCACGATCTGGATGGCGGAGGCGCCGGTGCCGATCATGGCGACGCGCTTGCCGGTGAGGTCGTACTCGTGGTCCCAGCGGGCGGAGTGGAAGACCTTGCCGGGGAAGGAGTCCAGGCCCGGGATGTCGGGAACCTTCGGATCGGACAGCGGGCCGCTCGCGGACACCACGACGTCGGCGGTGAGGTTCCCGCTCGCCGTCTCGATCTCCCACCGCAGCTGCTCGCCGTCCCACGCCATCCGCTTCACCTCCGAGTCGAAGCGGATGTGGGGGCGCAGCCCGAAGGTGTCGGTCACGTGCTCCAGGTAGGCCCGGATGTGCTCCTGCCCGGAGAAGGTGCGCGGCCAGTCGGGATTGGGCGCGAAGGAGAACGAGTAGAGGTGGGACGGCACGTCACAGGCGCACCCGGGGTAACTGTTGTCCCGCCAGGTCCCGCCGACGCTCCCCGCCCGCTCCAGGACGACGAAGTCGGTGATCCCCTCGCGCCGCAGCCGCACGGCGGCCCCCAGCCCGCCGAAACCGGACCCGATCACCGCCACCCGCACGTGTTCTTGAACCTGCTCGTGCTCGGCCATCCCGAAGCCTCCACGCATCGCCTAGAACTCTGCCAGTGAACACTGGCGCAATGGGGAGGGTAGAACAGCGCCGTACTGATGGGTAGGGGGCGCGCGAGGAAAGTTACCGACGGTACGCCGTAGGGTCGGGGACGTGACCGAGAAGCGCGAATACCGCATGGAGGAACTGGCCCGGCTGGCCGGCATCACGGTGCGCACCCTGCGCTTCTACCGAGAACGCAAGCTGATCCCGCCGCCCCGCCGCGAGGGCCGCATCGCCTGGTACGACGACCACCACCTGGCCCGCCTGCGCACCATCGCCGCCCTGCTGGACCGCGGCCACACCCTCAGCGGCATCGCGGAACTCGCCGACGCCTTCGACCACGGCCGCGACGTCGGCGACCTGCTCGGCTACGGCGAGCCCACCGAGGAGACCCCGGTCCGCCTCACCCCCGAGGAGCTCGCCGCCCGCTTCGACGGCGAGGTCACCCCGGAGAACCTGGCCGCCGCCATGGACCTCGGCTACGTCGGCACCGACGGCGACGAGATCGTCCACATCAGCCACCGCCTGCTGGAGGTCTCCTCCGCCCTGGTCCGCGAGGGCATCCCGCTCGGCGAGGTCATGCGGGCCGGCGCCCGGGTCCGCGAACACGCCGACGCCCTCGCCGACCTCTTCGCCGACCTCGTCCTGCGCCACGCCCCCGAACAGGACCTCGCCCGCCTGCGCCCGCTGGCCCGCAGCGTCGTGGAGGCGGAACTGTCCCTCGCGCTGGACCGGCGGATGCGGAAGCAGACCGGGGAGGAGCGGCCCCCCGGGGACCGGCGGAACGACGGCCCGGGTACGGGCGGGGGCTAGCGGTCGTAGACGACCGTCACCGGCGCGTGGTCCGACCACCGCTCGGCGTGCGTGGCGGCCCGTTCGACGTACCCCTTGACCGCCTTGGCCGCCAGTCCCTCGGTGGCCAGGTGGTAGTCGATCCGCCATCCCGCGTCGTTGTCGAAGGCCCGCCCCCGGTACGACCACCACGAGTACGGACCCTCGGCGTCCGGGTGCAGGGCGCGCACGACGTCCACGTACCCGCCCTCGGCCGGGTCCAGGACCCGGCTCAGCCACTCCCGCTCCTCCGGCAGGAAGCCGGAGTTCTTCTTGTTGGCCCGCCAGTTCTTCAGATCGGCCTCGCGGTGGGCGATGTTCCAGTCGCCGCAGACCACGACCTCGCGGCCGTCGGCGGCGGCACGCTCGCGCAGTTCCTTCAGGTAGGCCAGGAACTCGCCCATGAAGCGGATCTTCTCGTCCTGGCGCTCGGTGCCGACCTCGCCGGAGGGGAGGTAGAGGGAGGCGACCGTCACACCGGGCAGGTCGGCCTCGACGTAGCGGCCGCTGGTGTCGAACTCCGACGAGCCGAAGCCCACCCGGACGCGGTCGGGCTCGCGGCGGGTGTAGAGGGAGACGCCGGCACGGCCCTTGGCGGCGGCGGGGGCGTGCGTGACGTGCCAGCCGTCGGGCGTGCGGACGTGCTCGGGCAGCTGCTGGGGCTCGGCCCGCACCTCCTGGAGGCACAGCACGTCGGCGGAGGTGGCCGCGAGCCATTCCACGAAGCCCTTCTTCGCGGCGGCCCGCAGTCCGTTTACGTTGACACTGGTCACGGTGAGCACCAGGGCACGATACCGGCACACTGGACGGTGCCCCGATCCCGGATCCCGCATCGATATACGGTAGGTAGCATGAACATTCGCCGGGTCCCCTTCGACCACCCCGACGCCGTGAAGCTCAACGACGAGGTTCAGGCCGAGTACGACGTCCGCTACGGCGACGGCGGCGACGCCACCGAGCTGGCCGCGTCGGACTTCGCGCCGCCGAACGGCCTGTACCTGATCGCGTACGACGAGAACGACGTCCCCGTCGCCTCCGGCGGCTGGCGCAGCCAGGACGCCAACGGCGAGGGCAACGCCGACGGGGACGCCGAACTGAAGCGGATGTTCGTCATAGAGCAGATGCGCGGGCGCGGGCTGGCCCGCCGCATCCTGGCGGCCCTGGAGGAGGACGCCCGCGCGGCGGGCCGGACCCGCATGGTGCTGGAGACCGGGACCAAGCAGCCCGAGGCCGTGGCCCTGTACACGTCCAGCGGCTACACACCGTGCGAGAAGTTCGGCTACTACCGCTTCCACGAGGAGAGCCTCTGCTACGCGAAGCCCCTCCGGACTCCGTAGACGCGGGCCAACCGGCCGCCGCGGCGATGGCGCGGCGGCGGAGGTCCCGCCCCTCCCGGAAACGACGAAGGTCCCGTTCGATCGAGATGATCGAACGGGACCTTCGTCAATGTGCGTGGACCTGAGGGGATTTGAACCCCTGGCCCCCTCGATGCGAACGAGGTGCGCTACCGGACTGCGCCACAGGCCCTTGCAACGAGTGAAACTTTAGCACCCCGACCGGCCTGCTCAAAAATCGCTTCCGCGGCACCCGGGCGGGCCGGTCGCTGCGGGGGTCTACTCGTTGGCCGCGCGGGGGCGGTCGCCGTCCTCGTACTGGTCGAAGAGCGGCGTCCGGCCGCGTTCGCGGGCGCGGCGGGCGGAGGCGGCGCGGCGGGCGTCGCTGCGGGCCGGGGCCTCGGGGCGCTCCTCGGCGCGGTCGGCCGGGCGGTCCGGCGCCGGGTCGGGCGCGGTGTCCTCGCGGCCGGGCTCGACGGCGCTGGAGCGGGCCGAGCTCCAGGTGTCCGGCGAGCCGAGGTCCACGTCGGAGGTGGCGCGGGGGGCGACGGGCGCGGTCACGTAGGTCGGCAGGGGCACCGGCACCGGGTCCCAGCTGTCCCCCTGCGGCCCGCGCCGGCGCTCGCGCTGCTGGTCGACCCACTCGGCGTGGTCGGTCTGCTCGACCAGGGCGCGGCGGTCGGCGGCGAGCGCAGAGAGACCGGGGTCGGGCTCCGCCTCGGGCCCTTCGTCCGGCTCCTCGGCGTCGGTGTCGCCGAGGGGGCCGGCGGCGTCGGCGGGCGCGCGGCGGCGCGGACGGCGGTCGCGGTCCCGCAGCCGCTGCGCGGCGGCCTCGGCCTGACGGCGGTCCATCTGGAAGGCGAACCGGCGGCGTTCCTGCGCGCGCAGGTAGACGATGTAGGCGCTGAGCAGCACCGCGGGGACTCCGGGGGCCCACAGGAAGGCGAGTCCGCCGACCGCCGCGACGACCGAACCGAGCGTGAAGGCCAGGAAGAGGAGCACCGTCGTGCGCCGGCGGCGCGCGAGCACCTTGCTGCGCCGGGCACGGGCCGCGGCGCTGGGCGTGACGGGGGCGCGCCGGGCCTGGGGCACGCGCGCGGCGTCGGGGGACGGACCGGCCTCCTCGGCCTGTCCGCGTCTGGGCGCGGGGGCGTGTCCGTCGGCGACCGGGCGGGTGTGCCGCCGGGTCCGGGACACGGCGAAGGCCCGGACGTCCACCGAGTCGGTGACGGCGTCCGGGGCGTCGGCGTCGGGCCCCGCCTCGTCGGCGGAGCGCGACCGCAGGTCCTTGGCGTACCGGCGCTCCATGCCCGCCCGTCCGGAAAGCAGCCGGATGGCGGTGCTGAAGCGTTCCGTCGGACGGGCCTCGTTCAGCTCGTCCTGCCTACGGAGCCACATCGGCACCAAGTAGGCGGCCCAGGCCCCGACAATGACTGCGTAGATGAGGCCGCTGCTGCTCACGCCTCACACGGTAGAGGGGTTTGCGTGGGGCCATCCGCCAATTGGGCCGGTGTGTCGCACGATCTGGCTGATATTTCGAACTTTTCTTGTGATCGATGCGATCAGCAGACTGCCCGGGTCGCGCTTTTATTTCGGTACGGTCGCGACCCGATCAATTTCGAACGTTTATTCAATTACCGGTGTGCCGTGTACTCCCCGTACTCCCGGTACTCCCCGTGCTCCCGGTGCTCCCGGTACTCCGGTCCCGTGACCGGTGCCAGCGTCGCAGCAGGCCGTCCGGGACCTCTTCCGCGGTGAGCGCGAAGACGAGGTGGTCGCGCCATGCCCCGTCGATGTGGAGATAACGCGGTCGCAGGCCCTCCTCGCGGAATCCGAGTTTCTCCACGACCCGGCGGCTGGGCGCGTTCTCGGGGCGAATACAGACCTCGACGCGATGCAGACCGACGGTGCGGAAACAGTGGTCCACCACCATCGCCACGGCCGTCGGCATCACCCCGCGCCCGGCCACCGCCTCGTCCACCCAGTAACCCACGTGTCCGGAGCACATCGAGCCCCAGGTGATGCCGGCCACCGTCAGCTGCCCGACCAGTCGCCCCTGGTACTCGATGACGAACGGCATCATCCGGCCCGCGTTGGCCTCGGAACGCAGGTGCCGCACCATCTGACGGTAGGTCGGCCGGTGCGTGAGCGGACCGGCGGGCGTGGGCGGCGGGATGGTCGCCTCCCAGGGCCGCAGCCAGTCGCGGTTGCGCCGGTTGACCTCGCGCCAGGCCCGCTGGTCGCGCAGCCTTATCGGCCTGAGGACGATGTCTCCGTCCACCAGCTCCACGGGCCAGGATGGGCTGTTCAGCTCGCACCCCCACCGCTGGCGGGTCCGGGGTGGTCGCCGCCGCGGAGCTGGTCCACGGCGTGGATCAGCAGCGGTTCGAGGACCGCGAGGCCGTCCTTCACCCCGCCGGAGGAGCCCGGCAGGTTGACGATCAGCGTGCCGCCCGCCACGCCGGCCAGGCCCCGGGAGAGCACCGCGGTCGGCACCTTGTCCCGGCCGTATGCCCGGACCGCCTCCGCGATGCCCGGGACCTCGTAGTCGATCACCGCCCGGGTCGCCTCGGGGGTGCGGTCGGTGGGCGAGATCCCGGTGCCGCCGGTGGTGACGATCACGTCGTAGCCCGCCTCGGCGCCCGCGCGCAGGGCCGCCTCCACCGGATCGCCGTCCGGGACGACCCGGGGGCCGTCCGCGGCGAAGCCGAAGCGGCGCAGGCCCTCGGCGATCAGCGGGCCGCCCCTGTCCTCGTAGACCCCGGCGGCGGCCCGGTTGGAGGCCGTGACCACCAGGGCGCTGTACGGGGCGCGGAGGGCGCCGCCGGCCGACGCGTCCGGTGTCATGTGCGGCTCCAGTCGCCCGACTTGCCGCCCGTCTTCTCCTCGACCCGCACGTCCGTGATGACCGCTCCCTTGTCGACCGCCTTCACCATGTCGACCACGGTGAGCGCGGCGACACTGACCGCGGTGAGCGCCTCCATCTCGACGCCCGTGCGATCCGTCGTCCTCACCGTGGCGGTGATCTCCACGGCGTCGTCCGCGACCGACAGGTCCAGTTTCACACCGGAGACCGACAGCGGGTGGCACAGCGGGATCAGGTCCGGCGTGCGTTTGGCGCCCATGATGCCCGCGATGCGGGCGGTGGCGAGGGCGTCGCCCTTGGGGACTCCCTCGCCGCGCAGCAGCTCGATCACGCGGGGCGCGACGAGGACGCGTCCACTGGCGCGGGCGGTGCGCGCGGTCACGTCCTTGGCCGACACGTCGACCATGCGGGCGGCGCCCGCCTCGTCGATGTGCGTCAGCCGGTCCTGCGGGCCCCGCGCGTCCCGGCCGTCCTGCGGGTGCCGGCCGTCGTGCGGGGGTCGGTCCTGCGTACTCATGCTCGTCTGGCGCTCCCGGTCCGGGCCCGGCGCGGTGCGGCGCGCGGGCCTGCTGTGCGCGACACGCTACCGCCAACGGGCCGGGATCAGCCGAGCAGGACCACCTCGACCTCGGCGCCGGGCTCCACCGACTCGGTGTCCTCGGGGACGACGATCAGCGCGTCGGCGCGCGCGAGGGCGGCCACCAGGTGGGAGCCCGAGCCGCCGACCGGGGTGACCGTGCCGTCGGTGTGGATCCCCCGCAGGAACTGTCGGCGGCCCTTCGGCGAGGTCAGCGCCTTGTCTGCGGCCAGGGTCGCGGTGGTCGTGGGGCGGTGCAGGTCGGCGAGCCCCATGAGGGTGCGGATCACGGGGCGGACGAACAGCTCGAAGGAGACGTACGACGACACCGGGTTGCCCGGCAGGGCGAGCAGCGGGGTGTGGTCGGGGCCGATGGAGCCGAAGCCCTGGGGCTTGCCGGGCTGCATGGCGAGCTTGCGGAACTCCACGCCGCCGCCCGGCTCGTCCTCGTCGGCGACGTGCGCCAGCGCCTCCTTGACCACGTCGTACGCCCCGACGCTCACACCGCCGGTGGTGACCATCAGGTCGGCGCGGACCAGCTGGTCCTCGATGGTGGACCGCAGGGTCTCGGCGTCGTCGGCGACGGCGCCCACGCGGTAGGCGATGGCACCGGCGTCCCGGGCGGCGGCGGTGAGGGCGAAGCTGTTGGAGTCGTAGATCTGACCGGGGGCCAGCTCCTCGTCGGGCTGGACCAGTTCGCTGCCGGTGGAGAGCACCACCACGCGCGGGCGGGGGCGCACCCGGACCCTGCCGCGGCCGATCGCGGCGAGCAGGGCGATCTGCGGCGGGTCGAGGACGGTACCGGCCTCCAGGGCCCGGTCACCGGCCTTCACGTCACTGCCCTCGGCGCGGACGTGCGCGCGGGCCCCGGCCGGCCGGTACACGTGCACCTGGCCCTCGGCGCCCTCCGGGGCCAGGCTGCGGGCGCGCATGCCGGCCACCGCGCCTTCGCCGAGTCCTCCGTCGGTCCACTCCACTGGCACGACCGTCTCGGCGCCGGGCGGGAGCGGGGCGCCGGTCATGATGCGGGCGGCCTGGCCGGGGCCCACGGTCACCGGGTCGGCCTGGCCGGCGGCGACGTCCCCGACGACCTCCAGGACGGCGGGGAACTCCTCGCTCGCCCCCGCCACGTCGGCGACCCGCACCGCGTACCCGTCCATGGAGCTGTTGTCGAACGGCGGCAGGGAGAGCGGCACCGTGATGTCGTCGACCAGGACGCAGCCCTGGGCGTCGAGCAGGTTCAGCTCGATGGGCTCCAGGGGCCGGACGGTCGCGAGGATGTCGTCCAGGTGGTCCTGCACCGACCACAGCCGGTCCGGACCGAGGTCCGCCGCGGGGTGGTCGTGGCCGGTGTCACGGTGCGCTGCGCTGCTCAACGTCGTTACATCTCCTCGGCTACGTAACTGCGGAGCCAGGTCCGGAAGTCGGGGCCCAGGTCCTCACGTTCGCACGCGAGCCTGACGATGGCACGCAGGTAGTCGCCGCGGTCGCCGGTGTCATAGCGGCGGCCCTGGAAGACGACGCCGTGCACGGGGCCGCCGACCTTCTCGTCCTCGGCGAGCTGCTGGAGGGCGTCGGTGAGCTGGATCTCGCCGCCCCGGCCGGGCTCGGTCTTGCGGAGTATGTCGAAGATGTGCGGGTCGAGGACGTAACGGCCGATGATGGCGTAGTTGGAGGGGGCGTCGGCCGGGTCGGGCTTCTCGACCAGACCGCTGACCTTGACGACGTCGCCGTCCTCGGTGGCCTCGACGGCGGCGCAGCCGTAGAGGTGGATCTGCTCGGGGGCGACCTCCATGAGGGCGATGACGCTGCCGCCGTGCTGCTCCTGGACGTCGATCATGCGCTGGAGCAGGGGGTCGCGCGGGTCGATCAGGTCGTCGCCGAGCAGGACCGCGAAGGGCTCGTCGCCGACGTGCGGGGCGGCGCACAGCACGGCGTGGCCGAGGCCCTTGGGGTCGCCCTGGCGGACGTAGTGGATCATGGCGAGGTCGCTGGATTCCTGGACCTTGGCCAGCCGGCTCGCGTCACCCTTCTTCTGGAGGGCGGACTCGAGCTCGTAGTTGCGGTCGAAGTGGTCCTCGAGGGGGCGCTTGTTGCGGCCCGTGACCATGAGGACGTCACCGAGGCCGGCGGACACCGCCTCCTCGACCACGTACTGGATCGCCGGCTTGTCGACGACGGGCAGCATCTCCTTGGGAGTGGCCTTGGTGGCCGGCAGGAACCGGGTACCGAGACCGGCTGCTGGGATGACAGCCTTGCTGATCCTGGGGTGGGACTGAGTCATGCGCGCCACCATATCCGGTGCCTATGGGGAGAATCTGTGACTCCGGATCTCAGGCGCTCATATGAGCATTCTAGACGCTGCAGGAGCGACTCATGAGTCACGACGACCCCACGCCCCGACCCGACAAGCGGACGCTGCGCCGGGACATCCTCACGGTGAGGAACGAGTTGACGGCGGCTGACGTGCGGGAAGCGGCGGAGGCGCTGGCCACGCGGGCGCTCGCGATGCCGGAGGTCGCGCGGGCGCACGCCGTGGCGGCGTACGTCTCCATGGGCGCCGAGCCGGGCACCCTCGCGCTGCTGGACGCGCTGCGCGCGCGGGGGGTGCGCGTGCTGCTCCCCGCCCTGCTGCCCGACAACGACCTGGACTGGGGGGAGTACGCCGGTGAGAGCTCTCTCACGCGGGTGCGGCACGGCGGGCGGATGGAGCTGTGCGAGCCCGCCGGTGAACGCCTCGGGCCGGACGCGGTGACGGAGGCGGACGTGGTGCTGCTGCCGGGGGTGGCGGTCGACGGGCGCGGCACGCGGCTGGGGCGCGGCGGCGGATCGTACGACCGGGTCCTGGCGCGGCTGGAGCGGGCGGGCGCCCGCCCCGCGCTGCTGGTGCTGCTGTACGACGCGGAGGTGGTGGAGCGTGTCCCCGGGGAGCCGCACGACCTGCCGGTGGACGCGGTGGTGACACCGTCCGGGGTGCGCCGGTTCCGCTGACGGCGCGACGCGGGCGGAGGCAAGCCGGAGAAGGCCCCCCCGGGACATGCCACCGGCCCCCACGCGGGCGCGTGGAGGCCGGTGGCGGAGCCGGTGCCGGCCGGCTACGGCTTGAGCACCAGGGTGTCGCTGGTGCTCTCCTCGACGGCCTTCTCGGAGAACGCCCACGGCAGCAGTTCACCGGCGGCCCACTTGTCCGTCTGGTCGGTGTAGTGGGCGCTGTAGGCGTGGCCGGAGGCGCCGGTGAGGTTGATCCAGCGGGACTTGTCGAGGTCGCCGAGGTTGACCACCATCCGCATGGACGGCACCCACACCACGCCGTAGCCGCCCGCCGCGTTCCAGCCGGCGGCGTTGACCGCGGCCTCGCCGCCGCTGAGCTTCCACGGGCCGCGGTTGAGGGCGTACTTCACGAAACCGGGGCCCTCGGTGCCCAGGGTCTGGTTCTTCAGGAACAGGCGGTGCAGCCGCCCCCAGTTCCAGCTGTCGATGTCCTTGCCGAGCTTGGCGGTCAGCTCCCAGCGGGCGTCGACCATGGCGCGCTTGAACAGGTCGTCGCGGTTGTGGTCGGCGCCCTTGCGGGTGCCGTTGGCCGGCGTCGTCCACCAGTCGCTCTTCGGCTTGTCCATCAGCAGGCGCACGACCTCGAACCAGCGGTCGCCGCCGTCCGGCTGCGCCTGGTCGGCGTCACGCTGACCGCACTCGCGGACCTTGTTGGTCTCGTCCGCCGGGCCGGTGGTGTTGACCGGGTCGACCCACAGGCACTGGCCCTCGACCCGCAGCTCCTTGGGTAGCTTGTTGCCGAAGGCGAGCTTGAGGATGTTGCGCCACACGGCGTTGAAGTAGGCGGCGGCCGCCGAGTCGGCGTCCTGGGTGTAGTCCCAGCCCTCCAGCAGCTTCTGCGCCTCGCGGACGTCCTTGTCCTCGACGTCGATCTTCAGCAGCTGGGGCACGAGCAGCTTGGCGATCTCGCTGCTGTTGTCCAGCTGCATCTGACGCATGTCGTCGGTGGAGATCTTTCCGCCGTCCTTGATCTTCTGCTCGATCAGGGAGGTGATCCGCTGGCTGCGCGTGCCGTAGCCCCAGTCGGTGGTGAGGGTGTACGGGTAGTCGTCCTCGTCGACGACGGCCTGGTTGGCGGTGACGATGTAGCCGCGCTCCGGGTCGTACTCGTAGGGCAGCTCGTCCTGGTCGATGTACTCGCCGGTCCAGCGGTAGTCGGGGTCCCAGCCGGGCGCCGGGACGGAGCCGTCGTGGCCCTCGGCGCGCACCGGGATCCGGCCGGGCAGGGTGTAGCCGATGTGCTCGCCGTCGGCGTAGACCAGGTTCTGCGAGGGGACGTCGAACAGGGCGGCGGCCTCGCGGAAGTCGTCCCAGTTCTGCGCCCGGTCCATCGCGAAGACGGCGTCCATGGTGGTGCCCGCCTCCAGCGCCGTCCAGCGCAGCGCCACGCCGTAGCCGTCGCCGCGGTCGGGGGCGGCGGTCTCGACGGTGGCCTTCTTGCCGACCTTCACCAGCTCGTCGTCGCGGTCGGAGAGCAGGGGGCCGTTGTTGGTCTCGCGGACCACGATCTTCTTGGACTCGCCGCCGGCGACCTTGATGGTCTCCTCGCGGGTCTCGAAGGGGACCACCTTGCCGTCGTACTGGTAGCCGGCGCCGGTGATCTTCTCCAGGTAGAGGTCGGTGACGTCGACGCCGGAGTTGGTCAGGCCCCAGGCGATCTCCTGGTTGTGGCCGATGACCACGCCGGGCATGCCCGCGAAGGTGTAACCCGCGACGTCGTAGCGGCACTTGTCGGAGACGGTGCGGCAGTGCAGGCCCATCTGGTACCAGACGGACGGCAACGAGGGCGACAGGTGCGGGTCGTTGGCCAGCAGGGGCTTGCCGGTGATGGTGTGCTCGCCGGAGACGACCCAGGAGTTGGAGCCGATGCCGTTGCCGTTCACGCCGACGGCGGTGGGCAGGTCGTCCAGGACGTTCTGGAGGCCGGACAGCTGGGTCTGGAGGGCGTCACCGGTGCCGGTGCCGGTCCCGTTACCGGTGCCGATGCCCGTACCGGTCCCGGTGCCCGTGCCGGTCCCTGTCCCGGTGCCGGTGCCCGTGCCGGTCCCCGTCCCCGTGCCGCCGCCGGAGGAGCCGCCGCCCTCGAAGGTCTCGGACAGCTCGTCGTACTGGCCCTCCTGGACGATCGCCTTGTTCCGGTCGTAGGGGTACTCCGGGTACAGGTCGGCGATCTGCTTGGGGCCCAGGCGGCTGGTCATCAGGGCGCGGTCGACCTCGTCCTGCATGTTGCCGCGCAGGTCCCAGGCCATCGCCTTCAGCCAGGCCACCGAGTCGACCGGCGTCCACTTCTGGGGCTTGTAGTCGTTGGTGAAGCCGAGGGCGGCGTACTCCAGGGAGATCTCCGCGCCGTCCTTGCCCTCCAGGTAGGCGTTGACGCCCTCGGAGTACGCCTGGAGGTACTTCTTCGTGGAGTCCGACAGCTTCTCGTCGTACTCCTCCTTCGCCACCCGGTGCCAGCCCAGCGTGCGCAGGAACTCGTCGTTGTCCACCTGGCTCTTGCCGAACATCTCGGACAGCCGCCCGGCGGTCATGTGGCGGCGCACGTCCATCTCGTAGAACCGGTCCTGCGCCTGGACGTACCCCTGCGCCATGAACAGGTCCTCCTCGGAGGACGCGTAGATCTGCGGGACGCCGTAGCCGTCGCGCTTGACGTCGACCGGGCCGGACAGGCCCTTCAGCGTGAGCGAGCCGGTGGTCTGCGGGAAGGACGCGCGGACCGTGCTGACGGACCAGTACCCGCCGTACACGAGGCCGCCGATGACGGCCAGGACCAGCACGAGGACGATCAGGCGGCCTTTGCGCCCCTTCTTCCCCTTCTTCCTGCCGGACGTGCCGGGCTGCTGACCCGTAGAGGCGGTGTTGGTGGGGGGCATCGCTGTCCTTGCTGTCCTAACACGAGCGGCAGGGGCGGGCTGTGCTTCGTACTGAGCGACCGAGCGCTGGAGCAACTGTAGGCGCAGGCCCGGCTCCGCCTTGACGCGGAGTCGGGTACAGGCGCGCACGGACGTTCGATCCTGCCAAGGTGAGCGTCAAGAACTCGTCAAGAGTTAGGTAAGGTAACGAAGTAGTTGTCCGCAGAGCACTGCGGTTCCGTGTGCCATGGGGGTGTGTTTTCGCGCGCCGCGCGGTGCACTCGTCCGCGCTGCGGTCCGTATGTGGTCCGTATGTGGTCCGTGTCCGGTGTGGTCCGTGTCCGGTCTCCGTGCGGGCCGCACGTGGTCCGCGTGCGGTCCATGTGCGGCCCGCGTGCGGTCCGCGTGTGATCACCCGCGCGCGATCCGATCCGGTCCGTGCTGTGCGTCAGGGAAGGGAACGGCCGCTGACTGTCCACCACCTCAACCAGCTCCTGCTCGTCTGCTCGCTCGTCCTGCTCATCGCCGTGGCGGCGGTCCGGATCTCCTCGCGCAGCGGGCTCCCCAGCCTGCTCGTCTACCTGGCGATCGGCATCGCCATGGGCCAGGACGGCATCGGCGACATCCACTTCGACAACGCCGAGCTGACCCAGGTCATCGGGTACGCGGCCCTGGTCGTGATCCTGGCCGAGGGCGGTCTCGGCACGAAGTGGACGGAGGTCAAACCGGTCCTGCCGTCGGCCGCCGTCCTCTCCCTGGCCGGCGTCGGGGTGAGCGTCGGCGTGACCGCGGCCGGCGCCCACTACCTGACCGGGCTGGAGTGGCGGCAGGCGCTGATCGTCGGAGCGGTGGTGTCGTCCACGGACGCGGCGGCCGTGTTCTCGGTCCTGCGCAGAATCCCGCTGCCCGCGCGCATAACGGGCACCCTGGAGGCCGAGTCGGGCTTCAACGACGCCCCGGTGGTCATCCTCGTGGTCGCGTTCTCCACGGCCGGCCCGATCGAGCACTGGTACGTGCTGCTGGGCGAGATCGCCCTGGAGCTGGCCATCGGCGCCGCCATCGGACTCGCGGTGGGCTGGCTCGGGTCGTGGGGCCTGAGGCACGTGGCGCTGCCCGCCTCGGGTCTCTACCCCATCGCCGTCATGTCCATCGCCGTCGCCGCCTACGCGGCCGGCGCCATGGCCCACGGCAGCGGCTTCCTGGCCGTCTACCTCGCCTCCATGGTCATGGGCAACGCCCGGCTGCCGCACTGGCCCGCCACCCGCGGCTTCGCCGACGGGCTCGGCTGGCTCGCCCAGATCGGCATGTTCGTGCTGCTCGGCCTGCTCGTCACCCCGCACGAGCTGGGGGACGACATCCTGCCCGCCCTGGTCATCGGACTGGTGCTGACCATGGTGGCGCGCCCGCTGAGCGTCGTGCTGTGCCTGCTGCCGTTCCGGGTGCCGTGGCAGGAGAAGACCCTGATGTCCTGGGCGGGGCTGCGCGGCGCCGTGCCCATCATCCTGGCGACCATCCCCATGGTGGAGGGCGTCGACGGCAGCCGCCGGATCTTCAACATCGTCTTCGTCCTGGTCGTCGTCTACACCCTGGTCCAGGGCCCGACGCTGCCCTGGCTGGCCCGCAAGCTCAGCCTGGGCAAGGGGGACGAGGCGGCCGACCTCGGCATCGAGTCGGCGCCCCTGGAGCGGCTGCGCGGGCACCTGCTGTCCGTGACCATCCCCGAGGGCTCGAAGATGCACGGCGTGGAGGTCAGCGAACTGCGGCTGCCCGCCGGGTCCGCCGTCACGCTGGTGGTCCGCGAGGGGAAGTCGTTCGTGCCGCTGCCGACCACGGGCCTGCGGCGCGGGGACGAGCTGCTCGTGGTGGCCACCGACCCGGTCCGCGACGCCGCCGAGGCGCGGCTGCGCGCGGTCGGTCACGGCGGCAAGCTGGCCGGCTGGCTGGGCTCCGGGGACGCGAACCGCAATCCAAGGTGAGGGGAAGGAGGGTGCGCGCTTTCACAGGTTGCGCCCGCCTTCGCCCCTGTACGATGAATGCGGCACCTGATCGAACCAACTCTGCCTGAAGCAGAGCTGGCGCGACCGTATGGCGGCCGGCACGCCCCCTCCCCTTCCGGGCTCCGGCATCTACCGCAGTCCGCGCAAGAGGACAGCTCTCGGCGCTCCCGCACGGTGACTACCGTGCGGCGGACCGCGCTACCAGGCGGCAGAAAGGCACGGGCCGTGGCATCCACGGTCACCCCGTCGAAGAAGTCGCCGGAGCGCGACGCGTCCCGCTCCGACCGCCCCGGATACGGCCGGCTGCTGCGCACCCGCGGCGCCTGGACGTTCCTGCTCCCCGGCTTCGCGGCACGCCAGCCGTTCGCCATGCTGACGCTCTCCATCGTGCTGCTGGTGCAGCACACCACCGGCTCCTACGGCGTCGCGGGCGCCGCCGCGGCCGTCACCGGCGTCTCCATGGCGCTGTTCGCCCCCTACAGCGGCCGGCTCGCCGACCGCTACGGACAGCGCGCGGTCCTGCTCCCCGGCGTCCTGGTGCACGCCGCGTCCGGTCTCACCCTGACCGTCCTCGCGCTCGCCGACGCGCCGCTGTGGGCGCTGTTCGCGGCGGCGGTGCCCACCGGCGCCTCGGTGCCCCAGGTCGGCCCGATGGTGCGGGCCCGCTGGGGCGTGAAGCTCAAGGACTCCCCCCTGATGAGCACGGCGGCCGCCTTCGAGTCCGTCACCGACGAGCTGACCTTCGTCCTCGGCCCGCTGCTGGCGACCGCCCTGTGCACGGCCGTGAACCCGGCCGCGGGCCTGGTCACGGAGGCCGCGCTCACCCTGGTCGGCGGTCTGCTGTTCGCCGCGCAGAAGAGCACCCAGCCGGTGGCCGGCCGCTCCGCCGACGGGCACGCGCGCGTGGAGCACGTCCCGGCACTGCGCGTGCCCGGTGTGCGCGTCCTGGTCGTGGCCTTCCTGGGCATCGGTTCCGTCTTCGGCGGCATGCAGGTCTCGCTGGCCGCGTTCACCGAGTCGATCGGCGAACCCGGGCTGAACGGCGTCCTGTACGGGATCTTCGCCGCGGGCAACATGCTCTCCGGCCTGGCCTGCGGCGCCATCGCCTGGAAGGTGGCCCCGCAGCGGCGCCTGCTGGTCGGCTACGCCGCCCTCGCCCTGACCGCGTCCGGCCTGTGGGCGGCGCACTCGGTGCTCGTGCTGGCCGGGCTCGGCCTGCTGGTCGGCATGTGCATCGCTCCGGCCCTGGTCACCGGGTACACGCTGGTCGAGGAGCTGGTCCCGGCGGGCGCCCGCACCGAGGCGTTCACCTGGCTGACCGGTGCCGTGGCGCTCGGCCAGGCGGCGGCCGTGACCGTCTCCGGTCAGCTGGAGGACCGGTTCTGGGGCGGCGCCGGCTTCCTGGTGCCGATGGCCGGCACCGTGCTCGCGCTGGCGACGCTGCTGGCGCTGCGTTCGCGGCTGGCGGCAGCGCCCCGGGGACGTACGGTCGCACGTGGCGTCGGTCACCGCGAGCACGCCGCAGTGGACTGATGCCGGGGAATGCGTCACTATGGACCGTCGTTAGCACTCATCGAGTGAGAGTGCCAGGAGGAAGACAAGTGCCGACGTACCAGTACCAGTGCACCGAGTGCGGCGAGGGCCTCGAGGCGGTGCAGAAGTTCACCGATGACGCCCTGACCGAGTGCCCCAACTGCCAGGGCCGCCTGAAGAAGGTGTTCTCGGCGGTCGGCATTGTCTTCAAGGGCTCCGGCTTCTACCGCAACGACAGCCGCGGCAGCTCGTCCAGCAGCACGCCGGCGTCGTCGTCGAAGTCGTCGTCCTCGACGTCCTCCTCGGACTCGGGCTCCTCCTCGTCGTCGGGTTCGTCCTCGTCGTCGAGCTCCGGCAGCTCGTCCAGCACCACCGCCGCGTAAGGCGCCCCGCACCGTTCACGGGACCCTGTCGTCGTCCGACGACAGGGTCTTCGGCGTCGGCCGGGGCGGCTAGGGTGCGGGCATGGCGAACAAGGTGAATGCCGAGATCGGCGTGATCGGCGGCTCCGGTTTCTACTCGTTCCTCGACGACGTGACCGAGGTCGAGGTGGACACCCCCTACGGGCCGCCCAGCGACTCCCTCTTCCTCGGCGAGGTCGCCGGCCGGCGGGTCGCCTTCCTCCCCCGGCACGGACGCGGCCACCATCTGCCGCCGCACCGGATCAACTACCGCGCCAACCTGTGGGCGCTCCGCTCGGTCGGCGTGCGCCAGGTCCTCGGACCGTGCGCGGTCGGCGGTCTGCGCCCCGAGTACGGTCCGGGCACGCTGCTGGTGCCGGATCAGTTCGTCGACCGTACGCGGTCCCGGCCCTCCACCTACTTCGACGGGCTGCCGACGCCCGACGGCACGGTGCCCCACGTGGTGCACGTGTCGCTGGCCGACCCGTACTGCCCCACCGGTCGGGCCGCCGCGCTGAAGGCGGCCCGGGGCCGGGACTGGGAGCCGGTGGACGGCGGCACCCTGGTCGTGGTCGAGGGCCCCCGCTTCGGCACCCGCGCGGAGTCCCTGTGGCACCGCGCGCAGGGCTGGTCGGTGGTGGGCATGACCGGCCACCCCGAGGCCGCGCTCGCCCGCGAACTGGAGCTCTGCTACACCTCGCTGACCCTCGTCACCGACCTCGACGCGGGCGCGGAGAGCGGCGAGGGCGTCTCCCACGAGGAGGTACTGCGGGTATTCGCGGCCAACGTGGACCGGCTGCGCGGCGTCCTGTTCGACGCGGTGGCGGCGCTGCCGACGACCGACGACCGCGCCTGCCCGTGCGTGACGGCCCTGGGCGGAATGGACCCGGGGATCACGCTGCCGTAGGGGCGAGGCGACGGGGCAGGTCCGGTCCTTTTGGGGGCGGTGTCCCGGCGGGGGTGCGGTGTTCCGGCCGGGGGGGTGCCGTGTCCCGGCCCGGGGGCAGTGTTCCGGCGGGGGGTGCGGTGTTCCGGCCCGGGGGCAGTGTTCCGGCGGGGGCAGTGTTCCGGCGGCGGGGGGTGCGGTGTCCGGGCGGGGGTGCGGTGTTCCGGCGGGGGTGCCGTGTCTCGGCGGGGGGGGCGGTGTCTCGGCGGGGGGCGGTGTCTCGGCGGGGGGCGGTGTCTCCGCGGGGGGCGGTGTCCCGGCGGGGGCCGCAGGCTTGCCCGACGGGTTGGGTGGCAGGGGCCCGGTGCGGGGTGGAGCGGCGCGTTCGGGGGGTGGAGTTGTCCACAACCGGGCGGTAGCCCACGGCCTCCGGCGGGATGCGGCGAGAAGCCCCATCGTGGACGCGCAAGCCGATCCCTCGTCCCTGGTGGTGGTCACCGTGTCCCGTTCCGTCCGTTCCGCCGTCCCCTCCCCGCAGCCGCTCGGCACCGACACCCCGCACACCTGCGAGGTGCCGCACTTCGCCCCGGTCCGGGTGCGCGGCGGACGGCACCAGCTCCACCGCCTCCTGCGCCATCGGCGCCGCGCCGTCGCCGCCGGACTCGCGGTCACCGCCGCGGCACTGGTGGCGGCGGGCCCGCACCCGGGGACCGGCGCCCCGGACGCCCGTCGGGCGCGCGGCCATCCGGTGACCGAGCCGGCACGCGAGCGGTCCGGCGCGCGGCCGGTGGCGGCACCCGTGCGGATCGCCGACGCGGCCACGGTGCGGCTGCTCAGGCCGGGCGACCGGGTCGACGTCGTCGCGGCCGGGGACGGCGGCTCGGGCGACGCGACCGTGATCGCGCGCGGGGCGCGGGTGACCAAGGTCCCGGAGCCCGTGGACGGGACCGCGGCGGACGGCGCGCTGGTCGTGGTCTCGGTGCCCCGCGCCGTGGCCCACCGGCTGGCCGGTGCGGGGGCGTCGACGCGGCTCGCGGTGACGCTGTGCTGACCTCGTCAAGTCCCTCGTTCGAGGGACCGGATTGGACAGGACGGCCCAACGCTGACGTAGGTTGCGGAGCGTTTTGTTCCAGCGCCGGTTCAGTCAAGGAGTGCCCTCGAGGTGAGCGAGAAGAACAGCCCGAGCGTCTGGGAGGGCTTCAAGGCCTTCCTGATGCGCGGAAACGTCATCGACCTGGCGGTCGCCGTGGTCATCGGCGCCGCCTTCACCAACATCGTCAACTCGGTGGTGAAGGGAGTCATCAACCCCCTGGTCGGTGCGTTCGGCACCCAGAGCCTGGACAGCTACAGCTCCTGTCTCAAGGGCCCGTGCACCGGCACCGGCGACAGCGCGACGGGCGTGCGCATCCTCTGGGGCTCGGTCCTGGGCGCCACCCTCACCTTCCTGATCACCGCGGCCGTCGTCTACTTCCTCATGGTGCTGCCCATGTCGAAGTACCTGGCCCGGCAGGAGGCCCGCCGCAAGGCGAAGGAAGGCGCGGAGGAGATCATCGAGGTCTCCGAGCTGGAGGTGCTCAAGGAGATCCGCGACGCGCTGGTCGCACAGCGCGGTTCGGGCCACGACCGCCCGTAGGGTCCGGCGGGTCCGCCCGTGCGGCACGGGGCCGTGCGAGCGGCCCGGCGGCGGGCGGCACGCGCGCCGCCGCTCAGATGTGGTGGGGCGGCTTCTCGTCGAGGAAGCGCTTGAGGTCGGCCGCGGCGTCGCCCGAGGGCCGGTCGCCCCAGCCTCGGTCGGTGTCGTCCGAGGTCTGCTGGTCCAGCGGGTCGTCGAAGACCAGCGCCGGCCTGGGCGCGGCGGGCTCGGCCCCGGGGGTTCGGGGACCGGAGGATTCGGGGGTGCTGCTCATGCTCCCAGGGTACGGCCCGCCCCGGGGGCGGGTGGGGACGGTGCTCCGCCGGCCCGCTCGCCCCGCCGGGCGGGTCCGTAGGCAAGCAGATCCGCGTCGCCTCTGGTGTGCTGGAGGCCATGATGTCCCGTACTCCCTCCGCGGAACCGCCCTCCGATCCGTCCTCCGGACCGCCTTCCGATCCGTCTGCCGGGCCGTCCGCCGCCCAGCGGCCGCTGCGCGTTCTGACGGCCCGGCCCCGGCACGAGGCGCACCGGGCCGCCACTCCGCTGGAGCTCTTCTTCGACCTGTGCTTCGTCGTCGCCATCGCCCAGGCGGGCGTCCAGTTGGTGCACTCCGTCGCCGAGAGCCATGCCGGCGAGGGCGTCCTCGACTACGCGATGGTCTTCTTCGCCATCTGGTGGGCCTGGATGAACTTCACCTGGTTCGCCTCCGCCTACGACAACGACGACGTGCCCTACCGGCTGGTGACCCTCGTGCAGATCGCGGGCGTGCTGGTCCTGGCGGCCGGGGTCTCCCGGGCCTTCGAGGAGCACGACTGGACGGCCGTCGTCATCGGCTACGTGATCATGCGGGTGGCCCTGTCGGCGCAGTGGCTCAGAGCCGCCCGCTGCGCCCCGCCCCCGGAGCGGGCGATGGCCTTGAAGTACGCGGGCGGTGTGCTGGTCTGCCAGGTGGGCTGGCTGGGGCTGTTGCTGCTGCCGGAGGGCAGCCGGGGCTGGCTGTTCCTGGTGATGGTGGTGCTGGAGCTGAGCGTGCCGATGCTCGCCGAGCGGCGGCACCGGTCCTCCTGGCACCCCCACCACATCGCCGAGCGGTACGGGCTGCTCACGATCATCGTGCTCGGCGAGACCATCGCCGCGGCCACGGTCGCGGTGAAGTCGGGCATCGACGAGAACGACGCGCTGGGCGAGCTGCTGCCGATCGCGGCGGGCGGGCTGCTGATCGTCTTCGCCGCCTGGTGGGTGTACTTCGTGGTGCCGGTCCACGGCCACCTGCGTTCCAGCAGGCAGGCGTTCCTGTGGGGCTACGGCCACTATCTGGTGTTCGCGTCGGCGGCGGCGATCGGGGCGGGGCTGGAGGTGGCGGTGGAGCAGGCCGTGGGCGAGGCGCACATCTCGACGCTCGCGGCGTCCGCCTCGGTGACCCTGCCGACGGCGCTCTTCCTCCTCACCGTGTGGGCGCTGCACGCCCGGCACTTCAAGGTCGGCGTCGCCGAACAGCTGGTGCTGCCGACGGCCGCGCTGCTGGTGCTCTGCTGCACCTTCGTCGGCGACCTCGCGGTGCTCGCGGCGGGACTCGTCCTCGCAGCGGCCGTGGCGACCGGGGTGATCCTGACCGCGCGGCGGACCGCGCCGGGCCGCGCCCGGACGACACCCGCCTCCTGACGACGCCGGCCCCTCGGCCGGGACCACCAGGTGCCCGCCGGGGCGCGGTGCGGGGCCCACACTGACGGCATGACAGTCGACGCATTGACGGATGTCCCCGGTGTCCTGGTCGGGCATGCCACGCGCAGGGGCGACGGGTGGCTCACGGGCACCACGGTGGTCCTCGCCCCGGAGGCCGGGGCGGTCGCCGCGGTGGACGTACGCGGAGGGGGCCCGGGCACGAAGGAGACCGACGCGCTCGACCCGCGCAATCTGGTGCAGCGGGTCCAGGCTTTGGTACTGACCGGCGGGAGCGCGTACGGGCTCGACGCGGCGTCCGGGGTGATGGCCTGGCTGGAGGAGCGGGGCCGCGGAGTGCGGGTCGGGCCGGACCCCGCCCACGTGGTGCCGGTGGTGCCCGCCGCCTGCGTCTTCGACCTCGGGCGCGGTGGCGACTTCCGGGCCAGGCCGGACGCGGCCACCGGCCGGGCGGCGGTGGAGGCGGCCCACGCGAGCACGCCGGGTGCGGAGGTGGCCGAGGGGTGCGTCGGGGCCGGCACCGGAGCGGTGGTCGGCACGCTCAAGGGCGGGGTCGGTACCGCGAGCACCGTGCTGGACTCGGGGATCACGGTGGCGGCGCTGGTGGTGGCCAACGCGGCGGGTTCGGTGACCGACCCGGAGACGGGGGTGCTGTACGGGGAGCTGTTCGCGGGCGGACGGGTGCGCTACCCGGCGCCGGAGGTGCACGAGGCCGCGGGGCGGCGTCTCGCCCAGGTCGCGGCGCGAAACGCGCCGCCCCCGCTGAACACCACGCTCGCCGTGGTCGCCACCGACGCGGACCTGTCCAAGGCGCAGGCGCAGAAGCTGGCCGGCACGGCGCACGACGGCATCGCGCGTGCCGTGCGGCCGGTGCACCTGCTCAGCGACGGGGACACGGTGTTCGCCCTGGCGACCGGGGAGCGCCCGCTCGACGCGGAGCAGCCGCTCGCGCTCAACGAGGTGCTGGCGGCGGGCGCGGACGTGGTGACACGGGCGATCGTGCGCGCCGTACGGGCCGCCGGGCCGGTGGACGGACCGGGCGGCGCGTGGCCGTCGTACGAGGAGCTGTACGGGCGGGAGTCCGGGGCGGGTTGAGCCGGCCGCGCGGGCGGGAGTCCGGGCGGGTTGAGCGGCCGAGCGGGTGATTGTCCCGGTTCTGTCACGCGTGGGCGTCGGGGGCGGCGGGCGGGAACCCGCCCGACCCCCGCCCGCCTCTACAGGGTTGACGACAACACCGCACAACACCTCATCCTGGAGCAGCCCGTGACAAGGCCGGTCATAGCATCGCGGCGCGTACTGGGGGCCTGTGCCGCCCTGGTGGTCGGCGCCCTCACCCTCACCGCCTGCGGCGGAAGCGCCAGCGCCGACGACGAGAAGGACGGCAAGGGCGGCGGCGCGGACTCCGCCGGGACCTCGACCGCGAAGGTCGTCATCTCCGCGAAGGACGGGTCGACCGGAGCGTCGATCAACACGACCGGCGTGAAGGTCAGCGACGGACGGCTGACCGAGGTGCGGATGACCGTCGCGGAGACGGGTGCGACCGTGCCCGGCGCCGTCTCCGCCGACGGCGGCAGCTGGAAGCCGAAGGAGCAGTTGGAGCGGGGCACCAAGTACCGGGTCCACGCGACCGCGAAGGACGCCGACGGCCGTACGTCCGCCGCCGACTCGGTCTTCACCACGGTCTCCGCGGCCGACAGCTTCATCGGTACGTACACCCCGGACGGCGGCACCACGGTGGGCGTGGGGATGCCGGTGTCGTTCACCTTCGACAAGGCGATCAGCGACAAGAAGACCGTGCAGTCGCACATCTCGGTCACCTCCAGCAGCGGGCAGGAGGTGGTCGGGCACTGGTTCGGCGACCAACGGCTCGACTTCCGGCCCGAGGAGTACTGGAAGGCCGGCTCCAAGGTCACCATGAAGATCGACCTGGACGGCGTGGAGGGCGCGAACGGCGTCCACGGCGTGCAGAAGAAGACCGTCACCTTCACCGTGGGCCGCGCCCAGGTCTCCACGGTCGACGCCGACACCCAGACCATGACCGTCGTGCGCGACGGCAAGACGCTGAAGTCGGTCCCCATCTCGGCCGGCAGCGCCGAGAACCCGACGTACAACGGGCAGATGGTGATCTCGGAGAGGTCCGAGCAGACGCACATGGACGGCTCCACGGTCGGGTTCGGCGGCGAGTACGACATCCCGGACGTGCCGCACGCGATGCGGCTGAGCCGTTCCGGCACCTTCATCCACGGCAACTACTGGTACAACCGGGGCAACCCGCCCTTCGGCGTCCAGGGCACCAGCCACGGCTGCGTCGGACTGCGGGACGCCCAGGGCGGGCAGGCCGACACCGACGGCAAGTGGTTCTACGACAACTCGCTCATCGGGGACGTCGTGATCGTCAAGAACTCCCCCGACGGCACCATCGCACCGGACAACGGCCTCAACGGCTGGAACATGGCGTGGAACGAGTGGGTCGCGGGCAGCGCCGCCTGACCGGTCCAACACGGCCGTGACCAGCGGAATTTGACGCTCCAACGGGTCGCGCGGGAACTTCTCGCGCGGCCCGCGCGTTTTTCGTGCGTACGTTTTCTCGGTTCCCGGACATGATGTCCGACCGAGGGGCTACGGTATGCACCCACAAGGTGACATGCAGCAACGCCGGGAGAAACCTTGAGCGTTCCGTACGAGACGGCAGCGTACGAACCACCCGAGTCGCCCGAGTCTCCGGAGGAGCACCTCATGCGACTGCTGGGCCGCGCCCTGAACTCGTTCGAGCTGCCCGACGAGACGATACGGCAGCTGGACTGCGCGCTGGCGCACGACGGTTCACTGCACTCCGCGCACCACAGCGCCGGACTGCACCGTGAGACCTATCGGCACACCTGGCTGCTGGCCGACGGCAGCGCCCTGACCCTGTGGGAGCTAGTCCACAACACCACCCCGGGCGGCGAACCGCGGCACGAGGTGTACGTCGACGAGGAGGAGCTGCGCGCCGCCACCGCCCGGCTGGCCCTGCCGCCGGACACCCCGGATTTCGAGCTGCCGGTGCAGGTGCAGCTGTCCCCCGTCCCCACCCCCCGGCACACCTACGTGCCCGACGCCTCGGCCGACCACGCCCGCCGGCTGCTGCGCCGCGCGGAGAACCCGGACCGGCCCGACGGGGAGCTGGCCGCCCGGCTGACCACGGCGTCCGCGCACCAGATCACCCAGGCGTTCGGCGGCCCCGGCCGCGCGGCCCGCGCCCGGATCGGCTTCTCCCTCTACGAGCACGCGTTCCTGCTGGGCGACGGCGCGGAGGTCTCCCTCTGGGAGGTGGAGCACACGGCCACGCCCGACGGGCGGCACATGTGCGAGGTGTACGCCAGCGAGGACACCGCCCGCCGCGCGATGGAGCGCAGGGCGGCGCAGGTCTCCTGAGCGCGGCGCCGGGCTTCTGACCGGGCCGGGGAGAGCGCGCGGGCCGGGTCCCGTACGGAACCCGGCCCACAGATCACCGTGGCGTGCCGCCGTTCACGCGGCCACCGGCTGCTTCGCTTCCGGCGAAGGCGCCGACGGGTCCGTGCCGCCGGGCCCCTGGGACACCGCTCCCGGCGCCGGCTTGCGCAGCCCCTTGAGGACGATCACCAGGGCCGTCGTGACACAGACGCCGGCCGCGATGGCGACCAGGTAGAGCAGCGGGTTGCCGATCAGCGGGACCACGAAGATGCCTCCGTGCGGGGCGCGCAGGGTGGCGCCGAAGGCCATCGACAGGGCGCCGGTGAGCGCGCCGCCCACCATCGAGGACGGGATGACCCGCAGCGGGTCGGCCGCCGCGAAGGGGATCGCGCCCTCGGAGATGAAGGAGGCGCCCAGCACCCAGGCGGCCTTGCCGTTCTCGCGCTCGGCCGCGTTGAAGAGCTTGCCGCGCACGGTCGTCGCCAGGGCCATGGCCAGCGGCGGGACCATGCCGGCCGCCATGACGGCCGCCATGATCTTCATCGCCGAGTCGCTCGGGTCGGCGACCGCGATGCCGGCCGTCGCGAAGGCGTAGGCGACCTTGTTGACCGGGCCGCCCAGGTCGAAGCACATCATCAGGCCGAGCAGGGCGCCGAGCAGGACCGCGTTGGCGCCGGACAGACCGCTGAGCCAGTCGGTCATCGCCTTCTGCGCGGACGCGATGGGCTTGCCGATCACCACGAACATCAGGAACCCGACGACCGCGGAGGAGATCAGCGGGATCACCACCACCGGCATGATGCCGCGCAACGCGGCCGGTATGCGGACCCGTTGGATCGCCATCACCACGGCTCCGGAGATCAGGCCGGCCGCCAGACCGCCGAGGAAACCGGCGTTGACGGTCAGCGCGATCGATCCGCCGACGAAGCCGGGGACGAGACCCGGGCGGTCCGCCATGCCGTAGGCGATGTAACCGGCCAGCACGGGGACGAGGAAGGCGAAGGCCACGCCGCCGACCTGGAACAGCATCGCCGCCCAGCTGTCCGCCTGCGACCACACGAAGTGGTCCATCACCGAGGGCGCCTTGTTGATCTCGTAGCCGCCGATCGCGAAGCCCAGTGCGATGAGCAGACCGCCCGCGGCGACGAACGGCACCATGTAGCTGACGCCGGACATCAGCCAGACGCGCAGCTTCGTCCCGTACCCCTCACCGGGCTTCCCGCCGCGCTCGACGGGGGTCGTGCCGGAGGCTCCGTCGGTACCGGCGGCACCGACCGCCGTGACCTCGCCGCGGGCCGCCTTGCCGCGGACCTCGTCGATCAGCTCGCCGGGCCGGTTGATGGCCGCCTTGACGCCGGTGTCGACGGTGGGCTTCCCGGCGAAGCGGTCCTTGTCGCGCACAGGCACGTCATGGGCGAAGATCACGCCGTCCGCCGCCTCGATCACCGCCGGGTCGAGCCGGGTGAACCCGGCCGAGCCCTGCGTCTCGACGACGACCTCGACGCCCGCCTCGCGGCCCGCCTTCTCCAGCGACTCGGCCGCCATGTAGGTGTGGGCGATGCCGGTGGGGCAGGAGGTGACGGCGACGACCCGGAAGGGACGCCCGCGCTCGGCGGGTCCGTCGTCGGTTCCGTTCCGGGGTCCGTCGTCGGTTCCGTTCCGGGACCCTTCCTCGGGCCCTTCCTCGGGCCCGACGTCGGGGCTGCCCGTGGCGGCCCCGGCGGAGGCCGCCGCCGGGACCGCCACGGAGTCCACGGAGTCCACGGAGTCCTCGTTGCGTTCGGGAACGCCTCCGGTACCGTCCGGCTCCTCCCCGCGGATCAGCGCCGCGGCGGCGTTCGCGTCGGCCGCCGACCGCAGCGCGTCGGTGAACTCGGCGTTCATCAACTGCCGGGCCAGGGAGGACAGGATCGTCAGGTGGGCGTCGTCGGCGCCCGCCGGAGCGGCGATCAGGAAGACCAGGTCGGCCGGGCCGTCCGCCGCCCCGAAGTCGATGCCGGCGGCGCTGCGCCCGAAGGCGAGCGTCGGCTCGGTGACGTGCTCGCTGCGGCAGTGCGGGATGCCGATGCCGCCGTCGAGGCCGGTCGGCATCTGCGCCTCGCGGGCGGCCACGTCGGCGAGGAAGCCGTCGAGGTCGGTCACCCGGCCCAGGGCCACCATCCGCTCGGCGAGGGCACGCGCCGCCGCTTCCTTGCTGTCGGCGGACAGGTCGAGGTCGACCAGGTCCGCGGTGATCATCTCGCTCATCGCGGGCTCCTTAGCTCGCGTATCGCCCGGAACGGGACGTGGTGGGCGGGGACGGGGACGGGGGCATTGCCGTGGGGGTCGAGGGCACCGCGGTGGGGAACGGGGAGGCGGCGTCGGGTGCGCGGGGCGCCGCGCCGGTGATCGGGGGCGGGCCGGGCGGGCGGTCCGGCGCCCGCGTGTGCGGGGGTCATGTCGCCGGCTCCTTCAGTGCGCGGTCCGTCGGCACCTGGGCCGTGACCGTCACCGCGCCCGGGTCCAGGTCGGCCGGCGTCGGCATCACGCTGCCGGGCAGCCGGACGGCGGCGGCGCCGTGCGCGACCGCGGCGGCCAGGGCCTCCGGTCCCGTGCCCCCGGCGACGAGGAACCCGGCGAGGGAGGCGTCACCGGCACCGACGTTGCTGCGTACGGCGTCCACGCGAGCGGTGCCGAACCAGCTGCCCGCGTCGTCCACGAGCAGTTGCCCGTCGGCGCCGAGGCTGGCGAGCACGGACCGCGCGCCCAGCTCCCGCAGTTCCTCGGCGGCCTTCACGGCGTCGCCGACCGTCGCCAGGGGACGCCCCACGGCCTCGGCCAGCTCCTCGGCGTTCGGCTTCACCACGTCGGGCCGCTCGCGCAGGGCCCGCAGCAGGGCGGGACCCGAGGTGTCGAGCGCGATGCGGACACCGGCGGCGTGCGCACGGGCGACCAGTTCGGCGTACCAGGAGGGCGCGAGCCCTCGGGGCAGGCTGCCGCAGCAGGCGATCCAGTCCGCGCCCCGCGACTGCCCGCGCACCGTCTCCAGCAGCGACTCGCGTTCCGCCGCCGTCAGTTCGGGGCCGGGCGCGTTGATCTTCGTCAGGACGCCGTCCGTCTCGGCGAGCGCGATGTTGGCCCGGGTGACCCCGGCGATCGGCACCGGCGCGACCTCGATGCCCTGGGCGTCGAGCAGTTCGGAGACGAGCGCGCCGGACGGGCCGCCGAGCGGCAGCACCGCCACGGTGCGCCGGCCGGCCGCCGTCACCGCGCGGGAGACGTTCACGCCCTTGCCTCCCGGGTCCACGCGTTCGCCCGTGGCACGGACGACCTCGCCGCGGTCGAGGGAGGGCACCTCGTAGGTGCGGTCCAGGGACGGGTTGGGGGTGACGGTGAGGATCATGCGCGTACTACTTCCGTGCCGTCGCGCTCGACGGCGGTGGCGTCTTCGGGGCTCAGCCCGCTGTCGGTGATCAGCAGGTCCACATCGCTCAGGGAGCCGAAGCGGGCGAAGTGCTCCTGGCCGTACTTGGAGGAGTCGGCGAGCAGCACCACGCGGCGGGCGGCGGCGACGGCGGCCCGCTTGACCGCGGCCTCGGCGAGGTCGGGCGTGGTCAGACCGTGTTCGGCGGAGAAGCCGTTGGCCGCGACCAGCACCACGTCGGCGCGGATCTCGCCGTACGCGCGCAGCGCCCAGGCGTCCACGGCGGCGCGCGTACGGTGCCGCACGCGCCCGCCGACCAGATGGAGCTGGATGCCGGGGTGGTCGGCGAGGCGGGCGGCGATGGGCAGGCTGTGGGTGACGACGGTGAGCGAGGTCTCCCGCGGGATCGCGGCGGCCAGCAGGGCCACCGTGGAACCGGCGTCGAGGATCAGCGTGCCGTCGGCGGGCAGCTCGGCGAGGGCCGCCTTGGCGATCCGGTCCTTCTCGTCGGCCGCCGTGGACTCGCGCTCGGCGAGGTCCGGCTCGAAGTCGAGCCGCCCGGCCGGAATCGCTCCGCCGTGCACCCGGCGGAGCAGCCCGGCCCGGTCGAGGGCCTTCAGGTCGCGGCGGATGGTCTCCGCCGTCACCTGGAACTCCTCGGCCAGCGACACCACGTCGACCCGGCCGCCGTCCCGCGCGAGCCGGAGGATCTCCTGCTGACGCTCCGGTGCGTACATGCCCGCTCGCCTCCGACCTGCGCCGGCCCACGCCGACCTATGCCCGAACCTGTGGTTTCTCTCGGAGGCTACGCGCGGTTTTCCGGAAAGTAAACAAGTAATCGGACCCATCCAAACTCATCCGGGCACAGATGGGCGTGAACGGGCATCCTCATCGGCCACCGCTCATCGGACACCGACTCATCGATCACCGGCCCCTCGGGCATCGGCTCCTCGCGCACCGGCTCATCGATCACCAGCCCCTCGGGCACCGGCTCGTCCGTCACCGGCCGGAACAGACGGAGGGCGGGTCCGGTGCCTGGCACCGGACCCGCCCTCCGCTTCCGCCGCTTCCTCCGCTTCCGCCGCGCGGCGGCCTCAGACCAACGCGGCCTCCGTCGGGCGCTGCGCCGGCTCCTCCCCCGCGGCACCCTCCACGTGCTGCGCCGGCCGCTTCGGCAGCGCGAACATCAGCAGGAAGATGACGGCCATGACCGCCGCCACCCAGCCCAGTGCGTTCTGGAAGGCGTCCGCGTAGGCCGGGCCGACGCCGGACGGCGCCGGGTGGTCGCTCATCGTGCCGAAGAAGACCACCGAGACCAGCCCGAGCCCGAGCGCGTTGCCCATCTGCTGCACGGTGTTGATGAGCCCGGACGCCGACCCGGCGTGCTCGCGCGGCACCTGGGAGAGCACCGCGTCGGTCAGCGGCGCGACGATCAGCCCCATGCCGACGCCCATGACGACGAGCGGCAGCGCCATCTGCCAGGAGGTGATGTCCAGTCCATAGTGCCCGGCCTCCCAGAGGTACAGCAGTACGCCCGCGGCCATCACCAGGGCGCCCGCCTGGAGCACCTTGCGGCCGAAGCGCGGCACCAGCTTCTGCACCGACACGCCGGCCGCCACCGAGACGGCGACCGAGAAGGGAACGCCGGTCAGTCCGGCCCGCAGCGGACTCCAGCCGAGCCCGTCCTGCATGTACAGGGTCCACACCAGGAAGAAGATGCCGAGCGCGATCCCGAAGACGGTCTGCACGGCGATGCCGGCGGCGAAGCTCTTGACCCGGAACAGCTCCAGTTCGACCAGCGGCGAACCGTCCCGCAGCTTCTTGCGCCTCTCGTACGCCACCAGCACCGCGAGCACGACGAACGCGCCCGCCATCGACAGGTGCCCCCACAGCGGCCAGCCCAGCTCGCGGCCCCGGGTGAGCGGGTAGACCAGCATCAGCAGGCCGAGGGTGACCAGGGCGACCCCGACGAGGTCCAGCCGCAGGGCGCGTGGCGCCCGGGACTCGGTGATGTACCGGCCGCCGAGGACGAGGGCGGCGACACCGACCGGCAGGTTGATGAGGAAGATGGGCCGCCAGGCGAGCCCGAAGAGGTTCCACTCGGTGAGCAGGGCGCCCAGCAGCGGCCCGGAGACCGCACCCAGTCCGACGATCGCGCCGAACAGCCCGAACACCTTGCCGCGTTCGTGCGCCGGGAAGGTGGCGTGCACGATCGACAGCACCTGCGGCACCATCAGCGCGGCCATGGCGCCTTGGAGGATGCGGGAGGCGACCAGCATCTCGGGGTTGACCGCGAGCCCGCACAGCGCGGACGCCACGGTGAAGCCGCCGACGCCGACGAGGAACACCCGCTTGCGCCCGTGGATGTCGCCGAGCCGTCCGCCGGTGATCAGACCGGCCGCGAAGGCGAGGGCGTAACCGGCGGTGATCCACTGGATCTGGCTGAAGGAGGCGCCTTCGTCCTGCCGGATCGACGGGATGGCGATGTTGACGATGGTGACGTCGACCAGGTCCATGAAGGCGGCGGTCATCACGATCGCGAGGGCGTACCAGCGGCGGCGGTCGCCCGCGGCGGGCGCCGCCGGTGACACGTCCGGGGTGTGCGTTGAGGTCATGGCAGTGAAGCTACGACCCCACTAGGACAGATCCCGTCCTAGTGCTGCGCCATCCTGGGGACCATGACGACGGACACTCCGGCCCGGCTCCTGACCCTCCTCTCCCTCCTCCAGACGCCCCGCGAGTGGCCCGGCGGTGAGCTGGCCGAGCGGCTCGGGGTCTCCCGCCGCACGGTCCGGCGGGACATCGACCGGCTGCGTGAGCTGGGCTATCCGGTGCAGGCGTCGATGGGCGCCGACGGCGGCTACCGGCTGGTGGCCGGCAAGGCGTTGCCGCCGCTGGTCCTCGACGACGAGGAGGCGGT
The DNA here is from genome assembly GCF_964272335.1 of Streptomyces sp. SudanB5_2050. NCBI lineage: Bacteria > Bacillati > Actinomycetota > Actinomycetes > Kitasatosporales > Streptomycetaceae > Streptomyces > Streptomyces sp. SudanB5_2050. Next base: position 3,429,793 of record NZ_OZ186760.1, read on the forward strand.
CGCGATCGCGGTCGGTCTGCGGGCCGGAGCCGGGCACGCGGTCGAGGGCGTGGACGAGGCGTCGGTGCGGGCGCTGGCCAAGCTGGAGCAGGTGCTGCCGTCGCGGCTGCGCCACCGGGTGGCCACCCTCCAGGCCGCGACGACACCGCTGACCAGCGGGGACGGGCCGAGCATCGCGCCCGAGACGCTGACCGTCATGGCCTCCACCGTGGCCGGCCGGGAGCGGCTGCGGTTCGCCTACCGCGCGGGCGACGGCACCGAGTCGCGGCGCCTGACCGAGCCGTACCGGCTGGTCTCGACGGGACGCCGCTGGTACCTGGTCGCCTACGACCTCGACCGGGAGGACTGGCGGACCTTCCGGGTGGACCGGGTGAGCGAGCCGTTCGCGACCGGCGCGCGGTTCGCTCCGCGGGAGCTGCCGACCGGGAGCGCGGCGGAGTACCTGCGGCGTTCCATGCAACGGCACGGCGACGCGTACGACATCGAGGTCGTCTTCCACGCGCCGCCCGAGACGGTCGCCGCGCGGTTGCCGCAGTGGCTCGGGCCGCTGGAGCCGGCGGACGACGGCTCGTCCTGCGTCCTGCGGGCGACCGTCTCCGACGCGGTGGAGTGGACCGCGGTACGGCTCGCGATGACGGGCGTGGACTTCCGGGTCCGTCAGCCGGCGCAACTGGTGGAGTCCGTACGGGGCTTGGGGGAACGGCTGATACGCGCGACGGGCGACGACTGACGGCCCCTACGGCAGGGGAACGCACCCGCCGCACCCACCTGGCCCCCGCCGGCCGCGCACCCGGCCGTCAGCCCCCGCCCCCGCCCCCCTCCCAGGCGAACCCCCGCAGCCCCTCCAGGTTCCGCAGCGCCAGCTCGACGGGGCTCCGCGTCCCCGTCGCGTCCTCGGCCCAGTACTCCACCGCCACCCGAACGGCCGCCCCCGCCACCGCGGCGCCGAAGCGCAGACCGGGTGAGGCCGCGAGCCGCGCGGCAACGTTGTCGTCCCCTGCCGACAGCCGCGCCGCCAGCACCTCCGCGAGCCCTCGTTCCGCCGTGTGGCAGACCTCCGCCCACACCTTCCGCAGCGCCGGGTTGGTCTCCGCCAGGCGGATGAGCGTGCGGGCCGACTCCCAGGAAGGCGCCGAGACGCCTCCGCCCGGCGTCAGCGTGTACCGCACGGCGTGTTCCAGGGCCTCGCACGGGGACAGCGCGGCCGGGGCGTCCCGTACCGCCTCCGCCCACCGCTCGGCGCCGACGGCGTAGAGCGGGGCGACGGCCTCCTCCTTGGTCGCGAAGTACCGGTAGAAGGTGCGTGGCGCGATCCCGGCGGCGCGGGCGATGTCCTCCGCCCGGGTGGCGCGCAGCCCCTGGCCGACGAAGAGGCGGGCCGCGGCGCGGGCGATCTCCATCCGGGTCTCGGCCTTGCGCCGCTCGGTGAGGGACGGCCCTCCGGGGCCGTGGGTGGGACGGGGGGCCGGAAATGACGGCTCGGTGGTGCTGCTCACTTCGGCAGGCTATGCCGCTGTGACAGAATCTGCCATTCGGCGGGTCACCCCGGGGTTCAGGTCCGGGGTGCCCCGTCCTTTCCGGTCGCCCGGGGCGGCCGGAGGAGCCCGGAAGACGGGAGGAGCCGGGCTGCGGCGCCCCGGGGGGAGAGGCGCCGAGCCCGGCTCGGGAGAGTCCCGGCGCCGGGGGGAGTGCGTCGGGACGTGGTCCTGAAGGGGCGCGAGGCCCGGTCCGGAGCGGGTGCCCCGGGGCCGAACCACTGGGCCCGGAAGTCTTGTTCCCGGGCCCCCGCCCGTTGAAGCAGCGTTGTACAGCCATGTTTGCGCGGGGTTCGGCCACCGGCGTACGCCCCACGCGTCACGTTACGCCCCCTGATCACGGCGGGCCGGTGACCGGCCCGCCGCGCCGCCTACGCCGCCGCCTCGAAGCCGGTGTCGCGGGCCAGCTTCTTCAGCTCGAGCAGCGCGTGCTTCTCGATCTGCCGGATGCGCTCACGGGTCAGCCCGTGCTCCTTGCCGACCTCGGTCAGCGTACGCTCCCGGCCGTCCTCGATGCCGTACCGCATCTTGATGATGGAGGCCGTGCGCGGGTCGAGGCGGCCGATGAGGTCGTCCAGCTCCTCGCTGCGCAGCAGCGTCATCACGGACTGCTCGGGCGACACGGCGGAGGTGTCCTCCAGCAGGTCGCCGAACTGGGTCTCGCCCTCGTCGTCCACCGACATGTTCAGCGAGACGGGGTCGCGGGCCCAGTCGAGCACGTCGGTGACGCGCTCCGGCGTCGAGCCCAGCTCGGCGGCGATCTCCGCGGGCTCCGGCTCGCGCCCGTGCTCCCGGTTGAACTCGCGCTGCACGCGCCGGATGCGGCCCAGCTCCTCCACGAGGTGGACGGGGAGCCGGATGGTGCGCGACTGGTCCGCGATGGAGCGGGTGATGGCCTGACGGATCCACCAGGTGGCGTACGTCGAGAACTTGAAGCCCTTGCGGTAGTCGAACTTCTCGACCGCGCGGACCAGGCCGGCGTTGCCCTCCTGGATCAGGTCGAGGAGCGGCAGGCCGCTGCGGGGGTAGCGGCGGGCCACGGCGACGACCAGGCGGAGGTTCGAGCGGATGAAGACGTCCTTCGCGCGCTCGCCCTCGTCGATCAGGGCCTGGAGCTCCTCCCGGGTGGCGTCCGCCCCGGTCTCCTCGTAGCCTTCGAGGACCTGCCGCGCGAACACACCCGCCTCGATGGTCTGGGACAGCTCGACCTCCTTGGCGGCGTCGAGCAGCGGTGTCCGTGCGATCTCGTCGAGGTACATGCCGACCAGATCGCGGTCGGCGAGCTCGCCGCCGTTGGCGCGGACGCTGGTTGCCGCGTCGGCCGTCTCGCCGGTGGCGGACTTACGACGGGCGACGGCACGGGTTGCCATGCGTGCTCCCTTGCGATGGTGGTTCAGCGGGTGGTCCTTCGGACGTCGGACACCGTGTGGTTGTCATCTCCGGTCCCTTCCGGGACTCTCCTCGGGTGCCCTGCATCCGATGGAAACAACGACTGGAATCCGGACAGAATTCCCAACCCGCCCCCCGATTTTTCTGATCATGCAGTACCCTGTGCCGCCACACGAGGAGGCGTGATGCTGTCGGGGCGTACAGAGGTCCAGGTCAGGCCGGGGGTCGAGGGAGACCTCGAAGCCCTCACCGACCTCTACAACCACTACGTGCGTGAGACGCCCATCACGTTCGACACCGAGCCCTTCACCCCGGAAGAACGCCGCCCTTGGCTGCTCTCCCACCCTGAAGACGGCCCCCACCGGCTCAGGGTTGCCACGGACGCCGGGTCACAGGAAATCCTGGGGTACGCCACCTCCGGCCCCTATCGCGCGAAGCCCGCCTACGGCACCTCCGTGGAGACCACCGTCTACGTCGCCCCGGGTGCCGGCGGCCGGGGCGTCGGCACCCTGCTCTACACGGCGCTCTTCGAGGCCCTGGCCGGCGAGGACCTGCACCGCGCCTACGCGGGCATCGCCCAGCCGAACGAGCCGTCGGTCCGGCTGCACGAGCGCTTCGGTTTCCGGCACGTCGGCACGTACCACGAGGTGGGCCGCAAGTTCGGCCGGTACTGGGACGTGGCCTGGTACGAGAAGCCGCTCTAGCCCCCCCCGGCACGGCGGGTGCGCTCAGCCGAACTGCACCGACCGCTTGGCCAGCCCCATCCAGAACCCGTCGATCACGGACCGCCGCAGATCCAGCTCACCGGCCGCGTCCGCCGCGCCCATCGTGACGAACAGCGGGGCGAAGTGCTCGGTGCGCGGGTGGGCGAGCAGGCCCGCCGGGGACTTGCGGGTGAAGTCGAGCAGCGCGTCCACGTCGCCGGTCTCCAGCGCGCGCCGGCCCCAGTCGTCGAACTCCGCGGACCAGGAGGGGACGCCGGCCTGGCGCAGGGCGGCCAGATTGTGGGTGAAGAAGCCGGAGCCGATGATCAGCACGCCCTCGTCGCGCAGCGGCGCGAGCCTGCGGCCGATCTCCATGAGCCGCGCCGGGTCGAGGGTCGGCATGGAGACCTGGAGGACCGGGATGTCGGCGCCGGGGTACATCTCGACCAGCGGCACGTAGGCCCCGTGGTCGAGGCCGCGATCGGGCACGTCCTGCACCGGTGTGCCGGGGGCGCGCAGCAGCTTGCGTACGGACTCGGCGAGCGCGGGCGCGCCGGGGGCCTCGTAGCGCACGCGGTAGTAGTGCTCGGGGAAGCCCCAGAAGTCGTAGACCAGGGGGACGGTTCGGGTGGCGCCGAGGGCGAGCGGGGCCTCCTCCCAGTGCGCGGAGACGACGAGGATCGCCCGGGGTCGGGGCAGGTCGGCGGCCCAGGCGGCCAGCTCGCCGGGCCAGACCGGGTCGTCGGCCAGCGGCGGGGCTCCGTGGCTGAGGTACAGGGCGGGCATGCGCTCCTGGGCGGTGGCGGACACGGTGCGGCTCCAGTTACTTGAACTCTCAAGCTGTCTACCGCCGAATGTAAGCCTTTCTTGTTTAAGATTCAAGGACTCGTACGATGGGATACATGAACACGGCACCCATCCCGCCCTCCGCCGACGAGCCCCGCTGGCTCACCGCCGAGGAGCAGCGCGTCTGGCGCTCCTACATCGAGGCGGCCACCCTCCTGGAGGACCACCTCGACCGCCAGCTCCAGCGCGACGCGGGGATGCCGCACGTCTACTACGGCCTGCTGGTCAAGCTCGCCGAGTCGCCGCGCCGGCGACTGCGGATGACGGAGCTGGCCCGGTACGCCAAGATCACCCGCTCCCGCCTCTCGCACGCGATCGCCCGACTGGAGAAGAACGGCTGGGTGCGCCGCGAGGACTGCCCCTCCGACAAGCGCGGCCAGTTCGCCATCCTCACGGACGAGGGGTACGAGGTGCTGCGCCGGACCGCGCCGGGCCACGTGGACGCCGTACGCCAGGCCGTGTTCGACCGTCTCACGCCGGAACAGCAGAAGTCCCTCGGCGAGATCATGCGGATCGTCGCCGAGGGACTTCAGCCCAGCGAAGCGGGTGCGGACCTGCCCTGGCTGCGCTGAGCGCGCGGCCGGGGCAGGTCCGGGGAGACCGTGCGCACGGGGCGTCCCCTCCCCCGCGCACGGTGTGGAACGGGTGACCCGACGGGATATCCGGGTACGGCCGCCGTGGCGGTCGTCAGTGGGCGACGACCGGCACCGGCAGCTCGTCCTCGGCCGTCTCGCCCGCACCGGACCCCGTGACGGCGCTGCCGCCCGGACGACCGGCGTTGACGAAGGTCAGGGCGATGACGGCCGCCACGACCAGGATGCCGACGGCGAACCAGATCGCGCTGGTGTAGCCCTGCACCTGGCCCTCCAGCTGGACCAGCTGCTGCTGGGAGCGGGTGGCCGCGCCGCCGATGTGGTCGGCGATGTAGGACGTGGTGGCCGAGGCCGCGATCGTGTTCAGCAGGGCCGTGCCGATGGCGCCGCCCACCTGCTGCGAGGTGTTGACCATCGCGGAGGCGACACCGGAGTCCCGCGGCTCCACGCCCTGGGTGGCCATGGACATCGCCGGCATGAACGCCGTGCCCATGCCGAGGCCGAGCAGCAGCATGCCGGGCAGCAGCACCGCGGCGTAGGAGGTGTCGACCTCCAGCTGGGTCAGCAGCAGCATGCCGACGGCGGCGACCAGGAAGCCCGGGCCCATCAGCAGCCGGGGCGCGACCCGGGTCATCAGACGGGTACCGATCTGGGTGGAACCCGTGATCATGCCCGCGATCATCGGCAGGAAGGCGAAGCCGGTCTTGACCGGCGTGTAGCCCTTCACGATCTGCAGGTAGTAGGTGAGGAAGAGGAACAGGCCGAACATCGCGATGATCGCCAGGCCCAGCGAGAGGTAGATCCCGCCCCGATTGCGCTCGGTGATCACGCGCAGCGGCAGCAGCGGCGCCTTGACCTTCGACTCGACGATCACGAAGGCGAGCAGCAGCACGGCGGAACCGACGAACATGCCGACCGTCACCGCGTCGCTCCAGCCCTCGGACTCGGCGCGGGTGAAGCCGTAGACGAGCGCGACCAGGCCCAGGGTGGACAGGATCACGCCGGGGACGTCGAGCGGCGAGCGGTTGCGGCCGCCCTTCGGCTCACGGATGACCAGGTACGCACCGGCCGCCGCGACCACGGCGAACGGGATGTTGACGAAGAACGTCCAGCGCCAGTTCAGGTACTCGGTGAGGAAACCGCCCAGGATCAGACCCACGGCGCCGCCACCACCGGCGATCGCGCCGTAGATGCCGAACGCCTTGGCGCGCTCCTTGGCGTCCGTGAACATCACGGCGAGCAGGGAGAGCGCGGCGGGCGCGAGCAGGGCGCCGAAGACACCCTGGAGGGCGCGGGAGCCGAACATCATCGCCTCGTTGGTGGCCGCGCCGCCGAGCGCGGAGGCGGCGGCGAAGCCGGCCAGGCCCACGACGAAGGTGCGCTTGCGGCCCCACAGGTCGGCTATCCGGCCGCCGAACAGCAGCAGACCGCCGAAGGCGAGGGCGTAGGCCGTGACGACCCACTGCCGGTTGCCGTCGGAGATGCCGAGGTCCTGCTGGGCGGAGGGCAGGGCGATGTTCACGATGGTGGCGTCGAGGACGACCATCAGCTGGGCGAGCGCGATGAAGACCAGCGCTTTCCAGCGGCCGGCGTCCGGCGCGTCGGTGACGCCGGAGGCCTTGACGGCTGTTTGAGACATGGGGATACCCACTTCGGGACTTCGTGACGGAAAAAGGTGAGTAAAGGGACGACTGGGACGCCTGGGTCCAGGGCGACGACGACTACGGGCGTCGTCGCCCTCCGGCCGGGCGTGGGTGTCGGTGAGGTCTTCGCGGAACTACTGGTCGCAGGGCCGGCGCAGGTCCTCCATGGTCATGGCCGTGCCCGGCAGGCCGGAGCGGGCGGGAGCCCGCAGCCCGTCCAGGAACAGCTGAAGGTGACGGTGGACGAAACGGTCGGCACTCAGGCACCCCGTGCCGGCCGGGGGCCGGCTGAGCTGGGCCGCGGCGATCATCACGTCGCCCACGCCCACGTCGGTACGGAGCTGACCGGCCGCCTTCGCCCGGTCCATGACCTCGGCGACGAGTCGCTCGACCCGTTCGCGCGCCGCTTCCAGGTCGGGGTGGTGCTGGTCGAAGGTGCTGGACACCATGGGGCACAGGGCGCTGATCCGCTCGTCGGCGGCGACGTGCACGAAGCGCTCCAGCGCCTCGAACGCGTCCCCGGACTCGGCGAGCGCGACCTCGGCCGCCCGTGCCGTACGGTCCATGACCGAGCAGACGACCTCGCGGACGAGGGCGTCGCGGTCGGGGAAGTTGCGGTACACCGTGGCGTTGCCGACACCGGCCCGGCGGGCGACGTCGTCGAGCGGCACGTCGGGCCCGTGCTCGACGAACATCTCCCGGGCGGCGGTGACGATCCGCTCCCGATTGCGCAGGGCGTCGGCGCGCGGCCGGGTCACCTTCTGACGCTCGGGGGTTGCGGTCTGCACGGCGTACTCCTCGGACATTCGGGTGGCGATCCGGGGAGGGACTCCCCGTTTCGCTCGGACACATGGCTAAACGGGGAAACGATCCCCGGTTATTTCCCGCCTTCGAAGAAACCTTCCGTGACCTGGGTCACACATCGGACGGGGGCTGCTCCCCGTCCTCCCCCGATCGGCGGCTACCGGCGAGAAACCCACGATCGGCTCCTCCAGCGCGCGCCCGCCCACCCCCCGGCACAGGGTGAGCGCAAGGGTGCAGCCGAAGCCGGGCGGCTGCCGTGGTCCGGGAGGTCCGCATGCAGCCGCAGCCGCAGCCGAGCCGCCGGATACGCCCGCGCAGGCTCGCCGCGCTCGCGACCGTCACCGCCCTGACCTTCGCGCTCAGCACCTCGGCCGGCAGCGGCGGCCTCGCCCCCGGCACCACGGCGGCGGGCCCCGGACCGGCGGTCCTCTCCCGCTCCGCCGCGCACGCCCCCTGCATGATCAGCGGCGGCCCCGAGATCCAGATGTCCGAGGGCGTCCCCACCGCCGCCGGCTACGCCCGCTCCACGGGCACCGTCCGCGCCCTCACCCTGATGATCGACTTCTCCGACGCGCCCGGCGAGGGCAAGGCGCTCGACCGGTACGCGGAGTTCTTCCCGCAGACCGAGGAATGGTTCCGCACCAGCTCCTACGGCCGCCTCGACTACCGCCCCGAGACGCCGATCAAGGACTGGCTGCGCATGCCGAAGTCCTTCGCCGAGTACGGCATAGAGCGCGGCGCCCCCTTCGAACCCGGCTACCGGAAACTGGTCGAGGATCTGGTCGCCGAGGCCGACGCGAAGGTCGACTTCCGCGCGTACGACCTCGTCAACGTGCTGGTCACCCCGAACGCCGGCCCCTCCGCCCTGGACACGGTCCTGTCCGTCACCTTCGCCGGCAACGCGGAGGCACCGGTCGCCGACGGCGTCCCCGTCGCCAACGCCTCCTTCGTCTACTCCCGCCAGGACGACGGCTCCGGCTCCTACGACGAGACCGGCTACCGGGTCCTGCCCCACGAGAACGGCCACGTCTTCGGCCTCCCCGACCTCTACACCCAGGAGGGCGGAGGGGCCGTCGGCCACTGGGACATCATGAGCGAGGACTGGGGCGCCGACAACGACCTCCTCGGCTGGCACAAGTGGAAGCTGGGCTGGCTCGACCGCGACCAGGTGCACTGCGCCTCCGCGCCGGGCACGACGGAGTACACCCTCACCCCGCTGGCCCGCAAGGGCGGCGACAAGCTGGTGGTTCTCCCGCTGGACGCGGAGTCCGGGTACGCGGTCGAACTGCGCACCCGCGAGGGCAACGACGAGGTGGTGTGCCGGCCGGGCGTCCTCATCTACAAGGTCGACGCCGACGTGGACACGGGCATGGGCCCGGTGACCGTCTACGACTCCCGCCGGGACAGCGGCGGCTGCACCCGCGCCCCGAACGTCCACGCGGAACTCTCGGACGCCGCCTTCACCGCCGGCGAGACCTTCAAGGACCCGCGCCGGGGCATCGAGATCACGGTGTCGGACGCGGAACCGGACGGCGACCACCGGGTGCGCGTCACCCGCAGGTGACGGGCCGCACCCCTCCCCGACGGCATTACGGTTGGCCTGCCGAGACCGCCGTACCGGAGAGCCGATGCCCGCCCACACCGCCCATGACACCCCGGACGACGAGTCCGGCACCGCACCGGTCGCGCAAGCGCCCGCCGAGGCGGTGACGCCCCTGCTGCGCGGCATCGCGGTCCTGCGCCACCTGACCGACGCGGACGCCGGCACCCTCAGCCTCAGCGGCCTGGAGAAGGCCACCGGCCTGGCCCGCTCCACGGTCGACCGCGTCACGGCCACCCTCGCCCGCATGGGGTACGTCCGCCTCGACGGCCGGGACGTGACCCTCGCCCCCCGCCTCACGGAACTGGGCAACGCCTACCTCGCCGCCCTCCGCCTCCCCGCCCTGCTCTCCGCCCACGCCGACGCGCTCGCCGACGAACTGGACGAGTCGGTCTCCCTCGCGGTCGCCGACGGGGACGGCATCCGCTTCATCCACCAGGCCACCCGCCGCCGCGCGATGTCCCTCAGCTTCCGCATCGGCGACCTCCTCCCCGCCGAACGCACGGCCCCCGGCCCGCTGTTCGCCACGCGGTGGACGGACGCCGACTGGCACCACTGGCGCGCCCGCAGACGGGCCGACCCCCGGCACCACACCTTCCCGGCCGTCCCCCCGGCCGAAGTCCCCGCCCCCGACGCGGACTTCGAGCACCGTACGGCCAGGGCGGCGGCCGACGGCTGGTCCCTGGACGACCAGCTGATCGAACCGGGCCTGGTCGCGGTCTCCGTCCCCGTACGCGACCCCCGCACCGGCGCCCCGGCCTGCGTGGCGAGCGTCGTCAGCCACACCAGCCGCCACACCGCCGACGACCTGCGCGCAACCCTCCTCCCCCGCCTGCGCGAGGCGGTCCGCTCGATGGAGCACACCCTGCGCACCGCCCCGCCCCCGCGGCCGACACCGCCCCCGGCCGACCTGGCCACGTGGACGGGCGCGTCGAAGCAGGAACTCGGCCGGGACTTCGTCGAATCCCTGGCCCGCGGCCTCACCGTCCTCACCGCCTTCGACGAGAACCGCCCGGCCCTCACCCTCTCCGAGGTCGCCAGGGCGACGGGCCTGTCCCGCGCCACGGCCCGCCGCGCCCTGATCACCCACGAACACGCGGGCCTGGTACGCCGGAGCCCCGACCACACCTTCACCCTCACCCCCCGCGTCCTCTCCCTCGGCTTCCCGCCCCTCTCCCGCACCTCCCTCCCCCAGATCGCCCAGCCCCACCTCACGGCCCTCGCCGCCCGCGTCCACGAGTCGGCCGCGCTGGCCGTGCTCTCCGACTCGGGCGAGGAGATCCAGTACACGGCCCGGGCAGCCGCCGACCGCGTCCTGAGCGCCCGCATCGCGGTCGGCACCCGTCTCCCGGCCCACGCGACCGCCCTCGGCCGCGTCCTCCTCGCCCTCCCCGAGGCCCACGCCGCGGGCTACGCCCTGGTCGACGAGGAACTGGAAGCCGGCCTGCGCTCCCTCGCCGTCCCGGTCCACGACCGCGCCGGCCACGTGGTCGCCGCCGTCGACGTGGCCCTGCACGCCGCCCGCCGCACGGCCCGGGCCTGCGTGACGGACATCCTCCCGCCCCTGCGTGAGACCGCCGCCCACATCGAGACCGACCTCCGCGTGGCCTCCCGCTTCCGCCCGGTCCCCCTCACCTGACCACCCGCTACACTGTCGGCGGCGGCACCCCACCGTGCCGCCCCGCCTTCGTAGCTCAGGGGATAGAGCACCGCTCTCCTAAAGCGGGTGTCGCAGGTTCGAATCCTGCCGGGGGCACCAGGCAAAAGGCCCCGGACCGATCTTGGTCCGGGGTCTTTGACATCCACTTCTGACATCAACGCGGGCGATCACCCACGATCAGGGTGCCGCTTCCTGAGCAGTCGGTCCATGTGACTCATGGCCTCGCGCCGCGTGTCCTGCACGACGTGCGTGTAGACATCCATGGTGATGCTGATCTGCGAGTGCCCGAGGATCTCCATCACGACACGGGGCGCGACCCCGGCCGCCGTGAGGAGTGTGGCGGTGCCATGCCGAGCATCGTGCAGCCGGATCACGCGGAGGCCGGCGGGCTCGGCGACGCGGGTGAAGGAGCGGTAGACGTTCCGCAGCTCGACCTGACGGCCGGTACGGATGGTGAAGACGTAACCCGACTCCTGCCAGGTCTCCCCCGCCTTGGACCGAGCCGCCGCCTGCCGTACGTGAGTCAACCCGCCGCGAAGAAAAACTCGCGACGGTCCGTGAGGAGTTAAGTGGGCGTCAGTCGCCGCCAGGGATCCGGTACTCGAAAACGAACTGGTCAGCAGCGATGAGCGTGTCGCACACCTCCACCACCAGGCCCGCGGTCGTACGAGCCTCCCGGATCAGGTGAACCACGGGCGCCCCCGGGATCAGCGCCAGCTCCGAGGCCTCCGCCTTCGAGGCCGACCGAGCTTGCAGCGTCTCGACGAACTCCGCGAACTCATGCCCGTGGCCTTCCAGCCGGGCATAGATGCCACCGCCGCCGGGGTTCTCGGCGAACAGCTCCGGGATGTCCTTCATGACGTCCCAGGGGAGATAGGACGTGGCGGTCTCGACCGGGGTGCCGTTACGGAAGTACAGACGCCGGCGGGCGAGTACCTGCGTACCGGCGGGGACGCCCAGTCGCTCGGCAGCCCCCTCGGGCGCCTCCATCGGGCCGATGTAGAGGACGCTCACCTTCGCCGTCGCGCCGGACTGGGCGGACTCCGCGAGGTAGGCCGCCTGCCCACCCTGCCGAAGCGAGCGCCGGAAGCGATCGGAGGAGCGGTGCCGCACCGGAGGCCGGTTCTTCACGATCGAGCCCTTGCCGTGCCGGGTCTCCACCAGCCCGCTCGCCCGCACCTCGACCATGGCCTTACGGATCGTCCCGCCAGACACGCCGTAGCGCTCCACCAGCTCGGACTCGCTCGGCACCATGTCACCGGGCTTGAGAACTCCCGCCCTGATCTGCTCCACGATCTCGTCCGTGATCTGCACATACCGAGGCCCGGAACCAGCCCCTCCCACCGCAGTCCCCATAGTCCTTCCCTCCCTCCTATGCTCCTCTGCATGAGTCAATTACGGGAAGCAAGGCCGTCCCCCTGCACTCTGTGTCCGTAGCCGGAGTAGTAGTGCGCGAGGACGGCCGCCTCCTGGCGATCCGCCGAGCCGACAACGGCACCTGAAAGCTCCCCGGCGGCGTGCTCGAACTCGACGAGGCCCCGGAGGCCGGCGTGGCCAGCGAGGTCCTGGAAGAGACCGGCATCCACGTCGAGGTGGACGAACTCACCGGCGCCTACAAGAACATGACCCGAGGCGTCGTCGCCCTGGTCTTCCGCTGCAAGCCCTCCGGCGGAACCGAACGCACCTCCAGCGAGTCCACCGCCGTTTCCTGGCTCACTCCGGACGAGGTCAGCGAGCGCATGACCGAGGTTTACGCAGTCAGGCTCCTGGATGCCTTGGACGGCAACGGCCCCCACGTCCGCAGCCACGACGGGAAGCACCTCATCCCAACGGGATAAAACCTTCTCTCCATCATCAAGGCGGCTCGCTCCGCTCACCGCGCGCGGCCCGGCCGCCGGACGCGCCTGCCCGAGTTACAAAGCAACGTACGGCGCACGATCGTGCTTGGCCTCAGAGCGGGCGGATCACGGGCCAAACCCGATGCGCCTATCAAGCTTCAGCGATGAGTTTGGCAGAGGGGCTACTACGGCGATAGCCCCTAACCGCACACTTAGCCACAGCAGAGTAAGGCGCGTCCTCCTTCTTCATCCTCCTAAGAGCATTAATCGAATCGTGGAAAATACTTCGCGCCATGACATTTTGCGTCTCTTTGTAGGCCACAAGCGCCTCGTCCGCCCGATCGCACATCTGAAGCACCTCCAGGAAGATACGCTTCCGTGCTTCGATAAGCCTTACATGATCTAGATGATACAGAGCACGCGATACAGCTACACGGTCAGGTACGTTCTCTTCCAATGCTTCCGCATCGGGATTCACGTTCACTTGGCCCGTCTCATCAAACCAGAGAGCTGTGACGTCGAACTGATCGCACGGATCGAGGAGCATCGGGATTTCGACGGATATTGAAACTAAGTGGCTGTCTGCTCTGCGAGAGCCCGCAGCCAAGGGAAAGAAGTCAGCCTTACCCCCAGTTGTCCCACCCTCCCCATGGCGCCGACTATTGCAGTAAGTGCAGGCGAATCTATAGTTTCGGACATCGAATGCCAGCCACCAGTACCCTTCCTTACTCGCACCGGAAACGCTTCCCTTCGGCCTAAAATGGTCAACCGCATTATCTGACCTTATATCGGCTGACTCGCAATACCAGCACTTCTGGTGCCCAACGGCCGCCAAGACTCCCTTGATGCTGCGCCAAAGTTCCTGATTATCGTCGATAATCTTCTTCCTTGCCGCTGCCCCATCAGCTTCCCGCAACTCATCGGTCACGCTCTTCGCCTTAGCCTTCCACCCTTCTGGAAGGCGGGCGATAACTTCCTGCCGATCAATGAAAATCAAGAACCGCCCCCGACAGTACTAGTCTTCCTGTTCTTCGATCTCATTCAATAGCGCCACAGCGTCTTCGAAGTTCTCCTCGACCTGCTCTCGCGTAAAAGCAAGAGGATGCTGTGTCGTTTGACTCGCCGACTTGGCTTTCAGATAGGCCTGAAACTCCGGGTCTCTGTCTTCCATCAAAAGACCGAGATGCCTAAGTTCATTCCCGAGCTGGTTAAGCCTGTCCTGTTCCTCCGGAGTCAATTGGTCGTCAGGACGAGCGGACAGCAGTCGCTTTTCATCTAGCTTGTCGAGCGTCTCGAGGTCGAGTTGGGACCTCAATCCGTAAACGTCACTCGTTAGGAGCGCTCCAACCCCCATCCCCTGAGGGTCCTCCAACGGCTCGACAGCTGTTATGCGACCGTCGCCATGGCGCTCAAGAATGCGGACATCCTGTCTAAGGAGGCCCGCTACAACGAGCGGGTCATGGGTCGCCATCAGGACCTGACAACCATCGTCAAGCCCACCAAATTCCCCCAGGAACTTCCGGTATTGCACGCTCCAGGCCGGGTTTAGGTGTGTGTCAGGCTCATCCAGAAGAAACAGGGACTCTTCCTCGCGTGTGAATCTCATCAATCCCAGGACAAGAAGAAGCTGCTGCTCCCCCTCGCTCAACTCCCGGAACGTGAGAGGAGAAGACGACCTAGAGGTTCTCACCCTGATGCGTACGTCATGAATTAGTTCAGAGATGTAAGTGCTTTCGAGAGCCTTGAAGAAGTCTCCATTGCTCGCGTACCCGGCCCTAAGCTCTTTGGCTTCCGAGAGGCTCTCAAGGTAAAGGTAGAGGTGCTCCGTTTGCGAAGATCGGGCCAACCCCGTTCTTATCTTGCGTTCCAGCCTCATTGGCGCTAGCGAGAGACGGTAGAGGCGATCGAGTAATGCTCTGACCGTGCCGCGCGCGTTCCAAAAACGTTCATCGCCGTTTTTGCCGGGCCATGAGGGCTTCTGCATTTCAAAAAGCACTGAGTCCAGGTCCTCGATACCCAGATGGTCACGCAGCAACCGCAGAACTACAGGATCTTCATCCAAAAAGAAGGCTAGGAGAACGAAGTTCGAGTGTACATTGCGCGCATAGAAAAGAGGCCGCAAGGGCCTTTCGATGCCGTCGATGAGATCCTTGTAGAAGCGCTCCTGATGAGGAATGAAATGCTCTTCAAGACGATTGCTCGGGCCAGAATAGTAGCCGAACACATGCTGGGGACGATACTCTCGACCGTCCTTTCCCGAGAATTTTGTGAAACTCATCGAGCGGCCGTTTACATGGCATTTGACACTGTGCCCAGTTCGCGACCGCTCCGAGGAGATGGAAACCGCACTTCCTTTGATCAGATAATCCAACTCGAACACGAAATCGGGCCGCCGCCCAAGGTCAATGTCACGAAAGATTATCGTCAAAGCTTCAAGAAGGTTGGACTTTCCGCTGCCATTACGACCTACTAGTACAGAAACAGCGGCATTTTCGTCAAGGTGGATCTCGAAGTCCTGCAGATTCTTGAACGACTCTACTTTCACACGTGTGATGCGCATCTATTCTGCCACCGAAATCTTGACATCCGTGTCGTTCGGTCGTGCTACTTCGAGCCGACGCAACTGCTTCAGCTCACGCAACGCAGCGTAGAAGCTATCAACAGCACTATCAGCAAGGGAAAGCTGCCGGAATAGGTGCTCTGGGTCCAGAGGACCCGAAGCCTCCTGCAGTACAGCTAGAATCTCTTCCGGAGTGGTGCTGGATTTGAGACTAATGCGCTTACTCCTATTCTTGCTGGATTGCCGCCGCGATCTAGAAGCAGGCTTGTTGCGCTGCTTTGCAGCCGTTTCCTTTACTTTGGTCAAGATGAGTGAAGACAATGACTCACTCTCGTCGCCCGCTGTCCGCCGCGTAATCCACCTGGCCATCTCTCCGAAAGCACAGGATCCCGTGAGTTCGCGCTCCAGTCCTTGGAGCTGGCCGGTGGCGCTTTGCGCATCCCTGAGGACACTCTGTTGGGCCGCGGTCACCTCATTCAAGGCCTCGGCGATCTGTCGCTGAGTACTCAGATCCCGTACTGGCACAGGCAACTGCCTAACATCCCGAAGATTCAACCCAGGCATATCGATACCGCGCAGTCGACTTCGCAACCATCCCTGTGCTGCCGAGCTTGATAGCCAATGCGCTAGGTAGTCACTATCCACATGCGCGCTCGGTCTTATCCGGGCAGTTCCCTGTGTGATATTTGCCCCGCCTAGCTCCTGCGGTACTACGGCAACACGTAGGCTACGGATGATGCCGAGCAGCACATCACCCGGCAGCAACGATGACCTCTCATATCGCTGAGCAATCGATTGTGATGTCTTCCTGAGCTGATCTTGCAAAATGAAACCGTCTTGCAAGTCCTGGCCGCGAACATACGGAATACCGGAACCGTCATCGATATCAGGCCCGGGTTGAAGAATCCCATAGACAATGGGTGAATCTTCAGCCACAACGTCTGCCGCTTGTCGCCAAGTTACTTGCGCATTCGGATCTACCTTGCCAGGCTCTCCAAGTTCCGCTCCCTCCAAGATTAGGAGGTCTCTTGCTTTCCCCGGAAGCCCGATTGCTCTGTCAATGATGTTGCTCATCGCCGTGAGAGCGTCATCGATAGAACTCTGTATGTCGCGGGCGCAATCAACGATTGCCTCTTGGGTGATCCGAGGAGGCAGCGGGAAAGGCAACTCCTGGAAGCGCCGAAGTCCGAGGTGAGCAATATTGGTAGTAGCTTTGGCGATCTCCGCAAAGACACCTGCGTGCTGATACGCCCTAAATACCAGAAGTGCAAATTCCGGCAGAATCTCACGGTGAGCACGGAACCTGATAAGCGTGTTCTGGAAGTACAGCTCATCAGGTTCGGATCGATACATCGCCGCTCGCCCCACCAGCTCACGACTCTGCCCCTCACATAGGAGGATGTCTCCGTCTACAAGCCTGTACCTTTCTCTGGCCGCAGAATCGAAGCTCATTTCTGCTAGATCCTGTAGATCTAGCGCATCATCGCGAACGTTCGCAACACGGAGATAATGCCTCAGGTCATCTGCTGGGCCACTCGTAGTCTCTGGTGAGCGTTGCTGGCCAACCAGGGTCTCGCCGGCTTCCTTCACCAGGCAGAAGCGCCATGCCTCGGGGAAAGCGTCTGGAATCATCATAGTCCGAGCGTCTCCCCTTCGCGGTCCTGAAAGTGACGAGTAAGGATCTTCTCAATTTCAGAGATTCCAGACAAAGCACTATCGAGTTCCTCACGCAGGCTTCTGGTGTCATCGAGGAGATCAATAATACTGCTTGAACCTATCGGCCTGTCGGTATACCTCACATGAGCGAAGTCCAGACGATCGCCGCCCGCTGTGAGTTCTTCCCGGGTTAGACGCTTGAACCGGTCCGTCTCAATGCGAGGGCTCCTTCCGAACGGATCGGAGCCATAGGCTGAGACAAACTCGTTCAGGTCGCTAGCCAGTAGCTGCCTTCTCTTACCGAAGCTCGTCTGACCGGAACGCAAGTCATAGAACCAGGTTTCTTCGGTGGTGCCATCAGCGCAAAAAAATAGCACTGAAGTCTTGACGCCAGTGGCATAAAAGATGCCTGTCGGCAGACTCAGAATGGTGTGGACTCTGTTGCTTTCTAGCAGCTTGGTCCGTACAGCGGCGGCCGTCCCGCCCTCGAACAGGACGTTGTCAGGTACGACAATCGCAGCACGCCCTCCCTCAGAAAGGTTCTGGTATACATGCTGCAAGAACGCCAACTGTTTGTTCGAGGTTTGGTACTCGAGCCTCTCATTCTGCTCTGCGGTTAGAGCACCCTTTGCGCCAAAGGGTGGATTCGTGAGGATTACCGAGTAGCCGTTCTCGTCCACATCCTGATGCAAAGCATCCCCGAGAATTATCTTACCCTCGAGTCCGTGCAGCAGAAGGTTCATTAGCGCCATACGCTGCACATCCCGGACCAACTCGATACCAACCAATTTGGGAGGCGAAGTGTGGCCGGTCGCGGCGCCCAAGCCTGCGGCTACTAGGAAGCCACCAGTACCTGCGGCAGGGTCGTATACCACGTCATCATTGTTTGGCGCGGTTACTTGAACAAGCGCCTCGACCACTGGTCGAGGTGTGAAGTACTGGCCAGCACCATAACGAGACTCCTGCGCGTTTTTTTGAATCAGCCCTTCGTAGACATCACCAAGGCCATTTTGTCGCGCTCGATACCAATCAATATCCTCGATGCCCTGAACTAGCTGCATGAGTGATTCGCCGGAATTGATGCCGGTTTTCGAATCTGCAAAGATGGTTCGGACGACTTCATCGTCTGCGGCACCGAGATTATGCAGGATTTCGGCGTACCGAGAAAGAATACTGTCCGGGGAACATTCGCTAAGTTCGCCCCAACGGCAGTCGCCCGGGATCCTGTTTTCCATTTCGAGTTCCTGGGCGAGCTTGAGAAAAAGCAAATATGTAAGTTCGTTCAAATACTCGTGGTAGGTCACACCTTCATTTCTCAGCACTCCGCACAGAGCCCAAAGCCTCCGGGTCACATCCGAAGTGTCCTGCATAGTCGCATCCTTAGGTTGGTGGTGGCCTAGCCTACCTAGGAGTATCCACTCCGTGGGCAACTGACGTTGAGATCGGTGTATCGCCTTGCACGTGGGCTCTGTGCGCGGGTTCGCATCCTGCCGGGGGGCTCTGGCTGGAGTGACTAGGGCCCCGCGACCATCCCGCTTGGCTGGTCGCGGGGGCCGGTTGTCTGTGTGGCTGCCCTCCTCTGCATGATGCTCTGCTGTGGCCTGCCTCGCCCTCGGCGCCCATCTGTAAGCAGATGACCTTCGTGCCAGCCAGCCTGGAGGCTTCGGACCAAGGCAGACGTCTGTCCGAGCTGACATCCAGGCAGGGGCAGGGCGCACCTGACTGAGCAATGTCCCACGTGACAACGCCCATTGAATATCAGCGAACATGCTTGGACGCTAAGTACCATCAGCGCAGTGAGGGACACTCGCAGCGCCCTCGCCCGTTGCTTCGGGACGAGGCGGTCACTGCCCAAGGCCTCACTGCCACGCTTCCGCCGCCGACGGACGACATCAAGCAGCGTGTCTGAGGTTCTGGTGGTGGGTGACGTGGCATACGCGTGCTTGATCGACCGCCGCACCCGCCGTCGTGGCTGACATTCGTTGGCTGAGGCTCAGGCACACGGGACCCAGACTTCTCCCACGCTGTTCCGGGACGGAGTGCGCGTGCCACGTGCGGGCCTGATCGTGCGGGGAACCACGGGGAATGGCGGGGACCAGAGCGCCGGCCAGTCAGGTGGCGTAGCTGCTCCGCCGCAGCTCAGCCCAGCGACTACCCCTGTAAGGCCCAAGCTTCCCAAGCTAAGGGCTCAGGCGCCGTCACAACCTGCCGGCCGTCGTGGCTTGCTCTGGTTAACGGCACAGGGGTGTCCGGCTACATTGCGGCCGCCGCCGCTCACCAGGACGCCATGGACCGACTGCGCGAGCTGGCCGGGCGCCTTGAGGAAGAGCACGGCGCCGTGACGGACGACGAGCAGCAGGCAGCGCTGGACCGCATCGCCGCCATTGACGGCTGGCATGACGAGCAGCGGTCAGATTCGGACAAGGCCGCGTGAGCCGCACCGCCCAGGCGAGGCTGCATCGGCCGCGACAGCGCGTCTTCGTGTTCGACTCCGAGGCTCTCTCCAAGGCGGTTCAGGGCGATCGGGAGATGGCAGCGCTGATCAAGACGGCTCCACGGCTCGACATCCCGATCGTCACCTCGGCGCTCACGACCTTGGAGGCATGGGACCCTCGCGAAGCGCCGAGGCAGGCCCTGTGGAACTGGACGCTGTCCCGGATCCGCGTCGTGCACACGGACGACCAGGTGATCGCCATGGCGCGCGACATGCTGAAGACAGCCGGCCTGCATGGGCACAAGTACGCCATCGACGCGATCTTGCCGGCCGTGGCCGGGCAAGAAGCCGCACAGGGAGCTGAGGCGACCGTCTTCACCTCCGACACCGACGACATGAATCAGCTCCTCGCCGGACACTCCGTGCGAGTCGAGAAGGTCTGACGGGACGCCGCCCCCACTTCACTCCGACGACTCGCCGGCTCCCATGGAGACGTGTTCGCCGGCGTCCTCAAGGCAGCGGCCCCCTTCCCGGTGGAGATCGACCTCGGGCGGGTCTGACCACGCACCGCTCAGCTCCACGCGGCTCAGCAGCCACTCAGGGGCGGCGGCCGTAGTCCCGGAGGGCCGGTTCGAGGAGGTCGAAGGCGTGGTGGGCCTCATCCTCCAGCACTTGGGCGATCTCCGGGTTGGTGTGGCCCGCCGCGGTCAGTTCCTGGATGCGGGTGAACAGGACGCGGTGGACTCCGCCGAGCAGGGCGGCGACCGTGCGGGGCGTGATGTCGCCGGGCGGGGCGGCGGTGTCCTCGGCCAGCGCCTCGGCCAGGGCCTCCTCCCGTCGGTCGTGCAGGCCGCGCAGGCAGGACGTGAGGGTGGGGCTGTCGGCGATCATGCGGGTGAAGGCCGGGCCGGCGAAGCCCGCGACGGGGTCCTGGGACGCCACGGAGGCCAGGAAGGCGCGGCGCAGGGCGGCCAGTACGGTCTCGCCCGGTGCGCGCGCGGCGACGGTGTCGGCCAGCGTGGCGACGAACTCGTCCTGGTGGTCGAGGGCCAGGTCCTCCTTGCGCGGGAAGTAGTTCGTCACCGTCTTCTTGGCGACCCGGGCGGCGTCGGCGATCTCCGCGATCGTCGTGCGCTCGAAGCCCTGCTCGATGAACAGCTCGGTCGCCCGGTCGGAGATGAGCCGGCGCGTCTCACGCTTCTTGGTCTCGCGCAGGCCCGAGGAGGAGGGAGCGGGAGCGGGAGCGGGGGCGGGGGCGTTCGGAGGGGGAGCGATCTGGGTCTCGTCCATGGGGTGGGGCTTCTTACGTCGGTGGTAAAAATATGTTGATGGTATGTGTAGCGTCGGCGTAACGTTACCTCTGATGAATGAATCGGGAGAAGTGTCCGTAGTTTCCAGGGAGTTCGGCGTCAGCGGTCCGGATGCCGGGCCCTACGCGCTCGCGGAAGGGCCGGACGGGGCCCTGTGGTTCACGCTCGTCCATCAGGGCGCCGTCGCCCGCCGGGACCCGGGGGACGGGAAGGTGAGCGTCCACCCGGTCGGGGCCGGGCCGACGCTCATCGCGGCGGGGCCCGACGGGGCGATGTGGTTCACCGAGTACCGGACGCACCGCATCGGGCGGATCACGTCCGACGGCTCCTGCTCCGCCTTCGTGCCGCCGACGCCGGAGGGCGGGCCGTTCGGCATCGCCGCCGGGGCGGACGGGGCGATGTGGTTCACGCTGTCCGCCGTCGACCGGGTCGGCCGCGTCTCCATGGACGGCGAGATCACCGAGTACGCGGCGCCGGGCGCCTTCCCGTCCGCCATCACGGCGGGCCCGGACGGCGCGCTGTGGATGACCCTCAACCAGGGGAACGCGATCGGGCGGCTCGACCCCGACGGGACCGGCGCCGTCCACCCCCTGCCGACCGCGGGCGCGGCGCCGGTCGGCATCGCGGCGGGGCCGGACGGCGCCCTGTGGTTCACGGAGATCGGAGCGGGCCGCATCGGCCGGATCACCGTCGACGGCGAGATCACCGAGTACCCGCTGCCCGACCCGGCGTGCCGGCCGCACGCCGTCACCGCCGGGCCCGACGGGGCGATGTGGTTCACCGAGTGGGGCAGCGGCCGGGTCGGGCGGATCACCGTCGACGGGCAGGTCTCCTCGTACGCGCTCTCCCGCCCCGACTGCGAACCGCACGGGATCGCCCCGCACGACGGCGCCCTGTGGTGCGCCCTGGAGACCGGCTCGCTGGCCAGGATCGAGGTCACCGCGTGACCGACCCCGGCGAACGCCGACGCCCGGCAGAGATCGAGTCCATCGCGGAGACCCGCGACGAAGGAGAACCGCAGGTGACCGACCGCAAGAGCACTGCCGGTTCCGACGGCCTTCCCGTCCGGGACGCCGGTGCCGAGTTCGACCGGCAGGTCCGCACGCTCACCGCCCTCGGCTACCCGGCCCTCGCCGGCCGCTCCCCCGAGGAGTTCGCCGAGCTGGTGGCGCCGTTGCGCGCGACGGCCGTGGAGCGGGTGGGCGCCCCGGCGGACGGCCCGTACGATCCGGCCGCGACCGGGCGGGTGCCGTTCGTCCTCGTCGTCACCCGCGCCCTCGTGCCGGTCGAGCGGACCATGGAACTGACCACCCTGCACGGCGGCAAGCTGCCCGGTTTCGTCGACCGCAGCTTCGAGCCGGGCTCCCTGGAGCGGTTCGTCGCCACCGAGGAGGCCGCGCCGCCCGGGCGGGACGGCGTCCACCTGCTGTTCGACGTCGAGCGCGGGGAGGAGTTCTGCGGCGCGGTGCCGAACGACGCGATGGCCGCCGTCGCGGAACGGGGCCGCACCCTGCTCACCATCGAGGAGGGCGTCGCGCTGCTGACGCACGTCCCCCAGGTCCTGGTGAAGAACAAGTGCTTCTCGCTCGGCGGGTCCCGGTCCGGCGACCGGCGGGTCCCGGCGCTCTGGATCAGTCAGAAGGCCCCGAAGCTCGGCTGGTGCTGGGCCGGCAACCCGCACACCTGGCTCGGGATGGCCTCCGCGGGCGGCCGGGGCGTCTGAGCCGCGCCCGGACCCGCCCGTCAGCGGGCCGGGTCGGCGACGGTCGCCGCCTCGGCGGTGGCGCCCGCGCCGCCGTGGCCCTGGTAGCGCAGCAGCAGCATCGCCGCGTCGTCGTGGTGCGGTCCCGCCGCGTGCCGGACCAGGTCCTCGCGCAGGGCGTCCAGCGCGCGGTGCACGTCGGGTTCCTCGAGGAGGTGGGCGCGCTCGGCGAGCGGGTAGAAGCCGCCCTCCTCGTCGCGGGCCTCGGTGACGCCGTCGGTGTAGAGGAGCAGTTGGTCGCCGGGGACGAACGGCACCGGAAAGGGTTCCGGACCGGGGCCGCCGTGGGCGGACAGGCCCAGCGGGAGGGCGTAGACGGGCGGCTCCGGGAAGTCGGCGGTGCCGTCGCGGTGGACGACCATCGGGGCGGGGTGGCCGTAGTTGAGGAGGACGACCCGGTGGTCGTGGCCGATCTCGGCGAGGATCGCGGTCACGAACTTCTCGTCCTCCAGCTCCCGGGCGACGCTGCGCTCCAGCCGCTCGCCGAGCCTGACCAGGTCCTTTTCGTCGTACGCCGCCTCCCGGAAGGCGCCGAGGACCCGCGCCGCCGTCTCCACCGCCCCGAGGCCTTTGCCCTGGACGTCGCCCACGATCACCCGGACGCCGTGCGGCGAGGCCACCACCTCGTACAGGTCGCCGCCGATCCGGGCCTCGGCGAGCGCCGAGGTGTACGAGACGGCCGCCTGCAGCGGGCCCGCGGTCAGCGGCACCGGGCGCAGCAGCACCCGCTGCGCCGCCTCCGCGATCGACCGCACGCTGGCCAGCTCCCGCTCCCGGCGCGAGCGCATCACGGCCGCCGCGATGCCGACGCCGGTGACGCCGGCCACCGACGCCATGGCGGTGTAGCCGCGGGGCCGGTCGAAGAGCCCGTTGTAGAGGCCAAGGCCCACGCAGAGCAGCAGGGCGACCAGCCCGATCACCGCCGTACGCCGCCAGCCGCCGACCAGTCCCGCGAACGCCGGCCCCAGCGACACCAGCGGCAGCAGTCCCACGTCCGGCCCGACCGTGAGGTCGACGACGGCGACCACGGTCATGACCGCGACGGGCGTCCAGGCCAGCATCGTGGAACCGGACGGCGACTTCTTCACGGTCATGACTACTCCGGTGTGGCGGCGCTCAAGAGTCGCCCTCTCCTGTTCTCAGGCGTCCCTCCCCGATCTCTTAGCCTATGCAAGGGTCTGATCGCGCAGGAGTCGCCGAGCGGTCCTTAATCCAATCGAGAGGCGACGGGACCCGGCCCGTTCCCGCGCCCCGCCCGCGACGCCGGTCGTCACGCGGCCCGCGCGTCCCGCGCCGCCGGTCGCGGCAGCAGTCCGCCGTCCGCCCCCGCGTCCCGTCGGCTCGCCACCGTCAGGGTGAGCGTCACCGCGAGGGAGGCGAGGGCGGTCGCGGTCATCGCCGTCGCCGGGGAGGTGAACTGGGCGACCGTGCCCGCCAGGGCCGCGGCGAGGCCCTGCGCCGTCAGCATCCCGGCGGAGTGCAGGCCGAGGGCGTGCCCGGTCAGGTCGTCCGGGGTGAGAGCCACCAGGCGCTCCTGCTGCACCAGGCTCGCGCCGAAGCCGACGGAGGCCACGGCGACCAGTACGGCCGTCACCGGCAGCGGCGGGCGCAGGAAGAGGGCGAGGTAGGGGGCGGCCAGCAGCACCAGCAGCGGGACGCCCAGGCGGGGGCGCAACCGGGGTGGCAGCAGGCGGCCGACCGTGATGTCCCCGGCCAGCATGCCGAGCGCGGCGCAGGCGAAGAGCGTGCCCGCGGACCCGGGGTCGTAGGAGACGTACAGGGATTCGCAGCCGACGATCAAGCCGTTGGGAATCCACAGCGCGAGGTAGACGTGGCGGCGCGGCCGGGCGGACCACAGCCGGGCGTTGGCGCGCCGGGTGGCGGTCACGGAGGGGCGGCCGGCGGCACGGGGCGGGCGGCGGGACAGCAGCAGGGTGAGTCCGGCCGCCGCGCCGTACAGGCCGGCGGCGAGCAGCAGGCACAGGCGCGGTGACAGCACGGCCACCAGGAATCCGCCGGCCGCGTAGCCGGCGATCTGCGTCAGCCCGTGCATCATGTTGAAGAGCGAACGCCCCGTCAGGTAGCCGCCCTCGGGCAGGATCTCGTGCAGCAGGCCCCAGCGGACCCCGCCGCCGACGGAGGCGATCAGGCCCTGGACGAGGACGACGGCGAGCATCGCCGGGACCGACAGGCCGGGCAGCGCGAGGGCGGCGGTGGTGACGGCGAAGGCCAGCGAGAGACCCGTCAGGGCCGCGCGCGGTGGCAGCCGGTCGGCGCCGGAGAGGAAGAGGGTGGCGCCCGCCACCTGGGCGAGCGCCGGCCCGAACATGCTCAGCGCGGACAGCAGCGGTGAGTCGGTCGCCCGGAACACCAGCGTGCCGAGCGCCAGTCCGCCGACGGTCCGGGCGGCGACGCCCGCGGCGGAGGAGAGGAAGAGCGGGCGGAATTCGGGGGTCCCGAAGAGGGCGGTGTAGCTGGTGCGTGAGGTGTCCGGCATGCGGGGAGTCTCGGGCGGGGAGCGGGCCGCCGTTACTGTTTCGCGTGGAGGCGAAACGTCGCGGCGGCCACGTCGCGTGGACGGAACCGCGGGACGGGGGCCGTATGGGCTGGTGGCAGGTGAACGCCGACACGCTCGCCCGCAGCCGCTTCGTCGTCTCGCCGCTCGCCGAGACCTTCGCGTGCCTGAAGCTGCTGCACTCCGGTGTGGCCGCGCACCCGGGCGAGCGGGCCTGGCTCGACGCCCACCTGCCCGCGCACCGGCGCCGGCTGGCGGGTGACCCGGTGACCGCGCTGCTCGTCCGGGCGGGCCTCGGCCGCGGGTGGATCGCCGACTTCCTCACCCCCACTCCGCGCGAGGGCGAGGGCTTCGAGGAGGGCGTCGCCCGGGTCCGGGCCACCCGCCCCGACCAGGCGCGCGCCGACCTGGCCGTCTCCCTCGGGGGCCCGCTCCCCGCCGACCTGGACCGCGACGACCTGCCCGCGCGGGCCGCCGCGCTGCTGGAGGACGTGTGGACCGAGGCGGTACGGCCCGACTGGGACCGGCGCCGCCGGGTGCTGGAGGCCGATGTCGTCGCGCGGACCGCGCGGGTGAGCCGGGGCGGCTGGGCGGCCGTGCTGGACGCGCTGCGGCCCGGCACCCGCTGGCTCGGCGACGGCAGGCTCCAGATCAACGCGAACCCCTACCCGCCCCGCGATCTGTCCGGCGCCGAGCTGGTCCTCGTACCGGTCACCGCGCAGCGGCGCGGGTGGGTGAGCTGGGAGGAGCCCGAGCGGTACGCGGTGGTCTACCCGTGCACGGGCGTGCTCGCGGACGACGGCGTCCGACGCGTGCCCGCCGCCCTCGGCGCGCTGCTGGGGCCGGCCCGCGCGGGCGTGCTGACGCTGCTCGGCTCCCCCATGAGCACCAGCCAGCTGGTCGGGGTGACCGGTCAGGGGCTCGGTTCGGTCGGGCGGCACCTGAGGGTGCTGCTGGAGGCGGGGCTGGTGGAGCGGCGGCGAGCGGGGCGGTCGGTGCTGTACTCGCGGACGGCGGCCGGGGAGGTGCTGATCGAGGCGAGCGGGCCGGGGGCGGCCGGGGCGCGGGAGGAGGGCGGCGCGCGGGGAGACGGCGGCCCGTAGGAGGTCGGCGCGCGGGGAGACGGCGGCCCGTGGGAGGTCGGCGCGCGGGAGGGCGGCACGTGGGAGGGCGGCACGTGGGAGGGCGGCACGTCAGGAGACGGCGCACGGACGGACGGCGGCACGCGGGAGGACCCCGCGCGGGAAGACGGCGCACGGGAAGGCGGAGGCGCGCGGGAGGGCGGGCGGAGGCGGGCGGGCGAGGGGTGTGACACGTCGCGGGGCTAGCATCCGCCCATGACGACCTCACAGAACGCACGCAGCGACGACAACCTCCCCCTCGACGTCGAGATCGGCGCCCTCCAGGGCGGTTCGGCGGATCTCTCCCAGTACGCGGGCCGGGTCGTGCTGGTGGTCAACGTGGCCTCCAAGTGCGGGCTCACCCCGCAGTACGCCGGCCTGGAGCGGCTGCACGAGCGGTACGCGGAGCAGGGGTTCACCGTGCTCGGCGTGCCGTGCAACCAGTTCATGGGGCAGGAGCCGGGCAGCGCCGACGAGATCGCCGAGTTCTGCTCGGCGACGTACGGCGTCACCTTCCCGATGACCGAGAAAGTGGAGGTCAACGGCGCGGGCCGGCATCCGCTGTACGACCGGCTGACGGGCTTCGCGGACGCCGAGGGGCACAGCGGGGACATCCGCTGGAACTTCGAGAAGTTCCTGATCGGGCGGGACGGCAAGGTCGCCGCCCGGTTCTCGCCGCAGACCGAGCCGGAGGCGGCCGAGGTCGTGGCGGCCGTGGAGGCACGGCTCGCCGGCTGAGGGCACGGACCGCTTGACCTTGCCCCTGGGGCAGGCCCGAACGTCGTCGTCGCCGGGCGGACGGTCCGCCCGGCGACGGAGGATGACGGCACGGAGGACGACGGCGTGGACGACCGGGACGACGACCGACCGCTGACCATCGGGGCGTTCGCCGCGCGGGCCCGGCTCTCGGCCAAGGCCCTTCGGCTCTACGACCGCATGGGCCTGCTGGTGCCCGACCATGTGGACGAGGTCACCGGCTACCGCTACTACCGCACCGGCCAGATCGAGCGTGCCCGCCTCGTGGCCCTGCTGCGCCAGCTGGACATGCCGCTGGCGCGGGTCGCGGACGTGGTGCGCGCGGACGGGCCCGGCGGCGCCGAGCTGCTGGACGCCTACTGGTCCGAGGTCGAGGCCCGGGTGGCCGGGCAGCGGACGCTCGCCGACTACCTCCGTGGACGTCTTTCGGGAAGGGGTTCCGCGATGAGCCGGAAGTTCGTGGTCGAGACGGTGGACGTACCCGGGCAGGTGGTGATCAGCGAGACGAGGCACACGCTGGCGGACGAGCTGCCGGCCTGGATCGGCGCGTCGCTGGGGCGGCTGGAGGAGGCGGCCCGGGAGTGCGGGGGCGTGACGGCGGCGCCGTTCGTCGTGTACCACTCCGAGGTGTCGACGGAGAGCGACGGCCCGGCCGAGTCGTGCGTGCCGGTCGCCGACGAGGCGGCGGCGCGGGCGTGGTGCGAGGAGCGGGGGCGG
The DNA here is from genome assembly GCF_964272335.1 of Streptomyces sp. SudanB5_2050. Lineage (NCBI taxonomy): Bacteria > Bacillati > Actinomycetota > Actinomycetes > Kitasatosporales > Streptomycetaceae > Streptomyces > Streptomyces sp. SudanB5_2050. The sequence continues at coordinate 3,457,236 of NZ_OZ186760.1, forward strand.
GCCTGGCAGACGCGGGTGCGGGTGGAACCGGCCCGGCGGCTCGCCTACACCCGGATCACCAAGGCGCAGGTGGCCCATCCGCAGATCCTGGCCGCGTTCGAGGCGGTGGAGGAGTGGATCGCCGCTCGGGGTCTGACGGTCGCGGGGCCGTGCCGCGAGGTGTACTTCGCCGACTGGGAGGCGTCGGGCCCCGGGGACCCGGTGTGCGACGTGGCGTTCCCCCTGGGCTGAGCCGGACGGAACAGAACCCTCTCGGCAAGGTCGGCGAACTGGTCGAGAGGGCTCCGTCGGCGGTACTGCGGGATGGTGCGTGGAGCCGTTACTCCTTGACCGAGGTCACGAAGGCGTTCCACGCGTCGGCGGGGAAGGCCAGCGTCGGCCCCCCGGGGACCTTGGAGTCACGTACGGCGAGCGCCGCCACCTCCGGCGACTTGACCTCGACGCACGCGCCGTTTCCTCCGGAGTAGGAGGACTTGGTCCACGATTCCTGGGCGCCCTGAAGAATTGCCATGTCTGCTCCGATGGCGAGTGCTGAGTGCGGTTTACGCCAATGACACTTGATCTTTGGCGTGATCGACGCTACTCGCTGCCCCCGCCGTCCGGAGCCGCCATTCACCCGACCGGGTGGCATATTCCAGGTGACTCTTCCGGTACCGCGTGCCAGAGATGTAACATCCGCCACCACGTCAGCGCGCGTACTCCTTCGCCACGTCCTCGATCCGCTGCCGCGACTGCTCCACGTTCAGCGCCTGGGCCCGCAGATGCTCGTACATCACCGTGTACTTCTGCACGTCCTGGGCCTTCTCCAGGTACAGGTCGCTGGTGACGCCCTCGATGTAGACGACGCTGGAGTCGGCGGTGTCGGCGAACTCCAGGATCGAGTACTGCCCGTTGATGCCGGGGTGGGCGCCGACATCGAACGGCAGCACCTGCACGGTGATGTGGGGCAGCTGCGACATCTCGGCGACGTGCTCCAACTGCTCGCGCATCACCTGCTTGCCGCCCACCACGCGGCGCAGGCACGCCTCGTCCAGGACCACCCACAGCCGCAGCGGGTTGGTCTCGGCGGTGATGCGCTCCTGACGCCGTATCCGGACCTGCACCCGTTTCTCCACGTCGGCGACCGGCGTCTCGGGCAACGCGCCCTGGATCAGCGCCTCCGCGTAGGGCCGGGTCTGCAACAGGCCGGTGATGATCTGGGGTTCGTAGGTCCGCAGCGACTCCGCGTCGGTCTCCAGGCCGATGTAGACGCTGTACGGGATGTCACCGAACGCGTGCCACCAGCCCTGCTGCCGCGAGTCCTTGGCCATCTGCATCAGCGAGTCGACGATCCGCTGGTCCTCGACCTCGTAGACCCCGCACAGGTCGCGGACGTCACGCTGGCTGATGCTGCGCCGACCGTTCTCCAGGCGGCTGATCTTCGACTGCGAGACCAGCAGCCGCTCCGCCACCTCCTCGGCCGTCATGCCCTTGAGCTCGCGGAGCCTGCGCAGCTCCTGGCCCAGCCGGCGCCGCCTGACGGTGGGATTGACATTGGACGCCACGGGACGTGCACCTCCGGCTGCGTGACTCATGTTTGCCACTTTGCGTATCTGCTGCTGAGCAGACTGCCACCAAGGTGCTTTCTACCGCTGGGAAACGGTCGATATGCGCCGCGTACACGCCAGTTCGGGGCGCCACCCGCACACATGGCCGCGCGGGGCGGCGGAACCTTTCCGCAGTCCGGTCTTCCCGGACGTGCGGTCGGTTCCTCCGCCCCGCGCGGACCTGCGGCTCCCGTGACCGGGCTCGGGGACTGGTGGTGCGGCGGTGCGGTGCGGCTGAGCGGTCAGTGGGCGACCACGCGCGCCATCGATCCGTGGCGCGGTTGCGCCGGAACGCCGCGGGCGGGTTCCGGGGCCGTCCTGGCGCCCGGTCCCGCGGCCTGGCGGCCGGCCGGTGCCGGGCTGCGGCGTGGCTGGGCCGCCGCGCCGTTCTGGACGTCCATCACCGCGTGCGCCACCAGGCCGCCCATGGGGTCGTGCCGGATGAGGTCCCGCAGCCGGGACCGTGACGAGCGTCCTTCGTTGCCCGGGTAGAGGTGCTTGCCGAGGCCGACCGCGTGGGCCAGCGCGGCGAGCGCCGCGGTCCGCGGGTCCGGCGGTACGCCGGTGCGGATCGCCGAGTCCAGCCGGGCCTTGATCTCCCTGCTGATCGCCGTGTCCGTCGCCTGGTAGCGAGTCGTCGGCAGCACCCCGCACATCTGGCCCTCCACGGCATGCACCATGCCGCATCGCTCCAGATGCGAGAGGTAGGTCTGGCGCAGCCCCAGGCGGGGCCCGCCGATCCAGTTGACCGCCCGTACCGGAGCGCCGCGCCTTCGCAGCAACTCCAACGCGCAGTCCAGTGTTGGATCTCCTGTCGGCCGTGGTGCCACCACGGCGATACGATCCCCGTCTGGGGCTATCCGTCCGGCCAGCGCCAGCTCCACCAGCTGTGCTCCGGCCAGACCGAGGTCGAGCGACTGCGGCTGCGCGGTGGTACCCGTGGTCGGGTCCAACGCCAGCAGCAGAAGCTCCTCCGGAAGTGTTCTGCGGCTCCTGCCCATCCATGCCTCCCCGCGTGGATGACAGACAGGGTGACCCCTCTCACATTGGTCTGTCGAGGGTGCGTGACCGGTTCGTAGTGGAACCAGTAGGTATGTCGTTCTCGTCTACCGCGTGGGTTCCACCCGTACACAGGACACTGGTACATGGTTCCGGTACGGGTTCGGTAGCGCACACGAGGCGTGCGGCGCATGGAGGAGGCATCGGTGGCGGGCGAGTCCCCCGACAGGTCGAAGCAGCACGAGTCGTCGGAAGAACCGACGTCGGGGAGCGCGGGTCCGGTTCCCGAGGCCAGGACCGGGGCGAGCGAGTCGCGTGATCCGCGGCTGGCCGTGGCGCGGGAGGACGCGAAGTCTTCGGCGTCCGCCGGGTCCGGGGAGTCCGCGGGTGCCGCGGGGTCGCGTGGCGGGGTGGACACGGCCACCCGGGTGCTCTCGGTCCGCGACGCGCGGGCCGGGGACGGGGACGGGGACGAGGCCGAGGCGGAGGACGCCGACGGTGACGCCACGGATGCCAACGCCTCCGAGGACGGGGGAACGGGTCCCGCCGCCGCGAACGACGGGCGGCTGAGGGACGCCGTCGCGGCGTGGGTGGCGACCGCCGAGGAGCGGGCCGCCGCGAGCGCGCGGCGCGAGGACGCGGCGGACGACACCGAGGACACGCCGGACGCGGGGGCCGACGAGGCCGCGGGCGCGGCGGGGGCGACGGAGGGGGCCCGGCAGGACGCCGGTGCGGACACCGAGCTGGCCGAGGACGCGGGCGGTCACGACACCGGGACCGGCACTGAGACCGGCAGCGAGACCGGTACCGACGCCGGGGACGGCGACGCGGACCCGGACGCCGAGGCGCCCTCCGAGGCCGTCTCGGATTCCGCGGAGTCCGGTGACGCCAGGACGGCCCCGGACGGCGGGACGGACGACGACGGTGACTCGCCCCGGGACACCGCCGACGACACCGACGACGACACCGGCACCGATTCCCAGGGCTCCGACGGCCCCGCCACCGCGGCCGGCGCCGGTACGGCCGCCGACGGACCGGACACCGACACCGACGACACCGCCGCCGACACCGACGACGCCGCCGACACCGACACCGACGACGCCGCCGCCGCCGACAGCGACGGCCCGGACGCCGGTGCCCGCGAGGCCGACGACGAGAAGGCCGCCGGAACGCAGGCCGACGGCGGGGACGGCAACCTGGACGGCGCCGGCGACGGGGACGGCGACGCCGGTTCCGGGAAGGACGGCGTCGATCAGCCGACCGCCGTCTTCAAGGCCGTACGGCCCACCGCGCGCGAGGTCGACCAGCCCACGACGATGCTGAAGCTGGGCGACGCCGCCGCGCCCAAGAAGCCCGGCCGGGACGCCGAGAGCGACGCCGAGCGGACCAGCAAGTTCGTGGCGCTCCGGCAGCCGGACGACCCCGCGACCCGCAAGCCCCCGCAGAAGGCGCCGTCCACGCCGCCCACGCCCCCCGAGGCGTCCCGGGCGCCCCGGACCGGCACCACCACCGCCGTACCGCACGTCGGGCCCGAGCGGACGACGCAGCAGCCGCTGCCGCCGAAGCCGCCGCTGGACCTGCTGGCGGAGCTGACGAACACCCCGCCGCCGCCGGAGACGCCGCTGCGGACGACGGTGCGCCGGGTCAAGATCTGGACGCCGCTGGTCCTGCTCCTGGTGATCATCCTCGGCATCGTGCAGGCGATGCGTCCGCTGCCCTCGCCGGAGCTGGACCTCACCGCGCGGGAGAGCTTCACCTTCGAGGGCGGCAAGCCCGAGATCCCGTGGCCGTCCAGCGGTCAGGCGGCGCTGGACGTGCAGGGCATCGGCACCTTCGGATCGTCCGGCGAGCAGAAGCCCGTGCCGATCGCGAGTGTCGCGAAGGTCATGACCGCGTACGTCATCCTGCGCGACCACCCGCTGAAGAGCGGCGCCGACGGTCCGATGATCGCGATCGACCAGGCGGCCGAGGAGCAGTCGGACGCGGGCGACGAGTCGACCGTCCACGTGTACGCGGGCGACAAGATCTCGCAGCGCGAGGCCCTGGACGCCATCCTCATCGCGTCCGCGAACAACGTGGCGCGGCTGCTGGCCCGCTGGGACGCGGGCTCGGAGAAGGCGTTCGTGGAGAAGATGAACGCCGCCGCGAAGGACCTCGGCATGACCAACACCACGTACACCGACCCGTCGGGCCTGAACGACACGACGGTGAGCACGGCCGTGGACCAGGTGAAGCTGGCCAAGGAGGCGATGAAGTCGGTCGCCTTCCGCGAGGTGGCCCAGAAGATGTCGTACGACGACTACAAGGGCGAGAACCACTCCAACTGGAACCAGCTGGTCGGCCACAACGGCGTCGTCGGCATCAAGACCGGCACCACCACCTCCGCGCTCGGCAACCTCGTCTTCGCGGCGAAGAAGGAGGTCGGCGGCGAGACCCGGACCATCGTCGGTGCCGTGGTGCGCCAGCCGCCGGGCGGCAAGGACAACACCATCCTCGGCGCCGCGCTGGACTCCAGCGACAAGCTGATCCGGGCCGCGCAGGACACCCTGGAGTCGTCGACGATCCTGAAGAAGGGGGACGTCGTCGGGTACGTCGACGACGGACTCGGCGGCCGGACGCCGGTCGTCGCCACCGAGGACGTCAAGGCCGTCGGCTGGCCCGGCCTGACCGTGAAGCTGACGTTCGAGGCGGACGAGGTGCCGCACACGGCCGCCGCCGGCACCAAGGTCGGCACCCTGACCGTGGGCGACGGCGGCGCGGCAGGCGCGGTGAAGGTTCCGGTGGCGCTCCAGAAGGATCTCGTGGAGCCCGCCCTCACGGACAAGCTGACCCGCCTGGGCTGACGGCCCGCCCGACCCGGTCCCACCGACGCCCCGCCCCCGCGGCCCTCCGGCCGCGGGGGTGTTCGCTTCCCGGAGGGGAACAAGCCAGGGTGCGGGCGTGCGTGCTAGCGTCACGAAACGGGGCAGGTCGCCGGTCGCGGGAACGGAAGGCGGCCGAAATCAGGAGACGGGACACGGGGAGTGCCTTCAGGTGGCCACTGCGGAGCCGACACGCGCCGACGACGCCGAACCGGGCCCGGAAGCCGGCCCGGGACCACGCGTACCGGCACCCCGGGCGGGGGGCGGGGAGGACACTCGGAGCGGGAGCGCCGGTCATGCCGCGAGCGGCGGCCGTGACGCGGAGCGCACCGGCCCCGGGCGGCCCGGACCGGAAGCGCCGTCCGCGATGAAGGCGGCGTTCCTGGCGCTGCGCGAGCGCATGCTGCGCCACCCCGTGCTGTCCGTCACGGCCCTCGCGGGCGTCCTGCACATCGTCTGGTTCTTCACGTTCGCGAACAGCGGTGGCGATCTCGCGGCGCAGGACGCGTGGGCGGAGTTCGTCGGCCGGCACCCGGACTCGGCGTACAACCTGGCCTGGTACGGCGGCATGCACCCGGTGTCGTACAGCGTCGTCTCGCCGTACCTGATGTCGGTGCTCGGCGTGCGGACCACGATGATGATCGCGGGCACGCTGTCGGCCGGGCTGCTGACGATGATCCTGATCCGCAGCCGGGTGGTCCGCAATCCGCTGTGGGCGTCGCTGGCGGGCCTGTTCGGGCTGATGGGCAACGCCGCGTCGGGCCGGGTGACCTTCGGTCTGGGCATGATGTTCGGGCTGGGCGCGGTCGCCGCGGTCTTCTGCTGGCCGTACCGCTGGCGGCACAAGCGCTGGGCGAAGGGGCTGTGCGCGGCTCCGCTGGCCGCGCTGTCCACCATGGCGTCACCGGTGGCGGGCCTGTTCGTGGGGCTGGTGGCGGTGGCCCTGTTCCTGCAGAAGCGCCGCCCGGGCGCCTGGTCGCTGGGGCTGGCCCCGGCCGCGGTCGTCGCGCTGTCGGCCGTGCTGTTCCCCTTCTCCGGCACGCAGCCGATGGGCTTCGGCTCGGCGGTGCTGCCGATGATCTACGCGGGCCTGGTGGTCTGGTTCGTGCCGCGCACCTGGACGACCGTGCGGATCACGTCGGCGGTCTACGGCCTGTCCGTGCTGCTGGTCTGGGTGATCAGCTCCCAGATCGGCTCCAACATCACCCGGCTGGCGATGCTCTTCGCCGGGGTGGCGCTGGTGGCCGCGCTGCCCTTCACGGTGCCGAAGAGCCGCAAGTGGTACGCGTTGGTGGTCTCGCTCGTCGGTTTCGTGGGCTGGATCGGCTTCAAGTCGGCCGACGACATCGTGCACACCCAGCCGGCCGCCTCCTGGGCGCGCGAACTGGCGCCGCTCGTCAACGAGCTGCAGGAGGTCGGCGCGGAGAAGGGCCGGGTGGAGGCCGTGCCCGCCCGCTCCCACCGGGAGGCCTCGGCACTGGCGCCGTACGTGAACCTGGCCCGGGGCTGGACCCGCCAGGCCGACATGGAGCGCAACCCGCTCTTCTACGACGACACCCTCAACTCGGCCAACTACCACGAGTGGCTGAAGCGCTGGGCCGTGCACTACGTGGTGCTGCCCAAGGGCGAACCGGACGGCGACGGCGGCAAGCGCGAGCGGGAGCTGCTGCAGCGGGGCCTGCCCTACCTGAAGCAGATCTGGGGCGACGCCAACTGGCAGCTGTTCAAGGTGCTCGACCCGACGCCCCTGGCGGAACCCGACGCCGTCGTCCAGCGGGCCGGCCAGGACGCCTGGACGATCGACGTGAAGCGGCCGGGCCGCATCCTGATCCGGATGCCGTACTCGCCGTGGCTGAGCCTCGTCGACGCCGAGGGCAACAAGCTGGAGCCTCCCCAGGAGACCGAGGCGTCCAAGAACGGCCCGGAGGGCACACCGAAGACGTACGACAACGTCAACGGCTGCCTGATGGAGACGGAGGAGACCGCCGAGGGCGACAAGTGGACGACGCTGATCGCGCCCGAGGCGGGCACCTACCGGCTGGCGTCCCCGTACGGGCTCAAGCGCGGTACGCCCTGCCCGGAGGAACTGAGGTAGCCCGCCGGGGGGCCGGTCGGCCGACCGGCCCACCCCCGGCCCGGCGACCACCCGCCGAGTCGTTCATGTAGGTGAACGAAGGTCAGCAAGCCGAACCTTTTTACCTCCTCTTGACCTTCCCCTTCCTTGTCGTGCCCGCGTCGCCGCAACCACGATGAGCGGGCACTTCGCGGCCTGCCACGCCCTTGCCCCGCTCATGCGAAGTGCCAACCGGCTGAGCGGAGTTCACAAGGCGGACCCCGGAAGGGGGCACATGAACGGTCTCGACTGGTCCGTGCTCATCGGCTACTTCGCCGTGATGGTGGCGATCGGCGTCTGGTCGCACAAACGCGTGGACAACGTCAGCGACTTCTTCACGGCCGGCGGCAAGATGCCCTGGTGGCTCTCCGGCATCTCGCACCACATGTCGGGCTACAGCGCGGTGATGTTCACCGGGTACGCGGGCATCGCCTACACCTACGGCGTGACGTCGTTCGTGACGTGGTCCTTCCCGATCGCGCTCGGCATCGCCATCGGCTCCACCCTGTTCGCGCCGCGCATCAACCGGCTGCGGTCCCGGCTGCACGTGGCCTCTCCCCTGGAGTACCTGAAGAACCGGTACAACCTGCCCACCCAGCAGGCCCTGGCCTGGTCCGGGATGCTGCTGAAGATCGTGGACGTGGCGGCGAAGTGGGCGGCCATCGCCACCCTGCTGTCGGTCTTCACCGGCATCTCCCTCAACCAGGGCATCCTCATCACCGGTGTCGTCACGGGCGTCTACTGCACGATCGGCGGCCTGTGGGCGGACGCGCTGACCGAACTCGGCCAGTTCGTCATCCAGCTGCTGGCCGGCGTCGCGATGTTCGTCGCCGTCGTCATGAAGCTCGGCGACCACGGCGGCTTCTTCGGCGTCTGGGACGAACCCGAACTCCAGGGCCACGCCGAACCGCTGGTCGGCCCGTACGGGGCGGTGTTCCTGCTCGCCTACCTCTTCATCAAGCTCTTCGAGTACAACGGCGGCATGCTCAACCAGGCCCAGCGCTACATGGCCACGAGCAACGCCCGGGAGGCCACCCGCTCCGCGCGGCTGTCGGCGGTGCTGTGGCTGGTCTGGCCGCTGGTGCTGTTCTTCCCGATGTGGATGTCGCCGCTGCTGGTGGAGTCGCAGAAGCCGGACGGCTCCGACTCGTACGCCCTGATGACCGAGCAGCTGCTGCCGCACGGGCTGCTGGGCCTGGTCATCGTCGGCTTCTTCTCGCACACCATGGCCATGTGCTCCTCGGACGCCAACGCCATCGCGGCCGTCTTCACCCGGGACGTGGCGCCGGTGCTGTCCGCGCGGGCGCGGGCCTGGGGCACCCGGTCGGGGCTGCTGGCGGCCCGCCTGACCACGGTGGTCTTCCTCGCGCTGTCCATGGCGGTGGCCACCCAGGTCGACTCGCCGACGTTCAAGGACATCATCACCGTCGTGATCAAGTGGGTGGCCGGGCTGATGGGCCCGATCGCGATCCCGATGATGCTCGGTCTGCTGCGGCCCTTCCGCCGCTCCGGCCCGACCGCCGCGCTCACCAGCTGGGCGCTGGGTCTGCTCGCCTTCTGGCTGGTCAACTACCCGATCCACTGGAACGTGGAGGGCGGGGTGCCGCTGGAGTACCAGGTGTCGATCCCGCTGGCCGTGTCGCTGGTCCTGTACGTCCTGGTCGGCTACCTCAAGCCGGAGGACACCCCGGAACGGCTCGCGATCATCGAGAAGGTCAACACGGACGGCGACGACGACGCCTCCGGCGCGGCGGCGGCGATCCCCACGCCCGCGGGCGAATCGGGAGGGGTGGTGGGCACGGCCCGGTCGACCGACTGAGGCACGCCCACCGTCCCTCGCCTCATGGGGACACCCTTGTCACGGTGGTGTGACAGGGACGGGGGCGGGGCTCAGCGCACTTCCTGGACGCGGATCTGGTTGCCGGCCGGGTCGCGGAAGGCGCAGTCGCGGATGCCGTACGGCTGCTCGGTCGGCTCCTGGACGATCTCGGCGTCGTGGGCGCGCACCTTCTCGAAGGTGCCGTCGAGGTCCTCGGTGGCGAGGAGGATCCACCCGTAGGTGCCCTTGGCCATCATCTCGGTGACCGTGCGGCGTTCGGCGTCGGTGATGCCGGGGTCGAGCGCGGGCGGCGCCAGGAGCAGGGAGGTGTCGGGCTGCCCCACCGGGCCGACCGTGATCCAGCGCATCTTGCCCTGCCCGACGTCCTTGCGGACCTCGAAGCCGAGCACGTCCCGGTAGAAGGTGAGCGCCGCCTCCGGGTCGTCGTGCGGGAGGACGGTGGTGTGAATGCGGATGTCCATGCACGTCACGCTAGCCGCGGCCGGGGACCGGCGCTTCTCGGTTCCCGATGCCCGCCGAGGGTGCCGTCAGGCCCGGGGGTAACGCGTCAGCCAGCCCGGGGACGATCCCGCCGGGCCGTGCAGGGCGGGGCCCTGGGTCATCTCCATGGCGAAGTCGTCGGCCAGTTCCAGGACCGTCGGGCGGCCCTCCAGCTCGGCCAGCCAGGCGGGCGGGAGTGCCGTCTCGCCGTGCAGGGCGCCGAGCAGCCCGCCGGTGAGGGCCCCGGCCGCGGCGGAGGGACCGCCGTGGTTGACGGCGAGCCGCAGCCCGTGCCGTACGTCCTCGCCGACGAGCGCGCAGTACACGGCGGCGGCGAGGACCCCTTCCGCCGCCGCGTCACCGATCAGCTCGGTCACCCGGTCCGCCGTCGGCAGCCCTTGGCGGACCGCGCCCAGCGCGTGCTGGAGGGCGGCGGCCACGGGCTCGTGCCCGGGCCGTGCCGCGAGCAGGGCGAGCGCCCGCTGCACGGCGGCGTCCAGGCTCTCGCCGCGCGCCAGCCCGTGCACGATCACGGCGTACGCGCCCGCCGTCAGATAGCCGCCGGGGTGGCCGTGGGTCTGCGCCGCGCACTCCACGGCGAGCTGCGCGACCAGTTGCGGCTCCCAGCCGACCAGCAGCCCGAACGGCGCCGAGCGCGCGGCGGCCTCGGGACCGCGCTCACCGGGGTTCTTCGGGGCCTGGGGCGTGCCCATCGTGGCGTCGCCGAGCCCGAGGAGCAGCGCGCGGGGCGCGGCCCGGCGGGCGTACAGCCACTCCTCGCGGGCGAGCCAGCCGTCCTCCTCGCGCCGCAGGTCGGGCCCCCAGTCGCGCTGGGTGGCGGCCCAGCGCAGGTAGGCCCGGTGCAGGTCGGTGGGCGGGTGCCAGGCGCCGGTGTCCCGGCGCACCTGGGCGCGGATCAGCCCGTCCACGGAGAACAGGGTGAGCTGGGTGAGGTGGGTGACGGCGCCGCGCCGGCCGTGGGCGGGGGCCAGGTCGGTCAGGCCCTCGACGCCGTGCTCCCGGCGGAGGGCGTCCAGGTCCAGCCCGTCGACGGGGGCGCCCAGGGCGTCGCCGACGGCCGCGCCGAGCAGGGTCCCGCGCACCCGGCTGCGGAAGTCCTGCTGCTCGGCACGCCCCCAGACGGCACCGGCTGTCGCGCCCACCCGGACCTCCCCTCGACACCGACACGGCCCGTACGTACGACGCCCTGCACTGTATTCGAACGGAGGTGGCGGGTTCAGGGCCGTGCCGTGTGGAAACGTTCACGTGCCGTCCGGTCCGCCGGGCCGGTCGGGGTGCTTGTCCCGGCAGCAGCGGACGAAGTCGCGGACGACCGGGTTGTCGTCGTCGGCGGGGTCCCAGGCCACCGCGACCCTGCTGGGAGCGACCCCGGTGACGGGGCGGTAGACGACGCCGGGGCGGGTGTAGAAGCGGGCGGCGGACTCCGGGGCGAGGGCGATGCCGTAGCCGTTGGCGATCGCGGTGAGCCAGTCGTCCGGGTGCTCGGTGACGGCGCCGACGCGCACCGGGTGGCCGTCGCGCTCGTCGGCGGCCAGCCAGTACTCCCGCCAGCGTCCGGTCTCGGGCGGGGCGGCGACGAAGGGCTCGTCCCACAGCTCGCGGAAGGCGATCGTCCCGCGGGCGGCCAGGGGGTGGGACGCGGCCAGTGCGACGCGGCGGGGTTCGCTGAACAGCGGCAGCAGGCGCAGGGCCTCCTGCCCGGGGAACGGCAGCCGGACCAGGGCGACGTCGACGTCCCCGTCGGCGAGTCCTGCGGAGGGGTTGGACCAGGAAGCCTGCCGCATCTCGGCCCGCCAGCCCGGCCGGCACCGGGCGAACTCGGCGATGATCGGCTGCGTGGCCTCGTTGGCGGCGCTGGCGAGGAAGCCGACCCGCAGGACGCGGGCGGCGCGACTCGCCGCGCCGCGTGTCTCCCGCAGCGCCGTCTCCCATCCGGAGAGCAGGGCGGGGACCCGTTCCGCCAGCGCCCGGCCGGGTTCGGTGAGGGCCATGCCGGTCCGCGACCGGGTGAAGAGGTCCACGCCGAGTCCGGCCTCCAGCCGCCGGATCTGCTTGGTCAGCGCGGGCTGGGAGACGTACAGCAGCTCGGCGGCCCGGGTCAGGCTGCCCTCCTCGGCCACGACCGCGAAGTACCGCAGCAGGCGCGTGTCGACGTCCATGCCTCCAGGTTATGGGTGCAGGTATTGGACGGCACGGGCGCTCCCCGGTGAGGCTGGTGGGAGCCCTTCGGGGGACATGCGGAAGGAGACCTCGTGTTCGCGGCTTACGTGACCGTCACCGTCGTCGCCGTCGTCGCCGACGCCGGGATCGCCGTCGCCGACCTCAGGCGGGCCCCGTTCGTCCTCGCCAACTCGGCGGAGGTGGCGGTCCCCGCGTCGTGGCTGCCCGGCCTCGCGCTGCTCAAGGCCGCGGGCGCCGCCGGACTCCTCGCCGGTCTCCTCGGCTTCCGTCCGCTCGGGATCGCCGCCGCGGTCGGTCTGGTCCTGTTCTTCGTCGGCGCGCTCGTCGCGCACGTCCGCGCGCGGGTCTTCCACAACATCGCCTTCCCCGCCGGATACCTGGCCCTCAACGCGGCCGCGCTCGTCCTGGTGGCCGTGTGAGCCGCATCGGGAAGGGTCCACTTCCTCGGTGATCAGACCCTCGCAGCGGGATGGCAGTCCCGGCGGGGGCCGAATCACGCTCTGGGGTTGTCGCGGCTGACGCTGCACCATGAACGCCCCGCCGCGCCTGCCGAGTTGGAGATCAGCCGGTTGCGGCATGTCGAGATTCAGGTCATGCCGACAGACCGGGAGGACCACACGGGGCTGAGCGGTTCGTTCCGAGTACTGAAGCTCCGTAACGGCACGACAGTCGGCTACACGGCGGCCCAACTGCACAGCAGGGTGATCAGCGACCCTCAGGACGTGCTGACCTTGGAGATGCGCTATGGCAGGATCCGGGCACAGGCGCTCTCACCCCGCGAGTCACGGGACTTCATCGAGAAGGTATGGAGAGAACAGGCATGACCCCTGCGCTGAATTGGTTCAAGAGCAGCTACAGCGGCAGCAACGAGCCCGACTGCGTCGAGGTGGCCCTCGCCGACACCACCGTCCACGTGCGCGACTCCAAGAACCGTGACGGCGAGCACCTCGCCTTCACCGACGCCTCCTGGACCGCGTTCGTGCACACCGTCACGACGACCGTTCACCGCCGCGTCCTCGACGCCGGTTGAGCGGCGGGCCCGAACGCTTCGAAGAGATCACGTTCTCGGCCCCTGCCCGCCATGGGCATGGCGCACTTCGCCATAGTGCTGCCATGTCCAACACCCAACGCACCCTGCCCCTCGCGGCCACCGTCCTCACCGGGGTTCTCGCCCTGTACATCGCCCTGGTCGCCTTCGGGAACATCACCGACTTCGGCACCAACCAGCAGTTCGTACGCCACGTCCTCGCGATGGACACGACGTTCAAGGACGACGACCTGATGTGGCGGGCGATCACGAACCAGGGCGTCCAGGACGCCGCCTACGTCGCGATCATCGTGTGGGAGACGGTGGCCGCGCTCGTGCTGATCTACGCGACCTGGCTGTGGATACGCCGGGACCACGCGGGCGGGCGGCGCATGACCACGTACGGCGCGCTCATGCTGATGCTGCTCTTCGGGGCCGGGTTCATCGGGATCGGCGGCGAGTGGTTCTCGATGTGGCAGTCGCAGGACTGGAACGGGCTGGACGCCGCCACCCGGATCTTCCTGATCAGCGGAGTGGTGCTGATCGTCGCCCAGCTGTCGCCCGGCGACGCGGAGGCTAACCGACGACCGTGACCTCGGTGCCGGACGTCGCGAAGGCCCAGACCGCCGCGCCGTCCGCCTTCTGCAGCCGTATCCCGCCCGTCTTCGTGCCGGAGGCGGGCGGCGGCGGGGAGGAGCCGTCGACCGCGTTGGAGAAGGCGACGGAGACGCCGTCCTCCTGGGCGAAGTAGACGATCCGCTCGATCCGTACGCCGTCGGAGCCCGTCGTGGCCGCCTCGGACCGGCTGCCGACCGTGTAGCGGCCCGGGTCGGGGTCGACCGTGCCCGGCCACACCGTGAAGGTCCGCCGCGCGGCATCGCTCGCGTCGACCAGCCAGACCCGGTCCTGGCCGAGGGAGTACACGATGCGGCGGCCGGTGCCGGAGCCGTCGGGCACCGGTGCGGGCGCGGTCTCCTTCGGCGTCGGCTTCGCGTCCGCCGACGCCGAAGGGCTCGGGCTGGTCACCGCCGCGGTGGGATGGGGACCCTGGTCCGCCTGCACGGCCAGGACGCTCACCGCCGCTATCGCCCCCAGGGTCAGGCCGGAGACCCAGGCCCAGGAGGGAGGTCGGGCTGGCACGGGCACGCATCTCCTCAGCTACGAGAACCCCGAGCACACCGGGGGCCCGATCATCGTACTGCGCGCGTGCCCGGGCCCCCGCTGTGCGTGCGGTCAGTCCAGGACCGGCAGCAGCTCCGGCAGGTGGCCGTCGGAGGCGGCCGCCGCGCGCTGCCGCTCCTCGGGGACCGGACCGTACAGCGTGGTGCGCGGCTTCGCCGGGCGGCCGGCCGCGTCGGCGACCGCGATCAGGTCCTTGACCGACTTGTACGAGCCGTACGAGGAGCCCGCCATCCGCGAGATCGTCTCCTCCATCAGGGTCCCGCCCAGGTCGTTCGCCCCGGAGCGGAGCATCTCCGCCGCGCCCTCCGTGCCCAGTTTCACCCAGCTCGTCTGGATGTTGGGGATGTGCGGGTGGAGGAGGAGGCGGGCCATCGCCGTCACCGCGCGGTTGTCCCGCAGGGAGGGGCCGGGGCGGGCGATCCCGGCCAGGTAGACGGGCGCGTTGGTGTGGATGAACGGCAGCGTCACGAACTCGGTGAAGCCGCCGGTGCGCTGCTGGATGCCGGCGAGGGTGCGCAGGTGGCCCAGCCAGTGGCGGGGCTGGTCGACGTGGCCGTACATCATCGTGGACGAGGAGCGGATGCCCAGGTCGTGGGCGGTCTCGATGACCTCGATCCAGGTCGCCGTGGGCAGCTTGCCCTTGGTGAGGATCCAGCGGACCTCGTCGTCCAGGATCTCGGCCGCCGTGCCGGGGATCGAGTCGAGGCCCGCCTCCTTGGCCGCGGTCAGCCACTCGCGGATCGACAGGCCGGTGCGGGTCGCGCCGTTGACGACCTCCATCGGCGAGAAGGCGTGCACGTGCATGCCGGGGACCCGGGCCTTGACCGCCTTCGCGATGTCGAAGTACGCGGTGCCGGGCAGGTCGGGGTGGATGCCGCCCTGCATGCAGACCTCGACCGCGCCCACGTCCCACGCCTGCTGGGCGCGGTCGGCGACCTGGTCCAGGGAGAGGGTGTAGGCGTCGGCGTCGGTGCGGCGCTGGGCGAAGGCGCAGAAGCGGCAGCCGGTGTAGCAGACGTTGGTGAAGTTGATGTTGCGGGTGACGATGTAGGTGACGTCGTCGCCGACGACCGACCTGCGCACGTCGTCGGCGACCCGGCACAGGGCGTCCAGGGCGGGGCCGTCGGCGTGGAGCAGGGCCAGGGCCTCGTCGTCGGTGAGCTTGGTGGGGTCGTCGGCGGCCGTGGCGAGGGCGGCGCGCACGTCGGTGTCGATGCGCTCGGGGGCCATGCCGGGGGCGGCGGCCTCGCGCAGGGCGCCCCAGTCGCCGTACACCTCGTCGAAGTCGTCGCGGCGGTCCGAGGTGCGGCCCTCGGTGTCGATGGCGGTGTGGAGGTCGGTGCGGCCGGTGGCGGTGAAGACCTCGTCCGGCTCCTGCCAGGGGCGGCCCTCGACGGTGGCGTCCTCGCGGGCCAGGCCGGTGGCCGGGTCGGCGAGGGCGGTCACGTGCGGGCGCAGGCGCGGGTCCAGCCAGGGCTCGCCGCGCTTGACGAACTCCGGGTAGACGCACAGCCGTTCGCGCATCTCGAAGCCGGCGGCGCGGGACCTGGCGGCGAGTTCGTCGATCTGCGGCCAGGGGCGTTCGGGGTTGACGTGGTCGATGGTGAGCGGGGAGACGCCGCCCCAGTCGTCGATGCCGGCGCCGATCAGCCGCTCGTACTCGGCGTCCACCAGATTGGGCGGGGCCTGGAGGCAGGCGGCGGGGCCCATGATGTGCCGGGCGACGGCCACCGTGGCGACCAGTTCGTCCAGTTCCGCGTCCGGCATGCCGCGCATCGCGGTGTCGGGCTTGGCGCGGAAGTTCTGGATGATCAGTTCCTGGATGCCGTGGTAGGAGCGGGAGACCTTGCGCAGCGCGAACAGGGACTCGGCGCGCTCCTCGTAGGTCTCGCCGATGCCGATCAGCAGCCCCGAGGTGAAGGGGACGGAGGAGCGGCCGGCGTCCTCCAGGACGCGCAGCCGGACGGCCGGTTCCTTGTCCGGGGAGCCGTGGTGCGGGCCGCCGGGCTCGGACCACAGGCGGGTCGCGGTGGTCTCCAGCATCATGCCCATGGACGGCGCGACGGGCTTGAGCCGCTGGAAGTCGGTCCAGGTCAGCACGCCCGGGTTGAGGTGGGGCAGCAGGCCCGTCTCCTCCAGGATGCGGATGGAGATCGCGCGGACGTAGGCGATCGTGTCGTCGTAGCCGTGCGCGTCGAGCCACTCGCGCGCCTCGGGCCAGCGGTCCTCGGGCTTGTCGCCGAGGGTGATGAGGGCTTCCTTGCAGCCGAGGGCGGCGCCCTTGCGGGCGATGTCCAGCACCTCGTCCGGCGACATGAACATCCCGTGTCCGGCGCGGCGCAGCTTCCCGGGGACGGTGACGAAGGTGCAGTAGTGGCACTTGTCCCGGCACAGCCGGGTCAGCGGGACGAAGACGCTCTTCGAGTACGTGATGACGCCGGGGCGCCCGGCGGCCTCCAGACCCGCGTCGCGGACCCGGGCGGCGGACGCGGTGAGGTCGGCCAGGTGCTCGCCGCGCGCCTGGAGCAGCACGGCGGCCTCGGAGACGTCGAGGGCGACGCCGTCCCGGGCGCGTCTGAGGGCGCGACGCAGGGCGTTCTCGGTGGGGCCCGTGGAGCCGGTTCCGGGGGTCGCGGAAGTCGTCATCCTTCGAGCATACGAGCGGCATGATCGAAGCGCGGGGCCGTACCGCTCCCCCGCCGGGGCCGGCCCGCCCGCCCCACCCTGCCGGTTTCCGGCCCGCTATGCGCCTACCCCCTTTTCTTGCACGGGAGTTCACGGCTCAATACCAGGGTTGCACGCACCACCCTGCACCACCCGTGCCAGTCACTGACGACACCTTGGGAGCAGCAGCATGTGCGAGGACGACCACGCAGGAATCGGCAGACGCGCGGTGTTCGTGACGGGAGCCGCCGCCGCGCTTACGTTGGGAACCGTGAGCTTCGCATCGGCGGCACCCCGTCAGCGGCGGACGCGAACGGTGCGGGGGACGCTGCCCACCGGCTCGCCCGACTTCGTGTACGTCCCCGTAGAGGTCCCCGCGGGCGTCCGGGAGCTGCACGTCTCCTACACCTACGACCGGCCCGCCGTCCCGGCCGGCACCGCGGGCAACGCCCTCGACATCGGCCTCTTCGACGAACGCGGCACCGAGCTGGGCGGGCGGGGCTTCCGCGGCTGGTCGGGCGGGGCGCGCACCGAGTTCTTCGTGCGGGCGGACGACGCGACGCCCGGGTACCTTCCGGGACCGGTGCGGCCGGGGACCTGGCACATCGCGCTCGGCCCGTACACGGTGGCGCCGCAGGGCCTGTCGTACGAGATCACGATCACGCTGACCTACGGGGAGCAGGGCGAGACCCCGCGGCCGGTGTACCCGCCCGAGCGGGCCAAGGGGCGGGGCCGCGCCTGGTACCGGGGCGACTGCCATCTGCACTCGGTGTACTCCGACGGCCGCTACACGCTCGCCGAGATCGCGCGGCTGGCGCGGGCGGCGGGCCTGGACTTCATCAACTCCTCCGAGCACAACACCCACGCGGCGCACGCGCACTGGGCGCCGGAGGCCGGGGACGACCTGCTGATCATGCTGGGCGAGGAGGTGACGACCCGCAACGGGCACGTCGTCGCCCTCGGCACCGACCCCGGCACCTTCGTCGACTGGCGCTACCGGGCCCGGGACAACCGCTTCGGACGGTTCGCGCGCCAGATCCGCCGCGCCGGCGGCCTGGTCGTCCCGGCCCACCCGCACGCCACCTGCATCGGCTGCAACTGGAAGTTCGGGTTCGGCGAGGCGGACGCGGTCGAGGTGTGGAACGGGGCCTACACGCCGGACGACGAGGTGGCGCTGGCCGACTGGGACGGCATGCTGGTCGCCGCCGTCCGGGAGGGGCGCGGCGGGCGCCGCGGCGGGGACTGGATCCCGGCGATGGGCAGCAGCGACTCCCACCGCTCCCCCGATGTGATCGGCCGCCCGCAGACCGTCGTCCTCGCCGACGACCTGACCCGGGAGGCGATCCAGGAGGGCATCCGGGCCGGACGGTCCTACGTCGCGGAGTCGGCGAAGCTGTCGCTGGCCTTCACCGCCTCCGGCGGCCGGGGCGAGCACGCCGGCATCGGTGAGCGGCTGCGCGTGGACGACGACACCCCGGTCACCGTCCGTCTGGAGGTGACGGGCGCTCCGCGCTGCACGGTGCGGTTCGTCACGGACCAGGGCGTGCTGTTCACCAGCGCCCCGCTGCCGGTGTCCGGCGCGGACGTCGTCGAGTGGCGTACGACCGCCTCCTACGCGGCGTACGTGCGGGCCGAGCTGCGGCACGAGGCGGCGGCGGGGCCGTTGCCGGGGGCGCTGGCGGCGTTCACCAACCCGGTCTTCCTGGGACGTTGACGGCCCGGCCGTCGTCCAGGTCGGCGACGACCGCCGCGTGGTCGGAGGGCCAGACGCCGTCCACGGGGTGGTCGCCGGCCAGCCGCACGGCGCGCACCGCGCCGAGGCCGCCCGCTGCCGCCGGTCCCACGTGCACGTAGTCGATCCGGGCGCCCGGGACCGGCGGGTTCGGGATGTACGGGTTGGCCGCGTCCCAGGTCGCGGCCGGCGCCGCCGGGTCGGCGTGGTCCCAGGCGTCGTGGAGCCGTCCGGCGCGCAGCAGACGGACCTCCGGTGACTCGGGGCGGGCGTTGAAGTCCCCGGTGACGACGGGCGGGAAGGCCGTGCCGTGCCGGTGCGCGGCGACGAAGTCCACGAGGGCGGCGGCCTGGTCGCGGCGTACGGCAGAGGCCCCGCCGCCCGAGTTCAGGTGGGCGGTGAAGAACGGGACCGGGTGGCCGGGGGCGTCCAGGCGGGCGTACAACGCGAGCCGCCCGTCGTCGACGTCGCCGGGGGCGGGCAGCCGCAGGGCCGCCCGTTCCGTCACCGGCCAGCGGCTGAGCACCGCGTTGCCGATGCCGACCGTGTCGTCCGCGATCCGGCGCTGCCAGCGCTCGGGCGCCCCGGAGGGGGCGAAGGCGCAGTGCAGGCCGAGTTCGCCGGCGAGCCAGGTGGCGAGATCGCCGCCGTCGTCGGTGGACCAGACCTCCTGGAGCCCCACGACGTCCGGCCGCAGCTCCCGCAGCACGGCGAGGATCGCCTTCTGCCGCTCGGCCCACGGCCCGAACCGCCACCACAGATTCCACGTCACGACCCGCACGGCCGCACCACCCGCCTCTCCACCCGCCCCGCGCTTCTCCGGTGAGGTTTTCCAGGGAACATGGAGACATACGAGACGGGAGCGTGAACGAACGATGTCGATGCCGCCCAGCCCCGGAAGTCAGCCCGCCGGGAAGCCGTCCGCCGCGAGACCCCCCTTCGCCGAGCGCAAGTACCGGGCCGTGGCGGCCTTCCAGCGCCGGCTGAACGCGGTGACGCGCCGGCTGCCCGCCCAGACGCTGCTGGAGACCACGGGCCGCGTCTCCGGACTGCCCCGCCGCACCCCCGTGGGCGGACGCCGGGTCGGCGACTCCTTCTGGCTGGTGTCGGAGTTCGGCGAACGCTCCCAGTACATCCGCAACATCCGGGTCGACCCGCGGGTGCGGGTGCGCCTGCGCGGCCGCTGGTACACGGGCACGGCCCACGTCCTGCCCGACGACGACCCGATCGCCCGCCTGCGGCGCCTGCCCCGGCTCAACGGGCTGGCGGTGCGGGCCATGGGGGTCGGGGCGGGGCATCTGACGGTGCGGGTGGACCTGGAGGAGGGAGGGAGCAGGTGAGGGACCTGTGATCGGCGTCTCCCACGGCTGACGCGGTCGGCATGAACAAGGCAAACTGGCCTGGTTGCTCAGGATGTCTAGGGGGACGGCATGGACGGTGGACCGCGGGTTCCGGAGCAGCGGCATCCGGGAACCCCGGCGAATCCCGCGGAGTCGGCCGCGCTCAGCTTCGGCGTGCTCGGCCCGGTGCGTGCCTGGCGCGGCGGTGAACCGCTGGCCACCGGCTCTCCTCAGCAACGGGCGCTGCTGGCCGCCCTGCTGCTCCGCGACGGCCGCACGGCCACGGCTGCCGAGCTGATCGACGCCCTGTGGGGGGAACAGCCGCCGTCGCAGGCACTGGCCGCGCTGCGGACCTACGCCTCCCGGCTGCGGAAGATCCTGGACCCGGGCGTCCTGGTGAGCGAGTCCGGCGGGTACGCGGTGCGCCTGCCGGGCGACGGCGCCCTGGACCTGGACGCGGCCCAGGACCTGGCCGCCCGGGCGGAGAAGGCGCGGAACTCCGGCGACCTGTGCCGCGCCCGTGACCTGCTGCGCCGGGCGCTGGCCCTGTGGGACGGCGAGGTCCTGGCGGGCGTACCGGGCCCGTACGCGCAGGCGCAGCGCGCGCGCCTGGAGGAGTGGCGGCTGCAACTCCTGGAGAACCGGCTGGACATGGACCTCGAGCAGGGCTGCCACGCCGAGGCGGTCTCGGAGCTGACGGCGCTCACCGCGGCCCACCCGCTGCGCGAACGCCTGCGCGAGCTGCTGATGCTGGCCCTGTACCGCAGCGGACGCCAGGCCGAGGCGCTGGCCGTCTACGCGGACACGCGGCGCCTGCTCGCCGACGAACTCGGCGTC
The DNA here is from genome assembly GCF_964272335.1 of Streptomyces sp. SudanB5_2050. Classification (NCBI taxonomy): domain Bacteria; kingdom Bacillati; phylum Actinomycetota; class Actinomycetes; order Kitasatosporales; family Streptomycetaceae; genus Streptomyces; species Streptomyces sp. SudanB5_2050. The sequence continues at coordinate 3,478,099 of NZ_OZ186760.1, forward strand.
GACCCGCGCCCCGGCCTCCAGGAACTCCAGCAGCGCGTCCTGCGCGCCGACCCGGCGCTGGCCGAGACCTCCGCACCGGCCGCGGAGACGGCGGTGACCACCGTCCGGCCGGCGCAACTGCCCGCGACGGTCCCGGATTTCACCGGCCGCGCCGCCTTCGTCCGCGAGCTGCGCGACGTCCTGTCCTCGGCGTCCGGGGACGGCCCGGCGGGCCGCGTCATGGCCGTCTCGGCGCTGGCCGGCATCGGCGGCGTCGGCAAGACCACCCTCGCCGTGCACGTCGCCCACCTGGCGCGGGCGGCCTTCCCCGACGGGCAGCTGTACGTCGACCTCCAGGGCGCGGGCGCGCGGGCGGCGGAGCCGGAGACGGTCCTGGGCTCCTTCCTCCGCGCCCTGGGCACGGCGGACTCGGCCGTCCCCGACTCGCTGGAGGAGCGGGCCGCCCTCTACCGCTCGGTCCTGGACGGCCGCCGCGTCCTGGTGGTGCTGGACAACGCCCGTGACGCCGCGCAGGTGCGCCCGCTGCTGCCCGGCACGGAGGGGTGCGCGGCCCTCGTCACCTCCCGGGTGCGGATGGTGGACCTCGCCGGGGCGCACCTGGTGGACCTGGACGTGATGTCCCCGGAGGAGGCGCTGGCCCTCTTCACCAGGATCGTGGGCGAGGAGCGGGTGGCCTCGGAACGGGAGGCGGCGCTCGACGTGGTCGGCGCGTGCGGTTTCCTGCCCCTCGCCATCCGCATCGCCGCGTCCCGGCTCGCCGCCCGCCGTACGTGGACCGTCTCGGTGCTGGCCGCGAAGCTGGCGGACGAGCGGCGCCGCCTGGACGAGCTGCAGGCCGGGGACCTGGCCGTGAAGGCCACCTTCGAACTGGGCTACGGCCAGCTGGAGCCGGCCCAGGCCCGTGCCTTCCGGCTGCTGGGGCTGGCGGACGGCCCGGACATCTCCCTGGCCGCGGCGGCGGCGGTGCTCGACCTTCCCGTGGAGGACACCGAGGACCTGCTGGAGTCCCTGGTCGACACGTCCCTCCTCGAATCGGCGGCACCCGGCCGCTACCGCTTCCACGACCTCGTCCGCCTCTACGCGCGTGCGTGCGCGGAGCGGGACGAGCACCCGCCGAGCGAACGGGGGGCGGCGCTCTCGCGGTTGCTGGACTTCTATCTGGCGACGGCCGCGGGGATCTACGCGATGGAGCGCCCCGGGGACCGCCTGGTGGACCACCTGGAACCGACCAAGCACCAGGGGCTGCGCTTCGCCGAGGGCGCCACGGCCCTGGACTGGCTCTACACCGAAGGGGCGTCGCTGCTCGCCTGCGTGCGGCAGTCCGTGCACACGGACCGGCTGCGGCGCGCGGTGGACCTCCTGTGGGCCGCGAAGGACCTGGCCGAGTCGGGTGCCAACTCGCGCCAGTACGAGGCCACGGCCGGGGCGGCGTGCGAGGCCGCCCGGGCCCGCGGGGACCACCGCACGGAGGGACGGGCACGGGCGACCCTCACCAACGTCCTGCTGGTGTCCGGCCGCATCCGCCAGGCGGAGGAGGAGGCCAGGATCGCCATGGAGCGGGCCGCCTCCGCCCAGGATCTCGCCGCGGGCAGCTGGGCCGCCAACGACCGCGGCCTCATCGCCCTGCACCAGCGGCGGTACGCCGACGGCAAGGTCTTCTTCGACCAGGCCATCCGGGGCTTCAGCGAAGCCGGCAACCGCGCCGGGGAGGCGACGACGTCGTTCAACCTGTCCCGCGCCCACCTGGCCATGGGCAACATCGGCAAGGCCGTCGACATCGCCCGGGACGGACTGGCCCTGCTGGCGGAGCTGGGGCGGACGATGCGCCTCGCCAACGGTCACTACGCGCTCGGGATGGCCCTCACCCAGGCCGGGCGGCACGCCGAGGCCCTCGGCCAGTTCAACGACGCCCTGACCGTGTTCGTGGGCCACCGCCAGCGTCTGTGGGAAGGCACCACCCACTTCCGGATCGCCGAGACGCACCTGGCCGCGCACCGCGCCGCCCAGGCGGCTCAGCACGCCGAACAGGCCCTCGCCGTCGGCTGCATCGGGGGCGAGCGCATGCGCGGCAACGTCCTCACGCTCCTCGGACGGGCGCTGTCCACGCTGGGGCAGGTGGACCGGGCGCGCGCCTGCTGGCTCGAGGCCCTCAAGCTCTACGAGGAGAACGACGCTCCGGAGGCCGACGACGTGCGCGCGCTGCTGACACCGGTCGACGCCGCCTGAGCGGGCCGCTGCCCGGGCGGACAGCGGCGTTCAGCGTTCGTTTATCCCCCTCGGACATGCTTTCCATCGCCAGACCGTCGCGTCGGGGGGCAGACGGTCTCTTGGGGAGCCGACCCGGTTAGTGTTCGGCTCCGAACGCCCGTCCGGCGGCCCGCGGGGGAGCTTCCGGACGGGCGTTCCGCACCCGGACTTCGTCAGACAGAGGAGCACAAGCCGATGAGCGAGCAGAAGGCCACGTCCGCCCAGCCGCTGGACAACCAGATGCCCACGCCTCCGGCCGGAGACGAGGCCATCACCACGATGGACAACCAGATGCCCACCCCTCCGGCCAAGGACGGGGCCATCACCACGATGGACAACCAGATGCCGGCCCCGCCCGCCCTGGACCTGGACGGCGACGGCAAGTAGACCTTCCTCCACACGGGGATCGGCCGCGGCGGCGCGGAGGGGAGCCGCCGCGGCCGACGTGTGTCCGGCGCCGGGGAGACCGTCCCCGGCGCCGGACTCACGTCGTACGGGCCGTCCCGGTGCCCTTCTCCGCGTCCAGGGCGTAGACGCAGCGGTCCTTGCTGCACGCGTACACGATGCCGTCCCGCACCACCGGGGAACCGGTGATCTCGCCGCCGGTGGCGAGCTTCCAGCGGAGGCGGCCGTCGTCGGCCTTGAGGGTGTAGAGGAGGTGGTCGGTGGAGCCGAAGTGGATGCGGCCCTCGGCGACCGCCGGGGCGCCCACGATGTCGCCGCCCGCCTGGAAACGCCACTTGGGCGTGCCGGTGACCGCGTCCAGGGTGTACAGGCCCTTGCCGCTGCCGACGTGGACGTGGCCGGCGGCGACCAGCACCGGGTCGGTGGCGGAGCGGGCCTCGGTGGCGATGCGCCAGCGGTCGCGGCCGTCGGTGGCGTCGAGGGCGTAGACGGTGCCGAGGTAGTCGGCGAGGTAGACGCCGCCGCCGGTCACCGCGGGGCCCGGCACGAAGGCGGGCGGGGCGAGGAAGACGGCCGGGGCCTCGAAGTGCCAGCGGACGTGGCCGGAGGCGACCTCCAGGGCGAGGACGCGGGTGCCCGCAGAGACGTAGACGTAGCCGTCGGCGGCGGGGGCGACCCGGACCGGCACCCCGCCGCAGGAGGCGGCGTCGCCGATCGGGTAGGACCAGCGCTCGTCGCCGGTACGGGCGTCCAGGGCGCGCAGCCGGGCGTCCTGCCAGACGTACACCGTGCCGTCGTGGAGCGCGGCGCCCGCCTCCGGGGACTCGAAGTCGGTCTGGCAGCCGGTGACCTCCCACAGCTTCTGGCCGCCCGAGGCTTCCCAGCCCTGCACGCCGCCGCCGCGGGTGGCGGTGACGACGGTGCCCCGCTCGGCCTGGAGGGAGTACACCCAGGCGTCGGTCTGCACCCGCCACAGGTCGGCGCCCTCGCGGGCGTCGAGGGCGAAGAGGGTCGGGCCGTCGGAGGCGTGGATACGGCCGTCGGCGACCGCCATCGACCAGGCGACGTCCCGGGTCTTGAAGCGGCGCCGGCCGGTGGCGACGTCCAGGGCGTGCACCTCGAAGGAGGTGACGTAGACGAGGTCCTCGGCGACGGCGGGAGTGCCCCACACGTCGTTGGACATGCGGAAGCGCCAGGGGCGCCAGCCCGCCGGGGACGCCTCGGGCGGCGTGGCGGGGGCGGGCGGCGCGGCCGGTACGGCGGGGTCGGCGCCGTTGACGCCGGGGCGGGGCCGGGACCAGGACGCGGCGAGGGCCGACTCCGGCGGCGGTGCCGCGACGGCGGCGGCGCGCATGTCGGCGACGCGCGGCCCGGGGCCGATGGGAACCGGCGCCCCGGCCAGCTGGACCGGCCCGGTGTCGGGCGCGCCGACGGGCGCGGGGACCGGCGGCGCGTGCACGGGCGGGGCGGGGACGACGGGGTCGCGGGAGGGCGGCGGCGGGAGGGGAGGCGCGGGCGCGGCGGAGGCACCGCCGCCGGGCCGGCCGCCGGCCGTCGCGGCGAGCTTGGGCGCGGGGCGTCCGCCCCGGCGGCTCTCGATCAGGCCCACCGCCCGCTCGGGCAGCCACGCCGACGCCGTACCGCTGTCGTCCGAGCCGGAGCCGAAGAGGTGCGGGGCGAGCTGGGCCTGGAGGTCGGCCGGGTTGGGGCGGGCCGTGGCCTCCATCTGCATGCAGGACTCGATGAGCGGGCGCAGTTCGTCCGGGAGACCTTCGAGGTCGGGTCCCTCGCGCAGCAGCATGAAGACCGTCTCGACAGGGTTGGCGCCGTGGAAGGGCGGGTGCCCGGTGGCGGCGAAGACCAGCATCGAGCCGAGCGAGAAGACGTCGCTGGCGCCGGTGACGCTGCGGGAGTCCTTGGCCTGCTCCGGCGACATGTAGGCGGGCGTACCGACGGCGACGTTGGTCATGGTCAGACGTGTGTTCGAGACGCCGGACGCGATACCGAAGTCGATCACACGCGGGCCGTCCTCGACGACGAGGACGTTGGAGGGCTTGAGGTCGCGGTGGACCAGGCCCGCGCCGTGGATCGACTGGAGGGCCTCCGCGACGCCCGCCGCCAGCCAGCGCACCGCCTGGGCCGGGAGCGGCCCGCACTCGTTCACTATCTCCTCGAGGGAGGGGGCGGGCACGTAGGCCGTGGCCAGCCACGGCACCGCGGCGCGCGGGTCGGCGTCGACCACGGCGGCGGTGTAGAAGCCGGAGACCGCGCGGGCCGCCTCCACCTCGCGCGTGAAGCGGACGCGGAAGAGCTGGTCCTCCGCCAGCTCGGTGCGGACCGTCTTGATCGCCACGCGCCGCCCGGACGCCGAGCGCGCGAGATAGACCAGCCCCATGCCGCCGGCGCCGAGCCGCCCCAGCACCTCGAACGGCCCGATCCGCCGCGGATCGTGCTGCGTCAGCTGATCCACCACTTGCCTGCCACCTCCCCGTACGAGCCGCGCCACCCACATATGTACGCGACCGAAGTGCAGCGTCTCACCACCGCACCCCAGTGGCGGCACGCACCCCGATTCTTCCTGTCCGAGGCGCTGGTGGCGAACCTGGGGACAATCGGGGTGTCTCACCTGAACCCGGGCGAATGGCTACGCCCCCCGTACCGCGTTCAGCGCTGGAGCAGCGCGAACGACGCCCCCTGGCCGTCCGAGACCACGGCCACCCCTCCGTACGACGTCTCGAAGGGCGGCACCCGCACCCGGCCACCGAGCCGGGCCACCGTGCCGAGCGCGGCCTCGACGTCCTCGGTGCGGAAGTGGACGAGGAAGTGCGGCGGCATCTCGGGCGGGAAGACCGAGGAGAGCGGCGCCCGCCCGAAGTCGGGTTCGGCGTCCGGGCCGAAGAGGGCGTCGTGGAACAGGTCGCCGTAGAAGGCGTTGGCCGCCTCGGTGTCCCGGGTGTACAGCTCGGCCCAGGTGAAGGCGCCCGGTTCGTGCCGGCGCCCGAAGCCGGGGTGGCGGTCCGGCTGCCACAGGGCGAAGACGGCGCCGTCGGGGTCGGCGGCGAGGGCGGCGGTGCCCAGGTCGCCGACCGGGTGCGGCGGGGTGACGATCTGGCCCCCGCCCGCCCGGATGCGCCCGGCCAGCGCGGCGGCGTCCGGGGTGTGGAAGTACACGGACCACACGGTGGGCATCCGCCCGTCCGTTTTGCGGACCAGCGCGGCGACGGGCTCCCCGTCCAGCCGCGCCCGTACGGTCCCCTCCTCGGCCTCCTCGAAGGACCAGCCGAAGAGTTCGCCGTAGAAGCGCTTGCCCGCCTCGACGTCCGGGATCTGGGCGTCCACCCAGCACGGGACGCCCTCCGGGATCGGTGCGGACGCCGGGGGTTCCGGGTCCGCGGGACCCCTCTCCGAACGAGCGGTCGTCCTCTTCTCTGATGCCCCGTTTTCGGCCATGCCGTCAAAGTAACCGCGACGCCCGCACCGCGCAGACCAGGCACACCAGCCTCTCGGCACCCGCGCACCCCATTTGCAGTCGGCCGAATCGCGCTCAGATCACCCGTCGGTAAGCTGACGGCATGACAGGACAAGTGCGTACCGTCGACGGCCGCGTGGCCGGTCGACGTGGGCAGGCGACCCGGCAGAAACTGCTCGACTGCCTCAGCGACATGCTCAGCTCCTCCCCCTATCGCGATGTCAAGGTCATCGATGTCGCCCGCAAGGCCGGCACCTCGCCCGCGACCTTCTACCAGTACTTCCCGGACGTCGAGGGCGCGGTCCTCGAACTCGCCGACCACATGGCCGCCGAGAGCTCCGCTCTGGCCGAGCTGACGGCCGGGCGGTCGTGGGCCGGCAAGGCGGGCTGGCAGACGGCGCAGGAACTGGTCGACGGTTTCCTGGACTTCTGGAAGAAGAACGACGCGATCCTCCGCGTCGTCGACCTGGGCGCGGCCGAGGGCGACAAGCGGTTCTCCAAGATCCGCATGAAGGTCCTGAACTCGGTGAACTCCTCCCTCACCGAGTCCGTCGCCGAACTTCAGGCCAAGGGCAAGGTCGACAAGGACGTGAACCCGGCGGCGATCGCCGGTTCGCTGGTCGTCATGCTGGCCGCCGCCGCCTCGCACCAGAAAGGTTTCTCCTCCTGGGGCGTCAAGCAGGCCGAACTCAAGCCCAGCCTGGCCCTTTTGACCTACCTCGGCGTCACGGGCAAGAAGCCCGCCAAGTAGCGGCCCGTACGGCAGCGGACGCAGCAGCCTGTCATCCCCGTCGCGTCCCGCCCGGTGCCGGCAGTGGCCGGTCCCGCACCACATGCTTCATCACCAGCGTCGACGTCAGCCGCAGCACCCCGGGCAGGGTGGCCAGCCGCTCGTCGTAGAGCCGCTGGTAGGCCGCCAGATCGGCGGCGACCACGCGCAGCAGGTAGTCGGGTTCCCCGAACAGCCGCTGCGCCTCCAGCACCTCCTCCACCTCGCCGACCGCCCGCTCGAACTCGGCGACCGTGTCCCGGTCCTCCTGCCGCATCGACACGAAGACCAGCGCCTCGAAGTTCAGGCCCACCGCGGCCGGGTCCACCACCGCCCGGTAACCGCCGATCGCCCCCGACCGCTCCAGCTCGCGCAGCCTGCGGTGGCACGGGGAGACGCTCAGCCGCACCCGGGCGGCCAGTTCGGTCACCGTCAGGCGCCCGTCCTGCTGCACCTCGGCAAGAATCTTCCGGTCCATGTCGTCCATGGAGAAGATTCTTCCACCACGGCGCCTCATGGGGAGAAAAGTCGGGAACACTTTCGGGACATCCACGCCTAATCTGCCCGGCATGGACTTCGGACTCCTCCTTTCCTTCCTCGCCCTGGACCTGCTGCTGGTGTGCGTGCCGGGTGCGGACTGGGCGTACGCCATCGCGGCCGGACTGCGCGAACGGTCGGTGACGTGGGCGGTGGGCGGCCTGGTCGCCGGGTACGCGCTGCACACGCTGTTGGCGGCGGCGGGGCTGGCGGTCCTGGTCGCCGGGTCGCCGGGGCTGCTCACCGCGCTGACGGTGGCGGGCGCGGCGTATCTGGTGTGGCTCGGGTGGGGTGTGCTGCGCCGGCCCGGCACCCCGGACGCCGCGCGCGAGGAGGGGCCCGGTGGAGCGGAGGGCGGTTCCCGGGCCCGGGTCTTCCTGCGCGGTGCCACGATCAGCGGGCTCAATCCGAAGGGCCTGCTCCTCTATCTGTCCGTGCTGCCGCAGTTCCTGGTCACCCGGGGTGCGCACCCTCCGGTGCCCGTGCAGACTGTCGTCCTGGGGCTGCTGCACATGGCGTGCTGTGCCGCCGTGTACCTCACGGTGGGCCTCGCCGCCCGTGCCGTCCTGGGCGCCCGGCCGGCCGCCGCCCGCGCGGTCACCCGCACGTCGGGCGCCGCGATGCTGGGCATCGGCGCGTTCCTGCTGGTGCAGCGTCTGGCGCTGTCCTGATCCCGGCGGGCACGGTCCGGGAGGGGAACAGCCGCGCGCCCGGCCGGTGTTGAGGATGCGACCGACGTCCGTACCCGCTGGAGGAGACCGGAATGGCCCTGAGCCGCGAAGAGCGTGAGAAGTTCCTGGCCGAACCGCACATCGCCGCGTTGGCGGTGGACGCGGGAGAGGGCCGCGCCCCGCTGACCGTGCCGATCTGGTACCAGTACGAGCCCGGCGGCGACGTCTGGATCATGACCGGGCTGGACAGCCGCAAGAACCGGCTGATCCAGGCGGCGGGCCGGTTCACGCTGATGGTCGACCGGCTGGAGCCCACCATCAGGTACGTGTCGGTGGAGGGGCCGGTCGTCGAGACGGTCGCCGCCACCGAGGAGGATCTGCGGGAGATCTCCGCCCGCTATCTCCCGCCCGAGAAGGTCGACGGCTACGTGGCCTACGCCTCCGCCGACCACGGGGAGCAGGTGATCGTACGGATGCGGCCCGAGCGGTGGGTGTCCTCGGACCTCGGCTCGGTGTGAGCGCCGGGCGGCGGTGCCGGGTGCCCGGGAACGTCCGACGGCGGTGACAATCGGGGCATGGACTCCGAGCCGACCGATCTTCACGCGCTGCTGAGGTCGCTGCGGGTGTGGGACCCCGCGGTCACCGAACTGCCGCCCTTCGACCCGGCCGAGGCGCCCGGCGACCCGCTGGCCCTGTTCACGCGGTGGTTCGCCGAGGCGGTCGCGGCCGGGCAGCGCGAGCCGCACACGGTGACGCTGGCGACGGCGGACGCCGAGGGCCTGCCGGACGCCCGCGTCGTGATGCTGCACGGCGCCGACGAGGCCGGTTGGTCCTTCGCCACGCACGCCGGCAGCCGCAAGGGCCGGCAGCTCGCCGCCCGTCCGTACGCCGCGCTCGTCTTCCACTGGCCGGTGCTGGGGCGCCAGGTGCGGGTGCGCGGCCCGGTCGCCGTCGCCCCGGCCGAGGAGGCGCGGGCCGACCTGCACGCCCGGTCGACCGGCGCGCTGGCCGCCGCCCTCACCGGACGCCAGAGCGAGGAACTGGGGTCATGGGAGGAACTGGCCCGCGCCGGTGAGGCGGCCTGGGAACGCGCGGAGCGGGAGCCGCAAACGCCGGTCCCGTCCTGGACCCTGTACCGACTGCGCCCCGACGAGGTCGAGTTCTTCCAGGGCGACGCCCGCCGCCGGCACGTACGACTGGTCTACCGGCGGGACCAGGCCCCTCAGGACGGCTGGCACACCGGTCTCCTCTGGCCCTGAACGGCACACCACCGCACCCTCCCCGCGCGCGGGCCCCGCGGGCGGGGGCCGGAACCGCCCGGCGGGTCAGGCCGGTTCGGCGGGCGCCGGCGGCTCGGCGTCCGTGGCCAGGCGGGCGTGCAGGTGCGCGTCCCGGAAGCGGTCGTGGCGGCCGGCCTCGAAGATCGCGCCGCGCATCGTGCCCTCGGCGGCGTACCCGCAGCGCTCGGCGACCCGGCAGGAGACGTCGTGGCCCAGCGCGTGGTCCAGTTCCAGGCGGTGCAGCCCTAGTTCGGCGAAGGCCCAGCGCGACGCCAGGAGCAGGGCGCGGGTGGCGACCCCCCGGCCGCGAGCCTCGGGGAGCACCCAGTAGCCGACCCGCGCCCGCTTCAACGCGGGGTTGATCTCGTTGACGCCGACGTGCCCCAGCGTCGTACCGCTTCGCGCGTCGGTGATCCGGAAGGACGCGGACCGGCCCTCCCCGGCGTCCCGGGCCCGGGCGCGCAGTGAGGTGCGGGCGCCGGCGAGGTCGGTCCACCGCGTGAGCGGGGTGTTCCAGCGCTGGAACTCGGGGTCCGAGAAGCCGCGCAGCCAGCTCTCCGCGTCGGCGTCGGAACCGGCGTCCCAGGAACACAGGCGCAGGCCGTGTCCGCGGGGTTCGGGGAGGGCGTCGGGCAGGGTGAGCGTGTGTGTGGGGGCCATCGGGCCATTGAAGCCGACCCGGCGCGGGGCGGGCCGGGGCTTTTCCGTCCGCCCGGGGGCGCGCGGCACGCGGCCGTGACCGATCCGCAACCGATTCCGGTCTTGACCGAGACCCATCAAGCCGAGGCTTGATTACGCTCGCGGCATGGCCGACTCCACAGCGTCCGCTCAGCCGCGGCCCGCCCACCCCGCGGGCCACCCGGTGTACGTCATCGGCGCCGGCCCGGGTGGCCTGGCCGTCGCCCAGGCGCTGCGCGCCCGCGGCATCCGGGCCGTCGTGCTGGAACGGGCCGACCACGTCGGCGCCTCCTGGCGGCGCCACTACGACCGGCTGCGGCTGCACACCACCCGCCGTCTGTCGGCCCTGCCCGGCCTGCCGATGCCGCGCCGCTTCGGCCGCTGGGTCGCCCGGGACGACGTGGTCCGCTACCTGGAGAAGTACGCCGACGTCCACCAGCTGGAGATCGTCACCGGCGTCGAGGTCTTCCGCGTCGAGCGGGCCCCCGACGGCGGCTGGACGCTGCACGCCTCCGGCGGCCGGGAGCTGACCGGCGCCGCGGTCGTGGTCGCCACCGGCCACAACCACACCCCGCGCCTGCCGGACTGGCCGGGCCGGTCGTCGTTCACCGGTGAGCTGAGGCACGCGGCCGAGTACCGCAACGCGGCCCCCTACGCGGGCCGGGACGTCCTGGTGGTCGGCGTCGGCAACACGGGCGCCGAGATCGCCGTGGACCTGGTGGAGGGCGGGGCCGCCCGGGTCCGGTTGTCGGTGCGCACCGCGCCGCACATCGTCCGCCGCTCCTCCGCGGGCTGGCCGGCCCAGTACAACGGCGTCCTGGCCCGGCGTCTGCCCGCCCGCCTCGTGGACCGGCTCGCCCGCCCGCTGGCCCGGATCAGCACGCCCGACCTGTCGGCGTACGGGCTTCCCCGCCCGGAGACCGGCCTGCTCACCCGCGCCGCCGAGGGCGCGATACCGGTGCAGGACGTCGGCCTGATCGACGCGGTGCGCACGGGGCGGGTGGAGGTCGTGGCCGCCGTGGAGGGCTTCGAGGACGGCAAGGTGGTCCTCGCCGACGGCACCCGCGCCGCACCGGACGCGGTGATCGCCGCCACCGGCTATCTGCGGGGGCTGGAGGGCCTGGTCGGCCACCTCGGCGTCCTCGACCCCCGCGGCAGACCGACCGTCCGCGGCCCGCGCACCCCGGCCGGCGCCCCCGGCCTGTACTTCACCGGCTTCACCAACCCGATCAGCGGCATGCTCCGCGAACTGGCGCTCGACGCGCGGCGCATCGCCCGCGCGGTGGCGAAGCGGGAGGCGGGCAGGGCGTCCCGGCTGCCCGGCTGAGTCGTCTCTCTCCCGGCTCAGGACAGCCCGGCGACCGGAGCCGGCCGCCGGCGGATCACCAGGGCCATCAGGGCCGCCGCCGCGCACAGGGCGCCGGAGGCGACCCAGACGACGTCGTAGGAGCCGAAGCGGTCGCGGGCCACGCCGCCCAGGAAGGCGACGAGGGCGGCGCCGACCTGGTGGGAGGCGAGGACCCAGCCGAAGACGATGGCGCTGTCCTCGCCGTACTGCTCGCGGCACAGGGCGAGGGTGGGCGGGACGGTGGCGACCCAGTCGAGGCCGTAGAAGACGATGAAGAAGAGCATCGGGGGGTGGACGCTGGGCGCGAGGAGGAGGGGGAGGAAGAGCAGGGAGACGCCGCGCAGGGCGTAGTAGACGGCGAGCAGGCGGCGCGGTTCGAACCGGTCGGTGAACCAGCCGGAGGCGATGGTGCCGACCACGTCGAAGATCCCGATGACCGCGAGCAGCGAGGAGGCCGTCGTCAGCGGCATGTGGTGGTCGTGGGCCGCGGGGATGAAGTGGGTCTGGATCAGGCCGTTGGTCGAGGCGCCGCAGATCGCGAAGGTGCCGGCGAGCAGCCAGAAGGGGCCGGTGCGGGCGGCGGAGAAGAGGACTGTGACGGCCCGGCGGGCGGCGCCCGGCACGGGGGCGGGCTTGGGGACGAACTCGTCGGCGCCGTAGGGCGCGAGGCCCACGTCGGCGGGGTGGTCGTGCAGGAGCAGCCAGACGAAGGGGACGACCGCGAGGGCGGCGAGGGCGACCGTGACGGCCGCGGGACGCCAGTCGTACGTCTCGACGATCCAGGACAGCAGCGGCAGGAAGATCAGCTGGCCGGAGGCGGAGGCGGCGGTGAGGACGCCGGTGACCAGGCCCCGGCGCTCGGTGAACCAGCGGTTGGTGACGGTGGCCGCGAAGGCCAGCGCCATGGAGCCGGAGCCGAGGCCGACCAGCAGGCCCCAGCAGAGGATCAGCTGCCAGGCCGACTCCATCCAGACCGTCGCGCCCGAGCCGAGCGCGATGACGGTCAGGGCGACGGCGACCACGCGGCGGATGCCGAAGCGGTCCATGAGCGCGGCGGCGAAGGGCGCGGTCAGCCCGTAGAGCGCGAGGTTGACGGAGACGGCGGCGCCGATGGTGCCGCGCGACCAGCCGAAGTCCTGGTGGAGCGGGTCGATGAGGATGCCGGGCAGGGAGCGGAAGGCCGCGGCGCCGATGATCGTCACGAAGGTGACCGCGGCGACCCACCAGGCGCGGTGCACGCGGGGGCGGCGGCGCGGGCGGTCGGGCTTCGACCCGTGTACGGAGGCTGCGGCGGCGTCGGTTGTCTGGGGCACGTCATAGAGGATCGAGTAGGGCATCCTTGCGATCGAGTGGCCCGAAGGTCACGGTTCGCTAGGATCGGGCCATGACGTCCGAGCGCACGCACCCCGCTCCCCGGCCGCACCGCGTCGTCGTCCTCGCCCTCGACGGCCTGCTCCCCTTCGAACTGGGCATTCCGCAACGGATCTTCCGGCTCGCCCGCGACGAGCACCGGCGCCGGCTCTACGAGGTCGTCACCTGCTCCGTCCGCCCGCCGGGCCCCGTCGAGACCGACGCCGACTTCGCGATCATGGTGGAGAACGGCCCCGAGGCACTGGCCACCGCCGACACGGTCGTCGTCCCGGCCTCCTACGAACTCGGCCCGGTCCACGAGGAGGGCGTGCTCACCGAGGAGCTGGCCGCCGCGCTCGCCCATGTCCGGCCCGGCACCCGGCTCGTGGCGATCTGCACGGGCGGGTACGTCCTGGCCGCCGCCGGTCTCCTCGACGGGCGCCCGGCCACCACGCACTGGGCCTCGGCGGACCACTTCCAGCGGCTCTTCCCGAAGGTGCGGGTCGACGCCGACGTGCTGTTCGTCGACGACGGCGACGTCCTCACCTCGGCCGGGGTCGCGGCCGGCATCGACCTGTGCGTGCACATCGTGCGCCGGGACCACGGCACGGCGGTCGCCAACGAGGTGGCCCGCCGCACCGTCGTACCGCCCCATCGCGACGGCGGGCAGGCGCAGTACATCGAGCGGCCGGTGCCCGATCCGCAGCAGTCGTCCACGACCAACGCCCGCGCCTGGGCCCTCGCCCGCCTCCAGGAGCCGATCCAGCTGCGGGACATGGCCGCGCAGGAGTCGATGTCGGTCCGCACCTTCACCCGCCGTTTCCGGGAGGAGGTCGGCGTCAGTCCGGGCCAGTGGCTCACCGGCCAGCGGGTCGAACGGGCCCGGCACCTGCTGGAGACCACCGCCCTCTCCGTCGACCAGGTGGCCCGCGACTCCGGCTTCGGTACGGCGCAGTCGATGCGGCAGCACTTGCAGGCGGCGCTCGGGGTCACCCCGACCGCGTACCGGCGGACCTTCCGCACGGAGTTGTCCACAGCCTGTGGAGAGTGAGGGCGGCGGCCACCGACTCGTCGGCCGGCGGCACGGCGCCGAGCGCCCCGAGCACGGCACCGCGCGCCGCCACCCGACTCCGGCGCTCCCGTCCGGCTCCCGTCGCCCCCGAGGGAACCGCCGCCGACACACGACCCACACTCGCCGAGGGCCCCGTCACCGGGCCCTCGTCGTCCCCTCGCGGCGAATCGTCGCCTACCAGCGTGAGGAAGCGGTCACCATCCGTCAACCCGCGCAGGGGCGTTCACCGTTCTCACCCCGTTCGTCCGGGACGCGCACGGAAGCACGACCCGGCGCACCGCCGCACCGGCGCCGCTGCCGACGGGGTCCGTGCTCGGCACGCGGGTCCGCGCGGCGTCCACCGCCGCGCTACACCACTTCGTACGCGTACCCCTCGTACCCCTCGAGCGCGACCGTGCCGCCCTCGCTCGCGCAGACCGGCGCGGCGCCCTCGCCCTCGGCGCAGCGGTCCAGTTCGCACCAGATGCGCTTGCCGGTGCCCTCCCGGCTCCAGCCCCAGCGGTCGGCGAGGCCGTCGACCAGGGCGAGGCCCCGGCCGCCCGTGGCCTCGCCGTTGACACAGCGCGGCACCGGAGCCCGGTCACTGGCGTCGTCCACCTCGATGCGGACGGTGGCCCCTTCGGCGTCCCCGGTCGCCTCCGGGGGCAGGACCAGCCGCAGCACGGCCGAACGGCCGGTGTGCACCACGGCGTTGGTGATCAGCTCGGAGACGAGGAGCACCAGCGTCTCGGCGATCGGTTCGTCGGCCTGTATCCCGGAGCCGGCGAGCCGTGAGCGCGCCCACCGCCGGGCCCGCCCCACTTCCGAGGGGTCGGGCCGGACCTCCAGCTGCACTTGAAGCACCTGCACCGCTCACACCATCCGAACCGGCGGACACAAAGGCTCGCGCCTCATGAGGGCCACGATCGTAGCCATTGCCTGCATGGCCAGGACAACGGCCGGGGCAGGGATCACGGAACGTGAGTCCCTTGCGGGACAGCATGGTTGACGTACAGTCACGTCAACAAGCGCTTCGGGCATATTCCAGCGCGAAGGAGTACCCGTGCGGCATACTGTGCGACGCCCGCTCCGGGGAGTCGAACAGGCGGCGGCCGTCGGCCGTTCCGCCCTGCGGGGCCAGGCGCGCATCCCCGGTTCCGGAGCCGCCTCGGGGGCGACTCCGGCACGGTCGGCGCTCGGGACCACTCGCATCCCCCACAAGGTACCGGAGTGTGGCGCCGACTCCGGGCCGTGACGGGTCACACGGTGGACACGAGCCGGTATCGACGCTCCGTGACGCCGCGATGCCACGATCCGTGACATCGGCGGCGGGACGCGCCGGGCGGCCGGGGTAACCGGGGGGGGACGGGCGGACGGGGGCGCGCTACTCGGGGACGGTGAAGTAGCGGGCGAAGGCGGGGACGATCTCCGCCTCGCCGACCCTGCCGTCGCCGTCCGTGTCGAGCGCGGCGGCGATCTCACCCGCGCTCTCCCGGGGCACGCCGAGCACGGTGAGCACGCGGGTGACGTCCTCGACGGCAGCCGCGCCGTCGCCGTCGACGTCGGCGACGTCCAGGGCGGCGTGCAGGAACGGACGGGCGATCTCGGCGAACCGGTCCGGATTGTCCCGCAGCCGCTTGACCGCCGCGGTGACGAACTCCTCGCGGGTGATGCGCTGGTCGCCGTCCCGGTCGGCGATGCCCGCCATGCCCTGCCAGAGCGCCTCCGCGCCCCCGTACAGGGCCTGCCCCTTCTCGGAGCGGGCGGCGGTGCCGAACTCGGCGAGCAGCGCCTTGGCCGCCGCGTTGAAGTCCGCACGGTCGATGTAACCGTTGCCGTCCTGGTCGAAGGTGGCGAAGCGTGCGGCGATCCTGCGCCCGTACTCGCTGTTGACCATGGTTCTCTCCGGCCGCCTCACGTCGATTGTCGGTGGTCTGCGTCTCGCTCGGAGCGTACGACGCCGGCCGGGGCCGCGGGCGGCATACGGGCGGACGGGGCCGGCGGACCGGATGGGGGCGCGACTCAGGCGGACAGCGGGCGCGGCCGCTCGCCGGTCGCCGAGGCGAGGTCGGGATGGACGTCGAAGAGCCGGCGCACGCCGAGCGCGCCGAGGACGCGGTTGACGTGGGAGCCGTCGACGGCTCCCTGGGCCGGCAGTATCAGGCGCAGCCGCCCCTGGCAGGACCGGATGAGCCGCCGGGAGGCGATGAGCACGCCCACCCCGCTGGAATCGCAGAACAGGACCTCCGAGAGGTCCAGGACGAGGCTGTGCCGCCCCTCGGCCACCTCGTCGTGCACGCGCTGGCGCAGCACCGGTGACGTCACCAGGTCCAGTTCGCCCGACACCTGGAGCACGGCCCATTCGCCCTGCTCGCCGCCGGTCACATTGAACGTCACCACCATGCCCTTCAGTCGCCGGTACGTCGGACGTCCGGAATCACCCGGAATGCACCTGAAACGGAAGCCATGCTTACGCTTCTTGGCCGCGCGCCTGCCCACCGGCCGTTCCCGCAAACGCCCGCCCGGAAACGGGCAGCGATCAGAAACGGCTTGTTCCAGACGGTTTCGATCCAGTTCGATCGAATCCGGTCGCACGATAGAGGGTAGGCGAGGTGCCTAGCACGTGCGGGCGGCCGGGGGCGCGCATTGGCACAAAGGGGCGTGCGCTGTCGGACCTGCCGACTACATTCGGGAGCACGCCGGCCGCAGGCTGGTGGCGTACGTACAGGTGCAGGGGGTGAAGAGGCCGCATGGCGAAGAGGGACGTGCCGCCGCGCTGGGACCGCAAGATGCAGCAGCGGCTGGCCCGCGGCGAGGCCGCCGCCCTGGGTGAGCTGTACGACCGGTTCGCCTCGCTGGTGCACGGCCTCGCGCATCGGGTGCTCGACGACGAGCGGGCCGCCGACCACCTCACGCGGGACGTCTTCGCGCACGTCTGGGAGCACCCGGACGCCTACGACCCCCGGCAGGGCCCGCTGCGCACCTGGATCGCCGCGCTGACCCACCGGCTGGCCGTGCAGCGGCTGCGGGCCACGGAGACGGCGGCCCTCGCGCGCGGCGGCTCCGGGAGCGTCGAGGAGCTGGAGACCAAGGTGCGGCACGCCTCGGTCGCCGCGCGCGCCGACTACATCGTCCAGTCCATGCCGGCCCCGTTGCGCGCCGCCCTGGAGCTGGCCTACTTCCAGCGGCGCGACTACCGCCAGACCGCGGCCGACCTCGGGGTCACCGAGGACGAGGCCCGCCGCCGCCTGCGGCTGGGCCTCCAGCTCCTGTCCACCGCCCGCGAGGCCGCGTCCCCGGGCGCGCCCGGGACACCGCCGGGGTACGGGGGTGCGGCGTGAGGGGGGCGCACGAGCACGAGAACGAGCCGGAGCGGAACGACGAGCCGGACCGGGACGACCGCACGGACCGGCCGGGCGCGCCGGGCGGCGCGAGTGACGCGGGTGATGCGAGCGGTGCGGGCGGTGCGGGCGGTGCGGGTGACGCGGGCGCTCGGGGCACGGTCGCCGGTGCCGGGGGCGGCGCCGGCGGGGAGCCCGGCGCGCCGCGGATACCGCTTCCCCGCGCCTCCGTCGAGGACACCGGACGGGCCCTGCCCGACGCGGTGCCCGGTGGCCCCCTCACCCTGGAGCACCACGTGCTGACCTCGCTGCTCGGGGCGTGGGCGCTGGCCGCCTGCTCGGCGGAGGAGGCGGCGGCGGTCGAGGCGCACATCGGCGAGTGCGAGCCCTGCGCCGACGAGGCGCTGCGGCTGCGGGACGCCGTCGCCCTGTTGCAGCGGCCGGAGAGCCTGGACCTGGACCCCGCCCTGCGCACCCGCGTCCTGGAGGGCTGCCTGGAGCGGCGCCCGCCGCGCATCCCGGTGCCCGAGTGGGCCACGCCGTACGACGCCGAGACCGCCCGCCTGGACGCGCTGCTGCAGGACATCGGGGACGCCGAGTGGCACGCCCCGGTCCGGCTGCGCTGGTTCGAGGCCGACGGTGCCGCCAGCCGCCGCACCACCGTCGCCGGGGTCATCGCGCACCTGCTGACGGTCGACGGTCTGGTCGCGGTCGCCCTGGGTCTCGCGGACCCGCTGGGCGACATCGCCGCGCCCACCTCCGCGCCGGCCGGCCGCACCGAGGCGTACTGGCGCGCCTCGCACTTCCCGCCCACCCGTGCGGTGCGGGCGCCCTGGCGCGAGCAGAGCCACAGCATCGTCCGGACCGTGTCGTTCACCGGGGACTCGGGCGGCATGCCCGTGTCGTACGGCGATTTCGAGCTGCCCCTGCACGACGCGATGCTGGACCGGGCGTTCGAGTGCTGGGTGCACGCGGAGGACATCGCGGAGGCGGTGGACTACCCGTACGAGCCGCCCTCCGCGCGTCATCTGAACCGCATGATCGACCTCGCGGCCCGGATGCTGCCGGGCGCCCTGGCCGAGCGCCGCCGGGCCGGACTGGCCGCTCCGGGCGCCCGCCCGCATCTGGTCGCCGCGGGTGAGCCGGGACGCAGCCTGCGGCTGGAGATCGAGGGCTCGGGCGGCGGTGAGTGGCTGATCCCGCTCGACTCGCCGGGCGCGCTGGGCTCCGCCGACCACGAGGTGGCCCATGTGGCGCTGGACGGCGTGGAGTTCTGCCGGCTGGCCGCGGGCCACGTGCCTCCGGCGGAGGCCGCCGCCGGTCAGGTGGGCGACCGCGAGGCGATCAGGGACGTCCTGTTCGCGGCGGCCGGCCTGAGCCGGATGTAGGGGCCGCTCACCCGGCGTCGTCGCGGGGCGCGGCGGGCGCCGTGTGGAGGACCTCACGGGCCTGGTCCGCGGCGCGGACGATGCTCTCGGAGATGAAGTCGAGGAAGCGGGCGATGCTCTCCAGCCGCTCCGCGGCCGGGGTGCCGGCGCCGAGGACGCCGACGCCCTGGCGTGCGGTCTCGGCCACCTGCAGCGTCCCCCGGGCGCTGGCGATCATGGACTGGTACCAGACGTCGTCGTCGATGACGTAGCGCTCGCGGCGCGACTCGTCGCGTTCACGGCGCACGAGTCCCTGCTCGTCGAGGAACGCGACCGCCTTGGAGATGGACGCCGGGCTGACCTGGAGGCGCCGGACCAGCTCGGACGCGGTGAGACTGCCCGTGTCGCTGACGCAGAGGCAGGCCATCACCCGGGCCATCATCTTCGGCGTGCCCGTCTGCATGAAGACCGTGGTCAGCGTCTCCTCGTACTCGCGCACGGCCTCGGCGTCGCGCCCGTGGGCCTGCGGAAGCGCCTGAGGTCCCCGGGGGGCGCTCTGCCTGCGCCGGTGGGCGCGGCGCTCGGTGGCCCGGTGGGCGAGGTCGGCCCGGTACGCGGTGGGGCCGCCGTTGCGCATCACCTCGCGCGTGATCGTCGAGGTGGGCCGGTCGAGGCGCCTGGCGATCTCCGCGTAGGCGAGGCCGTCGGCCAGACCCAGCGCGATCTGCTGACGTTCCTGCTGGGTGAGCCTGCCTCCCGGCATCGTGATCTCCTTCGCGCTCCTCGGATGCCGCCACTATAGCGTTCATTCCCAATCCATTGCAACGCAACGTCAGCTGATGTTGCGTTCCTTCTTGTACCGTTGCAACGAAATCTATCCTGTGACCTGCATTTACTTGATTAGTGCGCAACAACCTTATTGATGACTCCGTGAATGCAACGTAGCGTTTCCAATGTCAGAAACGACGACGAGCACAGGAGCACACCATGCAGACCTTCGGTACCCCGGCCCCGATCTCCACCGTCCTCGACGTCCCGGCGGGCCGCGTCCGCTTCATCGCCGCCGACCGGGCCGACACCACGGTCGAGGTCCTTCCCGCGAACGCCGCCAAGGGGCGCGACGTCAAGGCGGCCGAGCAGACCCGGGTCGAGTTCGACGACGGCGTCCTGCGGATCGAGACCCCGGTGAAGAACCAGATGCTGGGCGCCTCCGGGGCCGTCGAGGTGACGGTCCGGCTGCCCGCCGGCTCCCGCGTCGAGGCCAGGGCGGCGGCCGGCGAGTTCCGGGGCGTGGGCCGGCTCGGCGACGTCGAGATCCAGGGCGCGCACGGCCCCGTCAAGGTCGACGAGGCGGCGAGCCTCCGCCTCACCACCGCCGCCGGCGACGTGTCGGTCGGCCGGCTCGCCGGTCCCGCCGAGATCAGCACCGCCAAGGGCGACATCAGGATCGCCGAGGCCGTGCGCGGCGCCCTCACCCTGCGCACCCAGTCCGGGGACGTGTCGGTCGGCGCCGCCGCCGGAGTCTCCGCCTCCCTGGACGCCGGCACCGCCTACGGCCGCGTCCACAACGCGCTGAGGAACCCCGACGGCGCCCCCGCCCTGACCATCCACGCCACCACCGCCCACGGCGACATCACCGCCCGCAGCCTCTGAGGAGCAGCAGCCATGACGCACCCGGCCATCGCGGCGTACGGACTGCGCAAGTCCTACGGCGACAAGACCGTCCTCGACGGTGTCGACCTGACCGTCCCCGAGGGAACGATCTTCTCCCTGCTCGGGCCGAACGGCGCCGGCAAGACCACCGCCGTCAAGATCCTCTCCACGCTCGTGACCGCCGACGCCGGAGACATCCGCGTCGGCGGGCACGACCTCGCCACCGACCCCCAGGCCGTGCGCGCCGCGATCGGCGTCACCGGCCAGTTCTCCGCCGTCGACGGACTGATCACCGGCGAGGAGAACATGCTCCTCATGGCGGACCTGCACCACCTCTCCCGCCGTGAGGGGCGCCGGGTCGCCACCGAACTCCTGGAGCGCTTCGACCTCACCGACGCAGCCCGCAAGCCCGCCTCCACCTACTCCGGCGGCATGAAGCGGCGCCTGGACATCGCCATGACCCTGGTCGGCGACCCCCGCATCATCTTCCTCGACGAGCCCACCACCGGACTCGACCCGCGCTCCCGCCACAACATGTGGCAGATCATCCGCGAACTCGTGGCCGGCGGCGTCACCGTCTTCCTCACCACCCAGTACCTGGAGGAGGCCGACGAACTCGCCGACCGGATCGCGGTGCTCCACGGCGGCCGGATCGCCGCCGAGGGGACCGCGGAGGAGCTGAAGCGGATGATCCCCGGCGGACACGTCCGGCTCCGCTTCACCGACCCCGCCGTCTACCGGACCGCGGTCTCGGCACTGCGCGAGGCCGCGTACGACGACGAGACGCTGGCCGTCCAGATCCCGAGCGACGGCAGCCAGCGCGACCTGCGCTCCGTGCTCGACCGGCTGGACGCGGCCGGCATCGAGGCCGACGAACTGACCGTGCACACCCCCGACCTCGACGACGTCTTCTTCGCCCTCACCGGCTCCGCCGCCGTTCCCGCCCAGACCGACCGGACCGACCAGGCCGACCAGACCGAGGAGACGACCGTCCGATGAGCAATCTCGCCCTCGCCCTGCGCGACTCGTCCACGATGCTGCGCCGCAACCTCCTGCACGCCCGGCGCTACCCGTCGCTCACCCTGAACCTGCTGCTGACGCCGGTCATGCTGCTGCTGCTCTTCGTGTACGTCTTCGGCGACGCGATGAGCGCCGGCATCGGCGGCGGGGACCGCTCCGACTACATCGCCTACATCGTGCCCGGGCTGCTCCTGATGACCATCGGGTCCACCACCATCGGCACGGCGGTCTCCGTCGCCAACGACATGACCGAGGGCATCATCGCCCGCTTCCGCACCATGGCCATCCACCGGGGCGCGGTGCTCGTCGGACATGTCGTCGGCAGCGTGGTCCAGTCGATCCTGAGCGTGGTCCTGGTCGGCGCGGTCGGCGTGGCGATCGGCTTCCGCTCCGCCGACGCCACCGCCCTGGAATGGCTGGCCGCCTTCGGGCTCCTCGTCCTGTTCACCCTCGCGCTGACCTGGATCGCCGTGGGCATGGGCCTGGTCAGCCCGAACGCGGAGGCCGCCAGCAACAACGCGATGCCGCTGATCTTCCTGCCGCTGATCTCCAGCGCCTTCGTCCCGGTCGACTCCATGCCCGGATGGTTCCAGCCCGTGGCCGAGTACCAGCCGTTCACGCCCGCCATCGAGACCCTGCGCGGACTGCTCCTGGGCACCGGCATCGGCCACAACGGATGGCTCGCCGTCGTCTGGAGCCTCGCCCTCACCGCCCTCGGCTACCTCTGGGCGACCGCGAAGTTCAACAACGACCCGAAGTGAACCAACGACCCCAAGTGAACGAGGTGACGGCGCGGGCCGTCGTCCTCGCCCGGGGCCCGTCCGACGAGGCCCTAGGCGAAGACGACGGTCCGCCGGCCGTTGAGCAGGATGCGGTGCTCCGCGTGCCACTTGACCGCCCGCGCCAGCGCCTGGCACTCCACGTCACGCCCGACGGCCACCAGCTGGTCCGGCGTGACGTCGTGGCCGACCCGCTCGACCTCCTGCTCGATGATCGGGCCCTCGTCGAGGTCGGCCGTCACATAGTGGGCGGTCGCGCCGATCAGCTTCACACCCCGGGCGTGCGCCTGGTGGTAGGGCTTGGCGCCCTTGAAGCTCGGCAGGAAGGAGTGGTGGATGTTGATGATCCGGCCGCTGAGCTGCTTGCACAGGTCGTCCGAGAGGACCTGCATGTAGCGGGCGAGCACGACGAGTTCGACGCGCTGCTCGCGCACCAGCTCCAGCAGCCGCGCCTCGGCCTCCGCCTTCGTGTCCTTCGTCACCGGGATGTGGTGGAAGGGAATGTCGTACGACGCCACCAGCTCGGCGAAGTCCGTGTGGTTGGACACCACGGCCGCGATCTCCACGGGCAGGGCGCCGATCCGGGCCCGGAAGAGCAGGTCGTTCAGGCAGTGCCCGAACTTGCTGACCATGAGCACGATGCGCATCTTCTGGTCGGCCCGGTTGATCTGCCAGTCCATCTGGAACGCGTCGCCGATCGCGGTGAAACTGGCGCGCAGCTTGTCCACCGTCACCGGCTCGTCGGCCGAGAAGTGGACCCGCATGAAGAACAGTCCCGTGTCGTGGTCGCCGAACTGCTGGCTGTCCTCGATGTTGCAACCGGTCATGAACAGGTAGCTGGACACGGCGTGCACGATGCCCTGCTTGTCCGGGCACGACAGGGTGAGGACGTACTGGTCGGCCGGGACGGCGGCCTGCGGGACGGCGGCGGAGGACTGCTCGTTCATGCAGGACAGGGTCCCATATCCGCGCCCGCCTCCCGAGCGCCGTCCCGTCAGGCGGACCGGGTGAGGATGCGCAGCACCTCGAGCGTGCGCGGCGGCGCGTCGGGGTCCTCGCCGTCACTGGTGGCCAGCCGCACGTGCGCGTCGCGCGCCGCCCGCACCGCCTCCGGCCAGTCCGGGTGGTCGAGGTACGCGTGCACCGGCGCGTCCGGCCCGACCTGGTGCATGATGCGCAGGACGCGCAGCACGGCCGTGTCGACGAGTGCCGCCTCCTGCGAGTCCCGGAAGACCGTGCCCACGTACTTCTCGGCCGACCAGTGGTCCAGCCAGGTGTCCTCCACCAGCCGGTACACCGCGTCGGTGACGTCGCCGTAGCCGTCGACGCCGGCCAGCCAGACGTCCCGCTGGAAGGCGGGGGCGGAGAGCATGTGCAGCGCGGAGCGCACATGGGTGCGCCAGCGCCACCACGGCATGTCGTTGAGGGGCATGCCGCCCATGGTGGAGGAGCGACGGCCGCGACGGGAAGAGTTCTCCGAACCTTGCACGGTCATCGATCGTACGTTCCCCTCTCGGCCCACCCCATCGGCCCCCGCAATTCACCTCGGCGTCACCGTCCGTTGACCGCAGATCACTCCCGGGTTGGCCGTGTGACGGAATCGTGCGGGCACATGACCGGCAGGCGCCCCATCCGCAGCAGCTTCCTCCGCCGCCCGAACGGCCGCTCCCGGGCCACCCGCACCGGCGCACTGTCCGCGGGGGCGCTGGTGGCCTGCGTGTCGCTCGCCGCCGGCTGCGGGGTCGTCCCCGGTACCACGGGGGGTTCCGGGGACGACTCGATCACCGTCATGACCTGGGCGCCGCAGGACACCGGCGCGACCAACAAGCCGGGCATGCCCGCCTTCGCGCAGGCCTACGCCCGCTGGGTCAACGGGAACGGCGGCCTCGGCGGCCGCAAGCTCAACGTGCTGACCTGCAACGACCACAACGACCGGGTGGGCGCGGCCAAGTGCGCCCGGCGCGCCGTCAACGAGAAGGCGGTCGCGGTCGTCGGCTCCTACAGCCAGCACGCCGACTCCTTCCTGCCCGTGCTGGAGGGCGCCGGCATCCCGTACATCGGCGGCTACGGCATCACCAACACGGAGTTCACCAGCCCCCTGTCCTACCCGGTCAACGGAGGCCAGCCCGCGCTGCTGGCCGGTCTCGGCAGCGCCCTCGCCGACTCCTGCGGCCCCGTCGCCCTGGTCCGGCCCGACACCATCGCGGGCGACCAGCTGCCCGTGCTGCTCGACTCGGGGCTCACCTCGGGCGGGCACGAGCCGGCCCTGGACCAGCGGGCGGCGGAGGACGCCACCGAGTACGGCGGCCAGGCCGAGCGTGCCCTGGAGCGCGCCGCCGACGGCACGGGCGACCCCGGGTGCGTGGTCCCCGTCCTCGGCGACCGCACCGGCACCTTCATGGACTCCTTCCGACGGGCCCGCGAGGACCATCCCGACGTACGGACCGCGACCGTGCTCGGCAGCGTCGACCAGACCACGGTCAACGCGAGCGGCGGGGCGTCCGGCCCCTACGAGGGGGCGTACGTCACCAGCTGGTACCCGGAGGTGGACGACCCGGCCTGGAACACGATGAAGAAGGTGATCAGCGAGGAGGCGTTCGGCGACAACGACATCGACGCGGCGGACGCCGGGGTGCAGACGACCTGGATCGCGTACACCGTCCTGAGGAAGGTCGTGGAGTCGCTCGGCGACGGCGAGGTGAGCGCCGGTACCGTCCGGCAGGCGCTCGACGGCGGTCTGGAGGTCGGGACCGGCGGGCTCACCCCGACCCTGAGGTGGACCTTCGCCGACAAGCTGGCCTCGGTCGGCTTCCCCCGCCTGGTCAACGCCGACGTCACGCTCCAGGTGGTGCGGGAGGGCCGGCTGGTGTCGGCCCGGCAGGGCACCACGGACACCACCCGCACCCTGCAGAACGCCGACGTGGCCTGAGCGGGCCCGGCCCGGAGCGGACCGGGCCGGGTGCGAGCGCCCGGTCAGAGCTGGGTCGGCTGGCGCTCCGTCAGGCCGTACTCCTTGGCGATGGCGTTCCAGAGCTTGGCCGCCTTGGCCTTCTCCTTGCTCGCCGTGCCGCTCGCCCGGTTGGCCTCGCTGGGCTGCGTGGCGGCCTTGCCCTTCTTGCAGCCCTTCTTCCCGGCGGTCCGGTCGGCCCAGGCCGCGTAGTGGTTGTCGGCCGACGCGGACGCCTGCCACGCCTTGGTGAGGGCGGTGGTCAGCTCGGTGTGCCGCGGCAGCTTGTCGACGGACAGCTGGGAGAGGCTGGTCACCAGGCCGGTGCGCTGCTTGGCGGCCTCGCGCAGGTCCTTGGCGGCCTGGGGGAGGTTGTCGCAGGTCCGCACGTCGGCCACGGCGTTGATCACGGTGGTCCGGCTGTTGCCGCTGTGGGCGAGGAGCTTGTCCAGCTCGACGGCCTGCTGCCGGGCCGGGTCGACCGTCGGTGAGGGGGAGGCCGTCGCGGACTCGGAGACCGGGGCGGTGGCGGAGACGGGCTGGTTGCCGCCCTGGTCCTCCTCCTTGCCGCCCCCGCCCGCCATCATCGCGCCGGCGCCGATGCCGACGACGGCGATGCCGACGCCGACGGCCGCGAGCAGCGGCACGCGGGAGCCGGTGCGCCCGCCCCGGCCGCCACCGTCGTCGCCGCGTCGCCTGCCGCCGGGTCCCTGCGGGGCGTAGGCGGCGGGGCCGCCGGGGCGGGCGGCCTGCGGCTCGTCGAAGCGGGGCATCTGCTGGGTGGACGAGGCGGGGCCGTCGGCGCCCGGGGCGCTGCGGAAGAGGCTGTCGAACTCGGCGGGCGGCTGCCGGCCCTGGTCACCGCCGGGCGCGGCACCGTACGGGGCCGGGGCGCCGGGGCCGCCGGGCACCGGCGCGATGTACTGCGTGGCCTCGGCGTCCGGGTCGGGGGCGGGCGGCGCGGGCCGGCGCGGTCCCGCCGTGCCGAGGAACTGCGTCGACTCGGCGTGCGACTCGGCGGGTCTCTCCGGGGGCAGGGCGCCCGGGGAGACGGGGGGTATGTACTGGGTGGCGCCGTCGTCGGCGGGGTTCCCGCCCGACGGCACCGGCGGTATGTACTGCGTCGCGCCCTCGTCGGCCGGGGCCGCGACCGGCGGCAGGTACTGCGTGGCGCCGTCGTCGGCGGAGGGCAGCGGCGCGGACGGCGGCGTCCCGGGCGCCTGCCCGTGGTGCTGCGCCCCGGTCTGCCCGAACTGACCGTCCGCTCCGGACCGGCCCTGCGCCCCCGGCTGCCCGTGAGCCCCCGCCTGACCGTAGGCCCCGGGGACACCCGGCTGCCCCTGCGGTCCCGGATACCCGTACGCACCCTGCTGACCCGGCAGGCCCTGGGGTCCGGGATACCCGTACGCACCCTGCTGGCCCGGCTGGCCCTGCGGTTCGGGCTGTCCCTGCGGTCCCGGATACCCGTACGAACCCTGCGGGCCGTGCCGGCCCGGCTGGCCGGGCTGGCCGTAGGCCGGCTGTGCGCCGTACGTCTGGTTCCCGGCCGGTCCGGCGTAGGACTGGGCGTCGGACGACGGACCGTACGCCTGCCCGCCGTACGTCCGGCGGCCGTCGGACGGGGCGCCGTACTCGGTGGCCGGGGCGCCCTCCGGGGGCAGCGGGCCCGGGCCCGCCTGCGGCGGCAGGGCGCCGGGGGGCTGGGCCGCACCGCCCTGCGCGGGCCAGCCCTGCGCGGCGGGCGGCTGGGCGGCGGACGGGTCGGACCAGCCCTGTCCGGGGGCCGGGCTCTGCTGCTGTCCGGGCCCCCACGGCCGGTCCCACGCCTGGCCGCCGGGCGGCGCCGAGGCGGGCGCCGGGGCGGGGCCGGCCGGCGCGCCCGCGCCGGTCAGGCCCGGTACCAGCGGCTCGCCACCGTCCGAGGGCAGCACGATGCCTTCGCGCGCTTGCCGCGGCGAGGGCTCCTCGCCCTGTCCACTCTGCGTCACCGGGACTCCTGTGAATGGGGGACCTTCGGAATCGTCGGCTCACGCTACCGGGTCCCCGGAGCCCACTGCCACGCCGCCCAGGGCGTGAACTCCTTCCCTGTGACTGCGGTAACAAAACCGGCCCGCTCCACGCTGTTCATGGCACTTCGCTCCCACCGCACCGGAGTTTCCCGCGCGTTCGGACGCCCGCGGGCCCGGTGTTCACGCGGCGGTCTGCAGATCCAGCCGCGCCCCGAACTCCCTTACCACCGCCTCCTCCCGGTACGGTTCCAGCCGCGCCTGGAAGTCGTCCAGGTACTCGGCGCCCCGGTTGGACCGCAAGGTCTCCAGGAGCTCCACCGCCTTCGTCGCCGTCGTGCAGGCCTGTTCGATCTCCCGCTGCTGCACCTGGGCCGTGGCGAGCAGCACATGGCCGATGGCCCGCCTGCGCGCCCGCGACTCGGGGTGCCCGTCCAGCGACTGCCGGGCGCACCGCGCCGCCGCGTCCGCCTCCCCGAGGTCCCGGTGGCAGTGCGCCAACTCGTCGGCGAGATACGCCTCGTCGAAGTGCGCGATCCACACCGGGTCGTCCCCGGCCGCCGGATCGGCGGCCTCCATCGCGGTGACCGCCCGCCCGGCCGCCGCGTGGGCCGCCCGCACATCACCGAGCAGCGCGTGCCCGCGGGCCTCGGCGGCGTGGAACATCGCCTCCGCGCGCGGCGTCACCCGCCCCCGCGCGCCCTCCTGGGCGGCACGCGCCAACTGGGCGATCTCCCGCGGGTTTCCGAGCTGCGCGGCCAGGTGGCTCATGGAGGCGGCGAGCACGTACCCGCCGTAGCCGCGGTCGCCGGCCGCCTGCGCGAGTCGCAGCGACTGGATGTAGTACCGCTGGGCCAGGCCGGGTTGGCCGGTGTCGACGGCCATGTAACCGGCCAGCTCGGTCAGTCGGGCGACCGTGGCGAACAACTCCCGTCCCACTGCCTCCCGGTAGGAGCCCGCCAGCAGCCCCGAGACCACGCTGTTCAGGTAGTGCACGACCACGGGGCGCACATGTCCGCTGCCGTACTGGTGGTCGAGGTCCACCAGCGCCTGCGTCATCGCCCGCACCGCGGCCACGTCGGACTGCCCCACCCGGGGCCCGGCCGAGCGGGACACCTGCGCGTCGGGGGCGGAAATCAGCCAGTCGCGGCTGGGCTCGACGAGCGCGGAGGCGGCGACGGACGACCCGGACAGGAAGTCCCGCCGCCCGACGTCGCTGCGCCACAACTCGCAGACCTGCTCGATGGCTCCCAGTACCGTCGGCGAGAACTGGAGGCCGACGCCGGAGGCGAGGTTCTTGCCGTTGGCCATGCCGATCTCGTCGATCGTGACCGTGCGGCCGAGC
This sequence comes from Streptomyces sp. SudanB5_2050, assembly GCF_964272335.1. NCBI lineage: Bacteria > Bacillati > Actinomycetota > Actinomycetes > Kitasatosporales > Streptomycetaceae > Streptomyces > Streptomyces sp. SudanB5_2050. The sequence goes on from NZ_OZ186760.1 coordinate 3,506,362, forward strand.
TTGCGTCCCAGCGCCTCGGCGATGATCGCCGGTGCCCGGCCGCGCGGTTGCTGCCCGCGCAGCCAGCGGGCCACCGAGGTCTTGTCGTAGCGCAGGTCGAGTCCGTGCTCCACCCCGCAGACGTTGACCCGGCGGGCGAGGCCCGCGTTGGAGCAGCCCGCTTCCTGAATGAGCGCCTGCAGTCGTTCGTTCGGCTGCCGCGCGACGAGAGGCCTTGCGGCCATGGCGTAACCCCCATGCGGTCTCTTGCGGTCTCGATGCTGTCCCGGCGGACGAAAAGATCCGGCCGGGAAGATCAATGCCCAGTCGATGTGCCGACAATGCGAGACTTGCGAAGCTTGCAGTACTTGCGTTGCTTGCGAGGATTGCCGGGGTGACGGCCGACGCCGGCCGGTGTCGGCCCCAGACGTGGCTACCCAGCTCGGGCGGCGAAACCTCCCGCGCGCCCCCGCACATGCATCCATGCGCCCCGGATGCGGAACCGATGCTCCTCCCCCGCGCGCGCGACCGCCGTAACCCCCGGTGAGCACGGGAGTTGAGTTCCACGTGACAGAGACCATCCCCGGCACCGAAGCCACCCAGATCCCGCAGCAGCGCGGCATGTCGCTGCTGGAGACCGCCGTACGCTACGCCGAGGAGCGCCACTGGGACGTGTTCCCCGGCACCTGGCTGGAGGCGACCGACGGGGTGCAGCGCTGCTCCTGCGAGGACCCGGCGTGCGCCGCCCCGGGCGCGCACCCGGCGCGCGAGGACTGGGCGACCCAGGCGACGGGCAGCGCGACCGTCGCCCGCCGGATGTGGCAGAAGCAGCCGACGGCGTCGATCCTGCTGCCCACGGGGCGGACCTTCGACGCGATCGACGTCCCGGAGAGCGCGGGGTTCCTGGCGCTGGCCCGGATGGAGCGGATGGAGCTGACCCTCGGCCCGGTGACGCTGGCGCCGGACCGGAGGATGCGGTTCTTCGTGCTTCCCGGGGCCGCCGCCAAGGTGCCGGAACTGGTGCGGAAGCTGGGCTGGTCGCCCCGGCTGCTCGACCTCACCGCGCTCGGGGAGGGCGCGTACGTGGCGGCGCCGCCCACCCGGTACGGGACGCGGGGGGCCGTGCAGTGGGCCTGCCGGCCGACGCCCGCCAACCGGTGGCTGCCCGACGTGGAGGAGCTGATCTCGCCGCTGGCTTACGCGTGCGGGCGGGATCGGTAGGGCTCCGCTCCCGGCGTGGTGGCCGGCCGCCGGTCAGGCGTCCCGCAGACCGTCCAGGAACGGCTCGATGGCCGCCCGCCACGCCTCCGGCTGGTCGTAGTGGACGAGGTGGCCCGCGTCGGCGACCTCCGCGTACTGGCCGCGCGGCAGCACGCGGACCATCTCCTGCGCCTCCGCCCGGCCCAGCTCGCCGTCGAGGCCGCGGACGACCAGGGTGGGGCAGCGGACCTGGGCCAGCTCCTCCCAGTGGGCGTCGTAGACCCAGGTCTCGCGGGAGCGCAGCATCTGCTCCGGCTCGAAGACCGGCCGCCAGCCGTCCGGGGACTCGGCCATCACCTCGGCGTAGAACTCGCCGCGGGCCGGATTGGGGCGCTCCACCCACGGGTCGTCCTCGCCGAACCACTTGCGTACGTCGGCGAGGGTGGCGAAGGGGACCGGCCAGGCGCGGAACCACTCGGTCCAGGTGTGCTGCGAGGCGGCGCCGAGGGCGGAGGCCCGCATGTCGCAGATGATCAGTCCGCGGACCAGGTCGGGGCGCTTGGCGGCGAGCTGCCAGGCGGTCAGCGCTCCCATGGCGTGGCCGATCAGGACGGCCGGGCCGAGTCCGAGCTGCTCCAGGGCGGCCTCGGCGTCGTCCACGTACGCCTCCCGGGTGTAGGCGCCCCCCGGCGGCTTCTCGCTGCGGCCGTGGCCGCGCTGGTCGAGGGCGACGGCCCGATGGCGGGCGGCGAGCCAGCGGGCCGTGGGGGCCCAGTGGGAGGCGCGGCCCATCAGGCCGTGCAGTAACAGCACGCCCGGCAGCTCACCGGCCGCACCGGGCCGGTCGGGCCGGTCCGTCTTGGGTGGGTCGCCGAACTCCCAGGCCGCGAGGCGTACGCCGCCCGCGCCGGTCACGTCGATGCGCCGCGCCATAGGTCCTGGCACCCCCAAGCTCCGCTCGGACCGTCCGCCCCGCGGGGCCGGGCGGTCCTGTGAACCGTGTCCTGCCTGCCGTGCCTGCCGTGCCACCGTGCCCGCCGGGGCGGGCCACCGTCGTACCGGAGACCGCCCGACGCCCGCAGAGTATCGAATGCTTATTCGAAAATGCCGATCCGGCGGGCAACACCCCTCGTTCGAGTGACCCCCCTCAGGGATTGATCGCCGCCGCCGGGGGGAGATCTTCAGCGGGAGGCGGACCGCTCGGGGAAAACGGTCCGAGGGGATTGACCCTGAGAGCTCGGGGCTCCGGGTCAGCACAGGGGAGGACAGGCCCCGGCGCCGCACGGCGCCGGGGCCCTCTCCACGTCCGCAGCAGCATGTCCCGCCCCCTCTCCGACCCGGGCGACATCGCTGTCACCGCGCGGCCAAGAGCCCTCACGTCATATGCCTCGCGCCCCAGCCTTGCACGCGCGGCGTCCGGACGCTGCGATTCGGCGCACCGGATCCAGGAATCGGCGAGATCGGCTCCATGGCGCGAAACACGCCCGCGCCGCGGGGGAAGCCGACGGGCCGAGGACCGCTCAGCGCTTGGCGACGAACACGTGCGAGGCGGTCTCCGACTCCAGCTCCGCCGCCTCGCCGCCACTGCCCACCAGCACGCCGCCGGCCGACTCCGTCACGCTCACCACCGAGCCGGGCTGCACGCCCGCCCGGCGCAGCGTGTACATCAGCTGCGCGTCCGTCTGGATCGGCTCGCCGATGCGGCGCACGACGACCGTCTTGCCCTCCGTGCCCGGGTCCAGGTCGGCGAGGGACACCATGCCCTCGTCCAGGAACGGGTCGGCGCTGTCCGTCTCGCCCAGCTCCTCCAGGCCCGGGATCGGGTTGCCGTACGGCGACTCCGTCGGGTGGCGCAGCAGCTCCAGCACCCTGCGCTCGACCGCCTCGCTCATCACGTGCTCCCAGCGGCATGCCTCGGCGTGCACCTGCTCCCACTCCAGGCCGATCACGTCGACGAGCAGGCACTCCGCGAGCCGGTGCTTGCGCATCACCCGCGTGGCCAGCCGACGGCCCTCGTCGGTCAGCTCCAGGTGCCGGTCGGCCGCGACGGACACCAGGCCGTCGCGCTCCATCCGCGCCACCGTCTGGCTGACCGTCGGGCCGCTCTGGTCGAGCCGCTCGGCGATCCGGGCGCGCATCGGGATCACACCTTCCTCCTCCAGCTCCAGAATGGTGCGGAGGTACATCTCTGTGGTGTCGATCAGTCCGGACATACGTGCCCCTCGATGAGATTGCCGGAGGCTGCGGCCCACCGGCGCGTGCGCTGGCCCTGCGTCCAATTCTGACGCATACCACCGACAACCGTGCCTCGCCGGGGAAAGCCGTGCCCGCACGGGCTTCCGGGAGGACCGGCGCGGCCCGCCCCGCCGTATTGACACCGCACTGGTCCAGACCGCACGGTGATCCGCGACGCAGCCACACCGAAGGGGTCCCGCATGAGCGACCGCACGCCGGCCGGCCAGTTCATCGACGCCGCGATCGATCTTCTGCGGCGGGTCCGCGACGAGGAGGCCGACGCCATCGAGGCGGCCGGCACGCTGCTCGCCGACACCGTGGAGAACGGCGGCCGGCTCTTCGCCTTCGGTGCGGGCCACTCCTCGCTCGCCGCCCAGGACGTCGTCTACCGCGCCGGCGGGCTGGCCCTGATGAACCTGCTGGCGGTACCCGGCGTGGTCGGCGTCGACGTGATGCCGGCGACCCTCGGCTCCGCCCTGGAACGCGTCGACGGCCTCGCGAGCGCGGTGCTGGACTCCTCGCCGCTCCGCGCGGGCGACGCCCTGGTGATCATCTCCCTGTCCGGGCGCAACGCCCTGCCGGTGGAGATGGCCGTGAACGCCCGTGCCCTCGGCGTCCGGGTCATCGGCGTGACCTCGGTGGCGTACGCCGCCGAGACCAGGAGCCGGCACTCCTCCGGCACCTTCCTGAAGGACCACTGCGACATCGTGCTCGACTCCAAGATCGCGGTCGGCGACGCGGAACTCACCCTCGACACCGTCCCCGCGCCCTTCGCGCCCGCCTCCACGGTCGTCACCAGCGCCCTGATGCAGGCCATGACGGCCACCGCGGCCACCGCCCTCGCCGACCGCGGCATCGAACCGCCCCTGCTGCGCTCCGGCAACGTCGACGGGGGGCACGACTGGAACGGGCGGGTGCTGGACCGGTACGGCGACCGGATCTTCTACCGGCACTGACCGGACTCCGGACCGGCGAACCGACTCGGAGCCGACGGGTCCGGACCGGGGCCGACGGGCCGGACCGGCGGGCCGCCGCTCCGGGCGGCCGCTACCGCTCCCCCAGCGCTCCGCCCAGGTCGAGTGCCGCCGCGATGCGCACCGCCACGTCCTCCGCGTAGACCGCGTCCGAGCGCTCGAACGCGCTCCGTCCGGCGCCGCGCAGGAAGGTCACGACGCCCAGCGTCCGCCCCCTGCTGCGCAGCACCGCGCACAGTCCGTGCACCGTGTCCGCCGGCCACTGCCGGGCCGTGGCCCACTCCCGCACCCGCTCCGCGGGCACCGGGCGCACCCCCGCGCTGGCCCGCACCGAGCCGGCCCGCTCCACGCACTGCAGCGCCGGGTGCCCCTCGCCGTAGCGCACCGGCATCCCGGAGGTCCCGGCCGGCACGCTGGGCCCCGGCGCGCCGGACGGTGTCGCCGCGACCCGCACCAGCCGCACCGGCCCCGACTCGTCCGGCCCCGTCCCGTCCGCGTCCGCCGGTCCGGGGCCCGCGCCGCCCGCCACCCGGTCGATCAGGGCGTGGTCGGCGAACCCGGCCAGCGCGAAGTCCAGGTGGACGACGGCCGCCTCCGCGGGGTCCTCGCACTCGGCCGCCGCCCGCGCCGCCCGGTGGAGCTGGTTGGAGCGGAAGCGCAGCAGCGCCGCCTCCTGCTCGGCCTGCTTGCCCTCCGTGACGTCCTGGAACAGCCAGCCGACACCCAGCGGCACCGGCTCCTCCGCCAGCGGCGACGCCAGCCGCACGAAGCCGCTGCGCCAGCACCGGCGCCGCTCGCCCTCCGGCGTGCGCACGCTCACCCACACCTCGGTGGGTCCCGGCGGGGCGCCCTCCGCGAGGACGTGGGTCAGCGCGCCCTCCAGCTCCTCCACGCCCTGCGCCAGCAGCTCGCCGAGCGGCCGGCCCAGCACGGACGTGCGTCCGGCGCCCAGGGCCCTGGCCGCGTGGGCGTTGACGACGGCCGGCCGCAGATCCACGTCCACCAGCACCACGCCCCAGCTCGCGTCCTCCAGCAGGGCCTCGCTCAGCGCGATGGAGCGCTCCAGGTCGATCTGCGCGTGCACCTCGCTGAAGGCGCAGTACACCCCCGCGGGCCGCCCGTCGGGGCCGCGCACCGCCGCGGACTGGGTACGCACCAGCACCCGCCCGCCGTCCTTGGTCAGCAGCGCGAACTCGTGCACCTGCCGCCCCGGGGCGCGCATCGCGGACAGCAGCCGCTCCTCGACCTCCCCGGCGTCCGCCCGGCGCACGGCCCAGCCGGCGAAACCCTGCCGGCCCACGGCCTCGGCCGCGCTCCAGCCCAGGATGCGCTCCGCCTCGCGGTTCCAGTGGGTGACCACCCCGTCGGCGTCGAAGGCGCACAGGGCCGCGTCCATGCCGTCGAGCAGCGCGGCCAACAGGTCCGCGCCGTCCCGCTCGGGCTGTTCCGGCTCGTCCGGCCCCAGCTCGTCGGTGGTCCCACTACGCCGGGAAGCACTCACCTGGACCCCCTGCAGGCTGCGTCACTGGCCTTCATTCAACTCGAACGTGATGCAGCACACACCGAGTTCCCACAAGATTGCAGGAATCGTTGTACTGCGGAAACTCGGCATACGCCCCCGTCATGACGGGCGCGCGGCGAGCCTCAGGTCGACCCACTCGTCGCTCTCACCATCCAACACGTACCGGTCCCTTTCCACGAACCCGCGCGCCCCGGCGAACCGCAGCCCGTCACCGTTGGCGGCGAGCACCACGGTCTCCACGGCCCCGGCCCCGAGCGCCTCCGCCTCGGCCATGCCCGCCTCGTACAGGGCGGCACCGATCCCCCGGCCCCGGAACGCCGGCAGCACCCGGGCGATCACGGTCGCCACCCGCTCCTCCCCCTCGGGCGGCCGCACCGTGGAGCACCCGACGAGCACGTCCCCGAGATAGGCGTTGGCCAGCCGGTACCGCTCGGCCCGCTCCCGTGCTTGGTCCCAGCTCATCGCGGCGGGCGGCACCACCGCGTTGTGGACGTGCCGCCACTCCTCCACCATGGCGTCCCCGGCCACGGGCTCCACGCGCAGCCCGGCGCCCGGACCGACCGGGCCGCGCCGCGCGTCCACCTCGATCTCGATCCGCATCCGCTCGTCCGCGAGCCCGCACACCATCATGGTCGCGGCCGGCCGCACCTCGCCGAACGCCCGCCGCAGCACCGGCCAGCAGGGCTCGAAGTCCTCCCGGGCGGGCAGCAGGTACCGCACCCGCACCACGTCCGCGAAGGCGCACCCCGCCTCGGCCAGCGCCGCCCCGATGTTGCGCAGGCACTGCCGGGCCTGCTCCACCACGTCCTCGGAGATGGTCATCGACGCGTAGTCGAAGCCGGTCGTCCCCGACACGTGCACCCGGTCCCCGTCGACGACGGCCCGGGCGTACCCGATCCGCTCCTCGAACGTCGACCCGCTGACCACCGCCCGCCTGACGGGCGGGCCCCCCTGCTGCTTCGTCATGGGCGGAACGGTAGGTGACCTGCGCGGACGCGTCCACCGGTGATCGGCGAGGAGCGGACGCCGGGCGTGCTCCGCATCGGGCGGGAAAAAACCCGTTGATCGAGGGCCGGCCGGTTCCTAAGGTGGGCGGTACACGAGAAGGGAGGTGGTTCGGCAGATGTATGACAACCGGACGCGTGAGGTGACTGCGGGCTAGCGGCCCGTCACCCACTCAGTGCGGTGCCGGACCAGCGCGCGAAAGACGCGTGCAGCCGGCCCAATCCCGAGCAGTCACCCGACCCGCGAGTCGCCGGTACGTCCGGCCGGCTCCTCTCCGGAGGAACCAGACTCGCGGGTCGTCTGCGTGTACGGGGCGGCGTCAGCCCGCGATGGTGTCGTAGCCCTCGACGGTGCGCGGGTCGCGGGGGCCCGGGCCGACGTAGCGGGCCGAGGGGCGGACCAGGCGGCCGGTGCGCTTCTGCTCCAGGATGTGGGCGGACCAGCCAGCCGTGCGGGCGCAGGTGAACATCGAGGTGAACATGTGCGCCGGGACCTCGGCGAAGTCCAGCATGATGGCCGCCCAGAACTCGACGTTGGTCGCCAGGACGCGGTCGGGGCGGCGGGCGTGGAGTTCGGCCAGGGCGGCCTTCTCCAGGGCCTCGGCGACCTCGTAGCGCGGGGCGCCCAGTTCGCGGGCGGTGCGGCGCAGGACGCGGGCGCGGGGGTCCTCGGCGCGGTAGACGCGGTGGCCGAAGCCCATGAGGCGCTCGCCGGCGTCGAGGGTCTTCTTGACGTACGCCTCGGCGTCCCCGGTGCGCTCGATCTCCTCGATCATGTGCAGGACGCGGGAGGGGGCGCCGCCGTGCAGCGGGCCGGACATGGCCCCGACGGCCCCGGAGAGGGCGGCGGCCACGTCGGCGCCGGTGGAGGCGATGACGCGGGCGGTGAAGGTCGAGGCGTTCATGCCGTGCTCGGCGGCGGAGGTCCAGTAGGCGTCGACGGCGGCGACGTGCTTGGGGTCGGGCTCGCCGCGCCAGCGGATCATGAACCGTTCGACGACGGACTGGGCCTTGTCGATCTCGCGCTGCGGGACCATCGGCAGGCCCTGGCCGCGGGCGGACTGGGCGACGTAGGACAGGGCCATGACGGCGGCGCGGGCGAGGTCGGCGCGGGCCTGCTCGGCGTCGATGTCCAGGAGGGGTTTGAGGCCCCAGACGGGGGCGAGCATGGCGAGCGCGGACTGCACGTCGACGCGGATGTCGCCGGAGTGGACGGGGATCGGGAAGGGCTCGGCCGGGGGCAGGCCGGGGTTGAAGGCGCCGTCGACGAGCAGGCCCCACACGTTGCCGAAGGAGACGTGCCCGACGAGGTCCTCGATGTCGACGCCGCGGTAGCGCAGCGCGCCGCCTTCCTTGTCGGGTTCGGCGATCTCCGTCTCGAACGCGACGACTCCCTCGAGCCCGGGTACGAAGTCGGACATCAGGCGGCTCCTCGTGATCGTGATGTGTGGCGACCGGCCCCTGGATCACCGGGTCCGGGATCCACGGTCGTGTGCCGACTCGCGGTCCCTGGTCTGCGGTCACCCCTGTGATGCCCCGTTCCGCCGGGGGTCATCCAACCGGGACGGGACCAGCACCATATCCCCGAGTGCCACCTTTGGGGAGGGGTGGCGGCACTGAGTGCCACGTAGTGACGGGGAACGCGGTGCCGCGCCCGGTGGATACGGCAGGATGGCCGGTGTGACCGACCGCGATGCCGTCCCCTTCGCTCTCGCCTCGATGCGCAAGCAGTACCGGGCCGAGGGGCTTTCCGAGTCCGAGCTGGCCGCGACGCCCGTGGAGCAGTTCGCGCGCTGGTTCAAGCAGGCCGCGACGGACGGCGGGCTGTTCGAGCCGAACGCCATGGTCGTCTCCACCGCGGACGCCGAGGGCCGGCCCAGTTCCCGCACGGTGCTGCTGAAGCACTTCGACGAGCGCGGCTTCGTCTTCTACACCAACTACGGCTCGCGCAAGGGCCGTGAGCTGGACGCGAACCCGTACGTGTCGCTGCTGTTCCCGTGGCATCCGATGGCCCGGCAGGTGATCGTGACGGGGACGGCGCGGCGGACCGGGCGGGACGAGACCGCCGGGTACTTCCGGACCCGCCCGCACGGCTCCCAGCTGGGTGCCTGGGCCAGCGCCCAGTCGTCGGTGGTCGCCGACCGGGACGCCCTGGACGCCGCGTACACCGAGCTGGCGGCGCGGTACCCGGAGGGCGAGCAGGTGCCGGTGCCGCCGCACTGGGGCGGCTTCCGGGTGGTGCCGGAGGCGGTGGAGTTCTGGCAGGGGCGGGAGAACCGGCTGCACGACCGGCTGCGGTACGTGGCGCGGGCGGACGGGGGCTGGCGGGTGGAACGGCTCGCTCCCTGACCTCGCCCCCTGACATCGCTCCCTGACACCCCGCACGACCGGTGGACCCACGGGTCCCGGTACGCATCGATCGCCTGGACCGGTCACCCCCGGTGTCGGTCCGGCGGCCCGTCCAGTGCCCCGTCCAGCAGCCGCGCCCACTGCTCCACGACCCGTTCCCGGCGGGCCGTGTCGTCGGTGAGGAGGTTGGCGAGGCCCAGGCCGCGCGCCATGTCGAGGAGGCCCTGGACGGTCTCGCGGGCGCCGGGGCGGGACTCGTCGGCGCCGAGGAGGTCGACGGCGATGCGGTGGGTCTCGCGGCCGACGCGGGCCTCCAGTTCGGTCACCCGGTCGCGCAGCTGCTCCTCGTTGGAGGCGGCCACCCACAGGTGGAGGGCGGCGCGGAAGAGCGGGCCGGTGTAGAGGTCGACGAGCGCGGCGACCACCGCCTGCCGGTCGCCGGGGCCGGCGCCCTCGGGGAAGAGGGCGCGCAGCGCGCCGGAGCGCTCCTCCGCGACGTACTCGACGGCGGCCGTGAAGAGGTCCTCGCGGGTGGGGAAGTGGTGCTGGGCGGCGCCCCGGGAGACGCCGGCGCGTTCGGCGACGACGGAGACCGTGGAGCCGGCCCAGCCGTGTTCGGCGAGGCAGGCCACGGCGGCTTCCAGGAGCCGCTGCCGGGTGGCCCGGCTGCGGTCCTGCTTGGGAACGCGTTCCGCGCGGTCGGCCGCGTGCACCGCGCCGCTCACACCACCCATGGAGGATCCCGTCGTTCGAGGAAGGCCGTCATCCCCTCGCGGGCCTGCGGAGAGGCGAACAGCCGGGCCGAGAGCGCGGTCAGGCGGGCCGCGTCCCGGTCGAAGTTCTCCAGCACCCTAGCCGTGAGCAGCCGTTTCGTCTCGGCCAGCGCCTGAGGTGAGGCACGGCGCACACCGTCGAGGACGGGTGCGAGTACGGCGTCCACGTCGTCGCCCGCCGCCGTGACCAGGCCGGTCCGGACGGCCTCGGCGGCGTCGAAACGCTCGCCGGTGAGGTAGTGGCGGGCCAGGGCGCGGGGGTCGGAGCGGGGCAGCAGCGTCAGCGAGATGACGGCGGGGGCGACGCCGATGCGGACCTCGGTGAAGGCGAAGGTCGACGCGGTGGAGGCGGCCGCGATGTCGCAGGCGCCGAGCAGGCCGAGGCCACCCGCGCGGACGTGCCCGGCGACGCGGGCGACGACGGGCTTGGGCAGGTCGACGATCTGCTTCAGCAGGGCGACCAGGGCGTCCGGGTCGGGCGGGTCGCGCAGGTCGGCGCCGGCGCTGAAGGCGGTGCCGGTGTGGGTGAGCAGGACGGCGCGGACGCCGGCGTCGTCCCCGGCGTCGGTGAGGGCGGCGGCCAGCTCGGTGACCAGGGCGGCGGACAGGGCGTTGCGGTTGTGCGGGGAGTCGAGGGCGAGGGTCTCGACGCCCCGGTCCCGGCTGCGGGCGACCAGGCTCATGCGCGCCCCCGCAGTTCCCGGCGGAGGATCTTGCCGCTGGCCGCCCGGGGCACGCCGTCGATGAAGGTGACCTCGCGGACGCGTTTGTAGGGGGCGACGCGTTCGGCGACGTACATCATGATCTCGTTCGCGGAGAGGCCGGGTGCGGTGGGACGGCGCACGACGTATGCGTGGGGGATCTCGTTGCCCTCGTCGTCGCGGGAACCGATGACGGCGGCGTCGGCGATGCCGGGGTGGGTGAGCAGGAGGGCCTCGAGTTCGGCGGGGGCGACCTGGAAGCCCTTGTACTTGATCAGTTCCTTGACGCGGTCGACGACGAAGAGCCAGCCGTCGCCGTCCACGTGCCCCACGTCCCCGGTGTGCAGCCACCCCTCCTCGTCGATCATGGCGGCGGTGGCGTCGGGCCGGCCCAGATAGCCCTTCATGACCTGGGGTCCCCGGATGAGGATCTCGCCGGACTCGCCGGCCGGGAGGTCCTTGCCGGGGTCGTCGAGGGAGACGATGCGCATCTGCGTGCCGGCGATGAGCTTGCCGACGGTCCCGGGCGGGGCGTCGCGCATGGCGTCGAGGGGGACGACGTGGGTGCCCGGGGACAGTTCGGTCATGCCGTACGCCTGGCCGACGGGCGGCAGGCCGAGCCGCCGGGAACAGGCGGCGGCGAGGTTCGCGTCCAGGGGGGCGGCGGCGCTGATGACGTACTTCAGCGAGGAGAGGTCGTAGTCGGCGACCAAAGGGTGCTTGGCGAGCGCGAGGACGATCGGCGGGGCGACGTACAGGCCGGTGATGCGGTGGTTCTGGATGGCCGCGAGGAACTGCTCCAAGTCGAAGCGGGGCAGGACGACGACGGTCGCGCCGAGCCGCAGCGGGGCGTTGACGAGGGCCGTCAGCCCGTAGATGTGGAAGAACGGCAGTACGGCGAGGACGCGTTCGCCCGGGGCGGCCGGGACCGCCGGTTCGAGCTGGGCGAGGTTGGTGGCGATCTGCCGGTGGGTGAGCATCACGCCCTTGGGGGTGCCGGTGGTGCCGGAGGAGTACGGCAGTACGGCGACGTCCTCGGCGGGATCGATGCCGACGGACGGTTCGGGTGCGGTGGAGGCCAGCATGTCGACGAGCGAGCGGTGGCCGGGCGCGCTGTCGCACACCAGGATCTCCCGGACGCCGCCCGCGAGTTCCGCGGCCCGGCGGGCGGTGTCCAGCAGCGGTGAGACGGTGACGATCCAGCGGGCCGCGCAGTCCTTCAGCTGCTTGGCGAACTCCTCCGCCGTGGCGAGCGGGTGCACGGTGGTGACCGAGGCGCCCGCGCGGGTGGCGGCGTAGAAGGCGAGCGGGAAGGCGACCGTGTTGGGGCTGTGCAGGGCCAGTACGTCGCCCTTGCGCACGCCGGCCTCGGCGAGGGCGGCGGCGACCCGCCGGTGGAACCGGTCCACCTGCTCGTAGGTGAGGGTGGTGCCGTCGGTGCCGTCGATCAGCGCCGGGGTGTCGCCGTACCGGGCGGCCCGGCCGAGCACGGCCTCGTGGATGGGTAGGTCGACGGGCGGGACGTCTGCGTACGCGCTGCGGAACACGGTTCCTCCAACAGGTCCAGGACGCGGTCTAGTACGACTTGGGCAGGCCCAGGGTCTGGTGGGAGACGTAGTTGAGGATCATCTCCCTGCTCACGGGGGCGATGCGGGCCACCCGCGAGGCCGTGATCAGCTGGGCGAGCCCGAACTCGCGGGTGAGGCCGTTGCCGCCGAGGGTGTGCACGGCCTGGTCGACGGCCCTCACACAGGCTTCCCCGGCGGCGTACTTGGCCATGTTGGCGGCCTCGCCGGCGCCCATGTCGTCACCGGCGTCGTAGAGGTGAGCCGCCTTCTGCATCATCAGGCGGGCCAGTTCGAGGTCGATGTGGGCCTGGGCGAGGGGGTGGGCGATGGCCTGGTGGGCACCGATGGGGGTCTTCCAGACCGTGCGCTCGCGGGCGTACTCCAGGGCGCGGGAGAGCGCGTAGCGGCCCATGCCGATGCCGAAGGCCGCCGTCATGATGCGCTCGGGGTTGAGGCCGGCGAAGAGCTGGAGGAGTCCGGCGTCCTCGTCGCCGACGAGCGCGTCGGCGGGAAGCCGTACGTCGTCGAGGGTCAGCTCGAACTGCTTCTCGGCAGCGTTGAGTTCCATGTCGATGGGGCGGCGCTCGAAGCCGGGGGCGTCCCGGGGGACGATGAACAGGCACGGCTTGAGCTTGCCGGTGCGGGCGTCCTCGGTGCGGCCGACTATGAGGGTGGCGTCGGCGATGTCGACGCCGGAGACGAAGACCTTGCGTCCGGTGAGGACCCAGTCGCCGGTGGTGGCGTCGCTGCGGGCGGTGGTGGTGATGCGGTGGCTGTTGGAGCCGGCGTCGGGTTCGGTGATGCCGAAGGCCATGAGGCGGGAGCCGTCGGCGAGCGGCGGGAGCCACTCACGTTTCTGCTCGTCGGTGCCGAAGCGGGAGATGACGGTGCCGCAGATCGCCGGGGAGACGATCATCATCAGCAGGGGGTTGCCGGCGGCGCCTAGCTCTTCGAGGACGAGGGCGAGTTCGGTGATGCCGGCGCCGCCTCCTCCGTAGGCCTCGGGGAGGTTGACGCCGATGTAACCGAGCTTGGCTGCGGCCTGCCAGAGGTGTGTGGTGTCGGTGCCGAGGGTGCGGGGGTGGTGGGCGGCGAAGGCGGACACGGCTTCGCGGAGGGACTTGTGCGCGTCGGATTCGATTACGGGGGTCATGCGGCTCCTTCGGGTGCGGGTTTCGTCGTGGCTGGTCGCGCTCACGCGGCGGAGCCGCATATTCAATGCAGCCCCGCGCCCCTATGCCTCTTGCACTACCGCCAGTAGAGAGCCGACCGTGACCTGCTGGCCGGGTACGGCCTTCAGGGCCGTCAGCGTGCCCGAGGCCGGGGCGGTGATCTTGTGTTCCATCTTCATCGCCTCCAGCCACAGGAGGGGCTGGCCCGCCTCCACCGCCGCCCCCTCCGTCAGGCCCTCCGCGACGCGGACGACGGTGCCGGGCATGGGGGCGAGGAGGGAGCCGGGGGCGTGCTGGGCGGTGGGGTCGGGGAAGCGGGGCAGGGCGGTGAGGCGGGTGGCGCCCACGTGGACCTGGTCGCCGTAGCGGGCGACCTCGTAGCGGTGGCGTACGCCGTCGGCTTCGAGGACGACCAGGCGGGCGTCGGCGTGGACGACGCGTACGCCGTCGGCGGTGAGGCCGGTGCGGGTGTGGCGGTAGCGCGCCTCGTGCTCCTCGCCGGCCATGGTGTACCGCTTGACCTGCGGCTGGGACGGGACGTTGCGCCAGCCGCCGAACCGGGAGCGGCCGTGGGCGTCGGCGAGGGCGGCGGCCAGCGGCGCGAGGGGGTCCGGGGCCGGGGCCGTCAGGTCGGCCAGGTGGCGGTCGTAGAAGCCGGTGTCCATCCGGGCCGAGGCGAACTCCTCGTGCCGCAGGGAGCGCACGAGCAGGTCCCGGTTGGTGACCGGGCCGTGGACCGCCGCCCGTTCCAGGGCGCCGGCGAGGCGGCGGACGGCCTCCGCGCGGGTGGGCGCGTGGGCGACCGCCTTGGCGAGCATCGGGTCGTAGTGGACGCCGATCTCGTCGCCGTCGGTGCAGCCGGTGTCCAGGCGGATGCCGTCGGGGACGGCGAGGCGGTGCAGGCGGCCGGTCTGCGGGGCCCAGCCGTGCGCCGGGTCCTCGGCGTACAGGCGGGCCTCGACGGCGTGGCCCCGCGCGGGCGGGGGATCGGTCTCCAGGGCGTGGCCCTCGGCGACCCGCAGTTGGAAGGCGACGAGGTCGACGCCGAAGACCGCCTCCGTGACCGGGTGCTCCACCTGGAGGCGGGTGTTCATCTCCAGGAAGTGCGCCCGGCCGTGGGCGTCCACCAGGAACTCGACGGTCCCGGCGCCGACGTAGGAGACGGAGCGGGCCGCGCGGACGGCCGTCTCGCGCAGCTCGGCGTCGAGCCGGGGGCTCAGGCCCGGCGCCGGCGCCTCCTCGATCACCTTCTGGTGGCGGCGCTGGAGTGAGCAGTCGCGGGTGCCGAGCGCCCACACCGTGCCGTGGGTGTCGGCGAGGATCTGCACCTCGACGTGGCGGCCGTTCTCCACGTAGGGCTCGACGAAGACCTCGCCGTCGCCGAAGGCGCTCACGGCCTCCGCGCGGGCGGCGGTCAGTGCGTCGTCGAGGTCGGCGAGGCGCCGTACGACGCGCATGCCGCGTCCGCCGCCGCCGGCCGCCGCCTTGACCAGCACCGGCAAGTCGGCCTCGGTGACCCGGTCCAGGGGTGCGATGCCCAGCAGTTCCTTGGCCCGGGTCTTGGACGCCATGGCCTCGATCGCCTCCGGCGGCGGCCCGATCCAGGTCAGTCCCGCGTCGGTGACGGCGCGCGCGAAGTCGGCGTTCTCGGAGAGGAAGCCGTAGCCGGGGTGGACGGCGTCGGCGCCGGCGGCGACCGCGGCCTTCACGATCAGGTCGCCGCGGAGATAGGTGTCGGCGGACGCGGTCCCCGGCAGCCGTACGGCGGCGTCGGCCAGACGGACGTGCAGGGCGGTCTCGTCGGCGTCCGAGTGCACGGCGACCGTCCGGATGCCCGCCTCGCGGCAGGTGCGGAAGACGCGGCAGGCGATCTCGCCCCGGTTGGCGACGAGTACGGAAGTGATCACAGGTCCCTCACCCCTCACATTCGGAAGACGCCGAAGCCACCGCGCGCCCCCTCGTAGGGCGCGGTGTGGACGGCGGACAGGCACAGGCCGAGGACGGTGCGGGTGTCGCGCGGGTCGATGACGCCGTCGTCGTAGAGCCGCCCGGACAGGAACATGGGCAGCGACTCGGACTCGATCTGCTGCTCCACCATGGCGCGCAGCGCCGCGTCGCCCTCGTCGTCGTACGGCTGTCCCTTGGCGGCGGCCGACTGGCGGGCCACGAGGGAGAGCACGCCGGCGAGCTGCTGCGGGCCCATGACGGCGGACTTGGCGCTGGGCCAGGCGAAGAGGAAGCGCGGGTCGAAGGCGCGTCCGCACATGCCGTAGTGCCCGGCGCCGTAGGAGGCGCCGAGGAGGACGGACAGGTGCGGGACGCGGGAGTTGGCGACCGCGTTGATCATCATCGCGCCGTGCTTGATGATGCCGCCCTGCTCGTACTCCTTGCCGACCATGTAGCCGGTGGTGTTGTGGAGGAAGAGGAGCGGGATGTCGCGCTGGTTGGCGAGCTGGATGAACTGGGCCGCCTTCTGCGACTCCTCGCTGAAGAGGACCCCTTGGGCGTTGGCGAGGATGCCGACCGGGTAGCCGTGCAGGCTCGCCCAGCCGGTGGTCAGGCTCGTCCCGTACAGCGGCTTGAACTCGTCGAAGTCGGAAGCGTCGACGATCCGGGCAATGACCTCGCGCGGGTCGAAGGGGGTGCGCAGGTCGCCGGGGACGATGCCGAGGAGTTCCTCGGGGTCGTGGGCGGGCGGTTCGGCCAGCGGCGGGTCGGCGTACGCCTTGCGGTGGTTGAGGCGGGCGACGACGCGTCGGGCCTGGCGCAGGGCGTCGGACTCGTCCACGGCGAAGTGGTCGGCGAGTCCCGAGGTGCGGGCGTGCATCTCGGCGCCGCCCAGCGACTCGTCGTCGCTCTCCTCACCGGTGGCCATCTTGACCAGCGGCGGCCCGCCGAGGAACACCTTGGCGCGCTCCTTGACCATGATCACGTGGTCGGACATGCCGGGGATGTAGGCGCCCCCGGCCGTGGAGTTGCCGAAGACGACGGCGATCGTCGGGATGCCGGCCGCCGACAGCCGGGTGAGGTCCCGGAAGACGCCGCCGCCGGGTATGAAGATCTCCTTCTGCGACGGCAGGTCGGCGCCGCCGGACTCGACCAGGCTGATGCAGGGCAGCCGGTTGGCGAGCGCGATGTCGTTGGCGCGCAGCGCCTTCTTCAGCGACCAGGGGTTGCTGGCGCCGCCGCGCACGGTCGGGTCGTTGGCCGTGATCAGGCACTCGACGCCCTCGACGACCCCGATGCCGGTGACGAGCGAGGCGCCGACGGTGTACTCGCTCCCCCAGCCGGCGAGCGGCGACAGCTCCAGGAAGGGCGTGTCGGGGTCGAGGAGCAGCTCGATGCGCTCGCGGGCGAGCAGCTTGCCGCGCTTCCGGTGCCGGGCGACGTACTTGTCGCCGCCGCCCGCGAGGGCCTTGGCGTGTTCGGCGTCCAGCTCGGCGAGCCTGGCGAGCATGGCCTCACGGCTCGCCCGGTGGTCGGGGGCGGTCGGATCGAGGGTGGAGGCGAGGACGGTCACAGCAGTTCCTCCGGGATGTCCAGGTGCCGGGCGCGCAGCCATTCGCCGAGCGCCTTGGCCTGCGGGTCGAAACGGGCCTGGGCGGCGACGCCCTCGCCGAGGAGGCCCTCGACGACGAAGTTCACGGCGCGCAGGCCGGGGAGGACGTGCCGGGTGACGGGCAGGTCGCGGGCCTCGGGGATCAGCTCCCGGAACCGGTCGACGGTCAGCTGGTGCGCGAGCCATCGCCAGGCCCGGTCCGTGCGCACCCACACGCCCACGTTGGCGTCGCCGCCCTTGTCGCCGCTGCGGGCACCGGCGACGAGACCGAGCGGGGCGCGGCGGACGGGGCCGGGCGGAAGCGGTGGCGGCAGGGGTGGTTCCGGTACGGCTTCGAGGACGGCCGTGTCCTTCGCGGGCGCCACCGGCACCCGGCGCCCGTCGTGCAGGACGGCCACGTGGTCCACGGCGTCCTGCGGGACGCGGGCGGCCTCGAAGACGCCGTAGGGGGAGCCCTTGCCCGGGGGCGCGCTCACGTGGAAGCCCGGGTAACCGGCGAGGGCCAGCTCGACGGCGGCACCGCTCAGCGCCCGCCCGACGGCCCGCTGGTCGGCGTCGCGCACCACGAGCCGCAGCAGGGCGCTCGCCGTCTCCTCGGTGGGGGCGTCGGGCCGGTCGGTGCGGACGAGGTCCCAGCGGACGTCGGCGACCGCGCCGAGGGCGGGTTCCATCTGGGCGCGGACCAGCGCGGCCTTGGCCTCGATGTCGAGGCCGGTGAGGACGAAGGCGACCTCGTTGCGGAAGCCGCCGAGCCGGTTGACGCCGACCTTGAGCGTGGGCGGCGGCGCCTCGCCGCGCACGCCGTCGACGCGGACGCGGTCGGGTCCCTCCCGGGTGAGCCGTACGGTGTCCAGCCGGGCGGTGACGTCGGGTCCGGCGTACCGGGCGCCGCCCGTCTCGTACAGCAGCTGCGCGGTCACCGTGCCGACGTCCACGAAGCCGCCGGTGCCGTCGTGCTTGGTGAGGACGCAGCTTCCGTCGGCGTGCACCTCGGCGAGCGGGAAGCCGGGCCGCCGTACGTCACCCTCGCGGAAGAACGCGTAGTTGCCGCCGGTCACCTGCGCCCCGCACTCCAGCAGGTGCCCGGCGACGACCGCGCCCGCCAGCCGGTCGTACTCCGTCGGCTCCCAGCCGAAGTGTGCGACGGCGGGCCCGGTGACCAGCGCGGCGTCGGTGACCCGCCCGGTGACGACCACGTCGGCGCCCTCGCGCAGGCACGCGGCGATACCGAAGCCGCCGAGGTAGGCGTGCGCGGCCAGCGCTCCGGGGTGGGCGGCGGTCAGGTCGTCGCCCTCGACGTGGGCGACCCGTACGGGGATGCCGAGCCGGTCGGCCAGGGCGCGTACGGCGTCGGCGAGTCCGGCGGGGTTGAGCCCGCCCGCGTTGGCCACGATCCGCACGCCCCGCTCGTGGGCGAGGCCGAGGCACTCCTCCATCTGCCGCAGGAAGGTGCGGGCGTACCCGGCGTCCGGGTCCTTCAGCCGGTCGCGGCCGAGGATCAGCATGGTCAGCTCGGCGAGGTAGTCACCGGTGAGGACGTCCAGCGGGCCGCCGGTGAGCATCTCGCGCACGGCGTCGAAGCGGTCGCCGTAGAAGCCGGAGGCGTTGCCGATCCGGAGCACGCTCATCGTGCCTCCCCGCGCGGCGGGCGTCCGGCTCCCGGCGGGCCGGCGAAGGCCTGGGCGACGTCGAGCCAGCGGTCGGCGTCCGGGCCCTCGGCGGTGAGGGCGAGGTCGGCGCGGTGGGCGCGCTGGGTGGCGAGCAGGCAGAAGTCGAGGGCGGGGCCGGTGACGCGCTGGGCGGCGTCCTCGGGGCCGTACGCCCACACGTCCCCGCCCGGTCCGGTGAGTTCGACGCGGAACTGCTCGACGGGCGGGGTCAGTCCGTGGGCCGCGTAGGCGAAGTCCCGGGCGCGGACGCCGATGCGGGCGATGTGCCGCAGCCGGTCCGTGGGCGGGCGCCGCACGCCCAGGGCGTCGGCGACGTCGAGGCCGTGGGCCCAGGTCTCCATCAGGCGGGCGGTGGCCATGGAGGCGGTGGCCATGGGCGGCCCGTACCAGGGGAAGCGGGCGCCGGGGGCCGCCTCGCGCAGCGCCTTGTCGAGCGCGGCGCGGGTCTGCCGCCAGGCGGCCAGCAAGGCGGCGGGGGCCTGCCCGGCGGCCTCCTCGGCGGCGTCGTCGACGTACCGGTCGGGTGCGGCGAGGGCCTGCTCGACCAGGGCGGCGAACCCGGCCTCGTCGGTGACGGCGACCAGGGCGGCCCGGTCGGTCCAGTGCAGGTGCCCGATCTGGTGGGCGACGGTCCAGCCGGGCGCCGGGGTGGCCAGCCGCCACTCCTGCGGGCTCAACGAAGCGACCAGGGCGTCGAGTTCCTCGCTCTCCTCGCGCAGGTCGTCGATCACGGGCGTCGGGTCGGACACGGGGCGCTCCCCTCGGGCACGGCGGTGTGCGGCGCGGTGGGGGGAGCATGGCAGGGGGTCGCGGAACAATCAAGCATGCTTGCATGATTTTTCGCCGCGCAGCCGGACGCCCCGGGACGGCGCGGGACCGTCGGGCTTCCGGGCCGCTCCAGGACCTCAGTCGGCGCGCCAGACCGTCATGTCGGCGGTGACGAAGCCGATGTCCGGCATCGCGGTCGACTTGACCTGGAGGACGAGCAGCACGATGTCCCCGTCGCGGTGCTTGACGCAGATCTCGGTCCCGGCCGACGCGGCGGCCAGCGGAAGGCGGCGGCCGTCGGTGCCCGACGCGTCCGCGAAGCGCAGACGGCAGTCCTCGTACGTGGCGCCCGGCTCGCCCAGCATGATGCTGAACGCGCTGGTGTCGCTCTCCAGGGCACAACTGGCCTGCTCGCAGGCGAAGCGGATGTCGCCCTCGCGGTCCTCGCGCATCGTCCCGGTGGTGATGCTGAGCGAGTTCTCGCCGTTCAGAAGCTGCGGGCCGTAGGCGTGGGCGACGGGTGCCGTGGGGCCGGCCGCGGGACCGTCGGCCGCCGCTCCCCGCCCGGCGGACGCCGCGGCCCCCGGTGCGGTCGCCTCGGCGCCCGACGGTCCCGTCCCCGCGTCCCCGGACGCCGACGACCGCCCCGTGCCCGTACCGGATTCCGTGCCCGTACCGGGCGTTCCCGACGCGGACGCCGCCGTGTCGCGGGTGCGGTCCCGGATGCCGTCCCACGCCGCGTCGAGGACCGTCCACGCCGCCGTGAGCCCCAGACCGCCCGCGACCAGGGCGGCGGCCGTGATCAGTGCGGCGCGTCTTCTGCGGCGCTTGCGCTCCTGCGGCCCGTCCGGCCGCTGCGGGACGGTGGGACCGTACGGACCGGCGGCCCACTGCGCGGCGCCCGGCCACTGCGCGGCACCGGGCCACTGTGCGGTCGCCGGCTGCCGGGCGAGGGGCTGCGGGACGGTCCAGGGTCCCGTACGGACCGCGGTGGGGGCCGGTGCCGCCTCGGGGGCCGGTGCGGGCGGCGGCACCGTCACCTCCGGCCCGGCGATCTCCCGCCAGACGGCCGGGCCCGCCCCGGCCTCGGCGTCCGGGCCCAGCTCCCGCCGGCACCACTCGACGACCTCCGCCGCGGTGGCCCGCTCCCCGGGGTCGGCGGCCACGCACCGGGCGATCAGCGGCCTCAGCCGCTCGGGCAGCCCGGACAGGTCGGGCTCGGAGTGCACGATCCGGTAGAGCACGCTGACCGCGGGCCCGTCCCCGTAGAGCGGCCGGCCCAGTGCCGCGAACGCGGCCGTCTGGCCCAGCGAGAAGACGTCGGTCGCCTCGGTGACGTCACCCCCGGACGCCTGCTCGGGGGCCATGAACTGGGGCGTGCCGATGGCGGCGCCCGTGGCGGTGTGCGCGGTGCTGTCGGCGGCGACCGCGATGCCGAAGTCGATGACGCGGGGACCGTCGGAGGCGAGCAGTACGTTCGACGGCTTGAGGTCCCGGTGCACGATGCCCGCGCCGTGGATGGCCTGCAGCGCCTCGGCGACCCCCGCCATCAGCCACAGCACCGCCGGTACCGGCAGCGGCCCGCTCCGGGCGACGACGTCGGACAGGGCGGGGCCCGGCACGTACAGCGTGGCGAGCCAGGGCGGTGTGCCGTCGGCGTCGGCGTCGATCAGCTCGGCGGTGTAGGCGCCCTTCACCTTGCGGGCCGAGGTGACCTCGCGGCCGAAGCGCCGCCGGAAGGTCGGGTCGTCGGCCAGTTCGGACCGTACGACCTTGACGGCCACCGGCCGGCCGCCCGGGGTGTGCGACAGGTAGACCCGGCCCATGCCGCCCGCGCCGAGCCGGGCGGCGAGCCGGTAACCCCCCACCGCGCGCGGGTCGTCGTCCTGCAAAGGCTGGAAGACCTCGGCCGTGTGGTTCATCGGTTCCCTCCCCATGATCCCGATGAGATGACCAGGTCCGCAGCCTATGCGGTGGGGTGGGAACCGGCCGGGCCGGGCCGCTCGCGCTCAGTTCCCCTGGGGCAGGTCCGCGAGCGCCTCGGTCCGGCGCCGCCGCCCCACCTGGGTCCGCACCGCCCCCATGCTCGCCGCGATCACCAGGGCGATGGCGGCGGACTGCGTGGCGGACAGGGCCTGGTCGAGGATGAGGAAACCGGCCGCCGCGGCGATGGCGGGCTCCAGGCTCATGAGGATGGCGAAGGTCGGCGCGGGCAGGCGGCGCAGGGCGAGCAGTTCGAGGGTGTACGGCAGGACGGAGGAGAGCAGGGCGACCCCGGCGCCGAGCGCCAGCGTCACCGGGTCGATCAGCTCGGCGCCCGACTCGGCGATGCCGAGCGGCAGGAACAGCACCGCTCCGACCGCCATCGCGAGGGCCAGCCCGTCGGCCTGCGGGAAGCGCCGGCCCGTACGCGCGCTGAAGACGATGTACGCCGCCCACATGGCGCCCGCCCCGAGCGCGAAGGCGGCGCCGGCCGGGTCGAGGCTGTCGAAGCCGCCGCCGCTGAGCAGGAAGACGCCGGCCAGGGCGAGGGCGGCCCAGACCAGGTTGACGGCGCGGCGGGAGGCGAAGACGGACAGGGCCAGCGGGCCGAGCACCTCCAGGGTGACGGCGGGGCCGAGGGGGATGCGGTCGACGGCCTGGTAGAAGAGGCCGTTCATGCCGGCCATGGCGATGCCGAAGACGACGACCGTGCCCCAGTCGGCCCGCGAGTGCCCGCGCAGCCGGGGCCGGCAGACGAGCAGCAGCACGACGGCGGCCACGACCAGCCGCAGCGTCACCACGCCGAGCGCGCCGGCGCGGGGCATCAGGCTCACCGCCAGCGCGGCGCCGAACTGCACGGAGAGCCCGCCGGCGAGCACCAGACCGACCGGCCCGAGGGAGCCCCACCGGCCGCCCTCGGGTGCGGGGCCGGGCGCTGTCCCCGAGCCCGCCGGGGAAGCGGTGGCGGCCGGGGTGGGGGTGCCGGGGGTAGCGCTGGGGGTACTCACGGGGGCTCCGGGACGGTCTGCGGGTCGGTGTGCGGTCGACTTCGTTCATCAAGCTGTACGGCACAGTCCACAGTAGTGGACCGGGACAGGCGCGTACTCCTGCCATGCAACTGTCGCGGGCGGGGATCGCCGCTGTCAACGGACATCCGCTCCGTGGGCGGCCTCCCCGTGAGGGGCGCACCCGGCGAGAAGGTAGCGTCCGCCGTGTGAGACGACTCGTTGCCCGCCTGTGGCGCCTGCTGCGCCCGGTCCAGAGCCGTGTGATGTGGCTGCTGCACACGAAGTACGTGGTCGGTGTGACCGGCGTGGTGCGCGACGACGAGGGTCGGGTGCTGCTGCTGAAGCACCGGATGTGGCCGCCGGGCCGCCAGTGGGGCCTGCCGAGCGGTTTCGCGCGCAAGGGCGAGGACTTCCGGCGGACGGTGGTCCGCGAGGTGCGCGAGGAGACGAACCTCGACGTGGAGGTGGGCCGCCTGGTCATGCTGAACAGCGGCCTGCGCACCCGGCTGGAGGTGGCCTACGAGGCCCGGTTGCTCGGCGGCGAGCTGCGCGTCGACCCGTTCGAGATCCTGGAGGCCCGCTGGTGCCGCCCGGACGACCTGCCCGAGGACGTCCAGCCGGTGTGCCACCCCCTGGTGCGGGGCGAGACGGCGCCCTGAGCCGCCTTCGCCGGGGGCGTGCCGGGAGGGAGAGCGCGAGGGGGACGCCCGGTGTCGCCCGGGCCGGGGCTCGCCCCCGAGCGGTCCCGGAGCCGCCCGGAGTCGCCCGGAGCCGCCCCGAGCCGCCCCGAGGGCCTGACCTAGTGAGCGATCCCGCCGCCGCCCATCAGCAGGTCCAGCCTCTCGTCGTCGTCGAAGGTGTCCCCGGACAGCCGGGTGACGCCCCCGGCGGACGGCCCGTCGTCCGTGCCGGGCAGCAGCCACACGGAGCTGTCCGCCGTGTCGCCGCCCGGCTCGGCCACCACCAGCTCGGCGCGGTGGTCGCCGTCCAGGTCGCTGAGGGCGACCTCCGCGCCGAACCCGGCCCGCTCGTGCGAACCGGGCAGGTCACCGCCCTCGAAGACCCGGGCGCCCTCGCCGGTCGGTCCCTCCGGGCCGCCCGCCAGGAACAGCACCTGCTCGGGACCCGGTTCGACGTACGGGCCCCACCGCGACGCCCCGGCCACCACGTCCGCGTACCCGTCGCCGTTCACGTCCCCGGTGTCCAGGGAGACGAACACGGCGTCCTCGTCCTGGGGCTCCTCGCCGGGCACGCCCGGCGTGTCCCGGTCGATCGTCGTCCTGCGCTTCCCCGGCCCCGACTCCGACCCGTACACCACCGTCACCGAGCTGCGGCTCGCGTCGCCGCCCCGGGGGCTGAGGACCAGGTCGCCGTAGCCGTCGCCGTCCACGTCGCCGACGGCCCCCGTCGCCGCGTCCGGAAGGTCGACGCCGTCCGCCCGGGTGAGGCCGTCCGGGCCGCCCCGGAACAGGCCGACCGGCCGGCGCGTGCGGGACCAGGAGGCGTCCGGGGACCAGTCGTAGTGGAAGGTCACCAGTTCGTCGGCGCCGTCGCCGTCGAGGTCCCCGGCGACGAGATCGCCGTAGCTCGCGCCGTCGACGTCCCCCGCGGGCCGGCTCGGGGCCGGGACGGCGGCCCTCCGGGCCGGGGTGCCGTCCCGTTCGAAGGGGCCCTCGAGCAGGCCCTTGTCGGAGCCGAGCCCGAAGACCAGGTCGGCGTGGCCGTCGCCGTCGAAGTCACCGGCGGCGAGCTGCTCGTCCAGGATCGGGTCGTCGTCCCAGGAGACGTGACTGGTGTCCGTGCCCGGCACCCGGACGGCCCGGGAGAGCCCGTCCGCCGAACCCCACATGACGATCACGCTCGGCTTCCCGTCGAAGACGGCGGCGGCGAGGTCGGTGTACCCGTCCTCGTCGAAGTCGCGGGCCACCACGTCGGACCCGAAGAAGCTCTCGTCGCGGTTCTTCCCCGGTATGCCGGGGTCGTCCTGCGTGAGGTGCTGACAGCGCGCCGGCCCCGTCCCGCCCTCCGCCCCGTACGCCACCTGGATGCTGCCACCGCCGGCCCCGCCCGCCACGTCCCCCTGCGAGCCGAAGGCCAGGTCGGGGTGGCCGTCCCCGTCGAAGTCTGCGGCGGAGGCCGCCGCGGGGCCCGTGGCGGGCCGCTGCGGCGCGGGCGCGGACCCGTGCACGGAGGTCCGGCAAGCGTGCGGCGCGGCGAGGCCGGTCTCGGGGTCGGCGGCGATCACCGCACCCGCGAGGACGGCCGACGCGACGAGACCCGCACCCGCCGCGCCCGCCCACCACCGCCTGCCGACGCGTCGCCGCGCCCCTGCCCCGTCATCACCCGGAACGTCCATGGGAACGATCACGCTCCGGACGCCCGGCGCGGTTCCGGTCACGGCGGGCACGCCCGCTGCGGCCGCCTCGGTCCGCTCACCCCTCGGTATCACGCCGCCCTCCGGCGTGGTCCTCAGGTCGTACCCCAAGTGGCGCGCCGGGCCGATGTATGGGGCCCGGTTCGGGATCTAGCTTCGACCCATGATCTCGAGAACACGCAAGGGCGCGGTGGCCGCCCTGCTGACATGCGCGTTGGCGGTCCCGCTCCTGGGTGCCGCGCCCACGTCGGCCACGCATCGGGCGCGGCACGCGGCCCAAGAGGTGCCCAGCGCGGGCGCGCCGGAGTTGCCCCGTCCCGCCGGTCCCCACCCGGTGGGGCGTCGCACCCTGCACCTCGTCGACCGGGACCGCACCGACCCCTGGGTGCCGACGGCGCGGGGGCGGGAGTTGATGGTGTCCGTGTCCTACCCGGCCCGCTCGGCGGGCACGGGGACGCCCGCGCCGTACATGACGGTCGAGGAAGCGCGGCTGCTGCTGGAGGCCAGGGGGCTCGGCGGGGTCGTGCCGGCCTCCACCCTGGCCGGCACCCGTACCCACGCGCGGGTCGGGGCCGCCCCGGCGCGGGGCCGTTTCCCGCTGGTGCTGCTGTCCCCCGGCTTCGGGATGCCGCGCGCCACGCTCACCTCGCTCGCCGACGACCTGGCCGCTCGCGGGTATGTCGTCGCCGCCGTGGACCACGCCCACGAGTCGGTGGGTACGGAGTTCCCCGGGGGCCGCGTCCCGCCCTGTGTGGCCTGCGAGGAGGTCGACCCGGGCCCGGAGCAGGCGGCCGTCGTGCGCGGGCGGGCGGCCGACCTGTCGTTCGTGATCGACGAGTTGACGGACGGCCGGAGAGCGGGGTCGCTGTCCCGGGTGATCGACTCACGGCGGATCGCGGCGGCCGGTCACTCGATGGGCGGGGCGGCGGCCGCGGCGACCATGGCCGTCGACCGCCGGGTGCGGGCCGGCGTCGATCTCGACGGCAACTTCTTCGTCGACGACGCCGGGGCCGGGATCGGCCGGCGGCCGTTCATGATGCTCGGCGCGGAGAACACCCACACCCCCGGCGGTGACATCACCGACTGGGACGGCGCCTGGGACCGTCTGCACGGCTGGAAGCGCTGGCTGACCGTCCAGGGGGCCGGGCACTTCTCCTTCACCGATCTCCCCTGGCTGGGGAAGCGGCTGGAGCTGCCGGACCCGACCCCGCTCCCGGCCGAGCGGAGCTGGGAGATCACCCGCGACCATGTGGGCGCCTTCCTCGACCTCCACCTGCGCGGCATCCCGCAGCCGCTGCTCGACGGCCCCACGGCGACCCACCCCGAGGTCGCGTTCCACCGGCCGTAGACCGCGTCACGCCCCTTCCAGCCGCTCCGCCAGCACCTCCGCCAGGTGCCGCCCCCGCACCCCCGCCAGGTGTTCCAGCTGGGTCCGGCAGGAGAAGCCGTCCGCCAGGACCACCGCCCCCTCCGGTGCCTCGCGCACCGCCGGGAGCAGCTGGTCCTCGGCGCAGGCGGCGGAGACCTCGTAGTGGCCGTCCTCGAAGCCGAAGTTGCCCGCGAGGCCGCAGCAGCCGCCGGCCAGGTCGCCGGTCAGGCCCGCCGCCTCGCGCAGCCGGCGCTCGGCCGCGTCACCGAGGACCGCGTGCTGGTGGCAGTGGGTCTGGCCGACCGCGGGGAGGCCGACGGCGGGCGGTCTCCAGTCGGGGGCGTGCCGCTCCAGGGCCTGGGCGAACGTCACCACGCGGGCGGCGAGGCGGGCCGCCCGCGGATCGTCGTGCAGGAGTTCCGGCAGGTCCGTGCGGAGCGCGGCGGCACAGCTCGGCTCCAGGACGACGACCGGTGCCGAGGTCTCCAGCACGGGTTCCATCAGGTCCAGGGTGCGGCGCATCACCGCGCGGGCGCGGTCCAGTTGGCCCGTCGACACGTACGTCAGTCCGCAGCAGACCCGGCCCCGGCGGGCGGTCAGCAGGGCCGTCGCCGACCTCGTACGGCCGTCGGCGAGGCCCCGCCCCCGGGTGCGCAGCGTCGGCGGCAGCACCACGCGCAGGCCCGCCGCCTCCAGCACCCGTACGGCCGCCCGGCCCACCGACGGCGACAGGTGCTCGGTGAAGGTGTCGGGCCACAGGACCACCGGCTCGCCCTCGGCGCGCGGCCCCCCGCGCCCGCGCCACCACCGGCTGAAGGTCTCCCCGGCCAGCCGCGGCACGTCCCGCTCCCCCGCGATCCCGCCCAGCCGTTTCGCCACCGCCGCCAACGGCCGCACGGAGGCGAGCGCGTTGACGACCGGCGCCACCCGCGCCCGCGCCGCCCAGCGCAGCCACACCGGCAGCCACCCCATCGTGTAGTGGGCGGCGGGGCGGCGGCGCCCCGCGTAGTGGTGGTGCAGGAACTCCGCCTTGTACGTGGCCATGTCGACCTCGACCGGGCAGTCGGAGCGGCAGCCCTTGCAGGACAGGCACAGGTCGAGGGCGTCCCGGACCTCCGTCGAGCGCCAGCCGTCGGTCACCACCTCACCGGCGAGCATCTCGTGCAGCAGGCGGGCGCGGCCCCGCGTGGAGTGCGCCTCGTCCCCCGTCGCCCGGAAGGAGGGGCACATCACGCCCGACCCGGTCACCGACGTCGTACGGCACTTGGCGACGCCGACGCAGCGCCGTACCGCCGCCGAGAAGTCGCCCCCGTCGGCCGGGTAGCCGAACGCGACGTCGACCGGCTCGCGCGGCAGGACGGAGAAGCGGAGGTCGGTGTCGAGCGGGGCGGGGCGGACCAGCATGCCGGGGTTGAGGAGGTCGTCCGGGTCCCAGACGCCCTTGGCGCGTGCGAAGAGGGCGACCGTCTCCTCGCCGTACATCCTGGGCAGCAGCTCCGCCCGCGCCTGCCCGTCGCCGTGCTCCCCGGAGAGCGAGCCGCCGTGCGCGACGACCAGGTCCGCCAGCTCCTCCGAGAGGCGGCGGAAGCGGGCGACTCCGGCGTCCGTCATCAGGTCGAAGTCGATGCGCACGTGGATGCAGCCGTCGCCGAAGTGCCCGTACGGGGTGCCGCGCAGGCCGTGGGCGGTCAGCAGCGCCCTGAAGTCCCGCAGGTAGGCGCCCAGCCGGGCCGGGGGCACCGCGCAGTCCTCCCAGCCGGGCCATGCCTCCGCACCGTCCGGCATCCGGGTCGCCGTGCCGCTCGCGTCCTCCCGGACACGCCACAGCCTCCGCTGACCGGCCGGGTCGGTCACCACCAGCGCGTCCACGACGTCGGCCGCCCGCACCACCGCCTCCGCGCGCGCCCGCGCCTGCGCCGGCGAGTCGCCGCCCGTCTCGACGAACAGCCACGCCCCGCCGCGGGGCAGCCCCCGCGTGGAGGGCACCAGGTCCACCGCCATGCCCTCCACGGTCAGCGGCGCGAGCGGCAGCAGCCCGGCCGCCGCCTCCGCCGCCCCGGCCTCGTCGGCGTATCCCAGCACCGCCAGCGCCCGCGCCCGCGGGGACTCGACCAGCCGCACCACCGCCTCCGTCAGCACGCCCAGCGTGCCCTCCGAACCGCAGAAGGAGCGGGCCACGTCCGCGCCCCGCTCCGGCAGCAGCGCGTCCAGCGCGTAGCCGGAGATGCGGCGGGGCAGGTCGGGAAAGCCCGTGCGCAGCCGTGCCGACTCGCCGGACACCAGCTCGCGCAGGCCCGGTGGCGCCCCGGCCCAGTCCGGCCCGAGCCGCAGGGACCGTCCCCGCGCGGTGAGCACCGACAGCTCGCGCACGCTGTCCGCCGTCGTGCCCCACGCCACCGAGTGGGAGCCGCACGAGTTGTTGCCGATCATGCCGCCGAGGGTGCAGCGGCTGTGGGTGGAGGGGTCGGGGCCGAAGCGCAGGCCGTGCGGGGCGGCGGCCTCCTGGAGGCGGTCGAGGACCAGGCCGGGCTGGACGACGGCGGTGCGGGTCCCGGGGTCCAGGTCGATCAGCCGGTTCATGTGCCGGGTGAAGTCCAGGACCACGCCCGTGCCGGTCGCCTGACCCGCGATCGACGTGCCGCCGCCCCGCGCGACGACCGGCGTCCCGTGCGCCCGGCACACCTCCAGCACCGCCGCCACGTCGTCGGCGTCCCTGGGCGCCACCACGCCCAGCGGCACCCGGCGGTAGTTGGACGCGTCCATGGTGGTCAGCGCCCGGGAGGTGACGTCGAATCCGACCTCGCCGCGGACGGCCCTGCGCAGTGCTGCCTCCAGATCGGTCATGTCCTCCAGCATGAGCCTTGTGGCTTGGCACAGGTCCGCAAGACGGAGATCTCGTCTCATCGGACGGACATGTTCCCGTCCGGTTTGGCCGACGGGATACGCTCCGGCACGTGGCTGAGATCCAGATTCCTGCTGACATCAAGCCCGCGGACGGTCGATTCGGCGCGGGTCCCTCCAAGGTGCGGGTGGAGGCGCTGGACGCCCTGGCCGCCACCGGTACGTCCCTCATGGGCACCTCCCATCGCCAGGCTCCCGTCAAGAACCTGGTCGGCAAGGTCCGTGAGGGCATCTCCGAGCTGTTCCGGCTCCCCGACGGCTACGAGGTGGTCCTCGGCAACGGCGGTTCCACGGCGTTCTGGGACATCGCGACCCACGGTCTGATCGAGAACAAGTCCCAGCACCTCACGTTCGGCGAGTTCTCCTCCAAGTTCGCCAAGGCCGCCAAGCTGGCGCCCTGGCTGGCCGAGCCGACGGTCGTCTCCGCCGACCCGGGCACGCACCCCGAGGCGCACGCCGAGGCCGGCGTGGACGTGTACGCGTTCACCCACAACGAGACCTCGACCGGCGTCGCCATGCCGATCAAGCGGGTCGCCGGCGCCGACGAGGGCTCCCTGGTGCTGGTCGACGCGACGTCCGGCGCCGGCGGCCTGCCGGTCGACATCGCCGAGACCGACGTCTACTACTTCGCGCCGCAGAAGTCCTTCGCCTCCGACGGCGGCCTGTGGATCGGCGTCTTCTCCCCGGCCGCGATCGAGCGCGCCGAGCGCGTCCACGCGTCCGGCCGGCACGTCCCGGAGTTCTTCTCGCTGCCGACCGCGATCGACAACTCCCGCAAGAACCAGACGTACAACACCCCGGCGCTGGCCACCCTGTTCCTCCTCAACGAGCAGCTGGAGTGGATGAACGGCCAGGGCGGCCTGGACTTCACCACCGCGCGCACCAAGGACTCCTCGTCCCGCCTGTACGCGTGGGCGGAGGAGGCCAAGTACGCCACCCCGTTCGTCTCCGACCCGGCCAAGCGGTCCCAGGTCATCGGCACGATCGACTTCTCCGACGACATCGACGCCGCCGCCGTCGCCAAGGTGCTGCGCGCCAACGGCGTCGTGGACACCGAGCCGTACCGCAAGCTGGGCCGCAACCAGCTGCGCGTCGCGATGTTCCCGGCGATCGACCCGGCGGACGTCGAGGCGCTGACGAAGTGCGTCGACTACGTGATCGAGAAGCTGTAGCGACAACCGTCGTACGACGCTGAGGGGCGCCCGGCACATCGCCGGGCGCCCCTCCGTGCGTGCGGACTTCTGCTCTCCCGCGCCTACCTGCTGAGCCGCTGGAAGCGCCGCACCGCCAGCGGCAGGAAGACCGCCGTGAGGATCACCGGCCACACGCCCGCCATCAGCAGCGCGTGCCGCTCGACCCAGGAACCGCCGCCGCCGACCGGCGTGCCGAACAGCTCGCGGGCGGCCGCCGCCGTGGAGGAGATGGGGTTCCAGGCCGCCACCCAGCCCAGCCAGTCGGGCATCAGCTGCGGGGCGACGAAGATGCTGGAGATCATCGTCAGCGGGAAGGCCACCGCGAACAGGCCGCCCGCCGCCTCCGGGTTGGGGACGAGGAGGCCCAGCCACACGCCGATCCAGATCAGCGCGAACCGCAGCCACAGCAGCAGCCCGAACGCGGCCAGGAACCCCCAGCCGCCGTCCGGCCGCCAGCCCATGGCCAGTGCCGTCAGCATCATGATGGCCAGTTCCGCGCAGGCGACGACCAGATCCGTGACCCCGCGCCCGGCGACCACCGCGGACGACGCCATCGGCATGGAGCGGAAGCGGTCGATGACGCCCTTCGTCGAGTCGTGGACGACGACGGTCGCGGTGTTGATGAAGCCGAAGGCCATGGTCATCACGAACATGCCGGGCATCAGGAAGTCCTTGTAGTCCCCGCCGCCGGGCACGGTCATCGCGCTGCCGAAGACATAGCCGTAGAGGAGGACGGACAGGATCGGGAAGCCCAGCTGCCAGGCGATGTTGACGGGCTGGCGCTGGTAGTGGGTCAGGCCGCGGCGGACGATGTTGCCGCAGTCGGCGAGCAGCCAGTACAGCCGGCCGTGCTCGGCGGCCGGGGCCGTCGTCGGGTCGAGGGCGCTCATGCCGCCACCGCCTCCTTCTCCGGGGTGCCGGTGCGGTCCGTGCGGTGTCCGGTCAGGCGCAGGAACACGTCGTCCAGGCTCGGCCTGCGCAGCCCGATGTCCTCGACGGCGACGCCCTCGTCCTGGAGAGTGCGGGCGACCTCGGTCAGCGCGGCCACCCGGTCGGTGACCGGCGCGTGCACGCGCGACGCCTCCTCGTCGGCCTCGGGTTCGCCCTCGCAGACGCGGGCGACGACCTTCACCGCCCTCGGGATGTCGGCCCGCTCGGCCACCACGACCTCGATCCGGTCGCCGCCGACCAGGTTCTTCAGCCCGTCCGGGGTGTCGTCGGCGATGGCCCGGCCCCGGTCGATGACGGTGATGCGGGAGGCCAGCTTGTCCGCCTCCTCCAGGTACTGCGTGGTCAGCAGCACCGTCGTGCCGCTCGCCACCAGCGCCCGCACCGAGTCCCAGACCTCGCCCCGGCTGCGCGGGTCGAGGCCCGTCGTCGGCTCGTCCAGGAACAGCACGGCCGGGGCGAGGATCATCGAGGCGGCGAGGTCGAGGCGGCGCCGCATGCCGCCGCTGTACTTGCCGACGCCCCGGTCGGCGGCGTCGGTCAGGTCGAACTGCTCCAGCAGCTCGACGGCCCGGGCGCGGGCCCGCCCGCCGCCCAGGTGGAACAGCCGCCCGAACATCTCCAGGTTCTGCCGGCCGGTCAGCACCTCGTCCACCGCCGCGTACTGGCCGGTGAGGCCGATCCGGGCCCGCACCTCGCGCGCCTGCCGGGCGACGTCGAGGCCGGCGACCTCGGCCCGTCCGCCGTCCAGCCGGATCAGCGTGGACAGGATGCGCACGGCCGTGGTCTTGCCCGCGCCGTTCGGCCCCAGCAGCCCGTGCACGGTGCCCTCGCGGACGGCCAGGTCGAAGCCGTCGAGGGCGCGTTTGTCGCCGTACCGCTTCTCCAGCCCCTCGGCCCGTACCGCGTGTCCGTCGCTCATGGACGGTCCCCCTTCCAGTCCTTAACTGAGTACACCGTACCCGATTGCGCGTACACCGTACTCAGTTTTTGGGCGCGGACCTAGACTGACCCCATGGCGAGCGGTACGGAGACCAGTGGCAGCGGCGACGTCGGCCGCACCCTGGAACTGTTGTGGGACACCGGCCGGCGGCCCAGCCGCGGACCCAAGCCGGGGCTGACGCTGGAGCGGATCGTGGAGGCGGCCGTCGAGGTCGCCGACCGGGACGGGCTGGGCGCGGTCTCGATGCGCCGCATCGCCACCGAACTGGGCACCGGCACCATGTCCCTGTACCGCTATGTCCCCGGCAAGGCCGAACTCCTCGACCTCATGCTGGACCGCGTCCAGCGACCCTCCGAGGACCCCGGCGACCTCGGCGACGGCGACTGGCGCTCCGCGCTGGAGGCGCTCGGCCACGCGACGCTCGCCCTCTACCGCCGCCACACCTGGCTGCTGGAGGTCAACCAGTCCCGTCCGATCCTGGGCCCGAGCGCGCTGGACGGCATGGAGAAGGTGCTGGCCCGGATCAAGCCCATGGGCCTGACCGACCCCGAGCTGGTCTCGGCGATCGTCCTGATCGACGGGTACGTCGTCGGGGCCGCCCGCACGCAGGTGTACCAGGAGGAGGCGGAACGCACCTCGGGCCTCACCGACGCGCAGTTCTGGCAGGCCCAGGAACCGGTGCTGGTGAAGGCCATGACCAGCGGGCGCTACCCCGTGCTGGCCTCCCTCTCCGAGGACGCCTTCGGCACCGGCTTCGACCACTTCGACTTCGGGCTGCAGCGCATCCTGGACGGGCTGGAGGTGCTGGTGGCCGCGCGACGCGCGGCCGACGGGCCGGCCGCCGACGGGTCAGCGGCGGCGGAACAGCCGTCGTAGGCCGAACAGGACGGCGCACGCCACGAGCAGTCCGACCGCCCCGACCTTGAGCGTGTCGCCGCCCGCACCGTCGGCTCCCTCACCCGAGGCGTCGGAGCCGCCGGTGCCCGACCCGCCGCTCCCGCCGGGCGCGTCCTCGGCCTTGACCGGGCTGCCGGCGCCCTCCATCCCGAGCAGCAGCTTCCGCCCGTCGGGCGTGTAGGTGACGGACTCCCCCTGCCCCAGCGGCACGCTGATCCGCCCCTTGCGCTGGATCTTCCCGCCGTTCCAGTCGTACCAGACGCCCCCGAGGTAGCCGCGCACGGCGAGCGTCTTGCCGTCCGGGGAGAAGGCGGCGTCGGTGGCCCACAGCTCCACGGGGACGGTGGGCCGGAAGACGTTGGTGCCGGAGGCGGAGAGCTTCTCGGGACCCTCGTACAGGTGCCCGCCGTCCTCGTTCTTGTCGACGATGTAGACCCGCCCGGTCTTCGGGTGGACGGCCATCGACTCGGCGTCGCGCGCGCCGTCCGCGTACTTCACGACGTACTGGGTCGCCTTGACCGTCTGGTCCTTGAGCTCCGTCGGCTCGGGCAGCTCGTAGATCCACACGTACGGCCAGGTGCCGCCGAGGTTGTCGCCGATGTCGCCGACGAAGATCTTGTTGCCCGGCCCGATGGAGATCGCCTCGACGTCGCGCGGCGTGCCCACGCCGGAGAGCGCCACGCGCGCGACGGTCTCGCCGGTGGAGCCGTCCACCGCGTACAGGTACGGGCCGGTGTCCTGGTCGTTGTGCGTCCAGTAGACGCCAGGGTGGAGGCGGGAGGCGGCGAGGCCGCTGGACTCGGTGATGCGCGGGTCCTTGATCGTGAAGCCGTCGCTCCCGTCGTCCCCGTCGGCGGCGGAGGCGGGCACGGCGAACGCGCCCACGAGGAGGGCCGAGGCGAGGAGGGCGAAAGATCGGCGCATGCGCCAAGCCTGCCATCCCGTGCGGCCGTTCACCCCGGCCGTCACGCTGCGTGGCCGGGCTCACATCGCGCCGGACGGACCCATCGTCCATGATGAGCGGATGCTCAGGTTCATGTTCGTCGGTGACTCCATGACGATCGGGAGCGCCGGCGAACACACCTGGCGCTACCGGCTGTGGCGGCACCTGCGCGACTCCTGCGGCAGGCCCTTCACCTTCGTGGGCCCGCGCGAGACGCTGCACGACCCGTCGACGGACGAGCCGACCTCGTACGCCTACGCCGAGCCGGACTTCCCCCGCGCCCACCTGGCCGGCTGGGGCGAGGGCTGGCACCACATGACCCCGATCATCGGCGAGACGGTACGGTCCTGCCGCGCGGACGTGCTCCTGGTCTCGCTCGGCCTCATCGACCTCGGCTTCTACACCAACGCCGAGCAGACCGCCGACAACGTCCGCGCCTTCGTGGCGGACGCCCGCTCGGCGAACCCGCGGGTCCGCATGGCCGTGATGCCGGTGCTGCACAACATCCGGGTGGACGCCGACGAGACCTTCGCCGGGCAGGTCCACCGCTTCAACGAACTCCTGGCGAAGACGGTCGCCGCCCTCGACGAGCCGGCCTCCCCGCTGCTGCTGGTCCCGCCGCCCCAGGCGTACGACTTCCACGTCGACACCTACGACGGCACGCATCCCAACGAGAGCGGCGAGCACCGCATCGCGGGCGCGTTCGCGCAGGCGATGGACGAGGGGTGGGGGCTGGGCGGGCCCTACTCGGCCGCTTCCTCGTAGGCCGCCCGGATCGCCCGGACCATGTGCTCGGCGCAGGGCCGCACGCCGTCGTCCCAGCGCTCGTCGCGCTCGTGCCCGAGGTACACGGCGCGGGCGTGGGCCAAGGGCTCGTGGTGCCCGGCGGGCAGCCGCGCGAGGGCCCAGTCGGCCGCCGCGTCCTTCGACCGGATCTCGCCGGTGACGAGCGTGCTCCAGATCCGGGCGAGGGTGAGCAGGACGTTGCGGGTGTCCGACTCCAGCTCGGCCGTCAGCTCCGGGACCCCGGCGACGATCGCCCGCCGCAAATCCGTGTGCGGGACGGGGTCGAGGAGGGCGGCGGGCGGCGGGCCGTGCAGCGGGGCGTCGGCGCTGAGCACCATGGTCAGGAGCGGGGCGAGGTCGGGGTCGTCCTCGGGCCCGGGGACGTGGCCGCGCTCGTAGGCGTCGCGCAGCCACTCGCCGTAGAGGTAGTCGCGGCGGGGCGGGTAGCGCCACGGCCGGACGTCGCCGTGGACGACGACGATCAGTTCGACGGGGCGGCGCCCTTCGCCGCCGGACAGCTTCAGCAACTCCTGCGTGAGTGCGGCGCGTCGCGCGTGCGTCGTGGGGTTCCGTACGACGACGAGCAGGTCGAGGTCGCTGTGCGGGCGCAGGCCGCCGAGGGTGGCGGAGCCGTGCGCGTAGACGCCGAGCACGTCCTCGTCGCCCAGGTGGTGCCGGACGAGGGTGACGAGGTGGTCGGTGCGGTCCCGGTCCCGCTCTGGCATATGCGCGTCCTCCTGTGTCCAGGTCGCCGTGCGTATCGTTGTACCGCGCGGCTGCTCCCGCCCGTGGGACGGCCGGGGAGGAGCGCCACGATGACCGTCCTTGACGACAGGATCGCGATGGCCGAGAGCGACAACACGCGTCGACTCGACGAGATGTTCGAGCGACTCGAGAAGATGCCCGTCCCCGAGGGTTACAAGGTCGAGATCGTCGGGGGGGTCGTCTACATGGCGCCACAGCGGGACATTCACTGGGAAACCATCCTCGAGATCCTTTGGGCCCTGGAAGATCACTTCGGTCGGCGTCAGGCGAGGATCTTCTCGGACGTCCGCATCGACTTCCCCGGCTACGAGAACGGGTTCTGTCCGGACGTCGCCAAGATCAAAAGTGGGGCGCAGAAGGACGACAACGGCAAGTGGCGCTACGAGGACGTCGAGTTCGTCGCCGAAGTCATCTCGAGAGGCACGGCGCGGAACGACTACGAAGCCAAGAAGACCGCCTATGCCCTTGCGGAGGTACCGGTCTATCTCATCGCTGACCCCTATGCACGCAGGTGCCGTCTGTTCACCCAGCCCAAGGACGGCGTCTACGTGACCGACACCTCCATCGAGTACGGCGGAGTCGTCGACATGACGAACACGCACCTGGGCCTCACTCTCGAAACAGCCGACTTCCCCCGCGACTGACCGACCCGACCCGCTTGCCTGGAGCGCACTCCAAGCCGTTGGCTTGGGGACCATGGAGTACACGCAGCTGGGACGCACAGGACTCAAGGTCAGCCGGCTCGTCCTCGGGACGATGAACTTCGGTCCGCAGACCGACGAGGCCGACAGCCACGCCATCATGGACGCGGCGCTGGACGCCGGCATCAACTTCTTCGACACCGCCAACGTGTACGGCTGGGGCGAGAACAAGGGCCGCACCGAGGAGATCATCGGCAACTGGTTCGCCAAGGGCGGCGACCGGCGCGACAGGACGGTCATCGCCACCAAGGTGTACGGCAATATGGGCGCCGACGGCGAGGCGTGGCCCAACCACGACAAGCTCTCCGCCGTGAACATCCGCCGGGCGGTCGACGCCAGCCTGAAGCGGCTGCGGACCGACCACATCGACCTGTACCAGTTCCACCACATCGACCGCGCCACCGGTTTCGACGAGATCTGGCAGGCCATCGACACGCTGGTGCAGCAGGGCAAGGTGCTGTACGCGGGGTCGTCGAACTTCCCCGGCTACAAGATCGCCCAGGCCAACGAGACCGCCGCCCGGCGCGGCGGCACCATCGGCCTGGTCAGCGAGCAGTGCCTGTACAACCTGGCCGAGCGCCGCGCCGAGATGGAGGTCATCCCGGCCGCCCAGGACTACGGCCTCGGCGTCATCCCCTGGTCGCCGCTGCACGGCGGACTGCTCGGCGGGGTCATCAAGAAGGAGGTCCAGGGCGGGCGCCGCGCCTCCGGCCGGGCCGCCGACACTCTGGCCGACCCGGCGAAGCGGGCGCAGGTCCAGGCGTACGAGGACCTGCTCGACAAGCACGGCGTGGAGCCCGGCGAGGCCGCGCTGGCCTGGCTGCTGACCCGGCCCGGCGTCACCGGCCCGATCGTCGGCCCGCGCACGGCCGAACAGCTCGCGTCGGCGCTGCGGGCCGTGGAGCTGGAG
The DNA here is from genome assembly GCF_964272335.1 of Streptomyces sp. SudanB5_2050. NCBI lineage: Bacteria > Bacillati > Actinomycetota > Actinomycetes > Kitasatosporales > Streptomycetaceae > Streptomyces > Streptomyces sp. SudanB5_2050. The sequence goes on from NZ_OZ186760.1 coordinate 3,543,556, forward strand.
CTGTCGGACGAGCTGCTGGCCGGGCTGGACGAGATCTTCCCGGGGCCGGGGCCCTCGCCGGAGGCGTTCGCCTGGTAGGCCGGCGGGCAGCACGGTGACGTGGTGAGCGGGGCGGCGGCACCCACGGCCCGGTCAGCCGAGGGCCGCCGCCACCGCCACCACCACGAGCATCAGCACGAGCACACCGGCCATGATCCGGTTACGGGTCTTCGGGTCCACGCCCCCGAGCCTAACCGGACGCGCCGAGCGGGCTGCGGGCGACCGTCTCGTAACGGGGCTGCTCCCCCGGCACCCCGGACCTCGGCAGGTTGCTGCGCACCAGCGCGAGGTCGGTCACCGTCCAGGCGGGGCTGGTGAAGGCGTCCAGGGCCTCGACGTACGGCCGCACGTCGTACGCGTTCCGGCTGCGGGCCACCGACAGGTGGGGCTTGTAGCGCCGGTGCTCGCCCCTCTCGACGCCCGCCCTGCGCCCCGCCGACTCCGCGCGGTCGGCGAGCAGCCGGAGCGTCGCCACGTCGCCCTCCACCCCCGCCCACAGGGCCCGCCCGTGCCCGAACTGACCGCCTCCGCGCAGCGTCAGCCCGAAGGGCGCGGTGCGGTGGGCGGCCCGCTCCAGGCGGGCCGAGAGGTCCGGTACGAGGTCGTCGTCCACCTCGCCGTAGAAGGCGAGCGTGAGGTGCCACCCGGGGCGCCCGGTCCAGCGCAGCCCCTCCGCGCCGGGCAGCTTCCTCAGCGCGGCCACCTCGGCGGCGAGGGCGGCGGTGACGTCCTCGGGGGGCAGTACGGCGGCGAAGAGTCTCATGTCTCCTCACCCTGTCAGACCCGTACCGCCCGGCCCCTTACGCCGCCGGCGCCAGTTCCTCCCGGCGCTCCCGCGGCACGAAGCGGACCTGCGGGTGTCCCCGGTGCCAGCCGACCGACAGGCGCAGGTTGCCGACGCGGGCGAGGACCAGGCCGATCACGAGCGCGGCCGTCGCCGCCACCGCGCCGCCCGCGGCGAAGCCCGCCCGGGCGCCGTACGCGTCGGTGACCCAGCCGACGATCGGGGCGCCGACCGGGGAGCCGCCGAGGAAGACCATCATGTAGAGGGCCATGACGCGGCCCCGCATGGCCGGGTCGGTGGACATCTGGATGCTGGTGTTGGCGGTGACGTTCACCGTCATGCTGAAGACGCCGATCGGGACCATCAGCAGGGCGAACAGCCACAGCTCGGGTGCCGTCGCCGCCACCATCTCCAGGGCGCCGAAGGCCAGCGCCGCCGCGATCAGCACGCGCAGCCGGGCCGTGCCGCGCCGGGCGGCGAGCAGGGCGCCGGCCAGCGAGCCGACGGCCATGAGGGTGTTGAAGAGGCTGTAGGCGCCGGCCCCGGCGTGGAAGACGTCGTCGGCGAAGGCGGACAGGAAGACCGGGAAGTTGAAGCCGAAGGTGCCGATGAAACCGACCAGCACGATCGTCCAGATCAGCTCGGGACGGCCGGCGACGTAGTGCAGGCCCTCGCGCAGCTGGCCCTTGCCGCGCGGGGCGCGCGCGACGACGTGCAGTTCGCGGGCGCGCATCAGCAGCAGGCAGCTCAGCGGCGCGACGAAGGACAGGCCGTTGGCGAGGAACGCCCAGCCGGTGCCCACGCCGGTGATCATCAGGCCGGCGACGGCGGGACCGACCAGGCGGGCGGACTGGAAGTTCGCGGAGTTGAGGCTGACCGCGTTCTGCAACTGGTCCCGGCCGACCAGCTCGGAGACGAAGGACTGACGTGCCGGGTTGTCGACGACCGTCGCCAGGCCCATCGCGAAGGCGGCGACGTAGACGTGCCAGACCTGGACATGGCCGGTGAGGGTGAGGACGGCGAGGAACAGCGAGGTGACGGCCATCGACGACTGGGTGACCAGCAGCGTGGGGCGCTTGCGCAGGCGGTCCACGAGGACGCCGCCGTAGAGGCCGAAGAGCAGCATCGGCAGGAACTGCAGGGCGGTGGTGATGCCGACGGCGGCGGAGGAGCCGGTCAGGCTGAGCACCAGCCAGTCCTGGGCGATGCGCTGCATCCAGGTGCCGATGTTCGAGACGACCTGGCCCGTGAAGAACAGGCGGTAGTTCCTCACCTTCAGGGAGGAGAACATCGAGGACTTGCGAGGGGCGTCGGGGGTGGTCGGATCGTCGTGGCCGTCAGGTGCGGGGACGGAAGCTGCTCCGGGTCCCGTACTCAAAAGGTTCGCCTCCTCGTCGGTGCTGCCTACACGTGCGCCAGCTTCTCGAGCACGGGCGCGGCGGCACGCAGGGTCGCCCACTCGTCCTCGTCGAGTCCCTCGACCAGCGTGGCCAGGAACGCGTTCCGCTTGCGGCGGCTCTCCTCGAGCATCACCACGGCCTGCTCGGTCTGCGTCACGACCTTCTGGCGCCGGTCCTCGGGATGCGGCTCCAGCCGGACCAGCCCCTTCGCCTCCAGCAGCGCCACGATGCGGGTCATCGACGGCGGCTGGACGTGTTCCTTGCGGGCCAGCTCGCCCGGGGTCGCGCTGCCGCAGTTGGACAGGGTGCCCAGCACCGACATCTCGGTCGGGCTGAGCGACTCGTCGACCCGCTGGTGCTTGAGTCGACGGGACAACCGCATCACGGCGGAGCGCAGGGAGTTCACGGCGGCGGCGTCGTCGCCATGCTTGAGGTCCGGCATGTTCCTTAGCGTAACTCATTAGTCTGGCGAAATACCACCGCACAACCGCCCGCGTGCCCGTGACGCCTGCCACTGAAACCCGCAGTTCACCCGTACGAGTGAGTCGTTTCCGGAAATCGGAGCATCACCCGGCGAGTGCGGGTGACCCTCGTGCCCATGGGGACCAGCGTGCTCAGCCTGCGGATAGACGGGGAGCTGCTCGACCGGCTCCGTGACCATGCGGCGAAAAGAGGAATGAGCGTCCAGGACTATGTCGTCCGGACGCTCATCCGTGATGACTTCGACGAGCGGTTCCAGTCCGCCGTGGAGGAGACGGAACGGTTCTACGGGGTCACGTGAGCGCGCCCCGCGAGGATCACGTCAGGCCGAGGGCCGGCATCAGGTAGTAGAAGGCGAACACCGCCGACACCGCGTACATCGTGACCGGGACCTCGCGGCCCCGCCCGACGGCCAGGCGCAGCACCGAGAAGGCGATGAAGCCCATGCCGATGCCGTTGGTGATCGAGTAGGTGAACGGCATCATCAGCATCGTCAGGAAGGCCGGGACGGCGATGGTGAAGTCGTCCCAGTCGATCTCCCTGATCGAGCCGGCCAGGATCAGGAAGCCGACCGCGACCAGTGCCGGGGTGGCCGCCTGGGACGGCACCATCGTGGCGACCGGGGTGAGGAACAGGGCCAGGGCGAACAGGGCGCCGCTGACGATGTTGGCGAAGCCGGTGCGCGCGCCCTCGCCGACGCCGGCCGTGGACTCCACGAAGCAGGTGGTCGCCGACGCCGAGCTGGCACCGCCGGTGGCGACCGCGATGCCGTCCACGAACAGGACCTTGTTGATGCCCGGCATCTGGCCCTCGCCGTCGGTCAGCTTCGCCTCGTCGCTGACGGCCATGATCGTGCCCATCGCGTCGAAGAAGCAGGACAGCAGGACGGTGAACACGAACAGGACGCCGGTCAGGATGCCGACCTTCTCGAACCCGCCGAACAGGCTGACCTCGCCGACCAGGCCGAAGTCCGGGGTGGCGACCGGGTTGCCGGGCCACTCGGGGGTGGTCAGACCCCAGGACGGGACGTCGGCGACCGCGTTGATGACCATGGCGACGACGGTCATCACGACGATCGAGATCAGGATCGCGCCGGGCGTCCTGCGGACGATCAGCGCCAGGGTGAGCAGCACACCCAGGACGAAGACCAGCACGGGCCAGCCGAGCAGGTGCCCGCCGGTGCCCAGCTGGAGCGGGACGGTCGTCTGGGCGGCGTCCGGCATCCGGGTGACGAACCCGGAGTCCACGAGGCCGATCAGCATGATGAACAGGCCGATACCGATGGCGATCGCCTTGCGCAGGCCGTACGGCACGGCGTTCATGACCCGCTCGCGCAGGCCGGTGGCGACCAGCAGCATCACCACGAAACCGGCCAGCACCACCATGCCCATGGCGTCCGGCCAGGACATCCGCGGGGCGAGCTGGAGGGCGACGACGGAGTTCACGCCGAGACCCGCGGCCAGCGCGATCGGGACGTTGCCGATGACGCCCATCAGCAGCGTGGTGAACGCCGCCGTCAGGGCCGTCGCGGTGACCAGCTGACCGTTGTCGAGCTGGTTGCCGTACATGTCCTTCGCGCTGCCCAGGATGATCGGGTTCAGCACGATGATGTAGGCCATCGCGAAGAAGGTGGCGAAGCCGCCGCGGACCTCACGCGACAGGGTGCTGCCGCGCTCGGAGATCTTGAAGTAACGGTCCAGGCCGTTCTGCGGGGGCCGCCGGTCTTCCGGCGACTCGGGGGACGGGGGGACCTTGGCGGAGGCCGAGGTGGGCATGCGTGGACCTCATCACCAACAGGTTCCCCCACGGCCTTGTTGGTGTTTTCTACGAATGAAAGCGGTCAGAGACAAACGGATTCAGTATGAACGTATGAGCCCGAGATCGCTATCTCCGCGCGTAGACCCGGGGTGGCGCGGGGCCCCTCGGCCCGCCGCCGGGTGCCTCGTAAGCTGTACGCATGACGAAGTGGACACCCACGCACGAGGCGCCGGAGCCCCTGGAGGGCCCCGTGGTTCCGACCATCGTCGGCGGCACCGTCCTCTGGTTCGTCCTCTTCCTGGCGCAGCTGCCCTTCTACGGCTGGTTCGACGAGCACGGGCACACCTGGTGGGTGTGGACCTGCCTGGCCGGCGGCGGACTGGGCCTGATCGGCATCTGGTACGTGCGGGGCCGCGACGCCGCCCTGAAGCGGGCCGCGCGGGACGCGGACTGACGGCCGTGCCCGAGCTGCGGCGGCTGCGGGCCGACCACATCCCCGCCCTGCTCGCCTTCGAGCGGGAGAACCGGGCCTGGTTCGCCGCCCGGGTGCCCGACCGGGGCGACGACTACTTCGCCCACTTCGAGGAGCGGATCCACGCTCTGCTGGCCGAGCAGGAGGCCGGCGTCTGCCACTTCCACGTGCTGGTCGGCACGGGCGGCGAGGTGCTGGGCCGGGTCAACCTCGTCGACGTGGAGCAGGGCGTCGCCGACCTCGGCTACCGGATCGCGGAGCGGGCCGCCGGGCAGGGCCTGGCCACCCGGGCCGTACGGGAGGTCTGCGCCCTCGCCGCCCGCGCCTACGGGCTGACCGCGCTGCGGGCCGCGGCCACCGTCGACAACGCCGCCTCGCGGGCCGTGCTCACCCACACCGGCTTCGTCCGCACCGGCGAGACGCTGCTCGACGGACGCCCCGGGCTGACCTTCCGGCGCGACCTCGGCGACCTGCGCGGCCCGGCGGACCCGCACCGCCCCGAGGAACCGGGCCCGGCCCCGTACGGCCCCACGGTCCCCACCCCGTAGTACCGGGGCATCATGCGGCCCGTCGTCCCGTCATCCCCTGGTCGGAACTTCCGCACCTTCGGCGGGTGAGCCCCCAGAACCGCACGTACCGTCGAATGCATGACGCATCTCGACGCGGACGACCGACTCGACTCCGCGCGCCCCGTCCACACCCCGACCCCGGCGACCGGCCTGACGGCGGCCGGGGTCGCCGAACGGGTGGCGCGCGGCCAGGTCAACGACGTGCCCGTGCGCAGCAGCCGGTCCCTGACCGACATCGTCCGCGCCAACGTCCTCACCCGCTTCAACGCGATCATCGGCGTGCTGTGGGTGATCATGCTGTTCGTCGCGCCGATCCAGGACAGCCTGTTCGGCTTCGTGATCCTCGCCAACACCGGCATCGGCATCGTCCAGGAGTGGCGCGCGAAGAAGACCCTGGACTCCCTGGCCCTGATCGGCGAGGTCCGGCCGACCGTGCGCCGGGACGGGACGTCCGCCGAGATCAGCACCTCCGAGATCGTGCTGGACGACGTCATCGAGATCGGGCCCGGCGACAAGGTCGTCGTCGACGGGGTGTGCGTCGAGTCCGACGGGCTGGAGATCGACGAGTCGCTGCTGACGGGTGAGGCCGATCCGGTCGTCAAGCGCCCCGGCGACCAGGTGATGTCCGGCAGCTTCGTGGTCGCGGGCGGCGGCGCGTTCCAGGCGACCAAGGTGGGCCGCGAGGCGTACGCCGCACAGCTCGCCGAGGAGGCGTCCCGCTTCACCCTGGTCCAGTCCGAGCTGCGCTCCGGCATCTCCACGATCCTGAAGTACGTCACCTGGATGATGGTCCCGACCGCGATCGGCCTGATCCTCAGCCAGCTCCTCGCCGAGAACGACGAGCTGGACGACTCCATCGCCCGGACCGTCGGCGGCATCGTGCCCATGGTCCCGGAGGGCCTGGTCCTGCTGACCTCCGTCGCCTTCGCGATCGGCGTGATCCGGCTCGGCCGCAAGCAGTGCCTCGTGGAGGAACTGCCCGCCATCGAGGGCCTGGCCCGGGTCGACACGGTCTGCCTCGACAAGACCGGCACCCTCACCGAGGGCGGCATGGACGTCACCGGGCTCCGCCCGCTCGACGGCGCCGACGAGGAGTACGTGCGTACGGTGCTCGGCGCCCTCGGCGAGTCCGACCCGCGCCCGAACGCCTCCCTCCAGGCGGTGATCGCCGCGTACCCGGCCCCCGAGGAGTGGCGCTGCACCGAGTCGCTGCCCTTCTCCTCCGCCCGCAAGTACAGCGGCGCCGCCTTCAGCGAGGGCGACGGCACCTCCAGTACGTGGCTGCTGGGCGCGCCGGACGTGCTGCTGGCGGAGGACGACCCGGCCCTCGCCGAGACCGGGCGGCTCAACGAGCAGGGCCTGCGGGTGCTGCTTCTCGCCCGCGCGACCCGGGAGCTGGACGACCCCGGGGTGAGCGAGGGCGTCACGCCCACCGCCCTGGTCGTCCTGGAGCAGCGGCTGCGCCCGGACGCCGCCGACACCCTGCGCTACTTCGCCGACCAGGACGTCCGCGCCAAGGTGATCTCCGGCGACAACGCGGTGTCGGTCGGGGCGGTGGCCGCCAAGCTGGGGCTGTCCGGCGCCACGGTCGACGCGCGCCGGCTGCCCGCCGGACGGGAGGAGATGGCCGGGGCGCTCGACGAGGGCACGGTCTTCGGCCGGGTCACCCCGCAGCAGAAGCGGGTCATGGTGGGCGCCCTCCAGTCGCGCGGTCACACCGTCGCGATGACCGGCGACGGCGTCAACGACGTCCTGGCCCTCAAGGACGCCGACATCGGCGTGGCGATGGGCTCCGGCTCGGAGGCCACCCGGGCGGTCGCGCAGATCGTGCTGCTGAACAACAGCTTCGCCACGCTGCCGTCGGTGGTGGCCGAGGGCCGCCGGGTCATCGGCAACATCACCCGGGTCGCGACCCTGTTCCTGGTGAAGACCGTGTACTCGGTGCTGCTGGCGATCCTGGTGGTCTGCTCGCAGGTCGAGTATCCGTTCCTGCCCCGCCACCTCACCCTGCTCTCGACGCTCACCATCGGCGTCCCCGCCTTCTTCCTGGCCCTCGCCCCGAACAAGGAACGGGCCCGGCCCCACTTCGTGCGCCGGGTGATGCGGTACGCGATCCCGGGCGGCGTGGTGGCCGCGGCGGCGACCTTCACGACGTACCTCGTGGCCCGGCAGCACTACTCCGGGCCCGGGGCGCTGGACGCGGAGACGAGCGTGGCGACGCTGACGCTGTTCCTGGTCTCGATGTGGGTGCTGGCGATCGTCGCCCGCCCCTACACCTGGTGGCGGGTGGGACTGGTCGCGGCGATGGGCCTGGGGTTCGTGGTGGTCCTGGCGGTGCCGTGGCTCCAGGACTTCTTCGCGCTGAAGCTGGTGGGCGTGACCATGCCGTGGGCGGCCGTCGGCATCGCGGCGGGGGCGGCGGCCGTTCTGGAACTGGCGTGGAGGTGGGTGGACCGGCGCCTTCCGGCCTAGGCCCTGTCGACGGCGGAGCCGCTCACGGGGGAGGGACGTCCGCCGTCTTCGCGGACCGCTAGTCGAACCAGCGGTCCCTGGCCAGCTCCTCCGTGCGCGAGGAGTCCTCCAGCAGCGCCGCCACCTCGAAGCGCCGCGGCCACTGCCCCGCCGCCCAGGCGAGCCCTGCGGCCACGCCCTCCAGGGTCGCGGCGTGCAGCACCCCGTCGTCCGTCAGCCGCCAGTCGATCTCCACACCGTCGACGACCAGCTCCTCGTGCTCCACGTACGACGCCGGGGTCCGCGCCCCGAGCAGCACCCGCACGGACTCCGGCACCTCGTGCTCGGTGCCCTCGGAGTCGACCCGGCCGGTGACGGACTCGCTCAGCCGCCGCACCTGGAACAGCTCCGCCAGCTCGGCGGCACGGGCCGGGCGCACCGGCAGCAGCGGGACGCCGGCGGTGAAGGGCAGCAGGTCGGGCGAGTCGACGACCACGGCGCCGGCGGCGTCCACCACCTCCACCCGCCCGTCGACCACGGCCCGCACCTCGTCCGGCAGGGTGACCAGCTCCGGGTCCAGGTCGGCCAGCGCGCCGTAGAGGGCGTGCAGCTGGGCGGCGGTGACGGGGCGGTCGGGGTCGGCGAGGCGGTCCAGCAGCTCGGCCGCGCCGCCGGGCTCGTCGAGCAGGGCGGCCACCGAGGTGCGTACGCCCAGCGCCCGCAGCACCTGCTCGTCCTCGAAGCCGGACGCGTCGGCCTCGTCGTACAGGCCGCGCAGCAGCGGGTCGCCGCCCGCCGCGCGCAGACCGGCCGGGCGGCGTCCGCCGAGCACGGGGTGCCCGCGCAGCCACCACGCGGTGTAGGGCCGTACGACCTCGTGGGTGCCGTCGTGCAGCAGGATGCGCACTGGTTGGACCAGGGCGTCGCGCAGCGGCGGCCGGGAGAGCATGGCCAGGGCCTCGGGCCAGCGGTCGTCGTCCACCAGGTCCAGGTCGCGCACGGCGACGATCTCGGTGGCGACCGGCGGGACGGGGCTGTCGGGGAAGCGGTCGAGGACGTCCTCGCTCCACACGTCCACGGCGTCCAGCAGGCCCGGGTCGTCCGGCTCGGCGAAGTCGCCCTCGCGGGGCTCCAGTTCGTCGGGGTCGAGGACGACGTCGGTGGCGCGGACCAGGGCGAAGGTGACGAGGACACCGCAGGCGGCCAGCGGCTCCGGGCCCCACTTCTCGGCCAGTTCGGCGTCCACGGCGGCGAGTTCGTCCTCGCGCATGACCCGGGCGAAGGGGCCGTCGGGGTAGACCAGTTCGCCGGCCGGGGAGAGTTCGCCGTCCTCGTCGGGCAGGGCGAGGGCGCCGAGCCAGGGTTCGTCGCCGGGTTCGAGTCCGGCGTCGCGGACCAGGCCGAGGACGGTGTCGGCCAGTTCGTCGGCGTCGAGGGTGTCCTCCTCCCAGTTGGTGCCGCCCTCGTCGTCCAGGGAGGCGGCGACGGCGGCGCGGACCTGCGGGGTGGTGAGCACCGCGCGCGGGGTGGCCGGGAGGGCGCCGAGCTTCTCCAGGAGCGGGTGGGCGGCGTCCGGGTGGGCGACCTTCAGACCGAGGCGGGTGAGGACCTCCGGGTCGAGGGAGGCGGCGTCCGGGGAGGGCAGCAGCACCTGCCGGGGGCCGATGGTCGTGCGGCCGTCGGCGAGGGGCACGGGCAGCCCGGACAGCCGGTCGGGGTCGACCCCGGCGAGGCTGTCGTAGAGCCGCCGCCACCAGTCGGGGGCCTTCTCCAGCCCCGCCAGCCGGTCGATCGCGTCGGTCAGCGGCACCCGGGCCACGCCCAGCGTGCGCAGCTCCACCCGGCGCTCCAGCCCGGCGGGCAGCAGCGTCGGCAGCACCTCCGCGAGGACCCGTACGGTGTCGGCGCCCGCGCCCTCGACCACCTCGGCGTCGCGGGGGCGCAGGGACTCGGGCAGGTCGGGGTCGTCCTCGCGCGGCGGGACGGCGGGCGGCAGGAAGGCGGTGCGGGGCAGCCGTTCGAGAATCGCCCGACGCAGCGCGCCGTCCAGTTCGCCCTTGCCGAGCGGGCCGGGCACGAGGTCGACCAGGCCGGCGCCGACCGGGCGCCAGTCGGCGAGCAGTCCGGCGTAGGCGTCCGCCGCCCGCTCGGTCAGGAAGTCGGTCAGCGGACCGCGCGCGGCGTGCCGGCGGGTGGAGTCCAGCGGGTACGACGCGATGAGCAGGGCGGGCACGCCGAGGGGTTCGTCGCTGGGCGTGGGGGCGTGCAGGACGGGGCCGGTGCGGGGGCGGACGGGGCCGCCGTCGGCGTCCACGGGCACCGCCCAGGTCACCGACCAGTGCGGGCGCAGCCGCTCCTCGACCGGCCGGTCGGCGAGGAGGTCGGGGGTGAGCGGGCCGTGCGCGGCACTGGTGCGCCAGCGGGTGGTGCCCTCCCGGGAGTCCTCGACGACGGTCAGGGGACCTTCGCTGCGACGGGCGAGCGTGCGCGTCTCGTCCCCGGTCTCGACCACGACCTCCTCCAGGCCCGGGAGGGCGAGGAGCAGGGCGTCGTCCACGGCGTTCAGGAGCCGTTCGGCGAGGTCGGCGGCGGCCGTGTCGCGCAGCGGCAGGATGACGGCCGTGTCGTAGGGGCTCGGGGCGCTGCCCTCGGCGGGGAACGGCAGCCGCAGCAGCGGGACGTGCCCGTCGCGCCGCCGGATCTCGTCGCCCAGTCCGGGGCTGTGCAGGGCGGTGTCACCGGCCAGCCCCCGCGCCTCGGCCAGCGACCAGCGCACGCCGCCGTGCCGGCCGACGACGGCGGGCTCGTCGGTGACCGCGAGGACGGCGGCGAAGCCGACTCCGAACCGGCCGACGGCACCCGGCCCGGCGTCCCGCTTGGCGGAGGCGCGCAGCGTGGACAGCGACTCGACGCCGGCCGCGTCCAGCGGGGCACCGGTGTTGGCGGCGACCAGGACGCCGTCGCGCAGGGTGAGCCGGAGCCGTCCGGGCACGCCCGCCCGGGCGGCGGCGTCGGCGGCGTTCTGCGCCAGCTCGACGACGAGCCGGTCGCGGTAGCCGCCGAGGACGAGATCCTCCTCGGCGTTGGCGTCCTCACGGAACCGGGCCGGGCTGGTGGCCCAGGCGTCCAGCACCCCGCGCCGCAGACGTGCCGTGCCGAACGGGTCGGCGCCCTCGGCGGCCGGCTGCACGAACATGCTCACGGTGACTCTCCTCATCGACGGACCACGAAGGTACCGCCTCGTCCGGCCCGCCCGGCGATCGAGGACGAGGCCGTCGGGCCGAAAGGCGCCGGGAGCGCGGCCTGCGGGGACGCGGGCCACGACCCGCCCGCACCCGCGGACGCGCACCGCTCCCCGGACCTACGAGGGGGCTGCGCGGGACCCTCGAGGGACCCGCGAGGGACCTGCGAGAGAACCTACGCAGGACCTACGAGTGCCCGAGATCCGCCGCGTCGTCCTCGGCCACCGACACCGACCCGGAATCCGCCGCCGGCCTGAGCGGGAACGGATCGACCCGCGTCTCGTCGATCACCGGCGGAGCCACCCGCGGCGGCTTCGGCATCACCGCCGCCTCCGAGTGCCCGCCGCACCCGTAGGCGAGCGACACGACCCGCCCGTCGGCCGGGGAGAACTCGTTGGCGCACACGCCGAAGGCCTGCCCCAGCGAGCCGCCGATCCGGGCGAGGAAGCCGCAGCTCACGCAGGAGGCGGGGGCCGCCTGCGCCATCGCGGTCTTCGGCCCGAAGGACTCCTCCCAGCGGTCGGCGGCGACGTGCAGCCCGTACCGGGACAGCACCCGCGAGCGGCGCAGGCCCAGCTCCTCGGCGACCGCGGAGATGGTGCCGCGGGCCGGGACGGCCGGCAGTTCGGCGGGCGGGCCCGCCGTGACCTCCGCGTCCTCGGCCTCCACCAGGGCGGCCATCTCGTCGGAGACCGCGGAGTTCGGCGGCGGCTCGTCCTCGCCGGTCCAGCCGGGCTCCAGCCTCAGGTCGTCCGCGTCGGTCGGCAGCAGGTCCCCGGGGCCCATGTCGCCGGGCCGCAGCCGCTCGCTCCAGGGCACCCACTCGGGGGCGAGGAGAGCGTCCGGGCCGGGCAGCAGCACCGCCTCGTCCACCGTGACGATCTTGGCGCGGGAGGCACGGGCGACGGTGACGGCCCACCGCCAGCCGCGGTACCCCAGCTCCTTGCAGGCGAAGTAGTGGGTGACGACCCGGTCGCCCTCCGACACCATCCCCTCGTGCTCGCCGACCACACCGGGGGCGGCGGCCTCCTCGGCCGCGGACCGGGCGAGGTCGACAGCCTCGGCGCACAGGCGGTCAGGGGTGCGGCTTCGCGTTGTCGCTGCGCTCACAGGTATCGCTTCTCTCCATACGCCGTCTCACGAGTGCGCCACTGCCTGCGAGGGGGCGGACGGAGCGGACCTGGGGACCGCGTCGACGTCCGCGCCCGATCGCGCTCGGGCGCACCTACGTCATCCATTCTGCGGGATGGCCGTACGGCGCGCGGCCGAGAACGTTCGCCACGGCGCGCTACGCACGCTACCTGTTCCCGTGCGCTGGGCCTACACCGACGGGAGTTTCGGCGGGGTACGGCCGCGCGTCGCGCGGTGGCGCCGGCCCGCCGCGACACGGGTGTCACCCGACTCGAACGCCGCCATACGTGCCGTAAGGACGCTATGGCCCCGGCTTCCGGGGCACTATGACGGGGTGGCAGCCGCACGGACGGAGTTCAAGGGCGGGAGCCGGGGGCGTGGTCCCGGCTCCCGGTTCCGTGCGGTCGGCCGGGCCCTGCGCCTGCCGGTGACCGGGACGGCGCGCGGCATCCGCAAGGCGACGCACGCGCACGGCGCCGGCGAGTCCGGCCTCGGCAAGCTGATCGAACTGCACGGCGTGAACGGCGCCGGCGACGTGATGATCACCGTCGCGCTCGCCTCCACCGTCTTCTTCTCCGTGCCGACCGACGAGGCGCGCGGACGGGTCGCGCTCTACCTGGCCATCACCATGGCCCCGTTCACCCTCCTCGCCCCGGTGATCGGCCCGCTGCTGGACCGCCTGCCGCACGGCCGGCGCGCCGCGATGGCGGCCGCGATGGGCGCCCGGGCCCTGCTCGCGCTGGTGCTGTCCGGGGCGGTGATCAGCGGCAGCATCGAGATGTATCCGGCGGCGCTCGGGGTGCTGGTCGCCTCGAAGGCCTACGGCGTGGTCAGAAGCGCGGTGGTGCCGCGGCTGCTGCCCCCGCGGTTCTCCCTGGTGAAGGCGAACTCCCGGGTCACGCTGTGCGGACTGCTCGCCACCGGCGTCGCCGCGCCGATCGCGGCCGGCCTCCAGGCGGTGGGGCCGCGCTGGCCGCTGTACGGCGCCTTCGTGATCTTCGTCGCGGGGACGGTGCTCTCCTTCACCCTGCCGCCCAAGGTCGACTCGGCGCGGGGCGAGGACCGGGCGCTGCTCGCCGCCGACGAGCGGCACCTGCACGGGCCGCACCGCAAGCCCGTCAAGCGCCCCGGGCTGCGCACGGTGGGCCCGGCGGTGACCCACGCGCTGGCCGCCAACGCCGCGGTCCGCTGCCTGACCGGCTTCCTCATCTTCTTCCTGGCGTTCCTGCTGCGGGTGCACCCGCTGTCCGGGCAGAGCGCGGCCGTCTCCATGGGCATCGTGGGCGTCGCGGCCGGCGCGGGCAACGCGCTGGGCACGGCGGTCGGGGCGTGGCTGCGCGCCCGCGCGCCGGAGATCATCATCGTGACCGTCCTCGCCGTGGTGCTGGGCACGGCGGTCACGGCGGCGGTGTTCTTCAGCACCGTGCTGGTGGCGTGCCTGGCGGCGGTCGCCGGGTTCGCGCAGGCGCTGGCGAAGCTGTCGCTGGACGCCCTGATCCAGCGGGACGTGCCGGAGCAGGTGCGCACCTCGGCGTTCGCGCGTTCGGAGACACTGCTCCAGGTGGCGTGGGTGCTGGGCGGAGCGGTCGGCATCGTGCTGCCGCTCAACGGCACGCTGGGCCTCGCGGTCGGAGCGGCGATCGTCGCCGCCGGGTGGCTGACGACCGTACGGGGACTGGTCGACTCGGCCCGGCACAAGGGAACGGCCCGGCCGAGGGTGGCCTGATGCGCGGTGGCGTGATCACGCCACGCCGTACCCAGGTGGGGAGCGGGCCGGGGGCGCCGTATAGCCTTCGGCCATGACCACGTTGCAATCCGCTGTGCGACGCCGCCGCGCCGTCGCCGCCGCCGGCGCCGTATCCGCCGGACTGCTCCTGCTGTCCGCCTGCGACCAGCCGACCCCGATGTCGACGGTCACGGTCGGCAGCGACTCGGTCAGCTCCGAGGCCACCTGCGGCGGCGAGGGCAAGACCCTGGAGACCGCCGAGATCCAGAAGTGCCTCCAGGACGACGACGTCGAGTCCATCACGGTCAACCCCGACGACACCGTCCGCTTCGGCGTGGACCCGGAGGTCGCGGACGAGCGCTGGACGATCCTGATGAACGGTCAGCAGCTGACCGACGACACGGACAACACGTACCGCACGGTGCCGGGCAGCGTGTTCTTCAACGCCCAGTACGGCGCCCAGGGCGACTCCACGCTCGTCACCATCAAGGCCGGCGACGGCAAGGACGACAGCGAGGAGGCCACCGGTCTGTGGTCCTTCCGGCTGAAGAAGGACGACTGACCACGTCCTCCGTACGCGTCCTCGTGGCCACCGCGGTCCCCGTCGAACGGGACGCGGTGGCTGAGGCGTTCCCGGGTGCCCGCACACAGGTGACCCGCCCCGGAATCACCCTCCACCGGCCGCCGCACGGCCCCGACCTCCTCGCGGCGGGCGTCGGCCCCGCCCTCGCCGCCGCGTCCACGGCCGCCGCGCTGACCGCCGCGGCCCTCGACGGCGCCCCCTACGCCCTGGTCGTCTCGGCCGGCATCGGCGGCGGCTTCGCACCGCACGCGCCCGTCGGCTCCCTCGTCGTCGCCGACGAGATCACCGCCGCCGACCTGGGGGCGGAGACGGCCGACGGCTTCCTGCCGGTGACCGAACTCGGCTTCGGCACCGTCACCCACCTCCCGCCCGCCGGCCTGGTCGGCGCCGTCGCCGCCGCGACCGGCGCCCGCGCCGGGACCGTCCTGACCGGGTCCACCGTCACCGGCACCGCCGAACGCGCCGCGCTGCTGCGCGCCCGCCACCCGCGCGCCCTGGCCGAGGGGATGGAGGGCTTCGGCGTCGCCGAGGCCGCCGCCGCGCACGGCGTGCCCGTGCTGGAACTGCGCGCGGTGTCCAACCCGGTGGGCCCGCGCGACCGCGCCGCCTGGCGCATCGGCGACGCGCTGGCGGCCCTGACGGACGCCTTCGGGAAGCTCGCCCCCGTCCTCACGAGTTGGAACCCACATGACGACTGAGCCCCTGCCGACCGACACCCTGCGGATCGCCTACTCCCCCTGCCCGAACGACACCTTCGTCTTCGACGCCCTCGCCCACGGCCGCGTCCCCGGCGCCCCCGCCCTCGACGTGACCTTCGCGGACATCGACATCACCAACGGCATGGCCGAGCGCGGCGAGTCGGACGTGCTGAAGGTGTCGTACGCCGTACTGCCGTACGTCCTCGGCGAGTACGCGCTGCTGCCCTGCGGCGGCGCGCTGGGCCGGGGCTGCGGCCCGCTGGTGCTGACCCGGGAGGCCGACGCCGACCTGCGCGGGCGCACCGTCGCGGTGCCGAGCGAGACCTCGACGGCCTACCTGCTGTTCCGCCTCTGGGCGGCGGACACCGTGCCCGGCGGCGTCGGCGAGATCGTCGTCATGCCGTTCCACGAGATCATGCCGGCGGTGCGGGACGGCAAGGTCGACGCGGGGCTGGTGATCCACGAGGCGCGCTTCACGTACCGGAACTACGGGCTGCACAAGCTCGCCGACATGGGCGAGCACTGGGAGCAGACCACCGGGCTGCCGATCCCGCTCGGCGCGATCATCGCCAAGCGGTCGCTGGGCGAGGAGACGCTGACCCGGCTGGCCGACTCCGTGCGCGCCTCGGTCCGCGCGGCCTGGGACGACCCCGAGGCGTCCCGGCCGTACGTGATGGAGCACGCCCAGGAGATGGACCCGGCCGTCGCCGACCAGCACATCGGGCTGTACGTCAACGAGTTCACCGCCGACCTCGGCGAGGACGGCTACGCGGCGATCCGGGGCCTGCTGACCCGCGCGGCGGCCGAGGGCCTGGTACCGGCCCTCGGCCCGGACGCGCTGGCGTTCCCGTAAGGGGCGGGGCGGGTCAGACGTCGAGCTGGTCGGCGACCGCCCGCAGCAGCCCGGCGATCTTCTTGCCGGCGGCCTTGTCGGGGTAGCGTCCGCGCTCCAGCATCGGGGTGATGTTCTCCAGGAGCGTCGTCAGGTCCTGGACGATCGACGCCAGCTCGTCGGGCTTCTTGCGCTGGGCCGCGGCGACCGAGGGCGCCGGGTCCAGCAGGGTGAGGGAGAGTGCCTGGTCACCGCGCTGCCCGGCGACCACGCCGAACTCGACTCGCTGCCCCGGCTTCAGTGCCTCGACTCCGGCGGGGAGGACCGAGGAATGCACGAAGACGTCACCGCCGTCGTCGCGGGAGAGGAAGCCGAAGCCCTTCTCGCTGTTGAACCACTTGACCTTGCCGGTAGGCACGTCTGTCCTCGTCCTCGTACTCGTCGGAAAAACTGCTCGGAAACGGCTCTTGATAGCACTCGGGCGGGTCGTCCGACCCGCCGGTACCCAGGCTAATGGTCTTCGGGCCGGTGACAAGACGTCCCCCGGCTGTTCCTCAGGGCTGGGAACTACCCTGGTCGGGTGCGTGACAAAACCCAAACGAATTCCGCCGCGCCCGGTGACCGACTGATCCGCGCCGGTGCGATCGTCTTCTTCGTCGGTGCCGTGGCCACTCTGGTCACGGTGGCCCCGCTGCTGCTGGGCACGACGCCGTTCCCGACCTACATGTTCGTGCTGAGCATGCTGATGGGAGTGGGCTTCCTCATCGCCGGGGCCGGGGTCTTCCGGTCGATCGCGGCGGGCCGGCGTCAGGCCCGGGCGGCGTCCGCTCCGCCGGCGCCGGCCGCGCGGTAGTCCGCGAGCCACGCCGGGAACTCCGTCAGATCGCCGAGGACCACGTCGGCGCCGGCCGCGCGCAGCTCCTCGGCGTCGCACGGGCCGCTGGCCACGGCCACGGAGCGGGCTCCGGCGGCGCGGGCGCCGCGGACGTCGCCGAGGTGGTCGCCGACGTACACCTCCGCGCCGTGCTCGCGCAGAGCGACGGCCTTCTGCTCGGCCCACAGGTCGCCGATCACGGCGTCCGGCTCGATGCCGAGGTGGGCCAGGTGGAGCTTGGCGTTCGGCTCGTACTTGGCGGTGACGACGATCGCCCGTCCGCCCGCCTCGCGGACGGCGGCGACGGCCTCGCGGGCGCCGGGCAGCGCGGGCGTGGCGGCGACGGCGTACGTCGGGTACATCTCCCGGTACAGGTCGGCGACGGCCTCGATCTCCTCGGCCGGGAACCAGTGGGCCAGCTCCTCCACCAGCGGCGGCCCGAGCCGGGTGACGGCCAGGTCGGCGTCGACGTAGGTCCCGGTCCGCTCGGTCAGCGCCAGGTAGCAGGCGCGGATGCCGGGCCGCGAGTCGATCAGCGTCATGTCGAGATCGAAACCGACGGTGGGCGCGGGGCGGGTGGTGGTGGCCATGGGCTCCATTGTGCCGGGAGGGCCGCCGGGGCCGGGCGGGCGGTGTGCCACGGCACGGGGCGGCGCCGGGTGCGGGCATGCGGCCCGGGCCGAGCGTGGCCCCCGTCGGGTCGTGGCGCCCTCCGCCCGGGCGGGGCGGGTGGCGGTGGGGCGTCGCGCCGCTCAGCCCCGTGGCCGGCGGGTGTGCCACAGGAGGTAGAGGGCCGTGGCGACGGCGGCGGTGCGCAGGGTCCAGGGCCAGGTCTCGGCGACCGCGGCGTTCATCCGGCCCTCGGCGATGGGGTCGCCCCAGCGGCCCTCCGTGCGGCCCCAGAGCCAGACGACCCCGGCGGCGGCGACCGTGCCGGGCAGGCCCAGCACCGCCCACTTCGACTGGGCGGGGGTCAGCCTGCGGGAGAGGTAGGCGATCAGCCAGCCCAGGCCCAGCGGGACCAGGCTGCCCATGACGGCGCCGGCGATCAGCAGGGCGGCGGCCAGCAGGAGCAGGGGGTTGTTCCATCCGCCCTCGGGCCACAGGCGGGGCAGGCGGCGGCGCCGGGACGCGGCCGGCTCCGCGACGACCGGCTCGGCCGCCTCCCGGGCCGGCGCGGTCTTCTCGGCGGCGCGCCGCTCCCGTTCCTCGCGCTCGGTCTCGTCCCGTTCCCGCGGCGGGGGCTTCAGCAGGTCGGGGATCTCCACCCCGCCGACGAAACCGGGCACCTCGTCGCCGATGCCTCCGAAGGGGCCGCTGTCCACCCGCCACCAGTCGCGCCGGGCCGCGCTGTCGCCCAGTTCGTGGGCGCCCGCCAGATGGGGCGGGGAGGCGGCCGGCGCGGGGGCGGGGGCGGTCTCGGGAGCGGTGGGGCGGGGCACGGCTCGGCGCAGGCCCCTGCGCTTGTCGCCGTCGCGCGGCGAGCCGTCCGGCTGTTCGGGCACGGCGGTCGGCGGCGGCACCGGCGGCCGCCGCACCGCGCTCGCGCCGCCCGCCGCGTCCACGACGTCGTCGGGGCTGCCCAGCCGGTCCAGGATGCGGCGGACGGCGGCGGGACTGTCCACCACGGCCTTCGCCCTGCTCCGGTCGATCTCGCCGCGCAGCTCGGACACCAGCCGCATGCGGGTGGCCGACGGCAGCTGCCGCTGCTGGGCCACGTCGCCGACGCGGCTCAGATACTCGAAGACGACCTGGTCGCTCTCGATCCCCACGATCCCCTCCGGGACGGTGTGTTGTGATGCCCCGTCGGACGACGGTACCCAATCCGCGCCCGTACGGCCGGTACCCCCGCGCACGTCACCGGCGCACGCGCCGCCCCGCCGTCGTACCCACCCGCTACCGTGGGCCGGATGAGCACCGAGGAGAAGTCCGCGGCCCCCCGGTCCCTCGCGGAGGCGCTCCGCGTCAGGGACGACGTCTCGCTGGCCGCCCTCCTGCGCAGCAGGCCCGACCTCGTCACGCCCGTCCCCACGGACCTCACGCAGCTCGCCACCCGGGCCGGCACCCGCGCCTCGGTGGTCCGCGCCCTGGAGCGGCTGGACCGGTTCGCGCTGCAGACGGCCGAGGCGCTGGCCGTGGCGGAGGACCCGGCGTCGTACGAGGAACTGCTCGGTCTCATGGCCGGTGACGAGGGGGACCCGGCCGTCTCCGCGGCCCTGCCCCGGGCCGTCGCCCTGCTGCGCGAGCAGGCCCTGGTGTGGGGCGCCGACGACCGGCTGCGGCTGGTGCGCACCGCCCGCGAGCTGCTCGCGCCGTCCGCGCAGCACCCTTCCCCGACGGGGCTTGGGCCGACCGTGCGGGAGGCGACGGCGGGGATGTCGCCGGGGCGGATCCAGGAGATCCTCGCGGCGGCCGGTCTCTCCTCGACCCATGACTCCGTCTCCGCCGTGACCGCGCTCGGCGGGCTGTTCACCGACCGGACGCGGATGGCGGCGCTCCTGGACGCCCTGCCCGGACCGTCCCGGGAGGTGCTGGAGCGGCTGATGTGGGGCCCGCCGTACGGGCAGGTCACGCATGATCCGGCGGCCCACCTGCGGGCGTTGCTGGACCGGGGTCTGCTGCTGCCGACGGCTCCCGGCACGGTCGTCCTGCCCCGGGAGGTCGCCCTTCATCTGCGCGGGGGCCGGGCGCACCGTACGACCGAGCCGGTGCCGCCGCCGGTGGAGGCGGCGGCCGCGCACCGTCCACAGGTTGTGGACGCCACGGCGGCCGGACAGGCGCTGGCCGCGCTGGCGACGGTGGAGGAGCTGCTGAAGGAGTGGGACGAGGGCGGTCCGGCGGTGCTGCGGGCCGGCGGGCTGAGCGTGCGCGACCTGAAGCGGACGGCCGTCGCCCTGGACGTGCCCGAGCCGGTCGCCGCCTTCTGGGTCGAACTGGCCTACGCGGCCGGGCTGATCGCCTCCGACGGGGAGGCCGACGAGCGGTACGCGGCGACCCCGGCGTACGACGAGTGGCGGGAGCTGCCGCCGGCCGAGCGCTGGGCGCGGCTGGCCGAGTCGTGGCTGACGGCCACCCGGACGCCGGGCGTGATCGGCGGGCGGGACGCGAAGGACCGCACGCTCTCGGCGCTCGGTCCGAACCTGGACCGCTCGGCGGCGCCGGAGGTGCGGCACCGGGTGCTGGCCCTGCTGGCCGGGCTGCCCGAGGGCGCCGCGCCCGACGCCGAGTCGGTGCTGGCCCGGCTGCGCTGGGAGCGGCCCCTGCGCGGGGCGCAGCAGCGGGACCAGGGGGGCCAAGGGGGCCAAGGGGGCCAGGGGGCCCAGGGGGAGGAAGACCTGCGCAGCCGGCTCGCCCGCTGGACGCTGTCCGAGGCCGAGTTGCTGGGCGTCACCGGGCGCGGTGCGCTGGCGGCGCCCGGCCGGGCCCTGATCGGGGCGCCCGAGCCCGTGCACCCGGCGGCGGAGCCCGAGCCCGAGGGTCCCGGCGACAAGCTTCCCGTGCACCACCACCGCACGCCCCCCGTGCCCGCCCCCGCGACCCCCGCCGAGCAGGCCGCCGCCACCGCGGCCGCCGCCCGGCTGCTCGCGCCGCTCTTCCCCGAGCCGCTGGACCACGTCCTGCTCCAGGCCGACCTGACGGCGGTGGCGCCGGGGCCTCTGGAGCGGGAGCTGGCCGATGTGCTCGGGGTGCTGGCGGACGTGGAGTCGAAGGGCGGGGCGACGGTCTACCGGTTCACGCCGGGCTCGGTGCGGCGCGCGCTGGACGCCGGGCAGAGCGCGGCCGACCTGCACGCCTTCCTCGCCCGGCACTCCCGCACGCCGGTGCCGCAGCCGTTGACGTACCTGATCGACGACGTGGCCCGGCGGCACGGGCGGCTGCGGGTGGGGGCGGCGTCGGCGTACGTGCGCTGCGACGACGACGCGACGCTGGACGAGATCCTGGCCGACAAGCGGGCCGCCGGGCTCGGGCTGCGCCGGCTGGCGCCGACCGTGCTGGCCGCGCAGGCCGACCCGGCGGCGCTGCTGGAGGGGCTGCGCGCGATGGGGTTCGCGCCGGCCGCGGAGTCCGCCGCCGGTGACGTGCTGATCGCCCGCGCCGACGCCCACCGCACCCCGCCGCGTGCGGCGCCGCAGCCGGTCCCGGACGGTCCGCCGGTGCCGGACGACACCCTGCTGACGGCCGCGGTGCGCGCCATCCGGGCCGGTGACCTGGCCTCCACGACCCCGCGCAAGCCGGGGCCGGGGGACGACGCGGGCGACGGCCCGGCCCGGTCGGGCGGCGAACTGCCCCGCACGGGCGCCGCCGAGACGCTCGCCACCGTGCAGGCGGCCGTGCTGACCGGCGAGGCGCTGTGGATCGGCTACGTGAACGCGGAGGGCGCCGCCAGCCAGCGCCTCATCGCCCCGATCCGGGTCGAGGGCGGCTTCGTGACGGCGTACGACCACACGGCGGACGAGGTGCGCACCTACCCGCTGCACCGGATCACGGGTGTGGCCGAACTCGCCGACGACGCGGGCTGAAGCGAGCCGACGCGCCCCTCCGCCACCTCCTGCGCGCCCCCTCTTCCGGGGGAACGGGCCGGATCATGCACGCCACGCCGGGTGATTAGCACCTGAGAGGGAGCTTTTTTCATAATCCGCATCGATTTTTCGGCGGTCGGGCAGCCACCGGGTGTCCTGCACACCGAACCGAAAGGAACCATCCGATGCGTGCCGTTCGTCGAGTCGCCACCGTCCTGACCTCCACCGCCGCGCTGATCGCGGCGTTCGCCGCCGAGGCCGCCGCGGTCGGCATCGACCTCGGTGGGGGCCTGACCCTCTGACCGCTCGCTGAGCTACGCGCTCACGTCCCCTGACGGCGGGCCGGGTCCCAGCCCCCCGGGCCCGGCCCGCTGCCCCAGGTCCTCCCGTCTCCTCCCCCCCCGCCAGTCTCCCGAAAGGCACCTCATGCGCTCCCAGCTCCCCGATCCGGACCGCGCCGCCCGTTCCGCCGTCGCCGTCTCCGTCGCCGCCCTGATCACCGCCGCCGCGCTGTTCGGCGCCCTCGCTCCCAAGGCCGCCGCCCTGCCCCTGCCGCTGCCGGCCACCGGTGTGGAGTCCCTGGTCACGGAGGGGGTCACGGTCGAGGGACCGCTGATCAACAACATCGCCCTGCGGTAGGCCGCCGGGACGATCAGGCACACTGGACTGTTGGCCGAGCCGTCGTCGGCCTCACGCACGCGAAAGGGTGCCGCCCGTGAATGGTCCGCTGATCGTCCAGTCCGACAAGACCCTGCTCCTCGAGGTCGACCACGAGCAGGCCGCCGACTGCCGTCGGGCCATCGCGCCCTTCGCGGAACTGGAGCGGGCCCCGGAGCACATCCACACCTACCGGGTGACGCCGCTGGGCCTGTGGAACGCGCGGGCGGCGGGCCACGACGCCGAGCAGGTCGTCGACGCGCTCGTCGAGTACAGCCGCTACCCGGTGCCGCACGCGCTGCTGGTCGACATCGCCGAGACGATGGACCGCTACGGCCGCCTCACCCTCTCCAAGCACCCGGCGCACGGACTGGTCCTGACGACCACCGACCGGCCGGTGCTGGAGGAGGTCCTGAAGTCGAAGCGGATCGCGCCGCTGGTCGGCGCCCGCATCGACCCCGACACGGTGGCCGTGCACCCCTCCGAGCGCGGCCAGATCAAGCAGACGCTGCTGAAGCTCGGCTGGCCCGCCGAGGACCTCGCCGGATACGTCGACGGCGAGGCGCACCCGATCGAGCTGGCCGAGGACGGCTGGGCGCTGCGCCCGTACCAGAAGCAGGCGGTGGAGAACTTCTGGCACGGCGGCAGCGGCGTCGTCGTCCTCCCCTGCGGCGCGGGCAAGACGCTGGTCGGCGCCGGTTCGATGGCGCAGGCGAAGTCGACGACCCTGATCCTGGTCACCAACACGGTCTCCGCCCGGCAGTGGAAGCACGAGCTGGTCAAGCGCACCTCGCTGACCGAGGACGAGATCGGCGAGTACAGCGGCACGAAGAAGGAGATCCGGCCGGTCACCATCGCCACGTACCAGGTGCTGACGACCCGGCGGAAGGGTGTCTACCCGCACCTGGAGCTGTTCGACTCCCGGGACTGGGGGCTGATCGTCTACGACGAGGTGCACCTGCTGCCGGCGCCGGTCTTCAAGTTCACCGCCGACCTCCAGGCGCGCCGCCGCCTCGGCCTGACCGCGACCCTGGTGCGCGAGGACGGCCGCGAGTCGGACGTGTTCTCCCTCATCGGGCCCAAGCGCTTCGACGCGCCCTGGAAGGAGATCGAGGCGCAGGGCTACATCGCGCCCGCCGACTGCGTGGAGGTCCGGGTCAATCTGACCGACTCGGAGCGGCTGGCGTACGCGACGGCCGAGGCGGAGGAGAAGTACCGCTTCTGCGCGACGACCGACACCAAGCGCAAGGTGACCGAGGCGATCGTGCGCCGCTTCGCCGGGCAGCAGATCCTCGTCATCGGCCAGTACATCGACCAGCTCGACGAACTGGGCGAGCACCTGGGCGCGCCGGTGATCAAGGGCGACACGTCCAACGCCCAGCGGGAGAAGCTCTTCGAGTCGTTCCGGCAGGGTGAGATCAGCGTGCTGGTCGTGTCGAAGGTCGCGAACTTCTCGATCGACCTTCCGGAGGCGACGGTCGCGATCCAGGTGTCGGGCACCTTCGGGTCGCGGCAGGAGGAGGCCCAGCGCCTGGGCCGGGTGCTGCGGCCGAAGGCCGACGGTCACCAGGCGCACTTCTACTCGGTGGTCGCCCGCGACACCCTCGACCAGGACTTCGCCGCCCACCGCCAGCGCTTCCTGGCGGAACAGGGCTACGCCTACCGGATCATGGACGCGGACGAGATCCTGAACTGACGCTCAGCGGCGGCGGACGCCTGCCTCCTCGCCGTACTCGCCGAGGATGACGACGTCGAAGGCGGCGCCCGCGAACACCCGCACGGCGCGCACGGCGTCGCCGAGCCGGTGCCGGTGGCTGCCGGCCACGGGCGTGGCACCGGACGCGCGGCCCGGTGCCGGGGCGGGGGAGATGGTTGCTGCGCTCATGTCTCCATGGTGCGACTGCCCACCCCCGACCGGCATCGGTCTGCGGGCCGAAGCCCCGCCGTCCCCCGCTACGACCGTGGAGGGAGCGCGTCCCCCGAGAGCGGGAGGCCCGAACCCCTAGGGGTCGGGCCGGGCGGAACGGCGGGGCACGGAAAAACCGTTGGCCCGCCTCCCGTCCGCTCCCCTACAATCTCCGCTCTTGCCCGCCTCCCCCAGGAGCGCCGCCGACCGGACGGAAACCGGCCGGTTCCCCGCGCGCGGAAACCGCGCCCACCCCACCGCAGGTCATCCGGAGGCACCCCCTTGTCCACGCCCGTCCACGACGACCCCCTCGCCAAGGAGCGCGCCCACCTCGCCGCCTCGCGTTCCGCCCTGCGCGCCATGCGGGAGGACGTCGAGTCCCTCGACATCACCGACGTCACCGCGAACTGGGTCAACGCCGCGGTGCTGGAGAGCCAGATCGAGGAGCGCATCAAGGCGCTCGCCGACCTGAGCGAGACCCCGCTCTTCTTCGGCCGGCTCGACTACCTGCACTCCCCCGGCGCCGAGCAGGCGGAGGGCGCGGAGGGGGAGCGCTTCTACGTCGGTCGCCGGCATGTGCACGACGCGGACGGCGACCCGATGGTGATCGACTGGCGCGCCCCGGTGTCGCAGCCGTTCTACCAGGCGTCGAAGAAGAACCCGCTGGACATCGCCCTGCGCCGCCGCTTCGGCTACACCGGCGGCGACCTCACGGCGTACGAGGACGAGCACCTGTCCGACCCCGACGAGGCGGCGACCACCAGCAAGCTGCTCCAGCAGGAGATCGAGCGGCCCCGCGTCGGTCCGATGCGGGACATCGTGGCGACCATCCAGCCCGAGCAGGACGAGATCGTGCGCGCCGGGCTGTCCGGGTCGGTCTGTGTGCAGGGCGGCCCCGGCACCGGCAAGACCGCCGTGGGCCTGCACCGGGTCGCCTACCTCCTCTACGCCCACCGCGAGCGTCTGGCCCGCACCGGCACCCTCGTCATCGGCCCCAACCGGTCCTTCCTGCACTACATCGAGCAGGTCCTGCCGGCCCTCGGCGAGCTGACGGTGCGCCAGGCGACCGTCGACGATCTGGTGGCGCACGTCGAGGTGCGGGGCACCGACGAGGCGACGGCGGCGGTGATCAAGGGCGACGCGCGGATGGCGCGGGTGCTGCGCCGTGCCCTGTACGCGCACGTCGTCATGCCCACCGAGGGCGTCGTGGTGGTGCGCGGCTCGCGCCGCTGGCGGGTGGCGGCGTACGAGCTGGAGGAGATCGTCCGCGAGCTGCTCGCCCGCGACATCCGCTACGGCGCCGCGCGCGAGGCGCTTCCGCAGCGCATCGCGCACGCCGTGCTGGTGCAGATGGAGCGGGCGGGCGAGGCGCCGGACGACCGGGTGCAGAACGCGGTGGCGCGCAACGCCGCCGTGAAGGCCGTGGTGAAGACCGTCTGGCCGCAGGTGGACCCCGCCAAGCTCGTCCTGCGCCTGCTGACCGACGCGGACTTCCTCGCCGAGCACGCCGAGGGCCTGCTCGGTGAGGAGGAGCAGAAGGCGGTGCTGTGGGTGAAGCCGGCCCGCTCGGTGAAGTCCGCCAGGTGGTCGCCCGCCGACGCCGTGCTGATCGACGAGGCGACCGACCTGATCGAGCGCACCCACTCCCTCGGGCATGTGGTCCTCGACGAGGCGCAGGACCTCTCCCCCATGCAGTACCGCGCGGTGGGCCGGCGCTGCTCCACCGGTTCGGTGACCGTCCTGGGCGACCTGGCGCAGGGCACCACCCCGTGGGCGACCCGGAGCTGGGAGGAGGCGCTGGCCCACCTGGGCAAGGAGGGGGCCGTGATCGAGGAGCTGACCGCCGGTTTCCGCGTGCCGACGGACGTGATCGCGTACGCCTCCCGGCTGCTGCCGCACATCGCGCCGGGGCTGACCCCGGTGGCGTCGATCCGTGAGAACCCGGGGTTCTTCGAGGTCCGTGAGACGGCCGACGGGACGGCGGACGTGGTGGCGGCGTGCCGCGAACTGCTGGAGCGGGAGGGCTCGGTGGGCCTGATCGCCGCCGACGCGCGCGTCCCGGAGGTGGCGGCGGCGCTCGGGGCGGCGGGGATGGGCCACGTCGGTCCCGGCGAGGAGACGACCCGGGCCACCCGCCTGACCCTGGTACCGGCCTCGCTGGCCAAGGGCCTGGAGTACGACTACGTGGTCCTGGACGAGCCGCGGGCCGTGGTCGACGGGGAGCCGGACGAGCGGACGGGGCTGCGACGGCTGTACGTCTGCCTGACCCGCGCGGTGTCCGGCCTGATCGTGACCCACGGGTCGGGACTGCCGCCGCAGCTCGCGTGATCCGCGGGCAGGCGTGCCTCCCCGTGTCCGAACGGCCTGGGAGGCACCCCCGGGGCGGCACGGGTGGGCGGTGGGGGCACCTCCCGCTCGAGCGAAGCCGAGAGTGGGGGAGGCACCCCGCGGCGCCGGGCCGCGCGAACCGCCCCCGCGAGCAGCGAGCGCCGGGGACCGCTCGGACGCCGCTCAGTCCCCCAGCACCCGCCGCCACTCCCCGACCGCCTCCGCCGAGACCGGCCCGTCCCATCCGGAGGGCCGTGCCGCCCCACCGATGTGGAAGCCGTCGATCCCCGCGTCCAGCAGCCCCGGCACGTGCTCCAGCCGCAGCCCGCCGCCCACCAGCAGCTGCTGCTCGTACCCCGGCTCCCCGCGCCGCCGCGCCTCGGCGAGCAGTACGGTCAGCCCGTCGTCCACCCCGCCGGCCGCCCCGGCCGTCAGATACGTGTCCAGCCCGGGAAAGTCCGCGAGCTGCTTGCGCAGGGCGTCCCGGTTCGCGGCGCGGTCGATCGCGCGGTGGAAGGTCCACCGGCACCCCTCCAGCACCCCGGCGACCCGTTCCACCGCACCGAGATCGACGTCGCCGTCCGCGTCGAGGAACCCGAGCACGAACTCCGTCGCCCCGGCCTCCCGCAGCCGCCCGGCGACCCCGACCAGCCGCTCGACGTCCCCGGCGGCGAAACCGTCCGCCAGCCGCAGCATCACCCGCAGGTCGATGTCGACGGCGGCGCGGATCGCGGCGACGGTCTCGGCCGACGGGGTGAGTCCGTCGGCCGCCATGTCGGTGACCAGTTCGAGGCGATCCGCGCCTCCGGCCTGGGCGGCGACGGCGTCCTCGACGTCGAGGGCGATCACCTCCAGGACTGCACGCTTGCTCATGGGACCCCATTCGTCGGCCTACTACAGGTCTAGTCCAATCCAAGACTACGCCCCGAAGCCCGGCCGGGACTCCCCCACGCCGCCTCCCGGCGCCGCTCAGCCCCCGAAGAGGTTCAGCTCCGCCGCCTCCACCCCGGCCAGCTCGTAGCCGTTCCCGTCCTCGACGGGCCGGCCGGCGTACAGCCGCACCAGCGTCGGCGCGTCCCCGATGAACCGGCCCGGCGGCCGCTCGCCGCTCGCCCCGCCCAGCTTCAGCGGCTCGTCCACGTCGTCGAGGTCGGCGTGGAGCGGCACATGGCCGCGGTCGCGGGTGAGCGTGCCCAGCAGCGCCAGCGCCTCCGGCAGTCCGCGCCCGGCGTACGCCCCCGGCTCGCCGAGGGCCACCCGTACGTCGCCCGCGTGTACCCACTCGCCCAGGGCCAGCATGTCCAGGACGCCGCCGGCGCGGCCGATCACCGGACCGGCCTCGGTCATGCCGCGTTCCAGCTCGTCGAGGATCCGGGCGTTGGTCCAGTCGGCGCGTTCGGCGATGTCCCGGTCGTTGGACTCGGGCGAGAAGACGCCTCGCTCGAAGCGGTTCTCCACCGCCCGCGTCAGCGCCGAGGAGCAGTGCGCCAGCACGTCCCGCACGGTCCAGCCGGGACACGCGGCCACCGGCAGCGCGAAGTCGGCGTCCGTCCGGGACCGCAGCAGCGGCAGCAGCTCGTCCCGCTCCGCGGCCAGCAGCCGCCCGGGCCGTTCGGGATCGCGTACGTCGTGCACGTCAGCAGGAGTCGTCATGACTCCACGTTAGGGGCGCGGCCGTCCCCGCGGTCAGTGTGCCGTGAGATCGTCCAGCTCGGCGGCGAACAGGAGCGCCGGGTCGAATCCCATGCCGGCGAAGTGACCGGCCAGCTCCAGCGACAGCACGCCGTGCAGCCGGGTCCAGAAGGACAGGGCCCGGTGGAGGGCGGCGGGGGGAGCCGGGTGCCCGCCCGCCCACTGCCGGTGGCCGTCGAGGTGCGCCTCGAACGCCGTCGGCCCCCCGCCCTCGTCCGCCGGCCCGGCGCAGGCGTCGAGGATGACGGCCATGGTCTCGGCGGCGATCTGGGTGACGTCGGCGGGCGCGTGGTAGCCCGGGACGGGGGTGCCGAAGACCAGGAAGTACCGCTGGGGGTCGGCCAGCGCCCAGGAGCGCATGGTGTGCGCAAGCCCGGCCAGGTCGGCGCCGGAACCGGCGGCTGTCCGGAAGGTGTCGGCGAGGCTGCGGTAGGCGTCCCTGACGAGTTCGGTGATCAGCTCGTCGCGGCCGGCGAAGTACCGGTAGAGCGCGGGCCCGCTCATCCCCATCCGCTTGGCGATCGCGTTGAGGGAGAGCGCGGACGCCCCCGCCGTGGCGATCTGCTCCCGGGCGTGCTCCTTGATCTCCGCGCGCACCTGGGCGCGGTAGCGCTCGCGCGGTGTCCCGGTGCCCGCCTGCGTCATGGTCCGCCGCCTCTCCGGTCCGCGTGGGTCCTGCGTGACTACAGAGTCAAGATTGAGTTAGAGGTTATCACCGCGGTCGCCGTCCTCCGCGCGGGGACAATGGGCCCATGGCCGACCTCGACGCCCTGCGCTCCCGCTTCGCCCGCGCCCTGGACGGGGCCCGCGGCCCCGGGGGCGGTCCGGACCCCGCGCCGTACGCCGACAACCTGCTCGCCCGCTGGCGGGAACCCCAGCGGCGCTACCACACGCTCGCGCACCTGACGGCGGTCCTGGACCACATCGACGTACTGGAGGAGCACGCCGACGACCCGGACGCGGTGCGGCTCGCCGCCTGGTTCCACGACGCGGTCTATCTGCCCGAGCGCTCGGAGAACGAGGAGCGCTCGGCCCGTCTCGCCGAGCGCGCCCTGCCCGAGGCCGGCGTCCCGGCGGACCGGACCGCCGAGGTGGCCCGCCTGGTCCGCCTCACCGTCACCCACGCCCCGGCCGAGGACGACCGGGACGGGCAGGTGCTGTGCGACGCCGACCTCGCGATCCTCGCCTCGCCCCCGTCGGCGTACGCCGCGTACACGGCGGCCGTACGGCAGGAGTACCACTTCGTGCCGGACGACGCCTTCCGCGAGGGCCGCGCCGCCATCCTGCGCCGACTCCTCGCGCTGCCCGCTCTCTTCCACACCCCGCACGGCCGCCGCGCGTGGGAGGCGACCGCCCGCTACAACCTCACCGGCGAGCTGGAAATGCTGTCGCCGGGCGGGGAGGCCGCGACGTAGCCTGCCCCGCATGCTGACCTTGGGCGGGGAACAGGTGGAGGAGGCCGTCGCGGGCGCCGTGGCGCTGCTGCGGACGGCGACGGACCGGGACTGGACGGCGGTGCGGGCCGGCCGGCTGGACTGGGACTGCCGGCGCACGGCCGAGCACATCGCGAGCGACCTCATCGCCTACGCGGGCCAGCTCGCCGGCCGTGCCACCCGGGCGTACGTCCCGTTCGAGATCACGCTCGACGACGGCACCGACAACGAGGGGTGCCTGCACGTCATCGAGACGACGGGCGCCCTGCTCGCGGCGGCCGTCCGCACCACGCCGCGCGAGGTCCGCGCCTTCCACCCGTACCCCTTCCGCAGCGCGGACCGCGAAGGCTTCGCCGCGATGGGGATCACCGAGGTGCTGGTCCACACGCACGACATCGCCGAGGGCCTGGGCCTCGCCCACGAGCCGCCCGCCGGGCTCTGCGCGGACGTGCTCGCCCGCCTCTTCCCGCACGTCCGCCCCGGCCCCGACCCCTGGCGCACCCTGCTGTGGGCCACCGGCCGCGGCGACCTGCCCGGACGCCCGGCGGTCACCGAGTGGCGCTGGCGCAACAACCTGGTGATCGACGCCGAACGCCTCACCCTCCAGGGCGTCACCCCCGCGTCCGCCGCCGACCTGGCCGCGGGCGGCGACGGCGGGTTCGCGTGGGTCGACAGCGGCCCCTACCAGGGCACCCGGGACGCCGCCGGGATGCTGCTGAAGGCGTACGAGGCGGGCACGCACCGGCCGGAGTGGGGTGTCTTCGTCCTCGTGCGGAGCGAGGACGGCCGCGCGGTCGGCGCCATGGGCTTCCACGGGCCACCGGACGAGGAGGGGCGGGCCGAGATCGGCTACGACCTCGCCGAGGACGCCCGCGGCATGGGCTACGCCACCGAGGCGCTGCGCGCGCTGTCGGCCTGGTCGCCGGCGCGGCGCGACGGCACCGTCCTGCGCGCGAAGATCGACCGGGCCAACCTCCGCTCACAGGCGGTCGTCACCCGGGCCGGCTACCGCCTGGTCGCCGAGGACGAGGACCTGCTCACCTACGAGCTGCGCGACTGAGCGTCGGCGCCCGCGCCCTTGCGCCGCCGCAGTCCCGCCCCGTGCAGCAGCCGCACCACCTCGCGGCTGCTCACCTCCCGCGCGCCGGCCGACACCGCGTCGGCGTACCGCTGCGCGGGGATGTCGTAGTGGTCCCGCTCGAAGGCGCGGCGGGGCACGCCCAGCGCCTCGGCGAACGCGTGCAGTTCGGCGAAGGAGACGTCGCTGACCAGGTGCGACCACAGACGGCCGTGGCCCGGCCAGGTCGGCGGATCGATGTAGACGGTCACCGGCTCGTCCCCGTCCGGCTCACGACGGCCGCGGGCCGGCGCCGGCCGTGCCCAGCGAGCCGACCGCCGCCACCTTCACGCCCGCCTTGCCGCACACCCAGTGCGGGTCGGGTCCCAACTCCGGCTCGACGTCCAGCGCGTGGGGGTCGCCGGAGCCGCACACCGGGCACAGCGGCCAGCGTCCGTACCGCTCCAGCAGCGCGTCCTGCACGTCCTGCGCGACCAGCCCGGCCACGAACTCGGCGCCCTCGGGCCACTGCTCGACCCACCAGCGACGCTGCGCGACGGACTCCTCCACCAGGGACACGACGTCCGGCTCGGCGACCTGGCCCGCCACCAGATCGGCGAGCACCAGGGCGCGTGCGGCGTGCAGCGCCTGCTCCAGGGGGCTGATGGGGTCCATGCACCCATTGTGCGCACTCTTGACCCACGGACCGAAACGAAAATATCTTTCATGAGTGACCGATGAAGTGAAGGAAACTTTCGCCTCACCTCCCGCACCGGGCGCGCTGGCGGCCAAGGTGCGCACGCTGTCACCGTCGATGACCCGTTCCATGCAGCGGGTCGCCGAGGCCGTCGCGGGCGACCCGGCCGGCTGCGCGGCCCTCACGGTCACCGGCCTCGCGGAGCTGACCGGCACCAGCGAGGCGACGGTCGTCCGCACCGCCCGGCTGCTCGGCTACCCCGGCTACCGGGACCTGCGCCTCGCCCTCGCCGGCCTCGCCGCCCAGCAGCAGTCCGGCCGCGCGCCCGCCATCACCACCGACATCGCGGTCGACGACCCGATCGCCGACGTCGTGGCCAAGCTCGCCTACGACGAGCAGCAGACCCTCGCCGACACCGCCGCGGGTCTGGACACGGTCCAGCTCGGCGCGGCCGTCACCGCGCTCGCCGCGGCCCGCCGCACCGACGTGTACGGCATCGGCGCCTCCGGGCTGGTCGCCCAGGACCTCACCCAGAAACTGCTGCGCATAGGGCTGATAGCCCACGCGCCCGGCGACCCGCACCTCGCCGTCACCAACGCGGTGCAGTTGCGGTCCGGGGACGTCGCCATCGCGATCACGCACTCCGGTTCGACCGGGGACGTGATCGAACCGCTGCGGGTCGCCTTCGAGCGCGGCGCGACGACCGTCGCCGTCACCGGGCGTCCCGACAGCCCCGTCACCCAGTACGCCGACCACGTGCTGACCACGTCGACCTCCCGGGAGAGCGAGCTGCGGCCCGCGGCGATGTCGTCGCGGACGAGTCAGCTGCTGGTGGTGGACTGCCTGTTCGTGGGGGTGGCGCAGCGGACGTACGAACAGGCCGCGCCGGCTCTGGCCGCGTCCTACGAGGCGTTGGCCCATCGGCACGGGGCGCGCGGGAGACCGTAGGGGTTGATCGGCGTGGGCGGCCGCGGACCGTATGTGGCCGGTCGCGCAGTTCCCCGCGGCCCCCAGGACGCTGCACCGCCCGGCATCGAGATCGAACCGAAAGAGCTGCACCCATGACCTCCACCCCCCACCACCCCGACCTGCGCTCCCAGTTGGAGACGCTGACCACCGAGGCGTTCCGGCCCGAGCTGGCCGAGATCGACCAGTCACCCACCCTGGACATCGCCCGCGTGATGAACGGCGAGGACGCCGCCGTGGCCGCCGCCGTCGCCGAGCGGCTGCCGGAGATCGCCGCCGCCGTCGACGCCGTCGCCGCCCGGATGGCGCGCGGCGGGCGGCTGATCTACGCGGGCGCCGGCACCGCCGGCCGGCTCGGTGTGCTGGACGCCTCGGAGTGCCCGCCCACCTTCAACACCGCCCCCGGGCAGGTCGTCGGCCTGATCGCGGGCGGCGCGGAGGCCATGGTGACCTCCGTGGAGGGCGCCGAGGACTCCGCCGAGCTGGCCCGGGCCGATCTGGACGCCCTCGGTCTCACCGCCGACGACTCGGTGGTCGGCGTCTCCGCGTCCGGCCGCACGCCCTACGCCGTCGGCGCCGTCGAGCACGCCCGCGCGCGGGGGGCCCTGACCGTCGGGCTGGCGTGCAACCGGGGCAGCGCCCTGGCCGCCGCCGCCGAGCACGGCGTCGAGGTCGTCACCGGTCCCGAGCTGATCACCGGATCGACCCGGCTGAAGGCCGGTACGGCGCAGAAGCTGGTCCTGAACATGATCTCGACGATCACCATGATCCGGCTCGGCAAGACCTACGGGAACCTGATGGTGGACGTCCGCGCCTCCAACGAGAAGCTGCGGGCCCGCTCCCGCCGCATCGTCGCCCTGGCGACCGGCGCCCCCGACGACGCGATCGAGCGGGCCCTGACCGCGACCGACGGCGAGGTCAAGCACGCGATCCTGACCCTGCTGGCCGACGTGGACGGCCCGACGGCCGCCCGCCTTCTGGAGGACTCCGGCGGCCACCTGCGCGCCGCGCTGGCGGCGGCGCGGGGCTGACCGCACGCTCGGAGGGTGATCAAGGACCCCCACGCCACGGCCGCCGCCCTCCTCCCCCTGGTCGGCGGCCCCGCCAACGTCACCTCCGTCGCCCACTGCATGACCCGCCTGCGCCTGGGATTGGCCGACCGCTCCCGGGTGGACGACGAGGCGCTGCGGGCGGTGCCCGGGGTGCTGGGGGTGGTGGAGGACGGCGCCTCGTACCAGGTGGTGCTGGGCCCGGGGGTGGTCGGCCGGGTGACGGCGGCCTTCGAGGCGCTGCTCGCGGCCGGGGGGACCGGCACGGCGGACGACCGGGCGGACGGCGACGGGAGGTACGGCGACGGGGAGGACGGCGGGAAGACCGCCGGGGCGGACGACGCGTCGGTCACCCCCGCCGTCGCCCCGGCGGTCACCCCGGCGGCCGACACGACGGCCGACACGGCGGACGCCCTCGCCCGGCGCGGCGCCGAGCTGAAGGCCCGGCAGAAGGCCCGCAACGCGACCCCGCTCAAGACGGCCCTGCGCCGCGTCGCGGACATCTTCGTCCCCCTCATCCCCGCACTGATCGGCTGCGGCATCGTCGCCGGCATCGCGGGCCTGCTGACCAATCTGCGCTGGCTCCCCGGTCTGACCCCCGCCCTGACCGCCCTCTCCTCCGCCTTCATGGCGCTGATCGCGGTGTTCGTCGGCCACAACACGGCCAGGGAGTTCGGCGGCACGCCCGTGCTGGGCGGCGCGGTCGCCGCCGTCGTCGTCTACCCGGGGGTCGCGAAGGTGACGGCCTTCGGGACGGCCCTCGCCCCCGGCCAGGGCGGCGTCCTCGGCGCGCTGGCGGCCGCCGTGCTCGGCACGTACGTCGAGAAGTGGTGCCGCGCCCGCCTCCCCGGCACCCTGGACGTCCTGCTCACGCCGACCCTCACCGTCCTGGTCTCCGGCCTGCTCACCCTCTACGTCCTCATGTACGCGGCCGGGGAGGTCGCCACGGCCATCGGCACGGCGGCGGACTGGCTCCTGACGACCACGGGCGCCCTGGCCGGCCTGATCCTCGGCGGCCTCTTCCTCCCCCTGGTGATGCTCGGCCTCCACCAGGCCCTCATCCCCATCCACACCACCCTGATCGAGCAGCAGGGCCACACCGTCCTGCTGCCCATCCTGGCCATGGCGGGCGCGGGCCAGGTCGGCGCGGCGGCGGCGGTCTACGTCCGTCTGCGCCACGACACCTCCCTGCGCACGACGATCCGGTCGGCGCTCCCGGCCGGTCTCCTCGGCGTCGGCGAACCGCTGATCTACGGCGTCTCCCTGCCCCTCGGCCGCCCCTTCCTCACCGCGTGCGTGGGCGGCGCGGCGGGCGGCGCCTTCGTCGGCCTCTTCGCGATGCTCGGCACGGAGGTGGGCGCGACGGCGATCGGCCCGTCCGGCTGGGCGCTGTTCCCGCTCCTCGCGGGCGGCGGCTGGGCGGTGACGGCGGGGGTGTACGGCGGCGGGCTGCTCACCGGGTACGCGGTGGGCTTCCTGGCGACGTACTTCTTCGGTCTGCCCGACGGCGCGGGACGCCCCGTGTGCGACCCTGAGAAACATGAACCACGCCCAGCTGACCGCCCTGGGCCGCGCCCTGCGTCTCCTCGGTGAGCACGGCGAGGCCCTGGGCACCGACACACCGGACGCCAAGCTGCACGAGGTCCGCGCGGACCTGAAGCGGGCGCTGGACCTGCTGGAGGAGAGCGTCGAGTCGACGGCCCCCAGCACCCGCTGCCCCGAGCACCCGAACGGCCCGGTCGACAAGGCGGCCCCCGACCTGTGCCTGCTGTGCGAGACCCGCCGCCGCTCCGCGCGCCGCGTCGAGTACAACGGGGGGCCGCTCCCGGCCCGGCCCGCGACCGAGCCGGTCCCGTCCCGCTACGGCGTCCGGGGCGAGCGCCCCCAGCCCCAGCAGCGCTGGCTGCCGGAGCTGTGGAACGGCCAGGCGTGGCAGCTGTGCGGCACCCCGCGCCGGGACCGCCGCGAGGCCGAGCTGTACATCGCCGCCCAGCTGCGGGCGCCCCGCGCGGCGATGGCGTACCGGCTGGTCCACGAGTTCACGGACTACGAGGTGCTGCGGGTGTGGGGGACGCCGGTACGGGTGGACATCGAGCCGATGGGCGGCGCCTGACCGCCCCTTCGGCTGCGCGGCGCGGTCTCAGGGCGGCGTCGGCTTCCCGGGTGGTGCCGGGGCGGCCCTGCGGCCGGCGATCACCGCGCAGGCTCCGGCCAGCCCGTAGACGAGGCAGACCCCGCCCACCAGACCGTCCTTCGACGCCTTCGCCTCCTGGGCCTTGCGCTGCTGGTCGTAGCTCCGGGTGCCCTGCGACCGGCCGTCCGCGAAGTCGTACAGGTCGCAGGTCTCGCCCGGTTTCATCGGGCCGGAGCGTTCCGCGTCCCCGTACTCCTCGATGATGCCGTCGCACCGGGGCGTGCCGTCCTCGGTCGCGGCCCCGGCCAGCAGGTACGCGCCGAAGACGGCCGGGAGGAGGAACAGACCGAGCAGGAGCCCCCGGAACCGCACCGCCTCAGCCCAGCAGCGGCAGTGCCGCGAACTCGTGGCTCTCCCACAGCCGCCGGGACGCCTCCTCCGGGTAGGGCGCGACGACCGGCTCCGCGTCCAGGACCTGGACGAGGCGCCGCTCGGTGTCGTACGCCGGCCAGCCGGGGTCGCCGGTGCGGGCGAAGGCGGTCCAGGAGGAACGGAAGCGGGAGGACAGGGCCCGCGCCTCGGCGGACGGTTCGGCGCCCTCGAAGAGGAGCAGGCCGAGGTCGGCCCGGAAGGTGCCGAAGAGCAGGGGCACGTCCAGGGCGTGGCAGGCGCCGAGGGCACCGCCGTTGCCGGGAGCCGGCCAGGTCAGCTCGTAGACGTGGGAGCGGCCGCCGCCCGCGAGGTGGGCCTCGGCCAGGTGCAGGGACGGCATGGCGAACAGCCAGTCGGTCTGGACGCGTTCGTACAGGTCGTTCGCGGACCAGCCGGGGTAGGCGGCGCGGTAGGCCGCCTCGCCGCCCGGCGCGTAGAGCCGCAGCGCCTTGGCCGCGCGCTCCTCGGAGATCTCGCCCAGCTTCCCCGCCATGGCGGTGAACAGACGGTTCTCGTCCCGGTTGTGGCCGACGACCAGGGCGACGTCCCGGGACGCCCCGGACGCCAGCGCCTGCCACGGCGTCCGGGGCAGCACGTCGCCGTCGACGACCGGCGAGTACGGGGTGACCGTGGGCGCGGCCTGCCCCCAGCGGTCGACGTACTGGGGCATCCGGGGGGCGAGTGTCTGGCCCGCCTTGACCAGCTGGTCCGGGGCCACGGCGGCCAGGTCGGCGACGGTGGGGCGCAGGCCCAGCTCGGCGGCGAGGACGGTGCCGATGTCGCGGGCGAGTTCGTCGGAGAAGAAGGTGCCCGGCACGCTCTGGGCGACGGCCCGGTGGAAGAGGCCCGCGGCACGGGGCACGGCCAGCAGGGAGGCCACGGAACCGGCGCCCGCGGACTCGCCGAAGACCGTGACCTGCCCGGGGTCGCCGCCGAACGCGGTGATGTTGTCCCGCACCCACTCCAGCGCGGCCACCTGGTCCAGCAGGCCGCGGTTGGCGGGGGCGCCCTCGATGCGGGCGAAGCCCTCCATGCCGACGCGGTAGTTGAGGGTGACGACGACGAGGTCGCCGTCCTCGGCGATGCGGCGGGCGTCGTAGCCGGGGCTGCCGGAGTGGCCGAGCCGGTAGGCGCCGCCGTAGATCCAGACCATGACCGGGCGCCGGGCGGCCGGGTCGGGGGCGGGGGTCCAGACGTTGACGGTGAGCCAGTCGTCGCCCTCGGGGAGGGCGGCGGGCGGGCCCGCGATCCCCGTGTCCTGCGGGGGCGGCGGGCCGAAGGCGAACGCCTCGCGCACGCCGTCCCACGGGCGGGCGGGGCGCGGGGCGGCGAACCGGGCCTCGCCGACCGGCGGTTCGGCGAACGGGATGCCGCGGAAGACGGTCAGTCCGTCCTCCCGGCGTCCGCGCACCGCACCGGCGGCGGTGCGCACCACGGGTTCCGGAACCTCGGGGTCGGTCATGGATCACTCCCTCACTGGACGCCGCTGGACGTACGTACGGCAGTAGTTGGTGATCCCACGGACCTTACGCCGCGGTGCGCCGCCGGTGCGGGCCGGGTCAGCTGAGGGTCTTCAGCGACGCCGCGTCGAAGGGCGTCAGTTCGCCGAAGCGGCCGGACAGGACCTTCCGTGCCCACTGCGGGTCCTGGAGCAGCGCCCGGCCGACGGCGACGAGGTCGAACTCGTCGCGCTCCATG
This sequence comes from Streptomyces sp. SudanB5_2050, assembly GCF_964272335.1. Taxonomy (NCBI): domain Bacteria; kingdom Bacillati; phylum Actinomycetota; class Actinomycetes; order Kitasatosporales; family Streptomycetaceae; genus Streptomyces; species Streptomyces sp. SudanB5_2050. The sequence continues at coordinate 3,581,164 of NZ_OZ186760.1, forward strand.
CGGTCCAGCAGGTTGTCGAGGCTGCCCAGCGCGGCGCCCTCGCCCTGGAAGGACTGGGTGAACTCGCCCTCCAGGCCCACCGAGCCGACGGTGATGGCGGTCTTGCCGGTGAGCTTCTTGGTCCAGCCGGCGAGGTTGAGGTCGGAGTCGTCGAACTCGGGCTGCCAGTAGCGGCGCGTGGAGGCGTGGAAGGCGTCGACGCCGGCCGAGGCGAGCGGGGCGAGGATCGCCTCCAGCTCCTCGGGGGTCTCGGCGAGACGGGCGTCGTAGGCGTCCTGCTTCCACTGCGAGTAGCGGAAGATCACCGGGAACTCCGGGGAGACCTTCTCGCGTACGGCGGCCACGATCTCGGCGGCGAAGCGGGTGCGGGAGACCGGGTCGCCGCCGTAGGCGTCGGTGCGGCGGTTGGTGCCCGCCCACAGGAACTGGTCGACGAGGTAGCCGTGGGCGCCGTGGATCTCCACGCCGTCGAAGCCGATGCGCTCGGCGTCGGCGGCGGCCCGGGCGAAGGCGCCGATGACGTCGTCCAGGTCGCGCTGGGTCATCGCCTTGCCGGTGACCTCGTCCTCGCCGATGCGCAGACCGGAGGGGCCGACGGCGGGAGCCTCGGGGAAGGGCTGGTCGCCCTGCTTGCGGACCATGCCGATGTGCCAGAGCTGGGGCACGATGGTGCCGCCCGCCGCGTGCACCGCCTCGGCGACCTTCGCCCAGCCGGCCAGCTGCTCCTCGCCGTGGAAGCGCGGCACGCGGTCGCTCTGCCCGGCGGAGTCGTGACCGACGTAGGTGCCCTCGGTGACGATCAGGCCGACGCCCGCTGCGGCACGGCGGGAGTAGTACGAGACCACGTCCTCGCCGGGGATGCCGCCCGGGGAGAACATCCGGGTCATCGGGGCCATCGCGATGCGGTTGGGGACGGTCAGGCCGTTGATGGTGGCCGGGCGGGCGAGGATCTGGGCGGCGCGCGAGGCGGCGTCGGCGGCGGTGACGGTCACGTGGGGGCTCCTCTGGAGGTACCGGTCAGTATGTGCATGCGCATGAACCTGCCCGGCACAACCGGAACCCCCGCCCCGCCCATTCCGACCGCCCGCCATCAGTGGCGCAGGTCACAATCCGACCCGGTGCGCGGCCCCGCGGGTCCCGGAAACGCCCGAGGGCGGCACCCCCCTGTCGGGGAGTGCCGCCCTCGGTCCGTACGGGACGGCCGATCAACCGGAACCGGTCGATCAGAAGTCCATGTCACCGCCCGGCATGCCGCCCGGAGCACCGGCGGCGGCGGCCTTCTCCGGCTTGTCGGCGATGACGGCCTCGGTGGTGAGGAACAGCGCGGCGATGGAGGCGGCGTTCTGCAGCGCGGAACGGGTCACCTTCGCCGGGTCGATGATGCCCTCGGCGATCATGTCGACGTACTCACCGGTCGCGGCGTTCAGGCCGTGGCCGACGGTCAGGTTGCGGACCTTCTCCACGACGACGCCGCCCTCGAGACCACCGTTGACGGCGATCTGCTTCAGCGGGGCCTCCAGGGCGAGCTTCACGGCGTTGGCGCCGGTCGCCTCGTCACCCGTCAGCTCCAGCTTCTCGAAGACCTGGGAGGCCTGGAGCAGGGCCACGCCACCACCGGCGACGATGCCCTCCTCGACGGCCGCCTTCGCGTTGCGGACGGCGTCCTCGATGCGGTGCTTGCGCTCCTTGAGCTCGACCTCGGTGGCGGCACCGGCCTTGATGACGGCCACGCCGCCGGCCAGCTTCGCCAGGCGCTCCTGGAGCTTCTCGCGGTCGTAGTCCGAGTCGCTGTTCTCGATCTCGGCGCGGATCTGGTTGACGCGGCCGTTGACCTGGTCGGTCGAGCCGGCGCCGTCGACGATGGTGGTCTCGTCCTTGGTGATGACGACCTTGCGGGCGCGGCCCAGGAGGTCCAGGGTCGCGTTCTCCAGCTTGAGGCCGACCTCCTCGGAGATGACCTCGCCGCCCGTGAGGATGGCGATGTCGCCGAGCATGGCCTTGCGGCGGTCGCCGAAGCCCGGGGCCTTGACGGCGACGGACTTGAAGGTGCCGCGGATCTTGTTGACGACCAGGGTCGACAGGGCCTCGCCCTCGACGTCCTCGGCGATGATCAGCAGCGGCTTGCCCGACTGCATGACCTTCTCCAGGAGCGGGAGCAGGTCCTTGACGTTGGAGATCTTGGAGTTGGCGATCAGGATGTACGGGTCGTCGAGGACGGCCTCCATACGCTCCATGTCGGTGGCGAAGTACGCCGAGATGTAGCCCTTGTCGAAGCGCATACCCTCGGTGAGCTCCAGCTCCAGACCGAAGGTCTGGGACTCCTCGACGGTGATGACGCCTTCCTTGCCGACCTTGTCCATGGCCTCGGCGATCAGCTCGCCGATCTGGGTGTCGGCGGCGGAGATGGAGGCCGTGGAGGCGATCTGCTCCTTGGTCTCGACGTCCTTCGCCTGCTCCAGCAGGGCGGCGGAGACGGCCTCGACGGCCTTCTCGATACCGCGCTTCAGGGCCATCGGGTTGGCGCCGGCCGCGACGTTGCGCAGACCTTCCTTGACCAGGGCCTGGGCGAGAACGGTCGCCGTGGTCGTACCGTCACCGGCGACGTCGTCCGTCTTCTTGGCGACTTCCTTGACCAGCTCGGCGCCGATCTTCTCGTACGGGTCCTCGAGCTCGATCTCCTTGGCGATGGAGACGCCGTCGTTGGTGATCGTGGGCGCGCCCCACTTCTTCTCGAGGACGACGTTGCGGCCCTTGGGGCCGAGCGTCACCTTGACGGCGTCCGCGAGCTGGTTCATGCCGCGCTCGAGGCCGCGCCGCGCCTCCTCGTCGAACGCGATGATCTTGGCCATGTGAAGTGGTCCCTCCAGGACTGGGGGTGATTCCTTCGGACCGCGCCCGCGCCCGCGACGGACGGCTCGCCGGCCTCGTGGTTCCTTCCCCACCCGGCCCGCGGGCCTCACCGACCCGGTCCTTCGTTGTCACTCTCACCTTCAGAGTGCTAACGCCAATGATTAGCACTCGCCCCCATCGAGTGCAAGCGCCTCCGGGGGATCCGACCCCTCGGTCAGCCACCCGCGAACAAGGGACGGGCAGGCCGAAGGGCCCGCACCCCGGCTGGGGTGCGGGCCCTTCGGAGAAGAACCGTTCGCTTGCGGTGGCCGAACGTCTCAGGCGCTGAGGCGGACCATGTCGGCCTGCGGGCCCTTCTGACCCTGCGAGATCTCGAACTCGACCCGCTGGCCTTCTTCGAGGGTGCGGTAACCGTCCATCTGGATCGCGCTGTAGTGGACGAAAACATCCGCACCACCGTCGACCGCGATGAAGCCGTACCCCTTCTCCGCGTTGAACCACTTGACGGTGCCCTGAGCCATGCCTAACTCCCCTATTACTGGCCCTTGCACAGATCCACACTTCGCGGACCCGGGTCAGACCTCACCCCCCAACGACTGGGGGCGTGCGCCGGAACGCGTCGACCGCGGCTGAATGTATCTGTCCAACTGCCGTCTGCAACAGGTCAATCGGACGAGAAATCTGGACGCACCCGGCCCGGAATATGGCGAACTTTCGCCTGAATTCGGGTCAAGTCGGGTGACGCAAAGGGCACAAAAGCCGCGAAATACGCTCACACTTTGGCTGCATCTTGTCGGACGCAAAGCAGGAATTCAGGGATCCGGATCTGTCGATCGGGAGCGCGTTCCCCAACTCTACCGCGCTCAATCACATGGAATTGCCCCCTCCGTTTCTCTCACGGAGGGGGCAATGGGCACTACGAGGCGTGTCAGCCGCCGGCGACCGCCGGGATGATGGAGACGCCCGCGCCGTCCGGCGTCGCGGTCTCCAGGCCCTGCTCGAAGCGGACGTCGTCGTCGTTGACGTAGACGTTGACGAAGCGGCGCAGCTTGCCCTGGTCGTCCAGGACGCGGGCGGCGATGCCGGTGTGGTTCTTCTCCAGGTCGGCGATGACCTCGCCGAGGTTGGCGCCGTCGGCGCTGACCTCGGCCTGCCCGCCCGTGTAGGTGCGCAGGATGGTCGGGATACGAACGGTCACGCTCATGCGAGGCCAGCCTCTCGGAAGGAGTCCAGGTTGGGTCGGATGGTGGCGGTGAGGCCGGTGCCGGCCACCGCGTCGAGGGTCTTGAGGCCGTCGCCGGTGTTGAGGACGACGGTCGTCTTCGACGGGTCGAGCAGGCCGCTCTCGACGAGCTTCCTGGTCACGCCCACCGTCACGCCGCCGGCGGTCTCCGCGAAGATGCCCTCGGTGCGGGCGAGCAGCTTGATGGCGTCGACGACCTGCTCGTCGGTCACGTCCTCCACCGCACCGCCCGTGCGGCGCGCGATGTCGAGGACGTACGGCCCGTCCGCCGGGTTGCCGATCGCCAGCGACTTGGCGATGGTGTCCGGCTTCTGCGGGCGTACGACGTCGTGCCCGGCCTTGTACGCGGTGGACACCGGCGAGCAGCCCTCGGCCTGGGCGCCGAAGATCTTGTACGGCTTGTCCTCGACCAGCCCGAGCTTGATCAGCTCCTGCAGACCCTTGTCGATCTTCGTGAGCTGGGAGCCGGACGCGATCGGGACGACGATCTGGTCGGGCAGCTTCCAGCCGAGCTGCTCGCAGATCTCGTAGGCGAGGGTCTTGGAGCCCTCCGCGTAGTACGGCCGCAGGTTGACGTTGACGAAGCCCCAGCCCTCGCCGGCCGGGTCGCCGATCAGTTCGGAGCAGAAGCGGTTCACGTCGTCGTAGTTGCCCTCGATGCCGACCAGCTCACCGCCGTAGACGGCGGCCATGACGACCTTGCCCTGCTCCAGGTCGTGCGGGATGAACACGCAGGAGCGGAAGCCGGCGCGGGCGGCGGCGGCGCCGACGGCGCCGGCCAGGTTGCCGGTGGAGGAGCAGGAGAGGGTGGTGAAGCCGAAGGCGCGGGCGGCCTCCAGGGCCTGGGCGACGACGCGGTCCTTGAAGGAGTGCGTCGGGTTGCCGGAGTCGTCCTTGACGAAGAGCTTGCCGGCCTCGACACCCAGCTCGCGGGCGAGGTTGTCGGCCTTGACCAGCTTGGTCCAGCCCGGGTTGATGTTCGGCTTGGTCGCCACGTCGGCGGGGACGGGCAGCAGCGGCGCGTAGCGCCAGATGTTCGCGGGGCCCGCCTCGATCCGCTTCCGCAGCTCCTCGGCGTCGTACGAGGAGAAGTCGTAGGCGATCTCCAGCGGGCCGAAACACTCCTCGCAGGCGAAGACCGGGCCGAGCGGCACGCGGTGACCGCATTCGCGGCAGGAGAGCGCCGCGGCGGGACCGAGGTCGACCGGGGAGGCGGCGGAGGGGGTGGGAGCGGTGGTGTCGGTGGTGCTTTCGACAGTCTGCACAGCCATGTGAGGCGAGGCCCTTTCTCCTCATCTTCCTCACGACGCATCTCGCCGTGAGACGGATTTGGCACCTTCCCTAGCCGGGAGCCTCGCCACGTCCGTGTGACAAGAACCGACTGGAGGGTTGCCGGGGCTTCATCGGGCCGTATCCCTCTGCCCCTCTGGATGAGCGGTGTTCAGTTGTTGATCTGTTGGTCGCAGGTCACGCGGCGACCCCGGCATGCGATGGTCACCCGCGTTGTTCAAGACTGTAACCGACGGCCATGACTGTTGAGATAGTCGTCCGAACCGCGAGATGGATCACAGAGGGAGCCTTTGACCGTGCTGGATGAAGTCGAGCGCTGGCTGGCCGCACGCTCCTGGTCCGTGACGGACCGGCCCCTCCAGCAGCTCCTGGCCGCCAAGCAGGCCGGCGGCCAGACGGTCAGCGTGGTGCTGCCCGCCCTCGACGAGGAGGAGACCGTCGGCGAGATCGTCTCGGTGATCCGCCGGGAGCTGATGGAGCGGGTCGCGCTCGTCGACGAACTGCTGGTGGTGGACTCCGGCTCGCGGGACCGCACGTCGGCGGTGGCCGCGGCGGCCGGCGCCCGGGTCGTGCACCGGGACGCGATCCTGCCGCGCGTCCCCGCGGTACCGGGCAAGGGCGAGGTGCTGTGGCGCTCGCTGCTGGTCACCGGCGGCGACATCGTCTGCTTCGTCGACGCCGACCTGCGCGAGTTCCGCGCCGACTTCGTCTCCGGCATCGTGGGCCCGCTCCTCACCGACCCGGACGTGCACCTGGTCAAGGCCATGTACGACCGTCCGCTCGGCGCGGCCCCCGGTCAGGGCGGCCGGGTCACGGAGCTGATGGCCCGCCCGCTGCTCAACATGCACTGGCCGCGGCTGGCCGGCTTCGTCCAGCCGCTCGGCGGCGAGTACGCGGCCCGCCGCTCCCTGCTCGAACGGCTCCCCTTCCCCGTCGGCTACGGCGTCGAGCTGGGGATGCTGGTCGACGCCCTGCACCTGGTGGGCCTGGACGCCCTCGCCCAGGTCGACGTCGGCGTCCGCAGACACCGGCACCAGGACGGCCAGGCACTGGGCCGCATGTCCGCCGCCATCTACCGCACCGCCCAGCTCCGACTGGCCCGCGGCCACCTGGTCCGCCCCACCCTCACCCAGTTCGAACGCGGCGCCGAGGGCTTCGAGCCGCGCACGTACTCCGTGGACACGGAGGAACGCCCTCCGATGATCCAGATAGCGGAGTACGCGACCCGACGGGTCGCGTGACGCCGGGACACCTCGACCGACGACGCCGTCCGGCCGGCGCCGGGTGTGACCGAATCGGCGCCGAAGTGGTCGGTGGGCACGTTTGAGGTTTTCGGGGCCGGGCTAGGTTGAGGCGTATGGCTGCAAGCTTCGGTGCTGCTCAGGTGCTGGTCGCCTCCAATCGGGGGCCTGTCTCGTACGAGGTGCGGGAGGACGGTTCGCTCGACGCCAAACGGGGCGGGGGCGGGCTGGTCTCCGGACTGTCGGCCATCGGGCCGGACGCGGGGGCGCTGTGGGTGTGCTCCGCGCTGGGGGACGGCGACCGCGAGGCGGTGCGGCGCGGGGTCGGCGAGGACGGCGTGCGGATGCTGGACGTGCCGGCCGACGTGCACGCGGACGCGTACAACGGGATCGCGAACTCGGTGCTGTGGTTCGTGCACCACATGCTGTACCAGACACCGCTGGAGCCGGTCTTCGACGCGGAGTTCCGGCTGCAGTGGGCCTCCTACGAGAAGTACAACCGGGCCTTCGCCGAGGCGCTGGCCGAGGAGGCCGCCGAGGGCGCGGTCGCGATCGTGCAGGACTACCACCTGACGCTGGTGCCGGGGATGCTCCGCGAGCTGCGGCCGGACCTGCGGATCGGCCACTTCTCGCACACGCCCTGGGCGCCGGTCGACTACTTCCGGCTGCTGCCCGACGACATCGCCGAGCAGGTGCTGCGGGGGATGCTGGGCGCGGACCGGCTGGGGTTCCTCACCCGGCGCTGGGCGGACGCGTTCACCGCGTGCTGTGACGCGCTGGTGGGCGGGGTCGGCGACACCCGGATCGGGGTGCACGGGCTGGGAGCGGACGCGGACTTCCTGCGGGAGCGGTCGCACCGGGCCGACGTGGACGAGCGGATGGCCGCGCTGCGCGAGGAGATCGGCACGGCGCCCGAGGGCGGGGCGCGCCGCACCATCGTGCGGGTGGACCGGACCGAGCTGTCCAAGAACATCGTGCGGGGGCTGCTGGCCTACCGGGAACTGCTGGCGGGGCGGCCGGAGTGGCGGGAGCGGGTCGTGCACGTCGCGTTCGCCTACCCGTCGCGGCAGGACCTCGCCGTGTACCGGGACTACACCGCCGAGGTGCAGCGGGTGGCGGAGTCGATCAACGAGGAGTTCGGTACGGCGGGGTGGACCCCGGTCGTGCTGCACGTGAAGGACGACTTCGCGCGGTCGCTCGCGGCGTACCGGCTGGCGGACGTGGCGCTGGTCAACCCCGTCCGGGACGGGATGAACCTCGTCGCGAAGGAGGTGCCGGTCGTCTCCGACGAGGGGTGCGTGCTGGTGCTGTCGCGGGAGGCGGGCGCGTACGAGGAGCTGGGCGAGGACTCGGTGGTGGTGAATCCGTACGACGTCTCCGGGACGGCGGAGGCTCTGCACGAGGCGTTGTCGGTGGGGGCCGGGGAGCGGGCCGAGCGGTCGAAGCGGCTGGCCGCGGCGGGGACCGCCCTGCCGCCGGGGCAGTGGTTCCTCGAGCAGCTGAGGGCGTTGCGGGACTGAGCGAGGGGGCCGCACCCCGCGTCACGGGGTGCGGCCCGCGCCCACACGTGCCTCCCCCGCCGCAGGCCGCAGGAGGCGGCTTACGTGAGGCGGGCCGCCAGGGCGCGCAGGAGGCGCACCACTCCCTCCGGGCCGTCGACCACCACGTCGGCACGTTCGCGCAGGTCCGGGACCTCGTCGCTGCCGCTGCAGACCAGGAGGCCGGGGGTGCCCTCGGCGCGGAGAGTGTCGACGGCGCCGAAGGCGGGGAGGTCGCCGAGGTCGTCGCCGGCGTAGAGGACGGCGCCCGCGCCCAGTTCGCGGACGTGGTCCCGGAGGGCGGCGCCCTTGTCCATGCCGGGCGGGCGCAGTTCCAGGACCATGCGGCCGGGTTCGACGATCAGGCCGCTGCGGGCGGCCAGGTCGGTCAGCGGGGCGCGCAGGGCGTCGAAGGCGGCCCGGGGGTCGGGGGCGCGGCGGGTGTGGACGGCGACCGCGTGGCCCTTGTCCTCGGTCCGGACGCCCTCTCCCGCGCCGGACCGCTCCAGGAGGCCGGGCAGCTCGGCACGGACGACGGCGACCCCGGGGTGCGGGTCGGGGGTGGTGAGGACGCCGGTCGCGGCGTCCCAGCGTTCGGCGCCGTAGTGGCCGAGGACGACGAGGTGGTCGAGGCCGGGGACGTCCGCGAAGCCTCCGTTGCGGACGGCGACCTCGGCCGGCCGGCCGGTGATCACCGTGACGGCGGCGACCTTCGGGGCGAGGGCCGCGAGGGCCGGTACGGCGTCCGGGTGGGCGCGGGCCCGGTCGGGGTCGGCGACGATGGGGGCCAGCGTGCCGTCGAAGTCGAGGGCGACCACCGCGCGGCCGGGGTCGGCGAGCAGGGCGTCGAGCCCTTGGCGCCCGGCCGCCGTCGCGGGGGTCGGCAGGTGGTCCGGGGAGTCGTCACGGATGGTTTCCTGGTGGCTGCCCATACGGCGAACCTATCCCGCTCCGGCGGAAGGGAACCTCATCACCGCGACCTCGGCACCGCGACCGCCTCACCGCCCCCTCGGCACCGTCACCGCGTGCGCCGCCCTCACCGCTCCGAGCGGCGCGACTCCCGCACCCGGCGCAGCCGGTTCACGGTCACCGGGTCGGCGGCCAGGGCGCGGGGGTCGTCCAGGAGGGCGTTGAGGAGCTGGTAGTAGCGGACGGGGGCCAGGCCCAGCTCCTCGCGGATCGTCCGCTCCTTCGCGCCGGGGCCGGAGAAGCTCCGGCGTTCCAGCGCGAGGATGTCCAGCTCCCTGCGTCCCAGCTCCATGTACGGCACCGTACCGCCCGCCGCCGACACCGGCCCTACTCCGCGCTGCCCGCCCGCATCGCCGTGGCCTGGATCTGGCCGAGGACCTCCTTGGGGCTGGCGCCGGGGGCGACGGCCTGGCCGATGCGCTTCTTGATGTCCGCGCTGACCGCGGCCCAGGAGGTCTTGCCGACCGGGTACAGCTCGGAGAGCAGCAGCTCGTCCAGGAAGGGCTTGAGGTCCTGGTCCTCCTTGGCCGTGCTCATGGTCTGGGAGGCGGAGGTGGTCACCGGCAGCAGGTCGTAGCGGCGGGAGAAGTCGAGGACGTTCTCGTCGTTGTAGACGAAGTCGAGGAAGTCGCCGATCTCCTCCTGGTGGCCGTTCTTCTTGAAGGCCGTCATCCAGTCGGTGACCCCGAGGGTGTTCCTGCTCGCGCCCTCGACGCCGGGGGTCGTCACCATGCCGTACTTCACGCCCTTGTCGGACGCCGCCTTCATCAGCGTGGGGTGCCCGTTGAGCATGCCGACCTCGCCGTTCGCGAAGGCGGCGAAGGCGTCGGCGCGGTCGAGCTTGCCGGGGGCGACGGGGCCGGTCAGGCCCTTGGCGACCAGTTCGTCCCGCAGCCAGGTGAAGGTGGTGACGTTCTGCGGGGAGTCGATGGAGTAGGTGCCGACGTCGTCGGTGTAGCCGCCCCCGCCGCTCAGCATCCACTGCATGGTCTCGGCCGGCGCCTCCTCGGGGCCCAGCGGCAGCGCGTACGGGTACTTCACGCCCTCCGCCTCCAGCGCCTCGGCGGCGTCGGCGAGGTCGTCCCAGCTCTTGGGCGGGGTGATGCCGGCCTTGTCGAAGAGGGTCTTGTTGTAGAAGAGCACCCGCGTGGAGGCCGCGAAGGGCAGACCGTACTGGGCGCCGTTGACCTGGCCGGCCGTGGAGAGCTGGGAGACGAAGTTCGCCTGGACCGGGATGGAGAGCACGTCGTCGGCCCGGTAGAGCAGGCCCTGGTCCGCGTAGTCGGAGTAGGCGCCGATCTGGGCCAGGTCGGGCGCCTCGCCGGCCTCGACCATCTCGCGGACCTTCCGGTCCACGTCGTTCCAGGAGTAAACCGTGACGTCGACGTTCACGTCGGGGTTCTTGGCCTCGTACGCCTTGGCCAGTTCGTCCCAGTAGCCCTGGGAGGAGTTGGCCTTGCTGTCGCCGTAGTCCGCGGCGACCAGCTTCAGCGTCACCTCGCCGGAATCGCCGGTGAGCCCGCAGCCGCCGAGGACCGCCGTCATGCCCAGTGCGGACACCACCGCGATCGTTCCTGTTCTACGCCGCTGCACCCTGATTCCCCAACCCTGCCGACGACCCGCGTCGTGCACTGCTCGCGCTGCTTTTCACTCGTTCGCGGATTCGCGCTTGTGCGCTTGTCCGGTTACCGGATTAAGGTCTACACCACGTCAGTGGACTAGACCTCTCCCGGGTCGACGGGCCACACTGTCCCCGTGAGACATGTCATCGCCCTCGATGTGGGCGGCACCGGGATGAAGGCCGCCCTGGCGGGGCCGGGGGGCGAGCTGCTGCACCAGGCCCGCCGGGCCACCGGCCGCGATCGCGGGCCCGACGCGGTCGTCGAGGGCATCCTGGACTTCGCCGCCGAGCTGCGCGCCCTGGGCGTCGACCGGTTCGGCGAGCCCGCCCGCGCCGCGGGCGTGGCGGTCCCCGGCATCGTCGACGAGGAGCACGGCACCGCCGTCTACGCGGCCAACCTCGGCTGGCGCGACGTACCCCTGCGGGCGCTGCTCGGCGAGCGGCTCGGCTCCGTCCCGGTCGCCCTCGGCCACGACGTGCGCACCGGCGGGCTCGCCGAGGGGCGGATCGGGGCCGGGAAGGGCGCCGACCGGTTCCTGTTCGTGCCGCTGGGCACCGGCATCGCGGGCGCCATCGGCATCGACGGCCGGGTCGAGTCGGGCGCCCACGGCTTCGCCGGGGAGATCGGCCACGTCGTCGTACGGCCCGGCGGCCTTCCGTGCCCCTGCGGGCAGCGCGGCTGCCTGGAGCGGTTCGCGTCCGCGTCGGCGGTCAGCCAGGCGTGGGCCGAGGCGTGCGGCGACCCGGACGCGGACGCCGCCGACTGCGCGAAGGCCGTCGACTCGGGGGACCCGCGGGCGCTCGCCGTGTGGCAGGACGCCGTGGACGCGCTCGCCGACGGACTGGTCACCGCGCTCACTCTGCTGGACCCGCGCGTCCTGATCATCGGTGGCGGCCTGGCCGAGGCGGGGGAAACCTTGTTCTCACCGCTGCGGGACGCCGTCCGGCGGCGCGTCACCTTCCAGAAGTTGCCCCGGATCGTCCCCGCGGCGCTCGGGGACACCGCCGGCTGCCTGGGCGCCGGGCTGCTGGCCTGGGACCTGCTCGGCGCCGACCCGCACGGCCCGGGCCCGCACGGTACCGGCCCGGACGGCACCACCCCCACGACCACGACTCCTCCGGAGGTAACCACCTGATGGCCCCAAGCAAGGTTCTCGCCGGTGCCCGGGTGGTACTGCCCACCGGGACCGTGGACGACGGCCGCGTGATCGTCGACGGCACGCGGATCGCGGACACGGCTCCCCCCGGGGCGGATGTCGTCGACGTGTCCGGCCACTGGGTGGTCCCGGGCTTCGTCGACCTCCACAACCACGGCGGCGGCGGCGCCTCCTTCGCCGGCGGCACCGCCGAGGACGTCCTCCAGGGCGTCGAGACGCACCGGCGGCACGGCACCACCACGGTGGTCGCCTCCGCCGTCACCGGCGACCTGGACTTCCTCGCCCGGCACGCCGGGATGCTCGCCGAGCTGGCCCAGCAGGGCGAGATCGCCGGCATCCACTTCGAGGGGCCGTTCATCTCCCCGTGCCGCAAGGGCGCCCACGACGAGCAGCTGCTGCGCGACCCGGACCCGGCCGAGGTCCGCAAGCTGGTCGACGCCGCGCACGGCCACGCGAAGATGATGACGCTGGCCACCGAGCTGCCGGGCGGCCTGGACTCCGTACGGCTGCTCACCGAGCACGGCGTGATCGCGGCCGTCGGGCACACGGACGCGACGTACGAGCAGACGGTGCAGGCCATCGACGCGGGCGCCACGGTCGCCACGCACCTGTTCAACGCGATGCCGCCGCTCGGTCACCGCGCCCCGGGCCCGATCACGGCGCTGCTGGAGGACGAGCGGATCACCGTCGAGCTGATCAACGACGGCACCCACCTGCACCCGGCCGCGCTCCAGCTGGCCTTCCACCACGCGGGAGCCGCCCGGGTCGCCTTCATCACCGACGCGATGGACGCGGCCGGCTTCGGCGACGGCCGCTATCTGCTCGGCCCGCTGGAGGTCGAGGTCGCGGACGGCGTGGCCCGGCTGGTGGAGGGCGGCTCGATCGCGGGCTCCACGCTCACCCTGGACCGCGCCTTCAAGCGGGCGGTGACGGTGGACGGGCTGCCCGTCGGGGACGTCGTCGCGGCGATCTCCGCCAACCCGGCCCGGCTGCTCGGCCTGGACGACCGGATCGGCTCCCTGGAGGCCGGCAAGGACGCCGATCTGGTGGTGCTGGACGACGCGTTCGACGTGGTGGGTGTGATGCGCCGGGGCGATTGGGTGGTCGATCCCCGACTGGGCTGATCCGTCCCCGGATCCGGCCCCGGCGGCCGGATCCGGGGGCTGGGCCGACCGCCCCCCGTTTGGCATGATCGTGTCGTGGAGCACGGCTCCGCGGGCACACCAGCCGCAGACGATCGGGGGAGGTCGGCACGGTGATCCTCACCGTCACGCTCAACACCGCGCTGGACATCACCTACCGCGTCCCGGGTCTGAGGCCCCACGCCTCGCACCGGGTGACCGAGGTGACCGAGCGTCCCGGCGGCAAGGGCCTGAACGTGGCCCGGGTGCTGGCGGCCCTCGGGCACCCGGTCACGGTCACCGGATTCGCGGGCGGCTCCACGGGTGCCACCGTGCGCGCCTCGCTCGCCGGTGTGCCCGGGGTGGTCGACGCGCTCGTGCCCGTGGCGGGCGCCACCCGGCGCACCGTCGCCGTCGTCGACGAGCGCACCGGCGACACCACCCAGCTCAACGAACCCGGCCCCGTCGTCGCACCCGCCGAGTGGAACGCCTTCCAGGAGGCGTACGAGGGCCTGCTGGCCGGTGCCGCAGCGGTGGCGCTGTGCGGCAGCCTGCCGCCCGGTGTGCCGGTGGGCGCCTACGCCGGTCTGGTGCGCACCGCCCGTGCGGCGGGGGTGCCGGTGCTGCTGGACACCAGCGGGGAGCCGCTGCGCCGGGGAGTCGCCGCCCGGCCCGACCTGATCAAGCCGAACGCCGACGAGCTGGCCGAGCTGACCGGTTCGCACGAGCCGCTGCGGGCCACGCAGGCGGCCCGGCGCCGCGGCGCCCGCTCGGTGGTGGCCTCGCTGGGGGCCGCCGGGCTGCTCGCCGAGACCCCGGAGGGCCGCTGGCGGGCGGCGCCGCCCGCCCAGGTGCGCGGCAATCCGACCGGCGCCGGCGACTCGGCGGTCGCGGGGCTGCTGTCCGGGCTGGTGGAGCACCTGCCCTGGCCGGACCGCCTGGCCCGCGCGGTCGCCCTGTCCGCGGCGACGGTGCTGTCGCCGGTGGCGGGCGAGTTCGACCGGGCGGCGTACGAGGAGCTGCTCGGCCGAGGGGTCGCGGTGACCGCGGAGGCCGACGCCGCCTAGGTCCTGTCGTCACACTCACGTCGTCCGCCCGGGAGGGCGGGCCTCGCGGCAGACGGGAGTGTGACGACAGGGCCTAGTCCTTGACCTGGCCCTTCTTCAGGGAGAACTGGTCCAGCAGGACGTTGCACTTGTCGCCGTCGGCGCAGGACAGGGTGATGGTGTTGGTGCCCTTGTTGAGGGTGGGCCAGGCGTAGGTCTTGGTCCAGCCCTTGGCGAAGTCGCCGTCCTCGGCCCCGGTGAAGTTGCCCAGGTTCAGCTTGCTGCCGAACTGCTTGCCGTTGACCGTCAAGGTCATCGACTGGTCCTCGCCGGCGGCGCTGTAGGTGGTGAAGAGGGTGTAGAGCCCGTCCTCGGGGATGCCGTCCACGGTCCAGGTGACCGAGGCGCCCGGCTGGTTGAGGTTGGCCACGTAGACGCCGCCGTCCGACTCGGCGCCCTTCACCTCGGAGGCGAGGGAGGCCGAGCCGCCCAGCCGCATCGCCTTCGCCTCGATGGAGGGAAGCTCCACCTCCTCCTCGGCGCTCCCGCTCGCCGACGGGCTCGGGTCGGCGCTCTGGGACTGGGTGGGCGCGGGGTCGCCGCCCGCCTCGTTGCCGCCCTTGTCGTCCTCCGAGCTGCTGCTCGTCATGGCCACGGCGATACCGACGACGACCGCGGCGACCACCGCGACCGCGCCGATCAGCAGGCCCTTGGTGTTGGGGCCGCGGCGTCCGCCGCCCCCGCCGCGTCCCGACGGCTGCTGCGGGGCCCCGGGGCCGCCACCGCCGGGGAAGGTCTCCGGCGCCGCGTAGTGCGCGTTCGGCTGCCCGTACGTCCCCTGCGGCTGGCCGTAGACGCCCTGCTGCGGCGGGGCGGCCTGGCCCTGCGCCGGGCCGCCGTACTGCCGTGTGCCGACGGGACGCACCCGGTTGACCGAGTTCGGGTAGCCGTAGCCACCGGACGGCGGCTGGGCCCCGTTGGCCTGCCCGTCGGCGTAGAGGTAGCCGAAGGGGTCGTCGTCCTCGGGCGTGCTCGCGCCGTTGTTGCCGGGCGTCATCCCTTGGTCTCCTAACCAGATGCGTTGCGTGTGCGGTACGGGTCGTGAGAGGGCGAGCCTACCCGCTCGCACTGACCCGAAAGGGTGACTCAGACCGCATCAGCGCTCTGACCTGGTGATCATCCGGCCCGTCGGTGCTGTTTGGGACGAGATCGTTTCTCGACGTACATCCGTTCGTCAGCGGACTTCAGGACTTCGTCCGCCGTCATGCCGCAGTGGGCCCATCCGATGCCGAAGCTGGCGCCCACCCGGACGGCCCGTCCCTCGGCCCGGATCGGCTGGATGATCTCGTTGCGCAGGCGCACGGCGAGGTCCTGGGCGTCGGCCCGGCCGAGCCCGTTGGCGAGGATCACGAACTCGTCGCCGCCGAGCCGGGCCACGGTGTCGCCGTCGCGCACACCGCCGCTGAGCCGGCGGGCGACCTCGATGAGGACGGCGTCACCGGCGTTGTGCCCGAACCGGTCGTTGATCGACTTGAAGCCGTCCAGGTCGCAGAAGAGGACCGCGAGCCCCTTGGTGCCGTCGTCGCGGCCGTCGGGGGGTGCCACGGCGTGCACATGGTGGTCGTAGGCGCCGTACGGCTCGGCGCCCGCCGCCCCGAAGTCGAAGGTGTGGCCGCCGGAGTCGAAGACGGCGGAGTCCCCGTAGGCGGCGTCCATGGCGTCCACCACGCCCGCGTGCGGCGACTGCGGGCGCCTGCACAGCCGGGCGGCGAGCCGGGAGCGCAGCTCGGCGCTGTTGGGCAGGCCGGTGAGGGAGTCGTGGGAGGCGCGGTGGGCGAGCTGGAGCTCGCGGCGCTTGCGTTCCTCTATGTCCTCGACGTGGGTGAGCAGGAAGCGGGGCCCGTCGGCGGCGTCGGCGACGACGGAGTTGCGCAGCGAGACCCAGACGTAGGTGCCGTCGCGGCGGCCCAGGCGCAGCTCGGCCCGGCCGCCCTCGGCGGAGGTGCGCAGCAGGGTGCCGATGTCCTCGGGGTGGACGAGATCGGAGAAGGCGTAGCGGCGCATCGCGGAGGCGGGGCGGCCCAGCAGGCGGCACAGGGCGTCGTTGGTGCGCAGGATGCGGCCGTGCTGGTCGCCGCCCATCTCGGCGATGGCCATGCCGGAGGGGGCGTACTCGAAGGCCTGGCGGAAGCTCTCCTCGCTGGCCCTGAGCGCCTGCTGGTCGCGCTCCAGGCGGACCAGGGCGCGCTGCATGTTGGAGCGGAGCCGGGCGTTGCTGATCGCGATGGCGGCCTGGAACGCGTACATCTGCAAAGCCTCGCGGCCCCAGGCGCCGGGACGGCGGCCGTTGCGCGGGCGGTCCACGGACAGGACGCCGATCAGCTCGCCGCTGTTGCCGCCGCCCTGCGGACCGGGCGCGTACATCGGGGCGAAGAGCCGGTCCGAGGGATGCCACTCGTCCTCGAAGCGGGGCGCGGGCCCGTCGGTGTACCACTGCGGGACGTCGTCGTCGTCGAGGACCCAGCCCTCGGTGTGGGGTATGAAGATCAGGTCACCCCACTGCTCGCCCATGTTCAGCCGGCGGTCCCAGGACTCGCGGGAGCCCGCCCGGCCGGTGATGAGGGCCTCGGCGGCCTGGTTCCCGGAGAAGGCGGCGACGACGAGATCGCCGTCGGGACGGACCAGGTTGACGCACGCCAGCTCGTACCCGAGGGCCTGGACGACGCCGTCGGCGACGGCCTGCAGGGTGTCGGCCAGGCTGCGGGCCTTGTTCATGTCGGCCATGACCTGGTGCAGCTGCCGCAGGGACGCAAGACGGACGTAGGGCTCCGACTCGGTCTCCATGCTCGCCCTCCCCCCGAGACCTCGCAGCGAATCAAGGGTTGCCTTGGCGCCTTTACTGATGGTGCCCTTCCAGTTCCCCGCCACTGAATCACAGCGCGCTGCCCACTCGGTACACAGGGTCAACAATTACCGCTCCTTGTGACTCAAGTCACAGGCGAAGATGAACAATTGCGTGGTGTTTCCGCGTTTCACCCGTGCGTTTTCTGAACGCAAATGCTTCGGACGTGTGCGGGTGCCGCGTCGGCTCCTTCTGTGGTCCTAGGTCCCGCCTCGGGCCGGGGCCCGATGCCGCGCCCCGGACCCGGCGATTAGCGTGAAGGTGTGCCGAACACTCCTTCCCTCACGTCTCCCGCGTCCCCCGCGCTCCCGTTCCCGTCGCCCCTCGCCGGGCATGCTGAGGGGGTGAGCAACGAGGAGTTCCGCGCCGCCATGTCCCGGCTGGCCTCGGGCGTGGTCCTGGTCACCGCGCAGGAGCCGCCGCTGGACCCGGACGACCCGCTGGCGCCGAGCGGCGAGGACGTCGGGATGACGGCGACCGCCTTCATGTCGGTGTCCCTGGACCCGCCGCTGGTCCTGGTCAGCCTGCGCACGGGCTCCCGCATGGACGACCTGCTGGACGAGCAGCCCCTGTGGGCGGTCTCCGTCCTGTCCGGCAGCCAGCGGCACATCGCGGGCCGCTTCGCCATGAAGGGCCGCGTCAGCGACCGGCTCCTCTTCGCCGACATCCCCTACCGGCGGGGCGAGGCCACCGGCGCCCCCCTGGTGGGCGGGGCGCTGGCCACCCTGGAGTGCCGCACCGAGCAGCGCGTCACCGCCGGGGACCACACCCTGGTGATCGGCCGCGTCCTGACCGCCTCGCTGCCGAGCGCGGACGGCGGGCCGCTGGCCTACTTCCGGGGGCGTTACCGGCAGTTGGGCTGAGCGCAAATCGGCTCGCCCGGTCGCGCGCGGCCCGCTTAGGGTGCGCGCATGACGACCCGCACCGGACTCCGCCTCGAAGAGATCACCCCCGCCAATTTCGAGGCCGCCACCGGCATTCGGGTCCGCCCCGACCAGGAGCACGCCGTCGAACCGGTGACGACCTCCCTCGCCGAGGCGTATCTCCACCCCGGCGTCGCGTGGCCCCGCCTGATCCTCGACGGGGACCGTCCCGTCGGCTTCCTCATGGCCTTCTTCGACATCGACTGGTACGGGGACGGCAGCGTGCGCCGCTCGGGACTGTGGCGCCTGAACATCGCCGCGGAGGAGCAGGGCCGGGGGTACGGGCGCTTCGCCGTGCAGTCGGTGGCCGCGGAGATCGGGCGCCGCGGCGGCGAGCGGTGCTACGTGACCTGGCACCCGGGCCCGGACGGCCCCGAGGGCTTCTACCGGGGGCTGGGCTTCGGGACCGACGGGGAGACGAGCGGGGGACAGACGGTGGGCGTGCTGGAGCTGGGCCGGTCCGGGACCTAGTCCCAGTTCCTCGGGGAGCGGCCCCGCTTGGTCTCCGCGCGCTGCTTCTTCTCCCGCAGCCGGCGTTCGTTGATGCCGCGCGGTATGCGGGTGGGTCTGCGGGGCTTGGGCGGGGGCGCGGTGGCCTCGGCGAGCAGGGCCGCCAGGCGCACGGCGGCGGTCTCGCGGTTGCGCCACTGGGAGCGGTGCTCGGAGGCGCGGACGGTCACGATCCCGTCGGTCAGCCGGCCGGCCAGCCGCTCCAGCGCCCGCCGCTTCCAGACCTCGGGCAGGGCCTCGGTCCGGGCCAGGTCGAAACGCAGCTCCACGGCCGTGTCGGTGGTGTTGACGTGCTGCCCGCCCGGCCCCGAGGAGCGCGAGAAACGCCAGACCAGCTCCGCCTCGGGCAGGGAGACGGAACCGCGGATGACATGGGGACCGGACATGCCGTCCATGTTCCCGTCCCCGCACGGTCCACGTCACCCCAATATCGTGGTTCCGCTCTCGGTAAAGAAAGTAAAGCGAGCTGGAACCTTGCGGACCCCTCTCGTCGTTCATGGGGGTAGCTGTACTTTCTTGCCGTACGTAAACGAGGGAAGGGACTCCCAACAATGGCTGTAAGCCTGTCCAAGGGTGGCAACGTCTCGCTCACCAAGGAGGCTCCGGGCCTGACCGAAGTCACCGTGGGCCTCGGCTGGGACGTCCGTACCACGACCGGCACCGACTTCGACCTCGACGCCTCGGCGATCGCGGTGAACACGCAGGGCAAGGTCTACTCCGACGCCCACTTCGTCTTCTTCAACAACAAGCAGACGCCGGACAACACCATCGTCCACACCGGTGACAACCGCACCGGCGAGGGCGCCGGCGACGACGAGGCGATCAACGTCAACCTCGCCGCCCTCCCGGCCGACATCGACAAGATCGTCTTCCCGGTCTCGATCTACGACGCCGAGAACCGCTCGCAGAACTTCGGCCAGGTGCGCAACGCCTACATCCGCATCGTCAACCAGGCCGGCGGCGCCGAGATCGCCCGCTACGACCTGTCCGAGGACGCCGCCACCGAGACCGCCATGGTCTTCGGCGAGCTGTACCGCAACGGCGCCGAGTGGAAGTTCCGCGCCGTCGGCCAGGGCTACGCCTCGGGCCTCGTGGGCATCGCCCAGGACTTCGGCGTGAACGTCTGACGTTCGCCCGCGCGTTCTCCGTACGAAGGCTCCCCGGACGTCCGGCCGGGGGGCCTTCGGCGTTTCCGCGGCCGGGCGGGCTCGGGAGCTCCCCCGCGGGGGGGCTCGGGAGTCCGCGCGGCCGGGTGGCTCGGGGAGTTCCCGTGCCCTGGAGGCGCGGGTGCCGCCGCCGCGGGGTTCTCAGGGCAGCAGGCGCTGTTCCTTCGCCACCGCGACCGCGCCCGCGCGGGTGTCGACGCCCAGCTTGTCGTAGATGCGGCGCAGGTGTGTCTTCACCGTCGCCTCGCTGATGAACAGGGCGCGCGCGATCTCCCGGTTGCCGAGGCCGGTGGCGAGCTGGGCCAGGATGTCGCGTTCGCGGTCGGTGAGGGTGGGGCGCGGGCTGCGCATGTTGGCCATGACCCGGCCGGCGACCGGCCCGGACAGCGTGGTGCGGCCCTGGGCGGCGGCGTGGATGGCGGCGAACAGCTCCTCGGGGCGTTCGGCCTTCAGCAGGTACCCGGTCGCTCCGGCCTCGATGGCGCGGGTGATGTCGGCGTCGGTGTCGTACGTGGTCAGCACCAGGACGTGCGGGACGCGGCCGGAGCCCGGGGCCGGGGCGGCGGTGAGGCGGCGGGTGGCCTCCACGCCGTCGATGCCCGCGCCGAGCTGAAGGTCCATCAGCACCACGTCCGGGGCCAGCCTCGCCGCGAGCGCCAGCGCCTCCTCGCCGGTGCCCGCCTCACCGGCCACCTCGATGCCGGGAGCACTGTCGAGCAGGGCCAGCAGCCCGGCCCGTACGACGACGTGGTCGTCGCAGACCAGGATGCGGACGGGGGCGCTCGCGCCGTCTGCCGGGTGGGTCATCGGGGTGCCTCCTGCGGGTCGGCGGAAACGGTCATCGGAGTGCCTGCCGCCGGACGGCCGAAGCGCTCATCGGGGTGCCTCCTGCCGGACGGCCGAAGCGTCATCGGGGTGCCTTCCGCCGGTCGGGCCGGTCGGTGCCGGGCGCTTCCAGGGGGACGGCGGCGGACAGCACGGTGCCCTCGCCCGGCGTCGACTCGACGGTCAGGGTGCCGCCCAGCTGGCGCAGCCGCGCGCGCATCGCGGGCAGTCCGTGGCCGCGCACCCCGGAACCGGCGTCGGGGAGCGCCGCCGGGTCGAAACCGTGCCCGTCGTCGGTGACGTCCAGGACGGCCTGGTCGTCGAGGACGGTGAGGGTCAGGGCCGCGGTGGCGGCGCCCGCGTGTTCCCGGACGTTGGCCAGGGCGCCCTGGGCGATGCGCAGCAGGGCGGACTGGACCCGGTCGGGCAGCAGCGGGGCCCGGCCGCCGTCCTCGACGTGGACGCGCACGGTGAGGTGGTCGCCGGACTCCCGCGCGGCCAGGGCGCGCAGCGCCGCGTCCAGGCCGCCGCCGCGGGCGAGGTCGGCGGGGGCGAGGTCGTGGACGAAGCGGCGGGCCTCGGTGAGATTGTGCTCGGCGACGGAGGCGGCGCCCCGGACGTGGGTGCGGGCCTTGTCCGGGTCGCTCTCCCAGACCCGCTCGGCGGCCTGGAGCAGCATCCGCTGGCTGGACAGCCCCTGGGCGAGGGTGTCGTGGATCTCCATGGACAGCCGCTGCCGTTCGGCGAGGGTGCCCTCGCGGCGCTCGGAGGCGGCGAGTTCCCGGCGGGTGCGGATCAGATCGTCGATCAGGGCGCGCTGCCGGGCGGCCTGCCGCTCGGTGTGCAGGAACACGGCGGCGGCGATCGCGGCGACGGCGGGCGGCGCGAGCAGCAGGTTCGGGTCGAAGCCCCCGGCGAGCCGCAGCTGCGCGGCGACGACGAACAGCGTCAGGACGGTCACCAGCACGAGCGCCGCCCTGGCCGGCAGGGTGCGCAGGCCGGTGTAGAAGAGGGGGACCGCGCACCAGGCGAAGCTGGGCGCGAGCACGACCAGCACCATCCACACCGCGACCACGAGCCCCAGCCAGGCCAGGCGCCGCCGGGCGGGCCGGGCACCGGGGTCGGACGGCCCGGGGCCGCTGAGGACGGGACCGAGCAGGTGCAGCAGGGCGAGGACGAGGGACAGGGCGAGGATCCACGGGGTGCGGGGCTCGCCGGGGTGACGCAGCAGGAAGCGGGCGAGGGCGCCGCCGAGCAGGAGGAAGAACGCCGCGTGCATCACGGCGCCGAGCCATCGGCTGTCCGCGTCGTACGGCTTGGTCATCCGGTGCCCGCCTCCTGACGCGCCGTCGCTTCCGCCCGCGCTCTCCTCCAAGGTGCCGCAAGGCGACGCTGAGCTGCGCGAACACCTCCATGATGACCCTTCGGGAGGGTCGGCGGGTCAGCCGATCGGACGACCCCGCCGTCGCCCGAACCATCGCCGACGAGCAGCCGGAACGGCGACCGCGCACCCCCGGTGCCGGGCGGAGGGTGGAGAGCAGACGGAAGCCCGCCCCCACCCGAGGAGCAGACACCCATGAAGAAGACCCTCTCCCGCCGCGCCCGTATCGCCACCGGCGGCGCCGTGCTCGCCGCGGTCGCCGCGGGCACCTTCGGCACGGTGGCCGCGAACGCCTCCGCCCCGGACGCCGCGGTCGCCGCCGCTCCCGCCGCCGCCGAGGCCGGCAAGCGGGACACCACCACCTCCACGCATCTGACGATCGACGCCGCGACCGAGGCCGCGCAGGCGGCGCTGAAGGCCGCCAAGAAGGAAGGCCAGCGGATCACGGTCGCGGTCGTCGACCGCAACGGCAACACGATCCTCACCATGCGCGGTGACGGCGCCGGCCCGCAGTCCTACGAGTCGGCCGTGAAGAAGGCGTTCACCGCAGTCTCCTGGAACGCCACCACGACGGAGCTGGCGGGCCGTCTGAAGGACGCCCCGAACCTGAAGGACATCCCCGGCACCCTGTTCCTGGGCGGCGGTGTCCCGGTCACGTCGGGCAAGGCGCCGATCGCCGGCATCGGTGTGGCGGGGGCGCCGTCCGGCACCCTGGACGAGAAGTTCGCGCAGGCGGGCGCCGAGGCGCTGAACTAGGGCCGTGCCGGGGCCCCGAGCCCGCTCGCGGCCCCCGCGGCCGGTCCCAACGGGCGTTTCACGTGAAACGCCTCATAGGATCACGACGTGCGCACCACCCGTCTGCTCCTGGCCGCCGCCACCGCCCTCGCCCTCACGGCGTGCAGTGGCGGCGGCGCGGTCGACGGCACCCCCGGCGCCGCGGGCGTGCGCGATCCGTACTTCCCCAAGGCGGGCAACGGCGGCTACGACATCGGCCACTACGACCTGTCGCTGGCCTACGACCCCGACGAGGAGCACCTGAGCGGAACGGCGACGATCACCGCCCGTGCGAGCCAGGACCTGTCCGCCTTCCATCTGGACCTCGAGGGCCTGGACGTCGAGCAGGTCACCGTCGAGGGCAGAGAGGCCCGCTTCAACCGGGCCGGCCAGGAGCTGACCGTCCGCCCGGCCGACGAGCTGCACGACGGGGAGACCTTCCGGGTGACGGTCCGCTACTCCGGCGACCCGGTGACGATCACCGACCCCGACGACTCGGAGGAGGGCTGGCTGCCCACCGCCGACGGCGCGGTCGGGCTGGGGCAGCCGACGGGCTCGATGGCCTGGTTCCCCGGCAGCCACCACCCCTCCGACAAGGCGACCTACGACCTGAAGGTGACCGTGCCCGAAGGGCTCGGGGCCGTCTCCAACGGCGAGCTGACGGGCGAGTCGACCCGCGACGGCCGTACGACCTCCACCTGGCACGTCGCCGAGCCGATGGCGAGCCACGTCGTGACGGTCGCCGTCGGAGAGTGGGAGACCGCACGCTCCACCACCGACGACGGACTGCCGGTGTACACGGCCGTCGACCCGCGGCAGGCCGAGGCGAGCCGCGAGGTGCTGGGGCGGATTCCCGAGGTCATGGAGTGGGCCGGGGAGAACTTCGGCCCGTATCCCTTCTCCTCCACCGGTGCGATCGTCGACCGGGTGGAGGACGCCGGGTACGCCCTGGAGACGCAGAACAGGCCCTACTTCCCCGGCGCCCCCGACACCGTCCTGCTGGTGCACGAACTGGCGCACCAGTGGTACGGGAACTCCGTCAGTCCGAAGACCTGGCGGGACATGTGGCTCAACGAGGGCTTCGCCACCTACGCCGAGTGGCTGTGGGAGGAGGACCAGGGCGGCGACACCGCCCAGGAGACCTTCGACGCGCTCTACGACGGCACCTACTACGACGACGAGGACGCGAACGACTCGATCTGGGCGTTCCCGCCCGCGGAGCCGCCCGACGCGGAACACATCTCGGCGAGCCCCGTCTACCAGCGCGGCGCGATGGTCCTGCACCAGATCCGCCGGACGGTCGGTGACGAGGCGTTCCGGGATCTGCTGCGGGGCTGGGCCGCCGCGCACCGCCACGGCAACGCCGACACCGAGGACTTCACCGCCTACGTGGAGAAGTCGGCGCCCGACGAGGACTTCACCGGGATCTGGGACGACTGGCTGTACGGGGACGGCCGGCCCGACAGCCCGTGAGCCCGCGCCGCCCCACCGCGCGGGCGGCCCGCGACGGCGCGCCGGGCGCGCCGCATGACACCATCACCTGCGTGCTCGACATCGGCTACGCCCTCTCCACCCGCTTCCCGGACCCGCCGCAGACGGACTACCGGCACGCGGACGTCCGTGCCCTGCGACACGACCTGTTCTGCGGGGACGTGTACCTCGCCGACACCGAGGCGGACCGGGAACTGTCCACAGCCTGGGGATGGGTGCCGGTGCTCGACTTCGCCTGGGCTCTCTGCGACATCGTGGAGCGCGTCGACCGGGACCCGGCGGGCTCCCGGGCCTCCCGGCCGCAGCGGGCGGAGCTGGACTTCACCGAGTCCAGCGACCGCCTGCTCTTCGAGCGCCGCTTCGGCTGGGTCGACATCGAGGCGGAGTGGCTGCCGGCGAGCGAGCCCCCGCTCTCCTTCTCCCACGCCGAACTGCGCCGGGAGGCGCGGGACTTCCTGCACGACCTGATCGCCGACCTCACCGACATGCACGAGGAACTGGCGGACAACCCGGCGATCTGGACCCTCCAGGCCCGCTTCCCGCGCCTCGCGTGAGCGACCGGACCGGGCCCGGCCGGAGCCGGACTACTCCTCCGCCAGCACCCGCATCCCCAGCTGCGCGGCCAGCACGGGGGCCAGGTCCAGCAGCTGGGCCGGGCTGACCACCGCCCCGGAGAGCCGGTCCACGCCCCGGGCCAGCTCCAGGGGGGCGGCGCCGCGCAGGTCGACGTCGGTGAGGGTCGCCGCGCTGAAGTCCGCCTCCTTCAGGGCGCAGCCCACGAAGGCGACCCGCTCCAGGCGGGCGCCGCCGAAATCCGGCTCGACGAGGACACAGCCCTCGAAGACGACGTCCTTCAGCCGGGACCGGCGCAGATTCAGGTAATCGATCTTGCCGCCCCTGATCAGGACCCGCTCCAGCACGGCGCCGTGCAGCTGGGTGCCGCCCAGGCGGGCGTCGTGCAGCTCCACGTCGCGCAGGGTCGCCTCGGCGAGGTCCGTGCCGACGCCCCGGACGCCGGTGAGGACGGAGTCGAGCAGCCGGGCCCGGGGCATCGACACCTCGTCCAGCGCGCAGCCCGTCAGCGCGCAGTCCATGAAGCGGGCGCCCGCGCCGTCCTGGCCGGCGAAGTCCGCGTCCCGGAACTCCAGCCCGTCGTAGTCCCCGTCGGGCTCCAGCTCCCCGCCGTCCCACGGCTCCAGCGGCGGCAGCCGCACCTCGGGGCGGCGCGCCGCCCGCACCGCCGCCGGGCCCCGCCCCGCACCCCTGCCGCCGCTCGTCGCGCTCCTCGCCATGCCCCCATGCTGCACCCCGCCACTGACAATCCCCCGACCCGCGCCGACGCCCCGCTCGGGCCGCATGTCACATTCCGCGCGCCCGGCTACGTCGTACTCGCAGACAGGCACCACGCAAGGCGACCCCGACCCGAGGGAGAACCACAGCCATGCATCGCATCACCGTCATCGGCGGCGGCTTCGCCGGACTCACCGCGGCCATCACCGCCGCCGAGGCGGGCGCCAGGGTCACCGTCCACGAGGCCCACCACACACTCGGCGGACGGGCCCGCACGGCCGACGGCCCCTACCGGACCAACGAAGGCCCGCACGCCCTCTACAACGGCGGCCCGCACTGGGCGTGGCTCAGGCAGCGCGACCTGATCGGGCCGCTCGCGCCGATCCCGCCGCTGGAGGGGGCCCGGCTGCGGCTGCGCCACAAGGGCGTACTGCGCCGCACCCCGCCCTTCGCCATGCTCAAGCTGCTGCGCCGCGGCGCGGGGCGGGCGCCCGTGGACACCGACTTCCTGACCTGGGCGACCGGGATCGCCGGCGACGAGGGCGCGCGGGCCGCCGCCCACTACAGCGCGGTCGCCCTCTTCCACCACGACCCCGGTTCGCTCTCCGCCGCCTTCGTGCAGGAGCGGCTGCGCCGGGCCGCCAAGCTGCCGCCGGAGGCGCACTACCCGCGCGGCGGCTGGTCCGGGGTGATCGACCGGATGGCCGCCCTGGCGTGGAATCTCGGGGTCCGGGTGGAGACCCTGTCCCGCGTGGACACCGTTCCGACCGACACCCCGGTGGTCGTGGCCACCTCCCTGGACGCCGCCCGCAGTCTCCTGGGGGACGCCTCGCTGACCTGGCCGAGCGGGCGCACCGCACTGGTCGACCTCGCCGTGCGGACCCGGCGCGGTGACGCCTTCGCGGTCTCCGACCTGGACGCGCCGGGCTGGATCGAGCGGTTCACGGCGCAGGACCGCACCCTGGCGCCCGCGGGCGAGCAGCTGATCCAGGGGCAGATCCCCCTCGCGCCCGACGAGTCGAAGGCCGACGGCACGGCCCGTGCCGAGGAGTTGCTCGACCTCGGTTTCCCGGGCTGGCGCGACCGGACGACCTGGCGCCGGGAAGCGGTCGCGAACGGCCGTACCGGTGCCGTCGACCTGCCGGGCACCACCTGGCGGGACCGGCCGTCGGTCGACCGCGGTGACGGGGTCTACCTCGCCGGTGACCAGGTCGCCGCGCCGGGGCTGCTGTCGGAGGTGTCGTTCAACAGCGCGCTGACGGCGGTGTCGCTGGCCCTCGGCAGGCGCGAGCTTGACCTCGAGCAGGCTTGAGGTCGTTGAGTGGGGCGCGCAGGTCCTTTCCGTCCGATCCGGCCCACCGGGCCCCGGGCCCGTCCGACATGCGGGGTATCCATGCGCGCCATCCGTCTGCACACCTTCGGCCCGGCCGAGAACCTCACCCTGGACGAGGTCAACGACCCGCGGCCGGGCCCCGGCCAGGTCTCGATCGCCGTCCGGGCGGCGGGCGTCCACCTCCTGGACACCGCGCTGCGCGAGGGCTTCCGGGGACCCTCGCCCGAGCTGCCCGCACTGCCCACGATCCCCGGCCGCGAGGTCGCCGGCGTCGTCGACGGCCTCGGGGAGGGCACGCCCGCGCGGTGGCTGGGCCGGAGGGTCGTCGTCCACCTCGGCTTCGCCCCGGGCGGCTACGCCGAACGCGCCGTCGCCGACGCCGCCCGCGTGCACGAGATCCCGGCCGACCTGGGCTTCGCCGAGGCCGTCGCCATGATCGGCACCGGGCGCACGGCCATGGGCATCCTGCAGTTCGCCGACCTCGGCCCCGGCTCCGTGGCCGTGGTCCCGGCCGCGGCCGGCGGCATCGGCACGCTGCTCGTGCAGTACGCGAAGCACGCCGGCGCCACGGTGATCGGCCTCGCCGGCGGCCCGGAGAAGGTCGCCCGGGTCGCCGCGAACGGCGCCGATCTCGCCGTCGACTACACGGACCCGCGGTGGCCGGCCGAGGTCCGCGGCCACCTGGGCGGTGACACCGCCACCGTCGTCTTCGACGGCGTCGGCGGTGACGTCGCCCGCGAGGCCGTCGCCCTGCTCGCGCCCGGCGGTCGGCACCTGGTCTTCGGCTGGTCGGGCGAGGGTCTGCGCGACGGTGCCCCGTACCTCGTCGACGGCGTCTCCCAGCAGGTGCTGGGCCCCGTGATGATGGAGCGGGCCGGTGGCGAGAACCCCCTGCGCACCCTCGAACTGCGCGCCCTCGCCGAGGCCGCAGCGGGCCGCCTCACCCCGGCCGTGCAGCGCTTCCCGCTCGCCCGCGCCGCCGCGGCGCACCGCGCGCTGGAGACGCGGCGGACGACCGGGAAGGTGGTCCTGGAACCGTGACCGGCACCGGCCGCACCCACCCGACGAAATGATGCGGTCCGTCCCGATCCGTGGTCTTCTGGCCAGATGAGTGCCACCCGGACAGGCGAGTCGGCCGCACCCGGCCAGGCCGATCCCCGCCGCTGGTGGGGGCTGGTGGTCATCGCCCTGGCCCAGCTGATGGTCGTCCTGGACGCGACCATCGTGAACATCGCGCTGCCCTCGGCCCAGCGCGACCTGGGCATGTCCGACGGCAACCGCCAGTGGGTGATCACCGCCTACACCCTCGCCTTCGGCGGGCTGCTGCTGCTCGGCGGGCGCGTCGCGGACCTCGTGGGCCGCAAACGCACCTTCGTCATCGGGCTGATCGGCTTCGCCGCCGCCTCCGCGTTCGGCGGCGCCGCCACCACACCGGCGATGCTGTTCGGCGCCCGAGCCCTCCAGGGTGTCTTCGCCGCGGTCCTCGCCCCGTCCGCGCTGTCCCTGCTGACGACGACCTTCACCGACCCGAGGGAACGCGGGAAGGCGTTCGGCATCTACGGCGCGCTGGCCGGCAGCGGTGCCGCGGTCGGCTTCATCGTCGGCGGCGTGCTCACCGAGTACCTGAACTGGCGCTGGTGCCTGTACGTCAACATCCCCATCGCCGTGATCGCGGTGATCGGCGCCTTCGCGCTGCTGCACGACCGCCCGGGCCACACCGGCGCCCGCCTGGACGTGCCCGGCGTGGTGCTGGGCTGCGGCGGCCTGGTCGCCCTGGTCTACGGGTTCAGCGAGGCGCAGCCGCGCGGCTGGACCGATCCGCTGGTGCTGGCGCTGTTCGCCGCGGGCGTCGTCCTGCTCGCGGTCTTCGTGTGGTGGCAGACCCGCGCCCCGAGCCCGCTGCTGCCGCTGCACATCATCCGCGACCGCAACCGCGCCGGGTGCTTCCTGACCATGATGCTGGCCGTCATCGGCATGTTCGGGCTGTTCCTGTTCATGACCTACTACCTCCAGGTCATCCTGGGCTACTCCCCGGTGAAGACGGGGCTGGCGTTCCTGCCGATGACCGCCGCGATCGTCATCGGCTCCACCCAGATCTCGGCCCGGCTGCTGCGCCACGTGGGCCCGCGGATGCTGATGGTGCCCGGCATGCTGCTCGCCTCCGGCGGCATGGTGATCCTCACGCAGATGACCGTGGACTCCGCGTACGCCTCGGAGATCCTGCCGGCGCTGATCCTGATGGGCCTGGGCATGGGACTGACCTTCATGCCGGTCTTCTCCACCGCGACCGCCGGGGTCGCCCCGCAGGACTCCGGCGTGACCTCGGCGACGGTCAACACCTCGCAGCAGGTGGGCGGCTCCATCGGCACGGCGCTGCTCAACACCGTCGCGACCAGCACCAGCGCCTCCTGGATCACCTCCCACCTCACCGACCCGACCCGCAGGGAACAGGTCGTCCGGGAGGGGATCGTCCACGGCTACACGGTCGCCATCTGGCTGGCCGCCGGCATCATGCTGCTGGCGGGCCTGGTCGCGGGCCTGATGGTGACGGCGAAGGCCCCGAAGCACGGCACCCCGGCCGACCGGCCGGTGCCGGAACCGGTGGCCTAGGGGGCGGGGCCCCGCGGCTCTCCGCGGGGCCCCGCGACGTTCCGCCGCGGGTGCGCGGCGTGGTCGGCGTGTGTCAGCCCCGGCCGGCCACCCGGTCCGCGATCCGCGCCAGCCGGGAGGAGTCGGCGCGGTGCGTCGCCTGCTCGCGCCGGTCGGCCTCGCGGTAGACGGCGTACATGCCCCGCACCCCGAGCCAGCGCAGCGGCTCCGGCTCCCAGCGGCGCACCCGGTGGTTGACCCAGGGCAGGTCGGTGAGGTCGGTGCGTCCGCCCTGGCCCGAGTCGTGCAGGACCAGGTCGCACAGGGTGCGGGCGGCGAGGTTGGCGGTGGCGACGCCGGAGCCGACGTAGCCGCCCGCCCAGCCGAGGCCCGTCGAGCGGTCCAGGGTGACGGTGGCGCACCAGTCGCGGGGCACGCCCAGGACGCCCGACCAGGCGTGCTCGATCCGCAGTCCGGCGAGGGCGGGGAAGAAGCGGACCAGGATCTCGCGCAGCGCCTCGACGGTCGCCGGCTGCGTGGTGCCGTCGTTGTCGGTGCGGGAGCCGAAGCGGTACGGCACCCCGCGTCCGCCCAGCGCGATCCGGCCGTCCGCGGTGCGCTGGGCGTACATGTAGGCGTGTGCCATGTCGCCGAGGGTCTCGCGGCCCGCCCAGCCGACCGACTCCCACTGCTCGTCGGTGAGCGGCTCGGTGGCGATCATCGAGGAGTTCATGGGCAGCCAGGTGCGCCGCTGGCCCTTGAGGGAGGCGGTGAATCCCTCGGTGCAGCGCAGGACGTGGGACGCGCGGACGGTGCCGTACGGGGTGACCGCGCGGCGGGGGCCGATCTCCGTGACCGGCGTCGACTCGTGGACGCGCACGCCGAGGCGTTCGACGGCCGCCGCCAGGCCCTTGACCAGCTTCACCGGGTGCAGGCGGGCGCCGTGCGGCGTCCAGGTGGAGCCGACCGCGCCGGCCACCCTGATCCGCTCGGCCGTCTCCCGCGCCCCGTACAGTTCCCGGTCCTTCTCGCCGAAGGCCAGCTCCGCCTCGTGGAACGCCTTCAGCCGGGCCGCCTGCGCCGGCGTGCACGCCACTTCGAGCACGCCGCCCCGGTGGATGTCGGCGTCGATGTCCTCGGCCGCGGCGACGCGGATCACCTCGTCGACGGTGTCGTTCATCGCCCGCTGGAGGCGCACGGCCGCCTCGTGGCCGTGGAGGCTCGCGTACCGGTCGCGGCCCGCCACGCCGTTGTAGAGCCAGCCGCCGTTGCGGCCGGAGGCCCCGTAGCCGCAGAACCTCTGCTCCAGGACGGTGATCCGCAGGAAGGGCGCGGCCTTCTTGAGGTAGTAGGCCGTCCACAGGCCCGTGTATCCACCGCCGACGATCACCACGTCCGCCGACGTGTCACCGGCGAGCGGTTCCCGGACCGTCGCCGGCAGTCCGTCGTCCGCGTACCAGTAGGAGATGCCGCCGTTCACCACACCGCTGCCCGGGCTGCTCATGGCCCGACGTTAGCCCTGGTGAGCGCGGGTTGTCTGCTTCGGATTCCGTCGAATTCCCGGGCCCGGGGCGCCGGTCGCGGCCCCGGAAACCGCGTGACCCGGGCGCCGGGCGCCGGTAGCGTCGGCCCATGTGATCGACGTACCGGACGCGCTCGCCGCCTCGCAGGCCAAGTACAACGGTGCGGCGGGCCGCGCCTTCATCGACGCGCTGCCCGAGCTGGCGGCCGGCTTCCTGGACCGCTGGGGGCTGCGCCTCGACGGGTCCGCCATGCACGGCTGGGCGGCGCTCGTGCTGCCCGTGGTGGCCGGCGACGGCACCCCGGCCGCGCTCAAGCTCCAGATCCTGGACGCGGAGACCGAGGGCGAGCCCGTCGCCCTGCGCCTGTGGGACGGCGACGGCGCCGTGCGGCTGCTGGACCACGACCCGGCCACCGGCACCATGCTGCTGGAGCGGCTGGACCCGACGCGCACGCTCGCCCACGTCGCGGACTCCCGCGAGGCGGCCCTGGTCGTCGCCCGGCTGCTCGCCCACCTCACCGCGACCCCCGCGCCGCCCGGCCTGCGCCACCTCGGCGACATCGCGCGGGGCATGCTGGAGCGGACGCCCCGGGTCCTGGAGCACGTCCCCGACCCGGCGGACCGGCGCCTGATCGCCGACTGCGCGGCCGCCGTACGGGAGGTCGTGGACGAGCCCGGCGACCGGCTGCTCCACTGGGACCTGCACTACGAGAACGTCCTGGGCTCCGAGCGCGCCGCATGGCTCGCCATCGACCCCAAGCCGCTGGCCGGCGACCCCGCCTTCGACCTGCTGCCGGCCCTGGACAACCGCTACGAGCCCGGCGAGACCCGCTGGCGTTTCGACGCCCTGACCGACGTCCTGGGCCTCGACCGGGAGCGGGCCCGCGCCTGGACCCTCGGCCGCGTGCTGCAGAACTGCCTGTGGAACGTCGAGGACGGCGACCCGCTGGAGCGCGAGCAACTGGAGATCGGACGCCTGCTGCGCACCCCGTGATCCGCCGGCGACCGTGACCCGGCGGGCGGGCGCGTGCGGAGGACGGGCGCCGGGCGACGGGCGACGGGTCCGGCCGGTGCGTCGGGGTTCCGCGTCAGGCGCGGCCGGGCGGACGGGGACCCAGGGCGGCCGGGAGTTCGGTGCGGCGGCGTATGCGCAGCTTCCGGTAGGTGCTCGTCAGGTGGGTCTCCACGGTGCGCCGGGCCAGATGCAGCAGGTCGGCGATCTCGGTGTTGGTGCGGCCGGCGGCGGCCAGCTCCGCGATCCGGCGCTCGCTGCCGGTCAGCGCCCCGGAGCCGCTCTGGGCGGTCGCCGGGCTCCGGGCGCCGCTGTCGCGCAGGGCCTGCCCGGCCAGGGCGAGCAGCCGTACGGCGCCCTTGCGCTCGGCCAGTTCCGCCGCCTCGCGCAGACGGTCCCGGGCACGGCCGCGTTCCCCGGCGGCGAGGAGTTGGCGCCCCTGGGCGAGCAGCGCCTCGGTCAGCTCCATGCCGGTGTCCACGGGCGCGTCCCGCAGGGTCCGTACGGCGTCCTCGGCCAGCTTCAGGCCGCGCCGCCCACCGGTCGCGGTGCCCAGCACGCGCAGGGCGCGGCCCACCGTGCGCGGGGTGTTCCACACCCGGGCCAGCCGCAGTTCCTCCGTCGCCAGGGCCAGCGCCTCCTGGCCGCCGCCCAGCGCCAGACGGCACTCGGCGACCGCCGTCCGCCACGGCGTGACGACGGGGCTGACGACGTCGCGGGCCGCCTGCCGCCGCCCGCACTCCAGGAAGTCGTGGAGCGCTCCCACCCTGTCCCCGGCGGCGGCCCGCTGCACGCCCCGTGCGTACAGGAAGCGGTTCAGCTCCCAGGACTCCGGTGCCCGGCGCAGGTCGAAGGCGTCCGCGAACCGGCCGGCCGCCTCGGTCCGCCCGGTGTGGACGAGCGCCATCAGGGCGTGCGCGTCCCGGTTGGTGGGGCCGGTGCGGGAGGCCGCGGCGCCGGTGCGCGGGCCGCCGGGGAGCAGGCGGGCGTGGTCGCCGCGGGCCGCGGCGATGTCGGCACGGGTGTTGAGCAGCGCGTGCTGCATCGGGTGCAGGAGCGCGGGGTGCTGTCCGGCGAGCCCCCGCTCGACGAGCCGTTCCGCCTCGTCGAGTTCGTCGGCCCACTGGGCGACCGCGGCGGCCGTCCCCAGCAGGAACGGCTCCGCCAGCGGGTCGCCGGGCTGCGCCAGCAGGGCCCGTACGCGGGTCATCGCCTCCCGGGCCGAGATCAGCCCGGCGGTCGCCCCGTACCGCACCAGCAGCGCCTGGCCCGCGGTGCCCAGCACCTCCGGGGAGCGCTCCCCGGTCTCGCACAGCCACCGGTACACCTCCTGACGCGTCGCCAGGTCCTCGTCGGACAGCAGCGCGCCGGCGGCCTGCACGGTGCGGGTGAGGCCCGGGTGTCCGGCCAGCCGGCCCTCCGTGCGGCGCAGTACGTCCATGGCCGTACGGATCTCGCCGCGGGCCGCGAGGGCGGTGCCGAGGGCGACGGCCGTGCGGACCCGGTTGCGGGGGTCGGCCGGCAGATGCTGGGCCTCGGCGAGGCGGGCGATGGCGGCGGGGGCGTCGGCCGACGCGTACTCCAGGGAGCCCAGTTCGGTCAGCAGCCGCTGCCGCAGGTCGTCGGCGAGCGGCTCGTCCAGCGCCCGGCGCAGGTAGGCGACGGCGTCGGCGGGCCGGGCGTCGTGCACCGCGACCGTGACGGCGTCCCGCAGCACGCGCAGCGCCCAGGGCAGGCCGACGGCCGGCGTGCGCAGCAGGTGCCGGGCGACCGCCTCGACCCGGCCGCCGCGGCGCAGCGACGCCTCCGCCGCCGCCCGGTGCGCGGCCTCCCGTCGGGGCCGGGGCCAGCCGGTGAGCACGGCGTCGCGCAGCAGCGGGTGGGCGTAGCGGGGGCGGCCGGAGGCGTCCCGCCGCAACAGCCCGAGCCGTGTCATGGCGGCGAGCCACCCGGCGACCCGGGCGGGGTCGGCCCCGGCCGCCTCGGCGAGCAGGTCGACGGGGTCACCGGGGTCACCGGGGTCCACACCGGCGGACGGACCATCCGGGCCACCCGGGCCGCAGGCGACCGCCCCGCCTGACGCCCGGTCGCGGCCACCGGCGTCCGCGTCGGCGGGCGGCCCGGACCGCCCGCCCAGGATGCCGCCCCCGGCGAACAGCCCGCCCTGACCAGCCGCATCCGCCCCGACGAACACACCGTCCTCGCCACCGGAACCCGCCCCGACGAACACACCGTCCCCAACACCGGAACTCGACCCGGCGACCGCGTCGTTGCCGGCACCGGCGCCCGCCCCTGCGGACGGACCCGTACGGCCCTCGGCACCCCCACCGACGGGCGGACCGACCGGGTCCGGGGTGGCCGTCGGGTGGTCCGTCGCCCCGGTCGCCGGCCCCGTCGGATCGGGGTCCGGGCCCGTGGGCCAGGCCTGTTCCAGTGCGGCCAGGCAGCGGGCCACGTCGGCCGTCTCGGGGCCGGCGCTGTTCAGCCACCAGGAGACGGCGGCCGGGTAGCTCCCGGGATACAGCTCGGCGCAGGTGGCGGGCAGCGGCGGCACCGCGTCGGCGGCACCGCCGTGCGGGTACGGGACGCCGCCCAGGTCGTCCAGGAGGGCGTGCAGCAGCAGCGGACTGCCGGCACCGGCCCGCACGCACTGGGCGGTCCAGCGCGGCCCGGCCCCCGGGAACGCCT
Source organism: Streptomyces sp. SudanB5_2050 (assembly GCF_964272335.1). Lineage (NCBI taxonomy): Bacteria > Bacillati > Actinomycetota > Actinomycetes > Kitasatosporales > Streptomycetaceae > Streptomyces > Streptomyces sp. SudanB5_2050. The sequence continues at coordinate 3,615,646 of NZ_OZ186760.1, forward strand.
CCCGGACGATCCGGGCGGCCGCCGCGTCGCCCAGCGGGGCGAGGGTGTGGGTGCGCACGAGGGAGGGCGACAGTGCCTGGGTCAGCCCGGCCGGCCGCGGCTCGATGTCGTACTGGCTGCGCTCGGTGACCACCAGCAGTACCGGTAATCGGTCCAGCCGCCGCGCCGCCTCCAACAGCCAGCGCCGCGAGGGGTCGTCGGCCAGGTGGACGTCGTCGACGGCCACCAGCAGCGGCCCCTCGTCCGCGTACGACCGCAGCAGCCGCCACAGCCGGGCCGCGCTGCCCCGGTCGTCGCCGCCCGGCGCGAGGTCGGTGAAGTCCGGGACCGGACCGAGGAGTTGCAGGATCGCGGCGAGGGGCACCGAGGTGTCCTCGGGTGAGCAGCGCGCGCGCAGCACCCGCAGTCCGCGGTCCGCGGCGTGCTCGACGGCGCTCTCCAGCAGGGCGGTCCGTCCGGTCCCGGTGGCGCCGCGCAGCAGGACGAAGCCACCCGTGCCGGCCCGGGCGCGCTCGGTCTCGGCCGCCAGCAGCGCCTGGGCGTCGTCGCGTTCACGGAGCGGTCCGGTCATCGGGTGCCTCCTGTGGTGGATGGTGCTCCCCCGGTCTGTGAGACGTACGAATGCCGACGAGGGTGGTGTGAGGTGGCCCACGCGCGGCACGGGTCTTCCGTGGGCCGGACGGCCGCTGTGGCGAGGCTCACGGTGGCGCGCACCGGCGGCCACGCTCTCGCGCCCCCTTGCGCGAACCCTCCCCGACCTGCCCAAACGCCCCTCCGGACCACGCCGGTGGCGGCTTCGGCCGTGGTCTCGTGGTGTACCTCGTGGTGCTCCACGATTGCGCGGTCCCAGCAGTCACAGAAGTGTGGAACACGCTCATCCGCCATCGGCCAGTGCCGAACGGCGGGCACGTGAACAGGGGGGAAACGGTTGCTCAACTCACCCCGGGCCACCACCTCGACCGCTCTCGGCACCGGCCGGACCACCGGTGTCACCGGCACGCGCGTCCCGGTGGCGGTGTCCGCTCCGGACCCGATCAGCCGCGAGGGCGCGGTCAGCCAGTTGCGCCGGCATCCGGAGATCGACCTGCGCGAGGAGTCCGGCCCCGGCACGGTGGCCCTGCTCATCGAGGACGCGCTGGACGAGCAGGCGCTCACCCGGCTGCGGCGGATCGTGCGCAGTGAGGGCGCGCGCGCCGTGCTCGTGGTCGGCGCGATCCGCGAGAACGAACTGCTGGACGTCGTCGAGTGCGGGGTCGGTGCCATCGTCTGGCGCCACGAGGCCACCGCCCACCGGCTGGTGCAGGCGGTGCTGGCCGCCGCCCGCGGCGACGGTGACCTGCCCGCCGATCTGATCGGACGGCTCATCAGCCAGGTGGGCACCCTGCACCGGGGCGCGGCGGGCCGCCCGGGCGCCCCCTCGCTGGGTCTCGCGCCGCGCGAGGTGGACGTCCTGCGGCTGGTCGCCGAGGGTCTCGACACCGGTGAGATCGCCGGCAAGTTGTCCTACTCCGAACGCACCGTCAAGAACGTCATGCACGGACTCACCACGCGGCTCCATCTGCGCAATCGCGCGCACGCCGTGGCCTATGCCCTGCGGGAAGGCTACATCTGACCGAACGGGCAATCGAGGGCGGCCCCTTGGGGTCGCGGGGGCACGCCGCCCTGCCCGGCCGCCGTCCCCGGCGCGCCTGCGGGCCGGTCGCGCCCCGGGGCACGATCGGGACGGACGGCGTCCGGTCAGGACGGCACACGGTGGGCAGGGCGGGAGCGCGAGCGTGATCCACGAGGTGGACGAGGTCCTCAAGCGCCTCCTCGGCGGCGGCGCGTTGGCGGGTTCGGGCATCGACGTGTCCTTCGAGGCACCGACCCGGGACTGGGCGGCCCGCCGCAACGCCCCCTCGGTCAACGCCTACCTGTACGACATCCGGGAGGACGTGGCCCGGCGGCAGCGCGGTCAGATGGCGGTGCGCGACCAGGACGACATCGTGGTGCGGCGCCGCCAGCCACCGCGCTGGTTCCGGTTGTCGTACCTGGTGACGGCGTGGACGAAGACGCCGCAGGACGAACACCGGCTGCTGTCCGCCGTCCTCGCCACCCTGCTGCCCCGCGAGCTGCTGCCGCCCGCCGAACTACCGGGCTCCCTGGGGGAGCTGGGCCTGTCGGTGCCGCTGACGGTGGCCGGCATCCAGACGGAGTCCCGTTCGCTCGCCGAGATCTGGTCCGCGCTGGGCGGCGAACTCAAGCCGTCCCTGGACCTGGTGGTGACCGCGCCCTTCCCGGCCTTCCCGGAGTACGACGCGGGGCCGCCGGTCACCGAGGGCGCCACGGTCCGGGTGCGCGACCTGGCCGACGACACGGCGGAGCCCGTCGGGCGCTCCCACCGGCCCCATCAGGTCGCCGCCGCCCGTGCCGCCCGCGCCGCCGCCCGCGGGACCCGGGCCGCCCGCCCCGCGGACCCGCGGTGAGCGCCCCGCCCGCCGCCTCCGCCGACGCCCCTCACGGTGAACGGCCGGGCGTGGACCTCCCGCACGGTGACGGGTCCCCCGGCGCTGTGCGGGAGTCCCCCGGCGCCCCCGCCCACGCCCACGCCCTGCTCGCCCGGCTCGCCGCGGTGCGGGAGCGGGTGACCGCCCTGGTGGAGCAGCGGGCCGCCGGAGATCCCACCGCCGACGACCCGCTGCGGGGCCTCTACCTGTCCGACGAGGCGGTACGCCACCTGCTGCGCACCTGGCGGCCCCCGGCCGCCGGCGACGCCGCCGCCGGCCCCGCCCCCGGCGCGGACCGGTCCGGGCCGGCACCCGACCGGCTGGCGTCGCTGGCCGGCCGGACGGGCCTGACCGAGCTGGACGTCGCCGTGCTGCTCGTCGCCCTCGCCCCCGACGTCGACCGCACCTTCGAACCGCTCTACGGCTACCTCAACGACGACGTCAGCCGGCGCCGGGCCACCGTCGGTCTCGCCCTCGAACTGTGCGCCGTACCCCCGCACACGGCGGCGGCCCGCGCCCGCCTGCACCCCTCGGCACCCCTGCTCGGCCTCGGTCTGCTGGAGGTCGAGGAGCCGGAGCGCCCGTTCCTGACCCGTTCGCTGCGCGTCCCCGACCGGCTGACCGGCCACCTCCTCGGTGACGACGCCCCGGACGCGGCGCTGCTCGGCCGTCTGCTCCCGATGCCGGAGCCGCTGCCCGCCGACCCGGCCGCCGAGGAGTTCGCGCACCGGCTCGCCGCCCGCCTCCTGGCCGGCCCGCACACCGTCCACCTGCGGGAGCAGCGGGAGGGCGACGGCCTGGCCGCCGTCGCCGCCGCGCTGCGCCTCGCGGGCCTCGACGCGCTGCACTGCCCGGACCCCGGGGAGCATGTGCCCGAGCTGCTGCGCGAGGCGCGACTCGGCGGCCGGGCGGTCGTCGTGCCGGGTCTGCCCGAGCAGCCCGGCCCGCTGGTACGGGCGCTGACCGCGGCGAGCGACGTGACCGTGCTGATCACGGACCCGCGCCCCTACGACCCGCACTGGTCGCCGCACGACCCGCTGGTGCTGGAGGCCCCGGGCCGCCGGGCCGGCGGGGCGTCCGCCTGGCGGGCCGCGCTGGGCCCGGACGCCGACGGCTTCGACCTGGCCGCCACCGTCGCCCCGTACCGCCTCGGCGGCGACCGCGTCCGGCGGGCCGCCGAGGCCGCCCGCGCCCTCGCCGCCTTCGACGGCGGCCCGGTCACCGCCGCCCACGTCCGGCTCGCCGCCCGCCGCCAGTCCGCGTCCGGTCTGGAGAGCCACGCCCGCCGCATCCGGCCCGCCGTCGACTGGACCGATCTGGTCCTGCCCGACAAGCCCCTCACCCAGCTGCGGGAACTGGCGCTGCGCGCCCGGCACCGCGACCGGGTCCTCGGCGACTGGCGGCTCAGCGCGGGCGGCGGGCGCGGGCGGGGCGTCCTCGGCCTGTTCGCGGGCGAGTCCGGCACCGGCAAGACCCTGTCGGCCGAGGTGGTCGCGGCCGACCTGGGCCTGGACCTCTACGTCGTCCAGTTGTCGTCGATCGTCGACAAGTACGTCGGCGAGACCGAGAAGAACCTGGAGCGGATCTTCACCGAGGCCGACCGCACCGACGCCGTGCTCCTCTTCGACGAGGCCGACGCGGTCTTCGGCAAGCGGTCCGAGGTCAAGGACGCGCACGACAAGTACGCCAACATGGAGAGCGCCTATCTGCTCCAGCGGCTGGAGTCCTTCGACGGCATCGCCCTGCTCACCACCAACCTCCGGGCCAACATCGACGAGGCGTTCACCCGCCGCCTGGACCTGGTGGTGGACTTCCCGTTCCCGGACGCGGAGCAGCGGCTGGCCCTGTGGCGGCACGGCCTGACCCACGTGCCGTCCGCCGAGGGCATCGATCCGGCGCCGCTGGCCCGGGACTTCGAGCTGGCCGGCGGTTCGATCCGCAGCGCGGTGGTGACCGCCGCCTACCTGGCCGCCGGGCGCGGGGACCACGTGACGGCGGGCGACCTCCTGGAGGGCGCCCGCCGTGAGTACCGCAAGGCCGGGCGGCTGGTGCCCGGCGAAGGCGGCTGGTGACCGCCGGCCCGTCGTCGGGTCAGTCCTTCTCCACCGGGACGATCTTCCACTCCTGGTCGTCGGTGTTGGTGCAGTTGTAGAGCGTCAGCCGGGCGAAGAGGCCGCCGCCGTCGGCGTTGCTCACGTCCAGGCACTTGTTGTCGCTGACGACGTTGCGGATCCAGTAGTCGCCGCTGGGCTGCTTGTCGATCCACCACAGCTGGTTGTCGGCGAGCGTGCCGTCGCAGTGGAACTCGGAGACGGGCGTCGTGATGGGCCGGGCGCCGAACTCGCCCAGGTCCATGCAGAGCTTGTCCTTGACGTTCCGGATCTGGAAGAGGGCCGCGCCGCCGGGGCCGCCCTTCTCGTCCTTCACCTCGAGGTCCCAGATCTGGTTGTCCCCGTCGGTGTCGTCGCAGACCGCCTGCTGCACGGGCCCGTTGACCTCCCCCTGCTCACGGCCGGGGAGTTCGGCGCACATGCCGGTGGTGGCGTTGCGCAGCAGGACGTTCTGGGCGGGCACCACCGGCTTCGGCGGCGCGGGCTTCTCGGACTCGCCGCCGCCCCCGCCTCCCCCTCCCCCTCCGCCACCGCCGCCGTCGTTCTTCGGCTCCTCGGAGGCCGGCTGCTCGGGTGCGACCGGTTGCTCGGGGGGCGCCTCGGGCGCGCTGGGCAGGGTCTCGGCCGAGGCGCTGGGACTGGGCGCGAGGGCGGCACCGGCCTGCTCGACCTGCTCGGTGGCGCTGCTGCGGACCTGCGGCTTGTACGCGATCCAGATCATCACGAACGCGATGGACAGCGCGAGCGCGAACCCGAAGAACGTCGCCAGCCAACGCGGCAGGAACCCACGCTGGACGTACGTCCCCTCCACCTCCGTCGGATCGACCCCGGAACGCCGCACCGCCAACGTGAACGGCCGCTCCTCCTTCGACCCGAACCAGATCACCTGCCGCGGCTTCAGCGTCGTCTCCACGAACGCCGCACGACCCGGCTCGATCTGCACGTTCCCCGGACGGATCTCGTACGACAGGTGGTCGCCGGTGTCGCTCCCCGACACCGACGCCGTCACCTTGGTGTTACCGAGGTTGTCCACCGCCAGGCGCGGCCGGCCCCGGAACCGCCCCTTCACGGTCGGCGGCACCAACTCCGCCCGCACCTCCGTGAACGGCGTGACCGTCAGGTTCCCCTCCGGGACCGTCACCGCCTCCGGATGCTCCGTCGGCGTGATCCGCACCGCGTACGGGTTCGGCCCCGCCACCGCGTCGGACGTGCGCGGCGGCGCGAAGGTCAGCTCGACGGTACCGGTGGTACCCGGGTAGAGCCTGAGCGTCTGCGGCTCGGCCGTCGTCCACGGCGCCACATCCCCCACCGGCTCGAACCGGTACTCGTCCACCACATCGCCGGTGTTGCGCACCCGTAGCCGCACCCGCGTACTGCTGCCGGGATCGACGGTGACGGACGCGGGCTCCAGGGAAGTCCAAAGGCTCACACCTCGACGCTAGGTCCCCGGCGGCGTCCCGTCAGGAGCCACCGGGGCAGACCCCTGTGCCCCGGCGGACCGGTCGAGCGGCCCGGGGGTCACGACGCCGGCTGCGCGAAGAGGGCGTTGAAGTACATCCGTCCGACGCGCTCCTGGATCTTCGCCCGCCGTGGCTTCTTCGCGAAACCGCGCCCCTCCTCCTCGTCGTACTTGCTGTTGCCCAGTTCCGCCGTGATGGCATCCAGCAGGCGCTGCTGCCCGGCATCGCCGCTGGTCCGCACGTAGTTCACCAGCGCGGTCCAGGGGTTGGCCAGGTTCACGCCTTCCTGGGTGGCCCGCGCGCGTACGGCACTGGGGATGGTGTTGTCGGCGCTCGTGTACTCGGTACGCAGCTGACCCGTCAGCGCGTTCTCGTTCACCAGGATGTTGTGGTACTCGACCAGGGCGCGGCGGCCGCCGGCCATGTTGACGTCGAAGCCGTCCTGGTGCTGCTTGAGGTGCCCCATCTCGTGCTGGATGGTCTGCGCGACCGTGTAGCCGCCCTCGGCGACGCTGTTCGTCAAAATGATCCCGTACTGCGCCAGGTAGCCGCCGCCACCGGCCTGTGCCACCACCTCGCTGGCCGGCGTACTGCCGTCGTGCCAGCCGTTGACCTGCTGGACGGTCAGCTCCTTGTCGGCCGCGCTCAGGCCGACGACACAGCCGTCCGGGTACTTCCCGAAGGGCACGTCGGCCCGGACACCGGGCGGCACCTCGACGATCTTGACGGCGCGGGTGATGCCCAGCGTCTCCGTCGCCGACGCGATCAGCGCGGTGTCCAGGGCCCGCTGCACCACGGCCTTCGTCGCCCCCGTACTGCGCTGCACGGCGCCGTCCTGCTCGCCCCCGTGGGCCCCGACGGCCCGCTGTGCCACCACGGACGGCGCGGTGCTCGCGCCCGCCTCGAAGGCGGCGCCGTCGGTCTCCGCGGCGCGTTCGGAGTCCTGGCCCGGGTCGGTGACGGTGACGCCCGCGCCGTTGTCGTTGCCGGTCTCGCGGACGCCGCGGAGGTTCTTGTCCAGGTGGCTGGCCTCGTGCGCCAGGATCCTGGTGTTCCCGACCGCCGACGGGCCGAGGAAGATGTCCTTCCCGACGGTCATGGCCTGTGCGCCCAGGGCCGCCGTCGCACGCTGGGCCGTGGGGTTGTCGTGCACGCGGCCCTCGGAGAGCCGGTCGTTGCGGTAGAACGCCTTCGCCTGGCTGAGGAAGGCCCCCGGGAGCGGACTGCTCGGCGTGGCCTTGGCGGCTTCGAGGAGGCCGCGCTGGTTCTCCGGGGCGGTGTCCAGGGCCGCTCCGTGTCCGCACCCCGGACCGTGTTCGTGCCGGACGGCTTCCCGCTGCACCGGGGCCGGGTGCCCGCAGCCGGGTCCGTGCCGGTGCCGTCCGGCCTCCACCGTCCGCGCCACGGCCGCGTTCCCCGCCGCGTGCTGGAGGTCGAGCATCCGCTGGACCGGCGCGCTCGGCGGGACCACGGGGCGGGTGGACTCCCGTTCGTCGGACGTTCGGCTCCGCGTTCCGTGCGCGCGCACGATGCTCCCTTCGACACCGACGGTTGACCACCCAGCCTCACCCGGGCACCCCCACCGCCGACAGGGCAACGAGGGCAACTCCCGGGGCAGAAGGAGGCGCACAGGACGCGGCGGGGGGACGAAAGCGTGGATCGGCGGTGGCGCGTCCATGGGGCCGCCTGCCCCAACAGGCACAGCCGGGGGCAGAGTCGGTGCCCGCGCTCCGGCCCCCGGGGCCGTTTCGGCGGGCGCAACGCGCGCGCGAGGCTGAGGGGCGTCCTGTCTCGTACCCCGAGGAGAGCAGAGCATGCCGTCCTACCTGTCGCCCGGCGTCTACGTCGAGGAGGTGGCCAGCGGCTCGCGCCCGATCGAAGGGGTGGGCACCTCGGTCGCGGCCTTCGTCGGGCTCGCGCCGACCGGCCCGCTGAACGAGCCCACACTGGTCACCAACTGGACCCAGTACGTCGCGGCGTTCGGTGACTTCACCGACGGGTACTACCTCGCGCACTCCGTCTACGGGTTCTTCAACAACGGCGGCAGCGCGGCCTACGTCGTCCGCGTCGGCGGTTCCGCCGAGGACGCCGCGGCCGACGGCTCGGGCACGGCCGCCGCGCCGGCCGCGGTCACGGGCTCCGCCGCCCCCGCCGCGCTCCCCGCCGCCGAGCCCAGGCAGCTCGGCACCTTCGCCGTGACGGCCACCGCCGCCGGCCAGAACGGCCCGCTCTCCGTCGAGGTCGCCGACCCCGAGGGCGAGGGCCCCGCCGAGCGCTTCAAGCTGATCGTCAAGGACGGCGACAAGCCCGTCGAGACCTTCGACGTGAGCGCCAAGAAGGGCAACCGCGCCTATGTCGTCACCCAGGTCAAGGAGCGCTCCAAGCTCATCACCGTGACGGAGGCCGCGCCGTCCGCGCAGCTGGCCCGCCCGGAGAACCAGACCGTCGCCCTTCCCGCGCCGCCCGCCGCCCCGGTGGACAAGGCCGCCCCGGCCGCCGCGCCGGGCGAGGTCGCGCACCCCGGCCCCGCGCAGTACCTCGGCGACTCCGCCGACCGCACCGGCTTCGGCGGCCTGGAGGCCGTGGACGAGGTGTCCATGGTCGCGGTGCCCGACCTGATGGCCGCCTACCAGCGCGGCGCGATCGACCTGGAGGCCGTCAAGGCCGTCCAGCTCGGTCTGATCGCCCACTGCGAGCTGATGGGCGACCGCGTCGCCGTCATCGACCCGCCGCCCGGTCTGAACGCCCGCCAGATACGCGTCTGGCGCCAGGAGACGGCCGGCTACGACTCCAAGTACGCGGCCCTGTACTACCCCTGGATCAAGACCTTCGACCCGGCGTCCGGCCAGTCCCGGATGATCCCGCCGAGCGGCCACGTCGCCGGCATCTGGGCCCGCAACGACTCCGAGCGCGGTGTGCACAAGGCCCCCGCCAACGAGGTCGTCCGCGGCGCCGTCGACCTCGAACTCCAGATCACCCGCGGCGAGCAGGACCTGCTCAACCCGATCGGCGTCAACTGCATCCGCGCCTTCCCGGGCCGCGGCATCCGCGTCTGGGGCGCCCGCACCCTCTCCTCCGACCCGGCGTGGCGCTACCTGAACATCCGCCGGTACTTCAACTACCTGGAGGAGTCGATCCTGATCGGCACCCAGTGGGTGGTCTTCGAGCCGAACGACCACAACCTCTGGGCCCGCATCCGCCGCAACGTCTCGGCGTTCCTGGTCAACGAGTGGCGCAACGGCGCCCTGTTCGGCCAGAGCCCCGAGCAGGCGTACTACGTCAAGTGCGACGAGGAGACCAACCCGCCGGAGTCCGTCGACCTCGGCCGGGTCATCTGCGAGATCGGCATCGCGCCGGTCAAGCCCGCCGAGTTCGTGATCTTCCGGCTGGCCCAGTTCTCCAGCGGCAGCGGGGAGCTGGAGGAGTAGGCGCGTCCGTCCGCTCCCCGTAAGCCCCCTCCCATCCCCAGAAGGACAGCGAACACATGAGTCTCCAGCCGGGTGACGCCCTCACTTCACACAACTTCGGCCTCCAGATCGACGGTGTGATGGTCGAGTACCTCGCCGAGGTCAGCGGCCTCACCCTCGAACAGGACGTCATCACCTACCAGCAGAACAGCGCGCAGGGCCGGGCCGAGGTGGCGCTGCTGCCGGGCGTCCAGAAGAACGGCCAGTGCACCGTCGTGCGCGGCATGACCCAGTCCGCGTCGTTCACCCAGTGGATCAACGACTCGATCCGCGGCCAGATGAGCACGGCCCGCAAGAACGCGTCGATCATCATGATGGACTTCCAGGACAACCCGGTGAAGCGGTACAACCTGCGCAACGCCTGGTGCAGCAAGATCGACACGAGCACCGTGAAGGCGGGCGAGGCGGCGGCGCTGACCGAGACCGTCACCATCGTGTTCGAAGAACTGGTCATCGAGTAATGCGGCGTACGGCTGCCAAGGCACCGGCCGCTCCACCCCAGACCGCGGCGGCGGGAGCGGACTTCCCCCGTTCTGCTCCCGCCGCCGCTCCGGCGGAGGTCCCCGCCGACCCGGCGCCCCGCCGGCAGCTGGTCACCGAGTTCCCCTTCGAGCTGCCGCGCGGCTACGTCGACGAGTCGGGCACGCTGCACCGGGACGGTGTGATGCGCCTGTCGACGGCCCGGGACGAACTGGTCCCGCTGCGCGACGTGCGCGTGCAGGAGAACCCCGCGTACCTGTCGGTGGTGCTGCTGGGCCGGGTCATCACCCGGCTCGGCACGCTGACGATGGTGCACGACGGGATCGTGGAGAACATGTTCGCCTCCGACCTGGCGTTCCTCCAGGACTTCTACCGCCAGATCAACGCGGAGGGGCACACCCGCGCGGCCGTGCAGTGCCCGCACTGCTCGGAACCCTTCGAGGTGGAACTCGGCGGGAGCCGCCTGGGGGAATCGTGACGTACGCGACCGACCGGCTGCACGAGGAGATCGCGTACGTCGCCTACCACTTCCACTGGGGCCTGGACGCGATCCTGGACCTGGAGCACCAGGACCGGCGCCGGTACACGGAGCAGATCGCGTCCCTCGTGACGCGCGGCGCGGCGGAGGGCTGACCGGTGGGATTCCTGGACCGACTGCGGGGACGCGGCACCGGCACCGACGGAGCGGCGACCTCCGGGCACGGCCCGACGGCGAGTCCGTCCACGCCGGGGACGGCGGGAACGGCGGGGACGGGAGACGTGCCGGGGGCTTCGGGCGGAACCGGCGCTTCCGACGTCTCGGGGGCTCCGGACGGGTCCGGGGCGGTCGGCGCCGTCGCGCCGCCCGTGGCCGTCGCCGCCTGGACCGGCCTGCCGCCCATCCAGCGGGCGACGGACGACCGGCGGACCGGCGTCGCGGACTCCGGGTTCGGCGGACGGCTGCCGACGTGGCAGAACCCGTCGTTCAGCGGGATGCCGTCCCCGGCGGTCCTGGACCCGGCGGCCGGCCACGGCCTGCTCTCGGGAGCGTTCACCGAGTCGGCGCCGCCCGCCACGGCTCCCCCTTCACCGGGGCCGCCGTCGGCGTCCCGGGGCGGTGAGCCGGCGGCGCGGCGCATGCCGGTCGCGCCGCTGCGGGCCACACCGCCGCCCCCTTCGCCGGGGCCCCCTTCGGCGACGGCTCCCACGGGGCGTACGCGGCCCCCGTCGGCGGCCGCCGCGTTTCCGGCCCCTACCCCGCCGGTCCAACGGTCGCCGGCGCAACGGTCGCCGATCCAGCGGTCGCACTCCGCCCGAACGGCGGCGCCCATGGGCCCGGCGTCCCCCGAGGGCCCGGCTTCCGCCGTCAGTCCGGCTTCTCCGGCGGGTCCGGCGCCGTCCCCCGTGCGTCCGGCTCCGGGGGGTCCGGCTGCTCCGGTCAGTCCGGCGTCCCCGGCGGCTCCGGCGTTCCCGGCGGCTCCGGTGGGCACGGCGGCCCCGGGTGCCCGCGGTGTCCGTGCGACGCCCGTGCCGCCCGACGTGTCCCGCGCGCGGGACTCCCTCACCAGAGCGCCGTCCGTACCGGCGGCCGTGCAGCACCGGACCCTGCCGGCGAGCCGCCGGACGACCAGCGCCGGGTCCGGCACCTCGGGTCCGGCACCGTCCCGGGAGGACGGCGACCGAGGCGCCCCCGGCGGCCCTCCCGCCGGGGGCGTGCCCGGGAAGGGCCGGTCCGGTGCCCGCGCGACCGCGTCGGCCGACGCTCCCGTCCAGCGCACGGCACACTCACCCCACCCTTCGCCCGCCCGACCGACGGACTCCGTCCCGCCCCGGGCGACGGCCGCGTCCCCGGACCGGCCGACGGACGGCTCCCCGGCGCGGCCCACCGCGACCCCGCCCGACTCCGGCGCGGGCTCCCTTCCGGGCTCGGGCCCGGCCTCCGGCCCCGGTCCCGGTCCGGGCTCGGGCGTCGGCTCACTCTCCGGTCCGGCACCCGCCACCGGCTCGGTCACCGGCCCCGGCATCAGCGTCAGCCGTAGCACCGGCACCGGCACCGGTCTCCCGTCCCGTGCGGGTTCGGGCTCCGGACTCACGCCCGGTAGCGGCTCGGGTTCGGGCATCGGCTCAGGCCCCGGACACACACCCGCCGACAGCTCCGGACACGGCCCCCGCACCGGCTCGGGCACCGGCGTCAGCTCACGCTCCGGACACGCGCCCGGCATCACCGTCCACCGCAGCCCCGAGCCAGGCTCGGGCTCCGGACCCGCGCCCGGTTCCGGCTCGGGCACCGGCGTCGACGCACGCCCCGGACAGACACCCGGCGCAGGCCCCGGCGTTCGGGGAGGTGTCCCGGCATCCGGCGCGCCGGTGCAGCGCGCCGTCAACCGGCGGGAGACGAGGCCCCCTTCCGGTGGCGCAGCGGACCCTCGCACCGGCGCGACCGACAACCGCGAGGCGGGCAACTCGAGTTCGGGTACGCCGGTCCGGCGGACGACGCCCGGCGACCGCACCCCACCCGCGCCGGGCGCCGGTACCCGCGTACAGCGCGCCACGCCCGGCCCCCACACGAGCGCGTCCGGCGACCGGAGTTCGGCCACGCCGGCAGCCGGCGCGCCGACCCGGTCCACCCCGCCCGTTTCTGGTCCGCACACCGCCGGCGCCGGCAACCCGACCGTGCCGGACGCCCGTACGCCGTCCCCCGGTACACCCCTGCCGCCGGAAGCCCCCGGCCCCCGCACCGCGCCGGCCGGCTCCGACGGCACCACGGCCGGCCTCCCCGTCCAGCGATCCACGCCCGCCACCCCCGCGCCGACCGTCTCCGCCCGGCCCACACTCCCGGCGTCGCGCCCCACGGCCCCCCGGCCCACGTCCGCCTCCGGCGCCTCGTCCGCCGCGCCGGTCCGGCGTTCCGAGCCCCACGACTCCGCGCCGACGTCCGCCACCCGCGCCTCCGGCACCACGCACCCGGACACGCCGGGTCGGCGGGCCGCGTCCGCGGCCGACCCTGCGCCGGGCGCCGTCTCCCGCGGCGACCGTCCCGCCGGGGCCGCTGCGACCGGGCTTCCCGTCCAACGGGCGGTCTCCTCCGACGGCCCTGCCCACGGCAGCGGCACGACCTCCGGTGTCCCGACCACGCCCTCGACGCATCCGACCTCCCGCCCCTCGGGGACCGTCGACCGGGCGACGCCCGCACCCGACCGGACCCGGGCATCGAGCACCCCGGTCCAGCGCTCAGCGCCCCGGAGCGACCGTCCGACCGCGCGCGACGACTCCCCCTCTCCCGGCACCGGTCCCGGCAGCGGCTCCCGCACGGGCGTGGGCACGGGCGACACCGCGCCCACCGGCCCCCTCCCCCCGGTCCAGCGGGCCGTGTCCCGCGGCACTCCGGCACCGGGCCCGTCCCTGCCCGCCACCGCCGGCCTGCCACCGGGGGGTCCTGCCGACGCCGGGCACCGCGCGGCCCCCACCGCACCCACCACCCCTCCCACGGCGAACCGCCCCCTCGACGCATCCGCCACCGAGCCCCCCGTCCAGCGCCGGGCATCGGTGCCGCCCCACCCGGCGGCGCCGGCCGGCCCGGACGTGTCACGCTCCTCGACGTCCGACCGGACCCCCCGTACCCACCCCGCGGCACTCCTCCCGCCCACCGGCCCGGCCGCCCCGCCCCCGGTACAGCGCGCCACGGCCGCCTTCCCGGCCCGACTCGGCCGCACCGACGTCACGTCGGCCGCCGTGCGGCCGCCGACCTCGGGAGCCGTGGAAGGGGCCTCCCTTCCCGTCGGCCGGCCGGTGACCGGGACATCCGCCGCCCGCCACTCCGTCGGCGCCGGCGTCGTACGCGCCGACCGGTCCGCCCCGGACGCCCCCGGCGCCGTACCGCCGGGCCGGCGCAGCACCGCGGCACCCCGCGCGGGCCTCGGCGCGCCCCTCTCGAAGCCTGCGGACGCCCGCCCGGAACCGGCCCCGGCCCCGGCGCCCCAGTCGTCCACGCCCGCCCGCGAGGCCCCCGCCCCCACGCCCCGCCCCGCAGACCGGCGACGCTCGCCCCTGGGCGCGCCCCTGGCCGATGCCCCCTCGGACAGCAGGCCCCTCGCGGCCCCGCCGGTCCAGCGCGCCACCGACCGCGACCGGCCGACGCCCGTGCCCCCGCCCCCGTCCTCGGCGCCCGCCCCTGACGGTCCTGGCGTGCCCGTGCTCCCGCCGGTCCAGCGCGTGATCTCGCCGCCCCCGGCACCGCCCCCGCTCCCGGCCCCCCACTCCCCCGGCACGCCCCCACCCCCCTCGGCCGAACGCACCACGACACCGACCACAGCCACCCCCCTCCACGCGCCCGCCGCTCGGCACGCCCCCGCCGCCGTCCAGCGCACCTCCGCCGCCCGGCCCGCGCCCGTGCCCCTGCGCCGCCCCGGTCCGCCAGGTGCCGCCGCCGTCCACGCCCCGCTGCCCGTGGCCTCCCTCACCCCGCCCCCGGCGGCCCCGCCCCTCGCGCTCCGGCCCGCCGGTGCCCCGGTGGCACCACCCGCGGCGACTTCCCCGGCGCCGCCGGTACAGCGCGCCCCGGGCCGCACCATCGGCGCCCTCGCCGCCGCCGCGTCGGCCACCGTCGCCGACGCCCTGGGACGTCTGCGGCCCCACGCCTCACCGCAGGGGCCCGCGCCGTCGCCGGCCGCCCCGCCGCCGTACCAACCACCGCCGTCGTACAGCGCGGCCACGTCCCCGCCCGGCGGCCGGCCGCCGCACGCGCCGCCCGTCCCGGAGACGGACCCGCCGCCCGCGTACAGCGCGGTCCCCGCGGGCGGGTTCGATCCGCGCGAGCTGACCGACTTCCAGCTGGACGAACTGGTGCACCGCATCATCGGCCGCGTCACCCGCCTGGTCCGCACGGAGCTGCGCATGGACCGCGAACGCGTCGGCAGACTCCGCGACCCCCGCGCCTGACCGGCCCACCCGGCCGCCCCGGCCGAACCCTCGCGCCCCACGGCTCGCCCCACCGACAGAAAGGCCACCCCCGATGCCCCGCCAGGACCCGGGCTCCACGATCTGGTTCACCCTCACCATCGACGGCGAGAGCCTCGGCTACTTCAACGGGTGCGAAGGGCTGTCGTCCCACGTGGAGGTCGAGCAGCGCCAGGAGGGCGGCAACAACGGGTTCGTGTGGCAACTGCCCACCCGCGTCTCCTACTCCAACATCCGGCTGACCCGGCCCCTCACCCCGGACACGGCCAAGGTCGCCAAGTGGATCTCGTCCGTGCAGACCGGCATCAAGCGGCCCACCGCGCAGATCTCGGTGCTGCGCGCGGACGGGTCGCTGGTCGCCCGCTGGGGGCTGATCGAGGTGCTGCCCGTGAGTTGGCAGGGGCCCAGCCTCGACCCCGCGAGCCCGGCCGTGGCCACGGAGGTCCTGGAGATCGCGCACCACGGCTTCACGGACTGACGGCGCCCCCGCCGCAGAGGGACAGAAAGGGAAGAGACCATGGCACAGAGCGGCAAGGGTGCCGGCAAGAGCCTCGTGCGCGCCAACCTCGCCATCCACGAACCGCCCACCGGCACGACCACCACGCCCGGCGCGCTGATGCGCAGGTTCGCCTTCGAGTTCAACCCGGCGCAGTTGTCCCTCACCCAGCGCGCGCAGTGGAAGGCGACGCCGACCATGGCCGTGCGGGACGGATCCAAGCCGGAGTTCATGGGTGCCGACCCTCGGGAGATGTCCCTGGAGATCTTCCTGGACTCCTCGATGAAGCCGGGCGGCAACACCGTGATGAAGAAGGTCGAGTCCCTGCTGCTGTGCTGCGAGGTGACCGCCAAGAGCATCGCCGCCAAGCAGCCCTCGCCGCCCTGGGTGGTCTTCGAGTGGGGCTCCTTCTCCACGGCCCGGTTCACCGCGTACGTCGCGTCGATCGAGGCGCAGTACACCCTCTTCGGCACCACCGGCGTCCCGATCCGCGCCACCTGCCAGGTGTCCCTGGTGGAGATCCCGGGCCCGACCCAGGGCCAGAACCCGACCTCCGGCGCGCTCACCGCCCAGCGCGTGCACCGCGTCGTCGCCGGGGACTCCCTGCAGTCGCTGGCGTGGAGCGAGTACGGCAGCGCGAGCGCGTGGCGGGCGATCGCCGAGGCCAACGGCATCGACGACCCGTCCTCTCTGCCGACCGGAACCGAACTGATGCTGCCCGCCACCGAGGAGGTGCCCCACTGATGGTGCGTCCCGCGTTCTCCAGCATCGTCGAGGTCAAGATCGGCGGCGCGAAACTGCCGTCCGACATCGCGCCCCTGCTCGTGGAGGGCTGGGTCGACCAGGGCGTCGGCGTGCCCGCGGCCTTCCGCCTCACCTTCCGCGACCCCTACCGTCTGGTCCTCGGGAAGCTGAACGTGCAGTTCGGCACCAAGGTCGTCATCACGCCGATCGCCGACGGGCAGGGCATCGGCAACCCGTTGCTGACCGGGGAGGTCACCGGCCTGGAGGCCGACTACGACGGCACCGGCAGTTTCACCGTCATCCGCGGGTACGACTACGGGCACCGCATGATGCGCCAGCGCCGGGTGGCCGCGTACCGCAACCAGAAGGCGTCCGACATCGCCCGCAAGCTCGCCGCCCTGGACGGGGTGTCCATCGGCCGCATCCAGCCGACCAAGGGCATGTACGGGTTCATCAGCCAGTCCAACGTCACCGACTGGGACTTCCTGTCCCGGCTCGCCGACGAGAACAACATGGTGATGTCCCTGGACGCCAAGGGGAAGTTCCGCTTCGTGACGCCCAAGCCGTCGGCGGGGGCGCCCTCGCCGCAGACGGACGGCGACAAGAGCACCTTCGTCCTCCAGGCCGGCCACGACATCCTGCGGCTGCGGGCCGCCGTCACCGCCGCCGACCAGGTGGGCAAGGTCGAGTCGCGCGGCTGGAACGTCACGACGAAGAAGAAGATCACCGAGGTCGCGCCCGCCACCGCCGACCCGGGCTTCAGCATCGGCACGACCCCCGGCCAGGCCGCCGGGAAGTTCAAGCCCGCCAAGCTCGTCGAGACCGCCAACCCCTACGACAAGCAGGACGAGGTCCGGCACGCCGCCCAGGCCCTCGCCGCCGACGTCACCTCCTCCTTCGCCGAACTGGAGGTCGCCGTCTACGGCAACCCCGACCTGCGGCCCGGCGTCCCCGTGGCCCTCTCCGACGTCGGCAAGCCCTTCGAGGGCAAGTACACCGTCACCTCGGTGCGCCATGTCTTCGGCGACGGCAAGCACTACGAGTCCTGGATCACCGTCAGCGGACGCCAGTGGCGTTCCCTGTACGGGCTCGCCTCGGGCGGCGGGGGCGGGGGCGTGGACGCCGCGAGCGCGGCCCGGCTGCCCAGCGTCGCCAACGCCATCGTCACCGACGTACAGGACCCGCTGAAGCAGGGCAGGGTCAAGCTCCAGTTCCCGTGGCTGGACGACACCTACGTCAGCGACTGGGCGCGCACCGTGCAGCTGGGCGGCAAGGGCGGCGGCGGGGTCTTCCCGATGGACGTCGGCGACGAGGTGCTGGTCGGCTTCGACCGGGGCGCGCTGGACCACCCGTTCGTCATCGGCGGGCTCTACAACGGGCGGGACCTGCCCACCAAGGTCCCGGACGTGCCGCTGCACGACGGGCTCAAGAAGCAGGCCGCCCGGCACACCCTGTCCGACCGCCAGGGCAACCGCGTCGACCTGCTCAGCCAGCGCACCGGCGGCCGCAAGCAGGGGGTGCGCATCGCCAGCGGCAACGACAAGCTGATCATCAACCTGGACCGCACCCGGACCGAGATCACCGTCGACAGCAAGGGCTCGGTCAGCATCACCGGCAGCCGCTCGGTGTCGGTGGAGGCGGGCACCAGCCTCACCCTGCGCGGGCGCAGCTCCGTGATGATCGACAGCGGCGGGCCACTCACCCTCAAGGGCAAGGGGCTGGTCAGCCTCACGTCACTGGGCGGGGCCGTCAACGTCAACGCGATGGGCGGCGCCATGAACCTGTCGTCGAGCGGCATGACCTCGATCAACGCCACCGGGATGGTGTCGGTCAACGCCGTTGCCAACGTGAACATCAAGGGCATCAAGGTCGATCTCTTCGGTGCCGTGTTCGTCAACACCGTGAAGTACCCGCTCCCCGCATGACCGGACGACGACTGCCGTGCCGGCCCGCCGGGCCCACGGCGCGCGCAGGAAAACGAAGGCAGGAGGCCCACTGATGGCCGAACAGTTCGTGGGCTCCGGCTGGGCGTTCCCCATGCGGATCTCGCCCACCGGCGGCATCGCCCTGGTCAGCGGCGAGCGCGAGGTCGAGGAGGCCATCCGGCTGGTCCTCGCCACCGCGCCCGGCGAGCGCCCGATGCGCCCGGAGTTCGGCTGCGCCATCCACGACCTGGTCTTCGCCCCGGTCAACGAGCAGACCGCGGGCCGCATCCAGCACGAGGTGTACGCCAGCCTCGACCGCTGGGAACCGCGCATCGAGGTCCACGAGGTCGACGTCAGCTCCGGCACCGACCAGAGCGTGCTCTACATCGACGTCCGCTACTCGATCCGCGGCACCAACAACCCGCGCAGCCTCGTCTTCCCGTTCTACGTCATCCCCTCCCACGAGGAGCCGGACCTGCCCGGCGGCTTCGCCGGACCGGCCGGGACCGCTGGTCCCGGCGGTCCCGGCGGCCTCCCCGGCCACCCCGGCTCTCCCGAAAGCGACCGCTGATGTCCCTGCCCTCCCCCAACCTCGACGACCGCCGCTTCCAGCAGTTCGTCGACGACGCCAAGCGCTACATCCAGCAGCGCGCCCCGGAGTGGACCGACCACAACGTCTCCGACCCCGGCGTCACCCTCGTCGAGACGGTCGCCCACATGGCCGACCAGATCGTCTACCGCCTCAACCGGGTCCCCGAGAAGAACCACCTGGCCTTCCTCGACCTGGTCGGCATCACCCTCTTCCCGCCGTCGGCCGCCCGCACGGACGTCACCTTCTGGCTGTCCGCGCCGCAGGAGGACGCGATCCTGATCCCGTCCGGCGCCGAGGTCGCCACCCTGCGCACGGAGCGGGACGAGGCGGTCGTCTTCGCCACCGAACGCGATCTGGTCGTCGTACCGTGCGCGCTCGGGCACCTGGTGGTGCAGCACCGCGGCGAGCCCGTCACCGACCGCACCACGGACCTCGTCGAGGGCAAGGACCTGCTGTGCTTCGCCGAGGCCCCGCAGCCCGGCGACTGCATGCTGATCGGCCTCACCGCCGCCACCCCCGACTGCGCCCTCGCCCTGGAACTCGACAGCCGCGTCGACGGCGTCGGCGTCGACCCCCGCCAGCCGCCGCTGGTCTGGGAGGCGTGGACGGAGGACGGCTGGCAGCTCTGCGAGGTCGACCAGGACGGCACCGGCGGCCTCAACCGCCCCGGCGACATCGTCCTGCACGTCCCCGGCGGGCACGTCCTGTCCCGCAACGGCGGCCACGAGGCGGGCTGGATACGCTGCCGGGTCACCGACCCGCTGCCCGGCCAGCCCTTCTACACGACCTCCCCCACCATCCGCTCCGCCGAGGCGTACACCATCGGCGGCACCACCCGGGCCGTGCACGCCGAGACCGTCCACGACGAGGCGCTCGGCGAGTCCACCGGCCTGCCCGGCCAGCGGCTGCGCCTGGCCCACGCGCCCGTCGTCGCCGACGACCCGCCGCTGCTGCTGCAGACCGCCGCCGGGGACGGCTGGCAGGACTGGCAGGTCGTCCCGCACTTCGCGGCCTCCGGCCCCGACGACCACCACGTCACCCTCGACGCCGCCACCGGCGAGATCGCCTTCGGCCCCGCCGTCCGCGAACCCGACGGCACCCTGCGCCAGTACGGCACCGTCGCCCCCAAGGGCGCCGTGATCCGCGCCCGCCGCTACCGCACCGGCGGCGGCAGGGCGGGCAACGTGGCGCGCGGCGCCGTACAGGTGCTGCGCACCTCCATCCCGTACGTCTCCGAGGTCGTCAACCGCGAGGCCGCGCGCGGCGGCGTCGACGGCGAGACCGTGGAGGAGGCCAAGCTCCGGGCGCCGATCACCCTGCGCGCCCAGGAACGCGCCGTCACCCTGCGGGACTACGAGGAACTGGCCCGCCGCGCCGCCCCCGAGACCGCCCGCATCACCTGCCTGGAGGGCGAGGAGGGCGAGCACGGCGCCTACGCGGTCCGCGTCCTGGTCGTCCCCCAGGCCGTGCCCGACCCGGGCGGCCGGCTCCGCTTCGAGCAACTCGTCCCCGGCGACGCCCTGCTGGCCCGCATCACCCGCCACCTCGACGAACGCCGCCTCATCGGCACCCGCCTCGCCGTCGGCCCGCCCTACTACCAGGGCGTCACCGTCGTCGCGACCGTCCACGCCTTCCGCGGCGTCGACACCGACCGGGTGCGCCGCCAGGCCCACGACGCCCTCTACCGCCACCTCGACCCGCTCACCGGCGGCGCCGACGGCAAGGGCTGGCCCTTCGGCCGCCCCGTGCAGACCGGCGAGGTCTTCGCCGTACTGCAACGCGTTCCCGGCGTCGAACTCGTCGACGAGGTCGTCCTGCACCCCGCCGACCCCCTCACCGGCAAACGCGGCGACCCCACCGACCGCATCGACCTCCAACCGCCCTCGCTGGTCTTCTCCTTCGACCACCGCGTCCGCGTGATCGGGGACGGCACATGACGACGACGCCCTACCGGGGCTCCGTCGACGGCCTCGGCTCCTCCCTGCCCCTGGGCACGATGCTGCCCGCCGTCTTCGCCGACGACGACCTCGCCCAGCGGTTCGTCGGCGGCCTCGACGACGTCCTGGCGCCCATCCTCAACGTCCTCGATTGCCTGGACACCTACTTCGACCCGGCCCTCACCCCGGCCGACTTCGCCCAGTGGCTCGGCACCTGGGTCGGCGCCGAGACCGACGGCACCGAACCCGAGCCGCGACTGCGCGCCGCCGTGGCCGCCGCCGCCCGCCTGCACCGCGTGCGGGGCACCCGGCAGGGCCTCGCCGAGGCCGTACGGCTCGCCTTCGGCACCGAGCCCGACATCAGCGAGAGCGGCGGCGCCGCGTGGAACGCCCGTCCCCTCGGCCCGTTCCCCGGCACACCCCGCCCCCACCTCCACGTGGCCCTGCGGCTGCCCGACCCGACCCCGGCCGACCGGCACCGCCTGGACGCCCTGGTCGCGGCGGCCCGCCCGGCCCACATGCCCTACACCGTCGAAGTGACCGCCTCCGAAAGGACCCCGGAGAGATGACCACGCAGAACTGCGCCGAGTGCGGAACGCGCGCGGAACCGGGCCAGTCCTTCTGCGACGCGTGCGGCGCCGTGCTCCGCTGGGAACAGGCCGGCACCGCCCGCGCCACCCGCCCGGCCGCCTCGTCCTCGTCCTCGTCCTCGTCCTCGTCCTCGTCCGGCCAGAATCCCGGCTGGGACGCCTTCGACCGCCCCGGCCCCGGCGGCACGGGCGTCCCCCCGGACCGCTCCGGCCTCGCGGGCCGATCGTCCGCCGGATCGGGCCCCGACGGCGACGACGCCCCCGGCCACGGTGCCGGACCCGCGGCCCCGCACCCCGCCCCCGACCGGGCCGACACCACCGGCTCCGGCTCCACACCGGGCGCGGGCACGACGGCGAGCCCCGGCGCGGGCGCCGGATCGGGAACGGCCCCGGACGCAGGGCCGGAAAGGGCTCCTGGCGCGGGCGCGGGCGCGGGCGCGGGGACAGCAACGACTCCGGGCACGGACCCGGCATCGGCATCGGCACCGGGCGCAGTACCCGCCGGTGCCACGGACCCCCACCGCGCGCCCGGCACGGACCGTGGCGCGGAGGCTCCCGCCACCGGAACGGCCGGGAACGCCACGACCCCGGCACCGGAACCGACGGCGAGCCCCGCCGCGCCCACCGCCACCGCCGACACCGTGAGCGCCGCACGCGCGGCGAGGGCGGCGCGTGCCGCCCGCACGGCGAGGATGGCGGCAGGAGCCGCGAGTCTCGCCGGCCCCACCGGCACGACGGCCGGAACCACCGCCTCCTCCGCACCCACCGCCGGAACCCCGGCCACCGCCTGGCAGACAACCCCGGCCTCGACAACCGGGCCCACCGCGACAACCGGACCGGCCGCGACAGCCCCGGCAGCCGGCACGGCCGAAGCACCCGCACCCACACCCACACCGGCCCCACAGCCCACGGCCCCCGCTCCCTCCGCAGCAGCCCACACCGACCCCACCGGCGCCCGTCCGCCCGGCGCCTCCACCCCCGCCTGGTCGACCGACGCCGCGCCACCCCGCACCGCCCCGCCGGCCCCGGAGTCCGCCGCGGCCACGCCAGGCCCCGTACCGCCCCGTACGGACGGCCCGCCGCCCACCTCGCCCGCCGCACCCGCCCGCGACACGGAGGACACCGCTCCCACCGCCCCCCTCACCCCCGAGCACGGCGCCGCCCCGAACGCCCTCAGCGACACCATGAACCACCGGGCGCGCTCCCTCCTGGTCCCCGTCGCCGACCCGGAGACGCCCGCTGTCGCCCCGCCCCCCGCCGTCGCCCCCGTACTGCCCGGCCGACCCGACGCCGACCGGCCGCAGGTGCGCGCGCCCGGCCACCAGCCGGACATCGCCAACGGCCCGCCCTGCCCGTGGTGTTCCACCCCCAACCGGCCCGACCGCCACTACTGCGCACGCTGCGCGATGCCCCTGACGCGCACCGGCGAAGCCGATACGCGCCCCGCCCCGTGGTGGCGCCGCCTCTTCGGCGGCCGGCGCGAGGAGACCCCCTGGGCCGGTGACCGCCCGCGTCTGCGCCGGGTGTTCGACCGCATCGGCACCTGGATCACCCTGGCCGTCGTGATCACCCTGGTGGTCCTCGGCTTCGTCTACGTCCCCGACGGCGTCCAGGCCACCCGCGACCACTTCGCCAAGCGCGCCCCGGTCTCCCCCGACCGGATCACCGCCTCCCGCTCCTTCCCCGGCCACCAGCCGGAACTGCTCGTCGACAAGCGCAGCAACACCTGGTGGGGCCCGGGCATCTCGCAGTCCGGCCAGGGCCAGTGGGTCGAGGTCGGCTTCACCGAGCCGACCCGGCTGCTGGACCTGATCATCACCCCGGGCACCTCCACCAAGCCCGACCAGCTCAACAAGTCGGCGCTGCCGCACCGCGTCGAGGCGACCATCACCAAGAAGGACGGCAGCACCATGACCCGCGACCTGACCCTGGACCAGGGCGCCGGCGGCCAGCGCCGTCCCTTCCGGGTCGGAGAGGTCACCAAGGTCCGCTTCACCATCGAGTCGGCGCACGCGGCCTCCGCGAACAAGCAGGTGGCCATCGCGGAGATCGAGTTCTTCGGCCCCTCCAGCGCCAACCGCGCCTGACCCGCCCGTCCCCGCGTCACCGGACCGGCCCCCCGCCCCGTCACCGGGCGGGGGGCCGCTTGCGCCGAATGGACGCCGTACCGCGCGCCCGCGTCCGGCCCGCCGGAGCCTGAGCGCATGCCCACAGCACGCCTGATATCCACCGCTGCCCTGCTGTCCACCGCGACCCTGCTCTCCTGCTCCCTGGCGGCCTGCGCGCCGACGGAACGGGACGCCGGCCGGGGAGCCGACGGCACCGCGGCGGCGAGCGACCGACCCGACGAGAACCGCTTGCGGCAACAGACCCTGGACTGGCGGGACTGCCCCGCTCCGAGCCCCGTCCAGGGCGGCGGCGAGGCCCCCGCCCCGCTCCCGGACGGCACCCGCTGGCAGTGCGCCACCATGCGGGCCCCGCTGGACTGGGAGAAGCCCGGCGGGAAGACCATCGGCATCGCACTGATCCGGGCCCGCTCCAGCGGCGACGCGGACGACCGGCTCGGTTCGCTGCTCTTCAACTTCGGCGGCCCGGGCGGCTCCGGCGTGGCCGCGCTGCCCGCCTTCGCCACCGACTACGAGGAACTGCGCACCCGCTACGACCTGGTGAGCTTCGACCCGCGCGGCGTCGGCGACAGCCGCGGCGTGCGCTGCCTGGACCCCGAGGCGGCCGAGGAGGCCGAGGAGAAGGTGGACCAGGCGCCCGACGACGGCGGCGACGAGTCCGACGCGCTGGTCGAGCTGAACGAGCTGATCGCCGCGGCGTGCGAGAAGAACTCCGGCGACGTCCTGCCGTACGTCGGCACCACCGAGGCCGCCCGCGACCTGGACCTGATGCGGCAGATCCTCGGCGACGAGAAGCTGCACTACTTCGGGATCTCGTACGGCACCCAGCTCGGCGGCGTGTACGCCCACCTGTTCCCGGAGCGCGTGGGCCGGGCCGTGCTGGACGGTGTCGTCGACCCGACCCAGGACATGATGGAGGGGGCGCTCGGCCAGGCCGCCGGCTTCCAGCTCGCCTTCGAGCACTTCGCCCGCTGGTGCGTCGAGCAGCGCTGCACGCTCGGCGAGGACGTCGAGGCGATCGTGGAGACCGCCGTCGACCTCGAGGCGGAACTCGACGACACCCCCCTGGCCACCTCGGACGGCGGCGAACTCGACGGCGACGAGGTCATCTCCGCGATCACCGGATCGCTCTACAGCCAAAGCTTCTGGCCCGCGCTGCTGGTCGGCCTGGAGGCGGTGACCGGCGGCGACGGCGACGTCCTGGCGGAGCTGGCCGAGGTGCTCGGCCAGCACGGCTCCGGCGGCGGCGACGGCGACGACGGCACCGAGGACGATCCCGTGGACCGGAGCAACGAGAACGACGCCTTCAGGGCCATCACCTGCGACGACTCCAGCGACCGCTACACCGTGGCCGACGTGGAGCGCAGGATGCCCGAGTTCCTCGAGGCGTCCCCGCTGTTCGGCCCGGGCCTGGCGTGGAGCGCGCTCTCCTGCGCCGGCTGGCCGGTCCCCGGAGAGGCCCGGCACCCCGAGGTGAGCGCGCCCGGCGCGGCACCGATCCTGCTGGTCGGCAACACCGGCGACCCCGCCACCCCGTACGAGGGAGCCGCCCGCATGGCCGAGGCACTGGGCGAGGACGTCGGCTTCGAACTCACCTACCGGGGCGAGGGCCACGGCGCCTTCGACTCCGGCAACCCCTGTGTGCGCGACGCGGTCCACGCGTACCTGCTCGACGGGAGGCCGCCGAAGCGCGGCGCGGTCTGCGAGCCCGCACCGCTGCCGGAGGGCAAGTAGCCCCCGGCCCGCCCCGCCCCGCGCCGACGCCGAAGGCCCCGCCGTCCCGTGGACGGCGGGGCCTTCGCTGCCGAGCCCCCTGTCGGATTCGAACCGACGACCTTCGCTTTACAAGAGCGGCGCTCTGACCAGCTGAGCTAAGGAGGCGTCGCGCGGCGGAGCGCGCGGCGGCTCCACTGTACACAGAGCCGGTGAACGATGTGATTCGAAAATTTCGGCGAAGTTCACAGCCCCGCAGGTACTGACAGATCAGGTGAACGCCAGGTACCGTCCTGTGCCAGTTCACCCGTGTGGACTACACCACACCACCTTCCTACAACGGATCGTCCGGCACGTTCCTGCCGGTAGAAGGGGGCCCATCACCATGGCCACAGTTACGTTCGACAAGGCGACCCGCATCTACCCGGGTTCCACCAAGCCCGCCGTCGACGGTCTCGACATCGCGATCGAGGACGGCGAGTTCCTCGTCCTGGTCGGCCCCTCCGGCTGTGGAAAGTCCACCTCGCTCCGCATGCTCGCGGGGCTCGAGGACGTGAACGGCGGCGCCATCCGCATCGGCGACCGCGACGTCACGCACCTGCCGCCGAAGGACCGGGACATCGCCATGGTGTTCCAGAACTACGCGCTCTACCCGCACATGACGGTCGCCGACAACATGGGCTTCGCGCTCAAGATCGCCGGCGTCAACAAGGCGGAGATCCGGCAGAAGGTCGAGGAGGCCGCGAAGATCCTCGACCTCACCGAGTACCTGGACCGCAAGCCGAAGGCGCTCTCCGGCGGTCAGCGCCAGCGTGTGGCGATGGGCCGCGCGATCGTGCGCGAGCCGCAGGTCTTCCTCATGGACGAGCCGCTGTCCAACCTGGACGCCAAGCTCCGCGTCTCCACCCGTACGCAGATCGCCTCGCTCCAGCGCCGCCTCGGCATCACCACCGTCTACGTCACCCACGACCAGGTCGAGGCCATGACGATGGGCGACCGGGTGGCGGTGCTCAAGGACGGTCTGCTCCAGCAGGTCGACTCGCCGCGCAACATGTACGACAAGCCCGCCAACCTCTTCGTCGCCGGCTTCATCGGCTCCCCGGCCATGAACCTGGTCGAGGTCCCGATCACCGACGGCGGTGTGAAGTTCGGCAACAGCGTGGTGCCGGTCAGCCGCGAGGCCCTGGCGGCCGCCTCCGACAAGGGCGACCGCACGGTCACCGTCGGCGTCCGCCCCGAGCACTTCGACGTGGTGGAGCTGAACGGCGGCGCCGCCGCGTCCCTGACGAAGGACTCCGCCGACGCCCCGGCGGGTCTCGCGGTCTCGGTGAACGTGGTCGAGGAGACCGGCGCCGACGGCTACATCTACGGCACGGTCGAGGTCGGCGGCGAGACCAAGGACCTGGTGGTCCGCGTCAGCAGCCGCGCGGTGCCGGAGAAGGGCGCGACCGTCCACGTCGTGCCGCGGCCGGGCGAGACGCACGTCTTCTCGACCTCCACGGGCGAGCGCCTCTCCGACTGACACCGGCCGACCCGGGGGCGCCGGCCGCCCCCGGCAAACCGGAGCGCCCGGAAACCACGCGGCCGGGTGAATTCACCCGCGTTGACGAAAAGAGCCCCGCAGCCTGCTGCGGGGCTCTTCCCGTTGTCGACAAATACCCCGGCGCACCGGACATTTCGAGCCGTGTGCGTCAACCCCTTACCCATTTCGAGGCCGCTCTCCATCCCCCGAAGGGGTGACTAAATGTCGCCAAATCATTACCGGGCGCTACCCTCACTCGCGTGAAGCACTCCGTGAAGCACTCCGCCACCCGACAGACGCGACGCGGCCGGGGCCCCGCCCACCGGATCGGCCGCTCTCTCGCCCTCGTCCTGCCCGTCGTCCTGGTGCTCTCCGGGACCCTCGCGGTCACCCGGGTCAACTGGTCGGGGGATCCCGCCGACTCGGTGCTCGCCGCGTCGGAAGCCTCCTCCGCCAAGGCGTCCTCCGCCAAGGCCGCCAAGCGCGCCCCGCACGAGGTGCTGCGCGACCGGCTGCTGACCGAACTGCAGGAGGAGGACCCGGGCGTCGCCCTCACCCACCTCCAGCAGGCGGTGAACGAGCGCCCGTCGCTGGCCGGGCACTGCGCCTCCATCGCCCGCGCCCTCGGCCGCGCCGCGGTCAAGGTGTACGGCCCGACGCGCGCCCAGTCGTACGCGCGCCCCGTCTGCGACACCGCCTTCGCCTCGGGCGTGCTGGCCGCGCACAGCTGACGAGCCGCCGAGCCCGGGAGCCCGGGGGCCGAGGACCCTGCTCGGGCCCGCGGGGCGCCGCGTACAGTTCGGGCCATGACCGATCCGAACGCCGCGTCCCGCCGCCCCGTTCAAGCCGTCGTCCTGGCCGGCGGACAGGGTTCCCGGCTGCGCCCGTACACCGACGACCGGCCCAAGCCGATGGTGGAGATCCCGGGCACGGGGACCCCGATCATCGGCCATCAGCTCGCCTGGCTCGCCGAGGAGGGCGTGACGGACGTCGTGGTCTCCTGCGGCCACCTGGCCGAGGTGCTGCAGGGGTGGCTGGAGAAGACCGACCTGCCGCTCTCCGTCACCACCGTCGTCGAGACCGAGCCGCTGGGCCGCGGCGGCGGCCTCAAGTACGCCGCCGCGCACCTGCCCCACCCCGACCGGCCCTGGTACGCCACCAACGGGGACATCTGGACCCGTTTCTCGCTGCGCGACATGGCCGACTTCCACGCCGAGCGGGACGCCGTCGCGACCCTCGCCCTGGCCCGTCCGCGGCTGCCGTGGGGCGCCGTGCAGACGGACGGCTTCGGCCACATCACCGACTTCATCGAGGCACCGCCGTCGACCTTCGAGATCAACGCCGGTGTCTACGTCTTCTCGTCGGACTTCGCCCAGATGCTCCCGGAGCGCGGTGACCACGAGCGCACGACGTTCCCGCGGCTGGCCCGCGAGCACCGGCTGGCCGGTTTCCCGATCCCGCAGGGCTCCTACTGGCGTGCCATCGACACCGCCAAGGACCTGACGGAGGCGGCCCGGGAACTGGCGGCTCTCGGCGGCCGCTGAGCGCCCGGCAGCGCCGATACGCCGAAGGGGCCCCGCACTTCCGTGTGCGGGGCCCCTTCGGCGTGCGGGCGGCCGGTGGGGCCGCCGCCGGGCGGTGGCTAGCCCAGGAGGCCGCCCACGAGGCGGCTGCCGCCGCCCGGCTCTCCGGTGGAGGAGGAGCCGCCACCGTCGCCGTCGCTTCCGCTGCCGCTGCCGCCGCTCGAACCGGTGCCGCCGCCGGTCGTCGTGCCGCCTGCGGTCGGTCCGGCCGTGGTGCTCGGTGCCTGGTCGGCCGGGGAGGACTGTCGCGGCGGTGCCTGTCCCGTGGTGCCCTGGGTCTGGCTGGGCACGGTGCCCGCGGTGGCGCTGCCGCTGTCGCGGGTCGCCCCGGACGTGGCCGCGGCGCCCTCGGAGGGAGTGGCCGCGCCGCCGGTCGCCCCCCGGGTGGGGGAGGCGGACGCCTCCGGGGACGTCTTCGGCTCGCGGGTGCCGGGCTCCTGCGGGAGCGGGGAGCCGGGCAGTTCGTTGCGCGGGGCCTCGCCGGGGCCGGGGACGACCACCCGGTCGGCGTCCCGGACGGCACCACCGAGCAGCGAGCCGACCAGCAGGGTCACACCGGCGACCAGGAAGGTGACGAGGGCGCCGCGGCGCAGTACGTAGCGGCGCAGGTCCCAGATGTCGGCGCGGGGGCCGAGGCGCCGCCAGGCGTTGCCGGCGAGCCTGCCGTCCACGGAGTAGACGGGCGCGCCGGCGATGATCAGCGGGGACCAGGCGGCGAGGTAGATGATGTCGGGCGCGTCGTAGACCGGGACGCTCTTCCAGCTGACGGTGACGAGCAGCGCGGCGGACAGGCCGGCGCCGATGACGGCGGCGACGCGCTGCCAGCAGCCCAGGACGGTCAGGACGCCCACGAGCACCTGGAGGAAGGCGATCACCAGTCCGGCGCCGACGGGGTGCGCGAGGGCGAACTGGCGCAGTGGCTCGGCGACGTCCCAGGGGTGCAGGGTGTTGAGCCACTTGACCATGGAGCCGCGCTCGCCGCCGTCGAAGTAGACGGGGTCGCAGAGCTTGCCCATGCCGGCGTAGATGGAGATGAAGCCGAGGAAGACGCGCAGCGGGAGCAGCACGACGCCGAGGTTCATGCGGCGGCCGGGGAAGTAGGCGTGCCGCGCGTCGTCGTCGGCGTGCCGCCGGGTGCGCGGCTCGGGCTCTTCCGCGCCCTCGCCGTAGCCGTCCGTGTGCCCGTCGCCGTACTGCCCGGGCCCGGTGGTGAAGTCCTCGCCGGCGTAGGCGGGTTCGTCGTAGGCGCTGCCGACGGTGCGCATGGCGGGCAGCAGCCGGGTGCCGTCCGGGACGGGGCCGCGCTGGGCGCCGACGAGGGGGGTCTCGAGGGTCTGGGTGGCGGGCCCGTCGTCGTAGTCGTCGTACCCCCCGTAGCCGTCGTGGCCGGGGGCGCCGCCGTCGATGCCGACGCGGGGGATCACCTGGGTGGCTCCGGCGTCGGCGGAGACCTCGGCGGCCGGTTCCTCCACGTGGCGGCCGGCTCCGGCCCGCACCGCCTGGAGCAGCCGGTGGGCGCCGGTGTCGTCCGGGTCGGACCGCCCGCTCCAGACGACGGCGCGGCGGCGGCCGGGGGCGGCGCCCGGCGCGGGCATGCGGGCGGTGTCCTGGGTGGCGCTCAAGTGCCGCGCGATCCGCGGGGACCGGGTCCGCCCGGCGGAGGCACCGAGCTGCACGCGGAAGCTCGCGTGATTGACGATGACCTGGGCCGGATCGCTCGGCACCTTCACCATGCTCAGCGCGGGAGCGTCGTCGTATCCCGACGAGCGGTCCCCCGTGGGTGTGCGGGGTGTTCTGGTGTCCACACTCATCTAACCGAGTGATGTGTCGTTAGGACACTGCCTTGACCGCGCCGAACTGTCCGGACCGCGTCAAGCCCGCCCGGACAGCCCGGAACACCCCGTGCGGGTGACGGGGTCGAACCCCCGTTCCCGGCTCAGCGCCTGCGCCGCGCCGCCTCGTACAGCACGATGCCCGCCGCCACACCGGCGTTCAGCGACTCGGCCCCGCCCGGCATCGGGATCCGCACCCGGAAGTCGCAGGTCTCCCCGACGAGCCGGGACAGGCCCTTGCCCTCGCTGCCGACCACGACGACCAGGGGGCCGTCCAGGGCCTCCAGGTCACCGAGTTCGACCTCGCCGTCGGCGGCGAGACCGACGACCGTGAGCCCGGCCTTCTGGTACTGCTCCAGCGCCCGGGTGAGGTTGGTCGCGCGGGCCACCGGCGTACGGGCGGCCGTACCGGCGGACGTCTTCCAGGCGCCCGCCGTCATGCCGGCCGCGCGCCGCTCGGGGACGACGACGCCGTGGCCGCCGAAGGCGGAGACGGAGCGGACGACGGCACCGAGGTTGCGCGGGTCGGTCACGCCGTCGAGGGCGACGATCAGCGGGTCCGCGCCCTCGTCGTGGGCGGCGGCGACCAGGTCCTCGGGGTGCGCGTACTCGTAGGGCGGGACCTGGAGGACGAGACCCTGGTGGTTGAGCCCGTTGGTCATCCGGTCCAGCTCGGGGCGCGGCGCCTCCATGAGGTTGATGCCGCCGCGCTCGGCCGCGATCTGGAGCGCCTCGCGCACCCGCTCGTCGTTGTCGATGAACTGCTGGACGTAGAGCGTCGAGGCGGGCACACCGTCGCGCAGCGCCTCGAAGACCGGGTTGCGGCCGACGACCAGCTCGGAGGTGGACCGTCCGCCGCCGCGCCGCTGCTGGGTGCGTCCGGTGGCGCGGCGCGCCTTGGCGTTGGCGGCGCGCTGCTTGGCGTGCCCCTTGCGCATCTCGGCGGGAGGCGTCGGCCCCTTGCCTTCCAGGCCCCGGCGCCGCTTGCCGCCGCTGCCGACCTGCGCGCCCTTCTTGCCGGACATGCGGCGGTTGTTCGCGGCCATGAGTTACCTGTCTCCGCTCTCTACGGGAGTGTGCGTCGTACGTGCGTCTTATGCAGTGTGCCGCCCGGAGGGCCGGGCGGCACAATCGATCTACGGTTCCGGGCTCCGGGACCGGGCGGGGTCAGCGGGAACCGAGGCTCCAGCGGGGCCCCTGCGGGCTGTCCTCGATGACGAGTCCGGACCGGCCCAGCTCGTCGCGGATGGCGTCCGCGGTCGCCCAGTCCTTGCGCGCCCGCGCGGCCTCGCGCTGGTCGAGCACCAGCCGTACGAGGCCGTCGACGACGTGCCGCAGGTCCTCGCCCTGTTCCTGCTCGCCCGCCCACTGCGGGGCCAGCGGGTCCAGGCCCAGCACCCCGAGCATGGCCCGCACTTCGGCGAGGCGCCCGACGGCGGCCTCCTTGTCGTCGGCGGCCAGCGCGCTGTTGCCCTGCCGGACGGTGGTGTGCACGACCGCGAGGGCCTGCGGCACGCCCAGGTCGTCGTCCATCGCCTCGGCGAAGGCGGGCGGCACCTCGGCGGCGGGCTCGACGGAGTGGCCGGCCAGCTCGGTGACGCGCTGCACGAAGCCCTCGATCCGCGCGTACGCCGACTCGGCCTCGCGCAGGGACTCCTCGCTGTACTCGATGGTGGAGCGGTAGTGCGGCGTGCCCAGGTAGTACCGCAGCACCACCGGCCGCCACTTCTTCACCATCTCGCTGACGAGCACGCTGTTGCCGAGCGACTTCGACATCTTCTCGCCGCTCATGGTGACCCAGGCGTTGTGCACCCAGTAGCGCGCGAAGGCGTCACCGAACCCCTTCGCCTGCGCGATCTCGTTCTCGTGGTGCGGGAAGATCAGGTCGATCCCGCCCCCGTGGACGTCGAACTCCTCGCCCAGGTACTTGTGCGCCATGGCCGAGCACTCCAGGTGCCACCCCGGCCGCCCCCGCCCCCACGGCGTCTCCCAGCTCGGCTCCCCCGGCTTGGCCGCCTTCCACATGGCGAAGTCCCGCGGGTCCCGCTTGCCGGTCTCGCCCTCGCCGGAGGGCTGGCGCAGCTCGTCGAGGTCCTGGTTGGACAGCGACAGGTACCCGGGCAGGGACCGTACGTCGAAGTAGACGTTGCCCTCGGCCTCGTAGGCGTGGCCGCGCTCGATGAGGCCGCGCATCATCTCGACCATCTCGGTGATGTGACCGGTGGCGCGCGGCTCGTACGTCGGCGGGAGGCAGCCGAGGGCGTCGTAGGCGTCGTTGAACGCCCGCTCGTTCTCGTACCCGATGGACCACCAGGGGCGGTTCTGGTCCGCGGCCTTCTTGATGATCTTGTCGTCGATGTCGGTGACGTTGCGGATGAAGGTGACGTCGTAGCCGCGGTACGCGAACCAGCGGCGCATGATGTCGAAGTTCAGCCCGGACCGGATGTGTCCGATGTGCGGGGCGGCCTGAACGGTGGCACCACACAGGTAGATCGAGACGCAGCCCGGTGTGAGGGGGGCGAAGTCACGGATCTGCCGGGCGCTGGTGTCGTACAGGCGAATAGTCACCCCTCCAGGGTAGTGGGCGCGCGGCAGTGCCACGGGCACGCGGCCCCTCTTGTCACCGGTCCGAGCCCGGAGGCGACGCCGGGCGCCGGCACCCCACCGCGCCGGGTCGGTCCGGCCCTCGCTCACCCCACCCGCGCGACCAGCGCCGTGGCCACCGCCATCAGCCCTTCCCCCCGCCCGGGGAACCCCAGTCCGTCCGTCGTCGCGCCCGACACGGACACCGGCGCCCCCACCGCCTCCGAGAGGACCGCCTCCGCCTCGCCCCGCCGCTTCCCGATCTTCGGCCTCGGCCCGACCACCTGCACCGCCACGTTCCCGATCCGGAACCCCGCCGCCCGCACGATCCGCGCCGCCTCCGTCAGCAGCGTCACCCCGGACGCCCCGGACCACTCCGGCCGCCCGGTACCGAAGTGCTGCCCGAGGTCCCCGAGCCCCGCCGCCGAGAACAACGCGTTGCACGCCGCGTGCGCGACCACGTCCGCGTCGGAGTGCCCGGCCAGCCCGGCCCCCTCGCCCTCCCACTTCAGTCCGGCGCACCACAGCTCGCGCCCGTCCTCGAAGGCGTGGATGTCCGTACCGATCCCGACCCGCGGCAGCACGACGCCCGCGGAACCGTCCGCCTCAGAACCCATCGTTCAGCCTCCTGCGCGCCAGCACCGCCTCCGCCAGCACCAGGTCGAGGGGCCGCGTCACCTTGAACGCCTCCTCGTGACCCGGCACGACCACCACGGTCAGCCCCAGCTGCTCCACCATGCTCGCGTCGTCCGTGACGTTCTCCGTCACCGTCCCGTGGGCCCGCACCAGCGTCCCCCGGTCGAAGCCCTGCGGCGTCTGCACCGCCCGCAGCCGCGCCCGCTCCGGCGTCGCCACCACCGGCTCCGGCTCGCCCGCCACCTGGGCCGGCTCGACCTGCTTGACCGTGTCGGCGAGCGGCAGCGCCGGCACCACGGCCGGCGCTCCGTCCCGGACCGCGTCGATCACGGCGTCCACCGTGTCCACCGGCACCAGCGGCCGGGCCGCGTCGTGCACGAGGACGATGTCGTAGGTGTCCGGCAGCGCGTCCAGCCCGAGCCGTACGGACTCCTGGCGCGTCTCACCGCCGGGCACGACCAGGAAGTCCGTCCACTCGGGCAGCGCGTGGGCGTCGAGCAGGCTCTTGACCTCGGCCGCGCCGTCGGGCGGCGCGACCACCACGACGAGGGAGACCCGGCGGGAGGCGGCCATCGCCCGGACCGCGTGCACGAGCATGGGCGTGCCGCCCAGCGCGCGGAGGGCTTTCGGTGCGCCGGGGCCGAGCCGTACGCCCCGGCCGGCCGCCGGAATCACGGCGGCGGTCCTGGTGTTCGTACGGGTGTCGGGCCGCATGTCGGCGGGCGAGGGACGCGATTCGTCAGACATCGGTTCCTGTCAGGTTTGTGTGCTCGACCTAGTTGGGTATGGCCTCACCGTGCCGGGCGCGACGCCTTGACCGGACCCTTCCGTGACCCCGGTCGAGCCAGCAGCCCGGGCCCGGCACGCCAGGACCGGGGGCGAGCCCCCCGGGTGATCGTACGAGGACGAGGTCCGGGTACGAACATGCCGCAGCGCCCGGCGACAGCAAAGATGTCATCGGGCACCGCGGCATTTCAGTGCGCTGAACCGAGCGGGGAGCGGGCTGCTGCTCGCCCCGCGAGGCGCCTCAGGAGGCGAGCACCTCGTCGAGCAGGGCCTCCGCCTTGTCCTCGTTGGTGTTCTCCGCGAGAGCCAGCTCGCTCACCAGGATCTGGCGGGCCTTGGCGAGCATGCGCTTCTCACCGGCGGAGAGTCCGCGCTCGCGCTCGCGGCGCCACAGGTCGCGTACGACTTCCGCGACCTTGATGACGTCGCCGGAGGCGAGCTTCTCCAGGTTTGCCTTGTAACGACGCGACCAGTTCGTGGGCTCCTCGGCGTACGGCGCGCGCAGCACCTCGAAGACCCGGTCCAGTCCGTCCTGACCGACCACATCACGCACGCCGACGAACTCCGCATTGTCCGCTGGCACACGTACCGTCAGATCGCCCTGGGCGACCTTCAGCACCAAGTAGGTCTTGTCCACGCCTTTGATCTGGCGAGTTTCGATAGCCTCGATCAGCGCGGCCCCGTGATGGGGATAGACCACGGTGTCGCCAACCTTGAACGTCATGTGACAGGTACCCCTTCCGTGGCTATCCAGGGTAACACGGATACGGCGTCTTCTGAATGGCGTTTTCGCAGGTCAGGGCATATCTCGGGGCTTGACAACAGCAACATGGACGTGCTGCGCCGAGCGAGCGGAAGAAAGTATTCGCAGGTCGGAGCGGCTCTTCAGGGCAGGCGAAACACGCACGTCACACACATCCGGAGGCACCTCCACCCGCCCAGAACGCCCCATATGTCTGGTTCCGTGCGTGCGACTTCCGCTACTCCGTTCGGTGGCCGCGACGGGGTTCCGGCCGATTCCGGAATTGATCACCGGTCGCTCCGCGCGGCCCGCCGATGATCAATTTCCTGGCCCTCCGTGCATTCCTTCACGGAAAATTCGCGCACCGATCGGCGACCGGTATGACGGGGGGCTTCTTATGTGAATGACGGACGACTGCCGCCCCGGAAAACGACGCGCGAAGGAGTCCCCGAGATCCCGGCGGGCGGCCCGCGATCCGGCGCGCCGGGCCCCTGGGGAGGCGGCGCACCGCGTCCCGTCCTACCGCCTGCCGGGCGAAGCGGACCCCTTCGGGGAGGGTCGGGTGCGGCGGCCCGGGAACGGCTCGGTAGCCTAAGGCCGCTGACAGTCACTTAGGGCGGCTTTATCCGTTGCCGCCGCCTCGCTCGAGTCCAAGGAGTTGCCGCCGCCGTGAGCAGCAGCCTTCGACGCGGTGCCCTCGCCGCCGCCGCCATCGCGTTC
The DNA here is from genome assembly GCF_964272335.1 of Streptomyces sp. SudanB5_2050. Lineage (NCBI taxonomy): Bacteria > Bacillati > Actinomycetota > Actinomycetes > Kitasatosporales > Streptomycetaceae > Streptomyces > Streptomyces sp. SudanB5_2050. The sequence continues at coordinate 3,651,112 of NZ_OZ186760.1, forward strand.
TCGATCGCCTCGCTCGCCGCGTGCGGCGCCGGTCACAACGCCGAGACGCTGAACATCAAGCCGGACAACGCTGCGACGACCGTCGGTGACATCCAGATCCAGAACGCGATCGTCATCACGCAGCCGGACCTGGAGTCGACCGGCCCGGCCGTGGTCTCCGCCACCCTGTTCAACAACAGCCGGACGGACCAGACCCTTCAGTCCATCACCGTGGACGGAACCGACAAGACCGCCGAGCTGAAGCCCGCCAAGGGCCAGAAGGGCGCCGACGGCGGCCTCACCGTCCCGGCGGGCGGCTCCCTGATCCTCGGCGGCGAGGGCAACGCCTCCGCCGTCCTGCCCAGCAGCCGCGAGGCCATCCAGGACGGCAACGCGCAGAAGATCACCTTCACCCTCAGCAAGACCGGCAAGGTCAGCCTGGAAGCCTTCGTGGTCCCCGCCGAGAGCTACTTCTCCGACTGGGGCCCGAGCGACGTCCCGGCGGCGCCGGGCGCGTCGGCGGATCCGTCGCAGGAGGAGTCGGGCCGGCCGTCCGACGGCGAGTCGGCCCCGGGCACCGAGGGTGCCACCGGGACCGAGGGCGCCACGGGCGAGCCCTCCGGCGAGGCCGACGAGACCGGAGCGGCCGCGGACGGCACCACGGACGGTGCCTCCGAGGGCGCCGGCACCGGAGCCGAAGCCGGCCACTGAGCGCCGTACGAAGAAGGGCGGGGCCTCTGCTGAGGCCCCGCCCTTTTCCGTGCTCGCCGCGGGCGCCGGGGCGCCGGCCGCTCTACGGCTCGAACTTGTACCCGAGGCCGCGCACCGTCACCAGGTACCGCGGCGCCCCCGGGTCGGGCTCGATCTTGGCGCGCAGCCGCTTGACGTGGACGTCGAGGGTCTTGGTGTCACCGACGTAGTCGGCGCCCCAGACCCGGTCGATGAGCTGCATGCGGGTCAGCACCCGGCCGGCGTTGCGCAGCAGCATCTCCAGGAGGTCGAACTCCTTCAGCGGGAGGTCGATCTTGGTGCCGCCCACGGTCACCACGTGCCGGTCGACGTCCATACGGACGGGACCGGCCTCCAGGGCGGCCGGGGCGACCTCCTCCGGCTCACCGCGCCGGCGCAGCACGGCCCGGATGCGGGCGACCAGCTCACGGGAGGAGAAGGGCTTGGTGACGTAGTCGTCGGCCCCTATCTCCAGGCCGACGACCTTGTCGATCTCGCTGTCCTTGGCGGTCACCATGATCACGGGTACGTTCGAGCGGCCGCGCAGCTGGCGGCAGACCTCGGTGCCCGGCAGGCCGGGCAGCATCAGGTCGAGGAGCACGAGGTCGGCGCCGTTGCGCTCGAACTCGTCGAGTCCGTCGGGGCCTGTGGTCGCGACGGCGACCTCGAAGCCCTCCTTGCGGAGCATGTACGACAGGGCGTCGGAGAAGGACTCCTCGTCCTCGACGACGAGCACACGGGTCACGGAAGGACCTCCGGGGCGGGAAGCGTTTCATACGGGGAAGTATGGGGGGATGAGGGGGACCGCCCGGTCGCGGCGCTGAGACCGGCGCGGTCGGAAAGGTGCTGCTGAGCGCGGTCGCGGGACGGGCCCGCCTCCGGCAGCCGCAGGGTGAAGGTGGAGCCCTGGCCTTCGGCGCTCCACACCGTGACCTCCCCGCCGTGCGAGGCGACCACGTGCTTGACGATCGCGAGACCCAGACCGGTGCCGCCGGTGGCCCGGGAGCGGGCCGGGTCCACGCGGTAGAAGCGCTCGAAGACGCGCTCCTTGTCCTTCTCCGAGATGCCGATGCCCTGGTCGGTCACGGCGATCTCGATCAGGTCGCCGCCGGGAGCGTTCACCCGGCGGGCCGCTATGCCGACGCGGGTGCGGGCGGGCGAGTAGTTGACGGCGTTCTCGACGAGGTTGCCGAGCGCGGCGGCGAGCTGGCCGCGGTTCCCGCGCACGTGCAGATCCGCCGTACCTCCGGCGGCCATGGTGATCTGCTTGGTGCCGGCCGCCTGCCGGCAGCGGTCGATGGCCTCGGCGACCAGTTCGTCCACGCGGACGGGCTCGGCGTCGTCGAGGGGGTCGTCGTTCTGGACCCGGGACAGGTCGATCAGCTCCTGCACCAGGTTGGTGAGCCGGGTGGCCTCGATCTGCATCCGCCCGGCGAACCGCTCCACGGCCTCCGGATCGTCGGAGGCGTCCATGACAGCCTCGGACAGCAGCGAGAGGGCGCCCACCGGCGTCTTCAGCTCATGACTCACATTGGCGACGAAGTCGCGCCGTACGGCCTCGATGCGGCGGGCCTCGGTGAGGTCCTCGACCAGCAGCAGCACCAGCCGGGACCCGAGCGGCGCGACACGCGCGGAGACGGCCAGGGCCTCCCCCCGCCCGTTCCCGCGCCTCGGCAGGTCCAGCTCGACCTGCCGTATCTCACCGTCCCGCCGGGTGTCCCTGGCCATCTGCAGCATCGGCTCGACGGCGAGCTTGCCGCCCCGGACCAGACCGAGGGCGTACGCCGCCGAGCTGGCCTTGACCACCGCGTCGGCCTCGTCGAGGACGACGGCGGAGGAGCGGAGCACCGACAGCACGGTGTCGACACCGGGCGGCAGCACCGGGTCCGTGTGGAGCGAGGTGCGCGTGGGGCGCTTCTGCTCCTTCTCGCTCCAGCGGAACGCCAGCATGGCGATGACGCCGGTGAGCACTCCGGCGATCGCTGCCGCTGCGGCGACCGCCGCGTTCACGTCCATGCCTCCAGGTTAGGCACGGCGAACGGCCCCGCCCCAGCCATCCGGCTGCGACCTCGAACACTCGTCGCCCAGAGTTCACCTTGGAGCCAGGGACGATTCACTTGTGGTGCCGGAAACGGACGCGTACGGGCCGGAACGTGTAAGCGTGGGGGCACGGCAAGGGGCGCAAGCCGGTGCGAGCCGATGCGACCCCCTACTAAGGACGTACGAGAGGGAACCCTGATGCGGGACGCGTACCACGAGGAACTTGACTCGATCGGCGACAGTCTGGTGGAGATGGCCCGGCTGGTCGGGTCGGCGATCGGACGCGCCACGACCGCGATCCTCGACTCCGACCTGAAGCTGGCCGAGGCGGTCATCGAGGCCGACCAGAAGGTCGACGAACTCCAGCACGAGCTGGAGGCCCGGGCGATAACCCTGCTGGCCCGGCAGCAGCCGGTCGCCACCGACCTGCGGATCGTCGTCACCTCGCTGCGGATGTCGGCCGACCTGGAGCGCTCGGGCGACCTGGCCCAGCACGTGGCCAAGCTGGCCCGGCTGCGCTACCCGGAGCGCGCGGTGCCGCACGACCTGCACGCGACCATCCTGGAGATGGGCCAGCTCGCGCAGCGCCTGATGGCGAAGGCCGCCGAGGTGATCATCACCAAGGACGTCGACCTGGCCCTCCAGCTGGAGCAGGACGACGACGCGATGGACCTGCTCCACCGCACCCTCTTCCAGCACCTGATGGACGACCGCTGGAAGCACGGCATCGAGACGGCCGTCGACGTCACCCTCCTCGGCCGCTACTACGAGCGCTACGCCGACCACGCCGTGGCCGTCGCCAAGCGGGTCGTCTACCTGGTCACCGGCGAGCACGCGGACGAGCTCCAGTCGACGACCCAGGTCGAGGGCGCCTGAGCCGACCGGCGTCCGGCCGCGGCCGGCCCGACCCGGCTGCCGGCCGGCCCCGGACCCGGTCCGGTCGGCCCCGGCCCCGATCCGCCCGGCCCCGGGGGCGCGCGCGACCGCCCCAATGCGCCGTTGATGCGACTGCCGCCCCGGGCGTGCAATGGACCAAGGCACTCCAGCCTCCAGGAGGAACCATGGCCGATTCCCCCAGCACGCCCGGCACGCCCGGCACGCGGCAGTCCGACCCCACCGCGGAGCGCCGCACCGAGCGACCGCCCGAGATCCGCGCCCTGCCCCTGATCGCCGCCTGCGGCTGCGGTTCCGGCTGCGGCTGCGGCTGCCAGTCGGGCAACCCCTGCCAGTGCGGCTGACGCGGTAGCGGCGTCGGCGTACCCGACGTCCACGGCGGCCGGTTCGCCCCGGCCGCCGTGGACGCGCACCCTGGAAGGAGCAGGAAGACGCTCCCGAAGGAGGTGCGACGTCATGGCCCACTTCATGGACGTGCACCACGGCATGCACGGCATCACCGCGGACCAGCTCCACCGTGCCCACCAGGCGGACCTCGCCCTGGAGAAGGACGAGAACGTCCACTTCGAGCGGGCGTGGGCGGACCCCGACTCCGGCACGATCTACTGCCTCTCCGAGGGCCCGTCGGCCGACGCGGTCCAGCGCGTCCACGAACGCGCGGGGCACAAGGCGGACGAGATCCACGAGGTCCCGCTGACGGTCTAGCTCCCCACCCGGGTGCCGCGCCGCCCACTTTGAGTACGGGTACTCAGGCTCCGGAGGCCGCCTCCGCCCGACCCTGGGACACACACGTTCGGCCGGAAACGCCCAGCCGGGAAACGACCTCCGGGGGAGACCGACACCCGATGAACACCACCCGCACCAGCCTTATCGGCCGCATCAGCGGCATGAGCCGCGTCAGCCGCATACGCACCCTCACGCGCCTGACCGTCGCCAACCGCGTCTCCGCGGCCTACCTCACCGTGGTCGGCGGCGCGACGGCGGTGGCCGCGCTGCAACCCCTCCTCGCCACCGGCCCCGACGCCTCCCTCGCCTGGGTCTGGCCGGCCCTCTTCACCTTCCCGGCCTTCGGCTTCGTGGCCTGGTTCGGCGAGACGGTCTGGGGCGGCGACACCCCGACCTGGTTCTTCATCATCGGCATCGCCCTCTCAGCCCTGGCCCAGTCCCTGGCCCTGGGCACAGCCTGGACGACCCTGCGGGACCGCCGCCGGGGGCGCCTGACCACGGCGGGCTGAGCCACGGCCGACGCGGTAGCGGCCCGTCCCCGCTTATAGGGATACAGTTTATAGAAACGTACCCCTATTACTGAGGCCGTGCGCATGGACAAGCCCGCCGACATGTTCGACCGCGACTACGAGTGGGCCGCCCTGACCCGGTTCGTCACGGACGCCCAGCCGGGCGCGACGCTGGGGGTGGTCTCCGGAAGGAGACGTCAGGGAAAGACCTTCCTGCTGGAAGCGGCCTGTGAGGCGACGGGCGGCTTCTACTTCGGCGCGACGGAGGCCACCGACGCCGAATCCCTGCGTCGCCTGAGCACGGCCCTCACCGCGCACGTCCTCCCTCCCAGCCCCTATCACTTCGCCGACTGGCACGAAGCAGTCGACGCGCTGCTGGCTCTGGGGTCCGAACGCCCGGTGCCGGTGGTGATCGACGAATTCCCTTACCTGGCCAAGGCCAACCCGGAGCTGCCGTCGATCATCCAGAACGCGCTGCGTCCCCTGCGCGAGCAGCGCACCGCGTCCCGGACCCGGCTCCTGCTCTGCGGTTCCGCGCTGACCTTCATGGGCCGTCTGCTGTCCGGCAACGCGCCACTGCGGGGCCGGGCGGGCCTGGAACTGGTGGTCCGTTCCCTCGACCACCAGCTCGCGGCCCAGTTCTGGGACATCACCGATCCGCGGCTCGCCCTGCAAGTGCACGCCATCGTGGGAGGCACCCCCGCCTATCGCCGCGAGTTCGCGCGCGGGGACAGCCCCTCGGGTCCGGGCGACTTCGACGACTGGGTGATCCGGACCGTACTGAACCCGGAGACACCCCTCTTCAGGGAAGCCCGCTACCTCCTCGCCGAGGAACCCGATCTGCGCGACACCGCGCTCTACCTCTCGGTGCTCGGAGCGGTGGCCGAGGGCAACACCACCCGCGGCGGCATCGCCGGTTACCTGGAACGCAAGGCCACCGACATCGCCCACCCCATCAACGTCCTGGAGGACGCCGGCCTGCTCCAGCGAGAGGCGGACGCCTTCCGCGCCAACCGCTCCACGTACCGCATTTCGGAACCCCTGATCGCCTTCTACCACGCGGTGATGCGCCCGGTCTGGCCCCAACTCGAACGGCCGGGCAACGCGGCCCGAGTCTGGCAGGCCAGCCGACGCCGCTTCGTGGCCAACGTCCTCGGCCCTCACTTCGAACAGGTATGCCGCGAGTGGGCCCTGCACCACGCCGACCCCGACCTCCTCGGCGGTCTCCCCGCCCACGTCGGCCACGGCGTCGTGAACGACCCACCGACCCGCACGTCCCACGAGGTGGACGTCGCCGTCGTGGGAGTCGCCGACGGCACGAAACCTCCCCTGCTGGCGATCGGCGAGGCCAAGTGGAACGACACGATGGGCATCGCCCACATCGACCGCCTGCGCCACATCCGGGACGTGATCACCCGCACCGGCCGCTACGACACCAGCCGTACGAAGCTCCTCTGCTTCAGCGGCACGGGCTTCAACGACAAGGCCCGCCGGGCCGCCGACACCTCACCGGACGTGGAACTGGTGGACCTGCCGAAGCTGTACGGCACCCTTCGCCCCTGACCACGCCCTCCCGCGAACCGGGCCGCAACGCTCCCGAAGGGGGGCGGGACGACCGGATTCGAACCGGCGTCCTCGCGGTTCTGGAGACCGCTCGCGTCGACCACTGCGCTACGTCCCGCCCCTTGCCCGCGATCGTAAGGGGCGGGGCCGGCCCGGACGCGCGAAAATCCGTCATGACCTTCCCCATCTAGGACAGAACCTGACCTCCATGCCTCATAGCGTGTTCTCACACCGACGGAGCAGGACACCGGAAGGCGACACCATGACCTCCAACGAGCAGACCCCCCGCGAAGCGGCCACGACGACGACCGTCACCGGCGAGCGCGCCGATCTGCTGGAGATGCTGGCCAAGCACCGGCACTTCCTGCGCTTCACCACCCGCGACCTCACCGACGAGCAGGTCGGCCTGCGGACCACCGCCAGCGAGCTGTGCCTGGGCGGCCTGATCAAGCACGTGACGTCGGTCGAGCGGGGCTGGGTCGACTTCATCCTGGAGGGCCCGTCGGCGATGGGCGACTTCACGGCCATGACCGAGGAGGACTGGGCCCGGCGCGCCGACGAGTTCCGCATGCTGCCGGGCGAGACGCTCGACAGCGTACTGGCCGCCTACACCGACGTGGCCCGCCGCACCGACGACGTGGTCGCCACCCTCCCCGACCTCGACGCCGCCTGGCCGCTCCCGAAGGCCCCGTGGTTCGAGGCCGACACCCAGTGGTCGGCCCGCCGCGTACTGATCCACATCATCGCCGAGACCGCCCAGCACGCCGGCCACGCCGACATCATCCGGGAATCCCTGGACGGCGCGAAGAGCATGGGCTGACGCCCGCCGATACGCCCCTCACCCGCACCGAACGTGCCGGTGAGGGGCGTTCCCGTGGCGTCTCCCCTACCTGGCCGGACTTCATCGACGGCAAAGGGTGACCTGTCAGCGCCGTCCGCCCGGCCGACGTGCGGCGGGGCCGGAGACGCCGTCGGGCCTCGCTCCGGCTCAAGCGTCGAAGTCGTACTCCAGAACGTACGACGCGGCGTCCAGCGTCATCTCATTGACCGTGCGTCAGAACGGCTGAGAGTTCGTACGCTTTGAATCGGAGAAGGGCGGGGACAGGCATGGCGGATGAGTACATCCTGCTGGTGTGCGACGACGTGCCCCACGACGTGGTGCCCTCCGACCCCGGCGTCCGCGTGATGGATGTCGTCCAGGTCGTGCGTCGGCTGACGGGACTGAGCCTCTGGCGCAGCAAGGTCCTGACGACGCAGGTTCCCGCGGTCCTTCTCGCCGGCGTGCCCGAAGAAGACGCAGCGGCAGCCGTCTCGGCCCTGCGCGATGCGGGAGCCCGGGCGGAGACGAGACAACGGCCGGAGCCGGACCTCCCGAGACACTGAGCACGGCCCGATCGACGGGTTTGACGGCCCGGAGACGGCGAAAAGCCCCCTCCCGGCGGAGACGCCGCAGGCAGGGGGCTTACGCGTCAGCGGTTACTTCTTCTTGCCCTGGTTCTTCACGGCCTCGATGGCTGCCGCTGCCGCGTCCGGGTCCAGGTAGGTCCCGCCCGGGTTCAGGGGCTTGAACTCGGCGTCCAGCTCGTAGGTGAGGGGGATGCCCGTCGGGATGTTCAGGCCCGCGATGTCGGCGTCGGAGATGCCGTCGAGGTGCTTCACGAGGGCGCGCAGGGAGTTGCCGTGGGCGGCGACCAGGACCGTGCGGCCGGTGAGGAGGTCGGGGACGATGCTGTCGAACCAGTAGGGCAGCATGCGGGCGACGACGTCCTTGAGGCACTCCGTCTGCGGGCGCAGCTCCGGCGGGAGGGTCGCGTAGCGGGCGTCGGAGAACTGGGAGTACTCGGCGTCGCGGTCCAGCGGCGGCGGCGGGGTGTCGTAGGAACGGCGCCACAGCATGAACTGCTCCTCGCCGAACTCGGCGAGGGTCTGGGCCTTGTCCTTGCCCTGGAGGGCGCCGTAGTGGCGCTCGTTGAGGCGCCAGTGGCGGTGGACGGGGATCCAGTGGCGGTCGGCGGCCTCCAGCGCGAGCTGGGCCGTGCGGATCGCGCGCTTCTGGACGGACGTGTGGACCACGTCGGGCAGCAGGCCGGCGTCCTTGAGCAGCTCGCCGCCGCGCGTCGCCTCCTTCTCGCCCTTCGGGGTGAGGTTGACGTCCACCCAGCCGGTGAACAGGTTCTTCTCGTTCCACTCGCTCTCGCCGTGGCGGAGGAGGATCAGCTTGTACGGTGCGTCGGCCATGCTTCCGAGCCTAATCGAAGGCCCGCACCGGCCGCGCGGGGCGCCCGAGGCTCGGACGGTTGACGGGAAGTGTTAATTGAATGGCCCCCGCACCTGCGGCCTTCGTAAGTTGTCCGTACGTCGCGTAAGTCACGCTCACCGTTTGGGCCGCTTACATCATCGTGCGCTCACAGTCTTCTCGGGGGTCCCATGTCCGTCACCGGTGTCAGGCGTGCCGTGCGGGAGTCCGTCTCCGGGCTCCCCCGCGAGTTCTGGTGGCTGTGGACCAGCACCCTGGTCAACCGGCTCGGCGCCTTCGTCGCCACCTTCATGGCGCTGTACCTGACCATCGACCGCGGGTACTCCGCCTCGTACGCCGGACTGGTCGCCGCGCTGCACGGGCTCGGCGGGGTCGTCTCCTCGCTGGGCGGCGGGGTGATGGCCGACCGGCTCGGGCGGCGGCCCACGCTGCTCGTCGCGCAGGTCTCCACCGCGCTCTCCGTCGCCCTGCTCGGCTTCGTGCGGGACCCGGTCGCCATCGCGGCGGTGGCCTTCCTGGTCGGCATGGCGAGCAACGCCTCCCGGCCGGCCGTGCAGGCGATGATGGCGGACATCGTGCGGCCCGAGGACCGCGTCCGCGCCTTCTCGCTCAACTACTGGGCCATCAACCTCGGCTTCGCCGTCTCCTCCATGGCCGCCGGGTTCATCGCCGAGGTCAGCTATCTCGCCGGCTTCCTGATCGAGGCCGGGATGACGCTGGTGTGCGCCGTGGTCGTCTTCGTGAAGCTGCCCGAGTCGCGGCCCAAGGAGGACGTCGGCTCGGCGGAGGGCGCCGCGGAGGCTCCCGTCTCGCTCGGGACCGTGCTGCGCGACGGGCGGTACATGGGTGTGGTCGGGCTGTCCTTCCTGATCGCCCTGATCTTCCAGCAGGCGTACGTCGGATTGCCGGTGGCCATGGGCGAGGCCGGGTTCACGCCCGCCGACTTCGGCATGGCGATCGCCGTCAACGGGGTGCTGATCGTGGTGCTGCAGATCCCGGTCACGCGGTTCATCGAGCGCCGTGATCCGCGGCTGCTGCTGGTCGGTTCGGCGCTGCTGGCCGGGTACGGCTTCGGGCTGACCGCCTTCGCCGGGTCGGTCGCGGTGTTCGCCCTGACCGTGTGCGTGTGGACGCTGGCCGAGGTCGTCAACGCGCCGACCCAGACCGGGCTCGTCGTCCGGCTGTCGCCGGTGCACGGGCGCGGGCGGTACCAGGGGATGTACACCATGTCCTGGGCGGTCGCCTCCCTCGTCGCGCCGCTGATGTCCGGGTTGGTCATCGACCGCTGGGGCTCCGAGTGGCTGTGGGGCGTGTGCGCCGTCGTCGGGACGGTGGCGGCGGCCGGGTACTGGCGGCTCATGCGGGGGCTGCCGGACGACACCGCCGAGGTGGTCCCCGACGCCACGGCCGGGGCGGCTCCCGACGGCGGTGCCGAAGCCACCGCGCCCGCGCCCGCGCCCGCCAAAGCCAAAGCCGAGGCCACCGGCGCCTGACCGGCGGGGCGCCGGCCGCCGGCCCCGCTCACGGGTGCATCCGGGCCCCCTTCAGCACCTTGTCCACCGCGTTCTTCGGCCCGTACACCGCGAGACCCACCAGGTCCAGTTCCGCCGTCGGGACGGCCCGTACCGCCGCCCGGTTGTCGCGGTCGTTGCCCGTGGTGAAGAGGTCGGAGGTGAACACCGCACGGGGCAGGGCCCGGGAGAGGACGCGCGCGTGGGCGGCCGTCAGCGTCTCCTTGGTGGACTCGAAGACCAGCACCGGCTGCCGGAACATCGGCAGGTAGCCGACCGCGTCGGCGTCCTCGTACGGCTCGCCGATCACCTCGGGGACCTGCGTGCCCAGGCCGCTGACCAGGAAGGCGGTGACGTTCAGGCGCTGCCAGGTCTCCAGGTCCTCGCGCAGGAGCACGGCGATCTTGGTGTCGAAGCGGACAGGGGCGTCGGGGGTCGCGGGGGCCGTGGCGTGCGTCGTGTTCATACGGTGAGACTGCCGCGCCGCGCCCGGGCGGGTCTTGTACGTTCTTTGCATGGCCGCCGACCAGCGGACGCGCACCGTCTCCGCCTGGCGACCCCGTGTCCCGGGCGTCGTCGAGGTCTTCCACGCCCACTACACCGAGTACGCCTATCCGATGCACGTCCACGACGCGTGGACGCTGCTCATCGTCGACGACGGCGCCGTACGTTACGACCTGGACCGGCACGAGCACGGCACCCCGCACGACACGGTGTCGCTGCTGCCGCCGCACGTGCCGCACAACGGCTCCCCCGCCACCCCGGACGGCTTCCGCAAGCGCGTCCTCTACCTGGACGCCTCCCGGCTGGGCGAGGAGCTGATCGGCCCGGCGGTCGACGGCCCCGACCTGCGGGACCCCGTGCTGCGGCGGCGGGTGGGGCAGCTGCACGCGGCCCTCGCGCTGCCCGGGGAGGAGCTGGAGGCGGAGAGCCGGCTGACGTTGATCGGGGAGCGGCTGCACGCCCATCTGCGGCCGCGGGAGAACCGGGAGCGGGCGCGCCGCGATCCCGTGCTGGCGCGGCGGCTGCGGGAGTTGCTGGACGAGCGGGTCGTCCAGGGCATCACCCTCGACGAGGCCACCGGGCTCGTGCCCGCCCACCCGGCGCACCTGGTACGGGCGTTCAGCGGCGCCTACGGCATCGCGCCGCACCAGTACCTGATGTCCCGGCGGGTGGAGCGGGCGCGGCGGCTGCTGCTCGCGGGGCAGGCCCCGGCGGAGGTGGCCGCCGCGACCGGCTTCTACGACCAGGCCCATCTGACCCGGCACTTCAAGCGGCTGGTGGGGGTCACGCCGGGGCGGTACCGCACCGGCCGCCTCCCGGGCTGACCGGGCCTCAGTCCTCCGTGCGCTCGATCAGGCGCTGGAACGCCTCCAGGTTCCGCGTCGACTCCCCGCGCGCGGTGCGCCACTCGTACTCCTTGCGGATGGCGGTCGCGAAGCCCAGCTCCAGCAGGGTGTTGAAGGCGCCGTCGGCGGCCTCCAGGACCTGGCCGAGGAGGCGGTCGATCTCGTCGGGGGTGACGGCGGCCAGCGGGAGCTTGGCGGTGACGTAGACGTCGCCGAGGCGGTCGACCGCGTAACTGACGCCGTACAGCTTGAGGTTGCGTTCCAGGAGCCAGCGGTGGACGGCCGGTTCGTTCTCGTCGGGGTGGCGGACGACGAAGGCGTTCAGGGAGAGGGAGTGCCGGCCGACGAGGAGGGAGACCGTCGTGGAGAGCTTGCGGGTGCCCGGGAGCTTCACGACGTAGTTGCCGGGCTCGGGGCTCTCCCACTCCAGCTCGGCGTCCTTCAGGGCGCCCTCGAGGACCTGTGCTGCCTTCTGCGCTGCCTCAGCCATGGTGGGAGCGTACGCGACGGCGATGGGCGTGGATCGCGGCCGTGTAGACGTCGGCGGTCGCGGCGGCGGCGCTGTCCCAGCCGAAGGACTGGGCGTGCCGGGCGGCGGCGTCGCCCATCCGGGGCGTCAGCTCCGGGTTGTCGGCGAAGTCGCGCAGCACCCGCGCGTACGCCGCGGGGTCGTGGCCCTGGACGAGGCGGCCGGTGTGCCCGTCGCGCACGGCGACCGGGAGTCCGCCGACCGCGGCGGCGAGGACCGGGGTGCCCGCCGCCTGGGCCTCTATGGCGACCAGGCCGAAGGACTCGCTGTAGGACGGCATGACCAGGACGGAGGCGGCCCGGAACCAGTCGGCGAGCTGTTCCTGGCCGACGGGCGGGCGGAAGCGGACCACGTCGGCGATGCCGAGCCGGGCGGCGAGCTTCTGCAGGCCCTCCGGTTTGGCGAGGCCGCTGCCGCTGGGGCCGCCGACGACGGGGACCAGGATGCGGGAGCGCAGCTCGGGGCGTTCGTCGAGGAGGACGGCGACCGCGCGGAGCAGGATGTCGGGGGCCTTCAGCGGCTGTATGCGGCCGGCGAAGAGCGGGATCAGGGCGTCCTGGGGCAGGCCGAGGCGGGCGCGGGCGGCGGCGCGCGCGTCGGCCCGCTCGCCGGGGCCGGGTTCGGTGCCCTTGGGGAAGGGGCGGAAGCGGTCGAGGTTCACGCCGGGGTGGACGACGGCGACCTTGGCCGGGTCGGCGGCGTAGTGCCGGACCAGCTCGTCGGCCTCCTCGGCGGTGTTGGCGATCAGCCGGTCGGAGGCGGCGACGATCTGGGTCTCGCCGATGACGCGGGCGGCGGGCTCGGGGGTGTCGCCGTCGGCCAAGTTGGCGTTCTTGACCTTGGCCATGGTGTGCATGGCGTGCACCAGGGGGGCGCCCCAGCGCTGGGCGGCGAGCCAGCCGACGTGGCCGGAGAGCCAGTAGTGCGAGTGGACCAGGTCGTAGTGGCCGGGGCGGTGACCGGCCCACGCCTGCATCACGCCGTGCGTGAAGGCGCACAGCTGGGCGGGGAGGTCCTCCTTCGCCAGGCCCTCGTAGGGGCCGGCGTCGACGTGGCGGACGAGGACGCCGGGGGCGAGCTGAACGGAGGGCGGCAGGCCGCCGGAGGTCGCGCGCGTGAAGATCTCGACCTCGATGTTGATCGCGGCGAGGCGCTGCGCGAGTTCCACGATGTAGACGTTCATGCCGCCGGCGTCGCCGGTGCCGGGCTGGTGGAGGGGTGAGGTGTGCACGGAGAGCATGGCGACGCGTCGGGGCCTGCGGTGCAGCCTCAGCCGCGGGGGAGCCGCCGGTGAGCGACGTCCGAGCCTGCTGACGTACTGGCTCACGAGCCGTTCCTCCTCGCTGCGGGCATGCCGGACGGAGGACGAGCGCCACCCTCCAAGGAGTGGGAACACCGGACCGAGGCGCTCCATTTCCGGATTGCCGGCCTTTGCCGAATCATTACCGCACATCGCTCAACCGTTCGAGGGGCGGTTGCGTCAAGATCGCCGAGGGCGGACGCGTCCGAGTCGGCGGCCCCGGCCGCATACCCTCGTACGCATGCCCTCCCGCGCCACCGCCCGCACGGCCCCCGTGGGCACGGTCACGCGCGGGACGACCAATCCGAACCGGCTGCGCCGCATGGACCGCTGGATCGCCGCCGTCCACGGCCGCGAGCTGCGCCGCGCCGCCGATCCCGTCGCCGTGGACCTCGGGTACGGCGCGGCCCCCTGGACGGCCGTCGAGCTGCTGCACCGCCTGCGCACGGTCGCGCCGCACGCGCGCGTGGTGGGCGTCGAGATCGACCCGGCGCGGGTGGCGGCGGCCGAGCCGTACGCGCGCGAGGGGCTCGTCTTCCGGCACGGCGGCTTCGAGGTCCCCCTCGGGCCCGACTCCGGCCGTCCGCTGCTCATCCGCGCGGCGAACGTGCTGCGGCAGTACGACGAGGGCCAGGTGGCGGCGGTCTGGGCGCGGCTGTGCGCGCGGCTCGCGCCCGCGTCGGAGCACTCGCGCGGGGGGCTCCTGGTCGAGGGGACGTGCGACGAGATCGGACGCCGGCACGTGTGGGTGGCGCTCGGGCCGGAGGGGCCGCGCACGGTCACCCTCGCGACCCGGCTGGGCTCCCTCGACCGGCCCTCCGACCTGGCCGAACGACTGCCGAAGGCGCTGATCCACCGCAACGTCCCCGGCGAGCCCGTGCACGCCTTCCTGCGTGACTTCGACCGCGCCTGGGCCGCCGCCGCGCCCTACGCCTCCTACGGCGCCCGCCAGCGCTGGATGCGGGCGGTGCGGGACCTGGCGGCGGACTGGCCGGTGACGGACGGACCGGTGCGGTGGCGCCAGGGCGAGGTGACGGTGCGCTGGGCGGCGCTGGCACCGCGCGGCTGACACGCCGGCCGGGCACCCGGCCGCCCCCTCCCCCACACCCAGGAGACCGGGAACGATCTCCGTGCGGCGTTCGTCACACAGCGGGGGAATCGTCGTACGGCGCGACAGAAGGGGGGATGCAGGAGGTAACCGCGACCTCTGTCGCTTTCCGCGCCGGCATGGCACGATCCCCCAGGCGACGTAAGTTACTGACGGTTAATCAGTTTTGGGGGCGAGGTATGCGCGCGGGGAAGCATGTCTGGACGACCGCTGCCGTGACCGTGGTCTGCGCGATCACCGTGCTGGCGGCACCGGGGACGGCGTTCGCGGACCCCGGCCCCTCACCGTCCCCCGGCACTCCCGGAGCCTCGCCCTCCGCCCCGGCCGCCTCTCCCGCCGCCACGCCCGGCAAGGACCTGGAGGCCGTGCGCAAGAAGCTCGACCAGCTCTACCGCCAAGCAGCCCTGGCCACCGAGGAGTACAACGCGGCCGAGGAGAAGACGGACCAGCAGTCCGCCCAACTCGTCGAACTGGCCAAGAAGATCGTCAAGGGCCAGGAGAAGCTGGACGGGCTGAAGGAGCGCGCGGGCGCGGCGGCCCGCTCCCAGTACCGGACCGGCGGCCTGCCCGACGAGGCCAAGCTGATGCTGAGCGACGACCCCGAGGACTTCCTCGACGGCACCGGCCGCGTCGTCCAGGGCCAGCGCGCCACCAAGGGCCTGATCGGCGAGATGACCCGCACCCAGGAGGACCTCAAGACCTACGCGGCGGACGCCAAGACCCGGTTCGAGAAGCTGGAGGCGAACCGCAAGGCCAAGGCCGCCGCCCAGAAGAAGGTCGAGAAGCAGATCAAGGCGGCCGAGAAGCTGGAGTCCGAGCTGGAGCAGGAGGAGAAGGAGCGCCTGGCCCGGCTGGAGCGGGAGGCGCAGGAGCGGGCGCAGACCGCCTGGCTCGGCTCCGGCATCCTGAAGGACCTCGACGGCGAGGCGACCGAGCAGGGCCGCAAGGCCGTCGAGTACGCCACCGCCCAGGTCGGCAAGCCGTACCAGTGGGGCGCCGAGGGCCCGAAGGCGTACGACTGCTCCGGCCTCACCTCCCAGGCGTGGGTGGCGGCCGGCCGGACGATCCCGCGCACCTCGCAGCAGCAGTGGCAGCAGCTGAAGCGCGTCGACGTCGAGGACATGCGCCCCGGCGACCTGATCATCTACTTCGACGACGCCAGCCACGTCGGCATGTACATCGGCGACGGCTCCGTCGTGCACGCCCCGCGCCCGGGGCGCTCGATCACGATCGCGGGAGCGGGCTCGATGCCCATCCTCGGGGTGGTACGCCCGGACACGGGCACGACCGGCCAGGAGTGACCCGTACGCCGGGAAGGTGAAGTGGGCCACGTGACCCAGTCCACGCCCGCCGCCCCGCCCGGCGTGACGTTCGTCATCCCGCGGCCCGGGGCGAGGTGTCCAACTGCGGTACACAACGCGGCATATGACAGTGGCCGACGGCCGTCCGACGTGTTCTGGACCATTCCGCAGCGGCGGCGTCACCCGCTATGGTCCCCGTCGGTGGGTCGAGGTCCCTCGCCCCGCCATGCCCTCGGGGGGAGGGAAGGAAACCAAGACGATGCCCGTACCCGTACCGCGGCAGAGGGCGATCCCGGCCGTGGAGTGTGGTCAGGCGCCCGCCGCGTCCCAGGACCGCGGCCCTTCCACGGAACAGGCCCCTCCCGGGACGATCCCGGCCCAGGACCTCTCCGGCCGGCCGGAGAACCCCACCCAGAAGCGCGAGAAGCCCACGGAGAACCGCGAGAACACCACGAACCGGACCCCGGCCCGGACCACGGACCAGCACCCGGCCCGTCCCGCGGACCGGCGCGACAACGCCGCCCCGGCCAACCTGACGGTGCTGCTGATCGAGGACGACCCGGGCGGCTCCCCGATCGTGCCCGACCTGCTCGACCAGGCGGGCAAGCCGATCCGGATCCGCACGGCCCGCAACCTCACCGAGGCCGGCCGGCTGCTGACCGACGACGTCCACTGCATCCTGCTGGACCTCGCCCTGCCGGCGCCCGCCCCGGCCCGCGCGAGCGGCGACGACGGTGGTGACGGGGACGCGTCCGGACACGACGAGCTGGCCGTGCTCCGGCACGTGCTGGAGCTGGCGCCCCGGCACGCCGTGCTCGCGCTGACCTCCTCCAGCGACGCCGAGCGCGGCGCGGAGGCCGTGGCCGTCGGCGCCCAGGACTACCTGTTCCGGGACGAGCTGGACGGCCGGCTGCTGAGCCGCGCGATCCGCTACGCCGTCGAGCGCAAGCGGTCCGACTCGGCGGAGCGGCGGCTGGCCGAGGGCCGGCTGCGCGCCCAGGAGAACCGCCGGCTGGAGCGCGGCCTGCTGCCGACGCCGCTGCTGGAGGGCTCCCCGCTGCGCTTCGCCGCCCGCTACCGTCCGGGCCGCTCCCGCGCCCTGCTCGGCGGCGACTTCTACGACGTCGTCCGCACCCCGGACGGCACCGTGCACGCCATGATCGGCGACGTCTGCGGGCACGGCCCGGACGAGGCGGCGCTCGGCGTGGAGCTGCGGATCGCGTGGCGCGCGCTGACCCTGGCGGGCCTCTGCGGCGACCAGCTGCTGGGCACGCTCCAGCAGGTGCTGGAGCACGAGCGCGCGCACGACGAGATCTTCGCGACGCTGTGCGCCGTGGACATAGCCCCGGACGGCCGCCGCGCCGGCCTCTGCCTGGCCGGGCACCCGGCGCCGCTGATCGCCGGACCGGGCACGCCCGCGCGGCTGCTGCCCTACGACAACAACGGCCCGGCGCTCGGACTGCTGCCGGGCGCCCGCTGGCCGCGTATGCAGGTGGAGCTGGGCGCCGAGTGGAGCCTGATGCTCTACACGGACGGACTGATCGAGGGGCACGTCGGCGAGGGCCGGGAGCGGCTCGGCCAGGACGGCATGGTGGAGATGGTCCGCCGGCAGATCGCCGAGGGACTGCGGGGCGAGCAGTTGCTGCGGGCGACGGTCAACGAGGTCCGCGAGCTGAACGGCGGCGAACTCGCCGACGACGTCGCCGTGGTCCTGCTGGACCGGACGGCCTGAGCCGCCCGGTGCCGGTGGGACGCCGTCCGGCGCCCCAGGGTCAGCGTCCGCCGTTGTACGGCCCGTAGGGGCCGTCGCTGCTGGAGCCGCGGCGGGTGCTGCGCCCGCCGCCCGGCAGCCCGCGCAGCGCCGGCCGCACGTCGACCATGTACACGATCGTCGCGATGAGCCCGATGATCGGCAGGAACGACAGGACGTTGAAGATCAGGTTCACCACGAAGGCGAGCCCGAGGATGATCAGCCAGAACGGCTTGGTCTTCTTGTCGGCCGCGCGGTAGGCGTCCTCACGGCGAATGGCGGCGTCGAACAACGCGAAGCCGCTGAAAAGGATCAGGGCGATGCTCAGCAGCCACATGAAGCCTGCGAACCCCTGCATCAGCACAACGTCCACCACCCGAGTCGGATCGTCCTTACGCCGTCACCGTACCCGTAGAACGGGCCGGACACCCCAGAGGTGCCCGGCCCGATGTCCACGGTCCGCCCCCGGCACGGCCGCCGGGCGCCGCGGTTCGCCTACTTGGCGGGCGGCGTCGTCTTCTTGGCGGCGGGGCTCTTCTTCGCCGGGGCCTTGCGCGGAGCCGGGGCGGTCTTCTTCGCCGCGGCGGACTTGTCCTCGGTGACCTCGACCGGCTCGGACTTGGCGGGCTTGCCCGGCTCGACGGCGACGGCGAACTCCTCGACGCCCTCGGCGACGTCCTCGATGCCGTCGGCGGCCTGGCCGCGCCAGGTGCGCACCGCCTGCTCGCCACGCTCGGCGACCTTCTCGTACGCCTCACGGGCCTTGACGGCGTACTCGGCGGCGACGCCGACCGAGCGCAGCGCCAGGTCCTGGGCGCTCTCGCCGAGCTTCTTGAAGTCGGCGTCGAGGGAACCGAAGAGTTCGTTGGCCTTGGCCTGGAGGGTGCCCTGGGTCTCCTTGACGCGGGCCGTCGCCTTCTCCTGGACGGCCTTCGGGTCGGTGTTGCGCACGGCCTCGATCCGCGCCGGGGCCTCGGCGCGCAGCTGCTCCACCAGCACCGGCACCTTCTTGGCCTGCTGGAACGCCAGGTCGGCGGTGCCCGCGGCGAAGTAGAGCGGGGTGGGGTCGCTGAAGGTCTTGCGCAGGTCGTCGGTGATGGCCATGGTGTCTGGTCCTCCGGAATTGCGTTCGGCTGAGGGTTGTGTAGTGGTCCCGCGCCCGGCCGGCTGCTGCGCGCTGCCGCTCAGCCGGCCGTCTGCCGCGGTCCGGCGTCGCTGCCACCGCTCGTAGGGGCGTCGGGGCCCGGTATGGAGTCCGCGCCCCCGGCGGCGCCGTCCGCGGGCGCGTCCCGGGGCGGCGCCTCGTCGTCCGCGTCGGCCCCGAATCCGTTCTCCTTGCGGAAGGACTCGTAGATCTGGAGCAGCACCTGCTTCTGCCGCTCGTTGAGCGAGGGGTCGGCGAGGATGACCGCACGCGTCTCCACGTCGTCCCGGTCCCGCTCGGCGTCGAGGATGCCCGCCCGCACGTACAGCGTCTCGGCGGAGATCCGCAGCGCCTTGGCGACCTGCTGGAGCACTTCCGCGCTCGGCTTGCGCAGCCCGCGCTCGATCTGGCTCAGGTACGGGTTGGACACGCCCGCGGCGTCGGCGAGCTGCCGCAACGACAGCTGCGCGTTGCGCCGCTGCTCGCGCAGGTACTCACCGAGATTGCCGAGATTGCCGACGTTGAGCGAGGCCATGCCTCCACCATGCACCAGCCCGCTAACTATTGCAAGCACCCGCTTGCAAGAGTTGCACCCACCCGACGCGTCCGCCGGTGACTAGCGCGCTCGGGTGCCGAGGATCTTTCCGAGCGTGACGGCCACGTCGAAGTTCCGATTCCAGGTGAGGGCGACGAGGTCGTCGAACTCCGCCTCGGGGCGGAGCAGGTCGAGGACGTCGGCTTCGAACACCGAGCCCGGTTCTGCGAGGTCGAGCGCCTCGTCGCGGAAGCGGCGGTACGTGTCGCGCGACCGGAACATGACCGAGTAACCGCCGTCCACGAGCTCTCCCACGGAGACGTCCCACTTCGCTTCGAGTGCCCGCAGTGCGCCGGCGACGTCGTCGGCGTCGGGCGGCTCGGTCAGCAGATCCGCTCCCACCGCCTCTCGGTCCGGATCCAAGGGAAGCGTCTCGTTCCAGACCACCGAGAGGTGGCGCTCGAGGCCGATGTCCTCGCGAGCCGCTCTGTCGAACCGCAGATAGTCGGTGTCCAGCTTCGTACGCAACCAGTGGGTGATCCAGAAGACCGGGGCGTCGATCAGATTCGCCCGCAACGAACCACTGCCTTCGCCGTAGACGGATGCGCGGATGCTCGTCAGCAGTTCTTCGCAGTGGTAGTCCTTGCAGAACCGGAACAAGTGGGCCGACCGCTGCGGCAGACCACCCCACCGGGAAGAGCGAGGGAGGGGGAAATCGGAGAGAATCGTCTCCAGCTCGCGTTGGAGTCCCGGTTTGGCGGCCGACAACACGCGAGCGTGGTCGCTCTCGCGCCACGGCCGGGCGCCCTCGTAGTCGAACTGCGCCTTGCACGAGGCGTATATGACGGCTTGAGCGCAGGTGTGGAACAGCTCCGCGCTCACCCGGTAGGCGATCTCGCAGTGATAGTTGAGGTTGAATCGGTCGAGCTCTCCGTCGGCGACCCGCTCGAAGACATGCTTCGCCGACAGCACGTCTCTGGCGGCACGGCCGAGAATCCGCTCGACCTCCCCGGGCGGGTCGTCGGCGGACGTCCCGTCGGGGCGCAGATCATCGGAGATCTCCTCGATGGCCGAGTCGATCCGCCGAAGGGCTGTCCGGAGCAGGCCGCGTACGGTGTCGATGCGGAGCCGCTGCGCCGCGTCCTGGAGCAGCATCTGTTCGATGATCAGGTCGAGGTCGGCCAGGAAGGGGTAGCGGTCGCGGACCAGCGCGTGACGCCGCCCTCGGGCGTTCTGCTTCGTGAACATCTCGGTCATGACGAGGCCGAGCGCGAAGACGTCCGCCGGCTTGCCGACAGCGAGGGCGTTGCCCCTCACCATCTGCTCGGGAGCGAGGTAGTTCCGGTTGACCAAGAGGTCCCCGCGCTTCGTCAGCGAGGAGTCCTTGAAATGCGCGATACCGAAGTCGGCCAGGACGAGCCGACGCGCATCGGGGTCGACGAGGATGTTCTCGGGTTTGATGTCGCGATGCACGATGCCGTCGCCGTGCACGTACGCGAGCGCGTCGCAGAGCTGGCGCACGTAGTCGAGAAGCACGTCGGCATCGGTCTCGCCCTTGATCACGTCTCGCAGCGTCATGGGGTAGAAGTCCATGACGTAGAAGAAGAATTCCGCGTCCTCCGAGCGCGCGTGGATTCTCACGACGTTCGGGTGACTCGCTGTCCGCCCGTACTCGATCTCCCGCCTGAAACGCTTGTTGCGGGCGGAGTTCGCGTCGCCGTCCTTCCTGATCCGTTTGATGGCGAACAGCCGACCGTCCGGCTTACGGCGGACCTTCCACACCACGGCTGATCCGCCCGCTCCCGGAGCGGAATCACGCTCGTAAACGACTCCGTCGATGACGAACGGTTCGCTCTTCGGCATGGACCCACTCTCATGATCGTCGGGACGGCGACGTCGGCCGATCGTCGCCCGGGATCAGAGCGGGTCCCGGGGCCGGTCGCACGTCGATCGGCCAGGCCCCCACCCCCCTGACCGCGAAGAGGTCCCCACCCACTTTTTTGTGCGTACTGGGCAAGGCGCCGCACTCCGTCGAGACTGAGTGGGCAGGCAGGCAGGCGGGTGTCAGGAGGCCGCGCGGACGGCGGGCTCCGGTTCCGCCAGCCGGTCCAGACGGCGGTGGCCCCAGTCGGAGAGGGGGGAAAGGGCCTCCGCGAGTTCGCGGCCGAAGTCGGTCAGGGAGTACTCGGTCTTCGGCGGCAGCACGTCGTACACCTCGCGGTGCACCACACCGTCCGCCTCCATCTCGCGCAGCGCCTGGGTCAGCACCTTCTCGGTGAGGCCGGGCACCTGCCGGCGCAGTTCGGCCGGCCGGTGCGGGCCGGACTCCAGCAGCCACAGCAGCGTGGTCTTCCACTTGCCCTCGATCACGGCGATCGCGGCGGTCACCCCGCACACGTTCGGATCGTGGCGCCGGTGTGCCATGTCGTGCCCCCTTCATCTGCAATTGTTCATCACGTTACGGGAGTTGAAGCATGTCCGCACACACCGACCGGTCCTCCGCCGTCACCGTCCTCGGTCTGGGCCCGATGGGCCGGGCGCTGGCCACCGCCTTCCTGGAGGCCGGTCTGCGCACCACCGTCTGGAACCGCACGCCGGGCCGGGACGCCGATCTGGTCGCCAAGGGCGCCGTGTCGGCGTCCTCCGCCGAGGAGGCGGTCGCCGCCGCCCCGCTGACCGTCGTCTGCGTGGTGAACTACGACGCCTCGGACGCCGTACTGCGCCAGGACGCCGTGACCTCCGCCCTCAAGGGCCGCACGCTCGTGAACCTGAGCGCCGACACCCCCGCGCGGTCCCGGGACACGGCCGAGTGGGCCGGCCGCCACGGCATCCGCTACCTGGACGGCGCCATCATGACTCCGGCCACCACCATCGGCACGGACGACGCGGTGTTCCTGCACAGCGGCCCCGAGGAGCTGTACGGGGAGCACCGGCCGGTGCTGGCGGCGCTCGGCGGCACCCACACCCACCTGGGGGAGGACCCCGGGCGGGCGGCGGCCTACGACATCGCGCTGCTCGACATCTTCTGGACGGCGATGGCGGGCTACACGCACGCCCTCGCGGTGGCCCGGGCCGAGGGCGTCACCGGCACGGAGCTGGCCCCGTTCGCGCAGGGCATCGCCGCGATCCTGCCGCCGCTGTTCACCGAGTTCGCCGCCGACACCGACGCCGGCACCTACTCGGGCGAGCTGAACCCGATCACCTCGGCCGCCTCGACCATGGCGCACGTCGTCCACGCCTCGGAGGCGCACGGCATCGACGCGAGCCTGATGCGGGTGATCGAGGGCCAGGCCCGGCGGGTCATCGCGCGCGGGCACGGCGCGGACGGGTTCACCCGGGTCGCCGAGGTGATCACCGGGCGCTGATCCGGACGCGGGGCGGACGACGGAAGCCCGGCCGCCCCGGACGGCGGCCGTCAGAACGGCAGGGGCCGCGCGTGCACCACGTCCAGCCGGGACACCGCGCGGGTGAGCACCACGTAGAGCCGGCGCAGGCCCCGGCCGCCGGTGTCCTCCGCTTCCGCGATCGCCGCCGGCTCGACGGCGACGACGTGGTCGTACTCCAGCCCCTTGACGACGCCGGCCGGTGCCACGGTCACCCGGGCGCCCAGTTCCTCCGGCCCTGCGGCGGCGATCCCGGCCGCGTCGAGCGCGGCCCGCAGTCCGGGGACGTCGGCCTCGGCGGCGACGACCCCGACGGAACCGTCCCGGGACAGGGCGGCCCGTACGGCGTCGACGGCCTCGTCCACGACCCGGCCGGGGGCGACGGGGCGGAGGGTCAGCTCCCCGTCCGGGCGCAGGGAGCGGGCCTCCGGTACGTCCACGCCGAGCCGGCCCAGCAGCCGGTTGGTGAGGCCGACCACCGCCTGCGGCACCCGGAAGCCGGTGGTCAGCGGCACCACGGGCGCGTCCGGACGGCCCAGGTGGGTGAGGACCGTCCGCCACGACCGGGCGGCCCACGGCGTGGTGCCCTGCGCCAGGTCGCCGAGGACGGTCAGCGAGCCGAAGGCGGCCCGGCGGGCGATGGCCCGGCACTCCATCGGCGAGAGGTCCTGGGCCTCGTCGACGACGATGTGCCCGTACCCCTCGGGGTGTTCGAGCAGCCCGGCGACCTCGTCGAGCAGGACCAGATCGGCCGCGGACCAGCGGGCCGACCGCCACGAGCGCCGCGCGCCGGGGCCCGTCCACAGCACCGCCTTCTGCTCGTCGTCGTCCAGCAGCCCGTCGGCGGCCCGGGCCAGCGCCTCCGGGTCGCCGAGGACGTCGGCGACGACCTCCTCGGGACGCACCCGGGGCCAGACGGCGTCGAGGCAGGCGGTGACGGGCCGGGCGCGTTCGATCCGGCGCGTCCAGGCGGCCGTCCGCGGCCCGCTCCGCCGTTCGGCCCGCTCCTGTACGTACCGCGCGATCCGGGCCCGCACCCGCTCCCGGCCCACGGTGTAGGGCGGTTCCTCCTCCCGTACGTCCGCCACGATCCGGGCCAGTTCGTCGCCGGGCACCCGCCACCGGTAGGAGCCGTCCGGCACGGTGAGGGAGCCGGCGGCGTCGGCGGACACCCGCGCGTACAGGGCGCGGCGCAGCACTTCGGCCGTCCGGGCGTCGTGCTTCACGGCGGCGGCCCGCTCGTCGTCGGTGGCGGTGACCGGGTGCCGGGCGATCTCCCGGGCGAGGGTGGACTGCCGTACGCCGGTCTCGCCGAGGGCGGGCAGCACCTCGGCGATGTAGGCGAGGAAGGTGGGGTTGGGGCCGAGGATCAGCAGTCCGCCGCGCGCGATGCGCCGCGGGTGGGTGTAGAGCAGGTACGCGGCCCGGTGGAGCCCGACGGCGGTCTTCCCCGTCCCCGGGGCGCCCTGGACGCAGACCGTGGCGGTGAGGTCGGCGCGGACGAGGTCGTCCTGCTCGGGCTGGATGGTGGCGGCGATGTCCCGCATGGGACCGACGCGGGGCCGTTCGATCTCCCGGGCGACGATGTCGCTCGCGCGGGTCTCGCCCCGGGTGAGGTGCTCGTCCTCCAGACCGGTGAGGTCGGCCGAGTCCCCGCGGCTGCCGGGCGCCCAGCCGAAGCGCCGGCGGACGGCCACGCCGCGCGGGTCGGCGGCGGTGGCCTGGTAGAAGGCGCGGGCGACGGGGGCGCGCCAGTCGACGACGAGGGGCGGGGCGGCGGGGTCCTCGGTGATCCGCAGCCGGCCGAGGTGGTACGTCTGCCCCGTGTGATCGCCCGCCTCGTCCGTCCGGGCGAAGTCCAGCCGCCCGAAGAACAGCGGCCCCTGCGGCAGTGCGCGCAGCTCCACGGCCCGGCTGCGCAGCCGGCACCCGAGCACTTCGGCGTCGGCACCGGAGGCGGAGACGTCCTCACCGGTGACGACCTGCTCACGGGCGCCGTCGAGCATCGCGGCGAGGGCGGTGCGGCAGTGATCGTGGTGGGCGCGTTCGCGGGCGAGGACGTGCGGGAGGGAGGGGTCGGGTGCGCTCATGGAGCCGAGCGTACCCACATTTCGTTACTGAGTTAAATTTATTACCGACTCTCGCCACCGACCCCCGTCACTGGCTCTCGCCACCGAGTCCCGACGGGGTTCGCCCCTCACGCGAGCCGCGGCAGCCCGGCCGCCAGCACCCCGAACGCCCGCTCCGCCGCCGCCATCGCGTCCCCCCGCACGTCGGCCACCCGCTCCCCGGCCGCGATCCGCCGCCAGTTCTCCTGTGCGAGCACCCGCTGTACGGCGACGATCTGCCCGGCCGCGAGCCTGGCGTCCAGGTCCCCGCCCAGGGCCCGGCCGAGTGCCGCCTCCGACCGCTCCAGGTGCGTGTGCAGCCGGGCGACGAGCGCGGGCGTCCCGTACAGCAGCGCGTGGAAGGCGAGCACGTCGGGATCGTCGTTGAGCCCGGTCACCGGGTCGCACCGCTCCAACCCCGCAAGGAAGTGCCGCCGCAGCGCCACGAGCGGCGCGGGCCCCTCCCCCGCCACCCGCGCCGCCTCGCCCTCGTGGTCGGCGATGCGGTGCAGGACCAGATCCTCCTTGGCCGGGAAGTACCGGAAGAGCGTCGGCTTGGACACCTCGGCCGCGGCGGCCACCTCCGCGACGGACACCGCGTCGAAGCCCTTCTCCACGAAGAGCCGGATCGCGGTG
This sequence comes from Streptomyces sp. SudanB5_2050, assembly GCF_964272335.1. Lineage (NCBI taxonomy): Bacteria > Bacillati > Actinomycetota > Actinomycetes > Kitasatosporales > Streptomycetaceae > Streptomyces > Streptomyces sp. SudanB5_2050. Next base: position 3,676,463 of record NZ_OZ186760.1, read on the forward strand.
TCCGACAGCACCTGGATCGTCCGCTGTCTCTTGCGCTCACGCAGGCCGGGCTCGCTCATGGGGCGAGCCTACGCACCGGCGGCACGGTCCCCGGCCCGCTCCCGGTGCCACCGCACCGGCGCGACCGTCCGCTGCCGGGCGACCGGACGCCCGCCGCCGCTGATCCGCACCCCTCGGGGAGGGCGCGGCGCGCTGTGCGCGCCCGTGTCGTGACGACGGCTCCGCGCCCCGTGCGGGAGACTGCCGCCGTGATCCACACAGCCTTCGGACGGGCGACCGCCGACGATCCGGCCGTACCGCTGCGCGCCTTCTGGTCCGTCCGCGCGGTGCTGTTCGACTTCGACGGTCCCGTCTGCGATCTGTTCGCGGGCTCCACCACGACGGAGGTGGCCGAGCAGATCAAGCGGACGGCCCGGCGGCACTGGGGGCCGCTCGACCCCTCGGTCGAGGAGTGCGGCGACTCCCACGGCGTCCTCGGTCCGCTCAGGGAGATGTACGAACGCTCCGCCCGCGGCCTCAGCGCGCTCCCGCTGGAACTCGCCGAGGCCGCCGTCACCGCCCTGGAACGGCGTGCCGTGCGCACCGCGGTGCCCACTCCTCACCTGCACGCCCTCGTGGACCTGTTGCTCGCCCACGGCAAACGCCTGGTCGTCGTCAGCAACAACGCGGAGGGACCGATCCGGGACTGCCTGGGCCGTCTGGGACTGGAATCGAAGTTCGACGGTGTCTTCGGCCGGTCGCCGCACGACGCCCGGCTCATGAAGCCGCATCCGGACTGCGTGCACCGAGCCCTGCGCCACCTGGCCCTGCCCTCCTCCGCCTGCCTGCTCGTCGGCGACCAGCTCACCGACCTCGACGCCGCCCGGTCGGCGGGGACCGGTTTCCTCGGGCTGACCCGCGCCGCGGAGCGCGCGCGGCAGATGGCGGAGCGGGGAGCGGACGCCGTGGTCTCCTCGTACCTCCCGGTGCTGCGGGCCGCCGACGCGTTGTCGTTCCGCGAGTAGCGGTGGCGGTGACGGTGGCCGTGGCCGTGGAGGGCCCCGGAGCCGGCCTCGGGCACGAGCCGCCGGACCGGGCGCCGGGGCCTACCTCCGCACCACTCCCAGCACCGCTTCGAGGGAGTCGACGAGCACCGGCGCGCCGGCGGCCCGCAGTTGCTCCGCCTTGCGGTCGTTCCGCGCGTAGCCCAGGAAGGGAACACCGGCCTTCCGCGCCGCGGCCACGTCGGCCGGGGAGTCACCGATCATCAGTGCCTTCGCCGGGGGAACGCGCATCGCGTCGAGGGCGCGGTCGAGGCAGTACGGGTCGGGCTTGAGCAGGTGCGGGTCCTGGGTGCGGCCGTAGATGTGGGGGGCGAAACAGCCCAGCAGACCCCGCGTCGCCAGGTACTCCCGCACCGCGCGGGGTGAGTTGTTGGTCGTGATCGCGAGGCCGACGCCGAGGGCGGCCCAGGCGCGGATCAGGGGGTCCGCGTACGCGGTCGGCCTCGCGCCGGGCACGGCCCGCAGCTCCTCGCGGGTGAGCCGTTCCTCGAACTCGTCGACGAGATCCTTCGGATGGCTGCGGTGGACCGCGCCCAGCAGGACGTGCGGGTCCGAGTGGTCCCGCTCCTCGGGAGGCAGCAGTTCCTTCAGCCCTGCCTTCTCCAGCCAGTCCACCAGTGCGGCCGCCACCCGGTCCGCCGAGTAGCCCGCGAAGAGCCTGCAGACGGGGCCGTCGAAGTCCCACAGGACGAGGCGGGCACCCGCGACCAGGTCCCGCAGCCTCTCGGGCCGCTCGGACCCCCCGGCCCGCGCGGGCTGCTCGGCCCACCCGACTCGCCCGCCCACCGGTTCCGCCTGATCCGTGTCGGACGCCACTAGGAGAGTGTCATCTCCGTGGTGATGGTCCCCCACAGGGCGTCGAACCACTTCTGCGACTCCTCCACGAACGCCGCGTCCCGGTGCCCCGCCCGCTTCAGGGAGGAGAAGAGCAGCGACTGGGAGCCCAGCGCGTCGTACATCTCCAGCGTCCGGCTCTCGTACTCCTCCTCGCGGCGGGTCACCAGGTAGTAGCCGAAGAGCGCCTCCTCGCCGTTGAGCAGGTAGAGCTTCGACGGCGGGGTGAACGGCAGCGCGCGGAAGGCCACCCGCACGTCGACGTGGGGGTGCACCTTCCGCACACCGCGCAGGTTGTGCTGGAGCACCCTGGCCTGGGCGTTGCGCATCTGGAGCCAGCGCTGGTGGACCGGGTCGTCGGCCTCCTCCTCGACCAGGACGGGGAAGGCGAGCGGGATGTACCGGGACGGCATCAGCACCCGGAAGTCGATGGACTCCGGGCGGACGCGGCCCTCGTGGATCAGGCGGAGCGGCTCGCTGAGGGCCAGCATCAGCGTCTCCGAGGTGTGGCACACGACGTCGACCTTCACGCGCGGCGCCGAGAACGCCTCCACCAGCCGCGGGCCGAGCGCCACCATCGTCGGCTGCGGTTGGTCGTCCGGGACCGGGGTGGACTCGGCGATGCGGGGCGGGCTGCCCTTGCTGACGTTGGTGAGCAGCCCGTCCTCCTGGAGCGCCCGCAGCGCCTGACGGACGGTGCCGCGCTCCACCCCGAACTCGTCGGCCAACTCGGCCTGGGTGGGCAGGCGGTCGCCCGCCCTGAGCTGCCCCTCGCGGATCCGGTCCCGCAGGATGTCGGCGATCTCCTGGGCCGAGAGCCTTCTGCTGCCGTTCACGGACACGTTCTCCTGGGTCACGACCAAACGCTACAACTTCGGCCTACCTAGAGGTATTTGTTTGAAACTTGTTTACAGGTAGCTGCCAAGTGGGGACAACGTAGCAAAGTTGGCTGCCAACTTGAACAGTTGGCTGACGTTCCACTTCCAGGCTTCCGAAAGGGTACGAGAAATGCCCGTCCTCGCCCTCTTCTCCGCCGTCCTCGTCGTCACCTTCGAGCAGATCACCCAGTGGCGGTACGGCACCAGCGGCATCGTCGGCCTGCTCCTGCTCGTCGTCGGCGTCAAGGTCAAGAGCTCGTTCCTCAGCTCCGTCGGGGGCGTGACGCTGGCACTCCTGGTCGCACGCCCCCTGCCGTGACCCGTCAATCGCCCCTTGCCGCCCCAGTCTTGCGCAACTTCCCACCATCTTCGGACAGTTCCTCGAAAGATGGTTACGCGACTCTCCATCCGGACATAACTGAAGCTAAGTTGGCAGCCAACTTGAGCAACGTGGTCGAGCCTCACGGGGGTTGGCCACCACGGTGACAGGGGGTCCACCATGCCGCTCATCGCCATCGTCGTCGCCGCTCTGGCCGTCGGGTTCGAGCAGCTCGTGCAGTCGAGGTACGGGCCGATGGGCATCATCGCGTTCGTCGCGCTGTCCATCGGCATCAAGGCGAAGAACACCATGATCGGCGGTGTGGGCGCGGTGATCCTCGTCATGCTGCTCGCCCAGTCCGGCTGAGCCGACGTACTGCCGGTCCGGTCCCCCTTCCGGAGGGGAGCCGGGGGCCCGGACCGGCAGTCGGCACCGGGCGGAACCGGTACGACCACAACCGAAGAACGGCACGACAACCACAACCGAAGAGCACGCGCTACGGATGCGCACACCCATCGTCACCGGCAGGAGGGAGCCGTCTCAGAACATGTCCGGGCACCAAGGCCGCCTGGACGTACGCAGCAGGGCGTCGGCCACCCGGGCGGCGCCCGCTCGCTCTTCCCGGACCCGTCCCAGCGCGGCCAGCCGCACGGCCGACGCGTCACCGAGCCACAGCGCCGCCAACTCGCCCACGTCGAGCACCAGGTCGGCGCTCTCGGTGGTCGGCGCGCAGGACGCCCCGTCCGGCCCGGCCTCCAGCCGCCACCGCCCGCCGGTCAGCCCTCCCCCACTCTCGGCTCCGCTCGAGCTGGGGGACCTCCATCGGTCCACGACCTCCAGCACCAGCGACCCCTGCCCTTCGTACGCACGCGCCTCCAGCGCCCGTACGACGTCCAGGACGCGCACCCACAGCCAGTCCGCCTGCGTGGTGATCCTGGCCGCGCGCGGGTCCGGCAGCAGGTCGGGAAGCAGGTCGTCGGGGGACCGCCAGCCGCTCTTCACCGTCTGCACCCAGTCGATCGAGCACAGGTAGTGCCACAGGGCGCGCTCGGCGGCGGGTGTCACGGCCTCCAGCCAGTCGACGGTCGCCGTGTTCAGCGGCTGCTTGGCGTCGCCCCAGTGATCGTCGGTCCGGTACGAGGCCAGGCCCTCCACCTCGCCGTCCGCCGAGCGGTACACGGCGTAGCAGGGCTCGGTCCACCGGGCGCCGGACAGGTTGACGACGCCGGTGCGGGCCTGCCACCACAGGTCGACGCGGCTCACCGCGCCCGGCTGGGCCCGGCGCAGCCGCTCGTGCAGCTCGGGGCCGAGCTTGCGGACGTCCTCGCCGTCCACGAGGTCGATCCGGCCGCCGTCCTCCGGGACCGGCCGGCGCGGGTCGAGACCGGCCCGGGGCACGTCGACGGTCCACTCGGTCATGGTGGTCGCCGGCCCGAAGCCGTAGCGGCCGTAGATCGGGTACTCGGCGGCGATCAGGGTGGCGACGACGTCCCCGCGCTCCTTCGCCGCCGCCAGGTCCTGGGCCATCATGCGGGTGAGCAGGCCCCGGCGGCGGTGGGTCGCGGTGACGGTGACGTTGGAGATCGCGTCGGCCCGGACGGGGGCGCCGCCGACGGCGGTGACCTCCTGGTCGAAGGAGCGGAAGGTCGCCACGCACCGGTCGCCGTCGAAGGCGCCGAGGAGCCTGCCGGGCACGAACTGGAGGCGCCGGGCCTCCAACTGCTCGGCACCGACGGCGGGCGGCTGGAGGAATCCGGTGTTCAGGGCGCGGTTCCAGGCGGGGAACTCGGCCTCGGTGATGGGGCGTACGTCGATGTCGGTGCGGCGGGTCATGGGCTCACGGTAGGTCGGCAGACCCGCCCGCGTCGCGGCATTTCCCGGGCCCCGGCCGGTTCAGAACGCCGCCCGGATCTCCCCGACCTCGCGCCCGCCGCCCAGCAGCGGCGTACGGCCGATCCGCTCGACCACCGGGCTCTCCACCCCCAGCAGCGTCAGGGCGCGGGCCAGGACCGGGCCGAGCGCCCGGGTGGCGCCGTCCTCGACCTTGAAGGCCAGGGCGCGACCGTCCGGCAGGGCGACCGCCTGCACGGCCTCGGCGCCCATCTTGGAGAGGGTGCCGGGCACCTCGCGCATCAGCCAGGTGTCGGCGCGCCGGGTGCCGGCGACGTACTCGGGGTGCGCGCGCATGGCGTCGGCGACACGGCGCTCCGCCGAGCCGGGCTCGGCGGAGGCGAAGGCGCGGAAGGCGCGGGCCAGGCCGACCAGGCTGATCGCCATCAGCGGCGCCCCGCAGCCGTCGGTGCCGACGGCGGCGACCGGCTCGCCCGCCGCCTCCTCCACCACCCGGTGGATGGCCCGCTGGAGCGGGTGCTCCGGGTCGAGGTAGGTCTCCAGCGGCCAGCCCCGCTGGGCGCAGACGGCCAGCATCGCGGTGTGCTTGCCGGAGCAGTTCATGGTGACGCGGTCGGGAGCCTCGCCCGACGCCAGGTACGTGTCCCGCTCCTCGGGGTCCAGCGGCAGGTCGGGCGGGCACTGGAGCAGCGCCGGGTCCAGGCCGTACTCGTCGAGCATCTTGCGGACCAGATCGCGGTGAAACGGTTCTCCGGAGTGGCTGGCGGCGGCCAGTGCCAGCCGCTCCCCGACGAGCTCCAGTCCGGACCGCAGGACGCCGGCCGCCTGCATCGGCTTGTTGGCGGACCGCGGGAAGACCGGCGCCGTCACCTCCCCCAGCGCCAGCTCCACGGCTCCGTCGGCGGCCAGGACGACCAGCGCGCCCCGGTGCCGCCCCTCGACGAAACCGGACCGGACGACCTCGGCGAGGACGGGCGGCACGACGGGCGAGAGGGCGGACGTGGGGGCGGGCTGGTGCTGCGGCGGCTGGGGCGCGGGCATCGGTGGTGGGGCCTTCCGGACGGGTGACCCACCGCGCGGCGGCCCGGGGTCACCGGGCCTTCGGGAGGGCGGCCGGATCAGCCGCCCCTCGCGTCACACGAGCAGGTCGTCGACTTGTGCTTCCCCTTCACGGTACCGGCGTGCGATCTCCGCACTGCAGTCGTCCGCGGTCCGCTGGAGCCGCTGCCGGCGCCGGGAGACCTGCTGCTCGTACCGCACGAGCCGCCCCATCCCGCCGGTCAGCTCCGCGTCGGTGCGGGCCGTCAGGTCGGACAGCTCCACTTCGCCGAGCATCTCCGCCGCCAGCTGCCGGCATTCCTCGGTGCGCGGGGTGGCCAGCGTCACATGGCGGGCGGAGGACCGCTGCCGGGCCGGCGCGTCGGCCAGGATCTCCGACAGCCGTTCGACCACCGACCCCGTCGCCGCCGTGGTGACCACGGACGACGACGGCCCGCGCCGCGCCAGCTCCGCGCGCAGGATGTCGATCCGCCCCTGCAGCAGCCGTCGTACGTAACTGAGATCGGCCTCCTCGCGCTGGGCGTCCCGGCGCAGCGTGCGCAGCTCGGGCAGGCTCAGCGTGGTCAAGTCGCGCGCCCCGGCGTCCCCCGTGCCCGGGGGGCTCGCGGGCAGGTCCGCGGGCAGCTCCGGGCTGTCCGTGCGCTGCACGGGCGGCCGGGGTGCCTCCAGACCGCCCGGATATGTGAACGCGACAGTGCCCAGCGACTGCCCCGTACTCGGTGTGCTCATGTGCCTCTACCGTCCCCTCGACCGGCGTCTGAGAGCATCGTGCCACCCCAAGTGGCCGCTATGTGACCGAGTGCCCACGATCGGCCCCGATCGGCCCCAGATGGGGGGTTAGGGAGCGAAAAGAAACCCCCTACGGGCCCGGGCGCCGTCACCCTGGGGGCGCACGGCATCATGGCGGGATGCGTGCGGTAGTGCAGAGGGTGGACGGCGCGAGCGTCGTCGTGGACGGGGAGACCGTGGGGTCGGTCGACGGGGAGGGCCTGTGCGTCCTGGTCGGCGTCACCCACGACGACACGAAGGAGAAGGCGGCGCAGCTCGCCCGCAAGCTCTGGACGGTGCGGGTGCTGCACGACGAGAAGTCGTGCAGCGACATCGACGCACCGCTCCTGGTGATCAGCCAGTTCACCCTTTACGGCGACGCCCGCAAGGGCCGCCGCCCCACCTGGAACGCCGCCGCGCCCGGTGCCGTGGCCGAACCCCTCGTCGACGAGGTCGTCGCACAGCTGCGCGCGCTGGGCGCGACGGTGGCGACGGGCCGCTTCGGGGCGCAGATGCGGGTGTCGCTGACGAACGACGGCCCGTTCACCGTCCTGGTCGAGGTCTGAGGCCCGCGCCCGACACCGCCCCGGTCACCGCGCCCGTGACCGGCCCGGGCGCGTCCTACGGTTCGACGACCGTCTCCTGGGCGGCCGCCGTGTTCTCGGCCACCAGCCGGGCGTCCACCGGCACGTTCCGCTTCACCAGGGCGAGGGCGACCGGGCCCAGCTCGTGGTGGCGCACGGACGTGGTGACGAAGCCGATCTTCCGGCCGTCGGGGCCGTCGTCGGCGAGCCGCACCTCGGCGCCGCTCGGCGGCAGGTGGACCTCGCTGCCGTCCAGGTGCAGGAAGACCAGCCGGCGCGGCGGCTTGCCGAGGTTCTGCACCCGGGCGACGGTCTCCTGGCCCCGGTAGCAGCCCTTCTGGAGGTGCACGGCGGTCCCGATCCAGCCCAGCTCGTGCGGGATGGTCCGGTGGTCGGTCTCGAAGCCGAGCCGCGGGCGGTGCTGCTCGACCCGCAGCGCCTCGTGGGCGAGGATCCCGGCCGGCGGGCCGGCCTGCGCGGCGTACGCCTCCAGTTCCTCCCTGGGCAGGAAGAGGTCGCGGCCGTACGGGGTCTCGCGGACGACGGCGCTCGCGGGTGCCTCGGCGATCGAACCGGCGGGCAGGTGCACGACCGCGGTGTCGGCGGTGCGGTCGGCGACCTCGACCCGGTAGAAGAACTTCATCGACTCCAGGTAGGCGATCAGCGCCTCCTGGCTGCCGGGCTCGACGTGGGCCCAGGCGGTCGTGCCGTCGTCGACGAGGTACAGGGCGTGCTCGATGTGGCCGTTGGCGGAGAGGATCAGCGCCTCGGTGGCCTGTCCGGCGGGCAGCTCGCTGACGTGCTGGGTGAGCAGCAGGTGCAGCCAGCTCAGCCGGTCCTCGCCGGTGACCGCGACGACGCCGCGGTGGGAGAGGTCGACGAATCCGGTGCCGTCGGCGAGGGCACGCTGCTCGCGGAACAGGTCGCCGTAGTGCGCGGCGACGCCTTCGTCCACGCCCTCGGCGGGGACGGCGCCGGGCAGGGACAGCAGAGGGCTCTTCATACGCCCTAGCCTACGACTCGGTAGTTGAACCCTTCAGGGAACAGTCCTCGCACCGGCCGAAGATCGCGAAGTGCTTCATGTCGGTGTCGAAGCCGAACTGCTCCCGCAGCTTGGCGGTGAAGTCGGCGGCGACCGACAGGTCCGCCTCGATCACGTTGGTGCAGTCCCGGCACACCAGGTGGATGTGGTGGTGCCGGTCGGCCAGGTGATAGGTGGGCGCGCCGTGCCCCAGGTGGGCGTGGCTGACCAGCCCCAGCTCCTCCAGCAGCTCCAGCGTGCGGTACACGGTGGAAATGTTGACCCCCGACGCCGTCTTCCTCACTTCGCCGAGGATGTCGTCGGGGGTCGCGTGTTCCAGGGTGTCCACGGCTTCGAGCACCAGCTGCCGCTGCGGGGTCAGCCGGTAGCCGCGCTGCCTGAGGTCGCTCTTCCAGTCGGTGCTCACCACACCCCTGAGTCTAGGACTACTTGAAGAAAGCGATCCCGTCGTCGGGCATGTCGTCCGGGAGGGCCTTGGCCCAGCGCTCGACGTCCTCCGGGGTGACGACCTTCTTCAGGTGCGCCGACATGTAGGGGCGCAGCTCGACCTCGGGGGTCTGCTTCTCGCCGACCCACATCAGGTCGCTCTTGACGTACCCGTAGAGCCGCTTGCCGCCGGTGTAGGGCTGCGAGGCGGCGGTGCGGGCCACCGCGTCCGTCACCAGGTCGATCTGGGGCTTCTGGTCGGCCATCTCTCCGTACCAGATCTCGATGACGCCGTCGTCGCGGGTCATCGTGACCTCGACCTTGCGGTCGGCGTCGATGCGCCAGAAGCCGTGCTCGGACTCCAGGGGGCGGACCTTGTTGCCCTCCTTGTCCAGCACCCAGGTGTGGGACTGGTACTCCAGGAAGTCACGGCCGTCGTGGGTGAAGGAGACCTCCTGCCCGAAGTTGCACTTCTCGGCGCCGGGGAAGTCGTGCACGCCCGCGCCCGCCCAGTTCCCGAGGAGGAAGGCGAGGGGGACGAGGTCCTTGTGGAGGTCGGACGGGATCTCGATCATGAGCGGTACTTCCTGGCGTCGGTGATCAGCGCTGGCCCTGGTACAGCTTCTTCACGGTCAGACCGGCGAAGGCGAGGACGCCGACGCAGACCAGGACCAGCAGGGCTTCGAAGAAGATCTCCACGGGGTGCTCCTCGGTAAGCGGAGTGCGGTGCGTGCGCTGTGGGCACAGGGCCGGGGCCCAGCTTACGCGGCCGGGGCGGGGGCCACTGGGTGAGGTGCGCCCTCCGGTGGGCCGGAGCGGCGGGCCGTACGATGCGGCCATGGCGAAGAAGCTCGTGATCAAGGTGACGGCGGGGGCCGACGCTCCCGAACGGTGCTCGCAGGCGTTCACCGTGGCGGCGGTGGCCGTGGCCAGCGGGGTCGACGTCTCCCTGTGGCTGACCGGCGAGTCCTCCTGGTTCGCGGTGCCGGGCCGCGCCGCCGAGTTCGAGCTGCCGCACGCCGCGCCCCTGCCCGACCTGCTCGACGCCCTCCTGGCCGGCGGCCGGGTGACGCTGTGCACCCAGTGCGCGGCGCGGCGCGACCTCACCGAGAAGGACGTCATCGAGGGCGTGCGGATCGCGGGCGCCCAGGTCTTCGTGCAGGAGGCGCTGGCCGACGACGCGCAGGCGCTGGTCTACTGACCGCAGGCGCTGGTCCACTGACCGGCGCCCGCGGTCGCCGGGGCGTCCCCGGTCGTCCCGTCGCCGGCGTTCACCGCCCCATGACGTGGGCGACGGTCGGGCCGGTGGTCCAGCCGCCGTCCACCGCGAGTTCGGCGCCGGTGACGTAGGACGCGGCGTCCGAGAGCAGGAAGACGACCGCGCCGGCGATCTCGTGGGCCTCGCCCACCCGGCCCATGGGCGTGTTCGGGTACTTGCCCTCGCCGCGCTCGATGCCGACGGAGGCGGTCATCGGGGTGTACGTCATCCCCGGGTGCACGGAGTTGACGCGGATGCGGGCGGTGCCCAGCTCCACGGCGCCGATCTTCGTCAGCCCGCGTACGCCCCACTTGGAGGCGCCGTAGCCGGCCGTGAGGGCGAGGCCCATCAGGCCCGCGGCGGACGAGACGTTGACGATCGATCCGCCGCCGGCCTCCTTCAGCGCGGGGATCACGGTCTTCATGCCGATGAAGACGCCGGTGAGGTTGATGTCGAGCACCTTGCGGAAGTGCTCGACGGTCTCCGACTCCAGCAGGGTGCCGGTCGAGATGCCGGCGTTGTTCACCAGGCCGTGCAGCGCGCCGAACTCGGTGACGGCCAGGTCGGTGGCCCGCCGCCAGTCCTCCTCGGAGGTCACGTCGTGGTGCAGGAAGCGGGCGCGGGCGCCCAGCTCGCGGGCGGTGGCCTCGCCCTCGTCGTCCAGGACGTCGGTGATCAGGACGTGTGCGCCGGCGGCGACGGCCTGGCGGGCGGCCTCCGCGCCCAGGCCCCGGGCACCGCCGGTGATGATCAGGTTCTTGCCGGTCAGGTCGTGCATGGTGGGCTCCTCTGGGGGTCGGGCCGGGTCAGAAGTGGGTGCCGCCGTCGATCCGGATCTCGGTGCCGGTGATGAACCGGCCGTCCCTCGAGCCGAGCATCGCGACCACCGACGCCACCGTCTCCGGCCCGGCGAACCCCTGGCCGAGGGCGGGCGAGAGCTTGGCGAACAGGCTCATGTCGGCGTCCTCGGGCAGTCCGGGGCCGGCGCTCTGCCCGCTGGCCCCGCTGCCGTCCGTCATGCCCGAGGAGATCGAGCCCGGCTGCACGGCGGTGAAGCGGATGCCGCGCCCCGCGTACTCACTGGCCAGGGCGTGGGTCATGGACTGGATGCCGCCCTTGCTCGCCGCGTAGGCCGCCATGTACGGGTGGGCGAACGCCGCCGAGGTGGAGCTGAAGTTGATCACGGCCGGGTCCCGGCCCTCCGACAGCGCCGGGATCGCCTCGCGGATCACCAGGAAGGTGCCGACGAGGTTCACCGTCAGGACGCGGGTGAAGTCCGCGAGGCTGGTGTGCTCGGTGTGCGAGGAGCGCAGGATGCCGGCGGCGTTCACCAGGACGTCCAGTCCGCCCAGCATGTCCGTCGCGGCCTGCACGCCCTCGCGCACCGAGGTCTCGTCGGCGATGTCGACGACGAGGGTGGTGAGCCGGTCCGCGTGGGCGGCCGCCCTCTCGGCGGTGTCCTTCAGACCCGCCTCGCTGACGTCCGCGGCCACGACGGTGCCGCCCTCCGCGAGCAGGCGCTCCACGGTGGCCTGGCCTATGCCCGAGCCGGCCCCGGTGACGAGGGCGCGGCGGCCCTCGTAGCGGTTGGCGTGGTGCGTCCGGCTCATGTCGTTCATCTGGCTCATGTCTGCTCCAAGCCGGCCCGGCGTTGCCCGTCGGCCGGTCCCTTGCGGCGTCCGCTCTCTGTCCCGCGACGCCCGATTCGACTTCACGGTACGCCTGGGTGGCACACTTTGCCACTAGGTCACGGCATGCCATCGGGTGGTCGCGGGTCGTACGCTTCTGGGGTGAGCACCGAGCCGTCGCCCCCGTCCCTGACCGAGCGCCGCAAGGCGGCCACCCAGCTCGACATCGCGCACGCGGCGGCCGAGCTGTTCGGCACCCAGGGCCCGCACGCCACGACGGCCGAGGAGATCGCCCGGCGCGCGGGCGTGGCGCTGCGCACCTTCTACCGGTACTTCCGCTCCAAGCAGGACGCGGTCACCCCGCTGCTGACGGTCGGCGCCGACCGCTGGCGCGGACTGCTGGCGGACGCGGAACCGGGCAGCCCGTTGGGGCCCGCGCTGCGCGCCGCGGCGGAGGAGGCGCTGGCGGTCCCGGACGCCCGGGCCGCCGAGGCGCTGCTGCGCACGCGCGGGCTGCTGCGGGCCGCTCAGGACGATCCGGCGCTGCGCGCCGTGTGGTACCGGGTGAACCAGGAGTCCGAGGAGCGGCTCGTCCCGGTGATCGCGCGCCTGACGGACGGCGCGGCCGATCCGCTGGAGGTGCGTCTGGTGGCCGCCGCCGCCACCGACGCCATCCGGATCGCCATGGAGACCTGGGCCGACTCGGACGCGGGCGCCACGGGCCCGGGCGCACCGGCCGCACTGGCGGTGCGCTGCCTGGAACGGCTCGTCGGGGGGTTGGACCGGGGGTAGCCGCCGGGGCTAGTGGTGGCCCTTCCTGCCGTCCAACTCGTCCCACCACTCGTCGGACTTCGGGTCCCCGGAGGGGTCGTCCCACCAGCGGTCGTCGGGGCCGCGGCGATTGGCGACCACGGCCGCGAGCGGCGGGATGACCATGGCGACCACGCACATGGCGACGGCCGCGGGCACCGACCAGAGCCTGACGACCCCCCAGGCCAGGACGAACAGCGCGATGCAGATGCCCATCATCACGAAGTAGCGATGCCGCCGCCGCGCGTACATGACTCCAGGGTAGGTCCGGGATCCGGCCCCGGACATGCCGAGGGGCCGCACCCCGGGCGTCCAACCCGTGGGGTGCGGCCCCTCGCCGCCACCGTCGCCGTCAGACGGCGATCGCGACCTCCGCGAGGCCGCCCTGCTGGGCGACGACCGTGCGGTCGGCGCTGCCGCCCGGGACGAGCGCGCGGACGGTCCAGGTGCCCTCGGCCGCGTAGAAGCGGAACTGGCCCGTCGCGGAGGTCGGGACCTCCGCCGTGAACTCGCCGGTGGAGTCCAGCAGACGGACGTAGCCCGTCACCGGCTCGCCGTCGCGGGTCACCTGACCCTGGATGGTGGTCTCACCGGGCTTGATCGTCGAGGCGTCGGGGCCGCCGGCCTTCGCTCCGCACATGTCGTACTCCTGAGGGGTTGAGAGGGGGGCGGGCTTACTTGTTGGCGCCGAGCTCGATCGGCACGCCGACCAGGGAGCCGTACTCGGTCCAGGAGCCGTCGTAGTTCTTGACGTTCTCCACGCCCAGCAGCTCGTGCAGCACGAACCAGGTCAGGGCGGAGCGCTCACCGATGCGGCAGTAGGCGATGGTGTCCTTCGCCAGGTCGACCTGCTCGGCCTCGTAGAGCGCCTTCAGCTCGTCGTCCGACTTGAAGGTGCCGTCGTCGTTGGCGTTCTTCGACCACGGGATGTTGCGGGCGGACGGGACGTGACCCGGACGCTGCGACTGCTCCTGCGGGAGGTGGGCCGGGGCGAGCAGCTTGCCGGAGAACTCGTCGGGCGAACGCACGTCGACCAGGTTCTGCGCGCCGATCGCGGCGACGACATCGTCACGGAAGGCGCGGATGGAGGTGTCCTGCGGCTTGGCCTTGTAGTCGGTGGCCGGGCGCTCGGGCACCTCGGTGCCGTCGACCAGCTCGCGGGCGTCCAGCTCCCACTTCTTGCGGCCGCCGTCGAGGAGCTTGACGTTCTCGTGGCCGTACAGCTTGAAGTACCAGTAGGCGTAGGACGCGAACCAGTTGTTGTTGCCGCCGTAGAGGACCACGGTGTGGTCGTTGGAGATGCCCTTCTTCGACAGGAGCTTCTCGAAGCCCTCCTGGTCGACGAAGTCACGGCGGACCGGGTCCTGGAGGTCCTGGGTCCAGTCGATCCGGATCGCGTTCTTGATGTGGTTCTTGTCGTACGCGGACGTGTCCTCGTCCACCTCGACGATCGCGATGGTCGGGTCGTCCAGGTGCTCCTGCAGCCAGTCGGCGTCGACCAGGACGTCGCTGCGGCTCATGTTTTCTCCTCCGGGGCAGTTGCGGCGGGGCGTGCGGTGAGAGGGTGTGCGCGCTCGGGCCGGTGGCGGCGCGCGGGTGCCCAGGGCAGGGCGGGGTGAGGGGGCGCGGACGGCGGCGTCGCCGTCCGCTCAGACGGTGCGACAGAGCATGGCGGCGACGCGGCACAGGTCGACTGCCCGCCGCTTCGTGAGATCCGCCTGTCGCTTCATGGGCTCGATCGTAGGGACGGACGGCGGGCCATGTCACCGGCGTGTCGCATGATGAGACGCGATCGTCCGACATGCGGGATGCGCGCCCTCCCCGAGCGCCGCCGAGCGGCCTCCGGGCCCAACTCCGTCGCCCTGCGGGCTGCGCGGCGGACGGCATCGTCTCGCTCCCCGGACAACGGGCAGCGGACTGGGGACAGCGGGGACGCTCTCGCGGAGGGCCCCCGTCGTCCTACCCGGCCAGCTCGACGTTCGAACCCTTCACCGTGATCTCGACGCCGTCCTTCGCGGCCTCGACCTTGTCCAGCTCGATGCCGCCGGGCAGCTCGTCGATGGTCTGCTGGAAGTCGGTGATGGCCCGGATGCGGGACTCGGCGAGTTGCCTGCCGCCGATGGTCGGCAGGCCGTCGGCGACCACCTCGACGTTGTCGTCCTTGACCGTGACCGAGCTGAGGACGTCGACCGGCTGGGGAAGTTCGACGCCGAACACCGTGGCCTGGAGGGAGACCTTGATCTTGCCGTCGCCGCCGTCGGAGAGGCCGACGACCTTGGCGGTGATGCCGGGCGCGATGTCCGTGGGCTCGGACTTGGTGGCCTTCATCAGCTCGTCGTAGCCGATCGTCGCGGTGCCGGTGGCGGTGGCCGCGGTGGCGGAGCTGAAGTCGCTCGCGAAGTCGACGCCCCGCATGTTCGCGCGCAGGTGGTCGATGCGGATCTTCTCGGTGCCCTTGCCGGTCGACGCCTCGTAGTCGTCGATGCCGATCTCGACGTCGTCCAGCTCGCCGCCGGCGGCCTGGGTGAGGAAGGGGAAGCCGTTGATGGAGACGTCGGGCGTCGAGGGCAGGTTCTCGGCGCCGCGCAGCCGGTCCGCCGCCTCGCTCTCGGCGAAGTTGACCGCCACCCGGTCCGCGATCACGAAGAGGCCGCCCAGGATCACGACGACGATCAGCAGTATTCGCAGTGCGCGCATGCGGTCTTCCCCAGCCCCGGTTGGTCAACGACGGCGGTCCCCGACGACCGGTGGCCGTCCAGCGCGAGGGTAACGCGGGGCACAGGGGGCGCCGGGGTTTTGTCGATCACCTGTGACAGGCGGGGCCGGCGCCCCTGACGGCGGCCGGTTCAGCCGAGCGCCCGGCCCAGCAGGTACACCGCCGGTGCCGCGGCGGCCAGCGGGAGGGCCACGCCCGCCGTGAAGTGGACGAAGCGGGAGGGGTAGTCGTAGGCCGCCGCCCGGTGGCCGATCAGCGCGCACACCGCCGCGCCGGCCCCGAGCAGCGCCCCCGGCGTCCCGAGGTCCGTCATCGCGCCGGCCGCGATGCCCGCCCCGGCCGCCGCGAGCAGCGCGACGGCCACCGAGGCCGGGGTCGGCAGCGGCAGGGCGCGGGCCACCACGGCGACGGCCACCGCGACCGCGCCGACCGTCACGGCGTCCGCGTCGGCGGCGAGGTAACCGCCCGCCACGACGGCCAGGGCCGCCGCGGCGACGGTGGCCATCAGGCCGTACATCCGCTCGTCGGGGTCGGCGTGGGAACGCAGTTGCAGGACGAGGGAGAGCAGCACCCACACCCCGAGCGTGCCGAGGATCGCCGCCGGGGAGCGGTCGGACACCAGCATCGCCGCGTCGGCGGCCAGCGCGCCGGCGAAGCCCAGCGCGATGCCCTGCCGGGCGGGCCACATGCCGTTCAGCCGGAACCAGCCCGCCGCGGTGACCGCCTGCAGCACGACGAGCGGCACGAGGAGGGCGTAGGTGCCGAGCGCCGCCGAGCCGGCCAGCAGCAGGCCGAGCAGCGCGGTGAGTCCCGCCGGCTGCATGCCCGGGTCGATGATCGGCGACCGTCCCTCGGCACGGGCGCGCTGGGCGTCCGTGATCCGCGCGTTCCCCGCGATGGTGGCGGGACCGTAGCCGGGCTCGTAGGCGGAGCCGGCGGCGGGCTCGGCGGAGGCGTCGGGGGCCGGGGCGGCCGGGGCGGCCGGGGCCACGGTGGCCGACCGGTACTGCGGGGTCTCGTGACCGTAGGGCTGCGGCTGCGGCTGCGGCTGCGGCTGCGGCTGGGAGGGATACCCGTAGGACTGCGGGTCCGGCTGGTGCGGCCCACCGGGCTGCAGCGGCGGGAGGTACGCCGTCTCCTCGGCGGAGACCGGCGGCTGCACCTGGGTCTCCCAGGTCTGCCCCTGCCACTGCTGGGTGTACTGCGCGGCGTCCGGGTCCTCGAACCCCTGCGGGCTCTCGTAGCCCTGATACGCCTGCTGCCCGGACGGCCACGCCTGGGCGCCGTGTCCCCCGTACGGCTGATTCTGCGCGTACGGCTGGTGGTGGCCGTAGGACGGGTCGTGCCCGGAGGCTTGGCGCTGGCCCTGGCCGTACGCCTGCTCGGGCCCGTAGGACCCGTCCTGCCCGTAGGTCCCGTCCTGCCCGTAGGTCTGGCCGGGCCGCCCGTACGGCTGATGCGGCTCGTGCGGCTGACCGGGCTGGTGCTGCTGATGCGGCTGGTGCGGCTGATGCGGCTGGTGCGGCTGATGCGGCTGGTGCGGCTGATAAGGCTGGTCGGACATGCTCACCCTCCCGCGAACGGCGGGAGCACCTCGACCGTGCCGCCGTCGGCCAGCCGTACCGTCCCGTGCTCGCGCGTGCCCACGGGGTCGCCGTCGACGAGGAACGAGCAGCGCAGCAGCACGCGTGTGAGTTCGCCGGGGTGCCGCTCGCGCACCGCGCCGAGCGCGTCGGCGAGCGTGGCCGCGTCGTACGCCTCCTCGGCCACCCCCGCCGCGGCCTTCGCGGCGGCCCAGTAGCGCACCGTGACCTTTGCCATCTGGATCCTTCGTCGCCGGTGCCGATCGGCGTCGGTGCCGTTCGGCGGTGAACACCGTCAGGCTAGCCCGCCCGCGCCACCGCCCAGTCGCCGATGCGGTGCAGCAGTTCCTCGCCGGACGCGTGCTCGGCGTGGCCCATGCCGGGCTCCACCCAGAGTTCCCCGTGGTCACCGGCCGCCTCGGCCAGCATCCGGGGGTGGTCCAGGGGAAAGTAGCCGTCCCGGTCGCCGTGCACGACCAGCAGCGGCCTCGGCGCGATCCGGGGCACGGCCTCCACCGGCGACAGCGGCACCGGGTCCCAGTCCCGGTGGTGGATGCGGGTGCGCATGCCGTAGCGGCCCACCAGGCGCCCGGCGGGGCGCATCACCAGCCAGTGCAGCCGGCGCATGGGGGCCGTGCCCCGGTAGTACCAGCGCGCCGGCGCGCTCACCGACACCACGGCGTCCGTGCCGGCCTCGCGGTCGTCGGCGTACAGCGCGGCGTGCCGCAGCACCACCGAGCCGCCCATGGAGAAGCCCACGGTCACCACGCGGGCGTACCCGAAGCCGCGCGCCCAGGTGACCGCCGCCGCCAGGTCCAGCACCTCACGGTCGCCGACGGTGGACCGGCCACCGGAGGCGCCGTGCCCGCGGAAGGAGAACGTGACGACGGCGCCGTGGCGCGCGAACGCCTCGGCGATGCGCCGCACGTGCGGGCGGTCGGCGTCGCCGGTGAACCCGTGGGCGACGACGAACACCAGGTCAGCGGCGTCGGCGTCGGTGGCGCCGGGACGGTACGCGGCGTCGATCCGTACCCCGTCGGACGTACGGAGGAAGGTGCGTGCGGGGGTGCGGCGCGACGCGCGCCCAGGCGTCCCGCCGGGTGTCTCGGCATTCGGACGAATGGTGGAACGCGCCACATGACCTGCCGGTGGGTTGCTCATGTCGGCTATTCTGCTGGGCAGAGGACTCGGGCAACGTAGCCCCCGGGTCCTTTTGTGCTTTCGGGAGCGACGCCCGGCGGTCGCCGAGCGGCTGCTGGGCGTTCACCTCCCGGACGCGCGGTGGGCCCCACGGGCACGGGACCCGCCACCTGCACGAATGTACGAAGCAGTGCCGCAAACGTCCTCGCAGGGACCCAGGAGGAACCAGACGTTATGGGCGAGCGAACCGGGCACGACCACAGGGCGACCCAGGCAGGTGGGGCGCGATGAGTTCTCTGCTGCTCCTGACCAACGCCCTCCAGCCGTCGACGGAGGTGCTTCCCGCCCTCGGCCTGCTGCTGCACAACGTCCGCGTCGCGCCCGCGGAGGGACCCGCCCTCGTGGACACCCCCGGCGCCGACGTGATCCTCGTCGACGGGCGCCGCGATCTCCCCCAGGTCCGCAGCCTGTGCCAGCTGCTGCGGTCCACGGGCCTCAGCTGCCCGTTGGTCCTGGTCGTCACCGAGGGCGGCCTCGCCGCCGTCACCGCCGACTGGGGCATCGACGACGTACTGCTGGACACGGCGGGGCCCGCGGAGGTCGAGGCCCGACTGCGTCTCGCCATGGGCCGTCAGCAGATCGCCGGCGACGACTCCCCGATGGAGATCCGCAACGGCGACCTGTCGGTGGACGAGGCGACGTACTCCGCGAAGCTCAAGGGCCGGGTCCTGGACCTGACCTTCAAGGAGTTCGAGCTGCTGAAGTACCTCGCCCAGCACCCGGGCCGGGTCTTCACCCGCGCCCAGCTGCTCCAGGAGGTGTGGGGGTACGACTACTTCGGCGGCACCCGCACGGTCGACGTGCACGTGCGGCGGCTGCGGGCCAAGCTCGGCCCCGAGCACGAGTCACTGATCGGCACGGTGCGGAACGTGGGCTACCGCTTCGTCACGCCGGAGAAGCCCGAGAAGGGCGAGCGCCCGGAGGAGGCCAAGGCGAAGGCCACGGCCCGGTCCGAGGCGGAGAGCGGCGCGTCCGGCGCGGAAGCGACGTCGACCAAGGTGTGATACGCCCTGCCCGGGGCGGATCCATCCGCGTAGACTCCGCGCGTGGCCAAGGTGACTCGGGATGACGTGGCGCGACTGGCGGGGACTTCCACCGCCGTCGTCAGCTATGTCATCAACAACGGACCCCGGCCGGTCGCCCCGGCCACGCGCGAGCGTGTCCTCGCCGCGATCAAGGAACTGGGGTACCGCCCGGACCGGGTCGCCCAGGCGATGGCGTCCCGGCGCACGGACCTCATAGGTCTGATCGTGCCGGACGCGCGCCAGCCCTTCTTCGCGGAGATGGCGCACGCCGTCGAGTGGGCCGCGTCCGAGCGCGGGAAGATGGTCCTCGTCGGCAACTCCGACTACGTCGGCGAGCGCGAGGTCCACTATCTGCGCGCCTTCCTCGGGATGCGGGTCTCCGGTCTGATCCTGGTCAGCCACGCGCTGAACGACCTGGCCGCCGCCGAGATCGAGGCGTGGGACGCCCGGGTCGTCCTGCTGCACGAGCGCCCCGAGGCCATCGACGACGTCGCCGTCGTCACCGACGACCTGGGCGGCGCCCAGCTCGCCGTGCGCCACCTGCTGGAGCACGGGTACGAGTACGTCGCCTGTATGGGCGGCACCGCCGAGACCCCGTCCGTCGGCGACCCGGTCTCCGACCACGTCGAGGGCTGGAAGCGCGCGATGAAGGAGGCCGGTCTCTCCACCGAGGGCCGGCTCTTCGAAGCCCCGTACAACCGCTATGACGCCTACCGCGTCGCCCTCGAACTCCTCTCCGGCCCGCGGCGCCCGCCCGCGATCTTCTGCTCCACCGACGACCAGGCGATCGGCCTGCTGCGCGCCGCCCGCGAGCTGCGCATCGACGTGCCCGGGGAGCTGGCGGTGGCCGGCTTCGACGACATCAAGGAAGCCGACCTGGCCGATCCGCCGCTGACCACGGTCGCCTCGGACCGCTCCGCGATGGCACGGGCGGCCGTGGACCTGGTCCTGGACGACGGCCTGCGGGTGGCGGGCTCGCGACGGGAGCGGCTGAAGGTGTTCCCGTCCCGGCTGGTGGTCCGCCGGTCCTGCGGCTGCGAGTAGCCCCGGGCGTTTCTTCCGGGCAGCCCTCCCGCCCGCCCCCCGCGGCTTCTTTACATCGGGCATACGAGGTTCTGCCGGGCTTCTCAGGCGGCACTCAGGGCAATCTCATCCACGGGCGGGACGCTCATGGACATGACCGAGAGCCTCCGCCGGAACGGCGAGTACGAGCACGCGCAAGAGAACCCGTACGGCACCCCGTACCAGGGCGCCCGGCAGCACGCCTCCTCTCCCGTCAACCCCGAGTGGCCGCCCCCGCCGGCGCAGCCGCCCACCGCCGCCTTCCCGGAGCAGCAGCCCGCGCAGCCGCCCCGGAGGCGCAGCGTCCGGCGCGGCCCGGTCGCCCTCCTCGCGGCGGTCGCCATCGTCGCGGCGGCCGTCGGCGGCGGCACCGCCTTCGGCATCCAGGAACTGACCGGGAGCGACACCGTCGCCTCCACCAGCAGCAGCAGCACCAACGTGGTCCCCTCCAGCCAGAAGGGCACGGTCGCCGGGGTCGCCGAGGCGGTCAGCCCGAGCATCGTCGAGATCAACGCCACGTCGGCCGCGGGTTCCTCCACCGGCTCCGGCGTGATCATCACCGGCGACGGCGAGATCATCACCAACAACCACGTCGTCTCCGGGGCCTCGTCCGTGAAGGTGACGACCAGCGACGGCAAGCAGTACACGGCCGACGTCGTCGGCACCGACAGCAGCAAGGACCTCGCGCTGATCAAGCTGCGGGACGCCTCCGGCCTGAAGGCCGCGACCCTCGGCGACTCCGACGCCGTGAAGGTCGGCCAGCAGGTGGTGGCGATCGGCTCCCCCGAGGGCCTGACGGGCACGGTGACCAGCGGCATCGTCTCCGCCCTCGACCGCGATGTGACCGTCTCGACCGACGAGGGGCAGCAGCAACAGCAGCAGCGGCAGGGCGGCGGCTGGCCGTTCGAGTTCGGCGGCCAGGAGTTCAACGGCGACACCGGCTCGTCCACGACGACGTACAAGGCGATCCAGACCGACGCCTCCCTCAACCCGGGCAACTCCGGCGGCGCGCTGATCGACATGAACGGCAACATCATCGGGATCAACTCCGCGATGTACTCGTCCGCCGAGTCCTCCGCCGGTGCGGGCAGCGTCGGCCTGGGCTTCGCCATCCCGATCAACACCGTCAAGGCCGACCTGGCGAAGCTGCGTGCGGGCGCCGACGGCTGAACGTGCGAGGCTGAAGGCACCGCAGCCGTACCCGACACCGCACCCGAGGAATCCGAGCCATGAGCCCCGCAGACGGCGACCGTGACCGCGACGTCCAGCGCATCCTGATCGTCGACGACGAACCGGCGGTCCGCGAAGCCCTCCAGCGCAGCCTCGCCTTCGAGGGCTACGACACGCAGGTCGCCGTCGACGGCGCCGACGCGCTGGAGAAGGCGGCGGCGTACCGCCCCGACCTGGTCGTCCTCGACATCCAGATGCCCCGCATGGACGGCCTGACCGCCGCCCGCCGCATCCGCGGCGCCGGCGACACGACCCCCATCCTGATGCTCACGGCCCGCGACACGGTCGGCGACCGGGTGACCGGCCTGGACGCCGGCGCCGACGACTACCTGGTCAAGCCCTTCGAACTGGACGAACTCTTCGCCCGCATCCGCGCGCTGCTGCGCCGCAGCTCCTACGCGGCGGCGGTCGAGGCCACCGCCGAGGACGACGACACCCTCACCTTCGCCGACCTCACCATGGACCTGTCGACGCGGGAGGTCGTCCGAGGCGGACGCCCGGTCGAGCTGACCCGCACGGAGTTCACGCTCCTGGAGATGTTCATGGCCCACCCGCGCCAGGTCCTCACCCGCGAGCAGATCCTCAAGGCCGTCTGGGGCTTCGACTTCGAGCCGTCCTCCAACTCCCTCGACGTGTACGTCATGTACCTGCGCCGCAAGACCGAGGCGGCCGGCGAGCCCCGCCTCGTCCACACCGTGCGCGGCGTCGGCTACGTCCTGCGGCAGGGCGGCGCGGAGTGAGAAGCCCGGCCCGCCGCGTCCGCGCCCTGCCCATCCGGGCACGGCTGTCGCTGCTGGTGGCGTCGGCGGTGGCGCTGGCGGTCGCGGCGGCGGCGGTGGCGTGCTGGTTCGTGGTGAAGAGCGTGCTGGTCAGTTCGCTGGACGAGGCGCTGAAGGCGAACCGCATGAGCAAGCAGCAGGTGAGCCAGTACGTCAACCTGCGCACCGGTGAGTGCGCCCACGACCCCGTCACCCACGAACAGAACCCCTTCGGCTCGTCGGTACAGCTCGTGGACGGCAAGGGCGGAAGCTGCCTGATCATCGGCATGGAAGAGGTCCCGCTCACCGCCGGCGACCGTGCCGTGGCCGAGGGCAGGACCGAGGACGCCCTGCACGACGCCAGGAGCCCGGACGGCACCCAGTACCGGGTCTACACCTACAGCGTGCTGCCCGAACTGGGCGTCGCCGTCTCCGCCGCACGCCCGCTGGACGAGGTCAACAGCTCCCTCAGCAACCTCGCGCTGGTCCTCGTCTTCGTCGCGGGCGCCGGGGTCGTCGGCGCGGGCGCCGCGGGTCTCTGGGTCGCCCGTACCGCCCTGCGCCCGGTCGACGAACTGACGCGGGCCGTGGAACACGTGGCCCGCACCGAGGACCTGACCGTCCGCATCCCCGTGGCGGACGACAGCGAGGACGAGATCGCCCGTCTCTCCCGTTCCTTCAACTCCATGACCTCGTCCCTGGCCAGCTCCCGCGACCTGCAACAGCAGCTCATCGCCGACGCCGGCCACGAACTGCGCACCCCCCTCACCTCGCTGCGCACCAACATCGAACTGCTCACCCGCAGCGAGGAGACCGGCCGTCCCCTCCCGGAGGCCGACCGCAAGGCGCTCCTCGCCTCGGTCAAGGCCCAGATGACGGAACTGGCCGCACTCATCGGCGACCTCCAGGAACTCTCCCGCCCCGACACCGGCCAGCACACCGGCAGGACCCGCATCCTCGCCTGGCACGACGTCGTGGAGTCCGCCCTGCGCCGCGCCCGCCTGCGCGGCCCGGAGCTGACCATCACCGCCGACGTGCGGCCCTGGTACGTGCGCGCCGAGCCGGCCGCCCTGGAACGCGCGGTCGTCAACATCCTCGACAACGCGGTGAAGTTCAGCCCGGAGGGCGGCACCGTCGACGTACGCCTCACCGACGGGGTCCTCACCGTCCGCGACCACGGCCCCGGTATCGCCGCCGAGGAACTCCCCCACGTCTTCGACCGCTTCTGGCGCTCGCCGTCCGCCCGCGCCCTGCCCGGCTCGGGCCTGGGCCTGTCCATCGTGGCCCGCACGGTGCACCAGGCCGGCGGCACCGTGAGCCTGACCCCGGGCGAGGGAGGCGGCACGACGGCGACCGTACGCCTGCCGGGGGCGCCGGTCCCACCGCCGGAGACGGGCGGGGCCGACGGGGGTCAAGGAGAAGCCCGCCCGTGACGAAGTACCCGGCGAGCCGGCCCGCTTCAGGCGTCGGCCTTGACCCCCGTCACGAACGCCTGCCACGAGGCCGTGCCGAACACGAGCACCCGCCCGTTCCGCACCTTGCTGTCCCGCACCGGTACGAGGCCGGGGTAACCGTCGGCCACCTCGACGCAGTTCGTCCCGCCTCCGTCGCTGTAGGAGGACTTCCGCCAGGTCGTGATGGTGAGGTCAGGGATTCGGTTCATGGTCTGCGCTCCTCCAGAAGGCCCTTGATGAACGCCATCGACTCCACCGGAGTCAGAGCCGCGTCCCTGACCAGATCGTAGGACAGGCGAAAGGACAGGACCTTGTCCGGATCGTCGATCAACTCGCCGAAGCCGTTGCCCTCGACGTAGGCGACGGGGTCGCCGACTCGTTGCCACAGGAGCCAGAGGTGGCTGTCCATGAGGTCGTGCACGCCGGCCGTGTAGGGCAGTACCTGGAGCGCGACGGAGGGCAGTTCCGCCGCGTGCAGGAGGTGT
Organism: Streptomyces sp. SudanB5_2050; assembly: GCF_964272335.1. Classification (NCBI taxonomy): domain Bacteria; kingdom Bacillati; phylum Actinomycetota; class Actinomycetes; order Kitasatosporales; family Streptomycetaceae; genus Streptomyces; species Streptomyces sp. SudanB5_2050. The sequence goes on from NZ_OZ186760.1 coordinate 3,700,476, forward strand.
GTCAACTGGTCCCGCCACACCTTGGTGTCCGGGACCTGGCGTCGCAGCGCGCCTTCGTCCAGGATCACGCGGACGTTCGGGGCCGGCCTGCGGTGCAGCAACTCCTGGCGCCCCAGGCGCAGCGCCACCTGTTCCTCCACCGCCTCACCGTTGCCCGCCGTTGTCTGGGCGCCGGACAACCCCGACAACACCGTCCGGGCGTAGTCCTCGGTCTGCAGCAGCCCCGGCACTCGGAGCTGGAAGAGCCACATGACCCGGGCCGTCGCCTCCAGTTCCATGAACGCCTTGTACTTGTCCTTGATGACCTCCTTGTGCGCGTCCCGCCACAGGCGGACCAGCAGGTCACCCGTGCCGTGATACCTGTCCAGGTCCTCCATCACCGCCCGCTTGGAGAGCCGTTCCCCCTTCTCCAAGCGGTACAGGTAGCTCTTGTCGTACGACGTCTCCTCGGCCAGCTGCCCCAGCGACCTGCCTGCCTTCTCGCGCAGTATCCGGAGTGTCTGTCCAAGCTCGGCACGCCTCGACTCCCGCTCGGCATCCGGGCTTTCGGCCATGTCACCCCTCCCCGTTGTCTGGCCCGCAGGCAACACCGGTCCTCTTCCGCAGCGTACGGCGGAGCGGTGACGATCGGAGCACGATCGGTGATCACCGCTGGTCGCCACCTGAAGGGACATGAGTCATGAAGCCGTCACCACTCCGCCTCCTCCCCTGGACCACCCCCGAAGGCAACCCCTGCTACCTGAGCACCGATGACGGTGACAGCCTGCTCTCCCGGCTCGCGGACGACATCGAGGAGGCGCAGGTGGAGTCGGGGGAGCAGGTGCTCGCGGGTGCCAGGGCGGTACTCGGGGACCGGCGGGCCGGGGAGCGGGCGGTGCGGTTCGCGTTGGTCAGGACGACCGAGGCGCTGCAGGACGTGCTGCGGATCGCGGTCAGCCGAGGCGCACGCCTCGAGGCCGCCGATTTCTGACCGCGCGGCAACTTCCGATGGCGGGGCGGGCCGTCACAGGGATACGGAGAGGGCCCGAGGGTCCGCACCGGGTGCGGGCTCCTCGGGCCCCTGTCAGGGACGGCGCGCGGCGCCTACTGCACGATGGTGATCCGGTCCGCCGCCGGCGGCTCGATCGGGTCGGCGGCCGAGGAGTTGGCCGTCAGGTACTGCTCAAGGGCCGTCAGGTCGTCCGCGCCGACCAGCTCGTTCGTGCCCTCGTTCAGGGTGGGGAAGCCGTCGCCGCCGCCCGCGAGGAAGCTGTTGGAGGCGACGCGGTAGGTGGCGTTCACGTCGATCGGCGCGCCGTCGAGGCGGATGGAGTCGGTGACGACCCGGTCCGCGCCGGTCTTCGTCAGGTCCAGGGTGTAGGTGAGGCCGGAGGAGATCTGGAGGATCTTCGGGGCCGCCTCGTTCGGGCCGCTCACCTGCTCCTTGAGGACCTGGATCAGCTGGGCGCCCGTGTAGTCCTTGAGGTTCACCGTGTTGGCGAAGGGCTGGACCGTGAAGCCCTCGGCGTAGGTGACGACACCGTCGCCCTCGCCGCCCGACGCCGCGTAGGTGAGGGGCGCGCGGATGCCGCCGGGGTTCATCAGGGCCAGGTCGGTCTCCGGGTCCTGCGTCTTGCCGTACGCGAGCTGCGCGTCGGCGATCAGGTCGCCCAGCGGCGACTCGGTGCCGCCCCGGTCGATGTCGCCGGAGACGTAGCCGATGGCGCGGTTGCCGATGGGGGCGGCCAGGGTGCTCCACCTGTCGATCAGACGGGTCATGTCCGGCGCCTTCGGGACGTCCCGCGTGACGACGTGGTTCGCCGACTTCACGGCCGTACGGGCGATGTCACCCGTGGCGCGGTCGTAGGTCAGCGTCGTGTCCGTGTAGAGGCGGCCGAAGGACGAGGCCGAGGTGACCATGCGGGGCTTGCCCGCCGGGTCGGGGATCGTGCAGACGTACGCCGCGTGGGTGTGGCCGGTGACCAGCGCGTCCACCTGGGGCGTCACGTTCTTCGCGATGTCCGCGATCGGGCCGGAGATGCCGTCGCCGGCGCCCGAGGAGTCGCAGTCGTAGTTGTACGAGGAGGAGGCCGGGAAGCCGCCCTCGTGGACCAGGGCGACGATGGACTTCACGCCCTGGCGCTGCAGCTCCTTGGCGTACTTGTCGATCGTCTCGACCTCGTCCTTAAAGGCCAGGCCCTTGACGCCCTCCGCCGAGACGATGTCCGGGGTGCCCTCCAGGGTCACGCCGATGAAGCCGACCTTGACGCCCTTCTGCTTCCACACCCAGTAGGGCTTCAGGATCGGCTTGCCGGTCTTCTCGTCGAGGACGTTCGCCGCCAGGTACGGGAAGTCGGCGCCCTCGAACTCCTCGTCCGTGTAGCAGCCCTCGGTGGGGTGGCAGCCGCCGTTCTGCAGGCGGGCCAGCTCCTTGGCGCCCTCGTCGAACTCGTGGTTGCCGACGCTCGTCACGTCGAGGTCCAGCTTGTTCAGCGCCTCGATGGTCGGCTCGTCGTGGAAGAGCCCGGAGAGGAGGGGGGACGCGCCGACCATGTCGCCGCCGGCCGCGGTGATGGAGTAGCGGTTGCCCTTGCGCGCCTCGCGCAGGTGGGTGGCCAGGTACTCGATGCCGCCCGCGTCGATCGTCTTCGTCGTGCCGTCCGGCTGGACCTCGGTGACCCGGCCGGAGGAGCCGGTCGGCGGTTCGAGGTTGCCGTGCAGGTCGTTGAAGGAGAGGAGCTGGACGTCCTGGTAACGGCCGTGACCGCCGTGGCCACGGTGGCTCTCGCCCGCGTTCGCCGAGGCGGGCAGCGCCGCCGCGGCGAGCGCGCCCGCGGTGACGACGGTGGCCGCGGCGGCGAGGAGACGGGTCGTACGGCGTCTGCGGCGCGGATGGTGCGACGGTGCTGTGGCTGGCATGCGCCCCCCTGTGGGTGTACGTGACGCGGGCCGCTGAGGAGACGGTCCGCCGGCGCGACAGCCTAGAGTCAACGCGCGTAGCGCGACAGGGGGTTCCCGGTTACAGCCTGGTGTACGTCCTGGTGCAGGTCCTGGCGCATGTCCCGGTGTGCGCCCCGGTCGGTACGGCTCCGCCGACCACCACCGCTTTGCCGCGCCCGCCCTTTACCCTCGTACGCATGACCAGCGACGACACCGTGCGGCCCGGCCGCTCCCGCTCGATCGACACCCTTTCCGAACTCGCCCCGGAGCAGACCGAGGCCGTCCTCGCCCTGCTCGCCGAGGCCGCCCGGAACGACGGTCAGCAGGCCGTGTCCGAGCAGGGCCGGCTGCAGCTGCGCGGGCCGGCACGGGAGGGCGTCTCGCATCTGCTGCTCACCGTCGACGGCGGTGAACTCGTCGGCTACGCCCAGCTGGAGGGCACCGATCCGATCGAGCCCCCGGCCGCGGAGCTGGTCGTCCACCCCTCGCACCGGGGACAGGGGCACGGACGCGCGCTGGGCTCCGCACTGCTCGCCGCCTCCGGCAAGCGGCTGCGGATCTGGGCGCACGGCGGCCACTCCGCCGCCCGGCACCTCGCGCAGGTACTGGGGCTGACCCTCTTCCGCGAACTGCGCCAGATGCGCAGGCCGCTGGCCGGTCTGGACCTGCCCGAGCCGCGCCTGCCCGAGGGCGTGAGCGTGCGGACCTTCGTGCCGGGGCAGGACGACGCGGCCTGGCTCGCGGTCAACGCCGCCGCCTTCGCCCACCACCCCGAGCAGGGCTCGCTCACGCAGCGGGACCTCGACGACCGGAAGGCCGAAGGCTGGTTCGACCCGGAGGGGTTCTTCCTGGCCGAGCGGGACGGGGAGCTGATCGGCTTCCACTGGACCAAGGTGCACGCCGAGGAGCGGCTCGGTGAGGTCTACGTCCTCGGCATCCGTCCCGACGCGCAGGGCGGCGGCCTCGGCAAGGCCCTGACCACCGTCGGCCTGCGGCACCTGGAGCAGCGGGGGCTGCCCACGGCGATGCTGTACGTCGACGCCGACAACACGGCGGCGGTGTCGGTCTACGAACGCCTCGGGTTCGTCACCCACGAGACGGACCTCATGTACCGCACGGAGACGTGAGGCGCGTCGCCCGTCACCCCCGCCCCGGCGGCGCCCGTCATCCCCGCCCCGGCGCCGCCCGTCACCCCCGCCCCCGGCGCCGCCCCACCGGCTCCGGGCCGCACACCGCCCAGGTCGCGGCCAGTGCCGCCAGCAGCACCGCCCACCGGTCGTGCGCCGGCGGCCACCGCGGGTCCTCGGCCGGGACGAACAGCGCCCAGCCCTCCGGCGTCAGCAGGGGCGCGGCGACGGCGGCCGTCAGCAGGACCGCCACCACCGCCGGACCCGGGCGGGCCTCGTCCGTCAGCCGTATCGCGGTCGCGGCGCCCGCGAGGGCCAGGACGCCCACCGCCGCCGCCTCCAGGGTGAGGTCACCAGCCGGGGGCCGGGACGCCGCCGGGGCGACCTGCAGTACGGCCGTCCACCACAGGGCGGCGAACGGGGCGACCAGGGCGACCCGCAGCGCCTGCCGGAGCGGGCGCCGGACGGGGACGGGCGTGGTCAGGTGGCGGGCCGGGTCGTCCAGGAGGAAGGCCAGGCCGAGCCCGCCGATGAGCGCGACGCCCCGCAGCAGGACCAGCGTCTGCCAGGGGGCCGGCTCCGCTCCCGTCAGGGCGGGCACGCTCGCGACCAGCAGGCCGAGCGCCGCCGCTGCGGCCAGGGCCGGCCACGGCAGGGTGCGCCACACGGGGACGACCAGGGCTCGCGTCACTCCTCGCACGAGTCCGCCTTGTCCGGCCCCTTCACACCCAGCACCTCGGCCGCGCGGGCCGTGGTGACGCCCGGGGCGGTCAGCTCGTCCCAGTGCTCCTTGACCCGCTGCCCGACCCCGGTCGGCGGCTCCTCCAGCAGCCGCCGCACGACGTCCGTCTGGCCCTCCGTCATGGTCAGCGGGTCGGTGGGCGACAGGACGATGGCCGAACCCCGCACGCTGTCGTCGAGCCGGACCCGGCGCAGGGCGTCCATCGGGTCGTCCTGCCAGGCCAGGGACAGCCACATGAGGGTGACCATCCGTCCGTCGCACAGCTCGCTCCCCTTCGCCTCCGTCCCCGCGACGAGCACGGCGGCGACGGCACTGGAGAACTCGGGGACGCGGTTGCCGCCCCAGGCGGTGCCGACGGTCACCTGGCCGGGCTCGGTGAGGGCGGGGATCGCGGCGTCGCCCTCCAGCCCGTACCGGGCGTCGATCCGCTGCCGTACGACGATCCGCCGCTCCCGTGCCGCGCCGCCCGCCAGGGACCGGACCCGCTCCACGACGCCGGCCCAGGCGCTGACGCGGGGGACCCACTCGTCGAAGGCGCAGTACGTCGACCCGTCCCGCTCCACACACGTCTGCTCCGGCCGCACCGAGGCACGCTCCCGGGCCGCGGTCAGCTCCGGCGACGGCGCCACGCCCCGGGCCTGGAGGACGCCGCCCGTCACGGCCAGCGCGAGGGAGAGGGCGACGCCCGCCCGGACGGCCGGGTTCCGCCCGCCGGCGAGGAGCACGGCGAGGAAGGCTGCGCACAGGGCCGCGCCCGTGAGGTACAGGGCGTGCCAGGCGGCGGGCCGGCCCAGGAGTTCGGAGGGCAGGGTGTCGCTGCTGATCGCGGCGACCACCGGCGAGAGCCAGGACGTGCCGTCCGTGCCGCTGGGCCCGGTACCGAGCACCGAGACGAACAGCAGCAGCACCACCGCCAGCGGCGCGGCGAGCACGGACCGCAGCACCGGCGCCAGCAGCACCCCGATCGTGCCGAACAGCAGCACCGTCAGCGGTCCGACGGCCAGCTCGGCCGGCGAACCGTGCCCGACCGCGCCCGGCTTGACCGCCTCCCGGGCGAACTGCCCGGCCACGCACACCGCGGTGAGCACGGCGGCCGGCACGACGGACAGCGCGTGGGCCGCCGTACGCTGCCAGGCCGGCATCACGAGCACGGCGAAGTGGGCCTCGGTGCCGTGCCGCCGGGACCGCAGCGCCGCGAAGTTGGCGCTCATCATGATCGCCAGGCCGAAGAACATCGGCATGCTCTGGGTGGCGCGGTCGGCGTCCTGGAGGGCCGGGTAGTCGCTCCAGTCGCTGTCGCCCCGCCACACGATCCAGGTGACGTACCCGAGGAAGACCAGCACGACGGGGAGGCTCGTCAGCATCCGGCGCGCCTCGATGCCCGCCAGGGCGAACACGGCCCGCACGCCCGCCCCGCGGGGGCCCGCCTCCACGGTGTCCGGGGCGGTCGTCGTCAGCACGGCGCTCACGCGGCCACCTCCGCGTCGACGCCGGCGCCGTCGAGGACGAGCAGGTAGCCGTCCTCGAGCGTGGGCTCCACCGGCTCGGCCCCTTCGGGCGGGTCGCCGACGTTCCGGAACGATCCGTCGCCCGTACGCCACCCGGCCTTCGCCCCCGCGTCGCGCGTCCGGCTGCTCCACACGCGTCCGGCGGCCCGCGCGGTCAGCTCGGCCGGGGTGCCGTCGAAGCGCACCGCGCCGGCGGCCATGACGACCACCCGGTGGCAGAGCATCGCCACGTCCTCCGTCTGGTGGGTGGAGAGCAGCACCGTGCGTGTCTCGCCCGCGCCGGCGATCAGCTCCCGAAAACGCATCCGCTGCTCCGGGTCCAGGCCCACGGTCGGCTCGTCGAGCACGAGGAACCCGGGGTCGCCGACCAGCGCCGCCGCCAGCGCGACCCGCTGCCGCATCCCGCCCGACAGCTTCTTGATCTTCCGCCCGCGCACCTCGCCCAGCCCGACCTCCTCCAGCACCCGACGCACCTCGCGGTGGCGGGCGGCACGGCCCGTCATCTCCTTCAGGACGGCGACGTAGTCGACGAACTCGAAGGCGGTGAAGCCCGGGTGGAAGCCGGGCGTCTGCGGCAGGTAGCCCAGCCGGCGCCGCACCTCCTGCCGTCCGCGCGCGCTCCCGGGGTCGTGCCCGAGGACGGTGAACGCCCCGCGGTCGGGGGGCACCGCGGTGGCGAGCACCCGCAACAGGGTGGTCTTCCCGGCGCCGTTGGGCCCCAGCAGCCCGGTGACGCCCGGGGTGAGCCGCAGCGACACGTCGTCGAGGGCGCGGGTCCGGCCGAAGGAGAGGCTGAGCCCGGAGGCGGAGACGGTGGAGGTCATACGGCACTCCCGTACCAGAGGTTCGAGTTGAAGAAGTTGAAGAAGTTGAAGAAGCGGAAGAAGCGGAAGAAGTGAGGGAAGGGGACGGCGCTCACGCGACACCGCGCGCCGAGACGTCGAAGCGGTCGCGCAGCAGGAACAGCAGCCCGGCACCCAGCACGGCCACCGCGCCCGACACGCCCTGCCCGGCCGCGGTGAACGGCGCCAGGCCGTCCCCGGACTGCCGCGCCGCGTCCGCGGCCAGCAGCACCGCTCCCCAGGCGCCCGCGACGACGGACGGCGCGACCACCGGCCCCAGCCGGGGCGTCAGCGCCAGCCCGGTCGAGGTCAGGGCGAGCCCGGGCAGCAGCCAGGCCAGCGCCCGCAGCCCGTACCCCGGCATGGCCAGGCTCGCCAGTCCGCCCACGCCGAGCGCGACGGAGAGCACCGCGACCGTACGGATCATCAGCAGCCGGAAGCCGTGCGTCGGCGAGACGACGGCCATCTCGTACGCCGGGTCCAGCGCGGGCCCGTACGCGAGCGCCACCGAGGCCAGCGGCAGCAGCGGGGCGACGGCGAGGAAGAGGGTGGGCGTGCCGGTGGCGGCGGCCGAGCAGGCGACGAGGAACGTCGTCAGCAGCACGGCGGCGACCGCGCCGAGCCAGGAGCGGCGCAGGACCGGCGTGGCGGCGAGCAGCCGCGCGGTGCCGTCGCCGACGCCGCACCGCACCAGCAGGCCCTCGAACCACCCCGGCCGCGGGGCGTCCAGCTCCGCGTCGAGCCGTTCCCAGCCCGCGTCCAGGGCGGCGGGGTCGCTCACCCCGGCGAGGACGCCGCGGCAGTGGGCGCAGGCGGTCAGGTGGGCGTCGGCGGACCACAGCGCGGGCGCCGCCAGCTCGCCCCGGGCGTAGGCCCGCAGGTCGGACTCGTCAACGTGCCAGGTCATGCCAGCGCCTCCCGCAGCTGTCGGCGGGCCCGCATCGCCCGTGTCTTGACCGTGCCCGGCGGGATGCCGAGCAGGACGGCCGCCTCGCGGGTGGACAGCCCGTCGATGACGGTGGCCTGGAGCACCGCGCGCAGCTCCGGCGAGAGCCGGACGAGCGCGCCGGCGAGGTCGCCGTGCTCCACACCGGCCAGCACCCGCTCCTCCGCCGATGCCTCGTCCCGGTGCCGCAACCGCGCCAGGGCCTGCCGCAGCCGGCCCCGGGCACCGTCGCCCCGCATCACGTCGATCAGCCGCCGGGACCCGATCCGCCACAGCCACCCGGCCACGTCCCCGTCCTCCCGGTAGCGCGCGCTGCCCCGCCACACGGCGAGGAAGGTCTCCTGCACGACGTCGTCGACGACACCGGCGTCGGCGCAGCGGCCGCGCATCCGGGCGGTCAGCCAGGGGGCGTAGCGGCGGTACAGCTCCTCGAAGGCGCGCCGGTCGCCGTCGGCGGCGACGGCCCGCAGCAGCTCGCCGTCGCTTCTCGTTTCGCTCACGTCTCCTCATCGCACGAGGGGTGTCCTCCGGTTCACGGTCGCAGCCGGCGGTTTCCGGACCGGAGGCGGGTCCTCGGCGCGCACCACCGCCGGAAGCCCCCCGCTATCCCACACGTCATGTCCCCGTAACCATCGATTCAGACTGCCTTGCGACGCTCGCCGAATGAAGCCGACCGTGCCGGAGCCACCGGGAGCAGAGCATCACGCGCCTTCCGACGCGCCTGTCCCGCGCGCTGCGCGGAAGAATGGGTTCATGAGGCAGCCGAACACCCAGGCAGGGGTCCAGCACACCCAGACCGCACAGTCCGGGCAGTCCACACAGTCCGGGCTCTCCGCACAGTCCGGGCAGCGGGCCGTGCAGCACCCGCAGCCCTCCGTGGGCTCCATCGCAGCGCACCGCCCGCACACCGTGGCCGCCACGGTCTCCGACCTGGAGCCGGACATCGACGCCGACCTCGACGCGTACGAGGAGTCGGAGGAGTCCCAGGGGCTCCAGGCGGACGGCATCAGGCTCCCGCAGGGCCGCTTCCTGGACCGCGAGCGCAGCTGGCTGGCGTTCAACGAGCGCGTGCTCGAACTCGCCGAGGACCCGAACACGCCCGTCCTGGAGCGCGCCAACTTCCTCGCGATCTTCGCCAGCAACCTGGACGAGTTCTTCATGGTCCGCGTCGCCGGCCTGAAGCGCCGCATCGCCGCCGGCGTCGCCACCCGCTCCGCCTCCGGACTCCAGCCCCGCGAGGTGCTGGAGATGATCTGGGCGCGCTCGCGCGAGCTGATGGCCCGGCACGCCGCCTGCTTCCAGGAGGACGTCGCCCCCTCCCTCGCCGAGGAGGGCATCCACCTGGTCCGCTGGAGCGAGCTGGCGGAGAAGGAGCAGGCCCGCCTGTTCACCCTCTTCCGCCACCAGATCTTCCCGGTCCTCACCCCGCTCGCCGTCGACCCGGCGCACCCCTTCCCGTACATCTCGGGTCTCTCCCTGAACCTCGCGGTCGTCGTCCGCAACCCGGTCACCGGCCACCGGCACTTCGCCCGCGTCAAGGTCCCCCCGCTGCTCTCCCGCTTCCTGGAGGCGTCCCCGGGCCGCTTCGTCCCCATCGAGGACGTCATCGCCGCCCACCTGGAGGAGCTGTTCCCGGGCATGGAGGTCCTGGAGAGCCACGCCTTCCGCGTCACCCGCAACGAGGACCTGGAGGTCGAGGAGGACGACGCCGAGAACCTCCTCAAGGCGCTGGAGAAGGAGCTGATGCGGCGCCGCTTCGGCCCGCCGGTGCGCCTGGAGGTCGAGGAGTCCATCGACCGGGAGGTGCTGGACCTCCTGGTCCGCGAGCTGAAGGTCAGCGAGGCCGAGGTGTACCCGCTCCCGGGCCCCCTGGACCTCACCGGCCTCTTCCGCATCCACGGCCTGGACCGGCCCGAGCTGAAGTACCCGAAGTTCGTCGCCGGCACCCACCGCGACCTGGCCGAGGTCGAGTCCGCCTCCGCGCCGGACGTCTTCGCCGCCCTGCGCAGCCGCGACGTCCTGCTGCACCACCCGTACGACTCCTTCTCCACCTCCGTGCAGGCGTTCCTGGAGCAGGCGGCCACCGACCCGGACGTCCTGGCGATCAAGCAGACGCTGTACCGGACCTCGGGCGACTCCCCGATAGTCGACGCCCTCATCGAGGCCGCCGAGGCCGGCAAGCAGGTGCTGGTGCTGGTCGAGATCAAGGCGCGCTTCGACGAGCACGCGAACATCAAGTGGGCCCGCAAGCTGGAGGAGGCCGGCTGCCACGTCGTCTACGGGCTGGTCGGCCTGAAGACCCACTGCAAGCTGTCGCTGGTGGTCCGCCAGGAGGGCGAGACCCTGCGCCGCTACAGCCACGTCGGCACCGGCAACTACCACCCGAAGACGGCCCGCCTCTACGAGGACCTGGGCCTGCTCACCGCCGACCCGCAGGTCGGGGCGGACCTCTCCGACCTGTTCAACCGGCTCTCCGGCTACTCCCGGCGCGAGACCTACCGCCGTCTCCTCGTCGCGCCGAAGTCCCTGCGCGACGGCCTGGTCTCCCGCATCCACAAGGAGATCCAGCACCACCGCGCCGGCCGCCCCGCCTACATCCGCATCAAGGTCAACTCGATGGTGGACGAGGCCGTGATCGACGCCTGCTACCGGGCGTCCCAGGCGGGCGTGCCGGTCGACGTGTGGGTGCGCGGGATCTGCGCGCTGCGCCCGGGCGTGGAGGGCCTGTCGGAGAACATCCGGGTCCGCTCGGTCCTCGGCCGCTTCCTGGAGCACTCCCGCGTCTTCGCCTTCGGCAACGGGGGCGAGCCGGAGGTCTGGTTCGGCAGCGCCGACATGATGCACCGCAACCTCGACCGCCGGATAGAGGCCCTGGTCAGGGTCGTCGACCCGGCTCACCGGGCGGCCCTGAACCGGCTGCTGGAGACCGGCATGTCCGACTCCACCGCCTCCTGGCACCTCGGCCCGGACGGCGAGTGGACCCGGCACGCGACGGACCCGGACGGCCAGCCCCTGCGCAACGTCCAGGAGATGCTCATAGACGCCCGGAGGCGCCGGCGTGGCACAGCGACACCTTGATCCGACGGACCCCACGGCCGCCGCCGGGCCACCGCCGGTACCCGCGGGTGGCGACGCCCTCGCGGACTACCTGCGCGCCCAGGCCACGGAGTTCCTGCGCGCCCTGCGCCTGCACCGGGAGTCCGGCGCGGGCGCGCACGGCAACGGAGCGCAGTCGAGCGGTTCACACCCGAGCGGTGCGCACCCGTCGGGTGCGGGAGCCCTCGACCGGGGCCGGGGCCGGGGGCCCGCGCCGGCCCCCGACGGGCCCGTGGACGCGGCCCGCGCCCTGCGCCGTGCGGCCCGCCGCCTCAGCGGCACCCTGCACACCTTCCAGCCGCTGCTGGACGCCGAGTGGGCCGAGGCCATGCGCCCCGAGCTGGCCTGGCTGTCCGGCACGCTGGCGCTGGAGCACGCCTACGCCTCCCGCCTGGACCGCCTGCTCCAGGCCCTGCACCGGCTGTCGGGCTCTGCGGCGTTCCCGGCGCAGCAGCAGGCGGGGCGCGCCGCGCCGGCCCGGGCGGCGGCCACCGCGGACCCCGCCCCGGTCGCGCCCCTCGCGCCCTCCGTCACCCGCCCGTCGTCCGCCGACCGCGGCAATCTCACCGTGGGCGCGGCGAAGGCCGGTGCGCTGCTCGACCGCCAGCTGACCCTGGCCCGCACCCGGGCGCACTCCACGGCCCTCCAGGCGCTGGGCAGCAGCCGCTTCCACGCGGTCGCCGACAAGGTCGCCTTACTCGCCAGCGAGGTCCCGCTGAAGGACACCGCCGCGGCCGCCGCCGACCTGCGCCCGCTGGCCGCCGCGGCCCGGGACCGCCTCACCGACGCGGTGGCGGCCCTCCCGCTGGTCACCGCGGGCAACCCGTACAACGCCCAGGCTCTGGTCCACGGTCTCTCCCCGGACCCGGCCCCCCATCCCCAGGACGCCCAGTGGCACCAGGTGCGCCTGCTGCTGCGCCTGCACCGGTACGCGCTCGAGGTGCTGGCCGGCGCGGACGCCGACGGGGCAGACGGGGCCGACGGCACCACGGACGTACGCCTGCTGGCGGCCGGCGAGGCCCTGGACCGCCACCGCGACGCCTCCGAGGCCGCCGCGGCGGCGGCCCAGGCCGCGCGCACGCCCCGCATCGCACCGGCGACGGCCTACGCGCTCGGCGTGCTCCACGCCGACCAGCGGCATGAGGTGGAGGCGGCGAGGTACGCGTTCCAGCACAGCTGGCGCAAGGAACCGATCAGGCTCTAGGACCGCCGCAGGACAGGAGGCGCGCACCGTGGACCCGGCCGAGCACCAGGACCCCGCGACCGCGACCGCGGCCTCCGCCGCGCCCGCGTCCCCCGCACCCCCACCCGCTTCCGCCTCCGCCTCCGCCTCCGCCTCCGCCGACGGGACCGTCCGGGCGGCCGGCTGCGTCCTGTGGCGGCGCTCGCCCCGCTCCCCCGGCCTGGAGATCTGCCTCGTGCACCGGCCGAAGTACGACGACTGGTCGCACCCGAAGGGCAAGCTCGAGCGGGGCGAGGACCCGCTCGCCGGCGCCCTGCGCGAGGTGGCGGAGGAGACCGGTTACGCGGCGGCACCGGGCGCGGAGTTGCCCACCGTGCGCTACCTCTCGGACGGCCGTCCCAAGGAGGTCCGGTACTGGGCGGCGGCGGCCACCACCGGCGCGTTCGCCCCCTCCGACGAGGTCGACCGCATCCTGTGGCTGGCGCCGGACGAAGCCCGTGCCCGCCTCACCCGGCCCCTCGACCGTCCCCTGGTCGACGCGCTGCTCGCGACGCTCCCGCCCGGGACCGGTCCGTGTCCTTGACGTAAGCGTTCCGTGACCTCACCGCACCGTCCTCAGGGGTTCACCCCCCGTTCATTTACGCCCATCGGCGGCTTCACCTGTTCTGCCTAATTTCGGCCTTACCCGATACGGGGCGCATCCCGAAAACGCGTCCGTATCGCCCAAGCCTTCTCCGTCCTCAACGCCACTCCACGCACGCCGCCGAATTCAGGACGGCGGCTCCTGGAAGGAACTCCCTCAAGTGAAGCTTCAGCGCATGAACCGGCGGGCCCTCGCTCTCGGTGCTCTCGCCGTCTCCGGCGCCCTGGCCCTCACGGCGTGCGGCTCCGACGACACCGGCGGCAACAGCAGCGGCGGCGACGCCAGCGCCGCCGCCAACAGCAACATCAAGTGCGACGACGCCAAGGGCCAGCTCCAGGCCTCCGGCTCGTCCGCGCAGAAGAACGCGATCGACGCCTGGGTCAAGCAGTACGTCGCGGCCTGCAACGGCGTGCAGATCAACTACAACCCGACCGGCTCCGGCGCGGGCATCACCGCCTTCACGCAGGGCCAGACCGCGTTCGCCGGCTCGGACTCCGCGCTGAAGCCCGACGAGGTCGAGGCGTCGAAGAAGGTCTGCAAGGACGGCCAGGCCATCAACCTGCCGATGGTCGGCGGCCCCATCGCCGTCGGCTTCAACGTCCCGGGCGTCGACACGCTCGCCCTGGACGCCCCGACGCTCGCCAAGATCTTCGACAGCCAGATCACCAACTGGAACGACGAGGCGATCGCCAAGCTCAACCCCGACGCCAAGCTGCCCGACCTGAAGATCCAGGCCTTCCACCGCTCGGACGAGTCCGGCACCACGGACAACTTCACCAAGTACCTCAAGGACGCCGCGCCCGACGACTGGAAGTACGAGCCGGGCAAGTCCTGGGAGGCCAAGGGCGGCCAGTCCGCGCAGGGCTCCTCCGGCCTGGCCGGACAGGTGAAGCAGACCGCCGGCGCCATCTCGTACTTCGAGCTGTCGTACGCCAAGGACGGCATCAAGACGGTCGACATCAAGACCGAGGCCGCCGAGCCGGTCAAGGCCACCGTCGAGAACGCCACCGCCGCCATCGGCGCCGCGAAGGTCGTCGGCACCGGCAAGGACCTCGCCCTGGAGCTGGACTACACGCCGTCCGCCGACGGCGCGTACCCGATCGTCCTCGTCACGTACGAGATCGTCTGCGACAAGGGCAACAAGGCGGAGTCCCTGCCCGCCACCAAGTCCTTCCTGAACTACATCGCCTCGGAGGACGGCCAGGGCCTGCTGGCGGACGCCGGCTACGCCCCGATGCCCACCGAGATCATCACCAAGGTCCGCGAGACCGTCTCGGGCCTGAGCTGACCCGAGTGCGGTCCGGCCTCCGCCCGGGGGCCGGACCGCACCGTCCGGTGCACCGCCGCCAGGAGCCCGCGAGGCTCCGCCCGAGCCGCCGACGAGGCGGCTCCGCAGACCGGAGAACCCGATGGACATAACCACTGATCCCCAGAAGCCAGCAGCAGCCCCCGTACCGCACCAGCCCCCCGCGAAGGACGCCGAGCGCGCCGCACGCGGCGCCACCCGCCCCGGCGACCGGATCTTCCTCGGGCTCTCCCGCGGGTCCGGCATCCTGGTGCTGGCCATCATGGCCGCCATCGCGGCCTTCCTGACCTACCGCGCCTGGCTCGCCATCAGCGAGGACGAGGCCAACTTCTTCACCAGCTTCGAGTGGAACCCCAGCGGCACCCCGCCGGAGTTCGGCATCGCCGTCCTGGCCTTCGGCACCATCGTGTCGTCGATCATCGCGATGGCCATCGCCGTCCCGATCTCGGTCGGCATCGCCCTGTTCATCACGCACTACGCGCCGCGCAAGCTGGGCGGCGCCATCGCGTACGTGATCGACCTGCTCGCCGCCGTGCCCTCGATCGTCTACGGCCTGTGGGGCGCGCTCTTCCTCGTGCCGCACATGGACGGGCTCTTCGGCTGGCTGGACGAGTACCTCGGCTGGACCGGGATCTTCGAGTGGAGCGGCGGAGCGCCGCGCTCGCTGCTCACCGTGGGCATCCTGCTCGCGATCATGATCCTGCCGATCATCACCAACGTCAGCCGTGAGGTCTTCCGGCAGGTCCCGCGCATGCACGAGGAGGCCGCCCTGGCCCTGGGCGCCACCCGCTGGGAGGTCATCCGGATGTCGGTGATCCCCTTCGGCCGCTCCGGCATCATCTCCGCCTCGATGCTCGGCCTCGGGCGCGCGCTCGGCGAGACGATGGCCGTGGCCATGGTCCTCTCGCCGACCTTCGACATCAACGCCAGCCTGCTCGACCCGGGCGGCGGCACCTTCGCCCAGAACATCGCCAGCAAGTTCAACGAGGCGACCGTGATGGGCCGGGACGCGCTGATCGCCTCCGGTCTGGTGCTGTTCGTCATCACGCTGCTGGTCAACGGCGGTGCCCGCATGATCATCGCCCGCCGCAAGGAGTACTCGGGGGCCAACGCATGAGCCACGCAACCCTTACCCCGAAGAGCCGCAGCTCCCTGCGCGGCGCCACCCTGCCCAAGTGGTTCCCGTGGGCCGTCGCGGCCGGCGCGACCGCCGCCGGCCTCGGCATCAGCGCCGCGGCCGGGCTGAACAGCAGCATCCAGTGGGCCCTGATCGCCGTGGTCCTCTTCGTCGGCGGCACCTACGCCATCTCGGCGCGGATCGAGGGCGGCCGGCAGGCCAAGGACCGGGTCGCGACCAGCATGGTCTGGGTCGCGTTCC
This sequence comes from Streptomyces sp. SudanB5_2050, assembly GCF_964272335.1. Classification (NCBI taxonomy): domain Bacteria; kingdom Bacillati; phylum Actinomycetota; class Actinomycetes; order Kitasatosporales; family Streptomycetaceae; genus Streptomyces; species Streptomyces sp. SudanB5_2050. The sequence continues at coordinate 3,716,166 of NZ_OZ186760.1, forward strand.
TGCTGGCCCTGATCCCGCTGCTGTCCCTGATCTGGGAGACCGTCAAGCAGGGCGTGAAGGTCCTCGACGGCTACTTCCTCACCCACTCGATGGGCGTGGTCGCCGACAGCGAGCCCGGCGGCGGCATCTACCACGCCATCCTCGGCACCCTGGAGCAGGTCGGCCTCGCCACCCTGTTCTCCGTGCCGGTGGGTGTGCTCACCGCGATCTACCTCGTCGAGTACGGACGCGGACGGCTGGCCAAGGCGGTCACCTTCTTCGTCGACGTCATGACGGGCATCCCGTCGATCGTCGCGGGTCTGTTCATCCTCAGCCTGTGGGTGCTGATCCTGGACATGGGCCCCTCCGGCATCGCCGGTTCGTTCGCCCTGTGCATCCTGATGATCCCGGTGGTCGTCCGCTCCACCGAGGAGATGCTCAAGCTCGTCCCCAACGAGCTGCGCGAGGCGTCGCTGGCGCTCGGCGTGCCGAAGTGGCGCACCATCCTGAAGGTCGTCCTGCCGACGTCGATCGGCGGCATCGTCACCGGCGTCATGCTGGCCGTCGCCCGCATCACCGGCGAGACGGCGCCCGTGCTGCTGCTGGTCTGGGGCACGGACTTCATCAACGCGAACCCGTTCCAGGACCCGCAGGAATCGCTGCCGATGTACATCTACCTCCAGTACAACGCCGGCTCGGATCCCGCGTACGACCGTGCCTGGGCCGCGGCCCTGACGCTCATCGCCTTCATCATGATCCTCAACCTGGTGGCCCGCGGCATCGCGCGCTGGAAGGCCCCGAAGACGGGTCGCTGACGCGGCCAGAGCAAGAACAGTCAGCGACCCGGACACGCGAAAGAAGAAGTGATACCCATGGCCAAGCGCATAGATGTCAGCGGCCTCAACGCCTACTACGGCTCCTTCCTGGCCATCGAGGACATCTCGATGACCGTCGAGCCCCGCTCCGTGACGGCCTTCATCGGCCCGTCCGGCTGCGGCAAGTCCACCTTCCTGCGCACGCTCAACCGCATGCACGAGGTCACGCCCGGCGGGCGGGTCGACGGCAAGGTCATGCTGGACGACGAGAACCTCTACGGCGCGGGCATCGACCCGGTGGCCGTGCGCCGCGAGGTCGGCATGGTCTTCCAGCGCCCGAACCCGTTCCCGACCATGTCGGTGTACGACAACGTCGCGGCCGGCCTGAGGCTCAACGGCAAGTACAAGAAGTCCGAGATGGACGACGTCGTCGAGAAGTCGCTGCGCGGCGCCAACCTCTGGAACGAGGTGAAGGACCGCCTCAACAAGCCGGGCTCCGGCCTCTCCGGCGGTCAGCAGCAGCGCCTGTGCATCGCCCGCGCCATCGCGGTCGAGCCGAACGTCCTGCTCATGGACGAGCCCTGCTCCGCCCTGGACCCGATCTCCACCCTCGCCATCGAGGACCTGATCGGCGAGCTGAAGGAGCGCTTCACGATCGTCATCGTGACGCACAACATGCAGCAGGCGGCGCGCGTCTCCGACCGCACGGCCTTCTTCAACCTGGCGGCGGTCGGCCAGCCCGGCAAGCTGATCGAGATCGACGAGACGGAGCGCATCTTCTCCAACCCGTCGGTCCAGGCCACGGAGGACTACATCTCGGGCCGCTTCGGCTAGGCCCCACCCCCGATCCCCTCGCGGTGCTGCATGGCGGTGCCACCGCGAGGAGCACAAAGGGCCCGCCCCCGGATTCCGGGGGCGGGCCCTCTCATCTGGCGCGGCGGCGCCCCGCGGCGCCGGGCCGTGTCACCCACCCCGGGGCGACACCGGCACCGGGCACCGCCTAGAGGAACACCAGATTCACGATCCAGAACGACACCGCGGCCACCACCGCCGCCGCCGGCATCGTGATGAACCACCCCACGATGATGTTCCGCGCGACACCCCACCGCACGGCGTTCACCCGCTTCGTGGCCCCCACACCCATGATCGACGACGTGATGACATGCGTCGTCGAGATCGGCGCGTGGAACAGGAACGCCGACCCGAACATGATCGACGCCCCCGTCGTCTCCGCGGCGAACCCCTGCGGCGGATCCAACTCGATGATCTTCCGCCCCAGCGTCCGCATGATCCGCCAGCCCCCCGCGTACGTCCCCGCGGACAGCATCAGCGCACACGCCACCTTCACCCACACCGGGATGGGATCGCCGTAGTCCTCGACGTCGGCGATGACCAGCGCCATCACCACGATGCCCATCGTCTTCTGCGCGTCCTGGAGCCCGTGCCCGAGCGCCATACCCGCCGCCGACACCGTCTGCGCGATGCGGAAGCCCCGCTTCGCCTTGTGCGGATTGGCCCGCCGGAAGATCCACATGATGGCCGTCATCACCAGATAACCGGCGACCAGACCGATCACGGGCGACACGAACATCGGGATGACGATCTTGTCGACGACCCCGTGCCAGTACACGGTCGTGCTCCCGGCCAGCGCCGCGCCCACCATGCCGCCGAACAACGCGTGCGAGGACGACGACGGCAGCCCGAAGTACCAGGTGATCAGGTTCCAGACGATGGCGCCCACGAGCGCCGCGAAGAGGATGCCCATCCCCTTCGAGCCCTCGGGCGTCTCGATCAGCCCCTCGCTGACGGTCTTGGCGACCCCGGAACCGAGGAACGCCCCGGCGAGGTTCATGACGGCGGCCATCGCGAGCGCCGCCCGGGGCGTCAGCGCACGCGTCGACACGGACGTCGCGATCGCGTTCGCCGAGTCGTGGAAGCCGTTGGTGTACGTGAAGAAGAGCGCGACCCCGATGGTCACGACCAGTGCGAAGGTGTCCATGAAGGGGTCAGGACTCCTTGACCGCGATGGTCTCCACCGTGTTCGCCACGTGCTCGAACGCGTCGGCCGCTTCCTCGAGCACGTCGACGATCTGCTTCAGCTTCAGCACCTCGATGGCCTCGTACTTGCCGTTGAAGAGGTGGGCGAGCAGCTTGCGGTGGATCTGGTCGGCCTGGTTCTCGAGCCGGTTGACCTCGATCCAGTACTCGGTGAGGTTGTCCATGGTCCGCAGGTTCGGCATGGCCTCGGCGGTCAGCTCCGCCGCCCGCGCCAGCACCTCGATCTGCTGCTCGACGCCCTTGGGCAGTTCCTCGACGTTGTAGAGGACGACCAGGTCGACGGCCTCCTCCATGAAGTCCATGATGTCGTCGAGGGACGAGGCGAGGTTGTAGATGTCCTCGCGGTCGAAGGGCGTGATGAACGAAGAGTTCAACTGGTGGAAGATCGCGTGCGTGGCGTCGTCACCGGCGTGTTCGGCGGCCCGCATACGCTCTGCGATCTCGGCCCGGGCGGAAGCGTCCGCCCCGAGCAGTTCCATCAGGAGTTTCGAGCCCGTGACGATGTTGTCCGCGGATGCGGCGAACATGTCGTAGAAGCTCGTCTCCCTGGGGGTCAGACGAAAGCGCACGTGGGGTCCTCGGGGTGCATCGGTTTCGGTCAGGCTGATGCTAGGCGCATCATCCGGCCACGGCTAACGGGCCGTCCCCCAGTGTCGCCCATCAGGAAGACTGATGAGCAGGGGGGCGACACCCGGGCCGCTGCCCAGGATTTCCTCCCGAGGGCCCCTTACCCCGCAAAGTTCGTTACCATATACCCGCCAGGGGTATATGTCCGCTATCTGCCCAATCTCCACAGGAGGACGCGATGACGACCACTGAGGCCGGCGCTGGTGCGCCCTCCCCCGCCGTCGACGAGGTGGCCGGGGTGGAGACGGACGGCACCGACGTCGTGACCGACCACGACCGCGGGGTGCACGGGTACCACAAGCAGAAGGACGAGCACCTGAAGCGACTGCGCCGCATCGAGGGCCAGATCCGCGGCCTGCAGCGCATGGTCGACGAGGACGTCTACTGCATCGACATACTCACCCAGGTCTCGGCCTCCACGAAGGCCCTGCAGTCCTTCGCCCTGCAGCTCCTGGAGGAGCACCTGCGCCACTGCGTCGCCGACGCCGCCGTCAAGGGCGGCGACGAGATCGACGCGAAGGTGGAGGAGGCCACGAAGGCGATCGGCCGCCTGCTGCGCACCTGACCCCCGGCGTACGGGCCGGCGCCTCCTACCGGCCGGCCCCGGCGCTCCGGCGCTCCCCGGCGCCCCGGCGCTCCTCGGCCACCCGCAGCACCTCGTCGATGCTCTCCAGGCTGAGGCGCTCCCGAGCGGCGGACGCCGCGATGATCAGCTCGCCGCACAGCTCGATCTCGGCGAGGGCCACGTGGTCCTGAACCGCCGTACCGCCGACCGGAGCCACACGCGTCACCTCGTCTCTGCCGTCACCGACTTCCTAGAGTAGGGAGCGGCCTACACACCGCGCATGGCACGGAAGGGCTAGTTCTTGCCGCCCGTCCCGCCGCCCGGCCCCGCGGCGATCTTGCCGGCGTAGATGTCGGCGTCGTCCGGCAGCCGTACGCGGACGGCGGCGCCGAAATCGTAGAGCAGCGTCGTCGAGGCGACGTCGACGGTGCCCTCGTCCCGCCCGTTGACGAAGCTGAAGCGGTGCCGGACCTTGCGGACGCGACCCTCGTCGTCGACGTAGGCGTCGAAGGGCACCTCGGCGGTGGCGAAGCCGTCGGCCGCCGCGGCCAGCGCCTCCCGGTTGTCCTCGGACGCGCCCCGCGCCGCCCGCGCCAGGTCGGCGGTCCCCCGGTAGTGCCGCACCTCGGCGCCCCCGACCTCGGTCCGCCCCACGTACGTCGCCGTCCGCGTCCCGCGCAGCACCTCGGCCGCGGCGAAGGGGTCCGTCGCCCCGCCGGTCACCAGATTCCCGTCGGAGAGCGAGGCGGTCTCCACCCGCACCCACTTGTCGTCGGGCACACCGGCGCCCCGGTTCTTCATGAACAGGGCGCCCGGCGCGAGCAGCTCGGTGATCGGCCGGTGCTCGCTCGTCCCCGCCGGGTCCTGCGGCAGCCGCACCTCCAGCCGCCCGAAGCGCCGCTCGAAGTCGTAGACGCCCTCGCCCCGGATGGTCACCCGCGTGCCGCCGCTGGCCATCTCCATGGCGGTGCGCGCCCTGGCGCTCCCGGCGGCCACCAGCCGGTCGGCGGCCCGGTGCAGCACGGCGACCGGGTCGTCGGCGCCCTGCCCCTGGACGGCGGCGCCCTGCCCGGAGCACGCGCCGGCGGCCAGCCACACGCCGAGCACGCCCCCGGCGGCGGCGAGGCCGCCGACTACTCTCCTGCCCCGCCGCTCCCGCTCCCACCCGACCATCGCCACCTACCCCAGCGTCACGCCCGCTCCGGACCCCCTGCCGACCCGGTTAACGAGGGGCAGGTGACGCCGGTAACGTGGACGGCGTGGCGCAGCAGGACGGTCTCGAAGTCCCCGGGGAAGCCCCCGGACAACCGGAACACCTCACGACGACGGTCGAACAGGGCCGCTTCTGCCTGGCCCGCTGCACCTGCGGCTGGCGAGGGCCGGCCCGCAGGGCCAGAAGCCAGGCCCGCACGGACGCGAAGACGCACACGGCCGCCTGACAGGCGGCCGTGTGCGTCTTGACTCGTGACCAGTAGCCAGTAGCCAGTAGCTACTAGCTAGTGGGACAGCGTCCGCCCCCTAGGCGGCGAGGTCCCGCTCCCCCGTCTCGGCACTCTCGGCGCGCGCCCCCGGGATCACGGTGCTCCGCCCGGCGGCACCGCCTCGCCCCCGCGCCCGCACCAGCCAACCCACCCGGGGCGACCGCTCGACGGCCCGCGTCAGCGGCGTCAGCAGCGCCATGGCGACCGGCGACAGCAGCAGCGCGACCGCCGTGCCGAGCGCGAACCCGCCGATGACGTCCGTCGGGTAGTGCACGCCCATGTAGACCCGGATGAAGCCACCGAACAGCGCCAGCACGATCGCGCCGAGCCCGAACTTCCGGTTGGCGACGAACAGGGCGACGGCGAGGGCCATGCACAGCGTGGCGTGGTCGCTGACGAACGAGAAGTCGTCCTTGCCCGCGACCAGCACCTCCAGCCCGTCATGGGTCTTGAACGGCCGCGGCCGCTCCACGAAACCCCGTATCGGCACGTTGACCAGGACCGCGACACCGGCCGCGAGCGGCGCCCACACCAGGGCAGCCACGCTCGAGGCGGCGTCCTCGCCGCCCCGGCGCCGCACACCCCACCAGCACCACAGCACCAGCAGCACGATCGCGAACAGCAGTCCGTACTCACCGACGAACTCCATGACCCGGTCGAACCAGTGCGGTGCGTCCTTGGCCAGGCCGTTGATGTCGTAGAGCAGCTCGACGTCGGGGTTCGACCCGGATTCGGCGAGTCCAGCCATGGTGCTGCGGCCCCTTCGTCATGTCCTGCGGCGCATCGAGCGCACGCCTTTCCTCTGCCACCCCCGTGGTCGTAGATCCGCCGGGACGCGTCCCGTCCCGCACACCTACACGCCAACAGGAACGCACGGCCCCCGTTGATACGTTCCACACTCCACTGAATGATCACGCAGACGTTATCGAAGAGAGATACGTCGTCGCAGCTCAGGGCAGGGGTTCACGCTGCGTCCAAACCATCGCATTCACACCGTCGTGGGCAACGCTTTCGCGCCATCTTCGGTCACCCGGGTCGCCCCGAAGTAGTCCGGCGTGTCGATCGGATCGAAGCGGATCACGGCACCCGTTCGCGGGGCGTCGATCATGTAACCGCCGCCGACGTAGATGCCCACGTGCCGGATCGCCCGCGAGTTGGTCAGGTCGTCCGAGAAGAACACCAGGTCCCCGGGGAGCAGTTCCTCCCGGCTCGGATGCGGCCCCGCGTTGTACTGGTCGTTGGCCACCCGCGGCAGCTCGATCCCCACACTCTCGTACGCCGCCTGCGTCAGCCCCGAGCAGTCGAACCGCCCGCCCTGACTGGCCGTACCCGTACCGCCCCACAGATAGGGCGTCCCGAGCTTCTCCTGCGCGTAGGCGATGGCCCCGGCGGCCTGCTCGGAGGGGTCGACGCGGCCCTCGGGGGCCGCGAAGCTCTTCTCCAGGCTCCGGATGACCTTGACGTAGTTCTGCGTCTCCTTGTACGGCGGCACGCCCTGGTACTGGATGACCGCGCCGGCCCCCGCGTTGTAGGAGGCCAGCATGTTCTCGGTCGGGTTGCCGGGCACGTCCTTCACGTACGACGCGAGCGTGCAGTCGTACGACGCCGCCGACGGGATGGCGTCCGCCGGGTCCCAGACGTCCCGGTCACCGTCCCCGTCGCCGTCGATCCCGTGCGTGGCCCACGTCCCCGGGATGAACTGCGCTATCCCCTGCGCGGCGGCGTGGCTCTGGGCCTTCGGGTTGAAGCCGCTCTCCTGGTAGAGCTGGGCGGCGAGCAGCGCGGGGTTGATGGCGGGACAGAGATTGCCCCACTTCTGCACCAGCGCCTGGTACGCCGCGGGCACCGACCCCTTGGCCAGCCTCTTCGACCCGCCCCCGATGCCGTTGGCCAGATTCCCGGCGACCACGTAGACGCCCACGACGAGCAGCATCACGAAGCCCATGCCGAGGGCGACCGCGACACCGGCCCCGACCCACAACTTCCGCATGGCCCAACCCTCCCCCATGTCCGGGCCGTTCAATAACACTTTCTAGCCATGTCGCGGCCCGAAGGCCCGCCATCTTCGATCACGGCGCAGAAGGGCCCAACGAAACAACCACACGACAGGTTGCGCTCCAGCCTCATTGCCCGGAGTAACCTACCGTGATACACAGAGTGACCATACGACTCATCGCATACCGGTCCGCACGGCCCTCCTAAGGGCCGGCGCGGGCCGGTGGCAAGCTATCCGTACGAAACCTGCCAATCAATGACGCCAAGTCGACATACGACGGCGGATTTGTCGGCGACAATGAGGCCTGACCTCTGCACGTCCGCAGAGGATGCGGAACTACCCAACAGGGGCGGTGACTTACATGCTCTTTGCGGCCGACGAGGGAGACATCAACACCATCATCGGGGGGATCGCTCCGGACTGGGGCCCCTTCGGTGCGCTGGGGGCCGAGGCGAAGACGATGGTCCAGGTCGTCATGGCCGTCGCCATCCTGCTCTGCCTCGGCATCGCCATCTGGGGCGCGGCCAAGCAGCGCATCGGCGCCACGGCCCTCCGCGACACCTTCAGCGCGGAGCAGGGCAAGGGCCTCATCATCGCGGGCCTGACGGGCGTGTTCATCATCGGCTCCCTCGGCACGCTCTTCACCATCGTGTACGGGATGGCCGTATAGCCGCACTCACGTCCGTCCCTCACCCTCCACCCCACCCGCCCGTCGTGCCAACCGGCTGAGGTTGCGTTTCCCTGATGTCGAGTCACCACACCGCGCCCGCGCGGGAACCAGCACGGCTACCGTCGTACTTCTACGGCAGGCACGACGTCGAGGGGGCGTACGCGGCATGAGTCTCGGAGACGACCACCAGTCCTCCGGCGGTCACGGCGGCATGAGCGGGACGCGGGTGCGGCTGCCCGAGGAGGAGGGCGGTCACCGGCGCGGCGGACGTTCGTCGTCCAGAAGCCTGGTCACCGTGGTCGGCGTCGTCGTCCTCCTCATCGCCGCGATCGCCTTCGCGAACCGTGGAGGAGACGAGTCCGATTCCTCCGACGCGGCGGCGGACAAGCCGAAGACGTCCTCGACGGCCCCCTCGGGGACGGCCCCGGTCCAGTCGGGCTTCGCCCACGACGAGCAGGGCGCGCAGAGCGCGGCGGCGAACTACGCGGTGGCTCTGGGGTCTGACGGGATGTTCAACGCCGCGCGTCGGCACGACATCGTGAAAAGCATCGCTGACCCCGGGGCAGCCGACCGTCTTCAGTCCGGCTTCGACGCGGACTACTCGGCGGCGTTCCTGAAGAAGATCGGGCTCGGCGAGGATGGGCGAGCGCCGTCCGGGAGTACCTTCGTCAATCGCACAGCGCCCGTTGGCACCAAGGTGACTGCCTTCAGCGACAGCGCCGCCACCGTAGAAGTCTGGTGCACCGGGTTGTTCGGACTGACCGGGAAGAATACGACGCACCCGGTGACGACCAGCTGGTTCACCGTGACCATGAGCCTCAGCTGGAACGGCATGGACTGGAAGGTCTTGGAGACCAGCCAGAAAACCGGCCCAACGCCTGTCCCTGGAGACAACGCAGTGTCCAGCGGTGAGGAGATGGGCAAGGCGGTCCAGGAGTTCGGAGGCTTCACGTATGCCCGGTAACCAGCGCCGCGCTCTCACCGTCACCGGCTTGGTGGCCGCTGCTCAGACGGCCGTCTTCCTGCTGGCCACGCCGGCTTCCGCAGAGCCCAGTCCCACACCTACGAACTCCGACGACGCCTGCTCACTCATCGCGGGGCCTGCCAGGAAGTACTGCGAAGACGGCGACTCCGGTGCCGGCTCCACCGGTGGCGGTGGAGCCGACGCCCCCGGTATCTCCTCCACCCTCGACCCCCTCTCCTCCCTCGCCAAGGGCTGCGCCGACGCCGCCGCGTGGACCGTCGACAAGCTCAGCGCCGCCGTCGAGGACACGGCGAACGTCGACTTCACCAACCCGAAGTTCCTCCAGCAGTACGCCGTCGTCTTCGCGGCGTCGACGATCCTCACGCTCGTCCTCTGGCTCCTCGCCGTGGCGAAGCGTGCCGTGCGCGGCGTCCCCCTCTCCACCGCGCTCTCCGAGGCCATCGGGTTCCTCTGGCTCACCGTCCTGGCGTCGGCGTTCACGCCGCTGATCCTCTACACGGTCGTCTCGGCGACCGACGGCGTCACCGACGTCCTCGCCAAGACCACCGGCGACCAGACGGACACCTTCTTCGGCACGTTCTCCGGCGCCCTGAAGAAGGGCGAGGACATCGGCGGCGGACCGATCATGCTGATCGTCGTCTCCCTGGTGTCGATCCTCGCCGCCGGCGTCCTCTGGCTGGAACTCGTCATCCGTGCCGCCCTGCTCTACGTCGGCGCCCTGCTCGGCACCGTCGTCTACGCCGGCCTGGTCGACAAGAACCTGTGGGGTCACGTCCGCCGCTGGGCCGGGATCATGATCGCGGTGATCCTGGTGAAGCCCGTCATCGTCATCGTGCTCGGGCTCGCCGGGGCGCTCTCCGCCGACGACGGGCCGGACGCCTTCTCCGCCGTCGTCTCCGGCCTCGCGATCATCCTGCTCGCCATCTTCGCGTCCGCGATGATCTACCGCTTCGTCCCCGGCTTCGGCGACGAGATCGCCAACGGCCGCAACAACCGCATCATGCAGGGCGCCGAGGGCAAGGCCGCCGCCGTGATCAGCTCCCCGGCGAACCTGGTCGCCCAGGGCATCAGAACCCACAGCACCCGCCACAACGGCGACAGCGGCGGCGGCCAGGGCGGCGGTTCCGGCGCCTCCGCGTCCCGTCCCTCGAACCCCGCCTCCGGCGGAGTCGCCGCGCACAGCACGCGCCCCTCGAACGGCGGCGGCGGAACTGTCCCCTCCGCCGCACCCGCACCGCGCTCCGGCAGCCCGGTGAACACCCCTCACGCCAGCAACACCCGCAACAGCAGCACCAAGAGCACAGGAGGTGACGGGCGTTGACGACCGAGTCCCACGTGTCCCATCCGGTCACGCCCCGCCGTACGTATCTCATCGGCCGGGCCCGGCCGAACGCGATCGTCGGCCGCAACCGCGAGACCGGTGAGATCGCGCTGATCATCGTCGGCGCGTTCCTCGGCATGATGTGCGGGCTCCTCGTCCCCGTCCTGTCCCTGCGCATCGTGCTGCTCGTCGGCTTCCCCATGCTCGCGCTGGCCGCCGTCTACGTGCCGTACAAGCACCGGACGTTCTACAAGTGGTTCGAGATCAACCGCAGCTACAAGCGGACCCTGCGCAACGGCACCACCTACCGCTCCGGCGCCATCGAGGCCGGCACCCGGCTCGACGGCCGTGAGGTCGAGGTCGGCCCGCCGCCCGGCATCGGCCGGATCACCTGGCTGGCCGCGCCCTTCGGGCCGGACGAGATCGCCGTGCTGCTGCACGCCGACCGCAAGACGGTGACGGCCGCGATCGAGATCGAGGGCCCCGGCGTCGGCCTGCGCGACTCCGAGGACCAGGAAGCCCTGGTGGACCGCTTCGGCACGCTGCTCAAGCACGTGGCCAACGGCGACGGCTTCGTCACCCGCATCCAGATGCTGGCCCGCACCCTCCCGGCCGACCCCGACGCGCACGCCAAGGACGTCGCCCAGCGCGGCGACGACAAGTCACCGGCGTGGCTCCAGCAGTCGTACGACCAGCTCCAGTCGATGGTGTCGACCAGCAGCGAGCAGCACCGCGCCTATCTCGTCGCCTGCATGCACTACACCCGCGAGCTGGCGGCCGAGGCCAACGCCATGGCCCGCGCCGCCCGCCCGCAGAACGGGCGCAAGCTGGACCGGGACGCGGGTCTCGCGGTCGTCATGGCCCGCGAGCTGACCGACATCTGCTCGCGCCTCCAGGAGGCCGACATCCGGGTCCGCCAGCCGCTGGGCCAGGGCAGGCTCGCCTCCCTCATCCACGCCATGTACGACCCGGACCACCCCATCGACCACATCCAGGCGATGACCCAGCGCAACGCCTGGCCGGCCGAGCTGGACGCCATGGAGCCCACCTACCTCCAGGCGAAGACCCGGGAGTCCTCCACCCGCGCCCCCTGGTGCCACGCCACCGCCTGGGTGAAGGAGTGGCCGATGACCCCGGTGGGCGTCAACTTCCTGGCCCCCCTGCTCGTCCACACCCCGGACGTCATCCGCACGGTCGCCGTCACGATGGACCTCGAACCCACCGAGGTCGCCATCGAACGCATGCTGACCGAGAAGACCAACGACGAGGCCGAGGCCTCCCGCGCCGCCAAGATGAACCGCACCGTCGACCCGCGCGACATCGCCGCCCACGGCCGCCTGGACCAGCGGGGCGAGGACCTCGCCAGCGGCGCGGCCGGAGTCAACCTGGTCGGCTACATCACCGTCTCCTCCCGTTCCCCCGAGGCGCTGGCCCGCGACAAGCGGACGATAAGGGCCTCGGCCGGAAAGTCGTACCTGAAACTGGAATGGTGCGACCGTGAGCACCACCGCGCCTTCGTGAACACACTTCCGTTCGCCACCGGCATCCGAAGGTAGGGGCTGAGCCTGATGCGGGACCCGCTGACCGTCCTCACCGACGCCTTCACGTCCTTCCTGTTCGGGAAGGTCGAGACGACCCGCCTGCCCGTCCGCACCTCCACGGGCCAGGCGCAGGCCGTCTACCTCCCCACCGCCGCGCCCGGCCTCGGCGACTCCGGCGTGATCATCGGCCGCGAGGTCTACTCCGGCAAGGGCTACATCTACGACCCCTTCCAGCTCTACGGCCAGCAGCTCCCCGCCCCGCACTGGCTGGTCCTCGGCGAGTCCGGGAACGGCAAGTCGGCGCTGGAGAAGACGTACGTCCTGCGTCAGCTCCGCTTCCGCGACCGCCAGGTCGTCGTGCTGGACGCGCAGGGCGAGGACGGCGTCGGCGAGTGGAACCTCATCGCCGAGGAGCTGGGCATAACGCCCATCCGCCTCGACCCGATGGCCGCCCTGGACCACGGCATCCGGCTCAACCCCCTCGATCCGGCGATCACCACGACGGGCCAGCTCGCGCTGCTCCGCACGATCATCGAGGTCGCGATGGGCCACGGCCTCGACGAGCGCTCCGGCTTCGCGCTCAAGGTCGCGCACGCCTACGTCAACGAGACCATCGTCGAACGCCAGCCGGTCCTCACCGACATCGTCGAGCAGCTCCGCCACCCCGAGCCGGAGTCCGCCGAGGCGATGAACGTCGCCATAGACGACGTACGGGCGTGGGGTCTGGACGTGGCGCTGGTCCTCGACCGCCTCGTCGACGGTGACCTGCGCGGCATGTTCGACGGCCCGACCACGGTCGGCATCGACCTGGACGCGCCGCTCATCGTCTTCGACCTCTCCCACATCGACCGCAACTCCATCGCCATGCCGATCCTGATGGCGATCGTCGGCGTCTGGCTGGAGCACACCTGGATCCGCCCCGACCGGAAGAAGCGCATCTTCCTGGTCGAGGAGGCCTGGCACATCATCAACAGCCCGTTCGTGGCGCAGCTGTTCCAGCGGCTGCTGAAGTTCGGGCGCCGGCTGGGTCTGTCGTTCGTGGCGGTGGTGCACCACCTGTCGGACGTCGTCGACGGGGCCGCGGCACGGGAGGCGGCGGCGATCCTGAAGATGGCCTCCACCCGGACCATCTACGCCCAGAAGGCCGACGAGGCACGGGCCACCGGACGCGTCCTGGGCCTGCCGCGCTGGGCCGTGGAGATCATCCCGACCCTCACGCCCGGCATCGCGGTCTGGGACGTCAACGGCAACGTCCAGGTGGTCAAGCACCTGATCACGGAGACCGAACGCCCGCTGGTCTTCACCGACCGCGCGATGACCGAGTCCTCCTCCGACCTCCGCGACGACGCCCTGCGCGCCGCCGAGCTGGAGGCCGAGGAGAGGGCGGCGGCCTTCATGGAGCAGCACATCGGCGACTCGTCGGAATCGACGGTGGCCTAGGCGAGGGGGAGGCACGGGGCAGATGAGACCGGACGACCAGCGGCGGGACGGCCAGGGCGGCATCCCGGACGGCCTGTTGATCGGCATACTCGCCTTTCTGCTCGGCATGACCGTGCTGGTGTGGACGGCGACCGGTCTCGCCGCCCTGTTCGCCCACGGCGCCTGGCCCTCCGGCGTCACCTTCACGGGCACCCCCCTGGCCATGCGTCATCTGGTCGCCCAGCCGCACGACATCGTCGGCGCCTGGCCGGACACCCCCGCCTCCGACCTCTCGGGGTACGGGCTGTTCTGGGGGCTGTTCATCGGCCAGCTGATGGTGCTGGTCGTGCTGACCGTGTTCGTGCTGGGCACGGTGGCCCGCTGGCGCGCGGTACGGCAGCGGCGGCGGGCCGAAGGGAGAGCGGCCGCGGCCGCACCACTGCCGGAGCCGACGCCGACGCCGGCACCGGAGCAGGTGCACGAGGTACCGACCCCGAGAGCGCCCCGGCAGTCCACCCCCGCACCCGCGGCCGTACCCGCGGAAGAACCCGCACGCGCGGAAGAGCCCCTCGCCCCCGTGGCCGCAGGCAGACGGGTGGGCGGATGGGAAAGCCGCCGCACCGAGGCCGGGATCCACTACGGTCCCCCGGACTCCCGCCTCCGGACCGCCGCCGACGCCCTGCGCGAAGCGGAGGGCGCCGCCCTCGTCATCACCTCCAGCCCGGCCCTCTGGTCGGACACCAAGGACGCCCGCGCGAAACTCGGTCCCTGCCACCTCTACGACCCCGCGCACCTGTGCGACACCCCGGCCCGCCTGCACTGGTCCCCCACCAGCGGCTGCGAGGACAGAGGGACGGCCACGGCCCGGGCGGCGGCCCTCCTGGCGCCGGTCCGCCCCACCGCCCGGCTCGACCAGGCCCTCGGCGACACCGCCGAACTCCTGCTGCGCAGCTACCTCCACGCGGCGGCCATCGACGGCCGCACCGTCCGCCACGTCCACCGCTGGGCCCAGGGCCTGCAGATCCAGGACGCCGTACGCGTCCTGCGCACCAACCCCAAGGCCGCACCCGGCGCGGCGGGCGAGCTGGAGGGGGCCCTGACCGCCCACCCCGACCGCCGGGACATGGCCCAGCAGCTGACCACCCGAGCGCTGGCCGCCCTCTCGACGCTCAACATCCGCGAAGCCTGCACTCCCAACCGAACTGATGCCCTCGCCCTGGATTCCTTCGTGCACGAACAGGGAACGCTTTACGTGGTGGGTGAATCCATCGAGGATCCTCGGACGAGCCCCGGCGCGATGCCGCTGCTGACGGCGCTCGTCTCAAGCGTGGTCGAGAGCGGCCGGCGCATGGCCGAACGGTCATCCTCCGGTCGCCTCGACCCACCACTCACCCTGGTCCTGGACGACGTGGCCGCCGTGGCGCCGCTCCCCCAGCTGCCGGAGCTCCTGGCCACCGGCGCGGACCTGGGCCTGCCCACCGTGGCCCTGCTCCGCTCCCGCGAACAGGCCCGCGCCCGCTGGCCCCACGACGAACTGCCCGTCTGACCCGCCGCCCACCGCAAGGTGGTCGCACGTCAGCGCTCGACCGCGAACTCCAGCTCGACCTCGCCGGGCTCCCCGCCCTCCAGCGGCACCGTCCGCCCGCTCGGCGCGAACCCGGCCTTCCGGTAGGCGGCCTGCGCCCGCCCGTTGTCCGGGTGGACGATCAGCCGCACCCGCTCCAGCCCGCGCGCCCACGACCACTCCAGCCCGGCGTCGAACAGGGCCTTGGTCAGTCCGCTCCCGCGCCACTCGCGCCGCACGAACACACCGACCACGTGTCCTTGCCGCCGCTCCACCGGAAATCCGGCCCAGTCGGTCGTCCCCGCCTCCTCGACCAGCACGGTCAAGGTGCCCACCCACAGCCCTTCCGGGCCCTCCGCGACGATCTGCTGCGCCCCCATCGCGCCCTCGGCCGCCTTGGCCGTCCGCTCCTGCCAGTAGGAGTCCGGCCGGCCCACGGCGTCGTCGTACGTCTCCAGGAACGCGAGGTGCGCCAGCGGGTCCCGCAGGGCACGCAGCCGCAGCTCCTTCACGGCGGGCCACTCGTCGGCGCGTATGGAGCGGATCACGTAGTCACCGGGGACCGAGGCACTCATGCGGGTCACCGTAATACCCCGGTACTACGGCCCTCACCTGATATACGGCCCCGAGAAGGACGCCCGTCGCGCCCGGACGCACGACGATGAGCGGATGGAGCACCTGAGCGAAGAGAAGGCGGCCGATCCCCTCACCGAGCACGCCCAACGCCTGGTCCGCCGGGTCCGTGCCTTCGACCGCTGCCGACCGCTCGTCTGGGACCTGCTCCTGACCGGCTTCTGGATGACGGCAGCACTGATCGACTACACCGGCGGCGGCTGGCGCAGCATCGCCCACAACCTCGATGTGCCCGGTCCGATGCTGCTCGCCATGAGCCTGGGTTTCACGATCCCGCTCCTGTGGCGCCGCGCGCACCCGGCGGCCGTCCTGCTCGCGATGGTCCCGGTCGCCCTCGTCAACGCCTGGACCGGTGCCATCCTCCAGGCCGCCATGCTCCAGTTGCTCGTCGTCTTCCACATCGCCCTGCGCCTGCCCCTGCGCGCCCTGTGCTGGGCCACACCCCTGGTGCTGGCCCAGGTCCTCGTGACGGGGCTGCGCCACGGCGAGAGCAGCGCCTCCTGGAACCAGCAGTTCGGCTCGCAGCTCCTCTCCCTCGGTGTGGCGGCCCTCATCGGCGTCACCGTCCGCACCCGGCGGAACTACACGGCCGCCCTGGAGGACCGCGCCCGTCGCCTGGAGACCGAGCGCGACCAGCAGGCGCGGATCGCCGCCGCCGCGGAACGCGCCCGCATCGCACGCGAGATGCACGACATCATCGGCCACAACCTCTCCGTCATCACGGGCCTGGCCGACGGCGGCCGGTACGCCGCCGCCAAGTCCCCGGAGCGCGCCGCCCAGGCCCTCGACGCGATCGGCAGCACCAGCCGCCAGGCCCTGGGCGAGCTGCGTCGCCTCCTCGACGTCCTGCGCGAGGACGCTCCGGGCCGGCCCCACTCCGCCGAACTGGCCCCCCAGCCCAGCCTCACCGACCTCGCGCCGCTCGTGGACGGAGTCCGCCGGGCGGGCCTGCCCGTGCGCACGACCGTGCACGGCCGCCCCGACCTCCCGGCGGGCCGCCAACTCGCCGTCTACCGCGTGATCCAGGAAGCCCTGACCAACACCCTCAAGCACGCGGGCCCGGACGCCACCGCCGACATACAGCTCCGCTACGGCGAAGGAGGCTCGGTCACCCTCACGGTCACGGACACCGGCCGCGCCGTCCGGTCCGACAGCCCGGGCGACGGCCGCGGACTTCCCGGCATGCGCGAGCGGACGGCCCTGTACGGCGGCACACTTGAGGCCGGCCCACGCCCGCACCCCGAGCGGGGCTGGCGTGTCCACCTGCACCTACCGGAGGAAACACCGCAGTGACCACCGTCCTCATCGCCGACGACCAGCCCCTCCAGCGCTTCGGTTTCCGGATGCTCCTGGAGAGCCAGGACGACATGACGGTCGTGGGTGAAGCGGCCAACGGCGCGGAAGCCGCCCGCATGACGGCCGAACTCGCCCCCGACGTGGTCCTCATGGACGTCCGCATGCCCGGCCTGGACGGCATCGAGGCCACCCGCCGCATCATCGCGGGCGGCGGACGCACCCGGGTCCTCATCCTGACCACCTTCGACCTGGACGAGTACGCCTACGCCGGTCTGCGCGCCGGTGCCTCCGGGTTCCTCGTCAAGGACGCCCAGCCCGAGGAACTGCTCTCCGGCGTCCGAGCGGTGGCCACCGGCGACGCCGTGGTGGCCCCGAGCCTGACCCGCCGGCTGCTCGACGCCTACGTCCACCACCTGCCGGCCGCCGTACAGGCCGACGACTCACCGGACCCGCGGCTCGCCTCCCTCACCGAGCGCGAGCGCGAGATCCTCGAAGTCCTGGGGCAGGGTTGGACCAACACAGAAATAGCGGAACGCCTCCACCTCGCCGAATCGACGGTGAAGACACACGTGGGCCGCATCCTCGCCAAGACGGGTTCCCGAGACCGCGTCCAGGCGGTCATCCTGGCCTACGACACCAAACTCGTGAAACCGTCCTGAAACGCAGAATGCCCCGCACCGTTCCCGGTGCGGGGCATTCTCGCAAAAATTGTTCGGCGGCGTCCTACTCTCCCACAGGGTCCCCCCTGCAGTACCATCGGCGCTGTAAGGCTTAGCTTCCGGGTTCGGAATGTAACCGGGCGTTTCCCCTACGCTATGACCACCGAAACACTATGAAACTGACAACCGCACCGTCCGTGACCATGGACGGGGTTGTTCGTGGTTTCAGAACCAACACAGTGGACGCGAGCAACTGAGGACAAGCCCTCGGCCTATTAGTACCAGTCAACTCCACCGGTTACCCGGCTTCCATATCTGGCCTATCAACCCAGTCGTCTACTGGGAGCCTTACCCTCTCTAGGAGGTGGGAGTCCTCATCTCGAAGCAGGCTTCCCGCTTAGATGCTTTCAGCGGTTATCCCTCCCGAACGTAGCCAACCAGCCATGCCCTTGGCAGAACAACTGGCACACCAGAGGTTCGTCCGTCCCGGTCCTCTCGTACTAGGGACAGCCCTTCTCAAGACTCCTACGCGCACAGCGGATAGGGACCGAACTGTCTCACGACGTTCTAAACCCAGCTCGCGTACCGCTTTAATGGGCGAACAGCCCAACCCTTGGGACCGACTCCAGCCCCAGGATGCGACGAGCCGACATCGAGGTGCCAAACCATCCCGTCGATATGGACTCTTGGGGAAGATCAGCCTGTTATCCCCGGGGTACCTTTTATCCGTTGAGCGACGGCGCTTCCACAAGCCACCGCCGGATCACTAGTCCCGACTTTCGTCCCTGCTCGACCCGTCGGTCTCACAGTCAAGCTCCCTTGTGCACTTACACTCAACACCTGATTGCCAACCAGGCTGAGGGAACCTTTGGGCGCCTCCGTTACCCTTTAGGAGGCAACCGCCCCAGTTAAACTACCCATCAGACACTGTCCCTGATCCGGATCACGGACCCAGGTTAGACATCCAGCACGACCAGACTGGTATTTCAACGACGACTCCACCCACACTGGCGTGCGAGCTTCAAAGTCTCCCAGCTATCCTACACAAGCCGAACCGAACACCAATATCAAACTGTAGTAAAGGTCCCGGGGTCT
The DNA here is from genome assembly GCF_964272335.1 of Streptomyces sp. SudanB5_2050. NCBI lineage: Bacteria > Bacillati > Actinomycetota > Actinomycetes > Kitasatosporales > Streptomycetaceae > Streptomyces > Streptomyces sp. SudanB5_2050. The sequence continues at coordinate 3,734,870 of NZ_OZ186760.1, forward strand.
TTCCGTCCTGCTGCGCGAAACGAGCATCTTTACTCGTAGTGCAATTTCACCGGGCCTATGGTTGAGACAGTCGAGAAGTCGTTACGCCATTCGTGCAGGTCGGAACTTACCCGACAAGGAATTTCGCTACC